>CAVUEC010000001.1:0-4740 GCA_963740415.1 Candidatus Eiseniibacteriota bacterium
AGCCTCAACCCCGCCGAAGGAATGTCGGGGCTTCGAAATCTGCTCATCACGCTCCTCCCGCTCCACGTGATGTGCGACCGCCCCGATCTGGGCGGGATTCTCGACAGCGGGAACCTGGGGCAGCAGGCTGTCTTTCTGTACGACCGCTATCCCGGCGGGCTGGGCTACGCGGAACGCGGCTACGCGATCGTCGACGAGTTGATCGGTGCGGCTCGACGCATGGTGGAGGATTGTCCCTGTGAAATGGGCTGCCCCTCCTGCGTCGGGCTCCCGATCCTTCGTCCCGCGCAGCAACAGGATTACGACCTCCACGGCGGCTGGCCGATCCCGAGCAAGGCCGCGACGGTCGCGCTTTTGCGACGGATGCTGGGTGCGTAGGGCGGGGGGAGCGCGACGATCGCTGGCGACCGTGAGCGCGCGCACAGTGAGCGCGGCGACCGGGCCATGATCTCCCGCACATTGCAGCTAAAGCTGGGCGCGATTGTCCGCGAGGCCAAGCCGCGGGGTCCGTCCCAAGGGTCACGAATCGCCGGATCGCGCGCGGCCGCGGCGCGGGTCGCCGCGGTGCACGCCTCCGCCCCGCACCAGGCGGTCGCCATCCAAGAGCGGCTCATCGTTCGGACCGGGATCGAGGAGATCCTCCCCGGGGGCGTGCTGACCAGTCCGCAGGGCTCGCTCTTCATCCACGAACGCCTTTACACGGAATTGGGCGAGCGTCCGGCTCCTCTGCTCAGGAAATTCGCGGCGCTCTCGGCGCCGGCTCCTTGGCCGGATGACGGTGTCGCGCGCGCCAAGCGCCGCCATCGCTCGCACAAGCGGGCCCGGCGGGTGCCTCCCGATGTATTCGGGCGCGGGACTGGGCCGGAGCTTCGCGAGTTGCCGGACGTGATTGCCGAAGTGGACTCCCGCGAGCGCGGCCTCTTTCGCCGCTTCGGACACCGGCGAATGCTCTTTCTCGACATCGAAACCTGCGGGCTATCGGCGGCGCCGGTGTTCCTCGTCGGGCTCGGCATGATCGTCGAGCGGAACATCGTGCTGCGGCAGCTCTTCGCGCGCGATTACACGGAGGAGCGCGCGCTGCTGCACGAACTGGGCAAGCTCATCCGCCAGTTCGACTTTCTCGTCACGTTCAACGGGAAGTCGTTCGACGTGCCGTTCCTCCGCGACCGCGCGGTCCACCACCGGATGCGGTTCCCGGACGAGATCCCGCACCTGGACCTGTTGTGGCTGGCGCGCCGGCGCTGGAAGAAGGACCTGCCCGACTGCAGATTGAAGACGCTGGAATGGAGGATTCTAAGGCGGCGCCGCGCGGGGGACGTGTCGGGGGACCAGATTCCGGGGCTCTATCACGACTACGTCAAACGCGGGGAGCCGCATCGTCTGCTGCCGGTGTTCCACCACAACCTGCTCGACGTGGTCGCGATGGTCGAGTTGATTCCGCCCCTCTTCGACGAGTCGGTCGCGCCGCGCTAGCTGGACCGCACCGCGGCGGCCATCGCGTCCAGCATCTCGGCCCACGATTGCGCGGCGCGATCGGCAAACTCGGCCCATTCGGGACGAAGCTCGTGGGTCACCGTGGCCTCGCAACCTCCGTCCAGTGCGAATACCTCGACGATGATGCGGGCGGTTTCCGGCGAATACGCCGGCACGGACCACGTGAACACGAGTCGCGTCGGGCGGGCGATCTCGAGATACTGCCCGGTGTGATCGATGTCCTCGCCGTCGCGCCGCTGGACGAACGAGAAGGCGCCCCCCACTTTCGGGTCCACGTCCACCCGGATCATGTCGCCCATGCCGGGGGCGAACCACATCGAGACCTTCTTGGGGTCGAGCCACGCGTCGAACACCTCGGCGGGCGGGACATCGAAGCGGCGGGAGGTGCGCGCGTGGGGCAGGGGTTTGTCGCTCATCTAGGGTTTCCTCTTTAGCTCAAACTGGATGGCGCCTTGTTCGGAGCCGAGACCGGTCAGATGAAAGCCATTCTTCATCAGGACGCCAATCGACGGCACCAAGTGCGGAAACGTCTCGGCGATGACGCGCTTCACGCTGGAATCTTGAAATGCGCGATCGACCAGCCCGCGCGCCGCCTCCGATCCCAGCCCCTTGCGTTGGTACGACTCCACGACCGAGTAGCCGATCTCCACGGTTCCGTCGGCGGTCGGCGGTCCCTTGTACCCGCCGTTCCCGATGGCGATCGGGCGCTGGCCGCCGCTCCGGCGCAGTAGGTAGTACCACATCCCCCATCCGCCCGTCTCCGGGTTCTGTTCCAGCTGGCGGATCATCCACTGGTTGGAGGCCTCGTCGTTCAACGGAGGGGGCCAGGGCGACGCGATCTCGGCCCCGAGCAGGCGCGAGAACTCTTCGGGATTCGTGAGCTCCGCCCGAAGCATCGGGAGGGTGGCCGGAATCAAGGTCATCCGCTTGGTTTCGATTCGCACCGGTTGCAATCCTCTTTGTCCGGCCTCGCGGGGCCGTTCCATCCGACGGCGTCGAACTTCCGACGCGTCGGACAGGTTGTCATCGTCAGATCGCCGACGCGGACGCTCGGGCCGTCCGTGCGCGATTCCCTGATCCCATCAGAGTTTGCGCTGTTCCGCAACCTCCGTGCGCCAGGCACGCCGGGTGCACGGGCCCGGCACCGTGCTGTCGCCGGCGCGACCCTGCATGCGCGCCCTGCCGCGGCACAACCCGCTGGAACGGCGGAACACGCGAGTCGGGGACGATGGGGAGAACGGCGAGAGAGGCTGTCGCCGCTCTCGGGGAGCAGCCGAGGGACTGTTCCTTGGATGGGACGATCGGCTCGCGGAACGTCGCAACAACCACGCGGAGTCAGGCCGGAACGGGACCCGGTCCCCACCTCCACTAGCGAATTGGTCGGGTCCCGTCCGCGTTTCGCCCCAGCGCCCGGTGGCGACCGCTCTCAGTACACCCGCACCGGGAGAATCACCATGGGCAGCCCGTGGAACGCCAGGCGCCGCTGCAACGCGGGGCACGTCTGGTTGTGGAGCCAGCGCAGCACCGAACGCTCCCTCTGGAACACCAACTGCCCGCCGAACGATACCGACCGCGGGTAGTCCTCGCTCACCTTAACGATCAACTGCTCCAACTCGTCCACGATGTCGGTACCGATCTCGTAACGGAACTCCGCCGGGAGCCCCAGCTTTCGAGAGAATTCGACGTATTTCTGGAGCTCCGACTCCGTGCTCGCCCGCAGCGCGTCGATCTCGTCCTCGCCCTTGAATTTTCCGGAGTCGATCGCGCCAATCGATACGAACACGACCTGCTTGAACTGATTCGGGAACACGCGGAACAGGTTCAGGAGCGAGTGGATGCCCAGCCCGCCGAACCCGACCACCGTGAGAATCGCGGTCTGCGCGCTCTTCTTGAGCGGGGCTTGAGTTGGGGGGGTCGTTGGGAGCGGCACGGTAAGCAAGCTCTCATCCAGGCGCCTCAGGCTCACCGACGTCCGCGCGTAATGCCGGCGGATCACCGCGCAGAGGATGCAGATCAACCCGGTCGCGAAGAGCGTGGCCCATCCGCCTTCCATGAACTTGAAGGCGACGGTGCCGATCAGGAGCGATCCGGTCACCGCGAACCCGAGCAGGCTGATGAACAAGGGCCCGCGCCACGGCTTTTTCTCGCGCTTCAAGTGGAGCGCGTCCCGGCACATTCCGAGCTGCGCGAGCGAGAACGTCAGGAACACGTTGATCGAGTAGAGGACGACCAGGACGTGAACCGCCCCCTGGGTTACCAGGAGCACGGCGCCTGCGGAGAGGGCGATGAACAGGACTCCGTTCGAGGTCACGAGCCGTTCGGACAGGTTCGAGAATCGGGACGGAACCCAGCGGTCGAAGGCCATGTAGACCAGCACCCGCGGGCCGCCGAGGAAGCCCGTCTGCGCGGCCACGAACAGGAGCGCGCCAGATGCGACCAGCGTCAGCGCGACCAGGATTTCGCCCGCACGGCTTCCAGGCGCGAACATCTGGCCCGCGACGGCGTTCCACAGAACCGCGTTGAGCGTCTTTCCAGGCACCGGCTGAACCTGATAGAGCAGGTAGTTGACGAGAATGCCGGCCGCGATCACGGCGAGCGAGGCCGCCATGTACCGCATGGTGATCTTGGCGGTCGCCACCTTGGGCTCGCGGAGCATGGGGACGCCGTTCGAAACGGCCTCGATCCCGGTGTACGTGCCGCCTCCGAGCGTGAACGCGCGGAAGAGGATCATGATCAGAGGGATCCAGCCGGTGGTCTGGATGGCGGTGGTCGACTGCTCGCGCAGCGTGTGCACCTCGAGCGGGACCTGATGAATGTTGAGGGCGATGCCCGCCACGATCGCGGCCGCGTGGGTCAGCACGAACAAGAGGAAGATCGGCGAGATCACCGCGACCGACTCCCGCACTCCGCGCAGGTTGAGCACCGTCAGGATTCCAAGCAGCGAGAACGTGAACGGCAGGTACGCGAAGTGGAGCGTCTGAGGAACCAAGCTGAAGATCGACTCCGAGCACGCGGCCAGCGAGATGGCGACCGTGAGCACGTAGTCGACGAGGAGCGCGCTTCCCGATACCAGCCCCGCGCTTGGCCCCAACAGTTTCGTGGCCACCACGTAGCCGCCTCCGCCCGCGGGGAAGCGCTCGATGATCCGCATATAGCTCGAGGCGATCACCACGACCGTGATCGCGGTGAGGATGGCGAGTGGAATCGCGAGGAAGGTGTTTTCGTGGAGCGCGCGGAACGCGGCGT
>CAVUEC010000002.1:0-3753 GCA_963740415.1 Candidatus Eiseniibacteriota bacterium
TGGCTATGGTGTTGGGAAAGCCGACGAGAACCGCGGCATCGAGCGAGCCGACATCGATCCCCAGCTCGAGCGCGTTGGTGGAGATCACGCCGCGCAGTTCGCCGTCGAAGAGCCGGCGCTCGATGGCTCGACGCTCTTCCGGGAGATAACCGCCCCGATAGGGACTCAATTTCCCGGCGAGCCCGTCTTTGTCGCGCTCCAGCCGCTCGCGCGCGTAGCGGAAGATCAGCTCGGCCGAGACGCGGGACTTGGTGAAGACGATGGACTGGGCGCCCCGGCGCATGAGCTCGACCAGGATGCGCTCCGCCTCCACGGACGTGCTCGCGCGGCCCGCCCCGCCGGCGCCCACTCCGGGTCCGCCGGTCTCCGCGTGCTTTGGATTCCAGAAGGCGAAGAGCTTGGGCCCGCGCGGCGCGCCGTCCTCGTTCACCACCTCCACGTCGTCGCCCACGAGCAGCTCGGCCAGGTCGCCGGGATTTCGGATGGTCGCTGAAGAGAGGATGAAGCGCGGATCGGCGCCGTAGTGGCGGGCGACGCGGCGCAGCCGGCGCAGCACGTTCGCGACGTGCGAGCCAAAGATGCCGCGGTAGGTGTGCACCTCGTCCACCACGACATACTTGAGGTTCGAGAGCACGCGGCTCCAGCGGGAGTGATACGGGAGAATTCCCTGATGGAGCATGTCGGGGTTGGTCATGATCGCGTTCGCCTGTTCGCGGAATTTCCGCCTTGTTTGGCCAGGCGTGTCGCCGTCGTAGGTTCCCGCGACGAGCGCACGACGAAGGAGCGGCGAGCCGTCGGCGAACCGCGAGAGCCCGCGGAGCTGGTCCTGGGCGAGAGCCTTGGTCGGGAAGAGATAGAGCGCGACCGAGAGCGGATCACGAAGCAGGCGCTCCAAGATGGGCACGTGGTACGCGAGCGACTTTCCGGACGCCGTCCCCGTCGCGATCACCACGTTCTTCTCCGCCCGCGCGAGATCGATGGCGCGCGCCTGGTGCGAGTAGAAGCGGGTGATCCCTTGCCCCTCCAGCGCCTGGCGCAAGGAGTCGGAAAGCGGACGCTCCAGATCGCCGTAAACCGCCTCCCGCGCGGGGATCCGCTCGAGGTGGACCAGCTCGGAAGGACGGCGCTTCCGGCCATCCTCGGTGTCGATCCACTCGCGCCGCCGCGGCCCGGCACCGCCCGCGGTGAGCGACGATAGGAGCGCTTCGAACTGGGCCAGGGTTTCGGGCGCTCCGGCGCCCTGCGCGCCCCCACCCTTCGCACCCTCGAAAAGCCCAGGCCCTTGGCCCTGCAGCGGAGTGGCCGCCCGCACGTTCATGGCTGTATCCTCGCGTGCACTCGCAACCCACTAAGGAACCTCTCTCCATGCGAATCGTTGTTACCGGTGGTCCAGGCACAGGGAAGACGACGCTTCTCTTGGCCCTTCGCGATCGCGGGCATACCATCGTCGAAGAGACGGCGCGCGGCGTCATTCGGGCGCGTCGCGCCGAGGGGTTGCCCCCTCGCCCGTCCCCGCGGGAGTTTGCGGAAACCATTCTGAGGCGCGACGTGGAGCAGTACGAACGCCACTCGGGGGACACCCTCGTGTTCTTTGATCGCGGCATCCTCGATGCGCTGGGCATGCTCGTCGAAGCAGCGCCTGAGCGCTTGGCTGAGTGCGAGTCCATTGCGTCCCGGTATCCGTATCATGGGACGGTCTTCGTGCCGCCGCCTTGGGAGGACATCTTCACCACCGACGCAGAGCGGGACCAAATGTTTGCCGATGCGGTGCGAGTTCACGAAGGCCTCGTCGCGTGGTACGACCGATTCGGATACCGGGTATGCGAGGTGCCGAGGCTCCCGGTGGATGAGAGGTGCGAGTTCGTTCTGTCCGCGCTGGCAGAGGGCCACGGATCTCGACCCAATTGAAACGACGCCCGCTCCCCTCACAGCAGCCCCTCCCCTTCTAAAAGCCGGCGCATCAACTTCGCCCCGGTCGCGGCCTGCCCCACGTGGCAGTTGTTGAAGAACACGAAGGTCTTTTTCACCTTGGTCGAGATCTCGCGGATCTTCTCGACCCACTCTTTGAGTTCGGCCTCGGAGTAGAGGTAGTCGTAGCGATCGCCCGAGTTCCATGGACGGGGCCCAACCTCGCCGGGCGCGTCCGCAGCAAAGAGCGGCCCGAAATCATCCAGCGGGCGGATGCGACGAATGGACGTGGTGGGCCCCGCGTATTCCTTCATCCCCGAATTGGGTTGCCACCAATTCACCTTGTTGCGGCCGTGCAGCCGCACGTATCCCACAGCCCCCGTCACCCTGGCAACCGGCGGCACCAATCCGGGGAGATCAGGCTCATCCACGCTCACGTATCCCAACCCCTCGCTCTCCATCCATGGGAACAGGTCGTCCTTGATCCAGGAGGCATGGCGGAACTCGACAAAGAGCGGCGCTTCGGGCAGGAGCCGTTTCATGGCGACCAGGAACTCCTGGTTCTCCGCCGTTCGCCGAAACGCGTACGGAAACTGGGCCAGCACGCCGTTCAGCTTTCCCGCCATCCGCAACGGGTCCACCGCGCGCCCGAACGTGGTGTACAACTCCGCATCCAAACTGCGCTTGTGCGTCATGTCGTGGTGCGCCTTCACCACGAACTGAAATCCCTCCGGCGTCTTTCGCTCCATCGCGTGAAGCGTGCTCGGCGGCGGGATCCGGTAGTAGGTTGCGTTCACCTCGACCGTCGGGAAGTGCTGGACGTAGAAGTTCAGCATCTTCCCTTTCTCGGTGCCCGCCGGATAGAACGGTCCGACCCAGTCGGGAAATGAGTAGCCGGATGTGCCGATCAGGATCATGGAGGTAACCGCCGCCTCTCAGTGTGCGCGCCCCGGCCCCCGCCGCCCCGTTCCCTATTCGAGAACCCCAGCCCTCACCAACGAAGCATCGCCAAACCTGTTCCTAAGCGAATCCACCGCTTCCGTCATCTTGCGTCTGTGCTCGTCGTCATCGAAGAGACTGGCTTGCTCCGCGTCGCCCGATTCCACCAAACTCGAGACCGACACCCCAAGCAGTCGAAGCGGCTTCCCGTCCCAATTTTCGTCCAATAATGCCGACGCGGTCCGGAAGATCAGGTTTTCGTCGTTCATGAGATTGGGAACCGCTCGCTGGCGGATGGTGGTTTTGAACTTGGAGTCGCGTAGTTTCAGCGCGACCACCCGTCCCATGTATCCGTCCTGCCGCATCCGCCTCGCGACCTGATCGCTCAATCGCAACAGATGCGCCCCAATCCTCTCCCTGGAGTCGATGTCCTCCGACAGCGTGAACTCGTGCCCCATCGACTTGACCGGCACTCCCTTGTAGTAAGGAACGACCTCACCGTCGTCGTCTCCGAGGGCTGAGTTCCGCATGTTGTCGCCGTTCAGGCCGAAGTGGTAGGTGAGGAACTCCTTGGGGAAATGCGCCAGCGCGCCGATCGTAGTGATCCCCAGCTTTTCCAGCGCGGCACGCGTCTTTTCGCCGATTCCCCACAATTCCTTCACGTTGAGCGGCCAGAAGTGGCGGCGATAGCGTTCCACCGTCATCACGGTCAATCCTCGTGGCTTTTCCACACCGCTCGCCATCTTGGCGATGTACTTGTTGGGCCCCACGCCGATCGTCGCGGTGAGATCGGTCCGGCGGTGGATGGCCTTCTGGATGGCGCGCGCGATTGGAAGGGCGGAATCCAGCACCGCGTCCGGATCGTGGGTATCGAGTTCCCCTCGGGCCGCCACCAGCCTCGGCGCA
>CAVUEC010000003.1:0-180791 GCA_963740415.1 Candidatus Eiseniibacteriota bacterium
TCGCTGTGACAGGACGAGCAGAAGCGGGAGCTTCGAGGATCGGCCGCCTCGGCCCGTGTAGCGAGCGTGGTCCCCAGCGCGGCCAATGCCAGGGCCACGAGGAGCGCTCTGCGTAAGGGCGCGCGCTTCGAGGAAGCCATCAGGCCCTCCCGTAGATGGGAATCAACGCGCCGGACACCGATTGCGAGCCCGCCCCGGCGAGAAACGAAAGGACCGCCGCGATGTCCGCGGGCGGCACCCAGGTCGAGTGGTCCGCCTTCGGCATGCTCGCGCGATTCGCGGCGGTGTCGATCACGCTCGGGAGTACGGCGTTCGCGGTCACCCCGCTCTGCTTGAGCTCCTGGTACAGGGTCTGGACCAGGGCGTGGAGGCCGAGCTTCGCGGCCGCGTAGGCCGCGGCGCCTGGGTAGTATTCGACGGCGCCCCGTGAGGAGACGAAGCAGAGCCGGCCCGCGCCCGAGCGCTTGGCGTGGGGAATGACGTGCTTGGCGGCCCAGAAAGCGGAGATCAGATTGAGGTCGAGCATCTGGCGGACGGCCTTGGCCTCGACGCGCTCGACGTCTACGCCGCCGGCGTAGCCGCCCGCGAGGTGGGCGAGAACGCGCAGCCCGCCAAACGCCGTGGCCGCTTCCTCAACCGCGCGGCCCATCGACTCCTCATCGGTGACGTCGGCGCGCACTCCAATGAGCGCTCCGGACCGTTGCGCCTCCGATTCCGCGGCGGCCAGATCCTTCCACTCGCCCTCAACGACGTACGTCACCGCGACCGAGACGCCGTCCGCGAGAAAGCGGCGGACCACCGCGCGTCCCAGCGCTCCCGTGCCGCCTGTGACCAACGCCGCGTTCGCGGTCGGCATGTTCGCCCCTCCCTGCCGTCACTTCGCCTCGAATCTCGGAGTATACCGTGCCGCGTCCGAGACGCGCCAGACTCCCTCCCGGACGGCCCATCCGATTCGGTTGGAGCCGATTCGAATCTCGATCAGACCGCCGCGCGTTTCGCCCAATCGGACGCGTTCTCCCGCTCCCAGGAGAACCGGGGGCCTCGACGGCTCCTCGGGACCCCGCTCGACCGAGAGCGCGGGCACGACCACGACCGCCTCCGGATGCGCGGCTTCCTCCCACGCTCGAGTGTGAAGCCACCCGGAGAGCGCGATCCCCACGAGAACGAGCGCCGTCCCGGTCCATCGGACCGGCCGAGGCAGCGCGCGAAACACGCCGAGCACCACGATCACGGCCCCCGCGGCGAGGAGCAGCGCGGCCAGCCACCAGGACTCGACCGGGGAGAGGGAGAGGGCCGATCCGGCGTCAGGATGCACCGCGCCGACGTCCTCCCCCGCGGCCCGGGCCGCCTCCACCAAAGCTCGATTCAGGTTCGCCTGGATATCCGATGCGCGCGGCTCGAGCCGCGCGGCCGCCAGGAGAAACGTCACGGCCGGGCCCAGCGCGTCGTGGGTCAAAGCGGTCGTGCCCGCGTTGTAGAGCGTCGTCGCGTCGGCCCCATGGACCGGCGTCGTCTTGGCACCGCCGGCGTCCGCCCACGCCGCGCGCGGTCCGAGCCAGAGGCAGAGCGCGATCCCGATCCAAGCCAGGCGCCGGATCACGCGATGCTCTCCTGGCAGCGTTTCAAGAAGCGCTCCGCGGCGTCCCGCTCCGATTGGATGATGCCCGCGCGCGCGTCGGGAGGCGCGAACGCCAATTGATCCAGCGCCTGGAAGAGCTTGGAGGTCTCCTCCAGGTCCGCTTCCGACGCTCCAGCCGCTTTGGCGCGTGCCAGCGCATCGTCCGCGGGATGCCCTTCCACGTCGATGTCGTAGCGAAGTCCGAGACCGCGGCGAACGATGGACGCGATCCGGATGGCCGCCGGCGCCGCATCCTCGGCTCGAGGCGAAACGGTGCCCAGCTCCGCGAGCAGCGCGGTCGACCGCCGCGGCCCGCCGCCGTCGCGGGTCGCGCTCGAGACCCGCGCGCACGCGGCGTCCGACGAGGGCGGCCACGGTGGCGACGAGCGAGACCAGCGCCACGGCGCGGCTCGCCACGGGCGGCTCCAGCGTGAGATCGCCATGCGCGCCCGGCTGCGATCGAAGGGCCGCGACCGGCCCGGTCACGTGCGCGGGCCTCAGCGAATCACCGGGGGTGTCCGACGGGAACACCGCGATGCGGATCGAATCCGACGTCTGGGTTCGATACCGCTGCCCCTCGGGATCGAACCACGAATAGCGGACCGGGAGGATCGAGAAGCGGCCCGGGGCCTCGGGAACGAACGTCATCTCGCGGCGGCGCTCGCCGCGAAGGCGCTGGCCGGAGCGGTCGAGGTTCGTGCTCGGGCTCGCGGCGTAGGAGCGGGCCGGCGCCGACGCGAAGACGTCCGGGTCGCCCGCCGAGCCGATGTTCCCTTCCCCTTTGACCGACGTGAGGACGGTCACCGGCTCGCCGGCCCGGACGTTGGCGCGATCCACCCGCACCTCCAATGCGAAGGTTCCGACGGCGCCCTTGAAGCTCGGCGGCGCTCCGGACGGGAGCGGCTGCACGTCGAGCACGACGCGATCGGTTTCGATGACGCCCTCTTCAATCTGAGTCTCGGGAAGCCCGAGCATGCTCCACGGTTCCTGCGAGGCGACGCGGCGCACCATGCGGACGTGCGCGCGCGTGGGCCCGATCGTGAGACGGCCCGTGCGCGTTGGGAAGTACGCCACGCGAACCTCCGTCGCGTCGTACTCAACGCCGTCGATCACGCGGCGCTGGGTGGTCGCGGGCCCCAGCACCTCGCTCCAGAATCCTGCGGCGGCGGGCGGATCCCATACCGGGGGGCCGTCCAGCTGGATGCGCGAGTAGACCGTGAACCGCACCGTGACGTTCTCGTTCCAGTAGGCCCGGTTCCGGTCCACGGAAAGCCGCGCCAACAGCTCCGGCGCCTCGCCTCGGGGAGCGGGAGGGGTCCTCCCCACGTGCAGCCCCAGCGGTGTCGATTCGGCCTCGAGACCGCCCGAGCTGATGCGAATCGCGGGAATCGAGACGTCACCGACCGTGTCGGCCGCGATGCGATAACCGACCGTGAGGGTCCGGATGACGCGGCCGTTGACCCACGAGAATCCCTGCGAGGTCCCGAGCCGCTCCACGCGGGCTCCAACGATCGCCGGGGTCGGCACCGGCGGAATGTCCACGCCCTCGGCCAGCACCGTGTAGGTGAGCATGGCCGTCTGACCCAGGCCCATCTCGGTGCGGTCGAGGTTGGCGCGGATCTCGAGCTTTCCGTCGGCCAGAGCGGGGCCGGCGTGGAGCGAGAGCGCAAGCAGAAGCGCGAGCGCGACGCCGATCCGGCGCGCGATCGCGCGAGACCGCGTTGTCGCGCGAGACCGCGCGGCTGGCCGCACGCGGCTACCAGTCACGCTGCCCCCGTTCTTCCTCAGGACCACCCCGGTCCCGTTTGCGCGCCGCCTGGCGCTCGCTCTCCAACGCGTCCAGCCAGTGCTCCGCCTCCGCCTTGCTTGGAATGGCCGTGCCCAGCTGCGGCGGCGGCTGTCCCCCGGAGGGAGGCGAGTCTTTACGATCGGGATTCTGCTGCGGCCCGGAATCGCCCTGCTTCTGCCCCTGGCTGGGATCCTTGCCGCCGGTGTTCTTCTTGGTCGGATCGCTGCCTCCGCTTTGCGGCTGCGGTGGCGCGTTCCGCCCGCGCCGGATGGCTTCCTCGAGATTTCGCTTCGCGTCGCTCCGGGTGGGATCGATGCGAAGCGATTCACGATAGAGGCGAGTGGCTGCGCCGTAGTTTTCAGCGCGCATGGCCTGATTACCAAGATTATACGCCGCGGCCGCTCGCGCGCGGTCGCCTGTGAGGTCCTGCGAGCGGGCCGCCTCCTGGTACGCCGCGCGGGCCGAATCGGGATAGCCCGCGCCCTGGTATGCAAGAGCCTGGTCGTAGCGCACCGCGGCGGAGCGCGGAAGATCGGTACGCCCCTCGCGGAGCGAGCCGACGGCTTTGCGAGGGTCGCCCTTCTTCAGCTCGCGGACGCCCCGCGCCGCGGGCCCTCCCCACTCGTAGAACGTCCCGAGGGACGAGGCCCAGAGGAGCGCGAGGAGAATTCCGCCGCGCGCCGGCTTCACGATTCCCTCCGCTGCGGCAGCGCCCGCGCGCCCAGGAGAAGGATCCCGGCCGCCGCGGCGAACCACGGGAATTTCTCGTCGTAGGATCGGATCGTCTGCCCCCGCACTTCCTGTCCTCCGCTCGAGCGGATGGCGTCCGCGATGCGGAGCGCCGATCGTCCGCCGCCGTCGCCGTGCTCGTAACGGCCGCCGCCCAGCCTCGCGAGATCGCGGAGCAGGTTCTCGTCCAGCTTCGATTGCACCGGCTGGCCGTCCGGACCCCGCCGCTGCCCCACCACGACGCCCGTCGTGTCCACGATCGGAATCGTGGCCCCCTCGGGCGATCCCATGCCGATCACGAAGAGCCTCGCGCCCGCGCGGCGCACGGCATCCATGCCGGCGCGAGGATCGCCCGAGAGATTCTCGCCGTCGGTGACCAGCACCACCGCGCGGGGACGATCCCCGGGCCGTCGCAGAAGCGTCCCCGCGAGCGAGACCGCCGCGCCGAGGTCGCTCCCGGGCGCGTCCACGTCGCCGGTATGCGCCGCCTCCACCATCGACACCAATCCCTCGCGGTCGGTGGAGAGCGGGCTCACCACCCGCGCCCGCCCCGCGAACACCACGAATCCCATGGCCGACCCGTCCAAAGTCTGGAGCAACGTCGTGATCTCGCGCACGGAGGCGCGCAGGCGGTCCGGCCTCACGTCGCGCGCGTCCATGCTGTGCGACAGGTCGAGCGCGACCACCACGTCCGCGCCGCGCGACGCGGTGGTGACGAACCGGAATCCGGCTTGCGGCCGCGCCAGCGCCGCGACCGCGAGCGCGAGGCCCAGGAGAATCATCGCCACCCGGAGCGCCCGCGTCCGCGACCCCGCCACGCCCGTCAAGGAGCGCAACGCCTCCGCCTCCCCAAGCTCGGACTCCAGCTTGGAGCGGCGGTAGCCGATCCAGGCCCAGAGCACGAGGAGGGCCGGCAGGGCCCAGAGAAGGTAGAGCCGGGCGGGTTCCGCCCACCGCATGGTCGCGCCCTCCCTACGGGTACCGGCGCGGAAGCACCGCGCCCAGAAGGAATTCCAGGGCGATCAGGCCGCAGCCGATCGCCAGTAGCCAGGGGCCGACCTCGGCCCACTGGGTATACGAACGCATCTCGACTTGCGAGGGTTCCATCGTGTCGATGTCCCGGAAGACCTGGCCGAGGAGCTCCGTGTTGGTGGCCCGGAAGTATCTGCCATGCGTGATCGCAGCCACCGATCGCAGTGTGGGCTCATCCACGTCCGATTGGACCCAGACGTATCGTCGGCCCATCACGGGATCGTCGATGGGATACGGCGCCTGGCCCAGCGTGCCGGCGCCCACGGCGTAGATCCGCACGCCCACCGCCGCCGCGAGCCGGGCGGCCGTGACCGGATCCACCGCACCGGCATTGTTGATGCCGTCGGTGAGGAGAATCATCACCTTGCTCTTCCCCTTGGCCTGACGCAGGCGTTGCGCGCCCTGGGCGATCGCGGCGCCGATCGCGGTGCCGTCCGGAAACATCCCGAAGTCGATGCCATCCAGGAGCGCCACGAGGCCGTCGTAGTCGAGCGTGAGGGGCGAGAGCAGCTCGCTCTGGCCCGCGAACGCGACGAGCCCGATCCGGTCCTGCGTCCGCCCTCGGACGAAGCTCTTCGCCACCGCCTTCGCCACGTGGAGTCGATTCTGCGGGCGAAAATCCTCGCACCGCATGCTCCCCGAAGTGTCGATCAGGAGCATGATGTCGATGCCCTGGCTCACGATCTCCCGCATCTCATGGCCGGCCTGGGGGCGCGCCGCCGTGAGGAGGAAGAGGAGGATCGCGAGCGGCGTGAACCATCCGCTCACCCGCGCCAGGAGCGCCCGCGGCCCGCCGAGCCGCGGCAGCATTCGAAGCGCCGGCACGGGAAGCGTGGGCGCCTTCCAGCGCGAGCGCCGGCCAAGCCAGAAGAAGACGAGGACGTAGGGAATCAGGAGGACGAGGCCCCAGGGCTCCGCGAATCGCATGGGCTAGGTCCCCGGTCCCGGGGATTGCGGCTTGGGCCCCGCGGATTGCTGGGAGCCCGTGCCATCCGCTTCCGTCGCAGCAGGCGCGACGCGGCGAAGGTGTCCGGACAGTGCGGCCGCCTGATCGAGGGCCGCCGCCGCCTCGGCGAGAGGATCCTCCTGGCGCGCGAACTTGGCGAGGTCGCTCCGGCGGAGCATCCGCTCCACCGACGCGATCGACTCGCGGTCCAGCTCTCCGCGCTCGGCCAATTCGTAGGTCAGCTCCCCGGTGGTGCGGTCCAGCGCGGGGACGCCGGTCACCGCGGCCGCGTAGCTTCGAACGGCGAGCGAGAGGCGATCGTAGAAGCGGTCTCGAGGAAGCACCGCCATCTCCCCGCGCAGAACCTCGATCGCGCGGAGGAATATGGTCTCGGGCGGCTCCGGAGCGGCGGCCGCCTGCTCCTCCTGGCCGGCACGCCGCCTCGCGTTCCGGATCATGCGGATCACGGCGACGAGAAGGCCCAGGATCAAGAGACCGCCCGCGATCGCGACGATCCAATCGATGGTTCGAAGCTCCGTGGGCAGGGCCTTCCGGTCCGGCTCCACCGAGCCGGTCATGGTGGGCGTGAGCGAGTCCACGAAGAGCGTGTCCGGCGGGAACTCGAGCGTGTCGCGCGTTCCTCTTTGATTCGCTCCCTTTTGAAGTGTCCCGAGGAGCGCGCGCGGCAATACCAGACGTCCGATGTCGAATCCGCGCGTTTCGAAGGACGCCGACCACGCGGTCCCGCCCTCCCTTCGAAACGCCCGCGGCGTCTGAAGCGGCTTGATCTCGATTGCGGAGTCGGACGGCGCGAGAAGGAGCGTTTCGGGCACGGCGCCGTTCGACAGCAAGGCGCTGAGGCGCCACACCGCGCGGTCTCCCACGGTCACGCGCGCGGGCTCTACCTGGCTTCGAAGGGTGTAGTGGAGCGTGCCGTGGGCGCCCGAGCGCTCGGACGCGGGGCCGTGGGAGGAATCGCCGCGCGGGCCACATCCGGAGATCAGGGCGGCCAGCGTCCAGCACGCGACGACGAGCGAACGGTGGCGGCGCGTTGCGGAGGACCGTTTCATCGACGGTCTCAACGGCGGCGAGCGCGGGCCTCGAAGTGGCGAATCAACGCCGGCGCGGCCGAGGTATCCGTGGGAATCGCGATCCGCCCCGCGCGCCCGCGGATGAACGCGTCCGACAGGGACCGCGCGCGCCTGGATCTCGCCGCGCGCCACTCGGCGCGTTCTTTACGCGAACCCAGGTCGATCCACCCGGTCCGTCCGGTCTCGAGATCGCTCGCACGGATGAGGCCGGACGACGGAAGCGTCCCTTCGAGCGGATCGGCGACTTCCAGGCTCACCAGCTCGTGCCGCCTTCCGAGGTGCGCCAGCGCGCGCTCGAAGTCCTCCCCGATCCAGTCCGATGCCACGAACAGGATGGCGCGGCGGCGCAGCACGCGGCCGAGGAACGCCATCGCCTGCGCCAGGTCCGTGCCCGTGCCCTTGGGCTCGAACGCGAGCATCTCGCGGACGATCCGAAGCGCGCGCGCCCGGCTCTTCGACGGGGGGAGATAAAGCTCGACGCGATCCGTGAACAGCAGAAGTCCCACCCGGTCCCGGTTTCGCGCCGCGGCGAGAGCGACCAAGGCGCCGGCTTCCGCAGCGGCCTCCCTCTTCTTCCGGGCGCGGCTGCCGAACGCGAGCGAGCCGGAGAGATCGATCGCCACGACCACGGTCAGTTCCCGCTCCTCGTCGAATCGCTTGATGAAGGGGCGGCCGACGCGGGCCGTGACGTTCCAATCGATCGCCCGGACGTCGTCGCCGGGAACGTACTCGCGCACCTCGGCGAACTCGAGACCGTGCCCGCGGAAGGCGCTTCGGTAGGCGCCCGAGAAGACGTCCTCCACCGCCCGCCGGCTCCGGATCGTGAGGCGGCGAACCTGCGCGAGGAGCTCGGGGGTGATCACGGGACTTCGACCCGGGCGAGAATCCTCCGGGTGACTTCGTCGACCGGCACCGCCTCGGCTTCGGCTTCGTAGGTGAGAAGAATGCGGTGGCGGAACACGTCGGGCGCCAGAACTTTCACGTCGTCGGGCGTCACGTACGCGCGGCCCTCGAGGAACGCGTGCGCGCGGCCCGCCTTGGCGAGCGCGAGCGTCGCGCGCGGCGACGCGCCGTACTGGATGAGCGGGCGAAGATCGAGTCCGAAGCGCTCCGGCTCGCGCGTGGCGTGAACCAGGTCGACGATGTAGCGCCGGATCCGCTCGTCCAGGTAGATCCCGTGCACGGACCGCCGCGATTTCAGGATTCGGTCGACGCCCACCACCGCCTTGGGAGGCGCCGGGGGCTCCCCTCCCATGCGGTCGAGGATCCGTCCCTCCTCTTCCGGGCTGGGGTATCCCACCCGGATCTTGAGAAGGAAGCGATCCATCTGCGCCTCGGGAAGCGGGTACGTCCCCTCCTGTTCGATTGGATTCTGGGTGGCCAGCACCCAGAAGAGCGAGTCGAGCGGATAGGTCTTGTCCCCGATCGTCACCTGCCGCTCCTGCATCCCTTCGAGGAGCGCGCTCTGCACCTTGGCCGGGGCGCGGTTGATCTCGTCGGCGAGGAGAATCTGCGTGAAGATGGGGCCAAGCTTGGGCGTGAACGCGCCGCTCTTGGGATCGAAGACGAGCGTTCCGGTGAGATCCGCGGGGAGAAGATCGGGCGTGAACTGGATGCGCCGGAAGGTCGCCTCGATCGAATCGGCCACGGTCTTGACCGCGAGCGTCTTGGCCAGTCCGGGAACGCCCTCGAGGAGCAGGTGTCCGTCCGCGAGGAGGCCGACGAGAATGCGACGCAGCATTTCCCGCTGGCCGACGATCGTGCCCTCGATCGCGCTCAGGAGCGGAGTGATGAACGCGCTCTCCTCCCGGACGCGGGCGGTGCGCTCTTCGAGACTGAGCTCGGCCGGATTCATCGCGGACTGGCTCAGGCGACGCGCCTCGGGTAGAGCGGATACGCGGCGCACATCTCCGCCACCTGCTCGCGAATCTTCGCCAGCGCGCGGGCGTCGGCGCGCTTCTTCAGGGCTTCGTCCATCCAGGCGCCGAGAATCCGGAATTCAGCCTCTCCGAGTCCTCGCGTGGTGACGGCGGCGGTGCCGATGCGGATGCCGCTCGTCACGGCCGGGGGCCGCGGATCGTCGGGCACCGCGTTCTTGTTCACCGTGATGCCGGCCTTGTGAAGCGCGTCCTCCGACTCCGCCCCCGAAAGGTCGGTCCCCTTGAGGTCCACGAGCAGGAGGTGATTGTCGGTGCCGCCGGTCACGAGCCTGTATCCGCGACCCATCAGCTCGGCCGCCAGGGCCTTGGCGTTGGCCACCACCTGGCTGGCATAGGTCCGGAACTCGGGGGCCGCGGCCTCCTTGAAGCACACCGCCTTGGCCGCGATGACGTGCATCAGCGGGCCCCCCTGCATCCCGGGAAACACTGATTTATCAATCGCCTTCGCGTGTTTGCTCATGCAAAGAATGAGACCGCTCCGGGGGCCGCGCAGGGTCTTGTGGGTGGTGGAGGTCACCACGTCGGCGTGCGGCACCGGGTTGGGGTGAACGCCTCCCGCCACCAGCCCCGCGACGTGGGCCATGTCCACCACGAACGCCGCGCCCACCTCGTCCGCGATCGCGCGGAGCCTCGGAAAATCGAAGAACCTCGGGTACGCGCTCGCGCCGGCCACCAGCACCTTGGGCTTGTGCTCGCGCGCGAGGCGGGCCACCTGGTCGTAGTCGAGGAGGCCCGTCTCGGGCGAAAGGCCGTACTGCACCGGCCGGAAGAGAATCCCTGAGTAGCTCACCTTGTGGCCGTGGGTGAGATGGCCGCCGTGGGCCAGCGCCATGCCGAGGAGCGTCGAGCCCGGAGGCATGAGGGCCAGGTACGCCGCGAGGTTCGCCTGCGCCCCCGCGTGCGGCTGGACGTTGGCGTGCTCCGCACCGAAGAGCGACTTGGCGCGCTCGATGGCCAGCGATTCGGCGATGTCGACGAACTCGCAGCCGCCGTAGTACCGCTTTCCGGGATAGCCCTCGGCGTACTTGTTGGTAAGCGGGGAGCCCATGGCCTCGAGCACCGCCTCGCTCACGAAGTTCTCGGAGGCGATCAGCTCGAGCGTGCTCTGCTGGCGCACGACTTCGTTCCGGATCGCCGCGGCGATCTCGGGATCGACTGCGCTGAGCGGCGCGTCCTGCGCGGACAAGCGGGCCGTCTCCATTGGGCGGGTCATTCGGAGATCTTCGGGAATCGGATCAGCGCGCCTTCTTCGCCGCGCGCTGGACCTTGCCCTTCGCGTCCACCGGGAACAACCAGCCGTGGCGGTCGCGGGCGCGTCCCTCGATCACGTCGAAGAACGCTTCCTGAAGCCGCTTGGTGATGGGTCCGACCACGCCGCTTCCCACCTTCATCTTGTCGATCGACGTGATGGGCGTGATCTCGGCGGCCGTGCCGGTGAAGAAGACCTCGTCCGCGATGTAGAGCGCCTCGCGCGGGATTTGATCCTCGCGCACCTCGAGGCCCAGGTCCCGGCCCAGGTCGAGGACCGTGTCCCGCGTGATGCCCGGAAGGATCGCGTTCGCGAGCGTTGGGGTTTGGAGGACGCCGTTCCGGACCAGGAAGATGTTCTCCCCGCTCCCTTCGGCCACGAAGCCGAACGCGTCGAGCGCGATCCCCTCTTCATATCCATCCGTGATCGCCTCCAGCTTGATGAGCTGGCTGTTCATGTAGTTGGCGCCGGTCTTGGCCATGAACGGGAAGGTGTCCGGAGCGGCGCGGCGCCAGGACGAGACCTTGACCGAGATCCCGCGCGTGAGCGCGTCCTTGCCCAGGTACTTCCCCCAGTTCAGGGTCGCGATGGCCACGTCGACAGGCACGCCGGTGGGATTGACGCCCAGGGTCTTGAAGCCGCGGTAGACGACCGGCCGGATGTAGCACGCCTGGCCGCCGTTTTGGCGCACGGTCTCGCGGATCGCCTCCATCAGCTCGTCGTACGAGTACGGGCAGTCGATCCGCGAGATCTTGCACGAATCCAGAAGGCGCTGGACGTGACGGTCCAGCCGGAACACGGCGGTGCCGCGCGGCGTGGCGTAGGCCCGAATTCCCTCGAAGGTGCTCGAGCCGTAGTGCACCACGTGCGAGAGGACGTGAATCTTCGCGTCCTCGTACGGGACAAATTTCCCGTTCATCCAGATCAGGCCATTCGCTTCCCTAGGCATCGATTCCTCCTTAGCCCTCCCTTCGGAGGTACGCCGCTTCTATCTCACGCCCTCGCTCCGCTCGGCCGCCTCGCGAATGTACGGCAGCCAGCGGATCAGGTAACTCTGGATACGGTCGAACGTCTTCTCGTACGCGGCCTGAGTGCCGCCGATCGGATCCTGCACGTCCGTGTCCGGGCCGCTTCCCTGGTCGGGGCGGGAGACGAGCTGGATTCGATCCGCGGCTTCCGGCGCGAGCCGGCGCGCCGCCGCGGCGTGAGCGGACTCCATGCACAAGACCAGGTCCGACTCCCCGAGAAGCTCCGCGTCCAGGAGCGTGGCCCGATGAGACTTGATGTCGATGCCGTGCGCGGCCGCCGTCTCGATCGCGAGGGAGGTGGCCGGAGACCCCTGGGGCGCCATGGTCCCCGCCGAACGCACCACGACCTGCCCCGACAGCTCGGCCGGAAGGATCGAACGCAAAATGCCCTCCGCCATGGGGCTACGGCACGTGTTGCCTGTGCACAGCATGAGAACCTGGAACAATGAGCCTCGCTTGGGTCCCGGGTGCGGTGGAGGGTCGAGTTTACGAGGGGCTTCCGGGACCGTCAAGGGCCGCTTCCCCCAGCCGCACGGCTCCCTCTCGAAGAACGCGGACGTCGCTCCCTTTCACCCGGGCGACGGTGGACGGAATGCCGGATAGGGCGCCCGCCTCCACGAGAAGGTCAATGCCGTCTTCGCGGAGCCGCTCGGGGCTGGCCGGGGCCGGCGCCCCGGGAGCGTTGGCCGAGGTGCTCAGGAGAATCCCGCCGCATGACCGCACCACCGCACGCAGGAATTCGCTACCGGGACACCGGAGCGCGACCGTTCCGTCGTCCGCCACGAGCGATCGCGGAGCGCCCGGCGACGCGGGAACGACCAGGGTGAGCGGACCCGGCCAGTGACGCCGGGCGAGCGACCCGGCGCGATCGATTGGGGGCGCCGCGTAGCGGGCCAGGTCCTCGGTCGAGGTGATCAGCCCGATCCATCCGCGGCCGCCCTCCCGGGGCTTGATCCGCTTGAGACGGTCCACCGCCGCCGGAAGGTCCGGTCTCGCGTGGAACCCGTACAGTCCTTCGGCGGGCAGGATCGCGATGCCGCCGGCGTTCAGGACCGCCGCCGCGAGTGCTACGGCGGCGTCGAGCGCGATCTCTCCGGGACGCGGATCGCCGCCGCGTGCGGCGAGTTGGATCCGCTCCACGGCGGCTTCGCTACAGCTTCTCGCCGCGCGCGAGCCGCTGCTTCAAGTCCTCGAGCTTGAGCTTGAGCGCCGGGTCGGCGAGCGCCAGGATCTGAACCGCGAGCACCGCCGCGTTTTTCGCTCCCGCCGACCCGATGGCGACGGTGGCCACCGGAACGCCCGCCGGCATCTGAACCGTGGAGTAGAGCGCGTCCACCCCCTGGAGCGGCGAGCCGCCCAGCGGAACGCCGATCACGGGAAGCGACGTATGCGCGGCCACGGCTCCGGCCAGGTGGTTCGCCATCCCGGCCGCGGCGATGAACACCTCCACGCCGCGCGCGGGCGCGCCCCGCACGAGATCGCGCACCTTGTCCGGGCTTCGATGCGCGGAGGCCTGCTCCATCTCGTGACCCACCCCGAAGGAGTCCAGCACCCGCGCGGCCTCCTCCATGGTGGAACGGTCGGACTCACTGCCGAACAGAATTGCGACGCGTGGCTTAGCGCTCATCGGCTCTCGCTCCGGATGGTTGGGGCATGGCGGCGATGTCCCGCCGATACTGCATACCTTCGAATCGAATCCGCTTCACGGCCGCGTAGGCGGCCGCCCGGGCGCGCTCCGCGGTCTCCGCGCGCGCGGTGATTCCGAGCACGCGGCCTCCGCTGGTCACCCACCGCGTTCCCTGGCGATCCACGCCGGCGGCGTAGGCCCGAACCCCGTGCGGCCACGGTCCGTCCATTCCCTCGATGACGTCGCCCGTCTCGGGATGCTCCGGATAACCGCGCGACGCCAGGACCACGCAAACCGCCGCTCCCGAGTGCGCGACGAACGTACCGTGACGTTCCTGTGGCAGAGAGCCGCGCGCCGCGGCGAGGAAGAGCGGGTAGAGATCCTCGGACGCCGTGGGCAGAACGACCTGCGCTTCGGGATCGCCGAAGCGCGCGTTGATCTCGAGCACCATGGGGCCTGAGGCCGTGAGCATGAGGCCCAGGTAGAGAATCCCGCGATAGGGCGTCCCGGCTTCGCGAAGGGAGCGCAGAAGCGGATCGACGATCGACCGCGCGATCGCGAGCGCCTCGGACTCGCTGGGGACCCGGGCCGGCGCGACCGCGCCCATCCCGCCGGTGTTGGGGCCGGTATCCCCGTCCCCGATCCGCTTGTGGTCGCGCGCGGGCGGAAAGAGCATCCATCGCTCGCCGTCCGTGAGCGCGAGCACGGACGACTCCTCGCCTTCGAGGCACTCCTCGACGATCAGGGTGCGGGCCGCCGCGCCGAGCGCGCCGCGCCGCATCCACGCGTCGATGGTGGCGCGCGCCTCGGCCTGGGTGCGCGCGATGACCACGCCCTTTCCCGCGGCGAGCCCGTCCGCCTTGAGCACGAGCGGATACGCCGCCCCGTTCACCAGGCGGTCTGCGTCGTCGGCCGACTCGGCGATCCGAAACGCGGCCGTCGGGAGGCCCAGCCGCCTCAGGACGTCCTTCGTGTGCCGCTTGCTTGTCTCGAGACGGGCGGCCTCCCGAACCGGACCGAGGCACGGGATCTTTACGGCCGAAAGCTCGTCCGCGAGTCCCAGCTCGAGCGGGGCCTCGGAGCCCGCCACCACGAGATCCACGCCGTGCGAGCGGCTCCACGCGACGAGCTTCGGGACATCGGTCACCGGAATCGGAACGCGCTCGGCGAGGGGCTCCATGGCGGGATTACCCGGAGCCACGTAGAGGTGCGGATGCTCCGGAGAACCGTGGAGCGCGTCGAGAATGGCATGCTCGCGTCCGCCCTGGCCCACCACGAGCACGCGCGGCTCGGTCACGACTCCTCCCCGAGAACGGCCCGGAGCGCGGCCTGGAGCTTTTCCGGATGCGCGCGACCGCGCGATTTCTTCATCGCCTGGCCCACCAGGAACGCGAAGGTCTTTTCCTTCCCCGCGCGAAATTCCGCGGCGGGACCGGGATTGCCCGCGATCACCTCGCGGGCGAGCGCCTTCAACGCGCTCTCGTCGTCGATCGGCATCAAGCCGTGGCGCTCGATCAGCTCCGCGGGCGGCGCCGGGTCGGTCAGCATCAATTCAAAGAGCTGCTTGGCGATCTTTCCGGAGATCTTGTCCGCCGCGATCAGGCCGATCATGTCGCCCAGGCGGTCCGGGCGGATCGGGAACTCCTCGATCGAGGACCCGGACTTGTTTCGCACGGCGTTCACCTCGGTCATGATCCAGTTGGAGGCGAGCTTCGACTGTCCCGACCGGGCCGCCGTCTCCTCGAAGTAGGACGCCAGCGCGCGCGTCTCCGTCAGCACGTCGGCGTCGTACTCGGGAATCTTGTGATCCCGCACGAGACGCTCCCAAAGCTGCTGGGGCAGCTCGGGAAGCCGCGCCTTCACTCCGTCGATCCACTCGGGCCTGAGATCGACCGGGAGGAGATCGGGCTCGGGGAAATAGCGGTAGTCGTGCGCCTCCTCCTTGCTCCGCATCGATTCGGCCACGCCCCGCTCCGAATTCCAGAGGAGCGTTTCCTGGAGCACCTTTCCGCCCGACTCGACCACGCCGATCTGGCGCTCGATCTCGAACGCGATGGCCCGGTCCACGTAGCGGAACGAGTTCAGGTTCTTGATCTCGGTCTTGACACCGAACTCCGTCGCGCCCTTCGGGCGGACGGAGACGTTCGCGTCGCAGCGGAGGCTTCCCTCCTCCATGTTTCCGTCGCACACGTCGAGATAGACGAGCAGCTGGCGCAGCCGCGCCATGTAATCCGTGGCTTCCTCGCCCGAGCGGATGTCGGGTTGCGAGACGATCTCGATGAGCGGGACGCCCGCGCGGTTCAGGTCGACCCGGGTCGTGTCGACCCCTTCTTTCCCCTCCGGGTGCATCGACTTCCCCGCATCCTCCTCGAGGTGGATGCGCACGAGGCCGATCGTCTTCCACGCGTCGCCGGACCGGATGCGGATGGAACCGCCCTCGCAGAGCGGCCGGTCGTACTGGGAGATCTGATATCCCTTGGGAAGGTCGGGGTAGAAGTAGTTCTTTCGCGCGAAGACGCTGCGGGTCGCGATCTTCGCTCCCACCGCGATGCCCACCATCACCGCGAACTCGACCGCCCGCTCGTTGAGCACCGGAAGAACCCCGGGGAGCCCCGAGCAGACTGGGCAGATCTGGGTGTTCGGCGTGGCGCCGAACCGCGTGGAGCACGCGCAGAAGATCTTGGACTTTGTCTTGAGCTGGGCGTGCACCTCGAGCCCGATGACGGGCTCGTAGCGATCCCGCGCGCTGGCCAGCGGCTCGGCGGTCGCGCTCACGTCGCTTCTCCCATCGCGATCGGCGGGAGGCGCCGCGCCACGTCGCTCTTCATTTCCCACGCGCGCGCGATGCGAAGCAGCGTTTCCTCGTCGAACGGCCGCCCCGCAAGCTGCAGCCCGATCGGGAGGCCCTTCTTGGTGAATCCCGCCGGGAACGAGAGCGCCGGGACGCCCGCCAGGGAGGCGGGGATCGAATAGATGTCGTTCAGGTACATCGCGAGCGGGTCCTCGGTCTTTTCTCCCAGCGCGAATGGAGGCGTGGGCGTGACCGGGAGGAGGATCGCGTCCACCTTGCCGAACGCGGATGCGAAATCGCGCCGGATGAGCGTCCGCACCCGCTGCGCCCTGAGGTAGTAGGCGTCGTAGTAGCCGGCCGAGAGCGCGTACGTGCCGAGTAAGATTCGGCGCTTCACCTCGCGCCCGAAGCCCTGGCCACGGGTCGCCTCGTACATGGACTTGAGGTCGCCCGCCTGGGCCCGGAGCCCGTACCGCACCCCGTCGTACCGGGCCAGGTTGGCCGACGCCTCGGCGGGCGCGATGAGGTAGTAGGTCGCGATCGCGTGCCGGGCATGCGGGAGTGCTACGTCGACAAGCGTCGCGCCCTCCGCCACCAGCGCGGCCGAAACCGTGTCGAAGCACTTTCGAATTTCGGGATTCAGCCCCTCGCCCAGCAGTTCCCGGGGCACGCCGATCTTGAGGCCGCGCACGCCGCGCTCCAGATGGTCGAGCGAGACGGGACGCGTCTCGGGCCGGCTGGTCATGTCCCGCTCGTCGATTCCAGAGATGGCGTTATAGAGGAGGGCCGCGTCACGCGCCCCGGTCGCGAGGGGCCCGATCTGATCCAGCGACGACGCGAACGCGACGAGGCCGTACCGCGACACCGCCCCGTACGTGGGTTTGAGCCCGACCACGCCGCAGAAGGCCGCCGGCTGACGCACCGATCCGCCCGTGTCCGAGCCGAGCGCGAGCGGAGCCTCGCGGGCCGCCACCGTGGCGGCCGATCCGCCGCTCGATCCCCCAGGCACCAGCGCCACGTCCCACGGATTGCGCGTCGGCTGGTAGGCGGAGTTCTCGGTGGACGAACCCATCGCGAACTCGTCGCAATTGGTCTTGCCAAAGAGGACCGCGTCCGCGGCCCGAAGCCGCTCGATCACGTGGGCGTCGTACGGCGGGCGATAACCCTCGAGGATCCGCGAACCACAAGTGGTCGGTACGCCCCGAATGCAGATGTTGTCCTTGATGGCCACCGGAACGCCGGCGAGAGGCCCGAGCGTGTTTCCACGCTTCCGCTTGAGATCCACCTCCGCCGCGGCCGTGGCGATGGCCACGCGGTCGAGGTGCAGGTAGGTTCCAAGGACGGCCGCGGTGCGCTCGGTCCGGTCCAGGAAGGCCGAGGCGACGTCCATCGCGGTCCGCTCGCCGGCCGCGACCGCGCGTCCAATGGATTCGGCCGATGCCAGGACGGGATCGGAATTCATACCACCCGCGGAACGCGGAACGTATCTCCCTCACGATCCGGCGCCTGCTCGAGAACTTCCTCGCGCACGCCCGCGTCCCGATCCAGGTCGCGGCGCAGCTTCGCGGGCGCGCCGGCGATCACGGTGCTCGTCGGCTCGATTCCGGAGACGTCGACCTCCTGGAGTTGCTCGACGTAGGAGAGGATCGCCTGAAGCTCCCGGACGTAGCGCTCCTCCTCGGCCGCCGAGACCTGAAGGTGGGCCAGGGCGGCGATGTGCCGCACGGTGCCCTTGTCAATCGGCATGGCTCAGCTCCGCGAAGGCGGCGAGGATCTTCTTCACCCCCGCGCGACGGAAGTGGACGGTCAGCTTGGCGCGCTCCCCCATCCCCTCGCACGCCACCACGACCCCTTCGCCAAACTGCGGATGAATCACCCGAACCCCGACCGGATTCGGACCGCCGCCCGGCGTCGAGGCCTGCGGCCGGCGAATCGTCCGCGGCCGCGGCGTCGACCAAACGTCCTCCTGCTCCACCACGACGCAATCGGCGGGAATCTCGGATAGAAAGCGCGAGCTCCCGCCGCTGGCCGTGCTCCACGCGCGGCGGTAGCTGGCGTAGAGAAGGCGAACCTCCTTCTGGGCCCGCGTGAGCGCCACGTAGAAGAGGCGGCGTTCCTCCTCGAGCTGCTCCGGATTCTCCATGGAGGACGCGTGGGGCAAGAGCCCTTCTTCCAATCCGACGAGAATCACGACCGGAAATTCGAGCCCCTTGGCCGAGTGGATCGTCATTAGATTTACCGTGTCCTCGGCGTCATCCCAGAGATCCACGTCGGTCAAGAGCGAGACCTCCGCGAGAAATCCCTCCACGCTCGGCTCCTCCGCGCGCCGGGCATACGCCTCGGCGCCCGCGACCAGTTCCTCGACGTTTTCGATTCGCTCCGCGCCCTCGGACGGATTTTCCTCCATCAGGTATTCGCGGAACCGGATCGCGGCGAGGAGCTCGGCCACGCAGGCCGCCGGCGGCAGATCGAGAAGCGGCTTGAGGCGATCGAATTGGGCGCCCGCCTCGAGGAGCTTTCTCGCGGGACCCGCGCCCAGCGCCGCCGGAAGCTCCGGGTGGCGGAGCGCGTCCGGCACGGCCAGCCCGCGCTCATCCATGAAGACGCGCAGCCGCTCCAGCGTGGTCTTGCCGATTCCGCGCGGCGGAACGTTGAGCACGCGGAACCAGGAAATCGCGTCCTTGGGCTGAACCAGCGCGCGAAGGTACGCGAGAACGTCCTTCACCTCGCGCCGCTCGTAGAACGAAATGCCGCCGGTCAGCTGGTACGGGATGGCCGAGCGGCGAAGCGCGTTCTCCACCGCGCGCGACTGGGCGTTGGTGCGGTAGAGGACGACGAAGTCCTTGTTCGACCGGCCTTCCTTGCCACGGAGCGAGAGGAGCAGCGACACCACCTTCTCCCCCTCGGCCTCCTCGTCCGGCAGCACGTGGAGCGTCAAGAGCTCGCCGACTTCGTTCTCGGTCCAAAGCTCCTTCTCCTTGCGGCTGACGTTGTGCCGCACCACGCCGTTGGCCGCGCGGAGAATGGTCTGGGTGGAGCGGTAGTTCTGGGTGAGCCGGAGAACCGTGGCGTCCGGGAAGCGCTTCTCGAACGAGAGAATGTTTCCCACGTCGGCGCCGCGCCAGCCGTAGATCGACTGATCGTCGTCCCCCACCACCATCAGATTCCGGTGAACACTGGAGAGCCGCTCGATCAGACCGAACTGAACCGAGTTGGTGTCCTGGTACTCGTCCACCAGGACGTGGCGGAAGCGCCCCGCGTACTCGCGCCTCACGGAGTCTTCCAGGTCGAGCAGGCGCACGGTGTAGAGAATGAGATCGTCGAAATCCATCGCGGCCCGGTCCCGGAGCGCCTTCGCGTAGGCCGCGTAGACCGCCGCGATTCGCTTGTCCACGGGGGTGAACGCCGTCTTCTGGAACTCGTCCGGATCGACGCCCTCGTTCTTGAGGCGCGAAATCCGGGATCCCACCCCCGCCGGGGTGAGCGCCCGATCCTCGCCACCCGCGTCCCGAAGCAGCTCGCGCAGGAGGGTCCGTTGATCGTCGGTGTCGTAGATCACGAACGCGCGCGGATACCCGAGCAGCTCCGCGTGCCGTCTCAGAATCCGGACGCAGGTGCCGTGGAAGGTGCCCAGCCAGACCCGGGTCTCGGCGCCGTCGAGCAGGGATTCCACCCGCTCGCGCATTTCCCGGGCGGCCTTGTTGGTGAACGTGAAGGCCAGGATGGCGCCCGCCGGAACGTTCTGGTCCCGCACGAGGTGCGCGATTCGCCCCGTGAGGACGCGCGTCTTCCCGCTTCCCGCGCCGGCGAGGACGAGCAGCGGGCCGCCCGGGTGCTCGACGGCCTGTCGTTGGACGGGATTCAAATCCACCGACGGGTCAGTACTCCAGACGGACTTTGAGATCGATGCTGTACTCTTGGGCATCCTGGGTTCCGGTGCTGCTCGCTTTCCGGTTGATCTGCTGGCCCTTGAGAAGAAGGTGGCGAGTGAAGCGGTAATCGGCGTTGATCTGCTCCTCGCCCGTCCCGGAAAAGTCGCGAGCATACTTGAGGTAGAGGTCATTGGTCACATACTTTCCCACCCCGACCATGCTCACCGGGCTGCTGCTTGATGTGGACGTGCCTCCCCCGCTCGCCTGCGCGCTCGCGCCGGACCGCAAATCGATCGTGTCGACGAACCCGGTTCCGCCCAGGATGTGCTCGATGTTCTGGAAGAGATAGTTGGAGATCGGGAGCGCCACCCCAGGCGTGTCCTGAGAGGGGGAACCGCTCGTGTTCACGCTGACGCCCGAGGACGGGGCGAATTGGCCCAGCGCGAGCGCCTTCCAAAGATCGTTGGGCGAGGTGCCTCTGTCGTCGTACACCCGCACTTTGAGACGCGATACCCGGTCGGAGAGGGCGAGGTAGACCGTGTGGGTCTCCTGCGGGTCGGGGATCGTCGTGTCGGCCGAGATGTTCACCTCGGGATCGATCCGGTCGGGGCTGTTGAAGTTTACGGTGCCCTGGAGATTGCGGAACTGCCTCGTCAGGATGTAGTACTTTCCGCCCTTCACGTTCAGGATCCCGAGGGCGAGGTCTCCGTTGCCTTCGTTCCTGAAAATGACGATCCCGTCGCTCTCCAGCTCCACTTCGGCGTCGAGGGTCCGGTAGAAGACGTTGCCGGGAATGTCGACGTTGATGTTGTAGAGAATGGGCAGCGGCTCCCCGGGCTCTCCCGCCGGCTTGGAGAGATCGATGGTCAGCTCGCCCTTGTCGATCGTGACGTTTCCCGTGATGGACGGCACGACCGCGCCGGCCGGATTGCGCGCGTTCACGATATCCACCGTGCCCGTGAGCCGGAAGAGGTAGTTGAGGCGGTCGGTCGTCGTGAAGTCGGTCGCCTTGATATGGAACGCGTACTCGCCCCGAGGACCGATCGCGGGCGCCTCGTACGGGGACGGCGCGGCCGTCGGCCAGCGCCACCATCCCGTCCCGCTCAACGTACCCTTCTTCCCCTGGCGCGCCGTCATCTTCGTGATCTGGAGCCGCTCCTGATCGAAGACCGCGTCGAGGGCGATCCCCTCGATGATCTCGTCGCGCCCCGCGAGACGTAGCTTTCCGTCCACCAGCTTGACGTTGCCCGTTACGGTGGGCTGGCGCGCGGTCCCCTTCAGATCCGCGGTCGCCGTGACGCGGCCGCTTGCCGAGGCGATCTCCGGGAACAGCACCGGAAGCACCGACAAGTTGCCGCCCGGAACCCGAAGACTCAGGGAGAGCGGTTCGGTTCTCGAGAGCCGCTCCTTGGCGTAGAGGCCCAGGTCGATCGGAACCTCGCCGCTGACCTTGGAGATCGCCTCCCCCTGGCGCACGTCGCATCGGCCGATCTCGAGCCGTCGATCCTTGTAGCTCATTCGAAGCCCGACCAGCTCTCCGGTCACCCCGCGGAAGCCAATGGTCGGCGCGCGGGCGTCGAGATCCAGCACCGGATTCGCCGGCGTTCCTGTGGCGCGGAGCCGGAGCGTGGCCACGCCCTGGAGCGTCCGAAGGGTTGTGTCGATAGGGGCGAGGAGTCCGAGATCAAACGACCCCACCGTGCCCTCCAGCGCGAGGGTTGCGCGGGACGCCCAGGACGGATCGTGCTTCTCAAGCGCCTTGGCCAGGTCCCCGAGCGTAAAGCGCGGACGGACCGTCCCCGCGATGCTCGCCCGGCTTTGTCCGGCCACCCACTCCGCGCGATCCACGGTCAGAACGCCGGGAACGTAGTTGATATCGACGGCGAGGCTGTCGCCGACGATCCCGTTCCAGGCGGGGCGGTCCACCCGGACCGAGACCGAGGCGGTTGGATCCTCGATGCGCCCGCTCGCCTGGAACTCGCCCTGGACCAATCCCCCGATCCCGGGCCGGGTTGGATCCCGGAACCCCTGGACGCGCGCCAGGTCGAGCCCGGTCACCTTCCCCCTCGCGTCGATCGTCGATCCCTTGGGATCCCAGTCGACATCGGCCTCCAGCACCCCGGGGTCGAGGTCGAAGGCGAGATGTTCGACCCGCACGCGATTCTCAAGCGATGAGACCGACACCGGGCCGCGGTTGCGGAGATTGTGGATTCCGCTGTGGAGCGCCAGCGAGTCGAGGGTCGCGCGGAACCCACCGGAGGCGAACGACAGGACCCCGTGGAGCGTCAGGGTCGTGTCGCCGATGCTCTGCCGGTACCGCTCGATCGTAAGCCGCTCTCCGCCGGACACCGTCACGTCCAGATTTCCAAGCGCCCGGCTGCCGGCGCTCAGTCCGCGCACGCCCACGTCTCCGGTGAGATCGAGTTTCGGCAGGAGGCTGCCCTGCGCCTCGACGGTCATCGTGTCGCAGGCCAACCCGTTCGTGAGCCGTCCGCCGAAGAGATCTCCCTGGGACACGAACGTCGGCGCGTCGATGGTTCCACCCAGGCGCGCCTGGACGCGCCCCGTTCCCGCCTCGACCCCCACGGGATCCAGGAGCGGACCGAACTCGTGGAGATCGAAGATGGTTCCGTGGATCTCGGCCTGGAGGGAGCGATCGGACCCGAGCCCGCCGTGAAGGGCAACGGTCGCGCCCGGTAGCTCGAGAAAGCTGCTGTCCAGCGCGACGGCGCCCTCGGGGCTCGAGTGAATCCGGAGCCTGCCCCCGTGGATCGCCAGCTTGCCGAACCGGCTCTCCGCTAGGTCGACGTCGGCGTCGACCTGTGGCCGCGGCTTGGCGCGGCGCGCTTGGACCTTCGCCGTCCCCGCGAAGAGACCGTCGGGCATCTCCTTCGGCGCCTGCCACCACGGAAGCCGGGCCGGATTGATGCCGAGAAACGCCAACGTCCCGGCGAGCGAGCCCTGTGTGTTCCAGACGCCCTGACCCTGAACCGCCGCGTCCCGGACTCGAACCACAACGCGGGAGATCTCGACCGCTCCCGGTCGCGAGTGGGCGTCCACGATCAGCGTGTCGACCGGCTCCCCGGCGTAGTCACCGTCCAACCGCGCGGCCGCTTGGCCGTCGGTCGGAGTCCCCGAGAACGTGACCTCCCCTTGCAGGGTCCCCTTGGCCGCCGCGACGTCGAAGACGCGTAGAAATTCTTGTAAATGGAGCGGGTGGAGGGTGAGCGTGCTCTCCCGGAAGCGACCTTGGGCCAGGTCCCACTCGGCGCGCGCGGTGATCTGCGACTCGCCGATCGTAAGCTGGAGCGGTTCGGCGCGAAGCGAGTCGCCGGCGACCACCACCGTGCCGGTCATGCGCAGCCAGCCCGGCCGCCCGGGGGTTTGACTCACCCCGGAGAAATTCCGGATCAGAAGCTCCGACCGGTCGCGGCCGAAGTTGAGCGTGGCCTGGCCGTGGATCTGCCCGAAGCGAATCTGCTCCCGATCGACGGAGAAGCCTCCGTCTCGAACGGCGACTTCGATACGGGTCCGCCGGGTGCTTCCGGATTTGGACGTGCGGTGCGCGAAGAGCGGCACGACGACCTCCCCCGATGGGTCGTGCACCAGGTCGATCCGCGGGGCGTCGAGATCGACCTTCAAGTCCTGGGTGTGTCCGAGAAGCAGATCGAAGAGGTTGTACTCCACGCGGAGCGAGCGGGCCCCGGCCCAGGTCACTTCTCCCGCTCCGGTTCGCACCAAGAGCCTTGGGTTCTCGATGACCGCTCCCTTCAAGATAGTGCCGTGCACCCGATCGCCGGTGAAGCGGGTGGAGTCGGTCCCGACCGCCCTGTTGATCTCGGCGACGATGCGCTTCGAGAGCGCGGGACTACCCGTGGCAAAGAGGCTGCCAAAGAAGACCAGCCCGCCGACAACGAGGGCCAGCAGGAAGCCCACGCCCGCGAGGAGGATCCCAAGCCAGACCCTCGGCCGGACCTTCTTTGGAGTCTCGGGATGCATCGATGTTTCGTCCTTTGGTGTCATCTCAGTACGGATTGCCCAGGCTGAAGTGGAACTCTCCTCGGCGGCTGCTCAGATCGGGCTCGTAGGGGGTCCGGGGGCTGCGAATCTTCCACCCGTAATCGAAGCGGACGGGCCCGATGGGAGTCCCGATACGAAGCCCGAGGCCTCCACTGTACCGCATATCGTTGTACCCCGCGCCGCCCGCGAAACTGAAGATTTTCGACGGTTTGATGTCCTCCGGACGCTCCCAGACGTTGCCCCCGTCGAAGAACGCCGCGCCCGAAAAGATCCAGAAGAGCGGCACCCGAAGCTCGATCGAGGCCAGAAGCAACACCTGCCCCCCGCGAGCCTCGATGTGGGAGCCGGTGGAGTCGGGGACCTGCCGGGAGCCGAACTCGTTTTCCAGGTAGCCCCGCACCGTCGACGCGCCTCCGGTGCGGTATCGATCATCCGGGGGAATCTCGGCCAGCTCCGGCGGGATATCGCTTGCCGGATCCGCCGGCGGCCGGTGCCCCCATGGCTCTAAGAAGCCACCGCGAATGCGGGCGGCGAGGACGCTGTGCTTGCGGATGGTGCGGTACTTGGTCCCCTGGAGCCCGAAGTTGTTGAAGTTCCCCGTCCCTCCGGTCACGACCTCCACCTTGCCCACGATGTCCTGTCCATGGCTCGGATTGAAGATGTCGAGGCGCGTGTCCCACTCGTTGGTGAACGCGATCCGGTTCGTGTTGTAGCTCCCGATCCCCGACGTCAGGCTGAGGCTGTCGTAGCTGGTGTGGCGCAGCTCGTACGAGAGATACGACCGAACGTCGCGGAAAAACGGGCTCGCGAGCACCACCGAGCCGCCTTCCGCTTGAAGCGGAAACTGGTCTGTCTCCTGAATGATCGGCTGCTCTTCGGCGTAGACGCCGACGGTGGTTTGAAGGCGAACACCGAACGGCCATGGATGCGTGAGCGCGAGGTCGAGGCGCCGGTCTCCAAACGTCGTCGTCGCGAGATCCTTCTTCACCAAGAGTCCAAGCCGGCCCGTCGCGATGAAGCGCATCCCGGTCCGGAAGATGTTTCGCTGGCCCCATTGCCCGGTGAGCCGGATCTGGTCCACGGTTCCGTACCCGATACCGGCGTCCACCCAGCCCATCTTCTGTTCCCGCACGGACACAATGAGGTCCGAGCGGCTCGTCGCGCTGTCGGGGTTGTCGAGGGACATCTGGACGTCGGAGTAGAGCCCGCTGTCGTAGATCCGCTGCTGGCTGGTGATCAGCTTCGATCGCCGGATGGTGTCGCCACGCCGGACCAGCATCTCCCGCGACACGTAGGAGGGTTTGGTCTTTGTTGTTCCCTCCACGATCACGTCATCCAGGTAAACCTTCGGACCCGGGTCCACCCGGTAGAAAATCCGGGCGCTGTCCCCCTCGATCGCCAGTGAATCGGCCACTCTCGCCAGGACGTAGCCGCGATCCGCGTAGGCGTAGACGACCGAGTCCCGGCTCGCCTCGAGGATCGGCATGTCGAGCGGGGAGCCGGCTTGGTAGCGGAGCGATTTCCGGAACTCGGCCTCCGGGAGCGGCCCCAGTCCCTCCATGGTGATCGACGCGATCGCCGTTCGCGGCCCTTCCGTCAGATAGATGTGCACGTCCGACTTGGCCGACGTCCCGACGGGCAGGATGACCACGCTGTCCACCTGGGCCTGGAGAAACCCGTGCCGGCGGTAGTACGTCGTGAGGGTCTGGCGGTCCGAGCGGATGAAGTCCGAGCGAAGCGGGTGCTTCTTGAACGGGTTGAACATCGAGCTGCCGCGGGTGCGGAGGAGGTCGATCAGCGTCCCGTCCTTGTACGTCACGTTCCCGTAGATCTCGAGCTTGCGGACCGTCCGCTCGACGTCGAGGTCTACCTGGGCGTTCGACGCTTGCGGGACGAGGGCGATGCAGGCCGCGGCCCCGAGCCACGCGAGAGCAGAGCGCCGGAGCACGGAATGACGGGGGCGGGCGTTCCGATTCGAGACGACTCGCCTCAATCGGCGAGCTTCAGGGTCCGGTTGGCCCGGCCGCGGTATCGGCCGGCGCCGTCGACCGGAGCCTCTTGTCGATGTCGGCCTCGGCCTGTCTGCGCTGGGTCACCCGGCTCACGTCGTTGTAGAAGGCGAAGACGACGAGCCCGATGAGCATGAAGAGGCCGATCCGCTGAAACACATTCTGCGTTCGGAGGGAGAGCGGCTTCCGGCGAAGGGCTTCGATGAACGCGAAGAAGATGTGGCCACCGTCCAGGATCGGAATCGGAAGCAGGTTCATCACCATGAGCGCGAGGCTGATGAACGAGGCGAAGGTGACGAGCTGTTGCAGGCCGCCCTTCGCCTGCTCGCGGGCCACCTGGGCGATGGCGATCGGGCCCGCGATCGAGCCGTGGAGCTTCACCGGATCGGACACGAAACTCCAGAGCCCGACGTAGATCTGCCCCGTGGCCCAGAACGTCTGCTCCACGCCGCGGACGATCGCCTTGCCCGGCGGGAACGTTTGACGGTAGGTCAGCGTTTGGGGCGGCGAGATGCCGATCGTCCCCTCCGGCGTCGTCTTCACCGCCACCGTGAACTCGTTGGTTCCACGACGCACGACCAGCGTGCGCAACGCGTCGGGGCGGCTCCGGAGCGCGGTGGAAAGATCGGGCCACGCGGCGACCTTCACGCCGTCCACGCTCAAGATCTCGTCGCCTTCGAGCAGACCCGCGCCGTACGCCGGGTATCCGATCAGCGCCTGCCCGATCACGGTGCGGGTGCCGATGTCCCAATCGAGTCCGTCGCCCAGCGACGCCACGTCGCGCGACGGGATCGAGAGCGTGATTTCGCTCCCGGCCCGCTCGACGACGACGGGAATGGCAGAGGCGGACCCGGACGCCTTCACCGCGGCTGCCGCGTCGTCCAGCTGCGAAAGCGTCTTCGCCGGATGTCCCGCCAGGCTCACGATTCGGTCGTGGGCCTGAAGCCCGGCCCGCTCCGCCGCCGATCCGGCCTTCACCGTGGAGATGAGCGCGTTGAAGTCCCGCCCTTCAACGCCCCCCAGGAACAGGGCGACGTTGATGACGAGCGCCAGGACCAGATTCGCGATCGGGCCCGCGGCGGCGATCATCGCGCGCGCCCACCACGGCTTGGACAGGAACTCGTCCGGAGCGCCCGTTCGGTCCTCGCCATCCTCGGAGTCCCCCGCCATGCGGACGAATCCGCCGAGCGGCAAAGCCGAGATGCGGTAGTCGGTGCCGCCACGAGTGAACCCGATGACCCTCGGGCCCATTCCGATCGAGAAAGAGATCACGCGAACGCCGAGCCACTTGGCGACCAGGAAGTGGCCGAGCTCGTGCACCAGCACGAGCACCCCAAGGAGCAGCGCCCCGTAGAAAAGAACTGGAAGGACTTCGTTCATGGTCTGGGAGTACCCCCCTCACGACCGACACGGCGTGGGAGCGAGAAAAAACACTCTAACAGGTTGAAATTATTGGGTCAATCCGACCCGCCAAGGCCTCCAGATATACCCGGTGAGTGCCCTCGGAGGTCCGGTCGGCGGAGAACTCCTGGACCCGCCCCCGGCCCGCGGCCCCCATGGCGGCGCGCCGCGCCGGATCGGCCGCGAGAGCGACGATGGCCCCGGCCAGGCCGCTGGGGTCTCTCGGCGCCACGAGGATTCCGGATACTCCGTCCGCGACGATCTCCGGAATCCCGCCGACCCGCGTCGCCACTACGGGAAGCCCCGCCGCCATCGCGTCGAGCGTCGAGGTGCCCAGCCCTTCAAGATTTGAGGAGACGCAGAAGATATCGGCCGCGCGAAGCAGATCCGTAACGTCCTCTCGAAATCCGAGGAGACGGACCGTCTGCTCGAGGCCGAGGCGCTTCTGCTGGGCCTCGAGCTCGGAGCGCAGGGCCCCCTCCCCCGCGATCCAGAATCGCAGCTCGGGCCGCGTTCGGAGCGCCTGCGCCGCGGCCTCGAGCAGATCGGACTGCGACTTGTGAGGCGCGAGCGCAGCCACCTGGAGCACGATGCGCTCATCGTCCGCGATTCCGAGACGGCGGCGGAGCTCCACGCGGTCGAATGGCGCCTCGTAGGGACTGAGATCGATCCCGCTCGGCACGACCCGGATCCGGCCGGCGGAAACCCCGCTCTGGATCAGCGCCCGCCGCACTCCTTCCGAGATCGCGATGATCGCGTCGATGGGAAGCGAGTAGAGAAGAACGCTCCCGGGATTTCGGCGCACGAGAAAGTCGACGCGGCGCGAGAGGATCCGCGCCGGGCCCGGCGCCAGGAGTGCGGCCAAGGCGCCGATCGCGTGCGCCCGGGCGGCGTGCCAGTGAACCAGGTCGGGGCGGACGGACCGGTGAAGCGCCGCCAGCGCCATGGCCGACGCCACGTCCCATGTCCCACGCATCGAAACGCCGTGGACGGGAAACTCCTCGGCCATCGCCTTTCGATAGAGCGCGCTCTGGGCCGGCGCGGCCAATTCGGGGTGATCTCCGTGGGCGCGCTGGCGGCGCATCAGCTCGAGCACCTGCCGTTCGCCGCCCCGCCACGACCGCTCCGAGTCCACGTGAAGGATGCGCAGGGTCCGGGACGGGGCCGCCGCGCCCGCCTTCGCGCTCGCGGCTCCTTCGCCCGCCGTCATCGCTTGACCCGAGGAGCGGTCCGGTCGCGCGCGCGCTGAATCGCCTCGGCGAGAAGCGCGCCGATGGGGCGCGGCGACGCTTGCTCGACCACGGATGCGCGGCCCCGCTCGCCCATGCTAAGGCTCTTGGCCGGATCGCCCGCGAGATCCTCGATCGCTTTCGCCAGCGCCGGCGGATCTCCGGGCGGGACCAGCGCGAGATGCTCTCCGTCGCGGAAGAACTCCGCCACCGCGCGCGAGCGCCGGGTGACGGTCGGGATCCCCATCGCCATCGCCTGGTACACCTTGTGCGGCAGGACGCGCCCCGCCTTGGCCGTGGTGCCGAAGATTCCCAGCGCCACGTCGGCCGCCGCCAGCGCGTCGAGCGCGTCGGAGTACGGGATTCGGGGCGCGCGCCGAACCGAGAGCAGCCCCTTCGCCGCGATGTCGCGCTCCGCGCGCGCCGCGGTCATGCCGTCGCCGATCAGCGTGAAGCGCGCGAAGCGCGGGCCGTGGCGGGATTCGAGCATGGCCGCGGCCTCCACGATCGTGTCGACCCCGTGGAGCGGAAGAAATCCGCCAACGTAGACCACCTCCAGACGGCCCGCGCGGCGGTCGCCGGTGCGGCGCGCTCCCCGGTCAAATGCTCCGCGGTCGGCGCCGACGGGAACGCGGATCAGCTTGGATCGAGGCACGCCGAATTCCGCCGAGAAGAGATCGCCGTGCTCCCAGGTGTCGCAGAGCACGAGGTCGGCGAGCCGGAGCGCGACGCGATCGCTCGCCCGAAGCCGCCCCGCGGCCAGGCTCCCGGCCCGGACGCGCCCCAGGTCGCCCACCTGGGTATCCCATCGGGACACGAGCGGATCGAAGAGGATGGGCACGCCCGACGCGCGCGCCAGCGCCCACGCGAGCGGCACGTCGCGATGCCCGAACGCGGGAACCATGAGCGCGTCGACCGAGCCAACGGCCGCGACCCACCCGGACAGGAGCTTTGCGTCGCGGATGATTCCCGGATCGCGGGGCGGGGCGGCGATCATGCGGGACTCGATCCCCGAGGCCTCGAGCCCCTCTCGCAGGACGAGATTTCGCGGGTACTCGGGGTCGAAGCCGCCGAAGAAGGCGACCCTCACCGCGGGTCCTTCTCCTTCCCGGGAAGAACCTCGTCTTCCCAGAGGCGCGCGTACTTCGTGAAGACGGAGAAGGCGGCAAGCATGCAGAGCACGATGCCCGCCCGGCCTTCCCGGAATCCGCCTTCGAGCAGGTACATGCGCCAGAAGCGGAGCCACGGGCGGAAGAGAAGCCGCGCGGCCGACGCGCGAACGCCGCGCTCCTTGAGGTCCGCGGCGGACCACTTGGTGTAGCGCAGGAACTTCTCGAAGTACTGATCGAGATCCCGGTAGGTCTGATGCGTGAAGCGCTCGCGCAGCCGGTCCACGCGACCCTGAATCTCCACCTCTTCGTGCACCCGCACGGGCGCGTACTGGCCCTTTGTCCGATCGAAGAGACGGAGCACCTTGTCGCGCTGCCACCCGGCCGAGGAGATTGGACGCCCGAGGAAGTGGTTCTTGCGATAGATCCAGTAGCCGTCCGCGCGGGCCGGATCCTCGAGGACCCGCTCGATCTCGGCGCGAAGGGCCGGCGTCACGCGTTCGTCGGCGTCGACGATCAGGACCCAGCGGTGCGCCAGCTGCGGGAGCGCCCAGTTCTTCTGGGCCGCCGGGCTCACGTACTCGTGCTCGAGCACCCGCGTGGCCAGCGCGCGCGCGATCGGCACCGTCCGGTCCGTGCTTCCCGAATCCACGACCACGATCTCGTCGGCCCATCGCACGGACTCCAGGCACTCGCCGATGTTGATCTCTTCGTTCTTCACGGGAATGAGAACGCTCAGGCGCTCGCGCACGGCGCCTCCTTTGAGCGTGCGCTCAGGAGCGAGCGGGCCGCCTCGACCACCCGCTCCACGGTGACGTCCCGCATGCAGCGCATGTGCCGGTCTCCAGGCAGCGGACATTGAACCTCGTTGCAGTGGAGGCAGTCGAGGCCCTCAGCTTCGACGAACGCGTGCGGGCCGTCGGGCGGCTGCCAGTTGATCGGATTCGTGGGACCAAAGACGGTGACGGTCGGGACGCCCAGGGCCACCGCGATGTGCTTCGGGCCGGAGTCGTTCCCGATCCACACCGCGCACCGCTTGAGAAGGGCGCCCAGCTCCTGCCAATCCGCGGGCGGCGCGAGCGTTGACCGTGCGCTCATGCGGGCCCGGCAGGCTTCCACCCTCTCGCGCTCGCCCGGACCCCAGCACCAGATCACCTCGCCCGACGAAGCGAGCCGATTCATCGCCTCGGCGAATCGCTCCGGCGCCCAGGTCTTCGCGGGCCAGGAGCCGGTCGGAAGACAGGCGAGGAGCGGCTTCGAACGGTCGACGCCCGACTGCGCGAGCCAGCGGTCGATGGAAGCCTCCGCGGCGGCGGAGACGCGGAACGTGAGCGAAAGCCCGCGCGGCGACAGCCCCAGCGCCCGCACGAAATCGAGCGCCGCCTCCGGCGCGTATCGCGGAACGGGGCCGCCGGGTCCCATGGGCTCCCGCGGCAGCCGCTCGGTGTACGCCCAGCTTCGTCCTCTCAGGTCATATCCCATGCGGAGCGGTGCCCGTGTGAAGGCGGTCATCCACGCGCTCCTTGGATTCGAGACGAGATCGAGCACGGCGTCGTATCCCCCGCGGAGCAGCGTCGTGTAGAGCGCCGCCTGCGAGCGAAGCGAGCGTGGATCGAAGTCGAGGATTCGTGAGACGTCGGGGTTCCCCTCGAGGATCCCCCGAAATCCCCGCGAGGTCACGACGTCGATGGAAGCGCCGGGCAGTCCCACCCGAAGCGCGCGCAACGCCGGGGTCGTGAGGAGGACGTCGCCTCCGGCCCGATGTCGAACGACGAGGAGCCGGCGGATCGCGTCAGGCGCTTGCACGGGTCCCCTCCGCGTGGGCGAGCGCGCGCTCGATCGCGCGGAGAGCCTCCGGGACCCCGATCCAGTCCATGCAGTCCATGCGCGCGCAATCGTGCCGGTGACAGGGCCGGCACCAGATCGACTTGCAGAGAAGCTGGTGACCGAGATCCGCGGAGTAGGGAAACCAGATCTCGGGCACGGTCGGTCCGAGGATTCCCACGGTCGGAACGCCCAGGGCGGGCCCCGCGTGGAGCGGGCTTCCGTCGTTGGTCACGAGCACGTCGAGCGCCGCGACGGCGGCGAAGTAGGTCCGAAGCGGAAGTCCGGACAGGACCGGGGCGTCGCTCCTTCCGTCCTTCCCCGCACCAGACGCAACCCGCCGTGCAAGCGCCTCCTCGCCGGGCCCGGCCAGGACCACGCCCCGGGCGCCGAGCGTCGAAAGAAGGCGAAGAAGAGCCTGAAACCTCTCTTCCGGCCATCGCTTGGCCGGCCACCGGTTCCCCACGTGGAGCCCTACGCGGGGCCCCCCGGGAGGAATCGCGCGGTCCACCAAGGCAAGACCCTCCGCCCGCTCCGTGTCGCTCAGGTGGATGCGCGGCGTTCCCGGCCCTGGGATGATCCCCAGGGGCCGGAGGGCGAGCAGGTGATGATCGACGGCGGGAAGCGGCTCGGTCACCGGCGGGATCATGTGCGTGTAGAGCCGGTGCCTTCCCCTGCGGTTCGGACCCACGCGGACCGGCGCGCCGGTCAGGCCCGCCAGGAGAGCGGTCCGCGGATTCCCGTAGAGGTCGATGACCCAGTCGTACCGCGCCGCCCGAAGCCGGAACAGGACGTCCGGTGGCGCCGGGAGACCGGGCCAGGAGCGGAGGCCAAAGCGGATGACGTTTCGAATCGCCGGGTGTCCGACGGCCGCCAGGCCCGACCCGGACTCGGCCAGGTAATCGATCTCGGCGTTCGGAAACGCCGCGCGCAGCGCGTCCACGAGAGGGAGCGACAGAATGACGTCGCCGATTCGCAGGAACCGGGTGACGAGAATCGAGCGGGGTGCCGGGACCGCGCGGTCGGACGGAGACGACGGCCCGACGAGCGCTTCACGATCAGCGCCGGCGCGGCTCATGCACGTCTCCGGACGCCTCGCCCGACGTCGCCCGGATGCGCCGGATCACGTCGCTCGACGCGTGCCCCTTGGGGTCTCCCACGATCGCGGTCCGGATGCCGAGCTCAAGCGCGACCGCCCGCTCCGGCACGGAATCCTCGGTGTAGTCCGTTCCCTTGGCGTGGACCGCGGGGCGGACGGTTCTCAAGATTCGCTCCACGGTGTCTTCCTCGAACCACGTGACCCAATCCACGCACGCGAGCGCCGCGAGCATCTCGAGCCTCTCGTCCAGAGGCACGACCGGCCGTCCGGGCCCTTTGAGGCGGCGAGCGGAGTCGTCGGAGTTCACGGCCACCAGGAGCGCGCTCCCTTCGGCCCGCGCGCCCTCCAGATACCGCACGTGCCCGACGTGGAGCAGATCGAAGAGCCCGTTCGCGAGCACCAGGCCCTCGCGCGCGCGCGGCTCCGACCGGAGCCGCTCCTCGAGAGCGGCCGGCGGAACGATCTTCTCGCGGCTCAAGCGCGCGCCTTTGGAACGGGGTGACTCTGGATGGCGGCCGTGAGCTCGTGGAGATCCACGGTCGCGGTCCCCCGCTTCATCACGACCACGGAGGCCGCGTACGTCGCGACCAGCGCGGCTTCGAGCTGGGTCGCGCCCGCCGCGAGCGCGAGCGCGGCGGCCGCGGAGACGGCGTCCCCCGCTCCCGTCACGTCGGCCACGTCCGAGGAGCCCACGATCGGGATGCGGATGGGAGCTTCACCGCGGGACAGAAGCAGCATGCCGTCGCTCCCCCTCGTGATCCACACCGACTGCGCCGACGCGCGCCGGAGCAATTCCGCGCCAGCCTTCTTGAGCAGACGCAGATCCAGCGACGGAAGGTGAAACGCCTCCTGAACCTCATGCTCGTTGGGCGTCAGGAGCGTGGCGCCGCGGAACGAGCGAAGCGCGTATCGCGAATCGACCACGATCGGAATCTTGGCCCGCTTGGCCGCGGTGAGCGTCGCGGTGCGGATCGCCCGGCCGAGCGTGCCATAACCGTAATCGGACAGGAGGACCGCGCCGGCGCCTCGAAGCGCGCGCACCGCCGTCCGGGCCAATGCCCGCTCGGCGTCGTGGGTCCACGTGGAGCGCTGGCCCCGGTCCAGCCGGACGATCTGCTGCCGGGACGTGTGGCTGGACCCCGCGAGGATCCGCGTCTTCACGATCGTGGTCGCACCCCCGTCGCGGAGGAGCCACCGCCGGTCGAGGCCGTGCGCGCGAAGGGACTGGGCCAGCGCGATCCCGGAGCGGTCGCGCCCAACCCGGCCGATCAGCCTTGGGACCCCGCCGAGCGAGCGCACGTTCATCGCGGCGTTCGCGGCTCCGCCCGGGACGGCCCGCTCCGTTTCGTATTCTAAGATCAGGACCGGCGCTTCCCGGGAAATTCTCGAGGAACGGCCCACCCAGTATCGATCGAGAACCAGATCCCCAATGACGGCCACGGGACGCCTCTGCATGGCGCGCGCGATGGCAAGGAGCCGGGCGCGGTCCGGCTCTTGAGCCCGCTTCAACGGCGACTCCGCGCGGCGGCCAGGTCCGCCACCCTCGAGCGCGCCCAGCGATCCGCGGCGACAATCGCCTCGACGGAGTTCGCCGGCGCCGGAGTGTGCTCGCCCAGGATCTCATCCGTGATCCGGGTCAGATCGTCGAATCCGATCGCGCCCTTGAGGAACAGGCGGACCGCCTCTTCATCGGCGGCATTCAGCACCGCGGGCGCGGTCCCGCCCATGGCCAGCGCCTTTCGCGCAAGCGCGAGCCCCGGCGACCTCGCGGGATCGGGCGCCTCGAATTGAAGGCCTTGAAGCGACGCCACGTCCAGCCGCGGCAGCGCCGAAACCCAGCGCTCCGGGTAGCTCAGCGCGTAGAGCAACGGAAGCCGCATGTCGGGGCGGGAAAGTTGCGCCACGGTCGAGCCGTCCACGAACTCCACAAGGCCGTGGACGATCGACTGCGGATGAATCATCACGTCGATCCGCTCCGGCGGAATGCCGAAGAGCCAGCGCGCCTCGATGATCTCGAATCCCTTGTTCACGAGGGTCGCGCTGTCGACGGTGATCCGCTCGCCCATCGACCACGTGGGGTGGCGCAGGACCTCCTCGGGGGTCGCGCGGTGGAGCGTGGACGGGTCGCGCCGCAAGAAGGGTCCGCCCGACGCGGTCAACACGAGGCGGCGGATCGAGTCGGGCGCGCGTCCTTCGAGGAGCTGGTGGAGCGCGCTGTGCTCGGAATCGACCGGCACGACGGAGCCCCCGTGCTCGCGAGCCATCCCGAGCAAGAGCTCCCCCGCCACCACGATCGACTCCTTGTTCGCGAGCGCGAGCCGCTTCCCGGCCCCAAGCGCGGCGGCGCTGGGCGCAAGCCCCACGCTTCCGACGAGCGCGTTCAGGATCACGTCGGCTCCGGGGTCCCGCGCGAGCGCGGCCAACCCGTCCTCGCCCTCGAGGACTTCTCCGCGGAACCGGCGGCGGGCGCGCGCGGCCGCGGCGGAATCCGCGAGGGCGATCCTGGGTACCTGGAATTCCTCGGCCGCGGCGATCAGGGCGTCCTCGTTCGTGTGCGCGGAGAGCGAGACGAGCTGGAGCCGGCCCTTGAACTCGCGCGCCAGCTCCTGCGCGGAACGCCCGATCGATCCGGTCGCGCCCAGAAGCGCCACGCGGGTCTTCATGGGAGCACCCGGAGGACGAGGTAGTAATAGACGATGGGCGCGCTGAAGAGGAGGCTGTCGAATCGATCCAGTACGCCGCCGTGCCCCGGGATGATTCGCGATGAGTCCTTGGTCTCCGCGTCGCGCTTGAGAAGCGACTCCACGAGATCGCCCAGCTGCCCGAACACGCCCACGAGAATCCCGATGGCGAGCGCGTCGACGGCGGTGAGATACGGCGCGAACCACGCGCGCGCGCCGAACGCCGCCCCGACCGAAACCAGAAGGCCCGCGACTCCCCCTTCGACCGACTTGGCCGGACTCACCGACGGCATCATCTTGGTCCGGCCCCACGCGCGACCCACGGCGTACGCGGCGGTGTCGCAGGTCCACGTGAGAAAGAACGGAAGGAGAGCGAACGACACCCCCTGCGCGTACGGCAGGCGCAGAAACCGCGGCAGCTCCCTGAGCGAGTCGATGTGGGAGCCGAGCCAACCGATGTAGAGCACGCCGAGGAACGTGGCGGCGCTGTTCGCGACCGCCTGCTTCCCGGCGCCCCGGCGGAGCTCCGCGAGGAGCACGGCACCGATCAGCACCGTGAGGAACGCGCCTAAGTGCCATTCCTCCACGCGGTGGGTCTGCGCTCTCAGGTAGCCGGCGATGGGAAGGAGGAGAACGGCGAACATCCCGGACTTCCAGTGCGGGGAGAGCCCCTTCGCCTCGAGCAGCGTGTAGAACTCGCGGAGCCCCATCCCGACGATGGCGAGGGTGAAGAGCAGGTAGACGATGCCGCCGGTCCACGCCATGAGGACGAGGAGCGGCAGAAAGACGACCGCGCTCAGCACTCTCGCGGGGAGGGACGCGTCGTGGGTGCCGCTCACCGCGAGCCTCCCGTCAATCCGCGCGACCGAAACGTCGACTCCGGTGCTGGAAGTCATGAACCGCCTCGTAGAGGTGTTTCCTCCGGAAATCGGGCCAGAGCGTGTCCGTGACCCAGAACTCGGAATAGGCGGCCTGCCAGAGAAGGAAATTCGAGATCCGAAGCTCCCCGCTCGTGCGGATCAGGAGATCGGGATCCGGAAGCCCGTCGGTGTCGAGCCTATGGCGGAAAAATTCCTCGTCGATCTTGCCCAGCGGGATGCGCCGTTCCCGGTCCGCGGTCACGATGCGGCGCGCCGCGTCGACGATCTCCGCCCGCCCGCCGTAGGACAGCGCGAGCACCAGCTTGAGGCCCGTGGATTCCGCCAGCCACTCGCGGGTGTCCTCCAGGATCTTCCGGCTGTGCTCGGGCAGAAGATCCACGCGCCCGATCGTGCGGAGCTGCACGTTGTTCTTCTTCAGTTCCTTCCGCTCGTCGATCAGCACCCGCTCGAGGATGCGCATCAACCCTTTCACCTCGCGCGGCGCGCGCTCCCAGTTTTCGAGCGAGAACGTGTAGAGGGTCAGCACCTTGACCCCCAGCTCCACGCAGCCCTCGACCACCTCCCGCACCGCCTTGCGTCCGGCCTGGTGGCCCATCAGGCGCGGAAGCCCCCGCCGTTTGGCCCATCGGCCGTTCCCGTCCATGATGATTGCGATATGCGCCGGCACCGGCCGCCGTTGAATCTGGTCGAGCGTGGGAATCTTTGCGGAAAGGCTCATCGAAGTGGATGGGTGGGAAGCGAAGTCGGCTAGACCTCCATGACTTCGGCCTGCTTCTTGTGAAACAGCTCGTCGAGGAGCGCGATGTAGCGATCGGTCAGCTTCTGGATCTCGGTCAGGGTCTTCTTGCTGTCATCTTCCGAGATTTTGTGGTCCCGTTCCAGCTTTTTCAGCTCCTCGTTGGACTCCCGCCGCACGGTTCGGATCCGCACGCGGCCGTCCTCCACGATCTTCCCGAGCACCTTGACCAGGTCCTTCCTCCGCTCTTCGGTCAGAGTCGGCAGGGACAGGCGAACCACCGTGCCGTCGTCCACCGGGTTCAGCCCCAGGTCGGACTTCTGGATCGACTTCACGATCTCAGGCAGCACGGACCGCTCCCACGGCTGGATGACGAGCAGCCGCGCCTCCGGCGCGCTCACGCTGGCGACCTGCTGGAGAGGCACCGGATTGCCGTAGTACTCCACGCGGATTCCGTCGAGGAGCGACGTCGTGGCCTTGCTGGTGCGGATCGAGGCGACTTCGTGGCGGATCGTCTCGACCGCCTTCTTCATCCGGTCTTCGGCGCTTTTGACCTGCTTTGGGTCCATCCTAGACCTCCACGGCGACGCGCGTCCCCACGGTCTCGCCCCGAATCGCGCGAGAGAGATTCCCCGGCACGGTGACGTTGAACACCACCATCGGAAGGTGGTTCTCCATGCCCATCGTGAATGCGGTCTGATCCATGACGCTCAGCCTCTTCTCGATCGCATCCCGGTAGCGCAGGGACTCGAAGCGCGTGGCGGCCGGATTCTTTCGCGGGTCGTCGCTGAAGACGCCGTCCACCTTGGTCGCCTTCAGGAGCACCTCCGCGCCGATCTCCACCGCGCGAAGCACCGCGGCGGTGTCGGTGGTGAAGTACGGGTGCCCCGTGCCGGCCGCCAGGATCACGATCGCGGCCCTTTTCCAGGTGGCGGACCGCGCGGCGGCGGATGTACGGCTCGGAGAGCGACCGCATCTCGATGGCGCACAGGACCCGGGTGACAAGCCCGCGGTGCTCCAGCACGTCCTGGAGCGCCAGCGCGTTGATCACCGTGCCCAGCATGCCCATGCTGTCCGCGGTGGTCCGGTCCAGCTCATCCCCGGCGGCCGCGGTGCCGCGGATGATGTTCCCGCCCCCGATCACGATGCCGATTTCGACTTCGGCGTCGTGCCCTTCGCGAATCTCGTCGGCCACGCGGCCGAGCGCGCCGGCGTCGATGCCCTTTCCCGCCTCGCCGGCCAGCACTTCTCCGCTCAGCTTGACGAGAACGCGCCGGCGCTCGGTTACCATTGGAATCAGACTTCTCCGATCCGGAACTTGGCGAACCGCCGGACGACGATGTTCTCGCCCAGCTTCGCGATGGCCTGATCGACCAGATCCTTCACCTTGCGGTCCGGATCCTTGATGTACGGCTGCTCCAGAAGCGCGACCTCCTCGTAGAGCTTCTCGATCCGGCCGTCCACGATCTTCTGGAGCACGGCTTCCGGCTTCCCGGAGGCCTTGGCCTGCTCCATCAAGATCGTCCGCTCCCCCGCGATGAATTCCGCGCTGAGCGACGCGCGATCGACCGAGTGGGCGTTGGTCGCGGCCACCTGCATCGCGAGATTCCGCACGAGATCGCGGAAGTCGTCGGTGCGGGCCACGAAGTCGGTCTCGCAGTCGACCTCGATCAGGACGCCGATCTGGTCGCCCGGGTGGATGTAGGCGTCGACGACGCCCTGACGGGCCTCACGGCCCGCCTTGGACGAGGCGCGCGCCATTCCCGACTTGCGGAGAACGTCGATCGCCTTCTCGATATTGCCGCTCGCCTCGGCCAGGGCCTTCTTGCACTCCATCATGCCCGCGCCGGTCCGCTCGCGCAGCTCCTTGACGAGCGAGGCGGTGATCGTCATTGCGTGACTCCTTCCTTCGGTTGCGTAATGGGATGTTCGAGTTAAGACCCTAAGCGGTGGCGACCGCGTTCACCACGGGGGGCGGCGCCGGCGCGGCCACGGCGCCCTCGGCGGCCAGATCCGCGCCCTCCTTCGCCTCCTGCCTCGAGGAGAGCACGGTGTCGCTGACGAACCGCGCGAAGAGCCGGATCGCGCGAATCGCGTCGTCGTTGCCCGGCATCGGGAAGTCGATGACGTCGGGGTCGCAGTTCGTGTCCACCACGCCGACGATCGGGATGCTCGAGGCGGTTCGCCTCGGCCACCGCGATCTTCTCCTTCTTGGTGTCGACGACGAAGACGACCGACGGCAGCGCCGTCATCTCCTTGATGCCCGGTGAAGATCTTCGAGCCGGGTCCGCTCCTTGCCGACGGCGCGAGACCTCCTTCTTCGAGAGCTTCTCGAAGGTGCCGTCCGCGTCCATCCGGTCGAGCTCCTTGAAGCGGCGTGATGCTCGTCTTGATGGTCTTGAAGTTCGTCAGCATGCCGCCGAGCCAGCGCTCGGTGACGTAGAACATGCCGCAGCGCGTGGACTCCTCGGCGATCGACGTCCTTGGCCTGCTTCTTCGTGCCGACGAAGAGGACGTGCCCGCCGCTGCGCACCGACCTTCGAGGATCGCGGTCGCGCGCCTCCTGGAGCGCACTTGAGCGTCTTCTGCAGGTCGATGATGTAGATGCCGTTCCGCTCCATGAAGATGAACTTCTTCATCTTGCGGATTCCAGCGGCGGGTCTGGTGCCCGAAGTGGACGCCCGCTTCGAGCAGGTCCTTCATGCCGATGTCAGCCATCGAATACCTCCTCGGGTCTTGAACCTCCGCCCCGTCGATCCGCGCGCGCCCCCGTGCGGGAGACCGGCCGCGACGGCCCGGGGCGTGCGTAGTGACAGGCCCGCTTTCGGGCCCGCCCGAATCGATCTACCGCTTGCTGAACTGGAACCGCTTGCGGGCGCCCGGCTGCCCGTACTTCTTGCGCTCCTTCATCCGCGGAGTCGCGGGTCAGCAAGCCTTCCTTGCCGAGCAGGGCGCGCAGCGAAGGTCTCGTCGATCTGGAGCGCGCGCGCGACGCCGAGGCAGATCGCGCCCGCCTGGCCCGCGAGCCCGCCGCCGTGAACGTTGGCCTCCACGTCGAACTTGTCGATGGTGTTGCTCACCGCGAGCGGACCGAGCGCTTGCCGGCTCAGCGTGATCCTCGAGAAATACCGGTCGAGGTCGACGCCGTTGACGGTGCGTTTGCCGCCCCCAGCAACGAGGCGAACCCGGGCGACCGAAGTCTTACGGCGTCCCGTGCCTTGAAATTGAGTCGCCAGAGTTACTCACCTCCCTTGAATTTGCCTTCCGACCACGGAAACGGCAGCGGCTTCTGCGCCGTGTGCGGATGATCGGTTCCGGCGTAGATCTTGAGTTTCTTGATCATGGCCCGCCCCAAACTGTTCTTGGGGAGCATTCCCTTCACCGCGAGGCGAAGGATCTCTTCGGGTTGATCCGCCTGGAGATCCCGGAACCGCGTCAACGTGTGACCGCCCGGGTAGAGCGAGTGACGAAAGTAGATCTTGTTGTCGCGCTTGCGGCCCGTCACGCGCACCTTCTCGGCGTTGACCACGATCACGTGATCGCCGACGTCGAGGTGGGTTGAGTAGGTTGGCTTGCGCTTTCCCTTGAGGACGCTGGCGATCTCGCTCGCCAGCCGCCCGAGGATCTGCCCATCGGCGTCCGCCACGTACCAATCCTGGCGAATCTCCGAAGCGCGGATCGAAACCGTGCCCATCAGACGACCTCCCATCGTTGGCTTAGAAAGACCAAACGCAACAGGTTATCAGGGCCGGCGCACCCCTGTCAACCCACCTCCCCCGCGCTCCTCCGGTCCCGGGGCCGGGGCCTCCCGGAGGACCGTCAGGAGGTGCCTGAGATAGCTCAGGGGGAGCCCCACCACGTTCGAGTAGGACCCCTCGATCCCTTCCACGAAGAGCGAGGCATATCCTTGGACCGCATAGGCTCCCGCCTTGTCGAGGGGCTCGCCGGTGGCGACGTAGCTGCGGATCTCCTCCGGGTCGAGCCGGGAGAACTTGACGATGCTCCGCTGGGCCCCGCCGGTGGAGCGGCCGTCGCCGGGGTCCAGGACGTACAGGCCGGTCCAGACCTCGTGGACCCTCCCCGAGAGCCGGGCCAGCATCTCCTCCGCCTCCCGGGCGCCGGCCGGCTTCCCGAGGATCGCCCGGTCGATCGTGACCACGGTGTCGGCTCCCACGAACACGGACTCGCCCGGCCCGGCCGCGGCCTCGCCGCGAGCCGCCGCGGCTCTCGCCTTGGCTTCGGCGAGCCGAAGCACGTGGGCCTCGGCGCGCTCCCCCGGCTCGACGCGCTCCTCCAGGTCGACGGGGATCGAACGAAGTGCGCGCCCACGAGGGTGAGCAGCTCGATCCGCCGCGGCGACCGCGACGCGAGGTAGATCATCGGTCCGAGCGGGTTGATCAGGTTCGCGCGCACGCGGGCGCTCATTCCGGGGTCTCGAGCAAGAACGTCGCCGGGCCTTGGTTGATCAACTCCACCTCCATCGTCGCGCCGAAGACGCCCCGGCTCGTCCGGATCCCGCGATCCGAGAGCGCCCCGCAGAAGCGCTCGTAGAGAGGCGCCGCTTCCTCGGGGCGCGCGGCGGGCTCGAACCCGGGCCGGCGGCCCTTGCTGGTGTCGGCGTAGAGCGTGAACTGCGAGACCACCAGGGCCTCGCCCCCCACGTCCAGCGCCGAGCGGTTCATCTTTCCTTCCTCGTCCTCGAAGATCCGAAGCTCCGCGCAGCGCTCCGCCATCCGGTCCGCGACTGCGGGCGAATCCCCGGCCTTCACGCCCAGGAGGATCATGAGCCCGGGCCCGATCGCGGCCACCGCCGCTCCGTCGATCGAGACGGAGGCGCGGGAGACGCGCTGCAGAAGCGCCCTCACGAGGCCATTCCGCTCTGCCCGCCCTTCGGCTTTCCGAACACGTGCTCGCGCTCCACCGCCTCGACCCCTTCCACCTGCTCCACCGCGCGCATCACTTCCCTCAGATGCGCCAGGTCGCGGACCTCGACCACGAACGCGCCGCGGGCGTTCCGGTCGCTCGCCTTGATCCCCGCCGTGCGGATGTTGGTGTTCGTGATCGCGATCGCCTTCGCGATGTCGGCGAGGAGGCTCTTTCGATCCACCCCGTAGATCGAGAGCTTCACCGTGAACGAATCTTCCGCGGCCGCGCCCCAATCCACCAGCACCCGGCGCTCGGGCGAGACCCGGTCGTCGAACGTGTTGGGACAGTCCGTCCGGTGGACGGTCACCCCACGGCCGCGCGTGACGATGCCGACGACGGGGTCTCCGGGCACCGGCTGGCAGCACTGGGCGAAGCTCACCATGAGATTGTCCACGCCCTGGATCCGGACGCCGCGACCGGGACGCCGCGTGATCGCGCGGAGGGTCTCGAGCGACGCTTCCTTGATCCGCTGCACCGGGCCCAGCCCGTCCGGGAACCACCGCTGGAGCACCTGCGCCACGGAGATCGTGCCCGATCCCAGGGCCGCGTGGAGCCCCGAGAGATCCTCGTAGCCCATGGCCTTGGCGAGCGCCTCGATCGGCATCGTTTCGGGCGGCGCGAGCCGGCGACGGCGCAGCTCGCGCTCGATCATCTCCCGGCCCAGCGCGACGCTGTCCGCCTGCTCCGAGATCTTGAGCCAGTGGCGGATCTTGTTTCGCGCGCCCGAGCTGGTCACGATCTTGAGCCAGTCCCGGTTCGGCTTCGCCGAGGGCGACGTGATGATCTGGACCGCGTCGCCGCTTCGAAGCTCGTAGCGCAGCGGCACGATCCGGCCGTTCACCTTGGCGCCCACGCAGTGGTGCCCCACCTGCGTGTGCACCTGGTACGCGAAATCGATCGGCGTGGAGCCGCGCGGCAGGCGCCGCAGGTCACCCTTCGGGGTGAACACGAATACCTCGTCCTGATAGAGCGACGTCTTCAGGAATTCCATGAACTCGTCGGGATCGCCCGCGCTCGACTGCCATTCCGCGTGCCGGAGCACGGGCGCCAGCTTGCCGAAGAGCTCGGCGTCGCTCTTGTGGCCCCCTTCCTTGTAACGGTAGTGCGCGGCCACGCCCAGCTCCGCGATCTGGTGCATCTCCTGCGTGCGGATCTGGAACTCCACCATGAGCCCGCCCGGCGCGACCACGGTGGTGTGGAGCGATTGGTACATGTTGCTCTTGGGGGTCGCGATGTAATCCTTGAAGCGCTCGTGGACCGGCGTGAACAGGTCGTGCACCATGCCGAGCACGCGGTAGCAGTCGGCCTTGTCGGGGGTCAGGATCCGCACCCCGAGGAGGTCGAAGATTTCCTCGAACGGACGCCCCTGCGCCTTCATCTTCCGGTAGATCGAGTCCAGGTGCTTGGGCCGGCCCACGACCTCCGCCTTCATCTCCATCGCGGCGAGTCGCTCGCGGACCGGCTCGACGACCGCCACGATCTGCCCCTCGCGCTCCTCGCGCTTCAGCGAGACTTTCTGCCGGATCTCCTGGTAGGCCTGCGGGTCGAGATACTTGAGCGACAGATCCTCGAGCTCCCACTTGATCCGCGCGATCCCCAGCCGGTGCGCGAGGGGCGCGTAGATTTCGCGGGTCTCCCGGGCGATCCGGTTCGCCCGCGCCGGCGTCCAGCGCCTGGAGCGTGCGCATGTTGTGAAGCCGGTCCGCCAGCTTGATGAGGATGACCCGGAGGTCGCGCGCCATCGAGAGGAGCATCTTCCGGAAGTTCTCGGCCTGCTCGGTCTCGGGCCGGTCGAAGTGGAGCCCGCTGATCTTGGACACGCCGTCCACGAGCGACGCCACCTCGCGACCGAACGCGCGCTCCACGTCGCCGAGGCTTTTCTCCGTGTCCTCGACCACGTCGTGAAGGATCGCCGACTGGATCAGGGTCTGGTCCACGCCGGCGCCGAGCAGCTCGGCCAGGATCGTCGCGACGGAGACCGTGTGGGTGACGTAGGGTTCGCCGCTCAGCCTCGCCTGGGAGCCGTGCGCGGCGACGGCGAACTCGTAGGCGGCGCGGACGGCATCGGGATCGACGGAGCGCCCGGGCCTCTTGAGCGCCTCCAGAAGCGGTCCCAGAGGATCGGCGGGGACCGAGGCCATGGCTAGCGGAGCTGAATGTCGCGCAGCTTGAGCTGAAGCCGCGCCCGGTTTTGCCAGACGTTGATCGTGGGAACGAACGCGACGGAGAGCCGTCCGGGATCGGACTGGATCCGGCTGGCCATGTGCCCCATTCCAAATCCGATGCAGTCGATCTCGCGACCGTTCTGCCGGAGGCTCATCTTGAGGTGGTTCCGGCTCACCACCGTGGGCGGCGACGCGAGGCGCACGTCGTCCGCGACGAAAAGAGGCTCCGCGTTCCCGATGCCGAAGGGCGAGAGCCGGTCCAGGAACTCGACCAGCTCCTCGTTGCAGTCGTCCAGCGAGAGCGATCCGTCGATGGAGAGCTTGGGCACGTAGTCGTCCGGGTTGATGCGGGCCGTCACCACGCTGCAGAGCTTATCGCGGAACTTCTCCAGGTTCTCGGCGCGGATGGTGAGCCCGGCCGCGTAGCTGTGTCCGCCAAATCCGATGAGGAACTCGCGGCACTCTTGAAGCGCCTGGCAAACGTCGAACCCGGGAATGCTCCGGCCGGAGCCCTTCCCTTCATCCTCGTCGGCGGATACCAGAATTGTCGGACGATGAAACCGCTCCATGAGCCGCGACGCCACGATGCCGAGGACGCCCGGGTGCCAGCTGTCCGACCAGAGCACGATGGCCGGCGGCAGATCGGGTCCGGATCGCCGCAGCTGCTCCAGCGCATCCTCGAGGGTCTGCTCGTCGATCTTCTTTCGGTTCGAGTTGTCCTCCTCGAGGCTCTCCGCGATGATCGCCGCTTCCTGAGGATCGGTGGAAAGCAGGAGGCGAACCCCGCTCTCCGCGTTTCCAAGGCGACCCGCCGCGTTGATGCGGGGAGCGAGGATGTACGCGACGTGCCCGCTTTCTACGCGGCGCGCCTTGAGCCCCGCGACCTCCTTCAAAGCGATGATGCCGGGCTTTTGGGACGTGCAGATCTGGTCGAGTCCCAGCTTGGCGAAGATCCGATTCTCTCCCCGCAGGGGAACCACGTCGGCGATCGTGCCGAGCGCGACCAGGTCGAGGTGCTCCGGGACGAATTCCTCCGGCAGCGCGCCCGGCCGGGCGGCGGCGAGACCCTGGACCAGCTTCAGCACCACGCCGACTCCGGCCAGCTCCTTGAACGGGTACGGGCAGTCCTTGCGCTTCGGATTCAGGATGGCGACGGCGTTCGGAGTTTCGCCCAGCGGTTCGTGGTGATCGGTGACGATGACCTCGATCCCGTGCGTGCCCGCGAGCGCGACCTCCTTCGTCGCGGTGATGCCGCAGTCGGCCGTGACCACCAGCTTGGTGCGGCGCTTCCGCGCGACCTCGACCCCGCGCTCGGAGAAGCCGTACCCGTCCCGGATCCGGTCCGGAATGAAGTAGGTCACCTTGGCGCCGAGCCTGCGTGAGCGCGGAGGTGAGGAGCGACGTCGCGGTGATCCCGTCGACGTCGTAGTCACCGAAGACCAGGATCTGCTCCTGCGCGTCGATGGCCTTCCAGATCCGCTCGGTGGCCTTGTCCATGTCCCGCATCACGAAGGGATCCAATAGCTTGACGAGCGAAGGTTGAAGGAACTCCTGAACCTCGAGGGACGAGCCGAAGCCGCGGTTGGCGAGGAGGGTTGCGAAGGTCAGGGAGAGGCCGAGCTCGGCCGCGAGCCGCTGGGCATGCTCCGGCGCCGCTGGGCTGCGAAGCACCCAGGTCTTGGGTGTCGATGTGCGCACTGCAAAGCCTTCCGTTAAGGACAGATAAGTCGGTGGAATTGCTTCAAGGCTAACACCTTGGTACACGCGGGTCAAGGCAGGTCGGCGCCGGCGGCGCCCGGAGCGCCGTCGATAGGGGCCGGCGGGGCGGGACTAGGGGCGCTTGTAGCCGATCGTTCGGATGAACTCGCGTCGGGCCCGGGCCTGGCCTTCGTCCTCGATCCCCAGGGGACCCGATCCATCCATCACGCCGAGGACCGCACCCGAGTCCCCGCTCCGCGCCACCACGGCCTGCACCGGATTGGCGGTCGCGCAGTAGATCGTGGTGACCTCCACGCACGCCCGGATGTCGCGGAGCACGTTGATCGGAAAGGCCTGCCTCAGGAAGATCAGGAACGTGTGCCCGCACGCGAGGCGCAGGAGCTGGCGCTCCGCGGCCTGCTTCAATTCCTCGTCGTTTCCCTCGCTTCGCACGAGGCGGGGGCCCGAGGCCTCGGAGAAGGCGACCCCGAACCGGGCGGCCGGCACCGAGTTGACGATCGCCTCGTAGAGATCCTCCGCCGTCTTGATGAAGTGGGCGTGGCCCAGAATCAGGTTCGCGTCTTTCGGCGTTTCGATCGGGAGGAGTTCGAGGGGCAGGCTCACGAGGAAAACCTCGAGATCGGGCGGTGCCGAACCCTGCCGGTCACAGGAGGTATCCCCCGGCGACAGGCAGCGCCGCCCCGGTGATGTAGCCCGACTCCTCGGCCAGCAGGAACAGCGCTGCGCGCGCGATCTCGCTCGGCGCGCCGAGGCGCCCCGCCGGGATCTTCCGCGCGAAGGCGGCCGCGCGACGCGGCGGCAGACCGGTCTGGATCACGCCCGGAAGAATGACGTTCACCGTGATGCCGTTCCCCGCTTCCTCGTGCGCGATGCTCCGGGCGAGCGTGAGGAGGGCGATCTTCGCGGCGCGGTACGCGTGCGCGCGCGGGGCCGCGCGAGGGGTCTCGGCGCCGGCGACGCCGAACAGGAGAATTCGGCCGTAGCGGCGGCGGCGCATTCCGGGGAGAGCTTCCCGCATCGCGGCAAGCGCGAGCGAGACGTTGGAGTGGATGAGGGCCTCCCACCGCGCGTCGGTGAGGCGGGAGATCGGGCCTTCCCAGTAGTCGCCCGCCGCCACGACCAGAAGGTCCGGTCCGGCGGCCCGTCCGAGCAGGCGCCTCAAGCTCGCGGGCCGGGATGCGTCGGCGCGGGTCACGGAGACCGCGAGGCCGCGGGCGCGGGCGACCGCGCGAAGCTCCTCGAGCCGCGCGCGCGCTCCTCCCCACGGCGACCACGGAGGCGCCACGCGCCGGCCAAGGAGAGCGCGACGGCCCTCCCGAGCCCTCGCGAGCCGCCGATCACGAGGGCGCGGCGGCCGGAAACGCCGCCGATCATGGACGTTCGATTGGAGCGCGTCACCAAGTGTGGTACTATAGGCTGCTCCAACGGCAAGTCAATGAAACCGAAGGAAATCGCATGAACGACCAGCGATGGGAAGAAGTGCTCCGGCGCCTGGACAAGAACTTCGGCGACCTTGAATTCGACGAGATCGACGAGGAGGAGACACAGGCCGTGACCGAGACCGTTGTCTGGACCGGCCCCCAGGGCAAGATGAAGCTCGCCCGGACCACCCGCCCGTTGGTCGTCGACAAGAAAACCCACTTCTCCAATCGAGCCGGCGGCACCACGCACGTCGAGTACGTCTACTCCAAGACCGAATCCACCAGCCGGGTCCGCCTCTACCGCTGGAACGAGACGACCAACGACTGGGCGGAAGTGGACGCCGCCGAGCTGGGCCTCCCAGCCGCCCGCTAGCACCGATGGATCGCCACGTCGGCCTGGATCTCGTCCGCATCACCGAAGCCGCCGCGCTCGCGTGCGCCCGCTGGATGGGCCGGGGCGATAAGAACGCAGCCGACCAGGCCGCGGTGACCGCGATGCGGAAAGCCTTCGACAACGTCGACATCCGCGGCACCGTCGTGATCGGCGAAGGCGAGCGTGACGAGGCGCCGATGCTCTACATCGGCGAGCAGGTGGGATCGGGATGGGGCCCCGAGGTGGACATCGCCTTAGACCCGCTCGAGTGCACCAACTCGGTCGCCTACGGACGACCCAACGCGATGTCGGTGATCGCGCTCGCGGCCCGCGGACATTTCCTCCACGCGCCGGACACGTACATGGAGAAGATCGCGGTCGGCCCCAAGGCCGCCCACGCGATCGATCTCGCGCGAACCGTCGAAGAGAATCTCGAATCGGTCGCCGCCGCCAAGGGATATCACCTCGAAGACCTCACGGTCGTCGTGCTCGACCGCCCCCGCCACGAAGATCTCATCCATCGCATCCGGAAGACCGGCGCCCGGATCCATCTGATCCCGGACGGCGACGTCTCCGCGGCCATCGCCACCTCCCTCGACGCCACCGGCGTCGACGTGCTCGTGGGCACCGGCGGCGCGCCCGAAGGCGTCCTCGCGGCCGCCGCCCTTCGCTGCCTTGGCGGCGCGCTCCAAGGCCGCCTCATGTTCCGGAGCGACGAGGAAAAGGCGCGCGCAAAGACAATGGGTGTCTCGGACTTCGACCGGGTCTACCGCGAGACGGATCTGGCCCGCGGAGATTCCATCGTCTTCGCGGCCACCGGCGTCACCGACGGCGACATGCTGGAAGGCGTGCGGTTCTCCGGCGAAGGCGCGGAGACGCATTCCATGGTGATGCGCGTCAAGACCCGCACGGTCCGGACGATCGAAACGCAGTACCACCAATCTCACGAATCCGAAGATCGTCACTCCCGGACAGTCCCCCGTGCCGGAACGCCCCGCCGCTGACGCGCCGCTCGACCTCCTCGCGATCGGGGCGCACCCCGACGACGTGGACATCAGTTGCGGCGGCACGCTCGCCGTGGCCGCGAGCCAGGGATACTCGACCGGCATTCTCGATCTGACCCGCGGTGAAATGGGCACCAACGGCACGCCCGAGATCCGCGCGGCGGAAGCCGCCGAGGCCGCAAAGATTCTCTCCGCCAGGGGACGGTGGAACGTCGGGCTCCCGGACGGGGGCATCAACTCCCTCGAAACCGCACAGGAGCGCCGCGTGGTCGAATGGATTCGAAAGCTGAGACCCGCGATCTTGCTCAACCACTTCCCGGAAGATCGGCACCCGGATCATGTCCAGGCATCGAGGATTATCGAGCGCGCCTGGTATCTCGCGGGTCTCGCCCGCTACGAGGCCGAGGGAGAGCCCTTCCGCCCTAAGGCGCGCTTCTATTTCGCGTCGCGCGTCGGGTTCCAGCCCTCGTTCGTCGTGGACGTGACGGGAGTGCATGACATCAAGCGCCGAGCCATGCTGGCGCATCGGAGCCAGGTGACGCAGGAGGTTCCGGGCGCGTCGCCGACCCAGCTCAACCAGCCCGATTTCCTCGAACGGGTCGACGCGCGGATGAAGCACTACGGCGGGATGATCGGAGTGGCCTACGGCGAGCCCTTTGCTTCCGACGGGCCGATCGGCGTGGCCGCGCTCTCCTCGATCTTCGGCGCCCCGCGGCCGCTGCCGGGGGCGTTCACGGGCTGATCGCCGCGTTTACGGGCTGACGGCCCGACACGGAATAACCGCCGCATTCACGCAGCATTCAGATAGCGGGCGGGGCGTGATGGCCCCCTCGCTCTGTGAGGCGTCGGCCCGACGCAAAGGAAGAAACCGCGTCGGGCCTCCAATCGCTCTGGGGCCATCACCCCCCGCCCGCGCTAGAGCGCTCGCCGTTACGGCATCGTCACAAACCCGCTGTTGCGCCCGCGCGTGAAAGGGGCGACTGTCATCCGCATGTTCCGAACCCGCTACGTAACTCGCAGTCTTCTACTCGCCGTGTCGTGCCTGGTTGTCCTCGGCGCGGCGCGGCCGGTTCCCTCGATCTCGCGGGCGGTCATCGTCAGCGTGGACGGACTGCGCCCGGACCTTCTCCTTCGGGCGAATGCGCCGACACTTCGCGATCTGATGAAGCACGGCGCCTTCACGATGTGGGCACAGACGACGGCCGTGGCCGTGACGCTTCCCTCTCACGTCTCGATGCTCACCGGTGTCGCACCCGGCAAGCACGGGATCGAGTGGAACACCGACCTGCCGCTGGCGCGTCCGGTCTATTCCGCCTGGCCCACGCTCTTCGAGCTGGCACGGCAGTCGGGCTACACGACCGCCATGGCCGCCGGAAAACCCAAGTTCAAGACCCTCGAGAAACCGGGCAGCCTCTCGTGGTCCTCCGTGCCGAAGGATTCCATACTTCCCGACGCCACGGTGGCCGACACCGCCGTCGCCTGGATCGGCCGCTACGCGCCGCAAGTCCTGTTCGTCCACCTGCCGGAAGTGGACATCACCGGTCACGAGCGCGGGTGGGGATCCAAGGAGCAGCTTGCAGCGATCCAGGGGGCCGACCGCTGCATCGGGCGCATCGTGGCCGCACTGCGGAGCCGGGGCGTTCTCGACTCCACCGTGATCCTCATCTCCTCCGACCACGGCGGAGCGGGCACCTCTCACGGCGCCGACGATGTCCGCAGCCGCGAAATTCCATGGATCGTGTCGGGACCGGGCATCTGCCAGGACCTCGATCTCACGACGGACCGCGAGCTGAATGTCCGAACCGAGGACACGTTCGCGACCATCTGTTACCTGCTCGGGATCGTCCCACCCAAATCGATCGACGGGCATGCGGTCACGAAGATCGTCTGCGGCCACTGACCTTCCGATAGCTCCACCGAAATCCAGGTAGCGGGAGGGGCCATTCGGCACTTCCCGCAGCCGCGACGCCGTGCGCGATTGTCGAGAGGCCCTCCGGGACATTTCGCCTTCCCGTTTCCGCGAACGCTAGTCCAGCCCCTACCGATCGGGGCGAGATGTTCTGCTAAACTCCTTCAGCTCGCGCCGATTCCAAACACTGGAGCCCCATGACCTCATCCTCCGAGCCCGCCTTCGCGCCGAGCCGAGGGGGCTCCCTGCTTCGCCTCCTTCGCGGTGCCCTGTTGATCGTGCTCGCCCTCGCGGCGGGGGGCGTGGCCTTTATGCACACACCGTGGGGTATGAAGGCGGCCGTCAACCTAACGCTCCGCCTTGTGCGCCCCGTGCGTGAAGCGGACCTCTCTGTGACCGGTGCGCGCGGGGGCTTCTTCTCGGGGATCGAGGTCTACGGCGTCCGGCTCCGGCGGAACGACGGGCAGCTCGAGGTGACGGCGGACACGCTGGCCATGCGGTATCGCCTGGATGAGCTGATCGGGGGCTCCCCGCGCGTGCGCGGAACCGTCCTGGCTGGGGTCCGCGTGACGGCGCGATGGCCGCTCAGGGAGCGAGTTCCCGAGAAGCCTCCTGAAGCGAGCCCCACGGACTTCACGCTCGACCGGATCGAGCTGCGCCGCGGCAGCGCCCGACTCCAAGTGCGCGCCGTGCAGCGCGATTCCCTGCTCGAGGTGGAGCATCTCGGGCTCGCGATCTCCGAACTGCGTATCACCCGGACGCTATCGCTCACGCTGGACACGCTGACGGCAACTCTGCGCGTGCCGTCCGAGCCAGCGGCGACGGTCCGAGTCGCCGCGGCCGGAAAGCTCTTGCCCGGACGCGCTGAGGTACGGACGCTGACGGTCGACGGCGACCGCACACGGGTCGCCGGAGCGGGAGTCCTTCCCCTTCCGTCCCGGGAGGGATGGGACTTCGAGGGCGCTGACTTTCGGCTGACCTGCGCGCCACTCGCGGGAAGTGACATCAGACGTTTCCTCCCGGTCGTGGGAGATCCCGGCGACATCACCCTCGATCTCACAGCCCGCGGCGACTCTTCGACGCTCCACGCGACCCTCGACGCGCGTGCCGCGCGGGGTGGCCACGTAAGCATCAAGGCGGACCTGCCCGCGCGCGCGGGGGCGGTGGCGCTGCGCACGGACGGACGCATCCAGAGCCTCGATCTGGGCGCCATCCTGGGCGGAGATCCGGACAGGCTGACGATCACGGCGCAATGGACCGCCGACCTCGCCGGGCCGGATCTGGGGAGGATCAGCGGCCCGCTGACGCTCGACCTCGCAGGAACGCGCGCACGGGCGGTCCGTCTCGATGAGGCCCGCCTCTCGGGCCGGTTCGAGGATGGCAGGGCGACGCTCCAGTTGGCCGGGGCGGCTGATTCGTTCGCCCTCACGGGCTCAGGCTGGATCACACCGTTCGCCGCGCCGGCCGCGTACGATTTCTCAGGCGCGCTCTCGGTCCCGCCCATCCGAGCCGCGGTCTCCCTTCCGATCCTCGTCACGGGCAACCTGCCGTTCCACATCCAGGGACGCGGACTCAAACCCGGCAGCGCCTCGGCGACCGCCTGGATCGAACTGCATCCCGACGCTTCGACCCCAGCGCTCCTTGGGCCCGGGCGTCTTGCGGCCGACATCAACGGCGGGCTCGTCCGCTGGCAGGTGGATCTCGCGGCGGCCTCGGGAAGCGTGCGCGCCAAGGGCGACATCGGGCTCGCGAAGACGCCACCATTCCACGTGCGTGAGGGAGAAGTCGACAGCGTGAAGGTCGCCCTCTTCGCGGGAGACACGACCTCTTGCCGGCTCTCTGCGCGCTTTCTCGCCGAGGGCCGGATCGCCAGTCCGAGTTCCATGTTTGCCAAGGCGGACGTTGCTTCGCTCGATCTCTCCTACGGTGCCCACGAGATTCGTGATGGCCGGGCGACACTGCGCCTCGAGCGCGGTCGCGCGCAGCTCGACGCAAAGGCGGTGGTGGACAGCGCAAGCATCGAGACGATGGCCTCGGTGGCCCCGCTCAAGCGGCCCCGCGAGGTAACGCTCGCGATGACATTCCGTGATCTCGATCTCGCCCGCATCACGGAGGGAAAGTGGCCGGCGAGCCGGCTTGCCGGCAGCCTGAGCGCGCAGGTCGTGGGGCCGGATCTCGAGGGTCTGCTCGCCACATCGACGCGCCGCGCGGCGCTCGATCGCGCACGCGGGACCGTCCGGCTGGATCTCGAACCCTCGACCTTAGGCGGCCAGTCGGTGAGCGCGTTCACCATTGGCGGCGATCTCTCCGGCGGCACGATGCGCATCGGCGGCCGGCTCGAGTCCTCCTCAGACGAGGCGCGCCTCGTTGGAACGATCGCAGGTAGGGCGGCGGGAGTGGAGGACACCGACTCGCTCGAGGCGGATGCGACGCTCGATCTTTCCGGCTCGCGGATCCGCCGGCTCACGTTTGACCGGTTGGTGGGGCGCGCGCACTTTTCCGGCGGCCATCTCGATGCCGGTCTAGGCCTGCGCGCCGGGTCCGATTCCGCGAACGTCGTTCTCGAGGGCGAGCCCTTCGCCGATCCGGCCCGGCTGCGCGCATCCGGCGGGTTGCGATTCGACCGGTTGGGCGAGTTGGCGGGAATCGATTCGCTGAAGTCCGGCGCCCGGCTCTCCTTTACAGCCGAGGGTGAACTACCTCGTCGGGGAGGGCTGCCCGGGCTTCTGCTTTCGGGCCGGCTCGGGGGCAATGCGAACGTGGGCGATGCTGTCCTCGATACGATCGCCGTGGAATGCGACGTGAGGCGCGGAGTGATCCATGTGCCGCGCCTCATTCTCGGCGGCAACCTGATCGCCACGCACGGCGGGGGGAGCATCGCGCTGCCGGGAGGGGCCGCCACGGAGTCCACCTCGTTTTCCGTGGAGGGAACGCTCGAACCGCTCGACCCGCTCGCGCCGCTCCTCGGGCTGAGCAACCTAACGACGCTGCACGGCCGCTTCGGCATGACCGCCGAGGGATCGGCCGGCGCCACGGCCTTCACGGCCAGAGCTTCTCTCATGCGTCCGCACGTGAACAAGATCTGGGCGGACAGCATGGCGCTCCAGATCTCGGGAACGATACGGGACACGATGCTGACCGATCTCACGTCCCGAGTCACGGCCCGGTCGCTCGTGGTGTGGCCACTCGCCTCGCGGGATCTCGACGCCACGATCGATTGGGACGGGCGCGAGCTGAGCGCGGAGATCCGGTCGCTCATCATGGGCGAGCGCAAGGAAGAATTCGTGCTTCGTCTGGAGCCGCGTGCCGGCGGCGTTCGCGGCCGGCTCGACCGCCTCAAGCACGACCATTCCGGAGGGACGATCACGCTCGAGCATCCGGCGGACTTCGAGCTCGGAAAGCGGCTGTTCTTGAGCGATCTCGTGCTGCTCGACGGGGACAGGCCGCTCCTGCGCGCCCATGGGAGTGCGGAACCGTCCGGCGCGGTCGGCTTCGAGGTTCACGTCGATTCGCTGAACCTGGCCTACCTGGAGGAGTTCTCGGGCCTCTCCGCGCTCCAGGGCGCGGTGAGTCTGGATGGCTCGCTGAGCGGCACGCGCGAACACCCGACCCTCGATGCGGCACTGAGGGCCCGGCTCATCGCGGGAAGGCGCAGGCCTGCCCTACTCCAAGGCCGGCTCCAGTGGGCAAACGGTATCTTCGACCTCGCGACCGGATTCGACCAGACACCCGACAATCGCGCGGCCCTGACGGCCCGGCTTCCTCTGGCGCTCACGCTGGCGCCGACCTCGGGCGCGAGTCCCCTGGCCCAGACCGGTAGCTCGATGCGGGCGCACATAGAAGCTCACCAGATCGACCTCTCATGGTTCGAGCCGATGATCTCCCCGGGCACCGCTCGCGGACTGAAGGGATGGGTGGACGGCACCGTCGAGGCCGAGGGAGATCCGGAGCTCCCGACCCTCTCGGGTCACCTCGCCCTCACCGAAGGGAGGGTGGCCGTCCCGCCTCTCGGGGTCGAGTTCAAGAATGGAGAGGCTTCGCTCGGATTCGCGGATCACACCATCCGATTGGAGCGGGCGCGCCTCACGTCGGGTGGCACTCTCGAAGCAATGGGGACAGCGACGCTGCACGGGCAGGGGCGACGAACCGTGGATCTCGACGTAGAGCTCCGGCGGTTCGTTCCCATGAATACCGCTAGCGCCAAGGCGGACGTGACCGGCCGGATCGCGGTGTCCGGCAACATCGGCGCTCCCCGCGTCCGCGGCGACCTTACGTTGCGGAAATCGACGATCTACGCTGAGAAGGGCGCGGCAACGGGCCTCGAGCCCGTGGAGCTGAGCCGGAGAGATCGTCTCGACCTTCAGGAGCGGTTCGGCATGGAAGTCGGCGAGGGGCCGACGAGAAAGGCGCTCCTAGGCGACTCGGCCAATGTAGACGTGGACGTCACGATCGGCGATAACGTCTGGGTGCGCCGGCGCTCGGACCCAATCGTCGCTTTGGAGCTGAAGGGGAACGTCCGCGCGCGCGCCTCTCGCGGCGCGAACTTGGACGCGAGCGGAACGCTGGGAATCCGAACCGGCAGGAGCTATCTAAGTTTCCTCGGGCGGCGGTTCGAGATTCTCCGCGCCGATGTCGATCTGCCTGGGCCGGTGGACAGCGCGAGCGCTCACCTCGAAGCCTTCTACCGGCCGCGGGGGAACGACTCGAATTCAGCGGACGTCGAAGTTACGGCAATCGTGGACATCGATGCCTCCGGCGTCACCACTACCCTCCGCTCCGAACCCTATCTCGATCATTCATCTCTACTCAACTACCTCGCCACGGGCCAGGTTCAGGGCGGGACCGGATCCGGCGCCGCCTACGGGCTAGCGGTCGGGACCGTGCTCGGCGCCGTGGGAGGCTCCGCCGGCCGCGGCCTGGGTCTCGACGTGGTGACGGTGACCATGGACGCGTACGGCGGCCAGATCCTGAGCGCCGGAAGCTACGTCAACCCGAGCGTATACCTAGGCTTCCGCCAGCCCGTGGTCCAAGGCAGCACCACCGGGAACACCTCCACGGCGGGAACCGCGACGACGGAGTTCGAAGTCGAGGTGGAAGCGTGGCGCAACCTGCTTCTGAACCTCCACGGCAGCCCGGCACGGTACTGGTTCATCGTGCGGCCGCGGCTCGGAAGGTGAGGCACTGATCCTCCCGCGCCTGACCCTTGCATCGGTCCTTCTGGTCGCCATCCTTCCGGGTTCTGCGGCCGCTCAGGGTCTCCGCCTTTCGCCCGATGCGGAGGTCCGCTCGATCGACTTTCGATTCAGCGGACCACACGAGCTCACCGACGAGGAGCTCCAGGACCAGATGGCCACCGCCGCCCGGGGTGCCTTGCACGGCCTCCGCACCGCCGTCGCCTGGATTCCGTTCATCCCCGACCCCGCCAGGCACCCCTTCGACCCTGTCGTGCTCCAAGAGGACGTGGCGCGTTTGCGACTCTACTACCGCCGGCAAGGTTTCCTCGACGCACGGGTCGACTACGCGGTGAAGACTGACTGGGACCGCCGCCTCGTGCGGGTGGCGATCATGATCGAGGAGGGAGAACCCCTCCGGGTGCGGAGCCTGTCGCTCATCGCGCCCGATGGAACCTCCGACGTCGGCGCGGACGAGGTGAGCCAGCAGATCAAGGATGGCTGGCAGCGGATTCAAGCGCGGCACATCGGGCAGCGCTTCAGCGAGACAGAGGTCACGGGGCTAAACCTGCGACTCGCAGCCTACCTCCAGGACCACGGCTACCCGCGAGTCGCGGTCGAGCCGCGCGCCGCGATCGATTCGACGGCCCGCAGGGTGGACCTCGTGTGGGTGGTCGACACCGGAACCCGTGCGCGTTTCTCCACGGTCAAGGTCGAAGGGCTGACCAAGGTGCCGGAAGACATCCTCACGCGCCAGCTCGGAGTCAAGAACGGGGACTGGACCTCGCGCAAAGCGCTCGAGCGCGGGCGCGCGAACGTGCTCTCGGTGGCCCTATTCCGCGCGGCAACGGTCGACCTGGAGCAGGCGGCCCCGGCCGACACCGCCCTGCCGGTCCGTGTCGTCATCCGAGAGGACAGACCCCGATTCACCACCGTCGAGGTCGGTTATGCCACGGACGGAGCCGGCGTGAGCGGCCAGGCGCGCTGGACTCATCCGAACTTCACCGGCGGCGCCCGCAGCCTGAACGTCATTACCCTGCTCCAGAGCGGTTGGTTGTCGACGAGCGACGTCGAGGATCGCCTGTTTCGAACGGCCCTCGTACTCAACCAGCCCTACGTGGGAATCCCCGTGCTCTCCTTGGGGTTCGGGCCTTCGCTCGAGTTTCGCGACAACTACATCGACCGTTCGACCGCCTGGTCGATGCAAAGCACGCTGGTCTGGCGCATCAACAAGCTCCAGTCCGCGGCATTACGCTACGAATACATCTACCGCAAGGTGGATAATTCGACCATTCAGGACCTGGTGCGGAGCAGCGCGCTGGCCGAATCTCTCGCCGTCCCGGTCAAGACGAGCTTGATCAGCCTGAACACGAGCCTCGGCAGGCTCGATGACATCGCGCGCCCGCAGCACGGGCTCGTGATCAAGCCTCGTCTTTCCATCACGGCGCCTTCGGCCTTGGGTACCGTTGAATTCGGGCTCGCCGACATGCAGGTCACCGCGTTTGCGCCGGTGCCGGGGCGCTCGAACGCCCTCATGCTGCGCGGGAAGCTCGGCGGGGTATGGCCCTACGGAAAGAGCGTCCCGACCGCCGGCGAGAGCCCTGCCCTCGAACTGTTCCGGCTGCGCGACTACACCCTCACCGCCGGCGGGTCGGACGACGTGCGCGGCTATTCGAACCGAATGCTCGGACCCAAGGTTCCCCGGATCGAGCGCACGATTTCGGGTGGCGACACGATACTGACCTCCGACAACTACGACGCGGTCGGCGGGCTGCGCCGCTGGACCGGCTCCGCCGAGCTGCGAATCGGGCTGCGCGGAATCTCACGGGACGTGTTTGCGCACGTCTTCGCCGACGCGGGCCGGGTGTGGACCTCGGATTCGCGGTTCGAGCTCAGCCAGATAAAGGATACCGACGAAGAGGTTCACTTCACGACTGGGGGCGGGGTCGGCTACTACACGCCGGTCGGCGCGATTCGCGTCGACGTGGGCTACAAGCTCAACCCGTCCGTGTTCGACCTGCGGGACCCCCAGGACGTGCTCAATGCCACTCTCGCCGGACGAGATCCCACAACCGCGCCCATCAAGTCCCTGCGCCGGTTTGCATTCCACTTTTCGCTGGGGCTCTACTTTTAGGGAAGGGCCGGTCGGCCCCGAGAACGAGGAGATGCCGCGGACCGCCGGCGCGTCGTGCGGGCGAGCACGATGAGGCGTGCAACTCGGCGAAATTCATGTTCCATGGATTCGCCTCGGATGTGGACACCGGTCACAGCGGGGATCGCCGCGGGCGGGGCATGATCGCCCCCTCGCTCAATAAAGCGTCGGCCCGACGCAAAAGAAGAAACCGCGTCGGGCCTCCAATCGCTCCAGGGCCATCACGCCCCGCCCGCTGACTCCCAGCGACGACGCTGCTCAGGATCGTCGCGAGGTCGTCCAGAAATTGCAACTCCCCAAACTTACTTCAGCATCACAAATGTTCCCTTCGAGACGCCGTCCACCGACCGCACTCGATAGTAGTAGACGCCGGAGGCGAGCCGGTTCCCCTGCTCGTTCCGTCCATCGACCGTCACCTCGTGGATCCCGGGTGACACGGATCTGCTGCGCCATCAGGTTCCGAACCAGGCGTCCGTTTAAGGTCAAACACCTGCACGCTCGCCACGCCAGGCTGCGTCGTCACGAACGTAAGCTTCGCCTGAGGATTGAGCGGGTTCGGAGAAATCGACGCCATCGACCCCGCACCCAAGAAGCCCAACTTGATCACGTGGACCGGAGTGGTTCCACTGGAACTTCCCACCCGACGCGAGGTCGCCCTCGAGCGTCACGGTGACGTTGCTGGTGCCGTTCGGCAGGCTCGCAAACAGAGTCTTGAGGTCATTTCGAGCGAAGCAGACCCTGATTTCCGGGACTCCGTTGCGATTCCTGTCGCCGCCGACAGTGCTCTTGCACCCGGTCGGAATCGACACCCCGTTGTAGCTCATCGACACCGATGAGAGGACGACGTCGCTGATCGGCGAAGGAGCCATTGATCGGCTCGATCCAGACCCAGGTGGGAAGAATCTGCGGGAAGATGTAGTTCAGGTTGAAGGGGTAGAACGCCTTTGCAGCGAAGAAGTCCTGCACGGTGGCGGTTGTGGTGGCCGTGCCGGTCAACAAGCCGTCCGATACGGTGAGCGAAACGGAGTAGGGACTACCCGCCGTCGAGCTGTACGTGTGCGACGGCGTCGCGCCGCTCCCCGTACCACCATCCCCGAAGCTCCACGCAAACGTCAGCGCGTCGCCGTCCGGGTCCGACGAATGCGAGCCATCGAAGGCGACCGCGGCGCCCGGGGCTCCGTTGTACGGCCCGCCTGGATTCGCGGTCGGAGCACGGTTCACATTCTTAACCGTGATCGCGGTCGTGGCGGTCCCGGCTTCCCCGTGACCGTCCGTCCCGCGGAAAGTCACGCTGTACGAGCCGGCCTGGCTGAAGTCTGGAGTCCAACTGAACGTGCCGGTATTGTCGCCGTTGTCCAGGAATGTGGCGCCCATCGGGGCATCCGGAAGCATCGACAACGTGACATGGTCCCCATCCGGGTCCGTCGCTGAGATGGTGGAGGTCAGCGCCATCCCCTCGTCGACGCTCACTCCCGAGGGAGCCGTGATGACCGGCGCATGACTGGTTGACCCAATGTTCAAAAACACAGAGACGGAGCCGGCGTCACCGTCCGTCGTCACGAGATCCGGTTTCCCTTCCCCGCTCACGTCCCCGATCGCGAGGGAAAAGGGAGTGGATCCCGTTGGGTAGTCCTCTCTCGCCTGGAACGTGCCGTCTCCGTTTCCCAAGAGCACCGACGCGGTGCTGCCCACAGAATTCACCGCCACGACATCCGGCTTCCCGTCTCCACTCACGTCTCCGATCGCGACCGAGGCGGGGTTGATTCCCGTCCCATAGTCCACCTTTGCCTGGAACGTGCCGTCCCCATTCCCCAAGAGCACCGACACGGTGTTGTCGTCACCATTGGTCGCCACGAGATCGGACTTTCCGTCCCCACTCACGTCTCCGATCGCGACCGAGAGGGGCCTGATTCCCGCCCCGTAGTCGACCTTTGTAAGGAAGGTGCCGTCCCCATTCCCCAAGAGCACCGATACCGTGTTGTCGACAACATTGGCCACCACAAGGTCGGACTTCCCGTCCCCACTCACGTCCCCGATAGCGACCCAGCGGGGTCCGAAGCCCGCGCCGTAGTCCACCTTTGGCTGGAACGTGCCGTCCCCGTTGCCCAGCAACACCGACACGGTGTTGCTAACCTCGCTGAGACTACCCGTCACAAGGTCCGGCTTCCCGTCCCCATTCACATCCCCGATCGCCACGGAGCTGGGCTCGATACCCGTCGCATAGTCCACCTTCGACAGAAATGTGCCGTCTCCGTGGCCCAAGAGCACTGACACGCTACCATCGCTGTAAAATTCGGCCGTCACGAGATCCGGCTGCCCGTCCCCATTCACGTCCCCGATCGCGACGCATTGTGGGCTGCCTCTCGTCCCGAAGTCCGCCTTCGGTTGGAACGTACCGTCCCCGTTCCCCAACAGCACCGACACAGTGCCGGCGCCAAAATTCGCCGTCACGAGATCCGGCTTCCCGTCCATGCTCACATCTCCCATCGCGACAGAGACGGGGGCACGCCCCACCTCAAAGGAGACGGGCGTACCAAATATCGGACCGGCCCAGGAGCGCCCCACCATCACCACCTCCAGCCCGACGCACACAAAGAAGACCCAAGACCACCTGGCCAGCCTGGACCCGGGCCCGCAACTGGAGAGAAATTCGATCACCCTTTGAAAGGACATGATCCCCCCGTGAATTAACCGGCGTGCATCTCCCTTGTGCATGAGCTTGGTCATCATTCGAGGTATTAGTGCCGTCGTGAGGGGGAGTCCCATTGCACTGGCGCGGGGGAGCGCCGCAACTTCGAGGGACGACGTGAGGCTACGCCTGTGCTACAGCCTGTCAATCCAAAATTGCCGCGGAAGTCCCAATTGCTTGAGGTTGCCGGGTTTATCCCTCTCCGGAGGCTAGGGTGAGGGCGTGGGGCTTCTCGACCCGTCCCCCACCTTCGTCGGCTGGGCGGCCCCCGGACGTGCGTATTAGAGGAGCCGAACGCGGTCGCGGCGCGCCGGAATTCAGGCTCCGTCGAATCGTTCCGTTTCGAGTGGGCTGGGACGCAAAGTCGCCGAACCACGGCGGATCGCCGCGGGCGGGGCGTGATCGGCCCAGAGCGATTGGAGGCCCGACGCGGCCTCTTCTTTTGCGTCGGGCCGACGCCTCACAGAGCGAGGGGGCGATCACGCCCCGCCCGCGGCAAAGCGGAGGGGTTAGCGAGCCTTCTTGCGCGCGATCGCGCGCTCGGCCGCCTGGATCACATCGGGGGCTTTGATCCCGAACTCCGCCATCAACTCGTCCTGCTTCCCCGATCGCCCGAACCGGTCGTGGACCGCCACCAGCTCCATCGGCACCGGGTGGAGCCGCACCACCGCCTCGGCCACAGCACCGCCCAGCCCGCCGTGGACCTGGTGCTCTTCGGCCGTCACGATGGCGCCGCAATCGCGCGCCGCGGATTCGATCACGTCGAAGTCGAGCGGCTTGATCGTGTGCATGTTGATCACGCGCGCCTGAATTCCCCGCGCGGCGAGCGCCTCGGCGGCCACGAGGGCCTCGTAGACCATCACGCCGCACGCGATGAGGGCGACATCCTTCCCCTCGCGCAGCACGTTGGCCTTCCCGATCGTGAACGGCGAACTCTCCGTTGTGACCACCGGCACCGGCTCGCGCCCGAAGCGGATGTAGTTGGGATGGGGATCGTCCGCGGCGGCCACGGTCGCCTTCCGGGTTTCCCAGTAGTCGCACGGAACGATCATCTTCATGTTGGGGATCGACCGGACGATCGCGATCTCCTCCATGGCCTGGTGGGTCGCGCCGTCGGGACCCACGCTGATCCCGCCGTGCGCGCCGCCGATCTTCACCGGCAGATCCGTGTACGCGACGGTGACGCGCATCTGGTCCGCGCTCCGGCACGACGCGAAGGCGCCGTACGTGGCCAGGAACGGAATCTTCCCCACCGCGGCGAGGCCGGCCGCGACGCACATCATGTCCTGCTCCGCCACGCCCACCTGGACGAACCGGTCGGGAAACTTCTGCGCGAAGAAGGACACGTTGGTGGAGCCGGACAGATCCCCGACCAACACGAAGACCTCGGGCCGCTTCTCGCCCAGGTCGACGAGACCGTGCCCGAATCCCTCGCGGGTCCGCTTCATCTCGGGCTTGGCGAGATTCGGGGTCTGCGGCGGCATGGTCTGAAGCGCCGGGGCGGGCTGGCTCATGACACCCCGTTCGAGGACGGGAGCACCGAGCGCACCTTGTTTCCTTCGAGGCGACGGGTCCACGCGTCCAGCGACGTGCCCAGCTCTTGCAATGCCTTATCGGCCTGCTCGGCGTTGGGCGGCACGCCGTGCCACCGGTAGTCGTCCTCCATGTAGGAGATCCCCTTGCCCATGATCGTTCGCGCGAGGATGACCGAGGGCTTCCCCTTGGTGCGGCGGGCCTCCTCGAAGGCGTGGAGGAGCGCCTTCATGTCGTGGCCGTCCACGTCGATCACGTGCCAGTTGAACGCTTTCCATTTGTCGGCGAGCGGCGCGATTCCCATCACGTCCTGGACGTCGCCGTCGATCTGCTTTCGGTTGTAGTCGATGATGCCGCAGAGATTGTCGAGCTTGTAATGGGCGCCGAACATCGCGGCTTCCCAGATCTGCCCTTCCTGCTGCTCGCCGTCGCCCATGACGCAGTAGACCCGGCGCGGATTGCCGTCGTGGCGCGAGCCGAGCGCCATGCCGCAGCACACCGAGAGCCCCTGGCCAAGCGAGCCGGACGAGACCTCGATGCCCGGCGTGTCGTGCTTGCTCGGGTGTCCCTGGAGGTGGCCCCGGATCTGCCGGAATCCCAGGAGATCGGCCAGCGGGAAGTAGCCCCGCTCGGCCATGAGCGAGTAGATGACCGGCGTGACGTGGCCGATCGAGAAGTGCCAGAGGTCCCGCTCCGGAAGGTCGAGGCGCTCCGGATCGACGTTGATCTCGTGGAAGAAGAGCGCGGTCCCGAAATCGGTGGAGGAAAGGGGCCCCCCGCTGTGGCCGCTCTGCGCCCGCGCCAGGAGCGCGATGATGTCCCGCCGGACGAAGAGGGCGCGTTCTTGAAGCTCGTCGTGGCTCAACTGAAGCCGGGGCACGCGAATACCTCCTTCAACGACCTCGAGGTGGTTAGCCTTTTGACGCTACCGAATCGCCACGCGAGGGCGCAAGAGAAATCCCCGTCACGCGTTCACGTAACGGCGGTGCTCCGGATCGGGAATGAGACCGGAGCGTAGCGCCGCGGCCACTTCCTCGATGCCGTCCCCCACGCGCCGGGTGGCGCGAAACCCCCAGAGCCGCTCGATCCGGTCGAATGAAACGCGATACGTCCTCGGATCGGTGGCTTCGGGAACGATCGTCACGCGGACTCCGGGAATGTGGGCCTCGAGCTCTTCCTTCAAATCTCGAAGCTGATAGTTCTCGAGGTTGTCCCCGACGTTCAGGATCGGCATCCCGTCGGGGAGCGGCTCCGTCATCGCCATCAGGAGCGCGCGGACGATATCGCGGACGTGGACGAAGGGCCGCCACTGGGAGCCGCCGAAGATCGACACCTGGCCCGTGCGCACCGCGCGCAGCGTGAGCAGATTCACCACGAGATCGAACCTCATCCGCGGAGAGAGCCCGTAGACGGTCCCGAAGCGGAGGAGGATCGGATGGAAGTCGGATTTCCCCGCGAGCTCGAGGAGCCCTTCTTCCGCGTGGCGGCGGGTTTCCGCGTAGAGCGACAGCGGCCGCACGGGCGATTCCTCGGTCAGGATCTCGTCCCGTCCCTCGCCGTAGACGCTGCACGTGGACGCGAAAACGAAGCGCTGGATGCCGCGCGCGGCCGCGGCCCGCGCGAAGGCGACCGTGGCGGTCCAGTTGGTCTGGACCGCGAGGTCCTCATCCTGCGCGCACGCCTTGTCTCCCACGATGGCCGCGAGATGGATCACGCTCCCGACGCCGTCGAGCATCTCCGCGTGCGCCCTGGGATCGCGCAGGTCGTGCCTCGCGACCTCCACGTTCGGTTCGTTCGCGAGGTCCGCGAGACCGTGGTCGCCGTGGAGCATGCGATCCACGATCCGCACGCGCTCTCCCTGGTCCAGAAGCTGCCGGACCAGGATGGAGCCGATGTATCCGGCGCCGCCGGTGACGAGGACGGGCCCCGCCTTCACCGGCGCACCAGCCAGTGAAGATGATGATCGGCCGCGAAGCGCGGCATTGGCCCCAGGGGCCTGAGCGCCCGGTCCCACGCGGCCGCGCGCTCGAAGAACGGCGCGAGCCTGGGGTCGCGGCGCGAAGCCTCCGGCAACATCCGCGCGGCGTGACGGTGGAGCGAGTAGAAGAGGTTCGAGCCGAGTGCTTCGTCGGTGAAATTCGACGCCGTTTGGGCGAGCACGGCGGCCTCGGGAACGACGGCGCAGAGATATCCGCTCTCGCGCTGGTGCCCGTCCCGGTAGGGATTGTCGCCGGGGTCGCGCAGGAGGGCGCTGTCCGGGTTGTTGAGCACGAGCACGAGCACGCCGCCGGGTCGCAGGATTCTCGCGGCCTCGCGGAGGGTCGCTTCCTGCGCGGTCCGCGGCAAATGCTCGAGGAGCCCGAGACAGAGCAGGAGAGAAAACGCGCCCGAGGGAAACGGCAGGCGATCGCTTCGCGTGCGCACGGGGAGCGCGTTCGAGATCCCGGCCCCCGCCGCGTTCTTGGCAAGGCGCGAGAGCATCCCGGGCGCCAGGTCCGCGCAGACCAGGTGGCGGACCTTGGGCGCGACGCGGATCGAGACGCGGCCCACCCCGGCCCCCAGATCGAGCCCCCACTCGTCGCGCCGCCCTTCCAGGGCGTCGAGGAGAAGCCCGGTCTCCCAGGCGTCGTAGGCCTGGTTCACCGAAGGAGGCTCCCCGAGGCTCAGCACGGCCCCCAGCTCGTCTCCGGCCTCATGCCGCGCGCCGCTCCAGTATCCGGCCGCGAGCGCCGGGTCGTAGCCCGCCGCCTGGGTCACTTGATACTCCGGCTCCGCTGGACGACGGTCGCTCGCCTCCGTACAATCACCCCCGCTTGAGTCGGCGCCCGCGATCCCCGCGCGCGCCCAGCCAGTCCGAACCCGGAGGACGGTCGATGCCAGAGCCTGCCGAGCTCGTCAGCAATCCCGCTGTCGAGTGCATGCGATGCGCCAAGCTGTTCGGCCCGAACCAGATTCTTCACCTTCGCGACGACTCCCGCCGCCCGTACGTCCGCTGCCAGCACTGCGGCGCCAAGAACGAGGTTCGGGCGGAAGACCGGTTCACGATCCGCCTGATCGGGATCATCGACGAGCCGCCCGCCGCGAGGGCCGGCACCTAGCGAGATACGGCCGCCGCGACCCGGCCTCCCGGCCGGGAGAAAATGGAGCGGGTCCCCTCCCTTTCGGGAAGAGGACCCGCGTGGTGCCCGGGGCGAGATTTGAACTCGCACGGGGTTACCCATACGCCCCTCAAACGTACGTGTCTACCAAGTTCCACCACCCGGGCAAGTACCAGCTATTTCGAGCCACCGCTCCCTTGGGGCGTGGTGCCCTGCTGCGCCGGAGGGGCGGGAGGGGACTGCAAAGGCGTGTTCGTGGGCGCCGTGGTCGAGGGAGTGGTGGTGGGCGCGCCCTGCGCGGGAGCGCCCTGGCTGGGCGCCGAGGGATTCGCCTGCTGCTCCGCACGCCGCCTCGCATCTTCCTGGATCAGGCTCCTGCTCGCCGTCCCCGCGGTGTGCGAGGCGGAGAGTCCCAGGGTTAGCGACGTGAGGAAGAACACCACGGCGAGCACCGTCGAGGCGCGGGTCAAGAACGTGCCCGCGCCGCGGCCGCCGAACAGCGTTTGGGTGGATCCCGCGCCGAACGAGCCGGCCAGCCCGCCGCCCTTGCCGGACTGCAACAAGATTGACACGACCAGCGCGACGCATGAAATCACGTGGATGGACGATATGAAGGTGTTCATGAAGCCGGACATTCTATGCCTCCGCAGTCGAAGCCAGATTCAAACCAGTTTGTGAGGCTACCACGCCCCGTGGAGGCGGGTCAATCCGAGGGCGCAAAGACCCCTTCCCCAAGACGTTCCGGGCGAGGAACATCAGCGCGCCGGCGACCCGGCGAGCGCCCCCGCGATCGCGAGGAATCCGGGACCGTCCAGAGACGCGCCTCCCACCAGAAAACCGTCGATCTCGGGCCGCGCCGCGAGCGCCGGCGCGCTCTTGGGATCCACGCTCCCACCGTAGAGAATCGGGATTCCCCCCTGCTCCGCCGGCCGTCCCAAGCCCCGCATTTCGTCGCGAATCCAGTCGTGCGCTTCGGCGGCCTGCTCCGGAGTGGCCACGATCCCCGTGCCGATCGCCCAGACCGGCTCGTAGGCGACCAGAAACGAGGCCCGCGCCGGCGCGCCCTCGAGCGCGCGGGCGAGCTGGCGGGCGAGCACGTCCTTCGTCTCGAGCCGCTCCCGCTCGGCCAGCGTCTCCCCGATGCAGAGCACCGGCGTGAGCCCCGCGCGCCATGCCGCCTGCATCTTGGCGCGGGCGATGAGGTCGTTTTCGCAGAAGAGGCGGCGCCGCTCGGAATGTCCCACCAGGATGTACTCCGCGCCGGCGTCCCGGATCTGCTCGGCCGAGAGCTCCCCGGTGAAGGCTCCGCGCGGCTCGGTGTAGCAGTTCTGCGCGCCGATCGCGGGCGCGCCCGGGCTCTTCGCCGCGGCGAGGGTCGCGAGGGCGGTCAGTGGTGGAAACACGATCACCGTGACGTCGGGGTGGAGCCCGCGCGCCTCCGACACCGCGGCGTAGAGCGCCTTCGATTCGGCCAGGCCGAGGTTCATCTTCCAGTTGCCCGCGAGGATCCGTTTCACGCCGTGCCCGTCCCCACCGAGACTTCGAGCGCCGCCACGCCGGGGAGGGTCCGCCCCTCGAGGAACTCCAGCGAAGCGCCGCCTCCCGTCGAGCAATGGCCGATCTGCGCTTCGACGCCCGCCCGGTTGACCGCGGCGAGCGAGTCCCCGCCCCCCACGACCGTGAAGGCGCCCCGCTTGGTCGCCCTGGCCACATCGCGCGCGACGCCGATCGTCCCCTCCGCGTAGGCATCCACTTCAAACACCCCCATGGGACCGTTCCAGAAGATCGTGCGGGCCTCCGCGAGCGACTCCCCGATCGCGGCCAGGGAATCGGGCCCGATGTCGACGCCCGCGCGATCCTCGGGGATTCCGGTCACCGGAACGACCCGGCCCGGATCCTTGCCTGAGATGTCCTCGGCGACGAGGCAGTCGGATGGAAGCAAGAGCTTCGCCGCCGACGCGGGGTCGGCGAGGAGTTCCTTCGCGGTCTCGATCCGGTCCTCCTCCACCAGCGACCGGCCGATGTCGATTCCCTTCGCGCGGAGAAACGTGAACATCATGCCGCCGCCGATCACGACCCGGTCCACGCGAGGGAGCAAATTTCGAAGCACGTCTATCTTTCCGGAGATCTTGGCCCCGCCCAGAATCGCGACGAAGGGAGACGCGGGGTTCTCGAGCAATCGACCCAGCGCGCGGAGCTCCTTCTCCATGAGAAAACCGGCCGCGTTCTCCTTCAGGACCGCGGCGATGCCCTCCGTGGAGGCATGGGCCCTATGCGCCGCGCCGAACGCGTCGTTGACGTAGACATCGGCGAGCGCGGCGAGCGCCCGGCTGAAGCCCGGATCGTTCGCCTCTTCGCGCGGGTCGAATCGAAGATTCTCGAGGAGCAGGACGCCGCCGTTCGCGAGCGAGCGGGACGCGGCCTCGGCCTCGGGACCCACGATCGATTCGGCGAACGCCACCGGCTGCCTCAGATATTGCGCCAGGAGATCGCGGACCGGCGCCAGGCTCTGCTTCGGGTCGCGCTTCCCCTTGGGCCGCCCCAGGTGCGACGCCACGACGAGGCGCGCGCCTTTGTCGATCAGGTAGCGCAGCGTCGGCAGCGACGCCACGATGCGCGTGTCGTCGGCCACCTTGCCGTCGGACGTCAGCGGCACGTTGAAGTCCACGCGCACGAAGACCCTGCGTCCCGCCACGTCCAGCTCGCTCAGCCGTCGGAACGCCATGGCGATCGACCCTAGCCGGATCGGCCGAGGAGGAGCAGCGCGTCGACCATGCGGTTCGAGAAGCCCCACTCGTTGTCGTACCAGGCGAGCACCTTCACGAACCGGTCTCCCGAGACCATGGTGAGCGGCGCGTCGAAAATGGCGGAGTGCGGATTCCCCACGATGTCCTGGGAGACGATGGGATCCTCCGAGTACTGGAGAACGCCCTTCAGCCTTCCGCCCGAGGCTTCCTTCATCGCCGCGTTGACCGACGCGATCGTGGCCGGCTTCGCGAGCGTCGCGGTGAGGTCGACGAGGGACCCGTTGGGGACGGGCACGCGGAACGCGATGCCGTCGAGTTTCCCCTGAAGCGACGGAAGGACGACGCCGATGGCCTTCGCGGCGCCGGTCGAAGTCGGGATGATGGAGAGCGCCGCGGCGCGCGCGCGCCTCAAGTCCTTGTGCGGCGCGTCGTGGAGCCGCTGATCGCTTGTGTAGGCGTGGACCGTGGTCATGAGGCCACGCTCGATCCCGAACGTCTCGTCGAGGACCGACGCCACCGGAGCCAGGCAGTTGGTCGTGCACGAGGCGATCGATACGACCGTATGCTTCGCCGGATCGAATGTCTTGTCGTTCACCCCCATGACAAAGGTGGCGTCCGCGCCCTTGGACGGGGCCGAAACCAGGACCCGCTTGGCGCCGGCCGCGAGGTGGACGGCCGCCTTGTCGCGATCGGTGAACTTGCCGGTGCACTCGAGCACCAGGTCCACGCCCAGATCCTTCCATGGGAGCGCGGCGGGATTGGCCTCCGAGAGGACACGGATCGTGCGCGCGCCGATCTTCAGCGCCCCGTCCGCCGCCTCGAAGCGCTCGGGCCACAGGCCGTGCACGGAGTCGTGCGTGAGAAGGTGCGCGAGCGTCTTCGCGTCGGTGATGTCGTTCACCGCGACGAAATCCAGCGAGACGTTCCGCTTCAGGGCCGCCCGCACCACGAGGCGCCCGATCCGTCCAAACCCGTTGATCGCAACCCGCACCGAGAGCCTCCTAGCTGAAGAATACCCGGGCCATGGCGTATCGTTCCGGCCCCACCGTCTTGAGCGTGCCGATCGCCTCCGCGATCGGGACGTCCACGATTTCCGTTCCCCGGACGGCCACCATCCGGCCGTACCCACCCCGATTCAACAGCTCCACGGCCTGCACACCGAAACGGGACCCCAGGACGCGGTCGAACGCGGTCGGCGAGCCGCCGCGCTGGATGTGTCCCAGAACGCTGTACCGCGTCTCGTAGCCGGTCCGCTCTTCAATGCTCGCCGCCAGCGAAGCCCCGATCCCGCCCAGGCGAACGTGGCCGAAGGGATCGAGCTTCTCGGTCTGGACGTAGAGCGGCTGGCCCTTCTCGTCGGCGAGCCGGGCGCCTTCGGCGACCACGATGATGCTGAAGTTCTTGCCGCGATCGTGCCGGCGCCCGATGGCGTCGCAGACTTCCTGGAACGGAACCGGAAACTCCGGAATCACGATCATGTCGGCGCCGCCCGCGATCCCCGATCCGAGCGCGATCCAGCCCGCGTGGCGGCCCATCACCTCCACGACCATCACCCGGTCGTGGGACTCGGCCGTGGTGTGGAGCCGGTCGATGGCTTCCGTCGCGATGGTGAGCGCGGTGTCGAACCCGAATGTGTAGTCCGTGCCGTTGACGTCGTTGTCGATGGTCTTCGGCACGCCCACCACCCGGACTCCGGCCGTGTGAAGCTTGGCGGCGGTGCCGAGGGTGTCCTCGCCGCCGATCACGACCACCGCGTCGATCTTGTGGGTCAGGAGCGTGGCTTTGATGCGCGCTTCGCCGTTCGCTTCTTTGTAGGGGTTGGTGCGCGACGTGCCGAGGATGGTGCCGCCGCGGGGCAGAATTCCAGAGACGGTGTCCAGATCGAGCGGCATGAACTCCTCGATGAGAAGACCCCGCCAGCCGTGACGGATGCCCACGACAGACCATCCGTGATCTTTCACCGCCTTCTTCACCACCGCCCGGATGACCGCGTTCAGTCCCGGGCAGTCCCCGCCGCCGGTCAAGACGCCAATGCGCATCGGCGTGACGCCCCCCACGAACAAACTAAGTTATGAATTCACAACTGGATAGAGCTACCGATTGTAGGGGCGGGCGGGACCGAAGTCAAGCGGCGCTATCGTTCCGCGGACTCGGGGCGGGGAGCGGAGCGTGGTCGCCCAGGAGCGATTGGAGGCCCGACGCGGCTTCTTCTTTTGCGTCGGGCCGACGCCTTACTGAGCGAGGGGGCGACCACGCTCCGCTCCCCGCCCCGAGTCCGCGAAGCAATCGCCAGTTCAGTGGATCGAGCTCGTCGAGGAGTACTTGAGGATGTATTCGCCGTTCCCCTGTTCGTCGACGAACACGAACTTGAGTCCGGCCACCCGCTCGTTGGCGCTGAATCGTCTTACCAGCTCGTTGCCGCGGGAGTCGTAGGTCCAGATCTCGTACGGGCGCTCGTCGGCCAAACCCGTTTGCGTGTTCGAAATCTTCTCCCTCGTCGCGGTCGGGATCTGGGTGTCCTGCAGCGCGTGTCCCAGGGTCGACTCCGCGACGGGAATGCGCTCGATCTTGGTCTCGTCAGGCTCGCCGTACCGGATGTAAACCCTCCCCCGGTCGCTGAACATCCCCCGCCCGAACGCCGAGTACCGGGCATTCGCGTAGCTCACGCGGCGGCGGAATTCACTGCGGCTTTCGTTGTCTCCGGTGTCGGGCGTGGGATCGGCGTGGCGCCAGAGCCGCTCGACCCAGCGCTCCTTCTCGCCCATCGCCAGCTCCCGGAAGATGAGCAGCGAATCGGAGGTCAGAAGCGTTGACGCCGTGGCTTCGTAAAAATCAATCGCATCCGCTCCCCACGAGTCCAGGGACCAGAGAACATCGAAGCCTTCCTGGGTTTGCGCCAGGCTGTTCCCGGCCGCATCCTCGAGCGCGAGGATCATCCGGTAGTGGCCGGCGACGAACTCCGAGACGTCGATGGCCTGCGCGTGAGGCCACGCCGTCCCCTCCGTCACCCGAAGCGAGTCCATGGAGGTGAACACCGTGTCGCCGTCGGCGTTCACCACGCGCGTGGACAGGGTGTATTGCTTCCCCTCGGGTGGCGGCGGCCCGTCGTAGATCTCGTAGTAGACCGACACCGCGTCCTGAAAATGGCCGAAGTAGGCGCTCGGCTGCGGTTGCACGTCGTAGGGCCCTTTGCGGAACGGACTCCCCTCGGTGGCGCCGGTGATCGCCCACGCGAATTCGAGCCCGCTCAGCGCCGGATTCTTGAAGAGCCAGTCCCCCAAGTCGACGGCCCCGTCCACCTCTCCCTGCTTCATCTGGTTCTTCATCTTGTAGACGAGGCCCATGCGCTCGACGTTCATGTCCTCGACGAGGACCCGGAACGTGTACTGGCCCGGGGGCGCCGTCAATCCCAGGGAGTAGACCTCGCCCAGGAGAGAGTCCATGGCGGCGGAGTAGTCGGTGCTCTGGAGGACGGCCTCGCGCTGCATGTACCCGGCGCGTTTGGAGGAGGCGTTCCACATCTCGACCGTAATCCGGAGCTTTGCCTGGTAGAGGTCACCCTCGTGGAGGAAGCGGATCTCCCGGTACGGCACGCGGATCGTGAATTCGGCGCGCGCCTCCCGCGTCCTCTGGCGGTATGCGACGGCGCGGGCGTGGAAGCGGATGTCGCCGGTCGAGGTGGCGGCGTCGCCTTCGAGCGAAAGTTTCGCGGCGGGTGCGCCGCACCAGGCGGTGGTAAGCACCGCCGCGGCGAGAAGCGAGACGGGCCAGCGCCCAAGGCGGGTGTGCCTCAAGGCGCGCCTCCTAGAGCTAGAAGCTCACGTTGATCGAGACGTGGTGCGCGTCCGACAGGAACTTGAGATCCTGGTAGGCGTAGTCCAGTCTCGCCACCGAGGACTTGATCACCGTCAGCGGGAACTTCACGCCGAAGCCCGCGGTGAGCCCCTCGGTATCGTAGTTCAACTTGTAACCCCCGCGGATGAACAGGTAGTCGTGGAAACCGTACTCGGCGCCCATGTTGAGCTTCTCCGAGTTGTCGGGCGGGTGGGTGAACTCGGCGGCCGTGATGAGCCGGTTCTCTCCACTTTGCAGGAGGAGAGCCGACCCGCCGACGCGGAAGAACACCGGCATCTTCACCTGCTCGTCGATGAACGTCATGTCGCTTCCGATGTTCTGGATCGCCATGCCGATCTTCGCGCCCATGACCCCGATGTCGTAGAGAGTTCCGAAGTCGAACGTCACCGACTTGCCCTTCACGTCATCGAGACCCGTCTGAACGTAGTTGATGTTGAAGCCGGCCGAGAACTTGTCGGTCAGGGCGCGTGCGTAGGTGAGCCCGTAGGTCCACTCACCCGCGTCAAACGTGTCGCCCGTTCCCTCCGGCAGGTACGTGGTCCGGACGATGTCCCGGCTCATGGTGAGCGCGCGAACGTTGACCCCGAGCATTCCGGGGATCCACTTGATGTTGAACACGTAGCCCGCCTGGTCGAACAGGATGTCCGCCGGCCACGCCGTGTGGTTGAGCGTGATGGACTGGCCGGAAAGCCTCGCGATGCCGGCCGGATTCCAATAGACGGCGGTGGCGTCGTCGGCGATGGCCACGTACGTGTCGCCCATTGCGTTGGCGCGGGCGCCCACTCCCATCTTTAGAGACTGCCCACCCAGGGTGCCCACCTTTTCGAAGATCTCGGCACCCTGCGCCGCCATCGGCAGCATCAGGCAGGCGGTGAACAGGATCGCGATTCTCACGAAGTTCCTCCTCGGTTGGCCCACGGACCGGTGGGTCGCTCCTTCCGGTCTCATCGAATGATCACGAACTTGCCGACTTGCCGGCCAAGATCGGTATCGACGGAATATAGGTAAATGCCGCTGACAATCTTCTGCCCGTTTCTCGAAATGAGATTCCACGGCACCGACCCTTGTCCGGCGATCACCGGGTCTTTTCCGTACTGGAGGTCGGTGGGGACCGTTCCATCAAACGAGATATCCTTCACCAGGTCGCCCGCGAGCGTATAGACGTGAATCGTGCCCTTGGTTCGAGGCAGATTCATGAACGTGACCTTGGTTCCGGAGGGATCTTCCTCGCGAGGCACCAGATCCCACTCCGCGTGGGCTTTGTAGGGATTCGGAACCACGAACACGTCCTTCTGGCTGGCTTGCGAGTCACCTCGCGGATACACCACCTGGCTGTTGGTCGCGCTTGGATTTCCGGTCAGGACGATGTCGGTCGCGGCGGTCGTTCCCGGAACGATCGATACCGGCACGATCGAGTAGAAGTACGGGAACCCGTTCAGCACGTTGTTGTCCACGTAGCTGTACCGGCCGACCGCGAAGAGCGAGTCCACGACGACATAGGAGGTGTCCCCTCCCGTCACCCGCCGGTTAATCGGATCCCACCGGACGAATACCGAGTCGCGGAGGATCAGCGCGGCGGACGGGTCGAGAATCTCCCCGAGCGGTCTCGCCGGTGTTCCCTTTGGATTCACGCGCCACTCGCCGAGCAGGGTCCAGAGATCCCTCGACGGCGCGTTGGTGCCCAGCGGCCGCTCCCATCCGGCCGCCTTGTAGATGCGGTACCCCACGAATTCCTTGAGATTCCCGCGCTGGGCGTCGCGGATCATCTCCGCGAAGTTGTTCCACTTCAGGGTGACCTTCTTATCCCCTGGGAAATACCACGCCGAGATTCGCGTGGAGTCTCCGTGGGTCTCGTAGATCGGCACGAAGTTGCTGGGCTCGGAGTTGCCGTCGGTCCCCGGATAGAACGGCGACGGAAGGGGCGCCGCCGCGACCCAATTCACGATCTGCTCCTTGCCGTTCAGGCCCGTGCTCACGTCGCAGTCGAAGTCGACGTACGTGCAGGTCTGATTCGAGATGACCAGGTTCAGCGTATCGCCGGAGGCGCAATGGGTGAGGGCGGGCGACGCCTGATCCAGGCAGAGGAACTTGCCTTCCTGCTGCACATCGCAGGGTTGCGACGGATCCCAAGCCTGGAGGTTGGCGTATCTCGGCTCGTTTGGAATCTGGCTCCAGAAGCGAACCTTGCATACGGAGGATTCGGGAATTTCGTACGTGAACGCGCGGCCGCCGGCGGTGTTGCGGAGGCAGGTCTCCTTGCCGCACGTGCCGGTCGTCAGGTTGTTGTCCAGGTCGGTGTAGAGGCCGTCGAACACCTGCTGGGCCGACTTCGCGTTCGCGACCAGCGTTCCCTCCACGGCCGGCGAGCGCCCAAGTCCGATTCCCGCCACCCACGCGACGGACACCTTCAGCGTCGAGTCGGGAAGGATCTGGCGGAACGGACCCGTCGCCATGATGAAGCGATAGTCGAGCGGACGCTCCGAGTTGTACACGATGCTGTTGGCGGGGTTGTTTGGGTTGTACCGTGGATCCGACATCAGCTGGTATCGCTGGGCGTCGTTCTCCGGGTCACCTCCGGCGCCGAACCCGGCCGACCCCGAGAAGAACTTGAAGGCGGTGATCCCGACGTGCGGCGGCGCGGTGGCGCCGGACGGGTCGGTGCTGTGGTTCAGGAACATGCAGCCGATGTAGCTGGGCACGTCGCCGCCCTTGTTGTCCTGCGGCCGGTTGGGATTGTCCGGATTGTCCCACGCGTACGCCATTTGAATGCGCCGGGACACCGACTCCCCGGCGGGGCCGATGTAGGAAACGGTGGAGTCGAACAGCGCCGCTTCGTCGTCGAGGAAGTAGCCCTGCACGGCGCGGTTCCCCACGTCGGGGTCCGCGAAGATGGCGACGTAGACGTTGCGCAGTGCCCGGCCGCTCTGGTTTGTGATTTGGTAGTCGACCCCGACGAAGTCGCTCTGGCCCGGCGTGGACCACGCGTAGCTGGTCTGGCGGACGCGGATGCCAAGCGCCACGTGCTCGGGGTTGATCTGGCGGATGTTCGGAAGGTCGTCCCGGTACTCGCACGCGAACATCTGTTGCCCGATGGCCGAGTAGTCCTCGTCGCAGAGACCGTCGCCGTCGTCGTCCAGACCGTTCAGGAAGTCCTCGTCCACGAGTCCATCGTTGTCGTCGTCCGGGTTCAGGCTCGAGGAAATGACGCGATTCCCGCCCGGAATCCCCTCGTACGCTTCCCGGATGTCCGCGACCTGATCGATCGGAACCGGGGCACAGGGATTTACCGGGTTGATCTCAGGAGAGAACTCGACGTCGTAGGCCGCCGTCGTCACGTGCGGAATCCCGCTGGCGTCGATCGCGCCCACCCAGAGTCCCGCCGCGTACAGATGATCGTTTCCGGAGCCAGGCGGGTACTCGGCCGAGGGCACCGTGGTCCGCGACGGGTTCGCCGCGTTGCCGGTCTGGCCGATGTTGGTCATTTGCAGGTGCAGGCGTCCGACGTTGTGCACGAATTTCCCGTCGAGACGGAATGTCTTGTTCACCCGCATCTTGGCCAGCGCCGCGGCCTCGTCGGGTGGCGGATCGTAGAACGCGGTCGCGCCGCCCCATAGAACCAAGGCTCCAGCCAGCAGGGCCGCCTGTCGCAGGATTGCTCGAGGATGGCTCATGTTTAGAATTGGACTCCCAATCCCAACCGAATCACGCGTCCCTGCTGGAACACGCGCGGATCGTCGACCGGGTACCAGTCCTCACGACCGTCCCCGTTCAAGTCCTGGGTCAGGAATGCTCCGCCGGCTCGGCCAGTCTCGGTGTAGTAGACCGTGTACGAATGCGAGTTCACCTGGTTGTCGGGCCAGAGGCTCGGCTGCAGATCGTTGATGTTTTTGGCGTCGAGCAGGTTTGAACCCTGGAGGTAGAAGGTCACGCTCTGGCCCCAGACGCGGAAGAACCGCTCCGCCTGGACCGCAAGGGTGGACGTCGAGGGGAGTCGACTGGCATTGACGGTCGCCGGATCGGTCCGGCGCTGATCCCGCTGCTTCCTGCGTGTACGGAAGTCCCGTTCCGAACTGATAGACGAAGCTGGCCGCCCAGTCCTTCTCGTTTCCGAGGCGGAGCGTCGCCGAGATCGTGTGGCGCTGATCCCAGTCGAGCGGCTGCTCGCTGGTGGGCTTGTACTGGTCGCGGAGATTGCCCGAGCTGCCGAGCGCCCGATTCGGGTCGGACGCCGTCCCGGTGGCGTTCCCGTACGTGTAGTTGAGCTCACCGGAGAACCCGTGGCTGTGCCGCTTGATCAGGGTCATCTCGATCCCGCGCGAGGACGCGTAGTCGCCGTTCACGTAGGTCGGCACCGTGACCGCGAAGCCCGGCACTTCCTGGTCGACCGTGGTGAGGAGCCCGAAGATGTCTTTGAAGTAGACGCCGAACTGGCCGTAGATCTCCTTGCTGAACAGGTGCTGCACGCCCAGCTGATAGGAGATGTCGGTCTGCGGCTCGAGGTTCGCGTTGCCGCGGGCCTCCGCCGAGATGTTCCGGCCTTGGTAGAGATAGAGCCGGTCCGGAACCTGAAACACGCGGCCGTAGTGGAAGCTCATGACGTCGCGGTCCGAGATCGGGTACGCGATCCCGACGCGCGGGCTCCACTGGGTCTTGACCTTGTCCGCGACCTCGGCCGAGGAGATCTGGTTCCCGACCGAGAAGCTGTCGTACCGGAGCCCCGCGTTGAGCACCATCCCCTCGTACTCCCAGCGGTCTTGGACGAAGAAGGATCCCTCAGGGTTGTAGTTCACGAATTCATCCCGGGTGGCCCCGTAATTCCCATTCGCGTCGAGCACGTTCGGGAACTGGGTCAGCAGGAACGCAAGGGAGTTGTAGTTGATGTCGCCGCCCACCATGAAGTTGTGCTGTTTCACCTTCTTCGAGTAGTCGCCGTTCAGGGTGTAGGTGGTCGTGTTGCGCCGCTCGTAGAATGGATAATCGCCGTTGGTCACGTAGTAGGCGCCGTCGAGACGATTCAATTGGTCGTAGTACGCGTTGGGCAGCTGCTGGTACTCCCAGAGCTGCCGGTCCTGCACGTCCTCGAGAGACTTCCACTGCTGGCGGGACGCGCGGATGTTGTAGATCTCGCCCACGCCGAGCGTGTGCTTCCAGGTCAGGGCCAGCTGCTGGTAGTCGGCCGTCGTGACCGGAAGGTGCGCCGCCGTGTTCATGGGGATGTAGCTGGAATCGACCGGGTAGTACGACCAGCGACCGTAGCGCGTGGCGATGTTTCCGTCGGTGGGCGCCGTGCTGTCGTAGTACACTTGGACGAAGCCGTTTCGATTCCACCGGTTCTGGTACCGCCCATCGACCGTGTGGTTTTGGATCATCTCGAAGTTCAGCTTCTCGTTGGGCGTGACCTTGTAGGTGAACTTGCCCGAGAGGTTGGACGCGTTGGCCTGACGGAGCCCGGTCCGGATGAAGTTGAGGAAGCGGTGCTCGTTGTACTCGGCGGTATTTCTCAGGTACGTGTCGGAAAACGTGCCCTCGTAGGAAAGGTAGTAGTTGGTCTTGGCGAAGACGAACGGTCCGCCCGCGCCCACGCTCAGACGCTCGAAGTTGTTGAACTCCTTGTCGTGCTCCCCGTAGCGGTCCGTGAAGTAGCGCGCCTCTCCAGCGAAGTGGTCTCCGCCCTCCCGCGTGGTGAGGTTGATGACGCCCGAGAGCGCGTTTCCGTACTGGGCGTCCATGCCGCCCAGCACCTGCTCGCTCGACGACACGGCGAGGAGCCCGAGGTCGACGCCCTCCGCCTGAAGCGGATTGCGGCTCGCGATCCCGTTGACGACGGTGAGAACTTCGTCCGCTCGTCCGCCGCGGAAGTGAAGCTCGCCGCCCTGGCTGATGACGCCGGCCTTGAGGCCGATCGCGTCCTTGTAGCTGTCGACGGGAAGCGAATGGAGGTCTTCGCTGGTGACGAGCTGCTTGGTAGAGCTGTCCTTCTTGCGGATGGTCAGCTTACCCGCGCCCTCCACGTCGACCACCTTCATCTTCGTGACCTTCTCGGTCATGCTGAGCTCGCCCAGCGCCGTGGTTCGGTTGGCGTCCACTTTGACGCCGTTCTTGAGCTGCGGCTCCTTGCCCATCATGAGAACCTTCACGGTGTAGACGCCGACGGGAATCTTCGGAATCGTGAACGCGCCTTCCGCGTTCGTGATGCCGCCGATTCCCGTTCCCACCACGACGACGCTCGCCCCTTGGACGGGCATCCCGCTATCGTCCTTCACGGTTCCCGAAATCGCGCCCGTCTGGGCCGCAGCAGTTCCAGCGAGGAACAGGCACAGGGTGGCGAGAAGTGCGGACAGGAGTAACGAAGTTGATACGAGGCCGTTGCCGCCGCGTCTCGACGCGATGCTCGGCATGGTGTGGAAGGCTCCTTTCCTTGGCTCGGCGGTCGTTCTTGAGGCGTTCATGTTTATGCCGTTTTCCGGTCTCGGAGTCAAGCCAATTCGTTGCGCCATCCTTGCTTGGCCCTCCTTCAGCCGCAACTGCGCAAAGTCCCTGGACGCACGAAAACGCCTAGAAAATAACGACCTGGATGGGGGGGTGTAAGACTTGATCGGAGGGGGATCCGGCGGTACAAAATCGTTCGCTTCTTATCGGTAGTATATCCAGTTTGGCCCATTCGGCAAGGCCTTTTTTCAAAATTCAGTGACACTTGACATCCGAAAGCCCCGAACCCGTAGCCCGGGACATACCACCCCGCTGCAGAGCTCCGGCTTCGACAGCCCTTCGACGGCCCCCAGCATCTCCACCACGCTCTGGTTGAAGCGGAAGTGGCGGACCGCCCTTGTAACCTTCCCATTTTCAATCGCAAAGAGGCCATCGCGGGTCATCCCCGTGAGCGTTGCGGTCTTGGGATCGACCACGTTCGTGTACCAAACCCGGGTCACCCAGAGGCCTCGCTCGATGCCGGAAAGCAAAGCATCGATCGGGCCACTGCCGCCCTCGAGGACCAAATGGCGCGCCAAGGGGCCGATGGTGTTGGGTACGGGGAGCCCATGGCCGGTGGATTCCTTCCCCTCCTTGGCCGCGGTCGCCCGGTCGTAAACCGGACCCTTCGCGATCCCCCGCTCGATGATGGTGGTCGCCAGCGTGGGCATCCCCTCCTCGTCGAATGGGGAGCCGCAGTGAAGCGGATGGTAGGGGTCGTCGCGGAGCGTGATGTTGTCGCCCGCCACCCGCTCACCCATTTTCCCCGAGAGAAAGCTCCTTCCCTCCTGGACCGGCAACGCGCCGAACGAAAGCCACGACGTGTCCGTGAGGAGATCGGCGACCGCCGCGGGCTCGAGCACCACCGTGTAGCTTCCGGGCTCCCACGAGACAGGATCCCGGGACCGGACCGCCTTGTCCACGGCGCGGTCGGCCAGCGCCGCGCCGTTCACGCCCGCCGCGGCGAAACCTTCCCACCCGGCCCAGCCCGACGCGGCGCCGTCGAGCGCCGAGATCGTGAACGCGGCCTGCGTCCCCTGGTGGTACGCGAAGAGCCCACGACTGTTTGCGATCGCGAGCGCGCCCAGCTCGCCGTAGTCCCCGATCGTCCCCCGACCGGTCTGGTAGATGCCCGCCGCGGTCACGCCGCCGCGCACGCACGTCTCGATCGCGCGGCCCACCTCTTTCGCTCGGGCGTCCGGGCCCATCGCCGCCGTCGCGGCATCGTCCGCGTCGACCGTTCGATAGGACTGGGGACCCGGAAGCGGCAGAAGATCGGGAATCTCAGGCTGGAGACGCGCCGCGGCCGTCGCGGCCGCGACCAGGCGTTCCACGCCGCCGCGGCTCAGGTCGTTCCCCGTCGCGCGCCCGGTTCTCTTCCCGAGGACGACGCGGACGGAAAGCACGTGCCGGTGCTCGGACACGTTCTGGGTGATCTCGTTGTTGGCGAACCGGGTGAGGTGGCTGTCCCCGCCGCCCAGCACGACCTCGGCCTCTCCATCGCGCACGGCGCCGAGCGCCATGTCGAGAACCGCCTTGGCCTGGTCCTTAGTCACGGGCGCCCACCCCGACGCGAACGCGTCGGAATCGCGCGGGCGCGGCGCCGTGGGTCATGTCGGCCACCTGCCCCGGCTGCCCCTTGCCGCAGTTCACGACCCCCCATGGCTTCCACGCTTCGGGACCGCACACGAAGTCGCACGAGTTCCAGAACCGGGGCGTGATTCCCTGGTACGTCGGATTGCGCAGCATCCGGCCGCGCCGGCCCTTCTTGATTTCCCACGCGATTTCGGTCTTGAACTGGAAGTTGTAGCGAAGCTGGTCGATGCTCCAGCTCCGATTGGTCTCCATGTAGATGCCGCTGTCGGTGTCGCCGATGGCGTCTTCGAGCGTGCCCGCCCCCGGCTCGAGGCTCAGGTTCACCATCCGGATCATCGGGACGTGATGCCATCCGTCCGAGCGGACGCAGCCGCGGCTCCGCTTCTCGCCGATCGCATGCGCCAGCTCCCGGGACGAGAGGTAGCCGACGAAGAGCCCGTCCTTCACGATCGGCCAGCGCTGCGCCTCGACGCCCTCGTCGTCGAAGGCGAACGTCGCGAGCCCGTGCGGCAGGGTGGCGTCGGCGGTGAGGTTCACCTTGGGAGATCCGAACTGGAGCTTGCGGAGCTTGTCGGTGGTGAGAAAGCTGGTGCCGGCGTAGTTCGCTTCCATGCCCAGCACGCGGTCCAGCTCGGTCGGATGCCCCACCGATTCGTGAATCTGGAGCCCGAGCTGGGAGCCTTCCAGGATGATGTCGGACTCCCCGTCCGGGCACGGATCGGCGGAGAGAAGCGCGACCGCCTCCTCCCCGACCCGCGTGGCCTGCTCCACCCACGGAATCGAGTCGATGAACTCGTATCCCAGCGTCTGGTGGTGGCCTTCGAATTGCGGGAAGCTCCGCCGCTGGACCTCGCGATCCGATATCGCCACCGCGTGGTACCCGCCCCCGGAGCGGGTCGTCGTCTGATCGATGTCCGACCCTTCCGAGCTCAGGTAACGCTGGCGCTTCCGCGTGAAGGTGAGAAAACCCTCGGTGATGCTCACGCCCTTCACCGCGCGGAGCGCGGCGTCGACGCGGAAGAGGAGGTCGAGCTTCCGCTCGAGCGGGACCGAGAAGGGATCGACCGCGCATTGGGAGCTCCAGACCGCGCGGCGCGCCGGCTCGGGCGCTAGGGAAACCGGAACTCGCTGGAGACTGGCGCTGGCCTCGCCGAGCGCGACGGCGCGGGCGGCGCAGGCTTGGATGCCGTCGCGGGTGAGGTCATCGGTTCCCGCGTAGCCCCAGGCGCCGCGCACCAGTACCCGCACGCCGAGACCGCGCGTCTCCGAGCGGTCGACCCCGGCCACCTGGCCGTCCTTCACCTGGACGTCTTCGCGCGCCGATTCGAGCGAGCGCACGTCGGCGAATGCCGCGCCCCGGGAGACCGCGGTGTCGAGGGCGAGCTGCGCGATCTCTTTCATGGCGCGATGGGGACGGGTGGCTAGAAGAGCCGCTGGAGGGCCAGCGTGATCTGGTTGCCGTCGCCGATCTCCAAGGAAGGATCGGCCGGCGTGGCTTGGAAATGATAGTGCGCGTAGGAGAAGTTGATGCGGGATTCCATCGCCTTCCAGTAGTAGCCGGCGCCCGCGGTGATGCCGATTCCCTTCACGGGCGAGTAGCCGTCCTCGGTGTTGGGATCGTGACGGAGCGCCTCCACGCCGGCGCGAATCGGGAGATCATGCCGGATCGGAAATTCGCCGCCGAAGTGATACGTGTAGGTGATCTTGGAAATCCCGGGCAGCTCGCCCGTGAAATCGTCGCGGAACTCGCGCGCGATGCGGCCTTCCATGGCCACGATCCCCTGTCCTTCGCGCCCGAGCGAGATGCCGCCCGCGAAGCGATAGCCCGTGCGCTTCACGTTGAGATCGTCGACGGTGGGAAGGACCACCTCGTTCGGGGTGATCCACTCGTACTGCCGGTAGTAGGCGTACTGGGCTCCGAGATGGATCGGCTTGTTGGCAAGCCCCACCATCCACCGCGTGCTGCCCTCGTTGTGCCGGAGCCCGCTCAAGAACGCGGACCACTCCTTCTTGAAGACGTTGTCCGGGTCGACGAGGGGCGGAAACGGATTCATGAAGAACTGCGGAGCCCAGTTGATCCGGGCGATCTCCTCCCCGTCGAACGACCGGTGCTCGCCGTAGGCGATCCCCTCGAGCCACTCGCCCTTCTTGATGTAGAGAGCGCCTCCGAAGGCTACCTCCGGCCGGTCCCAGTCGTACTTGTCGTCGTTGAACGGCGTCTGGCTGATCCCGGTCACCTTGTTGGAGACGTAGCGGTACCAGGCCGAGAGGCTCGCGGACCGGCTGAGGATCGGCAGCGGATAGTAGGCTCCTCCAGCAAACTCGTTCGCCGTGCTCGACGTATTGAGCGGATACGGATTGATGATGCGCCGGTGCTCCTGCTCCGAGCGGTGACCCAAGCGAATCCCGAGCGTCACGCTCTTGAAGAACGTTCGCGCATAGCTGATGGCGACGTTCGGCGTCTGGACGCCGGCCCCGAAGGTCCGGTTGGTCGTGACGGGCTCCATCTCGGGGGCGATGGGGAGATCGAAATCGCGAATGAAGCGGCAATCGTCGGGGGCGGGGCACTGATCGTTCCGGCTCGCGTCGACCGAGCCGTAGTCGAAGTCGAAACCGATTCCCCACCTTGGCTTCGGCCGGAACTCGGCGTGGAGCCCCGCGCCGCGCCCGACCGCGCTCTGATTGAAGCCCCAGTAGCCGTCGTCGAAATCGGAGTACTCCGTCGGAATGCTCACGACAGAGGTATCGCGCGCCATGAGGAGTGCCGCGGGATTCCCGCCGTAGTGATAGGGATCGAAGAGGCTCTGATCGTCCGGGACCGAAACCTCAAGCCCGCCCATGCCCAGGAGCCGGCTCGACGCCCCTCCCGCGTACGCGTCGACGGGCGTGTAGCGAAGCCAGGCGTCGGTGATCTGGGCCGTGGCCGGTCGCGAGCCGAAGAGCATCGCCGCCGCGATCGCGAGGACGGTCCACGACCGGTCCCGTGCGACGCCACGGCGGCCCGCCCTACTGCCGGGAAGGGTTGCCTGCTTCGGGGCGTAGTTCATCAATGCGCTGAAGTCACGGCCTCAGGTACACGGGGATGAGTCCGGACCGGCTCGTGGCCCCGGTGGCTCCGTCCAAGATCGAGATGCGCATCGAGTAGGTTCGCCCCGGCGTCATTTGCACGTCGTCGGTCCACGGCGGCGGCAGGACACCGCCCGAGAGCTTGACGATCGAGCGAGTCACGAGATCCCTGCGGATCTCAAGCGCCCACTTTCCATCGAGCCAGCCTCCCTTCCCGATGACGTCCGCCTGGCTGCTCGTGCTGTCGGGGAGGCTCAGCAGGAACGAGGGAACGTAGTCTCCGGGATTCCATGTCTTGTCCCGCGTGCCCGCGTTGTCCAGGCGGATCGGGTTGTCGTATTCGCACGCGGTCATGGGCTTCGCCGTAAAGTTCCAAAGCACGAACTCCGTTGGCTTGCCGCGGTTGAGCCGCACGTCCCGCGTCCCTTTATCCGCGATGAAGCGCGGGACGTTGGAGTTGGGCAGGGTGTTCGGGTCCTCATACGTGTAATGGCCCGCATCCCGGATGGGACCGGCCCCCGTGTCGTAGAGATCCTCCAGCCATCCGGCTCCCGGGTGATACGTGGAGCCGAAGCTCTCGCCGGTGATGACACCCGCCGGGAACTCCGTCTCGTTGACGGGCGTCGCGGGATCGGTGGTCTCGGCTCCCCAGCGCCAGACGTCGGCCGGATAGGAGCCGAGGGAGTCCGAGTAGAAATCGATGGTGACCTGGTCTTCCCGGAGGGGCGAGCGAGTCCAGGAGGACTCGCGGACCAGCGTGTCGTCGGTCGAGCAATCGATGAGCGTATCGCCGTTGTCGGAGATCACGTCCGCCGAGGTGACGAGCGGATGCTCCAGCCGGTCCTCCGTGCGATCGGCCCATTGCAACAGAAGCAGGAACCCGTCGTACGCGCCGAAGCGATCCCTGGTCCAGAGGCTTCGGACGGAGACGTAGTAGTTGGAACCGGGATTGTCGCCCTGAACCAGAATGATCGAGGGAGTGCCCGCGAGGTCCCACTCGATGTTGGTCACGGTTCCGTTGATCAAGAGCTCGCGCGACTCCTGCTGGGGCGAGTTCAAGAACTGCTCGGATGCCGGGACCGCGATGACCCCGGTCTTTGGATTGGGCACCGTCGGCGACGTTTCCCCACACGAAATCGATCCCGCCGCCGCGATGGCAAAAAGAATCCCTGCGCGCAGCCACTTCACGTGAATCATCTGTAGTCCTCGGAATGATCGGACTTTAGGGGGGAACGGCCGTAGGTTAATGACGGAAGTGTCAATGTGTCAAGTGAAAAGCCCGGCGTCCAGGTCCGGGAAAATCCCGTACCTTGCTTCCATTGCAGCGAGTTCCGGGCCGTCGATCGCGTCCTGCTCGAGGGCCGCGGCCAGCCTCCCGAACCGCTCCAGATGCTCCTCCGTGCGGCGGCAGGCGTAGGGGACCAACGTGCCGGTCTTCATGATGAAGGCCCAGTCGCTGGCCTGAGCCAGCAGAAGCTCGCGGCCCGCCTGCTTCAACGCCCGGGTACCGAGGTCGCTCCCCCGGTTCCCTCTTCGGACGAGATCCTTCATCTGCTCCGCGGCGCGGAGGAGGTGCCGGTAGATCCAATCGTTCGAGGGGTCCAGCCATACGCCGCCATACCCTCCCTCACCCCAGCTCGAAACGTGAAGCTGTCCCGAGGAAACCCGCGGAAGGCGCGTGACGGCCGTCCACGGATCCACGGCGGACAGAACTTCCGATCGCTCCGCTTCGTCGAGCACGTGATCGAGCCACGCCGGACCCTCGTACCACCAGTGGCCGAACAGCTCCGCGTCGTACGGAGCCATGAGGAGCGCGGGCTGGGAATGGGCGGCCGCGGCCCGCCGCACCTGCTCCTCGCGGCCGCGGACGAAATGCGCCGCGTGTTCCCGGACTCGCGCGAGCGCCGCGTCGGGATCGTAGAGGTCGCGGTGCGGCGAGGTCCGGTCCGTGATCCGGTGATACTTGAGCCCGAGGTGCGTTCGCGTCCCTCCCGAAGGGAGAAAGTCGCGGACCTCCTCGAGCGGGAGGTCGAATCCCTGATCCCGGTAGTACTCGCGATAGTGCGGATCGCCCGGATAGCCCTCCGTCGCGCTCCACACCTGCCGCGAGGTGTCCGGGTCCCGTGGGAGCGCGAACACGCCGGCTCCGGTCCGAAGCGGCGCCGAAAGCCCCAGCGCGGGGCGCGGCCGCGCGTGCTCGACGGCGTGCGCGTCCACCATGAAGTAGCGAATCCCGAACCGGGCCAGAACGTCCTCCACGCCCGGCGCGTAGCCGCACTCGGGGAGCCACAATCCCTCCGGCGTCCGGCCGAAGCGGCGCTCGAACTCCCGGGATGCCGCGCCGATCTGCGCGGTCCACGCCGACGCGCCCAGATCCATGAGCGGAAGAAAACCGTGCGTGGCGCCGCACGTGATGAGCCGCGCCACGCCCCGCTCCTCGACCGCTCGGAACGCGGCCACGACGTCCCGTCCGTATCGCTCCTCGTATTGAACGCGCGTCTCGCGGAATCGCTCCCGGTAGCGAACGGCGAGAGCGCCCTGCCGCGAGTCGTTCCGGTATCGCGCCACGTCCAGATCCGCGAGCGAGAGAAGGCGCTCCAGGCGCAGGGAGAATCGCCTGCGAAGCAACGGATCGTCGAGCATGGCGAGGAGCGTGGGCGAGAGCGAGATCGTGACGCGACCGCGCGCGCCGCGATCCGCGCGCCCCTCGAGCATGTTCAAGATTGGGAGATAGCATTCGAGGAGCGCCTCGACCAGCCATCGCTCCTCCAATGCGTCATCGTATTCCGGATGGCGAACGAACGGGAGGTGCGCGTGGAGCACGATGGACAGGAAGCCTGTCGCGCGTCCGCTTCCCTCCGCGGCGTGGGCGAAGGCTGGGTTCGCGAGGGTTGCCCCGCGCTCCGACGAGGGCCCAGAGGGCGGAACGGGCGCCCAGCGCGAGGAGAGAAGGGTCCGAAAGCGGTCCCCCAGATCGAGGCCCAGAAGTCCGCGAACCGAAACGCCCGACTCGTTCAATCCAATGTGCATCCCTTCCCCGCCGCGTGCGTCGGCCAGTGGCGCCGCCGCGATCACGCGGGACATGCCGCCCTCGGACGCGGCTTCGATCCGGATCTGGTAGCGAAGCGGCACCCCGGCCGACCGGGCCTCCATCTCCGCCTGGGCGGCGAGCGCGGGCGAAATCTCCCACGTCGCGAACACGCTCCACGGATCCCGCACGAGGAGGTGGAGACGATCCTCTCCGTACCGCCGGCCCCGGAGTGCGGACGGGACCGGCGGCGCGAGTGCGGTCGAAGCGAGGCGTGTGCTCGAGCTCATCGGCCGGGGCTCAGTGGAGGATCACGATGCGTCGGGTGATCCGCTCGGAGCCGATCTCGACGACCAGGAAGTAGAGACCGCCCGCGGGTGCGCCGCGGCGGCGAGCGACCGTCCCACGCCCAATCCACGCGTCCCGAAGACTCGAGCGTCATCGACCACGAGCGGACGAGCCGGCCGGAGACGTCGTAGACCCGCGCGGTCGCGGGAGCGCCCTTCCGGCCGCGGAGGGTGAACTGGACCGGGCCCGCGCTGGGGTTCGGCCCCGCCACCAGAGTTGGGACCGCGGGCCCCGCGTCGCCGTTCTGGCCGCCGACTCCGCTCGCGCTGTTCGAAACGGTGATCACCGCGGTGGCCGGGACCGTCATGGTCAGACCGTTCGTGTTGTGGGCTTGAAGCTCGAGCAGGTAGTTGCCCGCCGGCCCAGGCGATGGGAGCACGAACTGAAACCGCTCGGAGCCCTCGTCGAAGATCCCGTCGTCGGGCGGCACCAGCACCCAGGGACCTCCCTGCACTCGTTGCCAGATCGAATCGACGGTCGCGATCGTGATCGAGTCGCCCGCGCCGAAGTGGTACGGGTTCCGGTTGGCGAGCGCGACGTCGCTCGCCGCGCCGCGGACGAGGACCGGCGTGCCGATCGCGACGTGGTAGTTGGACGAATCGGGGACCACGGTCGGCCGCGTTTCGTAGAGATCCAGCGTCCCGGTCTGATCCTGGTCCACCCATCCGATCTGACGCTGTGTCGACCGGCAGAGGCTGTCGGGATAGTTGTCCTTCATGAAGCAATGCCGCCGGGACGGCGCGTTGTTGGGAGGCTCGCCGTAGCAGTAGCCCGGAGCCGGAACATCCGCGTTGGTATTGGGCTGGTTGAAGTAACCGGTGGTCACGGAGCAGGACCACCACGCGTTGGCCGCGGGATACTCATCCAGGGCCCAGAACATGTGCGTCACTTCGTGCGTCGATGTAGAAATCGAGGCGTCGCCCCGCCCGAGGCGTTCGACTGCTTCACCATCACCACGAAGTAGGGTCCGCCCAGCACCGCGTGCTCGCCGATATGGTCCGCAAACTTTCCGTCGTCGTCGGTGTCGTTCTGGACCGCGACCAGGAGCGCGCCCCACTGGGCTCCGAGCCGCGCGCGCGCGCCGTTGGCCACTTCATACGCCATGGCGACGGCGTCTCCCGTGTGGCCGACGAGAGGCTCCAGAGCCTCGGCGATCCAGAGCCCCTCGTCGGCAACCGGGTGGTCGATCGGCTCGTAGCGCGTCGGCGAGACCGGCTCCACCTCGATCAGGAACGTGAGCGGAACGCCGTGCGAGGCCGCGATCGACGGACCACTTGAGAAATCCGCGCACCGCGGACCGGACGATGGAATCTTGAAGCGCGGGCGTCCAGTCGTAGTGATTCGGATCGAGCGTTCCGTCGCTCTCCGGGAAGATGATCGGCACCGCCACGCGCCCGATCATCAACTCGCTGGTGTCGCTCCAGTGGGTTCCGTACGCGAGGCCGCCCGGCAGCCCCGCCGCGGGAGCGCCGTGCCAGGTCGAAGCAGGTCGCGGATCGCTGGAGACGGGAGGCAGCAGAAGGTCGGGCGCGAACGCGTCCGATCCGGGCTCCGTCCACGCCGCTCCGGAACGGAGAAGCGCGGAGGGCGCCGGGGTTGCGAGCGCCGGGCGCTGCGAGCGCCGGCGTCACGTCCACGAAACCGGCCGGGAGCGCCGCGGCGTTAGGCTTGCCGCGAACGAAGAACGTTCCCGGGAGCACGGCGACGTCGACGTGGTAGCCCGCGCGTTCCAGGGCGTCGATGGTCTCCTTTGGCGAGGCGGCCAGCGTTCCGGAGAGAACGCGAACGCCCGCGCCGGGATTCACGGCGCGCGCCGCCGCGTTGGCATCCGCAGCCGCCGCGGGAGCGATCCGGCCCGCGCCGGCCCACGCGGATGTGGGCGCCGCCACCGCGAGCGAGGCCGCGAGGATCAGCGCGCTACCGAAGCTGGACGACGCGAAGCGCACGACGCTCGCCTCCCTTCTCGGCCACGATCCAGTAGACGCCGCTCGCGGCTGCCCGCGAGCGCGCGTCCTTCCCGTCCCAGCGGAACACCGCGCGCGGCGCCGCCAGAGGGCCGTCGTGCAGCGTGGCCACGACGTTCCCTCGAACTCCGATGACGCGAACGATGACCCGCTCGCCCGAGGCCGCCCGATTTTCGACGGTAACGGCGAGCGAGCCCGCGAACGGATTCGGCGCGGCCGGTCCCAGCGCGAACGCGCGGGGCGGCGCCGCGGGCGGCGGCTCCGGCGCGGGCGCCGGAGACGGCTCGTCCACCGAGGTGGGCGCGAAGTTGAGCACGCGCCCGACGATATCCGAGCCGCTCGATGGAGAGCGGTTGTCCGCCCAGATCACGACCGCGCGGCCCGCGGGATCCAGTCCGACGCCCGGATCGAGCTGGTCCGCGCCGAGCACGTCCTGATCGACGCGGACCAACCCGCTCGCCGGCGCCGCGCCGGACGCGAACGCCTGGAGCCAGATGCTCCAGTCTCCACCCCGCCGGGCCTCCCACGACACGACCGACCGGTCGCCCGACACCGCCAAGGACGGCGCCGCCTGCACCTCCAGGCCGTCGCCCGGCCCCAGGACATCCGTCGGGCCCAATGGAACACCCACCGAGTCGAATGCCTGATGGTAACTCTGCCCGCGCCCGCTCGCATCGGCGCCCAGCCACGCGACCTCCACTCGTCCGTCCGGCCCGACACCGATCGAGGGATGCGCGCGGCTCCCCGTCATGGCCGGCGCCACGGGAATCGCGGGGCGGTCGGCGCCGAGGACCGGATCCAGATGCACGATCCAGAGGCGCTGATCCCGCGTCACGCCTTCCGCGTAGGTCAGCCAGAACCCGCCGCTCGGGTCCGGATCGAGATCCAACCCGAACACGGGATCCGCCGGCTGCGTGGACAGAACCGGATGGGGCGCGTCGAGGCGCGCGCCGCCCGGTCCCACGCGCATCCCGTAGATCTTCGGAGCGCCGTCACGGGTATCGAGCCACGCGACCGCGAATTCGTTCCCGGTGGCGGCGACGGCGGGGAGCGACTCCGCGCTCGGGAGGGTGTCGCTGAGCCAGAAGCTGAAGGCCGGCATCGACCCCGGCGCCAAGTAGTAGAACGCGCGCAGCTCGCCCGCGTCGGAATCGCGCGTGACGTGCGCGACCAGGAGGGCGGTCCCGTCGGACGCGACGGCGGCGCCGGTGCCCAGGACGCGCGTCACCCCGTCCGCCTTCCAGAGGCGGTGATTCGGTCCATCGCGACCCCCGGCCGCCGTGAGCCACTGAGCGAAGAGGTCGTCGGTGCCGGAGCGCCGGTCGGTCCAGCTCGCGATGTAGCGGCCCGGCCCGCGCCCGGTGCTCGGCCGCCACTGGTCTCCCGCGGCGGCATCGTCGTTCAACTGCGCTTCCACGCCGCGCCTCGTTCCATCCGGAAAGAACGAGATCGCGTAGACGTCCGGCGAGCCGTTTCGGCCGTCTTCCCACACGCCGAGGATCGCGTCCCGCCCGTCCCACACGGCGCTCGGCGTTCCCTGCCGGGCCGGGATCGACGCGTTCACGCGGAAGTTCAGTCCGGGAGCGGAGCCGTCGAACGGGACGCGCGCGGCTTCCACGTTCGAGTCGAGGCCCAGATTGCCCCGGAGATCTTCCCAGACGAGGAACGCGGAGCCTGGAATCGTGAGCGCGCGCACCGCGCGTTGATCCCGCCCGGGCGCGTCGTCGTTCACCCGCACGTTCGCGCCGATCGGCGCGCCGGAGGCGTCCAGCCGCTGGGCGTAGATGTCGCCCGGGTCGCTCGGCTGTCCGCGGCGGTCCACCCAGGCGATCACGAAACCGCCCGACGGATCCGCGGCCACCCCGACCGAGGTGTCCTGCTGCGGTTGCGTCGTGTCGTTGATCTTGAAGTTCCCGCCAATCGGCTGGCCGCCGGCGTCGAGGAGCTGCGCGTAGACGTCGAACGTCACGCCGAATATCGAGCCGCCTTCGCGCCCGTCCAACCACGCGACCAGCGTCGTTCCGTCGGGGCGCGAAGCCAGCGCGGGCTCTCCCTGATAGGAGCCTCCGGAGACGGGATCCACCGAGATCTTGAAGTTGGCGCCGATCGGCGCGCCGGAGCTGGTGAGCCGCGTTCCGAAGATCTCGCCCTGCCCCTCCCGCTGATCCCCCCACACGACCAGAAACTGGCTCGCCCCCACAGCCACCACCTGCGGCGCGGCCTGGGTGAAGGTCCCGGCATCGTCGTTGAGCCGCAGATTCGGGGTGATGCGGAGCCCGATCGAGTCGAGCGTGGCTCCATAGATGTCCCGGTTCCCGGCCCGTCCGTCCTCCCACGCGCAATAAAAGGTGCCGGCCGGGCTCGCGGCGATGGCGGGGAAATTCTGATTCGCGCCGGGGGCGTCGTCGTTCAGCCGCCGGTTCACGGTGGAGCCGACCGCTTGCGGGTCCCGGATGGTCAGCGCGTACGCGTCGAAATCGACGTTGCTGCCGATGAGATTCCGCCCGTCCATCCACACCACGACCACCGTGCCCGTGGAGCCGACGGCCGCCCGGGGCGCCCACTGATTGCGGTCGACCCGGTCGTCGTTGAGGAGGAATTCGTCCTGGGCGCGCGCGGATCCCATGAGCGGATGAAAGCAGGGGAGTAGGAGGAGCGAGGCGAAACCGAAAAGTGGCCACGCGAACGCCGCCAGGGCCCGTAGCGCTTGCCGCCCGGCCAGGATCGCGTTGAATGTCGATGGAATGCCGCCGCCGGACCGCGCAGGCAAGGCAATAAACCCCTTCCGGCGTGTCGCGAGACGACGGCGCTTAGACGTGAAGCGCGGGGATCGTCACCTCGGGGTAACGAGCCAAGACCTCGTATACGTCGCGCGAGATGGCCTGGAGACGCTCCGGGCTTCTCGCTTCAAATCGAACTACCAGCACGGGTTGCGTATTGGAGGCCCGAACCAGGCCCCAGCCGTCGCCGAATTGGACGCGAACGCCGTCCACGTCCAGAACCTCGTGCCGCGCGCGGTAGTAGTCGCGCACCTTGTTAACTATATCAAATTTGGCCGCTTCCGTGCAATCGAGGCGGATTTCCGGGGTCGACACGTAACGCGCCTGCGGCAACGCGTCGACCAGCGCCGAGAGCGGCGTCCCCTTCGAGCCGGCTACGATTCGGAGTAGCCTCCCGGCGGCGTAGAGGGCGTCGTCGTACCCGTAGAACTCGTCCGCGAAGAACATGTGCCCCGACATCTCGCCGCCCAGCGGCGAGTGCAACTCCCGCATCTTGGCCTTGATGAGCGAGTGCCCCGCCTTCCACATGATGGGCTTTCCGCCCTTCTGCTCGACCCACTCCACCAGGCCCTGGGAACACTTCACCTCGAAGACGACCGGGCTCCCGGGCATCTTCGCCAGGACGTCCGCCGCGTAGAGGGCGAGGACCTGATCGCCGAAGAGGAGTCTCCCCTTCTCGTCCACGGCGCCCACCCGGTCCGCGTCCCCGTCGAAGCCGATCCCAACGTCCGACGACGTCTCGGTCACCCGCTTCATCAACGCCGCCATGAGCGCGGGAACGGTTGGGTCCGGAAGGTGGTTCGGAAACCGGCCGTCCGGCTCGTCGAAGATCGAGTCCACGCGGCAGCCGATCGCCTTCAGGAATTTCGGGCCGAGGATGCTCGCGGCCCCGTTCCCCGGATCGCACACGACCCGGATCGGCCCGACGGGGCCGATGCGCGCGACGAGATCCGCGAGGTAGGCGTCGTCCACCGACGCTTCTTCCACCGAGCCGCGCGCACCCTGGACGCCCGCGGATTCGGCGCGAACGCGCAGATCCTGGATGTCGGGCCCGTGGAGCGACTGGATGCCGTCGGAGAGCTTCAGCCCGTTGTACTCGATCGGATTGTGGCTCCCCGTCACCATCACGCCGGCGTCCGTCTTCATCGTCACGACCGCGAAGTAGAGCGCCGGCGTGGGCACGACGCCCACGTCCACGACGTTCGCGCCCTGGTCTCTCAGACCTTCGATCACCGCACTCCGGATCCGCGCGGAGGAGAGCCGCACGTCGCGGCCCACCGCGACCCGGCTCTGGCCCCGCTCGCGCATCCTCTGGCCGAAGCCGCGCCCGATGGCGCGAATGGTCTCGTCGGTCAGGTCGTGATCCGCGATGCCGCGGATGTCGTACTCGCGGAAGATCTGTGGATTCACTTGGGCTCCTTCATTCTGAGGTAGGCGTCGACGAACGGGTCGAGGTCGCCGTCCATGACGGCCTGCACGTCGGTGGCGACCACGTCGGTCCTGTGGTCCTTCACCTGCGTGTACGGTTGAAAGACGTACGAGCGGATCTGGTTTCCCCAGGCGATGTCCTTCTTCCCGCCGCCGAGGGAGTTCATCTTCTCGCGGTTTTCTTCGAGCCGCAGCGCGTAGAGCCGCGCCATCAAGACCTTCATCGCCGCGTCCCGGTTGCGGAGCTGGGAGCGCTCGTTCTGACACTGGACCACGACGCCGGTCGGAAGGTGGGTGATCCGCACCGCCGACTCGGTCTTGTTGACGTGCTGTCCCCCGGCGCCGCCCGCGCGGTAGGTGTCGATTCGAAGGTCGCCTTCCTTCACGTCGATCTTGACGTCGTCCCCCGCCTGCGGATACACGAAGACCGACGCGAACGACGTGTGGCGGCGATGCTGCGCGTCGTAGGGGGAGATCCGGACCAGCCGGTGCACCCCGCGCTCCGCCTTCAGGTACCCGTACGCAAACTCGCCGTCCACCTGGATCGTCGCGTCCTTGATGCCCGCCTCATCGCCGGGCTGGAGGTCCAGCACCTGGACCTTCCATCCGCTCCGCTCGATGAACCGCGTGTACATGCGGAAGAGCATCTCGGCCCAGTCCTGCGACTCGGTGCCCCCGGCGCCCGGGTGGATCGTGAGGATCGCGCCGTGGGAGTCGCTTTCCTCGGAGAGCAGGCTTCGGATTTCGAGCGAGTGGATCTTGGGAAGGAGCTGCTGAGATTGGGTGTCCAGCTCCGCCGCGAGCGACTCGTCCGGCTCCTGGGCGAGAAGGCTGATCATGCCCTCGGCGTCGGCGACCTCCCTGGAGAGCTCGCGGTAGGGCTCGAAAACTCTTCGAAGGGACTTCAGCTCGGCGACGACGCGCTGAGCCCGCTCCGGATCGTCCCAGAATCCGGGCGCAGCCATCTTCGCCTCCAGCTCCTTGGCCTTGGCCTCGCGTTGATCGACGTCAAAGAAAGCTCCCGAGCTGCGCCAGAATCTGGCGTCCATCCTCGAGCCGCTTTCGTGTCGCGGTCAAATCCACTTGATTCGCTTCCCTTCTGGTTTCGCGGCGCCGGTTCCAGCGCCGCCGTCTCCGGGCCCCCGCCCTAGGGGGCGCTTCGCAGGCTCTCGATCTCTTCCCAGATTTCGTCCGCGCGCCGTTCCAGGCTCGCGCGGTCCGTTTCGTTTTCCACCCGCCAGTGCCGCCGCGCGCCGCGGATCGGCGGAAGGCGCTGGCCCCGGATCCTCTCGCGCGCCTCCTGGTCGGTGAATCCCCTCGCCGCCCTGAGCCGGCGCACGCGGGCGTCCTCCGAGGCGATGATCTCAACCACGCCGTCGAGCGCTCCCTCGAGCCCCCACGCGGTGATCATCGCCGCATCGAGCACCCGTACGCCGTCGCCGCGCGAGTCCAGAACCTCGCGCACCCGCTTCAAGAGCGCCGGCTGGACGATCGCGTTCAACCGCTCCATGGCGAGCGGATCGCGGAAGACGATCCGGCCCAGCTCAACCCGGTCGACCTGCCCGTCCCTGCCGATCACCGACTTGTCGAACGCCGCGGCGATGGCGTCCCGCACCTCGGGCGTCCGGAGCACCTCCCACCCGAGCACGTCGCCGTCCACAAGCTCCGCGCCCCGCCCCTGAAACCGCCGGGCGACGGTGGATTTTCCGGAGCCCATGAGCCCGGTCACGCCGATCCGGACCATCACGCGAACCTATCGGGCCCCAGGGCCCAGGGTCAAGGCGATTCCCCGCGCGCGGCGCGGCGGTGGGCCGCCTGGACTACGCGTGCGCGTCCGCCCACGTGCGCCCGCGGCCCTGGTGGACCACGAGAGGAACCCGAAGCGGGATCGCGTGCTCCATCACCTCCTTGAGGAGCGGAGCCACCACATCGACCTCGTCCTGGTCGGTTTCGAAGAGGAGCTCGTCATGAACTTGCAGGATCATCCGTGTTCTGAATCCCCGCTCCGCGAGCAGAGCGTCGATCCGCACCATCGCGATCTTGACCAGGTCCGCGGCGGACCCCTGGATCGGCGCGTTGACCGCGGCCCGCTCGGCCTCGGACCGCCGCGCCCCTTCCGCCTTCAGGCCCGGGAGCTGCCGGCGCCGCTTCAGAATTGTCTCGACGTATCCCACGCGGTGGGCGTTCTCGAGCAGCTGCTCGATGTACGCCGCGACGCCGGAGAGCGTCCGCTTGTACTCCTCGATGAACGCGGTCGCGAGCGCGCGCGATAGGTTGAGCTCCCGCGCGAGGCGCACCGGCCCCATGCCGTAGATGATTCCAAAGTTCACGATCTTCGCCTGGGCGCGCTGGGCCGGGGTGACGGCCTCCGTCGGCACGCCGAACAGCTTCGCCGCGGTCGTGGCGTGCACGTCCTCCCCCGCGCGGAACGCCTCCGTGAGGACGGGATCGTGAGAGAGGTGGGCGAGGAGTCTCAGCTCCACCTGCGAATAGTCGAACGACGCGAGGAGCCCGCGCGGGCCTTCCGCCACGAACGCGCGACGGATCGCGCGGCCCTCCTCGGTCCGGATCGGAATGTTCTGGAGACTCGGATCGCTGGCGCTCAGACGCCCGGTCGAGGCGATGGTCTGGTGGAACGTCGCGTGGACCCGGCCCGTGTCCGGATGGACCAGCCGCGGGAGCGAATCCACGTAGCTCGCCTTCAGCTTCTGGGCCTGCCGGTGCGCGAGCAGAAGCTTGGGAAGCGGGTGGAGCGCCGCCAGCGTCTCGAGAACCTCCACGTCGGTCGAGTAACCCTCCCGCGTGCGCTTTCCCTTCGGAAGCTTGAGGCGCTCGAACAGCACCTCCGCGACCTGGCGGGTGGAGTTCACGTTGAAGGGCACCCCCGCCGCCTCCTGAATTTCCTCCTCCAGCCGCGCCAGCTCGCGTCCCAGGTCGGTCGACATCGACTCGAGCGCGGGGACGTCGATCGCCACGCCCGCGCGCTCCATCCGGGTCAGAACGCCGACGAGCGGCATCTCCACGTCGCGGAAGAGAGCGGTCGCGCCGGCCGCATCCATCTCGCGCGCGAGAATCGGGACCAGGCGAAGCACCGCGTCGGAGTCCTCGCAGCAGTACTCCGCCACCTTCTCCACGGGGACCGCCGCCATGGTCACCTGGTTTCTTCCCGAGCCGATGAGCGATTCGGTGGGAATCTTCTTCCACTGAAGGCGGGTCGCGGCGAGCGCGTCCAGGTTCTTGGGCTGATCGGGATCGACGAGATACGCCGCGACCATCGTGTCGAAGGCCACGTCACGCACGGGAATTCCAAAGCGGTCGAGCACATGCCAGTCGTACTTGGCGTTCTGCGCGGCACGCTGCGCCCCCGGCGACGCGAAGAACGGCCGGAGCGCGTCCCGCACGGCGGACGCATCCAGATTTCGGCCCGACTGGTGCCCCACGGGCAGGTAGTACGCGCGTCCCGGCGCCACGGCCACTGAGATTCCGACCAGCTCGGACTGCAGCGGATTCAGGCCCGTCGTCTCGGTGTCAAACGACACCGGATCCTTCGTGTCCATGAGCTCCCGCGCGAGAGCCTCCAGCGCCGTACCGTCCGCCACAACCCGGTAATCCCCGTAAGGGGCCCTGGGCTCCATGGCGGCGCGCGCCGCCTTGGGAATCGTCTCCGGAAAGAGGTCCGTGGCCGGGAAGAGCTCCGGATCCGCGACGGCGCCAACGGCGGCACGCGCGACTGCCCCGGCGCCGGCAACGGCCCCGGCACCCGCGACCGAGGCGGCGCCCGCGACCGGGCCCCCGGCCGGGCTCGCGCTTGCCCCTGTGGCCGCGCGCCCCTCGAGCTGCGAGGCGAAGCGTCGCTTGAGCGTTTGGAAACCAAGCTCGTCCATCAGCCGGTGAAGATCCGCGAGCTGGATCGGCTGTCGCGTGAGCTCCCACCAGTGGTGGTCGAGGGGCAGATCGGCGCGGATCGTGACCAGCTTCCGGCTCAGCTCGGCGCGGTCCCGGTTGGACCGGAGCTTCTCGCGCAGCGACGGGCGCTCCACCTTGTCCAGTGAATCGTACAGAGCGTCCAGCGTGTGGAACCGCTGGATGAGCTGCGCCGCGGTTTTCTCCCCAACGCCGGGCACTCCGGGCACGTTGTCGGACGCGTCCCCCATCAGCGCGAGGAGATCGACGATCTCCCCCGGCGCCACGCCGAAGCGGTCCTGAACGCCCGCGGCGTCGATCGCCACGAGATCCGCGCCACGCGGCTGCGGCGCGAGCACCTGGATGCGCGGCGCTACGAGCTGAAAGAAGTCCTTGTCGCCGGTCACGATCATCGCGATGGCGCCGTCGCGTTCGGCTTCCTTCGCCAGGCTTCCGATCAGATCGTCCGCTTCAACGCCCTCCTGCTCGAGGATCGGAATGCCCAGGAGCCGGATCACTTCCCGAGCGCGCGGAATCTGCTTCACGAGGTCGACGGGAATGGGCGGACGGTGCCCCTTGTAGTCCGGGTAGACCTTGTGACGGAACGTCTTCGCCGCCGTGTCGAACACGATGGCCAGGTGGTCGGGGCGCTTCGATTCCAGGAGGGGAAGCAGGGTTTGCAATATCCCGTAGGGAACGCTGGTCGGCTCGCCTTTGGCGTTCTTCAGCGGGTTTCGGATGAACGCATAGAACGACCGGTAGAGAAGGGCCGAGCCGTCGACGAGGAGGAGGCGCCTACCGGCGCGTTCTGGATCCGTAGAGACCATGGCGCATCACGTAGGCCAGGACGGAATCGGGAACCCAGTACCGCACGGAGAGCCCGCGCCGCACGCGCCTGCGGATCTCCGTCGAGGAAATGCCGATCCGCGGCGGATGAAGAAAGGTCACCCTCCGGCGAAGCGCCGGCGGCAACGAGGGCGCGTCGTGTTCTCCGCGCGGAAAGACGGCCAGGCGCGCCAGGCGCGTGATCCGCTCGGGATCCCGCCAGGACTGGAATTCCTCGAGGCTGTCCTGGCCCATGATGAAGTAGAGGTCGGCGCCGGCGCGGCGCGAGAGCGCTTCGAGCGTTTCGGCGGTGAAGGAGAGACCGGCCCGGTCCGCCTCGATGCGCGATACGTCGAAGCGAGGGTTCCCCCGGACGGCGAGACGAAGCATGGCCAGCCGGTCCTCCGCGGACGCCACGCCCCGCGAGCGCTTGTGCGGGGGCCGCGCCGACGGGACGAAGAGAACGCGGTCGAGGCCAAGCCTCGAGACCGCTTCCTCCGCGAGGATGAGATGTCCGACGTGAACCGGGTCGAAGGTTCCGCCGAAGACGCCTGTGCGGGCAGCCCGGCGCGTCACGACTTGACGCGCCCCTCGATCTCCCGGAGTCGCTCCTCGGCGCGCTTCTTGGCGCCCGGCGTGGCCTTGCTCTCCCCGACGGCCCGGAGCGCGTCCGCGGCCTCTTCCGGCTTCCCTTGGTGGACCAGAACGTCCGCCAGGAGAAGCCCCGCCTCGCCGGCCCACGGAGACGATGGGAAGTCCGCGATCAAGCTGCGCAGGTAGTGCACGGCGGCGTCGTAATGTTTCAGCCGGATGTAGAGGCGGCCGTTCCGCCACCGCTTCTCCGCGAGACGGTCGTTGAGCGCCACGATCCGCGCGTTGGCCTCGGATGCCTTCGGGTGCTCCGGGTACAGTTGAAGGAAGCTCTGGTACCGCGAGATGGCGCGCGTCGTCTCGGTCTGATCGAGCGGGGCCGGACGGGATTGGAAATCGTCGCACTTCGCGAGCTGGAACATGGCGTCCGGCTGGAACGAAGACTGAGGGAAATCGCGGATGAGCCGGTCGTACTGCCCCGACGCCAAGGCGAAATCCTTGGTCCGGAAATACGACTCGCCGAGGTAGAAGAGCGCGTCGTCCGTGCTCTCGGTGCCCGGAAACTGCTCCACGTAGGCCTTGAGATCGGCGATCGCGTCGACATAGTCGCCACGGTCGAATGCGGCCTTACCGCTCTCGTAGCTGGCGACCCCTCCCACCGCCGCCTCTTTCAGACTCCCGCCACACCCCGACAGGAACAAGAGGCACGCCACGACAGCCGCTCCCGCCGCGACGCGGCGAGGGGCTCGGTGGGTCATAGTCGTCCTGGCTCGTCCGCGGCCCCATCTTCACGCTCGAGCATCGCGATGTAGGACCGGGCCCGGACGTCGTCCGGATGCTCCAGGAGGCAGCGTTCCCATTCCTCCCGGGCTCGGGCGCGGCGGCCGGATTTCCAGTAAACGACGCCCAAGGTGATGCGGGCGTCGACGTAGCGCTGGTTCTGCGCGAGCGCCTCCGCGAGCACGGTCTCGGCGTCCTGATACAGGCCCATGTCGCCGTACACCAAGCCCAGCTTGTTCTTGATGTCGAGGAACCGAGGCGCGTGCCGAAGGGCCTTCCGGTACTCCTGGGAAGCGTCCACGAGCAATCCCAGGTTCCGGTACGTGTCTCCGAGGAGCGTGTGCGATTCCGCGAGATGGGAGCGGACGTCGGGAGAGAGGTTGTCGTGATCCGGATCGCGCGGGATGTCCATCTGGAATTCCCGCAGCGCGTCGTCGTACCGGCCGAGATCATTCAGGATGATGGCCAGATTCAGCCGGGCCTCGATGTAACGCGGGTTCAGGTGGAGGGCCCGCTGGAACTCGGTGACGGCCCCCTCGCGCTCGCCGCTCATGCTGAGCGCCAGCCCCAGCTGGTTGTGGAGGTCCGGGAAATCGGGATGGATCTTGATCGCCTCGCGAATCTCCTCGACCGCTTCCGGGTAGAGTCCCCGCCCTAAGAAGTCGCGGGCCAGGACCTGGTGCTGCTTGGCCGCCACGCTCATGTTGATCCTCCCTGGAACCACTTCATGCCCCCGCCTCAGTTACGATTGGAATAGAAGAGCACCACGAGACCGGCCACCACACCGACCACGATGAGCGGCTCCAGCCAGTGCGTCCCGCCGCCCTTGGGCACCGGCGGGTTGAGCCGGCCCGAGCCGCTGGCCGCGTAGGTCACGTCGCCCTTCGCCACCACGTCGGTCGCGCTGTGCGTGGAGGTCCTCGTCCAGAATACCTCGCCTCCCACCGGATCGATGAGCGTCGCGGTGGCCCTCATGGCGGCAAGCCGCTCGTAGCCCTTCGTGCCGAAGGGAAACGATCCGATCCGCCGCACGTAGCTCACCCCGGCCCCGTCCACCTGGACATTCAGCCGCAGCGGATGCATGGCGCTCTCGCCGCGCGCGGCCGCCATGGTATCCGGCTCTTCGGCCATCGCGGCGCCGGGAGCCTGGAGTCGCACCGGCACATCCTTTCGGCGAAGCTCCGCGACGAGCCGTTGCGTCAGGAGGCTCAGCGTGTCCCCGGGGGCCTGCGACAGCAGCATCACGGCCCGCCCCGGCGGAATCGGCGCGTCTTTGAGAAGATCCGACGCAACGACCGCAGCCACCGAATCCAGCGCCATGCTGTGGGTCGGAGGGGGTGTGTGGCTTGCCCGCGCTCCGGCCGCCGATCCCAGGAGAAGCGCCGCACCCAGCGCGACGCACGCTGCGACCCGTCCTCTCACCCCATCACCTCCGCCTCGAGATCGTAGTGTCGCGCGCGCGCAATGCGCGCCATCACCTGCTCGCCCGTCTTGAGCGTTGTGCCGGGAAGCGCGCGCACGTAGGTCACGCCGTCCACTTCGTAGCCCTGCTGCTCGACGCGGCCGACGTAGCGCCCCGGATGCGACGGCGTCTCGCCGTCGATTCGAACCGAGACGGTCTTTCCGACCCATCCGCCCCACACGCGCGCGGCGAGCTCCTTCTGCTCCGCCATGAGACGGCGCCGGCGCTCCACCTTGACGCGCTCCGGAAGCTGCTCCTTCATCGATCCGGCCGGCGTCCCGTCTTCCTTCGAGTAGGCGAAGCAGCCGACGTGATCGTACCCGCCGCGGCGGACGCTCGCGAGCAGCTCCTCGAAATCCTCCTCGGTCTCGCCCGGGAATCCCACGATGAAGTGGGTCCGGATGGCGACCTCCGGGATCCGGGCCCGCAGGGTGTCGATCAGCCGCTCCTGATCCGCCTGCCTCACTTCCCGTCTCATCCGCCTTAGCATCCGGTCGGTGACGTGCTGGAGCGGGATGTCGACGTAGCGGCAGACTTTCCGCTCCTCTTCAAACACCTGGATCAGCTCTTCGCTCCAGGTCTTCGGGTGCGTGTAGTGAACCCGGAGCCACTCGACGCCGTCGATCGCGGCCAGGGCTCTCAGAAGCTCGGGGAGACGGGCGCGGCCGTAGATGTCCTCGCCGTAGGACGTCGAATCCTGCGCGATGAGGAGAAGCTCCTTGGCCCCGGAATCGGCCAGGCGCCGGGCCTCTTCCACGACGGACTCGAACGGACGGCTCCGGAGATCGCCGCGAAGGCGCGGGATGATGCAGAACGTGCAGCGGAAATCACAACCGTCGGCGATGCGAAGGTAGGCCAGATGCCGCGGCGTCGAGACCGCGCGGTGCGCCGCCAGATCCACGGCCGTTCCCGGAGGGCCCACCTCGAGGATCCCGCCGCCGCCGCGCCGCACGCGGTGCGCGACGCGCGCAATCGCGTCGACCTGTCCGGTGCCGACCACGGCGTCCACCTCCGGAATTTCCCGGAGCAGGTCGGCCTGGTAGCGCTGCGCGAGACAGCCCGCGACGACGATGGCGCGGATGGTTCCCTCGCGCTTCAAGGCCGCCAGCTCGAGGATGCGGTCGATGGATTCCTTCTGCGACGGTCCGATGAACGCGCAGGTGTTCACGACCGCAACTTCCGCTTCGCGGACGTCGGAGGTCAAGGTGAATCCGCCCCGGGCGAGGAGCCCGGCCATGATCTCGGAGTCGACCAGGTTCTTGGCGCAGCCCAGCGTCACCAGCGCCACCTTGGAGCCCGGCGGCGCGGTCGCTTCCCGGGACGCGGGGGCGAGCGTGATGGGCTGGATCAAGCTTCGGTCTCCAATTCGGCCAGGCGCGACCGCCGCTCCGACAGCTCATGCTCGGTCACGAGCACCTCGCGTCCCTTCGCCCCATCCGGGGGGCCCACCACGCCCCGCTCTTCCAGGAGATCGAGGAGACGGGCCGCGCGCGAATATCCGACCTTGAGCCGCCGCTGAAGCATGGACGTGGAAGCCTGCTGGTGGAGCACCACCAGGCGCATGGCCTCTTCGTAGAGATCGTCGTCCGCGTCGCCGCCGACCACCGCGGCCTGTTCGAGCACGGATTCATCGAGCGGCGCGGGCGCACCCTGTTCTTTCAGGAACGAAACCACCCGCTCGATCTCCTCGCCGGAGACGTAGGAGCCGTGGATTCGGTAGGGCTCGGGCTTCCCCGCCGGGAGGTACAGGCTGTCGCCGTGGCCGAGAAGGCTCTCCGCGCCGTTCATGTCGAGGATCACGCGCGAGTCGGTGCGGCTCGCCACCTGGAACGCGATCCGCGACGGGAAATTCGCCTTGATCACGCCCGTGAGGACGTCCACGGATGGACGCTGCGTCGCGAGAATGAGGTGGATCCCGACGGCGCGCGCCATCTGCGCCAGTCGCCCGATCGGCTCTTCGATCTCGGCGGGAAGAAGGGCCATGAGGTCGGCCAGCTCGTCCACGACCACGACCAGGTACGGCAGCTTGGCGTCCTCGACGGTCGCGGCATCGAGTCCGAGCCGGTTGTACGCCTCGATGTTCCGCGCGCCGTGCTTCGCGAGCAGCTGGTAGCGGCGCTCCATTTCCTTGACGCAGTACCGGAGCGCCTGCGCCGCCTTCTTGGGATCGGTCACCACCGGCATGCGCAGGTGCGGGATCCCGTTGTACGGCGTCAGCTCGAGCATCTTGGGATCGATGAGGATGAAGCGAAGCTCGGCGGGGGTCCGCTTGACGAGCAAGCTCATGATCAGCGCGTTGATGCAGACGCTCTTCCCCGAGCCGGTCGCGCCCGCGATCAGAAGGTGCGGCATGCGCTCGAGGGAGGCCGTGAAGGGCACGCCCGCGACGTCCTTGCCGAGCGCGAAGGGAAGCCCGTCCCGCGATTGCTGGAACGCGGACGAGCTGACGATCTCGCGGAAGGAGACCATGGCCTTGACGCGATTGGGAATCTCGATTCCCACCGCGGCCTTCCCCGGGATCGGCGCGACGATGCGAATGCGCTGCGCCCTGAGCGCGAGCGCGAGATCGTCCTGGCGGTTCAGGATCTGATTCACCTTCACGCCGGGCGCGGGCTCGTATTCGAACAGCGTGATGACCGGGCCCGGGTGAACCTCGGACACCTTTCCGGCGACTCCGAAATCGGCCAGCGTTCGCTCGAGCACGCGGGACAGCTCGAAGAGCTCGGACTCCTCCACCGCCGCCTGCTTCGCGTCGTGGCGGTCGAGAAGATCGAGCGGCGGGAGCTTGGCCTCGGGCGCCAGAGCGGGACCGAGTCCGAGCCCCGTTTCGGGCGCTGCCTCGGCGCCGCGCTTGCGCTCTTCCTTCCCGGCGGCGCGTTCCGGTCCCCCCTCGAGCGTCCGTGACGGCGCGTCGGGACGAGCCGCGGGCGGCGGGAACGGGATCGACAGCGCCTCGTTCCTGGGCTCGTTCCGCGCCACGATCCGCGGCCGGCTTTCCTTGCGTTGGATTGGCTCGTCCGCGGGAGCAAACGCCTGGCGCATCTCCTCCTCCTCGAGGGCGGGCTCGATGCGTCCCTTGCGCGCGCGGGTCATCCCCGTCTCGGCGTCGAGCGCGGCGCCCTCGGGCGTCACGGCGGGCTTCCGTCCCTTGCCGCGTCGCGGCGCGAACCGGGCCAAGAGCGTGCCCAGCGCGCGGCGGAACGGCGACGCGGTTCCGATCTCGAATGCGACGACGCCCAGAATCACCAACGCCGTTCCCAGGAGGAGCTCTCCGCCCACGCGACCCAGAAGGCGCGCGGCCACGCCGCCCACCCATTCGCCGACTCGCCCGACGAGCGCTCGATTGTCACCGGCCAGGAGATAGACGAGCCCCATCGCGTCGATCGACGCGGCGGCCGCGAGCGCGGTGCGGATCCAGAGGTCGGCGGTGGGAGCAACGCGGAGGCGATTCCAGCCCCAGACGAAGAACGCGAGGGGCACGAGCCAGGCGCCGACGGCGCCGAGCGCCGCCGTGAGACCGGTCGCGGCGAGCGCGCCCAGAACTCCGGCCTGGTTGCGGACGGTTCCGGCGCCCATGAGGTCGCCCGCCGTGTCCCGCAAATCGCGGCTCCAGAGGGCGAGGACCAGGAAGAGCGCCAGCGAAAGGAAGCAAAGCCCCAGGATCTGGTACTTACGCCGTACCGAAACCCGACCCAAGAGCCACATCGGTTGGTTCCTGCCTACGTGCCCTGCTGCCAGGAAGCAAGATACGCCGTTTGCTCCGCCGTCAAGACGTCGATGCGGACTCCCAGCGCTTCCAACTTCAATCGGGCGATATCCTCGTCGAGCGACGTCGGGATCGGATACACCGTCGGCTTCAGCTCCTTGGAGTGGGTCAGGAGGTATTCAATGCCCAGCGCCTGGTTCGCGAAGCTCATGTCCATCACCGACGCCGGATGACCCTCGGCCGAGGCGAGGTTGATCAGCCGCCCCTCGCCCAGGATGAAGATCCGCTTTCCGCCGTCGAGCGTCATCTCCTCCACGAACGGACGGACCGTCCGAATCGAGCGCGCGGCCTTGCGGAGCGACTCGAGGTCCAGCTCCACGTCGAAGTGCCCCGAGTTCGCCACGATCGCGCCTTCCTTCATGGCCTTGAAATGCTCCAGGCGAAGCACGTTGATGTTGCCGGTGACGGTGACGAAGATGTCCCCGATTTTCGCGGCTTCCGCCGCGGGCAGCACCTCAAATCCGTCCATCACCGCTTCCAGCGCGGGCAGCGGATCGATCTCGGTGACCACCACGTGGGCCCCCATCCCCTTCGCCCGGCTCGCCAGGCCCCGGCCGCACCAGCCGTAGCCCAGCACGACGAACTTGGAGCCCGCGAGGAGGCGGTTTGTCGCCCGAAGAACGCCGTCGATGGTGCTCTGGCCCGGTGCCGTAGCGGTTGTCGAAGAAGTGCTTCGTCTTGGCGTCGTTCACCGCGAGGACCGGATACCGGAGCGCTCCGTCGCGCGCCATGCTGCGAAGCCGGATGACGCCGGTGGTGGTCTCTTCGGTCCCGGCGATCACCTGCTTGGCCTGATCGGGCCTCTTGGTGTGGAGCACCGTGACCAGGTCGGCGCCGTCGTCCATGGTGAACTCCGGCTTCAGGTCGAGCGCGGCGTTGATGTGCTGGTAGTACGAATCGGCGTTCTCGCCTTTGATCGCGAACGTCGGGATTTGATAGCGGTGCATCAGCGCCGCCGCGACGTCGTCCTGGGTGGAGAGCGGATTGGACGCGCACAGCGCGACCTCGGCCCCTCCCGCCTGGAGCGTCAGCATGAGATTCGCGGTCTCGGTCGTCACGTGCAGGCACGCCGCGATGCGCCGTCCCTTGAGAGGCTTTTCCTTGGCGAAACGCGCCTTGATCTGCCGGAGCACCGGCATCTCGCGTTCCGCCCACTCGATCCGGTTCACGCCCGAATCGGCGAGCTTGGCGTCTGCGACGTGTCCTTGCGGGGTCATGGCGATTGCGGCTTCAGGCGTCACGCTTCAATTCCTCCACTCGATCGAGGAGCTCCCAGCGGAACCCCTCCTGTTCTCTGCCAAAGTGTCCGTACGCGGCGGTCTTCTTGTAAATCGGCTTGCGGAGATCGAGCGACTTGATGATCCCCGCGGGCGATAGGTCGAAATGCTTGCGGACCAGCTCGGAGAGCCTGGAATCGGGCACCTTCCCGGTGCCGTGCGAATCCACCATGACCGAGACCGGCTCCTCGACGCCGATCGCGTAGGCCACCTGGACCGTGCACTTGTCGGCCAGTCCCGCGCCCACGATGTTCTTGGCCACGTGCCGCGCCGCGTAGGACGCGGACCGGTCCACCTTCGACGGGTCCTTGCCGCTGAACGCGCCGCCTCCGTGGCAGGCGGAGCCGCCGTAGGTGTCGACGATGATCTTCCGCCCCGTGAGTCCGGTGTCCGCCCTCGGGCCGCCCATCACGAACCGCCCGGTCGGATTGATGTGGAAGATCGGATCTCCGTGGAGCCAGTTCTTCGGAAGCACCGGCATGATGATCTCGGCGATGATCCGCTTGCGGAGCCGCTCGATCTCGGCGTCCGTCATCTCGACGTGCTGGGTCGAGACGACAACCGTATTGATCCGTGTCGGCACGCCGTTCTCGTATTCCATCGTCACCTGGGATTTCCCGTCCGGCCGGATCTCGGGAAATTTCCCGGACCGGCGCGCGTCGGCGAGCGCCTTCGTGAGCCGGTGGGCCAGCTGGATCGGGGCCGGCATCAGCTCGGGGGTCTCGCGCACCGCGTATCCGAACATGAGACCCTGGTCGCCCGCGCCCAGCCGGTCGACCCCCATCGCGATGTCCTTGGATTGCTCGTCGATGCAGGTCAGGACGGCGCAGGTCTCGTAGTCGAAACCGTGAGCCGGGTCGTCGTAGCCGATGTTCCGGATGGTCTCGCGAACCACCTTGGCGAGGTCCACGTAGGTGGCGGTCGTGATCTCTCCGGCGACGAGGGCCAGGCCGGTCGTCACCATCGTCTCGCACGCGACGCGTCCCGTCGGATCCTCCTTGAGGATGGCGTCGAGGATCGCGTCGGAAATCTGGTCCGCTACCTTGTCGGGATGCCCTTCCGTCACCGACTCCGACGTGAAGAGCGTCGAGTGGCGAGTGGCGGGAGCGCGCCGCTCGGCAGGCCGGGTTTGAGTTGCTTCGAGCGTCATGTGCTCTTCACCTCCGATGAGTCACCCACGTTGAGCCGCTGGTACGAGCCTCGGGCCACCGCGTTCTCCCCCACGACCGAGAGGTCGAGCAGGACGTCTTCCACAGTGGCGCCTTGGCTTACGATTGAATTCTTCACCACGGCGCGCCGCACCCGGGCGCCCGGGCCGATCGATGTGTGGGGACCGATCACCGCGTGGAGAACGTCCGCGCTGGGATCGATCGCTACGGGCGGCAGACAGACCACCCCCGGCCGGGACACAGGGCCCGCCTGGAGGTCGAGGAGCGCTCGATTCGTTTCCAGGAGCGTCTCCGTCTTGCCGCAATCATACCATGCCTGGACCGGAAACGGTTGCAGTTCTTCACCCTGGTCGATCATCCGCTGGAGGGCGTCGGTGAGCTGGAACTCGCCCCGGGTGCGCCGTCCCTCCCCCTCCAGGGCCCCCAGGGACTGGAACAGAAGGGTCGAATTCTTGAGGAAATAGATCCCGACCAGGGCCAGGTTGGAATCCGGGTGCTCCGGCTTCTCCACCAGGGTCACGATCTTCCCGTCGCGAACCGTGGCGACCCCGAACCGCCGGGGGTCGGTAACCTCGCGGACCCCCACCCTCGAAGGCCCGGACGTGAACTCCCCGAGGGAGGCCAGGGCGATCGTGTCGCCCAGAACGATGAGGACCGGCTTCCCCTCCACCAGGTCCCGGGCCTGGGCGACGGCGTGGCCCAGGCCGAGCGGCTCGGACTGGACCACGCTCTCCACCCGCAGGCCGTCGCGCTTCGCGAACTCGACGATGCGCTGACCCTGAGGACCCGGCCCAACCACCAGGACCACCTTCTCCGGCTTGGCCTCCGCCACCTGGGCCAGGATGTGGGCGAGGATCGGCTTCCCGGCCACCTCGAGGAGCGCCTTCGGGCGTCGTGAACGTGTGCGGCTTGAGCCTCGTGCCCGCGCCCGCCACCGGAATGACCGCGACCGGTCTCATCGCCGGAGCGCCTTCTTCAGGGACAGGACCCCGGGGAGCGCGCTCGGATCGGTCCCGTTGGCGAGGGCCAGGTAATAGCTCACGAAATCCCCCATCGCGGCGGCGGTCATGAGTCTCGTCATGGGATCGGCGCCCTTCGCCTCGTAGGTCTCGACGCGGAGCCTCTTCCGCTTCAGGTACGCCTGGAGCCAGCGGAAGCGCGCCTGCACCCTGGGATGATCCGACCGATCTCGCAGGAGCACGGCCGCGAACCTCCCCACCTGGGCCTTGGGGTGGACATACCCGTCGACCTCGTTGTGGTTCATCTCGGGAAGCGGCGAGGCCCAGGCCAGATTCTTGGAATTCTCATTGAGCTGACCCTTCCAGCGCTGCGCCACGGGGCCCAGAGTCCGCTCGTTGGCGAGCAAGACGACCGCCCTGCCCGACAGACGTATCGCAAGTTTTTTCGCCGGGTTGCGGGACTCTATCACAGTTCTACGGCAAGCCGAAATCACCCCCTCCACCGCCTTCGCGGCCGCGTCCAATCGAGCGGGTCCCTCGGGGAGACAGCCGGTGTGAGAGGCGATCTGGACCAGGGTTGAGAACGAGTAGCCCAGCGCCGCGCGCGGGGGGTGCCCGGCCGGGAGGTTGGCCACCGGGATCCGATCCGCACCCGCCAGGCGGGCCAGGGTGCCGCCGGTCGAGAGCACGATCGAGCGCGCGCCCAGGTATCGCGTCGCGCGGAAGGCGGTGAGGGTTTCCTCGGTCTCCCCCGAGTAGGACGAGAAGATCAGCAGGTCTTCGGGCGTGATCCACGCGGGCGGCTCGTAGTGGCGCACGACGTGGAACGGCGAGGCGCCCTCACGATCGACCAGCGTGCGGACCATGTCTCCGGCGATGGCCGAGCCGCCCATCCCGAAGAGCACCACGCGCCGGGGTCCGTGCGGCGCCACGCTGGCGAGCACGGGCTCCGCGATCGAAGCTCCCGCCTTAAGCTGCGTCGCGAATCCCTCGATCCGCTCCCCCATGCCGTCGGGATCGAGCCGGGCGATCAGGGATGGTGAATCGAGGCGCTTCACGTGGTGAAGTGACGCGGGAACTTGGCGCTCATGAACTCGGTCACGACCGCGCGCACCTCCGCGGGCGTCGCCAGCCCGAGGCAGCGCTGCGCGAGCTGAATGCCTTCCTCGTACGTCGACGCACGAAGGATGGTCTTGATCTCCGGAACCAGATACGGGCTCACGCTGAATTCGCTGAGGCCGAGACCCAGGAGGAGCACCGCGTAGAGGGGCTCGCCGGCCATCTCCCCGCAGATCCCCACGGGGATCGACGCCTTCTTCCCCGCCGCGACCACGGCCTGGATCGCGCGAAGCACGGCGGGGTGGAGCGGCTCGTAGATCTCGGCGATCGTCTCGTTGCCGCGGTCCACGGCGAGCGTGTACTGGATGAGATCGTTGGTCCCGATGCTCACGAAGTCCGCTTCCTTCGCGAGCAGGTCGATCGCGAACACCGCCGCCGGCGTCTCCACCATCACGCCGAACGGGACGCGATCGGCCACCGCGATCCCTTCGGCCTTCAGGTCGTTCCGGACGCGGTCCGCCACGGCGCGCGCGCGCCGGAAGTCCTCGAGGCCGACGACCATCGGGAAACATGACCTGCACGTTCCCGTGGACGGTGGCGCGGAGGACGGCGCGCAGCTGTGTCCGGAAGATGTCCTCGCGTTTGAGCGAGAACCGCAGTCCGCGCATGCCCAGGAACGGATTCCGCTCGACCGGCGCGCCCAGGTAGGACGCGAACTTGTCGCCGCCCACGTCCAGCGTCCGGATGACGACGGGCCTCGGGTTCATCGCCTCGGCGATCGTGCGGTACGCGTTGTACTGGGCTTCCTCGGTGGGCAGCGCGGAGCGCGACAGATAGAAGAACTCCGTGCGGTAGAGGCCCACGCCTTCGGCGCCCTGCTCCAGAAGCGACGGCAGCTCCTCCGGCACTTCGAGGTTCGCGCCCAGATGGACGCGGCGCCCGTCGAGGGTGACGCAGGCGACATCTCTAAGCGACGCGAGATTCGCCGCGAGCTCTTCGTAGTTGCGGCGCTTCCGGACGTGCTCCTCGAGGACCTCGGGGTCGGGATCGAAGATCGCGACCCCCCGAGTCCCGTCCACCAGCGCGATCGCGCCTTCCCGGGCCGCGTGCATCGCGGCCTTGAGCCCGACGACGGCCGGGATGCCGCGCGCCCGCGCCATGATCGCGGTGTGGGAGGTCCGGCCACCCAGGTCCGTCGCGAAGCCGAGGATCTTGTCCCGCGGCGCGAGCGCCATCTCGCTCGGCGGAATGTCGGCGGCCACGATCAGGGAGGGAACGCGAAGGTCGCTGAGGGAGCGGGACCGAACGCCGCCCAGCTGCGCGAGCACGCGGCGCCGCACGTCCCGGATGTCGAGCGCGCGGTCGCGGTAGTAGTCGCCGTCGACCCCTTCGAGCTTGGCCGCCACCGCACCGAGAATGCGGCGGTAGCACCAGGCCGCGCTGCGGCGCTCCCGCTCGATCGACGCGAGCGCCTGCTCCAACGCGTCCGGGTCTTCCAGGATGTCGATCTGCGTGTCGAGGATCCGGGCGTGCTCTTCGCCGGTTTCAGCCTCGATCTTCTTGCGGAGCGAGCGCACTTCCTCGCGGGACGACTGAAGCGCGGCCCGAAGGCGGTTCTGCTCGGCGGCCACCTCTTCGGGCGCGATCTGGCCGTCGCGGACTTCGATTTCCTCGGCGTCGACGATGTGGATCGGGCCCACGCCGATTCCCGGAGACGCCGCGATGCCGGTGAGTACGGTCATTCTTCCCCGAACTTGTCGTCGATCACCTTGACGAGGGCCGCCATCGCCTCCTGCTCGTCGGCGCCGTCGACGCGGAGCGTGAGCTCCGCTCCACGCTCGGCCGCGAGCATCATGACGCCGAGAATGCTCTTGCCGTTCACTTCCAGGCCGTCCCGCGCCAGAAATACGTGCGAGGCGAACTTCGCCGCCTCCTTCACGAGCACGGAGCACGCGCGGGCGTGAAGCCCCAAGCGATTCTGAATGACCACCGAGCGCTCGATCATGCTCCCCGGCTCTAGAGGATCCAGGCTAGAAGAAGTGCCACCAGGAGAACCGCCAACCCCACTTCCACCCCTCGTCCCGGCCAGCGCTTCAAGCCTAGGAATCCGATGAATCCTCCGATCCAGAGCGGCGCCAGCGATGCGACCCGCGCGATGACGCTCGACCCCCACGCGCGGGACGAAGGATCCAGCGTCATCCAGACCCCGGCGAGCAGTACGCCGAATCCGAAGGCGCCCGCGCGCGCGAGAGCCCGATTCAGTTCCGCGAGATCGAGCGAGCGAAGAATGTCGCCCGGCCGGTCCGCGAGCGCATATCCGCGCGCCACCGCGAAGACTCGAGACGGCCACGCGACCGCATTGTACGTCAAAAGAGTGAGGAGCGGGCAGAGGAGGACGCGAAGGTCGGGGCCCACGGCATAGGGGTTCGGGACGAAGACGATTCCCAGGATCCCGACCAGGCCCGCGAGGGGCCTCAGGGTCACCCAGAAGAGCGGATCGCCAAGCGCCGCGAGCGGACTCGCGAGCGAGCGCTTCGCCGTGTCGATCTCCGAATCGCCGATCGGCTCTCCGGCCGCGCGCCGCTCCTCGAGGCGCGCCGCCACGCCCAGCACGTAGCCGGCGAGGACGGGGTGGGTGGCGAAATAGGTGAGATGCCGTTTCAGCGCGCGGGCCAGTTCCTCCGGGGCCGGATAGAGCCGGCGCAGCACCGGCAGAAGCGCGAAGCCGAATCCGAGCCCCTGCATCCGCTCGGGGTTCATCAACGCCTGAATCTCGATCGAGCGGGAGCTTACCGCCGCGAGGTCGAGACGCTTCACGCGCTCGCCGCTCATGCGGCCCGGCGGAACAGCACCGAGGTGAGCGCCAGCGTCACGATCACTCCCAGGGCGAGCCAGCGCCACGCGCCCGGCCTCCCCCGAACGTGCGCGTGGAATCCGGCGGCGAGCCCGGCGCCGATCAGGACCGCGAACACGAAGCCCACCCGCGGGCCCGTCGCGGCGGCGACCAGATTCGGTACGAATGCCATGAGGAGCGCCACGCCGAGCAGAGAGGCGCCCCAGGCCCAGAGCGCGCCCAGGCCGAAGGAACGGAGGATTCCGCCCCAGTAGAGCCTCTCGAACGCGGCGACCGCGCCGGTCTCGGCGAGGCGGTCCGCGCGCGCCACGTCGCCGCGGCTGCGCGCCCGGTGGAACCGCCCCACCCAGCCGCCCGCGATCGCCGAGAGGAGTCCCGCGGCCACGCCCACGACGATCCAGAAGAGTCCCGACGCCGAGGCCGCAAGGTCGTGGTCAATGTGCCCCATGCCGAGGAGCGCCACCGAGGTCCCGACGACGCCGGCCGTCGCCGTGTCGTGCGGACGTTGGGCGGCGGGAAGCGACGCGTCGGTGAGGAGGAGCTGGAGGATGGCGCCGATCCCGAGCGGAATGCGCAGCGCCCAGATCTCGATGTCCGATCCGGGCGCGAGGAGGATTCCCGCCAGGCAAGCTCCGACGATCGGCTGGCTCAGCATCAAGCTCCACCCGACGTTTCGGTCGAGCGCGAGCGTCCCGCCCAGGAAGGCCACGCTCATCATCTCAGGCAGCACGATCGGCCTCCTTGGCCTGGGCTGGCAGCGCCGTCAGGACCCGCCGCCGATCCACGCCTCGACGGCGTGGCGCGCGTTCGAGGGCAGATCCTGGGCGTACACCGTCGCGCCGCGATGAACCAAAGCGCGCAGATGCTCGCGGTCCAGCGCGTCGAGAAAGACGTAGGGCAGCACCTCGCTCTTCCCCGGCGCGTGGTGAAGCCCGCCCACGTTCACCTCGCTCACGTCAAACCCGCCTTCGGCGAGCCGGAGCGCTTCCTCGATGCCGGGAAAGAGCAAGATGGTGCGCTCGGCGGCCACCTCCGCGGCGAAGCCGGGCGCGAGCGCCTCGGCGACCGACACCACGCGGCCCCGCGCGCCGTCCGGCACCGCGAAGAGGTAGAGATCCGCCCGGTCCGGGTGGGCTCGAAGCGCGTCCGATACGATCGCGATGAGGGTCGGCCGGAGAGCGCCGCCCCACCCGTGGACCACCTGTCCGTGGATCAAGCGGTCGTCGATCCGGGCGAGGAGGAGCGGCACCTTACAGAATCAAGATTCCCGCCTTCCCCTTCGCCTCCATTCGCGGAAGGAGCTCGTCGAGGGAAAGCGTGTCTCGATAGTGGAAAAACTCCAGGAGCATCGGAAGGTTGACGCCGGTGATCCGGCGAATCGTGCGACCCTCACGATCCACCCTGCGGGATGCGATGCCGCAGCTGCCCGCGGCGAGATCGGTGAAGATCACGATCGGAGCGTCCGGTGGAAGCTTCGCCAACTCGCGATCGATCGCGGCGGTCAGGGCGTCGGCGGAGAGGCCCGAGTTGCTCACGGCCGCCACGTCGGTCTGGGACCCGAGGATCGCCGCCACCGTCCGCACCAGCTCCTCTCCAAGGATGCCGTGCGTGACCAGGATGGCGACGGCGCGTGGATCGCTCATGGGATCGTTCCCTGCCCTATTCCGTGTCGTCCCGAACGAGCGGGTTGGCCAGGAGTTTCATGCGCATGCTCTCCATCAGGCGGTCGTTCAAAGCGCGCGCCGGGTGATAGCCGTAGACCTTGACCAGGTGGTTCAGGGCCACCACTTCCGCGATGACCGTGATGTTCTTCCCCGGGAAAATGGGGATTGTGATCAGGGGGATCTGCACGTCGAGGTAGCGCTGCATCTGGTCGTCCAATCCGACGCGCTCGTAGTCCCGCGCGTCGCTCCACTCGGTTAGATGCACCTCGACCTCGACCCGCTTCTGCCCCCGGATGGACCGGATTCCAAAGATCGACTGAACGTCGATGATCCCCAGGCCCCGGACCTCCATCGTGTGCTTCAGCACGTCGTTGACGGCGCCGATCAGGATGTCCCCGTGGCGCCGGGTGATCCGGACCACGTCGTCCGCCACGAGACGGTGGCCGCGCTCCACGAGGTCGAGCGCGGTCTCGCTCTTCCCGATCCCGCTCCGCCCCGTGAAGAGGAGGCCCACCCCGTAGACGTCCACCAGGGATCCGTGGACCGTGACCGACGGCGCGAACACGTAGTCGAGGAACGCCGTGAGCTGGTGGATGAACGGGGTCGTATCTTGTGGTGTGCGCAGGACGGGAACCCCGTGCTCGTTCGCCCGCTCGAGAAGGCCGTCGGGGATCTCCAGGCCCTTCGCCACGATGATGCACGGGACCTTGAAGTGGAAGAATCGGTCGAACGCCGCCTTCCGGTCCTTCTCGCCCAGCGTGGCGAGATACGCCATCTCGGTACGGCCGAAGATTTGAATCCGATCGGCGAGGAAGTTCTCGGTGAATCCCATGAGCGCCATCCCCGGCCGGTTGATGTCGCTGACCGTGATGGGGACGCTGGAGTCGGGACTCCGTGAGGCCAGCTCGAGGGAGAGGATTTCCTTCTGCTGCTCGTACAGCTGGGCGACCGTCAGCGTCGGACGGCTAGTCGAGTTCAAGCAGGCCCACCTGCCCCTTCTTCAAACGGTACGCGACCCGGATCCCTTCGGTACCCTGCTCCGAGAACACGAGCACCGGCTTCCGGCTCTTCAAGAGCGCGTGCATGGCCTCGTCCACGGTCATGACCGGCCGCCGCGGCCGCTCGCGGATCACGGAGAGCGCCGGCGTGGCCGCGCGCGGAAGAGGCTCCTCGGCCGGCTCCATGCGGACGGACGGGCCGCGCTTCTTCCTGTCTTGGAGTTTGTCCTTTCGCCTGAGGAGCGCGCGCTCCTGCTTCTCGAGCACCGCGTCGAGGGCGATCCGGGGATCCGGATCCACGGCCTTCGAAAGCAGGTCGACCGCGTTCCCGTGCAGGCGAAGCTCGGCCTCGTGCCGGTATCCGTCCTTGGTCACCACGAGCTCCGCGCGGATCAGTCTCGGATAGAACTTCGTGAGCTTCTCGATGCGGTCCGTCGCGTACTCGCGGAACGTGGGCGTCAGCTTCCAGTGCCGCCCCTTCATGGTGATCTCCATGCCTGTCCTTTCTCGAAACCGGTCTCCAAGCCTACGAATAGCGGCGCCGGGCCCGCGCGGGGAGAAGCCGGAGCGCTTCCCGGTACTTCGCAACCGTGCGCCGGGCGATCCGGAGCCCCTGCTCGTGCAGGATCTCGGCGACCCTCTGGTCGCTGAGCGGCTCCCGTTTGTCCTCGTTGTTGATGAGGGTCAGAATCTTGTCCTTCGCCACCTTGGCCGAAACGTCGTCCCCCTCCTCGGTGGCGAGACCGCTGGAGAAGAAGTATTTGAGCTCAAAGACCCCGCGCGGCGTCTGGACGTACTTGTTGGTGGTGACGCGGCTGACGGTCGACTCATGCATCCCGATCTGATTGGCGATCTGCTGGAGCGTGAGAGGACGCAGCCCCTCGACGCCCTTCTCGAAGAACTCCTTCTGCTCCTCCACGATCCGCCGCATCACCTTGATCATGGTCTTTCGCCGCTGCTCGATCGTCTGGATCAGCCACTTCGCGGAGTTCAGCTTGTCGACGATGAACTTCCGCGTCTCGTTCTGGCCGGCCGACTTGTCCCGGAGCATCTGCTGGTACGCGGCGCTGATTCGAAGCCGCGGAACGTTCCGGTCGTTCAAGGAGACGACGAAGTCCTCGCCGACGCGCTCCACGATCAGATCGGGAGTGACGTACTTGGTCTCCTCGGCCGCGATCTCCTGTCCCGGACGCGGGTCGAGCGTGGCGATCAGGTCGCCGGCCCCCTGCACGTCCTCGACGGAACACTTGAACAGCCGCGCCGATCTCGCCGAAGCGCTTGGAGAGAAGGTTGTCGAACTGTTCCTGAACGATCCGCCCCGCCAGCGTGTTCTCCTGCTTCCGCTGAACGAGCTGGATCCAGAGGCACTCTTGAAGATTTCGCGCGCCCACCCCGGCCGGATCGAACTTCTGGATCGCCGCGAGGACGTCCTCCACCTTCTCCGGCGGGATCCCGAACGTCTCGGCGATCTCCTCGACCGTGGTCTGGAGGTATCCGTTCTCGTCGATCGAGCCGATCAAGTACTCCCCGAGCGCGAGATCGTCCTCGCTCAGGGAGAGCATGCGGAGCTGCTCGAAGAGGTGCTCGCCCAGGCTCTGCCGCGTCACGGGGACGCGCTCGTAGAACTCCGCGTCGGGATCGTCGGTGCGGGGCGCCGAGGGGCCTTCGAACTGGTCCGGCCAGAGCTCGTTCCAGTCCACCTCTTGATTCTTGTCCGGCTCGGTGGTCTCGACGGGCTCGGAGTCCTCCTGTCCGGCCTCCTTCTTGGCGTCCTCGGTCTCCTGGACCTCTTCCTGCTCGTCGACTTCCTCGAGCAGAGGGTTGCGCTCCAGCTCCTGCTTCAGGGCCTGCTGAAGCTCGAGGGTGGGCATCTGCAGGAGTTTCAAGGCCTGCTGCAGACGCTGGGTCATGATCAGCGTCGGCTTCTGCTGCATGCTCAGGCCATGTTTCATTTCCATCGGGTAAGCCCCTTTAATCCAGACGGAAGCGCTCGCCCAGATAGATCTGGCGCGCCACCGGATCGGTTGCCAACTCCTGGCTGGTGCCCCGGAGCAGGATCTTGCCTTCAAACATGATGTACGCGCGGTCGGTCGTGCTCAAGGTTTCCCGCACGTTGTGATCCGTGATCAGGATTCCGAGTCCCTTCTGCTTCAAACGAGAGACGATGTCCTGGATCTCCGCGACCGCGATCGGGTCGATGCCCACAAACGGCTCGTCGAGGAGCAGGAAACCCGGCTGGGTCACCAGCGCCCGCGTGATCTCCACGCGACGCCGCTCGCCGCCCGACAGGTTGTAGCCCTTCCGGTCCGCGATGTGCGCGATGTTCAGCTCCTCGAGGAGCCCGTCCAGCCGCTGCGTTTCGCTCCTTGCCCTTGATTGGGAGCGTCTCGAGGATCGCCAGGATGTTCTCGCGCACCGTGAGCCGGCGAAAGATCGAAGGCTCCTGCTGGAGGTAGCCGATTCCCAACCTCGCCCGGGCGTGCATCGGAACCCGGGTGAGATCCCTCCCGTCCACCATGATCTTCCCCCGGTCCGGACGCAGGAGGCCGACGATCAGGTAGAAGGTTGTGGTCTTTCCGGCGCCGTTTGGCCCGAGGAGACCGACCACCTCTCCCCGCTTCACCTCTATGGTGACCTTGTCGACGACCTTCCAGTTTCCGTAGTAGCGCTCGAGATCCCGAGCCTCGAGACCCGTCATCGGCCCGGTCCCGCTCCCTCGGGCTCACCGGCGTCCGGCTCGCGGACCTCGGCGCGCACTTCGCTCGTGAGGTGGAAGTGATCCAGGTTGGGATCGCTCTCAAACCCGCGGCCCGTCACCACGTCATCCTTCCGGGTTACCTTCACGAACGCGTCCGACACGATCTTCCCCGTCGCGTTCAACCACCGAAGCGAGTCGGTCTCCAGCATCACGCCCTTCGTGGTCACGACCTTCACCCGCCCGCGGGCCTCCAGATCGTTGGTGCGCTGATGGACCAGCCCTTCGTCCGCGACCAACGTGGAGTACACCTCGCCTTTCGCGTCGAAGAACTCGATCCGAACCGTCTTGGCATCCACCAGATTTCGATCGTTGTACATGGCCGCGTACGTTGCCTGGAGGGTCCAGCTCTTCTTGCCCTCCGAGGACTCCGTCAGCGAGAAGTCCCGAGCTTCTTGATCGGGGACCTGTACCTCAACCCCGCTCGGAGTTGAGGCCGGTTTCCCTTTGCAGGCGCCGAGGCCGAACACGAGGAGCGCCGAAGCTACCACGCGCATTCGAACCCGGTCCAGTCGCCGGATTCGCATGGTTTTAGCGATCCCTAAGACCCAGGCAATCGTGAAGGTGCAACACCCCGAGCGGCCGCCTGTCCTCATCGAGCACGACAAGCGAGGTGATGGCGCCCCCCTCGTTCTCCTCCATCTGGCGGACCGCCTGCGCGATCAGCGCGTCGGCCGTGATCGTTCGAGGCGACGCGGTCATCACGTTGGAGACGGGCTGATCCATCCCGGCGTCGCCGCGGAGAAGGATCCGCTTCAGATCGCCGTCGGTGAGGATTCCCGCGAGCACCCCCGCGCCGTCGACGACGGTCGTCATTCCAAGCCGCTTGTTGATGATCTCGAGGAGCGCCTCTCGAAGCGTCGCGCTCGACTCGACCCGGGGAAGGTCCTCCCCTCCGTGCATCCGGTCGGCCACGCGGAGGAGCGCCGCCTGGCCCACGACGCCGCCGGGGTGAAGGACGACAAAGTCCTCCCGGGTGAAACCCTTGAGTCGCATCAGCACGATCGCGAGCGCGTCACCCAGCGCCAGCGCCGCGGTGGTGCTCGACGTGGGGACCAGATCCTCGGGACCCGCCTCGCGCGGACGGCCGAGATCCAGCACGTGGCGCGCGGCGCGGCCCAGGGAGGAATCCGGATAGCAGGTCATCGTCACCACCGTGACGCCCCTCCGCTCCAGCGCGGGAAGGAGCTGCAGCAGCTCGGCGGTCTCTCCGCTCTTGGAGAGGAGGATCGCGGCGTCCTGGGGCGAGACAATCCCGAGATCGCCGTGGACCGCGTCGACAGGGTGGACAAAGGTCGCGGGCGTCCCGGTGCTGGTGAGCGTCGCCGCGATCTTCTTGGCGACGAGGCCGGACTTCCCCACACCAAGGGTCAGGATCTGACCCTTGACCTCGGAAAGAGCTAGAACTGTTTCCTCGAATTCCTTGCCAATTCGATCTTTGAGGGCGCGCACGGCGCCCTCCTCCAGGGAAAGCACCTCCCGCCCCCACGCCACAATCTGGGTCTCGGTGCTGGTCCCGCCTTCCAGGCGGCCCATGGAATCCGGGTATCCGCGCCTCACGACCTGGGTGCCTCCACAAGCCGAGTATCGGCAATCGCTTGGTGCACCTTCATTAGGGACTGGAGGAGGCCGGCAAGCTCCGAGAGCGGCCACTGGGACTCGCGGTCGGACCGCGCGCGCGCCGGATCCGGATGGGTCTCGATGAAGATTCCGTCCACTCCAGCCGCGATGGCCGCGCGCGCGAGGAGCGGGACGAATTCGCGCTGCCCCCCGGTCTCGGCGCCCCCGGGCTTCTGGACCGAATGGGTGGCGTCGAAGAACACGGGACAGCCCATCTGCCCCATCACCGCGAAGGATCGAAAATCCACGACCAGGTCGCCGTAGCCGAACGACGTGCCCCGCTCGGTCACGATCACGCCCGTCGCCCCGGCGGCCCGCGCCTTCTCGACGGCGCGGGACATGGAGCCGGGATCGAGGAACTGGCCCTTCTTCAGATGAACGGGAATACCCGTCGCCGCGGCCGCTTCGATCAGCGGCGTCTGGCGGCAGAGAAAGGCGGGAATCTGGATCAGGTCGAGCACTTCGGCCGCGGGGGCGACGTCCGCGATCTCATGAATGTCGCTCGTGACCGGCACGCCGAAGCGCTCCCGAACCCGCGCCAGCGCCGCGAGGCCAACGTCGATGCCCGGCCCGCGGAAGCTGTCGCCCGAGGAGCGGTTCGCCTTCGTGTACGAGGCCTTGAAGATGAACGGGAGGTCGAGCGACGCGGCGATCCGCTTGATCTCGCCCGCTACCTCCGCGGCCATCCCGTCGTCCTCGAGCACGCACGGGCCGGCGATCAGCGTGAGCCGTCCGGGCTGGACGCGGGCGGAGCCGACCGCGAATGGGGTGAAGCGGGTGCGGGAATCCTTCGTCATGGGCGCTGCGACCCCGTCGTCTTGGCCTTTGGCTCGGGAGCGCCCGAACGGCGCACCCTCTCCTCGAGCGCCGCGTGGACGAAGCCCTGGAACAAAGGATGCGGCTTGTCCGGCCGCGACCGAAGCTCGGGGTGGAACTGGACTCCCACGAACCACGGATGGGTCGGAATCTCCACAATCTCGACCAAGTCCAGCTCGGGATAGACGCCCGTGACCCGAAGCCCCTTCTCCTCGAGCCGAGCCCGGTAGTCGTTGTTGAACTCGTAGCGGTGGCGGTGCCGTTCCGCGACCTCGGAAACTCCGTAGTCCTCGGCCGCGTGGCTCCCCGACGCGAGGACGCAGCGGTAGGCACCCAGGCGCATCGTTCCGCCCTTCTTGGTCACGCCGTGCTGCGATTCCAGAAGTCCGATCACCGCGTGCGGCGTTTCGGGATCGAATTCCGAGGAGTCCGCGCCGTCCAGCCCCACCACGTCGCGCGCAAATTCGATCACGGCGCACTGCATTCCGAGGCAGATCCCAAAGAACGGAATCCCCTTCTCCCTCGCGTAGCGGGCCGCCTGGACCATGCCGAGCGTGCCACGGTCGCCGAATCCGCCCGGAATCAGGATGCCGTGCGACGCTCCGAGAAGCGCCTCCGGGCCATCCATCTCGATCCGTTCCGAATCGACCCACTCGAGCTTCACGTTCACCCCGTTGGCCACGCCCCCGTGGGTGATCGCCTCGTGGATGCTCTTGTAGGCGTCGCGCAAATGCGTGTACTTGCCGACCACCGAGATCGTCACGCTGTCCCGCGCGGCCTTCATCCGCTCCTGGAATTGCTGCCAGACGCGCAGGTCGGCGGGCCCCGCGTCGAGTCGCAGCGCGGTCACCACCTGCTCGTCCAGGCCGCCGCGGTGGAACATGAGCGGCACCTCGTAGATCGAGGCCACGTCGATCGCCTCGATCACCGCCTGGGTCGGCACGTTGCAGAAGAGCCCGATCTTCTCCTTCACCTCCTGCGACAGCGGCACCTCGCAGCGACAGAGGAGAATGTCCGGCTGGATTCCGATGGCCCGGAGCTCCTTCACGGAGTGCTGGGTCGGCTTGGTCTTGATCTCCTTGGCCGCGCCGAGATGCGGCACGAGCGTCACGTGGATGAAGAGCGTGTTCACGGACGAAAGCTCGAGGCGGAGCTGCCGGATGGCTTCCAGGAATGGAAGGCTCTCGATGTCGCCGACCGTGCCGCCGATCTCCACGATCGCGACGTCGACCGGCTTCTTCCCCTTGGTCACGGCGAGCATCCGGCTCTTGATCTCGTCGGTGACGTGCGGGATGACCTGGACCGTCCGGCCCAGATAGTCGCCGCGACGCTCCTTCTGAATGATCGCGTCGTAGACCTGGCCCGCGGTCACGTTGTTCGCGCGTCCCATCGAGACGCCGAGGAACCGCTCGTAGTGCCCCACGTCGAGGTCGGTCTCCGCGCCGTCGTCGGTCACGAACACCTCGCCGTGCTGATAGGGGCTCATCGTCCCCGGGTCGACGTTCAGGTAGGGATCGAACTTCTGCATCGTGACCGAAAGGCCGCGGCTCTTGAGGAGCGAGCCGATCGCCGACGCGGCAATCCCCTTCCCCAGCGACGACACGACGCCGCCCGTGACAAAGACGAACTTGGTCATGTGACCCTCCTCCGTTCCTCCCAAACCTCCCGAGCCTGAGCCAGATCTTCCGGAGTATCGATTCCGAACGACGAATAGTCTCCCACCGCCACGTCTATTTGGATGCCGTTCCAGAGCGCGCGGAGCTGCTCCAGCCGCTCGGCCCGCTCGATCGGAGCGGGCGGGAGCGACGCCAGCTGCATCAGCGTGCGCCTGCGGTAGGCGTAAACCCCGATGTGGAGCAAGGGCTCCGCACCGGGACCGTAGCCGGTCGGAATGGCCGCGCGCGAGAAATAGAGCGCCCGGCCGCTTCGATCGAGCACGACCTTCACGCGGTTCGGATCCTCCACGTCGTCCCGATTTTGGAACGGCGCCGCGATCGTCGCCATGGTTACGTCGGGCTTCGCGAACAGGGCCACCATCGCCTCGATCCCGGCGGCGCTCACGAACGGCTCGTCGCCTTGAATGTTCACAATCACTTCCTCGGGGTCGGAATCCGCCTCGGCGAGGAGTTGGGCCGCCTCGGCCACCCGATCGAGGCCCGAAAGGTGGTCGGCCCGGGTCAGGATGGCTCGCCCCCCGGCCGCCTCGACCGCTGCCACGATCCGGCCGCTGTCCGTCGCCACCCAGGCCTCGCGAATCGAGGTCGCCGTCCGGACCCGTTCCAGGACGCGAACGATCAGGGGGGCGCCGCCGAGGTCTTGTAAGGGCTTATCGGGGAGACGGGTGGAATGGAGCCGCGCCGGGATGATTCCGACGGCCCCAAGTTGCGGTCGCGAGCCAACCTCGCGCTCCGCCGTGGAGGACTGCGGACGGGGCACAAGTCATGCTACCAACCACGTCCCGGTGCGTCAAGTCACGGTGTGGGGCCGCGGGGGGCAGCGGGGTGTGATGGCCCCCTCGCTCTGTGAGGCGTCGGCCCGACGCAAAAGAAGAAGCCGCGTCGGGCCTCCAATCGCTCAGGGGCCATCACACCCCGCTGCCCCCCGCGGCCCTACGGTCGTGGCTCTAGACACCGCGCGAAGGTTCTATTCATCGCCGTCCTCCAGCGTCTCCCTCGGAAAGGCGCGTTGCAGCACAGCGCCAGTGGCCCTCAGTTTCACGACCTTGCCAGAGAAACCCCACTTGCGCTTCAGCCCTGGGATCGCACGTGTGGCGTCGTCCTGAACGCAATAGATCCCGCTCATGAGCCACACCTTTCGATCCTTGGTGAGCTCCGGAGGCAGCATGAAAAGTCTGGCCCTTCTCCACTCGGCAAATTCGTTCTCGAAGGTAACGTCCACCACCACAGTCGAGTCCCGCTCGGTGTCGTTGTCTCCGGGCACCGTGATCGCGACCGGAAACGAATCCGCCTGGGAGCCCTTGGGGAACGAAGTCAACAGGACGGAATAGATCTCAGCGATCGAATCCGACCGGCTGCCGGCCGCGAGGACCCGAAGGGATTCAGCGAGGGCGGAGTTACCTCTCGACGCATAGAAATGCAGTTCCTGCCTTCGAGAATCGAAAAACACGGATGCCTCCGACCCAACGTACCGTGCCGCTAACTGAGGGCGCACGTCCAGTTCCCGCTTGCATGTGATTGCCGTGGCAAAGCAGTACGCCAACCTGTCCCACATGCGCGAGAATTCGACATCAAGCTCGGCCATTCCTAGGCTGTCTTCGGTTTCGGCAACGGGCTCGGTATCGTAGGCAAAGATCTCGAGACCCTTCGACCGAATGGTGAGCCCAGCCGAAGAGGATGCAGTGGCGGGGGCCGTCGTAAGGACAAGCACCGCGCCCGCTACGAGCAGCGTGGCGAGAAGCCTCACAACTTGAACTCGACCGGGATGTCCATCCAGGCGCCGACGGGGTAGCCATTGTGCGTGGCGGGCTTGAACTCGTACTGCTTGACGGCGTCGATCGCGGGCGGCGTGAGCGCGGAGACGCCGCGGACGACGCGGATCCAGCAGAGGCGGCCCATGGGATCGATGAAGACGCGGAGAAGCACGGTCCCCTGCACGCCTGCCTTCTTGCTCTGCTCGGGATATTGCGGTGGGACCTGGGTGGCGATGATCGGGGCGATGTCGTAGGAGGTCGAATCCGGAGGCGTCATCGTGGAGACGCAACCTGGGGTTGGCGGCGGAACGTTCCGCGACAACTCCTCGGGATCCGCGACGGTCGACTTCGGCGGCGTCACGTCGGCGTGGGCGCAGCCCATCACCGCGAGGAGACACACTGCGAGGAGCTTCACCTGAATCTCCACTGGCACTCCGCCGTCTTCCAGCCCCGGGGACTCAACCGGAGGGACCCTCCGAGCCCGCGCGGCAGATGGTGCCGTCCCGCCCCGGCAGCGCCGCGGGCGAGTCGGCGTCCCGGAGGTTGAGTCCCCGGGGCCAATACCGCGTAGCGCTAGTCCAATTACGGTTCCACTGCGTTACTACCGCGCCGCCGGCTCCAACGCGAGATCGGCGATGCCCTTCTTGACGTCCTCCGCCGACTTCGCGAGCGCCGCCTTCTCGTCCGCGGACAGCTCCAGCTCCACGATCTTCTCCACCCCGCGCGAGCCCAGGATCGCGGGCACGCCCAGGTAGAGATCGCGAAGGCCGTACTCGCCGTTCAGGCACGCGGCCACCGGCAGGAGGCGCTTCTTGTCGCGAAGGATGGACTCGGCCATCTGGACCGCCGACGACGCGGGCGCGTAGAACGCGCTCCCCGTCTGGAGCAGCTTCACGATCTCGGCGCCGCCGTCGCGGGTTCGCTGGACGATCTCCGCGAGCCGCGCCGGCTTGATGAACCGGTCGACGGGGATGCCCGATACCGTGGAGTAGCTCAAGAGCGGCACCATGGTGTCGCCGTGGCCGCCGAGCACCATGGCGTGGACGTCCTCCACCGAGACCCCGATCTCCTGCGCGAGAAACGTGCGGAATCGCGAGGAATCGAGCACGCCGGCCATGCCCATGACCCGCTCGCGCGGGAAGCCGGTGATGCGGTACGTCAGGTACGCCATCACGTCCAAGGGATTCGTGACCATGATGACGTACGCCTTGGGCGCATGGTCGCGGATCGCCTCGGCCACGCCGCGGATGATGTCCGCGTTGGCCTTGAGGAGATCCGCCCGCGACATGCCGGGCTTGCGCGGGAGACCCGCGGTCACAATGATGAGGTCGCTGCCCTGGACGGCGCGCAGATCGCCGCTTCCCTCGACCATCGAGTCGTAGCCGCGGACCGGCCCCGCTTCGAGGAGATCGAGGGCCTTTCCCTTGGCGACGCCTTCGAGAATGTCGATGAGGACGACGTCGCCCAGCTCGGCCTCGGCGGCGTAGAGCGCCGCGGAGGCGCCGACGTTCCCGGCGCCGACGACCGCGATCTTAGGCATGGGCCGCCTCGGTCTCCCGAGTCTTGGGATCGATCGAAACCGACATCTTGCTCTTCCCGCGCCTCTTGAAGACCACGACCCCGTCCTTCAGCGCGAAGAGGGTGTCGTCCTTGCCCCGTCCCACGTTGAGGCCGGGGGACACCGCGGTGCCGCGCTGGCGGATGATGATGTTGCCCGCCTTGACCCACTCGCCGCCGAACCGCTTGACGCCCAACCGCTGCGACGAGGAGTCGCGGCCGTTCTTGGAACTGGATACTCCTTTTTTGTGCGCCATTTCCGATCAGCTCCTCTTGAGATTATCCGCGGATGTCCAGGATCTTCACCCGCGTCAGGGTGTCCCGGTACCCGATGCGACGGCGGTACTTCTTCCGCCGCTTATACACTCCCACCTTGATCTTGGGGCCCCGCTCCGTGCCGAGGACCTGCACCTTAACGGAGGCGCCCTCGACGACGGGGGTCCCAATCTTGACGCCCGTGCCGTCCGCGATCAAGAGCACACGGTCGAACGTCACCTGCGTGCCCGGCTCCGCCCCCATGTGAGGAAGAACGTGCTCCTCCTCGGCGGCGACCCGGTACTGGAGGCCCATGGCCTCGATCACTGCATAGCGTGCCGATGTCATTTCATCCCTCGTTTCAGTGTTCGAACTGCTTCGTGATCTCCTCGAACGTCTTCCCGCGGAAAAGCCGGATCTCGTCCCGTCTTAGCGACGGATCGTCCCGGATCTCCACGCGGAACCGGTACTGCTTCTCCAAACGCTCCAGCCGGTCGGCGTTTTGCTCGACCAGATGAACCGCCACATCCGGATGGACGCGGAGAAGGAGCTGCCGCTCCTTCGCGCGCTGCCCCACCCGTCTCAACATCCGCTCGATCTTGAGCATCGCGCTCGAGAGCGAGAGGACGCGGCCCGAGCCCTCGCAGGCCGCGCAATTCTCCGTGAAGAAGTTCGCCAGGCTCGGCCGCTGACGCTGGCGGGTCATCTCGACCAACCCCAGATCGCTCACTGCGAACGCCTTTGTCCGGGACCGGTCGCGTTTCAGCCGGTTCCGCAGGGTGTCCACGACCGCCTTCCGATTCGCCTCGTCCTCCATGTCGATGAAGTCGAGGACGATGATTCCTCCCAGGTCGCGGAGCCGGAGTTGCCGCGCGATTTCCTCCGCGGCTTCCATGTTCGTTTTGAGAATCGTCTCCTCTTGGCTCTTCTTCCCGGTAAAGCGCCCTGTATTCACGTCGATCGCGACCAACGCCTCCGTCTGATCGATCGTGATGTACCCGCCCTTCCGCAGCCACACCTTCCGCTCCATCGCCTTCTCGATCTCGCCCTCGATGCCGAAGTGATCGAAGATCGGAGCCTCGCCGCGGTAGAGCTTCACACGCGATTTGAGCTGCGTCGCGTAGGTCGTCAGGTACTTGAGTATCTGCTGGTATTCCTCCTTCGAGTCGATCGTGAGCTGGGTGACGTCCTCGGTGAAGATGTCCCGGATCAGCCCGGTGGTGAATTCCATTTCTTGGTGTAGCAGCGAGGGGGCCTTGGACCTCTGCCCCTGCTTCTCGATCTTGTCCCAGAGCTGCTCCAGATACTTGATGTCGCTCTGGAATTCCTTCTTCCCCTGCTCGGCCCCAACCGTCCGGACGATCACGCCCGCGTCGCGAGGGCGGAGCTCCTTGAGCAACGTCTTGAGCCTCGAACGCTCTCCCCGGTCCTCGATCTTCCGGGAGATCCCCACGTGCTCGTGGCCCGGCATGTACACGAGGTAGCGGCCGGGGAGCGAGACCTGCGTCGTGACGCGCGGCCCCTTGGTCCCGATCGGCTCCTTGGTGATCTGGACCAGGATCTCCAGGCCCTTCTTGAGAACATCCTCGATTCGGGGCACCGTCTCGTCACGGCGGCCCCGGCCGCCTCCGCCGCGCTTCCGATCCTCGCCTTCGTCTTCCTCTTCGAAGAGGTCATCGAGATCGGTGTCCGGCTGAAGGTCGGACGCGTGAAGAAACGCGCTCTTGTCGAGTCCGAGATCCACGAAGGCCGCCTGCATCCCCGGCAGCACCGCGTTCACCCTTCCCTTGTAGATGTCACCGACGCGGCGGACCGCCTCGGGGCGCTCCACCATGACCTCGACGAGTTCCTTCTCCTCGAGGATGGCGATCCGCGTTTCGCTGGGACTGGCGTTAATTATTATTTCTCGGCGCATTCACCTCCAGGGCGGGGTCCGACGGACCCGGATTCTCCGGGTCTACAGGCACAGGTCGCCAGAACGCCGATTCCTCGAGTGCCTCGAGGGGTGTGCAGAGTTGGCCGCCCCGCTCCACCCACATCGCCTCGCGGCGAACGAGCAGAAGCCGGGGGTCGAAATCGAACGACGGCAGGAGACTCTTGAAGAGCAGATCCGGCCGCAGGTATCCGGTAGCCTGAAGTCGCGAGGAGAGCCGGATGCCGAGGCGCTCCCCGTCCGAGGCCATTTCGATCGAAGCAACGGCGAGCCGCGCGTTCACGGTCTTCCCCTTCTGTCCGTGGCTCTGCTTGGCGACGAGCCACTCGCCCGAGACAAGGAAGGCCGCCAAGTTGCGCTCCAGCTCCTGCCGCAGCAGGTGGACGCTTTCGCCCCGCGCGAGCTGATCCATCAAGTATTGGGTGAGAAAGACCGAGTAGTCGGCGCGTCCGATGGCCGACATCAGCGAATCCATCGTCTTGCCGAACGGGCGCCCTTCCACGATTCGAATTCCCTCGGGAAAGACCTCGTTCATCGCCGCGATCACGTCCCAGGAGCACGGCTGCGCCAGGTCCAGATCGAAGTACTCCGCGGCGCTCGTCGCGCCCAGGGAAAGCGGCGGGCCGTACGCGATCTTGGCGTGGCGGTTGAAGCCCTGCGTGTACGCGATCGGAATCTTGGCCACGCGGATCGCCCGGTCGAAGATCCGAACCAGGTCGAGGTGGGACGTGAACCGCGCGATTCCCTCTTTGACGTACGCGACCCGGTAGCGGGTGGCCTGGGGTCCCCGGGTCGTGGTCGGCCACACCCGGCGCCGGCGGCCGTAGGCGCGGGCGTCGCCGTTCGAGTCCGCGCCCGCGTTGCCGTTTCCGTTCGTTTTCGCGTCGCCGTTTCCATTCGCCTTCGCGTGGCCGTTTCCGTTCCCGTGACCGTTTCCGTTCGGTGCCGTCGCGGCCGCCGGCATTGCCTCGACCGCCGGCGCCACTTCGGCCTTCAGCGCCTCGATCGGCTTGGCCTCCAGGTCCCGAACGCGGGACTCAATCTCCGCGGTGGTGACCTCGGGCGGGATCGAAAAGTCGAGCGTGGCCGGCGTGGCGCCCTGGCCCGGCGCGAGCTGGAGCGAAAGGTGGCGCCCTTCGCGCGCCTTGGGCGCGAAGCAGGGAGCGCCGCAGCGATAGCACGCGTGGTCGCGGCAATCGGGGGTCAGCGCGGCCGCGTAGGCCTTGCCCCGCTCCGACAACAGAAATTTCTTCACCACCGGGGTCCGGATGTGGTCCCACGGCAGCTGCTCCTCCAGATCGCGCGGCCTCAGATACACCGCCGGGTCCATGCCGATGCTGTCGAACGCGCGCATCCAGAGATCGAAATCAAAGCACTCCGACCACCCGTCGAAACGCGCTCCCATCCGCCACGCCGCCTCGAGCGCGTCCGCGGTGCGAACGTCGCCGCGCGCGAACACGCCCTCGAGAAACGCCGTCTTCGGCTCGCGCCACTTGAGGCGGACGTTGTTCATGCCGCGGAAGCCCAGCTTGAGCCGGTCGATCTTCCGCCGGAGCGTGTCCATGTCGTCCTGGAGCTCCCACTGGAACGGGGTGTGGGGCTTGGGCACGTGGGGCGAGAGCCCGACATTGAAGTGCATCCGCTTGTTGCCGCCCTTGGCCCATTCCTGCGACTTCCGCAAGGTGTCCGCGATTCCGTCGACGTCCGCGTCGGTTTCGGTGGGGAGGCCGATCATGAAGTAGAACTTGATGCCGCCCCAGCCCTGGTCGCGCGCGAGCTTGACCGAGTACTCGAGCTCGGCCTCGTCGATTCCCTTGTTGATGACGTCGCGCATCCGCTGCGTGCCGGCCTCGGGCGCGAACGTGATGCTCCCGCGGCGGCCCTGGCCGATCTTCTCGGCCACGGAGGGCGCGAGCGTTCCGACGCGCGTGGAGGGCAGCGAAATCGAGACGCCCTGTTCGTTGGTGAACCGGTCCAATTCGTGGAGCACCACGGGAAGCTGCTTGTAATCGGTGGTGGAGAGCGACAGGAGCGACACCTCGTCCCACCCCGCGTGGACGATGCCGCACTGAACTTCCTTCACGACCTCGTCCGCGCGCTTTTCCCGCAGCGGCCGGTTCATGTACCCCGCGAGGCAGAACCGGCAGCCGCGCGTGCAGCCTCGCATCACCTCCACGCCCAGACGGTCGTGGGTGATCTCGGTCGGGCTGATCAGCGGCTTCTCGGGGTAGTACTCGGGCAGCAGCGACGCGACGTAGCGAAAGCGCGGCTTGGCCGAGGGCGCGTCCGGCTTGGGATTTCGCGCCACGTAGCCGAACGGGTTCTTCACCTCGTCGTAGAGCGCCGGAACATAGATCCCTTCCAGGGCCCCCATGCGCGCGAGCACCTCGGAGCGCGGCATGCGCGTCGCGCGGCGCTCCGCCATGAGATCGCAGAGCTCCTCGATCACCTCTTCCCCGTCGCCGATCACGAACCCGTCGATGAACGGCGCCAGGGGCTCCGGATTCACCGTGCAGAGTCCGCCCGCGATCACGATCGGATCGTCTTCGCGGCGATCCTTGGTGCGAAGGGACATCTGCGCCAGGTCGATCATCGTGAGGACGTTCGTGAAGGACAGCTCGTATTGGAGCGAGAAGCCGATCATGTCGAACTCGCGCGCCGGAGTGCGCGATTCGAGCGAGTAGAGCGGGATCGATTCCGCCCGCATGAGCCGCTCCATGTCGCTCCACGGCGTGAAGCAAAGCTCGGCCAAGCCGTCCGGCCGGCGGTTCACGATGTGGTAGAGGATCTTCAGCCCGAGGTACGACATCCCGATTTCGTAGAGATCCGGGAAGCAGAGAAGCACGCGGGCCTTGGCCTGCGATGGATCTTTGCGCGCCGCGTGGAGAAAGCTACCCGTGTACCGGCTCGGTTTGGTCACGAGCGGCAGGTATGCCTCGTCCAGAGATCGGAGCTTGTCCATCCCAGCCTCCCCGCTCTTGGGTCCAGCGCAACCCACTGAGATCGTTGGAGATACAGCCGAAACTGATGAGCACGGGCGTTCCGCGCCAAGCGTGAGACCTTACCACACGGGACCCGCGCCCGCAATCGCCCCCTGGGATTCATGTTCCGGCCCTCCGAACGCCCCTCCGTGGGCGGCCGCGAGACCCAGGATCCACGTCGCGCCGGCGCGCTCCAAGGCGTCGGCCGCGGCGAGGAGGGTGCTGCCGGTGGTCACGACGTCGTCGACAAGCAGGACCGCCCGCCCGCGGACCAAGGTCGGCGTCGCGCACGCGAACGCGCCCCTCACGTTGGTCCGGCGGAGGGATGGGTCGAGGCCCGCCTGCGCGTCGTGATCGCGGACGCGGCGGAGCGCCGGAACGAGTGGGATCCCCCATCTCGCCGAAGCGTCCTCGGCGAGGAGCAGCGCCTGATCGAAGCCCCGGCGCGCCCGGCGCGCCGGATGAAGCGGCACGGGTGTCACAAGCGCCTCGCGCGCCAGGCCGCCGTCCAGGCCCGGAGGCTCCGGCAGAAGCGACGCGAGCCACGGCCCAATCCTGCGTCCACCTTCGAACTTGAACGCGCGCACGATCCGATCCAAGGGAGCGGCGTAGCTCGGACCGGCGAGCGCCAGACGTCGGGATCCGTGCTTCGTGCACGCGCCTCCTGCCGCGAGTCGATCGGGAGGATCGCCGTGCAGGCAGTTGAGGCACAGGGCCGTGCCGCTCCGGGCCACCCGGGCGTCGCACTCCACGCACACGTCACAATCCCGCGCGACGCGGTTAGCACAGCCCGGACACCGCCGGTCGAGCATCGCGTCCACGAGATCCCGAGCCCACCACACGTCTTAGCCTCCCGCGCCGGGCTCCCCTCCGGCTCCTCTCAGCCCGCCGACTCGAGCAGCGCCCGCCTCATCGCCTCGATGGGCGCGCGCTCCCCGCGCCAGAACTCGTACGAATGCGCTCCTTGATGAAGAAGCAGCCCGAGACCGTCCTCGAATCGACGCCCTTCCGACGCGGCCCTGGCTCTTGAAGCGGACGCCCGCGCGCCGTAATTGAGCTCGAGGACAACCGCGCCGGGCCCGAGTCGCTTCCACCACGCGCCTTCCGCGTCGTCGATCGCGTCGGACGCGAGCGCGCGGATGAGAAGGTCCCGACCCGGCGAAACCCCCGCTCCCGGCGCGTCCGCCAGCGCGCGCGCGCTCCAGCCGCCGGCCGCCGGGCCGAACGCCTCGACGAGGCTCGCGGCCCGCGCGCGATCCCGGCTCACCACGTCGACCGACCCGGGCTGGAGCGATTCGAGCACGGGCGCGAGACTCCGCGCGGCGCCGCCCGCTCCCATTACGATTACGCGCGCTCCGGCCACCGCGATCCCGAGCTCCTGGATCCAGTCGCGGAACCCCAGCCCGTCCGTGGCGTGGCCGCGCCATCCCCCGGCTTCACGTCGCAGCGTGTTGACCGCCCGGACACGACTCGCCTCCTCCGTCGCTCCCGACAAGAACTCCCACGCGGCCTCTTTGTGCGGCGCGGTTAGATTGAGCCCCGCGACGCCGGCGGCGTGGAGCCCGCGCAGCGTGTCGTGGAGCCGCTCGGGCGGCACGTCGAGCGGGATGTAGACCGCGTGTACGTTCGCCGCCTGGAACGCGGCGTTCTGCATCGGGGGAGAGAGCGAGTGCTGAACGGGGTGCCCGAGCAGCGCGTAGACGAGGCCCTCCTCGTCGGGTCGCGCGGCCACGGTAGCGCCTAAGTGGAGGAGCGGGGCTCGACCGCTCCCGCCTGCGGTCCTCCGCCGGAGACCGACGGGGCCGGCTCGGCGACGCGAGCGGACGGAACTCCTGTGCCGCCCTCGGACGGAGCCGCGGCGGGACGGCGCCGGGAGAGCACGCGCAGCATGATGAGCGACACGAGGAGGAGGCCCGCGCTCAGGAGCTGATTGATGTTGAAGGAGAGGCCGCCCAGGCGGCCGAGGTACGACGTCGTGTCGTAGTAGCGCGTGAAATCGATTCCAAAGCGGAAAACCGAATCCAGCGCGACGCCGGTCCAGAAGATGAACCCGTCGAAGCGCGGCTTTCGGTCGAGCGCGAGCAGAATGCCGCAGAGGGCGATTCCCGACGCCACGAGGTAGAGCTGGGACGGCTGAAGAGCGGAGCCCGGAAAGACGTACGACGAATAGGAGCCGGGCGGGAATTTCACGCCCCATGGAGCGTGGGTCGGGAGGCCGAAGCAGCATCCGTTCAGGAAGCACCCGATCCGCCCGATCCCGATGCCGAGGGCCATCGCCGGCGCCACCGCGTCGCCGGCCCGCCAGAGAGGGATCTTCGCGCGCCGGACGTAGACGATCGTGCCCGCGATCGCGAGGATGTATCCCCCGTAGAGCATCAGGCCGCCTTCCCAAAGTCTGAAGACACCCAGGGGATCGGCCTGGTAGTCGGCCCAGTGCGTGAGGACGAAAAGGCCCCGCGCGCCGACGATCGCCAGGATCAGGATGACGAGCGAAATCGTGTGAAGCGAGTCCTCCGAGATCCCGCGCTTCTTGCCGCGGACCAGGAACATCTGGATCGCGACCAGGAACGCGATCGCGAGCATGAGCCCGTAGCTGTGAATCTCGAAGGAGTGAAACCGGAACAGCGAAGGATGCAACGGATTCCTCCGGTCAGTATTCGCGCCAGCGCATCGCGACGTTCTGCATGAGACCCACCTGCAGGAAGCTCGTGAGGAGCGATGTGCCGCCGTAGCTGAGAAGCGGCAGCGGCAGACCCGTGACGGGCGCCAACCCCACGGTCATGCAGATGTTCACGACGACATGGTACAGAAAGATCGAGGTCATGCCAATGGCCAGGAGGCTTCCGAACCGGTTCCGGGAATGCTGGGCGATGTGCACGCCGCGCAGGATGAGGATCATGTAGAGAATCGTGACGATTCCCGAACCGAGGAACCCGGTCTCCTCCCCCACCACCGAGAAGATGAAGTCGGTGTGCTGCTCGGGCAGGAACTCGAGACCCTTTTGCGTGCCGTGGAGAAACCCCTTCCCCGCGACACGCCCCGATCCGATCGCGATCTTGGACTGGATGATCTGGTAGCCGGCGCCGTAGGAGTCGGCGCTCGGATCCACGAAGGTTGTGATCCGCTGCCGCTGGTACGGCTCGAGGTGCGCCCACACCTGCGGCGTGGCGATGCCCACGGCCAGGTTGATCGCGACGACGAGGATGAGGGGTACCAATCGGAGCCGCGAACGGTAGAGGACCAGCGCGAGGATGGCCGCGAAGATGATCCAGGCCGGGAAATAGAACGAGGCGGCCACGTTGATGATCGGAGTGAGGATCAGGAACAGGAACAGCGGCGAGAGGCCCGCCCAGTAGAGCATGGCGATCAGGATCATGATGAAGCAGACCGACGTCCCCAGGTCGGGCTGCTTGAGCACGAGCAGGAACGGAACGCCGGCGACCACGATCATCTGCAAGATCGTCCGCACATGGGTGAGGTCGACCCGGCGCTGGGAGAGCATGCTCGCGAGCGCCATCACCGTCACCACCTTGGCCAGCTCCGAGGGCTGAAACTTGAGCGGACCCCATCCCAGCCACCGCTGGGCGCCGAGACCGACGTGGCCGATGAAGAGCGTCAGGAGGAGCGCGGCGATCCCCACCGAGTAGAGGAGCCACGCGGTCTTCCCTTCATAGATCCGGTACGGCACCGCCGCGGCCAGGGCACCACCGCCGAGGGCGATCAAGAGCCAGAGAAGTTGTTTCAGATACAGGCCGTGCTCGGTCGTCGACGCCGGCATGGCGGTGGCGCTGTAGACGAACGCGATGCCGATGAGCGCGAGGAGAACGGTCGTGAAGAGAAGCGGCCGGTCGATGTCCTCGGAAAGGCGCGGGGTCAGCATGTCAGTGCGCCGCCGCGACGGCCGCGCTTTCGGCGGCGGCCGGGTGGAAGTAGGCCTGAAGCACACGCTGCGCGAGCGGGGCGGCGGCGCTCCCGCCGTGACCCGCATTCTCGGCGAGCACGGCGACGACGATCTCCGGCTTGGAAGCCGGGGCGAAGCAGATGAAAAGCGCGTGATCCTCGCCGTGCGGGTTCTGCGCGGTCCCGGTTTTTCCCGCGACCGTGACCGAGTCCACGCGGGCGGAGCCCCCGGTTCCTCCCTGCTCGTTCACCACCGCGACCATGGCGTTCTTGATCGCCGCGAGGTCCCCCGGATCCAGCTTCAAGTCCTGCGTCAGGGAGTCCGCGGCCGGCATGGAATTCGCCACCGGAACTCCGTCGCGCGAGATTTCCCTGAGGAGATGCGGCCGGCGGAGGACGCCGTTGGCGGCGAGGGCCGCGGTGATCTGGGCCAGCTTGATCGGAGTGACCGAGACTTCGCCCTGTCCGATGGCGAGGTTCAAGACGAGTCCCTTGCTCCACCGCCCGACGCCGAATTTCCGGTCGTACCAGGCGGGATCGGGAAAGAGGCCGCGGCGTTCCTGCGGCAGATCGATGCCGGTGCGCTCGGAGAGCGCGAATCGCTTCATCATGTCCGACATGCGGTCCAGGCCCGTCCGGAGCCCCAGCTGGTAGAAGTACACGTCGCACGAGCGCGCGATCGCCTCGCGCAGCACCACCCATCCGTGCCCGTTCTTGTCCCAGCACCCGAACTTCCGGCTCCCAAACTGATAGTAGCCAAAGCACGGTTCCCGGAATGTCGTCGTGCTGGAGATCGCGTGCACGGCGAGGCCCGCGAGTGCCACGAACGGCTTGAGGGTGGAGCCCGGAGGGTAGGCCGCCTGGATCGCGCGATTGAAGAGCGGGTAGTTCCCGCCCGTGCTCAGCTCGTCCCACCGCGCCTGGGTGATGCCCGTGGAGAACTCATTCGGATCGTAGTTGGGCTGGCTCGCCAGCGCGAGCACTTCCCCGGTCCTTGGATCGATCGCGACGATCGCGCCGCGCGCGCCCGGCTTGAACGCCTGCTCGGCCGCGCGCTGGAGGTCGAGATCGATCGAGAGGGCCACGTCCGCGCCCCGCTTGGGAACGATGGGACGCTTGTCTCCAAGGAGCTCCGCCTTCCGGCCGAGCGCGTTCACCTCGACGAATCGCTTTCCGTCGACGCCGCGCAGATAAGACTCGTACTGCCGCTCGATCCCCATCCGGCCGATCAGGTCCCCGCGCGTGTAGGTCGCCGAGAACTTGGGGTCCTCGAGCTCTTTGTCGGAGACTTCACCAACGTACCCGAGCAGGTGGGACGCGAAGGGCCCCAGGGGATACCGCCGTAGGGGCTCCGTTTCCACCTCAACGCCCGCCAGCTCCGATCGATGTTCGGACACGTACGCGACCGACTTGAGGTCGGCGTTTCGTTTCAAACGGATGACCAGGAAGGACTGTCTCTTCTCCTTCCGCACCTTTTCGATCAGCGTGGGCGCGTCCATTTCCAAGATTCCGGCCAGCCGGACGATCGTGGAATCGAGCCCCGCCGGGTCGCCGACGTAGGCTTTGTCGTAGGGGTCGATCGTGACCGTGAACGAGGGCACGTTGTCCGCGAGAAGGCGGCCCTTTCGGTCGCGGATCTCGCCTCGGGGCGCGGTCAAGACCTCGACGCGGATCCGATTCTCCTCCGAGAGCTCGCGGTACCGGCTCCCCGCCAGTACCTGTAACGAGAAGAGCCGGAGGAGCACCATTCCGAAGATCGCGAAGACCAGGATCCGGAATACCTGCTCTCTCCGCTTTCCGTGGGCGTGAGATTCCGGGTCGCGGGCCACGGAATCAGGCCTCGTCCGTCAGCAGGTGCCTCTTCGACACGCGCTCGACGACGGCGAGAAGCAGGATCACGATCCCGCTCGTGTAGAGCGCCGAAGGAAGGGCGATGCGGACCATCTGGAGCAGGAACGCGCCCAGGTCCCCCGCGGTCGTCACCGCGAAGTAGATCGCGTCGTGCACGAGCATCGCGAAGAAGAAGAATGCGAACCGGACGCCGAGATTGGAGCGGTGCACGCGGAACCCAGCCTTGGCCACCAGGAAGCCGACGATCGATTTGCACAGCGCGTTCAGGCCCAGGGGCCCGGGCGCATCCAGGTCCTGGACCAGGCCCACGAGGAATCCCGCCGATGTCCCCGCGATCGGCCCCCGCATCCACCCGAGGTAGACCACGTACGCCACGAGGAGATCCGGCCGGATGCCCGCGATCTCCATCCGGAAGAGGAGCGTCGCCTGGAGAATGAGGACCACGACCAGAACGATCACGTCCCGGGCGCCCTTCATGGCGTGCGCACGCCCTCGGAGTCGGCCGCGGCCGAATCGACTTCCGCCGGCTGGAGGAAGAGGGACGCCGGCGAGGATCCGCGAAGCTGGGACGGCAGGTAGACCAGGATCTCCTCGAGCGTCCGGAAGTTCACGGCCGGCTTCACGGAGATTTCCTTCATGAGGCCGTTGGCCTCCAGGCCGACCTTGGAAACGGTGCCGATCCGGATACCGAGCGGAAAGATCCCGCCGAGGCCGGACGTGACGACGAGATCGCCCGACCTGGACGTCTTCCTGCGACGAAATGTAGAGCAGGTTGAGCGTCGGTTGCGTGCCGTACTCCCACTGCAGCACGCCGTCGACGCGGCTTCGCTCGACGCGCGCCGCCACCGCGCAGTCATGGTGGAGCAGCGTGAGGATCCGCGCCTGGTGGATCGTGGCGCGCTCGATGCGGCCCACGAGGCCCTCGGGCGTGAGCACGGCGCGCCCGGGCTCAACCCCCTCGGCCAGCCCCTTGTCGATGGTCATGCTGCCGCCCAGGCGGTCGAGGCTCCGCCCGATGACGTTCGCCGCGGCGAGGCTATACGGGTGGCGCTCCTCCAGCTTCAGAAGCTCGCGCAGCCGGACGTTTTCCTGTCGCTCGCCCCGCAGCGCGTCCGTCTCGATTTGAAGTCTCGCGAGCCGCTCGCGGAGCCGTTGATTGTCCCAGTAGAGACCCACCGAATGGTCCACCCAGCCGACCGCGGTTTCGAACGGGCCCAGGAGCGTGTGCTGGATGAACCAGGCCACGCGCGCCTGTTCGTGGCGCTCCAGCAGCATCATGGCGAGCGAGAGGGAACAGGCTACGACGAGGACGGTCCAATCGGTACGGCGGGAGAGCAGATTTCGGAGCATGAGGGCTCACGCCCAAGGCTCAGTCGCGGACGACCGACATGAGCACCTTTTCGTATTGGGTGGGGTCGTCCAGGATCTTGCCCGTGCCGAGCACGACGCACGAAAGCGGATCCTCGGCCACGGTGATCGGCAGGTTCGTCGCCTCGCGGAGGAGCATGTCGATGCCGCGAAGGAGCGATCCGCCGCCGGTCATCACGATGCCGCGGTCGACGATGTCGGACGCAAGCTCGGGCGGCGTCTTCTCCAGGGATTGCATCAGCGCGTCCACGATCTGCTGTAACGGCTCGCTCAGGGCCTCGCGCACCTCGACTGAAGAGATCTTCATGGTCTTGGGAATCCCGGCGACGAGGTCGCGGCCCTTGATTTCCATCTCCTCCTCCTGCTCCAGGCGGAACGCGGAGCCGATCTTGATCTTGATCTGCTCCGCCGTCTGCTCGCCGATGAGGAGGTTATAGGCCTTCTTGACGTACTGGACGATGGCCTCGTCCATCTCGTCGCCGCCCACTCGGATCGACTGCTGGTTGACGATCGAGTTGAGGGCCATGACCGCGATCTCGGTCGTGCCGCCGCCGATGTCGATGATCATGTTCCCGGAGGGCTTCCCGACGGGAAGGCCGACGCCGATGGCGGCCGCGATCGGCTCCGGCACGAGCAGCACCTCGCGCGCGCCCGCGTGCTGCGCCGAATCCTGGACCGCGCGCTTCTCCACCTCGGTGATGCCCGAGGGGACGCAGATGATGATCCGCGGACGCACCCACGTGCGGCGGCGGAGCGCCTTCTGGATAAACTCGCGCAGGAGGTCTTCGGTCTTCTCGAAGTCGGCGATGACGCCGTCCTTGAGCGGGCGCACCGCGACGATCTCGTCGGGCGTGCGGCCGAGCATGCTCTTCGCTTCTTTCCCGACGGCGATGACCTTGCCTGTCGTCCGATCCACCGCGACGACGGAGGGCTCGTTCAACACGATCCCCTTCCCTCGAAGGTAGACCAGTGTGTTCGCCGTTCCCAAGTCGATCGCGACGTCATTCGAAAAGACGCCCATCAACTGGTCGAGAAACATCCGTGCCTCCCGAAAACCGTGGGTGGACATGGTGGGCCACTCCTGACTCAACCCCAGGCGGGACTGAGCGTTTCCATGGGTGTGGAGCGCTGGGACCGTAGCAAAGCGACCTCCGGAGGCGCAAGGTGTTTCTCCTCGGGAAGCGGCGTTGACAGGCCGAGATACGGGTAGTAGCGTCGCTCTTGAAAGTTCCTGGACCCGAACATGGGAGGTATCGGCCATGGTTCGTCCGAACTTGAGGTTGCTTGGCCTCGTTGCCCTCTTCCTCCTCGTTCCTCACTCTTCCTCGGCAGCTCCGCCCAATTCTTCAGCTGGAAACGAGTCCAGCACCAGTTCCTCGGGGATTGGCTCGGACGCCAGGGTGGACGAGTATCAATCCTTGGGGATCAGCCGCCGTCTGACGGCTTTCTCGGGCACCGTGCTGGACGTGAACGACCACCCGGTGGCCGGCGTGGAGGTGAAGCTCTTCGTGGACGGAACGACGGTCGGATCGGCGGTGACGGAGGGAACCGGCTTCTACGACCTGCGGGCGCCCTACGACCCCACCGCGGACGCGACGGTGCTCCTGTGGTTCGTGTCCCCCGACCATGCGCTCATGCCGAAGATGCTGGTGCTCCAAGAGAGCCGGGCCTGCAAGGAGCAGTCGATCATTTCCACCTGCGTCCCGCGGGCCACGGTGACGCCGGGGCATCAGTTCCGCGTGTATCTCTTCGACCCTCAGACCCGGAACAAGGAGCTGTCCGAGCTGGACTGCCTGCCGTAGGGGGCTCCCCCTTCCGCTAGGCCAGGGTTTCCTCGCGAGCGGCTGAGGATTCGGCCGGGACGAGGGGCGGCTCACTCTCTCCGGCACGCTGCTGCACCAGGCGTTCGATCTCCGGGGTCAGCGGCCGTTGCAACAGCTCGTGGTACAGGGACCGCGCCCGCGCCGGATTGTGGAGCGCGCTGGTCTCGATCTCGGCGCTCTTCAACAACGCCACGGCCGCGCCCGCGCGCTCCGGATACCGCCGGCCGTACTCCTCGTAGGCCCGGCTCGCGTCGCCCGGACGTCCCAGGACCTCGCACGCCCGGGCCACCCGCAGAAGGTCCTTTGGCGGCAGCGTGACCGCGCCAAAAAGCCTCTTCATTTCGTCGTACGCTCCGCAGGCCCTGCGCAGATCGGGCTCCCGAAGCCATAGATGAATGGCGAGCTGGAAGTGCTCGATCGCGGAGGGCTCATGGTGGAGCACCCGCTCGATCCGCGCCGCCTGGACGAGCACCTCCGGATGGTCGGGAACAGCCGCGAGGTACGCGTCGTACTCCCGCAGGGCCGCGAACCAATCTCCCCCGGCGGCGAGCCGCCTTCCGGAGGCCAAGAGGCTTTCCACCCGACCCTCAGGCGCCAGCCCCATGCCCCATGCCAGGAGCATCCCCATCGTGAGGGCGGCCAGATGGCCCAGCAGGGCCGCTTCCGGAACGGGGTCGTGAAGGCTGATCCAACCCTGAAGTCCGAACCACACGAATACAGCCGCCACGCCCGGAAACGTCCGGCGCCCGGGACGGAACACCCCCTGCGTGAAGAGGAGGCGGAGCGAGGCGAGTTGGATGTGCGCGAAGGAGAGGCGCACCAGAAACACTCCCATCAGCCCGGAGATGGCCCCGGCCGCGCCGACGATGGGAAGCATGCCCATGTCCGGTGTGAAATACGCGATCCATGCCGCGTGCGCGAGATTCGAGAGCCAGCCCAGGGTCACGAACCCGATCAGGAAGCGCGCTGGGCCCACCCTGGACTCGAGGGGCGGCCCGAAGCAGGCCAGGAAGAGGACGTTGGTCAGGAATTCGAACGAGCCCGCGTGCAGGAACAGGGACGCGATGGCGGTCTGGATGGTCGGCTGGCCCGCCTTGAACGCGAAGCGGTACGCCGCAACCTCGGCCCCAGGGAGGGCGTGGAGCGCCGCGAACACGAGGACGTTGGCGACCAAAATCAGCCACGTGATCCAGGGCACCCCCCGGACCTTGGCGTCGGTCCCCATCGGCAGCCAGTAGAAGTAGTACATGCTTGCGTGGTCCCCCCGCCTTCTCTACACTACTCCGGCCCTAAAAGCGAAGCATTTTCGTCACTTACAGAGGGATAGCAGTCCCCCTGGGAAGGAATTTCCATGGAATCCTCCAGCCAATCCTCGGGCATGGACATGGGGAGTCAAAAGGAGCTGGATCCCCTCGAGAACGCCCGCCTCCAGTTCGAGGAAGCCGCAGCCCGCTTGAAGCTCGACCCGTCCTTCGTCCAGATCATCAAGGAGCCACGCCGCGCGACCATCGTCAAGCTCCCCGTCCAGATGGACGACGGGAGCTTCCGCGTGTTCACCGGATACCGCGTCCAGCACTCGATCATCCGGGGGCCCGCCAAGGGAGGCATCCGCTACCACCCGGACGTGAATCTGGAAGAGGTGATGGCGCTCGCGGCCTGGATGACCTGGAAGTGCGCCGTGGTGGGAATCCCCTTCGGCGGCGGCAAAGGCGGCATCGCGTGCGACCCGTCCAAGATGTCGAAAGCGGAACTCGAGCGCCTCACCCGGCGCTACGTGGCCGACCTGATCGACGTGATCGGACCGGAATCAGACGTTCCCGCGCCCGACGTGAACACCAACGAACAGACCATGGCCTGGATCATGGACACCTATTCCATGCACGCCCGCCACACGGTCACCTCGGTGGTCACGGGAAAGCCGCTCGCCCTGGGCGGCTCGGCGGGTCGCCGGGAAGCAACCGGCCGCGGCGTTCTGATCGTGGTGCGCGAGATCGCCAAGAAGATCGGGCTTTCGCTGAAGGGCGCCCGCGTGGTGGTCCAGGGCTTTGGCAACGTGGGCTCCGTGGCGGCGACTCTCCTCGCGAAGGAGGGCGCGCTCATCACCGGCGTCTCCGACGTTCAGGGCGGGATCACGGACCCCAAGGGTCTCGACATCGACGCCCTCCTCGCCCACGTGGCGCAGAAGAAGACGGTGGTCGGCTTCCCCGGCTCCACGCCAATCGACGGGAAGAAGCTCCTCGAGCTGCCCTGCGACATTCTGATCCCCGCCGCGCTCGAGAATCAGATCACGCACGCCAACGCGGGGCGGATTCAAGCCCGCATCATCGCCGAGGGTGCCAACGGCCCGACGACCACGAAGGCCGACAAGATCTTGAACAAAGCCGGAGTGCTGGTGATCCCGGACATCCTGGCCAACAGCGGCGGGGTGACCGTTTCGTACTTCGAGTGGGTCCAGGACCGGCAAGGGCTCTTCTGGCGCGAATCGGAAGTGAACGAGCGGCTCGAGCACATCATGGTGAACGCGATCCAGGACGTGGCCAAGATGGCGGACGAGAACAATGTCTCGCTCCGGGTCGCCGCGTTCATGCTCGCGATCAAGCGCGTGGTCGACTGCATCACGCTGCGCGGGGTCTACGCCTAGGCCGCTAGGAAACGAGCCCCTGTTCGTAGACAAGCCGCCCCGCTCGGCCGTCCAGGCGCGCGCGCGCGCCTAGAGGCAGCGGGAGGTTCCGGCGGGCGTGGCCGGCCGGAATGCCGCCGAGGCAAGGAACGCCGAGGGGCCGGAGATGGTCCTCGAGCACCTGCTTAGCCCGGAGCTCGCGGCGCCCGGGACGCGGCTTGCAGTGGAGAAAATCCCCCAGCGCCACGCCGCGAATGCCCGTGAGCGACCCCGCGAGGATGAGCTGGCGCAGCATGCCGTCGAGCTTGTAGGGCGGCTCGTTCACCTCTTCCAGGAAGAGAATCGCTCCCCGTAGATTCGGCATCACCTCGGTGCCGACCGCGTAGTCCACCAGCTTGAGATTCCCGCCCAGGACGATTCCGCGGGCCGATCCCCTTCCCGAGCCGAGGCGAGACCGGGCCCGGAGCGTGCGCACGCTCTCCGACGGCCGTGGATCGGTCACCCACGCCATCCATCGTTGAAGCGACGCTCCCATCAGCCCCTGGAGGTTGGGCCCGTGGAGCGTCCGCACGCCGGCCTGCCGGGCGAACCCGAGATGGAGGAACGTCGCGTCCGAGAAACCGGCGAATATCTTCGGGTCGCGCTTCATGGCACCCCAATCGACGGCGTCGGCGATCCGCATGGTCCCGTAGCCGCCGCGGGCCATCAGCACGCACCGGATGTCCGGATCGCGAAGCATTCGGTTCAAATCCGACGCCCGGGCCGCGTCCGTGCCCGCCAGATGTCCGCGCCGGTCGAAGACGTGTTTCGCCAGCACGACCCGGAGTCCTTCGCGCTCGAGCGCCCGGGCGCCGGCCAGGACGTGGCGCCGATCGACCGGGCCCGAGGGCGCGACCACGCCGATCCGGTCGCCGCGCCGAAGCCTTGGCGGAGCGATCAACGCGGAATTCCCGGAGGCGGGGACGTGGGCGTGGCCGGAACCGTGGGCCCGGTGCGCGCGAGAAGCGATACCAGCTTCTCCTCGGCCTCCCGCGCCGCGGCCACGGAGTTCCGGTTTCCGTTGCTCAAGATGGAGAAGATGCTGCGCTCACCGTTCGCGCGGGTCACGAAGCCGGAGAGCGCGCTCACGTTGGTCAAGGTCCCGCTCTTCCCCCGGAGCGCCGCCGTCGAGTCGAGCGCCCCGAACCGGTTCTTGAACGTTCCCAGAGCGCCGGGGCGCGCCAGGCCGTCCCGGAACGCCGCCCCGATCGCGGGATCGCGGTCGAGCGACGTGAGCCAGGACACAATCGCCCGCGGCGTCGCGAGGTCCTGGGGTGAGAGCCCCGATCCGTCCACCAGCGAGAGATCGAACGTGTCGATCCCCGACTCGCCGACGATCCGCATCAGCTCGACGAGGCCCTGCTCGCGCCGCTTCCCGATCGGCGCGGGGTCCAGAAGCCGGAGGATGGCTTCGGCCTCGGCGTTCAAGCTCATCGCGTTGACGATTCCCACGACTTCCGCTGCCGGAGGTGAGAGCAGAGAGGTCACGCCGGTCGCGCGCCGGGAGTCGACCAAGGTCCAGCCCCATGCCGAGGCCGAGGCGGCGCTGTCGGCCGGAGTCGAAGCCGCGAGTCCCTCGATCCGTTCCGCGTCCACGCCCGTGGCGCTCCCGGGCTTCAGCACGCGCACCGACGCGTCGACCTCGATCCCGGCCCTTCGCATCGCGCCGAGCAGCATCAGCCCCGCCGTCGAGTCCGGATCGAACACCGCGACCTGGCGCTTCACCATTCCTCCGCGCGGGACCCTTCCGGTCACTTCGACCACCCGCGAGCCCGGGGCCCGGAAGACGTCGATGTGGCCGGATGATCCGGTGTCGCCGACGGCGGGCCTTCCCCGCGCCACGAGCGAAACCTCAGGCGGATCGAACTGATACGTCACCCCTCTCGACGTGGACGTCGCGATCAGGGTCACGGCGTTGCCGTTCGCGAGGACCGCGTTGACGGGCGCCCCGTAGGCATACGCGAAATCGTCATGCGCCCAGCCCGGTCCGTAGGACTCCGGCGCGAACACGGAGCCGTCGATCCAGAGCGTTCCCTGGAAGCGCGCCAAACCGCCCGCGTGGAGCAAGAATGCGAGCGAGTCGAGGAGCCCGCGCGATCCGGGCGCGATCAGCTGGTAGACGTCGGGCATTCCGCTGGCCCGCAGGACGAGATCTCCTTTGAACCGGACGTCCGTCCCGTCCTTTCGCTGAGAGGCCTTCCCCTTGGCCAGGAGAAGGGTCGGACGGCGGTAGTCGATCCCGTAGCGCCGGAGAAAGCATCCGGTCGTGAAGAGCTTGACGTTGCTACCGGGAATGAGCCGGCGCGCGGGCTGGATCGACACCAGGGTGTCGCCCTGGTCGAGCGAGGTGACCAGGGCGGCCACCTCAGCCTGGCCCAGCACACCCGCTCCGAGGAAGTCGAGGGAATCCGAGAGCGAGCCCGAGAGACAGCCCGGAAAGCAGGCCGAGGCGTTGGCCGAGGCGGCCGGGATCGTAAGGGCCACCCAGGCCGCCAGAATGAGTTCGGGGCGGATCCGTGAGGATCCACCCCGAATGGGGTCGCCCGATCTACGTCGGATCAAAACGCGACGCTGAGCGAAAGCTGCTGATTGTCGTTGAAGAACTGGCCCACCGCGGTTCCCGCCCAATCGACGTGGAACGGAGTGTCGCCGAGCTTGAATCCGAAGCCGGCGCCGTAGCTCCAATTGTACAGATAGTCCTGCTGGCGGTCTTCTTCGTTGAGCGGGAACTGTCCGGTGAACCCGGCGCGAAGGGCCAGCCACTCACTGAAGTTGAACTCACCTCCAAGTCGATACTCGTCGGTCGAGAAGTTGTTTCCCTGGAACGTTCCCATGACCGTGAGGTTGCGCTTTTCGCCCATCTTGAAGTCGTAGGTCAGCCCCATCTGAAGATACGACGGAAGCTCGAACGAAGCCGCCTGGAGCCGCACGACGTGGGGCTGCGCCGCGGGATCGCCCGGCAGCGCCAGCCGCTGTTCAAAGCTGGGCCCTCCGTAGCGCATGGTCGGCCCGACGTTCTTCATGCAGAACCCGAACCGCAGGCCCCGCCAGCCGGTGTCGTACTGGACGCCAAGATCGACGGCGAAGCCGCTCGCCGTCGCGTCGGCCACCTTCTCGTTGATGAAGGAGCCGGTGAGGCCGACCAGCACCCGGTCCGTCATTCTACGACCGTAGGTCAATCCGACCACCGCGAAATTTGGCGTCAGGATTTGTCCGGTGCCCTCCGGAGCATCCTCCGTGGTCACCGTGATGTCCCCGACGTTCAGAACCTTGACCGTCACTCCAACGTTTCCCTGGGAACCCAGTCCCGTCGAGAACCCGGCGTAGTTCACGTCCGCGTCCGCGAGGTACGAGCTCCACGATGCCATCGCCTCCGATTGATCGGTCGACGCGATCGAGGCGGGATTGTAGAAGACGTTGCCGAGCCCGCTGCCCATTGCGACCGAGGACCCGCCCAGCGCGACCGAAGCCGCGCCCACCGGAACGCGGAGCTCCTGCGCGCCGGCCGTTCCCACCCGATCCAATCCGCCCGCCCAGGCCGTGCCCGCGACCAGAAGCGTCGCGACGGGCAGAACGAGTGTCACCACGAACCGCTTCATATGTCCTACCCTCCGTCCGTTGGAAGGAATCATCCTTCGTGGCATTCCGTTCATACCGGCCTAGAAGTTATCGAGCCGCTCTTCTTCGACGAAGACGGCGACCCGATCGGTTTTGTTGCCCACCCCGTCCACGTCCAGCCGCCAGATGTAGACCCCGCTGGCGACCGGGAGATTGCGGTCCGTGTTCAGGTCCCAGTTGATGGTGGCGACCGACGCCTGGTCGGACGTCGTCGCCTCCCGCGAAATCGTTCTCACCAGGTCGCCGCCCAGGTTGAAGATCCGGATCGTCACCTTGTGCGACGCCGGAATGTTCGTGAACTTGAGCACCCGGTCGAACTGGGTCAGCTCGTACTGCGAGTGCGCGTAGTAGGGATTCGGCACCGCGAGGCACTTCTTCAAGTCGTTCCCCACCACCGTTCCGGCCGCCGTCCCGGCGATCACCGTCCGGAACTGATACGCGTCGGCGGACGTGAACCGCTGGCTGATGATCCGGATTGTGGTCGGCGGCGGGATGTCTCCGACGAAGTTGGTGTCCGCCAGCTCGAAGTCGAACCGGCCCAGGGTCTGATCCGAACCGTCCGGAACGTAGTCGGTCGATTTGGTGCCCGGGGTCGTCCAGGCGATCGAGGCGTACGGGATCTCCCGGAAGTAGAGCCGGTCGCCCCAGGTCCAAGACCCGCTCAGATCGATATCCCGCACCATCGCCGACAGCTTGACGTCGTCGGACGCGTCGGAGAGCGAGTTGAAGCCCAGGTCCCATACCTCGAAGGGTTGCTTGAAGGTCGAGACGAACGACACCTCGCCGCTCGCGTAGTTCCAGCAGTAGTCGGTGGTGTCTGGGAGAACGCGGATCTCATAGTCGTGGTTCGTCGCCCCCAGGAACGTGAAGGGCCCCAGCCCGCCAAAATCCAAGAAGAACCACGTCCCCGTCGAATCCGGGTTCTCCGGCGTTAGATCGGTGATCGTGCTGTCGGCCCGGAGCTCGCCCAGCGCGGCGACGCCGCGCGGCGCGGTCACGCGCGGCATGAAGCCTTCCACCACCGGGCTGTCAAATCCGCCCCCGATGTTCGACTGATCCGCCAGAAGCGTGTCGCCGGTGGTGGTGTTCGTCAGCCACCAGTGCTCCAGGTCGTCGAACGTGACGTTGTAGGTATTCCCCGTGATCGCGTTCTGCGTCACCTGCTCCACGTCCACGGCTCCATCGATGTTCAAAGGTCCGGCCGAGATCGGTGTGGCCGAGGTGCTGAAGACGGCGCTGCTCGTACCGGGCGACGCGCGGATGGGTGTTCGGGCGCTCTCCAAGATCTCGGAAATAGTGCCGATGTCGTTTCCGCCAACGGTGTAAGGGTTGACGTTGTTCACGTCGTACGAGTACGCGGTGACGGCGAAGTAGTAATCCTTGTTGTTGACCAGCTTGCCGCCTTTGATCTTGTCGTCGGTGATGTCGATCTGGAACTGGACCCCACCGTCGTTCCCCGCGGCCTTGAGGACGCGCTCCACGACCCCGCTGCTAGGCACGAACTCGTCCGAGTAGATGTTCGTGACGCCGTTCGGCTCGTCGTAGGTCGCGAGCACCGTGGGGCTCGCATCCGAGCTGTTCGAGGACATCTGCCACACCCGGATGCCCTCGAAGTGGAACTCCTGGTTGAGCTGCGTGCTGATCTGGACGTCGCCCACCGGCTCGGAGCCCCAGATCAGCCGGACGCCCTTGTCCATCGGCTGGACGTACACGGTGGGGGAAGGCGGCGGGGGCGGGATGTCAAAATTGAGATCGAAGACCACCTGCGCCGTCTGGTCCTTGCTCTTCATGTCGGCGACCGAGGCGACCCGGTCGTTCCCCTGGCCCACGATGATCGCCGTCACCACCTCCTGCGAATCCCCCGGCATCATCGTGAAGGGGCCCGAGGAGAGGAAGAGGCGGCGGTCGGCCGGGTTCGAGTCGAGCCAGTTCGTCGGGCCGTTGGTCCCGCCCACGTTCAGTCCCGAAACCTGGAAGCTCGTGATCGGCTGCAGCAGGTCGTCCTGGACGTGAATGGGCGAGCCGTCCGCCTTGAGGCCGCTCATGTAGTTGTAGGTCTCGTTGGCCGAGGCGGGATCGGTCCCGTTGATGTACTTGTTGAACGAGGTCATGCCCAGGGTGTCGATGACGACGCCCAGGGTGTCCCGAACGATCGGCCCCCGGAAGAAGTCATATCCGACCGCGGGAGGCTTGGAGCCGTACTGCGCGTCCTGGTTGGTCGCGTTGTAGACGAATCCGACGCTGAGCGTGGTGTCGCAACCCACCACGTCGTCCGTGAAGCCGCCGAGGTCGGGGTCGCTCCAGACCGAGACGTACGTGCTGTCGAGCTGGTTCCCGCCCTTGTTCAGCACCTTCCATTTGACGAAGATGATGTTCCCGAGGGGCCCGGATCGATTGAACGCGAACACCGTCTGCTGAACTTCGATCCCCAGCGGCGCGGTGCTGCCCGCGTCATTCGTATGCACACCGGGATCGGCGTCGTTGAACACGCTCCAGATGGTGGCGTCCCCTAAGAGGAGCGGATTGCCGAGGGAGTCGAGCGGCGCACCCTGGCTCACCGGCCAGTTCAGGTAATCGCTGCTGGTCGTGTTCCCCCGGTCGATCCGGTAGTTGCGGAACTCCGGCGCGTCGGGCTGGAAGGTCCCGCCGGCCATCGGCCCGGGGACGAATTCCTGCGAATACTCGCCGATGGCGGTGCGGACCGAGCCGTTGACCTTGGCACCCACCCAGAGTCCCGAGGCGAACACCGCCGTGTGCGTGCTCCCCTTGGGGTAGATGAACCCGGCGTTCCCGGTTTCGAGGTCGTAGGCCAGGGACCCATGGTTCGTCACAACCATGTCGAGGTTGTTGACGTCCATGTGGTTGTTGTTGTCGATGATCGCGGCCGCGCGGCGGACCGGCGACGGCCGTGACTTGACAGCCTTGTGCTTGAATCCCGTCCTCGGCGCGCCCACCGCGTTCGGGGCGGCCAGGAGCAGCAGCAGGGTCGCCACTCCGACCCATCGCAGCGTTCGCATCCTTAGGCCCTCCTTAGCCCTCGGCATTCGTTCCTAGAAGCTCAGCCGGGCGCCGAAACGCACCTGGCGTGGAATTCCGTGCAGCGTGGGATCGAGCTCGCCCAGCTGGTAACGCCGGAGCGCCCCGTCCTCCCCGTAAGTCCCCGCGTTGGTCGCCAGGTAGGCCTGACCGTCGGGGGTGTTCAAGAAGTTGGTCGTGGTAGCACTGCCGGTCGACGTGTAGACGGCGTTGATGTTGTCCCGGTCGAGGATGTTGAGCACCCAGACGTACAGATCCAGGTTCTGCCCTTTCACTCCCACCGTCTTGCCGAGCTTGGCGTCCACCTGGTAGGTCCACGGACCGTACCGGGAGTTCAGCTGCCCCGTCGGCTCCACGGCGACCGCCGCGAGCGTGACCTCGTTGTAGACCTTGGTCGGCGTGTACGGCGTGCCGCTGGCCAGGTTGAAGAGCACGTTGAGCCCGGCGTTCTCGAGCATCTTCGAGCCCCACCACGTCGGACCCTGCCCCTTGCCGTACCGGAAGTCGAAGTTCATCGACAGCTTGTGCCGCTGATCGAACGCCAGCGGCGACGACATCTTCGGAGGCTCCGACGCGGTCCAGGCGATGTTCCGCTGCGACTGGGACACCGAGCCGGTGCCGTTGGCCCACGAGAGGCTGTAGTTGGCGCTCATCGAGATGTAGCCCGAGCGCCGCATCGTGTAGCCGAGGTCCACGCCCTTGATGGTGGCGAAGTCACGATTCTGATAGGACGAGAAGCTGTTCGGCGTGGAGGGAATGTTCGTGATCTCGACGAGATCCTTCACGTCCTTGTAGTACGCGACGACCTCGATCTTCGAGCGTTCCGTCGGCGTGTGCTGGATGCCCAGCTCGTACGCCGTCGTCTGCTCCGGCTTCAGGTTGGGATTGCCGAACCCCACGAAGTAACCGCCCGTCCGGATCTTGTGCTCCAGGAAGGCGTAGCTCACGTAGAGGTCTTGAAGATTGGGCTGCTGGAAGAACTTCCCGTAGTTGACGTGAACCAGAGTCTGGTCGCTGACCGGGAATCCGACGCCCAGACGCGGACTGATCTTGTTGTAGACCTTGGACTCCTCCAGGTCGCCTTCCTGAAGCCGCGAGTCGTTCACGCCGTCCGGATCGAGCGGCCGCGTGTCGCTCCGCAGCGCCTCGGTCGCGGGCGTCAGGTAGTCCCAGCGAAGGCCCCCGTTGATCACCAGTCCGAGATTTTCGTACTTGCCCTGGACGTAGAGGGACGCGGCCTTGGGGTGCTTGGGTCCGTCGAGCGGGTCGTCGTAGATCCCGTTCCCGTTGCTGTCCGTGAACGGTTCCCCCGCGTCGTAGCTTCCGTTGCCGTTCAGATCTTGAAACGAGTCGCCGCCGTCCAGCTTGTTGCCGAGGGCGTCGTACCCGTAATGGTCGACGTCCCGCGTGTTCGAGACGTAGTCGGCGTCCCACTGGCCGTTTCCGTTAGCGTCCGTGAACGGCTCGCCCGCCGTGTAGGCGTGGTTTCCGTCGTCGTCGCTGAACTCCTCGCCATAGAGCTGGGTCGGGAAGTAATGGTCGTAGTAGCGAAGCGTGTGGCGCTGGTAGTCGCCGCCCGCCTTGAGCTGGAGCGACTTCGAGAGCTGCGTCGCGTAGTCGGCCGCAAAGCCGACGTAGTTCGAGCTTCTCTTCAAGAAGTCGTCGAAGACGTGGGCCGTCTGGGGGTCCTGATCCCCGTACCAGAAGATGGCTTCGTTCTGGTCGAAGAGCGGGTTTCCGTTGGGCCTCGAGTACCCGAGCAGATTGTCGAAGTAGACGCCGTCCCCGCGCGTGCGCTCCGTGGTGAATACGTTCGCCTTGAGCTCGTAGTAGGAGCGGTCGTTCAGGCTGTGGTTCCAGTTCCCGTAGACCGACCAGTTCTTGTCCTGATAGCGCGGAGCGTGATTCAAGTCGAACCGGTAGGCGTTGACGTATTGCTGCCAGTTGTCCGTGTTGTACGTGCCTCCCAGCTTGAACGTCTTGAGGGGCGACGGCTTCCAGGAGATCTTTCCGATTCCGGACCACGAATCCGAGCTGTTGGACGGCAGAATCCCGTTTTCGTAGAGCCCGGGCTGGGACGGGTCGGCAATGTCCTGGGTGATGGTGCTGGCCTGGCGGTCCCGGTTGTACTGGCGCTCGCCGGAGAGGTAAAAGGTGATGTTCTTCATGTTCGGGGTCAGGGGCCCGCCCACGGAGAGCGCGTAGATGTTGTTGTCCAGGGCCGGGGCGTTGTTCCAGTCGCCCGAAAGGTTGTCGGTGACGCCCTCGATCGAACCGAAGTAGCGGTCCGCTCCTTCGCGGGTTACCACGTTGATCACGCCCGAGTTGATGCGGCCGTATTCGGCGTTGAACCCGCCCGCCTGAACGACCACCTCGTCCACCGCGTCGTTGTTGATCGCGGTCGTCGAGACGCCGGTCAGCGGATCCTGCTGCGAGAAGCCGTCGACGTAGTACGCCACCTCGTTGGGCCGCCCGCCGCGGATGATCAGCGTGTTGTTGTTCTGCGCTTCGTTATCGATGTTCAGCTTGAAGTTGACCACGCCCGACTGCTGGGCGACGGCGTCCTGATAGCCGCGGAGGGGTTGATTCTTGATCTCCTCGCCCGCCAGGAACTTCGTGGTGGTGGTCACATCCTTCTGGATGAGAGGCCGTTCCGCGGTGATCTCCACCGGCGCGACGTCGGTCAGGACCGTCGGCTGCATGGAGAACTCAAGCTTGCTGTTGAAGTCGGGGAAGACCTCGATCCCTTCCCTCACCTGGGGCACGTACCCCAGCAGCGCCACGCGGACGGTGTACTTCCCAGGGGGAAGGTTGAGAATGAAGTAATTCCCCTTGTCGTCGGTCGTGGCCCCCCGCTTCAGCTCCGGAATCGTGACCGACGCGAGCCCGATCGGCTCGCTGGTCGCGGCGTCGTGGATCGTGCCGCTGATTCCGCCGGTCGTTCCCGCCCAGGCCTTGCCCGAGAAAATAAAAAAGGCGCTCGCCACGAATAAAGTGGCGACGCCAAACCCCCGCCGCATCCGAGGTCGCGTCATGATCCGCTCTCCCATCCTCTGCTGTGGAAGCGCCATTTTGAGGGTCACTCCATCCATGAGTGATCGTGCCCAAGCATCCCGTCGCCCCTTGCCGGCTCATCCTGACCCGGCCCCTGCGGGCTGGTTCTTGGTCCCTCTATCGGCGGCTCTCCACGCGTTCCGGCTTTATTTCTTTAGTTCGTCCCCCATCACTGGCCCACACCGTTTCGCGGCCATCTGGCCGCGACGCCTCTACTCCATTAACGCTAGAAGGGTCCCAACCGGGCTGTCAACTGTTTTTGGCGGAAAAAATGGGCCGCCCGGCGGAGTCGCCGGACGGCCCGGAGGCCTGGTAGGGAACCCCCGATGGGGCCCCCTATCGCCTTGGTTTTAGAAGTGGTACGTGCCCGAGACGCGCGTGAAGGGCGTCGCCGGGTCGCCCGACATGAGCCAGCCGCCCGAAAGCGGGAAGGCCTCGTTGAGCGTCATGTCGATGTCCAGATTGTGGAACTTGATCCCCGACCCCAGGCTGAACTGGAAGTCCGAGGTCTTTTCCTTCTCCGTCACGTTGAACGCCGGCGCGCCGAAGTCGTCCTGCTTTTCCTCCGTGTTAAACATGGCCTTGGTCGCGCCCATGCGAATCGTGAGCCACGACGTGGCGTCCGTCTCCAGCGAGAGGAGGAAGAGCGGGAACATCGTGTTCGTGAACTCGTCCTTCTTGATGTCCGTCACGGCGCCGCCGGTGTTGGCGTCCGTGCGCTCGAACGAGCTCTTCTGCTGCCAGGCGGCCACGCCGAAAATCAACAAATTGTTGTCGTTCACCCGCATGTTGTGCGAGATCCCGAGGCCGATGTTCTTGTAGGTCTCGTCGACGGCGCGGGGTCCCAGACCGGCGACGTTGTTGACTTCATAGCTGAGATCGTCGTTCACGTACCAGAATGCGGGGACCCAGGTCGCGCGATCGCCATCGTGGAGAAACGCGCGCGCCGAGATCCCGTACGACGGGTTGCCCTGGTCCTTCCACTCCTCGCCCGCCACGCCGCCCGTCGAGGTGTTTCGGTCGAGCGAGTAGGTCCGGAATGTGAGGGCCGCTTCGATGCGGTTGTCGTTCTTCATGTGGAGCGCCACCGCGGGGGTGATCCCCATGGTGTTGATCTCCACGCCGGTCCCGGCGATCGCGTTGGCGCCGAACACGCCGAACGGATACGGATCGGCCGGGAGGAATCCGGAGCCGTGGGCCTCGAAGTGAAGAGGCGTGCTGTCGTCGTGCTCGAACGACGAGTTGGTCATGTCAAAGCGGATCGCGAGGTCCAGCTTCGAAAGCGCACGACCGTAGATGATGTCGATCTGCTCGTGGGTCAGATTGTTCGGAAATTGGGAATTGAGCGCGTTCTGCTTCATCTGATAGGCGATGGAGCCGAACTTGGGGAAATTCTTGATGATGGTGAGGCTTTGGTCAGCGAACGTCACCGGGTCCACGGCCCCGCCGGGGTTGTTCCCCACTTCGGCAAGGACGAGGTTGTTCTGGCGGACGACCGACGTCGGGAAGAAGAAGATGTTGGCGTAGTCATCCGTGAACTGGCTCAGGGTGGGCGTACCCAGCCCCATGCCCTCGACGCGGGACAACGAAGCCTGGCTCACGCCGGCCGAAACGGCCAGGAGAGCCACCACACCGAAAACAGCAATCAGCTTGCGCTGAAACATCTGGTTTTGCCTCCTTGTTTTGGACCCCGGACCATCCAGGGTCCGATGCCCGAGTCGTCTGCGCACTATGTTGGATACCGACTCGGGGAGATCCTATGGAGCAGCTCCTGCTCTTTGGACCTGGTTCCCCACCCCCTTTCAGTTGAATTCCTGTCGGAATCGACCGTTCAAGGCCAAGCCGTACAACTCGTTTCGTCGTAACATTTGGGTTGGGCACTCCCCAAAATTCCGGCGCAACATAGGCGTCCGATTTGGGGTGTGTCAAACAAAAATTTCGAGGATCAGCTGTAAGTTAATTGGTTACAGCTACTTATGAGGACGGACCCCGGAAGGATCTAGCTTCGGCGGCCGGACCGGCATCGGGCGCAGAGTCCCCGGATCCGCAAAACGAACTCTTCAGGGGTAAACGAGGCCTTTCCGGCCGCGTCCGCGAGCGCCCGCGTCAGCGCGGCATCGGTAACCTCTTGAACGGAGCCACATCGCCGGCAGACAAGGTGGTGGTGCGGATCGTTGGGGCGGGCCAGCTCGTAATGGAGAGTGCCCTCGACCAGCTGGACCCGGCGCAGGATTCCGCCACCCTGAAGAAGGGCGAGCGTGCGGTAAATCGTGGCCCTGGACAGCCTCCGCCCCTGCCCCTTCAAGCGAAGTCGGAGCGTCTCCGCGTCAAAGTGGCCTGGCGCATCGAGTATCGCCTGCACGATCACTTTGCGGGGTCCGGTGGCCCGGAGCTTGTGCGTGGCGAGGAAATCGGACCAGCGCGTCAGCGCGCCGGCCGGCTCACTCGGATTGGGTGCGGTTGGGGTCAAGCTCGTAGCGGCCGAAGCCGTCCCGGTCCACGAAGTAGTAGGTCTTGCGATCTTGATAGTAGTACCAGATCTCCTCCGGTGGGCCGTCGAACCGGAACGGGTTGCGGACGACCTCGTCGGGCTGCCCGTTCTGGATGTAGATGCGCCCCATGTCGGTCTTCCACCCCGCGCTGCCGGACGAGAAGTGCTGATCGGCGTAGCGAACCCTCTGGTAGAACTTGTCCCTCAACTCGTTCTCGGGCGTCTCGGGGCTGGGATCCCGCCGCTTCCAGAATGTATCCCAGAAGTCCCGCTTCTCCTCCTCGGTCTTGAGATGATCCATCTGGTCCTTCTCCGAATCGGTCGCGATGTACCGGAGAACTTCCAGTGTGGTCCGGGGGTCGATGGCCGCCGTTGCGGCGCTCTGCTCCACCGTGAATTCCTTTTCGCGGCGAATCGGGGCGGCCTTCTTCTTTCCCTTCGAGGGCGAGAGTGGGCTCAGGAGATCGAGGATGAAACGGTACGTGCCGGCGTTGAGCGTTCCGGCCTTGGGCCGGATCACGAAGCGGGTCCGGGTTCCGAGCCGCGCGATCGTCGTATCGGCCACGAAGACGTTGGGCTCGTAGTCGCTCGCGATGCGGTACCGAAGGGCGTAGGTCGAATCGGGGGCGCCCGACTTCCGGTTGTCCACGATCTCTCCCATGGCCACCAGCCTCACGACGTCGTCCGCGAACTGGCGGGACGGCCTGGACTCGATTGCCGTGGTGTCCTGAGGGCTCAGCAAAGAATCCGGACGCAGCGCTCCCAGAGTGAGGTCCGTGATCCAGACATCCCCCGCGACCCCCGGAACTTCGACGACGACCATGGTCCCGGAGGTTCGCTCCGCCGTCAGATCGGTGAGCAGAATCTCGGCGTGGTACCTCCCCGCCGGCAGCCGGAACGAGATGTGATCGAACAGATCGATGCCCTGGACGTGCGTGTCGCCGTAGCGCGGAACTTGAAGCTCCTTTGAGACGGCGTCCCCCGCCACCTGCTGTTTCCCCTTTTCCTTGGTGAAGATGACGCGGATCTCGTAGGCGGCGTGGTAGCCGTCGGGCCTCCGCTCGAAGAGAAGCTCGCTCCGGGGGAAGCGATAGTCCACCCGGACCTCGGGTGCGCCCGAGTCCCCGGGCTGAATCGTGGCGTCCGAGGAGAAGCGGGGGCGCGAAACGCTGATGCCCGGCGTCGGGACCTCGGGTTGCGAAGGCGGATTGGGGCTCGGGTACTGCGCCCTCGCGGCGGGCCCCATGAAGAGGACCGCCGCCGTGAAGACAGCGAACGCCGGGCGGAGAACCGCCTTACCGAACAAGAACGATCTGGCGCGCATCGTCGATTCCCAGTCCGTTGATCCTGACGAAATAAACACCGGTTGCCGCGGGTCGTCCCCGCGCGTCGCGCCCGTCCCAGGAGACGCTCCCGAACCCGCCGCCCGCCGGCGCGGCTACAGCCGTACGGAAGACCAGCCTCCCCGAGACGTCGTGCACGGTCACGTCGATCGATCCGCCGGTGCCCCCGATCACGCGAAACGGAATGGTGAGGAGGAGCCCCGTCTGCGGCGTGTAGGGGTTGGGGTACGCGCGGCCCACGTCGCCGGTCGACGGCACGAAGAGCGAGCCCTCGGCCACCTTGATTTCGCTGCCGTCGGCGAGAAACGCCTCGAGCCGGTACCGGTACGTCGCCCCCGGAGTCAGCGCCGCATCGGTCGTCCCGGTCGCGCTCGCGGGCAGGAGCGCGCCGTTGATGCGGGTTCCGGTGGGGTCTGTCGTCCCCGGCGGCACCGGCATCAGATCCCTGTAGAGATTAAGCCCCACAAGCCCGGGAAGGGAGACGGCGCTCCACTGAATGTTGGCGAGCGGCGCCACGAGGCCGGGGTCGTACTGAACGGTCAGGGCGGGAACCGTGGTCGCCGCCGGACTCACTGTGTATCGCTCGAGCGCGAGCCCCGTCGCGACGAGCAGCGTGTCGCCGATCCAGGCTCCGTCGCGACACGAGCCCGCCACGCCGATCGGCCCTCGAAGCTGGGGCGAGGACGGATTGGCGAGATCCACGACGAGCGCTCCCAGGTCTCCGGCGAAGAGGATGGCCGAATTCCCCGAATGGGCGACGCCCAAAGGCACCGGCGTGGCCACCTGGGACGCGAGGACGGGGGTCGCGGGCCGGAAGATGTCGACCACCTGAAGCCCGGTGGACGCCGCGATCAGGAGCAGATCGCCGGAGCGGTCGAGATCCTGCGCCGGCGTGCCGGAGAAGGTCCCGATGATCGTCGGCGCGTCCGGATTGCCGAAGCCGATCGAGAGAAGGCCGACCGAGGCGTCGGCAACGTAGGCGACCGTATCCTTGACCGCGAGGGCCCGCGGATCCACAACCGGATTCCCGATCTGACCGCGCGCCGCGGGAAGGGACGGTGCTGCCACATCGACGAACGTGATGCCGGCCCCCACGTTTCCGCGCCGCGCGACCACCACGAGGCTGGAATCGACAACCGCAACGGCGCTGGTCAACCCGGGCAGGGCGAGCGAGCCCAGGAGCGAGGGCGCCGCGGGATTCGAGACGTCGACGATCTGGAGGCCCTGGCTGCCCGCAGCGAGGTACGCCCGACCGTGCGCGGCGTCGATGGCGACGTCGACCACCGCGGTGTTCGGCCCGAACGCCAGGGCGCCAACGAGGCTGCTGTCCGCGCCCCCGGCCCGGTAGATCCGGAGCCCGCCCGTGTAGTCGGCGACGTAGGCGTAGCCGCCGCTCCACGCGGCGCGCCGCGTGCGTCCCGTGCCCCCCAGGTCCGAAATCGGGAGCGTCGCGTTCAGATCCCGAAGCTCGATCGCGCCCTGCGCCACCTCGTCCGGCTCTTGCGCCGAGGCGACGTCCTGCACGGAGATCACCACCCGGCTTCCCGAGAGCGCGACGTGGATCGGCTCCAGCGGGAGCGATTCGAACGTGGGATTCCCGAGGAGCTCGCCCGAGGCGCCCGATCGCCGGATCTTCGCGTAGGTGCCCGCCTGCGCCGCGGCGACCACGAGCGAGTCGTCGGCGTCGACCGAGCGCACGAACTTCCCGAAACCGAACGTGTCGGTGACCACGGCGCCAGGCACGTTGGCCGCCAGGACCCCGGCGTTTCCGATGGCGATGAACGCGTAGTCGCCGACCCATGCCAGCCCGGTGGGCGTTTGGAGTGGGACCTGAAGCTCGCGGAGCGACTCCGGCTGGGACGAGTTTGCCCGAAGCCGGTAGAGCGTGAGGAAGAGCCTTGGCACCGGATTCGCGCGGGCGCTCACGACCAGGAACGAGTCCGAGCGCGCGACGATCCCGCGCACCTCGCGCGCGTCCGCGAAGTGGATCGTGGAGACCAGCGACATCGCGCCCGGCGCCGAGCGGGCGAGGAAGTGGAGTTCCGACCCGGACGCCGCGACCAACCCGTACCCGTTCGGGGACGCGGCGCCGAGGGTCACGTCACCCAGGCCGTCGAACGAGCCGATGGCCGAGGGTGCCGTGGGGTTGGTGATGTCGACGGCCACGATCCCTCGCGTGCCCGCGAAGAGGTACGCGGTCGAGGCGTCCACCGTCATCGCGTTCACGACGCCCGAAGTTCGGAAGGAACCGGTGGGCTGGCTTCCGCCCAGCGCCGCGTCGCGGATCTCGAAACCCGAGCCCGTCGGAATCGCGTACGGCCCGGCGACGCCCGGAGGCGCGAGGCGGACGGCCGCGCCATAGTTGGCCGAGATCGACGAAGGAATCCCGCGGGTCGCCACCACGTTGGGTCGGAGGGGCGCGGCGAACAGGATGGCGGGGAGGAGGCAGCCCCAGGCGAGGACCAGCGCCTGGATGCGCCCTCGCGTGGCGAAGGGGGAATTCATCTAGGAGAACGCTATCACGCGGCGACGGAACCCCTCAAGGCGTAAGTCTTTCCGCTTGTTCGCGGTCGAGCCCCTCGCGTAGGTTCTGCCGGTGAATCTCCTGGACCGAATCGTCGCTCCCCTCGCCGCGTTCATCCTCGGAACGATCTCCGCCCTGGGCTACGCCGGAATCGTGCTCTGCATGACGATCGAGAGCGCGTGCATCCCGCTCCCCAGCGAGATCATCATGCCCTTCTCCGGTTACCTGGTGACGACCGGGCGTTTCACGCTCTGGGGCGTGGTCCTCGCCGGCGCGGTCGGAAACGTGCTCGGCTCGTGGATCGCCTATTGGCTGGGAATGAAGGGCGGGCGCCCGATGGCGGCGCAACTCGCCCGCTGGCGGATCATCCGCATCGAGGAATACGACCGGGCGGACGGGTGGCTGAAGCGGCACGGACTTCAGGTCGCGTTCTGGTCGCGGCTTGTCCCGATCGTGCGGACCTTCATTTCGTTCCCCGCAGGCGCGGCCCGGGTCCCCTTTGGGCGATTCACGCTGTACACGTTTCTCGGGTCTTTGCTCTGGACGCTGGCGCTCGCGTACGTGGGCGTCCTCTTCCGCGAACACTGGGAGAACATCCGTCACTACTGGCGGGGGCTGGACCTGGTGGTGGTCCTGGCACTCGTCGCGCTCTTCGCGGTTTGGCTCTACCATCACCTGCGCCCCGAACGCAGCACCCCGCCGGACGCGCCCAGTCACTCGTAGCGGCCCGCGGCGCACGCGCATCCTCCGAGCGTTGACGCTCGTGCGTTTGCAATGCTAGACTCCGCAGCCCTTTGGGGGATCGTCCAGTGGTAGGACACGTGGCTCTGGACCACGGTACAGGGGTTCGAATCCTCTTCCCCCAGCCAACAAACCAGCGTGCCACCACATAAAGCCGGCGGCGTGGCGCTATCGTCTAGGGGTCAGGACGGGTGGTTCTCAGCCATCAAACCGGGGTTCGAATCCCCGTAGCGCTACCACTTCCGCCGAGGCTCAGGGCGGCGGCCGGATCGGCCCTCGCCCTCTTTGCCGCCTGCGTCTTCGCCGCATCCGCGTCGTTCGCTCAGTCGCCCTCCGCATCGGCCAAGCCCGGGTCCATCCCCGCCAACGTCGAGCGCGTCGATTCCCTGGGCGGCATCGCCCAGTACCGCCTCCGTTCCAACGGAATGAAGATCCTCCTGTCCCAGAACCACGCCGCTCCGGTCATCACGTTCCTGGTGGTCTATCACGTCGGATCCAGGAATGAAGCGCCCGGGAACACCGGCTCCGCGCACCTCCTCGAACACATGCTCTTCAACAAGAGCACGGCGAGCTTCGGAAAGGCGAACGGTCACAAGACGTTCCAGGAAGTGCTCTACGAAGCGGGGGCGGACTTCTCCAGCACGAACATGACCACGTGGTACGACCGGATGACCGGCTACTCCACCGTCCCGGCCACCGACCTCGATCTCGCGATGCGAATCGAGGCGGACCGGATGAGCCGCGCCCTGATCCTCGACGAGGAGCGGCGCCCGGAAATGTCCGTCGTCCGAAACGAATATGAGATCGGCGAGAACAACCCGTACCGGGCCCTGGAGAAATCGCTGGTGGCCGCCTGCATCGTGGCGCATCCCTACCACTGGGACACGATCGGGTACCGATCCGACATCGAGGGCGTCTCCACCGAGAAGCTGCGCGATCACTACCACAACTTCTTCTATCCGGATAACGCGGAGGCGATCCTCGTGGGCGACTTCGACCGCGCGGAGGCCCTGCGGCTCTTCGACCGGGAATTCGGAAGCCTGGCCAAATCCACGAACCCCATCCCAAGCGTGATCACGGTCGAGCCGCCCCAGGAGGGCGAGCGGCGCGTCGTCGTGAGCCGTCCGGGAGAGGTGGGCATCGTCGAGCTCGCCTACATCCGGCCGGGCGCCCTCGACCACGACTTCATCGCCCTCGACGTCCTGGCGACCATCCTCTCCGGCGGTGTGAACTCGAGGCTCTATCAGGGTCTGGTCGAGACCGGGCTCGCGACCGACGTGGACGCGTCCAACTACACGCTCCGGGATCCATTCCCGATCCTCGTGACCGCGACCGTCTCCCCCACCTCGACGCACGAACGCGTGGAGGCGGCCATGAAGGGCGTGCTGCGCGAGATTGCGGAGAAGGGCGTCACCGCCGGCGAATTGGCGAGGGCCAAGAGCCGCGTCGAAGTCTCCGTCGTCCGCGGCCGCGATGGAACCTACGAGCTCGCGTCCTCGCTGGGCGAGGCCGTCGCGTCGGCGGACTGGAAGTGGTTCGTCACGTATCTGGATTCGATGAGCGTCGTGACGACCGCGGACATCCAGCGGGTGGCGCGGACCTACTTCGTGCCCGAGCATGCGACGGTCGGATGGTTCGTTCCAATCCGGAGCCAGAAGGAGCCCGCCAAACCCTCGGCGGGGGCGAAATCCAAGACTCCCCCCAAATCCAAGCGGCCGGGCGCGGGCGGAGCGTCGGATGACGCGGAGGCCGCGGGCGCGACCTTCGCAAGCCGCACCCTCCACCGGGTGCTCCCGAACGGCGTCATCTTGAACGTGCTCCAGAACCGCGCGGTCCCGACGGTCGCCGTGCACGGCGTGGCGTTCGCGGGGCGGCAGGAGGCGCCCGCCGGAAAGCCCGCGATTCCCCAGCTGACCGCCGCGATGCTGACCCGCGGCACCATGACCCGCGACAAGCGGACGCTCGCGAGGCTGCTCGACGACGTCGGCGCGAGCATTTCGATCAACGCGGAGCTGAACGACGCGCCGTTCGTCGCGTCGGCGCTTTCCAAGGACACGCGGCTTCTGCTCTCGATCCTCGCGGACGAGCTTCGAAATCCCGCCTTCGATCCCAAGGAATTGACCAAGGCCAAGAGCGAGCTCAAGGCGGATCTCCTGCGCGGCTACGAGAGCACGGGCCTGAGGGCCCGGGATGGCCTGTCCCGTCTCGTCTACCCGAAGGGGCATCCCCTTCGCGCGGCGGACAGGGTTGAGATGCTCGCGAGCCTCGACGCGGCCACCGCGGCGGACCTGCGCGCGTTTCACAGGGCCCGCTACGCGGGATCGGGGATCATTCTCTCCGTGGTCGGGGACGTCGATCCACCCGCGGTCGCGGCGCTGGTCGATTCCCTCTTCTCTCCGATACCCGCGGGCGAGCGCCCCAAGTACGGCGAGGCGCGGACCGAGCCCAACCCGGCCCAGCGCGCCGTCGAGACCATGCGCGGAAAGGCGAACATGGATTTCGTGTTCGGAGGGGCGAGTGGACTCAAGCGGACCGATCCGGATTGGGAGGCATCGATTGTCGCCAACGCGGCGCTCGGCCAGAGCTCGTTGACGTCACGGATCGGGAAGCGGGTTCGCGACACCGAAGGGTTGAGCTATACCCTCTTCTCGCGGTTCCTCTGGTCCGACTACCTGGACGGCGTCTGGGCGGTGGACGTGGCCGTGGCGCCCAAGAACCTCGCCAAGGCGCTCCACTCCACGCGCGATGAGATCGTCGGGTATTGCAAGGATGGGATCACCGAGGACGAGGTGGCGGTCCAGAAGCGGTTCTTCAGCGGCAACTATCGCGTGCGACTCGGGACCAACGCCGGGGTCGCCTTCGCGCTCACCTACGCGGAGAAGTTCGGATTCGGCCCCTCCTACCTGGACCAATTCCCGTCACGGGTGGAGGCGGTCACGCGGGATCAGGTGAACCAGGCGATCCGAGCGCACCTGCACCCGGATCGCCTTCACCTGGTCGTGGCCGGGGATCTCGACTCAATCCCGGCGTTCTAACCTCCTCAACGCTACTTGAGGAGGGTCATGTCCCTCGTCAAAACCTTGTCGGCGACGCGGAGGCGGTAGAAGTAGCGGCCGCTCGCGACCGCGTTGCCGCGATCGTCCCGTCCGTCCCACTTCACCACGTGCTTGCCGGCGGGCTGTAGGCCGTCCACCAGCGCGCGGACCAGCCGGCCCGACACGTCGAACACATGCAGCTTCACCGGTCCGGTCCGTCCGACTTCATAGGCGATCGACGTCATCGGATTGAACGGGTTGGGCGCGTTCTGCAGAAGGCGCGCCGCCGGCGCCGCCGGAGACTCCGCGACCGCGCTCACCGACGGAATCGAGAGCGGATTGGCCGGATCGGATCCCATCAGCACTTCCAGCCGGTCCCGGTAGCCGTCCCGGTCGCGGTCGAGGCCCATGCGCGTGCCGTCTCCCGGCGGAACTCCCAGGTACGTGACCGCCTCGCCGGGGTCCGAAGGAAGCGCGCGCAGCGCGTCGGCGGTGATCGGCCCTTCGGGATCGAAATCGGTGGTGAAGGTGTTTCCGCCCGTATAGAGGTAACCCCGGTTCTGCCCCCCGATGAACGCGTGGGCCACGAGGTCGCAGTTGCCGAGATCCGCCTGAGCGTAAAGCGAGTCGAGCTGGGCCGCGAGCGAGCCCGAGCCTTTGGTCAGCGGCGTGATCGTCAACTCGCGGCCGACCGACGGGGCCAGCCCCGTGTCGAACGAGAGGAGGAACGAAGCGAGGTCGATCCGCTGCTGCTCGTTGTTGAAATTGAAGACGGGCAGATGGAGGAACGTGACGAGGTTGTCGATCGACCCGTCGTGGATGAATCCGAACCCGCGCGCCTGCATTCCCGCGCCGTTCGTGAATCCGGTCTTCTCGTACATGTTCCGAAGCTGCGGCACCTTGATCCCCTGGCTTTCTTGAAGCAGCACGCCGGGAATGATCGTCCCGTTGGTGCCGGTCGGGAGCGAGTGGCAGCCGCTGCACGCGACCACGTCGTGGGTCGCCTGGAACTGCGCCAGACCGCGGGTGGGGCTCGGCGTGGGCGCCGGCGGATTGGGCCACGTCCGGTCCAGGTTCTGGTTCGGGTTCGGCGGGTAGACCATCGTCATGATGAAGTCGTTGTACTTCTGCATGTCGGACGTGGAGAGCTGCGTCCGGTTCCCCATCAGGCTCACGAACGCCGGATTGAATTTGGTGAAATCCTGCCGGTCGCCGCGCCAGTGAAACGGCGTCGTCGTGTTGAGCCCGCGCAACGACTGCGTGGTCATCGGCCCCTTCATCGGATCGAAGTCGGCCACGAGCGGTTGACCCGGCGGAGCCGGGTCCTTATCGCCCAGGGGATTCCCCAGATCCCACGCGATGTTGTCGAAGTTGCCCGCGATGTGGCACGAGGAGCAGGCCAGATCGCCGTGGTCCGAAATCGTGGCGTCGTAGAGGAACCGCCGGCCCTCGATGACTTCCCTGGGGCTCGGATCGAAGCGGAGGAACACCTCGCCCACGTTGCTTTCGGTGTTCACGTCCAGGATCCCGACCGAGTTGGCAAACCGGTTGAGCACGTAGAGCTGCCCGCGCGCCGCGTCCAGGGCCAGGCCCGTCGGGCCGCCGCGCCGTGGCGCGGGCGACAACGACGACGGAATTCGGTTGAGGACGAGCCCGCTCGCCGCTTCCACCACGCCGACCTTGTCCGAGCCGAGGGCCGCGACGTAGAGGCGCGTCTCGGACGAATTGATCGCGATGTCGATCGGCTGGGAGAGGCTCAGATCCTTCTCGAAATCCGGACCCGGGATCGTGTCGTACGTGATGTGGGTGTTGAGGTGCCAGATCGCCGACGGCGTCAGGCCGCCGGGTCCGACCCGCGAGATCCGGTTCTGAACGAACCGGCCCCTGAGATTTGGCTCGAAGCGCGTGCGGTTGAACGCCTCGGTATTGGTGACGTAGATGTTGCCGCTACCCGGCGCCACCGCGAGATTCAAGAGGTTGGTGCCGACGTCGGACACCGTGCGCAGGAGCGAGCCCGTGTTGGCGTCGAGCACGGAGATGTCGCGGTCCGGCAGGTCGTACGGGATGACCGAATTCCAGGTCTTCTGGGACGCGGGCCTCTCGTCCACCCAGTTGTTCCCCACCTTCTGGACGATCAGTCCAACGTTGGGGGCCGCGCTCGTCAGCTTCCGAGGCGGACTCGGGGGAGCGGGACCGCCTCCGTCTTCCACGGTGTTCTGGCCGAGAATGGTGGTCCGGTTCCCGGCGTCGAGAATGCTCACGTAGACTTCGTTCCCTCTCGCCGCGAGCGAGCGCGGGTGGCGGCCGAAGATGGGCTGCACCGTGTTGAGCGTCGGCGCCGTGGGATCGGTGAGGTTGTAGAGCTTCACGGCATCCTCGCCGCTCACGCAGACGAACGCCCGCTTCGGGCTTCCCGCGAACACGACGTCCGTGGGCTCGTCACCGACGCGCAGTGTGCCCACCACGCTCCGCGTCGAGAGGTTCACGATGCTCACGTCGTCGGAGACGTTGTTCACGACCCACGCGTAGGTGTCGTCGAACGCGGTCACCGACACGGGCTCGATCCCGACCGGGATGTCCCCGGCCCGGGTGAGCGTGTGGTTTCCAATCGTGAAAATCTCCAGCCGCGCGTCCGGCGTGTTCACGGCGAGGAGCCGGGTCCCATCCGGGGTGATGGCGAGCGGACGGATCTGGAGCGCCTCAAAGTTCGTGTAGTCGCCGAGGGCTGGGGTGGCGGAGTGAAGCGACGGGGGTTTGACGACGAGCGATGTGATCGAGATGAGCGCCGCGAGGCCAACGAGTCCGAGTGCTGCCTTGACCCACGGCTTTCGGCTGGGGAGCGGACCTACCGGCATAGGACCTCCTGAGCAATGCCCCCTACTTCGCACGAAGCAGTTTAGGTAACTAATTATAACATATTTGTTTGCTCCATGCAAGCCTCGGCTGCCCGCTCCACCCCGAGCGGGTCGATGTGACGATTCTGAAACGCCTCGAGGGCGTCCCGCAGGGTCTCCTCCATGCGCTCCCGGTAGACGGCCCGGTCGAACGTCTGGGCGTGACGGCGCAGCCGCTCCGGATCGAAGCGAAGCCTCGTGAACTCCTCGATCGCCCCTTCGAGCCCCGATTCGGACTCATCGTCGAACAGGATCCCGGTCCCGGGCGCCACGACCTCGGCCGCGCCGCCGCGCCGAAGTGCTACGACCGGACGCCCGCAGGCCATCGCTTCGAGCGGGGCGATTCCAAAGTCCTCCTCGTGGGCCTGGATGAGCGCCCGGCATCCGCGATAGGCGTCGCGCAGCGCCTCCATCGAGAGCCAGTCGTCGAAGCGGACCGTTGGACCCGCGATCGAGCGGAGACGCTTCCCTTCCGGTCCGGTGCCGACCACCCGCAGCGGAAACCCGCGGCGATTGGCGACTCGGATGGCAAGCTCGGTCCCCTTGTAAGGAACAAGCGCCGATACCACCAGAAACGGGCTGTCATCGGCGCCCGCGGGCGCCGCGGAAGCCGGCGGCCCGTCCGGCTCCTCCCCCGGGGTGAAGTACTCCGCGTCCACCGGCGGGTAGACGACCTTCGACGGGCGGCGGTAGTGCTTTGCGATCCGGTCGCGGACGTGTTTGGAGTCCGCGATAAAGAGATCCACGCGGTCCGAGCTCACGCGGTCCCAGATTCGAAACCGGTGCGCCACCCATGGACCCACCAGCCGGCTCACCGCGTTCCCCTTTCCGGGGCCGAAGTACCGCGGGTAGAGGTCCCAAAAGTACCGGACCGGCGTGAAGCAGTAGCAGACGTGGAGCGCGTCGGAGCGGGTGAGCGCTCCCTTGGCGACGCAGTGGCTTAAGGAGACAACGAGATCGTAGTCGCTCAGGTCGAACGACTCGACCGCGAGCGGATAGAGCGGAACGTACCAGCGGTAGTGACTGCGCCCGCCCGGCATGCGGGCGATCCACGACTCGTGGATCCGGCGGGCCTCGATGGCGCGGCTCACGCTCCCGCGCCGGTGCACCAGCGTGTAGAGATCCGCCTGCGGAAACATCTCGCAGAGCACCTCGAGACATTTTTCCCCGCCGCGCATTCCCGTGAGCCAGTCGTGCACCAGCGCGACGCGGAGAGACGAAAGGGATTGCTCCACGAGTCGCGTCACCCGGCCGTCGCCGGGGACGCCGCCTCGAGATGATCCGCGGCGTCGCGCAGGCGCTTCACGGTGCGCTCGGCTCCGAGAAGGAGCATCACGTCGAAGATTCCGGGCGTGACCTTCTTCCCGGTCAACGCGATCCGGGCGGGCATGATCACGTCGCCGGCCTTCACTCCCAGCTCCGCCGCGACGCCGCGCGTCGCCTTCTCCAATGGATCGTGCTCGAACGGCGACACGGTTTCCAGCGCGCCGGCGAGCCGACGCAGCCGCTCGGGCGTTCCCGGCTTGGCCTGAAGCTCGGCCCACAGCACGGGGTCCGGCGCCACGCGGTCGACGAAGAGGTAGGCCGAGTATCCGAGGAACTGCTGCGGCCGCTTGACCCGGTCGCCCGCGGCCTCGACCGCCCGCGTCAGGAAGGACCGGTCTTGCAATGCCCCCGCGGGGAGCTCGCCCGTCGCGCGGAGGTGCTCGACGATGAGATCGACGCGGCGTTCCAGCGGCAGGGCCCGGAAATACTCGCCGTTCATCCACTCGAGCTTTTCGTAGTTGAAGATCGCGGGATTCCGCGACACGCGGTCGAGGGTGAAGAATTGAATCAGCTCCTCCATCGAGAACATCTCGCGCTCGCCGTCGTACGCCCAGCCCAGAAGCGCGAGGAAGTTCACCATCGCCTCGGGCAGGATTCCCTCGTCCCGAAACGCGGTCACGGAGGTGGCGCCGTGGCGCTTGGAGAGCCGGGTCCCGTCGGGGCCCAGGATCATCGGAAAGTGCGCGAACCGCGGATGCGCCAGGCCGAGCGCCCGGAAGATCTGGATCTGGCGCGGCGTGTTGGAGATGTGGTCGTCGCCGCGGAGCACGTCGGTGATCTCCATGGCGTGGTCGTCGATCACCACCGCGAAATTGTACGTCGGGTGGCCGTCCGATCGGGCGATGACCAGATCGTCGAGGGCGGTGTTCTGGAACGTGACGTCTCCCCGAACGCCGTCGTCCCACCTGGTCTCGCCGTCGGGCATGAAGAACCGGATGGCGTGGCGCTCGCCCTTCGCGGCCCGCGCCTCGGACTCGGCGGCCGGAATCCGGTGGCACAGCCGGTCGTACTTGGGCTGATCCCCGCGCTTCAGCGCTTCCTCCCGCCGGCGCTGCAGATCCTCCGGCGAGCAGAAGCACCGGTACGCCTTGCCCTCACCGAGCAGGCGCGCGACGGCCTCGGCGTAGAGCGGCAGGCGCTCGCTCTGGTGATAGGGTCCCTTGGCGCCCCCGGCCCCCGGTCCCTCGTCCCAGTTCAGGCCGAGCCACTTCAAGCCCTCGTAGATGGCCGTGACCGAGTCTTCGGTCGACCGTTCCTGGTCGGTGTCCTCAATTCGAAGCACGAATACGCCGCCGTGATGGCGCGCGTAGAGGAAATTGAACAGCGCCGTTCGGGCGCCGCCGACGTGCAAGAAACCGCTCGGGCTCGGCGCGAAGCGCACCCGGACCGGTGACGACATGAACGCTCCTTGTGGTGGATCGGGAAATCCGCCGGCGCGGCGGCTAGCGCAGAAGGGTCATCTTCCTAGAGAAGATCGCCCCGCCGATCTCGGCCCGGTAGACGTAGATCCCGGACGCCGCGGGATTGCCGCGCTCGTCGCGGCCGTCCCATCGGGCCACATGATAGCCGGGTTCGACGCGGCGGGAAACCAGTGTCCGCACGAGGCGTCCGCCCATGGAGAAGACCCTGAGGCGCACCTCGACCGGCATCGTCCCGGGCACGGCGAATCCGATGGCGGTCACCGGATTGAAGGGATTGGGCCGGTTCTGCTCCACCCAAGCCGCGTGCAACGTGGCGGGCGGCGCCGGCTCCGGCGGCAGCGTGTCGACCGCCGTGAGAATTGGGAACGTGAAGAGCCCGGTCCGCCAGTTGTCGTGGCGGAACATCGGCCACGCCATGCCCGCGGGATTGAACGTGCCGGGATAACGCCACGCGTAGAGCTGGCGGTCCCAGCCCGCGACGAGGATGTCGCTTGCGCCGTCGCCGTCCAAATCCCAGACCGCGGGCGAGCTGCGCACCTCGGCCCCGGTTTCGATCGGGAAGCCGCTGACCGCGGTCCCGTCGGCGTGGAACGCGTAGAGGCGTCTGTCCTCGGAGCCGATCAGGACTTCGAGGGATCCGTCACCGTCGAGATCGGCCACGACCGGAGTCGCTTCCGTGCCGCCGCCCAGGTGGACCGGCCATCCCGGAAGCGTGTTCCCGGCCGGCCCAAAAGCGTCGAGCGTCCCGTCGGTGCCCGCGATGATGACGCAGAGCGACGGATCGCCGAGGTGCTTGCGCAGCGGCGCTAAGACCGGCGAGTTCACTCGTCCGTTCCCCGGGGTCAGCTCGAGCGACTTGGGCCAACCCGTGGCCCTCGCTCCGGTCGCGGTCAGCACGTAGACGCTGTCGTTGCCGCAGGCGATCGCGATCTCGAGAGAGCCTCCGGGAACGATATCGCCGATCGCGGGGCTCGAGCTCATGGTACCGCCGGCCACGATGAACGGCCACGAACCCGGAAGCGCGACCCCGTTCCGCAGAACGTAAACCCACCCCGCCGACGTTCCGAAGATGACTTCCCGATTTCCGTCGTGCAGAAGATCCGCGATCGCCGGCGAGGAGATCACGCTCCCACTGGGCAGGAAATAGACGCCGTTCGTCGCGGGATTCGAGTCGCCGTCGCGCACCTCCGTGCCGTCCGCCTTCCAGGCGTAGAGCCGGTTGGTGTTCGATCCGACCACGATCTCCAGCTGGCCGTCGCCGTCGATGTCCCCCACCGCGGGCACCGACCAGAACGGCGCCGCGCCCTTGTGGGGCCACCCCGGCATGAGCGTTCCGTTCACCCGGTAGACCGCCATCGTGGAGTCGTCCCACGACGCGGCGATGATCTCCGGAATTCCGTCGAAGTCGAGGTCCGCCGCCGCGGGCGAGGACGCGATGTTGCGCTGGAGCGTGGTGAAGATCCCGGTGGTCACCGCGTTCTGGTCGCCGTCCAACCAGTCGCTCCCATCGGGACGGAACACGTAGAGATATTCGGCGCCCACAAGAACCTCGGGGCGATCGTCCCCGTCCAGGTCCGCGAGGCAGACCGAGGACGAGGTGGATTGCCCCAGCGACGCGGGCCATCCGGGCAGCGACGGCGGCGTCGTGCTCGCGAGGAGAATCGGCGACCGGGCGCTCTCGTTTCCGCTCGAGTCGACCGCGCTCATCTGGTAGCGATAGGACGTGAGGAAGGAGAGCCCCACGTCCTCGAATCCCGGCGAGCGGCGGATCGGAATCGTGGTCACGAGCTGCGGGGTGCTGGCGTCGTTCGGGGCGCGATAGACACGGTAGCCGAGCAGGTCGTTCGCCGCGACGCCGTCCCACGCGAGGACGATCCGGTCGATGCCCGACGATTCAACCCTGGGGTTGGCGGGTGCTGCGGGCGCGGCCCGCTCGATCGGGAACGTCCACGAGTGCCCGTACGCGTCGGTCAGACTGAGATCGAAGATCCGGCCCGACGGAACGGCCGTCACCTGGAAGCGAAGCGGCGGGACCGAGCCCGTTCCACCCGGCGCGATGTCGGCCACCCCGGTGTTGGTGTCGAGCAGCGTCACCCCTGCCGCGGGGTTCAAGACCTGGGCTACGAGGCCGCGCGCGCGCGCGCCGCCGTCGTTGGCGATCGCGTAGCCGAGCGTCGCGGTTTCGCCTGGATCGAGCACGCCGTTCCCGTTTCCAAACGCCGCGTCGCTGAAGACGTTGGCGGCCACGATCGGGATGGCGGCGCCGACCGCGAGCGCGACTTCGGCGGTATCGGCGCGCACGCCGTCGGAAAGGATGACGCGGATCCGCTCCGAACGCGCCGCGTTCGGCGTCGCGAGCGCGTGCGCGCGAAGGTTCGTGGGCATCGCGGCCTGGACCCCGGCCGCGAGCGCTGAAACCGAGCCGCTCCCCACGTCCACGGCGACTCCAGCCGTCAGGGCCTGGATCGTGACCGCGATCGGTCCGGCGCCGGCGCTCCCGCCCACGTTCTGAACCGAGCCGCCGATCCCGAAGGTCTCCCCGGCGCCCACGATTCCGTCGGAGTCCCCTCCGAGGTCGTCCCGGAACGTCCCGTTCTTCAGCGCATACACCGCGGGGGCGACCGACGTGACCGTGAGCGAATCCAGGAAGGGCGTCGCTCCGTCGGCCGTGACCGCGAGCGAAAACGAGCCGGTCGAGCCCGGATGAAACGGCACCGTGGCCTGGCCGAGCGCGTTCGTGCGCGCGACGCGGTAATCGTCTCCGGTCTTCCACACCGTGACGAGCGCGGACTCCGCGGGGGCGCCGCCACGCAAGACCGTCACGGCGACGCTGGCCGAGCCGAGCGGCACCGTCGAGGGTCGCGTCACGCTGAGCGAGAGCGGAGGACACTTCCAGAGCGGCATCGACGGAACGCCAAGAAGGATCGTCTCGAAGAAGCCCCACCGATCGAGCGACTCGGTGCGGGCGCTGGGAAGGAGGAGCGCGCGCGCGCCTTCAACGGCGTCGCCCAAGGGCTCGGGGGCGGCGCCGAACAGCCGTTCGTAGATCCCGTCGGAGACCTTCGCGTTGGTGTTGGGCCACGCGTCCCGGGTCGCCCCGACGTAGGCCATGGTCCCACCGGTCGCCGAGCGCACCATTCGCTCGGCGACGCAGTCGAAATCCACCGCGGCGGACGCGCAGTCGGCCGCCAGCCACAGGGCCGTCGAATCCCCCGTCGGGATCGCGGCGAGGTCGGTCCCCGTGATGACCGCGTCCCCGAACGAGAGTTGGGAGCGCGAGCCGTGGCCAAAGTGCGCCACGACGTGAAAGTTCTGCGCGATGGCCGCGATCGCGTTGGTCCGCGTGAACTGGGTTGTGCCCGGATAGGCCGAAGAATTCTCGTAGAGGCGCGTCGCGGCGACGCAGGAGGGCGTCCTCACTAAGAGTGACTCCGCGTGAGGCGCGGCGTCGAAGCTGACAAAATCCCCCGGTTGCCACGTCTGCGGGAGATAGATCTCGCCCAGGAGCAGGTTCTGCCCCACGGAGGCGGCGGCGAGTCCTTTGGCGTAGCGGATCGCCCGGTCCACGATCCGCGTGGCCTCGGCGCGCGTGTTGGCGGAGAGGCGCCCCACGATGATGTCGGGCACCATGTCGAGGCTGTCCGCCACCTCGCCGTAGATGCCGTTCCCGTTTCGATCCCACGTGCCGTCGAGATCCTCGTAATAGACGTCGGTCGGGATGTCCTCGACGATCGGGCTCGTGACCTGGATCGTGCGCAGGGGGATCGCCTCGTGATCTCCCGCGAGCATCGCCCAGTGGATCCCCCACAGCTCGTACGCGGAACGCAGGAAGGTCCGGACCGCCTGCGCGAAGTCGTTGGAGCGTGGATCGAGCGCCCGGATGGTCGAAAGACCCCGGACCACGGTGGTGCGGCCGGTCCGGGTTTGGTAGTCCGCGAGCTTCTGGTAGACGTCCATCAGCGAGTCGGGGGCGAGGATCACGCAGTCGACCGGAGACCCGGACGCTGAAGGAAGAAGGGACGGGGCGAACGGGGCCGCTCGCCCAGGGTCGGAGGCGGGGCGCGGCGCGGGCGGAGGCAGAGCCTGGACCGGGTTCGCGACCGCCAGCCCGAAGAGCAGCGCCAAAGCGGGCCCGAGACGCGCCAGGACCCTTGAAACTAGATTAAGTGCTGGGTGGAAAGACTTGCGACTCAATGAGGTTACCGTAGTGGGGGGAGAGCGCCTTCGACCGGAGCGCCCACAACCAATAACGATAGCCGAACGGGTCCGGTAATTCAATCCCCGGGAGCGCGGCGAACCCGCGACCCTCGGCCCGCCAGAGCCAGGTGCTGCCCCTGACTGTCGTAGACCTCCCAGCGGATCGCGTACAGGGAGTAGACGTACGTCCTCGGCCGGGTGATTCCCAGGTCCGGGATCGAGTGGGCCGCGACGAAGTGGTACGGATTGGACGGCTCGCCGTCGCTGGCGAGCCGGTTCGCTTCGGTCGCCCGATCCAGCAGGTAGGACGGCCTCCCCACCTTCTCGAAGAGCAGGTTCTCGACCACCGAGTCGTACCCGGCGCGAACGACGATGGGCGCCATCTCGGGCGTGACCAGGCCGAAGAGGTCCAGAACCGGCCGATCCGAGTAGTAGCCAAAGGCGCCGATGTCGGACGCGGCGAATCGGGTCCCCGGCGGGGTGGACGCCTTCGCCCAGAGACCGAAGGCCGCGAGCGAGGACCGGAGTCCCGCCGTGTGGCGTCGCGCGTGAGGCGCGCTGTAGCGAAGCGTCACGTACCCGTTCACCCCCGCGTCGAGAAGAAGGACGAGGAGCAGGGCCGCCGCCGCCCGCCGCGGCGTAAGCCTCGAGGCGGCCCACTGGAAACTCGCGATCCCAGCGAGGAGAACCGAAGGCACCGCCGGAACGAGGTAGCGCGAGACGACCTGCACGCCGCCCGCGGCCAGGCCCGCCGTGAGCAGAACCGGCCAGCCGATCACGAGGAGCCAGAGCGCCCGGCGCTCGCGCGACATCGATTTCCAGAGCGCGGGCGCGGCCGCGAGGGCCAGGACGAGGAGGAGAAGCGGCAACGCGTCGGTCGCGAGCGCGATGCGGATCGACGCGCGGATCGCGGACGCGGCAAGCGCCGGATCGAAGGGCGCGCCCGCCTTGGCCGCGCTCGTATTCGGAAGAAGGCGGTGAAAGGTGCTCCAGGCGTAGAGGAGCCACGGCCCGCCGCCAAGCAGTACGCCCGCCAGCGCCTTCCCCGCTCGCGCGGCGCGGTTCGCGCTCGATCCGTACGCGATGGTCGCGATGCCGAGCGCCGCCAAAAGCCAGCACTCCGGCCTCGCGAGCGTGCCCAGTCCGAGGAGAATGCCGGCGAGGAGCGTCCCCCGCCCCTGGAGCAGCGCGCGCGCGGTGGCCCATGTCGCGAGGACGGCCAACAGGGTCGCCATCGGGGTCTCCATGCCGGAGAGCGCCCAGCGCGCGGACCACGCGTGAAGCGCCAGGAGTGCCGCCGCCGCGAGCGCGAGGCGGGGCCTCCATCCGAGCAGCGACCCCAGCCGCGCCAGCGCGACGACGCTGACCGCGAGGCAGAGCGCGCCCCACGCCTTCGCGATCGTCGCGAGCGCGGGCATCGACACGGCTTCCGACGGCGTCTCGCCGGCGTTCGGCACCAGCCGTCCCGTCGCCGCGAGGAGCAACGCCCATCCTGGACTCGTGTCGCCGTACGTCGGCTTTCCCGGCTCGAACGAGAAGCCGTGTCCCGAGACGATGTTCTTCGCGAACTGAAGGTGGATGAACGTGTCGTCGGTCAGATATCCGAGGAAGGGCGCAACGTGGACCCAGGCGAGGAGGACCAGGAGCGTGAGGGCGATCGTGTGACGGCCGGCCCACGCGCGCGCGGGTCCGTCTGAAAACGGGCCGGCCTGGGGCCGGTCGCTCACGACGCGCTCACGTCGCGCGCAGCCAGTGCGCGATCCGGGACGCCACGGCGTCGGGGGTGAAGCCCAGCTCCTTCGCGAGCACCTCGGCAGGGGCCGAGGCGCCGAAGCGATTGAGCCCGATTCGAAGCGCGTCCGCTCCCACGAGCGCGCACCATGGATCGGTCTGCGCCGCCTCGACCGAAGATCGCGCCGTCGGCCAGGATGTGGCCGGCGTGAGCCAGGGGGACGAGCAGTGCCATCAGACGGTGGCGGGTCGCGTGTCGGTCTTGTGCTTGGGCTCGCGCGCGCCGACCGGTTTCGGCGAGCGCCGGATTGGCTTGCCGCCGAGGCGCTCCAGCCGGGCGAGGCCCCAGCCGACGACGAAGATCAGCGCGAAGGAGATCCCGCCGACACCGAGGTAGGCGACCAGCGTGAGGAACGCCGGCACGCCCTTCTTCTGCTCGCGCTGGAGCAGCTGGTGGTCGAGCTCGAAGGAGCGCGTCATGTGCGACTGGACCGGGACCCGGCGACTGGGATTGCCGGATCGGCCGGCATGAAGATCGGCAGCCCGGCGAGCTGGCGGCCGTGGTGGAGGCGCAGCGTCGTCTTCCAGGTGCCGTCCACGTGGATCGGCTGGGTGATCCGGTAGAGGCCGGGGCCGATCTGGTCAGGTGTGTCGATGTGCGCGGGGCCGTCCTTGCCCTGCCAGCTGGTCACGTTGAACCAGTAGGCGCCGCTCGCCGCGTCGGGCGGGTTGAGGCGGAAGGTGCCGGTCGCCTCGCGGCCGTCGGGCGTGTTGCTGGACGTTCAGGTTGAAGGTGGCGGTCGCGTGCGGCCCGGTGTTCACCGGGATCAGGAAGGCGACCACGCCGACCGCCGCGACGGCGGCGACGGCGAGCGCGGCTCGGGGCACCCGCTCCCGCGCGCTCCACCGCCGGAGTCAGGCAGCGGCCGATGAAGCCGCCGATCACGCCGCCGGCGAGGGCGGCGATCAGGCCGGTGATCGCTCCCTCGGGGAAGAGGGAGGCCGGCCACGGGTTGACGATCCAGACGTGCGACCAGCCCCACTCGGCGGCGAGGCCGATCGTGCCGATGCCGAGGCCGGCGAGGGCGCCGAAGGTGATCGGCCGCTCGGCGGCGTCGCGGCCGCGCAGGTAGAGGAAGCCCGACCGCTTCGACCACGAGCGCCTCGGCGACGTAGGGCGGGAAGTGCGGGGTGATCTCGCCGAAGAGCGGCCCGATCAGGAAGGCGAGCAGGCCGCGGATCGCGAGGTAGCCGAGCAGCGCGCCGATCGCGCCGCCGCGGCCGATCCGGATCCGCGCCGTGACCAGCGCGATCCCGGCGGCCAGCATGATCAGGGTGGGGTGGAGGGCGAGCGCGAACTGCGGCACGCCGAAGTCGAACTCGCCCTGGAAGGTCGACATCGCGACCAGGAAGGCGCCGGCGAGGATCGACCTCGCGGAAGCGAGTAAACGCCGGCAGCGGGCGGCCCGCGGCCTTGCGCTCCTCATCGCCCTCGGCGTGGAGCGCCCAGGCGCCGAGCACCGAGAGCGAGGCGCCGCCGATCAGCATCAGGTGGGTCGGCCCCCAGAGCGTCACGTCCTGGCCGAAGATCCGGTGCCAGATGTCGTCGAGCGGGAACGCTGCCAGCGAGCTCGCCCCGCAGGCCGTGATCATCAGCGCGCCGATCGGCGCGTGCCAGCCGGGCGCGATCTCGAACGAGGTCCGCGTCGGCTTGTCGGAGAGGGCGAGGCCGAGCACGCCGGCGAGCAGCACGCCGAAGAGCCCGGCGAGGATGAAGTAGTGGGCTGGGTTCGCGAGCGGCCCCGGGTCGCGGCCCTGGTCGATGTGCAGGGAGATGTCCCAGTACATGCCGAAGACCGCGATCAGGAGCGTCACGCCGAGGAAGGTGCCGGGCAGCGCCGCCCAGCCGGGGAGGCTCGGTCGCCGTGCCTCGAGCGTCGGCGAGGCGGCCGAGCGGCGGGAAGCGGCCCAGCTTGTAGAGCAGGATCGGGCCGAACAGCAGGACCGTCGCCACCATCGCGCCGGCGGTGGCGTAGATCACGTCGGAGATTGCAGCCCCTCCCGCGGGGGGAGTGCTCGCCCCGAGCAGGCCGGCGGAGAGCATCGCTGCCTCCTCTAGGTGGTCCCGGCGGCGATCGCCTCAGGGGCGGGCTGGGGCCCGCGCCGCAGGCGGTCGCGCACCGTCTCCAGGGACCACTGGAACGGCTCTGTCTCCTCCATGAATTCGGTCAGCTCGTGGACGATCCGGTCCGGAGCGTCGAGCATCGGCCAGTGGCCGGAGCCCGGTAGTCTCGACGTAACGGCTGTGCTCAACGATCCGATGCGCGTTCCGGCCGTGCTCGACCGGGATGATCGGGTCGTTGTCGCCCCAGACGATCAGGGTCGGAAGTCTGGTCGGCGAGGTAGAGGCGGTCGAGGGCCGAGACGCGCTGGCCGTCGTGGTCGATCACGCAGCGCATCGTGTGGATGAAGGCCTCGCTCGCGCCCTCCTCGACCAGGGACGCGTAGCCGCGGGCGAACTCGGCGATGTCGGGCCCGGCCTCGATGCCCACCATGGCGCGCCACCGACCGGATCGCGTCGCCGGCCTTCACCGACCACTCGCGAGCGAGCAGTGGAAGCACCCACTCGGAGCCGGGAAGCGCCGCGGCGCGGAGCATGGGGTGGACCTCCTTACCGAGGCCGCCGGAGGCGATCAGCGCCATCCGCTCGACGTACTCGGGGAAGAGATAGGAGAACTGCATCGCGATCCCGCCGCCGAAGGAGTGGCCGACGACGGTGCGCGCGCTCGAAGCCGAGCACGGCCAGCAGGTCGCGGACCCCGGCGGCGTAGGCGCCGAGCGAGTAGTCGCCGCGCGGCTTGGCCGAGCGGCCGTGGCCGATCAGGTCGGGCGCGACGACGGTGTAGTTCTCGGCGAGGCGCGGCATCACCTCGCGCCAGGCCTCCGACGGTCGAGGTGATCCCGTGCAGCAGCACGATCAGCTCGTCGCCCGAGCCGGCGGCCTGAAAGCCGACCTTGTGGCCGTGCAGCTCGATCTCCTCGTACTCGCCGAGCGGCTCGCCGCCCTTGGGCCATGCGGGGTGCGATTCGGTCATTGGATCTGCATGCCGGAGATCGCCCGGCTGATCACCAGTCGCTGGATCTCGGAGGTCCCCTCGAAGATCGTCCAGATCTTGGCGTCGCGATGCATCCGCTCCACCGGGAACTCGCGGCTGTAGCCGTTGCCGCCCAGGATCTGAATCGCGCGCTCGGTCGTCCAGACGGCGACCTCGCCGGCCTTCAGCTTCGACATCGAGCCCTCGGCGTTGTTGAAGTCCTTGCCGGTCTTGCCCATCCAGGCGGCCCGGTGGATCAGCAGCCGCGCGGCGTCGATCTCCATCTTCATGTCGGCGAGCGTGAAGGCGATCGCCTGGTTCTCGATGATCTTCCGCCCGAACGCCTCGCGCTCCTTGGCGTAGTCGAGGGCGTACTCGTAGGCGGCCCGGGCGATCCCGACCGCCTGCGCGCCGACCGTCGGCCGCGAGAGCTCGAAGGTCCGCATCGCGGCCTGGCCCTTGGACGATCTTGCCCTCCTTCGCCTTGGCGATCCGCTCGTCGAGCTTCTCCTTGCCGCCGAGCAGGCAGGAGCCGGGGACGCGGACGTCGTCCAGGTGGACGTCGGCCGTGTGCGAGGCGCGGATCCCGTGCTTCTTCACCTTGGCGCCCTGCTCGAGCCCCTTGGTGCCCGGGGGGATGACGAAGGCGGCGTGGCCGCGCGAGCCGAGCTCGCGATCGACCGAGGCGATCACGACGTGGACGTTCGCGATCCCACCGTTGGTCGCCCAGGCCTTCTGCCCGTTGATGACCCACTCGTCCTTGCCCTCGTCGTACTTGGCGGTGGTCCGGTAGCCGGAGACGTCGGAGCCGGCGTCCGGCTCGGAGGCGCAGAACGCGCCGACCTTGACGTCGTTCTCGTCGCCGAAGCACTGCGGCACCCACTCGACCAGCTGCTCGGGGGTGCCCGAGCCGAAGATCCCGGCGACCGCGAGCGTCGTCCCGAAGATCGCCATCCCGATCCCGGCGTCGCCCCAGAAGAGCTCCTCGTTCACCAGGGGGAAGGTGAGCCCGGACGGGATCGGCCCAGAACTGCGCGATCGACTCGAACCCGTAGAGCCCGATCTTGGCCGCCTCCTGCACGACGGGCCAGGGGAACTCCTCCTTCTCGTCCCACTCATGCGCGGCGGGGCGGACGGTCTGCTCGGCGAACCCATGCGCCCAGTCGCGCACGTCCTGCTGATCCTGGGAGAGCTCGAGCGAGAACGTGGTGTCGCCGGCCTCGATCCCAAGCTGCTCCTGGATCTGAGCCTCGTCGACCTCCCCGTTCTGCCCCTGCTTCTCAGTCTGTTCCGTCGCCTTCTCCTCAGCGGTCGCCATGGCGCGTCAAATCCTCCTAAGTCTTGTCGGGTCTCGATGCCGACCCTCTGTTGCTACCGAGAGTAGCAAAATACTACCCAAGGTAGGAATTAGCCAAACCGGACGCGGTCCGTGCGTAGAGTCTGGTCACGCCTCGACGAAAGGAGAAGAGATGAGTGCGCCGCTGAGGCGTGGGTGCCATGAGCGCCGAGGGAAAGATCAGCCGCCGATCAGGCTCGGAGCGTCGGTGAGCAGATCGGGATCGACTGGGACACGGCGCCCTTCGACGTCGAGCAGTTCCGGATCGGCATGGAGGTCGAGCTGGAGCACGGCTCCCACGACCCGCGCACCAACGTCACCGACGACGACCCGGTCACCACGGGCAAGATCGCCTGGGCCCACTTGAACGAGTTCCCCGACTACTACACGCGCCTCCAGAAGATGGAGACCGAGGCGGAGTCCGGGACCTAAGCCGATTAGCTCGGCCTTAGCGGTCCGTCTAAGTTGGTGAAACCACCAACAGGAGGACGAAATGGCTGCGCACCAAGAGCAAGACCCGGATCTCAGAGGTGGCGGGCGGTGATGATCCCCGTCAGCGATCAGGACAAGGCGATCGAGTTCATACGCGAGCAAGCTGGGCTTCGAGAAGCGCAGCGACACTCCGTTCGGCGACGGCAACCGCTGGGTCGCGGTGGCGACCGGCGGGCGCCGAGACCGCGCATCGCGCTGGTCGAGCCGCGGCCGCAGGATTCCGTCGGGGCTCGAGGTCCCCGTCGGACTGAACAGCGACGGACGTCGATGGCCGACCACGCCGATCTCGAAGGCCAACGGGTGTCGACGTGGACGAGGAGGTCTCCCGGACGGGCGATCCCGTCCCGCCCATGTTCTGCGTTCTCGCGACCAGGACGGCAGCGCCCTGATGGTCGTCGAGCGGACGCGACGGTACTGACGAGAAGCGACCGGCAGGTCGCCGCGTTCGGACCCGCGCGAGCCTGCCGGGCAGCCTCCGAGCCGGATAGGCCGGGGATACGATTGGGCTCAGGATTGCGCTGACCTCTCCTCAGACCCGGTACGCCAAGTCCGGCGACGCCTCGATCGCCTACCAGGTCGTCGGCGATGGGCCGATCGACCTGGTCCTCGTCCTCGGCTTCACCACCCACCTCGAGCTCCAGTGGGAGTCGCCTCCGATGGCTCACTTCTTCGAGCGGCTCGCCTCGTTCTCGCGCCTGATCATCTTCGACAAGCGCGGCAACGGGCTGTCCGACCCGGTCACCGAGGTGCCGACCCTCGAGCAGCGGATCGACGACGTCCGGGCGGTGATGGACGCCGCCGGGTCGGAGCGGGCGGCACTCTTCGGGATCTCCGAGGGCGGCCCGATGAGCGTCCTGTTCGCGGCCACCCACCCCGAGCGCGTCTCGGCGCTGGTGCTCCACGGCGCCATGGGGCGCACCACCGAGGCGCCCGACTACCCCTGGGCCGCGCCCGCGGAGGCGCTTCGCGAGTCCGCCGCCGAGTTCATCGCCCCCTACTGGGGGCAGGACGCGGAGGGGATGGTCGAGCTCTTCGCTCCGAGCTTCGCCGGCGATCCCGAGGCGGTCGAGTTCACCGCCCGTATGGAGCGCTCGTCCGCGAGCCCGGCGATGGTCCAGCAGATCTTCGAGATGTTCCTCGACATCGATGTGCGAGCCATCCTGCCCACGATCCATGTTCCGACGCTCGTCATCCACCGGCGCGGCGACCGGGTGGTCAACCGGCGCGCGGGCGAGGAGCTCGCCGCGCAGATCCCGGGCGCCCGCTACGTCGAGCTGCCCGGGATCGACCACCTCCCCTGGGCGGGCGACGCGGAGGCCGTGCTCGGGGAGATCGAGGAGTTCCTGACCGGCGCCCGCTCGGTGGCCGAGCCCGACCGCGTGCTCGCCACGGTGATGTTCACGGACATCTGCGGCTCGACCGCGCGAGCGGCGGAGCTCGGGGATGCCGCCTGGCGGGAGCTGCTCGCGGCGCATCAGGACGCGGTGCGGCGGGAGCTGGAGCGCTTCGGCGGACGGGAGGTGAAGACGCTCGGCGACGGCAGCCTCGCCACCTTCGACGGCCCGGCGCGGGCGATTCGCTGCGGGGGCGCGATCGCCGAGGCGGCCCGCTCCACCGGCCTGGAGGTGCGCATCGGCCTGCACTGCGGCGAGGTCGAGGTGATGGACGATGACGTCGGCGGCATCGCGGTCCACATCGCGGCGCGCGTCGGAGCCCTGGCCGGGCCGGGGGAGGTGCTCGTCACCAGCACGGTCAAGGATCTCGTCGCCGGGTCGGGGATTCAGTTCGCCGACCGCGGCGAGACGCAGCTCAAGGGGATCCCGGACGAATGGCGGCTCTTCGCGGCAGCGCCCTAGCGTCCGCGTGAGCGCCTGATCGAGCGCAGCACCAGCAGGGCGAGCACGGCGACGACCTGCCCGCCGAGGATCACCCGGTTCAAATCGAGAGCGGGCTCCCAGTCCACCTGCTCGCCGCGGATCACGTAGGCGCCGACGGGCCGGGCCGGCACGCCGAAGCCGCCACCGCCGCCGGTCGTGCCGTCGGGCTGGTCGCCGCTACCGCCCCCGACTCCGCCCATGGACGGACGCGGCCGGGATCACCGTCACCCCGTTGCGCTCGTAGGGCTCGCCGTAGACGCGCCGCACCGTGAGCGAGTCGCGCGCCGCCTCGAATGTCTCCTTCACGTCCATGGGTGTCTCCTTGTTCACGAGTGTTTCCCCGTGTCCAAGTGTGACGCGGATCGGTGGCGCTCAGCCGACCCGCGCGGCCTGCCGGGCCGCCTTCACCCGGCCGGTGCGGTCCAGCAGCGCCTTCCGCGGCCGCATCGACTCGGGCGTGATCTCGACGCACTCGTCCGCGCGGATGAACTCGACCGCCTCCTCGAGCGAGAGGCGCTTGGCCGGCACCAGCTTGAGCATCTCGTCCGCCGACGCCGCCCGGACGTTGGTCTGCTGCTTCTCCTTGATCGCGTTGACGTCGAGGTCCTCGGCGCGCGAGTTCTCGCCGACGATCATGCCCTCGTAGACGTCCTCGCCCGGGCCGACGAAGAGCGTGCCGCGCTCCTGCAGGCCGAAGAGCGCGAAGGCGGCGGTCTTCCCCTGGCGGTCGGCGACCAGCGAGCCGGTCGGCCGCATCCGCAGGTCGCCGGCCCAGGGCTCCCAGCGGTCGAAGACGTGGTGCATCAGGCCGGTGCCGCGGGTCTCGGTCAGGAATTCCGTTCGGAAGCCGATCAGCCCGCGCGCCGGCACCAGGAACTCGAGGCGAACCCAGCCGGTCGAGTGATTGATCATCTGCTCCATCCGCCCCTTGCGCACCGCGAGCGCCTGGGTGACGACGCCGACGAAGTCCTCGGGCACGTCGATCGAGAGCAGCTCGACCGGCTCGCAGAGCTTGCCGTCGACCTCGCGGGTCAGCACCTGCGGCTGGCCGGCGGTGAGCTCGAACCCCTCGCGCCGCATCAGCTCCAGCAGCACGACCAGCTGCAGCTCGCCGCGGCCCTCTATCTCCCAGACCTCGGGCCGCTCGGTGTCGCGGACCCGGATCGAGACGTTCCCGACCAGCTCCTGGTCGAGGCGGTCGCGGATCTGCCGCGCCGTCAGCCGCGATCCCTCCCTGCCCGCCAGCGGCGAGGTGTTGATCCCGACCGTGATCGAGAGCGAGGGCTCGTCCACCGTGATCACCGGCAGCGGCCGCGGGTCCTCGGGATCGGCGAGCGTCTCCCCGATCGTCACGTCGGGCAGGCCGGCGACGGCGATGATCTCGCCGGGCCCGGCCTCCGTGGCCTCCACCCGGTCGAGCGCCTCGGTCACGTAGAGGTTGCTGACCGTCGCGTTGGTGATCTCGCCGTTCGCCCGGCACCAGGCGATCCGCTGCCCGTCGCGAATCGTCCCGTTCCGCACCCGGCAGAGCGCGAGCCGCCCCACATAAGGGGACGCGTCCAGGTTGGTGACGTGCGCCTGCAGCGGCGCGCCCTCCTCGTACTCGGGCGCCGGGATCCGCTCCAGCACCAGGTCGAGGAGGGGGGAGAGGTCGGTGCCCTCGTCGCCCTCCTCCAGCGAGGCCCAGCCGGCCCGGGCGTTCGTGTAGACGATCGGAAAGTCGATCTGCGACTCGTCGGCATCGAGGTCGAGGAAGAGCTCATAGACCTCATCGACCACCTCGCCGATCCGGGCATCGGGCCGATCGACCTTGTTCACCACCAGGATCACCGGCAGATGGGCCTCGAGCGCCTTGCGGAGCACGAAGCGCGTCTGGGGGAGGGGCCCCTCGGAGGCGTCGACGAGGAGCAGCACCCCATCGACCATCGTCAGCCCGCGCTCGACCTCCCCACCGAAGTCCGCATGCCCGGGCGTGTCGATGATGTTGAGCTTGGTCTCCCCGTACCGAACGGCCGTGTTCTTGGCGAGGATCGTGATCCCCTTCTCCCGCTCGAGATCCATGGAGTCCATGACCCGCTCGGCGACGTCCTGCCCGGACCGAAACGCCCCGGACTGCCAGAGCATGGCGTCGACGAGCGTCGTCTTGCCGTGGTCGACGTGGGCGATGATCGCGACGTTGCGGAG
>CAVUEC010000004.1:0-60992 GCA_963740415.1 Candidatus Eiseniibacteriota bacterium
CGCCGCATCTACACCTACCAGCCCCAGTACGCGGGCCTGAACCACATCGCGAGCGCGGGGGCGGCCGTTCTGGGCGTCTCCATGCTCATCTTCTTCATCAACATCGGGCTGAGCCTCTGGAAGGGCAAGAAAGCTCCGCCCGACCCGTGGGATCACGCCGAGATCAACAAGACGCTGGAGTGGACGGTGGATTCGCCCCCGCCCGCGGAGAACTTCCACCGGATTCCGATCATCCGCTAGGAGCGCGGCCGCGCCCGTCTTTCCGGGCGCAGGCCGATATCGATGGAAGCCAAGAGCGGTCGTCTTCCCACTCTTCTCGTCGCGGCTCTCGCGCTGGTGTTCCTCCTCGTGGTGTGGGGAGGCATCGTCCGGCTGAGCGGCTCGGGCCTCGCGATTCCGGACTGGCCGCTCGCGGAAGGGAAGCTCCTCCCCAAGCCTCATCCCAACGTCCTGATCGAGTTCGGCCACCGGGTGCTCGCGATGCTGGTGTCGTTCACCACCCTCGCGATCGCGATCGTGGTGTTCCGCTCGCGGGAATACCGCGCCAAGGTCGGCGCGCTCACGGTGGCCGCGCTCATCGCGCTCGCGCTGCAGGTGTTCATGGGCGCGAGGGTCGTGCTCGAGGAGCTGCCGGTCGACCGGGTGGTCGCGCATCTGCTCCTCGCGTTCACGTTCTTTGGGATATTACTGATGATGGCCCTGCGCGTGACCGAGCCCGAGCCCGCGGCCCCGCCGGCCGACGGGGGCGGGCCGCCCATCGCACGGAATCCCAGGGCGCGACTCCTGGCCCGCTTCGCGCACCTCTCGGCGGGAGCGGTATTCTTGCAGTCGGGGCTCGGAGCCTGGGTCTCATCCTCGGGCGCCTCCATGGCCTGTCCCGACTTTCCGACCTGCCAGGGGAAGTGGCTCCCGCCGATGACGGGCCTGGTGGGGATCCACTACGCGCACCGGTTGGGCGCCTATGCGATCGTCCTCCTGGTCCTTGGTCTTCTCGCGGCCGCCGCTCCGGTCAAGCTTCCTCCGAGAGCCCGGTGGCCGCTTCGGGTCTCGGGTATACTCCTGGCCGTCCAGGTGCTTCTTGGGATCGGGAACGTCGTGCTCCGGGTCCCGCTCCCTGTGAGCGCCGCGCATCTGGGGACCGCGTTGATCCTGTTCGGCACCCTCCTCACGGCAGCCTATGAGCTCAAGCGTGCGTGACTACATCCTGCTGACGAAGCCGCGGATCGTCCTGCTCGTCCTGATCACGGCCCTCGCGGGTCTGGTCGCCGAGGGGTCGCTCCTTTCCCATCCGGTTCGCTTCGCGGTGGTCCTCTTCGCCATCACGCTCACGGCGGGCTCTGCCAACGCGTTCAACCAGTACTTCGAGCGGGATATTGACGCCGCCATGGCGCGGACCCGCCTCAAGCGCCCCCTTCCGATGGGGAAGGTCTCCGAGCGTGGCGCGCTGGCGTTCGCGATCGGCGTGGGAACCCTTTCCGTCGTCCTCCTCTGGCTCGCGGGCACGCCGCTCAGCGCGTGGCTCGCGCTGGGGACCATTCTCTTCTACGGCTTCTTCTACACGCTCTGGCTCAAGCCCCGCACGGTCCACAACATCGTGATCGGCGGAGCGGCGGGCGCGATGGGTCCGGTGATCGCCTGGGCGGCGGCAAGCGGCGGCCTGGCGCTCACGCCCATCCTCCTCTTCCTCGTCATCTTCCTCTGGACCCCGCCCCATTTCTGGGCGCTCGCGCTCTGCATCCAGGAGGACTACCGGCTGGTCCGGATCCCCATGCTTCCGATCGTGAAAGGGGACGCCGAGACCTACCGCCAGATCGAGCTCTATACGATCGCGCTGGTCGGCCTCACGCTCGCCATGCCGTTTGTCCACGCGGGGGGCCTCGTCTACGCGGTGGTCGCGGCCGCCCTGGGTGGGCTCTTTCTCTGGAAGGCGGTTCGGGCCCGCCGGGTCGCCACCACACGTTCCGCCTGGGACGTGTTCGGCTATTCGATCGCCTACCTCTTCATCCTCTTCCTCGGGGTAATCGCAGATTCAATCTGGCGTATCCCGATACATTCTTAGGATTTACGGCATGGAATTAAAGCGTCCCTCGAATGCCGTCTGGGGCATTGGCCTGGGCGCCATGGTTTTCCTGATGTTCTCCTTCGCGTACGCCAATGTCCCCCTGTTCAAGCTCTTCTGCGCCCGGTTCGGGCTCTTCGGCTCGAGCAAGGCGGCGCTTCGAGGCGACCCCGGGCCGGGGATGTCCAGCACCACGGGGAACATTCTCGGGAGGGACATCCGGGTGGAGTTCATGGGGGTTGCCGGAACCGGTCTGCCGGTGCGCTTTGGTCCGTCGGTGTCCTCGCTCACCGTTCATCCGGGAAAGCCGGCGAAGCTCACCTACCGGTTCACGAACATGAGCGACGACTCCGTCTACTTCCGGGCGGTCCACTCGATCGTGCCGGTGGCCGCGGCGAAGGAATTCCAGCTGATCCAGTGTTTCTGCTTCACCGACCAGGCGCTGGGGCCGCGCGAGACGCGCGACCTTCCCGTCTATTTCGCCCTCTCCCCGCGCTTTCCCCTATCCGTCGAGGAGATCGTCCTCAACTACACCCTCTTCCCGCGCGATCCCAAGCAGGATCTGCCGGTCCCCGCCGCGGAGGCGAATTGAGCGTGAAGAACCGGACCCTGCTCGTGTGGATCCTTGCGGGGTGCGCGGCCCTGGCCGCGTTGGGATTTCTCTTTGCGCTGTGGCTTCGGGATCAGCCGAAGATCGGCTGAGAGGCAGGAAGCGTTTCCGCCGCGCACGCGCGACGGCGAGGAGTCCGGCTAGGGAGTATCCCCGGCGTAGATCGCCATGATGCGCCGGAGGAGTTTCAGGGCTTCGGGGCGCTTCCGCTGGAAGGAATTCCTTCCGATGATCGAGCCGAAGCCGCCGCCGTCGCGGATGGCGCGGGCCTCGTTGAGCACGTCCTCGTCGTTATCCTTCTTCGCCCCGCCCGAGAAGATCACGATCCGCCGTCCGTCGAACGACGATTGGACCACGTGCCGCACGCGGTCGGCCTGGGTTCCGATGGGGATGGCGTACTTCTCGTAGACCTTCCGGGCTTCCTCCAGCTCGATGTGATCGGAGGGAAGCTTGACCTTGAGGACGTGCGCGCCCAATTGCGCCGCGATCTGGGCGGCGTAGGCCACCACGTCGATCGCCGTCTCGCCCGCTTTGCTGATCCCGGAGCCCCGCGGATAGGACCAAACCACCACGGCGAGGCCGGCGCGCTTCGCCTCCTCGGCGAGGGCGCGGATCTGCTCGTACATCTTCGCGGCCATCGAGGAGCCCGGGTAGATCGTGAACCCGATGGCGGCGCAGCCCAGCCTGAGCGCGGCGCCCACGCTTCCCGTGACGGCGGAGAGAGGATCCTTCTCGTCGTGGAGCACGTCGTGGTTGTTGAGCTTCAAAATGAGCGGGATCTCGCCGGCGAACTCCGCCGCGCCCGCCTCGATGAATCCGAGCGGCGCCGCGTAGGCGTTGCAGCCGGCCTCCAGCGCGAGATCGAAGTGGTATCGGGGATCGTAGCCGGCGGGATTGGGAGCGAACGAGCGCGCGGGCCCGTGCTCGAATCCCTGGTCGACCGGGAGGATCACCATCTTCCCGGTTCCGGCGAGCGTGCCGTGGTTCAGCATCCGGGCAAGGTTGGCCTTCGTCCCCGGGTTGTCGGACGAATACCACGAAAGAATCTCGCGCACGCGCTCGCTGGCGCGGTGCGCCGCGGATCCCGAAGGCGTTTCGCGGGTCGTGGTGGGGGAGGCCATGGCCCGGATTATAGGCCCTTCGCCAGAGAGAGGGAAGCGTAGCGTGCCGCCCCCAGCACCCCGGCGCGCTCGTTTCGAATCACGTGGATCGGGACGGCCGCGAGGAGGTCCGCGTGGGGTGCCTTGTCGCGGAACGACGTCAGGAAGCGCGGCCCTTGGAGCGCGGGGAGGATCTTGGGCGCGATGCCGCCGCCCAGGTAGACCCCGGCGCGCGCGAGCCCGCGGAGCGCCACGTTTCCGGCTTCGGCCCCGTACACCGAGACGAACAGGTCCAGCGCGTCGCCGCAAAAGCGGCAAGCGCCCCTCAGCGCAGAAGTGCTGATCTGGGCCGCCAGCGCGTCTCCCGCCGCACCGGACTGGTGGGCCGTCCATGCCGCGCCCGCCGCCGCGCCCCCTCGCTCGTGCATGAACCTCGCAATGTTCGACAGTCCGGGGCCCGAGAGAACGTGCTCGTAGGCCACCCGGCCCAGGCGGGCGCGAAGGTCGCGCAGCAGCTCGATCTCGTCGTCGGTCCGCGGCGCGAAGTCGCCGAATCCGCCCTCGGACGCGATCGGGATCAGGTCTCCGTCCACCCGCGCGAGGATCGTCTCACCGAGTCCCGTGCCGGCGGAGATGACCGCGGCGTTCGCGCCGGGATCGGGGACGCCCCTCTGGATGGTCACGAGATCGTCGTCCGCGAGGATGGGGACCGCGTAGCCCGCGGCGGCCAGGTCGTTGAGGAGAAGGACGGAGCGGACGTCCAGGGCCTTGGCCGTGTCCGCGGCGCTCACCGCCCAGGGAATGTTGCTCCCGCGGACCGTGTCCCGGATGACCGGGCCGGCGACGCCGAAGCACGCGACCTCGATGGCCGCCGGATGCTTGGCGCGATAGGCCCCGAGCAAGTCGGCGAGGGAAGGGAAGTCGGCGCCGCGGTACGACTCGGGGTGGAGCGGCCGGCCCAGGCGCCCCGCTCCGTTTCGCTCGAAGAGGGCGAGGCTCGCGTTGGTTCCGCCGATGTCGCCGGCGAGGATCATGTCCGGCGCACCCGCCCGAAGCCTATGGGCGTTGGGCAAGCGCGGCGGAGCGCTCGCGGATGACGTTCATCATCTCGTCGAAGGACTGAGCGAACGACCGCACGCCTTCGGCGAGGAGCTTCGTGCAGTGTGCCTCGAGAGAAACTCCCGCGTCGGCGAACGCCTGCCGCGTCTTCCGCGCGGTTTCCACGCGGGGATCGAGGCGGTTCGTCGGCTCCGGGCCGTGCGCCAAGTAGGCGTCGAGCGTCTCGCGGGGCATGGTGTTGATGCTGTCGGGGCCGGCCAGCTCTTCCACGTACTTCACGTCCGAGTAGGACGGATTCTTGGTGCCCGTGCTCGCCCAGAGGAGCCATTGTGGCCTCGCTCCCTTGGCGCGGAGGGGGTCGAAGCCCGCCGCGAAGAACTGGGCCCGGTATTCCTCCCAGATGTCGAGCGCGTTGGCCACCGCCGAAGCGCCCCGCAGCGTGAGGAGGCGTTCTTTCAGCGCCGGATCCGAAGCGGCCGCGGCCTTGGCGTCCAGCTCCTTGTCGACGGCGGTATCCAGGCGGCTCACGAAGACGCTCGCAACCGAGTGGAGACCGTCGAGCGACAGCCCCGACGCCACTCTCCGCTCCACGCCGCGGCGGTAGGCGGCCGCGACCTCGGCGTACTGGGGCCGGGAGAAGAGGAGCGTGACGTTGAGGCTCACGCCGTCGGCGATCAGCCGCTCGATGGCGGGAATGCCTTCGGGCGTGCCGGGAACCTTGATGAAGAGATTGGGGCGGCGCACCAGCGCCCAGAGCCGCTTGGCCTCGGCGATCGTGCCCGCGGTGTCGTGGGCGAGCGAGGGCGGAACCTCCAGGCTCACGAAGCCGTCGCGGCCGGTGCCGCGGCGGTAGGTGTCCGCCAAAAGATCCGCGGTCCGCGTGATGTCGCGGACCGCGAGGAGATCGTAGATTTCGATCGGGGTCTTGCCGGCGCCCGCGAGCCGCGCGATCTCGGAGGGGTATGAGAAGCGATCCCCGGCGATCGCGTTCTTGAAGATCGTCGGATTGGAGGTGACGCCGTAAACGGACCCCTCGGCGATCAGCCGGGCCAGCTCGCCCGACTGGATCAGGCCGTCGTTGATGTTGTCGAGCCAGACGCTCTGTCCCAGCTCGTGCAACGCCACGCAGGGGGTAGCCCTCACGGCGTCCCTCCGTCCGACTGGATCACATCTTTCCCTTGGGCGTTGCCAGCATCACCGAGCGGCCTTCGGGATCGGTCGTGCGGATGACGCGATGTCCCCACGGCATGTCGGCGGGCGGACCCTCGAACATGACGCCCTTCGCGGAGAGCTTGGCGTAGACGCCGTCGACGTCCTTCACCATGAAGTAGAGGGTCGGCTCCTTGGCCGGGCTCGGCTCGCCCATGTCGCGCATCGGCGGCATGAATCCAATGCTCGAGGAGTTGCCGGTCTGGACCCACAGGTAGTTGAAGTTCTTGTCCTCGTTGAATTGCGAGAAGCCGAGGAGGTTGGTGTAGAAGCGCTTCACCCCTTCCAGATCGTGCGTGGTGTAGTCCATGTGGTGATTCATCGCGCCGATGGCGCTGGGCGCTGCCTGGGCGGCGGCCGCTTTCTTCGGGGCAGCCTTCTTGGCAGCGACCTTCTTCCGGCCGGCGACCTTCTTGGGAGCGGCTTTCCTTGCGGACTTCTTGCGGGCAGGCATTTGTTCCTCCTTGGAAATGAGTGGATAGGGCCCATGAATGATGCCGGATGGCCGCGGGGCGGCGCAAGGGGAAGGCTCGGCCTCTTGACCGGCGGCGGAAGCCCGCCTACCCTGCGCGCATGCGCGTCCTTTCCGTAGTCCTCGCCGCGGCGGCCCTGGCCGTCACCGGCTGCGCCGCCACGAAGGGCCAGGAGCGGCAGGTCCCGATTCCTCTCAGCGACCAGCACGAGCGGATCATCGGAAGCCGCATTGCCAAGCGCTTCGAGACCGGCGTCCCGCCCGAGCTGGATCCGAAGGTCAACGACTACCTGAACCAGGTCTGCGGACGGATCGCGCGTCTCTCCGACCGGCCCGACATTCCGTACACCGTGAGCGTCTTCGTTGCCCCCGAGCCGCGGGCGATCGCATTCCCCGGCGGGTTCATCTACGTCTCGACGGGACTCCTCAAGCTGGCGGACAACGAAGCGGAGGTGGCGGGCGTGCTGGGGCACGAGATCACCCACGTCGTGCTCCACCACCCGTCGGGCGTGCTGGAGCGCGGGCTCCGCGACGCGGACCTGGCGGCCATCCTGAACGGGCCGAAGGGGGCGGACACCACGAGCGCCGGCGCCGCCGCCATGCGGCTCCTGTCGATCGGATACGGGCGCGACGTGGAAACGACGACGGACGTGACCGCGATGCTCTACCTGTCCCGGGCGGGGATCAATCCGGATGGAATGATTCAGGTAATGGAGAAACTAAATCCGCCAAACGCTTCGAGTGAAATGTTTTGGGAATCGATGTCGACGGCCCATCCGCGGATGATCGACCGCATCGCGTCCGACCGGGACCAGCTCAAGTCGATGGGCTTGGACGTGGGTCTTTCCCGCGATCACGACCCCTACGGGCCAATCAAGAAGCTGCTGAAGTAATCGGGGAACTGCGACCGGGGCGTCCGGAGGCCTACGCGCCCTGCATCGCCGCGAGCGCCCGCTCCGCCGCGCTCGCCACGGCCTTGAGCCCCGCGTCCGCGCCCTGCGTGAGGTGGAGCCGCAGCGCGGTCCGCCCTCGCGCCTCGAGGGCGGCCAGATCTCCCTCGGCTTGAGAGTTCTTGAGTTCCCCGAACGTCGCCTTCCGGCCCGGAATCATGAGGTCCGCGGGGTCGGCGGCCGTGATGACGAGGAACAAGCCGCCCGGCGGGCCGCCCTTGTAGAGTTGACCGATCGAGTGGAGGTACCTCGGGCCGTAGCCTTGGAGGACCGGGACGTGCACCGCGTTCCGGATGGCCCGCTTCATTAGCGAGAACGAAGCTTCGGCGGCGGCGTTGTGGTCGAGGAACGCGAGCAGGGCCACGTACCCTCCGGGCGCCGCCAGAGTCAGGAAGCGGTTGAGGACCATCTCGAGGCTCGGCATCGAGGGCGCGCCGCTCTGCAGGCGGCTCCAGACGGAGTCCGACGTGTAGATCTCCACCCCTTCGCTCCGGGCGCGCGGCTCCGGGTGGGGCGCCGGCTTCTTGGACTCGATCGCCGCGAGAATCTTCGCCGTCCGCTCCTTGCTCTCGGCCACGTCCGGCTCGTCGAACGGATTGACCCCGAGCAGGGCTCCGGCCAGGGCGGTCGCGGCCTCCCACGTGAAGAACTCGCCGAAGATCGCGTCGCGATCCGGGAGCACGATCCGCACCACGGGCGCTCCCGACCGCTCTAGATCTGCGGTCAGACGCTCCGCGTCGGCGTTCGCCTCACCCTCGAGCGAGATCGAAAGCGCCAGGCGGTCCGCCCCGTAGTGGTGCGCGGGCCCCAGCGGCTCGCCCTCCACGGGAATCAGGCCGGTGCCGCGCTTTCCCGTGCTCTCGGCGACCAGCTGCTCGATCCAATAACCGAAGGGGCGCAGGGCCGGGCTCGCGAGGATGGTGAGCTTGTTCCGCCCGGCCCGCGCGGCCGCTCCGAGAAGCGCGCCCAGCCGCCACGCGTCGTTTTCGCCAGGGGAGTCGAGGAGCGCGCGCTCCCTGGAAGCGGCGACGGAACGCGCGATCGCCTCGAGGTCGAGGCCGAGCAACGCGGCCGGAACGGCGCCGAAGTAGGTGAGCGCGGAATAGCGCCCGCCGATGTCGTCGGGATTGTGGAAGACGCTGCGGAAGGATTCCTTCGCCGCCAGCTTGTCCAGCGGCGAGCCCCGGTCGGTAATCGCCGCGAACTGTCCGCCGGGATGGGAGACGCCCATCGCCTCGATTCGGGCGCGGAAGTAGCGATACTGGGTCAGGGTCTCGACCGTCGTTCCCGACTTGCTCGCGACGATAAGGAACGTGTGGTCCAGCCGGCCCGCGGCCTCCGCACCGGCGATGGACGCGGGGTCGGTGGAGTCGAGGATCGCGAGGGTGGGGGCGCCGGGTCCGGCTACGGGAACCCGCTGGATCACCTCGGCCCCGAGGCTCGAGCCGCCCATGCCGAGGAGGAGGATGCGCGTGAACCCGGCGCCGCGGACGTCCGCGGCGAACGCGGCCAGTCCGGCGATCCTCTCGTTGAGCCACTGAGGCGCGTCGATCCAGCCGAGGCGCGCTTCGATCGCCTTCGCCTCGTCTGAATCCTCGGTCCACAGCTTTGGATTCCGGGTGCGCAGCGCCGCGATCGCGCCCCGCTTGTGGAGCGTCGCGAGGGCAAGGCGGTAGTCGGCTTCGATGGAGGCCGGGCTCTCGGTTTGTCGCGGCAGGGGGCTCAACGCGCCGTCTCCTTCATCGGGGCGCCGCGGATCAGCGGCGCTCGTGCGTCTGCTCGTAGTCCGCGATCTGGCCCACCCGGCGAGCGTGGCGCCCGCCGTCGAAGGGCGCGGCGAACCACGCGTCGATGGTCGCAATCTCATCGGATGGGGCCAGGAGCGCGGATGCGAGCACGAGCACGTTCGCATCGTTGTGGCGGCGGGACATCTCGGCGTGCTTGGGGTTGATGGCGATCGCCGCGCGAATGCCCTCCACCTTGTTCGCGGCGATCGCGATCCCGTTGCCGGAGTCGCACACCAGAATTCCCCGGTCGGCCTTGCCGTCCCGGACGGCCTCGGCGACCAGGAAGGCATACTGGGGGTAGTCGGTGGACTCGGCGGAGTGGGTGCCCATATCGAGGACGGTATCCCCACGCTGCTCCAGATACGCCTTGATCCGCTCTTTCAGCGGAAAGCCGGCGTGGTCGGCGCCGACGGCTACCTTCATGTCATGGCTCCTCTTTGCTCGCGGTCGCGGTGACGGTTCACCCGCCTGGCGAGGCTAGGTCACGCCCCAACCCGGCGCAACAGGCGAGTTGACAAGGGCCCGGGAAAATCCAAGAATGCTCCCCGCATGGCCACGCCCAAGCGACCCACAGACCCCCTTCGAGCGGAACACGCGCGGATCGTCGAGCGCCTTCAGGGGCTCGGTGAGCGGATCGAGCGACTCCACGAGTCGGCCACGCTCGACCAGCTCTCGCTCGCTCGCGAGGTCCTCGACTTCGTGAAGAAGCAGGTGGCGCCCCACGCGCGCGCCGAGGAGTACACGCTGTACCCGGCCGCCGATTGGGCGGCCGGTGAGGGATCGCACCTCACCGAAGCCGTCCGCTTCGAGCACCAGCTGGTCCAGAAACGCTGCGAGGCGCTGGAAAAGGAGATCCAGGCCGGCGCCACGGCGGGCCGCCTGATGCACCGCTGCTACGCCATCCTCGGTCTCGTGGCCGCGCACTTCCAGGTGACCGAGCAGGTGCTGCTCCCGTACCTGGACAAGGCCTTCGACGCGGCCCGCTTCGAGAAGGAAGTCCTCACGCCCCTCCGCGTCGAGCGGGCCGCCAAGCGATAGTTTTCCGGCCCGCCGCCCGCCGCCGCGCCGTTTCTTAGTCGTTCCCCTTCAAGTACGCCTCGAACGCTTTCGTGTTGAAATCCCGGCGCAGGAAGTCGTGCACCAGGTCCGCCGCCGGCCGGCTTCCGCCCGGCTCCAGCACCGTGTGCCGGTAGCGCGTCGCCACGTCCGCGGCGAGCAGATCCTGCTTGTTGAACTGCGTGAACATGTCCTTGGCGATGACGAGCGACCAGAGGTACGTGTAGTAGATCGCCGAGTACCCGTCCAGGTGCCCGAACGACGTCTGGAAATGCGTGTCCGGGATGGCCGGGAAGGGGACGATCGCGGCCTCGTACTCGCGCGCCATGGCGTCGGGATTCACCTGCGACGGATCGCGGTTGTAGATGTTGAGCGACAGCTCGGCGTAGAGCACCTGGTAGGCGGTGTCGATCGCCCGTCCGAAGACCTCCGCCTTTCGCATCTTCTGCACCATCTCGACCGGGATCGGCTCGCCGGTCTGGTAGTGCTTCGCGAAGACCTGCAGCACGCTCGCCTCGCGGGTCCACTCCTCGAGCATCTGGGACGGCGCCTCGACGAAGTCCCACTCCGTCGAGATCCCCGAGATCGGCTCCCACCGCTGGTGTCCGCCGAACATGCTGTGAAGCAGATGCCCGAACTCGTGGAAGAAGGTGGTGACGTCGTCGTATTCCATGAGACCCGGATCGCCCGGCGTGCCGCCCGGGAAATTGCAGACCAGCGCTCCCTCCGGCAGCTGAATCCCGGAGACGCCGCCGCGGATGGGGAACTGGGCGGCGTGGTTGAACTTTCCCGGGCGCGGGTGGAGATCGAGGAAGAAGCGTCCGACCAGCTTGTTTCCGTCCCAGATCTCGTAGGCTTCCACGCTCGGGTGCCAGACGGCCGCGTTCTCGATGCGCTTGTAGGTCACCCCGAACATCTTGGAGGTCACGTCGAGGAGCCCCTGCTTCACTTCGGCGAAGGGGAAGTAGGGACGCGCCGCCTGCGCGTCAAAGTCGTAATCGCGTTTGCGGATCAGCTGCTCGTAGTAGCGCGCCTCCCACCGGTTGACGACCGTCGCCTTCGGGTCGTCCTCCTGCTTCCGCTTGAGGTAGACGGCGTACTCCACCTTGGCCTGTTCCCGCGTCAGGTCGCGAACCTGGTCGATGAACGCGGCCGCGTGCTTCCCGTCGCCGATCATCTTGTCCGCGGTGATGTAGTCGGCCCAATTGGGATAGCCGAGCAGCTTGGCGAGACGGTCGCGCTGGGCGACCAGCGAATCGAGCACCGACATGTTCGCGGGATACGCGCGAAGCATGGACTCCGTCTGGAGCCGCCGCCGCGTCTCTCCGTTCGTGCAGTAGGTCATCACGGGGAAACGGTCCGGGTATTCGATGCTGATCGTGATCTTGCCGTCGGGTCCCGCTGGGTGGCTCTTCATGTAGTCCTCGGGGAGCCCGGCCAGCTCCGCCGCGGTCACCTGGATGGTGCGGGAGTCGTCCCGGATGTTCCGGTCAAACAGCTGGCCTGTCTGAACCAGCGTGCCGCGAAGCGCCTCGATCTGCTTCCGAGTGGCCTCGTCCTTGTCCACGCCGGCGAGGCGGAAATCGCGGAGGGTCTTGGTCACGAAGTACTTCGTCACCGCGTCGGCCTTCGAGACGTCCACCGCCTTCAGCGCGTCGTAGACGCCGCGGTTCAGCTTGAGCCCGTCCTGGAACTTGCTCGCCTCTTGGACCAGCACCTCGGCGTCCGCGCGGAACGCAGAATCCGGATGAACCTCCTGCATGAGCGAGGCATAGGTCGAGGCGTTGTCGGAGTGGAGCATGAGCAGGTTATACGGCGTGAGCGTGTTCGCCTGGGTCCGCGCGCCTTTGACTTTCAGGAGCTGGTCCAGGTTCTTCTGGGCCGTCTGAAGCTCGGCCTTGCAGAGCGCGCCGAACGCGGCGGTGTCCGGGCTCCCGCTGAAAAAGAGAGGCGTTACGGGCCCCGGGGGCGTCGCCGTGGCCGGGGCCGCTCGGCCCGGCGCGGGACCGGTCAGGGACACCGCGAGGAACAGAAGAGCCGCGACGAGCCGGCGATGCGGGACGTTCTTGGAGAATCGGAACACTCGAGAGAGCACTGCGCCTCCTTCGCCCAAAAGGGAAAGCACGTCACACCCGGCATGGGTTTACAGATACGAGTTTCGATAGAACGCCGCGCGATGTTCGGGGAGCAGCGACGTGAAGAACGCGTGCAAGAGGTCTTCGACCTCGGTGATTCCGGCGTATTTCATCTCGGTCTTCAAATGATCGCGGAGATGCGTGGCCGTCTCGATGGTCGGATTCAGGATCGCGCCTTCGAGCACGGCTCGCGTGTCCGGGCGCGCCTCCAGCCGGTCCAGCTCGCGCGTGAGCCACTTGAAGGGCGGAGCCCAGCGCCGCTGAAGCGTGAACCAGAGGTGCACCCCCGCGAGCGCCGCGCGATACAGGTTGATCTGGCGGTCCATCGGATAGCCGCGCACGTCGTCCACGGTCGCGTAGTGGTACGCGATCACGAGCTGGATCATCTTGTGGACCGCTCGCGGGCGGAACGAATCCTCCGGGAACGCGGCGAGGCGCTGCCGCCAGGCTTCCAGCGAACCGTCCCGGTCGTGGAGCACGACGGCGTCCACGTAGGGCCAGTGGTCGATGTCGAGGGGAGACCGGAGGTGCTCCTGAAAGGTGACCTCGGAGAGGGTGGAGAAATCGCCGATGAGCCGCTTCGGGGTCTCGCCCTCCGCCGTCATGCGGACCTCGATCTGGTCGAGGGTCAGCGTGCGGAAGTGCTCGTCCGTGACGAAGAGGAATCCGTCGTAGTCGCCGTCGGGCTCCGCCCAGCCCATCACCCGGCTCCCGCAGAGGAGAAATCCCCGGGTCGCCGGATGCCGGACGGCGTTTTCGATCCACGCGCGGACCGCGGGCTCGTCGATTTCCGCGAGGGACCGGACGGGCCGTGTGGCCCGCCGCGAGGCGGATGAGATCACGGGTCAGTTGGTTCCGTTGCGCCGGTCCTTGTGGGTGCCCGGATCCTTGAGGAAGGCGGCCTTGGTGGAATCCGACGCGAAGTAGTAGAGACGCTGCTCGTACGTGGTGCGGGGGGACGCCGTCGTGGGACGGAAGCGCTCCATCGTGATCGGGTCGGTCAGGATGCCGCAGTAGCGAAGCGGATCCTTCTTGAACTTGGCCCGGTCGTCGAGAGTGGAGAAATAGTAGATCTCGAAGCCGATCCGGTAGCGCGTCGAGGTGTCGACCGTGGCCCTCTTTCCCTTGTGAAAGAGGTCGGGAGGCTCGATCGCCAGCCCTCGAAGGTAGCGCTCCGGATCCTGCACGAACACCGACGGGCACGAGTGGCAGCAGAAGCCGATCGGCTGACCGTTCACGTAGACCGGCACGAAGGCGAGGCTGAGCGTGGACTGCCGCACCGGGCAGCGGTCGTTCATCGACGTGAGGGAGTCGCTGTACAGGGCCTTGGGGTGCTGCGGGTCGTGGGTGACCACGTAGCTGACGCCGCCGGAGGGCGGGGAAACGACGGTAACCGCCCAGGCGGATGCAGCCCCGAGAATCCAAATCCCCACGCCCAGTGCGGTCCGTTTCACAGGCTCCATTATGCCGTATCGGCGCCGCATTCACTACCCCCACCCGCCGGGGGGCGCCGTCCCGGTCCCTGCGGAATCGGGGAGTCGTTTCCTGTATCTTAGGACCATGAATGGAAACCCGCGCGCGCCCGAGCTCAACCCCAACTTCGCATGGCTCAACACCGACCGGCCTCTCACCTTCGCCAAGGAGCTGAAGGGGCAGCTCGTCCTGCTCGATTTCTGGACCTATTGCTGCATCAACTGCATGCACGTCCTCCCGGACCTCGCCTACCTGGAGGAGAAGTACCGAAACGAGCCGTTTGTCGTGATCGGGGTCCACAGCGCCAAGTTCACGAACGAGGCCCAGCGCCAGACCGTCCGCGCCGCCGTGAGCCGGTACGAAATCCACCACCCCGTGGTGGTGGACGAGGACCACGCGATCTGGGGCGAGTACGCCGTTCGCTCGTGGCCGACCCTGGTGCTGGTCGGGCCGGATCGAAAGATCGTGGGCGCGGTTGCCGGGGAAGGGAACCGCGACGGACTGGATCAGGCGATCGCCCAGACCCTGGCGCAGGCGCGGGCCGCGGGAACGCTGGCGAAGGAGCCGCTCCGGATCGAATGGGAGCAGTCGGTCCGGGCCGCGAGCGGGCTCGCGTATCCGGGGAAGGTGCTGGCCGATCCGAAGGGCGGGCGCCTCTTCATCGCGGACTCCAACCACAATCGGATCGTCGTCTCCACGCTGCCGGACGCGGGCGGCCATGCCCGTTTGATCCGAAAGATCGGCGCGGGGTTGGAGGGGCACGACGACGGGCCCGCCGATCGCGCGACGTTCCACCATCCCCAGGGACTGGCCCTGATGGGAAAGACCCTGCTCGTGGCCGACACCGAGAACCATCTGATCCGCGCCGTCGATCTCGATTCATGGACCGTTCGCACGGTCGCAGGGACCGGGGTGCAGGGATACGACCGCTCCGGGGGCAAGATGGGCGTGAAGCAGGTGCTCAACTCGCCGTGGGATCTCGCCGTCGAGGGGAGCACGTGCTACATCGCGATGGCGGGGCCGCACCAGATCTGGCGGCTCGACCTCCCGATGGGTCTCTGCCGCGCGTTCGCGGGGAGCGGGCGGGAGAACATCGTCGACGGGCCCGTGGAAGCGGCCGCGCTGGCGCAGCCGTCCGGGCTCGCGCTGGCCGGCAACTATCTCTACTTCGCCGACAGCGAGGTGAGCGCCGTTCGGCGGATCGACCTCGCCGCGGAGCAGGTGGAGTCGTTGGTGGGCAGCGGGCTCTTCGATTTCGGCGACATCGACGGCGAGCTGGACCGCGCGCGGCTCCAGCACCCACTGGGGGTCGCGACGTGGGGAGACAAGATTCTCGTCGCGGACACCTACAACCACAAGATCAAGGAACTGGATCCGGCCGCGAAGCGCATCCGCACGATTTTGGGCTCGGGCGGTCCGGGATCGGAGACGAACGGCCGCGCGGAGTTCTTCGAGCCGGGCGGACTCCACGTGGCCGATGACGTTCTCTACGTCGCGGACACGAACAATCATCGCATCGTGCGCGCCGCCCTTCCTGGCCTCGCGTGGGCCGAGGTGACGATCGACGGACTTGAGGCGCCGGAGCTCCGGGCCGGCGACGGCGCGGCGCAGGCCGCAGCGGTCGCGGCCGCTCCCGCCCAGCTCAAGGCCGGCGCCGCCACCGAGTGGAAGGTGAGCGTCCGTCTCCCCGACGGGGCCCACGTGAGCGAGGAGGCGCCCGCGAGCGTCCGCGTGTTGCGCCGGGGCGGGGAGGTCCTCCTGCAGCGCACGCTGCTGGGCTCCACCTGGCCCTTGGCCTTTGAGCTCCCCGCCCAGCCAAACGGTACCGCCGACCTGCACGTGCAGGTTTCGTTCGCCTATTGCCACGAGGGCATGGGCGTTTGCGTGCCGGCGAATCCAAGCTGGAGCGTGCCCGTACGTTTTGACGAGCGCGGAGAATCGTCCACGGAGCTGACGGCGGCGGTCGCCTGATTGGCGACGGCTGCCCGAAACAGGACGGTCGCCTGAAGCGGGCGATCTCCATTTCACGGCGGGCTCAAACGCGATGAACCATTTCTGGGGTTACGTCGGAACCTACAGCCAGGTTCTGCTCATCCCGGTCCTGGTGCTTTGCAACGCCTTCTTCGTCGCCGCCGAATTCGCCCTCGTGAGCGTCCGCCGCACCCGGCTTGAAGAGCTGCAGTCCAAGCGCATTCCCGGCATTTCCTTCGCGATGGCCGCCGTCGACCGTCTCGACGACATGATGGCGGCGACCCAGCTCGGGATCACCATGACGAGCCTCGCGCTGGGCTGGATCGGCGAGCCCGCGCTGGCGCACGCGTTGGAACCCCTGTTCCGCTGGCTCCCCGCTGCGTGGGGCCCCGTGGCGGCGCATACCGCGGCGACGATCGTGGGATTCGGCGCGATCACGTTCCTCCATATCGTCGCCGGCGAGCTGGCGCCCCGGACGATCGCGATCCGGATCCCGGATCGCGTGGTCGTCACCCTGGCGCCACCGCTTCTATTTTTCGAGCGGCTGTTGCGCCCGTTCATCGCGTTCACCAGCCGGATGGGAATGGGACTGACGAGGGTGCTGGGCTTCGAGCCCGCCGAGCACGCGCAGCACGTCCATTCCGTGCACGAGCTTCAGCTTTTGGTGGAAGATGTCTCGGAGGCGGGGAAGATGACCGCGGACCAGGCGGAGCTGTTGAAGAACGCGTTCCGCCTTCCGGAGAAACGCGTGCGCGCGGCGATGCTGCCGCTCAAGGACGCGATCATGCTCGAATACCGGATGAAGCCCGAGGGAATCCTGAGCGCCCTTCAGGACAGCGTCCACACCCGGTTCCCGGTCTACGATGGGGAGCGGGAACGCGTCGTGGGGATCGTGAACGCGAAGGATCTCTTCGCGATCTACGCGACGAGCGGCCTGATCAATCTGGAAGACGCGATGTATCCCACCTCGTGGGCTCCCGCGGACCGCTCCACGGCCGAGCAACTCAAAGAGTTCCGCAGGGAGCGCCGCCAGATGGCGGTGGTGACCGACGACGCGGGCGTGGCGATCGGGATCATCACGCTCGAGGACATCGTCGAGGAGCTGGTCGGCGACATCGAGGACGAGCACGACGTGGCGAAGGCCACGCGGTAGGGAATTGAGGAATTTCCGAGCCCGGGTGGCGGAATGGTAGACGCAGGGGACTTAAAATCCCCTGGGGGCAACCCCATGAAGGTTCGAGCCCTTCCCCGGGCAATGAGTAATTCAATACGGTGTGGCGTCGAAGGCGACCAACGCCCATACTTCGCGCCGCGCCTTGGCCTGGTCTGCGGGCGCCGAGCACCCCAACGGGATTTGCGTTGCACACTGGAGGCAAGATGAATCGATCCATGCAAATGATCTTGATCGCCGCGGCCGTGCTGACGATGTTGGACCTGACCACCGGTGTCGCGCACGCCAGCGGGTCGGCGGCGGCTGGGGGCTACCTCAGCGGTTCGTTTCCCAGCGGAGACTGGGGGAAGGTGGCCGGATTTGGCTTGGGCCTGGACAACGCCACCATTGTCTTTCCCAGTCCCAACAGCGCGTTTGGGCTTCGCCAGGGCTCCTCGCTGATCTACAACTTTAATCGCACCATCGATGTTCCGTCCGCGAACCTCGACACGAACACGTCCTTGCAGATCGAGACCGCCAACACCAGCTTTTGGCTCGGCACGGGCCCGGCGCTCTGCAAGCGCAGCGGGGACATGCGGCCGTTCGTCTACGGGACGGTCGGCGTGGCGTTCAACTGGATCGACAGCCACTTGACGGGGAACGTGCAGGGCGCCGGCTACGACGCGACCGTTGGCCAGACCAGCACCACGTTCGTGTGGACGGTGGGGGCCGGTCTGAGCAAGCCCATGAAGTCAGCCCCCGGCGGGCGGGTCGAGCTGAGCGCCGAGTATCGTGTGGGCATCGATCAGGACTACCTGCTGCCGGATGCGGTCACCAGCTCGGGCTCGAACGTGACCTGGCACCGCACCCACCAGGATGCGGAGCAGATCATCGTCCGCCTGGGGATCCTGGGCGTCATATAGGGAGCCAAACCCTACGGCATCGTCGGAACGCGCCAGGGCACAGGACGGACGATCCCCCCCGAGGGTGGACCGCGTGAGTGTGGCGTCGAACCCCATGAAGGTTCGAGCTCTTCCCCGGGCAGTGGGTTCAGAAGCAGATTTCGAATTGTAGTCCTGCGTCCGTTGTGGAGCGGACCTTACAATTCAACTCCGCCACAACGGACGCCACATCATCCGATTTCGCCCCCCAAGCGACGCGCAGCGCAGTCGTTAGCTCCGCACCCAGCCTCCCATTCGCTCCATTGGCACGTCCCTTGCCCTATCGACATGGCTAGGATGGCAAGACCGCTGTCCGACAGGGGGTAATTCATGTACAGAAACTCGGAATACTCGGTGGTCTTGTATCGTCGCTTCTTGATGCGCGCACTCGCCCTCGGGGCGGTGACCGCGCTCATTCTTGTGATGGCAAGTTCGGCCGCTAGCGCAGTTGAATTGGTTCCTTCCGTCGGGCTCACCCGAAACGTGGATGGTGACGAGGCCAAGAGCCAGGTGGGGCTTGCGCTCCGCGCCGACATCGTCCGCAATCTCTTACAAACGGAGATCGGGGCTTCGTACCGGAAGCAGACTCTGAGCAACGACACCGAGCTTCACATGTGGCCGATCACAGCATCGCTCTGGCTCACGCCGATCCGGTCCATCTACGCGGGCGCTGGGGTTGGCTGGTACCAGACTACGTACAGTTATCCCAGCGCGCTCGCGCTCGGGGACGACACAACTCAGGAGTTCGGCGTTCATCTCGGCGGCGGCGTGAAAGTTCCACTGTCTTCCGCGGTGGCACTCGACCTCGGCGGTCGCTACGTGATGTTGCAAGATCAGGAAACTCACCTTGTCCCAAGTTCGTTCGATCCCAGCTTCTGGAGCCTCTCGCTTGGCCTTGCATTCAAGCTCTAGCGGGACCGGCGTCGGAGTTCACTTCTACTCTTCGGACGGGCCGGCGGATCCTGGTACCGATCTGAGCGGAACTTCTTCAGAGGCGTTCTCGTCCCGGTCCGTCCTATGTCCCTATTCTTGGAGGCGCGCGAGGTCGTTTCGGATAGAAGCCAGTTTGGGATCCTGACGGGAAGGACGTTCCCGCTCGGGCGCTGACCGAGGCGTCTCACGCTCCAAAGTCGTAGAGTCTGCGAGCCCGCGCGTCTCACCATCCCCGCGCGCGATGGCTCGACAGGGGGCTCACTCCGAGAGGGGTGGGCCCTTCTCCTTTTCAGGGAGCATGAGCGCGTATCCCCACGTAGTCCTTTCACCGACGACCCGATCGGAACAGCGTGCCACGGCCTGGTACGCCATGGCCTCACGTCGCCGCGATCTTAGCCCGTCGAAACAGCATCCCAAATTCGCGATCCCGCATTGTTTTAGGTCGGCCACCCTGAGTGCCATTGTGGCCTGTGGCACGAGCCTTGATGTTGTCGGGCACGGGACGGTGAAGTCTCCGTCCGGATAGGAGGTTCATTATGAGCAAGAACAAGATTGATTCGACCGTTGCCATTCTACAGGGAATGGCTCGTGTTCTCCCGGGTTTTGCCCGGCTGCGGTCGGCTTTCCTTGTGTCACTCGCGTTGTTGGCGGCGCCGTCTGCATGCCTCGCCATGAATCTCGATGGTATCGGGCCGCGAGTCGGCGTTGTGGATCCGGATGGCGTGGACAATACGTTCGCGATGGGCGTGCATCTTGATTTTCAAGAGGCGGGAAGCCGCATCCATCTCCAGCCCAACCTCATGTTCTGGGATGAAAGCGGGCTCAGCGACGTGAACCCTGACGGGGAACGTGCAGGGCGCCGGCTACGACGCGACGGTGGGTCAGACGAGCACCACGTTCACATGGACGGTGGGGGCCGGTCTGAGCAAGCCCATGAAGTCACTCCCCGGCGGGCGGGTCGAGCTGAGCGCCGAGTATCGTGTGGGCATCGATCAGGACTACCTGCTGCCGGATGCGGTCACCAGCTCGGGCTCGAACGTGACCTGGCACCGCACCCACCAGGATGCGGAGCAGATCGTCGTCCGGCTGGGGATCCTGGGCGGCGAATAACGGGAGCCGAACCCTAAGGCGCCGTGCGCATGAAATATACGTCGCCGGAGTACGAGTTGGCGATCACGATACCGCCAAGCTCCGGCACGTACTGGCACGATCCGTTGATCCCGTTTGTCCTATCGGCCGGCCTGCTGCCGGTGGTCGCGGGTTCATCCACAAACCACGTTATCGGATCAACCCGATAGACACGTATGCCGCTGCCGCTGTTGAAAATCACGAGGAACTTGTTGTTCGCTTCGTCGTAGACCACGCCCGGATAGCCGCCGACCTGGAGCGCCGACGGGCCGAGTCCACCGAAGCTGGCCGACACAAGGTTGAAAGTGAGATCGCGGACGCGCGGAAGGGTGGTACCGGAATAGCTGCCCACAATGAGCATCCGATCGCGAATAGGATCGATCGCAGCGCCCGCATAGTTTCCGGCCTCGTTGTCGGCGCTTATCTGAGACCACGTATTTGTCGCCTGAGTCCATTTCCAGAAGCCTTGGGCATATCGATTGTAGTAGATGTCTTCGGTAGTCGGATGCTTGGCCACGAGCGCGGCGGTCGGGTCATTCACGAAGCCCGGACTTGAAATGAACTCCGGGACGTACTCCGGAGCCTCCCATTCATTCGTGGCCATGTTAAACACGTAGCACCATCCACCGCCGCGCGGATATCGCCATCCAGACGGCTGCGCTGGAAGACCGCCCGCCCAATCCATGGCGCCGCTCGGCAAGATGACCATGCGGTTGCGAGCGTTGATGAATTGCGGCGCGTAGTAGGTGTGGGTCGGTGACGGACGAAGGTCGAGGAAGTATTGAGCCGCGTCGATAATGTCGCTCGTCGCGGTCGGCGCGTGAAGCTCAACCCAATGAGGCGACTCGGTGTTGAGCGTGAGCGCGTCCACCTCGTTCCCTGCGTAGTCGGCATGCCCTCCGGCCGCGCCGATGATGTAAACGCTGCCTTTGCGCTTCAACGTCGCCCCAACCCAGTCGTCGATCTTCGATATTGGCCCGCTCACGCCAGGAGGAATCGGGCTTGGCTGCACGCTGGAGAGCGCAGTGCCTGGAATGGCGTACCACTGCCAGTAGGAAAGACTGCTTACCCAGGCGGGGACTTGCGCGGCAGCGGCAGCCGGCGGTGGAGGCTGAGTCGGGCTGTCGCTCCCACCGCAACCGGCCAACAGGGACGCAATTAGAAGCGAACCGGTAATCCTGGATAACTCTCCGTGCCGCCCGCGATGCATGGATCCTCCGGAGTCTACGGCGTTGGGTTGGTCAACGTGCCGACGAACAACAGGAGTGAGCAGCGGGGTACTACCGCCTGCCCCCGTCTAAAAGGCTACTCCTGGGTGGCTCGGTGTCAAGCGGGGGCCGGTCGCAGCCGGCCATGCCGGACGGGGGGTCAGGCGCCAGGGGCCGGTCGCCCGACGGTTGCGTCCTCAGTATACCTACGGCGCGTGCCAGGTTGGGTTCGTGAGCGTTCCATTCACGATCAGCGTGTCCGGCCCCACCCCGTTCAAGCCCAGCATGGCATTCGTGAAGGTGGTTGTACCGCCCTGGCCACCCGAGATCGATGCCCCGGGAATGCCGGGAAAGCCGCCTCGCTGCCAGTTGTGATAGGTCGCCCCGTTGCTGTAGGTGACGCTTACCGATGCCGCGAGGGTTCCCGTTCCGCCGCCCTGAAGCACCTCGATCGTGTAATGGTGAGCGTGGTCGTACCACTCCCACGTGCCCACGTTCGGAGAGTATGAAGAGTCGGGGGTGGCGGCCTTTGGAGCGGGCAGGAGCGCAGCGCCGGCACCGCTGAACGCCACGGTGCCGAACGAACCTCCGCCGCTCGATCCTGACGGATTCCACGTCGTGTTCACGTTGAACACGATCCCGTTCAGCGCGGCGATCGCGGCGGCGTACAGGTTGGCCTGCGTCAGCCACGCTGAAAGATCGCTCGAGCTGAGCGCGGGCAGGGGAGCGGTTGCGGTGCCGCCCGCGTCGGTGTACACCAGAATCACGTTCCCGTACGCATCGCGCCCGTCCAGCTTTCCGTCCGCCATGTCCTTCACGAGCGCGAGGACGAGATCCATCACGACCGTGTTGATGAACGCGGTCAGCGCTGGGTTCGCGTCGAGGAGCCGCGAGACCCCGCCGAGCAGTGCCGCGTATTCCTTCTCGTTCGTCACGGCGGTGACAAGGTCCGACGGAACGATAGTGGCGAAGTTGACGCCGAAGGAGGCCGTGGCGCTCTGAATCGCTTGGTTGATCGCGTCGGCGAGTGCTGCGCCGCCCGTCACCCTGGCTTGCATGGAGAGGAACGTGACGTGGGTGAGCGGGGTCACCACCGACGTTCCGCTCTGGTAGATCCCGTACAGCTCCCGCCCCGCGGGCACGGTGATCGGGTCACCCGTAGCCTCGTCGGTGTAGGTCCCACCCGTCGACACCATCACGAACGGTCCCGACGTGCCGGCCGGGATCGTGCCGCTCCAGTTCCCGCTGGCGTCGGTCGTGAACGGCCCCGCGACGACGGCCGGATTGATCGTACCGTTCGCGTTGATCTTGTGGATCGTCACGGAGGCGCCGGCGTTGGCCGCCAGATTGACGTTGCCGCTCACCGATGTGGGCTTGGGCGCCGGGGGCTGGGTGGGGTTGTCCCCGCCACCGCACCCCGCGACCAGCGAAACCGCCAAGAGAGCAGCAAGAGCCTTCGTCCAGGGTGTCCGGGTCCTACGATGCATTCGATCCCTCCGCGCGCCTACCCAGTTGTCTGCCTAGGGGTTGGTCAACATCCCATCCATCGTGACGGACGTGTTCCCTACCGCGAGATCCACCAGAACCACACTGGTGAACGTCGTTGTCGTTCCCGAGATGTCGACGCCGGCCACGCCGCCCACACCGTGCGCCGTCCACAGAAGGGCGCCTGAATTGTATATGAAGAAGACCGTCTGGGCCTTTCCCGGATACAGCGTTTGATCCGCCAGGACGATCCGGATTTCGATTTGGTTCGCGGCGTCCATCCACGACCACGTGCCGGCCGAAAGAACGGACCCCGTGGTCGGAGTCGTGCTGCCGGCGGGAAAACTGGTGCCTGAGGTGCTGTACACGACGGTGCCATAGTTGATCGTGGTCGGAATATCGAGCGATCCGTTCAGCGTCATGTCTCCCGTTCCGCCGGAGAGGTCGTGGACCACGCAATTCGTGAACGTGACCGTTCCGTTCGAAACCGAGATCCCGGTGAGGTCGTTGAATGTGGAATTGTTCCAGACGTGTGAGGGCGATGTGGAGACGACGTACAGGGTCTGGATGGAGTTTCCCCCGGCCGAAGAAAGGACGCCTGTGATCTCGATGCCCCGGGCCCTGTCCTTCCAGACCCATTGGATGCGCTGGTAGTTGTAACTCGTGTCGGGAGTTGCCGTCGTGGCGGGCATGTACGCGGCCCCTGTCCCCGTGAACGCCACGGTGCCGGAACTGCCGCCGCCGCCCCCGGTCGCCGAGGGATTCCAAACGGTGTTGACGTTGAACACGATGCCCGAGAGGGTCGTGACGCCCGCGGCGTAGGTGTTCGCAGCCGTCAGCCAAGCCGATAGGTCCGTGGCGCTGAGGGCGGGAAGGGCGGCGAACGTGGTTCCGGTCGCGTCGGTGGGTACCTGGATGGCATTGCCGGACGCGTCGGTCCCATCCAGCTTGCCGTCGGCCATGTCCTGGGACAGGGCGAGGACGAGATCGAATTTGGGCGTGGCGCTGAACGTGCTCAGCGCGGGATTGGCGTCGAGCAGTGTCGAGAGCCCGCCGAGAAGGGCCGCGTATTTCTTCTGGTTCGCCGTCGCGCCCGAAGCGTCCGACGGGGTGGTGGTCGTGAAGTTGAAGCCGAAGGCCGTGGTCGATGTCGCGATCGCCTGGGTTGTCGCCGCGCTCACGGACGCGCCCCCATCGACCAGGTCCGTCATGGCCAGGTAGGTCGCATGGCTGAGCGGCGTGACCGCGCACGAGCCACTCTGGTAGATCCCGTACAACTCCCGGCCGGCCGGCACCGTGACCGGGTTGCCGGTCGCCTCGTCCGTATACGTCCCGCCGGTGGAAACCATGGCGAAGGGCCCGGACCCGCTCGGAGGGGATCCGCTGAAATTGCCGTTCGCGTCGGTTGTGAACGGGCCCGCCACGACCGTCGGATTGATCGATCCGTCGGCATTGAGGTGGTGGACCGTGACGCTGGCGCCGACGATAGGCGCCTTGTTCACGTTCCCGCCGATCGGTGTCGGCGCCGGAGGCTTGGTGGGGTTGTCGTCTCCGCAGCCTGCGACGAGACCGATGGCGAGCAGAATGCTCAGCAATAGGGGAACGCGCCCCGAGAGGAATCGGTGCATGGAGGGAACTCCTTCCCGATGATCTAGCGAAGCCCGCTTGCCCGGGCCTGGGAACAACAGGAGTGAACGGAGGGGTACTGCTGCCTGCCCCCGTCTAAGAGGCTACTCTGGGAGGATTCGCTGTCAAGCCAGGAAGCTGGGCTTCCGCGGCGGCCATGTCCTCGGCGGCATAGTAGGCCACGACCCGCTCGCGCATTCCGGAGCGGGTGTAGACGTCGGCGCGCGGATGCTCGATGAGATCCACGATGACCTGAGCCACCTCCTCGACGGCCTGGACCATCGGCATCTGCCTGGAATCGAGACCGCCGCCGAGCGCGTTGAGGCCAAAATCGGTCGCGACCACGCCGGGGGAAACGGTTGAGACCGTGATCCCGGGATACTCGCCTCGGAGATCGATCCGCAAGCTGGCGGTGAGCGCGTTCAACGCGTGCTTTGCCGCGCAGTACGCCGAGCGGATCGACGCGAAGGGGATGCGGCCGAGCATGGACGAGACGTTGATGATTTGGCCCTGCCCGCGCGTCTTGAAGTGCGTGACCGCCACCTGCATTCCGTAGAGCGCGGACTTCACGTTCACGCGCATCATCTCGTCGAAATCCTCGTCCGTGAGCGCGGCCACGGGTTTGCTGATGCCGCGCCCTGCGTTGTTGATCCAGACGTCCACGCGGCCAAACGCCCGAACGCTCTCGTCCAGGATCCGTTGGACGTCCGCGCGCCGGGTGACGTCGGCGACCACGGCGACCGCCTTGTCTCCGCATTCGCCCGCGACCGCGCGGAGCTCGGCCTCGCGCCTCGCGGCCAGCACCGGCACGCCGCCTGCCTTGGCAACGGCGCGGGCCGCGGCCGCTCCGATTCCGCTGCTGGCTCCGGTGATGACAACGACGGTTCCGTTCATGGCTGCGATTCTACCAGATGCTCCAGGGTACGGCGCCTATTCCTGGGCCGCGCGCTGGCCCATCTCGTGCCGCGCGAACCATATTCCCGGGATCATGGGGAGCCAGAGCGTGAAACCCCGCAGAAGAAACGTTCCGGTGATGCAGACCTCCAGCGGGAGGCCGAACGAGCGCAGCGATGCCACCGACGCGGCCTCGAACGATCCCACGCCGCCCGGGAGCAGGCTGATCGTGCCGGCCATGGACGCGAGAACAAAGCTCACGAAGAGCGTCGAGAAATCGGCGGTCCGTCCGAGCGATTCGATCAGAACCAGGAGCGTGGCCGCGTCCAGGACGATGATCGCGAGCTGGAGGGCTCCGGCCTCGAGAAAGAGAAGTGGGCGCCTCAACGCCGAATCCGGCGCCTCGGCGAGATCCTGTCGGGCAGCATCCAGTCCGGGCACGCGCTGCAGCCATCGGGGCAGCTGGTGGGTGCGGCCGTAGACCAACCAGAGGATCGCAATCGGTATGGTCGTGGCGTAGATCGCAAAGATGGTGACGAGGATGAGGATCGCGGGGTGGATGTGGCCCTTCCGAAGCCACAAGATCCCCAGGGAGCCCGCGACCGCGGCCGCGTAGGCCAGATAGAACGCGAGCGTGCTCACAACGACGGCCGCCGTTGACGCTCCGAGCGACACGCCTCGGCGTTGGAGCGCACGCACGACCAGGACCGAGCCGCCGATCCCGCCCGTGGGGACCACCTGGTCGATGAAGAGTTTGGCGAGCCCCAATGGGACCAGCGAGCGGAGCGATTGGCGCGCGCCGGAAGCCTCAATGCCACGGTGCAGCACTCCGGCCGCGCACACGTACGTGCCGATCTGGAGAACCGCCGCGACCAGAAGCCACGCCGGCTCCGCGTTCCGCAAGAGGTCCATGAATCGGTCCCACTCGACCGCGCGGAACGCCCAGTAGGCGAGGAGCGCCAGCACGATGGTCCCGGGAAGCCAGCGAAGCACTTTGAAAATCCGGGGGAGCGGCATGGGTCGACATCGTAACCTGATCCGGTGCTATTCTGTACCGGAAGTCTGGGCGACCATCACGGAAGGGCTCCTTAACGCGAGGGCGAACATGATCCGCAAGGCATCGGCTGAATGGCGCGGCGGTTTGAAGGACGGCAAGGGAACAGTGTCCACGGAGAGCGGCGTGCTCGCGGGCGCGGCGTATTCCTTTGGCACGAGGTTCGAGAACGTCAAGGGGACCAACCCCGAGGAGCTGATCGCCGCCGCGCACGCGGGATGCTTCTCCATGGCGCTCTCCGCACAGCTCGGCGGCGCGGGCATCACGCCTGAGAGCATCAAGACCACGGCGAGCGTCACGCTGGAGAAAGTGGGCGACGGGTTCTCGGTGACCTCGAGCCATCTGGAAGTGATCGCGACCATACCCGGCGCCAACCCCGCCGCGTTCGAGAAGGCCGCCAACGAAGCGAAGGCCGGTTGCCCGATCTCGAAGCTTTTGAACGCCAAGATTACGATGGACGCCAAGTTGCAATGAACCGGCTTCGGGGCGCGATCGCCGCGTGCGCGGTCGCGATGGCGCTCCTCGGTCCCGTCCCGCGGGGCCTGGCCGCGCAGCAATCAATGGCCCTCGCCGTCGACCTCACGGACGTCGCGCGCGGGATGCTCCACGCGCGCATCCAGGTTCCGGCGTCCGCCGGATCGCTGACGCTCCTCTACCCGAAATGGATTCCCGGCACCCACGGGCCGAACGGCCACGTCGAGAATCTCGCGGGCATCACCGTCTCGGCAGGCGGTGGTCCGCTAACGTGGCGGCGGGATCCGGAAGAGATGTATGCGATCCGCTGCGACGTGCCCGCGGGCGCCAAGACGGTCGATGTGGCGCTCGACTATCTGATCCCGCCGGACGGCGGACGCGGATCGGAGACCGAAAAGCTCGCCGTTCTCAACTGGGACGACGTGGTGTTCTACCCGGATGGAGTCCCGGCCGAGAGCCTGCTTGTGCGCGCCACGCTCCGGCTTCCTACGGGATGGAAGTACGGGACGGCGCTTCCGGTGGAGCGCTCCTCGGGGAGCGAGGTGTGGTTTCGTCCGGCGCCGCTCACGACCGTCATCGACTCGCCGGTCTTGACTGGGGAATATTTCCGCGCGATCCCGCTGGCGCCCGATATTTCACCGCGCCACGAGATCGACATCGCCGCCGATAGTCCCGAGGCGTTGGAGGCGGATCCTAAGACGATCGAGCACTGGTCGCGCCTGGTCCGGGAAGCCCTCGCGCTCTACGGGGTGCCTCATTATCGCGAGTACCACTTCCTCTACGCGCTCAGCGACCGCCTGCTCTATTCGGGACTCGAGCACCACGAGTCGAGCGACAACCGGTGCCCCGAGGGTTCCGTCGTCGATTCCGATCTCCTCATCCGAACTTCCCAGCTCCTCGCCCACGAGTTCTCGCACTCCTGGTGCGGCAAGTACCGGCGCCCGGCCGATCTGAATTCCAAGCCCTACCTCGCTCCGATGCGCACCGACCTTCTCTGGGTCTACGAGGGACTGACGGACTACCTGTCCATGGTCCTGGCCGCCAGATCGGGTCTCCAGACGCCGGAGCAGGCGAGGGCCGATCTCGCGATGAGAGCCGCGGGGGTGAGCCACACATCCGGCCGAAGCTGGCGCTCCCTTCGCGATATGGCCGAGTCGGAGCCCATGACCGGTACGATCGGACGTCCGTGGAGCAACTGGAGGCGCACGTTCGGCGACGTTTACAACGAGGGTGCTCTGATCTGGCTCGAGGCCGACGCCATCATTCGAAACCAAACCGGGAACAAGAAGTCGCTTGACGAGTTTCTCAAGATTTTCCTTGGCGGAGAGAAGACCGGGCCGGCGATCAAGACATACGACCTCGGTACCGTGGTTGCCACCCTGCAGGGCGTCGCGCCGTACGATTGGGCGAAGTTCTTCGACGTTCGGGTGAATCGCGTGGCGCCTAAGGCGCCGCTGGGGGGCATCGAAGGGGAGGGCTGGACCCTGGGCTACGGCGATTCGATCGACCCGTACATGAAGGTGTTCGAGCGGGTGCGGAAGTGGGTGTTCCTCAACTACTCGCTCGGAATTCTCGTGGGCTCGGACGGGACCATCATCGACGTGGATCCCACCATGCCCGGCCCGAAGGCGGGCTTGGCACCGGGGCATAGGATCCTGGCGGTGAACGGACGGACGTGGTCCGCGTCTCGATGCCGGGAAGCAATCGTCGCCGCCAAGAAATCGAGCAAGCCGATCGAGTTCATCGTTCAGTCGAACGACTTCATCAAGACTTGCCAGGTCGACTATCACGGCGGCGAGCGATACCCGAAGCTGGTCCGCGATCCGGCGAAACCCGACTACTTGGCCGCCCTCTTCACGCCGAAGACCACGCCCCGCTAGGGGACGTGGTCTTCAATGGCGTTCCCTCGGGAGAAACCCGCGCGATCTAGCTCAGTCTTTTCCCGCCAGCCAGGCATCGAAGGCCTTGAAGTCGTAATCGCGCTTGAGGAAGTCGTGGACCAGCTCCTTCGCGGGCTTGGAGCCGCCCGGCTCCAGAACCGCCTGGCGGTATTCCCGGGCCACCGTCGGCTCGAGCAGGTCATCCCGGTGGAAGTGGCTGAACATGTCCTTCGCGATGACGTCCGACCATAGGTACGTGTAGTAGATCGCCGAGTAGCCGTCCAGGTGGCCGAACGACGTCTGCATGTGGGTTCCGGCCATGCTCGGGACCGGTGTGAACTGCGGTTCGAGGCTCGTCACGACCTGGTCCGTATTCACCTTGTCCGGGGTCGTGTTGTAGATGTTGAGCGAGATCGCGGCGTAGTAGGCCTGCGACGCGGTGTTGAGCGCGCGGCCGAACGCGTCGGCCCGGCGCATCTTGTCGACCAGCGAACCCGGAATCGGCTCCTGCGTCTGGTAGTGGCGCGCGAACGTCTGCAGCACCTTCGCGTCCCACACCCACTCCTCGAGCATCTGGGACGGCGCCTCGACGAAGTCCCGCTGCACCGCGGTCCCCGACACCGGCTCCCAGCGTCCCTGACCGCCCATGATCGCGTGGAGCAGATGGCCGAACTCGTGGAAGAACGTCTCCACGTCCGAGTGCTCCATGAGGCCAGGATCGCCGGCCTTCCCGCCCGGGAAGTTGCAGACGAGGACGTGCTCCGGCACCTGGACGCCGCGGACGCCCTGGCGGATGGTGAACTTGGCCGCGTGGTTGAACTTTCCGGGGCGCGGATGCAGGTCGAAGAAGAACCGGCCCAGTAGCTTCTTGCCGTCGTATACCTCGTAGGCTTCCACGCTCGGATCCCAGACGGCGGCGTTATAGATTCTCTTGTACGCGATGCCGAACAGCTTCGACGTGACGTCGAGCACGCCCTGCTTCACGCGGTCGTAGGGGAAGTAGGCGCGGGCTTCCTGCGGATCGAAGTTGTAGTCGCGCATGCGGATCAGACGGCCGTAATAGGACATCTCCCACCGGTTCACCTGCGTGGCGGAGGGATCGTCCTCCTGCTTGCGCTTGAGGTACATGGCGTATTCATCCTGCGCCCGCTTGAACGTGGTCTCCCGAAGCCTCGAGATGAAGTCCGCCGCGTTCTGCGACGTCTCGATCATCTTGTCCTTGGTGACGCAGTCGGCCCAGGTGGGGAATCCCAGGATCTGCGCCAGGTGATAGCGCTCCGCGATCAGCGAGTCGAGGACCGCCATGTTGGCCGGATACGCCCGGTTCAGCGTCTCGTACATGAGACGGCGGCGGACCTCGGCGTTCTTCGCGTAGCGGATGACCGGGAAGTAGTCGGGGTATTCGATGCTCAGCGTGATCTTCCCGTCCGGCCCGGGCGCGTGCGACTTGATGAAGTCGTCGGGGAGGCCGGCGAGATCCGCGGCGCTCTCGACCTGGATCGTCCTGGAGTCGTTCCGGATGTTCCGGTCGAAGTTCTGGCCGGTCTTGGTGAGATCCTCGAGGATCGCCGAGATTTGCTTCCGGGTCGCCTCGTCCTTGTCGACTCCGGCGAGGCGGAAATCTTGAAGCGTCTTCGTCAGGAAGTACTTCGTGGCCGGGTCTTCCTTGCTGGCATCCACCTGGACCAGCGCGTCGTACAGAGGCCGGTTGAGGCTCAGGTCATCGAGGAACTTGTTCACCTTCTGCGTCATCTGTTCCGATTCCGCGCGGAAGGTGGAATCGGGGTTCACCGACTCCATGAGGTGCGACGCGTAGGCGGCGTTCTCCCCGTGCGTCATGACCAGGTTGTACCGCTCGAGGGTATTGGCCACCGTCCGCTTGCCCTTCTCGGCGAGCAGGGCGTCCAGCATGCTCTGGGCCGTGGCCAGCTCCGCCTCGAACCCGGCCTTGAATGCGGCCAGGTTGGGGGCGCCGGTGAAGAACAGCGACGGCATCGGGGCGTCCTTCGCGGCCGCGGGGCTCAGGGCCAGGAAGGGCAGAATTGCCACGCAGGCAACGCTCAGAAGGACGTTGGGACGCATGAATCGGGCAGGGAAGGGTGGACGCACGGTGCCTCCTTGGACAATCGGCGAGGTGAAAAGGTTGAGCGGGGGATGATGCCACGGGGGCCAGGGGCCGGCAAGGTGTGGCGTGGGTGGGACCGGACTCGTCCGGCCCCGGACGTCAGAACGTCAGGCCAAGCTCCGCGGTCAGCTCGTTCCCAGGCCCGCCGCCCTGCCACTCGTGGGCGACCCGGACCCAGGATCCCTGCGGTCCTCGCAGGTCGAGGCCCGCGCGAATCCAGCGGGACCGGTACTGGGGAGCGGTGGTGACGTCCACGTCACCGAGCGTGGTCCCGTACCCACCCGAGGCCTCGACGGTGGCCCAGGACTGAACCCTGGCGGCCAGCGTCGCGTCGGAATTGATGCTGTGAGCGGAGGACCCGTCCGTGTATCCGTATGCGTGCATGCCACCGGAGACGGCCTGGGTGGCGATGCGCCGCGAGTTCAGGCCGACGTCCCACGATTTGTAGAGCGTTCCGTCGCGGTCGCGACGGCGAACCGAGCCGCCGATCCAAACGGACTGATCGATGGAGAAGGCGTAGCGCGACGAGACGTGGACGCCCGTGTACCGGTCCAGCGGCGGCAGCGTGGGAACGAGCCGCTGCTCGGGGAGAATCAGGGGGCGCCTCGAGTCGAACCCGAGCGTCCCCCAGAGACGGGGCTGAACCTGAATGCTTCCGCCCAGAGACCACGCCGTGAGGGTAACGGCGCCTTCGCCCATGTCCTGCTTCCAGCTTGGATTGAAATCCACTTCCACGCTCTGATAGAAGACGCTGTTTCGCCGGGGCCAGAGGTCGAGCCGCTCGGCGACGTACTGGCGCCGGGTGACGGCCGAGTCGCCCATGAATCCCGCCGAGACGAGGCCTCGCCACCGAAACGCCGCGGGCGAGGCCGCGGTTCCGATTTCCATCCAGCCTCCGGCCCGCAGGCCGTGGGCGTTGAAGCCCGCCACGCCAAGGTCCGAGCCGGCTCCGCCCGACGCTCCAAACGCCAAATTGGGGCGCGCGCGCCACAAGGCGCCTACGCCGTCGAGATACCCGAGCGGCTCAAGGCGCGGTGCCAGGTAGCGTCCTCCCGAGGCCTCCAGCCTTCCGTTCTGCGTCCGGTACTGCGCGGCGACCTCGTAGATCCGCGTCTGGGTTTCATCGAACGCGACTCCGGGCAGATCGGTGACCGCGTGGCTTGCGGGTTGCGCCGCTGAGACCCGAAGGGAAAGCTGCTCCTGACGCCGCCCGCTCCACCGGAGGTCGCCCAGCAGAGACGGATTCTGATAGCTCCCGCCGTTGTCGGACGTGCGCGTGTAGAACGTCATGATCTGCCCGCTGAGATGACGCGGCGGCGACCAGCCGATCCCTTCCGACATGCCTCCCTTCGCTCCGGCGGAGGAAGAACCCGTGCCTGCGGCGCCGGTCGCGGCACCGCCCGCGGGAGTCGGAGCCGCGGCGCTGTCCGGCGCGGCCGATGGCGTGAATGAGCAGAGATCGCCCGCGCGAAGGGGCTCCGTTTGGGACTCCACGCGGCACGAGGCGGAGTGCTCCGCCACGTAGACCGCGACGAGCTTGGCCACTTCCTTCCCGTTGTGCTTCACGCTGAGCGTCGCCCCCTCCGTGAGTCCGTCGGCGCTTCCGGCGTCGAGGTAGACGTTGGTGCTGGAGAGATACTGGACGCGCGCGTCCGCGGCGGTGGCGCGGTGGGCGGGCGCCAGAAAAAGCGCGGTCGACAGCCCCAGCAGCGCAATGGCGCGCCGCCAGCCGCTCGATGTGGGGCCGCGGCGGCTACACACGGCCGTGGCAGGAGTAGCAGGCGTTGCTGTCATAGACATATCCCGAACGGCCCTGGTGCTCGCTGTCCGTCTGCCCTTGATCGTGGGCGTGGCAGCTCAGACAGGTGAAATCCGCGTAGCTCGCCGGATTTTGGTGGCAGATCGTGCACGCGCTCCATTTTCCAGCGTGCCTTCCGGAGTTAATCCGGAAGTAGAGCCGGTCGTGGTCGATGTTCGCCGGCTGCCACGCCGCGGTGGTGTGGCAGGTCTCGCACTGGGTGGAGAAACCCTGCGAGGAATGGTTCGGGTTCGCCGTCGCGGCGTAGTCGTTCTGGTGGCACGCGTAGCAATTCTTGGGGGTGCCGACGTACACGCCGCCCACATGACAGCTCACGCACGCGACGCGCTGGTGGGCTCCGGTGAGCGGAAATCCGGTGAGCGAGTGGTTGAACCCCATGCCGCCCCAGCGGGCCTGGCCGGGGTCGTGGCACTGCTCGCAGTGGATCGAGAAGCCCGCCGACATGTGGTTGGGGGCCTGGGTGGACGTGTAGTCGGTCGTGTGGCAGGGATAGCAGTCCCTCGAGATCGGCGCCTGGTTCGCCTCGCCCGAGCCGACGTGGCAGCGGGCGCACTCCACCAGCGCGTGCACGCCGCGGAGGGGGAATCCCGTCTTGGAATGCTGGGCGAGCGCCGCGGACCGGCTGGTCCAGCTGGACGTCGTGTGGCAATCCTGGCAGCGGGTGCCGCTCTTGCCTTCGTGGACGTCGTGGTGGCAGTCGTTGCAGGCCGTCGCGACCCGCCGGAACTCGAGCGAGTGGTGGCAGGCGACGCACTCCGCCGACGCATGGCGGCCCTCGAGAGGGAAGCCGGTGGTCGCGTGCTTGAAGAGGATCGGTTTGCGGAGCGTCTTCCACGATTTCGCCGTGTGGCACGCCTCGCATTCGGTCTTCAGGTCCCCGTGCGGGTTGGAAACCGCCGGGGCCTGGGGCGCCGGAGCTTCGGCCGCACGGGCCGCTCCCGCCCCTGAAGCCGCGAGGAGTAGCCCGCAGGCCGCCGTGAGGATCCAGATCGCTCGCTTCATGTCGTCGACCTCTTTTCCTTCGTCCCGGGCTCGGTCGCGTGGCAGGACTTGCACGCGGTGTCGAGGGGCCGGTAGCGGACGGTCTTTCGATTTCCGATCGTCGTGCTCACGTGGCACGCCTTGCAGGTCGCCTTGGCGTGCGCGCCGTCCAGTGGGAAGCGTGTCTTGGCATGGTCGAAGGACGCGATGTGCCAGGTCGCCTCTCCGTGGCACCGCTTGCACTCGGCGCCGCCCGCCGCCTTGGCGAACTGCCCCGCGTGCTCGTCCGTGTGGCAGTCAGCGCATGCGCCCGCGCTGAGCGAGAACCGAACGCTGCCCCGGGCCGCGTTGGAGGCCGTGGGCTTATGGCACGCGTTGCAGGCCACGGCGAGGTGCGCTCCCTGGAGCGGGAACCGCGTCGCCTTGTGTTCCACCACGCCGAAGCGTGCCGGCGAGAATCCGTCGATGGAGTGGCACGCGTCGCAAAGGCCGTGAGTGGGTCCCTTCGCGAGCTGGCCGCCGTGGCGATCCTCGTGGCAATCGGTGCACTGGGCGAATACCAGGTGCTTCTTGAAATCGCCCGTCGTGTGGCACTTGGCGCAGTCCACGCCGCGGTGGAGCCCGCGAAGGGGATATCGCGTCTTATCGTGGTCAAAGGCGCCCATCGCGATCGTCGTCCATCCGGTCGTGGCGTGGCAGCGCGCGCAGAGCGCTCCGTACTGTCCCTTGTGGACGTCGGTGTGGCAGTCGACGCAGCCATCGTGCTTGACGGGCTGGAAGCGCACGAAGGAGTTCGCCGTGCCCGCCGTCACGCGGGTCCCCGAGTCGTCTTCGGGGAAGTGGCACTTGGCGCACGCGACCAACGCGTGTTTGCCGGTCAGCGGGAACCGCGTCTTCGCGTGATCCACCGCGACTCCGTTCCACTTGTCCGTCGTGTGACAGGGCGAGCAATCCGCGCGCTGGATCTCCGCAGCGAACTGGCCCCGATGGATGTCGCCGTGGCACTCGGCGCAACGGGTCGAGAGCCCCAGATAGGTTGTCTGGAGTTTGAGGTCCTTCGCGGCCCGGACGTCCTGGGAACGGATCAACGACGGCATATGGCACGCCTTGCATTCCTGCGTCGCGTGACGGCCCGTGAGCACGTACCCGGTCAGCGTGTGATCGAATTTCTCACGGCCGCCCGGCCAGCTCACGAGTGCCGCCGCGCGGCCCCCGTGCTCGGGGTGGCAGGACGCGCAGGCCGCGGAGCGGTCGGGATCCCTCCCGTGAAAGCCCCGCTGCTCCGCGATGCGGGCGCCCAGAGGCTTGTGGCACGCGAGGCACCGGACGGGCGTGGTCGTCTTCTTGGGCTCGTGGCACTCCATGCACGCCGTCGGACTGTCGATCGCCTGATGGGCCGCCGACAGAGGACCGGGCGAGAACTGGGCGCGGGCGGTGGCCGGGAGCATCAGAAGCGCTCCGAGCGCCGCGGCGCGAGCGAGGGGAACGGCGCGGTCACGGGCGCGGGAGGGCATATCCCAACCAGACCGCGACCCCGATATGGATGCCCATCATGAGGAACAGCACGAAGGTGAACGGCTTGTGGATGGTGTGCCAGTAGTGGAACAGGGCACTCGTCTGGCGGAGGAACGCGCGTCTCCGCTCGAGGGCCAGGTGGCGCCGGGTGAGCGCCCGCAGAAGTCTGCGATCGAATGCCCGGAGCCTCGCCTCCGCCTGGGTTCGGGGCATGAGTCCCAGAGAATCGAGCATGGCCAGGAGATCGTGCCCAAGCAGATAGAAGAGGCTCGCGATCATGTTCATTTCCGATGCCCCGTCGATGCCCGAGCGGAAGCGGAGCGCGGCCAGGTCGTCCGGCGTCAGCGAGAAGCGCTCGACCAGCTCGCGATCCAGAGCCTCCAGCTCCTCGGTGAGGACGCGCGCGGAATCCTCCGTCTCGGAGAGCGCACCGCCGACCTGGCGGAGCAGGTAATAGCCCACGAAGCCGCTCATCATCACGCTCATCATGGCCCAGTAGCCGATGGCAATCGCTCCGGTCACGTGGAAGCCCGCGTGCAGCGTAATCATCAAGGGGCCGGCGATTCCGAAGAAGATGTGCACGTTGAGCCAGCGTCCCAGCTTGCCCAGCCCGTGGAGCGCCCGGACGCGCTTCCGCACCGAATAGAGCAGCAGCAGGACCAGGACGGCGGTCCCGATGTAGCCGTACAGGAGGCCGATTTCCCCGCTCGGCCGTAGCTGGCCGTGGAGCGGAGAGCGGAGCCGGTCGGCGAGGCCGAGCCGGTAGTACTGGAATCCGTACCAGAAGAGCGCCGACCATATCGCCGTAAAGAGGAAGTAGATCGTGTATCGAATTCGCGCGGACGGCCGCGGCGTTGCGCGAACCCGGGGACGCGCGGGGAGCGCGCTCGGGACGGCACGGGCGGGGGCGTTCACGAGGCCCTCGCTTCAGGAGCCGCGGCGTGCGGGGCGCGCGGCGGCTCGCCGTAGTAGGTCGTGGTCTTCACGCCCACGCCCTCCAAGAACTGCGTGGGTAAGTCGCCGCCGATCAGGACGAAGACGTTGTCGTTCGGAATCCATCGCTCGCCCGAGGCTTCTTTGAGGAGGACGCGTCGCGGCTCGATGGCGCGGACCTCCGAGCCGAGTACCACGGCAAGCTTTGGCCCGCGGAGCGCGTCCAGCTTGGCCTGATTCGCCTCGGCCACTCGGTTGAAGCGATCCCCGCGGTAACTCAGGACCGTCTGCGCTCCCGCTTCGGTGAGGGACACCGCGGCCTCGACGGCGCTGTTTCCGCCGCCGACCACGAGCACCCGGCACCCGGTGTACTGCTCGGGCTCGATCAAACGGTACGCCACTCCCGGGCCGTCCTCGCCCGGGACGCCGAGCGTTCGCGGCGTGCCGCGCCGGCCCATGGCCAGCACCACACGCCGTGCGCGGGTTTCTCTCGAGCCCGCGACCACGCGAAATTCGCTTCCGTCCCGCTCGATCGATGCGACGCGGTTGGGGGCGAGGAGCCTGAGACCCGACTTGGAGACGACCTCGGTCCAGTAGTGGTGAAGCTCCTCCTTGGTGATCTCCTTGAAGTTCATCGTGCCCACGACGGGAAGGCGAACCGGTGAGGTCATGACGAGCTTCCGCCTCGGGTAGTGATGGACGCTGCCGCCCAGGCCCTCCTGATCGAGGATCTCGTGACTCAGCCCTCGCTCCTGGCAAGCCAGGGCGGCCGCGATCCCGGCCGGGCCCGCGCCCACGATCACGACGTCGACGGCTCCGCCGTTTTGCCCCGGCTTGAGCGAGGCGCTGAGGTTCTCGATCACCTGGACCCCCTGGTTCACCGCCGTTCGGATCAGTCCAAATCCGCCCAGCTCCCCGGCCACGTAGATTCCCGGAACGCTGGTCTGGAGGTCCTCGCCCAGGAGGGGAACGGTCACACCCCGCGCGGCCGTTCCAAAGACCAGCTCAAGGGCGCCGGTGGGGCAGACTTCCTTGCATCGCCCGTGTCCCACGCAGTGGCTGGCGTGCACGAGGCGCGCGCGGCCGTCGATCACGCGCAGCACGTCGTCCTCGGGGCAAGCTGCGACGCAATTGCCGCAGCCGATGCAGAGTGCGGGATCCACGCGAGGGTGTAGCGACGGGGGATCACCGCCACCCTTGTCGCGCACCCGGGCGAGCGCCTGCCGGGACGAGCGTTGGCGGCGCGCCTCGATGAAGAAGGCGACGACCGCCACCGCGCCGAGCGAGGCCACCACCAGGACCGTGGTTGGGTCGACGTTCACGACGGCTCCTCAATCGATTGTGGGACAGGGGAAACTGGGGGGAAAACCTGCATCATTTGTGCCATGGCTGGATCCAGCCAACGGGCCCCTCAGGGCAACTGTTTGCGAAGCTTATGCTGCGTCTTGACGACCTCGTACCCAAGGCCCTTGTAGAACTCGTGGGCTTCCTTGCGGATCACGTTCGAGCGGAGGCAAACGGCGCGGTACCCCTTTTCCCGGGCCCACTCCTCGGCGACGGCCATGAGCGCCTTGCCGATTCCGCGGCCGCGGAGGCGCTCGTCCACCACGAGTCCTCCGATCTCCGCGTCCGGATCCGACTCCAGCATCCTCCTTCCGAAGACGTGAATCCATCCTACCGGAGTACCATCCGCGCCTTCCGCGACGAACACCCGCGCATCCGCGGCCTCGCGGAGCGCGTGGAAACGCCGCTCGATCTGCTCGGCGGTGGAGGGGTAGCCGAGCTGGGTCGCCAGCCGCGCCGCCGCCTCGGCATCCTCGATCTTCATCGGTCGGACTGGAAATGAAGGAGCATTCATGGCGTAATGACCGGATGGTGGCGAACGCGGGGGCGAAAGGCAAGCGGCTGGCGGTGGGGGTCTGCGTCGCGATCGCGCTGCTCACGGGCTGCGCCCAGGATACGAGCCGGCTCACCGCCGAGATGGAGGCACGATTCCAGACCGAGGGAATTGCCCGGCGCGCCGACAATCTGGAATTCCGCTACACGCATGGCTTGGGGACCCGGGAAGCGGGCTGGGAGGATCGAAGGGCCTCGATCGTCGTGACCGGTCAAACGGTTTACATCCACAAGAACGAGAAGGTGGGGCTCGTGATCGGGCCCGGGTCACGCAGGGTGTGCAGCGTGGAACGCCGGGGCGACCGCGTGCGGGTTCACGCGGGGACCGGCCAATCCGCCGAAGTCTGGTCCTTCGTTCCGCCGGACGACGCCGAGGCCTGGGCTCGGGACATCCGCGTGGTGATTCACACGAGGGACGGCGTCGAGTAGGGGGTTTCCGCGTCCATGGACACCCCCGGACGCGTGGTGTATAAATCTCCCGCCATGCTAAGGCTGCTTCCCAAGGAAACGCGATTCTTCGACCTGTTCGAATCGCAGGCGGCGAAGGTGCACGAAGCCGCCCGGGCCCTCCACGAATTGGCCCGCCACTACGAGCAGATCGACGAGAAGGCGCGCCACATCAAGGTCCTGGAGACCCAGGCCGACCACATCACCCACGACATCATCGACCGGCTGAACCGGACGTTCATCACGCCGATCGACCGCGAGGACATCCACGCCCTGGCGAGCGCCTTGGACGATGTCCTCGACAACATCGAAGGAGTCGCGAGCCGGCTGGCCCTCTTCAACATCCGCTCCGTGACGCCTGAGACGCTCCAGCTCACCTCCATCATCGAGCAGGCCTGCGGGGCGATTGTCGAGGGGGTCAAGTGCCTCACGGACTTCAAGAAGATCAACGAGTTCTGCATCCAGATCAACCACCTCGAAAACGAGGCCGATCACATTTCGCGCAACGTGACCGCGAAGCTGTTCCACGAGGAGGCCGACTTCCGCGAGCTAATCAAGTGGAAGGAAATCTACGGCCGTCTCGAGGCGACCACCGACGATTGCGAAGACGTGGCCAATATCCTGGAGGGCATCGTCGTCAAGAACAGCTGACGGCAACCAGCGCGTGGGACACGGCGATCCGATTTCCCTCTACGTCGTGGCCATCATCGTCGTCGCGCTCGTTTTCGATTTCCTGAACGGTTTCCACGACGCCGCCAACTCCATCGCCACCGTTGTCTCGACCCGCGTGCTCACGCCGGGGTTCGCCGTCGCGTGGGCGGCGTTCTTCAATTTTCTCGCCGTGTTCGTCCTCGGCGTGGCCGTCGCGAAAATGGTGGGAAAGGGCATCATCGTCTCCGAGGCGGTGAACAACCACGTGATCCTTTCCGCGCTCACCGGGGCCATCCTCTGGAACCTTCTCACGTGGTGGCTGGGATTGCCGACATCGTCGTCACACGCGCTGATCGGCGGATTGGTGGGGGCGGCCATCTGTTACAAGGGCGTGGGCGCGGTCATCGCTCCCGGACTGACCAAGACGGCCATCTTCATCATCGCGGCCCCGCTCATCGGGCTCGTGTTGGCCTACATCAACATGGTTGCCGTCTCGTGGATCTTTCGAAGAGCCGTGCCGGGGAAGGTGGACCGCCTCTTCCGGAGGCTCCAGCTCGTTTCGGCCGCGCTCTATTCGCTGGGTCACGGCGGGAACGACGCGCAGAAGACGATGGGTGTCATCGCGCTCCTCCTCTTCACGAGCGGGCGAATCGATCACTTCTACATTCCGCAGTGGGTGGTGATCACGTGCGGCGTGGCCATCGCGCTGGGAACCCTTTCCGGCGGTTGGAGAATCGTCCACACACTGGGTTCTCGGGTCACCAAGCTGCGGCCGGTTGGAGGATTCTGCGCCGAGACCGCCGGAGCGATCAGCCTCTTCGGCGCGACGCACTTTGGGATTCCCGTCTCGACCACCCACACCATCACCGGGGCGATCGTCGGGGTTGGCGCCACCCAGCGACTCTCGGCCGTGCGCTGGGGCGTCGCGGGGAGAATCGTGTGGGCGTGGGTGCTCACGATCCCGGCTTCCGCGGGCGCTGCGGCGCTGACCTACCTGCTCACGTCCCGGATCCCCGGCTAGCGGCGCATCCCTCCAATGACCACGGCGCTCGGATCCCAAAACCGCTCGATCCTCTACGCCTGCGCGTTTCTACGTGCGCTCGCGACCGGAATGATCGCGGTGCTCATCGGGATCCATCTCGCGAAGATGGGCTTGAACGCGGCCGTGATCGGATCGGTTGTCTCGGCGGGTCTTTCGGGAGCGGCGCTTGCGGCGCTCCTCGTCACGGTGGGCGCGGATCGGGTGGGGCGGCGGCGGGCGCTGGTGGTGCTCGGCCTCCTCGGCGCCGCGGGTGGCGCGGTCATCGCGTTCACGAGCCAGGCGGCCGTCGTGTGGCTCGCCGCTTTCTTTGGGATGCTGAACGGCATGGGCCGCGACCGCGGCGCGTCGATGATCCTGGACCAGGTGCTGCTCCCCGCGACCACGACCGACGACCGGCGCACCTATGCGTTCGCCTATTACAACGTGGTGCAGGACGTGGGCCACGCCATGGGGTCGCTCCTCGCGGGTCTTCCCGCGCTCTTGGGGCCCGCGCTCCACCTTTCGGCGGACATGTCCCTCCGGTACGGCGTGGGCCTCTACGCGGCGCTGCTTCTCGTGACGGCGATCCTGTACCGCGGACTCACCGCGGAGGCCGAGCCCGCGAGGCTCAGCGCCAAGGTCACGGTCAGCCCGGAGACGCGGAGGATCGTGACGCGAATCTCGGCCCTCTTCGCTCTCGACGGCCTGGGAGGCGGCTTCCTCACGACCGCCATGCTCTCCCTCTTCTTCTACACGCGGTTCGGGGTCGGGGAGGGAGTGGTCGGGATTCTCTTCTTCGCGGCGCGCGCCGCGAACGCGATCTCGCACGTCGGCGCCGCGTGGCTCGCGAAGCGGATCGGCCTCGTGAACACGATGGTGTTCACCCACATTCCCTCAAGCCTGCTCCTGATCACCGTGCCGTTTGCCCCCACCTTCCCGATCGCCGCCGCCTTGTTCATTCTTCGCGAGGGGCTGGTCGAGATGGACGTGCCCACCCGCCAGTCCTACGTCATGGCGGTGGTACGGCCCGAGGAGCGCACGTTCGCGTCGGGGGTGACGCACCTGGTGCGGCTTGGGTCCTGGGCGCTCGCGCCCGGATTCGCGGGGCTGTTCATGAGCGGGACCTCGATTGCGGCGCCGCTCTACATCGGGGCGGGGATGAAGATCGCCTACGACGTCCTGCTGTTCGGCGCGTTTCGGTCGGTGCGGCCGCCCGAGGAATCGCCCGAGCCGGGCTTTCGCGCGACGAAGTAGTAGTTCTGGCAGACCGGCGAGAATGGGAGGGAGAGGAGCGCGTCCATCGCGTCCCACGCGCGCGCGGGTCCGCGCGAGTAGCGGAGCGGGTGCGGAAGGTGAGCGCCGAAATTCCGCGGCAGAAACCCGTAACGCCCTGCGTCAACGAGGATCAGGCCCGCCCCCGCCGTCAATTCGGCGATCTCACTCCGGCTGTATCGGTAGTCGTGGCGGTGAAGGCCGGGGACGCGCCGCGCCGCCGAGTCGATCCAGCTCCACCGATTGGGAAAGTGGAAGCAAACAAACCGCCCTCCCGGCTTCAGCACCCGCGCGATCTCGCGAAGGCTTCCCGCCTCGGTCCCGCCCGTCTCCCGCACGTGCTCGAGCACGCCGATCGAGGCGACGGCGTCGAACGTCGCGTCCGGGTAGGGAAGCGTCGTGGGTTCGGCGGGATTGCCTTGTGTGAAGGAATAGTCCGGGTCCGGCAGCCAGCGCGTGAACGAACCGTCCAGGAACGAGTAACCGGACGCCCGGTACCCGGAGCGCTGAAGGAAGTAGGAGAAGTGGCCGTTTCCGGTTCCCCAGTCCAGGACGCGTGCGCCTTCGGGCACATGGCGGCGAACGAGGCCGTACAATCTCAGATACTGGTGCGCGCTGAGGAGGCTTCCGAACTGAAGAAGGTGATCTTCGGGATGCGCGTTGGCCCGCGCGGTGAGCTCGGCCAGGATCGCCTCGGCCGTCGGACGGCTGCTCATCCCGAAGGGGATGCCCCGAGAATCTTGTCGCCCTCATGCTCGAGGAACGCGGCCGCCGCTTCGCGCCGTTTCGCCTCAGCCAGCCGGAGGAGGCGTATGAACTCGGGATGGGCGCGGACCGGGTCCCACCACGGGTCGCGCGTCATGCGCGCGGGCTGGTAGTAGCCGCCCTCCACCACTCGCGCGAGCGTCTTCAAAGCCAGGTCCGGCTCGTGGAGGTACGCCGCCGTCCGGCCCATGAAGTAGAGGCCCTCGGGATCGCGGAACGCCGACTTCGAGACGGCATGGATCGTGGCCAGGCATGTCTCTCGGTCGCCGCGGAGAACCGCGATCTGCGAGTTGAAGATCGCGAGTCCCTGGGCCGAGTGTCCTCTCTCGCGCATCTTCTCGTACACTTGGAGGGCCTCCTCCGTTCTCCCTTCCGCGACCAGCGCGTACGAGGTCAGGTACCGCGACTCGTCGTGCTCCGTTTCCTTCGCCCGCTCGTAGTCGCCGAGCAAGTAGTAGGTGTAGCAGACGCTGGTCCGCACGGAGGGATCGAGGCGCTTGGCGTGCTCGTAGGCTGCCGCCGAGGGCTCGAGGAGCCCGCAATAGCGGCAAGCTTGAACGAGGCCGGCGAAGAGGTCCGCGTCATTCGACCGGTGGCGCGCGCGGTCCAGAAGCCGGAGCATGGATTCCTGGCAGCGCCCCATCTCCACTTCCAGATACACGTACAGGTTATGCGCCAGCGACAGGTCGGGATTGAGCGTGAGCGCCCGATCGAATGCATCGGCGGCCCGAAGCGTGTTTTCTTCGCTCTGCGAGTCGGTGAGGAACTTGGCCATGACCCGGTAGATGCGTCCCAGTTGCGCCCACGCGGGCGCGTACTTGGGATCCTCCTCGAGGCACTGCAAGTAGAAGTCGCGGGCCAAGGGCCAGCTAACGGGGTCGCGCCCCAGCTGGTTGGCGCGGAGGTAGAACTCGTACGCCTTGGCGGTCGCCGGGATGTCCCGCTGGAGCGTGGGACGCTCGTGGCCCGCGAGCGGGATCGAGAGCGAGTCCACGATGTGCCGCGCGAGCGAGTCTTGAAGCTGGAACAGATCTCCCATGGAGACCTGCGTGGTCTGGGTCCAGAGGACGGTGCCGGATGGAGCCTCGAGAAGCTGGGTGGCCACCCGCATCTGGTCGCCCACGCGAAGCAGCGTGCCCGTCAGCACGAGATCGACCTCCGCTTCCTCGGCGATCCTCTTCAGATCGAGGTTCGCGTCGGCGTATCGCGCCGCGGACAGATGGGAGCGAACCACCAGCGATTCGATTCCCGCGAGGGACGCCGTGATCGCGTCGGGAAGAGAGAATGTGAGGAACTCGCATTCCGGATCGGGCCTGAGGCACCGGAAGGGGAGCACCATGAGCCGCCGCACCGTGCGGGCGCGCGCGGTGTCCTCGCCGAGCAGTGCGAGGGCGGCTCGCAGCTCCCCGGCCATGGCCTGCGCTTCCTGAAATCGATCCGGAGCGGACTTGGCCAGGGCTCGCTGGATCACCCGGTCCGCCGCCGCCACCGCAGGAGGCCCCGCGAGCGCCGGAGGATGTTCGAAGAGGACCGCGTGGCGAATCTCGCCGGACGAGTGACCGTTGAAGGGCGGCGAGCCGGCCAGCATCTCATACAGAAGGGCCCCCGCCGCGAACAGGTCGGTCCGCGCGTCGATCTGGCCGCCCTTCCACTGCTCCGGGGACATGTAGCGCGGCGTGCCCACCGCGTAGCCCGTGCGGGTAAGGCTCAGATCCGTTTCGCCACCCGAATCCCGGTACGTTCGCGCCAAGCCGAAATCGAGGAGCTTCACGCCGTGGGGCGTGAGGAAGACGTTGGTGGGCTTGAGGTCTCGGTGCACGATCTGGTGGCGGTGGATCGCTTCGAGCGCGGAGAGGATGCCGAGGACAATGGGACCCGCCTCGTCGAGCGGGAGCGGGCCCTGCGCGAGGCGCGTCGCGAGCGGAGCGCCTTCCAGCAACTCCATCGCGATCCATAGCTCGCCGTCTTCCTCGCCGACGTCGTAGAGCTGGCAGACGTTGGGGTGGCTGATGCGCGCGGCGGCACGAGCCTCCCGCCAAAACCGCTCGCGGGCCTCGTCTCTCTCGCTGGTTAACGGGGCCTCGCGGATCATCTTGATCGCAACGCGGCGGCCCAGGCGCTCGTCGTCGGCCGCGTAGACGACGCCCATTCCGCCCTCGCCCAGCCGGTTTCGAAGTCGAAACGAGCCGATCCGTTCGCGCATCCGGCGAGTATAACCGTTCGTCGCGCTCGACGGCTCGGCGCGGTCTCTAGCCGTGCTTGACGACCAGAACGTTACAGGGCGCGTGGGCGATCACGTGGGAGGCGACGCTTCCCAGGAGGAGCTTGGAGATGCCGCTCCGTCCGTGGGATCCCACGACGAGGAGCTCCGCCTTCTCCTGGCGGGCCGTATCCACGAGGGCGACCCGAGGGTCCCTGGCGATCATTCGCGGCTCGGCCTTGAGCCCCGCCTTCTGCAGCTCGCCCGCGGCCCGCTCGGCCAGGCCCCGATGGAACGACTCCTGCGCGGCGATGACCTGGGCGATGGAGCCCGGAGCCGTGGCCTCGCCCGGGTTCATGAACACCGGGGGAGAGGCGGACACGACGAGAAACCGCGAATCCTTCGGCCACGGCGCGTTCTTCACGAACTCGACGGCCGCCTTCGAGCAATCGGATTCATCCACCCCCACCAGCACGATCACGTGTCGCTCCTTTTTTCGCCCAATTGTGGCCCCTGCGGGCCTATTTCGACGCTTCGAACTTGAGCGCCGCCGAATTCAGACAGTAGCGAAGTCCGGTGGGCTTCGGTCCATCGTCGAACACGTGGCCCAGGTGGGCGTCGCACCGCGCGCAGCGGATCTCGACCCGTTCCATGCCGAAGCTCGTATCGGTTACCGTGACGAAATTCTCCTTCGCGACGGGAGTCCAGAAGCTGGGCCACCCCGTGCCCGACTCGAACTTGGCGTCCGATGAAAAGAGATCCGTGCCGCAGCAGACGCACTTGTAGATCCCTTTAGCGTGATTGTCCCAGTACTTGCCCGAGCAGGCCAGTTCGGTGGCGGCCTCGCGTGTCACGCGGTATTGCTCCGGGGTGAGAATCTTCTTCCACTCCTCCTTGGTCTTTTCAATCTTGTCCACGGTCACAAATCCTTTCTTCTCGACGGAGTAGATCTTGACGGTCTCATGCTTGGCCGGCGCGGCCGCAACCAATGTCGCTCCCGCCGCGACCAGCACCGCCCCCGCCACCGCGGCGATCAGGGTTCGAAGCTTCATCCATCGGCTCCCTTCGAGATGACTTCCACTCGCGTCCGGGTCCGCACTCTTGTATTATGCGCCGGGCGTGGCCCGCGTCTCCAAGGCTACCGCCCCCGAACGCCCGATTCCACTTCGTACGCTCCAACGCAAGGAGTCCATGGCTACCCAGGATGGGACCCCGGCGACGCTCGCGCTAGAGGACGGTACATCCTTTTCTGGCAAGGCTTTCGGAAGAATATCTGAGACGTCGGGTGAAGTAGTCTTCAACACAGCCCTCTGCGGCTACCAAGAAGTCCTCACCGACCCCTCCTACCGCGGCCAGATCGTGGTCATGACCTACCCCCACATCGGGAACTACGGCGTGAACCGCGACGATGTCGAATCGCAACGCCCCCAGGTCGCGGGCTTTGTGGTCCGGGAGATCTCCACCCGGGCTTCATCCTGGCGCGCCTCGGGCGAGCTCCATCGCTATTTAGATGAGGCCGGCGTGGTCGGGATCAGCGAAATCGACACGAGGGCCTTGACCCGCCACATCCGCACGCACGGCGCCATGCGGGGGGTGATCTCCGCGGTGGAGACGGCCCCCGAGCCCCTCGTGGCTCGCGCCCTGGCGTCCCGCTCCATGATCGGCCTCGATCTGGCGCGGGAGGTGACGTGCGCGGCGGCCCACCGGGTGGAGCTCCCCGAGGGATCGGCGACGCCCACGCTCTACCGGGTCGTGGCGTACGACTTCGGCATGAAGCAGAACATCGGCCGCATGCTCGCGCGCTCGGGATGCGACGTGATGGTGGTTCCGGCGACGACATCGGCCAGCGAAGTCCTCGCGCTGGATCCGGACGGCGTCTTTCTCTCGAACGGTCCCGGCGATCCCGAGCCCTGCCGCTACGCGATCGAGGCCGCCCGCGAGTTGATCGAGCAGCGTCCGGTCTTCGGCATCTGTCTCGGCCATCAGATCCTGGGCCTCGCATGCGGGGGGAAGACCTTCAAGCTCCGGTTCGGCCACCGCGGCGCCAACCACCCGGTCAAGAACCTGCGCACCGGCCAGGTGGAGATCACGGCCCAGAATCACGGATTTGCGGTCGATCCGGACCTCTTTTCGAACTCGGAATACGAGCTGACCCACATCAACTTAAACGACGGAACCGTCGAGGGGTTCCGGCATCGCGACCTTCCGGTCTTTTCCGTGCAATACCACCCCGAGGCGAGCCCGGGCCCGCACGACAGCCACTATCTCTTCCGCGACTTCGTGAACGACATGGCGGCGCGGAGAGAGCAGAGGGGGCACCCGGCGCGCGGCCGGGATGCCGCCCGCGTTCGCGTCGGACCTTTCCTCGAGGGGGGCGTAGGATGCCGCGCGATCCCTCCATCCGCTCGGTCCTGGTCATCGGCTCGGGCCCGATCGTGATCGGACAGGCCTGCGAGTTCGACTACAGCGGAACCCAGGCCGTGAAAGTGCTCCGCTCGGAGGGAATCCGCGTTTCGCTGGTGAACTCCAATCCGGCGACTATCATGACGGACCCCGAGTACGCGGACCGGACGTACATCGAGCCGCTGACCCCCGAAGTGCTGGAGGCCATCCTCGAACGCGAGCGGCCGGACGCGCTCCTTCCCACCGTGGGCGGCCAGACCGCGCTCAACCTCGCCGTGGAGCTATCCAAGCGGGGCGTGCTCGACCGCCTCGGGGTTCGCCTGATCGGCGCGAGCCGCCGGGCGGTGGAGGTGGGCGAGGACCGGCGCCTCTTCAAGGAGGCCATGCAGCGGATCGGGCTCGATCTGCCCAAGAGCGGCTTCGCGGTCAGCCGGGACGAGGCGTTCCGCGTGCTTCAAGAGACGGGGCTTCCGGCCGTGATCCGTCCCTCGTTCACGCTGGGAGGGACCGGGGGAGGGATCGCCTACAACACCGAGGAGTTCGAGCAGGCCGTCGCGCGCGGGCTGGAGCTTTCGCCCGTGCACGAGATCCTGATCGAGGAGTCGGTGATCGGATGGAAGGAATACGAGCTCGAGGTGATGCGGGACCACGCGGACAATTTCGTGGTCATCTGCTCCATCGAGAACTTCGATCCGATGGGAATCCACACGGGGGACTCGGTCACCGTTGCCCCGGCGCAAACGCTGAGCGACCGCGAATTCCAGGTCATGCGGAACGCGGCGAGGGCGATCATCCGCGAAGTCGGCGTGGAAACGGGCGGATCCAACATCCAGTTCGCCGTGGACCCGGTCACCGGGCGGATGGTGGTGATCGAGATGAATCCAAGGGTCTCCCGCTCCTCCGCGCTCGCGAGCAAGGCGACCGGATTCCCGATCGCGAAGATCGCGGCCCTTCTGGCGGTGGGATACCGGCTGGACGAGATCCGAAACGACATCACCAAGGTGACGCCTGCCTGCTTCGAGCCGGTCCTCGATTACGTCGTGGTGAAGATCCCCCGCTGGGCGTTTGAGAAATTCCGGGACGCGAGTCCGCTCCTGGGAACGCAGATGAAATCGGTGGGCGAGGTGATGGCGATCGGCCGCACGTTCAAGGAGGCGCTCCAGAAGGGCCTCCGCGGCCTCGAGACCGGCGGGGACGGATTCGGGCACCGCAACCTGGACGATTCGAGGATCAAGGAGAAGCTTCTCTCGCCCGATCCGGACCGGATCCTCTACGTGAAGCGCGCCTGCGAGCTGGGCTACAGCCATGAGGAGATCCATCGGATGACCGGGATCGACTCGTGGTTCCTGGATCAGATTCAGCAGATCGCCGACATGAAGGAGCGCATTGGGCCCGACCTGAGCGACGGCGTGCTGCGGGATGCGAAGCGAATGGGGTTCTCCGACGCCCGGATCGCGGCCCTGACAGGCCGCCGCGAGGAAGACGTGCGCGCGCGGCGGATCGCGGCCGGGATCACGCCCGTCTACAAGCGCGTGGATACCTGCTCCGCCGAGTTCGAGTCGTATACGCCCTACCTCTACTCCACGTACGAGCAGGAAGACGAGGCGGATCCGACGAACCGGCGCAAGGTGATGATATTGGGCAGCGGCCCGAACCGGATCGGGCAGGGGATCGAGTTCGACTACTGCTGCTGCCACGGGTCCTTCGCCTTCAAGGAGGAGGGCTACGAGACGATCATGGTGAACTGCAATCCCGAGACCGTCTCGACGGATTACGACACGTCGGACCGGCTCTACTTCGAGCCGCTCACCTTCGAGGACGTGATGAACGTGGTGGAGCGGGAGCGGCCCGAGGGCGTGGTGATCCAGTTCGGAGGGCAGACGCCCCTTCGTCTCGCGCTCCCGCTCCATCGCGCGGGCGTGAAGATATTCGGCACGAGCCCGGACGCGATCGACATCGCCGAGGACCGGCGGCGATTCAGCGCGCTCCTCTCGCGGCTCGACATTCCGCAGCCGGAGAGCGGCACGGCGACGTCCCTGGATGAGGCCAAGGCCGTAGCCGCCCAGGTCGGGTACCCCGTGCTCGTCCGGCCGTCCTACGTCCTGGGCGGCCGCGCCATGGCCATCGTTTACGACGAGGCGCACCTCGAGGAGTACGTGCGCGAGGCGGTCGAGGCGTCCCCGGAGCACCCGATCCTCGTCGACCGCTTCCTCGAGGACGCGTACGAGGTGGACGTGGACGCGGTCGCCGACGGCGAGCGCGTCGTCATCGGCGGCATTCTGGAGCACATCGAGGAGGCGGGGATCCACAGCGGCGACTCCTCCATGGTGCTCCCCAGCGTGACGATCCCGGAGCGGCATCTCGACTGGATCCGGAACGCGACCCGGAAGCTGGGTCTGGCGCTCGGCGTGCGGGGGCTGATGAACATCCAGTTCGCGATCAAGGAAGAAGCCATCTACGTGCTCGAGGTGAATCCGCGGGCCTCCCGGACCGTGCCGTTCATCAGCAAGGCGACGGGGGTCCCGCTCGCCAAGGTGGCGGCCCGGGTCATGGCGGGGAGATCCCTCGAGGAGCAGGGCATCGTCCGGGACCTCGAGGTGGACCGCTATTTCGTGAAGGCCTCCGTGTTCCCCTTCCTCAAGTTCCCGAGCTCGGACATCCTGCTCGGCCCCGAGATGAAGTCGACGGGCGAGGTCATGGGGATCTCGAAGGACGTCGGCATTGCTTTCGCCAAGGCCATGGAAGCGGCCGGTTCCAAGCTCCCGACGGAGGGAACCGCGTTCGTCAGCGTGAACGACCACGACAAGGGCGGCGTGCTGCCGCACGCGCGCGCCCTGGCCGCCATGGGATTTCGAATCGTGGCCACGCGCGGCACCGCCGACTTCCTGAATCGCCAGGGCGTGCCCGCCGAGATGATCTACAAGGTGAACGAGGGAAGGCCGAACGTGGTCGACCGGATCAAGAGCCGGGAGATCAGCCTCGTGATCAACACGCCGCTGGGGGAGGAGTCGTTCTACGACGACGGCGCGATTCGAAAGAACGCGATCCTCTACGGAGTTCTTTGCCTCACCACGCTCACCGCGGCGGCCGCCTCGGTGCAGGCGATCCGGGCGCTACGGGAGCGTCCCCTCGAGGTCATCAGTCTTCAGGAGATCCATCAGGCAACACGCGCGCCGGCGCGCGAGGCCGCTCCGGTCTAACGCGCTACCCCCGGCCGCCCTTGGTTTCAAGCGACCGCCACAGATACCAGCTCGCCACGGACCGATAGGGCTTCCACAACTCCCCGCGTTTCAAGATTTGCTTCGGCGTGGGGAGACCCCGGGTCCGAAACGTGCGATGGAATCCCTTCCGCACTCCGTAGTCGCCCGAGGGGAGGACATCGGGCCGGCCCAGGTGGAACATCAGGAGCATCTCCACCGTCCAGCGGCCGATTCCGCGAACCGCCGTGAGTCGCTCGATGATTTCCTCGTCGCTCAGCTTTCGAAGACGCGCCTGAGTCGGCACCGTTCCGTCGATCGTCTTCGCGGAGAGATCCTTGATCGACACGATCTTGCTGCGCGAGAGCCCGGCCGCGCGAAGCGCCTGATCGCTGGTGGCGAGGATGTCGGCCGGGGCGGGGAATCGCTTCGGCTTGTAGATCGCAAGCACGCGGGAGAAGATCGTGGCCGCCGCTTTTCCGGTCAGCTGCTGGTACGCGATCGATTCCGCGAGCGCCGCAAACGGGCTTCCCGCGCCGCGGTTCTTGAAGCCGCAGGGGCCCACCTCGGCGATGAGGGCGGCGAGTTTGGGATCCGCGTCGCTGAGGGTGCGGACCGCCAGGTCCAGATCGAAGTCGAGGGACACGGGTGGAGAGTGCTAGAGGCGGCCGCGCCGGCGCGGATCGACCCCCCGAATCACCTTGGGTCGACGCCCGAAATCCGACGATGCGCTGCCGCCGCCCTGGGACGATTGGCCCTGTCCGCCGCGATGCGAGTGCTGGCCGCTGGTCGCGGGCCTCGATCCGCCTCCGTGATGCGATCCGCTTCCGTGGCGAGGCCCGCCACCTTGGCGCGGACCGCCGTGCTGGGCGCCGCTCCGGCGCGATCCTTGACGGTCGTCGTAGCCCACGCTGTGGGCGATTTCCTTGGGCTTCATCTTGTAGTTGAAGTCGGGAAGGAGCACGCGGGGGATGGTGCGGCCGAGGAAACGCTCGATCGCGACGACATCCTTCTGCTCCTCCGGGCTCATGAGCGTGAACGCGTCCCCGACGGCATCCACACGGCCCGTGCGACCGATGCGGTGAACGTAGTCCTCGGGCGTGTGCGGCACGTCGTAGTTCACGACGTGGGAAATGCCCTCCACGTCGATCCCGCGCGAGGCGATGTCGGTGGCGACCAGAATCTGAACGCGGCCACGCTTCAAGTCCCCGAGCGCGCGCTCCCGCTGGCTCTGGCTGCGGTTTCCGTGGATCGGCGCGACGGTGAAGTTTCGACGCTGGAGCTGACGCGCCAGGCGGTCGGCGCCGTGCTTGGTCCGCGTGAACACGATCATGCTGCGGACCTCGGTGCGCGACAGGAGCTCGTCCAGGAGATCGGTCTTGAGGTTTCTGGGAACCGGATAGATCGCCTGCGTGATCCCCGCGGCCGGACGCGACGGCGGCGCCAGGTCGATCCGGACCGCGTCGCGCAGGGCGTCCTTCGCCACCTTGTTCAAGTCCGGCGGCATCGTCGCGGAGAAGAGAAGCGTCTGGCGCTCGGCGGGCAACAACTTGAGAATCCGTCGCAGGTCGGGCGCGAATCCCATGTCGACCATCCGGTCCGCTTCGTCCAGGACGAGGAACTCGACATAGTCGAGGCGCAGCGCGAGCCGGCCGTGAAGATCCAGCAGGCGCCCGGGCGTGGCCACCAGAAGCTCGCAGCCGGGATTGCGGAGCATTCGCTCCTGGGGCGGAAGCGGGACACCGCCGTAGACGACGCCCACGTTCACGTTGGTGAAGCGGGCGTAGTCGCGCGCGTTGGTCTCGACCTGCGCGGCCAGCTCGCGCGTGGGCGTGAGCACCAGGGCGCGAAGCCGGCGAGGCCCGTCGATGAGTCGATTCAGGATGGGCAGGACGAACGCGGCGGTCTTGCCGGTTCCGGTCTGCGCTGCTGCGATCAGATCCCGTCCGCTGAGGACGACCGGGATCGCTTTGCGCTGGATGGGGAGGGGTTCGGTGTAACCTGCGGCGCGCACGCCCTTGACGAGCAATGCGTGCAATCCAAGAGAGGCGAAGGGCAAGGTGTAGGACTCCTTGAGTTGGGGGTATGATTCGCGAATGACTCCATTGTTACTTAAAGATTGGCCCGTGGATAGCGGAAAGCGAAACGCGTACGTCGACGCCGTCTTCCGTCGCGTCGCTCCGCGCTACGACCGGTTGACCCGGCTTCTCTCGTTCGGCCGCGACGAAAGCTGGAAAGAGAGCGCCGTGGGCCTGCTTCCGGCGGACGATCCCGACGCCCGGATCCTCGATCTGGCCACCGGCACGGGCGCCTTCCCGGTCCTGCTCCGCCGCCGCGGGCATCGCGGCGCCATCGTCGGGCTGGATCGAAGCCGCGACATGATCGCGCGAGCGCGGATGAAATGCGCGGAGATGGAGCGCGTGGACTTCGCCTTGGGCGACCTGAACGCGCTCCCTCTGGCCGCGGAATCGTTCGATGCGATCGTGATGGGGTACGGGCTCCGCTATCTCGACAGCCTGGGCGGCGGCGCGGCGGCGGCGTTTCGCGCGCTCCGTCCCGGCGGCGTTCTCGTCACGCTCGACTTCGGTCTTCCCACCCGACGCTGGTACAGAAGTCTCTGCCTCGCCTACCTCTTGTCGTTCGGAACGCTCTGGGGTCTCGTCCTCCACGGCCGGCTCGACACGTACTGGCACATCGTGGAGTCCCTGCGCGCGTATCCCGGTCAGGCCGCGCTCGCGGAGGCGCTGGAAGGCGCCGGATTTGTGAGCATCGCGATCGCGGAAGAGCTCGGCGGTATCTCGACGATCGCTCGAGCGGAAAAGCCGGGACGGAGGACGGCGCCGGACGCGCGCCCGGCGGAGGCGGCCGAGACGCTGGGAATTTACAGCAGCAGATAGATCGAGATCCCGCCCACCAGCACCATCGCGGCGAGCCCGATCGGAGCCAGCGTGCGCACCGCGCCACGGCCCAGCACGACCGCGATCGCGAGCTTGAACAGGTTGTTCGAGATGATCCCCACCGCGATCGCCTGCGCGGCCGCGGAGACCGACGAGAGATCCGCCGCGGTCTTCGCCATCGAGATCGTGAGCGCATCCATGTCCGCAAGGCCCAGGATCGCTCCGGAGCCCACCACGCCGCGCGCGCCCAGATGGACCTTGGCCACGTGCACAGCCAGAAGAACCACCTGGAACAGGAGCGCCATCTGGAGGGCCGCGCGCAGCTCGAGCGGATTGTCCGGGCCCTCGACCTGGTTCGTCCTCGCCTCGCGCTGCCTCCACCCGAAGATCGTGAGGACCAGCCCCACGAGGAACGGAGCGACCAGGTAGGGGAGGAGCGCGGTCATGAGACCTTGGTTCAGGATCGCCGTCGCGGCCACCACGCGCGCGTACATGACGGTGCTCGCGGCGAGAATTCCGAACGCGAGAGAGCGGGCCGCCTCGGGCCGGCTCTTGCTGGCCCGGGAAAAGGAGAACGTGACGCTGGTCGACGAGACCAGCCCGCCCAGGAGCCCCGCCGCCTCGTATCCGTGGCGAAGCCCGACGGCGCGACGGGCGATGAACCCCGCGAAGCTCATTCCCGAGAAGAGGAGGACGAAGAGCCAGAGCTGGCGCGGGTTGATGAGACCCCAAGGTCCGAAGGGCCCCGTCGGCAGGAGCGGGAGAATGACGATCGCCATGACGGCAAAGCGCGCCCCGGCGCGGATCTCCGCGTCGTCCAGCTTGCCCACCGCCGTGTGGAGGCGGGATTTCTCGACGAGGAGGAGGGCCGTCACCGCCGCCACGCCGCTCGCGAGCGCGAGGAAGCCAAGTCCCGCGAGGGCGCCGGCGGAGAGCGTGACCAGGCCCGCCACTTCGGTCGTGGCTTCGACGTCGCGGCGGCTCGCCGAGACGTAGCCCGCGATGACGAGCGCGACGCCGCCCGCAAGCAGGACCGCGGCGAGCGCGGTGGAGCCGAGCGTCCACATCCAGCCCGCGAGTCCCGCGAGGGCGCCCAGAAGGGTGAACGTCCGCACGCCGCCGAAGCGCGCGGCGGGGCCGGTCGCGTGCCCCGACCACTGGCGCTCCACGCCGATGGCGGCGCCGCACATGGCGGCGACAACGATTCGGAGGACGGCGGTGGTGTCGAAGTTCATCGGAACGCGTGCGGCGTGCCCGGCTCCTTGGGAGCGGGGCCTGTCGCGACGAAGCGCGCGGGCGCGCGCCTAGGAGGCGAGAAGCTTACGAAGCACGTAGGGGAGGATCCCTCCATGCGCATAGTAGTGGGCCTCCTGCGGCGTATCGATCCGCACGCGCGCGCGGATCGAGCTCGCCTTGGCCCCGTCGGAGAGCACGCGGACCTCGATCTCCGCGCCCCGGGAGATGCCGTTCCGGAGCAGGTCGGCGATGCCCACGATCTCGAAGGTTTCCCGCCCCGTCCATCCCAGCGACTGCGCGGTTGTTCCATCCTGGAACTGAAGCGGCAGAATTCCCATTCCAATGAGATTGCTCCGGTGGATGCGCTCGTAGCTCTCCGCGATCACCGCGCGCACGCCGAGCAGCTTGGGGCCCTTGGCGGCCCAGTCGCGCGAGGAGCCGGACCCGTACTCCTTGCCCGCGAGCACGATCGTCGGCACGCCCTCGGAGGCGTACCGCATGGCCGCGTCGTAGATCGTCATCGAGTCGCCGCTCGGCTGATGGGCGGTGAAGCCGCCCTCCACCTCCGGAACGAGCCGGTTCCGGATCCGGACGTTCGCGAACGTGCCCCGAACCATGACCTCGTGATTGCCGCGTCGTGAGCCGTAGGAGTTGAATTCGAGCGGCGCGACGCCGTGCGATTCCAGGTAGATCGCGGCCGGGCTCCCGCGCTTGATCGACCCCGCGGGCGAGATGTGATCGGTGGTGACGCTGTCGCCGAGGAACGCGAGCACGCGGGCCCCTCGAATGTCCGCGACCGCCGCGGGCTGAAGCGCCATGCCTTCGAAGTAAGGAGGAAGCTTGACGTAGGTCGAGTCCTTCTCCCACGAGTAGAGGTTTCCCGTCGGAATGGGGAGCTCCCGCCACGTCTCGTCGCCCGTATAGACGTCGCGATACGTCTTCTGGAACGTCTCCGACTGGACCGCCGCGCGGATCGTGTCGTGGATCTCGCGCTGGGAGGGCCAGAGATCGCGCAGGTAGACCGGAGCGCCTTTCGAGTCGACCCCCAACGGCTCGCTGGTCAGGTCGATGTCGATGCGCCCGGCCAGGGCGTAGGCCACCACGAGGGGCGGGGACGCGAGGTAATTCGCCCTCACCTCGGGGTGGATCCGGCCTTCGAAGTTTCGGTTGCCGCTCAGGACCGCCGCGACCACCAGCCCGTTGGCTTCCACCGCGCGCGAGATCGGCTCGGGGAGGGGGCCGCTGTTCCCGATGCAGGTGGTGCAGCCGTAGCCCACAGTCTGGAACTTGAGCTGGTCCAGAAAGGTCGCGAGTCCCGCCTTCTCGAGGTACTCCGTCACGACCTTGGATCCCGGCGCGAGGCTCGTCTTGACCCAGGGTTTGGTCTTGAGGCCGCGCTCCACCGCGCGCTTCGCGACGAGCCCGGCGCCGACCATGACGGAAGGGTTCGATGTGTTCGTGCAGCTTGTGATGGCGGCGATGACCACGGCCCCGTCCGCGAGCGGGAACGTCTCGCCCGAGAGCGTGACCTTGGACGCGGGCGGCGCCATGGTCGCGACGTGGCCGTCACCGCCCTCGCCTTCCCAGCGGCCGACGCCGTCCGCGGGCGCGGCGCTCTTCCTGGCAACCTTCAACGTCGGGAGCGCGGCCGCGAAATTGCCCTTCACGTCGCGCAGCGGCACGCGATCTTGTGGCCGCCGCGGCCCCGCCAGGCTCGGCTCGACGCGCGCCAGGTCGAGCGCTAGGTGGTCCGAGTACTCGGCCTCGGGCGAGTCGGGGCCGTGGAACAGGCCCTGCTCCTTGGCGTAGGCCTCGACCAACCGCACGTGCGTTTCCTGCCGGCCCGTGAACGCGAGATAGCGGAGCGTCTCGGCGTCGATGGGGAAGATCCCGCACGTCGCGCCGTACTCCGGAGCCATGTTCGCGATGGTCGCGCGGTCGGCGACCGGGAGAGTGGCGAGGCCGGGCCCGTAGAACTCCACAAACGCGCCGACCACGCCCTTCTTCCGGAGCATCTCCGTCACCGTGAGCACGAGGTCCGTCGCGGTGGCGCCCTCGGGCAGCGACCCGCTCAATTTGAATCCCACCACCCGCGGCACGAGCATCGAGACGGGCTGCCCGAGCATCGCGGCCTCGGCCTCGATGCCGCCCACGCCCCAGCCCAGCACGCCGAGCCCGTTCACCATCGTGGTGTGGGAATCGGTGCCGATCAGCGTGTCGGGGTAGGCGAGCCGGGGCGATCCTTCCGTGCCGAACACCACGCGCGCCAGGAACTCGAGGTTGACCTGGTGGACGATTCCCGTGGCGGGAGGGACGACGCGGAAATTTCGAAACGCGCGCTGGCCCCATCGCAGGAAGAGGTAGCGCTCGCGATTTCGCTCGAACTCCTTCTTCGCGTTGATGAGGAGCGCCGCGGCCGATCCGTATTCGTCGACCTGGACGGAGTGATCGATCACCAGCTCCGCCGGCTGAAGGGGGTTGATCTTGGCGGGATCGCCGCCGAGCGCGGCCATCGCGTCGCGCATCGCGGCGAGATCGACCACCGCGGGAACCCCCGTGAAGTCCTGAAGGAGCACCCGGGCGGGCGTGAACGCGATCTCCCGATCGGGCTCGGCCTTGGGATTCCACTTCGCGACGGCTTCGACGTCCTCGGGCCTTACCGACGGGCCGTCACTGGTGCGGAGCAGGTTCTCGAGGAGAATCTTGAGCGAGTAGGGAAGGCGCTCGACCGGCCAGCCCCGCCGGGAGAGCGCGCCGAGCCTGTGGATTTGATAGGACTCGCCCCCGACGGAGAGACTGGAGAGGGCGCCGAACGGATCGGTCATCGTCTGTAGGATATACGAGACGGGCTGTTTCCGGAAACGCAGACGAAATGTTTCCTTCCGGCGCCCCGAAGGGTCCCGTAGAGTGCGCCCGCATGAATCGGAATCGCATCATCGGAATTCTTGTCGCGGTCGCGTTGGTCGGGGCGCTCGTGGTCGCGGGGATCGCGCTGGCGCCGCTTTTGACCAAAGAGCGGATCGAGGCCTGGGTCCACGGGGCCGGACCGTGGGGGCCGGCCGTACTCCTCCTGCTTCAGGTCGGGCAAATTCTGGTCGCCCCACTCCCCGGGGTCTTCGTTCCGATCCTGGCCGGCCTTCTCTACGGTCCGATCTGGGGACCGGCGATCACGGTCGCGGGAACCTGCATCGGCTCGGCGGCGGCTTACTGGATCGGAAGGGGTGGCGGTCGCCCGCTCGCGGAGCGGCTGATCGGCGCGGACGCGTTGGAGCGAGCGGGGCGGCTCCTGGGCGGCAAGCGATGGATCGCGTTGATCCCGCTCTTTCTGATCCCGCTCTCGCCGTCCGACGCGCTCTGTTTTGCCGCGGGCATCGTCGGAGTGGAGTGGAAGCGATACTGCGCGGCGGTCGCGCTGGGGCGGGTTCCCAAGGACGCGCTCCTGGCGGCCGGGGCCGCCCTGGGATGGAGCGCGCTGCGCTTCTAGTCGCTCCTCCCTGCGCTTCTAGTCGACCCCTCCCTTGACCGTGGCTTCCGAGCTCGGGGATCCCTTTTTCACGATCTTGAGCGGCGTTCCGGCCTGGATTTGCGCGGTCCCACGGGTGCCGTTCAGGATCGCGCCGTCTTCGACGCTGAGCGCGAGACGGCCGTAGTCCCCCCAGATTTCCGAAAACGTCGCGGTCCGCTTGGCTTGGACGATCGAGAGGATGTCCGGGCCCACGTTGAGCTTGGCGGGATCGCGGAGCGCCGCGATGCTCCGGATCGATTGATAGATCTGATCGAGCCCCTGCGTGGACTTGGCCTGCCCGATAATTTCCAGAAACTGTCCCGGATGGATGCGAACGAAGCCCGCCGCCACGTCGGCCCCGTCGCCTCCGGACGGCATGGACACGGTTCCCACCCAGGCGGCGTAGTCGCGAAAGGCCTCGGGCCGCCCCGTCGCGCTCGCGATCGTGTGGTGCGCGGCGAGCGAGTCGACGTATTCGGCGGGCGTCACCGTGGAATCGCGCACCGTGCCGAGAGTGATCTGCATCGACCCGCCCACTTGCTGGCTGGCGGCGAGCAATGCGGACGGCATGTTTTGATAGGTCCATCCGGTGGGCATGATGATCTGGAACTGGAGCCCCGGATGATAGAAGCGATTGGACTCGAAGTAGCCCGCGCGCGGATCGTCCCCGAACACCAGCCCCTCCATATGCGCCCGGTATTCCGGCGCGAGAATATCCAACTTGGCGCCCGTGATCGGCACCGACGCCATGGCGAGCTGCCGCGTGCGCACCTCGCGGTCGCCCGGATCGGGGTGCGTTTCGAGGAAGCTCGGAATCGATTGGCCCTCGCGCTCGCCGATGCGCTTCAGCGTCGCGTAGGTCGCGGGGATCTCCCGCGGATCGTATCCGGCCCGCGTCGCGTACTGAACCCCCAGCTCGTCGGCCTGGGTTTCGTGGTCGCGGCTGTACTTGAGAAAGAGAAGCCCCAGGCTCTGGGCCGCGATGGCCGAATACGGGCGGAACTCCGAGACCAGAACGGTGCCCGCGATCAACCCGATCTGCGCGATCTGCTCCTGGGTCATCTGCTGGGCGGTGTGGCGCGCCGTGACGTGCCCGCACTCGTGGCCGAGGACGCCGGCGAGTTGCGCCTCGGAGTTCATGTAGGCGAGGATTCCGCGCGTGACGTAGATGTAGCCGCCCGGGATCGCGAACGCGTTCACGACCGGCGAATCGAGGAGGCGGAAGTGCCAATCGAGGTCCGGGAGATGGGAGGCTTTCGCCACCCTCATGCCCACATACTGGACGTATTTCGCGAGGGCGGAATCGCCGTACAACCCGTATTCCTGGATGACGGCCGGGTCGGACTGCCGACCCATTTCCATCTCCTTGTCGCGCGAGACGAACGATATTTGCTTCTTGCCGGTGACGGGGTTGGTGGCGCAGCCGGCGGACCACGCCGCGGAGGCGAGGAAGGCGATCCAAAGCCACCGCGCGGCCGCTTTGCGGCGCCCTTCATTCGGCATTTCGTTTCTCCCGAGTCCGTGGGGATGAATTGGGAATCGGAATATGATACACCGATGCGCGGATTCTGTCCCCGGGCGGCTCACCACGCGACTCCAAAGAAGGGCCCACATGCCGGCGCTATCGACCGATCTCGAGCAACTCTGCGTCCAGACGATCAAGTTCCTCTCGGCCGACGCCGTGGAGCGCGCCAAGTCCGGGCATCCGGGCGCCCCGATGGGCGCGGCCGACATGGCGTTCGTTCTCTGGACGAAATTTTTGCGATTCGATCCGGGCGATCCCGCGTGGACCGATCGCGACCGCTTCGTCCTCTCCGCGGGTCATGCCTCGATGCTTCTCTATTCGCTCCTTCACCTATCGGGATTCGATCTTTCGCTCGACGACCTGCGGGCCTTTCGGCAGTGGGGGTCGAAGACGCCGGGGCACCCCGAATGGAGGCACACTCCCGGCGTCGAGGCCACGACGGGCCCGCTGGGTCAGGGTTTCGGGAACGGCGTCGGCATGGCGCTCGCGCACCGGATGGCGCGGGCGCGTTTCCCGCGTATGGGACGCTGCCTGGAGGGACGGGTGTTCGGGATCGTGAGCGACGGCGACCTGATGGAAGGGGTCGCGTCCGAGGCGGCCTCGCTCGCGGGGCACTGGGGTCTGGGCAACCTGGTCTATCTCTACGACGACAACCGCGTCTCCATCGAGGGCCCGACCGCGCTCGCGTGGAGCGAGGACGTGGAGCGGCGGTTTCAAGCGTACGGATGGCACACGCAGCGGATCGACGGGCACGACCGAGCCCAGGTGGAGGCCGCGCTCCGATCGGCGATCGCGGACGCGGCGCGTCCGTCTCTCATCCTGGCTCGCACCACGATTGGACAGGGCGCGCCGAAGAAGGCCGGCACCGCGAAATCCCACGGGGAGCCCCTCGGAGCGGACGAGCTCGCGGGGGCGAAGGCCGCCGCGGGGTGGACCTATCCCGAGTTTCACGTGCCGGAGGAGGTGCGCGAGTTCTTCCGGGGGCGGGCGGACGAATGCCGCCGCGCGCGGGCGGCCTGGGACGCGCGCTTCGATGTGGCCCGCCGCGAGGCGCCCGAGGAGGCCGCGCCATGGGACGCATTCTGGAGCCGCGCGATCCCGGCCGATCTCGAGGCGCGGCTCGCCGCCGCGGTGAACGGGGAGGAGGCGGCCGCCACGCGAACGTGGTCGGGCAAGGTGCTCCAAACCGCGGCCGGTATCCTGCCGGGGCTGGTGGGCGGATCGGCGGATCTCGGCCCCTCGACCGTCACCGACATCACGGCAGGAGGGAGCGTCGCGCCCGAGGGCCTTCGAGCGGGCGCGCCGGTCGACTACGCGGGGCGGACGCTTCACTTCGGCGTGCGCGAGCACGCGATGGGCGCGATCGTGAACGGGATGGCGCTTCACGGCGGATTCCTTCCTTTCGGAGCGACCTTCCTGATCTTCTCGGACTACATGAGGCCATCGATCCGCCTCGCGGCGCTGAGCGGGCTTTCCTCCATCTTTCTATTCACCCATGACAGCATCCTGCTGGGCGAAGACGGCCCCACTCATCAGCCCATCGAGCAAATCCCGTCGCTGCGGCTGATTCCAAACCTCGAGGTCTGGCGGCCCGCCGACGGGTTCGAGACGGCGGCCGCGTGGGCGGCCGCGCTGCGACGGGACTCGGGTCCCACCGCGCTCGCGCTCACGCGGCAGAAGCTGGTCCCGCTTCGGCGCGCTCATCCGGCCGAGGCGGCGGAGATCGGAAGGGGCGGGTACGTGCTCGATCGCGAGACGGGCGCCAAGGCGCACGCCGTGCTGATCGCCACAGGCTCGGAGGTGCCGCTCGCCCAGGCGGCCGCCAAGCTTCTCGCCGAGCGGGGCCATCCCACGCGGCTCGTGTCGATGCCGTGCGTCGAGCGGTTCCAGGCGCAACCGGAGGCCTACCGTCGCGAGGTGCTGCCGCAGGGCGCGCGCACGGTGGTGATC
>CAVUEC010000005.1:0-56315 GCA_963740415.1 Candidatus Eiseniibacteriota bacterium
GCCCAGGTCCAGGCCGCGCCGGTCGCGCCGACGACGGTGCCGAAGCGCTCGTTCGCGATCACGTTCACCCACGGCTGCGGAGTGTCGGCATCACCCTGCAGCACGATCGCGTACTCGCGCCCGCCGGCGGTGAAGCCGCCGAGTCCGTTCGCGTGTGCGAGCGGCGGGGCCTCGACCTCCGCGGCCGCATCGCTCGCGTCTGCTCCCTCGGGCACGGGACGCGCCACCAGCGCGCGCGGCCAAGCTCGGCTCGGGGTACGGCAGGCCGAGCTGGTCGGCGAGCTCGCCGCGCTCTCCGCTCAGCACCGCGCGCGCGGCCGCCAGGAGAACGGTGCGCTCGGCCTCCGGCATGCCGTCGCCGCGCAGCAGGAACACGCCGCCCGGGCGGTGCCTCCATGCGGCCCAGGGACCCTTCTCGAGCAGGCCCTCGAGCTGCTCGTGCATCTCGTCCAGGTAGCTCACCGGGTGCTCGTTGAGGATGACGACGTCGGCGCTGAGACCCTTGAGCCGCCAGTACTCCTGCGCGCGCAGCACCTGGCGCACCAGCGACAGATCGTCCTCCTCCACCACGCGCACGATCAGGATCGGCAGGTCGCCGGAGATGCCGTGCGGCCAGAGCCCGGACTGGCCGAGCGTGTTGGCCGCGAGGGTCGCGGGGGCCGCGCGCAGCGCGGCGTCGGTCCACAGCACGTGCGAGGCGAGCCGCTCGTAGAGCTGCGCCTCGTCGGTCGAGATGCCGAGGTGACGCAGCCGCATCTGGGTCTGGGTGGTGGCGAGCGCGAAGGTGCGGGCGGCCGATGCGGGATCGTCGTACTTCTCGGCCAGCGCGAGCGCGGCGGCCCGGCTCGTGGCGACACCCGGTCGCGAACGCGAGGCGCACCTGCCCGCCGGGGGCGATGCGCACGCGCCGCCGCAGGCTCAGGACCGGATCGAGCACGGCCCCGGTGGTGCCCGAGAGCGCGCGGCCGTCGAGCGCGACGGGGTTCTCCGGCGTGCGGCCGCGGCCGAGGAAGCGCTTGCGGTCGGTCTCCCACTCGATGGCGCCGTGGACGCCGCCCTCGGCGCTCAGCACGTGCACCGCCCACGGCGCCAGCTCGTCGGGCGAACGCGGGCGGCGGCCGCACAGCAGGGCCGTGCACTCGGGGCGGTACTCGGTCTCGAGGAAGAGCTTGAGGAACGCCGGGTGGGCGAGGTCGTCGGCCGGCGGCGCGAGCACGATCTCGACCAGGCTCGTCACCTCGATCTCGCGCAGACGGTCGCTGTGATTGACCAGCGAGACGCGGCGCACCTCGACGTCGTCCTCGGGGGAGACCGTGATCTCGAGCCGGGTCTCGATGCCGTCGTCCGTGCGGCGAACAGGCGCCTCGTCGGCCCGGAAGGTCACCCGGTAGCGCTCGGGCTCGCGACACACCGGCTGGTAGGCGGCCGACCAGAGCAGGCCGCTGCGCACGTCGCGCAGGTAGATGAACTGGCTGCCCGGGTCGCAGGTGGGGTCGTCGCGCTGCCGCGTGACGGCGCGTCCGCGCCAGGTGCTCGCGCCGCCGCCGGCGTTGGTGACCACCGTGGTGTACTGGCCGTTCGACAGGAAGTGGGCACTCGGGTAGAGCGTGTGCGGCGAGCGGAAGCGCCGCGGCGACGTCACGGGCACCAGCGGCTCGACCCGGGTGGACTCGGCGGGGCGCGGCCGGATGACGGGGACGAAGCGCGGCACGCGCTCCTGCAGCAGCGGCTCGGTGGCCTGCACGCGGGGATCCGAGTGGAAGCGCCGCACCATCGGCGCGCCGAGCACGGCGTTCGCGAGCGCGACCAGGCTCATGCCCTGATGGTGGGCGAAGTATGCCCGCACATCATGGACGCGCGCATGGTCCGGGCGCGGCCTCGCCGTCGGGCACTGGGCTCTTGCGCGGCGTGTAGTCGAGCGCCTCGTCGAACCCGAAGCGCCCCGCGGCGCCCTCGCGGGCGAGGCGGCGGAAGTTGGCCGCGGCGGCGGCGGGATCGACCAGCGCGGCGAGCGCCGTGGCGTAGGGCGCGATCACCAGGTCCTCGGCGAGCCCGCGCTTGAGGCCGAGGCCGGGGACGCCGAAGGCCTTGTACTGGTAGTCGCCGTGCGGGTCCACGACGTTAAAGGCCGATTCCGAGATGCCCCACGGCACCCGCTGTCGCCGGCCGTAGTGGATCTGCGCGCGCACCACCGCGCGGCAGGTGCTCTCGAGCAGGGTCTCGGGATGGCTGCGCAGCATCAGCAGCGGCATCAGGTACTCGAACATCGAGCCGCTCCACGACACCAGCGTGGTGCGAGCCCTCGACGCTCACCAGCGCGCGCGAGAGCCGGAACCAGTGCTCCTGCGGCACCTCGCCTCGGGCGATGGCGATGAAGCTCGCGAGCCGGGCCTCGGACGCCAGCAGGTCGTAGTACGAGGTATCGAGGCGGCCCGGCCCCTCGGCGTCGGCCAGGCGGAAGCCGATCGAGAATGCGCCGCGGGTGCGGTCGTAGAGGAACTTCCAGTTCATGCCGTCGGCGAGCGCGTCGCAGCGACGGGCGAGATCCTCAAGCCGTCCGCGCGGCACTTCGGGCGCCGTCGCAAGGCCAACCGCCGCGTCGAGTTCCGCGTCGAGCGTCCGGCCCCACTCGGCGACGTCGTCGGCCTCGGGACCTGCGGGCGCCGCCTGCCGCGATCCGCTCGAGCGCCGCGCGAACCCCGGGAAGGCAACGCGCGGCGGCGGCGACGCCGCTCGCCCGGCGGTTCGTCGGCGCTCAACGCGGCGCGCAGCAGCGTCGAGCTCGCCCTGCGCGGCGCGGCAGGCCGCCCGCAGCGGGGTGGCGCGCGTGCGCGTGACGCGTCAGCGCCGCCAGCGCGTCGTCGAGCACGCCCGCCGTGTCGGCGAGGCCCCCAGCGACTCGGCCGTCGTCGGCCGGTCCCGCGGCAAGCTCGCGCAGCCCGGCCGACAGCGTCATCAGCACGCCGGCCAGGTTGCCGCTGTCCACGGTCGAGACGTAGCGCGGCACGAGCGGAGCGAGGCTCTCCGTGTCGTACCAGTTGAGCAGGTGGCCTTCGTGGCGCTCCAGCGCCTCGACGGATGTGAGCGTGTTCTCGATTCGATCGGCGAGCTCGGCGGTCCCGAGGTAGCCCAGGTCGTGCGCGGCGAGCGTCGAGAGCAAGCCCATGCCGATGTTGGTCGGCGAGGTGCGGTGCGCGATGCGCAGTTCCGGCAACCTCCTGCACGTTGTCGGGCGGCAGCCAGTGATCCTGCGCGGTGACGAAGCGCTCGAAGTAGTGCCAGGTCCGGCGCGCGATCGCGGCGCAGCTGCTCCGCGTCCTCGGCGCCGAGCGCCAGGCGCCGCGGCACGACCGGCCGGCTGAGCCACCAGGCGACCACCGGCGAGGCGAGCCAGGCGGCCAGGAACGGCAGCGCCACCGGCAACGCGCGTCGGCCCGGAGCGGCACCACGCCCAGCAGCACGACCAGGGCGGCCGCCGGGCCCGCCCACATCTCGGCGACGAAGACGCGCGGGCCCTGGCGCGCGAGCAGCCCGGCGGCGCGCGCCGCGGTCGCGGCCGCGGTCTCCCACTCGAGCAGCCGGCGCTGCGTGATCACCATGCGGACCAGCGATCAGGACGATGGCGTGCAGCATCTCGAAGGCGTGGTAGGGGAGCAGGACGATCTGGAGCAGCACCTGCGCGCCGGCCGTCTTCGAGCTCCGCCCACACGTCGTGCAGGAACACGCCGAACGGCTGCTGCGGGCGCGGGCCGCCGACGAAGTGCACCAGCGGCGGAATCAGCGGGAAGCCGAGCACCGCGAGCGTCGCCAGGGTCCAGCCGAGCGGCGAGCCCGGGAGCCAGATCCACGCCGAGGCCAGCAGCGCCACGAGCGCCGGCGCGAGCAGGCTGCGGCGCAGGTTGTCGAGGATCTTCCAGCGGCTGATGAGCGGCAGCCGGGTGCGCTCGAGGCCGTGCCGCGTGGGCACCACCGGCAGCAGACAGAACAGGATCTGCCAGTCGCCGCGCACCCAGCGGTGCTGGCGCCGCGCGTGCGCGAGCACGCTCGAGGGAAAGTCGTCCACCACCTCGACGTCCGAGACCAGCGCGCAGCGCGCGAAGAGGCCCTCGAACAGGTCGTGCGAGAGCATGGCGTTCTCCGCCACGCGGCCCTCGAGCGCGGCGGTGAAGGCATCCACGTCGTAGAGCCCCTTGCCGGTGAAGCTGCCCTCGCCGAACAGGTCCTGGTAGGTGTCGGAGACCGCGGTCGTGTAGGGATCGATGCCGGTGTGTCCGGCATAGGCCCGGGCGAAGAGCGAGCCGGCCGCGCTCGCCATCGTGACGCTGACCCGCGGCTGGAGGATTCCGTAGCCCTCGACGACCCGCCTCAGCTCCTGGTCGAAGCGCGGGCGATTGAGCGGGTGCTCGATCACGCCGATCAGCTGCCGCGCCGCGTCGCGCGGCAGGCGGGTGTCGCTGTCGAGCGTGATGCAGTAGCGGATGCGCGGCAGGACCTCGGGATCGCCGACCTGCACGGTGAAGCTCGTGTCGGTGGCGCCCCGCAGCAGCCGGTTGAACTCCTCGATCTTGCCGCGCTTGCGCTCCCAGCCCATCCACACGCCCTCGCTTCCGTTCCAGCGGCGTGCGCGATGGAAGAGGTAGAAGCGGTCGGCCGTGCCGGGCGCGTAGCGCGCGTTGAGCGCCTCGATCCCCGCGATCGCCGCCGCGAGCACCTCGTCCTCGCCCGGAAGGCGCTCCGACGGCGCGTCCGGGAAGTCGGTGAGCAGCGCGAAATGAATGTGCGGGTCCATGTTGCCGAGCGCGTGCACCTCGAGGCGCTCGACGAGAGCCCGCGCGCCCTCGACCGACGAGATGAGGGTGGGCACGATCACCATGGTGCGCGCGTGCTCCGGCACGCCGCCGCGCAGGTCGAGGCGCGGCAGCGGCCACGGTCTGGCGATCCGGTGGACGACGCGGTGCATGAGGGCCACCGCGAACTCGCTGGCGGGGATCAGCGCAAGAGCGCCCACCCAGATCCACATCGACTGCGGCGCTCGCGAAACTCCCGCCGCCGCCACCGCGGCGGCCACGCCGAGTCCCGGTGAGCAGCGCGAGCGAGCCGAGGTAGATGGGCGTGGCGTGCTGCGAAGACAAAGCGCTTCAGGCGGCGCCGAGGCGGGGGATGGTGGGCCACGTCGCTCTCGAGCTCGCGGCGGCCGGGTCCGATCAGGTGGTAGCCCACGTGCGCCGCTCTGCAGATCGGGGCCCAGCGTCTCGGCCGCCTGGCGCGCGCTCTCGATGGCGCGCAGCGCGACCCTCACCTGAGCCTCGCCGGTCGGGTCCGCCAGCGCCTCGACCGCGTGCCGGTAGCGATCGCGGCTCGTGAACTCCATGCGGCGATAGACGCCGGGCGGGTCGCGTTGGAGGATCTGCTCGATCAGGCTGACGCCCTCGACGTACTCGTTCCAGTCGAGCGTGGCGCACAGCCGGAGGCTGGTGATGGAGTTGCCCATCGAGAGATGGTTCATGGCCTGCCGCTGATGCTCGGCGCGCACGGCGTCCTCCACCGTGGTGCCGGCGGCCTCCAGCCGCTCCTCCAGTTGCTTTCGGAGCCCGGCCGCGCCGGCGCCGTACTCGCGCATGCGCTGGAGCAGCTGGTCCACGAACGCGACGTGGAGAGTCTGCGGAAGCGCGGGCAGGCGGCCGCTCGCCCGCTCCGCTCTCGAAGTCGGCGAAGCATCGATCCGCCTCGAGGCGACCCGCGCGGCTCTCGATCAATTCCTCGGAGAGCCGGCGCAGGTGCTCGATCAGGGCGAGCTTGAGCATGCTGGGCCACGCCCACAGCTCACCGATGGTGAGCGGCGCCACGGTCTGGTAGGCGTAGATGAACCGGTTGAGCCGCTGAGCGTCGAGGCGCGCGTCGCTGTAGCGGAGCAGCTCGACGGCCATGGCGTAGACGCGCGCCGTGCCGGCGAGTTCGCGCGTGGCCAGCTTGGGGAGCTCGCGGTAGTAGCGGGTCGGGAGGTGGTGGCGGATCTCGCGGATCTCGCCTTCCACGAGATGGAAGTTGTCGAGCAGCCATTCGGCGGCCGGCGCGATCGGTTCGCCGCGCCGCACGTCGCCGGCCAGGACGTGATACGCGCTGCGGAGGGCGCGCGTGTCTTCCGTGAGTCGGCGCAGCAGCGTTGGGGGGCCGCGCCGCGGGTTTCGCGAGAGCGTGAATCCAGCCGCCAGCGCCCGGGCGCGCTCCTCGAGCCGCTCGACGCCGAGGAGCTCACCGTGCAGGGGGCTGGAGTCGAGCCCGATCAGCGGGAGGGGGGCCGCGCCCGGCTCGGGAAGCAGCACGCTGCGGCGGGACGAGAGTGCCTGCCAAGAGCTTGTGGTCCTTTCGGAATGGGCCGCGGAGAGCCCGCGGCCCCTATCGAGGCGACGAAACCATCTTACCAGGGAATGGGGCGTTGAGGCTCTCGCCACGTCGGCGAGTTGGCCGCAGCCGAGGCGACGTGCGTCAACCCGCCGAAGCCCGGCCCCCCTAAACTGCAATTGCCAGACAGTGCCCGGGCGGCGCTCTGCATGAGCGTTTCTGGCTCGTAGCGATCACCGGGCCCGCGCCCCAGCGGGCCCCCGCTGCTTGTTTTCAGCCCTCGTAGCGTCCTGCGACGGGCACGATCGCTTGGTCCCAACCGGATCGGAGCCTGCCTCCCGCAGCCCCGCAATCTGCACGAAATCGCGGCACGGCGTCTGCTTGGTAGGAACGCGGTAGAGCATTTTCATCCTGCAAGACACCCTGGGGACGGGAGGCTTTCATGAAGGCGCTTCTGAAGCATTTGGCTCTGGGTCTGATTTTGCTCGTGCCGGTCTCGCCGGCGCGCGCCCAGGCCGCACCTCAGCTTTCGCCGATCGCGAACATGAGTATCAACGCGGGCTCCAGCCGGAGCCTCGACGTTGTCGCGGTCGATCCAGACGGAGGGTCGATCAGTATCACGGCGGCACTGCCTCCGTTCGCGACGCTGAACGCGCCGACGGTCGGAATGGGAGTCGTGGCGACGAGCCTGACCCTGAATCCGTCGACCGCCCAGGTGGGCGACTACTCGGCGCAGGTGACGGCAATGGCTGGAGGCGTATCCAGCGTCCGGGTCTTTCAGATCACGGTCAACGCCGAAGGCTCGGATCAGGCGCCCGTCGTGAGTACTCCCTCTCTCCGGGAAGTCACCGAGGGAGCAAACCTGTCTTTCACGGTTACGGCGACCGATCCCGATGGGGATTCGATTGGCTCGTTGACCGCCTTTGGAACTCCCAGCGGAGCCTCCTTCACTCCGAACGGCTCCAACACGTCCGGCGCGTTTGCCTGGACGCCGGGCATGGGAGACGCGGGCGAGTACGACGTTCAGTTCACGGCGTCAAACGCGCTCTCGGGCACGTCCAATACGCACATTCGAGTCGCGAGTGCCCCGACGCTGGCGATCACGCCGATCGATGACGTGACGGTGCCGGCCGGCGGATCCACGTCGGTTCCGGTTCACGCGGCGGGCGTGCCGGGCGCGCTCATTTCGCTCACGGCATCGCTTCCGTCGTTCGCGACTCTGAATCCTCCGGGTTCGGGCACGGGCGCGGTCAGTACCACGATCGACATCGCGCCGCCGACGGGAAGTGAGGGGACGTATCACGCCTCCATTACCGCCGTGTCCCTCGGCGTCTTTGTGACCGAGAACTTTGACATCGTCGTGACGGGCGGCAACGGCCAGCAGAATCACGCGCCGCACCTGGCCGCGCCGGCCACCGCAACCGCTGCCGTTGGAGCTCTCCTCGAGTTCAACGTCACTGCGACGGACCCGGACGGGGACCACGTCGACATGTTCGGCAGCGAGCTGCCTCCTGGGTCCACCTTTACCGATCATGGTGACCTGACGGGCACCTTCTCCTGGACCCCGACCATGTCCATGACCGGAGCCAACATGGCTTCGTTTACGGGCACAGATGGACGCGGCGGCAGCGGCACGGCCAGCACGTTGATCACGGTGACGGGCGCGCAGCCCGCAAACCACGCGCCGGTCCTCAGCGCTCCGCTGACGCAGCAGGTGGATGAAGGCGTAAATCTCACCTTCACGGTGACGGCCTCCGACCAGGACGGCGATCACGTCACGCTCACGGCGGATCAGGTGCCCTCGGGAGCCATGTTCACCGACAACATGGACAACTCCGCGGCTTTCAGCTGGACGCCGACCAGCACGCAATCGGGCACCTATAATGTGGCATTCAGCGGAAATGACGGCCACGGCGGCACCGGTACCGCGGGCACGATGATCACGGTGGTGGATGTGCCGGACGGCGGCGGTGGGGAAGGCGAAGTGCCGGGCAAGGCGTGTCTCGTCGGGGACTTCAAGTCTCGAAACGCGACCACGTGCTTTCGGTTGAAGCCGGATAACGGCTCCTTCGCTCTCGGGGACGTCGTTCTATCGAGCATCAGCCTCAAGTTCCACGACGGATCCATCCACGCGCTGGACGGCGCCAAGATCGAGGTCGATTGCCCCACCTACCGTGGTGGCGATCGTCGCGGTAACCACGACGATGCCGCGGCGCTTCTGGGCGGACATCGCCCGGGCGACTGGCACGACGGCGACGATGACCACGACCACGGCTATGGCAACAACGACCGTGACCAGTGCGGCCTGAGCTGCAAGGAATTCGAGGATCACGGGGATTGCAACCGCCGGCATCACTCGGGCAGCGACTGCGACACCCTGGGCATCCGTGCCTGCTTCTCCACGAAGGCTCTCATGGACTTGTTCCATGGGGCCGGCGGAACCCTGCCGTGCGATCTGGCCGATGCGGAGATCCTGGCCACCCTCTCAAACGGAGCCACGGTGGTGGCGGTGTTCCATGGCCACCAGGTTGCGGGTAATGGCGGTGGGAACGGCGGCGGCCATGACGGCGGCAACGGTGGCGGCAGCGGCGGTGACCATGACGGTGACAATAACGGCGGTAATGGTGGTGGCAACGGTGGCGGCAATGACGGCGACAATCATGACGGCCGTGGCCGGCACGGTCACGGGGTCCTCTGCGCCACCGCGATGCCCAACCCGCTCAATCCGAGCACGGTGCTGGCGTTCACGACCACCCGCGAGGGCAATGTCCGCGTGACGATCTATGACATGAAGGGTCGTCTGGTGAGGACGCTCGTCAACGGATTCCGCTCGTCCGGCCAGCAGCTCGTGGCTTGGGACGGGTCCAATTCGACCAACGGCCGGGTGGCTTCGGGCGTGTACTTCTTCCGGATTGAAACGACTGAGGCGGTCCAGGTGCAGCGGGTGGCCGTCGTGAAGTAGTCCACATCCCAACAGAGGTGAACCGGAGGCGGGCGGGCGCGACAAGCGCCCAGCCCGCCTTCTTGCTTCCCAAGACGCGGTGATCCCGGGCAGGCGGAACTCCCAGTCTGCAACTTCGCCGTGCACGATCGGCACCGGTTTGCATGAAAGGGTGCGGGCCCATGTGTTCGGGTCCAGCCATCGCTTCACAATCTTCAGGGCACTCGTGCGTCCTGCCATGGCGCACACGGTCAATTACAGACACATCGGGGAACGGCTCCAAACGCACCGCAAAGCGCACGGAATCGCGGCACGGCGCCTGCTTGGCAGGGAATGGTCGGACGCGTCCACCCCGGACGCGGCAATCCCGCGATCGCGACTCGGGTCGGGTTCGGTTGCCGGGAAGACATCGAGCAAACACATTCTCGAGGAGGTTCGTCGTGCGTCAAGGACTTCGCGCGGCTCGCGCTCGAGCTTGGCTAGGCCTGATCTTGGCCATGCTACTCAACGCCGCGCCCGCAGTCGCGGGACCGTTTGCGCGGCTGCAGGTGCTTTTGCCAGGTGAAACCGCGGCCCCTGGAACTTCCTCGGGCAAGACCGGAACGCCGAACGCTCAAACGGCCGGCATTCCATTTCATGTCACGGTGAACGCGTGCGACGCCTCCTGGGCCCTGGTGCCCACGGTGACGCACACAATCCGAATTCTGTCCTCGGACGCCAGCGCGTCGCTTCCGGCGCAGGCCCAGCTGGTCGCCGGAACGGGCGACTTCTTGGTGATCCTCAACGCGGGCGGCAACTTCACGGTCGTCGCGCACGACCAATCCGACGTCACCATCCCGGACGGCTCAAGCTCCCCGGTGCAGTCGATCGTGCTTCAGAGCCTGGACATTGGGACGGTTTCCGGCGCCAAGACGGCGGGCGTGTCCTTCTCCACTTCGGTCACCGCCCGCGATCCGAACGGTAACGTTGTAAGCGGGTTCACGGGCACGGTCCTCCTGGACGAGGTCACGAGCTTCGGCGACGGGCGCACCTCGCCCACAAGCGTCACGCTGACGTCGGGCCAATGGAGCGGCAGCATCACGGTGTACCGGGCCGACGAAACCGGAAGCGGGAACGCCGTCATCTCGGCCGCGGTTCAGGGTCATCCGACGCAGAGCGGCGTCAGCAACGGCTTTGTCGTCCATCCCGGACCCTACCGGCGCCTGCAGCTGGTCATGCCGGGGGAATCGCCTCTGCCCGGGAGCGTGACCGGTCTGACCGGAACTCCGGCGAGCCAGGCCGCGGGCCGGAGCTTCACGGCAAGCATCTACGCCACCGACGACTATTGGAATCAGGTGGCGAGCGCGGACGGCATCCGTCTTGCCTCCGCGACCGATCCCGCCGACACGCCCGTCAACGGCACGCTGTCGAGCGGCTTCCGGCAGCTCTCGTTCACGTTCGTGACGGTCGGGACGCAGACCCTGACGGTTACCAATCAGACCAACTCCAATATCACTTCGATGACGAGCGCCGGGGTTCAGGTGGTTCCGAACTCGGCGGACAACTTCGCGTTCACCGCGATCCCGTCGCCTCAGGTCGCCGGCGTTCCGTTCACGATCACCATCCGCGCGACCGATCAGAGCGGCAACACCGTCTTCAACTATGAAGGTGACGCCGCGCTGGGGTCGAACACCGGATCCGGCACGAGCACGCCGACGCTGATCACGTTCGTGGCCGGCGTGTGGACCGGCCCGGTCACGCTCTTCGGCGCGGGGTCCTCGGTGCGGCTCACGTGCACCGACTTCTCGGTGCCTCCCCGGACCGGAACGAGCGGCAACATCCAGGTGAACCCCGCCTCGGTCGCAAAACTCCAGATCATTCTGCCCGGCGAGACCGCGAAGGGCGGCACGGCCGACGGCAAGGACGGGGCGCCCAACAACCAGATGGCCGGCAGCTCGTTCCCGATCACCGTGCGGGCCGTGGATCAGTACTGGAACGTGGTGAGCGGCATTGGGGATCGCGTGGCGTTGACGTCCACGGACGAGTTCGCTGGCATCCCGGCCGAGACCACGCTGGTCAGCGGCCAGATCGTCTTCCAGGGACGCCTCTATAAGAGTGGAACGCAGACGATCACGGCGCACGACGTGGACAACACCGGCCTCGCGGACAACACCTCCGGAAACGTGACCATCGTCGGAGGCCCGTTCGCGAAGGTGCTGGTTCTGGCGCCGGGTGAATCGCCGGCTCCGGGCACCGCGAACGGACGCACCGGCGCGGCCGTCGACCAATCGATCAACTACGCCTTCACGCTGACGGTGCTTGCCACCGATCAGTGGTGGAACCCGGTCACGGGGCCCACGGACGTCGTCCATATCGCGTGCGCGGATCCTCTGGCCCAAGTCCCCGCGGATCAGGCGATGGTGAACGGCCGCGCGGACATGCCGATGCGCCTGGCGACCGGCGGCTTCCAGCAGATCACGGTATCCGACGTCACGAATTCGGCCCGTACCGGAAGCACCACCCAGGTCAAGGCCATCTCGAGCGGCTTCCACCTCGAGGCCTCCGTCTCGCCGGCGAGCGCTCAGGCGGGAGCTCCATTCACGCTCACCGTCAAGGTGACCAACGACGCCGGGGCCGTGATCCAGGAGATCAACTCGTTCGTGACGATCGCGGTCAAGAACGCGACCACCCAGGCGGCCGGGCGGGGAACTCTTTCGACAACCCAGTTCCAGCTGCTCGGTGGCCAGCGCTCGATCTCGGAGACCTACACCTTCGCCGAGCCGATCGTGATGGTGGCGCGCGACGACGCCGGGAACGCTCCGGCGACCAGCAACTCGATCACGATCACGCCGGGCACGCCCGACGGGGTCCAGGTGACGTCGGACCCGAGCTGGGTGGGCGGCAACAAGCACGCCACGGTCACCGCCCGCGTCGTGGACGCGTACGAAAACGGTGTTCCCGACCGTCCCGTGACGTGGCTGCTCCTCTCCGGCACCGGCGTCCTGTCGCCGATCGACAGCCTGACCGACGCGAGCGGCGGCGCCCGGGCCGACTTCCTGAGCCCGCGCACGCCGGAGACCGATCGCATCCGCGCCACGTCGGGATCGCCTCTTCGGCGATCTCGACCTCAAGGTGGCGTCGTCGATCCCACCGCCGGCGGCGGCTATGTGACGAACTATCCCAATCCGTTCCGGGCGGGGGCCGAGGGGACCACCATCGCGTACAAGCTCGACGACGTCGCGACGGTGACGCTCCGGATCTTCACCAACAGCGGAACGCTGGTGCGCCGTGAGGACTTCGCGTCGCGGCGCGCCGGGCGGTACCGCCGGCGTGAACGGGTGGGTTTGGGACGGGCGGAACGGCAAGGGCGACGTGGTCGCGAGCGGCGGCTACGTCGTGCTGATCGAAGCTCACGGGAAGGGCGAGACCCTGCACGTGATCCGCCGCAAGATCGCGGTCGTCCGCTAAGGGGGATTCCGATGATTCGCATCGAACGCGTGATGAAAGCTTGGCCGCGGTCCTCCTGGCGCTCAGCGCCACGGCGGTCCCGGCGATGGCGGAGGAGGAGAACGGCGGAACGCCGGGCAAGTGGCTCTCCCAGTACGTGACCGCCCGCACGCTGGGCTTGGGCGGCGCCTTTGTGGCCGTGGCGGACGAGGCAACGGCCGCGGTGTGGAATCCGGCCGGGCTGGCGCTGCTCGTGCCGAACGAGCTGCGCTTCGAGACGGCGCGGCTCTTCGACGACACGTCGATCAACGCGCTCAACTTCGCCGTGCCCGGGAACAAGCTGCCGAGCTTCGGCCTCACGATCGTCTCCTTCTCTTCCGGCAACTTCGAGAAGACGAACGAGCTGAACGATCCGCTCGGCACCTTCAGCGAGGGGCAGCAGGCTTACGTGTTCTCGATGGCCAAGAGCCTGAGCACGCGCCTCGCGGTGGGGGCGAACGTGAAGCTGGTGCGCCAGAGCATCGAGGACTTCAGCGGCACCGGGTTCGGCTTTGACCTGGGCGCGATCGGCTATCTGACCCCGGCCATCAAGGTCGGCGTGTCGGCGCTCAACCTTGGCGGCCCGAGCGTCACGCTGCGCGACACGGAGGAAACCTATCCGCTCGAGATTCGTGGCGGCTTCTCCGCCGAGGTGCTTCGCGGCCGCGGGCTCATCACGGCCGAGATAGACCAGGCGAGCGGCCCGGGCACGCGCTTCCGCGGCGGCACGGAGTACTGGGTGCAGCCGTCGATCGGGCTCCGCGTGGGTATGAACGACCAGGAACCGTCGGGCGGACTCTCGTACCGCTTCTCCGGCAAGTACCAGTTCGACTACGGTCTCCAAGACCACCCGCTCGGCATGACGCACCGGCTCGGCCTCACGTATCGCTTCGGCGGCTTCTTCGCGAGCGCCAAGGCCGAGCCCGCGATCTTCTCGCCGACCGGCGAGAAGGCCGTCACGAAGATCGATCTCAACGCCCGCACCAAGGGCGGCACCGAAAGCTGGACGCTCGTCCTCGTCAACAAGTCGGACGAGACGGTCCGCGAGTTCGGCGGCAAGGGCACGCCGCCGGCGCACCTCCTGTGGGACGGAAAGGACGAAACCGGCCTTCCGCTCGCCGACGGCACGTACCGCTACACGCTGACCGTGCGGGACGTGGACGGCCACGTCATCGACAGCCACACGCGCACGGTCCAGATCTCGACCACCGGACCGCAGGGCGCGGTTCCCGTCATCCCGACGGAATGACCCAGGACAAGGACGGAGCCATGAGCCAAGTTCGCCAGAACGCCTGGGCCATCGTCGCGGCGCTCCTCGTGGGAGCGCTGTGCGCCCCCAGCGCCGCTTCGGCCGGTGATGCCAAGAAGGCGGAACCGGCGAAGGAGAGCGCCTCCACGTCGCTCAAGGAGACCGGAGTCGCGTTCGAGTCGGCGCGATTGCTCACGGGAGCGGATCGGGTCGGCGCGTTGGAGGATCTGAGCCGGTCGACCGCCTCCGCGCTGAAGGGCGACCTCACGAAGGAAGAGGCCGCCGCCGCTGCAGCGCTTTCCGCGCAGATTCGATACGAGCTGAAGGACTATCGAGGCGCTTCCGACGAGTATCGCCGCGCCGCGGGCCGGCTCGCGGGCGGGCCGTTCGCCGACGACGCCGAATTCGCGTCGATCCGGGCGATGGAGGAGGCGGGGCAGGACGCCGAAGCCGCAGCGGCGTGGGAATCGTGGCAGAAGCAGTATCCGCAGAGCCCGCTCCGCGGGGAAGCGCGCCTCGCCCAGGCGTGGAACGCGCTCCGCCGCGGCGAGAGCGATCTCGCGGCGAAGCACCTTTCGGCCCTGACGCAGGGCGAGCCCGTGGTATGAGCGCGACGCTCGCGTCACGCTCGCCAAGGCGACCCTCCTGTACTCCCAGAACAAGCCGACCGAAGCGCTGAGCGCGCTGGGACCGAAGGCCTCGGGTCCCGCCGCGATCTACCTGCGCGGGCTTTGCTACCGGAGCAAGGGCTCCGTTCTTCAGTCGGCGGCGGCCTTCCAGGAGATCACGCAGCGGTACGCCGACTCGCCGCTCCGCGATCCGGCCATGCTCGCCAAGGCGGACGCCTTCCTGATCGCGCGCGACTATCGCAGCGCCTCGGAGGAGTTCGGGAACGTGGCGCGGAAGGCGAAGGATCCGCGTGTGATCGCGGAGGCCGAGGTGCGCGGCGCCGGCTCGCTGTTCCTCGCCGGCTCCGCCGATTCAGCGCTTGGGCTTCTGCGCGGCATCGTCGCGCGCTACCCCGACACCGACGTCGCGGCGCGCGCGCAGTTCCTGGTCGGCGATCTCGCTCGCCGGCCGGGGCCAGTACGCGGAAGCGATCGTCGAGATGAACCGGGTGCTGAAGCAGTACTTCCAGCACTCGGTGGCCGCGAGCGCGCAGTACCGCGTGGCCCGCTGCCTCGACGCGCTCGGCCGGAAGGCCGACGCGACCGGCACCTACCAGGCGGTCGTGTCGGGCTATCCCGCTCGAGCCGGAAGCTCCCGCGGCCGCCTACCTCGCCGGGCGTCGGGCTTCTGTCGCAGGGAAAGCCCCGCCTCGCCGCGCCCTACTTCCAGATCGTGCTCGACCGCTACACCACCGAGTCGGGCAAGCCGAATTCCGACATGTTCCGCTCGCCCGAGCGTCAGGAGCTGGTCGACGCGTCGCTGTGCCTCCTCCTCTACTCGTATCACCAGGCCGGCGACCTGGGGCAGCTGGCGGGCGCGCCGCACGTGTTGCTCGAGAAGATGCCGCCCAGCCGCTCGCCGTGGCGCGCCTACGCGCTGCTCATCGACGCCGACGCCTCGGCGGCGCAGGCCCGGTATCCCGAGGCGCAGGCAACGCTCGAGCGCCTGATGCACGACTTCCCGGATCAACCCGATCGGGGCGCGGCGCGACGAAGCTCCTCGCGTGGACCTACGCGCGGCAGGGGAGTGACAGTCTCGCGATCGCGACCGAGGAGCGCCTGGTCGCGCGATACGGCGGAAGCGGCAAGCCGGAGATCGTGGCGTCGGCTCTCCTCGACATCGCGCACGACCGCTTCAACCAGAAGAACTATCGCGCCGCGGCCGCCGGGTACGAGGCGTTCCTCAAGCGCTTCCCGACGCACCCGCTCCGCAACGTCGCCCACTACCAGGCGGGCCTCTGCCTACGTCCGGCTGAGCCGCGCGGGCGACGCCGTCGACCACTGGGAGGCGATCGTCAAGGACAGCGCCGGCGCGCCGATCGCCGAGCGCGCGTGGGCGCGCGCCGGGCGACCTCTACTTCCAGGCGCAGCGCTACGACGCGGCCAAGCGCTGCTACCAGGGCCTGCTCGAGAACTTCGCCGCAGACGGAAGCCGCGGGCGCTCGCGATGCTCCGGCTCGGCGCAGTGCGAGTACAACGCCGGCAGCGACGCGGTGGCGCTCCAGCGCTATTCCGAGGTCATCGCGCGGTATCCCGATTCGCCCGTACGCCGGCGAGGCCCAGCGCGGGTGCGAGCTCGCGCTCTACCGGCTGGGGCAGAGCGCGCGGGGAACGGAGGAGCTGAGCAAGCTGGTCGAGCAGTATCCGAACAGCCCGTTCGCGGCCGACGCCCTGTTCCAGATCGCCAAGAAGGACTACCAGGCGGGGCGGTACGCGCCCGCGGCCGAGGGTTTCCGCCGCGTGGTGAGCCAGTTCCCGGCCTACTCGGCCGCGGACCAGGCTCAATACCTGCTCGCCGACTGCTACGCGCGCTCGGGCTCCAAGAGCGACGCGCAGGCCGCCTACGAGCAGTTCCTCTCCTACTTCCCGAACAGCGAGCTCAGGCCTTCGGCCGAGTTCCAGCTGGGCTTGATGCAGTTCCAGGCCAACGACTACATGCGCGCCGCGCTCGCGTTTACCCAGGTTCTCGGGGACAGCGCGAGCGACGAGGTGCGGGCCGCGTCGCGCTACAACCTCGCGCTCTGCCAGCGCCAGCTCGGTCAGAACGATGACGCGAAGGCGGCGCTGCTCCAGTACCGCGAGGAGCATCCGGGCGACGCCCGGGCCGCCGACGTGGCGTATCAGCTCGGCGACATCGCGGAGGTGTCCGGCGACGAGGCCGGCGCGCTGGCCGAGTTCCAGCGCGCGCTTGCGTCGCGGCCCTCCGCTTCATTGGACGTCGAGATCAATTTCCGGATCGGCCGTGCGCTCGAGCAGCAGGAGAACGTCGACGCGGCGCTCAAGGCCTACCGCAGGGCGGCGACGTCGTCCGACCTCCGGAACGCATACCGGCTCTCGGCGCTCGCCCGTTGTGCCGCGATCTACGAGTCGAGGAATCAGCTCGTTCAGGCGATGACGGCGTACCGCGACATCGCGCAGAACTCCAAGGACAACGAGCTGGCCACAGCGGCGGCCGGTCGCGCCTCTCAGTTGGAATCGCGTGGAGTGAGAAAGCCGTAGGGCCCGGAGCGGCCGAAGCAGGCGGCTCGAACGGAAAGGAGCAGGGCGATGTTCGAGAACTTCGATTGGATCCAAGCCATGCGCACAAGCCCGGTGATGGTGATCATATTGCTCTGCAGCGTGATCACGCTGGGTTATGCGATCGAGAGGGCGATCTACTTCTGGAATCGCCGCGGCAATCCGGACGGGCTCCTCGCGGCCGCGCTCAAAGCCTTGCACTCGGGAGATCCGGAAAAGGCGGTACGCGCGTGTCAGGCCGAGCGGCACCCCGTCGGCCCGGTGGCCGCGGACGTGATCCAGGCCATGGGGGAGAATCCCGACGCGGCGGAGGAACGGCTTCACATCGCGCTCAGCGAGCAGCGGCTTGAGATGGAGCGGAATCTCGGCTTCCTGGGCACGATGGGCAACACGGCGCCGCTGATCGGGCTCCTCGGCACCGTTTGGGGAATCATGCGCGCGTTCCACGACATGGCGCGGACCGGCTCGGCCGGACCGTCGGTGGTCGCCGCGGGCGTGGCGGAAGCGCTCTTCACCACGGCGGCGGGTCTCGTCGTCGCGGTCCCGGCGGTGATGATCTACAACCACTTCGTGCGCCGGACGGGAATCATGCTGACCGTCGCGGAGAATCACGCGCGCACCCTCCGGATGAACGTGGGCGGCCGCGAAGCACACGGTCCAGACCCGGGTCCGGATCGCTTAGGGAGGCCAGGATGCCCCGTCAAATCCGCATGCGTCACGAGCAGGGGATCTTTGAGCCCAACATGACGCCGCTCATCGACGTCTCGCTGGTGCTGGTCGTGATCCTCATGGTGGCGACGCCGCTCGCGTTCCAATCGAGCATCACGGTGCAGCGGGCCTCTCAGGCCGCGCGGCGCGCGGCCGTGCTGTCGAACGCCGAGCGGATCGAGATCACCGTGGTCTCGCAGGATTCCGTGATCGTGAATCGGAATGGGGTTCCGCGATCCACCCTGTCGACAATCCTGAGACCCCTGCTCGACGCGAGCGCGACGAAGGTCGTGGTCGTCCGTTGCGAGGACAAGGTCGCGCACGGCACGTTCGTGGGCGTGCTGGACGACGCGAAGGCCTGCGGCGCGGCCCAAATCGCGGTCCTGGGAGGCTGACGTGAAACGAGGCCGTGTTCCGGGGTACCAGGTGCCCATCACGAAGGTCAACGTCACGCCGATCATCGACGTGGCGCTGGTGCTGGTCATCATTCTCCTCGTGACGGCGCCGCTCCTGCCGGCTGGCGATCTCCCGGTCGACCTGCCCCAGGCGCGGACGCGCGAGGCGGAGGATGAACGCAACGTGAGCATCACGCTGTCCCCGGGCGGATCGGTCGCCATCGACGAGGACATCGTGCCGCGCAACGAGTTCAGGGCCTCCCTCCGGGCCCGGCTCGCGCGCAGCGAAAATAAAGATGTCCTCGTCGTTGTGCGCGCCGATTCCGGTGCGCCCTTTGCGGCGGTGAAGGAGGTTCTCGCGGAGGCCCGCGACGCGGGCGCCGTGCGGCTCGCGATCGCGACCCGACAGAAGACGGAGGTGGCGCCATGACCGTCGCGGCCCTTCGGCTCGATTTCAATCGCTCGCGCCGCGCCACCCGCTGGTCGATGATCGCCAGCTTCGTGGTCCACGTTCTTCTCCTCGTGTGGCTCACGACGCTCCAGATGGCGCCCGCCGATCGACCGGTGGTGACCGAGATCACGCTTCTGAGTCCGGAGGATTTCGCCGCCTCGGCTCCCGTCTCGACGCCCGCGGCTCCAGGGTTGAGAAGCGTTTCGGGTATGGCCGCTGCGAGCAGCCAGGACGTCCACTTCGAGCGGCCCATGGTGAGAGGCGAGGTAGCGGTGGGTGCCAAGGAAGGGGCGGTCGAGGACCGCATGGAAGCGAGGCTGGCCGCGATGCAGCGCTCGGCGCCGGTCGGATTGGCCGGAACGGCGACCGCGCCGACGCCCACGGCGCTCCTTGGATCCAGAGCGGCGACGATTCCCGGCCCGGGCGGCTCGGGATCCGCGCCGCTCCAGCTGGTCCGGGATGGCAGCGCCGCCGCGGCGCCGCTCGAGCTCTCGCGGAGCGCCGCATCGGGCGCGCCCGCCGCGCTCGCGCCGACAACCGCGGCCCCCGCCCCATCGCAGGCGGACGCCCCGGCGAACGCCTCGGAAACCACGGCACAGCGGACCGTCGCGGGCGCGTCCCTCATGGGACCCGTCGCCGATCGTCCCGTCCTGGCCCATCCGCTGCCTTCCTATCCCGAATGGGCCAAGAAGGAGGCGGTCGAGGGTTCGGTCACGCTCTACTTCGTGGTGCGCCCGAACGGGAGCGTGAAGGAAAACGTGCTCATTCAGAAGACCGCGGGTTTCGGCGATTTCGATGAGAACGCGCGCGTGGCGATCCGCACATGGCGCTTCGAACCCCTGAAGAACGGTCGAGCCGGGGAACAGTGGGGCACGATCACGTTCCACTACCGCCTGCGCGACGCCGGATAAGGAGAGGTCAATGCGCTTCCAGCCCCAGGTTGACTCGGACGTGACGCGGATCCTTTCGTGGCTCGCGGCTCTGACCGCGCTCGCGCTGTTCAGCGCCGCGCGCGCGGGAGCGGCGGAGGCTCCGCCCAAGCGACCGCCCATTTCCGAGGCCGCCAAGAAAGAGGCGACCGCGCCCGCCGACAGCGGCATGACGCTTCGAGGCGGACAGCCGCGGACGGACTTTCGCACCATGACCGTCGAGGGCGAGGACCGTGTGCATCTCGACGTGGAGCGGCCAACTCTCTCGCTGGACCTGGTTCCGGAGAAGGTGGGTGGTCTCGAGCCCGGAACCGCGGGGGACGTCCTGAACCGCGTGTCGCCGGATCTCACGTCGGCGTTCCTTGGGGTTTCAGCCCACAACGCGTTGCCCTATCTGGCGCGTCCGTGGCTCCGCCTGTTCGGAACCGGGCCCGTGGCGCGGTTTCAGCCGAGCGTGAAGGACGTGGATCGGTGGAAGCTCGTGGTCGCCGACTCGAAGGGCCAGACCGTCACCACCTTCCAGGGGAAGGGCGACCCTCCCAAGGAAATTACGTGGGACGGGCGCTCGCAGGGCGGGGACCTGGTCACGCCGGGGCTGACCTATTCCTACATCTTCGAGGCCTACGACCGCGCGGGGAACAAGCGCAACTTCGTGGGCGAGGGTTTTCGAGTGTCGGCCTATCGAATCGATTCGCCCGAGGGCGCGGTGCTGGTGTTCTCGGGTCAGAGCCTGGCCGGTTCCTCCAAGCCGTCGCGCTCAGCGGGCTTGGGCGGAGACACGGCACCGCGTTCGGTCTCGCCCGTAATTCTCGAAGCGGCGGGCTGGCTCAACCAGGATTCCCGTTTCTCCCAGTCCGTCCGCGTCACGGCCACAGCGCGGAGCCAGGAGCAGGCCAATTTCCTGGCGGGACGCGTGAGCGCCGCCTTGGCCGAGCTCGCCCTCGGCGACCCGGCGCGAATCCAGACGGCGACCGAAGTGGTGCCGGACGCGCCGGACGGCGGCACCGTCCGCATCGCTCCGTCCGCACCAGGCTCGAGCGACCGCGGGAGTTCCTCCTCGGCCCGCTGAGTCCTCGCCACCGTCCTCCTCTTGCCGGACGGCCTTCGTCGCCCGTAGACTGACCGCTCAACCGGTCAACGAAGACCGTACGACCAAGGAGGTCCGTTCATCCCGCTGCTCGCCGGTGCCTTCGGTCTCCTGATCCTTGTCATCGTGCTGTGGGATGCGTACGAGACGATCCTCCTCCCGCGCCGCCTTCCGGGCGACATCCGCCTTTCCCGCCTGGTGCTTCGGAGCCTCTGGAAGATCTGGACCACGCTGAGTCGAGGGATCCGCGCCCGAAACTCGCGTGAGCTGTTCTTGAGCTTCTACGCGCAGCTTTCCCTCATTGTCCTCTTCGGGGTTTGGGCCCTCGGGCTCATTGCGGGATTCGCCTCGCTCCATTGGGCGCTCGGCTCCCATTTGGACGCTCCCCGGGGCCTCGCGGGCTTGGCCGCCGACCTCTATATGAGCGGCACGACGTTCTTCACTCTGGGACTCGGCGACGTCGTTCCCACGTCGGACTTCGCCCGTCTCCTGACGGTCGTGGAAGCGGGCATTGGCTTCGGATTCCTCGCCCTGGTGATCGCCTACGTGCCGGTGCTCTACCAATGCTTCTCGCGACGGGAAGCGCGCATCACCATGCTGGACGAGTGGGCGGGATCGCCTCCCGCGGCGGCGCTCATCTTGAGCCGGGCGTTCGAGAGCGGGAATCCGAGCGGGGCACTCGACCGGCTCTTCCGAGATTGGGAGCTGGCGGCGGCCGAGATCCTCGAAACGCACCTCTCCTATCCGACACTCGCCTTCTTTCGGTCGCAGCACGACAACCAGTCCTGGCTGGCGTCCCTTTGCGCGGTCTTGAACGCCTCCGCCCTGGCCGCCACATGGGTGAGAGGCATCGACCCGTTCCAGCCGCGGCTCACCTTCGCCATTTGTCGTCATACGCTCGTGGACGTGAGCCAGGTGTTCCGGCTCAAGCCCGCCACCCAGCACGGCGGACCTGGCTCGGATGAAGAAATGGCGGACGTGCGCGCCTGGCTCGTGTCGGCAGGCGTGCCGCTGCATGAAGGTCCGGAAGCCGAAGCAGGGTTCCAGAATCTTCGCCGGCTGTATGAACCGTACCTTGGGGCACTTTCGGAGTACTTGCAAATGCCTCTTCCGGGCTGGTTGCCGGCCCACAAGGCCCGCTACAACTGGCAGACGACCGCTCCGTCCTTTTCGATCCACGATGGCTCCGACTAACGGCAGACCTCCAGCGCTTCGCAGCCCATGAAGTCGCGGCCCTGCGGGGCATGGGACCTAAGTAGCATATCTACCGGCTTGCGACCGCCGCACCACGCGCGTAAGCTGATTCAGTGATAGCTTCGGGGAAACCGGCGTCCCGAAAGTCCTCTCGGGCTAAAGCGCGCCGCACAACGCGCGATCGGGGCATCCGCGTGATCGTGGCCGACGATCAACCGATCGACCGTATGGGACTCATCCACCTCCTCCAATCCCAATCCGATTTCAACGTCGTGGGCCAAGCGGCCACCGCTGCCGAGGCTGCCGATCGCTGCAAGCGATATCGCGCGGACGTCCTCATCCTCTCGATCCGGCTCCCGGTCCAGGAGGGGGCGACCACGATCTCGATGGTCCGCGCGGCGTCACCAAAAACCAGCATCATTGCGCTGGCCGAGCGAGGGGCGGAGCACTGCATCGTGCTCAATCCTCCCCACGCGAACCACAGGGGAATACCGCTCGAGCCGGTGGGCCACGGCGTCCACACCGACTGCCTCCAACTCGCCGTGGCCGAGGGGGCTTTGGGGGCGCTCCGCCGCGACGCGGAGCCGGAGCAGCTCTACCAGGCCGTCCGTGCGGTAGCCCAGGGCAACGCCTGGTACGAGCCTCGAACGGCATCGGCGATCATGAAGCGGGCCCAGGGCGGAGAGGCTTCCCGCGGCTCCCGCTCGCTTTCGACGCGTGAGCTTCACGTGGCGGACCTCATCGCCGGCGGACGTTCCAACAAGGAGATCGCCCAGGCGCTCTCGATCAGCGAGCCCACCGTGAAGAAGCACGTGGGGCACATCCTCGGGAAGCTGGGTCTCCAAGACCGCCTTCAGATCGGCATCTACATCGTGCGCAACCCGCTCCTACTGCTGGATGCGCCGGGCGGGCGCGATCACGCCCGCTGATACTTTAGTAGCACGCCGCATCCTCACTGCGTCTCCTGGAACGCGGCGCCGCAATGGCGCAGTGTCCTCCCTGCGATACCACTCTCAGGAGGTAAGTCATGGTCCGCTGGATATTGGGTCTGCTCTTCGCAACCGTCCTCGGCGCCGCGCCGTTCGCGGTCCAGGCGGCGGAGAAGGAACCCGAAGGGAAGAAGCTCTTCCTCAAGTACAAGTGCAGCTCGTGCCATTCGATCGAGGCGGCGGGGGTGGTCAAGGTCGCCGACGAGTCGGAGACGGCTGAGCCCGCAACCAAGAAGAAGCCGCCCGATCTCTCCGGCGTCGGTCTTGAGAAGAAGGCCGATTGGATCCAGCTCTTCCTCCAGAAGAAGGAGAAGCTGGACGGAGACTCGCATCCGAAGAAGTTCCGCGGAACGGATAAGGAGCTGAGCACGATCGCCGCTTGGCTAGAAACGATGAAGACGCCTTCGAAGAAGGGTGCGAAGGACCTAAAGGCGGCTCCCGAGACCAAGAAGGAAGAGGCGAAAGAGGAGAAGGAAGAGAAGGAAGAGAAGGAAGAGACCGAGGGCGCCAAGACGGGCTCCGGCGACTCAGGCAAGTAGCGGGGACGCACGTGATCACCCCGGCGGTGCTTCTTCTCGGATTCCTGGCGCTCACGGCCTTGCTGCTGGCGATGCTGATCGGCAGACCCTCGCTGACCCACGCGCCGGGCGGGAAGATGATCGCCTTTCTTGGGGTCTTCCTTCTCCCGGCGCTCGCGGTCTTCGCCGGGGGAGTGGATCACATGGAGCGCTCCAAGCAGACGTCCTTCTGCCTCTCCTGCCATGTGATGGAGAAGTACGGAAGCAGCCTCCACGTGGATGACTCCGAGTTCATCCCGGCGGTTCACTATCAGAACAACTACGTCCCGCGCCACGAAGCCTGCTACACCTGCCATACGGACTACGTGATGTACGGCACGATCCGCTCCAAGATGCGGGGCATGCGCCACGTCATGGTGCAGTTCTTCGGGACGATTCCCGACACCATCAAGCTCTACACGCCGTACAACAATCGTGAATGCCTCCACTGCCACATGGACGCGCGCAAATTCCTGAGCGCCTCGGGGCACAAGAGCGAGGAAGGGCTCCTCGCCGCGATCATCTCCGGCAAGCGGTCCTGCATGGAGCTGGGCTGCCACGACGTCGCCCACAACGTGTCGGAGCTGGCCGACGCGTCCTTCTGGAAGGAGGGAGCGCCGTGACCACGGACAGGCAGAAGACGATGGACGCGCGGATTCGCAAGGCGAGCGGGATCGTGCTTCTCGGTGTCTTGATCGAGGCGGTCACGCTCGTCTGGGCGGGGCCGGTCTCGTTCCTGGTCTTCATGATGGTGGGCTGCGCGCTGGTGGCGCTGGGGATCGTCTACTACCTCATCTCGCTTGTGACGGTGTAGCCAAGAGCGCACGCGATGAGTCGTGCGTTCTCGCCCATCCAACTCCTAACCCTGACCGAATCCCGACAGCAGGAGCCGGAGCAGGACGAGGTAGCCGGCGGACAGGAGTGATCCGATGATTGCTCCAATCAGCACGTCGAGCGGATAGTGAACGCCCAGGTAGATGCGCGAGAAGCCGACAAGCAGGGCCAGGGCGTAGAAGAGCGGCGCCCACAGGGGCTCGTGAATGCCGAACAAGAGCGCGCCCGCGAACGCCGCCGCGGTGTGGCCTGACGGAAACGAGTAATCCTTCGGCCTGGGTCCCAACACCCGGGCCTTGACGAAAGCGATGAACGGGCGGCGACGACGGAAGAACGCCTTGAGCGGGTAGTTCACGGTCAACATCGTTGCCCACAGGACGATCAACGCCTCGAGCGTGACCCTCAGGGACCCCCAGAAATCCACAAGGAGCATCACCGCCGCAACGACGGTCCATCCCTCTCCGTAGTGCATCCACTTTGAGAGAAATACGAGCGCGCGATCCGGGAACGGCCCGAGCACCATGGAATTGATCCGCATGTAGAGAGCGGCGTCCAGCGCCGAGAGGAACGCGAACGGGTGCGAGAGCCATCCCTGGAGCAGCCACGTGCGGGAGTGCTGCGCGACCATCACGTCCACGTCTTCATGGATCGTCTCCGAGAGGGAAGCGGCCGGCGTGGCGGCCGCGGGCTTGCCTGAGACAGGGGGCGTGGCCTGCGGAGCGGGCTCGCCAGGTGAGCCGACGACCGCTTCGAAATCGCTCGACGTTCTTGGGCGTGCATACCCGAAGCGCGTGCGGCGAGACCTCCAGCGTGATCGGAGTTTTCCCCAAGATCTCCCCGTCACCCTGAACCAGGGCCGGCCGGCGGGTCTTGATGACGACCCGCTCCGCCACCCGGAAGTACCGCGTCTGGGCGTCGCGCTTGTGCTGGCCGGTGAGGAGCCGCTGGATGAGGGTGACGTAGTCCATCACCGTTCGCGCGGAGTAGACGCATAGGTCGAGCGAGCCGTCCGACGGATCGATCCCCGGGCCCCAGGTGAAGGGCGGCGCACCCATCACTCCGACATTTGCGACGATGATCTGCCACGCCCGAACGCGCGTCGTCTTGCCGTCGATCTCGAGCTCGAAGTCCTCGGGATGATGGCCGACGGCCCGCCGGATGAAGGCCATGGCGTACGCCAGCCGGCCCTTCTGGATCTGATCGCTGCGCGACGTGTGCCGGAACATCTGGGCGTCGAGACCGACTCCAACCTGGGTGAATACGGGCCGGTCGGCGGTCATGATCGCGTCCAGCTCGATCGTCTCCTCTCCTTCAAGCGCCAGGGTGAGCGCCGCGTCGAACGACATGGGAATTCCCAGCTCGCGCGCGAGCACGTTAGCGGTTCCGGTCGGGACGATCCCGAGGGTCGCCGTGTCGCCCTTTCGTCCCATGAGATGGGCGGCGGTCATGGCGACGGTGCCGTCGCCGCCCACGGCGACGACGCGCTTGCAGCCCCGCTCCAGCGCCTGCGCGATGGCGTGGCCGACAGCCTTCGCCGTGTCCGCGCCGGAGCCGGTCTCAAAGACCTCGCCGCTCAACCCGCGCGACGCGATGGCCTCTGTGATCTTCCTCCGCGCGTCCGCGGACTCTGTTTGGGCCGCGGCCGGGTTGAGGACGACGAGTATGTCGAGGGTCGTATCGTTTCCCATGTCCACAGCCTAGCCCCCGCCGAGGCCGCCGCATAGCAGGGTCTCGATTCACCCTCCGCGACGTGTACCGGCTGTACCCGTCTGCGGCCGATTTCGAACAGTCGGACCGTTCTGGAATGGAATCGAGTCGAGGAAGCGAGGCAGGATCTGCTTGGCGGTAGGCGAGTTCGCTCGCATGACCGTTCGCGTGGCATGGATGGTGCGATGAGATAAGGGCGTGAGCGGGACGTGTCCGACATTGTCTGACAAATCCACATCATCGTCCGGCACGGGATCGCGCTCGCAGTGTCACCGGCGCCCGCAAGGGAGTCGAGTGCCAACGAGAAAGGAGCGCATCATGAATCGGAAGGAGCAAACCCAGGGTGCGACGCAGACGGAAGACAGGTATCCGCAGACGCCTGCGAAGCCGAAGCAGAATCCGCCGACGCCCGGTCCCCAGCGGAATCCGGACAAGGATCGGATGCCGAATCCGCATCCGGGTGAGCAACGGGATGACATCGGCGGCATGGACAAGCCGCGTCCCGAGCATGAGGAGACGCGGTTCAATCCGCGCAATCCCGACGGGCCCGATCGTCCGGAGAATCCCGACAAGGATACCGTGAACGAGCGGGAAGAAGACCAATGGGACGGCGCGGAAGAACGAGCCGGCTAGGAGCCGGCCTGAAACCATAGATCGCAGCACACGTGCGCCTCGGCCGCGGCTCGTGAAGCCGCGACCGGGGCGTTGCGCGTGACCGTGTAGTCCTTGGTTGTCTCCGCGGCTCGCGGATCGTAGAGTTGCGGGCCATATGACCCCCGCGCGCCACGGACGGCACCGCTCCCATGGATTTGCGGCCGCCGCCCTTGCTTGGGCCGCGCTCCTCTTCGCTCCCGCTCCCGCCCTCGCTCTTCTCGACGCCGACTCGCTGCTCGCGCCGCTGATCCCGCGCCTTACGGCCGCCGGCCGCCAGGTGAGCGCGTTCCGAGACGTCAACGTGCTCACCATGAAGACAGGAAACGAGGTCCTCCCGCATCAGACCGTCGTGATCCAGTCGGGGCAGATCATCCGCGTAGGACCGGTTGGCGGCACGGTGATCCCGGCCAACGCCGCGATCATCGAGGGCGGCGGCCGCTTCCTGATGCCGGGCCTGGTGGACATGCACTTTCACATGCCGGAGCCCGATCTCGACTGGGGCGAGCTGCAGACCTACCTGGCGTTCTTCGTCGCGAACGGGATCACGACGGTGCGCAGCACGATCGGGACCCCCAGCCATCCGCTCGTGAAGCAGCGGGTCGACCGCGGCGAGATTCTGGGCCCGTCGCTCTACATCGCCTCGCCCCCGGTTAGCGCGCGCGATTCGCCGACCGCGGACGACGCCAGGCGAAAGATTCTCCAGTACCGCTCGGACGGCTATGACGCCGTCAAGCTGTTTGAGATCAGCGACACAACCTACTTCAATACCGTGATCAAGACGTGCAAGGACGCGTGGCTTCCTGCCTTCGGCCACGTGGGGCGCGGGATCACGCTCGAGCGGGCGCTTCGATCCATGCGGTCGATCGAGCACCTCGGGGGCTACCTGGACACCGAGGGAAGGCCGGATTCCACCCTTTGGAGCGACGTCGCCGCGACCCGCGACGCGGGCGTTTGGAACTGTCCCACCCAGTTCTGGTTCGAAGTGAACGTGGGCCACGACCTATCGCGCCTGGAGCACGCCGAGGGGCTGGAGCGGATGCCTGCGGCCACGCGCGCTTCGTGGATCGCGAAGAAGAAGGCCGACCTGGCCCAGAGCGCGGCGTCCACCCGGCGTGATTCGCTGGAGCTGGCCGGCCGACGCGAGGTGATCGCGGCGCTCGACGAAGTCGGCGCGGGCCTCCTCATCGGGGGCGACTCGCCCGGAATGTTCCGCGTTCCGGGCTATTCGCTCATGGAGGAGATTCGGTGTTTCCGCGACGCGGGACTGAGCGCCGCCGCGATTCTCACCGCGGGAACGCACAGCGCCGCCGCGTGCCTGGGTCGCCAGGACGACATCGGCAGCATCGAGGTCGGGAAGCGGGCCGATCTCGTGCTTCTGGACGCCAACCCTCTCGCCAACATCGAGAATCTCCACCGCCGTGCGGGCGTGATGCTCCACGGAGCGTGGTACACCAGCGATGAGCTGGACGCGGTGGTTGGGAAGCTGGCCGCGCTGCTCCAGCCCGCTCCCTGAGCGGGAAGTCTCAAGGCTCTTCCCACACACCTTCCGAAACCGTAGGATCACGGCATGACAAACGGTGAGGGGCAACCGCGCCGGGGAGGGGTGGGCGGCATACTTGTGGCCGTCGCCATCGCCGTCGCCGGCTGGTTCATCGGGAACGGGCTCACGAACATCCGCACCGCCGATCGCTTCGTCACGGTCAAAGGCGTCTCGGAGCGGCCGGTCAAAGCGGATCTCGCCACGTGGCCGATCCAACTTGCGATCACGGACGACAATGTCTCCATCGCCCAGACCCGCATCAACCAGAATGTCGCGAAGGTTCATGCCTTCCTGCTCGCGAACGGGATCGACTCCTCGGAGGTTGAGCTTCAAAACCTCAAGGTGACCGATGTCCTGGCCGCGGTCTACAACCCCAGCACGCGGGCCGGGAATCGCTTCATCATCCAGCAAACCGTGATGGTTCGCTCGGAGGATCCCGAAAAGATCCGCGCGGCGAGCCAGAAGGTTGGGGAATTGGTCAACGCCGGCGTCGTGCTCTCCTCGGGGCCGGAATGGGGACCAGGCGGGCCGAGCTACTTCTTCCGGAGACTCAACGACCTCAAGCCGAGCATGATCGCGGAGGCGACCGCAGAAGCACGGAAGGCGGCGGAGCAATTCGCCAAGGACTCGAAGAGCCGTTTGGGCGGGATCCACTCCGCGAACCAGGGCGTATTCGTGATCCTTCCGCGCGACGCCGGCTCCACGGAGCAGGGCGGCATGGGCGGCGAGCAGTCCCAGATTCAGAAGACGGTCCGCGTGGTCACCACGGTGGAATACCTTCTCCGCGACTGACGGAGTTCCAGCCGTATGCCCCCAGAAATTCTCGACACCGTTCGGGCGGAATTGTCCGCCCGCTATGAGATCCGCGGGGAGCTGGCCCGAGGCGGAATGGGCCGCGTCCTCGAAGCCCGGGACCTGAAGCACGGACGCGCGGTTGCGATCAAGGTACTCGATCCGGAGGTGGCCGCCGCGATTGGGCCCGAGCGGTTCCGCCGCGAGATCGAGACCGCGGCGAGGCTTTCCCACCCGCACATCGTTCCGCTCTTCGATTCCGGCCAGGCGGGAACGCTCTATTACTACGTAATGCCGCTCATCTCCGGCGAATCGCTTCGTCAGCGGCTGGTGCGAGAGGGCCAGCTGCCGGTGGAGGACGCGATCCGGATCGCCCGCGAGGTTGCCGACGCGCTGCGCTACGCGCACGAGCAGGGCTTGATCCATCGGGACGTGAAACCCGAGAACATCATCCTCGCCGGCGGGCACGCGCTGGTGCTGGATTTTGGCATCGCGCGGTCCGTGGACGCGGCCCCGGGCGCGTCCACCCGCACCCTGACGCCGATCGGGACGCCCGCGTACATGAGCCCGGAGCAGATCGCGGGCGCCGGGCTCGATGGACGATCCGATCAGTACGCGCTCGCGTGCGTCCTCTACGAGGCGCTGGCCGGGCAGCCTCCCTACACGGGACCCTCCTCCGACAACGTGATCGCGCAGCATCAGACCGCGACCCCGCGTCCCGTCATGTCACTTCGGACCAGCACGCCCCCCGCGGTCGCGGCGGCACTGGCCCGCGCGCTCTCCAAGGCGCCCGCGGACCGGTACCGCACGCTCGTCGATTTCGCGGCCGCGCTCTCGTCCGGGGCCAAGTCGTCGGGACCGAAAGAGCGTGTGATGCTCGCGGTGCTTCCACTGGAAAACCTGAGCGCGGATCCCGAGCAGGAGTACTTCACCGACGGAATGACCGACGAATTGATCGCGCATCTGAGCCGGGTTCAGCCCAAGCGGCTGGGCGTCATCGCGCGCACGTCGGCCATGCGGTACAAGAGGACCCAGAAAAGCATCGGCGAAATCGGTGCCGAGCTGGGCGTGGAGTTTGTGCTGGAGGGGAGCGTGCGTCGGGCGGGGGATCGTGTCCGGATCACGACGCAGCTGATCCAGGTTTCCGACCAGAGCCACCTCTGGGCGGAAACGTACGATCGCCGGTTGGCGGACGTGTTTCAGGTCCAGGACGACGTCGCCTCGACGGTCGCGAAGGCCCTCGAGGTGACGTTGATGACGGGCGCCGACCCCGCCTCCAAGCCACCGGGCCCCGATCCGGCGACGACGAACAGCACCGCCTACGAGGCTTACCTCAAGGGGCGGTTCTGCTGGAACAAGCGTACCTCCGAAGGCATGAGGCAGGGCATTGAATGGTTCCGAAAGGCGATCGCCGCGGACCCGAATTACGCGCCGGCCTACTCGGGACTCTCGGATGTCTACAACATCACGCTCACATACATGGTGCTCCCGGCGGTGGAGGCCATGCGCGAGTCGGAGAAAGCGGCGCGGAGGGCGTTGGAGCTGGATCCCAACCTCGCCGACGCCCACACCTCTCTCGCCAGCGTTCTCGGGCATCTGGGCCATTTCACGAAGGCGTGGGAGAGCTTCCAGAGGGCGATGGAGCTCAACCCGAACTACGTTCCGGCGCTCTACTGGGGATCGGTCATCGTGGCGACGCGGGGTGATTTCGAGACCGGATACTCGCTCCTCGAGCGGGCCCGCGTACTCGACCCGGTCTCCGTCACCGTGAACATCACGAGCGGGAACATCTACTTCCTCAGCCGGAAGGAAGAGGAGGCGCTGCGCTACTTCCAGGAGGCCGTAGCGCTGGAGCCCCAGGTCCTCTGGCCCCACGAACGGATTGCCATGTGCCGGGCCGCCTTGGGGAGGCTGGATGAAGCGCTCGCGGGTCTCGACGCGGTTCCCTGGGGGGCGGCGCGAAGCCTCGAGGTGCTCTCCGCGCGCGCGTACGTGCTGGGGCGAATGGGCCGGATGGAGGAGGCGAAAGTCGCGGCGCGCGATCTGGAAGAGCGATCGAAGTCGGAGTACGTTTCCTGGGAGCGGTTCGCGCTTGCCTATCTGGGGATCGAGGACCGGGACGCGTTGCTTCGCGTTCTGAGCGGCGTCAAGATCTTCGGAAGCTTGGGCCGGCTCCGGCTCCGGCACGAGATCGCGTTCGAGCCGATTCGGAGCGATCCCCGCTTCGCGAAAGTCTGTGAGACGATTTGGCAGAACGAGGTGAGCGCCTGATCCGGCCCGGATCGCCGCGGCGCTCGAAACGAGCATCCGAGCCCGACGCCGGCATCGCCCTACAGGAGGAAACTGCGTGAAGCGACCCAGTTCCAACGAATACGCACCCTACTACGGCAAGTACATCGAGCTGGTCCCGGACGGGCCCATCGTCGAGGTGCTACGCAGCCAGATGCTGGAGACGTTGAAGTTTCTGCGTTCGATCCCGGAAGCCAAGGGGAGTCACGTCTACGCTCCGGGCAAGTGGACGGTCAAGGAGGTCGTGGGTCACGTGACGGATGGGGAGCGGGTGTTCGCGTACCGGGCCCTGCGCTTTGCCCGCGCGGACGCGACCGCGCTCCCGGGCTTTGACGAGAATCAGTACACGCCGAACGGAGAATTTGGTTCCCGCACGTTGCAGAGTCTCGCCGACGAGCTGGAGATCGTTCGCCGCTCCACGGCGGCGTTGTTTGAAGGGTTGCCGAAGAACGCAGCCGCGCGGATGGGCACCGCCTCCAACAACCCCGTCTCGGTGCAGGCCCTCGCGTACATCATCGCGGGCCACGAGCGCCACCACGTGAAGATCTTGAAGGAGAGATACCTGGTCTAGGGAGAAGCGGCCGCGCACCAAGGCGCGGCCGCGCGGCTAGGCTTTCCGGTGCTCGCCGGCGGGCGCGAAGAGCGCCACGGCCACGCCACCCAGCACCAGCGCCGCGCCGACGTAGGTGAGCGGGGCCGGCGCCTCGGCCCGCACCAAAGCCCCCGCGATCGTCGCGATCACGGGAATGATCAGCGCCCCGACGCTCACGCTCGTCACCTTCCACTGGGTGACGAGCCACGCCCAGAACACGTAGGCCCCCAGGTTCCCGGCCACGGCGAGGTAGAGAATCGGGCCCCACGCCGCGAACGTGCGGGGGATGGCATGAGGTTCGCCGGCCACCGTGCTCGCGGCGAAGCAGACAAGGGCCCCGACCGCCGAGCCGAGCCCGTTCACGACAAATGTCGATTGCGGGGGCACCTTCTTTAGGATCACTCCCGAGAACGCGGCGCACGAGGCCCCGGTGAGGACGCCGAGCATGGCCAGGGGCGGCGCGCCCACGCCGATCTCGCCCGAGAAAATCAGCGCCACGCCCACGATCCCAACGACGGCCGCCAGCATCTTCGTGCGCTCCAGCGGATGCAGACCCATCATCACCGAGAAGAGGCCGGTCGAAAGCGGCATCGTCGCGTAGATGACCGCGGCGATCCCGCTCGGAACGGTCGTCTCCGCCCAGTAGAGCAGGGTGAAGTTCACTCCCAGATTGAGAAATCCGAAGGCCGCGATTCCGCCAAGCGCCGCGCCCTTGGGCCAGCGCGCGCGTACGGCGAAGGCGACCGCAAGATTGAGGACGGCGCCCAGAATCTGCCGCAACGTCGCGCCCCACAGGGGCGCGATCGCCTCGTTGCCGATCCGGATCGCCAGGAACGTCGTGCCCCAAATGAGACACATGGCGGCGAACGCCGCGTACTGGGCGGGGCCGCGGATTTCGGTGGAGGCGGAGTTGGGGCGGGCGGGTTTGGGGTCCATGAAGTTCCAAGATGGTGACACGGATGCGGGCAAAGAAAAAGGGCCGGCAAGAGGCGCCGGCCCTTCTGAACGCGAGGGTGTGTTACGGCCTGAGCGAGACCTGCGATCCCTTGGCGTCGAGGAAGTTGAGGAGCGGCCCTTGGTCGTCCGTGATCATCAGCTGCGCTCGCGGATTTTCTGCCTTGTCGAGCAGATCGAGGGCGGGTCCATCCTTGTCCACGCCGAGATTGACGCGAAGCTTTCCTTCCTTGTCGAGGCACGTGAGCGCGGGGCCGTCATCTCCGACCCCGAGGATCATCCGCGCCTTTCCGTGCGTGTCGCGGACGATGATGAGCTCCGCATCGAGAGTCTTGCTCGGTGGGGCGGAGAGTCCGAGGAACAGAGCGCCGGCGGCGCCCAGAATCGCGAGCGAGCCGACGATCTTGAACCTTCGATTCTCGCGCTCCACCTTCTCGAGGCGGACCAGCAGTGAGCCTGAATCTTTGATTTCCGACGTCATGCACCCCCCTTGCTTCCGAAGTCTCCGAAAATGGATCACGCGGACGGAACAACATCAATGTATCGGCCGTTTGGGCCGGAGGTTTAGCTCGGAGCGGAGGAAAACGTCAGCGGGAGGCTTCGGAGGGGCTCGTTCGTGCGATTTGCCAAACGGTGATCGCGCCCTGGACGATCGCAACGGCGGCCAGGACGGTGATGAGAAGTTCCGGATCGCCGTCCGGACGCACCGCGTTCTGAACGGCGAGGAGAAGGCCGCCGATCAGGATGCCCACGCCGCCGGCGATCGCGACCAGGCGGAGCGGCTTGGCCAGGCGCTTCGCGAGGAGGTAGAGGATCGTCGTCATGCTCTGATCGATGAGGAGCACGCACGCCGCGAGACGCAGGACCGACTGGGAGGATGGGCTCACGGCGAAGTGGACGATGAGGAGCATCGCAAAGATGGCGCTCAGACCGCACAGAGCCACCAGCATTCTGGCCATTTCAAACCTCCCCGGCCGGGCGCCAACCGGCGACCCGTAACTGATTATTTTCCAACAAATTAAGGCGTAAAGTCCGGCTCCAACCATGCCGATATTCCCATGGGTGGTTCACGCCCCATGGAGGTGGCATGGCTCGATCGGCCCGACGTTACCTACAAATCGTCACGTACCGATTCGTTCTTGCGGTTCTGGCGCTCCTATTGGCGGCATGGGCGGGAAACCAGATGGCCGCGGACGGATCGGCCTGGCTCGTCACGTCCCTCTTCGCGGCGAGCGCCGCCATAGCCCTGATCTGGCCGTTCGTGGTCCCGTCGGACAAGCGCACCATGGCGGTCTACTCGGTCGGTCCCGCGTTCTTCCTCGCGGGCATGTTCCTGCTGCCGCCAGGCGGGCTGGTGCTCGCCATCGGGTTTGCGGTCGCTCTCGCGGGCATCGTCCACGGGACGCGCGCGTACAAGACCGTGTTCCAGCTCTCGACGTCGATCCTCGCCTTCGGCGGATTCGCGCTCGTGTTTCGCCTGGGCCCCCAAGCCTCGGACATCATGTTCCATCCCGCGCCGCGCGCGGGGTTGGAGCTTGTGATCGCGAGCGCCGCGGTCGTGGCTCTCCTGCTCCTGCGCAGCGTGGCGCTGAGGCTCGAGCACGGGGAACGAACCCCGCACTGGGGCGCGTTCCAGCGCCACGCGATGGTCGAGTTGATCCTGTGTCTGGCGTTTTCGACGACGATCACCGTGCTGGCGCGGATCAACCTTGGCCTGCTCGTGGTCGTCTACGTGGAGATCGCGGCGATCTGGTGGTTCCTGCACCGCTACCACGGCTATACGGGGCGGATGGTGACGCTCCGCGCGGCGGCGGTCGCCGCGGGTCCCATGTGGAGCCGGGTGGGCCGGGTGGAACGCCTGGGACGAATCGACCGGATTCCCAGAATGGAGCGGGCCGGGAGCCCGGCTCGTCAGCGGCCGTACCGCTCCGCGACGTACGTTTCCACCAGCGCGAGAAATTCCTCGGCGATCTTCGGCCCCTGGAGGGTCGTCTTGAGCGCGCCGTCGACGTAGACCGGCGCCTTCGGATCTTCCGCGGTTCCGGGCAGCGAGATCCCGATGTCCGCGTGACGCGACTCGCCCGGCCCGTTCACCACGCAGCCCATCACCGCGACGCGCAGCTCCTCGACGCCGGGATACCGGCCCCGCCACACGGGCATCCGCTCGCGCAGCCGTCCCGTCACCTGCTCGGCCAGTTTCTGGAAGAAATCGCTGGTCGTCCGTCCGCACCCGGGGCAGGACGTTACTTGTGGTTGAAAGTGGCGGATTTCGAGCGACTGAAGCACCTGCTGGCAGACCCAAACTTCCTCGCGCCGGTCGCCGCCCGGCTGCGGCGTGAGGCTCACCCGGATGGTGTCGCCGATCCCCTCGAGAAGAAGCGTCGAGAGCCCCGCCGTGGACGCGACCACGCCCTTCGTTCCCATGCCCGCCTCGGTGAGACCCAGGTGAAGCGGGAAGTCGGTCTCGGCGGCGAGGCGCCGGTAGATCGCGATGAGATCGCGCACGCCTGAGACCTTGGCCGAGAGGACGATCGCGTCGTGCGGCTGCCCGAACTCCTCCGCGAGCGCGGCCGAGCGGACGGCGCTCTGGAACATGGCCTCCAGCGTGACGTCCCGGTCCGGGAGCGGCTGAGGCTTCTTCGCGTTCGCATCCATCAGCGAGGTCAAGAGCTCGCGATCCAGCGAGCCCCAGTTCACCCCGATGCGGACCGGCTTCCCGTTGGCGACCGCGACCTCGATGATCTTTCGAAAGTGCTCGTCGTGCTTCTTCCCGGCGCCCACGTTGCCGGGATTGATCCGGTACTTGTCGAGCGCGCGGGCGCATTCGGGGTGTTCGGTGAGCAACAGATGCCCGCTGAAATGGAAATCGCCCACGACCGGCGCCGTGACGCCGCGATCGCGGATGCGGCGGACCATCTCGGGCACCGCCTTCGCGGCGTCGGGCGTGTTCACGGTAACCCGAACCAGCTCGGAGCCGGCTTCGGCGAGGGCGATGACCTGCTCGCCGGTCTCTCGCGCGTCCGCCGTGTCGGTGTTGGTCATCGACTGCACCGCGACCGGCTTTCCGCCGCCGATGACCACGGAGCCGATCCGGACCGCGGCCGAAGGCCGGCGCGGCCGTCCGTCCCGGATCTCGACGTCGTTCGGGTGGAATGAGATGCGTGGCATGGGCCCGAGTCTAACGCGGGCCCGTGGGGGGGTCAAACCGGGCCGTGGCGCGCTATCGCTTCCGTCCGGCCGCGTCGCTCGCGCGTGGTATTCTCGCGGCATGGCGACGGGCATGGAAACCACCACGATGGACACGGCCTCCGAGGCCGTGCCGGCCACCCACGCGACCAGCGTGCGGCGCATGTTCGCGTCGGTCGCCGGATCGTACGATCGCGCGAACCAGATTCTCTCCTTCGGCCTTCACCATCTCTGGCGCGCGGCCGCCGTGAGGCGGAGCGGGGCGCGGGAGGGAAGCCGCGTCCTGGACTGCGCCACCGGCACCGGGGATCTCGCGATGGCGTTCGCCCGTACGGTCGGGTCCGCGGGCGACGTGATCGCGACGGACTTCTGCGAGGAGATGCTCGTTCTGGGACGGGAGAAGGCCGTGCGGGCCGGCCGGCCCATCCGTTTCGAGCAAGCCGACGTGCTCTCGCTTCCGTACGCGGGCGCTTCGTTCGACGTCGCGTCGATCGCCTTTGGAATCCGAAACGTCGAGGACCCGGCGCGCGGGCTCAAGGAGCTGGCGCGCGTCGTGCGTCCGGGAGGGCGGGTGGTGGTGCTGGAGTTTGGACAGCCCGACGGGGCGGTGTTCGGCCCCGTCTATCGATTCTATTCGCACCGCATCCTGCCCGCGGTCGGCGGCTGGCTGAGCGGGAGGCGCGAAGCGTATGAATACCTGGACCGCACGTCATCCCGATTTCCCGGGGGCGAGAAGTTTGTCGCGCTGATGGAGGGAACGGGGGCGTTCCGGCGAATCGAGACCCACGCGCTCACCGGCGGCGTGACGTACGTCTACGTGGGCGAGGTCGCTTGAGCTTCCGCGCGACCCTTCCGGTCCGATTCCAGGACGTCGACGCGGGCGGCGTCCTCTTCTTCGGCCGCATCTTCGACTACTGCCATCAGGCCTACGAGGAGTTCATCGCCACGTCCGGCGTGGACCGCGCGCGCTATTTCGCGGGCGGCGACTTTCTCGTTCCCATCGCGCACGCGGAAGCGGATTACGCGAAGCCGATCCGCCACGGGGAGCAGGTGATCGTGAGCATCGACGTGACCCGGGTCGGACGGGCTTCGTTTCGCCTGCGCTACCGGGTGACGGGGACCGGCGACGATCTCAGGGTGGAAGCGGAGACGGTGCACGCGTTCGTGAAGCGCGAGACGATGAAGCCGATCCCGATTCCCGACGCGCTACGTCGCTTCTTCGAGGGGCATCTGATCCCGGACGCGGTCGAGGAGCGCTCGGCGAAGTAGCTTGCCCGACGCGCCCCGCGGAAGGCCCGGGGCCAAGACGAGCCGGCGCGGCAGCTTGAAGGCGGAAAGCGCCGGCCGCGCGTGCGCGGTCAACGCGTCGAGGGTGAGGGTCGCGCCGGGCCGGAGCTCGACGACGGCGGTGACCTCGTGTCCCCACGTTCCGGATGGAATCCCCACCACGCCCACGTCCGCGATGGCGGGATGCGTTCGGAGCGCGCGCTCCACTTCCTCCGGCGACACGTTCTCCCCGCCCACGACGAAACGGTCCGTGCGCCGGTCGAGCACCACCAGGCGGCCCGCGCCGTCCCAGGCGCCGAAGTCTCCGGTCTTGAGCCATCGTCCGTCCCAGGCCGCCGCGTTCGTGTCGCGAGCCTCGAAGTACGCGGCCATCACCGTCGGGCCCTGAATCACGATCTCGCCCTCCACCCCCGCGCCGACGGCCCGTCCCGACTCATCCCGAATCTCGACGCGCGTGAACATGAGGGGCCGTCCCGCGGATGCGAGACCGGCCGGCCATTCGCGGATGGGCAGGGTTGCGACCTGGGACGCGGCCTCCGTGAGTCCGTAGGTGGGCAGGGCCCGGAGACGAAGCTCGGCCGCCTCCTCAAGCAGAGCCGCGGGGATCGGTCCGCCGCCGATGAGACCCGCGCGGAGCGTCGTTGGAAAGATCCTCCCGCCCCGCGCCCGGAGAAGCCGCTCGAGCATCGGCGGCACGAGCGAGATCACCGTGACGCCGTCGCGATCGATCGCGGCGTTCACCGCGTCGGCGTCGAACCCATCGTGGATCAGGACGCCCGTTCCGTAGGCGGCGCTCCGCGTGAGGATCGAAAGGCCGCCGACGTGATGGAGCGGCAGGCACGAGAGCCAGAGATCGTTCGGGCGGACGCCAAGATTTCGCGCCGACGCGATCGCGCTCCAGAAGAAATTCCCGTGGGTCAGGAGAACCGCGCGCGGCTCTCCCGTCGTGCCGGACGTGAAGCAGAGGGCCGCGGGCCCATCCAGGTCGCGGACGAGCGGGGCAGCGTCGCCGAGCGCCAGCACCGGAGCGGCCTGGGTCGTCGCGGCGGACGGCGTCGAGGACTCGATTTTCTCGCCGGTCAGCACGAGGTCGACCATCGCCTTCTTCCGCCGTGCACGGCGCTCGTCCGCCGTGAGGCTGGCACCGATCGGAACCGGGAGAAGCCCGACGCGATGGAGCGCGTGGAAGGCGACGACGAAGTGGAGCGAGTGCGACGAATCGAACTCGAGAGACACGTGCTCGCCGGCGCCCAAACCCTGGGCCAGGAATGCGTCCGCCGATTCCTGAATCGCCGCGTCCAGGTTTCCGTAGGTGAAGACCCGGTCGCCGTGACGAAGCGCGAGGCGGTCCGGCGCGACTCGGGCCCAGAACTGGACGGGATCGTGCGTGTGCGATTGTTTCATTCGCTCACCACCTCGTCCGCGGCGCCAAGCACCGCGGCGTCCGGAAGGCCTGGATCCAGCCCCGCTCCAAGGCCCGGGCTTGGAACGCGGACGACCGGCGAGTGGGCCGGCTCCGGGGCCACGCCGTGGGCGTGGGGTCCCTGGCCGAGCGACGCCGCCAGGTGGAGCGCGCCCGTTCGGCCGATCGGGCTCTCGAGCAGGGAGGTCACCACGACCGGCACGCCCGCCTTCGCCGCCGCGGCCGCGATCGATCGCGCCGCGTGAAGGCCGCCCAGCGCCATCGGCTTCACGATCAGAACGTCCGCGGCATGGGCGGCGAGAATCCGCTTCACGGTCGCGGCGTCCCGCGCGGATTCGTCCGCGGCGATCCGGACGCCGCTTGCGGCCCGCACGCGCGCCATCGAATCGATCGCGTCGGCGGCAACCGGCTGCTCGCAGTACTCGAGGTCGAATTCGCGGAGCGCGGCGAGCGCCTCGATCGCTTGATCCTCGGACCAGGCCTGATTCGCGTCGATCCGAAGGCGAAGACTCGGTCCCACCGCCTCGCGCACGGCCTGAAGCCGCGCGACGTCTTCCTCGACCGGCGCGCCGCCCACCTTGAGCTTCAGCGTCTGGAATCCCGCCTCGGCGAATCGCCGGGCGGCTTCGGCGGTTTCGCGCACCGGTCCTCGCGAGATCGTCGCGTTGACCGCCACCTCACTCCGCGCGTCCTCGCCTCCGAGCAATCGCGCGATCGACACGCCTGCGCGCTGCGCGGCCAGGTCGTGGAGCGCCAGATCGATGGCGTGCCGCGCGCACGGGGACGCGGCCACGGGCGCCAGGCGGGGAAGGTCCGCCGCGGCCGCGAGGTACGCGTCGGCCGGCAAGCCCACCAAACGCCGGGCCGCCAGGCGAAGGGCCGCCACGCTGGATGCGTGGGTCTCGAGGCCGAAGCCGGGCCACGGCGCCGTCTCGCCCAGGCCCACGCGCCCATCGTCCTCTTCCAGAATCAGGATCGAGCCCTCGCGCCGGTGCACGGGCCCTTCGACGCTCGGCCACGGAGGGTTCAGAGGCGTGGAATAGGACCGGATCAAGACACGGTATATGCTCATCCGAGCGCGATCCCCACGGCGAAGAGAACTCCAAAGACGGCGTGAAGGCGCGCGGTATCGAGAAGCGCGCGGTTGAGCGAGGGTCCGTCCTCCCGCTCGCGCACCACGTAGAGCGCCCGCCCCGCGAGCGAGATGGTGGCAAAGGGCAACAGGATCCAGGCGCCGCGGAATCCCTGCGCCCAGAGTCCGAGCGGAACCGCGTAGGCCCCGATCAGAAGGGCCAGGTACTCCGCGCGCGCTCCGCCGCGCCCCAAGAGCACGGCGAGGGTTCGCTTGCCGGCGGCGCGGTCGGTGTCGATGTCGCGAATGTTGTTCACGACCAGGATCGCGGTGGCGAGCGCGCCGACGGAAATCGCGGCCAGAACCGCCTCGGGGTGGAGCCTGCGCGCTTGCACGTAGTACGTGCCGAGAACCGCGACGAAGCCGAAGAACACGTACACCGCGACGTCCCCCAGCGCGTTGTAAGCGAGCGCGAACCGTCCCGCGGTGTAGCCGATGCCGGCCAGGATCGAGGCGACCCCGATGGCGATCACCGGCCAGCCCGCGACGCGCACCAGGTAGAACCCGGCGAGCACGGCGACCGCGAACGCTCCAATCATGCCGTTTCGGATCTCCGCGGGCGTGAGCCAGCCCTCCGCGAGCACTCGAGGCGGCCCGATCCGTCCGGCGGGATCGGCACCCTTCTTGTAATCGTAGAGATCGTTCGCGAAGTTGGTCCCGAGCTGGATCGCCGTCGCGCCGATCAGCGCGGCCGTTGCTACGGCCGGGTGCCACACGCCGTGGCGCCACGCGAGCGCCGAGCCCACGAGAACGGGGACGACGGCCGCCGTGAGCGTGGGGAAGCGGCAAGCGTGCAGCCACGCCCGTGCGCGGCTTGACCCCGGGTCTTCCACCGCTAGGGAAGCCGGCGGAACTTGCCGAAGTTGGGCTTCCGCCGCTCGAGATACGCGTCCCGGCCCTCTTGGGCCTCCTCGGACATGTAGTAGAGGAGCGTCGCGTTCCCGGCCAGTTCTTGGAGCCCGGCCTGGCCGTCGCAGTCGGCGTTCAAGGCCGCCTTGATGCAGCGGAGCGCCATCGGGCTCATCGCCAGCATCTCGCGGCACCACGTCACCGTCTCCTCCTCGAGCCGCTCGAGCGGCACGACCGCGTTCACAAGCCCCATCTCGAGCGCCTGCTTCGCATCGTACTGGCGGCACAGGAACCAGATCTCCCGCGCCTTCTTCTGTCCCACGATGCGCGCCAGATAGGAGGAGCCGAAACCCCCGTCGAACGAGCCGACCTTGGGGCCGGTCTGGCCGAAGCGCGCGTTCTCGGCCGCGATCGTCAGGTCGCACATCACGTGGAGCACGTGACCCCCGCCGATCGCGAATCCCGCGACCATCGCGACCACCGGCTTGGGCAGGGCCCGGATTCGCTTCTGGAGGTCGAGCACGTTGAGTCGCGGGACCTGGTCGTCGCCGACGTATCCCGCCGTTCCGCGGACGCGCTGATCTCCGCCCGAGCAGAAGGCCTCGTCGCCGGCGCCGGTCAGGATCACGACGCCCACGTCTGGATCCTCGCGCGCGTCGTCGAACGCTTCGATCAGCTCGCCGACGGTGAGCGGACGGAACGCGTTTCGAACGTCGGGACGGTTGATCGTGATCTTGGCGATTCCTTCGGCCTTCTCGTAGACGATGTCCTGGTAGGTCTTGGCTTTTTTCCACGCGATCGTGGCGGTCAGCGTCATGGAGCGCTCCTTTACGAGGGCAGAGAGGCGGGAGTTCCGCCGGCGGCCAGGACCCGGTCCAAGTGGTCGAGCACCGCGCGCTGGAATGCTCCCGGCTGCTCCAGGTGAATGTTGTGGCCGGCGTCGGGGATCGTCCTTGCGTCGGCGCCGGGAATCGCCGCGGCCATCTGGGCCGCGTGCGCTTGATAGGTCGTGTCGAGCGCGCCCGCCAAGAAAAGCGCGGTGCATTTCAGTTCCTGCAGCCGGCTGCCGCTGGGCGCCATGGCGCCCTGGCCCATGCGGCGCAGCGACGCCGCGAGGCCGGCCGGCTGATTCGTCATGCGGCGCGTCCGCTGCGCGTCGAAAACGGCCGGAGGGAGCCGCCGCTGCGAGTCGAAGAGGGGAATCGACTCCCAGTGATTCACGAACCACTCGATCCCGCGTGCCTCGATCGCCACGGCGAGCGCTTCGTCCTGGCTCCGCCTCGCGGCTCGCTCCGCGTCGGACGCGATCCCCGGGGCCGTGGACTCTAGGATGAGCGAGTCCACGGCTTCCGGATGCGCCAGCGCGAAATGAAGCGCCGTTCGTCCGCCCATCGAGTAGCCGACCCAGTGGGCGGGAGCGAAATCGTGAGCGCGCGCGATCTCGGCCAGGTCGCGAAGCAGGTCCGAAATTCCCCACGCGGACCGGCCGGCGGGAATCGTGGTTCCGCCGTGGCCGGGAAGGTCGATTCCAAGAGCGTCGTATCCCTCCGCGCTCAGCCCGGAGGCGACATCCGTCCAATCCGCCGACGATCCCGCGAATCCGTGGAGGAGAACCGCGCCTCCGCGCCTCTTGCCCCCGGCCCGGGAAACCCGGCCGGAGTAGATCGCGCCGCGGGTCTCGAATAGCTGGAGGTCGTGCCACTCGCTCACAGCGCCTCCTCGACCGCGCGTGCTACTTCCTCCCGGGCCTCGACATAGTGTGCGCGCGTTTCGGCGCGGTCGCACCGGACTTCCACGATTTCCACGCCGCGCCGCGCGAGCGATTGCGAGACCCGCGCGCGCAGATCGGCGGCGGATGCGGGACGCGCGTGCGGGATTCCGTAGACCCCCGCGGCCGAAGCGAAGTCGATTCCGTGCGGCGTTCCGAAGTAGCGCTCGAACACGTCCTCGTGCCGCGCGATGGGGAGAAGCGAGAAAATCCCGCCTCCGTCGTTGTGAATCACCACGATCGTCGCCTTAGCGCGACCCTCGCGCACGGCCGCCAGCCCGTTCAGGTCGTGATGGAACGAGAGATCGCCCGTGACGACGAGCGTCGGCGCCGCCACCCCCGCGCTCGCGCCCAGTCCGCTCGAGATCAGCCCGTCGATGCCGTTGGCGCCGCGATTGGCGAGCACTCGAAGCCGTTTCGGCGAGTCGGGCTGAAACAGGTCGAGGTTTCGAATGGCGAGGCTGTTCCCGACGTAGAGAAGGGTCCCCTCCGGCGCCGCATCCAGGAGCTCGGCGAAGAGATTGGCCTCGTTCAGCCCGCGGAGCGACGCGCGACGGCGCTCGAGCGCGCCGCGAGCCGCACGGTCCGCGGCCGCGAAACGCTCGCTCCACTCGGGGAGCGGATCCGCACCCTTCGCAAGCGCGTCGGCCAGCCCCAGCGCCAGCGCGACGGGGTCGGCGGCGAGGACCTCGCTCGCCCGATGGGACGGATCGCGCCATCCACGACCGGGATCGACGACGAGGTGGATGGACCCGGGGTGCCTCGCCGCATACATGTGGTAGGACTTCGACGTGAGGGGCGGGCCGAATTGAACGATGACTTCGGGGGCGTCGCCGGAGAGGAACGATGGCGCGCGGAGGAACGCGTCGTAGGCGCCGAGCACCTTCGACCGGTCGTGCGCGCCGTAGCGCACCTGCGACGCGGGATCGGCGAGGATCGGATATCCGGTGACGGCCGCCAGTCGCGCGGCGGCGGCGGGGAAGCGCGCGGACGCGTCTTCCGGTCCGCAGACGATGAGGCCGCGGCGGCGGGCTCGCAAGATTGCCGCTGTTCGGGCGACAGCGCGCGCGGACGGTTGGGGAAGATCGGGCTCGTCGCCCTCTCCCAAGTCGAGCGCGAGGGCACCGGCCCGTTCGGAAACGCCTCCGCTACCCAGCGCCTCCGGCTCGGGCACGAGCGGCTCGCGGAACGCGAAGTTGAGGTGGACCGGCCCGGCCGGCGGGCCCCAGGCCTCCGCCGCGGCGCGCGCGCCGAGCGATGAGACGTACTGGAGCCAGTCGGCGTCGGAAGAGGGCGTCCCGACCTCGTGAAACCACCGGACCGCGTGGCCGAACATCTTGATCTGGTCGATCGTCTGGGGCGCGCCCGAATCGCGCAGCTCGGGCGGCCGGTCGGCGGTCAGCGCGATCAGCGGAACGCGGGAGTAAAGCGACTCCACGATCGCCGGGTAGAGGTTCGCAGCCGCGGTTCCCGACGTGGTCACGATGGCGACGGGTCGCCGGCTCGACCGGGCGAGCCCGAGCGCGAAGAAGCCGCCCGCGCGCTCGTCCAGCGGGACGTGCGTGCGGATTCCCGAGCGGTGGAACGCGAGAGTCAGTGGCGCCGACCGGGACCCGGAGCACACACACGCGTCGCGGACGCCGTGCGCGGCGAGTGAGGCGACGAAGCGTTCGGCCGCGGCAAGGTTCGCCGCGGCGGTCGCGCCCGCGGTGGCCGGTCTGTCCGCGCCCGCGCTTGCCGTCTCCGCGCCCGGGGCTGCGCTCCGCTCGAGCCGCTTGGAGATCAGATCAGCCACGACGGATCGCGTCCTCGACGAAGCGCATCTTGGCGGTGCATTCCTCCCATTCGCGGGAGGCGATCGATCCTTCGACGATGCCCGCGCCCGCATAGAGGAGCGCCTGGTTCCCTTGGACGAGCGCGGAGCGGATCCCCACCGCGAAGTCGCCGTCGCCGGCGGCGTCCACCCAGCCGATCGGTCCCGCGTACCAGCCGCGTTGCCTCGGCTCGAGCGACTCGATCAATCGCAGGGCCGCATCGAGCGGCGTCCCGGCCACGGCGGGCGTGGGATGGAGGCGGGCCACCAGGTCCAGCACGTGGGTACCGGCCGGAGCGGTGCCCACCACTTCCGTCCGGAGATGAACGAGGTGCCGGAGCTCCTGAAGGGAAGGGGTATCCGGCGCCGTCACGTCGGAGCAGATCGAGCCGATCGCCGCGAGGATCGCGCGCAGAACCACCTCCTGTTCCCTGCGGTCCTTCGCCTGGTCCAGGAGCCGGAGCTTTCCGGCGCCCTCCGCCGCGCCGACCGTGGCCGTTCCGGCGACCGCGTCGGCGCGGACCACGCCCTGACGGAGCGATACCAGGCGCTCCGGGCTCGCGCCGAGAAACAGCGCGCCGCCCTCGTCCCAATAGAGGAAGCGGTAGCACGCGGGGTGGGCGTCGCGGAGCGCCGCGAACGCGGCCGCGGGGTCCACCCGGCGCGCCAGGTCGATCGCGCGGCTCCGCGCCAGCACGACCTTTTCCACGGCGCCGGCCCGGATCTCCGTGAGCGCCCGCTGAACGGCGTCCTCCCACTGGTCGGGTGTGGAGTCCGCGCCGTGACCGGCCGGGCGCGAGCCCGGGCCAGCTCCCGGGGTCACCGCCCCATCCGGCTCGGCCAGGCGCCACGTGGTGGCCGAGCCGCGGCCGTCCGCGCCACGGCGCCACTCGAGCGCGGGGATCAGCACAACGCCGGCCGGAAGCCCCCAATCGACAGCGGGACGGCCGGTGAAGCTGAACCCTGCGAAGGCCGGCGGGGAATCGGACGCGGGGTCCGGATGCGACGAAGCGGTCCGTCCGAAGCCGCGAAGCCACTCGCGGGCCTCGTCCCATGGGCGCGGTCCCCGACATTCCAGCCGGGCCGCGACGCCGCGCATGGCGATGGCCTCGCCTTCCGGCGATTCCCAGAGGAAACAGGGGGGTGTTAGCGGCCCCGGCCCGATCGTTTCGGGCCTGGAGTCAGCCGAAACGGGGCCGCGCGCGACGCGAACCGCCTGGAGGGTGGTCTCCCCGCTCGCGGGCGGGGCGGAAGGCAGAGTCACGGCGCGAGTATAGGCATTGGGGAGGGCCCGGGCAACCGGCCCAACCGTCCGTTTCGCAAAGAAATGGCCTTCTCGGGCTCTCTCGATTATCCTGCGCGCGGCTCGCGGCGGGACACGGGGAAGGGTCCCTCGCGGCGGCGGGGTTCCAGCTTGACGACCCGCCTACTTGGTGACAAGATTCACAAAGTTTTTTTCCATCCGCCGATTTCGCGGGCGAACTTCGAACTTGGGGAAGGCGTAACCGGCACCGGTGTCCCATAACGCGAAGCAGGGAGTCGTCCCTCTCCTCCTTATCGGCGTGCTCCTCGGGCTCGGAGCGTGGTCGTTTCTCGACACGTTCAGCAACGTGGGCTATGCGCCGAAGCAGCCCATTCCATTCAGCCACAAGCTCCATGCGGGCACGGGGCCAAGCTACTCGGCCGGCACACCGCGGAAGATCCCCTGCCTCTACTGCCACGCGAACGCCGAGCGTTCGCGGCACGCGACCGTTCCCGCCGTGAACGTCTGCATGAACTGCCACGTGGTCGTCCGGACCGACCGGCCCGCCATTCAGATGGTGAACAGCCTCTATCAAGCGAATCAGCCGATTCCCTGGGTGCGCGTCCACCGGCTCCCGGACTACGTCTACTTCAGCCACCGCTGGCACATCGCGCGCGGCTTCGCCTGCCAGAAGTGCCACGGGCCGGTGGAGACGATGGACGTGGTCCAGCAGGTCGCAAGCCTGAAGATGGGCTGGTGCATCGACTGTCACCGACTCAACAAGGCATCGACGGAGTGCAATACATGTCACATGTGACCGACACGCCGAAGCACTGGTCCACGCTCGCGGAGCGGAACGGCTCTGCCGAGGTCGAGGAACTGCGCCAGCGGGAATTCATGACCCCGCCGAGCGAGAAGACCGAGAATCCGTCGCGGCGCGAGTTCTTGAAGTTCCTCGGCGCCGGGGCCGCGTTCGCCGCGGCCGGATGCGCGCGGAAGCCGGTCGAGAAGATTCTTCCCTATGTAAAGGCGCCGGAAGAGCTGACCCCCGGCAACGCGATCTATTTTGCCTCGACGTGCCAGGAGTGCCCGGCGGCGTGCGGCACGCTCGTGAAGACCCGGGAGGGCCGCCCGATCAAGATCGAGGGGAACCCGTCGCATCCTATGAGCCGCGGCGGGATTTGCGCGCGCGGCCAGGCGTCGGTGCTCAACCTCTACGATCCGGACCGCATGAAGGGACCCGCCCTCGTCGACCGCGCGAGCGGCGCCACGAGGCCGCTCACCTGGGGCGATCTGGACCGGCAAGTCGCCGAGGCGCTTCGCGGGGCGAGAGACCGCGGCGGTCGCGTGGTCTTTCTCTCGGGCACGGTCACGAGCCCGACCACACGCAGCCTGATCGGCTCGTTCCTCGCCGCGTTCCCGGCAGGCGAGCACGTGATCTACGATCCCGTTTCGTGCGATGCGATCGCGCGGGCCCAGGAAGAGTGCTACGGGGGCCGGATCGTTCCGCGTTACCGGATCGACCGCGCCGACGTCCTGGTGACCCTCGGCGCCGATCCGCTCGGCACGTTCCTGTCGCCCATCGAGTTCGCGCGCGACTTCTCGGCCCGCCGCCATCCGGAGTCCGGCTCGATGTCCCGGGTGATCGCGATCGAGCCGATCGTCACGTTGACGGGCGCGAACGCGGACACGCGTCTGCGCGTCCGGCCCGACCAGCTGTACCCGGTGGCCATGGCGCTCGCGAACGAGCTTCTGGTCCGGGATCCCCGGGGCTCGCTCTCAGGCAACTCGACGGCCGTCGCCGCGGTCCGGCCCTTCACGGCCGACGCGGTGGAGAAGGCCGCCGGCCTTCCCGTCGGCTCTCTGGCCAAGCTGGCGGACGAGCTGTGGCAGGCGCGCGGGAAGAGCCTGGTCCTGGCCGGTCCCCAGGCGGCGCCGGCGGAGCACGCGATCGCGCTCCAGGTCGCTGCGAATCTGCTGAACAGCGCGCTGGGGAACGAGGGCGTGACGGTCGACAGCTCGCAGCCCTCCCGTCAGTCCGCGGGCTCGGAGGAGGCGATGCTTCGCCTCGTGGAGCGGATGCGGTCCGGCGAGATCGCGGCGCTTCTGATTCACGGAATCAATCCCGCGTACACGCTCCCCGCGGCGGTCGGCTTCGCCGACGCGCTGAAGCGGGTGCCGTTCGCGTTGAGCTTCGCCGATCGCGCGGACGAGACCGCGCGGTGCGTCGATGTCATCGCGCCGGACACGCACGGCCTCGAGTCGTGGAACGATCACGATCCCAGGCCGGGCGTCACGTCTTTGACCCAGCCCACCATCGCGCCCCTGTACGACGTGCGCCAGATGCAGGAGTCGCTCCTCGCATGGGGGAAGGCGATGGCCAAGGGGCCGCTCGCGGGCGCCCCCGCGACGTGGCATCAATACTTGAAAGACAATTGGCGGACCAACGTCTATGCGCGCGCCGACGCGGCGGCGCCGTTCGAGATCTTCTGGGAGGGCGCGCTCCGCCAGGGCGTGATCGCCTCCGAGGGCAACGCCTCGAGCGGTCCCGTCCGGAACTTCCGCACCGAGTCGCTCTCGTCGCTTCCGGGCTTCAAGCAGGGCGACGGACTCCAGCTGGTGCTCTACGCGGCAATTCCAATGTACGACGGCCGGAACGGCAACAACGCCTGGTTGCAAGAGTTGCCCGATCCGGTCTCCAAGGTCTGCTGGGACAATTACGTTTCGGTGTCTCCGTCGCGCGCCAAGGCGCTCGGCATCACCGACTATGAAATGAAGGCGGACGTCGTGACGGTCGATGTCGGCCACGCCAAGCTCGACCTGCCGGTCCACGTCCAGCCGGGCCTCCACCCCGACGTGGTGGCGGTGGCTCTCGGCTACGGGCGGACCGCGGCGGGACGGGTGGGCAACAAGGTGGGCCAGAACTCGTTCGCCCTGGCCGCGGTCACCGGCGGAACGATCAGCACCAGCGGCGTGCCGGTGAAGATCGTCAAGACCGGCCGGATCGCGCCGCTGGCGATGGTCCAGGGACACCAGTACACCGAGCATCGCCCGATCATCTACGAGACCTCGCTCTCCGAGTTCCTCCGCGACCCGCGGTCCGGGAACGAGGAGCCGGAGCACCTTCCCTCCATGTGGACCGAGCACAAGTACACGGGCCACAAGTGGGGCATGGCGGTGGACCTCTCCTCCTGCATCGGGTGCAACGCGTGCATGATCGCCTGCCAGTCCGAGAACAACGTTCCGGTGGTGGGGAAGCCGAGCGTTCTCGAGGGCCGCGAGATGGCCTGGATCCGGATCGACCGCTACTACTCGGGCGACGAAGAGAATCCCGAGTCGGTCCACCAGCCGATGCTCTGCCAGCACTGCGACAACGCTCCGTGCGAGACCGTGTGCCCGGTCCTGGCGACGGTTCACTCGAGCGAGGGCCTGAACCTCCAGATCTACAACCGGTGCGTCGGGACGCGGTACTGCTCGAACAACTGCCCGTACAAGGTCCGCCGGTTCAACTGGTTCGACTACAGCCACGTGAAGGACAAGTCGCTCCAGCTCGTTCTCAATCCGGACGTCACGGTCCGGAGCAAGGGCGTGATGGAAAAGTGCACGTTCTGCGTCCAGCGGATCCGGGACGGCAAGGAGCACGCCAAGGCCCTCGGCGTTCCGGTCGCGGACGGCGACATCCAGACCGCTTGCATGCAGACGTGCCCGACCAACGCCATCGTCTTCGGCGATCTCAACGATCCCAATAGCCGCGTCGCGAAGCTGGCGAAGACGGAGCGCGGATACCACGTGCTGTCGGAGCTGAACACGAGGTCCGCCATCACCTACCAGACCAAGGTTCGGAACCGCGAGGAGGCTTCGGCGTGAGCGATCAGGCCGCGGCGGTCTTGAACGAGCCGCTCCTCATCGATCCGAAGAAGGAATTCTCGGACATCTCCCGGGAGGTGGCGGCGCCGCTCGAGCGGAAGCCGGGGCGCCTCTGGAAGATCTTCTTTGGAATTTCGCTCCTTCTCACGCTCCAGTTCGCAGCCGAGATCTCCTACCAGATGTACAAGGGGATCGGAATCTGGGGTCTCAACCACCCCGTCGGGTGGGCGGTCGACATCACGAGCTTCGTCTTCTGGATCGGCATCGGCCACGCCGGAACGCTCATTTCGGCCATTCTCCATCTCTTCCGGCAGCGGTGGCGGACGGCCATCAACCGTTCGGCGGAGGCGATGACGATCTTCGCGGTCATGACGGCCGGGCTCTTCCCGCTCATTCACATGGGGCGGACCTGGTTCGGATACTGGCTCCTGCCGTATCCCAACTGGCGGCACCTCTGGGTGAACTTCCGCTCGCCCCTTGTCTGGGACGTGTTCGCGGTCTCCACCTACCTCACCATCTCGCTCTGCTTCTGGTACACGGGGTTGATTCCCGATTTCGCCACGCTCCGCGACCGGTCGACCGGATGGCGGCGGGCGATCTACGGGACGCTGTCGCTCGGATGGCGCGGGTCGGAGCGCAACTGGCAGCACTACGAGCGCGCGTACATGATGCTGGCGGGCCTCTCGACGCCGCTGGTGCTCTCGGTGCACAGCATCGTGTCCTTCGACTTCGCCACCTCAATCCTCCCGGGGTGGCACACGACGATCTTCCCGCCCTACTTCGTCGCGGGCGCGATCTTCTCCGGCTTCGCCATGGTGGTGACCCTTCTCGTCATCCTCCGGAAGGTGTTCCACATGGAGGAGTACGTGACGCTCCACCACCTCGAGAACATGAACAAGATCATCCTCGTCACGGGGATGATGGTGGGATACGCCTACGCGACGGAGTTCTTCGTCGCTCTGTACAGCGGGAGCCCGTTCGAGAAGTTCACGTTCTTGAACCGCGCGACGGGGCCGTTCGCCTGGTCCTACTGGATCATGGTCAGCTGCAACGTGATCGCGCCGCAGGTCTTCTGGTTCCGGAAACTCCGCCGGAGCATTTCGGTGATGTTCGTCGTTTCGATCCTGGTCAACGTGGGGATGTGGTTCGAGCGGTTCACCATCATCGTGACCTCGCTCCACCGCGACTTCATCCCCACGGCGTGGTCCTACTACAAGCCGACGATCTTCGACTACTCGGTCATCGTCGGCTCGTTCGGGTTCTTCTTCATGTGGTTCCTGCTCTTCTGCCGCTTCTTCCCGGCGATCTCGATCGCCGAGGTGAAGGGCGTGCTCTGGAGCGCGAAGAAGGCGTCCGGAACCGTGCCCACGCGCATCGAGGAGAAGGCGCATGTTTAACCCCTTCGCCAAGCCGAAGCCGACGCGGGGCGTCCTGGCGCTCTACACCGATCCCGACTCGCTCCTGAACGCGGCCGCGCAGGCGAAGGAGCACGGGTTTCCCGAGATGGACGCCTTCACGCCCTATCCCGTCCACGGACTGAGCGAGGCGCTGGGCATCCGGAAGTCGTGGATTCCGTATGTCACCCTGGTGATGGGTTTGACCGGCTCCACTCTCGGGCTAACGTTCATGATCTGGACCTCGGCGTTCGACTGGCCGATTCTGATCGGTGGAAAGCCGATGATCTCGCTGCCGGCGTTCATCCCGATCACGTTCGAGTGCGGGGTCTTGATCGGCGGCACCATGACCCTCGCCGCGCTCCTCCTGGCTTGCGGCCTTCCGAATCTCAAGGGGCCGGTGCTCGACCGCGACCTGACCAACGACCGGTTCGGGCTCTGGATTCCCGAGACCGGCCCCGGGTGGAACGAGACGCGTATCGTCCAATTCCTGAAGTCCACCGGCGCGGCGGACGTGCGGGTGATCCGTGCCTAGGCGGGGCGCCGCGCGTGCCTCGGTGAGCGCTCTCATGGCGGCGCTCGCCCTCGGCTGCACGCATCAGAAGCAAGAGACCGCGCTGGAGTACATGCCGGACATGGCGTACGGGCCCCGCGTGGCGGCGCAGCACGAAGATCCGCTTCGCCCCGGCCTCTCCGTGATGCGAAATCCGGTGGAGGGAACGGTGCCCGTCGGGTACACGCCGTACCGCTACGGAGTGGGGGACAGCCTTCTCGCGCAGACGGAGCTTCAGAATCCGCTTCCGCGCACGCCGGAGACGCTCGCGCGCGGGCAAAAAGTCTACATGACCACCTGCGTCGTCTGTCACGGACCCGAGGGAGACGGGAAGGGCTACATTGTCCCGCCGTTTCCCACGCCTCCAACGCTTCACTCGGACAAGGTGCGGAACTGGCCCGACGGCCGGATCTTTCACGTGATCACCCGGGGACAGAACCTCATGCCTTCGTACGCGTCGCAGATCCTCCCCGAGGATCGTTGGGCGGCCATTCATTACGTCCGGGCGCTGGAGCGCTCGCACCATCCGCTGCCCGGCGACCTGCCGGCCGGCGGCGCCGGGACGACGGGCACCGCCGCAGCGACGGGCACCGCCGCAACGACCCCCGCGACGACCGGAGGGACCGCTCGATGAGCGCCGCGCACGCCGCAGCCACGGGAGTCACGATGGAGACGCTCAAATCGAGGGTGGGACCGATCCAGCCGCCCCTCGGCGTCAAGGCGATGTTCGGTATTCTCTTCGTCCTCGGTGCCGCCACGTTCCTGATCGAGGTCAGGACCGATCCCACGCGGGCCTACGCCGCGTTCCTGATCGGGTTCTGGTACTTCATGGGTCTCGGGCTCGCCGGCACGTTCTTCACGGCGCTTCATTATCTCGTCGGCGCCACGTGGAGCGTCGTGGTGCGGCGCGTGGCCGAGGCGTTCAGCTCGTACCTTCCGATCGCGCTCCTTCTTCTCCTCGTGGTGCTGATCGGCATTCCGCACCTCTACGTCTGGTCGGCTCCGGCGGGAGGGGAGGGAGGCCACGCGGCCGATCTGACCAAGGGCGGCTACCTGTCCACCCCGTTCTTCACGCTCCGGAACGTCGTGTTTCTGGTTCTCTGGTCGCTCTTCGCCTGGTACTTCATCCGGAACTCGCTCAAGCAGGACCGCGCGGCCGATCCCAAGCTGGTGAAGTCGAGCACCAAGGCGTCCGCCGCATTCATCCTGCTGTTCGCGCTGACGGTGACCCTGGCCGCGTTCGACCTCCTCATGTCGCTCGAGCCGACCTGGTACAGCACCATCTTTGGCGTGTACTGCTTCGCCGGGCTCTGGCAGAGCGGGCTCGCGGCGATCGCGATCGTCGTCGTGCTCCTCCGGCGCCAGGGCGCGCTCTCCGGCGTGATCAGCCGGTTCCACTACTGGGATCTTGGGAAGCTGATGTTCGCCTTCTCCGTCTTCTGGATGTACATCGCGTTTTCCCAGTTCATGCTGATCTGGTACGCGAACCTTCCGGAAGAGATCACCTACATGATCCACCGCACGTTCACCGGCTGGGGCGGCGTGGGAATCGCGCTCGGCATGCTCCGGTTCGTGATCCCGTTCTTCGTGCTGATGCCGCAGAAGTGGAAGGAAAACGAGATGGTGCTGTTGACCGTCGGCGGCGGGATCTTGCTGGGCCAGTGGATCGATCTCTACTGGCTCGTGCTCCCGGCGTTCTCTCCGCAGACCGTGGTCCTCGGCTGGACGGAGATCGGGATCACCCTCGGGTTCGTCGGCCTCTTCGGCTGGTGGATCCTCCGGTTCCTGTCCCGCCATCCGGTGGCCGCGGCCAATGACCCGCTCTTCGAGTCGAGCGTGAGGTTCCACGGATGAGCCACGAGCCGACCCAGCACGCGCCCCAGGGATCGCACGAGGACGACCAGCTCGCGTCGTTCCTCTCGACGGCGCAGTTCTTCGTCACCGGTCTCGTCCTCGCGGTCGTGGCGACGCTCGCCTACATCGCGGGCAACCATTCGGCCGCGGGAGGGGGACACGGCGGCGAGGCCTCCGCGCCGGCCGCGCACGCCTCCATCGATGTTTCGAAGTACCTGGTCGCGACTCCGACTCCGGAGATCCTCGCGCAGGGGAAGGCCGCGTTCATGATCAACTGCGCCTCCTGTCACGGGAACACCGGACACGGAGACGGCCCGGCGTCCACCGCGCTCAATCCAAAGCCTCGGGATTTCACCTCGGGCTATTGGCGGTACGGCGGCGGCGAGGCCCGCGTCACGCGGACGATCACGGAAGGCTCCCCGGGCACCGGAATGGCGTCCTTCATCGCGATCCCCCTGGAAGACCGTCTGGCGCTCGCCCACTACGTCCGTTCTCTCGGGCCGAAGCTTTCCGAGGACAAGCAGGAGGATCTGGACTGGCTGCAGCCCGGAGGCGCCCCGAAGCCGGGCGCCGTGGCCGGCGTTCCGGGCGGAGGCGTTGCGGAGCCCGCGGGCCCCGTGATCCCCGTGGAGAAGGCGATGGCCGCGCTTGCCGAGGCGGAGCCCCCGGTCGGAGCGGCCTCGGGCGCCGCCCCCCCGCAGCCGGGCTCGGATCTCTACGCGCAGCGCTGCGCCAAGTGCCACGGAGCGGCCGGAGAGGGCGGCACTCCCGTACGAATGCTCGGTTCGGCGCCGTACGCCTACGAGGTCACGCGCAGCCTCGGCGCCCCGAAGGGGGATTGGGCCGACAAGTACGACAGCTTCGAGCGGATGATTCTCATGGGTCTGCCCGGCTACGCGATGCCTGGGAACGGCGATCTGTCGCGGGCGGAGCTCAGGGATCTCTACAACTACACTCAGGCACTGCGGGCGAAGCAGGAGTCCGCGGGGCGGTCCAGGAGCTGAGATGACCCGAAGGAGTCGGAACATCGCCATGGTGTCGGCCGCGATCGTGCTGACGGCGCTCGCGACGGCCGGGACGGCCTACGCATGGCTCGTCAATCCGGTGACCCCGGTGGCGCACGAGGTGCGGGAACTCTTCTGGAAGGCGTTCGGCGTGACCATGTTCTTCTTCATTCTCGCGGAGATGATTCTCCTGGTCGCGGTGCTCCGCTTCCGTGCGAAGCCGGGCGTTCCCGCGGCCACGTTCCACGAGAACGTGAAGCTGGAAATCGTCTGGACCGCGATTCCGGCGCTCGCGATGGTGATCCTCTCCGGGCCCTCCTTCACCACGCTCAAGAATCTGGAAACCGTTCCCAAGTCGGACGTGACGATCGAGATCATCGGACACCAGTGGTTCTGGGAGTATCGCTACCCGGGCGAGGGCGTTGCCTTCGCGAACGAGCCGCTGGTCGTTCCTTACGGAAAGGTCGTGGTGGCCAACATCACGTCGATCGACGTCATCCACAGCTGGTTCGTGCCCGAGTTCGGCGTGAAGATGGACGCCAATCCCGGGCGCGTGAACCACACGTGGTTCAAGATCGAGAAACCGGGCGTCTACAAGGGCCAATGCGCGGAGCTCTGCGGCGTGCTCCACGGGCAGATGCTGATCACCGTGAACGCGGTGACGCCCGAGGAGTTCCAGCGCTGGCTCGAGCAGAAGAAGAAGGGAGCCTAGATGGAAGCGGGAACCCTGGCCGGAGGGCACGTCGCGGTCGCCGGCGCCAAGGGAGAGCCTAGGGAGCGGAAGGGAATCCTCAAGTGGCTCCTGACCACCGATCACAAGCTGATCGGGGTGATGTACCTCTGGCTGTCGTTCTTCTTCTTCGCCATTGGCGGGGCCTTCGCCATGGCGATGCGGGCGCAACTCTCGTCGCCGGGGCTCCACGTCCTGCCGCCCCAGGTCTACAACGAGCTGATGTCCCTCCACGGAACATTCATGATCTTCTTCTGGACCATTCCGGTCATGGCGGGGCTCAGCAACTACGTCGTACCAATCCAGGTGGGCGCCCGGGACATGGCGTTTCCGCGCGTCAACGCCTTCAGCTTCTGGCTCCTCGTTCCCGCCGGCCTCCTGATGCTCGCGAGCATCTGGCTAAAGGGCGGCGCCGCGGCGGCCGGCTGGACCAGCTACCCGCCGCTGACGGACCGGCAGTATTCGCCGGGTCCGGGCGTGGACCTCTGGATTCTGGGACTCCACCTGGCCGGCATGTCGTCGATCCTGGGCGGCATCAACTTCGTGGTCACGATCCTGAACCTGCGCGCACCCGGCATGACGCTGCTCAAGATGCCGTTGTTCTGCTGGAACGTGCTCATCACGCAGGCGATCATCCTCGTCGCGACGCCGGTCCTGGCCGGCGCCTTGACCATGCTCCTCACCGACCGGATGTTCGGCACGGGCTTCTTCCACCCGGCCGCGGGCGGCGATCCGGTCCTCTGGCAGCACCTCTTCTGGTTCTACTCTCATCCGGCCGTCTACATCATGGTCCTCCCGGGAATGGGGATGGTTTCGCAGGTGCTTCCGGCCTTCTCCGGCAAGCAGGTTTTCGGCTACAAGGGCATGGTGCTCGCGACGCTTGGAATCGGCTTCATCGGCTTCGTCGTCTGGGGCCACCACATGTTCGCGACCGGCATGGATCCGTCGTTGCGCCGGTTCTTCAGCTTCGCGTCGATGGTCATCGCGGTCCCGACCGGGATCAAGATCTGGTCGTGGCTCGCCACCGTGTGGGGCGGGTCGCTCCGGTTCCGGACGCCGATGCTCTACGGGCTCGGCTTCATCGCGCTCTTCACGATCGGCGGGATCACCGGCGTGTGGCTCGCGCTCGTGCCGTTCGACGTTCAGGTCCACGACACCTACTTCGTCGTGGCCCACCTCCACTACGTCCTCTTCGGCGGCTCGCTCATGTCGATCTTCGCGGGCTTCTACTACTGGTTCCCGAAGATCTCGGGCCGCCTGTACAACGAGTTCTGGGGCAAGGTGCACTTCTGGCTCGTGTTCATCGGGATGAACCTCACGTTCATGCCGATGCACCTGATGGGCATGCTCGGCATGCC
>CAVUEC010000006.1:0-13448 GCA_963740415.1 Candidatus Eiseniibacteriota bacterium
ATGTATGACGGGGAAGCCCCGGGAGCCGGGGTGGTGACCGGCATCGGCTCGGTGTGCGGCAAGGAGTGCATGATCGTGGCCAACGACGCCACGGTGAAGGGCGGCACGTACTTTCCGGAGACCATCAAGAAACACCTGCGAGCGCAGACGATCGCGCTGGAGAACCGCCTGCCACCTGTACCTGGTGGATTCCGGCGGCGTGTTTCTCCCCAAGCAGGCGGAGGTGTTTCCGGACGAGGATCACTTCGGGCGTATTTTTTACAACCAGGCCATGCTCTCGGCCGCAGGAGTGCGCCAGATCGCTGTGGTCATGGGCATGTGCACGGCAGGCGGCGCCTATGTGCCTGCCATGTGCGATGAAAACATCATCGTGAAAGGCCAGGGGACGATTTATCTGGCGGGCCCGCCCTTGGTGAAAGCCGCCATCGGCGAGGAGGTGGACGTCGAGGAACTGGGCGGTGGCGAAATGCACTCCAGGGTTTCGGGTGTGGCCGACCATCTGGCCGAAAGCGACGAGCATGCCCTCGAGCTCGCAGAAGCATGGTGCACGTCAACACCGTCAAACGCTGCGACCTTGATATTCGCACCCCGGAGGATCCGCGGTACCCCGCCGAGGAGCTCTACGGCATTCTGCCCCAGGACGTACGACAGCCCTATGACGTTCGCGAGGTGATCTGCGCGTCTGGTCGACGGCAGCCGCTTCCACGAATTCAAAGCGCGTTATGGCCCCACGCTGGTGACGGGGTTCGCGCACTGGCTCGGTTATCCGGTGGGCATCGTCGCCAATAACGGAGTGCTCTTTTCCGAATCGGCCACGAAGGGCGCCCATTTCATCGAGCTCTGCTGTCAGCGTCGCATCCCGCTGGTGTTCATGCAGAACATCACGGGCTTCATGGTGGGCAAGAAGGCACGAACAGGGTGGCATCGCCAAAGACGGCGCCAAGATGGTGCAGGCCGTGGCCACCGCGCGCGTGCCCAAGTTCACGCTGTTGATCGGGGCTTCTCACGGTGCGGGCAATTACGCCATGTGCGGTCGCGGCTATCTGCCACGGTTTCTCTTCACCTGGCCCAACGCCCGGATCTCCGTGATGGGCGGCCCGCAGGCTGCGCCGGTCCTCTCACGGTCAAGCGCGAGCAGCTGGCGCGCGCCGGCAAAGCCGGCGATCAGCGGCGACATGGAGGTGACGGAGTTCGAGCGCCCCACGTGCGACAAGTACGAGCTCGAGGGCCATCCCTACTACGCCACCGCGCGACTCTGGGACGATGGCATTCTCGACCCGGCGGAGACCCGCACCGCTCTGGCGCTCGCCCTCTCGGCCGCCTCAACGCGCCGGTTCCGGAGACGGAATTCGGCGTGTTCCGGATGTAGGCGGGATGCGCGCGTTTGCTTCGCTGCTCCTCGCGGCCGGGGCCGCGGCCGCGGCGGCGACCGCGCCGCTCAATTTTGCCCTCCACGTGCAGGGCGAGACGGAGCTGCACGCGACGATCTCCGGACCCGAGGCCGACCTGGCCGCCGGCGAGTTCAAGGGCGCGATTTCGCTCACCGGCTCGGCTGCGGAGATGCCCGTCGCCGGGACGGTCGCGCACGCCGACGGGCGCTGGACGCTACCGGTGACCGTCGGTCGCCCGACGTCCCGGCCGACTGGGCGGATCGCTTCCGGACGGAGACCTTCACTTACCGGCTGCGCGGCAGCGTCGGAGGCGCCGCGCCCCGCGAGTGGACCGGGACGCGGCCGTGGAAGGAGATCCAGGTCGAATCGGACAAGCAGACGGGAGCGGAGTTTCTCAAGCTCGTAGACGTACACCTCACGCAGATGTCGCTTCTGTCCAGCGAGGCGGAGGCGCAGCTCGAGGTCCGCAATCCCTTCGCGTTTCCGCTGAAGATCGCGGAGACGCAATACACGCTCTTCGTCAACGGCCAGGAGGTGGGCGCGGGCGAACGCACGGGATGCTGCTGCACGCCGGGCAGAACAACGTCCTGGCCCTGCCCATCGAGGTCGAGCACGGCGCGCTGCTGTCGGCGGCCGGCGAGGCGCTGCTCTCCGGCGGCGAGATCGCGGCCAGGATCCACGGCAAGCTCGTCGTGCGCCTGAAGGGGGGCGACCTGACCGTGCCTCTGGACCTCTCCGGGCACCTGACGAACGCATCATGAGCGGCAGCCCTTTCTCTCACCTGCGGATCGAGCGGCGCGGGCCGGTCCACCGCATCGCCCTGGCCCGCAGCGACGTCCGCAACGCGTTCAACGACGTCCTGATCGCCGAGCTAACACGCGTCTTCGAGGATGCGTCAGGCGACCCGGACGTGCGGGTCGTGGTCCTGTCCGGCGACGGTCCCGCGTTCTGCGCCGGCGCCGACGTCGCGTCGATGGGCAAGGCGGGAGGCTACTCGCGCGAGGAGAACGAGGCCGACGCGCAGCGCATGGCGCTGATGCTGCGCGCGATCGACGTCTGCCCGCACCCGGTGATCGCGCTGGCCCACGGCGCCGCGATCGGCGGAGGCGTCGGCCTGGTCGGCGGCGGGTCCGACATCGCGATCGCGGCGGAGGGCCAAGGGCAGCGACCTCCCGACAGAGTCGGTCCTGATCGGCGCCCACCTCGACTCCTGGGAACTGGGCACCGGCGCGCTCGACAACGGCGGCAACGCCATGCTGACCATCGAGGCGCTGCGCGCCATTAACGCCGCCGGCACCAAGCCCCGCCGCACGATCCGGTTCGTCCTCTTCAACAGCGAGGAGAAGGGACTGCTCGGCTCGCGCGCATACGTGAACGCCCATCCGGAGCAACTTCACGGGCTGTCGGCCGCCATCATTCACGACACCGGAAACGGAAAAATCACGGGCTATACACTCAACGGACGTCACGATGACCTCGACACCATCAACGCCCTGCTCAAACCGGTCGCCGACTGGAGCGGGACCACGCAGACCGAGGACGCATCCTGGGGAACCGACAACGTCGACTTCCTGCTGGAGGGCGTGCCCAACCTGATCGCCAACCAGCTCGAGCCGAACTACCTCCCCAACTACCACGCCGACTCCGACACCTGTTCGGCGACGGCACCGTCTATTTGGAGCGCCTGCTCGAGGGCTGCCGCCACGTCGAGTTCCAGGTTTTTGGCGACTCGGCCGGCCGGATCGCTCACCTCTTCGAGCGGGAGTGCAGCGTTCAGCGGCGCCACCAGAAAATCGTGGAGGAGGCCCCGAGCGCTGCGCTGGACGCCACGCTGCGCAGTGCCATGGGACAGGCCGCGGTTCGCGCCGCGGAGGCGGTGGGCTACATCGGCGCGGGCACGGTCGAGTTCCTGCGTCGAAGGCCCTGGGGATCGGGCGCGGTTCTACTTCCTCGAGATGAACACGCGGCTCCAGGTCGAGCATGCGGTGACCGAGGAAACGCTTGGGGTGCGATCTCGTGCGGGCGCAGCTCGAGATCGCGCAGGGGCGCCCCCTCCCTGCCGGGTGGTCCGACGGCACGCTCTCCCCGCGCGGCCACGCGATCGAGATGCGCCTCTATGGCGTCGCAGTCTTTCAAGGAGAAGTCATGCAGAAGCGCAACCTGGGAACGAGCGGCCTGGAGGTATCGGCACTGGGCCTTGGCTGTATGGGAATGAGCATGTCCTACGGCCCGGCCGGCGACCGGCGGGAAATGATCTCTCTTCTTCGAAGCGCCGTCGAACGAGGCGTGACCTTCTTCGACACGGCCGAAGCCTATGGCCCCTGGGTGAACGAGGAACTCTTAGGCGAGGCGCTTGCGCCCCTACGACGGCGCGTGGTGATCGCCACCAAGTTCGGCTTCAAGCTCGATCCCTCCCGGCAGCCGGCTATCGTGGGCCTGGACAGTCGGCCCGAGCACATCCGGGAGGTGGCCGAGGCCTCGCTCAAGCGGCTCAGGACCGACGTCATCGATCTGCTCTATCAGCACCGGGTGGATCCCGAGGTGCCGATCGAGGACGTGGCCGGGGCCGTGAAGGAATTGATCCAGGAAGGAAAGGTGAAGCACTTCGGCCTTTCGGAGGCGGGAGTGAAAACGATCCGGCGCGCCCACGCCGTTCAACCCGTGAGCGCCGTCCAGAACGAATACTCGCTATGGACCCGAGGTCCGGAGGCGGAATTGCTTTCGACGCTGCAGGAACTCGGCATCGGCCTCGTTCCCTACGCCCCCCTGGGCCGGGGATTCCTCACGGGGAAGATCAACGAGAACACGACGTTCGACAGCAAGGACTTCCGCAACAATCTCCCCCGCTTCACCCCGGAGGCACGCAAGGCGAATCAGGCGTTGGTCGATCTACTGGGAGAGATTGGGAGTCGGAAGAACGCAACACCCGCCCAGATCGCGCTCGCCTGGCTCCTGGCGCAGAAGCCCTGGATCGTTCCCATTCCCGGCACGACGAAGCTGGCGCGTCTGGAGGAGAACATCGGAGCCGCTGCGATCGAGCTCACCGCGGACGATCTTCGCGAGATCGACAAGCTGGCCTCGACCATCAGCGTGCAGGGGGCGCGGTACCCGGAGGCGCTGGAGCAATTGACGGGTCGGTGAGGGGGGCAACCAGGAGGATCCCGATGACCTTCTCCAAGTGGGTATTCGCAGCCGCCGGAGTTTGGGGGGTGCTGGTTATCCCGCCCCTCTACTTTCTCTACGACATCATAGGCCGAATGAATCCCCCACCGGTGACCCATCCGGAGTTCTACTACGGCTTCATAGGCGTCACGCTGGCTTGGCAGCTCGCCTTCTTTGTGATCGCGTCGGACCCGGTCCGTTTCCGCCTCCTGATGCTCCCCGCGATCTGCGAAAAGATGTTCTATGTCGTGACTCTCGTGATCCTCTTGCTCCAGGGCCGCATCGCGCCCAGTCAGCTCCCCTTCGGCGCCGTCGACTTCCTCCTCGGCCTTCTATTCACCGCGGCATTCTTGAAGACCCCGGGCGCGGCGGTGAAGCAACCCGCGTAGAAAGGTCGAGTTCGCCAACATTCTCAGGAACCACCGGATCAACCCAAACCGTAAACGGAGGAATCGAGCATGGCTTCCCAGGACAAACTCGTTTTGATCACTGGTGCGACCGGACAGCAGGGCGGCGGCACCGCGCGGGAGCTGATCGCCAAGGGCTGGAAGATCCGCGCGATGACGCGCCACCCCGAGGGCGAGAAGGCGGCCGCGCTGAAGAAGCTCGGCGCCGAAGTCGTCGCGGGCGATCTGAACGACGCCGCATCGGTCGAGCGGGCGCTCAAGGGCGCCTGGGGCGCGCTCGCCGTCCAGAATACGTGGGAGGCAGGCGTCGAAGGCGAAGAAGAGCAGGGACTCCGCTTTGCCGAGCTGGCCCGCAAGGCCGGCATTCAGCATCTGGTGTACGCGTCCGTCGCGTCGGCGCATTTGAAGACTGGAATCCCCCACTTCGACAACAAGGCGCGGATCGAAGCCAAGGTCCGCTCGCTTGGATTTCCTTCGTACACCATCGTCCGCCCGGTCTTCTTCATGGAGAACCTGACCGGGCCGTCGTTCCTGCCGGGGATTCAGAACGGGACCCTCGCGGTCGGGATCCGTCCCGATACCAAGCTCCAGATGATCGCGGTCAAGGACATCGGCAAGTACGATGCATGGGCGTTTGAGCAGCAGGAGAAACTGAACGGCAAGGCGTTCGACATCGCGGGCGACGAGCTGACCATGCCTGAGACGGCCGCGATTCTGAGCCGGGTCATGGGGCGTCCGGTCAGCTTCTACCAGGTTCCGATCGAGGAAGTCCGGAAATTCAGCGACGACTTCGCGATCATGCTCGAGTGGTTCGATCGCGTTGGCTATAGCGCCGACATCGCCGCGCGCTCCAAGGAGAGCGGCATCCCAGCGACCCAGTTTGAAGAATGGGCCAAGACCGTGAACTGGCAGCCGGCGGCGGTGGCGCGGTGAAGAAGGTAGCTACGGACTGATGGGCGGGGGCGCCTACCTGGGCCCCCTACCCCAGCTTCTCCGTCGTGGCGGGCTCGGGGGCAGGCGCGGCGGCCTCGCGATGGGCCAGCACCTGGAGCCGGCGGAACATCCAAAGTGCGCCGGCGAGTAGCACGAACGCGCTCAAAGACGTGGCGATGGGCGCGCCAAATCGCTGGGCGATCGAGCCGGACACGAGAGAGCCGATGGGGGCCGTGCCCACGAACATCAGCGTATAAAGGCTCATGATGCGCCCGCGATAACGATCCTCGGTGGACATCTGGATCAGAATGTTCGTCGTCGCGACGTACAGGATGAGTCCGAATCCCGCCAGGAATCCCATGGCCAGGCTGAGCGGAAGCGCGCGCGACCAGGCGAAGGTCCCCATTCCGATCGCGGCGGTGAAGAGGCCGATGAAGATGTTTCGCCGCAGCGCCCAGCGATCGTGGCTCCGCGTCATCCACGCGGCCGAAATCAAAGAACCAAGGCCGAACGCCGAAACTAGAAGTCCGTAGGCCCTGGCGTCCGCCTTGAGGATGTCGCGGACGTAGACCGGAAGAAGAATCATGTACTGAAAGCCGAGCCCCGCGGTCAGGCCCAGCAACGTAAGAAGATTCCGGAGCGCCGGCACGCTCTTGGCGTGGCGGATCCCCTCCGACATGGCTTCGACCGCCTGCTTCACGTCGAACTGAATGCTGGGCCGCGGTACGAGATCCATCCTCCACACGCTCGCGATCACGGCGATGTAGGAGACCGCGTTCAGCCAGAAGCAGCCCGCCTCGCCCACGCTGATCAGCAGCAGCCCCGCGATCGCAGGGCCCACGACCCGCGCGGTGTTGAATGCCGCCGAGTTGAGCGCGATCGCGTTGGAGAGATCCTCCTTCCCCGCCATCTCCACGACGAACGACTGCCGCACCGGCAGGTCCAGCGCGTTGATGCAGCCGAAGACAAACGCGAGAACGAGCACCATCCAGGGCTGCACGATGCCGGTCGAAACCGCCGCCGCGAGCAGGGTCGCCTGGACGAGAAACGCCGACTGGGTGATGAGGAGGAGCTTTCGCTTGTCCACCGAGTCGACGATCACCCCCGCCCAGAGGGAGAGCAGGAGCACAGGGAGGAACTGCATGAATCCGAGAAACCCGAGCATGAGCGCCGACGAGGTCAGGCGGTGCATCAGCCAGGCCTGGGCCACCGTCTGCATCCAGGTGCCGATGAGGGAGATGAGTTGCCCGGTCCAATAGAGGCGGAAATTCCGGTGCCGCAGGGCGCGGAAGGTGTAGCTGAATTGTTCGCGGATGGAGGGGCTCAAGCGTTCAGGGCTCAGCGCCGTCCGAGTTCTCGCAGGACATCATCTACTTCCGCAGGAACGCCCCCAGGTAATACGGCCAGACGATCAGCGCCAGGACACCCTTCCAGAATGCGAGCTTAAGATATCCGATGGTGAACAGCCAGCCGATGATCCACACGGATCCCGAGATGGTGCCGTGGCCGTGAGACTTGTGGACTACCTTCACTCCCTCCGACATGTTCCAACCCTCCTTGTTCGTCTCGTGCACAACAAGACCACCATGATGCCACAAAATAAGGCGGGACGGCCGACTTCGCCGCCCCGCCCGAAAATCTCGCCGCGCCTAGCCGCGCCGCGCGCTACTTCGTCGATTCGACGGTAACCTTCCCTCCGGCAACCGTCACCCGCGCATTGATGATTCCCGCCTTCTGAAGCTGCGAGGTGATCGCGGCCGCGAGCGCTGGGTCGCTCATGCTCTCGGGGTTCGCGACCTCCGCCTTGGCGTTCTTGCCATTGGACGTGACATCCACGATGAGCGACGTGACGCCGTTGGTCTTCATCTTCTGAATCTTGACCGCGAACCCTTCGCCACCGGTGATCGGCGCGCCGTTCTTGGTCAGCACGACCTGAGGCATCGGCTCGGGCGGCACGGGCAAGTTCCCCTCCTGCTCCCGCTGCATGTTGAGCCGCACATCTCGCCCGCCCTCCGGACGATCGGTCACCGACACCTGCGCGTTCGGCACGCCCGCCTGGGCGAGGCGGCTTCGAATCTCCTGCTCGAGCGCGGCGGATGACTTCCCGTCGACGCTGATGTTGATGATCTGGTCGAAGGCGTACGCCACGGCCGGATACCGCACCTTCTCACGGTGCGGCGCAACCTGAACCGACGCCGCATAGCCCTTTGAAGCGAGCGAGTTCGCGAACTCAGCGGTCTCGCGCTGTACGTCAGCGCTCATGTGCTTGGGCACCGTCGTACGCAACACGAAGCTCGGGGCGCCATTCTCCGAGATGGCCTCCACCATGACGCTCCCCGCGCCCAAGGCCTTCTTGAATCCCTGCGCGACTCCGGCGATCTCGCTGCTGCCCAGCTCGGGTCCCGCGACCGTCAACGCCACGTCCTGCCCTACGACCCGCTCGTAGGAGACGGGCACAACCATGGCGACCAGGACCGCGAGCGCTCCAAAGGCGAGCGCGGCGACAGCCGGACGCGTGCGAATCGATTGAAACAGAGCCATGATCTTTCTCCTCAAATCCAGACGCTCCGGATCCTGCTCCGCCGAGCGCCGGCGAATGGTTTGAATGGTGTCGTCCAGATCGGGAATCTCCCGCACGCTCATCTCCCGCAGCGCCTCGAGGTCGCGATCCAGTTGCGATTCGTTATTCATGATTTCTCTCCACCGCCGACCAAGCCATGGCCTTGGCCGGCATCGTCTCGAGCCGTGGCACTTCGCCCTCGTGCGACAACCGGGCATAGAACCGCCGCAGCTGCTCCCGTCCGCGGGCCAGCCGCGACTTCACGGCCGATGGCGTGGCCCGTTGCATCTCGGCAACATCCTCGACGGAGAATCCCTCGAGGTCGTGCAGCACGATCGCCTCACGTTGGACCGGCTGCAGCTCATCCAGCGCGCGCGCCGCGCGCTCCGCCCCACGGCGTTTCTCCTCCCACGCGGATCCGTCCTCCCCGACGGGCTCGTCCATGCGACCGATCGTCTCGTCGATCGCCACGGAATCGCGGCGGGGACGCCGCACCCACGAGCGGTGCTTCGAGAGGAGCACGGCGAAGAACCAGGGCCTGAACTTCGACTCGTCCCGCAGGCCGTCCAGCTTGTGGTACGCGCGCAGCACGGCCTCCTGATAGAGGTCGTCGCCGTCGTGGGCCGAGCGACTCAGCCGCCGGGCCGTCGCCACGGCTTGCCTGTGAATCGGCCCTAGGAGCCGAATCAACCTCGCCCAATCGGCCGTATCTGCGCGTGGATTCATTGCTTTGGTCCTTCTTCCTCCTCGGGTACCCAAACCGGAGACGCTTTGAGAGTCCCGAAGCGTTGCAGATTATTTTGGGGTGCGCCGAACCACGTCCTGGCAAATTACAGGATCCAATACTGGACGCGCTGCTCCTCCAGGAAGTCACGGGCGCCAGCGCCGCGCAGATAGGCCAGGGTGGAAAGCGTGCCGGATTCAAGGCAGGTGTGCGTCAGGACTGTCACGGAGCGTGGCGCGTCCGCGATGGGCCAGCCCGTCTTTGGATTCAGGATGTGGCCGAGGCGCCGGCCCCGATGGAGCACGAACCGGCGAGCGTCGCCGCTTGTCGCCAACGCGCCGCCGCGAAGCTCGATCCGATAGAGCGCGGCCTCTCCGGGCCGTCTCGGATCGTCGATCCCGACGCCCCAGGGCCGCCCGCCGCGCCGGGCGCCGCCGGCGCGCAGGTCTCCGCCAAAATTGACCAGGGCGGGATCCTGAATTTCGGCGGCGACCAGCGCCGCCGCGCGATCGACCGCGTATTCCTTGCCGAGCGCCCCCAGGTCGATCTCCATCCCCTCCGGCAGGGTAAGCGTGGAGTTCTCCCACGTGGCGCGATTCCAGCCGACGTACCGGAGCGCATCGCTCACCTCGGCCTCCGATGGTACCCGCGAGCCTCCGTCGAACGTCCATACCCGACGAAGAGCCCCGGAAGTGATGTCAAAGAGGCCGCCCGACAACTCGTGGCAGGTCACGGCGTAGGAGATCAGCCCGGCCGTCTCGTCGTCCACCGGGACCGGCTTTCCGGCCGAGTGATTTAGACGGTGGACGATGTTGTCGGTCCGGTAGCGGCTGAACTTCTGCTCCACCCGCCGTGCCTCGGCCTCCGCGATTCGAAGCGCGGCTTCCGCCGACTCGCGGTCGTCGGTGTCGACCAGGACTTCGCAGGGGCTCGCCATGGCCCTGAATCGGCCGGTGAACATCCCGCCCGAGCGCTCGATCGACGCGGTGGATCCGGAGGGGCCCGGCGAGGGCCCGTGAGGGCGTGCACGGAGCATCGTCAGAACGCGACCGTGTAGCCCACTACCAGGGAGCCGGTGTCCACAGGCGGAAAGAGATCGAATTGCTGTTGGACCCCCACGACGTAGTCCGGATGGCCCTCCCCAGATTGGCGGATGTACTCCGCCCGAATCGTCCACTCGCCGGGCGTATTGCGGACCGTGAACCCCAGCGTCATGCCCAGGGTGGCCGTGTGGAGCGGCCCGAGCCGCTGGTCGCTGGAGACGTACTCGGGGAGCGGCGCCCCCTGGGTCAGACCGAATCGGAAGAAGTCGGCGGGACTCTGCGCGTAATAGCGCAGGTGCGGCTGGAGGAACACGCCGTCCTGGAGCTCATGGCGATACTTGAGATCCACCGCGTTGGAGCGCACGCCCCAGTCGTCCCAATAGTAGCGGTGGGACAGGTACATCACGTCGCGCGTGAAGTGGTAGACCATGTTCGTCAGCACGTCCCGTCGATCACGCCTAGCCGGCCTCTTCTCGGTCACCTCGCCGACGGTGATCCCGGTCACCGGATCCATGAGGCTCACGATCTTGTACGGGTCCGTGAGGTAGCCCGTCTCGACGGATCGGGACCCGTTCACGCCCACCATCCAGCGGCGCGTGAGAACTTGCGAGATTCCGACCAGGACGCCGTTCACGTCCTTCGGGTTCCAATCGGTGCCGACGATGATCGTGGAATCCGACAGTGGAAGGTGGGTTCCACCCGTTGGAAAGACATTGTCGCGATTGATCCAGGCGCCGACGGCCAACGTGGTCAGTCGATGCATCAGGTCGACCGAGAGCTTGCCGTTGGCGCCCAGGGACTGATAGTCCCGTTCGCGTGAGAAGTGCCCGCCCACGACCGGAGTGATGATTCCAAACGGCTTGAGCCAGCTCGCGTCGGCGGCCACCCGGGTGTCCTGGAAGTTGGTCACCGGGATCTGGCCGGGATCTTCCGCGGATCCCCCACCGCCCCCCGACGCGGCGGTAACCGTGTGAACATCCTCGCCGCCGGGTGGCTCGCCCGGTGTGACGACGCCGGAAGGCAGGGCCCCGCTCGGCGTTGCCCCGGTGATGACATCGATCGCAAGCTGGCCGGAGAGAGATTGTCCGTCCGCGAAGAGGCGCGTCGCCCGGACCGTGGGCTCGACGACCTGCGTGCGACCCGCTTCGCCGTAGATCAGGAGGGACGCGTCGAGTTGCGTGGAGGGACCCGAATCGGCCACCGCGACGGCCGGCGCGCCGGCGGCGAACAGAACGCAGGCCGCCGCGCTCAGTTTGGCTCGAAGCGATGTGCCGCGACTTCCCACGCTAGTTGCAGCCGCAGCCGCCGCCCCCCACCTCTTGACCGCCGGTCGACCCTTCCTTGCTGAAATAGATGTGGTCGTCGATCGCCTGCGTCATGGGGTGCGGAACGTACTGCATCTTCTTCTCGGCCAGGAGATCTCGATCCCACGGGCGCACGGTGGCGCATCCCGCCGTCGCGGCCGCGAGGAGCAGCGCGAGCGCCGCAAGGCGCACCGATCGTTTCTGCGAGCATCCACCGTCCCTCGCGCGTCATGGCGGTGGCAAGAGCGCGGCGATTTCCGACTCCACCGCCGCGGCCCGTTTGGGATCGAAGCCGGGGTGAGTGGAGAGGACCGAGCCCTTTGCGTTCAGAACGTAGCTCGTGGGCATCCCCCACACTTTGTATGCCTTCGCCGTCTTGCCGGAAGGGTCGAACGCGATCGTGAAGGACGCGGGGTGCCTTTCCAGGAATGACTCCGCCGCGCTTCGATCCTTGTCCAGGTTGATGGCCACAATGACGAGCCCCCGCTTGGCATAGCGATCGTGGAGCATCGCCATCCACGGGAACGACTCTTTGCACGGACCGCACCAGGAAGCCCAAAAGTCGACATAGACGACGCTACCCCGAAGGGAGTCGGAGCAGATCGTTCCGCCCCGAGTCGGAAGCGTGAAGGGGGGAGCCGGCGGCGCCTCGGCCGGGGTCTTTGGTCCGGATTTGGCGAGAGCCGGGCCGGACATTGGAAGCAGCAGCAGCAGCGCGACCGTAGCGCCGCGCAAGCCGGAAATAGGTCTGACGCCAATAGTCGGTCCGGGACGCCCCCCGGACTCATGTTTCCCCGCGCCCATGCCCGTTAGATACCCGTATGGGACCGCAGGTTCCATGGAATCGGAGTCGAAACCCCAGCCTTGGGCTCGGCGGATCCCTCGAGCGGCGCGAACCGGCCCTGGAAGAAGCGAAGGTGGGCGGGCTCGTAGTCGAACCGCAGACCGCGGATCGACTGCCGCCTCTGGTAGAGGCGTATGATGCCGTCCGCGACGGTGCGCATGTGGTCGTTCGTGTAGACGCGCCGCGGGATGGTCAAGCGCACCAACTCGAGCGAGGGACGGTAGTTCTTGCCCGTTTCGGGGTCCCGGCCCTTCGACACGATCCCCCGCTCCATCACCCTCACGCCGGTTTCCACGTATATCTCCGCCGCGAGGCGCTGCGCCGGGTATTCCTCCTGATCGAGGTGCGGAAGGAACCGACGCGCGTCGATGAAAATCGCGTGGCTGCCCGGCGGCATCACGATCGGGACGCCTCCGTCCACCAGGCGCGACGCCAGGAATGCCGCCTGCTCGACCCGCGTTCGTATGTAGCGATCGTCCAACATCTCCTCGGCGCCGCGCGCCATGGCGGCCAGATCCGCCGGCGCGAGCCCGCCGTCCGCGACGCCGCCCTCGTACACCCGGAGCAACTCCTCGGCCTTTTCCTTCCACTCGGCGTTGTCCTTGAAGGCGAGCAGCCCGCCGATGTTCACGAGGAAGTCCTTCTTTCCGGAAACCGTGCAGCCGTCTCCATAGAGCATCATCTCGCGCAGGATGTCGCGAATGTGTGTCGTGCGGTAGTGCGGGTCCCGCTTCTGGATGAAATAGGCGTTCTCCACCGCGCGCGTCGCGTCATAGAACACGGGGATCCCGTTCGCGCTGCAGAAGGCGTAGACCTCCCTCATGTTGCTCATCGAGGCCGGCTGCCCGCCTGCCATGTTCACGCAGTGTTCAAAGGAGATGTAGGCGATCTGCCTCGCCCCATCTCGCTCGACGCACATTTGGAGCTTTCGTAGATCGATGTTCCCCTTCCATGGGAAGTCGCTCGCCGGGTCGTGGGCCTGATCGACGATGACGTCGACAAACACTCCCCCGGCCAATTCCTGATGCGCCTTCGTTGTCGTGAAGTACATGTTGCCGGGCACGAACTGGCCCGGACGAA
>CAVUEC010000007.1:0-12943 GCA_963740415.1 Candidatus Eiseniibacteriota bacterium
CCAAGGGAGATGTGAAGGAAACCCTGATCCTCACGTGGAACTACGGCCGCGCGTTCCCGATCACCAAGAAGACCCGGCTCGGCCTCGACCTTGGATTTTCGCACTACATCCCCGCCAAGGACAGCGACCCGGCCAAGAACGACAAGCTCCACTACGCGATACAGGCCAGAGGGCTGATCGAGCAGCGGCTCGGACCGAAGACCGTCGCATTCGCGGGCGGTGGCATCGCGCGCATCTTTTCGGAATACACGGCGGACGCGGCCGGCGATACCGAGCCGCTCTTTTTCGGAGGAGTGTCGCTATTTTGACGAGTGCGCCAATGAGGCTCGGCGGCAGCCTGGGTGCCGCACTCTTCGCGGCGGCCGTTCTCCTGGCCGCATGCGGAGGGCCAACCCGCGCGTCCGCCCAATCCGCGGACTCCGTCCGGATCCAGCCGGTAACCAAGGTGGCCGTGGCCGCCGACAGCCTCCACTACGCGCCCTACACGCCCCCGCAGCCCCATTTCGGCCGCGCGCTGGGCGAGGTGTTCCTCACCAACTTCGTCGTTTGGTTTTACGACCGCTACATCCGCCCCGGCGGGGGAGTTGGATTCAGGATTGGAATCCAGCCGTGGAAGGACAACATCCTGAACGGCTTCGAATGGGACGACAATCAGTTCTCCACCAATCAGCTCGGGCATCCCTTCCACGGCAATCTCTATTTCAACGCGGCGCGATCGACCGGGTATAGCTACTGGCAATCGATCCCCTTCGCGTTCGGCGGCAGCTTCATGTGGGAGTACTTTGGCGAGACGCACAATCCCGCCTGGAACGACTGGATCGCGACCAGCGTCGGTGGTACCACCCTTGGCGAAACCTTCTTCCGGCTTTCCCAGATCGTCACCGACAACACCGCAACCGGCTCTTCCCGGTCTTGGCGGGAGCTGGGCGGTACGCTCATCAACCCGCTCCGGGGCTTTAACCGGATCATTACCGGCGACTGGTCCAAGGTGCAGGCGAACCCCGCGGATCGCTATCCCAAGAGCTACGGAGTGGGGTACCGCGTCGGTTTCCGGACCGTAGGGCGGGACCATCTCTGGGATACCGATACCACCCGCATCTTCATGGACCTTGCCGCGCGATACGGCGATCCCTTCTTGGGCGAATACAAGAAGCCGTTCGATTCCTTCGATTACCGCGCGCAGCTCAATTTTGGAGACAAGAAGACATTCGGATTGATGAAGGCGCAGGGAATCCTCTACGGCTCCGAGATCAAGAAGACGGAGCACGCACACCACCTGATCGCGATCTATCAGTACTACGACTACAACAACAACAACGCTTTCGAGTTCGGCGGCCAGAGTGTCGGGGCGTCGCTCCTGTCGAGGATGGGCACCGAAGGGGACTTCCAGGTTGAGACCAAGCTCGACATGAACGTGATGCTGCTCGGCGCAACCAAGTCCGACTACGTCAACTTTTCCGGCCGGACCTACGACTTCGGCCCCGGCCTGGGTTTCCAATTCGCGGGCACGTTCCTGGTCAAGGGCAGGCCCTTCCTGCACCTAGCCCACGATGAGCATTGGATCCACTCCATGAACGGCACGGCCGCGGAGCACTACATTACCGGGACCCAGATCCGCGTCGACGTCCCCCTCGTCGAAAACCTTGCGGTTTCGGCGGATTACGTGCTCTACACCGCGGACCGCAACTACCGCGATTACCCCGACGTTTACAGCCGGATTCCCGAGCTACGCACGGCGCTTTCGTTCCGCCTCTAGCTCCGCCCCGCCTCAGGACTTGACGGGCCCCAACCCTGGGGTAGACTCACGGGTCTGACCAGGAAGGGGCCGGCGGAAGACTTCCAGAAAAGAGGGGTGCAATGAACCGATTCACACGGCTGTTCGCAGCCTTGCTTTGCGTGGTGGCAGTCTCCTGTGGCACGTCGTCCTCACTCGTCCAGCGTTGGTCCGACACCAGCTTTGAAGGGCAGCCCGGGCAGAAGATGATCATCATCGCCCTGGCCAAGAGCGAGCGGAGCCAGAAGACCTGGGAGGGAGCCTTCGCTAACGTCCTCCGCCAGGTCAAGGTCCAGCCGATCGCGGGCTCTACGGTGCTCCCGGCAATGCAGTCCGCCGATGAGGCGACGCTGAAGCAGGCGGTCAAGGAAACGGGCGCCGACCTGGCCGCGGTGACGCGGCTGATCAGCGTCGACAAGGAGACGACCTACGTGCCGGGCTCGGCCTACTACACGCCCGCGCCCGCGTACTACGGCTTTTACGGCTACTACTCCAGCTCCTACGCGATGGTGTCCACGCCGGGGTACTACCAGGAAGACAAGGTGTACAGCGTCGAGACCAACGTGTACGACGTGAGGACGGAGAAGCTGGTCTGGAGCGGCGTGACAGAGACGATCAATCCGGAGACAGGCCAGGACGCCGCGATGTCCATCGCCGGCACGATCGTCGACGACATGATCGCCAGCAAGGTAATCAAGACGAAGTAAGGGGGCGGGCCCTCATTCACGGAAATCGGAGGAAACGATGTTGAATCGCAGCAAACCCAGGATGGGGCTTGCAGCCGTCGGGCTAGGGGCCCTCTTGCTTTTGACATTGGCGTCGGCCGCGAAAGCCGACTACTACGGTTATTCAAAGAAGTCGCAGACCGAACTCTCCGTCTACGGCGGCGGGTACTTCGGTGGCGACATCTACAGCGGTTCCTACAGCGGCTTGAGCCGCAGCGTCAACGTCGATGACGATTGGGCCTACGGCGGCCGGCTCGGCTGGGTGTTCAACGGGACCGTGGGTCTCGAGTTCAGCTACGGATACTCGAACGCCGCCATGACCCTGGGCTCGGGAGGGGGAAGCCTCCTTCCGACCCAGCTCGGCACCCTGACCGAGAACCGCTACGAGCTGAACTTGAACCTCTTCACCAACCCCGGACCGGTTCGCGGCTACTTCACGCTCGGCGGCGGCGCGACCGATTTCAGCGCCACGTTCAACGGAAATCTCCCGACCACCGGCGCCACGAAGGCCAGCGACACCCGCTTCACCAGCAACATCGGCCTTGGGATCATGTTCTCGCGGAGCCAGAAGCTGGCGCTGCGGCTCGACGGACGCTGGCGCTACACGGACACGAATGTCGGCGGGAGCTCCTACTACTGTGACTTCTACGGGTTCTGCTACACCTACGATAATTCCTACTACGGAAGCGCGGAGTTCACGGGCGGGCTCACCTACACGCTCGGCGGCGGGGACTAGCTCCTTCCGGATTCGCGGTACGGCGGGCTTCCCTTCGGGGGGCCCGCCGTTTTCTTGTCAGGAGGCTCCGCCCGGAGGAATCCGGTCGGGGGCCGCGCGCCAAACGAGGTAGGAGTAGACGATCACTCCCAGCATCCCGGCCCCAAGGACGGCGGACGCGGCGATGACGGCTGCCTGCGAGCCGCTCAACCCGGCCGCGGCCAGCAGAATCCCGCCGACCATCACAACCTTCCCCGCCGCGCGGTGCGTCTTTTCCCAGGACGTCCTGCTGGACAAAGTCCACGGCGTCCGGATGCCCACGAACCAGGTGGGCTGGATCTTACCGAGCACGGAGCCGATCACGACCATGAAGAGCCCGACCAGGAGCGGCGCCATGCGCTGCATGTCGACGGAGTGCCCGCGCATCGCCGCGAGGATCAGCCCGTAGATGGCCGCGAGGAGCGCAACCACCGAGAGCCGAAGAACCGTGTAGGCGCCGGCGAACTTTTCGTAGTTGAGGCGGCCCGGGTCGAGGCGCGGGGCAAACAGCATGATGAGGTAGATCAGGAGGCCGATCAGCGGAAGGAGCAGCAGCGCTTCGAACTTGCCGCCGTATCCGTTCACCTGCCCGTCCAGGCCCCAGTGCGTCGGGATTTGGGCCGGCGCCGCGGGCCACGCGAGGCCGGCGGCCACCCACATCCCCACCAGCAGGATCCAGATCGGGAACTCGGTCCGCCAGGAGACCTTCATGGTCCCCTATCTACCCACGAGCCCGCCGTTGTGTCAACGGCAAGGCGACGGCCGGCCCAGGCGGCGCGAATGACGCGACGCTGCGCGTCTCACCCGCCGCCAGCGGTCCCGCTAGATCGCGAACCAGTAGGTGATCTTGGCCAGGAGCGTGTTCTCGGGCTCGTTCTTGAAAAGCTCGCCGTTCCCGACCGAGTTGTTGAAGTCGTTCGGGTTGGAGTGATAGTCGCGCTCGTCGTAGGTGTTCCGGCCCTGGGTCCAGACGAAGAAGAAAGTGCTTCCGGGCCGGTACTCCCACCGGTACACGACGTTGATGTTCACCTGGACGAAGCTGAAGTCGAAGTTCGACGCCTCGTACCCTGGCTCGAGATATGTGTAGAGATCGTAACTATCCGGGTGGATGAGTTCCCGCACGCGACTGTAGTTTCCTACCGAGAGGTAGGGCTGCGCGTACAGCTCCAGCGACTGGTTCCGCGTGAACAGGATGCTCGAGCGAAGCGTGACGTCGTACGTCTTCTGGTTGATGTCTCCGAAGACGTAGCTCAGCCCGCCGATCCCGATCCCGCCCTGGCGGTTCGGATCGCGAAGATCCACGGTCTCGAGATACTGCGTGTCGTCGATTCGCACGTGATATCCCACCGCGAGGCTGTGATTGAGCGCCGTGCTCTGCTTCCACTTCGTGGTAAGCGTCGCGTCCGTGCTCGCGTTCAGGGCCGTGTCGCGGTAGTAGGAGCCCTCGAGCGACATGACTAGATTTTTCCGCGTGTCGGACGAGCCGCCCAGCCAGCCGCCGTAGGTCAAGGGCTCGCTGATCAGAGGCCCGCCCCGTGTCTCCCAGCGGTGGTGTCCGGTCGCGTTGTACGAGGTGCCAAACCACGCCTCTCGGTAGTTCCGGAACTGGAACCAGCCGTTGAACTGCGCGCCCCCGTATTGGGGATGGCCCTTGCCGTAACTCCACGCCTCGGCTCCGGTCGCCACGTCGTAGCCCGCCCGCGCCGCGTAGATCCAGCTCCGCCACGCGTTCAGGTTCAGCTCGCCGCGGTTGAACGTCTTGCTCTTCCCCTTTGGGTCGTATGGGTAGTAGAGGTACGCGCTCGATGAGATCTCGTCCGGCGCCTGGAGGTAGCCCAGGTCGTTGATCTCTAGGCGGGCGGACTCCCACCGGCCGTTCACCCCTCCCTGCAGGCTTCCCCCGCGGCGGCGGAGGTCGAGCGACCCGCCGGTTCCATAGGAAGCCGCGCCCGTGATGGTGGAATCCAGCGCCGACGTTTCCGGATCGATGATCGAGCCGACGAACGATCCCTGGGCGTTGAATTCGCGATTTTTGGAATTCAGGTCGAAGTCGAGGCCCGTCGTGTACGCCTCGTGGGAGGCCGCGTCCCCGTATTGATCGCGGTTCGCGGTGTTCAGGACTCCGGTCTGCATCACGTTGAACCGATTCCGCCCGCCCGAGATTTCCTTCCCCAGCCGCGCCACAAAGAAGCGCGAGAGTTGGGAGCCGTTCTTGAACAGGTTGTGGGCCTGGCCCTCGGCCGTGATGTCGGTCGAGGCCGCCATGGCGGCCAGGGAAACCCCGGCCCATGTCTTTCCGGTCAGCTTGGCCGCGTATCGAATCCGCGAGTTGGGGTCCCCGGTGCCGATGCGGCGCGAGTAAACGAGATTGAAGTCGGGATGCTGGAAGAACCGGCTCCCCTCGACGAAGAACGGGCGCTTCTCGTCGTAGAACGTCTCGAACGGAGAGAGGTTGAGCTGGGCCGGATCGGCCTCCACCTGGCCGAAATCGGGCTGAACCGTCGCGTTGAGCGTCAGGTCGCCGGTGATGCCGTACTTCAAGTCGGCCCCCAGATTCTGGAAGCCGTCGATCTGATCGTCCGGACCGTCGATCGACGGATCCGTGGACCGCTGGACCACGTAGGGAAGCAGCTCGATCTGGCGCGGAGGACGGATCCCCTCGATTCCAGTCAAGGTTCCAAAGTGGCTCACGAACCCGTGCGCGTTCCGGTCCCAGATGGCCCACGCGGTGTCCTCGCCGCGGCTCTGCATGAACCGATAGACTTGGAGCCCCCAGGTCATCGTCGCCCCTGTCTTGTACCGGATCGCGGAGAACGGAATGCGGATCTCCGCGTACCAGCCGTTCTGGTCCCGGGAGGTGGCGGCCTCCCACACGGCATCCCAATTGTCGTCCCGGTCGCCGTCGTTATAGATGTAGCTGTCCAGCTGGACCCCAAGCGGATTCACGCGGAAGTTGTATCCGGTCGTCTTGTCGAAATACGGATCGATGTAGATGCTCACGAGGTCCGACTTCGAATCGCGGTCCCGCCGCGCGAGGTTCGCGGAGATCTTCGAAGCGTCGCGCTCCAGGCAGGCGACGCCGAAGTAGACGGCGCCGTCGTCGTACGCGACCTTGAATACCGTTTCCTCGGTGGGCAAGGCGCCGCGGTCCGGGTCCCAGACCCTGAATCCCTGGCCCGGTTCGATGGTCTTCCACGCGTTGTCGTCGAGCTTTCCGTCGACGCGGATTTCACCGCCCCCGTTCAAACGGTGGGCCCGGATGGAGGGAGAGGCCGCGCGTCTTCCGTCCGCGCTGTCGGCGCCGGCCCCAGACGGCGAGGGCGTGAAACCATCAAACGCCATGGCCGGATCGACGGCGAGGCACAGTGCGCAGCCAGGGGCCGCCAGCAAAGCGGCTATATGGCTCCATCGCATATACTTACAACCTCCTGTGGGAGGACGGTCAAGTCGGCGGGTGATTCCGAGCGGGGGGTCGCTCGCGAACGATACGCGCCCGAGGACGCAATCGTTTCGACAGGGTCCATCGGGAAAGCGTTGGAAGGGGCCCCCGCGTGGCCGCCATGGTTGAACTCTTTGGCTCCATCCCTGGGACCAAGGCAGCCTGGAGCGTACGACCCAAGAACGGGCGCGCGCACGGGTAAAACGCTCACCATCCTCGGCTTAGGTGACGATGAATAGTATACTGAAAGCGCTGCTTCCCATTCCTCGACCCGATCAGGGATGACGCCCATGCTCTGGATTTGGATCGCGCTCGTCGCGGTCGCGCTGGTCTTCGCGATTCCAGCGATCCGCCGTCAGGCGGTGACGCGCTGGATCATGCCCATACTCCGCGGCGCGCTTCCGCGCATGGGCGAGACGGAGCGAATCGCGCTCGAGGCGGGAACCGTCTGGTGGGAAGCCGAGCTCTTCTCCGGCCGCCCGCGCTGGAAGAAGCTGTTCAGTGCGCCCATGCCCGCGCTCACGGAACGCGAGCAGGCATTCGTGGACGGTCCGGTCAACGAGCTCTGCCGGATGATCGAGGATTGGAACGTCATCCAGCACGGCGACCTCCCGCCGGCGGCGTGGGAGTTCCTCAAGAAGAACCGCTTCTTCGGCATGATCATTCCTCAGGAGTACGGCGGGCTCGGGTTTTCCGCGCTCGCGCATTCCGCGGTGATCACGCGCCTCTCCAGCCGGAGCGTCACGGCCGCGGTGACCGCGATGGTGCCCAACTCGCTCGGGCCCGCGGAGCTGCTCCTTCACTACGGGACCGACATCCAGAAGCGCCACTACCTGCCCCGGCTCGCGACGGGCGAGGAGATTCCCTGCTTCGCGCTGACGGAGCCCGAGGCGGGGAGCGACGCCACCGCGCAGCGGAGCACCGGAGTCGTTTGCCGGGGCGTCTACGAGGGGCGTGAAGTCCTCGGGATGCGCCTCAACTGGAACAAGCGGTACATCACGCTGGCGCCGATCGCCACCGTTCTCGGCCTCGCCTTCCGGCTGCTCGATCCGGACCGTCTCCTCGGGGGCGCGACCGATCTCGGGATCACCTGCGCGCTCCTTCCCGCGTCCACGCCGGGCGTCGAGATCGGCGAGCGGCACGATCCGCTGGGCGTTCCGTTCCTGAACGGCCCGACCCACGGCAAGGACGTCTTCGTTCCTCTCGACTGCATCATCGGCGGTCCGCCGATGGCCGGCCGGGGGTGGCGCATGCTGATGGACTGCCTGGCCGCGGGGCGCGGCATTTCGCTTCCGTCCCTCTCGGTCGGCGCCGCGCAGCTCGCCGCGCGCGTCACGAGCGATTACGCCAACGTCCGCGAGCAATTCGGGCTGCCGATCGGCCGCTTCGAGGGGATCGAGGAGCCGCTCGCCCGGATCGCGGGCCGCACCTATCTCATGGACGCGGCCCGCCGCCTCACGCTGGGCGCGATCGACTCCGGACAGAAGCCCGCCGTGGTTTCCGCGATCGTGAAGCGGTACCTGACCGAGGGCATGCGCGCGGTGGTGAACGACGCGATGGACATTCAGGCGGGCGCCGCCATCTCGCGCGGTCCGCGCAACATTCTCGCCGGGGCCTACGCTTCGGTCCCCATTGGGATCACGGTGGAGGGCGCGAACATCCTCACGCGATCGCTGATCATTTACGGGCAGGGCGCCATTCGCTGCCATCCCTTCGTGCAGCACGAGATGAGGGCGATCGCAGCGAACGACCTGGTCGCCCTCGACAAGGCCTTCTTCGGCCACGTGCTCCACTTCATCGGCACCAAGATCCGGTCTACGTGGCACGCGCTGACGGGTGCTAAGTTCGCGCTCGTTCCGGGGCGCGGCCCAGCCCGTCGTCTGCTCGCTCAGCTCACCCGGTTCAGCGCTTCGTTCGCCCTGGTATCCGACGTCGCGATGGCCACGCTCGGCGGAACGCTGAAACGCCGCGAACGGATCAGCGGCCGCCTGGCCGACGCGCTTGCTTGGTTGTACATCGGCTCGGCCGTCGCCAAGCGGTTCCACGATGAGGGCCAGTCGAAGAGCGATCTTCCGCTCCTTCGCTGGTGCGCGGCGGAAGCGCTCTACGAGATCCAGACCGCGCTTCAGAGCGTGCTCGACAACCTGCCCAGCCGGCCCGTCGCGTGGCTTACCCGCCTGGCTGTGTTCCCCCTGGGGGCGAGGCTCCGCCCGCCGAATGACCGGCTGGGGGCCGCGGTGGCCAAGCTCGTGCTGGGCGATCGCGACGCCTTGGAGCGGCTCACCCGCGACATCTACGTGCCGGGGCCCGAGGAGACCGGACTCGGGAAGCTGGAGGCGGCCGCCGTCCTGATCGCCGCCGCGACCCCCATCGATCGGAAGATTCGGGACGCGGTGCGCGCGAAGAAGATTCAAGACACGGATGGAGATGCGTTGTTCGACGCGGCGCAGCGCGCCGGCGTGATCACCGATCAGGAACGGTGCGTAGCACGGGCCGCCTCGGCCGCGCGCCACGACGTGATCCAGGTCGACTCGTTCCCGGCCATGGAGTACATGACGCAGCGTCGTTAGCCCTAACGGGCCAATCGCTCCCGGGCCGTCTTCAATCCCACCACCGCCGCATCCGCTCCCGCGGCCTTGGCCTTGGCCGCCGCGTCATCGATCAGCTCCAGCGCGCGTCCGCGATCGGAAACGATCGCCGCCGCGAGATCGATCCCGACCTGTGGCGACCACGCAAGCATCGCCTCCGAGCTGGCTCCCGAGAGTAGATCGGTTGGAGCATGGTGCTCGAGCCATCCGTTGTCGTCCGTGTTGATCGGTCCCGGGCCCGCCGCCGAGGCCATCCGCTCCAGCCGGCCCCGGTAGTAGCGCAGGAGATCGCCGGGCGACGCGACGCCGACCCGCGCGAGCTGCGCGGCAACGGCCGGATCGTCCCACGCGTGCGCGATCCGGTCGAGGTCGAGTCCCACCTCCCGGTCGGGGGAGGCGAGGATGATCAAGTCGGCCGAAGTGTCGACGAAGAAGAGCTGTCCGTGCGGGAAGCGCGTGGTCAGCGTGCGGAAGATGGTCTCGAGCGTCCGGGGCGACGTCTGATAGCACTGAACCCACTGGCAGAAGATCCCGCCCGGCCGGAGCTTGAGCGCGGCGGTCCGATAGAACTCCTCCGTGAAGAGGTCCGCCATCCCCGCGATCCAGAGATTGGACGGTTCCGAGATGATCACGTCGTACATCTTCCGCGTAGACCGGAGATAGGTTCCCGCGTCCTCGATCAGGAGGCGGCTCCGAGGATCGGCGAGGGGATTGCCCGCGTCGGCGCTGAAATACGGCGCCGCTTCGATCACCGCGCCTTCCAGCTCCACGGTCAGCACGTCGCTCACTGCGTGAGTCAGGACCGCCCGCGTGGTGACGCCGCTTCCGTATCCGACCACGCAGACGTCCTTCGCCTCCGGCGCGAAGAGGAGCGGCATCTGTCCCACCAAAACCTGCTGCGCCATGTCCTCGCCCACGCCGGTCGTGGCGTCGGTCTTTCCGTTGATCAGAAGCGCCCGGCGCCCCGCGGTTTCGAGGACCGTGACCGCGGCCACCCGCCCCTCCTTATAGAAGAGGAGCCGCTCGACCCCGGACGTTCCAATCTTGTCGATCGTGCGGTGGGTGAGCGCGTTTCCGCCGAACCAGTGGGATCGAAGAAGCCGGACCAACCCCAGGCTCATCCGCTCCGGGTTCCACTTGGGCAACGCGAACAACGCGAACGCCACCGTGGCGAGGAGAAGCGTGCCTGCCGCGAGACGGCGGCGGAGGGCGGGTCCCTCGCCCGCGAGAAGCGCGCCCACGCCGATGGCCGCGTTCAAAGCGCCGGCCATGAGGATTGAACGGAGCGTTCCGATCCAGGGGACCAGCAGGAACGCGGTCGCGAGCGAGCCCGCGATCGAGCCGATGGTGTTGGCCGCGTACGTAGCACCGACCGACGCGCCGGCCTCGCGCCCGCGCCGCTGATACACGGCGACCGCGGTGGGGAAGAGCGCTCCGAGCAGGAGGGCCGGCGGCAGGATGATGCGCGCCGCGATGCCGGCCTCGGCCCACAATAGCCTCGGGGTGCTGCCCATGGACCACGCGATCGCATCCGCCTGCCAGTACGGAAGGCGCTCGAAGAGTTTTGTACCGAGGGCAACCGCCGCGGCCAATAGTCCCTGGAGGACGCCGAAGAGCGCGACCGCGGCGCCCACGCGGCGCAGAAGTCGCGTCGCGACGGCGGCCCCGACCGCGATGCCGATGAGGTAGATCGCGAGGATCGCCGAGAACGCGTAGATCATTCCGCCGAAGGGAACCGCGAGAATGCGCGTCCAGGCCACCTCGTAGAGGATCGCCGTGAATCCCGAGATCGCGAACACTGGAAGGATCCACGGAGTCGCCAGGGCGCGTGCGATGCCGTGGGGGACGCGCGCTGGCGCTGGGGAGAGGCGCGGGATGCCAGAGGGGACCGTTTCTTTTGCTTCCCGTGTCCCCGACGGCATCCCGCGCCTCTCCCCAACGCTAGCATCTTCCGCCTTCGGCGGCGCCGAGGGCCGCGCGATCATGATGGCCGCCACGACCGAGAGGTCGATCGCCGCGGCGAGCGCCGCCGTCTTCCACAGTCCGAGCGCCGGGATTACGAAGAATCCGGCCGCCGCCACGCCGGCGACCGCTCCCGCTGTGTTGATCGCGTAGAGCCGGGCCACCGTGCGGGCCGAGTTCTTGGGATCGCGGCGCGACAGATCCGAGACGAGGAGCGGTAACGTCGCGCCCATCGCGATGGTCGGCACCAGGAGGGCCGCGAACAGTACGAGGAATCGAAGAAAGAGAAACGCGGCGCCGTGGCCGAGAAAGAGCGCGTTCAGCGCCGCGAACAGGGGCCGGGCCGCCTGGTACGCCAGCGGCGTCGCAAGCCCGAGCACGGCGACGATCAGCTCCAGCCGCGCGTACGCAAGTAATGGCTCCTTGGCGCGGGCGGCGAAGCGTCCAGCCACGGCGGCGCCGATTCCGAGCCCGCCCAGGAACGCGGCGACAACCGTCGAGACCCCGTAGATCGAATTGCCGAGGAGGAATGACAGGTACTTGGACCAGACCACTTCCAGGATGAGTCCTGCGGCGCCGGAGGCAAAAAAGCAGCCGTACAGAAGAGGCCTTCGGGAGGGAGTCGGGCTGGGCGCCCCCCCCATCGGATTCCGTGGCAATGGATTGCGGTTCCGTCTGGAACGGGGCATCACTTTATGCTATACTAAGTTGGAATGAACGTGGGTCCCGAACCGGGCTAGAGGCCCGGGTCTCAATTGGCAGCCTTGCTTCGCTCACTCTAGAGACAACGTACGGAGACTCGCTCCCATCTCTCGCCATCGTAGCCCTGTGTCTTTTTGGTCACGCCTACTGGGGCCGACGGCTGCCCTGTTCGCGGCATGCATCCTCTCTGTCGCAGCGCCTTCCGCCGCCGCTCCGGTTTCCGTTCCATCGCTGAAGCCGCCCGAGCCGCTCCCCCATGGCGTCTATCGTGAGGAAGCGCAGGGTGAGCGGCCCGCCACAGGCAAGCCGTCGCGCGCAGGGCGCCGTCCCATCCTGTTCCCGCCTCCTCCGCTCGAGGAAGTCTACGTGTTCCAGGACAGCCTCGACGGGCTGAGCTTGGACGACCAGGGCGGCTGGACGCACTTTGACGCATCGGGCGGGCCCACCGCGTGGCACATCGATACGTTTGGAGCCTGCACCAACCACGGTTGGTGGTGCGGCAAGATCGATTCCTCGTGGGTGCTGGACACCAACCGCGCGGGCTACGGAAACAACTGGTATCAGGTGCTCGAGAATTCGGTGAGCGTGGCCGGTCTCGCGACCGGCACCACCGTGACGCTTTCCTTCGACTATCACATCAAGACCGAGCCGCACTACGACTTTGCCACGGTCGAGGTCGGCGACCTCTCGGAGATCTACATCACGCTGGCCACGTTCACGGGAACCATGCCCGCCTCCGGCTGCGGCACGTTTTCGGCGGTCATCCCCGAATCCACCTGGATGGGATGGAAGAACTATCCGGGCGGTCCGCACAACATGCCGTTCCGCTTCGTGTTCAACAGCGACATCGCCTACTCCTCCGAGGACGGCCTGTTCCAGGGCGACGGCTTCTTCATCGACAACGTCATGGTTACCGCCGGAGCCCAGACCCGCTTCTTCGACGACATGGAGAGCGGCATGGGCGCCTGGACTCGGACCACCCTGCCCGCCGTCGGGGAC
>CAVUEC010000008.1:0-6462 GCA_963740415.1 Candidatus Eiseniibacteriota bacterium
AGGCGGAAGCTCGAATTGCGAGTGCGGGCCCTTCACGAACACGCGGAGCCTGGCGTAGCGGTTGTTGCCAAAGTCGATCTGCAGCGGCACGAACATCTCAAAGTCCTCGGGCACGTTCTCCTGATCCACGCGGCATGTGACCTTGAACTGGCCGTCCTCGGCCCGCGCGGAGCGCCACGCGAAGCGGTACCGGGGGATGCCGGTTCCATAGACCCACTCGCGGAAGAACCACGTCATGTCCCGTCCCGCGTAGTGCTCCACCACCCGCTGGAAGTCCGCGGTCGTCGCGTCCTTCCCCGCGTAGCTGGAGTAGAACTCGCGCATCATGTCCCCGAATCCGCCGTCCTTCATCGTGTCCAGGTCGAGGAACATGTTGCGGAGCATGTGGAGCACCCACGCTCCCTTTTCGTACACGACGAGGCGGTAGTCCTCCGGCGTCGTGCTCGTGCTGGTCCGCGGGCCCAGCGAGATCGGCCCCGCCTCCTGTCCGTCGCCGAGGAAAAATCGGCGATTCTTCACGATCCGGTCCCGCGACTTCCGCAGCGTTTCCAGGAACCGCTTGTTGTCCTTCGACGCCGCCTGCAGATAGCAGAGCGCCGAGAATTCCGCGAACGCCTCGCTCAGCCACCGGTCGTGGTAGGTCGCGGGCGCGACGCCCAGCGCGCCCCACCACTGGTGCGCCACTTCGTGCGCGCGCAACAGCTCGTCCGAGCCCTCCGCCTGTGTGTTGTAGAACGTGCTCCAGTCGAGGTGGATCAACCCCGGGAACGCGATTCCCAGGAATGAGCTCTCCAGCGGATTCTCCGCGACGTAGAAGTGGGTCAGTTTCGTGGGACCGTATATCGATTGATAGAAGGTCAGGCTGCTCGCGATATCCGCGCCCACCTGCTTGTCCATCGATTTCCCGGGCGCGAGCCCCTCTTCGATCAGCGATTCGCCGGCGTTCTCACGCACCCTCTTGTGCGCCGCCTCCGACATGAGAACGGTCACGGGCGGAATCTTGTCGGGTCGCAGGACGTGTTCCTTGTACACCCCGATCATGAAGGACGACTGGAAAATCGGTGAGTCCACGCTCCATCGCGAGACCACGGTGTCGCCCTTTCGCTCCGGCGGCGAGGGCTCGCCGACGGAGACCAGTGTGTAGTCGGCGGGATGCTCGTATTCCAGCTCGTACGTGGCGCGGCGTCCGGGCACGACGCGGGGGTACCAGAACGACCCCGGATCGAAGTAGACCCAGTCGTCCTGGCGCGTCACCACCTGGCCGTGGTAGACCACGTGGAGCGTGCGCTCCTCACCGCTCGCCATGGGGTGGTCGCTCCGCACCCAGAGCAGAAGCGCGCCATCGCCCTTGGAGAATTCGGCCGGGGCGCCGTTCTCCCATCGAACGGAGTCGACGTCCACGTCCGGGTCGAGCGCCAGGGCGATCCAGTTCTGGCCGTTCTCGAGCGAGCGGAACCGCACGTCCTCGTCGCCGCGAAGATTGAGACCGCCGTCGAAGCGGGATCGAATGCGGTAGTGGGCCTCGTTGAAGCTCGCGACGTAATCCCCGTTGGCGGTGGCGAGCGCGGTGTCCACCGCCGCCAGGCCCGCCTCGACGGAGGCGCGCGTTCGATCCGCCTCCATGGGGAACTGGGAGATGATTTCACGATTGCGGATCCGGTACTGGAACATGGTCGCCTTCACCGGCCGCCACAGCTGGACTTGCTCCGTCTGGAAGGGATCGATCTCGAAGATGAATCCCTTCGACGATCCCTTCTGCCCGACAAAGGCCAGGAACAGCTCGTTCGACGCTACCTCGAGGAACGTCTTCCCGACGCTGTAGTTGACGTCCTTTGATTTGGCGTCGAGAAGCAGGTCGAGGCTTCGTCGGACGGGTGTCTTCGCGTTCTTGGCGATCGTGCCGGGGCCGAACTTGACCTCCGCCGCCAGCTCCACCAGCGTGGTGTCCGCAAAGAGCAGGACCACGGTGTCAAATCGGTACGCGAGAGAATCCGTCGAGTAGAAGCGCTGGAGCTGCCCCCGCTCGATGTCGTCGGGGGGACGGAAGGAGAACGTGCCGTGGCCCGTGAACACGCATCCCCACACGCGGCCTTCGATCGGGCGGAAGAGGGCCATCTGACCCTCCGTGAATTCGAGCGTCGCGACGTCCCGCTTGAGGCGCAGGTTGCGGACGGTGGCTACCCGGGATGGATCGGGAGAGAGGCTGTCCAGCTCGGCGATGATCTTTTCGTACGCGGTGAGCGGTGCCGCCGGAGCGGGTGCCCGGTGCGACAGGGGTGGTCTTCGCGCGGGTGCCGCCGCCGCCGTGGTGGTAAGCAGGATGAGCGCGGCCGTGAGGGGAGCGGCCCGGCGGATCCAGCCGGCCGAACCCGACTCCCGCAGCTTCGATGCGGCTCCACCACGGGGTCTCATGGAAACCCTCCGAACGCCTGAGCGGCCGGAATCCGGCTCCACGGGGGACGTACTTCGAGCATGAGCCGCACGCGCCCAATTGTCAACGCGACGGCCGTGGTAGTTCGGCGCGCCGCGGGGCCCATCCGTTGCGCATCGCCGCCTGCTGGGATGGGCTATCCTTTCTCCTCGTGAACGAGCCGGTCTCCCAAGCAAATCATCCGTCGCCGATGCCCCTTCGAGCGGCCGCGGCCTGGGCGCTCTTGGCTGCCGTGGCCGCGGTCGCGTTCTCGTGGGTCGTATTCCCGCAGCTTCCGCCCGCGAGCGACACCTGGGATTACGCGCAGGAAGCGAGACAGCTCGCGCGCGGCGAAGGCTTCACCTCGCTTTACACCTACCCGACCCATCTCGGCTCCGACCGTGCGCCGTTTCCGGTTCGCTGGCGAATGCCCGGATACGCGGTGCTCGGCGCCGGTCTGCTCAAACTGGGAGTTCCAATCCCCGCGGGCTTCTTCGTGATCGCCATTCTGGCGCACGCCCTGCTCGCGGCGCTCGTATTTCTGCTCGCGACCCATCTTCATTCGCCCCGAGCGGGAGCGGTGGCCGCCGCGGCGGCCATCGCGTCGCCGCTGCTCCTCGATCCCTATGCGGCCGGGCTGAGCCAGGTTCCCACGGCGGCGATATCCCTCGGCGCGTGGCTTCTGCTTCTGCGTGGTCGGGGCGTTCTCGCGGCGGCGGGAGCCGCCGTGCTCGCGGCCGCGGCGTGGTACCTGCGGGGCGAGTCGGTGATCTTCGCGCCGCTTTGGCTTTGGCTCGCGTGGCGCGGCGGCGCCAAGGCCGGCCTCGCGTTCGCGCTTGTCTACGCGGCGCTCTGCGTCCCGTGGCTCGCGGCGCTTCACTACGGCGTGGGCTCGGCCGCGCCGATTCAGGGAAACCCGATGCTCCTCTACACGCGCGAATACCCGGGTTACTCCTCGACGAGAACCTACGGCGAGCCGATGCCCGGGATCCTCGGGTACATGCTCCACCATCCCGCCGCCACGGCGTGGCGTTGGTTGAAAGACGGCGCCGGTTACGCAGTCGACCTCCTCTGGGGATTGGGACCTTTCGCCGTGGGGCTCGCGATGACGGGCCTCCTGCTCCGAGACTCACCTGCGCGATGGCGATCCCTCGCGCCCGCGCTCCCGCTCCTGGCCGCGGCCGCGATCCAGATCGCAGCCTTCTCGTTCCTCGAACGGAGCCCGCGATTTCTCGTCCCGGCCGTTCCTCTCGCGTGCGTCGCGCTGGGCTTGGCCGCGGCTCCCGCGCTCGATCGCTTCCGCGGCCGGAAGATGGTGGTCGCGATCTTCGCCCTGCTCCTGCTGGAGCGCGGAGCCGTCGTGGCCATGGAATCGCGGAGCGCGGCGCGCCGGTACCCGCCTCTTCCCGCCTCGCTCGCGGGCGAGCTGCGCGCGCGCCTCGACGGCGTTCCGAGAATGAATCCTATCTGGACCGACGTTCCCGATTGGACGGCGTGGCACTTGGATCGCGCGACGCTGCTGCTTCCGCGCTGGCGGCAGATCGAGCGCCTGGACGCGGCCTACCCTGCGGGCGCCATCTTGCTTTCCCCCGATGCACGCGCGCGCAATCAGATCGACGGCGAGGCCGACTGGGTCCGCGCGATCGACACCGGCGATTCCATTCCGAAATGGGAAAAGCCGGGGCTCCTTACGGGCGGCTCCCGGCTCTACCTACGACAGCGCTAGATTTTGGCGTTACCGCGCCGCGCCCAGTCTCTGGGCGGCGCGCCTACTGAACGCGCGTGTAGCTGATCTCCATCACCTTGTATTCCTTGCCGTCCTTGGTGCCATTCATCACGAACTGGTGGTGGTCCTTGTCCGTGATCGTGGTGACGTAGGTGTACGGCTCCGGCTTGCCCGTCGCCGGATTTGGCACCGAGGTGTGAAGCGTGAGGACCTTGCCCGAGGCGTCGACCTGGCCATCCGAACCATACGTGAGCATCGGCGCCATGTTGTCGATCCACATGCTGGTGAACTGCTTCTTCATGTTGTCGTAGGTGAGGATCTCCATTCCCTCGAACGGCATCCCCATCATGTTTCCGTGGTGTTTGCTCTCGAGGTAGCGGCCGCCCATGATCATGGTGGCCTCGCAGGTTCCCTCGCTCACGGTCGGCTCAGGTCCCATCCAGGTCTTGACCGAGGCCTTCCAGTTGCCGGCAAGAGAGGCGAGCAGGGCGTGCATCGGGCCTGGCGCGGAGACCTTCATCATCTCCGCCATCGCGGCGTCTTGTTGGGACTTGGCCGCATCGGCCGCGCCCGCCTTGGGCGCGTCGGCGGCCAACGCCGCATGGGCGGCGAAGATCGCCAGACAGAGGAACGGCAGAAGCCGGTGGACCGGGGAGCGGAATCGTGCGTGCATCTGTTACCTCCTCAAGTCTCGGTGGGACGGGTAGGTGTTCGAGACAGAAGAGGCTAGCACAACTCAGCGCCCCCCAGCCACACGGCCCCCCAGTTACTTCTTGGTCGTCGAGGTGGACGACTTGTGGGACGACGACGAACTGCCGGTCGTGACCATGCCGCTGATCTTCTCGTACTCCTTCTTCGTCATGATCTTCTTCTCGACCAGCTCGTTCTTCGACTTGAACGGACGTGCCGCGATGATCTTGTCGGCCGTCGCGTCATCCAGGCCCGGGATCGTCATCAACTGATCCTTGGTGCCGGTGTTCAGGTTGACGTGAGGCTTGGCCGGCTTGGACGACTTCTCGTGATGCTCCGCGCTGGTGGCCGGTGGCGTCGAAGACTGTGGCGTGGTGTCGTCCGCCATGGCGAGCACGGGGACAACGAAGCCGATAGCCAACGCCGCGAGAATCAATCTGGAGCGCTTCATGAAACATCTCCTAGCGAGGGCAATGACAAGCACGCCGCCGTGCCCTCATGGCGGACGGCGCGAGGGGGGACCATGAGCCCCCTATGGGATGTGGGACGGAAACCCTCTGTGATGGGGAGGTACAGCTCTGCGAGCAGGTTGTGTTGCGAGACGCTGTTGCTGGCTAAAGCGACGTTGTTGCTGGCGGAGGTGACGCCTGGAGTTTGGAGGACGGCCGGAGAATCAGGAGCGGGGCAAGGAACGCAGCGGTTCTTCGGGGGGCAAGCCCGAAGGTAGAATAGCTGTGGACCCGCACGCGGGGGACCGCGCCCAGAATTCACGAGGCCGTCCAAACTGGAATGCGCGATCGAGCGCTGATGCCCGATGCGCCATGCAAACAATGGAGTGGGGTCTTCTTGCGCCCGAACCGGCGTGGCTGCGGAGCCGGGGGAGCGGAAACGAGGCTTCACTCGGGTGGAAGCGGTGCGAACCGGACTGCGGGAGGGATGACGGGGCGCGGGCCGGCGAGCGGGAATCGAACGGGACTGAGCTTGGCGGGCCGCGGTCAGGGCGCGTCCTGCCGAATGCGGCCGGGCGTGGCGCGGGGCGCTGTTCCTCTCGACAGCGTTCCCGGCCTGGGCCAGCTTCGCGTTTCCCAGGGAGGCAAGGACTCCGATTGCCACCCCGAACGCTAACAGCCGCAACAACTTCATCCCAATCTCCTTGCCGCTTGGGAGACCGACCCGGCCCCCCTTACTAGGCGTCTCGAAATACACCTAGCCTTTTGGGGGGTTCCGAAATCTGTTCCGCGCGGCGGCCCACCCAATCCTGAGTTCGGCCGGCGGGGCCGTTTCTGAACCCGCCGGGGGCCGGCTCTGAGCCCGCCTGAGCGCCCGCTTTGAGCCCGCCCCTGCCTAAGCCGCCCGCCCGATATAGGACCGTAGCCCTCCCGGACTCTGGGCCCGGGCCAGCGCCAGGACCACTCGAGGCAGCGAGAGCGGATCTGGATAGACCAAATAGCGGTCTTCAAACTGGGGCGCAAACTTCTTCTTCCATCGGAAGAGGCCCTCGAAGTCATAGAAGCGGGCCAGGTGGTTCTTGAGGAAGGCGCGGGATTTGTCCTGCGGTTCCTGGGTTGCCCGTGGTGCGTCCGGGCCCTGCGGCGCCGCCGCAGCATCGACGTCGGCCAGCGCGGAGAGCGAGAGC
>CAVUEC010000009.1:0-20879 GCA_963740415.1 Candidatus Eiseniibacteriota bacterium
GCGGGGGCGGCATAGCCAAGTGGCTAAGGCGACGGTCTGCAAAACCGTTATTCCCCGGTTCAAATCCGGGTGCCGCCTCCAAGAAACGAAGCGCCCCACGCGGAGCGAACCACGTGGGGCGTCTTGCGTTTCATTGCTGCACATCGGCGCGCGAGCGCCTTGGGTCAATTCGCCGTTACGTGCACACCCTTAACGGCCGCTTGGATGAGCGCGGCTACGGCCCGCGGCTTCGACACATAGATTGAGTGACTTCCGGCCTCCTCGACAACCGTCGAGCCGGCCCGCTTGGACATGGCGCGCTGGGCCGGGGGCGGGATCATCTTGTCCTCGGTCGCAACCAAGTACCAACTCGGCTTCGTCTTCCACGCCGGTTGGCTGATGGCGCCGGCCAGGGCCTCCACTCCCCACGGCACTTGCGAGTCGGCCATGAACGCGGCCTTCTCTTCGTCCACGTCGGCCGCAAAGGAGGCGCGGAACTTCGCCCGGTCGAGGAACAGATATCCGTTCCGCGGCGGAAGGATCGGTGGCACGGGCGCGCCGGGCGGCGGATTCTTGATCAGCGAATCCACCGACTCGCCCTTGTCTGGAGCGAAGGCGGCGATATAGACGAGCCCAGCGACCCTCGGGTCGTTGCCGGCCTCGGTGATCACAACGCCGCCGTACGAATGGCCGACGAGAAGGGCAGGTCCGTCCAGCGCATCCAGGACGAGCTTGACGGCCGCCACGTCGCCGGCCAGCGACATCGTCGGGTGCTGGACGATGGCGACATTGTAGCCGTCCTGCCGGAGGGTCTTGTACACACCCTCCCAGCCTGAGCCGTCAACGAAGCCGCCGTGCACGAGTACCACGTTCAAAGCGTTTGTTCCGGTCATAACGACCTCCTCCGTGAGCGTGCAGCACACCCGCCCCCGCACCGCCCGGGTATTCCGAGCTCCCCAACTCCGATGCTGCGCTACCCCTCGGTTCCGAGGGAGGGTAAAGTATGGTGCATGTCCGGCGACAGCTCCACTTCCAGATTTCGGAGGGCTTTGTGAGACGTGAGACGATGAGCCTGAACGTGAATCCGGCAAACGAAACGGTCCATCTCGGGCCTCTGGCGGTGCGCTTTCTCATCGGGGGGGAGGACTCGAACGGGAGCGTGGCCGCCTTCGAGCTCACCGTCCCGGCCGCGGAGCGGCTCGCGGCGCCGGCGCACAGCCACGATGCCTACGAGGAGACGATCTACGGCATCGACGGTGTCTTGACCTGGACCGTTGATGGGAAGCCTATCGAGGTGGGTCCGGGACAAGCTCTCTGTATCCCGCGCGGGGCGGTTCATCGATTTGACAATAACGGCCGCAAGGACGTGAAGGCGCTGTGCGTCGTCACGCCGGCCGTCCTCGGCCCGGCGTACTTCCGCGAAACCGCAGAGGTACTCAACGCCGCGGCCGGCGGTCCGCCGGATCGGGCCAAGCTGGCCGAGATCATGGGCCGCCACGGCCTCACGCCGGCCCCGCCTTCGGCGTAAAGGGGCGGGGCCCTGTAGGCAGCCACTCGGAACCGGCTCCCGCACGCGCGGGAATTGCGCGCGGCATGGGCGGGCTGGGAAATCCAGCTCAGCGCAGGACGATCAGTTTCCTTGCTTCCCTCTGCGTGGGCGTCTCGATTCGACACAAATAGACACCCGCGCCCACGCGATTCCCATCGCGATCTCGGGCATCCCACGTCACCGCGTTGGTTCCCGCCAGCCGAACGCCGTCGAGCAACGTGGCCAGCTTTCGCCCCTGCACGTCGTAGATCGCCACGCGGACATGCTCCTCACGGGAGAGGGAGAACATGATGCGCGTCGAAGTCCGGAATGGGTTGGGGAGATTCTGGGTCAGGACCGGCGCCGGCACGACGGGCTCCCCGGTGACGGCTGTGAGATCACCCGTGAACTTGTACACGGTCTCGCCGACCCCGTAGGCCAACGCGGGGCTCAAGAAGCGCACGCGATTGAGGAAGAATCCGAATCCCGCAAGGTGCCAGCTCGTGCCGCCGTCGGTGGTCTCGTAGGTGTCGCCACTCCAGCCCCCGACCCAGCCCGTGAGTGGCGACACGAAGCCGATCCCTTGCATCTCGTAACCGTTCACGAACTGCATCTCGTCCCAGGTCACCCCGCCGTCCTTGGTGTACGCGATGTATCGCGAGGCGAGAGTGTCCTGGCGCTCAATCGACACAAAGCCTCTGAGCCGGTTGAGAAAGGTGATCTTCCAGCACCACTCAGCTCCCGGGCGATTCGAGTTGTAGCGCGTCTGCCACGTCACCCCGCCATCACTGGTCGAGAGGATGACAGCATGGCGGGAACTGAAGGGACCGGTGCCTCCCACGGCAAGCCCGTTCAGCTCATCAAAGAAATGGACGTCGATGAGGCTGGTGGCGTACGGGGCCATGTCCCGGGTCGTCCAGGTGGCGCCGCCATCGGTGGTCTTGATGAGGGTGGCGGGCGGGCCGTCGTAGCGTCCGCATCCGTAAACAACGGACGCATTGACCACGGACAGGCCGCAGATCCCCGTGGGCAGTGGGTTGGGAATGTTGGTGACCGGGGTCCAATGGATCCCGGCATCGACCGTGGCGTAGAGCAGGGGGGTGCCGAAGAGGGCGCCCGCCCAGCCCTTCAGTGGCGTGGCAAAGCCGACGCTGCGGAGATAGTTCGAAACCGTGGTCTGGAGGGTCCAGCTCTGGCCGCCATCGGTCGTGCGATGAATCTGGCCTGCCCCATTCACGATCCAGCCGCTGTCCGCGCTCACGAAGCACACATCGTCGTGGCGGGCGCAGCTGGCCGGCGCGATCGGCGCATTGGGCAGCGTGACCCAACCGGCGCGCGCGGGTACAGCGGGCGAGGCGATCCATAAGGCCGCCAGCACCATCGCGGCCAGGGCCGATCCGCGCCGGGCGCCGACGCTCCTGGGATCAAGGGTTTCAGTCATCGTGGCCACCTTCCTAGGGTCCTGCTTGCCCGTCTCAGGGCGGACTCGGTCCCCGGGCCATTCAATGCCCACAAGTCCTCGTAGGCCACTCCATCCTGAACCATCGCGATGCGACCATCAACCCCAGGGTAACGCCTCGGAACCCTTGATGGCGCCAAGGCATTCTGGCGATTCGTCGGTGCGGTGGGGATCGGCGGTCAGCGCGCGGCCGTTTGGCGCCGTGCGTCTTCCTGCAACGTCGTACTGGCGTAGATGGCCACCTCGACGCGCCGATTCTGATGGCGGCCTGCTTCCGTGGAATTGGACGAAACCGGCTCGCGCTCCCCGACTCCCGCCGTCGCGATGTGGCGAACGACTCCCTGCGCCGTCAGGTACCGGGCCGCCGATTCGGCCCGCTGTTCCGAGAGGTTTTGGTTGTATTCGGAGCTCCCAACGGCGTCGGTATTGCCGACGATGAGTAGGTTTGTCTCATCGTACTTGCTCAGGTTCGCGGCCAGCGCGTTCAAGTTGGTGCCGGCAGCACTCTGTACGACGTAGGAATCGAAATCGAACAGGAGCCCAGAGGGAAACGTGACCACGATCCCTTCTCCCACCCGTTGGACAACGGCGCCGGGGACATTCTGCTCAATCTCCTTTGCCTGGTCGTCCATCTGACTCCCGATGAGCGCCCCGGCCGCACCGCCCAGCACGGCGCCGATGATCGCGCCCCGCGCTGTGGAACCCGTTTGGTTGCCGATCACGCCGCCCGCCACACCGCCGGCGGCGGCGCCGATGACGGCACCCTCGGTGGTCTTGTTCGTGGAGGAGCAGCCGGTGAGACAGGCCAGGACCACCCCAGCCAGTAAGGCCGAGAGAGTCGCGAGACGCAGAACAGTTCGCATGAAAGCCGTCCTTTCTAGTTAACACGGTTAGTTCAGAGCGGGTCGCGTCGATCGCGACCGGGCCGTACCGAATGCCTGGCAAGGCGTAGGGCAAGATCGGGGCCAGCCGGAATGACGGGATATTGAAAGGGGGCCGGAGCTGTCACGCGCACGAGGCCGGCGCGCGGCGGCATGAGCGGGCTGGGTACTACTTGGAGGCGGGCGGGGTCTCGGGGCCGTTCGGCGATGTCCAACGCCGACGCGCGGCAAGGCTAGCCACCACGGCAATCAACTCGCTCGGGTCTGCGGGTTTGGAGAGGTACATCTGAAAGCCCGCCGCGAGGATGCTCACGCGATCTTCGATTGTCGCGTATGCGGTGAGAGCCGCGGCCGGAACATCGCCGTTTTGCGCCTCGCTCCGCGCCCGGATCTTCTTGATCAACACGTAGCCATCTTCCTCCGGCATGGCGATATCAGAAATCAGCACGTCCGGCTTCCAGACATCGAGCATCAGGAGCGCCTGGGCGGCGGAGGCGGCAACCCTCACTTCGGCGCCGCATGAGTCAAGAAGGGCCTGCACCGCCTCGTTTGCGTTCGGCTCGTCATCCACAAGCAACACCCGGATCTTGTCAAGCCGCCCCAGCATGAGGTCGGTCAGACCGTCCGCGACCCTTGGGTGCCTTGGCCTCGGGCCGGATATTGCGCCTGTCCCAAGCAACGGGAGCTTGATTGTGAACGTGGAGCCCTGACCCGCACCTGGACTCGAGACGTCAATCTCGCCTCCATGCAACTCGATGATGTGGCGCACGATCGATAGGCCCAATCCGAGGCCGCCATGGCGCCGCATGGAGCCGTCCTTCTCCTGCTGGAAGGGCTCAAAGATTTGCGGGAGGAATGCGGCATCGATTCCCGCTCCATTGTCGGAAACCACAATCTGTACGTGGGACTCCGCGCGTGCCAGAACGACCTGCACGCGGCCGCCCTTCGGAGTGAACTTGATCGCGTTCGAGAGCAAGTTGCCCATGACTTGCTGGAGCCGTTCCGAATCGCCCGATATCAGTCCCGATCGTTCGTCCAGCACGAGCGATAGCCGAATCTGCTTGGCGTCGGTCGCGGGGCGCTGGGATTCCGCCGCGGCCTTGATCACAGGCGCCAGATCGATCGGTCGCACATCGAGCCGAAATTTGCCCGAAACGACCCGTGACACATCCACCAGATCGTCGATCAGTTGCGACAGGGAGACCACGTTGCGCTCGATGACTTCAAGCCCCCGGTCGGCCTTCGCCTTCTCAAGCGTGCCACTACGGAGAAGTTGGGTCCATGTGAGGATGGGCGCCAGCGGATTGCGCAATTCGTGCGATACGTTCGCGAGGAATTGATCTTTAAGATGAATCGTGGCCTTTGCCGCGTCCAGGGCCGCCGTGGACCGACTCTGCCCTTCTTCGGCGATGGTGAGGGCGCTGGCTTGCTGGCGACGGCTCCGATTGATAACAAGGAAGAGGACTACGGATAGGAGCACCGCCAAGCCCACCGCTACGCTGGTCACCACGTTGAAGGTCATCTTGTTTGTCTCATCGAAGCTCTGGGGTCACGGCCCCACGACCCCTCCGGCGCGACCCCGCAGGACCCCACGGCAGCGGTGGCGGAACCCGCCGGACTGCTGCCGGGGGAGCGCAGGGCCTCAAAAAACCTCGGGACATTGGCCGCTCCTGATTGTGTCATGGACGAGTTCATTTCGACCCTCAACCCGATCCGAGGCGCGTTCAACATCCAGTCTGAGCTTGGAAGCACCATCCGACCATCCTTTTTCCTGACAGAGACGCGAGAATCGTGCCTATCGCGGGCAACAAACGCCTCTCCCGTAAGTCGATATGCGGAAACGTTAGCGACGAATTCGGAGGGGGATATTGGCCGATGGGAAGCCGCGCAGGTTGTAAGAACGAAAAAAACTCTGGGCGGAACGGAGGGATTTACAAACGAACGCGAGGCCAAACGGCGACGCGCGCGAGTTTCAGGACTTGGCGTACAAATTGAGCCGATTGTAGAGGGTCTTGAGGCTGATCCCGAGGATCTCGGCGGCTTTCTTCTTGTCACCCCCGCACCGCTCCAGGGTGGCGAGGATCAACTGGCGTTCCGCGTCGTTGAGTGACCCGCCTACCTCCGACCTGCCCCTGACCGGCCGAAGTCGGGGCCGAGGTCAGGCCGTTGAGGTCGATCTCGCCATCGGACATGATGAAGGCGCGTTTCAGCTCGTTCTTGAGCTCGCGCACGTTGCCGGGCCAGGAATAGCGTTGGATCTGTTCCCGCGCCTTTGCGCTCAGGTGTTTGGCGGTCTCCTCGGACTTGTTCATCCCGTTCAGGAATTGCTCCGCGAGCATTAGCGCATCGTCTTCGCGGTCTCGCAAAGGCGGCAGCACGATGGGGAATACGTTGAGTCTGTAAAAGAGATCCTCCCGCAGCTTCTTGGCCTGTATGGCCTCTTTCGGTGGGCGATTGGAGGCTGCGATCAGGCGCACCGTCACTGGAATGCGCGTCTCTCCGCCGACACGGGTAAGCGTGCCCGACTCGAGCACGCGCAGAAGTTTGGCCTGTAGCTCCACCGGCATTTCGGTGATCTCATCGAGAAACAGGGTGCCGCCCGCCGCGCGCTCGAAGTGTCCGCGCCGTTGTTGGCTTGCGCCCGTGAAGCTGCCTCGTTCGTGGCCGAACAACTCGCTCTCAATCAGGTTTGGCGGGATGGCGCCGCAGTCGAGCGGGATAAGGGGCTTGTCGCGCCGGGGACCGAGATCCACGATCGCCTGCGCCACAAGTTCCTTTCCCGTGCCGCTTTCCCCGGTGATGAGAACCGTGGCATCCGTAGGCGCAACCCGCGAGATGAGGTCGTAGACCTCCTGCATCCGCGGCGAGTTGCCAATCATCTTCCCAAAACGGCCGAACGTTCGAAGCTCGCCGCGGAGCGTGCGGACCTGTTCCTTCAGCGACCGCACGCGCGCGGCATTGGCGAGCACGGCCCTCAGGCGGGTCGTGTCCAGCGGTTTGGTGAGGTAGTCGAGAGCGCCGAGTCGTAGCGCCTCGATCGCCGAGTGGACGGTCGCCACGCCTGAAACGATGATCACGTCTGTGCCGGGCGTGGCTCTCAATTCCTGAATGCAGCGCGGTCCCTTCACCGTCCGGCAATGACAGGTCCACCACGGCGATGTCCACCGACTCCCGGGAGAGATGGGCCCGTGCCTCTTTCATGGAGCCCGCGGTGGCGACGGCGAAGCCCTCTTCGCTCGCGATCTCTGCGAGCCCGGATACGAAGTCAGCGTCGTCGTCGATGAGTAGCGCGCGCAGCATGTCCAAAGCATACCCGTCAGGACGGCAGGCCCGCAAGGTTTGCTCGATTGAATTGTGGTACCGCACCGTAAAACGGTCCCGTGCAGAGCCCGGGCACCGGCCCGTAGGCAGCCCCAAATGGTATTGGGATTGTAAGAACCGGCTGGCAAGAGTTACACGCAGGGTGTTCGCAGTGACCGTCTGCCGGCAAGGCCCCAGCCATTGCAGCCATTTACCGAGGGCCCCGCCTTGGCACACGAGTTGCCTTTCGGATTTGCCGTCGTTCGTTCGCCCCCGGGGGAGAGTGCGGATGGACGGGCTCCACTCGAAATGTCTAGGCGAAGTCCGGTCGGGCGACCATGTGCCGGCGCTGCGTCGCCCACCGGCTCGCCGGTCACAGGAGGATGGAACATGCTTTGGACCATCGCAGTTGTGCTCATCTTGCTCTGGCTGTTGGGCCTAATAACGTCGTACACGATGGGCGGCTTGATCCACGTGCTGCTCGTGATCGCGATCGTCGTTGTGTTGATCAGGGTCATTCAAGGTAGGCGGGTGGTGTAAGCGGTTCGTCTGCCAGATGGGGCTTGTGCCCAGGAGGACACACCTCGCGTAAAGAAATCGTAGGGCACGTCGGCGGAATCACAACGCGGCGTGGTTTTCTCAAGACTGGCGGCATCGCCGCGATCGCGATCGCGGGTGTCGCGGCCAATGTCACATCTGTGCGCCACGCGTTCGCTGCGGATCCCGCCTGGACAACCATTCCCGCTCAGGTCTGGATGGTTGGTGTTCCCGTTTACCTCGACCTTGCCGACTACTGCACCGATCCGGATGGCGGTTCGATCACCTTTGAATTGGACCAGCCGCTCCCTCCCGGAGTTACGCTGGTCGGGAGCGTCATTGCGGGTACACCCGAAGTGGAGTTCCTGACGACGCAGATTGTCGCGATCGCCGACGATCACGGTGTTATCACGGGCGTGCCACCCGATGGCTCCCAAGGGTCCGGACACCCGCGCCTCGTTGCTTGGCCAAACCCTACCGGCGGCGCCGTGCGGTTCCTTGGGGAACGAAAGTCGGCCCTCGAATCCTCCGGGACGCTCCGGATCTTCGCCGTTTCGGGAAGAATGGTCTATGAAAGGGCGATTCGGGTCGGCGGAGGCCACTACAACATCGAGTGGGATGGCCGGACCTCGGACGGGACGAGCCTTGCCTCCGGCGTCTATGTAGCGACCGTACAAGCGGGGTCGGAGACGGCCCGGACGCGCGTCGTGTTGGCGCACTGAACGAATTACTGCGGCGCGCACACTGAGGAAGACGGATGACTCAAATTGCATCGGAGCCGTTCTCGATAGAGGTGCAGAGCGCGCCGCCGCAACTGACGGGCCTCGACTTCCCATCCAACGGTGACGCGCCGTCGAGCGCCTTCGTGGCGTTCCAGTTCGCCCATCCGCATCTGGACGGACTTCCCATCTGGGGGCCCGGAGGAGTGGGCGCCACCTACATCTGGAAGGTCTTCCCTCGCCAACAGACGGGGTACTACGTGACGTTTTGGTGGTCGAATGGGGGAACGTTCACGTGGGCGGGGGTGCCGGACACATACTACGGATGCCATCCGTACCCCAAGACGGGAAGTGCGAGCGGCACGGCGCACAACTGGGAGATCGCAACGGACAATGGCGGAGATGAGCAGATCACGCGTGCGGGAGTTCCTCTGACGGTGGTAAAGGGTCGGTGGTACACGCAGGCGCTTCGGGTGACGCGGAATGGGAACGGGACGAAGACCCTGGTCTTCTACATTGACCTACCCTCGGTGGCGAATTCGAACGTTATCGAGAAGATGGTCTCTTCGTCGTACGGGCAGACGAACCCGCCGAACCCGATGCTGACGGTGGGGGACTCGCCGTGGTACGCGGATTACCAGCATGAGCGGCTGAGCGGGATTGTGCGCGGGTTCAAGATATTCAATCGGGTGCTGAGCGAGGCCGACACGCTTTCGGAGGCGGCGTCCGACGGCTTGGCCACGGCAGCGGGGCTCGCGAACATCTGGTGGAAGAAGATCAACCCGACTCCCACCGACCTGCTCTGCGAAGCAGGGACCGGACGGAATCCCAGCTGGGCGCAGGCGACAAAAGCCGCGCTCTGGACGGGCTAGCACTGCCGCGGGGAGCGCTCTCCCACAACTCACCCGGCTGTTCTACTTGGAACCCCGAATCCCTCCCACCTCGAAGCCCCCAGTTCGCTGGCCTCAATCTTGCCCTATTCCACGCGGGGGAATTCGGCTGGCCTGATCGCGGGTCGCGATTGGCTCCGCCTAACCTCAAGTCCCGACAATCGGAGCAGGGTACGCGATGGAATCGCTGATCCAAGTCTGAATTGTAATTGTGACGGTTTCGCTCGTGGCGATTGTAGGAATGACCGCGCGGAGGACGTCAGTGTAGGACGGCAACTGAGAGGTAGCAGATGAGGACACTCCGACATCATGCCGCAGCAAGCTTCGCGCTCCTGAGTTTACTCGTCGCGACAAGTGCCGCGCGAGGGCAGACCGTGGTCCAACCCGGGTTCAATCTCTTCACCGTAGATCAAGACGCGGAGATCGGGAGGCAGTCGGCGGTCGAAGTCGAGCGACAACTCCCGATGCTCTCGGAGCCCGCGCTCTCGCGGTACGTGGCCGTGCTCGCTGCGAGGCTCGCCACGAACGCTCCTGGCGCCATGTACCCATACCAGATCAAGGTGGCGAACCTTTCCGACGTCAATGCCTTTGCGCTTCCGGGCGGGTTTATCTATGTCGATCGAGGTCTGCTCGAGACGGTTCGAACTGAGGGGGAGCTTGCCGGCGTCATCGCCCACGAGATCGCGCACGTGGCGCTCCGACATGCGACGAACCAAGTGTCCAAGGCATATCTCGCTCAGGAAGGCATCGGGCTCCTCGGGGGGCTCTCGGATGAGAACACACAGACAACCACCGGCGAGATTGTCGGAGCCGTGGGCGGCTTCGGATTGAATGCGTTGTTTCTAGAGTACTCGCGCGGTGCCGAAGCCCAGGCCGACATCGTCGGCGCACAAATCATGGCGAAGGCGGGCTACGACCCGATGGAAATGGTGCGTTTCTTCGAGACCCTCCGCAAGCAGGCCGGGAGTCCGATGAGGGGCGCGAAGTTTCTGAGCGATCACCCGGCACCGGCCGACCAAGAGGCGATCGTGCGGCAGGAGGTGGCTCTGCTCAGCCCGGTGCGCCCGGCGTCTCCGGTTGGCGATATTGCAGCCCTTCAGAGTCTTCTCGCCATGTCCCCACCCGCCCAGGCCATCGCGCGGGTCGCTGCGTCGAAGAATGTACCCGCCGCGCCACGCGCGCGGTCGGTTGCCCCAACCGCGACGGTCTCGGTCGAACCGCCATCCACACGGTTCCGCACCTTCCGCCAGAGCCAGGGGTATTTCGAGATTCAATATCCGGAGAACTGGAGCGCGTACGCGCCATCGCGGGGTTACGGTTTGACGGTCATCGCTCCCGGCGGGTTCGTACCTACCCCGGGCGGGCGGCAGAGCCTTGCCTGCGGCATCGTGGTGAATCACTACACGCCGTTCGACGGTGAGGTCGGGACGCAGTATCGGGATCCGCAAGGATCGCTGTTCGGGCATGACCCGCTCGAGGAAGCGATGAGCGACCTGGTCCGTCAGATCCTGCGCGTCAATCCGCATCTGAAAGTTGCCCCGGACTCGGAACGGCACGACGCGATCGCCGGGTCGCCGGCTCTCTCCGTCTATCTATCGGGTAGGTCGCCCGCGACGGGGGCCCGCGAGCGGGTGACGGTCGTAACGCGCCGTCTTCCTGACCTGCATGTGGTCTACATGGTTCTCGTCGTTCCGGAGAAGGATCGCGAATTGCTCGCAGCGAGTTCCGAACGCATGGTGCGCAGCCTCAGAGTCAATGTCCGTGTGGATCGACCGTGATCTCCCTGAGGAGGGTTCCTCGCGCCCTTGTGGGAGGGTTGGGCCTTCTGTCCCTGGCTGCCGCCGTTACGACGTTTGAACCTGCCGCCGGGCGCACACGCATTGGAGCCGGGCCACTCTCGCCGAGGGCGTCGGAACAGAAACGAGCATCCGCCGATCGACAGCTGGCAGCAGGAGCCCGCGGCATCGATCGGGCGGCGGTTGGCGTGAATCAGGTGGCCAGAGACCTGGGGGCGGAGTTCGGCATGAGCCGCGAAGCGATTCTGGCGCAGAAGGATGACCTCCACACCTCATGGGGAAACTTGACCATCGCGCATACGTTCGCCGCCAGCGACAGAGGGGGCATGACCGTGGCCCAAATCCTCCAACTCCACGACCGCGGGATGGGCTGGGGCCAGATCGCAGCGGGCCTCCGGTTCAACATGCGTGATGCCGTCACTGCGGTGAACGTGGAGAGCCGTGTTGTAAGGGGAATCAAGAGGGCTGATGGAAAGGCGGTGTCGATCGGTGGCGAATGATTGAGGGAGTCGAAGGGTGTGATTCAACAATGTTAACGCGAGGCGGATCGCAGAGTCCGTCATATCCCGAACGGTGCGGTTCCAGAAGCCCCGCGGTTTCTGGTGTCCTCCGTTCGGATTTGACCATGAGGCTAGCCATATGAAACGAATCACAGGCATGCTGGGCATCACTCTTCTCGTGACCATGACGGCTGCAACGACGGGCTGTTCGAAGGACGCCGCAACCGCGGAAGCGAAGGCCCTTTCGGAGCGGGCGAATCAGGCGGCCGCCTACCAGACGTTGGTCGTGCCGACGGGCACCAACTTCGTCGCGGTGCTTCAGACGCAATTGAGCACGGACGTCAACCGAACGGGAGACCCCTTCGTCGCAACCACGGTCGAACCGATCGTCGTCGAAGGGCGGACACTCGTTCCCGCCGGGGCGAGAATCGGCGGAGTCTTGCGCGATGTCCAAGCATCGGGGCGGATCAAAGACCGCGCACGGATGACGCTTGCGTTCCAGGACATCACCGACTCGTCGGATAAGGTGCACCCGATTGCCGCGCAACCCCTCCAGATCCAGGCGGCGTCCGAAACGCACAACGATGTGGTGAAGATTGGGGCAGGCGGTGCGATCGGCGCCATCCTCGGCGCGATCAGCGGAAAGAAGAATGGCGCCTTGGTCGGCGCAGCCGCCGGCGCCGGCGCCGGAACGATTCTTGTCCTCGCCACGAAGGGTGAAGACGTGGAGTTGCACCAAGGACTGAAGCTTTATGTCGAGATGACCGGGCCCACGAGTTTCGTGGTCGCTGCCAGGTAGGAAAGACAAGGAGGGGGCCGGCGGGAGACCGGCCCCCGATCACTCCCCTCCGCTCGGAGGGGGGCGTAATTGTGCCGTGGCCCCAGAACATGTCGTTGACCCACCACGGGTGCGCTCGAAAGGGAGGTCCTAGCGATGGCGGTCTACGAGTTGGGCAGTGAAACACTTCGCGTGCTGGGATTCGCTGGAAGTCTCCGCCGCGATTCGTTCAACCGGCGATTGCTGCGCGCCGCCAGCGAACTTACCCCAGCCGGTATGAAGATCGAGATCTTCGACCTTCGGGCCATTCCGCTCTACAACTATGACGTGGAACGGTCAGGGGACCCGCTGCCGGTCACGGCATTCAAAGACGCCATCCGAGGTGCTGACGCGCTCCTGGTCGCAACCCCCGAGTACCAGCACGGCGTCCCCGGGGTACTCAAGAATGCCCTGGACTGGGCCTCTCGTCCGCCCGGCATGTCCGCGCTTCAAGGGAAGGCGGTCGCCATCATGGGGGCCAGCCCTGGATTCACGGGCACAGCCCGAGCGCAGTCCCAGCTCCGGGAGTCGTTCGGGTTTTCGGAGTCCTATGTCGTGCTCCAGCCTGAAGTGCTCGTTGGGCGCGCGCACGAAAAATTCGACGCGGAGGGCCGTCTTTCGGATCTGAAGACGATGGAGGGCATTCGCCGTCTTCTCGATCGGCTTGCTGTCCTCGCGCACCTGCTCGAGGGAGCAAGAGCGGCTACGTGACAGCGGATTTGCCGTCACCCACTTGCCCCGCTGCCGAGGAGTGACTTTCCCCTAGGGCGACCGCTTTACGATCTTCAACAGCGATCCCGTCACGACCCGGTCCGCGGTCTGCACGTTGTTCAGGATCGCATCCGTGTCGAGGTCCGCCTGCTGCGCGCCAAAGCTCTTGATCACGGCATCGAAAGCTCCGGCCGCGTTCACGGTGACCACCTGGACCCGATCCGGCGTGACATTGATCCGCGCCGGGTCCGTGAGGCTGCGGAACGAGCGCATGCTCGAGAAGATTCGCCCCTCATAGACGTCTCCTGCCTGTTTGCTCTCGCCAAGAATCTGGAAGAGGTTTGCGTCCTTCCGAATGAAGGCAGCGTCCAGCGTGGTTGGTGACTGGCCCTGCGGCGTTACGGTGAGGTGGCCCACCCAGGCGGAATAGCCGCCGATGGTTTCGCGAGCCCCATTGGAACTCGTTATCGAGGCATTCTTCTGGAGCTGGGCCACGTACGCTTCCGGGGTAAGGCTCGCTGCGTCCTGGGCCACCGTCAGCTGAATCACGCCGGCCTGACTCGGCTCACCCGCTGCCACAGAGGCATGAGAATCCTGATGACCCCAGCCTGCGGGGAAGGTTATCTGGAAGGCGAGGGTCGGGTGGAAATAGGCGTCGCCGTCGAAGTAGCCCTGCCGGGGATCCTGGCCGAAGAGGATGCCATCCACGTGTCGGATGTGGACATTTTGATTGATGATGAGCCCAGTCTTGCCCGCGACCGCGTTATTGGCCAAGACCGTTGTGACCTTCTCGCGGTCGCCCGGATCCGGGTGGGTCTCGAGGAAACTGGGCAGACTCTGGCCGCTCTTGTCGCTGATTCGCTTGAGCATGGCGTACGTGGCGGGAATTTCCCGCGAATCGTAGCCGGCTTTCGTGGCGTACTCGACGCCCAGCTCATCGGCTTGCGACTCGTCGGTTCGACTGAATTTGAGGAACAATAGACTCAACGCCTCCTGCGCGGCACCGCTGTAGCGCGCAAAGGTCGGCGAGACAATTGAGCCCAGCGCCAAACCAGCTCCAAATAGCTGCTGCTGGGTCATCTGTGCGGCCGAGTGACGATGGGTGACGTGCCCGATCTCATGGCCCAACACCCCTGCGAGCTGCGCCTCGGAGTTCAGGTAGGGCAGGATCCCGCGGGTGATGTAGATGTAGCCGCCGGGCATGGCGAAGGCGTTGACCGTCGGATCGTCCAGGACGGTGAAGTGCCATTCGAGGCTGGGCAGATGAGAGACATGCGCGACCTTCTGCCCGACCGTATTGACATAGGCCGAAAGCGCCGCGTCGCCGTACAGCCCGTATTCCGCGATGACAGGGGCATACCCCTGTCTCCCGATTTCCAGCTCCTGAGCGGGGGTGACGAGCGACACTTCCTTATGTCCCGTGACGGGGTTGGTCGCGCAGGCCCCGAGAAGGGCGGTCAGCACAGCCCCTGTTGCGACGGATCTCCACATTCTGGATCGAGGCATCGCGTGTTCCCTCATGTTGTGAGCGGGGGGCGGGGACGTCATTAGAAGGACGTGTGTCTTAATCACCCACGGATGGCCCCGCCGAGCTAGAACGCATGACACGTGCCAGGTGGCAGTCCAGCGTAAGAGGTTGAAAATGCCACGGCAGACGGGAGGGAAGGATCGTCGCGGGGGGCCACCGTGTAATTCTTGCTAGGCGGTTCCTACAATTTGGCTCGACCGATCGGCGCCGATCGCGTCTGACTTGCCACCCCGAAGCACCACAATTGCGAGCCCCATCGTCACCGCCTGGGGAATCCCGCTGAGCACCGCGAGCAGCCTGGGATCCATCGGCCAGTCCAGCGGCCATACGATACCGAGTGCGAGCCAGGTCAAGAGAATGCCCGCAAGGGTTCTCGGCGTCGGGCTAAACATCGCCCCGAGTAGTACGAGCAAGAGAAGCGCGGGGAACGCAGCGTAGGCTTGGGGGAGAAAGGGACTCCGAAGCGTGGCGAGGATGATGATCGCCAGCCATATCAGCGGCCTCCGGCTTTCGGGCTCCTGGCGCCGGGCCGCGACCACGATGACTCCGACGGCGACCAGCGTGTAGATCCATCCCACGACCTTGGCAACGGCGAAGTTCATTCCCGGCACGCCGAAAAGTTTGAGCTTGAACACGAGCCCGGGCACCGAGAAGTTGATCGCCATGGCCATCGGGTTGCGAAACGCCGGAAACGCCTCTCCGCTCAGGAGTCGAGGAAAGTGCGTGAGGAACGCTTTGTACGGCGCCCATCCGATATCCACCAGAGTGAGGGCGGCCAGCGCCACGCCGGCCGCCGCAGTCCAGAGGATGGCCCGCCACTTGCGGCGCACGAGCAGGTAGACGATCAAAAGGCCCGGGTAGAGTTTGCTGACGATCGCATAGGCCAGGAGCGTGCCGCCTCTCACCCAGCGCCGCCGTTCGAAGAGAGACATGGCGAGTACCGAGAACGCGATCATCAGCGCTTGGGCGTTCCCCTTCTGTAGCGTGCTGAGCGTTGTTGGTGCGGCCCACACAAGTGGGGAGAGCAGCAGCGCCCGTGTCCCGGCGGCGGGCCCCAGCAACCGTGCCAGGACGAGCACCGCCAGCAGCACAACCGCGGAATTGAATCCGAACCACATCATTCGGAATTGCGGGAACTCCGGAAACGCGAGGCGAAGCGCGCGCGGAAGCAGCAGGAACGGAGGCGGGTACTCGTATACGTCGATCTTGAAGGGGCCGATCATGAGCGCCTTGCGTACCTTGGTTGGATCGTCATCGCGGCTCGTATAGAGAGAGTCCGCGTAGACGTTGGGCACGTGGTCCGCGGCGCGGGCGGCGACGAAGTAGGCGGACACGCAAGAATGGCGGACTTCCCAGTCGCTCGACGGGATGCTCGAATAGCCGGGCTGTGAGGAGTCCACCATGAAAACGGCGAGCCGGGCGAGCTGGACAAGGGCCGCAAGCGTTGCCACGCCCGAGACGATCTTGAGCCCTCGCGAACAGGCGGTTTCGTCCAGCGGGATGAACGGGCGCGCGTGGCAGGCCCACGCGACGAGCAGGGCAATGACGACCGCGACGGCCCATGCGGACGCATGCGGTCCCGCGACTCCCGCCGCGATCGTGAATGCAAAGATCCCGCAGGCGATGCCGAGCGAAATCGCGATCAGCGTGCGCATGCCGCCCCCAAGCAAAAGAATGCCCCGTCTCGTCTGAGGTCGGGCTCCAAGGTGCTACGTTTCGCCCAAGAGCGCCACCGGAAATGATTCGCCCGAAAATCGGCCGCCCTCCGGGGCACTACGGAAAACGCGAAGGGCGGCGTCCTTCCGGACACCGCCCTCATGGCGCGAGCTAATCTTCTAGCGTCTTATGCTTTGCGAACGTTCGCCGCCTGGAGCCCCTTCGGGCCCTGCGTAATGTCGAACTCGAGCGCCTCGCCCTCGGCGAGCGTCTTGAAGCCCTCGCCGGCGATCGCCGAGAAATGGACGAACACGTCCTCGCCACCCGACTGGGTGATGAATCCAAAGCCCTTCGCTTCGTTGAACCACTTCACGGTGCCAGTAGCCAATTGAATCTCCTCTTGTCTCAGGGTCCGAAGACCCGCACTTGCCGCGTATTCCGCCGCGGCTGACGTTCGATCTCAGTGACCGATGTCTCGGTCGATCGTGGGGAGTCGCCCAACAAAAAACCGCCAGAGGGATCTCTGGCGGAATCTGAACGCGGGCAGCACATCCACAGCCAACCGAAGACGAGATGAATATGCGCCTATCGGCGACGGAATGATAGTCAAATCGCGTTCCGGCCAGTGTCCTCCGATTCCCCGCCTGTAACTCGCTGTGCGAGCGGTCTATACCGCCGGCGCCGGAGCGCCCTCGACCACGTGCTCGCCCATCACGACCCGCAGTCGATGCTCGGCGCCGTCATCGACCAGCGGGATCGCGCGGGCGTCGACCCGTACGCCGTCCAGCATCGCCTCGGCGACGCCGCGGTTTCTGCGGCCGGGATTCTCCACGGTGATCTCGTAAAGGGTTCGCCCGTAGCGCCACCGCACGACGAAGCCGTTCCACGATCCGGGGACGCAGGGCGCGATGGAGAAGGCGCTGGCCCCGGCGCCTGAGTCCGAGGATCGACTCGAGACCCGAGGCGGTACATCCAGGCCGCGGAGCCGGTGTACCAGGTCCAGCCGCCCCGGCCGATGTGCGCGGGTGCGTGTAGACATCGGCCGCCACCACGTAGGGCTCCACCTTGTAGCGCTCGACGTCGGCCGGGGTGCGCGTGTGGTTGATCGGATTCAGCATGTGGAACAGCTCGACCGCCTCGTCGCCGCTTCCGAGGTGCGCGATCGCCATCACCGTCCAGAGCGCGGCGTGGGTGTACTGGCCGCCGTTCTCGCGCACGCCCGGCACGTAGCCCTTGATGTACCCGGGGTCGAGCGGGCGACTGGTCGAACGGCGGCGCGAGCAGCTGGATCACGCCCGCGTCGCGCCGCACCAGCTGCATGCGGACCGCGTCCATGGCGCGCTCGGCCCGGCGCCGCGGGCGCCACGCCCGACAGCACGGCCCAGCTCTGCGAGATCGCGTCGATCCTGCACTCCTGGGCCTGTGCGGAGCCGAGCGGCGTGCCGTCGTCGAAGTAGGCACGGCGGTACCAGTCGCCGTCCCACGCCTGCTCGAGCATGGTCGCCATCCGCTCGCGCTCGCCGCGCCAGCGGGCGGCGCGCTCGCGAGTCGCCGCGCGCTCCGACCAACGCCGCGAAGTCGTGCAGGATCTTCGACAGGAACCAGCCGAGCCACACGCTCTCGCCGCGGCCCTGGTGCCCGACGCGGTTCATGCCGTCGTTCCAGTCGCCGGTGCCGATCAGCGGCAGTCCGTGCGCGCCCGACCGTCAGAGCCGGCGCTCGATGGCGCGGATGCAGTGCTCGTAGAGCGTGCCGCTCTGGCCGGCCGTTACGGGCTGGCCGTAGGCCTCCAGCTCGCCGGGCTGAAGCGCGGGCGCTTCCAGGAACGGACACGGGCACGTCGAGCACCGCGTGATCGCCGGTGCATTTCACGTAGTGGGCCACCGCGTAGGGAAGCCACAGCAGGTCGTCGGAGCAGCGGGTGCGCACGCCGCGGCCGCTGTGCTCGTGCCACCAGTGCTGCACGTCGCCTTCGATGAACTGGCGAGCGGCGCAGCGCAGCAGGTGCTCGCGGTAGAGGTCCGGTCGCGCGAAGCCGAGCGCCATCACGTCCTGGAGCTGGTCGCGGAAGCCGTACGCGCCGCCCGGCTGGAAGAAGCCGGTGCGGCCCCACAGGCGCGAGCTCACCGCCTGGTAGAGCAGCCAGCGGTTCATGATCAGGTCGAACGAATCGTCCGGCGTCTCGACCTGCACGGCGCCGAGCATCGCGTCCCAGCGCTCCTCGACCTGTTCCAGGGCGGACGCGCGCGGCCGTCGACGTTGGCGAAGCGGCGCGCCAGCGCCAGCGCGTGCGCGCGGTCGTCACCCTGGCCGAGCAGCAGCACGACCTCCCGCGTCTCGCCGGGCTCGAGGTCGACGCGGATCTGGAGCGCGGCGCACGGGTCGAGGCCGGCGCCGAAGCGCTGCCCGAGGGCGACCCGGGCCAGCGCGGCCGGCCGCCGCAGCGAGCCGTTCCGACCCAGGAACTCGAGCCGGTCGCCGGTCGCCGAGGCGGGGCGCACGCTGGCGTGCACGAACGCGACGCGCCCAGAGAACTCCGGGTTGTAGGGGTTGCGCGCCAGCACCACGCCGGTCTCGGCGTCCTGCTCGGTGACGACGAAGCGTTGGTCGCCCGCGCGCGGCGGGCAGAGCGCCCACTCGTTGTACGCGAAGACGCTCAGGCGCCGCGGGCGCGCGGAGTGATTGGTGAGCGAAACCAGCGAGAACTTGATCGGCTCATCGGCGTGCACGAAGACCGCCAGCTCGCAGGTGATGCCGTGCTCGCGGTGGGCGTAGCGCGTGACTCCCGCGCCGTGACGCGTGACCCAGCGGCCGCCGTCGGGCGATCGCGGCAGCGGGCCCGGCGTGGCGCCCCACACCCGCGCGCGATCCTCGTCGCGCAGGTAGACGGCCTCGCCGCTGAACTCGCTCACCGGATCGTTGCCGAACGGCGTCAGGCGGTTCTCGCGGCTGTTGCCGGCCCAGGTCCAGGCCGCGCCGGTCGCGCCGACGACGGTGCCGAAGCGCTCGTTCGCGATCACGTTCACCCACGGCTGCGGAGTGTCGGCATCACCCTGCAGCACGATCGCGTACTCGCGACCGTCGGCGGTGAATCCGCCGAGTCCGTTCGCGAGTACGAGCGGCGGGGCCTCGACCTCCGCGGCCGCATCGCTCGTGTTTGTTCCCTCGGGCAGCTGGACGCGCCACCAGTCGCGCGCGGCCAAGCTCGGCTCGGGATACGGCAGGCCGAGCTGGTCGGCGAGCTCGCCTCGCTCTCCGCTCAGCACCGCGCGCGCGGCCGCCAGGAGAACGGTGCGCTCGGCCTCCGGCATGCCGTCGCCGCGCAGCAGGAACACGCCGCCCGGACGATGCCTCCATGCGGCCCAGGGACCCTTCTCGAGCAGGCCCTCGAGCTGCTCGTGCATCTCGTCCAGGTAGCTCACCGGGTGCTCGTTGAGGATGACGACGTCGGCGCTGAGACCCTTGAGCCGCCAGTACTCCTGCGCGCGAAGCAGCCTGACGCACGAGGGAGAGATCGTCCTCCTCGACCACGCGCACGAGCAGGATCGGCAGGTCGCCGGAGATGCCGTGCGGCCAGAGCCCGGACTGGCCGAGCGTGTTGGCCGCGAGGATCGCGGGAGCCGCGCGCAGTGCGGCGTCGGTCCACAGCACGTGCGAGGCGAGCCGCTCGTAGAGCTGCGCTTCGTCGGTCGAGATGCCGAGGTGACGCAGCCACATCTGGGTCTGTGTGGCCGCGAGCGCGAAGGTGCGGGCCGCCGAGGCTGGATCGTCGTACTTCTCGGCCAGGGCGAGCGCGGCGGCCCGGCTCGTGGCGACACCGGTCGCGAACGCGAGACGCACCTGCCCGCCGGGGGCGATGCGCACGCGCCGCCGCAGGCTCAGGACCGGATCGAGCACCGCCCCCGTCGTGCCCGAGAGCGCGCGGCCGTCGAGCGCCGACGGGGTTCTCCGGCGTGCGGCCCGCGCCCGAGGAACCGCGTGCGGTCGGTCTCCCACTCGATGGCGCCGTGGACGCCGCCCTCGGCGCTCAGCACGTGCACGGCCCACGGCGTCAGCTCGTCGGGCGAGCGCGGGCGGCGGCCGCACAGCAGGGCCGTGCACTCGGGGCGGTACTCGGTCTCGAGGAACAGCTTGAGGAACGCCGGGTGGGCGAGGTCGTCGGCCGGCGGAGCGAGCACGATCTCGACCAGGCTCGTCACCTCGATCTCGCGCAGAAGGTCGCTGTGATTGACCAGCGACACGCGGCGCACCTCGACGTCGTCCTCGGGCGAGACCGTGATCTCGAGCCGGGTCTCGATGCCGTCGTCCGTGCGGCGAACAGGCGCCTCGTCGGCCCGGAAGGTCACCCGGTAGCGTTCGGGCTCGCGACACACCGGCTGGTAGGCGGCCGACCAGAGCAGGCCGCTGCGCACGTCGCGCAGGTAGATGAACTGGCTGCCCGGGTCGCAGGTGGGGTCGTCGCGCTGCCGCGTGACGGCGCGTCCGCGCCAGGTGCTCGCGCCGCCCCCGGCGTTGGTGACCACCGTGGTGTACTGGCCGTTCGACAGGAAGTGGGCACTCGGGTAGAGCGTGTGCGGC
>CAVUEC010000010.1:0-29482 GCA_963740415.1 Candidatus Eiseniibacteriota bacterium
AGCGACAGGTCGCCGAACCGGCTCACGGGCGGCAGCTTGGTTCCGACAATCCGCCCCACCGTTTCCAGGACCTGGGCAACGCTGAACCCGAGGCCTATGGATTGGATTTTCTCGAGGCTGCTGAAAACGCCGACGACGTTACCGTCGATATCGGTCGCGATGCTCTTCCCGTAGTCCAGCTCATACCCTCCCAGCCAGTCGAACGGCTTCCCGGCGATGAGGACGCCGATGCCGCCATACGCGATCGTGAACTGGTCCGAGGTGAAGAAGACATCGTCCGAGAGATCCGGGACCAGCTTGGTCTTCCCCCGCTGGTACCGGATGCCGTCGTGGTAGGCGTAGAGGGCCGGATTGACCCAACCGTTGGCATCGCCACCCCAGAAGACGGCCACGCCCGCGCGCCCCATCCCCGAGGCTCGTATGGAGGGGTCGATATACGTGGACTGCGCGCCGGCGTTGGCTTGGGCTAACGCGATGATCGGCGCGAAGAGTACGAGGGTGAACAGCGGCAGGATGCGCGCGACAAGCTGGACACGGACTCGGGAGATCTGCATGGGAATCGCTCCGGGCCGCCCGCAGAAGGCAGACGAGTAGTGTGCACCAGGGCGGATGCATTGGCAATGTCAAGATGTGTTCACGTCAAGAATTTTGAACGATCTTGCTTGCATTGATATTCCCGAGTTGTATGTTGTGGTTGAGGGCGTCAATGGATCCAACGCCTTCGAGATCGTCCCGCCCGGTGATGCGCACCTCGACGGCGCGCACCGCCAAACGCAGAACCGAAAAACGGGAGGTCGGAATGGCAGCAAGAAGGAGAAGAAGGAAGGTCAAGAAGGCAGTGCGCAAGGTCCGTCGTCGGAAACGCGTAGCGAAGCGCAAGGTTCGCAGGGCGGTGCGTAAGACCGCACGCCGCGGACGTCGTGTTCGCCGTCGCGCGAAGAGGAAGGTCCGGAAGGCCGTACGCAAGGTACGCAGGCGGAAGCGCGTCGCAAAGCGCAAGGTTCGCCGCGTCGTGCGCAAGGTCCGCAGGGCCGTCCGCAAGGTCCGCCGCCGGAGAAAAGTTCGCAAGGCGGTAGCCGACATGATGGAAGGACCGGAAGGAACGATGTTCTAGATCCGAGCTTTCGGATTCAGCTTTGAGGGGCCGCCGATCGCGAGGTCGGCGGCCTTCTAATTTGCGGCCCGGGCGCGGGACGCCGCCGGGTGATGCCGATCCCACCATTCCCGGGCGCGCGATGCCGTCCACGGCGATGTCGTGGGGATGGAGGCCAGGCGCTCGGTCACCGCGTCGGCCGTGCCGGGACGATCCTTGGGATTCTTGGCCAGGCAGGCGAGGATCAACTCGTCCAGCGCGGCCGGCACGGTGAGCTCCGTGCGGACGGAGGGTGGAACCGGCGCCGCCTGGGTGTGCTGCACCATGGTCTCCATCGCGTTCCGCCCCTTGAAGACCAGTTGCCCCGTCACCAGCCAGTACGCGAGACCGCCCACGGCGTAGAGATCCGCGCGCCCGTCCACGGGTCCTCCCAGGATCTGCTCCGGGGCCATGAACGCGGGCGTGCCCCACACGGCCTGGTCGCCGGTGAGCTGCGTCTCCGCGACGTCGTGGTCGCGCTGCCACTTGACCATTCCAAAATCGAGCACCTTCACGTAGTCCACCTCGCGGCCGTAGCGGCACGTGAACACGTTCGCGGGCTTGATGTCCCGGTGAATCAGTCCTTCCCCGTGCGCCTCTCCCAGCGAATGGCACACCTGGATGAGAAGGCTGATCGCGCGCTCGGCCGGCACTGGCCCAAAGCGCTCCACGAGCGTCTCCAGATTGAAGCCGTCCAGAAGCTCCATGACGTAGTAGAACGTGCCGTCGTTGGCCAGACCGAAGTCGTAGAGCTCGATCGTGTGCGGGGAGCGCATCATCGCCGTGGCCTGAGCCTCGCGGCCGAACCGCTCTTGCAGCTGGTTCTGGCGCGCCGCGTCGGCAGAGCCCAGCGCTTCAGCCCGCACCAGCTTGATCGCGGCGGGGCGCGCCAGCAGGCGATGCTCCGCGCGCCACACCTCGCCCATTCCCCCCGCTCCCAGGAGTTCAACCAGCCGGTAGCCCCCCAGCTCGCGCGCGCGCGTCACCTCCCTGCCCAGGGCGTAGAGCACGCGCGATCCGACGTAGGCCATCAGGGTGATGAGCAGGTACGGAAAGATGAGCCCGAGGAAGAACTTCTCCGGGGTCGCTCCGGGCACGTGGTAGATCGCCACGACAAACCAGACCACGACCGGAACGGCGCTGACCGAGGCGAGGGTCGCCAGCACGGTCCGTCGCGGCGAGTTGGGCACGACGACCGCGTACAACAGGTTCCACGCCGCAACCCACGATAGCCCGACGTGGTGGGTGTTGAAGTCGATCCCGGCCGGATCGAGAAACTCCGCGGCGGCGATTCCATAGCTGCTCACCACCTGAAAGACCAGGCCAACGTTCATGATCTGTTTCAGCGGGATTTGCGGAATTCTTGTGAGAATCGCGACCAGAAGGGCTATGAAGATCCCGATCGCGCCGGGCCCCCAATTGAGAAACGACGAAAGGAATCGCTCGCGCTCGGATGGGTTGAGCAGCGCCGGGAGAAATCCCGACATGAAGAAGATGGACGCGTAGAGAAGCGCGAGGATCCGAAGGCGACGGGCCGACTGGGCGAGAACGTCGGCCGGCAGGCCGGAGGCGCGCGCGCGCCGGCCCTCGTCGCGGAGGAAGAGCTTTTCGCTGGTCTCGGGGGCGTCCCCGGCCGCGCGTGAGGAATCGTGGGGCACGGCGGGTACCTTACCCCACTCTTTCTCTTCGATCCAGGTACCTGACCGCCGGCCGAGCGGTTGACGGCGGCGCGGTGGCGGCGCGGCGGTTCTTAGGGCTTGGTCTTCAAGATTGCGTCCATGGCCGGATCCTTCCCCGCGAGGTATTGCTCCAGCGTGGTCTCGACTTCGATGTCGGGCCCGACCTCGGTCACGCTCAGATCTGGGTAGTTGTACGGCTTGAACTCCGGATGCTCGATCGGCGTGTAGGAGTGGAACCCGTTCGCGTAGTGGAGCGTCAGATGGGTGTTCGGAAGCAGGATGTTCCCACCCTCCGACCACATGTCGAGTCCGTCTCCCACCGGTTCCCCGACGATCACCGCCTTGGTGAATTGCCGGAGCGTCGCGACCGCGGTGATTCCAGCCGAGAACGTGGCACGGCCCGTGATCACGAAGAGCCTGTTGCGCTCCTGCGCGAGCGGCAGGGCGGCGATGCTCCGGAAGAGCGAATCGGCCAACTGGAGATTGCCGCCCGTGTTGAAGCGGAGATCGACGATCAGCTTCTTGGGCGGATCGCGGCGCACCTCCTGGATCACTCGATCCCCGAAGGCCAGGACGGGCTCGCCGTCCGGCTGGTCCTGGGCCCGGTTGTAATTCACATAGAGCACGCGGCCGTTGTCCACGCGCTGCATCCAATAGTTCGAGGTCGGGTGCCGGATATAGAGCGGGAGGCGCGTCGAGTCGCCGTTGAGGCATGAGACCCAGGGACCTTGGCGACCAGGGTGCGTGGGCGCGAGATCCCACCAGGCTTCGGTGGGCTGATCCGCCCGCTCGAAGGGCATCGGCGCGATGCGGATTGTGCGCGTGTGGTGGTCGCGGGTCGCGACGGTCAGCTCGAGGTCCTCACCACCCGGCAGAATCCCGACCCCTTTGAGAATCTCAGGGCTCGTGAGGAGGTAGGTGCTCATGTATCGCGCCCAGGAGTCGTTGGCGGTGTAGAGCGGCTTCACGCGGGCCGCCGCTTCCTCCGCGGGGACCCCAGCGATCTTGACGACCCGCGCGCCCACGAGATCCGCCTGCTCCTGGTGTGCCCGCACCACGCACAAGTACTTCCCAAACCACCAGACGCGGATCGGGTAGCGACGCAGCGAGGTCCTGTTGCGCAGGAGGTAGAGCCGCGTGTGGGCGTTGTGCGCCCCAGCGACCGCAGTCGCAAGCCGGACCGTGATCTGCTCGTCCGACAGGTTCGTCACCACCCGGCGGAGGTCGTAGATGTCGCGGATGAATTTGGCGCGCGCTTCGGACGAGAAGCTCCGATCGACCGGAAGGAAGGCCGTGAGCGACGAATCCAAGTCCGCCCGCCACCCCTTCACCCGCTCGGCTTCGCTGGGCCAGGAGAACTGGGCTTGGGCCTTCGTCGCAAGGCAGCAGACGAGGAGGGGAAGAAGGGCCAGGGAAAGGTTGAGCCTGATTCTTGGCGTCCGGGTCATATCCCCGGCTAGGACACGAGGAATCCTGATTAGGTTGGAACCCGGGGCGGGAGCATACCCTTCGGTGGGCGAGTAACCAGAAGCCTACTTCTCTACAGCAGTATCAAAGCGCGCCTTGTTCTCAACCATCCACTGTTGCTGGTCTTCTTTGGTCTTCCTTGGATCATTCATGACGTCGGCGTGAGCCTGCATGTAATGAGGCATAAGAGCTTTCATCCATGCTTCAAATGTCTCGCCTTCCGCCGTTACCTCGCACAGGTCGCATTTGAGTTTCTTCATGGGTTCAATTTAGCAAAGCACACCCGCCTCGGCGCAACCCCATTTCGGCTTCAGGATCCGGTTTCGATTTCTGGCGGAGGGGGTAGGATTCGAACCCACGGTGCCTTGCAGCACAGCGGTTTTCAAGACCGCCGCCTTAAACCACTCGGCCACCCCTCCACCTCGCTGTAACGTAACATGTTGCGCTAGGTGGGTGGATGGAACAAGCGGTCTATCAGACCGCCGTTCTGGTCCGAAATCACCAAGGCGGCGCTCCACGCGGCGCGTGACTCTCGGTCGAGCGCCGCCTGTCAAAGCGTTTGGTCGACGACTTTCATCTGCTCCGCGTTCATTCGTCCGCCATGCACTTTGACCTTGGAGAACGCGATGTCCATCTCGCGGAGATCAGCGGGCGTCAGCTGAACATCGATCGCTCCAAGGTTCTCGTTCAGGTGGTCCATGTTTCTCGTGCCGGGGATCGGGACGATCCAAGGCTTCTGCGCCAGCAGCCAGGCCAGCGCGATCTGCGCGACTGTTGCGTTCGTTTTCTCCGCAAATCGCCTCAGCAGGTCGACGACTGGCTTATTTGCCTCTAGGTTCTCGGGAGAGAAGCGATCGAAACCTGCCCGCAGATCCGCCTTCGGATCGAGTCTCGTGCGAGCATCAACCCTCCCCGTCAGATAACCCATTCCAACCGGACCCCATGGGACGAAACCGATTCCCAGCTCCTCACAGGTTTCAAGTACGCCGTTCTTTTCGGGATCTCTCTCCATGAAGGAATATTCAGTCTGAACGGCCGCCACAGGTTGGACCGCATGCGCACGCCGAATCGTCTTCGCACTCGCTTCAGAAAGGCCGAAGTGCAACACCTTCCCCTCCTGGATGAGATCCCTGATCGTTCCAGCCACAGTTTCGATTGGCACTTTGGGATCGACCCGGTGCTGATAATAGAGATCAATGCGGTCGGTCCTTAGGCGCTTGAGTGAGTCCTCAACCACTCTCTTGATGTGTTCTGGTCGGCTATTCAGGCCACCTGCTTCGATGTCAAAGCCGAATTTGCTCGCGATCACGACTTTGTCGCGAATCGGGGCGAGCGCTTCTCCGACGAGAGTTTCGCTTGTGAATGGTCCGTAAACCTCCGCCGTATCGAAGAACGTGATGCCCCTTTCGTGAGCCGCCCGAATGACCTGGATGCCTTGGGTCTTGTCTGCCGGAGGTCCGTAGTTGGCGCTAATGCTCATGCACCCGGACCCCAACTCAGACACCTCCAGCTTTCCGAGATGTCGTACCTTCATTTGACTCATTCCTTTCTCGGGTGCGTTACCGCTGCGGTTGCCGACTTCTCGAGGCTGATTCGAGCAGGCGGTCAACAGGAACGGGCCGACGGTCAATCCTGCCCCGATGAGACCAGCCTTGACCATGAAGTCGCGTCGGGTGAGGGCTTCGGGGTCTTGAATATTCGACGCAGTTTCAAGTTCGCGCTCGGACATTGGATACCTCCTGGAACAGAGCTTGCCAATCCATGCCGTCCGACTGTCGGTTCGTCCGTAGCGGCGTGCCGTGTTCAGCGGTCGATGACGGCCATGTTCGCTTCGTTATGGCGCTCGCCGGCGGCCGGCGTGAGGTTGTTCAGCCGTTCAACTTGCCCGGCGCTCAGCTTAATGCGGTCGGCGGCTGTGTTCTCCTCGACGCGGGCGACGCGCTTAGTGCCTGGAATCGGCGCGATGTCCTCGCCCTGCGAGAGCAACCAGGCCAGAGCAATTTGTGCCGGTGTTGCACCCGCCTCGGCAGCAACCGCCCGGACTTCGTCGACGATGCGCAGGTTCCGCTGAAAGTTCTCACCCGTGAAGCGCGGATTGGTCTTTCGCCAGTCGTTGTCGGAGAGCTGCTCTAGTGATCGAATGTCGCCAGTGAGGAAGCCGTGGCCGAGCGGTGAGTACGGCACGAATCCGATGCCAAGCTGGCGCAGCAGCGGCAGCAGTTCGGCCTCTGGGTCACGGGTCCACAAGGAATACTCGGTCTGCAGGGCGGTGATCGGGTGTACTGCGTGGGCGCGGCGAATCGTGTCGGGGCCGGCCTCAGACAACCCGATGCTGCGGACCTTGCCATCGGCGACTAGTTCGACCAGGGCTCCAACGGTGTCCTCGATGGGAGTGTTCGGGTCGACCCGATGCTGGTAGTACAGATCGATGTGGTCCGTGCCCAGCCGCCTGAGTGACCCTTCGACCGCGACGCGGATGTTCGCAGGGCTGCTGTCGAGCACGCCGGGGCCGCCGCCGGAGTGCGAGACAAAGCCGAACTTCGTGGCCAGCACCACATGGTCGCGCCTGCCCTTGATCGCCCGGCCGACGAGCTCCTCGTTGGTATAGGGACCGTAGATCTCGGCGGTGTCGAGATGTGTGACCCCTAGTTCCAGCGCCCGGTGGATGGCGCGAATCGACTCTGCATCGCTGCCGGCGCCGATGTTGTAGTAGCCTGCCATCGACATGGCGCCGAGTCCTATGCGGGAGACATCAAGCCCGCCGAGCGAGACATGCTCCATGGTTACGTACCTCCGTTCATCAAGAAACCGACAGACTATCGGGGCCATCGTTATCTTGGATGCTCATCGTGCCCGCGGAGCTTGTCTGCCCGGTAGAACGATCGTGTTAGCTCATTGGACAATCCTGCAAGCCGTTGAAGATAATGGGGCCGGATCATGTACAATGATCTGCGCGAAGCAAGATATGGAGGGTGGCGGTGAAGTCGAACACTGAGATCAGAGAGCACGATCGCGCGTGCGCGAGCAGAGACGAGCTCGCAGAGCTGATTGCGCGCCATGTCGTGGAGGACGGGATGGTCGAGGCCGTGCCGGGCCTCCACCTTCTACGCTATTCCGAGCCGATCGGGCCGGTCTACTCCGTTAGCGATCCGTCCTTTTGCATCATCGTTCAGGGCAGCAAGGAACTGCTTCTCGGGAACGAGCGTTACCGTTACGACCCCCTACACTACCTGCTCATTTCTGCCGGTTTACCTGTGGTAAGCAGACTCATTGAAGCGTCGAAAGAGCGGCCGTACCTTGCCGTCCGCCTCGACCTCGACCCCACCATTGTCACATCGGTCTTGATGGAGACCGACCTGCTCTCTTCGGCGTCGAATAACGCCGTCAAAGCTATGGACGTGAGCCGGCTCGATGCGGACCTGCTGGATAGCGTGTTGCGGCTCGTGCGCCTCGTAGAGACCCCGCGAGATTACGCCGTTCTTGCGCCGCTTGCTGCCCGCGAGATCGTGTACCGCCTTGCCGTCGGAGAGCAGGGCAGGCGGCTTCGCCAGATCGCCCTCATCCGCGGCCGTGCGCATCGGATCACAAAGGCAATCGAACTCATCCGCAAGGACTATGGCAAACATCTCGCCATCGCGGGGCTTGCACGGCAGCTCGGGATGAGTTCCTCCGGCCTCCACCATCAGTTCAAAGCGGTGACGGGTATGAGTCCGCTCCAATTCCAGAAGCAGATCCGGCTTCAGGAGGCTAGGCGGCTTCTTCTCGCCGGCAACTTTGACGCTGCGACCGCCGGCTACGAGGTGGGATACGACGACGCATCGCACTTCAGTCGGGAGTACAAGCGCCTCTTCGGTCAGCCGCCATTGCGCGACGTCGAGCGACTGCGAGGCGTGAGCTCGTCGACGACGAGGGTTCGGAGTAGCCGCTGACTTAGCGTCCTCCGCACCTGCTACCGAATTGCTACCGAATCAGAGGCATTTCCTGTCATCCAGTGTCATCCTGTGTCCACTCCGCTCGAGGGTCGATACCGACGGTATCTGACAGCTGGACCAGCGAATGTAAGTGCGCGCAACGCCTTCGGGGCTCGGCCCCAAATCTGTGGAATCCCAGTCTGTGCAGTTTTCAAGACCGCCGCCTTAAACCACTCGGCCACCCCTCCACCGATCTGGAGCGTAACACCTTGCGTCCGTCGCGGACGCCGTGCCGCACCCCAAGGCTACTTCTCTCCCGCGTGCGACTCGGACATCTTCCGCATCACCTCGTCGAGGTTGAAGCTCGCGGGCTTCTGGCGCGGGGGGAACTCCTTGAAGCTCGCCAGCCACTTGGCGGCGAAGGCCTGCATCGGGACCTGGATGAACGCCCGGCGAACCATCCAGTCGGCGTAGTAGATGCTCGTCGGGCCGCGCTCGAACGGGTCGGTGCGCAGGTTATACAAATTCGGGACGCGCAGCTTGGTGAACTGACCCTGCCACACGCCGACGGGAGTTTGGGGGGACATCTCCGCGTTTTGCTCGAGGAACGCGGCCTTCCACTGCTCGTAGCGGATGGCCATCAGGTCGCCGTCGTCGGACCAGTAGAGGAACTCCTTGCGCGGCGACTCCTTCACCTCGCCCTTCAGGAACGGCATGAGGTTGTAGCCGTCGAGGTGGACCTTGAAGGTCTTGCCGTTGGCCTGGTAGCCCTTCTTCACCTTGGCGACGAGGTCCGGCTCGCCGGCGGCGGCGGCGAAGGTGGGGATCAAGTCTTCGTGGGCGCAGATGTCGTTGATCACCTGCCCGGGCTTGATCACGCCGGGCCAGCGGATGAGCGTCGGCACGCGGAAGGCGCCTTCCCAGTTGGTGGCCTTCTCGCCTTTGAACGGCGTGGTGCCGCCATCGGGCCAGGTGAAGACTTCGGCGCCGTTGTCGGTGGTGTAGACGACGATGGTGTTGTCGGCGATGCCGAGGTCGTCGAGCTTCTTGAGCAGCTGGCCGACGTGCGCGTCGTGTTCGACCATGCCGTCGGGATAGAGTCCCAAGGCCCGTCTTGCCTTCACTCTCTTTCTTGAGATGCGTGAAGACGTGCATGCGGGTGGAGTTGTAGTAGCAGAAGAACGGCTTGTTGGCCTTGGCCTGCTTGTCGATCCACGCAACGGCGGCATCGGTGAACTCGTCGTCGATGGTCTTCATTCGCTCGACGGTGAGCGGGCCGGTGTTCTCGATCTTCTGCTTGCCGACTCTGCCGAAGACGGGATCGACGGTGGCGTCATCGGTGTCGGTCGCCCATGTGTGCATGACCCCGCGCGGGCCGAACTTCTTCCTGAACGCGGGGTCCTTCGGGATAGTCGGGGTTCTCCGGCTCTTCCTCGGCGTTGAGGTGATAGAGGTTGCCGAAGAACTCGTCGAAACCGTGGACGGTCGGGAGGAACTTGTTGAGGTCGCCGAGGTGGTTCTTGCCGAACTGCCCGGTCGCGTAGCCGAGGTTCTTCATGAAGTCGGCGACGCTCGGGTCCTCGGGTTGCAGCCCGATGTCCGAGCCCGGCAGTCCGACCTTGGTCAGGCCGGTGCGGATCGGCGATTGCCCCGTGATGAACGCGGCGCGCCCGGCGGTGCAAGACTGCTGCCCGTACCAATCGGTGAACCTTGCGCCCTCGGTCGCGATGCGATCGATGTTCGGCGTGCGGTAGCCCATGATTCCGCTGTTGTAGCAGCTCGGGTTGAACCACCCGATGTCGTCGCCCATGATCACGAGGATGTTGGGCTTGGCCTGCTGCGCGAGGGCCGAAGTGCTGGAGAACAGCACCACAGTTAGGAACACAAACGACATGAGCCGTTTCATGAGTCTCCTTTCAAGATCCTCGACGCTTGGCCGAGCGGGCTCTGATGCACCTCTGCCGAGCCGAGGTCGGCTTCTTGGCCCGCCTAACCGCCGCGCGAGACCCGGACGATCCGTCCCGCCCAGAGATCGTAACGTGAGAGCGTCTCGTCGCTCTCGGGGTAGAAGCGAAGCGTGAGTCCTTCGACTGAGAGCGGCGAACTCTGGATGAGCTTCCCCCCCAGCCAGTCGAGGGTCATCACCCTCGCGCTCTTCGAACCCGTGAGGCGTACCAAGCTCTGCGCGCCGTTCGGTGGGGACACCGTGGTTCCGAGCACTTCGTGCGCGCTCACTCCGCCGATGGAGTCCGACACCGCCTTCCAGATCCGGAAGAATTCCGGATGCGCCGCCTCGACCAGGCTCGGGCTGAAGATCGTATCGACTGCGCCGGCCTCGCCGGAGAGGAGCCCCGCGGCCGCGGTTTCGGCGAGGTGATTGAGCGCAAAGGCCTGCGCGCGCGAGACGGAATCCGCTCCGGCGAGCGCGAACATCCCCTCCTGCGTGCGCGCGGTCAGCCAGACCGCTCCCTGGCCCGCTCGCGCCTCGACGGTAAGACCGGGGGAGATGAGGACCGGTCCGTTCCACCGGCGAAGCGCGGACTCCGAAACCCGGACGCGCGCCGGCGGCATCACCGGCGGCGGGCCAAACAGGATCCGCGTGACCGTGATCGGCACGACGTCGCGATAGCCCCGGCCACCTTCGCGCGCGTTGGAGAGGAAGATGATCGTCGTGTGCTCGTCGACGAGCCGCCGCATGTCCGTATTGAATCCGCCGATGTCCCCCGCGTGCATGATGACCGTCGTGTTTCGCTGGCTCCGTACCACGAGCCACCCGCCGGCGTACGCCGCGTTCCCCCCCACCGCGGGACCGGGGGCGAAGAGCTTCCGGGTCGTCTCGGCATCGAGCACGCGTCCCGACCGGAGCGCCTGCTCCCACTTCCAGAGGTCGCCTGAGGTCGAGATCACGCCCCCCGAGCCCACCACCTTCGCCGCATGCGCGGCCGGATAGAGCGGCGGATCGGGGTCGGGGTCCCCGCTCGAATACGACGGCGTGCGCTTTGATGCGGTCCAACGGTGTGTCTCGTCAACGAAGCCCGTTTCCTTCATGCCGGCTGGATCGAATAGCTCAGCCCTCAAGTAGCCATCGAACGAGAGGCCGGATGCGCGGGCAACGAGAACGCCGAGGAGGCCGTATCCGGGGCTCGAGTACGAGTAGCGCGCGCCGGGCGTGAACTCGAGGGGATAGGAAAGCGTTTCACGCACCATCGAATCGACGGTCACGGAATCGTAAAGATCGCCCCGGTTGAGATACGGCAGGCCCGACGTGTGGTGGACGAGCTGATCGATCGTGATCCCGCGCTTGTCAACAGGCGCTTCGGGGAACCACTGCCCCAGCGTGTCCGCGAGGTGAAGCTTCCCCTGCGACTCGAGCTTGTAGATCGCAGCGGCGGTGAACTGCTTGGACAGAGAACCGAGAAGGTAGGGTGTGCTTGTGGTCGCGCGCACGCCTTGCCCCCGATCCGCAATGCCGTAGCCCTTGTTGAGGATAACCTTGTCGTCCCGCTCGACCAGGAGCGTGCCCGCCATGCCGTACCCCGCGGCAGCGGTCATGAAGCTGTCAACGCGCGCGGCGACCGGCCCGGCGAGGACGTGGCCGGGATCGAATGGTTGGCGGCCCGGCGACGCGCTGGCGCCAGCCGGCGCGAGGATGGAGGCTGCGAGCAGAGCGCCCGCGAGGAGATGGCTCTGGCGGTTCGACACCATTTTCGTCCTAAGCCGCGGTCGCCTCGATGAGCGAGATGCCAACGGGTGTTGCGATCTCGCGCTTTGGGGAGAAGCCAGCGGCGCGAAGGAGGCTCTCGTATTGACGGAATGTCCGCTGCCTTCCGCCGAGGAGCGTGAGCATGTGAATGTCGAGGACCTTTGACCAGTGGGGCCCGGGGTCGTCCGGAATGATCTCTTCGACCAGGAGGAGAACGGAGCCTGCGGGCGCCGCGCGCCGGATGGATCTCAGGATTGCATCGGACTCCCGGTCGGCCCAGTCGTGGATAACCTCCATCACGATGTAGGCGTCGCACTCCGGAAGGGGGTCCTTGAAAAAATCGCCGGCCTGGACCGTGAGACGATCCGATCGGGAGGAAGCCGCCTCGGCCGCGACATGCGGCAGGTCGAAGAGGACGCCCTTTGCGCTCGGGGCCGCCTGGAGCACGGCCTGGAGAAGATGGCCGCGCCCTCCGCCGATGTCGCCGATTTGCCGGAACCGCGAGAAATCATAGGCCGCAACGACCGCGGGGACCTGGGCCAGCGCCTTCGCCCCCATCGCAGCGTTGAAGAGCGCGCTCTCTTCCGGGTGCGCGGAGAAGTGCGCCCAGAATCCCTCGGGCAGCGTCTTCTCGGTCGCCGGACGGCCCGTGCGCATCGTGTGCGCCATCCCCCCATAGGCGGACCAGCTCATTGGGAGCCCGAACATACGTGCGAGCGGCCGAGCGGATCTTGGGTGGTCGGATCGGAGGAGCCGCGACGCGGGCGAGTGGCGATATTTATCGCCCGCCACCTCGAACACACCGTAGGACGAAAGGAGGCGAAGGACGCGCTCGAGCGCGTCCGCGTCGGCTCCAACCGATCTGGCCAGGTCGGTGGCCGACAGCGGTGAATCGTCCAGCGCATCGGCCACCCCCAAATCGGCGATCGCATGCAATGCCCGAGATGCCGCATAGCCGGTGTAGATCTGACGCAGCGATTCAAAGGGGTTCGGTTCTGTCATGTCGGATCCTGGCGGGAAGGTCCCGCGTTTGAGTTCGGTCGCAGCCCTGGGCCGTCAGGTACATCCCAGCGGAGTATAAACCACCCGCTTGGAGCGGACGATCAAGCCCACTCTGCGGGCCAGTTGCCACAAGCGGCGCTCCTTGCTAAGCTCCAAACCCTTATGACTCGCGCCACCGCAGCCTTGGTCGCCGTTTGCGCCTCCCTGCTTACCGGCGTCGCCTTCGCGGCGCCGCAGATCCCGCCTTGGGGGCTCAATCTCGAGTACCTCGACCGCTCCGTCCAACCGGGCGACGATTTTTTTAGCTACGCGAACGGCGGATGGCTCAAGACGGCCCAGATCCCCCCGGATCGGCCGGCCGCGGGCGCGGGCTACGACATGGTGATCCGGAACGAAGGGCGCCTGAAGGAGATCGTGGCCGACCTGCACTCGCGCCAGGATCTCACCGCCGAGGAGACGAAGCTCCGCGACCTCTACGACGCCTTTACCGATACGACGCGCATCGACTCGCTTGGAATGACGGTCGTTTCGAAGGACCTCGAGCGGATCGCTACGATCCGAACGCTGCAGGGCGCCGGCCAGGTGATGGGCGACCCGTCCCTGCATCTCAAGGTGCCGTTCGCGGCCGTGATCGGCGTGGACGACAAGCATCCGGATCGATACACGGTGTTCGTCACGCAGTCGGGGCTCGGGATGCCGGACCGCGACTACTACCTGCGGGATGATAAGGATCTCGCCACGACGCGCGAGGCGTACAAGAAGTATCTCGAGCAGATGCTCGCCTTGGCCGGGGTGAAAGACGCGGCGGCCCGCGCGGGCAAGGTGTACGCATTCGAGCACGACATCGCGGTCGCCTCGTGGCCCGCGGCAGACCGGCGCGACGCGGACAAGGTATACAACCCGATGCCGCTGCCCGAGCTTATGAAGCTTGCTCCCGGCTTTCCATGGACGCCCTACTTCAAGGGCCTGGGCATTCCGCTCACTTCGCCCGTGGGAGACCGCCAGGTCATCGTGGCGGAGAAGAGCGCGGTCCACGCGATCGGGAAGATCGTCATGGCCACACCGGTTCCGGTCTGGCGCGACTACCTCACGATTCGCTATCTCAGCGCCTTTGCCCCGTACCTTCCCGACTCCGTCGATGATACGGAGTTCGGCTTCTTCGGAACGGTCGTTCAGGGACGCGCCAAACAGCTCGACCGGCAGACCCGCGGCGCCCGACTTCTCGACAACCAGATGGGAGAGGCTCTCGGAAAGATCTACGTCCGGAAATACTTCCCGCCCGAGGCCAAAGCCAAGATCCAGACCCTGGTCCAAAACCTCCTCCAGGCGTTCGAGGAGGACCTGAAGACCATGACCTGGATGACGGACACGACGCGGACCCAGGCGCTCGACAAGCTGCATCGTTTCACCGTCAAGGTGGGATATCCGGACCAGTGGCGCGACTACTCCGCTCTCTCGATCGACCGAAACGACCTGGTCGGAAGCATGAAGAACGCGATCGGGTTCGAGTGGTATCGGAATCTCCACCGCCTCGACGGCCCGGTGGACCGATCCGAATGGGGCATGACCCCTCCGACCGTGAACGCGTATAACAATTCGTCGATGAACGAGATCGTCTTCCCGGCCGGAATTCTCCAGCCGCCGCAATTCGATGCCTCGGCCGACGACGCGGTGAACTACGGCTCCATCGGCGCGGTCATCGGGCATGAGATCAGCCACGGCTTCGACGACCAGGGTTCGAAGTACGACGGGATGGGCGTTCTTCGGAACTGGTGGACCGATGCCGACCGGAAGGGCTTCGATGAAAAGACCAGTGCCCTCGCGGCGCAGTACGACGCGTACGAGGGCCTACCGGGCCTCCACGTGAACGGGAAGCTGACCCTCGGCGAGAACATCGCCGATCTCGCGGGACTCGTGGTCGCGCACCGGGCCTATCGGATTTCCCTCGGCGGCAAGGAAGCCCCGGTGCTCGACGGCCTCACCGGGGATCAGCGGTTCTACCTGGCCTTCGGCCAGAGCTGGCGGTCCAAGGTGAGGGACGGGGCGCAGCGCCAGCGGATCTTGTCCAATCCGCACAGCCCGAATGAATTTCGCGTGAACGGGGTCGTCCGAAACGACGACGGATGGTACACCGCCTTCCCGGAGGTCAAGCCGGGCTCCCGCTACTACCTCCCGCCGGAGCAACGAATCCGTCTCTGGTAGTTCAGGCCTCTTCCCGCGCGATCCGGTATAAGACGTGGCGTCGGAGCGTATGCCCCTCCGGCAGCAGCGGATGATCGAAGTCGTCGGCCGGATCCCGTGTCATCCCGAGCTTCTCCATGACGCGCCGGGATCGCATATTCGCCGGAACGGTCCATGAGAGGATCTCCCTGAGGCCGATCACGTCGAAGCCGTAGGCGATCACGGCGCCGGCGCCCTCGGTAGCGTACCCCTTCCCCCAGTGCTCGGCCGCCAGGCGCCAGCCCACCTCCACGCAGGGGGTGAACTTGGCTTCGAATCGCGGCCTCATGAGACCCACATATCCGGCGAATCGATGATTCTCAAGCACCTCGACCGCCCACAGTCCAAACCCGTGCTTCTCGAAGTGAGCCTCGACCCGTGTGACGAACGCCTCACTCTCGCCCCGAGACAGCGGCGTCGGCAGGTACTCCGTGACACGAGGATCGGCGTTCATGGCGGCGAAGGGATCGAGGTCGGTTGGATGCCAGCGCCGGAGGCGAAGACGATTCGTGAGGATTTCGGGGTTCGTCGTCAAGATCGTGGGCCCCCTGGGCTCGACCATTCCCTCAGCGCCTGCGTATGAGCCCGAGTATAGTAGTGCAGCTCAGAATCGTTGTGCCCGGACCTGCCGCGTGTGCTATTTTCCCCATCCGAAGAATCGATCCTTCGCCGCCATGGGTGTATGGGGTCATGTCCAAGCCCGACGCTCGCAGCTTCCGCCTTCATCTTTTGGCCGCGTCCATCGCGGCCGCGCTTCTCTGCGTGCCGCCCGCCCCCGCGCTCGGCAGTGAGCCGGAGGCGCCGCCGACGATCCTTCTCGCCCAGTCGAGCGCTTCAAGCAGCCCTCTCGCGCAAGAATGTCCCGAGTGCAATCCGCCCAAGAAGTTCCTGCCGGCGTTCGCCATGCTCATGGGCGTCCAGCTCATTCCGTGGTCCGTGAATCATTTCGTCCGCGACGCCGAGTGGGCGGACATCAGCCCCGAGACCTGGTGGACGAACATGAGCAATCCGTGGCTGTGGGATAACAACCAATTCGTGAACAACCAGTTCTCCCATCCCTACCACGGGAGCCAGTACTTCAACGCCGGCCGCGCGAACGGATACAACTTCTGGGAGTCGGCGGCCTGGGCGGGCGGCGGCAGCCTCATGTGGGAACTGTACGGCGAGGCCTGGGCTCCTTCGCCGAACGACTGGTGGAACACGACGCTCGGCGGGATCGCACTGGGCGAGATGCTCTGGCGAATGTCCTCGCTCGCGCTCGACAACACCAGCTCTGGCAGCGAGCGGACGTGGCGGGAGATCGGTGCGGCGGCGTTGAATCCCGTGCGCGGATTCAGCCGTCTCGTCAACGGCCAGACCCACGGCCGGCGGCCAACCCCGGAGGAATGGCGCCCCAGCAGGATTCAGGCGGTGTTCGACATCGGATACCGCCGCACCAACCGCTTCGGCTCGACGGGCGAGGAGCTCGATCAAGGGTACGGCGAGCTGGCGCTCTCCTACGGGGACCAGGTGGAGGACCTGGGCGGGAAGCCCTTCTCGGCCTTCCTGGTGAATCTGGAAGTCGCGCCCGGACAGCCCGACGTCGGCGCGCTGGCGCAGCTCCGGGCGCGCGGGAGCCTTGCAGCCCATACGCTGGGCCGCTCGAGCGGGCACGTCCACAAGCTCGCGGCCTTCCTCACCTATGAATACTTTAACTCACCCGCGTTCCAGTTCGGCGGACAGGGGTTGCACGGCGGCCTGGTTTCGCGCTGGGGAAACCCGCGAGGGGCCCGGACCCACCTCGAGGTTCTTGGATCGTTTCTCCCCATCTCGGCCCTGCGGTCCGATTACTTCGTCACGCTGGAAGGCCGCGACTACGACTACGGCGTGAGCTTCGGGGCGTGGACTCGCCTGGCGAGGATCTGGGAAGGGAAAGGGATGGTGCAGGTGATCGGCCGGACGTTGTACACGCCGATCATCAGTGGGTTCGACGGCGACCACCTTCAGCTCGGCGGAACCGCGGAGGGACGTTTCTACCTCAACGGCCGGCTCGGAGCGGGAGCGGCCTGGACGTACTATTACCGGAAGAGTTGGTACGACGACTTCCCCGACGTGGAGCGGGACGGGTCGCAGGCACGCGCTTACGTCTCCTATGCGTTCCCGAGGTGGCAGCCATGATCGGGGCGTCCGGGCGCCCGCAGCGGACTCGAGCCGTGGCCCGGCGCGCCGCCGCCGCCGCGCTTCTAGGGATCGCGAGTCTGTTCGCGATCGCGGGATGCCAGGACACGATCGTCCGGTACCTGGGGCCGGAGAACAAGACCGAGCTTTACGTCGCGGCCGACACGACCCGGTATCAAGCCCGCGACCTGGACAACGTGACCGACGTCCAGGCGTGGACCTTCCCCGAGACCGGGCGGGTGGCAAACGTCTATCATCGAAGCTTCGTCCATCACGGCCACGCCCGGATCACGATCGAAGACGTCAACGGAAAGATCGTCTACGACCACGTTCCCGTCGAGTTCGAACTCGTGAACGAAACGCTCGACGGTGACCCCGGCGATTGGCGCGTGACGATCGAACTCTTCGGGGCGAAGGGGCGGGTCGACTTCTCGGTCTCCCGGAAACGGTAGCCCGCTCGAATCGGTACGCAACTTCAGGGCACGTCCCTCGGCTTTCGTTGAGCTACCGGCAAAGAATCCAGTAGAGCGGGAGCTTGACCAGTTCACCAAAAACAAAACTCCGGCTCTCCGCCCACCGGAACCAGTCGTCCCGTCGAATCACCGAATCGCTCTCGGGCACAGACGAATACGCGACGCGTACCGGAAGGTCCTTGAGCGCGTAGCGCAGGGCGAGGCGTGTCCGGCGTAGATGGATCGAAGTGGAGACAACGAGCAAGGATCGGTACCCCTTGGCGCGGACCTCTTCGGCCAGGCCCAGCGCCTCCCGCAGGGTGCCCAGGAAGTGAGTTGGAACGAAGCGCGCGGACGCGCCGTCGGGGCCGACGGTCACGAAGAAATGGCGGCGCCTGTAGTAGGTCTCCTGGACGAGTCGCGTGAGCCCGCCGTCATCCGGCAAGCCAAGCTGTGGGAAACGCCTCCACTCGAATCGCCCCACGCTCAGGATCAGGACCGGGGCGAGCCCTCGCTTGAATAGCTCGACGCCGTATCGCTTGCGCTCCGGCCGGCCCGCGAACACGAAGATCGCGTCCGATGGCACCGGCGGCTCGCCAACCGCGAGGAAGTCAAAGGGACGCGCGAGAAGTCGGCTCACAGGGGGGTAGTGTCACCGCCCCGGTGTCCTGGGGTCTCCCCTCCGGAACCCTGCGACCGTTCCGCGGCCTTCTTCGCGGCACGCTTGGCCCTCACCTCGCGGGCATTTTCCATGGTGATGTACGTCACCGTGTCCCAGGCATTATGGATGCCGATGAAGACCAGAAGCAGCGCGGCGCTGCCGATGAAATACGGCATGTCGGCTGGATCCCGCGTGAGCTGGAGGCCGGCGTAGGCCAGGGCGCCGTAGGCGATCATGGGCAGCGCGGCGTGCCAGACCCAGTCCTCGAGAACGGGTTTGTAGTCGCGCTGCCGCATCGCTCGCCTCAGGACGGCGATCGAATAGAAAACGCCGCACGCCCCGCAGAGCGCCGCCGCGATTCCCGGCGCGCCCAAACCCTGCCACGGCGCGCTGAAGATGGCCGACACGAGCAAGGCCGCGCAGAAGTGGACGACGTTCGGGCTGCCGAAGGCCGCCAGGCTCTCTCCGCTGCCACGGACCGCGCCCGATTCGGTGATCAGCGTCAGCACGACAAACTGCAGGCCGGTCAGGGCGCCGGCCGACGAGCCGACGATGACGTAGAAGCTCTCCCACGCATGGAGCGTGGATAGCGTCGTCCCCTCCATTCATTACCCCCCGGTATCCAGGTCCAGCGTCATCTCGACCATGGTCGGCCTGAAGCCAAGCTCGGCGAACAAGTGGTGCGCGTGCTCATTTCGGGTCTTGGTGAGGAGCACCACCTGGGAGCGGCCCTTCGAGCGGATCCACGCGATGGCGGCGCGCAGGAGCTCGCGCCCGGCACCCAGGCGCCGGGCGGCTTCGTCGACGTAGATGTCGTGCACCACCCCACAGGGCCCGCGGAGCTCCATCCAGTTCGTGGACTCGACGTCCGCGTAGATATAGCCCACGACGGTGCCGTCCTTCTCGGCCACCATCACAAGGCTGCTCGGGTTCGCAATCTGGGAGACCAGAAAGCGCCCGTAGCCGGTCTCGGGGTGATCCACCTGGATGAAGCGTCTGGGGTCGTCCGCGTGATGCTGGCGCATGAGCGCCCCGCCATAGCGGCCGAGGAATTCCTGGTCCGATGCGACTGCAACGCGGATCTGGAGCATGGCGGAAAGATAGCTCGTGCGCGCTCCTACGTATAGGCTCGTCCGGATTCTCTTTACGGGCTTCTGCCTCGCGGTCGGCTGCTCCTTGGAAATGGCGCCCGGGTTTGGCGTCCACTAGAATGGGGGTTCATCCTTCTCGTCGGTCTACGTTCGCCAAAGGAGGTCCTCCATGGCATCGTATCCGGGTTTCCCTGGCCGCGCCCACCGCCGTTCCCTTCTCATCGCGTTCGCACTCGGCACCGGACTTCTGGCAGGCTGCGGCGACGACGACAGCAAGAGCACGGGACCCGAAGGTGGTCTTGCCCCGGCCACCACGTTTACGGGCGTGTTCGCCAACGGCACGGAAAACGGCTCGCTGAGCGTCACCATCAATTCAACGAGTCTGGCGGGCCCGCTTCACTCGAGGCTGTGGGTTCCCACCGGTCCCGCGCGGCTCGCCCCCCTCGCGAGCATTACCGCCTCCGGAACAATCAAGCCGATCGGCGGCAGCGCCGTGATGCTGACGGGCACGTACGACGATGCTGCGGATACGCTGAATCTGACTAATGTTTCCTCCGGATATTCCTTTGCTGGGGCTTATGACACGACCGGTTCGTTTGACGCGCTCATCGGGCAGTACGACGGACCCAACGGCGCCGGGTTTTTCGGATGCGTCACCGGGGTGGTCACGCCGACAAGCTACTGCGGGACCTTCGACAGCGACGTAACATCCACCGCGGGTAACTGGGATTTGCTAATCGCCGGAGGCGAGGTCGGCGGGATCGCGTTTCCCACGAGCGGAGAGCCGTTTGCTTTCGAAGGGACCATTCAGACGACGGGAACCATGCGAGCCATCACCGCGGGCAACACCGATCCCGGCGTATCGCAGCTGACCATAGACGGCACGCTTGACACCACCACCAACACCGTCAGCGGTACGTGGACGCTTGAGGATCTCGTGACCCCCTCGACGGACTCCGGGACCTGGTCGGGATCCCTCTGCCCGCATTGACCTGCGGGGTTCGGCCGGCTACAGCGTCCGCTTGAAGCTCAGCGCGCCCAGCACGAGCATGATCAGGGCGAATCCCCCCATCACGAGGAAGTCGGGCATCACGGCTTGAGGGCCGACTCCCTTGAGAAGTAGCCCCCGCAGCGAGTGGACGGCATAGCGCATAGGGAATGCTGCGGAGATGACTTGGAGCCAGGGCGGATAGCTTTCCACGGGGTAGAGCGCGCCGCTGGGGAAAAACGTAAGCACGTTGAGAATGCCGAATAGGGCGCGCGGCGTCATGGGATTCGACACCCGCGCCATGAGCGTGAACATGAACAGGATCAGTCCGAGCGCCAGAAGCAGGATGGCGACCTCGGTCAACGCGATCGTCCTCCAGCCCCCGATGATCGGGAGCCGCGCGATCAGGATCGATGACCCGAGCACGATGGTTCCGATGATCATCGCGAGGGTCACGGCCGAGAGCGTGAGTCCGCCCATCAGATCCAGCGTGGAGAGCGGGGTGACGAAGTAGCCTTCGTGGATTCCGCGGGCGCGGTCGTCGACCAGGATGATCCCGCCCGCGAGCATGGCGACGAAGAAGAGGGCCAGCGCGATCACGCCCGGCACCAGGTACTGGATGAACTCCTTGTGCCCGTAGACGTCCACCCTCTGGACGTCGATCCCGGGCGCAGACGTGAGGCCGGTCGACATGGGTTGCCCAGTCGCGCTCATCGCGGTCGCGCCCGCCATGGTGCCGCCGGGAATGACCCCGGCGAACGCTCGCCGCAGCTCGCCCTCGATGACGTTGGCCGACGTGTTGTCGGTGTTGTCGACCACGACCCCAAGCTTTGCGGGCTCGCCCCGCGACGCATCCTCGCTGAATGCCGGCGGGATGATGACGACGGCGGCGTAGTCCCCCTCACGGAGGCGATTCAGCGCCGTGTGTGGGTCCGGCTCGTCCGAGATGCGGAGCAGGTCGCGACCCTGCTGAAGGGTTTGAAGGCGGTCGTGCACGGTGACGGCAGCCGGGCCGCCGTCCTGATCCACGACCGCTACGGGGAGCCCGTGAAGGTCCCCGCCCATCGCCTTGCCAAGGATGACGAGGTAGATCATCGGCATGAGCGCCATGGGAATGAGCAGCACGCCGTTCCGGCGGAAGCGCCTGAGATCACGCTCCGCAACCGCGAGCATGCGGCTGAGGCTGAACTGGAACATCAGGCGCTCCTCGCCCGGGCGCGCCTCGCCGCTTCCCTCTCACCGCGCCGCGATCCATTCATCGCATCATCCTCGGAATCGCGTAGCTGTAGGTCTCGCTAGCCGAGTCGCGGAGTCCGCGGCCCGTGTAGTGGATGAACACGTCCTCGAGCGTCGGCTCCACCAGGGTCACGCTCCGCACCTTGTTGTCGCGGCTCCGCGCGATCTCGGTGATCCCTTCGAGCGGCACCACGTCACCGTTCAGGATGATCCGGACCGTGTGGATCTCCTCGCGGCCGGCGGCGTGGACTTCGGGCAGCGCCTTGAGGGCGTCCAGGAGCGGGTCGTCCACTTCCTTCATGAACTGGAGCGTGAGCGTGTCTTGCCCGGGTACGCTCGCCTTCAGCTCGCGCGGCGTGCCCAGGGCGGCGATCTTTCCCTTGTCCACGATCGCCAGGCGGTCGCAGAGCCGGTCCGCCTCGTCCATGTAGTGGGTGCAGATCAGAATCGTGAGGCCGCCCTGGTTGCGCAGCGTTTCGAGCAGCTCCCAGATCACGCGCCGGCTCTGTGGATCGAGGCCGGTCGTGGGCTCATCGAGAATGAACACGTGGGGCCTGTTGATGAGGCCACGCGCGATCTCGAGCCGGCGGCGCATGCCGCCCGAATAGGTGCCCGCGGTTTTGTCCTTCCACTCGGTCAGGCCCACCGCCTCGAGCAACTCGGCCGCGCGCTGCCGGCGTTCCTTGCGCCCCATGTTGTAGAAGCGCCCGTACAGGTCGAGGCTCTCCGACGCGGTGAGGTCCCCGTCCACCGTGTTCGCCTGCGGGATCACCCCGATCTCCCTCCGGACCCGGGCGGTGCGGCGCACCACGTCGTACCCCATCACCAGCGCCTTCCCCGACGTCGGCCGGATGAGCGTCGTGAGCATCCGAATGAGGGTGCTCTTCCCCGCCCCGTTCGGGCCGAGGATTCCAAAGATCTCGCCCTGCTTGACGCTGAAATTGAGGTCGTCGTCCGCGGTGAAGTCGCCGAACTTCTTCGTCAGATGCTCGACGAGAATCGCCGGGCCTCCCCCCTCCATCATGGTGACGGCGGAAGCGGTGGAATCGGTGAGCGCGGAGGGCACGGCGTTCACCGCTGCGCCTCGACCCGAACCGACGCGCTCGGAAGGATCGTGACGTCCGCTGTCATCCCGTCCTTGAGGAGCCGCTCGGGATTGGGCACGCGCGCCGTGACGGAGAACGTGCGGATATCGCGGCGCTGCGCTCCCCAGTCCTTCCGCGTCGCGAAGTCGCCCGCGGGCTGGATGTCGGAGACTTCTCCCTCGAACACCTTCTTGTCGAACGTGTACACGCGGACCCGGACCTTGTCGCCGGGCCGGATCGCTCCCACCTGGGTCTCGTCGACGGCGGCGTGAACCTTCACCGTGTCGAGCTGGGCGAGCGTGACGATCGGCGTGCCGAGGACCACCAGCTCGCCCGGCCGGTGGATGATCTCCGAGACCAGCCCCGCTTCGGGCGCGCGAAGCTCGGCGTAGGAGCGCTGAAGCGCGGCCTGCGCCAGCGAGCTTTCGGCCTGGTGCAGCTGCGCGGTGGCGGCGAGAACCTGGCCCGCGGCGGCTTCGTCATTGGTGCGCGCGACGTCTGCGTCGCGGGGCGCGGTCGCCCCGCTCTTCAAGAGCTCCTGCTGGCGCTCGAGGTCGGTCGAGGTTCGGTCCTTCGCCGCCCGGGCCTGAACCACGGCCGCGCGCGCCGCCTCAAGCATGGCTCGCGCCGTCCGGAGCTGGATATCCAGGTCGTCGGTGTCCAGGCGCCCGATGACTTGGCCTGGATTCACGGAGGCCCCTTCCACCACGGGAATGTCCGCGATCCGCCCGGTCACCTTGAACCCGAGCCTCACGTGCACGGCCTCGATCGTGCCCGTCGTCTGAACGTCGCCGCCGGCGTAGTCCTCGCGGCGGGTCGCGTTCTTCCAAACGAAGTAGGCGATCGTCCCGAGAATCAGGAGAATGACGATCGGCCGAACGACGGCCGCTGGGCTTCGCTTCGTTTCACCGGCCATGGACGCTCCCTGCGGGAAGGTAGAGATCGACGATCGCCTCGGCGAGGCGCTTTGGATTCTTGGGCAACGGCTCGATGCGCACAATGGCCCCCGACAAGTTATAGAACATCAACGACCCGTGGAAGGACCGCGCCACCACGCTGGGATCGACCTGGCTTCCCGGAAGGTCGCTCCCTTGGACGGCGAACGCGCGCTTGAAGATTCGAGTCTCGAGAGCCAGCAGGCGCGAGAGAAACCGCCGATAGAACTCGCTCGCCAGGTGCGGGGTCTCCAAGAGCCCAAAGAACACGACCCGGAAGCGGTCCGGATGCTCTTTCAGCCGGGTGAGCAGGTTCTCGGCGATCGACAGAAGGGCCTGGCGGGGCGGCATCGCCTCCAGACGCGCCTCCATCTCTTGAATGCGCTCCGCGAATCCGGCCTCGTCCAGGATCGCCAGGACGATCGACTCCTTGGTCGGAAAATGCCGGAAGACGAGCGCCTCGCTCACCCCGGCGCTCTCCGCGAGCTCGCGGGTGCGGACTCCGTGGAAGCCGCGCTCGGCGAAGAGCTTCATGGCGGCCTTGAGGATCTGGGACCGGCGTCCCCCCGCGGTAAGGCGGGTCCGGGTCGCCGGCGGGGCCGGGCTGGTGGCGGTCTTGGCTTTGGGTGTCATGGGTGTAGGATCGGCCATTTCGTTAAGTAAGTACACACTTATTATCTACCCCGGACGTCTCGGAGGGTTCACGGCTGGATGCCCGACTCCGTCCCTATCGCCTGGCGGCTTTGGCAGCCTTGGCCGCTTTGGCGGCTTCGTTCGCCCGGGCGATCCCCTTCACGACCTTCCCCACGACCGTGACCGGCACCCGGGTCCCGAGGGGAAACTGGAGCGTGGCCTTTGAGGTTTGGTACTTCTTGAGGGTAGCCGCATGGGCCTGGATTGTCCGCGCCGAGGCAAACAGGCTGACGTGGCTCCGGAAGGCCGCGAAGTAGACCAGCCGGCCCAGGTAGCTGTAGTAGGGCATGCCGTAGCTCATGCCCTCCTTCGCCTGCGGAGCCGCGGCGCGAACCGCCGCGCGGAGTTGACGCAGCATCGGTCGCGCCTCGGGGGACGCGGTCGCGATGTACTCGGCGACGCTCTTCGCCCTCGGCATCAGAACGCCTTTGCCGACGGAGACTTGAGGCGCCCGGTCTTCTTGAGGAACCGCGCGGTGGCGTAGCCCACGAGCGCGATCCCCCACACGACGCCCACGGGACGCGCCACGCCAGCCAGTCCCGCGTAGCCGTCGCGCGCGAAGTGCTCCCAGAGAATCACGCCGAGGAACGTGGTGATCCACGCGAACGTCGCCCCGTACTCCTTCAGCACCACGCGGCGCCAGTCAAACCGCATGCCGCGAATCGTGGAGCCGAGCCCGGAGAAGGACGGCCAGAACCGGTTCACGCGTTTCTTGTAGTCGTGGTACGCGGCTCCGAACTTCTGTCCGAGGAAGCTCTCCTCGGCCCGCGTGATCGCGTGATAGGCGAACAGGTAGAAGGGCGCGCCCACGATCCAGCCGGCCGGCGAGTTCAGTGCGATGAGGAGCCCCGCGAAGACCATGAGGTTGCCGAGATAGAGCGGGTTTCGGGAGTGCGCGAAGAAGCCTTCCACGACGAGCGTGTCGGCGTAGATCTTCCCGTCCTTCCCACCGCGCCGGATGTACGCGAGACCGATCACAACGACGCGAAGCGCCTGGCCCGCGACCGCCACCAGGAGCCCCGCGAGATCCATCCACCGGTCGGCGCGCTCGCTCGCCAGGAATGCGAGCGGCTTGGTCGCGAGGGCCACGGCGACAAAGACCAGCGGGAAGAGGAGATTGCGCCAGTGGAAGAGGAAGTGGCCGGCGCGGACGATCCAGGGAGCCTGGGTCGCGGCGTCGGAGGACGTGGCCGCGCCGGAGGACGCGCGCCCCGGCGAAGCATCGGCCCCGGTGACGTGAGCCTCGACCGTTGCGTTTGGTTCTCGGGTTGCGACGCTCACTTCGTCGCGATCATCGCGCAGAAGTTGTACCACTTGAAGTAGACGTCCACGTGCTTGAAGCCGCACTTGCGAAGGAGATCTTTGTTCTCCTCGAGGCGGTACGGGATCAGAACGTTTTCGAGCGCCTCGCGCTTCTGGGCGATCTCGAGATCGCTGTACCCGTTCCGGCGCTTCATCTCGTAGTAGTGGTTGATGAAGAGCCGGTTGAAGGTGGAGTTCTCGCCGAGGACCTTTTCCACCAGGATGAGGCAGCCGTTGTCGGCGAGCCCGTCCAGAATGGAACGGATCAGGCGCTCGCGATTCAGCGGCCGCACGAACTGGAGCGTGAGGATGAGAAACACGACGGAGGCGTTGTGAATCGCGACCCCCTGGTCCAGGTCCGCGTGGACCAGGTCGACGGGCCGGCCGAATCCAGCTTCTTTGAGTTTCGCCCCCGCGATCTTGAGCATTTCGGCGGATGAGTCCACGCCCACGAAGCGAACGTTACGATCCGCGGGGATGTGCGGCGCCATTTCCAGAAACGTGGTGCATGTCGAGCATCCGAGATCGTAGATGGACGTGCCGTCCGCCGCGAAGTCGGCCACCAGCTCACCCGTCATGCGCTGAATCTCATTGTAGAACGGCACCGACCGCTCGAGCATGTCGTCGAAGACGACGGCGGTGTCCTTTCCAAAGTTGAAGTCTTCGGCCCGGTGGCGGCGGTCCGCGAAGAGCTGGTCGCGTCGAACCTTGGCCGGCGATTCCCCTCTCGATCGTGCGCTCACGCGGTCACCTCGCTTTTCCATTCGCGCCCCGCCGCGACGCCTGCCTTGGCCGCGGCGCCGCCCAGCCCGAGGCGCGAGATCAGGTCCTCAAATTCGTCGAGATTGAGCTGTTGGAAGCCGTCCGAAAGAGCCTGGTCGGGCGACGGGTGCGTTTCGATCATGAGCCCGTCCGCGCCGGCGGCCAGTGCCGCGCGGGCGCACGGCAGGATGATGTCCTTCCTCCCCAGCGCGTGGCTCACGTCCACGATGACCGGAAGCGAGGTCTCCTGCTTGAGGAGCGGGATGGCCGAGATGTCCAGCGTGTTGCGGGTCCAGCGCTCGAACGTGCGGATACCGCGCTCGCATAGAACCACCGCGTGATTCCCTTCGGATACGATGTACTCTGCGCAGAGCAGGAACTCCTCGAGGGTGGCCATGAACCCACGCTTCAGGAGGACCGGCTTCCCCAGCTGACCGATCGATTTCAAGAGTTCGGTGTTGTACATGTTGCGCGAGCCCACCTGAACCATGTCCGCGTACTCGGCGACCAGCTCCAGCGAGGCGCGGTCCAGAACTTCGGTGACGGTGGCCAGGCCGTGGCGGTCCGCGGCGGCGCGCAGGATTTTCAACCCCTCCTCGCGCAGGCCCTGGAACGTGTGCGGATTCGTGCGCGGCTTGAACGCTCCGCCGCGAAGGATCTTCACGCCGGGAAGCTTTGCCAAACGCGAGGCGATCGCCTCCATCTGCTCCGGCGTCTCCACCGAGCAGGGACCCGCCATCACCACGGGTGTTCCGGCCCCGATCGCGACGCCGCGAACGCGGATCCCGCCCTCTGGGACGAGATCGCGTCGCTTCACCTGAAGCTGCTCCTTCCACGATTGGTTCTGAATGTCGAGCGACGCGCGGAAGATGGCCTGGAAAATGTCGCGTATCTCCGCCGGACCAAAGGGACCCTTGGAGCGGGCGGTCAGATGGTGGAGCATCTCCTCCTCGCGCTTCGGATCGTAGCCCTCGAGGCCCATCGCCTGCTTGAGCTGGGCGATTTCGAGAACGATCTCCGCGCGTCTCTGAACCAGCGCGAGGACGCGCTCGTTGACGTCGTCGATCTCGCTCCGGAGCGATGTAAGCCGGGCGTCTTTGTGTTCCATCAATCCCTCCTACGACCCCAGCTTCACGATGGATACTTCCGTCTTGTTCTGAATGACCATGTAGGTGCCGTCCTTGTTCACCGCCGGTTGCGGGGGCTTCGAGGCGACCCTCTGCTTCCACTTGGTCGCACCGTCGGCGAGACCAACGACCTCCACCGTGCCGTCCGTGGACGCCCAGATCACGCAACCCCTGCCCAGCTTGTATGGTGGAACCATGGAGTTCTGGCCCTTCCGCTCCCAGACGAGCGTGCCGGCGTAGTTGTGGCACTGGAGGGTTTTCTTCTTCTCCAGATACGTCACGGAGTAGCCGCCCTCCACCATGCCACCCTGGTCGCCGGCGGCGGGTGGAGCTTTCGCGGCCGTCCCATCGGCCACGTTGACGTTGGCGACCTTTCCGTCCTCATTTGTGAACCGGATCTGCTGGCCACCGATCAGCTTCCAATCCACGATCTCCAGGCCGCTCACGTCCGTGCGGCTCCAGAGAACCTGGCCGCCGATCCCCTTCACGGCGGTGAACGTGAAGGGAGCCTGCGGCTCTCCATCCACCACCTTCTTCCCACCGCAGAGGATGATGACGTCCCCCACGTCCTTCGGCCTCGGCTGCCCAGCCACGCCGGCCTCCCACATCTTCGTGCCGGTTCTCCAGTCGTAGGCCAAGACCCTGTCCTTGGTCTCGGTGATCAATGCGTGCTTCGACCCCCACCAACTGCCATTCCTGTCCCGTGCGACGGTCCAGGACACCCGGCCGGTCCCCATGTCCACGCGCGATACCCCTTCCGATTGCGAGACGAACAGGTCGCTCACGCCGTCCGGAACGCCGTCGCCACGGGTGACCAGGTCATCCACCGTGTAGATCTGGTCGCTCTTCTCCTTGAGCGTTGAGGTCCACACGGGCGTCGCGCCCTCAGTGGAGTACGCGCTGACCTTCTCCTCGTTCTGGAAGAACACCCGCCCGTCGTAGGCGCCGCGGAGGATCCCCAGTTTCTCCTCCGTCTTGAAGGTGGATGCCCCGTCGGCGAGGTTCACGCATTCCCACCCCTCGCCCACGATCCCCAGCCGATCCGGCTCGTAGATCCCCGCCTCGTCGAACTCGCCCTTTTGGGTCACGAGCATCGTGGCGAGCTGCTGGCGCTTGCCCTTCTTCTTCCCTCCGCGATTCTCGGGAAGGCGCGCCCACGACCCGAGATTGCCGTCATAGGCAAGGCTCTTGGTTTCGTGGCGCCACTGAACCCGCCCTGTGGCCCTGTTGATCATCGTGACCTGGGGCCTCTTCATCGCATCGATGTCGGATTTCAGATCGCAGTCCTTGGCACCGGGGACCAGCAGGCGGTCGCCCGAGAGCAGCCTCGCCCGGTCCATCATGAGGAATCCGGTCTGATCGCACGGGATGGTCCACCGGATCGTGCCCGTGGTCAGGTCGAGCAGGCTCAGAGGGCCCTTTCCGACGTACCACTGGTTCGCGGCCTTGTCGGGAAGGACCATCGTGTCGCCGATCATGTTCTTGTGCCCGATGACTTGGTCCACGTGCCAGAGCGCCTTCGGCTCGGCCAGAGAATAGGCGTGGAAATGCCCAAGGCAGTCCCCGCCCTTGTTCTCCTCGATGAGGCCCACAACCTCGTCGCCGGTGAAATACCAGCGCGCGGCGCCTTCATCCGGAAGCGGAAGGGTCGCCGCGACGAACGCGACGGTATCGGCGGCCGCCGGGGTAGGCGTTCGAGACGCCGGACGGACGCCGGTGAACAGGAAGGCAAGAACCGCGAGCAGGCTGGCTGGAGCGAGCGTGCGGCTCCAACCCAAATGGAATCGAGGCACCGGGTTACCCCCGCAAATATGGACACCGCCCGGCGGTACCGCCCGAAACGTGGTTTCCGGGCGCCGTCCAGGGAAAGACCAGAGAT
>CAVUEC010000011.1:0-1093809 GCA_963740415.1 Candidatus Eiseniibacteriota bacterium
CAAGTGGTTGAGTATAGAGTAGTTGGCGGGCGTGGTCTATCGCGCCCGCGACGTGCGCCTACGGCGCGAAGTCGCGGTGAAAGTGCTTCCGCAGCTGTGGCGTCTTCCCCCAGGCACCTGGACCTCGCCCCCCTAGAGCGCGGATCCCGAGGGAAGCGGCCGTGACGGCCGAGTCACTTCTTCCAGTTCGCAATCACCATGACGGGGAACCTGCCTCCACTCTTGGCTATGTTGACGATGCCAATTTGGATTCCTTGGAGAGACTTCGCGTAGTTCACGACCGCCAATTGCAGCCCCCCCGCAGTGCCCGCGTAGTTGACGGTGCTCCACTGGAGGCCATCCGTCGTACCCTTGTTGTAGCTGACAGCCGCAAGCTGGACTCCCTTGAAGCTGCCATCGTTTACGTTGACGAATCCCCACTGCAGTCCACTCGAGCGGGTGGTTGTCTGATTCACGAGGCCCAGATCCACACCCTTGACGGAAGCATTCTTGCCGTAGATCAGGTTGAACCGAAATGCGCTCACTCCATCTTCCGGCTTGACCAAAGCGACCGGCGAGAATAGCGACAGGTTCACCGGCTTCTCGGCCGCCATGGCGGGCGACGCGGATAGAGTCGCTATCACGAGCGCGAACCACCAGCCCCCACGAATCAATCTCATGACTATCTCCCCCCCAATGTATCTAGATTGCCCTACAAGTGCTCGCCACCCCAAGCTGACATGCTAGCAACGATTCGATTGGCAAGCAATGCAAGGGGCCGCACCGCCGAGCGCGAGCTTCAAGATCCCATCTCCTCCATGGTCCGGCAGGCGTTCTTCTCCAATCCGGGCGGGTTGGACGATCGGCTCGACCACTTAATTTCACGGATCAGCGCGTGCGTCACGCGATCGTAGGCCGTCGCCGACCAGTAAAGCGCCCCCGGCGCGTTCGGCGGCACGTGCAGGCGATAACCTCTACCCCGGAGAAAATGGGTGTTGACAGCCTTCTCGCTGGTGCTAATATTTCAGCACTGCTAAAAATCCAGCATATAGAGGGGCGGCCATGAAGCGAATGAAGACCTTGAGCCGGCGCGAGCGGGAAATCATGGATGTACTCTACGCCTCCGAGGGAGCGAGCGCGAGCGCGGGCGAGATCCGATCCCGCGTCTCCTCGCCACCGAGCTATTCCGCCGTGCGCGCCACCCTGCGCATCCTGGAGCAGAAGGGCATCCTTCGACACGAGGTCGACGGCGCCCGCTATGTGTACAAACCGGTGCTCACGCGCCACAAGGCGCGGCAGGGCGCCATCGAGCACCTTCTCACGACGTTTTTCAACGGTTCCGCCGCCGGCGCGGTCTTAACTCTGTTGGAACGCCCCGGCACCGAGTTGAACTCCGAGGAGTTGGACCGCATGGCCAAGCTCATCGAGCAGGCCAGAAACGAGGAGCGCAAATGACCTTTTCGGCGGGAGTCCTGCTATCCGTTCTTGCGGCCGCGGGCGTTGGGGATCTGCTGTCCCTCCTCATCCGTATGACTGTGATCGCTGCCGCGGGCATCTTCCTCTGCTCACGACTTCGCAAGGCTTCCGCGGCCAAGCGTCATCTGGCCGCGATGGCCACGCTGATCGCCCTGATCGCGCTCCCGGCCGCCATGGCTTTCTTTCCGGCCTTGCCGCTGCCGATCCTGCCTCCCGCCCTGCGATCGACGCCGTTGCGCAGCGATGCGGCCCCGGCGGTTCGGGCGGAAGGCAAGTCCAGCGCCTCCCTCCCCGAACACGGTGATGCGCGATCCGCGGTGGCCGGTGGATCCGCCGCTCGGGACGGCTCTGGAAGGCGCCTCTCGGACTACATGATCCTCACGTCTCTCGTCGTGTCCTCGGCGTTGCTCCTCCACGTCCTTGCCTCCTTCACCGCCGCGGCGTTTGCAGCGAGGCGGGCGCGGCCGATCGATAATGCCGACCTGCAGCGGGAACTGGAGTCCGTGTGCCGCCGGCTTGGCGTGTCCCGCGCGGTGAGCCTCCGCGAATGCTCGAGCGTCACGGTTCCAGCCGTGTGGGGATTCGTGCGTCCCGTGATCCTCTTGCCGGTGGAAGCGCGCGGGTGGAGTCGCGAGCGGCTCCGCATCGTGTTTCTCCACGAGGTGGCGCATGTGGCTCGGCACGACGGCGTCGGCCTGCTCCTGGCCCGGATCGCGACGTCGGTGTTCTGGTTCCATCCGCTCGTGTGGAAACTGGCCAGCGTTGCTCGACGGGAGTGCGAGCGCTGTTGCGACGATCTGGTGCTCGCGGCCGGCGAGCGGGCCACCGACTATGCCGCGCACCTGCTCGCCATCGTGCGCTCCATGACTGCGCAGGACCAGTTCGCTAACGTCGCACCGGCCCTGGCCCAGGGATCGAATCTCGAAAGCCGGTTGGTTTCGATTCTTCGCGCCGGTCAACGTCGCGATTCCGTCTCGCGGTCGGGCCTCGTCGCGACGATCGGTGTCGCCGGCGTCCTGCTCGTCGCGACCACCGTGGTCCAGGTCGTGGCGGCACCGGACAATACGGATGGAGTCCAAGACCTCGTCCGAAAGGCCAACCAGGATGCGCGTCAGCACGCGCGCGATGTCGAGGCGACCGTCGAGGCCGCCGTGGAATCCGGGCCGGATTCGCAGGCGTCCGATCCCAACGACGAAAGCCCCTGCGCCGTCCCCGACGTTCCTGCCGTCCCTTCGGTCTCGGCGGTCCTGAGCGTCCTGCCGAGCCCAGAGGTCCTCGAGGTGTCCGTCGCACCTCCCGTGTATTCGGTCGCCGGCTCGCGGTCCCGTCACAGGTCGAACGACTTCAACGAGTCGGGCATTGAGTTCATGAGGGACGGCCAGTACTCGAAGGCGATCACCGCGTTCGAGGAGGAAATCCGGCAGACCGGAAGCTCGAACGCGATGTACAACCTCGCGTGCGCGCAAGCACTTTCCGGAAACAAGCAGCGCGCGTTCGATTCCCTGGAGAAGGCGATCAAAAACGGCTTCGACAATGCCCACCACATGACCGAAGACGAGGATCTTCGGTCACTCCAGGGGGATCCTCACTTCTACGAGCTCGTTCGATTGGCCCAGGATCTGCAGCTCTTCAGCAACGGGCACTTTGGCGGAATGGACGATGAGGCCGATTGGCGCAAAGCGTTGCCTCGCCTTGAACGGGTCACGCGGGAACACCCCGACGTAGCTCGTGCCTGGGCCAATTTGGGTTTTGCCCGCCTTGAGGCGGGTGACCCCAAGGGTGGCGCCACCGCCTACCAGCGAGCGCTCGATCTCGGGTGGGAGAAGCCCACGACCCTGTACAACCTCGCCTGCTGCGCGGCCCGGTCCGGCGACATCGACGGGGCTTTCAGGTGGCTCGATCGCGCGGATCAGGCCGGGCTCGAAATCGGCGAGTACGTGGGCTCGGACAGCGACCTGGATGCGCTCCGAGGGGATCCGCGTTACGGCGCCATGCTCAAGCGTTGGGACGAGAAGATGGCGAAAGAGCATCGCGAAAAGCAAAAGGCGGAGGCGAAGCAAAAGACGGACTGAAGTGGGCTGCTGGCCCTAAAACGCCTCCGCGACGCTGAAGTAGAACACGTTCTCGTTCTTGCCCCATGCGTAGTCGAACCGCATGTGCATCGGAAATTGTCGCGTGAGCCGGTAGCGGAGCCCGAGCCCTCCCGCCGGGAGAAGCGTGGCTTCGCCGAGGCCCCCGAGATCGGGGGCCACCTGGCCGAATCCAAAGAACGCGACGGATCCGAAGCGTCCCTTCGAGTGCCATCGCAGCTCGGCCTGGGCGGTGGTCATGACCTTGTCGCGGTACCGCCCCTGCGTGTATCCGCGAAGCCCGAATCGGCCCGCGCCTACCGACGGAAGCATGTACGACGGGGCGTCGCTGGACGCCGCGGCGGCGTTGATATTGGTCGCGAGCAGAAGGCGTTCCCCGCGAAGGCGCGTGTACCAGGACCATCCCATCATCACGCGCTGGAATTCGCGCGACGCGCCCAATCCATCCGTGAAGAACCAGGTCTTGAGAAGGCCAAGCGACCCGTCCGTCGGCCAGTAGTCGTCGTCGCGTGAGTCGTACTCTCCCTGAAGCCCGAACGCGAACAAGTCGGTTTGATTGAGATCGGATTCCAGGGACGACAGCTCCGGCGGCAGCTCGCCTCGGAGATTGACGGTGGTCCGCATCCAGAGCGCTCCGCCCCCGGCATAGAGATTGGGAACGATCCGGCGCGACGCGGTGCCGACGGCGAACCCGATCCTTTGTTCGAGGGGCACGGAGATCCCGGCGTCACCAGCTTCCTCGCCGATGCCGAAGAAGTCGTACCTCACGTCCATGAGGCTCACCAAGCCCCGAAGGCGCCACGTGTCGTGCCCGAGCCGCGCCATCTCGAGCGCCATGAGTCCCCAGCTCTTGTTCTCGGTGTAGAAACCTCCGATCATGCCGGTGGAGGGCTTGAGCGTGGTGTCCGGGTCGAAGCGATGGATGGCTCCGACCATGAGCATGAGACCCCATCCGATCTGGGAGTTCTTGAACGGGATGGGGGCGACGAGCGGCGTGACCTTCGAGCCGCTTGGGCGTCCCGCGTCGCCTTCGTCCGACGCGATCGGATCGATGCCCGGTGATGGCGCGGTCTTGGGATCCACCACCACGGAACCCGGAGAATCGTCCGCGCGGGTCGCGCGCGGCGCCGCCAAGGCGCTCGAGAGAACGCACAAGAGAACGAGAACAACTCGGCAAGGGCCAATGCGGGGTCCGGGGACAGGGGTCACGGAGGACAATCTAACCGGGACAAGCCTCCAAGTCTGCAACAAGACGGGGCCTCGCTCCCGACCTTCCCGCGAGCCGACGGGCTGAGTATATTGGGTACATGACCTTTCCACTCCTCCAGGCTTCCATTACCCCGAAAGGATCCAGAATGAACATCCGTGGATTCATCTGTGTCGCCATTGGTTTGATGCTCACCGCGACGGCCGTGCGCGCCGAAGAAGTGACCGTCGTGAGCGACGTGCTCGGACCCGAAGGACCGCTGTTCGTGGACGGGAATCTCTACTACGTGGCATGGACGTCCAGCACGCTCTCGAAGTGGGACGGCAAGACCACCACCGTTCTGAACTCGCAGCCGGGCTGCAGCCACAATGGCCTCGCGCTCACCAAGCAGAAGACCTTCCTGCTCGCGTGCACCGACGAGCATGGCGCGATTCTCGAACTCGACATGAACGGCAAGCAATTGCGCCGCTGGGACGCGGATGACAAGGGCGGCAAGTTTGACGGCGGCATCAACGATATCGTGGTCACCGCGACCGGCGGCGCGTATGCCACGGTGTTCGGACCCTATCAGAGCATTCCGACCGCCGTGGCCGGCAGGATTCTGTATCTCGCGCCGGACGCCAAGCAGTGGGTCGAGGTGGCGAACGACCTGAACTACGCCAACGGCATCGGCATTTCCCCGGATCAGAAGACACTCTACGTGAGCGAGACGATCGGGAACTGTATCTTGAAGTTCACGGTCAACGACGACGGCTCCCTGAGTCGCCGCGCGAACTTCGCCCTCCTGAATCTCCTGGTACCCAACAAGAACGTTTCGTGGTGGCTGGGACCGGACAGCATGAAGATCGACGGCAAGGGCAACATGTACGTCGCTCAGTGGTTCGGCGGGAAGATCTTGAAGATCGCTCCCGACGGCACGCTGCTCCACGTGTTCCCCATCGCCGCGGGCGACGGCACCACCAACGTGGCGTTCGGCCCCGGCGGGAAGGATCTCTACGTTACGGTCGTGAAGGACCCGAACGACCCGCAGGCGAAGGGCAGCATCGTGAAGATCCCGAACGTCGAATAGCGGTTCGGCGGCCCGCTGCCGGAAGGCCGCGTCATTCGAGCCGCAGCTGCGGGCTCTCGGCCTCCTCCACACCTGCCTCCCCGCCCGGACGTTCCAAGTTGTGCACCTCCGCGCCGAGCAATCGCACGGGACGCCGGCCGGCCTCGGTCTTCTCGAGCAGGGCGACCGCGCGACGAACGATCTCGTCGGGGTCGCTCGTGGCAGCCTCGGAATGGCTCCGGGTGATGGTCTTGAAGTCGTCGTAGCGGACCTTGATCGTCACCGTCCGGGCGACGATTCCTTTCCGGCCGAGCCACAGCGCGTTGTCGCGCGCCATCTTGGCGATCTCCTGTCGAATGCGCTCAACATCGATAAGGTCCTCGGCGTACGTGCTCTCGGAAGAACACGACTTGGATGGCCGGTCGGGGTCGACGGGCCGGTCATCTTCCCCGCGTGCGAGCTTCTGGAGCGAGTCCGACATGCTGCCGACAGCGTCGCGCAGGACCTCGGGGTCGGCGCTCCGCACGTCCACGAGCCGCTCGATGCCGCGCGCCCGCAGCCGCTTGGCGGTCACGGGGCCGACGCCCCACAGAGCATCCACGGGGAGTTTCTGCAGAAACGACTCGATCCGTTCCGGGGCCACGACGGTAAGGCCGTCGGGTTTGCGCCAACCGGAGGCGATCTTGGCGAGGAACTTGTTGGGCGCGACGCCGGCGGACGCCGTGAGCCCGGTGGACTCGAGGATCCTGGCCTTCAGTCGCTTTGCCACGTTGACGCCGAGTGGCTCGCCCCAGGCGTTCTCGGTCACGTCGAGGTAGGCCTCGTCGAGCGAGAGCGGCTCGACAAGCGGCGTGACTTCACGGAGGATCGCGAGCACTTGCTGCGAGACCGATCGATATTGGGCGAATCGGGGTCCCACGATCGCAAGGTTGGGACAGAGGCGGATGGCCTGGCTCATCGGCATGGCCGAGCGGACGCCGTACCGGCGCGCTTCGTAGCTGGCGGCCGCGACCACGCCGCGCGACTCGGGCGACCCGCCGACCGCGACCGGCAAGCCGCGAAGCTCCGGCCGATCGCGCTGCTCGACCGACGCGTAGAACGCGTCCATGTCGATGTGGATGATGCGTCGGATCACGGGATCAGCGTAGCCGTGTCCCCGCGAAGGGGCAACCGCTGCTCTGGAAGCTAGAGGCTGGCTGCTGCGGGAGACAAGCCCGACATGGCCGGAGCGCGCGCGGGCTCGGGTGCCAAGAGCTTGAGGATGAGCATGAGGGCAATCGGCCCTGTGTAATCGCCCCCGCGCTCGATGAACTCCCACCAGAACGACCCGGTCGCGGGGTAGAGCAGCTCGCTCGCGATCTTGTAGACGCATATGAAAATGAGGAGCGAACGGAACGGCTTCAGGAGGACCGCGGCCGCGAGCGCCAATTCAAACCATCCGATCGCGGGCGCGAACGGAACGCCGGCGATCGATTCCGGCAGCCCCGCTTTCGCGTACATCTTGAGAAGACCGGCCTTGTGCTGGAACGCGCCGAACCCGGCGTGGCCGACCAGCAGGAGCACGATCGAAATGCGCAGGACCCAGGCCGACGCCTTGAGCCGCTCGAACGTGACAGGTCCCGGCGTGATCGGCGCCAGCCACCCGCGCCACGTCCGGGGCCACCCATGGAGCATCAGGAGCGCGAACGGAATTCCGTAGTTGCCGCCGCGTTCCCAGAACTCCCACATGCCCAGCCCGGTCAATGGCCTCAACGATGCCGTCCACAGACACCAAATCGTCCCCCAGAGGAGCACGATCGGCCGTGGGGAGGCCAGCGCGATGGCCGCGATGGTGAGGTCGTGCAGACCCACCCAGGGCATCAGCTGAAGAGCCAGGTCCTTGGGGATGCCCGCGACACCGAAGAATGGAGTCCACTCGGGCTTGGCGATGATGCCGAAGGAGCCGTGTCCCACAAAGCACATGAAGACGCCAATCCGGAGTACCCAGTGAAGCGCGGTGACCGTGGAACTGGCTGGGGCGGCTAAAAGGTCCGCTGAAGGCGTCGACCGCATATCGTTAATACTAAGCCACTTAGTCGCCAAATTGCAACACTTTTCTGCCGGAATCGCCGGTCCCGCGGCCCCACCGGGGACGACGCCGCAACGGGACCCTGATTGCTGACAGGCCACTTTCCGGCGGCTAGACTGGACGCAATCGTGGCGAAACCCATCATTCTCGCGGTCGACGACGACCCGGCCGTTCTGAGTGCGATCGAGCACGACCTGCGGCAGCACTATCGCGCGGACTATCGCGTGTTGAAGGCAGCGTCGGCCGCGGAAGGGCTCGAGGCGGCGAAGGAACTCGCGGCGCGCAACACGCCCGTCGCCCTGTTCCTTGTCGACCAGCGCATGCCCGCCATGTCGGGCATCGCCTTGCTTGGCGAGGTGATGAAGCTGTTTCCGGCCGCGCGCAGGGTGCTCCTCACCGCCTATGCGGATACGGATGTCGCGATCGCCGGCATCAACGACATCGCTCTCGACCATTACCTCATGAAGCCTTGGGATCCGCCGGAGCAGCGCCTGTACCCGGTCCTCGACGACCTGCTCTCGGAGTGGCGCGCGCGCGTGCGGCCGTCGTTCGAGGGCATCCGGGTGCTCGGTTCCCAGTGGTCGCCCGAGTCCTTCGCGGTCAAGGAGTTCCTCTCCGGCAATCGCGTGCCGTACGAGTGGGTAGATTTGGAACTGGACGCGACGGCCCGCACGCTCCTCGAATCCCTCCCCGGCGACCACACGCGGCTCCCGGTCGTGCTCTTCCCGGACGGTACCCACCTCGCCGCGCCGACCCCGTTGGAGCTGGCGGCAAAGGCGGGGCTGCAGACCAAGGCCAGCCGACCGTTCTACGACGTGATCGTGATCGGGGGCGGACCCGCTGGTTTGGCGAACGCCGTTTATGCCGCCTCGGAGGGGTTGCGCGCCGTGCTCGTGGAGGCGCGCGCGACAGGCGGGCAGGCCGGCACCAGCTCGCTGATCGAGAACTACCTCGGCTTCCCCGCCGGAGTAACCGGAGCCGATCTCGCCCAGCGAGCGACGGCACAAGCGCGGCGGTTCGGCGCCGAGTTGCTCAGCGGGCAGGAGGTCGCCGGCTTGCGCCGGGAGGATCCCTACCGGGTGGTGGTGCTCGCCGATGGCACCGAACTCACGTCCTATTGCGTCGTGATTGCCACGGGCATGAGCGCACGAAGGCTCGACGTACCCGGCGCGCGGGAGCTGCAAGGGATCGGTGTCTATTACGGGGCGGCGATGACGGAAGCCGCTCGATATCGTGGGAAGGATGTCTGCGTCGTTGGCGGCGCGAACTCGGCGGGTCAGGGCGCCTTGTTCTTCTCTCGCTATGCGCGCCACGTGACGATGCTGGTGCGTCGACCCGATCTCAAGGCGACGCTGTCCCGGTACCTCTTCGACCGGATCCGCTCGGCACCGAACATCGAGACCATCTGCGGAGTCGAGGTGGAGGCGGTGCACGGCGAGGGAGCGCTGGATTCGGTGGACCTGAAAGCCGTCGACTCGGGCGCGCGACGCACGATCCCGGCCGCGGCGATGTTCCTCTTCATCGGCGTGAAACCGCACGCGGATGTCTTCGCGAGCGCCATAGCGCTGGACGACGCCGGTTTCGTGCTCACCGGGTCCGACTTGCCGCAGGAGCACGGGAGGCCGCGCGGCTGGACGCTGGAGCGCCCGCCGTTCATGTTCGAGACGAGCATGCCCGGCGTGTTCGCCGCCGGCGACGTGCGTTCCGGCGCCAATCGCAGGGTGGCAGCGGCGGTGGGCGAGGGCTCCGCGACGATTCATTCCGTTCACCGATATCTGAAGACCGTTTGAGAGTGCGAGGGCGTCATGGCTGATCCCACCCTGCTCACCCGTCTCGCGCAGCACCGTTCGCTGGGGGCCGCGCCGCCGAACGAGCACGCATGGCTGGCAGAGCACGGTACTCCGCGCGCGATCGCTGTCGGCGACGTGGTTACCCGCAAGGGCGGGTCCGCGACTTCCCTGCTCATTGTGTTCTCGGGACATCTCGTCATCCGCGTCGACCGAGGCGCCGGCGCGCACAAGATCTTCGAGTGGCGGGCCGGCGACGTGGGCGGCCTGATGCCCTATTCTCGCATGGCCTCTCCTCCCGGCGACGCCGTGGTCGAGGCGCCGATGGAGACGCTGGAGATCTCCAGCGAGAAGTTCCCCGAGTTGATCCGCGAGTGCCCGGTGGTCACGGCAACCCTGGTCCACACGATGCTCGATCGCGCGCGCACGTTCACACAGAGTGACTATCGCGACGAAAAGCTCGTTACTCTCGGAACGCTGGCCGCCGGCCTGGCCCACGAGTTGAACAACCCTGCCTCGGCGGCGGTGCGGAGCGCGAAGGCGCTCACGGGGGCACTTGCCGGCGCCGAGGCGGCGGCACGGCGGCTGGGCGCCGCCCGCCTGACGGACGCGCAACTCTCGGTCGTCGACGCGGTGCGAGAGCTGTGCCTCGGCCCGGGTCCTTCGCCGGCGACCTCGGTGGTGGCACGCGCCGACCGCGAGGACGCATTCGCTGCCTGGCTTGCGGCGCACAACGCCAGCGAGCGGTGCGCCCAGCCGCTCGCGGATACAGCCCTCACGCTGGAGGCGCTCGATACGTTGGCGGCGACCGTCGGCCAGGACGCTCTCGATGCCACGTTGCAATGGATTGCCGCCGGATGCCAGGTCCGCACGTTGGCTTCCGAGATTGAAACATCGGCGTCCCGCATCTCGGGTCTCGTGGGAGCCGTCAAGGGCTTCACCTTCATGGATCAAGCGCACACACCCGAACCGGTGGACATCCGGCGCGGAATTAGTGACACGCTCACCATGCTTGGCGCGAAGGCTCGGGAGAAGTCCGTGGAGGTGTCCGTGGAGTTCCCCGACAGCCTCCCGCGCGCGCACGGCGTGGGCGCCGAACTCAACCAGGTGTGGATGAACCTTATCGACAACGCTCTCGACGCGGTCGCCGTGGGGGGGCATGTCTCGGTGGCCGCCGGCGAAACACCTGGACGCGTCGTCGTGCGAGTCACAGATGATGGTCCCGGGATCCCGGCCGCGATCCAGAGGCGTATCTTCGACCCCTTTTTCACGACGAAGGAAGTGGGAAAGGGTAGCGGTCTGGGCTTGGATATCGTGCGACGTCTCGTGCAGCAGCACGAGGGGGAGATCGACGTCGACTCGCGCCCGGGGCGCACGGAGTTCAGCGTGACGCTTCCAGCGGCCCGGTGAGGAGTGCGGCCGGGCGCGGCTGCTCCCCCGCGCCGGCCGCTCAAACTTCTACTTGCCCAGCGCCGCCTTGATCTTCGCGAGGTGGTGCCAGCTGTGGCGCAGGGCGTGATCCTCGATAAAGAACTGTGCGGTGAGCGGCGCGTCCGCGTTGAGCGACACCTTGTTCGCCCGATCGAGCTCTTCGTCACTTATCGCCCGGACGGCATCCGCGGCAGCCTTGCTGTTCTTCCGAAGCAGAGCCACTGCCTCGGCCTTGGTTACAGACGCCTGCTCTTTGGCGTGCTTCGCGTTGATGTCCGCGACGACCGCCCACGTCACGCCCTCGACCGGCTTTCCAGAGGCCAGAACCTGGGCCAACTGGACCTCGATCGGGTACATGTTCGCGACGTGGTGCACTGTGACACCCACCGTACGGCCGTCCACAGGTACCGCGCGGCGCCATTCCGAATCACTCAATCCCTCGGCGAAGGCCGCCAGGGCAGCCGCCCCCTGCTCGATTCGATCGGCCAAAAGACCTGCTCGCTTGTTCATCCCGCTCCTCTCGAAATGGTTGGATGTTCCCCCGTCCGCTGAGGCCAAAGTTTAGCGGTAGTCGCGGGCCACCGCGATGGCCAGCCCTACACTACTCCATCAATGTTTGCTGTGCAATCAATTGGTATAAAATCAGTTATATAGTCGATGTTTGTGATGTATTCTCTCTAGCCAGGGTTCGAATCAGGAGAATCGCCGCCGGTCATGCCCTCCGCTTCCAACATCGGATCCGCCGTTCGGACGGGTCGATTCCTGCTCGCCCTCCTGGGGCTGCTCGGCACCGCGCTCCCCTGTGCGGCTTCAGGAATCTACTTTGTGCAACTCCAGAGCGGCAAGATTCGCGAGACAAGGCGCATCGTCTTCATGCGGTGACGCCGGAAGACTTCCGGTGGGCGCGACCAATCCACAAGAGCGTCGCCGCGGCCACGGGCGCGAGCACCGCCATCAGCATCACGGCGGCGTCGAGCGGCGTGCGATGCCGGGGCAGGTCGTATAGGAGAGCCTGAAGCAGGGTGAGGCCGGCGTCGAGGGCGATCGCGCTCCCGAGCACCACGGCCAGCAGTGGGTGCCAGCGTTGGCTCAAGCGATAGAGCGCGGCGCATACCGCGACGTCGAAGATCACCCAACCCCATCGGCAAGCCTCCGACGGAAACCATCCGCGGCTCACCGGCAGCGACAATAGGATTGTCCAAGGGACCAAGAGAACCGCTAGCGCCCGCATCACGATCGCCGGCCCTCGCAACAACGTCTGTGCGCCAAACGTCAACAGCCCGCCGCGCGAGAACGCGGTCAGGGTGTCGATGATGGCGCGCCAGCTCGAACCCCCGGGCGGATACGTCAGGTAGATCGGATCCCACGAGCGCGGCTTGAACCTCCCCTTGAACGCGCGGAGTCCGTCGAAGTCGTAGAGGAGCGCGCCCCAGCGGCGGAAGACGCGCAGCCGGACGCCCACCTCGCCAACGAGGGGGACAAGCCCAAGCGTCACATACGGGACCCCATCGGCCGCGGCGGCGCGCATCCCAGCGTCGATCATCGACTCCACGGTGCCGTTCGGCGCGATCGGGTCGCTCAGGAAGTCCTCGAAGAACCACCCGCCCCGCGCGTAGATGGGAATCACACCCAGGAAGCCCACCACGCGCTCCCCTAGCTCGGCCACGAAGCAGCGCCGCTCCTCGGGAAACGTGTACGGGTGCACCTGAACGAGGAATCCCATCGGCGCCATCGGGCGCGTGTGAAGCCACCGTGCGATGAGCGCGTCGACTTGATCCCGCATGGGATGTCCCTGGACCAGCTCGCCCGCGTCGAGCCCCCGCACCTTGACTCCCTTGGCGCGGGCACGACGGAGCTGCTCGCGGAGCGACCGGCTGCGCTCGAGGGTCGCGTTCCAGTCCTCCGGCGCCCACACCGGCTGGTCCCCGATTCGAAGGGCCTGCCACCCCACGGCCTCTAGGAACCGCGACTCGGTGCCGAAGAACGCCACGCGCTTGCCGGCCGTGTCCGCGAGCGCGGCAAACGATCGAGCCACATCCGCGAGTCGCTCCGGGGACGCGATGGGTGCGCCCGCCACCACCCATGCCTTGCCGGTGTCCACATACCCGATGCAGGCGTCATCCCCATCGAACCAGTAGCGAAATCCCGGCTCGAGGACCTGGAACGATGTGGAATTCCAACCGTGTGCGCGGAGCAAGGCGAGGACCCGGGTGCGCTCGGCGTCGTTCATGGGAGGAACCTAGGCTGGCCCCGCCCCGCAGGCAAGTGGTGGAGCGGAGGGAGCGTGTGCAATAATTTCGGGGACTTCCATGACACGAACTCAGCCGCAGGGACATCTCGCGTCTCCCACCACGGGCAAGGGCCCGGGCGTGCTTGTCCTGCATGCCTGGTGGGGTCTGAATGAGACGATGAAAGCCCTGTGTGATCGGCTCGCGGGCGAGGGTTTCGTGGCGTTCGCCCCCGATCTCTACCACGGCAAGATCGCGGCGACCATCAAGGAGGCTGAGGCCCTCAGCGGCAGCTTGGAAGAAAGCAAAGCCAAGACCGATATCGCCGAAGCGGTCGAATTCTTGAGCGAGCGGACGGGCCCGAAGACTCGTGGCCTTGGTGTCGTTGGCTTCTCGCTCGGCGCGTACTTTGCGCTGTCTCTCTCCAACGATCGGCCGGACCGTATCGGCGCGGTTGTCGTCTTCTACGGCACCGGTCCCTCAGACTTCGCGCGGTCCAAGGCGGCCTATCTCGGCCACTTTGCGGAGAACGACCCATTCGAGCCGGCCTCCAGCGTCAGAGCGCTCGAGCAGAGCCTGCGTGACGCGGGGCGGTCGGTCACGCTTCACGAGTATCCGGGCACCGGGCACTGGTTCTTCGAGCCGGATCGAACCGACGCTTACAATCAGGACGCGGCACAGCTCGCGTGGGAGCGGACCGTGGCATTTCTAAGAAAAAACCTCGCGTAGCAGGCGGCCACCCCCTAGACGGGAAGCGCGAGTGTCATGCACACGCTGTTCGGATCTTCGCGGTACTGGGCGAACGGCGGGCAGACGCGAAAACCGAAACGGCTGTAAAGAGCGCGGGCCGGAGCAAAGCCTTCCGTTGTTCCGGTTTCGAGGCTGACGTGCCGGTACGATCGCGCCTTCGCCTCGTCCAAGATGTGGGCCAGGAGCTGGGCGGCCACGCCCTTGCCGCGGTGCGCCATCGCCGTGTGCATGGACTTGATCTCGCCGTGATCGGGCGCCAACTCCTTGAGCGCGCCGCAGCCTGCGAGTACCCCGTCCGACCATACGCTCCAGAACGTGATCTCGGGCGCCCGCAACCGGTCGAGGTCGAGCGCGTGAATGCTCTCGGGCGGCGAGTGCTTCGCCGCGTGGGCGAGGTGGGCTTGCAGTAGCTCCGCGATCTCCGGCCCCCGGAGATCGTCTTCCCTAATCAGAAATCCCATCAGAGTTGGATTCGCACGCCCGGGTCCCCGGCTCTCTCCCCTGTCGATCGGGCTCGCTACTTGCTGTCCGAGTTCCAGATGTCGTGGACGGCCTTCCACGTCCCGTCCGCCTGCTTCGCCCAAACGCACACGTATTTCCCCTTCTCGTTGACCATCTTGCCGTCGGCGCCCCGGTACGAATCCTCGTAGCTGCCCGCGGTGAATCCGAGATCGCCACTCTTCGCGACTCCGGCGTGATCCGTCTGCCAGGAGATCGTGAAGGTGGAATCGGCGAAATACGAAGCCCAGATCTTCTTCGCGGCTTCCCGGCCGATCGCGGCGGGCTCATTGGGGGGATAGGCCACCGCGTCCGGGGCGTAGTACGAGGCCAGAGTGTCCGCGTTCCGTGTCGCCGCCGACGTCGACCACTGCTCGTCGAGCTGCGTCAGGTGCGTCTTCAAGGCGTCCGTGTCGATTTTCGGCACGCAGGATGTGGCGCATAGGAGCACCCCCACGCAACCCGCTCCCAGAATGGATAGCCGCCTGATCAAAGAGTGCTTATTCATGTTCCTCCTCGGTCTCTGTAATTGGGAGCGTCAACAATACGCGAATCACGCCTTATGCTCGCGGAGCATTCCTTCAATTTCCTTCAGCGTGAAGCTGTTGAGGCCCACCACCTTCGCCTGCGAGCGGTAGATCGGGGGCACGAGCCCCCTGGCTTCCTCCTTCGATCCCACGTCCACGATCATCCACGCGCGATGGTCGCCGTCACGGCACCCCCAATCCGCATTCGCCACGAAATGGGAACCAGAACTCATGAATGCGTGGACGGCTCGCAGACACGCCTGCTTTTCACTATCGTGCGACACTTCGATGAGAAACCTGGGCATCAGGATGGCCCTCCTTGGACACTGTCCGTGTCAACCCACACCCTCTTCACAACCTCAATGAACCTTGGATCCGTTTGGAGCGCATCCCAAAACGGGGCTCTGCGCGACCATTGCACGAGCGGGTCGCCCTCGGTTACAGCGCGGTCCATCCACCCGATGGACTCCTCCCGGAGATCTGCGGACGCCGCCGCCGCAGAGAGCCACGCTGGTGGCAGGAACTCGTGGCGCGACCGCGCCTCGAGCTCGTCATAGCAGGCGCGCGCCCGGTCCGGGCGACCGGCCCGATGGTACGTCCACGCCAGCAAACCGAGCGCCCAGGGGTGCCGCCCCGAATCCACGAGCATCGCGGGCGCTGCCTTGATCGCCCGTTCGTAGTGACCAGCCCACGCATGGCTGCGCATATGGTTCCACTGTGCGAAGAACGATTCCTTGTCAAGTTCTAACGATCGCTCGGCCTCGGCGATCGACTCCTCGTGTCTTCCGAGGATTCCGAGACAGTAGGAGTGCATACTACCGACCCAGGCGTTGAGCGGGTCGTATTGGACGGCGCGGCGCATTTCCGTGAGGGCTGCTTCGTCCTGCATCGCGCCTCGGTACACCCTCCACAAGACCCACTGTGCCCGGATGAGGGCGTTGCGCGGCTCAAGCTCGAGAGCCCGTTGGTAAAGCGAGTCGGAACGCGCGAACCTGCGCTGGTGTTGCTCCTCCACGGCCGCCAGCGTCGACCAGGCTTCGGCGAGGTCGGCGTCGAGCGCCAGGGCACGTTCGGCTAAGGTCTTCGCCTTGGACATGGCCTCGGCGACTGGGGCCCCCCCGAACGTGCCAATCAGCCGGTAGGAATCGGCGAGCCACGCCAGGGCCTCGGCGTAATCGGGATCAAGCGCGATTGCCCTCTCGAAACACGCGGCCGCCTGCGGCATGAAGCGGCCCCGCTTCGTCAGCAACGCGCGGCCGCGGAGCACCAGCTCGTAGGCAACCAGGTTCTTCGTCCGCCCTCGGGCGTGACTTCGCTCCGCATCGCCTTGCATGGTCCCGCGCAGGCGCGCCGCAATGGCCCCCGCGATCTCGTCCTGCACCGCGAAGACGTCGGTCATCTCGCGATCGTATCGCTCGGACCAGAGCTGATATCCGTCGGCGGCGTTGGCGAGCTGTACGGTGATCCGAAGGCGCGTCCCGGCCCGCCGTACCGTCCCCTCCAGCACCGTAGTCACGTCGAGCTTCTCACCGATGGCGCGTAGATCTTCCCTTCGGCCCTTGAATGCGAAACATGACGCGCGCGCCGCCACGCGCAAGCCCTCAACTTGTGACAGGGCGTTCAGAATCTCATCGGTGACGCCGTCGGCGAAGTACTCGTCGTCGGCGCCGCTCTGGTTTTCGAACGGCAGGACGGCGATCGACTTCTCGCGCGCAGCGGCCGGACTCCCTCCGCCCGAAGCCGACGTCCACCAGCTCGAGCCGTACGTCGCGGATGTCGCGCGGCCGTTCGTCGGCATCCTTGCGGAGGCACCGGCGCAGGATCTCGCGCACCCGCGGCGGGGCGGTGCCCGGCAGCGCCGCCCAGTCCGGATCGCGCTCAAGGATGCGCGCGATCAGGTCGGACGTCGTTTCGCCCGCGAACGCCGGGCGCCCCGAGAAGCATTCGAAGAGCACGCAGCCGAACGACCACACGTCGCTTCGCCGGTCGACCGGTTTGCCGCGGGCCTGCTCCGGACTCATGTACGCCGCGGTGCCGAGGACGACCCCGGCCACCGTGGCGTCCGGGTGCGCCACCATCGTCGGTGAGTCGGAGAGCGCGGCGCCAGACATTCCCCCGGGGTCGTTCTTGGCGAGACCGAAGTCGAGGATCTTTGCGGACCCCGCCGGATTGATCATGACATTGCCCGGCTTCAGGTCGCGATGGACGATGCCACGTTCGTGGGCCGCTTCGATCGCGCTCGCGATCTGGATCCCAAGCGCCAAGGCCTCGCGCGGCGGCAAGGGCCCGCGGGCCAGACGAGCCGCGAGCGACTCCCCCTCCACCAGCTCGAGCACGAGGTGCGGCGTCTCGCCCGTTTCCTCGAGGCCGTAAATCGCGGCGATGTTCGGATGGTTGAGCCCGGCCAGGGTCTGGGCTTCACGGCGAAAGCGGGCGAGACGATCGTGGTCGCGGGCAAACTCCACGGGCAGCGCCTTGATCGCCACGTCGCGGGCCAGCCGTGTGTCGCGGGCGCGATACACCTCGCCCATGCCACCCGCGCCGAGTGGAGCGAGAATTTCGTAGGGACCCACGTGAGAGCCGGGAGCGAGTGGCACGGAAGAACTCTAGCCTAGCCGGCCTTGGGTGTCAGCAGGCGGTGGTAACTCGTCTATCCCGCGGCGACGTCGGGGCCTCGATGCATGGAGTGTCCTACGACGCCCTGTCGATCCGGCACGCGTAGCATCCGGGGCGGGCATTGTGGACGTGCAGGTACGCGGCCGCCGGATTCGCCAAGAGTCGCAGAACGAGCGCCTCGAGACCCTCGCCCGGTGTGACATCCGCACCCACCATCCAGCCCTCGGCGTCGTAGGCGCGGACCGAGAGAAGACGGCGGCGCTGCTGCTCGGGGATGGTATTGACCGCGCAATAGGCTTCCCGGGCGTTCCTGCGAACGTAGATGGGCCCCGCGGCCTGATAGGGCGAGCGGCAGTCGTGGTGGCGGAACGGTAGGAGGAGCAGCTCCTCGCCGACCGCGGCGTCCTCCAGGCTGACGCGGCAGGGAAACGCGTTCGCCTCGTCGGCAATTCTGCGCGCAGCGCCGCGCGCGGCCAACTCATCGTCCGAGAGATCAAACAGCGGCTGAAACGATGCCGGCGAGAGCCCCAACACGCGATAGTCCATATCGTCGTCCCCTTTCGTGAGTGCGGTGACGACGACAGGATGATCCACGCTCGCGGGCCCGCCCATCCGCTTCTTGCGATGAATTGAAGAAAGCGGAGCGCGAGGGCGGTCCAACTGGCCCCTACTGCCTCTGCAGCGGAAGCCTCCCGCGGATCCAGCCCGTGATGTCCGCCATGACCTTGTCCTTGTCCACGTCGTTCAGTAGGTCGTGGAAGTGACCGTCATAGAGCTTGAGCATCTTGTCGGCGGATCCGGCCCGGTCGTAGAAGAACTGACTCCCGCTTGGCTTGGTCACCCTGTCCGCCGTGCCGTGCAGGATGAGCAGGGGGAGCGTGAAGAGTGGGAATTCCTTCTTGAGCCGCTCGTCCGCATGGACCAGCGCCGCGACGGTTTGGACGGGCTGGACCTCGTTGGCGATCAGCGGATCCCGGTTCATGAAGTCGACGACTTCCGGATTGCGCGAGAAGGCTTCATTCGGAAGCTTGAGAGCGTGGGCGTGCGGCACCACATGACTCAAGCCCTTGAGGAGCGCCAGTGCAACGTCGGGCGCGGGCACCTGGAATGCGAAGTCCTCGCAGATCAATCCCGCGAGCTTGCCGGGATGATCCAGGGTGTAGACGCAGGAGACGACGCCCCCCGCGCTGTGCCCGAGCAGAAACACGGGCAGGCCGGGATGGCGCTCCTGGGCGAGGTTCACAAGGAGATCGACGTCCCCCGTGTAGTCCCCGACCGCGTCCACGTAGAACCGCTCGCCTTCCGACTTGCCGCGGCCGCGAAGATCCACGGCGTAGACGGCCAGGCCCGCTGCCACCAGCTCGCCGGCAACCCACCCGTAATGTCCGCTGTGGGAATTGAATCCAGGAACGATTGCGACCACGGCCCGTGGCGCCGTGTCGGGAAGCCACGCCCGGGTAAGGATCTTTAGCCCCTTGGCCCCCACCAGCGTCTCTTCGCGTGCCGCGTTCACCAGGTCTTGTGTCATCGGAGTCTCCTTGCGTCTTGAGCGATCGCCCTTCGCCCCAACAGGCCATAAAGGCTAGCAAGAGACCTGGCGGAAGGCTTGTTACAAATGCTCCCTAACTTCCGGCAAATCGCCTATGCCGATGGGCCCACCAGCACCGCGCACGCCCGCGCCGGGTCGATGTTCCCCCCCGAGACGATCGCCACGGTCGGCGTGCCCGGCCGCAAGTCGGATCCGCCCGCTCAGGAGGGCCGCGACGGCGGCGGCGCCGGAGCCCTCGACGTAGAGCTTCGCGCGCGTGAAGAGGAGCCGCATCGCCTCGATGATCTCCTCCTCCCGGACGCAGACCACCTCGTGCACGATCTTGCGCGCCACCTCGAGGGCGATCGCACCCACGAAGGGCGGCGTCATTCCATCGGCGAGCGTATCGGTGGGCCGTTTCACGGGGATCGGCTTCCCCGCTTCAAGCGCCGGCCCAAGCCCGGGTCCTGCCTCCAGCTCGACGGCGTAGATGCGGGCCTTGGGATTCAAGGCGGCGACCGCGCACGCGATCCCGCTCATGAGGCCGCCCCCTCCAACCGGCACGATGATCGCGGACGCCTCGGGAGCGTCACCCACAATCTCGAGCCCCACCGTGCCCGCGCCCGCAACGACAACTGGGTCATCGAACGGATGCACGAACACCGCGCCCCGCTCACGCTCCACCTCGCGGAGTCTGTCGAACAGGGTGGCATTGTCGTCGTGGAGGATCACTTCCGCGCCGTAACCACGCACGGCATCCAGCTTGGCCTTCGGCGCCCACGACGGCATCACGACCGCGGCCGGCGCCCCGACCTCGCGCGCGGCCCATGCGACGGCTTGGGCGTGGTTCCCGGCGGAGACGGTGACCAATCCCTTCGCTCGCTCCGCCTCCGAGAGCGTAAGGATCTTGTTCAAAGCGCCGCGGGGCTTGAACGAGCCCGTCTTCTGAAAGCTCTCGCACTTGAGGCGAAGCGGAACGCCCGCGCGCTCTCCGATCGACGCCGCCGAGAGCATCGGCGTGCGGTGGACCTTCCCACGGATTCGCTCGGCGGCTGCGTGGATCTGGGCGATTTCGATCAGGCTGGACACGCTGGGGACTCTAGCCCGCGAGGCGCGTGGGGACCAGCCGGAAGGACACGCAATTCGAGAACCGCAAACCCCATAGGCACCCTGACGGTTTTGCCGCGCCTTCTGCGTATTGGGAATGGTAGAGCGAAATCCGACGCTTCACACACAGGTCCCACACCCCCCTGGAGGTTCACCGATGCGCGCTAAGTTCGCCCCGGCATTGATGGTTACGGCCGCCCTCGCGGTGGCCAGCTTCGCCCCCTCAGCCCTCGCGCAGACAACATCGGGTACCAGCACGAAGTCCTCGGGGACAACCGGCACGCAGTCCTCGGGCACCACCCATTCCGGAACGTCGAGCACGTCCTCCAAGCCGAAGAGCACGACCAGCTCCACCACCCAGACCCAATCGACCACCCATGCCGCGAGCGCGAAGGCCGAGCCGCAGCCGGCGACCCATACCACAGAGCACGCGGCAACCCAGTCGAGCACCGGAGGGTCGAAGATCGGCCCGCACGATTTTCAAACGAAGAAGTGGTACATCGGGCCGCGCATCGGCTTCGGCAACCTGGACGGTGGGACGGCGATCGGCGCGCAGGCCGAGCGCGGGTTCACCGAGCCAGGCTCGGCCGGGCCGGGAATCATCACCGGCGGCGTTGCCTTGGATTGGTACTCGTGGAGCTACGACTATCCACCGTTCGGAAGCTACGACTACTCCGTCATCCCGATCCAGGTCTTCAGCAACTACCACTACATCCTGAAGAACTCTCCGAAGATCGATCCCTACGGCGGGCTAACGCTCGTGTACTCGATCGTGAACGCGTCCTGGAGCGGCACGGGGACCGGGGTCGGGAGCGTCTCCGACAGCGAGTTCGACATTGCGGGACAGGTTGGGATGCAGTACTTCTTCACGCCCAAGTTCTGCGGGCACGCCCAGCTCGGATTTGGTTACACCACGTTTGGGCTCGGCGTCAGCTGGAGGCTTTGATCGAAGGGACGCAAGCCATCACAAACGACGTTTGTCGCGAAGCGCAAGGATAATCGCCGCGCTCTCCCGATCCCCCGGGAGTTGTTCCTGCAGCCTGTACGCGATCCGAAGAGCCTCCGTGTCGAGGCCATCGTCCAAGAGGTGCCTCATGATGTATCGCGCCGCCAAGGTGTCCGACACGGAGAGCTCGAAGGCGGGATGGGCGCACGAGTCCAGGACTGCGCTGGTGGACGGCTCGGAGAGGATCTTGCGGATGATCTCGAGGCGCGTTTCGTAGGGGAACGAGGCGGCGCCGGACATGGCTTGGGCGGCTTCACCGGATTGGCCCGCCGCGAGGTAAACCATCGCGATCAACCGCTGGTCGTAGGTGCGCTCCTCCCCCTGCTCGAGATCCGCGAGGCGCTCGAGGATCCTGATCGCGTCCTCCGGCCGGCCGGATGCGGCCAGTCCGCGAGCGTAGGCTCGAATCGAGCGGCTCAATTCCGCCGGCTGCGGCGATCCACCTCCGCTCCACTGGGCGCGGAATTGCCACGGATCGATCTCCACCACATCCAGGTTCGACGTGATGCGGATCAGAAGTTCGGACGAAGCGCCGCTCCGGCGTTGCTCGGGCCGGAGCGTCAGGATATCCGGATTCCGATACCAGACTCGGAGCGCCTGAGCATCCAGCAGGGTCGACGAGATTCCGCGAAACCCGGTGCTCGTGACCAAGACCAGCACGTCGGTGCGTCCCTGAAGCGTCGGGTGGAGTTTCTTGAAGTTGGCTTCCACGCGCCGCGCGGCGTGACTCGCCTCCACAAACACGGCCTCAGACCACACGGGTTCGGATGCGGTATAGAGACCCCGACACCAGACACCCAGGATCAGGTAGATCCCCAACGCGGGCATGACCCAGAGCAGAGGGGCGCGCCCGAGAGCGAGCCCCAGGACTAAAGCCGCGCCGAGAGCACCGAGGGTCGAGTAGTACGGTGCCCAGAGGCGGATCATGGTCGACGGCAGGAGGAGCGGTAGGAACGTCAGGAGTGCCGCGATGACCATGAGACGCTGGATAGAGAGGACGGGCGTTTCGACGCGCCCAGGCACCGAAGCGCCGCCCTTCCCCGCCCTGGCCCCGTGAGCCCAGAGAAGCCCTGCGGCCACGATCGCGAGCCCCAGCGCCACGAGCAGTGCCGCTTCTGATGGCCACGTGGTGCTGAGTCCAGTGACCGGAACGTTGAACAGCGTGAGCACGTAGCGCCCGAAATAGCGCGGCCAGCGTTCGGGGTGCTCCAGCCCGACGTACCCAGTGGCCCCGCTTTGAAATCCGTGAGCCAGGAGCGATTGAAATCCGGGGTGGATCGCCGCCCATAGAAGCAGGAGCGCGCCATAGGCGGCGGCCTGCCGGGCAATGCGAAACGGACGCCGGCCGATGAGCGCATCCCACAAGACGAGGACTGGAATCATCGCTACCACGGATTCCTTCGAAAGCACCGCGCACGCGGTGGCGACGAGCGCGGCACCGCTTCTTCCGCCGTGACGCAGCCAGAGCGCCAGGACGAAGAGAGCGATCGCAAAGAGATCCTGGCAGCAGCTGATCCAGGCGATGAGCCCGGGCATGCAACCCACCGAGGCAAACGCGAGCCCCGCGATGAGGCCGGTCCGCGGTCCGGCGAGCTTCGTAACGAAGGACGTGAACAGCGCTGCCGTGGCCGCCAGGACGACGAGGTTCAGCAGGTGTCCTAGAAACCCCGACGAAGGGTCGATCCAGCCAAGAAGGAGAAAGTAGAGACTCTGAGGAATTGGCCGGTAAAACGCGGCCGCGCGATCCGGAAGGAGGAAGACCCGCGGATCTCCGGTCCCCTGAAACGTGAGGAAGCGGTAGTCGTCCCAGAAATAGCCGAGAGCAAGACGGCAGGCGCAGAGAGCGACGACGAGGATCGCCGGCGGAAGCCAGGGGTAGAACGCCACCCCGCGGGCCGGTCGAGGCTTGTTCACCGTGTCACGACCCGGCGAGCCATGTGGAGCCCGCCGTCAGACTCCCTTCGTCTCCGCGAGAACCATCAACCGCTTGAATTCCGTTTCGCTGAAGGGCATCACGGAGAGCCGCGGAAGGCGCGCCAGCGGCGTGCTCTTGAGCATCGCGTCCGCCTTCACCTGAGCCAGCGTGACCGGCTTCACGAGGGCCTTGTCGGCCGCGAGATCGATCACGGGCCGTTTGGGATCTTTGAGCTTGGGGTCGGGGTAGGCATCGGAAGCGGCCTTCGCGAGACCGACGGCCTGTTTCTCATCCCCGGTGTGATACACGATCACCGTGTCGCCCTTCCGGATCGAGGCGAGATGTTTGAGCGCGACGGGATTGGCCACGCCGTCCCACACGGTGCGCTTGTCGCGCTGAAGCGACGCAAAGGAGTACGTCGAAGGCTCGGTCTTGACCAGAAATCGCGCCATGGCCGGAGTATAGTGTAGGGTCAGAAGACGTTCGAATGGTTTCTCAACCAATCAAGGAGGATTCGATCATGCTGGTCGTCCGCGAAGTCATGTACTGCAAGCCTGGCAAGGTTCGTCCCCTCGTGGAGAAATTCCTCGCGATGGCCAAGCTCGGAGAAAAGATGGGCATGGGGAAGATGCGCATCATGACCGACGTCTGCGCCGAGAGGTACTGGACGCTCGTGTCCGAAATGGAAGTGGCGAACATGAAGGCGTTCGAGGAGATGTTCGAGATGCCCGGGCGTGAAGAGGACATGAAGCAATTCGAGGCCCTCATGAAGGGCTACCACGACCTGGTCGAGAGCGGGCGCCGGGAGATCTACAAGATCGAGGGGTAGCGGGCGCCCGGTCGCCCCCGGCGCGGGGCCCGTTCGCCGGGCCCGCGCCCGTGTCACTGGGCGCGCGGCGAGCCGAACCTTTGCTCGGCCCGCACCCGCGCCTTCGCGGCCTCGACTTCCCGGTCACGATGCGGCGCCGTGGTCTTGAGCGCTTTCAACAACTTTCCCGCCGTTCGCGCGACGTCATCCACCGCGCGGTCAAAGGCGACCTGGTTCGCCTGGGACGGGTTGGTGAATCCGCTGATCTTCCGCACGAACTGAATGGACGCGGCGCGCACTTCGTCGGGGGTTGCGGGCGGTGAGAAATTGAATAGGGTCTTGATGTTTCGGCACACGGTGGACTCCTTTCAGGGCGCGGACGGCTCCATCGCCGGCTCCCGCGACATCTCGAACATCCGGCAAAACGCGTTCGCCAGCCTCATCTGTCGAGGGGCCTGGCAGTCGGGCGCGAACAGCCTGGGGTTCCCCACCACGATGCACGCGCAGCGCGCGCGGGACGTGGCGACGTTCAATCGATTTGGATTGTAAAGAAACTCCATCCCCCGCGGCGCGTCCTCGGGAGTGGACGTGGTCAGTGAATAGATCACGACCGGCGCCTCCTGGCCCTGGAAGCGGTCGACCGTCCCCACCCGCGCCCCGCGCGGCAGGCGCGCGGTGAGATCGGCCACTTGCGCGTTGTAGGGGGCGATGACCAGGATGTCCTCGAGCCGGAGAGGGAGGATCTCGCCCTCATGGTCCCGCCAGCTCGCGCCCGGGGTTAGCAAATTCTCCATGAGTCCGGCCACAACGTCCACTTCTTCCCGGCACGAGCTTTGGTTCGCGTCGTGCTCCACAGGCACGAACCAGAGACCGGCGCCGTCGAATCGCCCGGTGCCGAGAAGCGCCTGGCGCCCGGGACCCGCGTGGGCCTGGAGCCGCCCTTCGTAGAACAGCTCCGATGTGAACGCGCAGATTTCGGGCGGCAACCGCCACGTCTCCTCGAGAAACAGGCCGCGATCGTGGGCGATCGTCAACTTGCCTTCGAGCATGTGCTCCAGGGCCGAGACGGCGGTCCCTTCGGGGTGCGAGCCCTTGATCGGCTGCTCGAGCTGTCGCGGATCCCCAAGGAGCACCAGACTCTTCGCGCACGCGGCGATGGCCAGGACGTTGGCGAGCGACATCTGGCCGGCTTCGTCCACGAATAGAACGTCGACGGCTTCGAAGAAGTCCTCCCGCGCCCACATCCAGGCGGTGCCGCCGGCCACGCGCGCTTGCCGGCTCTTGATGCCGTTGAGCACGGCGTTGTTGTCGCCGACCACCGTGATCCCGTCTGTCGCCAAGTCCTCCGTCTTCTGGAGGCAGGTGACCGGGACCCCTTCTTCCTTCGCGGCCTTCACCACCTCGCTCAGCATGTTGCGGATCACCTTGTGACTCACGGCGCAGACGCCCACCTTCCGACCGGCGCGGATCAGATCGCAGATCATTCGCGCGCCGGTGAAGGTCTTCCCCGATCCGGGCGGGCCCTGAATCGCGAGCCCTCCCTGCCGAAGGTCGAGCGCGAGACGGCGGGCGGCGCGCACGCCGCCCTCGCCGGGCTGGTCCAATGGACCGCCGCCGTAGCCGGCCAGCCTGGGTCCGCGTCCGAGCAAGAGATCCCGCGCGGCCCGATGAGGCCCGGGCGCATCCATGCCGTTCGTCGCGACCCAATGGCCGAGGCGCATGAGGGATTCCGAGAGCACCACGGACTTCACCGCGTCGTGCTCGAACACCGCGGTGGGATGCAAGGCCGCGTAGGACATGCGCTTCTTGATGTCCACCGTGCGCCCCGCCAGATCGATCTCCACCACGTCGCCGAATTCGCGCCCTTCGGGGAGTGGGAGATGGAGCTTGTCCCCCGCGCGAATCCCCGTCTCCTGGGCCGGAAACCGGTATCGATCGATCGGCGCGCGCCCTTCGGATGGGACGCGCTCGACGTACTCAAGCCCCGCGATGCGCGGCGGTCTCGTCGAGCAGGTCCTCCTCGGGCATTTCCCGCAGCCGGAAATACTCCCACCAGGGCGCCTTCTCTTCCCTGCGGTGCCAGTCGAGCAGGTGAGCGAGGAGCCACCGCGCCCGCTCTTCCGCGGAGCGCTCGGCCGGGAGCTCGGGCACGCCGGCGAGCAGCCGCGCGGCCAGCTCGCGCGAGCGGCGCTCCCGGTCTCCGATCTGCTCGTTGGGATCGCCCGGCTCGGCCGGCGGGCGCGCGATCTCGGCTCCATCGGCCACCGCCTTCGCTCGAAGCGATTCGAGCCAGTCCCTGAGCGCGCGGGCGGATAGACAGTCGTCCCGGTTGTAAGCTTCGACGATCGCCCCGTTCGCGTCTCCGGGGTCGACGGCCTCGCCCAGCTCGAGGGCGTGCTGGATCGCGCGCAAGCTCGCGCCGGCCTCGGGAAGACCCTGCTGCCGCGTGAATCCGTAGAGCGCCTCGAGCTTCTTGATCGAATATTCCTCGACGCTCGCCCGCAACGACTGGCGGACGATCGTGTGAAGGTCGACGAATCGTCCTCCGCGAAGCAAGCGGTCCACCTCGGCCTCGCGCGTCGCGTAGCGCCCCATCAGCCGCTTCATCGCGCCCGGCTCGTAGGCTCCGAAGTGATACAGGTGCATGCCGGGGTCGGCGGCCCAGCGCTCCATCGCGACGTCGATCAATTCCTCGAACGCCCTCTTTTCGCCGGCCTGGTCGAGCGCCCAGCGCCGGTGGTAGGCCCACCCGGCATCCTCGCCCGGCGGGCGGACCGCCCAGCCGAATAGGAATTCAATCCCGCCCTCGCCCACGTAGGGATCGGCCTCGAGATCGACAAAGAGATCGCCCGGCGAGGGTTCCGGCAGAAGGGCGAACCCCAGGCCCGGAGCGACCGGCAAGAGCTCGTGGAGCGCGCGCCGTTCGGTGCGGCCGTCGCGCTGGATCCGCGCCTGCTCGCGGACGCGCGTATAGCCCTGCTTCGCGCCGCGCGCCGGCTTCCACGGAATGGGCGTCGGGACCTGAGCGAGCTCGGCGAGCGTGATGATCTCTCTCGCCTCCAGCTCCCGCGTTTGGAGCCGCGAGATGCCGGCGACGAACGATAGATGATCGTCGTCTCTGCGCTTCCGGTCGCAGCGCGGCCACCAGCGGCAGATCTCGCAGTGCGACACGGGCTCGGGGTAGGTGTCCGCCGCGTCTCCCGCGTCCACCGCGGCCTCCAGCCTTCCGCGGACCAGGCGATAGTAGGCGGCGTAGTCCGCGACGCGGTGCGACTCGCGCGGGAATCCGGGCCGGTGCGGCACGATGTGCATCCACTCCGGCCGCACTCCCTGCATCTCCTCGAGCAGCTCGGAATAGAGGCAAAGCTGAAGAATGGCCCCGCCGCGGGTCTCGCGAGCAAGCTTGGTGTCGAGCGCTTCGTAGGACCAGAGGCCGAGCGGGCTGGGGCGATCCACGCGCAGGAGCACGTCCGCGCGGCTGAGCCATCGTCCGCCGGCGAGCGTCGCCTGGGCGATGGCTGGGGCGCCCTTGTACATCGCGTTCAGCGTTCGCTCGAGCGCTGAGCTTTGGTCGCCGCTTTCGTCGAGACGGGTGACCGGAACGCCTTGCGCTTCGAGGTGCGAGAGGTACGCGCGCTCGTGCTCCATCCCCCGTTCACGCAGCACCGCCACGTCGGGCCGGAACCAATCGGGCGGCTTCCATCGCCCCTCGGCCGCGCCCCGATCCAGAGTCGTGAGATGACGGCACGCCAGGTGGTTCGCGAGATCGGTCGCCGAAAGCCTAAGTTGCTCGCGCTCGATTCGCCTAGATCATCGCCTTCACGTCCGCTCGAGCGCAGCACCCTTGTCGCCGCGCTCGTGATGCGGACCACTGGGACGCGCTGCGCTATCGAGGTGAGCGACGTTCGCGCGCTCGTGCTCGCATCCCCCGCTCGAGCAGCACGGCACGTCGGGCCGGATCCAATCCGGCGTCTTGAAGCGCCCCTCGGCTGCGTCCCGGTCCAGAGTCGTGAGGTGACGGCACGCAGCTGATTCGCGAATCGGTCGCGAGAGTCTAAGTTGCTCGCGCTCGAATCCACCACCGTGGCCACGCGCCGCCCACGCACGTCGTACACAGCCAGCCGCACGCGTCCCCCTCGCGGAAGCCCGTACGAGAGCGCCGCTTCCCTCCCAAACGGGTTCGGCCGCGCCGGCTCCAGGCGAACCACCGCCGGAGCGCTGGCCCCCGCCGGAACCGACACCCACGTCTCAACCGCAGTCTCGTAGCCGGTCACATCCCGCACCACGAGTCGATAGCCGTAGCTTCACGCCGGGTGACACGGTGTCGTCTTCGTAGATGATTCTGACGGCTCGCATCGGGCTCGGGGTGCCCCTGGAGCGCCCAGTCGCTCTCGGTGGTGCGCCGGAAGACGCTCGTCAGCAAGATCCTGTCGCCGGGCGCGTACCACTCGATGCGCACGCGACTCGCGGTCGCCTCCGCACTCAGCGTAACGACGCTGACGGCCGTGGTGGGCGGCGCGAGGTTACGGAGGATCGACACCGAATTGCCGGCGTTATTCGCGGTCACGATATCCGGATAGGATAGACCGGATGGTCCTGCTTGGGACCGAAGGCGCCGAGGCCAAGTCCAGGCAACACGGATACCAAACTGTCCGTATAGGCTGCTGTAACGATATCCAACGTACCGTCCCCGGTGACGTCCGCGATCGCGACAGAACTCGGGCCGTTGCCGGTTACGTAGTCGATTTTCGTCTCGAAGTCGCCGTCGCCCTTCCCTTTCAGGAAGGACACGGAGGCCGCGCCAAAATTCGTCGTCACGATGTCCGGCCTCGAATCGCCGTCCACGTCCTCGATCGCGACGGAGGTCGGGTTGAGTTCTGTCGCAAACTCATGCTTCGCTTGGAACGTGCCGTCGCCGTTTCCCAGCCGCACCGACACATCGCTGCCGCTGTTGTTCGCCGCCACCAGGTCGGGTTTCAAATCACCGTTCAGGTCCCTGACCGCGACCGACGTCGGAGACCCCGCCGTCGCGTAGTCCACGCGTTCGACGAACGTGCCGTCTCCCCGGCCCAGGACCACCCACACAGCCTTCTCGGCGCCCGACGAGTTCGCCGTCACGATATCCAGGTTTCCGTCGCCGTTCGCGTCCGCGATCGTGACGGAGTTGGGACCGACTCCGGTTCCAACATCGACCGGAGGCTGGAACGAACCGCTCCCATTGCTCAAGATAACCGCGACGGTGCTCGCACCGTTGGCCGTCACGATGTCCCGCTTCCCATCGCCGTTCAGATCCCCGATGGCGACGGAAACGCCCCCTGTCGCCTGGTCGAGCTTCGCCTGGAACGTGCCGTTGCCGTTTCCCAGCAGCACGGACACGGAGCCGCCGTTCGCCGTCACGATGTCCGGCTTCCCATCGCCGCTCACGTCATCGAGCGCGACGGAGTACGAGCTGGCCCCCGTGAGATAATCCACCTTCGGCTGGAACGTTCCGTTTCCATTGCCGATCAGCACCGACGCGGTGCCGTCGAGATAGTTCGCGGACACGATGTCCGGCTTCCCGTCCGCATTCAAGTCCTTGATCGCGACGGATTTGTTGACAGCCCCAGCAGCACAGAGATCAGCGCCGAAAGAACCTGGCCAGCGTGGACCTGAGCGCACGACCAGAGAGCCGATCGATCATCCAAGTGAACGACATGGTCCACCCCCATGGATTGACCCGCGATGCGGCCTGAGTTCACCGTCGGAAAACACAGGCTTACATAAGGGGCCTTCACGCTCGGACAAACTCCATCAATCGGGCCGCCAGCTTCGGCCCCTTACCCTCTTCTTCATGCTTCAGGAACACGAAGGCGTCGCTTCCACGGCTGCTCGCGAATCCGCTTCGCCCAGTCGCGCAACTCCTTGTCGCTGAAGTCCTCGCGGCGCAGCCGCAGGTAGCCCCAGTCGGCGGTCGCCACCAGGGGCGTCGCCGGCTCCTCGCCCGTGTCGGCCACGCACAGCGCCGCGCCCTGGCTCTTCAGCACGTCGAACGTCTCGTCGTCGAACCAGGAGGCGTGCCGGAACTCGAACGCCACGCGACGCCGCTCCGGCATCTGCGCGAAGAAGTCCTTGAGCCGCGCCACGTCCTTCTTGAAGTTCGGCGGGAGCTGAAAGAGGAGCGGCCCGAGCCGCGAGCCCAGGGTCGCCGTGATGGGCAGCAGGTATCCGAGAAGCTCGCCGCAATCTTGAAGCCTCCGATCGTGGGTGATGCGCTTCGGAGCCTTGATCACGAACGTGAACGTCTCCGGCACCTGCTCGGCCCAGCCCGTTCAGCAGGGCCGCCGTCGGCATCCGATAGAACGTGTTGTTGATCTCGACCGTCGGGAAAGCGCTCGGCGTAGTAGCGGAGCATGTCCTTGGCGGCCATCTTCTCGGGATAGAAGTTGCCCTTCCACTCCGGATAGGAATAGCCGCTCGTCCCGATCAGCACGTTCACGCATCGCTCCTCCCGCCATTCGGCCACCGCCGAAGCCAGCTCGTCCAGCACCTGCTCGTCCGTCCGGCCGCTTCGCTTGAGCACGTGAAACATGTGATCCGCGCCGTCGACCACGTGCAGCGTGGCGCGCTTCCCGAGCCGGTCCAGCACCGGACGCGAGGAGCGTCGAGATCGGCCAGCGTATCGCGGGTTCCCTGTAGGAAGAGCATCGGCAGCGTACACCTCCGCCAGATGATCCGCGCGCGTCACGCCGGGCTGCCCCGCCGGGTGAAGCGGAAAGCCCAGGAACACCAACCCCGCCACTCCCTCGAGCGGCTCGGCGGCGGCGGCGCGCGACGTCATCCGCCCGCCCATCGACTTTCCGCCCGCGAGGAGCGGCACGCCGCCGGCCGCCGCGCGGCCCGGCTTCCACCGCCGCGCGCACGGTGGCCAAGCAGGATCGGCTCGGGATCGGGGCGTCGCGTGCGCGCCTCGATGTACGGAAACTGGTAGCGCAGCGTGCCGATTCCGTGCGCGGCCAGGCGTTGCGCGATCGCCTCCATGAACGAATGCCGCATCCCGGCTCCCGCTCCGTGGGCGAGCACGAAGAGCGCGGCGCACCCCTCCGGCCGCAGCAGCAGCGTCGACACCTCGCCCGCCCCCGGCACGGACATCCGACCTTCGATCGCCGGAGCGGCGCCCGCGCGGGCCGTCACGCCTCCTCCTTGCCCCGCTGCATCAACTCCTCGATCGCCACGATCGCCTCGGCCATGTCGATCCCCTTCCCCAGCACGCCCGAGAGCGGATCCTCGATCTTCTCGAAGCGCTTCGGCAGCGTCTTGCAGGTTGAAGCGACGCAGGATCGAGCCCGCGCGTTCACCTCGCTCCACCGCAACGGGCACGAGGCCGGCGCGCCCGGCAGCGGCCGCAGCGAATACGGCGCGACGATCGTGATCCCGTGCCCGTTCTGTCCCCAGTCGATGTAGACCTTGCCCGCCGCGCGCGTGGAGCGGGCGCGCGAGGGTCGAGATCTCGGGCTTCGCCTGCTGCGCCAGCATCGCGAGCAGGCGCGCGAAGGTCTTGCACTCCTCGTGGGTGTAGCGGCGGCCGAGCGGGATCAGGATGTGGAGCCCGGTCGCGCCCGACGTCTTCAGGTGGCTCGGCAGCTCCAGCTCTTCGAGGAGCTTGCGGAGCGCGACGGCCACCTCGATCACGTCCGTGAACGGCGCGCCCTTGGGATCGAGGTCGAGCACCATCCAGTCGGGTCGCTCCAGCGAGCCCGAGCGCGCGCTCCACATGTGGATCGGGATCGTGCCCAGGTTGGCCACGTATCGCAGCGATTCCGCGTCGTCCAGGACGAAGAAGCGGATGTCGCGATCGGAGTCCTTGGAGTACACCGACTCGGTGCGCACCCAATCCGGCACGAACACCGGCGCGTCCTTCTGGAAGAAGGACTTGCCCTTGATGCCGTCGGGATAGCGGGTGAGCACGACCGGGCGGTCGCGCAGGTAGGGCAGAATGAGCGGGGCCACCGCGTCGTAGTACGCGATGAGATCGCCCTTCGTGTAGCCGTCGTCGGGCCAGAACACCTTGCGCAGATTGGTGAGCCGGACCTCGCGCGGCTCCGCGTCGCGCGCCAAGGCCGCGCCGCGCCTTCGCGCTCGCCCTTGGCCGCCGCGCCTCCCTTCGCCGTCTTGGCTTCGGCGTCCTCGTCGCCGGGCGGCTCGGCGTCGGCCGCGCCGTCCCCTTCGAGGGCCGCTTCCTCCTCGCGGTGGACGTCCGTGGGCTTCTTGTCTCCGCGAAGGCCGATGAAGATCGGGTGGCGGAGCCCTCCGTCCGCGGTCCACTCGGTGAAACGCACCTCGCACACCAGCTTCGGCTCCACCCAGTGGTCCTCGCGGCCGTGAGGGCCCGATCCGCCGAACGGGGACTCATCGCGGCGCAAGCTCCTTGAGCTGTTTCCAGATGGAATCTTGAAGCGCGCCGTCGAAGCCGCTTCCGACGCGGGTCACGTGCCGGAGCGTCTCGCCTTCGTAGACGCCGACGTGGAGCGCGCCGAAGTGCCGGCCGCCGCCGCGCGGATCGGTGTAGCCGCCGATCACGAATTCCTGCCGGCGCTGGCACTTGATCTTGACCCAGTCGGACGAGCGTTTGCCCACGTAGGGGCTGTCGGCGCGCTTCGCGATGACGCCCTCGAGCCCCATCTCGGACGCGGCTTCGAAGAACGCCTCGCCGTGCTCCTCGATGTGATCGCTCGACCTGCACGACGCCCGCGGGCGGCAGCGACGCGCGCCAGGCACTCCTTGCGATCGAGCAAGCCGGAGCCCGCGCAGGTCGTGGCCCTCGAGCGCGAGGCAGTCGAAGAACACCGCGCGCACCGGGACGCGCGCCATGACGGCGGCGATGTCGCGAGGGCGGTTCAGGAGCATCCGCTTCTGCAGCCGGCCGAAGCTGGGCCGGCCCGCTTCGTCGTAGGCCACGATCTCGCCGTCGAGCACGATCTGCTCGATCTGAAGCCCGAGCAGGGCCTGCGCGATCTCGGGGTAGCGCGCGGTGATGTCCTCGCCGCTCCGTCCCAGCAGCCGCACGTCCTCCCCGCGCCGCTCCGCGATCACGCGCACGCCGTCGTACTTGATTTCGAACACCCAGCCCTTGCGGTGAACGGCTCTTCCGCGAGGGTGGCGAGCATGTGCTTCACCTGATCGGCGCGGAGGTCGCCGCGCGGCGCCTCGAGCTCTTCGAGGCGCTCGCGCAGGGCGGCGAGCCAGCCCGGCACGTCGCGCATCTCCTGCACCGTGAGGCCGCGAGATCACGGACCGCGGCCAGCGCTCGAGCGCCTCCGAGTCCGACGCGGCGGCGTCCACCTTCTTGAGCAGCAGCCAGTCCTTCTCGCTCCGGCTCATGCGCACGAGCGTCCAGCGGCCGCCCAGCTTGTGCCCGAACAGCTCCAGCTCGAGCTTGCCGCGCGCGTACTGCTCGCGCGATCGGCTCGGGCTTGAACGAGCGGTAGGTGCCGCGGTCCCACACGATCACCGAGCCGGCGCCGTAGTTGCCGGACGGGATCACGCCTTCGAAGTTGGCGTACTCGAGCGGATGGTCCTCGACGTGCACCGCGAGCCGCTTCTCCTCCGCCCGCACCGACGGGCCCTTGGGGACCGCCCAGCTCTTGAGGACGCCGTCCATCTCGAGGCGCAGGTCGAAGTGGAGGTTGCGCGCCCAGTGCTGCTGGACGACGAAGCGCTCGGCGCGACGGCCTCGGCCGCCCGCACGGCGGGCGCCGGCGGCGCCGCCGCCAAACGGCTCCGGGGTGCGTTCCGGGTCGCGCTTCTTCCGGTAGGCCTCGAGCGGGCGCGCGGCTCGGGGCGCGGCCTTCCCTTTCGGGGCGTCGTCCTTCGCGGACGTGGAATCCGCGCACCGTGGGTCGTTTTCCTACCTTGTCGCGGCGGGGCGGCATGGGAGGCTCAAGGTTCCTGGGTGGGGGCCGATGCATCAAAGATTGAGGAAAGTAGAGCACGGTGCTAGCCTTCGAAGCCAACAATCCCAAAGGAGGAAACCGCTTATGCCTCCGCATTCCATCGGATCCGGAACCATCTCGTTCGGCCTGGTCTCGATCCCCGTCAAGATGTTCACCGCCGCCTCCTCGGAAAGCGTTTCGTTCAACCAGCTGCACGCAGAAGTGCGGCGGCCGCATCAAGCAGCAGCTCATCTGCCCCACCTGCAACGAGGTGGTCGAGCGGAGCTCGCTGGTCAAGGGCTACGAGTTCGCCAAGGACCAGTACGTCCAGTTCACCGAGCGAGGAGCTGAAGGCGCTCGAGGGCGAAGCCTCACGGATGATCGACATCGCCGAGTTCGTCCCGCTCGCCCAGGTGGACCCGATCTACTTCGAGAAGACCTACTACCTCGGCCCCGACAAGGGCGGCGAGAAGGCCTACCGGCTGCTCTCCGACGCGATGCTCCAGACGGAGCGGGTCGCGCTGGCCAAGTTCGTGCATGCGCGGCAAGGAGAGCCTGGTGCTCATCCGCCCGGCCAAGGACGGGCTGATGCTCCACACGATGTACTTCGCCGACGAGGTGCGCGACTTCGGCGAGGTGGACAAGGGCGAGAGCGCCAAGATCAAGCCGGGCGAGATGGAGCTGGCCAACCGGCTGATCGACGGAGCTATCGAGCGACGCGTTCCACCCCGAGCAGTACGACGACGACTACCGCACGCGCGTGCTCCAGGTGGTGGAATCGAAGGTCGAGGGCAAGGAGGTCACGTCGCTCGCGCCGCAGGCGCAGCGCGCGCAGGTGATCGATCTGATGGAGGCGCTGAAGCAGAGCCTCGGCAAGGGAGGCGGCGCGAAAGCCGCGAGCGCCGCCAAGGGCTCCGCCGAGCCGGTCGAGCTCGAGAAGAAGCCGGCGGCCAAGGCGCGCCGCGACAAAGCCACTCCTTCCGCGCGCGAAAAGAAGGCGCAAGGCGGCAAGCGCTGACGGTGATGACCCAAGCGAGCGCTCCGGAGACGCGAACCGGCACGTCCACGCCCCGGCCGGAGCAGCGGTTTTCGCTGCGCGAGACCGGACGCATCCTCGAGGTGCCGGGCGCGCGTCTCAAGAGCCTCGCCCGGGCCGGGCTTCTGGCGCCGCACGACGGGCCCACGGGCCCCCTCACATTCGGCTTCCGCGACCTCCTCGTGCTGCGCACCACCAAGGGTCTTCTCGATTCCGGAGTCTCGATGCGGCGCATCCGGAGCGCGTGGACTTCGCTTCGCCATCAGCTCGCGGACGACGTGCCCCTGACCAGCATCACGATCCGCGCCGACGGGAACCGCGTGGTGGCCTCCGACGGCCGGTCCGCGTGGCGTCCGGATTCGGGCCAGGTGCTCCTGGACTTCGAGGCGGCGAACACGCCGGAGGGGAGCGACACGCTTCGCCCGGTGCGCGCGACCGCGCCCTACCCGGCCCCGAGCGATCAGGACTTGCCCGCGGTGAGGGCGCTTCCCCGCACGGAGGAGCCGACCGCCGAGCAGCTGTACGACCAGGCGTTGGGCCTGGAGGACTCGTCGCCGGCGGAGGCCATCGAAGCGTATCAACGCGTGCTGGATGCCGACCCCTACCTGGCGGACGCGCACGTCAACCTCGGACGCCTCTACCAGCTCACGCACGAGCTCGGACGGGCGGAAGCGCACTATCGCGACGCGGTCCGGCTGGCGCCGGACGATCCCGTGCCGCACTTCAATCTCGGAGTGCTGCTGGAGGAGGCGGGCCGCCGCGAGGAAGCGGCGTTGGCGTACGCACAGGCGGTCGCGCGCGACGCCGAGTTCGCGGACGCCCACTGCAATCTCGGACTGCTGCTGGAATCGATGGGCCGCCGCCAGGAAGCCATGCGCCACCTCATGGCCGCGCGCGAGCTTTCCCGCCCGTCGGAGTAGGGCGGACCGGCCTGCGTCTTCGAGCCGCGAGGTAGGCTCTCCAGCGTGACGACGAACCCGAATACGCAGGACTCCAGCGCCAGGCCCCGCTGGCGGACGGCCGCTCAGGTCCTCGCGGTGAGCGTGATCTACTTCGCCGCCGCCAAGATCGGGTTGAGCCTCGCGCTCGTGCATCCGAGCGCCTCGGCCGTATGGCCACCGACCGGGATCGCGCTCGCTTCGTTCCTCCTCCTGGGATATCGCATCTGGCCCGCCATCGCGCTCGGAGCCTTCGTGGCCAACGCGACCACCGCCGGCTCCATCGCCACCTCGCTCGGGATCGCGACCGGGAATACGCTGGAAGGGCTCCTCGGCGCGTGGCTCGTAAACCGATTTGCGAACGGCCGCGACGCGTTCCAGAGGCCGCGAGACATCTACAAGTTCGCGGGCCTCGCAGCGGGCCTGAGCACGCTCGTGAGCTCGACTATGGGCGTCGGGAGCCTCTGCCTGGGAGGTTTTGCGGCGTGGTCGAATGCCGGTCCGATATGGGTCACGTGGTGGCTCGGGGATGCCGTGGGCGCGCTGGTCGCGGCGCCGCCCATCCTTCTCTGGGCCCGGGGACGTCCCCGGCGCCCGGGCCGGCCGCTCGAGGTGATTGGGGTCGGCCTTCTTCTGTTCGCAACGGGCGCCGCGCTCCTCGGCTGGCTGGGCATGGACCGTCCGCCGATTCTGTGGATCTGGATCCCATCGGTGGTTTGGGTGGCCTACCGATTCGGCGTGCGGGCGGTCGCGACCACGATCCTCGCCATTTCGTGCATCAACATCTGGAGCTTCGAGGTCGCGTTTCGCGCCTCCCTGATCGCCTCCCCGAACACCGCCCTTCTCGTCCTGCAAGCATTTCTCGGCGTCATGTCCCTCATGGGGATGACGCTCGCGGCGGTGGCGGCGACGAGGGATCGTCTCATGGAGGATCTGATTCGGGCCCGCGACGATCTCGAGGCCCGGGTCGCGGGGCGTACCGAAGCCCTGTCGAGCGCCAACGAGTCGCTGCGCTTGGAGATGGCGGAGCGGGCGAGGCTGGAGCGCGAGGTGCACGACGCGGGCGAGCGTGAGCGGGTGCGCCTGGGACGCGATCTCCACGACGACCTGGGCCAGATCCTCACGGGGATCGGGTTTCTGTCGAGCGTGGTGGAGACAAGGGTCGCGGCGGGGCTTCTCCCCGACAAGACCACGACCACCGAGATCCGCTCCCTCGTCAAGGACGCGCTCACGAAGACCCATCACCTCGCGCAGGGCCTGACGCCGGTCGCGGTCGGCACGGGCGGTCTCCTGGGCGCTTTGGAGGAGCTGGCGGGGATGATTGAGCGCGTGTTCGCGGTAACCTGCACGCTCGACTACGACCGCGAGTTCGCCCTCGACCGGCCTCTTGCCTCCACGAATCTCTACCGGATCACGCAAGAGGCCATCAACAACGCCGTGCGCCACGGCAAGGCCGGCCGCATCGAGATCTCGCTGCAATTCCAAGGCGATCAGCTCACGCTGACGGTTCAGGACGACGGGATGGGCTTTGGAAGCCACGACGACGGCCGGTCCGGGCTTGGGTTGAGCATCATGAGGCAGCGGGCGGGGCAACTCGGCGGCACGCTGGAGGTTTTGCGCAATCGGACGGGAGTCGCTGTGATCTGCGTCGTCCCCGGGATTGCCCGGCCCGTTCCAGGGCAGAATCCCGCCGATCTCTAGGTATTGGGCTCCCGGCGGGATCCTGACGCCCCTCAGTCGTCTCGGTCTTGAGGGGTCGTCTTTGCCCGTTGCGGCGCCGCGCCAAGAATCCCGGCCGGGAGGGAGGTACGTTCCCTACGGTATTCGAACCTCGGACGGCGCGGTATCGGTGGACGCCCGATTCGTTCGTAGGACAGACTGCTACTCGACGATGCCGTTTCGGACGGCGTAGACCGTCAGCTCCGCGTTGGTCTTCAGACCCATCTTGCTCATGATCCGCGCGCGATAGGTGCTGATGGTCTTCACGCTCAGGTGGAGCGTCTCCGCTACCTGCGAGACGGTACGGCCCGAGGCGAGCGTGCGGAACACCTGGAACTCTCGATCGGAGAGCAGCTCGTGCGGCTGGCGCTCCGTCTGCCCGTCGGTCAAGGAGACAAGCCGCTCCGCGAAGGCTTGGCTCACGTAGCGACCGCCCCCCACCACCTTCCGGATCGCGCCGACCAACTCCTCGGCCGCGGTCTCCTTGGTGATGTATCCGGCCGCTCCCGCCCGGAGCGCGCGTACCGCGAACTGCTCTTCGCCATACATCGTCAGGATCAGCACCGGAATCGCGGGAAACTCCTGCTTCACTTGCTGGAGAACGTCGAGTCCGCTTCCGTCGGGCAGGTTGATGTCGAGGATCAGAACGTCCCACGGCTCCAGCCGGAGTCGCTCGAGGGTTTGCTTGGCGGTGCTCGCTTCTCCGGTCGCGGTGATCTCGCGCGCCTCGGCCAGGAGCACCTGGAGCCCGCGGCGTACAACCGCGTGATCGTCAGCGATGAGCGCCCGAACCATGGCTCCTCCCGTTTCGTCCGGCCACCGTGCCCCTTCTAAGAATATGTTTCTCGCCCTCGCGCAAGCAAGTGGTTCCGCGCACTTGCTGCATGCTTTGCTGTAGGCATTCGTCCTACGACACGGTGCGGACACCGGGTCCATCGACGCGGTTCCGAGTCTCCGGCGCGTGCCCCAATTCGAACAAGCGTGCCCGCCCACGGTACAACGTCCTCTCCCCCTGGTACCCCACATAGGGCTGTAGGCCCATTGGAAATTCATAGCCACAACTGCCGTCGCGGTAGTCGCTTTCGCGGGATCGCCGTGCGACCTGCGGCCGGAGTGGCACGACCTATGAGTAGGGATGGCGGCGGGCGCCGGTCGGCGCGCAAACCTTGCATCTCGGGAAGTTGGATGCGCGCGTTCGCCCCGGCGCCCTTGTCTGCCGTCAACCGCAGCATCGAGAGGAGGTGGATTCACATGAAACATGAACGAATCAGCAATCAGGTGCGTACGAGAGTTCTGTGGATCGCCGCCGGGATCGCCGGACTTCTTCTTATCGCCGGCGCAACCGGTGCTCGAGCCACTGAGATCCTGCCTTCCTTTGGGCTCACCCGGACGGTCGACAGCGATCAGGCCAATTCAAACGTCGGCCTGGCGTTCCGCGGCGACATCGCGGGGCCCGTCCTTCAGGCCGAGCTTGGTGCCAGCTATCGCAGCCAGACCTATAACGACGGCTTCGTCAGGGCGAGGATGGTCCCGCTGACCGCGTCGCTGCTTCTGCGGCCGATTCGGGCAGTCCACGCCGACGCCGGCGTGGGTTGGTATCACACGAAGTATGAATACCCGGACATCGTGGGCGCGCCGAACGACGAAACGGTCCAGCAATTCGGCGTGCACGTCGGCGGAGGACTCCAGGTTCCGCTGGCCTCCAAGACGGCCATCGATCTCACGGGACGCTACGTGTTCCTGAAGGACCAGGAGAGCAACATCATTCCCCAGACCTTCGACCCGGACTTCTGGTCGATGTCTTTGGGGTTGGCAATAGGATTCTAGAGTAGTGCCGGTTCGCCCGGGGTGGCCGCGCCCACTTCTTCCCCTAGCGGCTGCCCCGGGTTTTCACCGGCCGAGGCGTGAGTGGCGCCCCCGCGGGCGCCACTCTCCGTGTGATAAACTCCGCGGCTCAAGAGTGGTCTCGTGCGCGCCCCGCGGGGGGATCCAAGATGAGACGCGTGCGCTACGTTGCGGCTTTGCTTCTGCTTTCGACGCTGTTGCTTCCCCCGATCGCCCTCGCGGCCACGCAGCCGCCCGCAACGCCGCCGAAGCCCGCCACCCAAGGGGGCGCGGGACCACCGCCCCTGACCAAGCTCGCCATCAACGGGCAGGGATACATCAAGGAGACCATCCGCACGGCGGTCCGCGACAAGGACGCGATCTTGCAGGTCAACTGGCCGTACATGGCGGGCGGGCCGCATTTCTGCAGCTTCTACGGCTTGGGCAAGCAGAACGTGGATCCGTCCAAATTCATGTCGGTCATCAGGACGCGGCCCGACGCGATGGTCCAGCTTATGAACATCGACGAGACGGCCCCAGACGTGGCTAAGGGGAGCCTCTATCACCCGCACCAGCTGACGCACAGCATCACGCTGGTCGTAACCGCCGACAGTCCATGCTGTTTCATGTTGCAGGATTCTGCCCATGTCGAGCCAGGATCGGTGACGTACGGCGCGTTCCAGGACGGATCGGGAGAACTATGGGTGTACGAGGAGAGCATCGGACCGTATTTCACCGACAGGCACAGCTTCGTGGGCCTGCACAACGACCAGATGATGACGTCGTTGATGAAGTACTACCAGGCAATCCTTCAAGTCTACCTAGATATCTACCCATCCGCATCCAGCGGCGGCGGCGGCGGCGGTGCACCGTGCCCCGCGAAGTATGCCTCGAACTACGAGGTCGGCGTGAATCACCACGTCGATTCGGGGATCAAGGTAACGAAGGGCGACAAGATCTCGATCCGCGCGAGCGGAGAGGTGACGTTCGGAATCATGGCGGGATCGGGCGGGCCGGAGGGAATCAACTTCTTCCCCTCGTACAACTACTTCGAGAATCTCAGCCATGGATGCCTGATCGGGCGGATCGCGCAGTCCGAGGACGATCCTTGGACGTACATCGGCGCGAGCGCGGACTTCACGGCAGACCGGTCCGGAGAACTACAATTCAACGTGAATGATAACGATCCGAGCAACAACGTGGGCGAATTCGAGGTAAAGATTACGGTGTGCAAGCAGCACTGAGGCTACCGCACCAGCACGATCCTCGTCGTCAAGGTCGCCTCGGGAGACTCGAAGCTCGCGAAGTAGACGGCGGCTGCCGCCGCCCTCCCCGAGCCCTCGCTGCCGTTCCAGTCGACAAACCGGGCGCCCGCCGGAACGCGGAGCGCGCGCACGAGACGCCCGTCGACGTGGTAGATGCGGACGATCCCCGGCGACGACAGCGCGCGCCCGAACGAAATTCGCGTCGCGCCCGATGTCACGTTGGGTGCGGCCACGAGATGGAGCGGCGCGGGCGGAGGGGTGAACCCCACCCCCGTGATCAGCGACTGGACGGGGATCGAATCCAATCCGGCGCGCCCGGCACCATCGTCGAACCCCACGTACAGCGTCCCCGCGGTCATTCCCGGCGCGGGGATGTGCGCCCACCCGTCGGACCCGGTGTAGCGGTTGGCGAGAACCTGGTCGGTGCCGTCGATCCGAGGCTTCCAGATGCCCACCTTCACGTTGGGCACGGGGAGCCCGCCCGCGGTCACGGCCTGGACGTCCACGGTGGGCGGCGGGCACGAAGGGCAGCAATCCACGCCGGGACACGGCGTGATCACGTTGATGGGCGTGAGGAGATCGATCGGCACCCAGGGGCTTCCAAAGTTGGCGCGCTTGATCTCCATCTCGGGGTCGCCGTAGAGCACGTACTTGATCACCGCGTCGAAGCCGAAGAGCGAATCCGCCGCCATCGGTGGCGTGCTCGCCGTACGCGATCGCGAGACCGTGGCGCACGATCCCGCGCCCGTAGACGGCCTGGAACAGGCTGTCGTTGAGTACCCGGACCACGTCGCCGTAGGTCTGATCCACAGCTCCGTAGAAAGCCACCGCCCCACCCTGCGTGTTCTTCATGAAGCCGTTGGCGAGGTTGAGCCCCATCCTGGGATCCGCCGTCTGGCATGCGATGGACCAGACGACCGGCGTGAACGAGAAGTTCGCGAGGTTGGTCGCGTCCGAGTAGGCGAAGCTCGCGTCTCCAAAGCTCCAATGAAGCCACCGGTCCGTGTCCCCGTGCCCCATGTAGGCAACCACGCCCACGCCGGCGTCGATCGCGTTTGAGATGTCCCCGTTGCCCAGCGCCGGATTCGTCCCATAGATCGGGGTGAACACGGGCGTCACCTGGGCGTAGGAGGCGTTTCGGACCTCCTCCTCGTAGCTCGGAAAATTGAAGTCCTGGTCCTGTTGATGGTGTGCCACAAGGAGCACGTTTCCGTCGTTGTTCACCTGGCCTCCGATTTCGTAGGCGAGGATCTTCTTCACCTGGTTCTGAAGGTCGTTGGTGTTGCCGACGTAGATCCGCCCCATGTAGATCTCAGGCTCCAGATCGCCATCGACCGACGAGAGGCTCTTGTCCGAGAGCTGGGTGTAGATGTCGGAGCAGAACGGCGTGGAGCCGAAACCTCCAATGAGGAGGCAGTAGTGATCGGCGCCGGATGGCGTCGCCAGGTACCAGTTCTTGATCGCCTGGCGAAGCTGCGGACAGGACTCGCCGTTCAAGGGAACGTTGATCACCTTCACCGAGAATCCGCGCGTCTTCTTTAACGTGATCAGCGGCTGGATATAGGACATCCATTCCAGCGGGCACACGAACAGGAAGGTGCCTTCGTACTGGGTCCAGTTGACGGTGTAGTCCGACAGCACGACGCCCCAGTTCGGGAATGTGGAGCCCGCCGCATCCGAGTGCTCTTTCCCCAGCCCCATCGGCGTCGAGAGCCCACCCATGTGGGTGAACCCGAATCTTGCGTGCGCCGCGATTTCCAGCACGCCGGAGACCGGGTTCCAGTGCGCAGGGTAGGCGGTGCACAACGACGCTGGAATCCCCCCGAGCGCCGTGCGCCGCGGCCCACCGACGCCGTCGCCGGCCGGGAACGCCGCCGTGGACCCGTACGTCGCCTCGTCACGCGTGAATTGCGATGGGGCGCCGTCGTGGAGCTGGGCCGGAATCGGCGACGGCCAGACGAGGTATCCCGGGAGCGATCGAAGGTCGAACATCGCCGGGGCGAGTGGTACCGCTTGAAGCGCGTCCGTGCTCAGCGCGAGGTCCGCGCGGACGATGGGAAGCCGCGGCTCCCCGGGCGCGGTCATGCTGGGAAGACCGGGGACGTTCAGATCCTGATACACCCGCCCGTCCGCGCCCGCCCGCGTCGTGACAAAGAATCCTGGGATGGTGACGTCGAGAAACGTCTGATCCCGGCTCGAAAGGTCCGCGTTCAGGACGACCTGGGCGCGCGTTCCGGCCGGCGATCCGTCGAGCGAGACCCAAACCGGACCGCCGCTTCCCTGCGCCCCGGCAGGCGCGGCCCAGAGCGACAGGACCGCCGCCCAAACCCACGCACCCACCCCGGCGCGGCGCATCAAGAAAGCTCCCCCACGATGTTCAGGAACCCTTCCGGATCCTCGATGGGCATCATGTGCCCCACGCCCCGCTGCGTCGTGTCGCTTGCAGCCCGGCGGGCGAATGTTTCAGGCAAGGACCATCCGGCCCGCGATCGCTCGCCTGCGAGCAGATGCACCGGGACGCCCTCGTCCAGGACGCGCTCGATCGTCGGCAGGTACTCGCGGCGCGCGGTCTCCGCGACGATCCCGCGCGCCAGAGCGCGCACGGCCGAGCCCGGTTGCGCGTCGAACATCCGTTTGACGCGCGCGATGCGGGGCCCGGTCGCCTCCATCTTCTGAGACGAAAGCCAACCGGCGGGATCGACCCGGTGTCCCGCCACCATCGCCTCGACCGCGTCCCCCGGCATCGCCGCCACCCTGGACGACCAGAACGCGTCCGCTGGGGTGAAGTTGCCCTCGACGTTCACGACGGCCGAGACACGCTCCGGATGCGCGGCGGCCACCAGCATGGCGACCGCCCCCCCGATCGAATGTCCAACCAGAATCGCGCGCGCAACGCCGTGGCGATCCAACTCCGCCACGACGTGGCCCACTTGGGGTTGGATCGAGTCCGGAGGCTCGGCGGCCGAGTGCTCGCCGTAGCCGAGAAGATCGAGAACCAGCACCGGCGCCGCGCCCGGAAATGGCGTCTCTCGCAAATGCCCGAGGCCCTGATAGAGGCCGTGAATGAACACTACCGTAGGTTGCAACGTCGTTACTTTGGCTGCGGAACGATCCTCAGATACGGTTTCGGCGCCTTCCAGCCCGCCGGATACGTCTTCTTGGCGTCCTCGTCGGAAACTGAGCCCGCGATGATCACGTCCTCGCCCTGCTTCCAGTTCACCGGCGTCGCCACCTTATGGTTGGCCGTCAGCTGGAGCGAATCGATGACCCGGAGCACCTCGTCGAAATTCCGTCCCGTCGTCATCGGATAGGCGATCATCAGCTTGATCTTCTTGTCCGGTCCGACCACGTACACGTTCCGGACGGTCTGGTTGTCCATCGGGGTCCGGCCGTCGCACGAGCCCTCGAGATCCGCGGGCAGCATGCCGTACAGCTTGGAGACCGATAGGTCGGTATCGCCGATCATCGGGTAGTTGGGCGCCATCCCCTGCGTTTCCTTGATGTCGTTCATCCACCGCTTGTGGTCGTCCACCTTGTCCACGCTCAACCCGATCACCTTCGTGTTCCGCCTGTCGAATTCGCCCTTCATCTTCGCCATGGTGCCCAGCTCGGTCGTGCAAACCGGCGTGAAGTCCTTGGGGTGCGAAAAGAGCACCGCCCAGGAATCGCCGATCCAATCGTGGAACCGGATCCGACCCTCGGTCGTATCCGCTTCGAAGTCCGGAGCCACGCTTCCAATCTGGGGAGCCGCGTTACCCAACTGAACCGTCATTTCCAATCCTCCTTAAGCTTCCTGGAGCACTCTGATGTCGAGCTTCTTCATTTGAAGAAGAGCCTTCATGACGCGCTGGGAACGCTCCGGGTCCTTGCTCGTCATCCATTCCCCCAGCGCTCTGGGAACGATTTGCCACGAGAGACCAAACTTGTCCTTCAGCCATCCGCACTGCGATTCCGCGCCTCCGTTCGACGTGAGCTTCTCCCAGTACCCGTCGATTTCGGCTTGGGTGTCGCAGTGCACGACGAAGGAGACGGACTCGTTGAACGAGAACATGGGGCCGCCGTTCAGCGCGATGAACTCCTGGCCCTCGAGCTGGAACTTCACGGTCATGGCCGAGCCCTTGGGACCTGGGCCCGCATCGCCGTAGCGGGATACCCCCAGGATCTTCGAGTCCTTGAAGATCGAGACATAGAGGTTGGCCGCGTCTTCGGCGTCGTTGTTGAACCAAAGGAATGGAGTGATCTTCTGCATCGGCTTGCCCCCGTTTCACGTCGCGCCGGCGCCTGAGACCCGCTATTATACCCGCCATGCGCCGCCTGGGAAACGGTCTCGCCTTCGCGATGGCGGCGCTTTTCTTTCTGGCGGCCCTGCCTGGCCCGGGACGTGCCGCATCGCCGGCTCCTCCCCCCGCGATTCCCTCCACCGACGCGCAGACGAACGCGCTCCTAACCGCCCTCAAGAACCACGACTACCCCGGCGCCTTCAAGCTCTTCGATTCGAAGATGAAGGCGATGGTGACGGAGGAGAAGCTCAAGGCCCTCTGGGAGGTGCAGCTTGCACCGCTCGGCGGTCTTGTCTCCTGGAACATGACGGCGGCCCCGCAGCAGCAGGGGTACGACGTCCGCCTCGGCACTTTGAAGTTTCAAAACGGCGAGCTCTTGAGCACGGTGGCCGTCGATCCCAAGACCGGTCTCATCTCCGGTTTCTACGTAAAGCCCGCCACACCGGCACAGGCGGCCACGCCCGCGCCCTACGCCGATGCGACGAAATTCCATTCGACCGACGTGCACGTCGGGAAGGAGCCCTACCTCCTGGACGGCACGCTCACGCTCCCCAAGGCGCCGGGCCCCTTCCCCGCGGCGATCCTGATCCACGGATCGGGCCCCCAGGACCGCGACGAGACGATCGGCGCGAACAAGGTGTTCAAGGACATCGCGGAAGGGCTCTCGTCCAAGGGAATCGCCGTGCTCCGCTACGACAAGCGGACGCTGAAATACGGGGCGACCATGAAGGGCCCCGTGACGCTGGACGTCGAGGTCATCGATGACGCGCTGTCCGCGGTGCAGATGCTGCGCGGGCGCCAGGACATCGATCCCAAGCGTATTTTCATCATCGGCCACAGCCTTGGCGCGTTTCTGGCGCCCGAGGTAGGGGTTCGGGCCGCGCCGCCGGTCGCGGGCGTGGCGCTCCTGGCGCCCCCGGGACGCTCACCGTACGAAATCATCCTCGCGCAGTTGCGCTACCTGGGCACCCCGGAGAAGGACCTCGCCGAGGTGGAACAAATGATCAACCGGATCAAGGCCGGGAAAGGCGACAGCGAAACGCTGTTGGGAGCACCGGGCTCCTACTGGCGGGAATGGGCGGCGCGCGACGAGATCGCGACGGCCAAGAAGCTGGGCCGGCCGATTCTCATTCTCCACGGCGACCGCGACTTTCAGGTGGTGGACGAAGACATCGCCGCGTGGAAGACGGGGCTCGCCGGGGTCGCGAACGTGGAGTTCGTCTCCTTCCCGGGCCTCAGCCACCTGTTCATCAAGGGAGAGGGCAAGCCCAGCCCGTCCGAGTACGACGTTCCCGGTCACGTGGACGCAACCGTGATCGATCGCCTCCGCGGCTTTATCGTCCCCAAGCCCGCCGCCGCCCGCTAGCCGCGGGGAACACAGCTCCTCAACCCGGCGGCCAGCGGCGTCCGCTCCGCGTTACACCTTCGTCGCGCGGGTGAGCAGGAAGTCCTGCCGGATCGTGTTGTCGGCCATGTAATCGGCGACCAGCGCCTCGCTTTCGCGCCGGAACGTCTCGAGCTTGGCGGGATCCTTTTCCTGGAGCATCGCCACCAGCTTGATGACGGGACCGACCGACCGCTCGCTCATGACCCGGTTGTGCTCTGGGCTCAAGGCCGGGACCAGCATGAAGGAACGGTCGAACAGATGTCCTTCACCGCCGCGCCCAATCGCTCGCGAATGATGTTGGGATCACCCCAGAGAGACGGCGGCGGCATCTGGATGGGCGGAGGGCGGCATGTACTTCGATACCAGCAGGAACAGGCGCCCGATCGAGAAGCTCGGGCGGCCACGTCGCGAAGGCGAGGGTTCCGCCCGGCTTGAGCACGCGGAGCAATCTCGGCCACCGCCACCTCCGGCCTCGGCGCGAACATGTGCCCGAACTGACTCACGACCACGTCGAAGGCTCCCTTCTCGAACGGAAGCTCCTCGGCGTCCCCGACGTGCCAGTCGATGTCGACGTTCGCGATCGCGGAGTTTTCCCGCGCGCGCTCGATCAGCTCGGGCGTCAGATCGAGTCCGGTCGCGCGGGCGCCGAGGCGCGCGGCCGTGACGGCCACGACTCCGGTGCCGCACGCGACGTCGAGCACGCTTCTGTCCCGAGCGGATCCCCGCGTGCCGCACGAGCCGGGCGGCCGCGGGCGTGGTCAACGCCTCCATGGGCGCGAAATGCGACCAGCCTTGCCGTTGGTTTTCCTTGAATTGCGCTAGAGCGTCGATGGTCTTTTCCATGTTCCTTCCTCCGCTCGAGTCGAGCGGGCACGGTTGGGGCTACAGCGCGTTTGCGGCGAACGTGTCTCCCTGCGAGAGGTCGCCGGTCTCGAATCCCTTTTGAAACCACTTGAGGCGCTGGGCCGAAGTTCCGTGCGTGAACGAATCCGGCATCACGCGGCCCGTCGCCTCCCGCTGCAGCCGGTCGTCGCCGATCGCAGTGGCGGCATTCAGCGCCTCCTCGACGTCGCCCGGCTCAAGAATATGCTTTGTCTCCTGGTCGTAGTGCGCCCAAACGCCGGCCAGGAAATCGGCCTGCAGCTCGAGGCGAACCGAGAGCTTGTTGTACTCGCGCTCGGAGACGCGGCCACGCATGGAATTGACCTTCTCGGTGATCCCGAGCAGGTTCTGAACGTGGTGGCCCACCTCGTGGGCGATCACGTACGCCTGCGCGAAGTCGCCCGGAGCGCCGTAGCGCTGACGAAGATCGTTGAAAAACGAGAGGTCGAGATAGACCCGGGAGTCTTCGGGACAGTAGAAGGGTCCCATCGCGGAGGCGGCCTGACCGCACGCCGAGGAGACCTCGTCCGTGAAGAGAACGAGGTGCGGATCCGTGTACGTCTCACCGCGCGCCTGGAACTGCTGAGTCCAAACGTCTTCTGTATCTTTGAGTACGACCGAGACGAACTCCTTGAGATCCGCGTCTTGGTCTTGTGCGGGTGAGCCGGGCTGCGGAGAGGATGATACGCTCGTATCTTGCTGCAATTGCAGGAGTTGACTTGGGTCACCGCCCAGGAGAAGGTACAGAATCACCACGGCCAGGCCCACGCCTCCCCCGCCGAGCGCCAGCCCTCGACCGGAGACGCCGCGCTGATCCTCGACGTTCTCGCTCTGCTCCCGCCCCCTCCAACGCATGGCGGAAGAAGCCTAGCGGGCCTCCAGCCGGGCCGCAAGATCTCGAGGGAATGAAACGGGGGGCTACTTGCTGGTCGTCGGGTCCAGGTGGACCGAGAACTCCTGAAGCGCTTGGCCGCCCTTGGGGTCGGAGACCTTGAGCGCGACCGGGTAGTCGCCCTTGCGCTGATCCTGGGCCGGCAGCGGCCACACGACCATGCCGGTGGGATCCACCCTCATGCCGCTCGGGCCGCTGACCACCTCGTACGTCAAAGGATCGCCGTCGAGATCGGCCGCGCTGGCCTGATAGCGGAACTCCGTGTCCGAGGGCTTGGGAGCCCGCGGCTGAGACGTGAATTCGGGGGCCCGGTTGTCGATCGCGAACGGCTGGCTGCGAAACGGCGACGAATCGCCCTGCCCGTCGTTGGCGACCACCTCCACAGTGACGCGGTCGCCCTGTCCGAGGTTCTTGACCGGGAAGCTCGAGCCCGTCCCGATCGGGGCCGAATCGTCGTTCTTGAACCACCTGTAGGCGTACGTGACGTCATCGCCGTCCGGGTCGGCCGATTGCACCGTCGCCTGGACCACGGCGTCCCCGGAAACGGTCCCCGTGATGAGCGAAGCTCCCATGATCCTGGGAGGCGAGTTGACCACGTCGGTCGACGCGGTCCATTCGTTGGTCACGACCCCGGCCGAGTCGGCGAGGGTGACGTCCACGGACACCTTCTCTCCCTTCGAGAAGTGCGTCGGATCGAGCGAGCTGGCGTTGGCTCCGTCGATGACCATGTTGTTCCGCCGCCACACGAAGCGGCACTTGGCCGGGTCGACCCAGGGGTCCGCGAACACCACGTCGATGCGCGATGCCGCGAACGCGGGGCTCGGCGAGAGCGAGATCCCACTGGACGGGACCTGACCCGCTTGCCCCGCGGCTTCGTGCTTGCTGGAACAGCCGGCCAAAGCGAGAGCCCAGGCGAGAACGCCCAGGCTCCACGCGATGAGTTTGATCGACTTCATGCTCCCCCCAGTTCCCCCGATCGGTTACCGCGGGGTGTTCGGGGCGACCTCGCCCGCCTTGGGACTGGAGTCGCCGGCGTCGGCCACCACGGGAAGCACGATGATGCTGTGGACGACAGACTTGTCGCCCTGTCGCTCGCCCGAGAGATAGACCGACCGGTCATAGACCATGGTGCCCGCGGGGGCCGGGCCCTCGCCGATCACGTACACCGTCACGTCGGGCGCGACGATGAAGGACTTGTTGTTGAGCTTGAGCACGTCGCTCAGGTAGCCCGTGTACTGCCCGGACGCCGAGAAGTCGTTCGACGCCTTCTTGTGGCCCTTCGCCTTCATGCCCTGCCCCGCGTCCACAGGCGACGCGAGGGACACGCTGATCACGGCCGCCAGTGCGGCCATCGACTTGAGAACCGTTCGCTTGCTCATGTGCGCTCCCTTCAATTCCACTTTTGCCGCCACGACCGGACATTCAAGCGCTGGACGTTCGCGTCGATGTCCTTGGAAATCATGGCGGTGTTGGTGTTCTGGAGAATGAGATCCGCGTTGACCAGGTCGACGGCGGGGTTCGACAGAATGCCGTCACCCATCGATTCCACGCGGCCGGTGGTGGTGTTCTGGGCGGTGCCGTCCTTCTTGTCCGGCGCCGAGCCGTCCTTGAAGTCGAGGCTGTAGAGCCACGACTCGCCGCCCGCCTGGCACGATCCGCTCTTCGGGCGGAACGACGGAATGTAGAGGTTACCCGCGATCAGGGCCGCGGCCTTGGTGACACGCTCGCCCGAGTACTGGGTCAGGTCGATGTACCAGCCGCGGTCCGTGGTGCCGAGCGCCGTGAACGTGCTCGTCTGATTGATCATGCTCGAGCTCGCGCGCGCCAGCGTGGTGAGGGAGCCCGTGTCGATCGAGCCCGTAGATCGTCTGGGACGAGGTCGTGTAGAGATCCGAGCCGGTGAGGTAGCGCCCGGTTCCGAAGTAGATGTCCACCCGGCCCAGGTCATCCATGGTGAGCACCGGCGACGCCTGGATGGGCTGGTTACCGTCGAACAGCTTGGTGACCGTCCACGGGCTGCCCGTCAGGTCGAAGCGCCACACGTCTCCCGTGAGATCGGCGACGTACATGAGATCGTCGAATCCGTCGAAGTTCTTGTCGATCGGCGAGGGCGTCGTCGCCATGTTGACCGACGCCGCTCCGCCCAGGTTCCAGGTCGAGAGCACCGAACCGTTGGCCGGATCGATGACCAGGACCGACGCCGTGCCTGTGATCGAGTCCAGGCCGGTGCTGGCGCAGAGCACGAACTTGTTGAGCGTCTTGTCGCGGACGAGGGCCGGCTTGTTCCACGAGCCCTTGATCGCCGGGAGATCCACATCCCAGAGAACCTTCATGCCGGCCGCGGACGGATCGGTCACGTCGAGCGCGAAGAGGCCGTTGCCGCCGCGCTCGTCACCGCCGATGAGGACCGTCTTCCACGTGCCGCTGATGTTGATGTCGTAGACGGCCGACGTCATGTTGACGAAGTAGTTGTGGCAGTAGGACGGGTCCGTAAGGTTCTTGAGCTTCCCGAGCTGGTTCTTGGGAATGTACGCCCAGTTCTCGGTGCCGTCGGCCGTGGCGAAGCAGTGAAGCATGCCGTCGTTGGCGCCCACGTAGAGCACTTCCTGCCGGCCGGCGTTGCCCGCACGGAAGGCCGGATACGAGAGGAAGTCGTAGTAGGACGCTGGCTTGCCGATCGTGACGGGCGAGGAGTCGATGATGTCGCCCAGCTTCCAGCCGGCGCGGTCCCTAAATCCCGTCTGGTCCGTGCCGCGAATGTAGTTGATGTAGTTCGTGGCCGTCGCGACGTCCGCGGCGCCCAGAAGCGCCTGGAGCGTCGCGGCGTTGCCCGCGGTGAAGTCCACCCGGTTCGTGCCGGTCGTGGACGTATAGATGTTGCGGGTGGCCTCAGAGCGGCTGGCCAGGATCTGACCCGCCTCCCAGAGCGGCGCCGCCATGGGGTCGTACGGAAGCTGGTACGCCTCGACGAATCCCTCTCCACGAGACCGATTCGAACCGGGCGCGATAGAGCTTGTTGTTCGTGTGATCCTCGGCGGAGATGACCGAGACCGCGCTGCCGGCCGACACCTTCTTGTCGATGTCGCCCAGGGCCTGCGCCAGCGTCGCGCCCAGCTGAGACGCGTTCTTCGCGTTGTAGAGCGTGCCGCCGCCGTTGTTCGCCGTGTCCAGCAGCACCCCCGCGTCGACGTTGAAGCCCACGACGTAGGTCGTGACGTTCTGATTGCCGGTCAGGTCCGGCCTCATGTCATGGGTATACATGTAGCCGGCGACGTCCCTTACGTAGTTGGTGCAGTCGTAGCTATCCGGATAGTGCACGCCCATGCTGGTGCACGTCCCGGGATTGCCGGCGTCGGCACCCTGATAGGCCGCGGGGACGTTGGCGTCAAAGGTCGGCTGGCCGTCCGTGACCATGATGATGAACGCCTTCTCGCACGACGCCTTGATCGGTGCGCTGGCGCCGGTGGTCTTCCAGTAGTTCAGGGCCGTGACCATGCTCTCGCCCAGCGGCGTATAGGAGTCGGCGTCGATCCCGGTCACCTGCGTCTGCATGGTGCCCACGGGGGTCCCGATCGTGGAGATGATCTTTCCACCGTTACCGATCGTTGAACACCTCCACGCCGAACTCGCAGTTGGGGTTCGACGCGATGACCGAGTTCACCACCTGCTTCGCGACCTGGATGCGGGTCATCTGCGGAACCGCGGCGCGCTGGGCGGCGGTGGCGGTGAAGAAGATCCAGTTCAGGTAGTTCCCCATGTACCATCCGTCCCAGCCCTGATCGCTGTCGACCAGGTGACACGGTGGGGGTAGTCGGCCAGGGTGTTCTTGAAGCTCTTGGGCGAGAAGTTGCCCGTCGCTCGAGACGTAGTACTCTGGTCGCTCGTGAGGCCGCCAGGATACGTCACCTGGTCGTCGTAGTCGTCGTGGATACACGCCCTCGTTCATGCTCTGCGAGTTGTCGAGCAGAATGAGGACCTTCGCCTCACCGACCGTGCGGATGATCGGAAGGGGCACGTCGCACGAGGGCGGCGGCGAAAGCCGGCGCCGGCGTGGCCGCGACCAGATACGCGGCGAGCGCGAAACCGAAGTATCCGCAGTGTCTTCAACATGATCAGTAACCCTCCTTATACAGGCGTGTTGCGTCCACCTCGACGGCCGCATCCGCCTGTTGCACGCTCGATCCGGCGGCACTGACGAGATATTCATAATCCCTGTACTCCAGACTCCAACCAGCACGGAAACGCTTCGTCACGTACCTGATGTCGTACTTGTAGTTGTGACCGGTGGACAGCGGGACGTAGGCGCCCGAGATGTAGACGTTGTTCGACACGTCCAGCAGCGGAGGCGGGCTGGTCTGGCCCTTGAGCCAGTTGATGCCACCCTCGCCCGCCGCGTCCGCCGAGTAGAACGCGCGGTCGTGCGTGTACTCCGCGAATTCGGATTTCTTCTCCGAGATCGCGATGGAGACGATCACGGCCGCGATGCCGGCGAGAATCACCAGCACGCCGATGGCCAGGAGCAGCGCCGACCCGCTTTCGTCCCCCAGAATTCTCTTCATCCTCGTGTTCCTCCGAGTGCTTTCCATTGGCATCAGCCCTACATGTTCCGGAGTGCGACCCGCGCCGTCAGCGTGATGGTCATCGAGTCGCGTTCCAGCGCCTTGAACGACACGCCGATCGCGCGGACGGCCGCCGCGTTGGCGACGCTGAGCGGCAGCGGTCCGAGAACCGCGCTCGTCGCGTCGTAATAAGTGAAGGTCAAGTTGCTGACGTTCGGCACGACGATCTGGGCCCCGGTGCCGGGATTTCGGAGGATGTTCTTGTTCACCGCGTCGTAGCTGTAGATGACGTCCTCCGACGGCTCGGTCGTCGAGATCACGCCGTTCCCGTCCAGGTCGGCCCGAACTCGGAGCAGGCTCGCCTGCGCCGTGACCACGCCGACGACCCCGATCTGCGGGGTGCCAGGGTCGGCGCCGGCCTGCCGGATTTCCGTCTCCATGAGCGACATGCCCTGCCGCGCGCTCATCTGCGCGCCGGCGAGGCTGGACGTGCGCCAGTGGAGCCGCGACGTCGAGACCGCGATCCCCATCAGCGTGAGCATCACGATCCCGAGGATCGCGAGCACCACCATGAGCTCGAGGAGGCTCAAGCCGGAGTCGTTTCGGTTGAATGGCAGTCGTCGGTCGCATCGTCTCTCTCACCGGTCGGAGATCAGGTCGCTGACCTGGAGGCTCTGGGTAACGCCCTTGATGGACCACGTGACCGTGACGTCGACCCGCTTCAGGGAAACGGACAGGCTGGTCACGTTCGTCTTCCAGTTGAATCCTCCGGTCACGACGCCCGGAATCGATCTTGGCGGTCGTGAATCCAGCGGTCCGCGCGACTTCCATCTGGTCCTGGGCGACGCTGAGCGCCCGCGTGTGCAGGCCCGTGGCCATGACGTCGCGGGTGGAGCGGCTCTGCACCATGGCGACCGGAAGAATTCCGATCGCGATCAGGAGGATCGCGACCATCAGCTCGACCATGGTGAAACCCGCATCCGCGCGCTTCATGAGATCCTTCATGGAGTTAGTTGTGGCTCACGCTGCCGTTGGCGGCCAGCTGGACGGTTGTGGAGTCGGTGCTGGTGCCGCGCTTGACCGTGATCGAGATCGGCGCGGTCAGCCCCCATGCGTAGTAGGTGGCCGTGTCCGTGGCCGAGCACGTGTACCCGGCGGGCAGAACGTGCGTCCAGATCGTCACGGCCGGCGAAAGCTGTACGAGGCTGTAGGTGCTGGAGTTGAAGCGAATCTCGTACGTCTTCCGCCGCATCACCGCCAGGGACCGCGCGTAGCCGAGGTCTTCCATCAGGGCATTCCGGGCCCCCGCGAGCTGCGCGACACGGATGTACCGGGCGGTCGAAGGCACGCCGATGGTCAAAATGATGCCGACAATGACCACCACGACCATGATCTCGACCAGCGTAAATCCTTTAATGTGATTGTTCGGTCTCATCGAGGGGAGTTGTACGCAAGCACCGTGCCGAGTCTTATTCACATCAAAGACGGCGTTTAGCACGCGCCGGATGTCCGCTTGATGGTTGTCAGATCGTGGGGGCGTTGCGAATCACGGACCCCCGGCGCAGATCGCACGGCCGGGGGGAGTGCGGCTTTTGCGGGGGTTAGCTCACATCGCGTGGCTGGATCGAGCCACGGTTTGGCCGCCGGCCGAGGCCGAGCGGGCCGGTGCCGAGCTTGCGACCCTCAACGCCGGACGATGAGGAAGACGCCGAGGACCACGAGCAGCATGGCCACGACGCGCCGGAACGTCCGCTGCGGGAGCCGCGAGAGAACGCGGGAACCGAGGGCCGTGCCCAGAACCACGCCAATCGTCGTCGTGAGAATCAGGGGCCAGATGCGCGCGAGCTCGGTCCCTTCCGTCGCGACGTAGACGGGAAGGCGAGCGAAATCGACGAAGAGACCGATCGCGGTCGCGGTCGCGACAAACGACTCTTTGGGCACGTCGAATCCCAGCATCGCCGCGGAGCGAATCCCGCCCTGGCTTCCCACCAGCCCGCCGAGCGTGCCCGACAGCGCGCCCGCCCCCCAAGCAGCGTGATGGCTCCAGCGCACCCGCCGCATCCAGCCGGTCAGCTCCGAGAAGCCCGCGAGAATCAGGAGCGCGCCGAGCAGGATCGAGAGGAAGTGGCCCGAGGACCGGGAATGAAGCAGCGCGCCGACGAGGCCGCCCGCCGCGCTCGCGATGCCGAAGCCGAGAAGGATTCGCCGGTCGACCGAGCGGCGGAGCATCCAAAAGCGCTGGGCCGTGCCGATGAAGTGAGGGATCGCGACCGCGGCGACCGCGAGCTTGGTGCCCGTCCAGATCGCGACGGTGGGGGTGAGGAAGCTGCCGATGCCGAACCCGGTGACCGAGGCGATCCCCGAGGCAATCACGGCGACCCCAAAGGAAACCGCGTGCGCGATCACGCGCGGGAGTCTACCACGGCACTTCTACTTAGGATTTTTTCGGCGAAGGGTGACCTAGATCACGGACCGCCTGGCGGCCTGGAATTAGTTTGGTGGCTCTTCAACTGCCGGCGGTGCTCGGCGTCCGCCGTTGTGGTCAAGCCTCGTGCTTCGTCAGCTTGTGTCTACCTCTAGGGGCCCAGTCCGCGCCACACGGTTCGCCGCGGTGCCGCCGGTCCTTGTGTGTTACCTCGTGTGCCCCGTGGACAACTCCCGAAGCAGATTGGCGTCGCGGAGTGTGATCCGGCCCCGGGCCAAGCTGATCGCTCCGAGACGCTCGAACTCCTTGAGAAGACGGCTCACCACTTCGCGCGCGGTGCCGAGATCCGCCGCGATCTCGGCGTGCGTCATGCCGATGCTTCCGGCGGCGCTTCCGCTTCCCATGGAGAAGTAGCCCTCGAGGCATCGACCCAAACGCTGGTCCATCCGCCGGAACGACACTTCCTCCACGAGCGACATCACCTCGCCCAGGCGGGTGGAGAACATCTCGAAGACAACCGTGCGGAGTGCTTCGTGCTCGGCGATCCATTGACGAAAGCGGGCCGCGGGAACCACGATTGCTTCCGAGTCTTCTTCGACACGGGCCATCGCGGGCACGGGGCGGTCCGAGAGGATGCACGCTACGTTGAGCGGACAGAGCTCGCCGGCGGCGATGTGGTAGAGCGTGATTTCGTGGCCGGTCTCTCCCAGCTTGAACACCCGAAGCCGACCCGTGGCGAGGATCGCGAACTGGGTGCACATGTCGCCCTCGCGGAGGAAGTAGGCTCCAGCCTCGAGGTGGACGACGCTGGCCTCGTTGAGGAACGCCCTCTGGAGTTCCGGAGGTGCTTCGTTGAACAGCGGAATCTTGCCGAGTACTTCACGCTTCGTCTGGGTCGAAGCGCGAGCGCCCAAGGTCGTGCTCGGCATATCGGGTCCCTCCGAACCGGCGCCCAAGGCAGCGCCAGAGGGGGATCCGGCGGCCAGGGGTCTGACAACCCTGGAATCATCCCTGAGGACCCGGGCCCGGGTCAACCTCAAGAGGTAGTGGGTCGGTCCAAGCGTTTGCGGGCGTGTGAGATCTCAAGGGGCGGGGACAGCGTGCCGATAGGCAGGTCATGAGGCATGTGACGGCGGTTCTGGTGTTGTGCCTGCTCGTTGTGGCCGGTTGCGCCAGCTCGGGGACCGGCATCGGCGGACCTACGAACGAATCGTCGCGGGCCACGAAGGCGCTGGTTGAGGTGGGCGAGGCGTCCTACTACTCCAGCGCCTTCAACGGCCGCCGCATGGCGGGCGGCGGCATCTACGACGATTCGCGGTTGATCGCCGCGCATCGAACTCTTCCCTTCGGAACCCGCGTCCGCGTCACCAATCTCGCGAACGGCCGCAGCGTGGTCGTGACCATCAAAGATCGCGGCCCCGCAAAGCGAAGTCGAGTGATCGATCTCTCGGGCCGCGCCGCGCGCGAGCTTGGATTCGTGCGCGAGGGCGTGACGCAGGTGCGGATGGAAGTGATTTCGGGATAGCTGGAGGCCGCGCGGTCGCGCGCCGACGCCGACTCATGAAGGGCAAATGATTCGCCCCGCGGGCGCGGTGCCCGCGGGGCTTTTGTTTCCCACCGCTCGTCGCGGCGCCTCCCTACTTCGCCGTGGAGTCCGCCTCCGCCGCCAGCTTCTGGACGTTGAGGAACACCCACACCCGCCTCCAGCCCTTCTCCCCGTTCTTCGCCGTCAGCGAGATCCCCAGGCGATCCGTGCTCGTCTTGAGCGGCACCCGGTAGAGCGTCTTCCACATCCCCATGGAGGCATCATAGGTGAGCGGCTGCGTCTTTCCCCTCGCATCCGTGAGCGTCACCTCCACGACGTCGGTCGTTCCCTCCGCCGTGATCTCAACCACATCGCCCGGCTGGACGAACTCCTCCGCGGCCGATCCAGCGATGTCCGGCGGAAGCTTCTCCGCCTGTTCGGTCGTGTCCGCGGCCGGCGTCGCCTCGTTCGCGAGCGGCTGCGCGGGCGCCGGAGCGCTCGCGGCAACAGCCGGACCCGGCGTGCCCTGTTCCGTCTTCACCGCCTGCGTCGCAACGGCCCCGCCCTCCTGCTTGCCGCATCCGATCGCGAGAAAGCCGACCAGAGCCGACGCGACCACGAGGGTGACTCCCAGCGCCGCCAACTGCTCCGTCCTACCTGCCTTGTTGCCGTTCATTGCCGTACTCCCATCCGGCTTGTTCTCTCGAACAGCGGGCAGGTGGCCGGCGCCTGTTCCCGATCTGCCTGGTGGTCGGCGGTCATGCCCGTCGCCAGGACCGTGGCGGCGGGCTGTTCGGCCCCACCGCACGGTGTATGCGTATATCAAGGGCCGTGCCCAATTGTTAAACTGTTGTGAATGTGTTGTTTATGCCAATTGCGCCTGGCGGGTGGGGTACAAAGTGTGTCAGGCTTGACACGCGAGCTGTGAAGGTGGAGCGTCGGGTGTGTCGATAAGTTCGCTCATGTCAGAGGGTAGGATGACTGTGGCAAAGTTGACACGTTGGCGCGACGTGGGTGCTGGCGGCGCTGGCTGTCCTGCTCGTGGCGCAGGAGGTGAGGGCCGAGAGCTTCGTCCTCGCGAATGCGAAGCTCATTTGGACGCAGGGAAGCCGTGCGTACATCGCTTCCGCCGACTCACTACCACTTCAGCCGGGCTCACTCCTCGAATTCCGATATCGCCGCGAGATTGTGGCCACGGGAGAGGTCGAGGCTGTTTACGAAGACCAGTTGGTCGCAGCAGTGGTCAGCGGGTCCTTCAAGAAGGCAAAGCACCTCGAGCAGGTCCAGATCACCGCCCTTCCGTTCCGTCCGCCGTCGACAATTCGCATCGGCTATCCGGCCCCGGGCCGGGCGTGCCTGCTCTTCAACTGCGCCCAGCTGACGCCCGACACCACCTTCCTTGGAGGCGCGTACAAACCGGAATCATTGGCTGTGTCCTTGTTCCGATTTGTCCGGACGTCACAACCCCCAGTCGCCGCGGCTTGGCCCGACACGCTATGGATCCGCCTCTTTGGTGAGGCCACGGACGAAGAAATCGCGCTTGAGCGTGGAGACATCGACGTAGCCGTGTTCTGGCCGGGCGAAGCCTCCACCCACATCCGCGACGTGATGAGCTGGACGGGGCCGCCGTATGGGTGGCGGAACGGGTTACGGGTAGCCGCCACAGCTCAGCGCCCGCTGGGCTCGGGCCTCTTTGCCGACGAAAACCGTGCGCTGGACCGACTCAACAAGGAGATTTTTGACGGTGATCTGGTCATGCTGGCTCGCGACTCTCAGCGCATCTCCGATGCCCCTGAACCGAGAGGTAGATTTGAGGTCGCGGAAGGGATTCCGGGCAAGGAAGTCATGGAGCGCACCCTAAGGGACGCCATGGGAGACCGGCCGACGAGCCGTTGGGACGGCACGATTCGCTTGGAGCTTCGGCCCGTCGTCGAGACCGAGCTGACCCCCTATAGGCAGGGCTGCTGGATTGGCCTTGGCTGTCCGGCGATCAGCTCTCCTGGGTTGCGCAAGTATGTCGCCCGGCTGGATCCCAACGCGCTGGCTAATCTCCTCCTGTGCACCCCCAGCCAGGCAAGGCCGTGAGATCGCTCCGCTCCCGCGTCATCTTCGGCTGCACGCTCGTCGCACTGGTGCCCCTGGCGATCGTGATGTTCCTTCTGTCGAGACGTGTCGAGGACACCGTGCGCACAGAGGCCGATGGCCGGTTGAACGCGGCCCTGGACGGACTCGCGGTCCAATTCAGCACCGACGCGAGGCAGATCGAGGGCAAGCTTCAGATCCTCTCGAGGGATGCCGTGCTCAAGCGTCTCTACTTGCTTCAGCCATCCGGGAGCCGCGATCTCAACGACTATCTGGTAGAGCGGCGGTTCCTTCTGGGGCTGGACTTCCTCGAGGTGTCGGACGTGCAGGGTGCTCGGGTGGGGAGCGGCCAGGACTCGCCCGCGTCCCCGCGCCCGCTCGCCATCTCTTCCACGACCACGATCCTCTACGAGCAGAAGCCCGCGGGATCGCTGGCGGGCGGCAGGGTGATCGATGCCGCGTTCCTCGCGAGATTGAAGCAATCCACCGGGCTCGACCTGGTGCTGCGCGACTCCACGGGCCTCGTGGTCGCGACCACAGTGGATTCCCTCGAGGCGAGACTCGCGCCTGAGACCGAAAGCGCAGACCGAGTCCTCCTAGGACCCCACGCCTACATCGCGCGCAGCGTTCCGCTGGAATCGGGCGGAGCGAGAATCGCAACGGTGACAGGCCTCATCTCCACCGCCGCCGCCGACCAAACCATCGCGACCCTGCGCTGGACTTCCCTGCTCCTCGGGGTGATGGGCTTGGGAATCGCGATCCTGCTCGGCGCTCTCTGGTCGGCGCAGGTTTCGCGGCCGGTGGAGCGCCTCGCGGCGTATTCCAGGAAGCTGGCCAAGGGCGAGTGGGATGAGCCTCTTCACGAAGAGGGCGTGCCGGAGCTGTCCGCGCTCGTAGAAGCGCTCGACCAGATGCGCCAGGATCTCACGACCTACCGGGACAAACTCGTGTTGAGCGAACGCCACGCCGCTTGGAGCGAGATGGCGCGCAAGGTGGCTCACGAGGTGAAGAATCCGCTCACGCCGATCGCGGTCTCCGTGGCGGACCTCAAGCGTAGCTACGACCTTCAGCGCTCCGACTTCCCCGCGATCCTGGATCAGGCGGTCCGAACCGTCGGCGAAGAAGTGGACTCGCTGAAGCGGATGCTTCAGGAATTCTCCGACTTCGCGCGTCTTCCGGCGCCGGCCCTCGCACCCTCGAGCGTCACGGGGATTCTCACGGACGTGGAAACGCTCTATCGCCGCGAGGCGGACGAGGGCCAGTTCCAGGTCTCGCTGCCCAGCTCCCGACCTCAAGGCGACCCTCGACGCGGCGCAGATGCGCCAGGCGCTGGTCAATCTGGTGAAGAACGGGTTCGAAGCCATCGGCGCCCGGGGCAAAGGTCACGCTATCCGCGCGCCGCGATGACGGCCTTGCTCGAGATCGCCGTGTCGGATACCGGGCCCGGTCTCACTGCCGAGCAACGGTCGCGGCTCTTCACGCCCGGGTTCACCACGAAGGCGCAGGGAACGGGGCTCGGACTCACGATCGTCGAGCGGATCGTGAACGATCATGGTGGGACGATCTCGGTGGAATCGAAGTCCGGTCAAGGAACCACGGTCCGCATGCGCCTCCCGCTCGAGAAGAAAGCCTAGCCATGCCTTCGCTCCTGATCGCCGACGACGAAGCGAATATCCGGACCAGCCTCCAGGGGGCGCTCAGCCGCGAGGGATACCAGGTGGAGATCGCGGCGTCCGTCGCCGACGCGCGCCGCGCGCTCAAAAACGCCTACGACTTCGCGCTCCTCGACGTGTGGTTTCCGGACGGAAGCGGGCTCGAGCTGCTCGAATCGATCGCGGCCGAGAGCCCCGGGACCGTCGTGATCATGATGTCCGGACACGCGACCGTGGACCTCGCGGTCAAGGCCACCAAGCTGGGCGCGTTCGACTTTCTCGAAAAGCCGATCTCGCTGGATCGACTCCTGGTCCTCCTCGCCAATGCCTCCTCCCTCGTCGCGCTCCGCGAGGAAAACCGGAGGCTCCGCCAAGCCTGGGCAGCGCCGATCATCGGTCAATCCGCGCCGGTCCAGGCGCTGCTCCGCGAGATCGCCCAGGCCGGTCCGAGTACCGCGCGCGTGCTGATTCGCGGCGAGAACGGCACCGGCAAGGAATTGGTGGCCCAGGCTCTTCACGCGGCGAGCCCGCGCCGCGACCGCCCCTTCGTCGCGGTCAATTGCTCGGCGATCCCGGAAGAATTGATCGAGTCCGAGCTCTTTGGCCATGAGCGGGGGGCGTTCACGGGCGCCACACAGTCGCGGCGGGGCCGCTTTGAGGAAGCGCACGGCGGAACGCTCTTCCTGGACGAGGTGGGCGACCTGAGCCTCCGGGCCCAGACGAAGCTCTTGCGCGCGCTCGAGGAGGGTGAGTTCTTCCGGGTCGGAGGGAATCGCAACATCAAGGTGGACGTGCGGGTCATCGCCGCGACGAATCGAGATCTAGAGAAGGCAATCCGTGAAGAGGGGTTTCGCGAGGATCTCTATTTCCGGCTCGCGGTCATTCCGCTCACCGTGCCGCCGCTCCGCGAGCGCCCGGAGGATATCCCGCTCCTGGTCGAGCACTTCGCCGCGCAAATCGGCGTGGAAACGAAAGGCAAACGGAAGCGATTCGCGGCCGGAGCGATCGACCTCCTCAAGCGCTATCCCTTCCCCGGAAACGTTCGCGAGCTGCGAAACCTGGTCGAGCGGCTCATCATCATGACGCCCGATCCGACCGTCGATGCCGACCGGGTTCGCGCGGTGCTCCCGCAGGGCCAGGAGCGCGGTCGCAAGGCCAAGCGCCTCAGCGATGGGGTGCGGGACTTCGAGAAACAGCAGATCGAGGCGGCGCTGGCGTCGGAGGGAACGGTGACGAAGGCGGCGGCGCGGCTCGGCCTCGAACGTAGTCATCTCTACAAGAAGATGAAGAAGCTGGGATTTCGACCCGAGACCCTGGAGTCGTAGATCCTGGGCGCGGGAGCTCCGCCCTACGACTTCGTTCTACGGCGCCGCCCTAGGGCTTTGTCCCCGGTGTCGCCTTCAGCTTGTCGATCTCGGCCTGAATGGCGGCGCGCTTCGGATGGTTGGGCGCGAGCTTCAGCACTTGCTCGAAGTATCCGATGGACTCTTCGTTGTTGCCGAGCTTCTGGGCCGCCACCGCCATTTGCAAATACACGTCGGTCAGCGTGAACTGGCTGTCCGCGAGGAGCCTCAACTCTCCGCTCGCGACCTGCTTGTAGAGCACCATCGCCCCCTTCACGTCGCCGGCCTCTTCCATGGCCCGGCCGAGATGGAAGGCCGTCTTCGCCTCCGTGGGCGATTCCTTCTGGGCCATCCGATACCACTCGATCGCCAGCGGGTAGTTCCTCTTCGTGAAGGCGGCCGTGCCCGCCGTAATGAGACCTTCCGTCGCGGGCTGGCCGGTCTGGTGGTAGCGGTCAATTCCCAACTGGATCGACCGGCGCGAATCCTCGTCCCGACCCATCCATTTCTCCACAACCCCGGTCCAAACGGTCGCCAGCGGCACCAGCCACGTCTTCCCCGTTGAGAGCGCCTGGAATTCCTTGAGCGCGTCCTCCAGCCGGCCCTCGTTGAAGGCCTTCTGCGCCTCCACCATCTGCGTGTCCTCGGTGGTGGTACCCGTCGCGCCGCCGCTGATGACCTTGCCGATCGCGTCCGCCTCCGCCTGGTTCCCGCTCCACATGTAGGCATGGATGAGGCCCATGAGCGGACCGCTTGCGACCAGTTCCAGATGCTGCGCGCCCTGCAGATCCGACGCGCGCACGGGCCCGGACCCTCCCAGGCCGAGATCCTTGCGGAGCACGTCGCTCCAGAGCGCGATGCTGCTCGTCCACGTGCCGATCCGCGCGACCGTCATCGCGGAGTAGAGCGCGATCAGAAGCACCGCCGCCGCGGCGAGCGCGCGTGCGCCGGAACCGCTGTCTTCCCGCTTCCGCCCTTCCCCGGATCGTGGACGCAGGTAGGACGCCCCCAGCCCCACGAGCGCCAGCGACGAACCGATGGTCGGGAAGAAGAGGTAGCGGTCTGTCATCCAGATGCGCAGCGTGAAGAACAGGTTCATCACCGTCGCGAGCGGGAGCAGGAAGAGTACGATCCCGAACGCCACGACCGGCTTGGATCGGCGAAGGAGGAAGACGCACGCCACGAGAGCCGCGGCCAGGAACAGGCCCATGAACGCCGCGCCCGCCTCAACCGGCTCTCCGGCGACCGTGTAAAACGCGGAGAGCCGGACGGGCAGGATGGTCCGCCCCACGTAGAGGGCGAAGATCTTGCCCAGGAGTGCCGCTCGCTGCGCGAGGGAGAAGGACGATTGGATGAGGGCGCTGTCCTTGTCCTGCGCGTGGACCGTAAGCCACACACCGACTCCCGCGAGGATGCGCGAACGGCACCTTCTCGAGGATCTGCCGCCACGACACCCGTCCCTTGAGGCAAAAGTCGTACGCGAGAAAGACCCCGGGAAGGATGACCGCGTAGCCCTTGGAGAGAATCGCCGCGCCGGAGAGGATCACCGTGAGGGTGTACGTCCACCAGTTCGCTTTCACGGCGTCCGCGAAGCTCGAATAGCTCCATAGCGCGGAGGCGTAGAAGAAAAGACAAACGACATCCTTGCGCGATGCGAGCCAGGCCACCGATTCCACGTGGATGGTGTGGACCGCGTAGAGCGCGGCGGCCAGGAACGCGGCCGCCCTCCAGTTCAGCACGCGCGCGAAGAAGAAGTAGAGCCCGATGACGCCGCCGACGTAGAAGAAGAGCTGTGTGATGTGATAGCCGGGCGTCCAGGCCCCCCAGACCACCCGATCAAACGCGTAGGTGAGCGTGGTGAGCGGGTGAAAATTGGCGAAGAACGGCTGGGTGAGGATCTTCCAGAGATTGTCGGCGGTCAGGTGGTCGAGGCGGACGTCCCGATAGTAGTAGATGTAGTCGTCCCAGTCGTGGATCGGCACCCAGAGCGAGCGGAAGTAGACCGCGATCGTGAGGAGGCCGAGGAGAACCGGGGCGAGCCAAGCGCGGCGGAAGGGGTCCGGGCGCGAAGCGGCCGGACGCGGCGCGTTCGCGGGACCGCCTCCCCGCTTCCCCTTGGGTTTGTTCTTCGCCATCGGCGCGCCTCTCGCGTGTACGTTACAAGCCGCGAAAGCGGAGATACTATCAGGGTTTGGGAAAGGCTGGGACGCGCTTGGTATGCTTGGAAGCGCCGGAAGGAACGGGGGGAAACATGCAGGCGGACGATCCGAGCGTCAGACTCTTTCTACGCCACGCTCTGGCCACGCTGGCCTATCGGGCGGGCAAGACCGTTCGCGGCACGCCCGAGGCGTTCGGCGCGTTTCGCGCGACGGCGGAATCGCCCTCGGTGATCCAGATTCTCGCCCACATGGGTGACCTGATGGACTGGAAGCTTCGGATGGCGCGGGGCGAGCCCAGCTGGACCACGGCAACGCCCCTTCCGTGGAACCAGGAGATCGCGCGGTTCTACGCGTCGCTGAAGGCCCTCGACGACTATCTCGCGTCGGATGCGCCGCTCCAGGCGGACCCGGGCCGCTTCTTTCAGGGTGGAATCGCGGACGCGCTCACGCACACCGGGCAGCTGGCGATGCTGCGCCGGCTGGCGGGATACAAGATGAAGGGCGAGAGCTACGCGCGGGCCGACATTCAGATCGGCCGCGTCGGTTTGGACCAGACTCCGGCCGACCCCAAGTTCGAGTTCGACTAGCGGCCGGGCGCCCGGCGCGCCTCGCGACGGTCGAGCGCGGCCCGCCCCAGCTACAGCGTCGCGACCGCCTGCTTGCGCTGCAGCTGCAGCACGCGGATGTCCGGATCCACCACCACCTTCTCCGGCGCAAACGGGCAGTGGATGGAGACGGTCTTCGACTCGCCCGCGGCGAGGGTCACGGTTCCCCGCGCGTCGTGGTACGCCGGGTTCACCTCGTACGTCTCCTTGGCGCCCGCTTCCTTGTTCTTCCAGCGCTCTCCCGAGACGGCCGCGACCTCGACCGGCATCGTTCCGGTGCCGTTGTTCCGCACGGTGAACGTGACGTCGTACCCGTCTCCGGCCTTCGCCTTCTTCGCGTCCGGTGATTCGATACTCCGGCATGACCTTGTCCTCGCACCACTCCTTGACGAAGGCGTCGAACGCGGCGGGATCCGGCGCGTAGGGCCTCATCGCGGCGACGAAATCCTCCAGCGCGGGATGATCGCGGCTCACGCTCCAGGTCTGGATGAAGTTCCGGTAGCCGGCGAGGGCGCGGTCGTGGCCCATCGTGTCGTAGAGCATCCAGAAGAACCAGCCGCCCCGGTCGTAGATCACCGTCTCGTCCGAATCCTTCTTTCCGTCGACCTCGTACATCGGGCGCTCGTCGTCCACCCGCCTCCGGTCTGAGTATCGCGACTCCAGGCCCTTCGCGAACTCCATCCGGCCCCTCGGACCCTTCACCTTGTCGAAGAGGAGAAGCGTGGAGAAATGGGACATCCCTTCGCTCAGGAAGTCCCCGCTCGGGCCGTCGGCGGGGGTCAGGATGTTCCCCCACCACTGGTGCGCGCTCTCGTGGGCCGTCACGAGGAACGTGGCGTCGGTCTTCGCGTCGTTCTTGGTGAGGAATCCGATGTTCTCGCTGAACGTGATGTTGGTGGCGAAGCCCTGGGCGTATCCGGCGAGCGCCGGGAACTCCGAAAGCTTGAGCTCCTTCCACGGATACGGCAGGAACCACTCCGAGTACCACCGCCGCGCCGCGTCCAGCGTCGACGACATCTCGTCGATGTTGTACGGATGGACCGCGCCGTAGTAGATCGTGGTCCCCTGCCCTTGCTTCACCTTCCAATGCCCGCCCACGACGTTCATCATCTTGATGGGGTGATCGGTCTCCCATACCTGGGTGCGCCAGCCGTCCCGGACGGTGTTGCTGGTGCAGACGCCGTCCGAATTCAGCGTGTATTCGGCGGGACCGGTGACGGAGATGCGTGCCGGGAACCAGGCCGTGGCGCCGTAGCCGGCGCGGGTCATCCCTTTCCAGTAGTCCCGCGTGTAGTGACGCGGATCGGTCTTGTTGTCCTTGTCCTGCCCCACGTCCTGCATGTAGCCGATGACCGGGGCGAAGCTCGGCGTGAACCCGGTCAGCACGATCCCCGAAGGGAGGATGAACTCGTCGGTGTTGGCGCCGTTCTTGGTCACCCCGCCCGGGAACCGCCCGTTCCATTTCCAGCCGATCACCACGCTGTCGCCCTTCGCGAGCGGCACGGGCGGTGGTGAACACGTAGAGCCGTTTGGAATCCTCGGGCTTGTACGGCGCCCCGTTCATCGTCCACGTGAGGCTGTCCCAGTGGGCGCCGCCGGTGAGCGGGAACTGGGCGAGCGGCGCGTCGTTGCCGTTGACCAGCGTGAACGCGCCTTGGCTCGCGATCCAATGCTTGGCGGGATCGAGCTTGAGCGTGATGTCGGCCCGTCCAATGTCGGGCAGGGGCGCGTCCAGCCAGGTCTTGAGATTCTTGGCCCAGTAGTCCTTGTTTTGCTTCTTCGCGACGCCGCCGCCGATGCCGGCGTTCACCTGCAGCATGAGAACGATGCAGGCGACAATGGGAACCGCGCCGATCGGGAGGAGCCGCACGCAGGACCAGACGAAGTTGCGCGGCGAGAGCCGGTGCATCGTGCGGACCGCGTCCGGGCCGCGCCGCCCCAGGAGAAGGACCGCGAGCGCCGTGAAGAATACGGCCAGGCCCAGAACCATCACGCGATTCCAGATCAAGGCGGTACGGTCGGTCTCGAAGAACCCGAGATCGCTCCAGCGGAGCGCGCCCCACAAGGGCCAGTTCCCCGCCCAGCTCATCTGCTGCGTCAGCGCGCGGAATCCGGTGAAGATGAGAACCCCAAGGGCCACGGCGTACGTCATGTACCGATTGCCGACCAGCGCGTAGGTCGCGGAGACGAACGCGGTCCACGCGAGGAAGGTCGGAATCAGAAGCAGGCCCCAGATCAGTAGGTAGGGACCCAGGGAGAACGGCACCGTGTGCTGCACCGCCACGGCGATCATGCAGGCGGCGAGCGACGCCAGGAGCACGATCGCGCCCACGAAGCTGTTGGCGACGGCCTTCCCCGAGAGATACGCCCCGGTCTGGATGGGCGTCGCGTAGAGGATTTGCGCGATCCCCGTCGAACGCTCGCGCTGGAGCGACTCCACCGTGTAGAACATGAGAAGCAGGAGCACGAGCACCGAGATCTGGTTCGCGATCGCGACGGCCGTGATTCCGGGCGTGAGCAGGATGGGCGTGTCGAACGCGCCCACCGCGAGGAGCGCGTTGCCCAGCGCCTGGATGAGGATGAGCGGGACGAAGATGTAGAGGCCTGCCTGTCTGAGCAGTTCGTGGAGCTCCGCTCCCGCGACGGCCCGCGCCCCTTGGAGGAACGAGGGCGCCTTGGCGGTCATCCCGAGCGCTTTCAAGTCCGCGGCGGCCGGCGCCGCGTCCCATGCAGGGGCGGTCCCGGCCCGCGCCTTCACGCGGGCGGACGGAGAGACGGCGGCACCCTTCAGCGACAGCGCCACCGACCGCTGGGTGAGGAGCAGCGCGCCGAAGCCAAGGATCAGCAACCACGCCCGGTTGAGCCAGAAGAGGGTGTCGTACGGAACGGGGTGCGTGTTGTAGAAGGCCACCCCGCGATCGACCTTCAAGAGAGACTCGTTCAGCCAGCGGTACCCGGAGGGCTCGATCAGCTGCAGAATCTTGTTCACCTGCAAACTCAGCCACGAGGGCGACCACGTCCACAGGAAGAAACCGCACACGAGGAGCAGCACCACCGGGAGCAGAAACACGAGGACCGGATTGCGTGACCTTTCGCCCAGATACATCGAGGTCCCGGTGAGGAAGATGAGGAACGGGAGCCCCATCGTGAGCACCGGCATGAGGTAGCTCATCACGTGAAACGGACCCCGGATGTCCACGGCTTCCGGGTTCGGGACCACGTGGTTGAAGAACGCGTTCATGGCCATCTGCCACGCCATGGCCACCACGAAGCCGGCGGTCACGGCGAGGAAGCGGCCCCAGACGTATTCCCCCGCCGTGAGCGGCGTGGAGTGGAGGATGACGTCGACTTTCTCCTCGCGATCCCGGAGCAGCGTGAGGCCCGCGCCCACCGAGATGAAGAAGCCGTAATAGAGGAGAACGATGAACGTCATCATCTGGGTCTGCGCGAACTCGGACGTGATCCAGGCCTTGGTCCCGCCCACGGCGCTGTCGCCCGAAGAGATCGACATCTTCCCGCTGGAGAGGCCAAACGCGCTCAGCGCGAGGATCAGCGCCAGCACGATGAAGAGCGGACGGCGGAACGTGTGCGCGAACTCGACCCGGAAGATCGAGCCGAGGCGGCGGAGGCTCATACCATGACCTCGGAGTGCGCCGAAGCCCTCGGCAGCGAGCCGAGCCGCATGAGCACCAGATAAGCGTCTTCCAGCGTCACGGGAACGGATGTGAATCCGCGCGGCGCCCCACCCGACGGCTGGTAGATGCGGGCGCGGTTCTTGCCTTCGACCAGGATCGCCTGCGTCACCATGTGCTCGGAACGAAGCTGCGGCAATTCCTCGGGGCTCACGGTCCCTTCGAACACGCGCCCGTTCACCGCGGTCCGGGCCTCGCTCGGAGACGTGACCGCGAGGAGCCGCCCGTCGCGAATCACCGCGACCCGCGGGCAGAGAACCGCCACGTCCTCGACGATGTGGGTGGAGAGCAGCACGATCCGGTCGGTCGCAAGCTCCGACAGCAGGTGGTAGAAGCGCAGGCGCTCCTCGGGATCGAGGCCCGCGGTGGGCTCATCGACGATGATGAGGCGCGGATTTCCCGCGAGCGCCTGGGCCACGCCGAGGCGCTGGCGCATGCCGCCCGAGTATCCCTTCACCGGACGCTTGGCGGCGAAGGACAGATTCACGCGCTCGAGCAAATCGCGAACGAGTTTCTTCCGGCCCTGCGGCGCGTTGACCCCCTTGAGCTCGAGAAGGTGCGAGAGCATCGCCTCCCCGGTCAGGTGCGGGTAGAACCCGAATTCTTGCGGCAGATATCCCAACCGGGGCCAGAGCCACTCGGGATCTTTGAGTATGTCGGTGCCGTCGAGGGTCACCGATCCCGACGTCGGCTCGAGCAGGCCCGCGAGGATCTTCATGAACGTCGACTTTCCGGCGCCGTTGGGTCCGAGGAGCCCGAACATGCCGAGGGGAACGTCGAGATCGATCCCGTTCAAGGCGGTGACCGGACCGGGGTATACCTTCACGAGACCGCGGGTTTGAAGCATCGAACCCTCCGTGGAGCGGGGCGCTCCCCGCGTCCCGGGGCGGGATGCGGGGCCGAAGAAAGCGCGCCCCGAGGGTTCGGGGCGCGGCACCAAACAGCATGAACTACGCGCGACCGGCCCGCAAGGTTTCGAGGGCCGGCCCGTCAGGGCCCGGACCGCCGGCCTATTCCCAGACGGCTCGGACCGCCCTATTCCCCGGTCGAATCGGCCTCCGCGGGGTTCGCCTTCGAGTAGCCGGCCGGGAGGGCGAAGAGCGAGTCGGCGATTTTGGTCCGGTCGAACGACTCGAGCGTCACTTCAAGGGTCACGGTCTCGCCGTCCAGACACCGGGTAAGGAGCGGAAAATCGTCCGTGCCCGTGTCCCACTCGAACGCGTTGGACGGATCCCCCTTGGCCGGCTTCGCGATGGTGAACAGATTGTGGATGCAGCGGTCGGCCTCGCTCACCGCCGCGCGCTCGGCGCCGCTCAGCTTGAAATCGGGGGACGTGCACGCGCAGTACTCGGCGTGCGTTTCTCCGTCCATTTGAATCTTCACCATCGTGCAGTCGTGGCCGAGCACCTTCTTCGTTTCCTTGGTTCGGACGAACTCCGTCTTCGGGGCGTTGGACTCCTCGTTGAGGGAGCCCTGGATCATCTGCTCGGCCATGGCCCGCTGCTGCGGCGAGAGCTGGGACAGCTGGCCCTCGACGGTGGACAGGAGGCCGCCCCCGGCGTTCGCGCAGCTGTCCAGGTCCATGTAGGTCATTCCCCGTATCGTCGACGAGTCGCATCGTTGCCTCGATCCTTCCAGTAGAGGATCCGCACGGAGCGCGATCCCTGAATGACGAAGGCGACGCGATCCTTCGAAACGGAGACTTGCAAGACGGCGGTGGTGTCCTCCCCGGTGAACCGGTCCACTCCACGGTAGTGCGCGTTGAAGTCGGCGCGGGCCGGGGACGCCGCCGCGAGGAACGAGAGCGCGAAGACAAGGCAACGTTTCATCCGTGGATTCTAGCCGATGGCGAAGCCGTTCTGGTACCGTCAACGGCGTGTCGGACTCCATCTCGCCCCAAACCCGGATCGGCTGCGTGCACCTGACGGTCCGGGATCTCGCATCGGCAGGTGGAGTACTACGAGCGCCGCATCGGCCTTCGCGTGCGGTCGCGCGACGGCGCCGTCCAGCTTGGGGCCGGAGGTGAGGCGCTCCTTGCCCTCTGGGAGAACCCTCGGGCCACCCGACCGCGCCGGGCGACTGGGCTCTTTCATTTCGCGATTCTCCTGCCGTCTCGCCCATGCCTGGCGCGCACGCTCGCGCACCTGATTCGAACCGAGACGCCGATCGCCGGCGCCGCCGATCACGACGTCAGCGAAGCCCTCTATCTTTCCGACCCCGAAGGCAACGGAATCGAGATCTACCGGGACCGGCCGCGGGAGGAGTGGCCGCGCGAGGGCGGCGGATACCGCATGGGGGTCGAGCCGCTCGACGGCGCGGGGTTGCTCGCGGAGGCGCGGGACGCGCCCGACCGCGGGAGGCGTACTTCCGCCTGAGACGACGAATCGGCCACATTCACCTGCACGTCCGGGCGATCGACGAGGCGCGGCAATTCTATGCCGGCGCGCTGGGCTTTCAGGAGACCGCGCGCATGGGAACCTCGGCGCTCTTCGTATCCGCGGGTGGCTATCACCATCACGTGGGGCTCAACACGTGGAACGGGGTTGGCGCGCCGGCTCCTCCTGCGGGATCCCAGGGACTTCGCCGGTATGAAATCGTGCTTCCGGACGAGGCCGAGAGTCGAGCGGGTCGCATCGCGCTTGCGCGACGCGGGAATCGCGACGGAACGCGGGGATGAAGGATTGGAGACTGCGGATCCGTCCGGAAACAGGATCGTGCTGCGGCGGGGACCGGGGAGCTAACGCCGGAAGGCTAGTGCGGCCTGGCGAACCCGCTCAACGGCCCATGCCCTTCTGGCGGTCCTTCTTCATCGCGGCGAGTTTCGCCCTCTGCTCCGGGGTCAGGAGGCTGTCAATCTGGGACCTCGCTTCGCCCATGATCCGCTTCATGTCCGGCTCCACGCCCTCGCGCAACGCCGCGAGCTGCCGGGACCGCTGCGCGAAGATCGAATCGGCCGCGGCCTGCTGCTCGGGAGTGAGATCCAGCTTCTTGGCCATCATCCCCCACCGGCGCCGGTGCTCTGAATCGGAGAAGGAACTGCGCGATCCGCGATCGCGCCATCCCCCGCGTCTTCCGAACTCGCGGTGCAGGTGATGGCGGTCGAGCACGATCCCTCCGAGAACCCCGACACCGAACGCGGCGAGGAGGACGACCACGGAAACGATCCGGGGAGAAAGGCCCCGCTTGGGCGGCGTCGGCGGCGCCGGTTGCATGGATTCCGTCATGGCTCGGTTCCTTCCATCATCGACTCAGCCAGCGACCCTGGGTCGCTCGGACCCACCAGGTCGCCGACGGCGTCCTGATCCTGAACGTCTCCGGAAACCAGCAACGCCAGCTCGCCACGATCGAGGTCGCTCGAATCGCGAGTGGGCGCCATCGAGGACCCGAAGTCGGTCTCCTGCAGCGCCAGGAACACCAGAAACACGCCGGCCGCGGCGGCGAGAGGCACCGCGGCGCGCGACCAGCTCGCCAAGGTTTCCCACCAGGTGGCGGGCGCAACGAGCGTCTGTGGCCTGGCAAAGACACGCGCCGCCCGGGCGTTGATTCCGGCCCTGAGACGGTTCCAATCCGCGTCGCCCAGCGTTGCGTCTCCTTCCAGTCGACGCAGCGCCTCCGACAACTCCAGATCGCGTTCCGGTTCCCGATTCATGATGTTCCTTCCTTCAGCGGTTTGAGCGCTGCGCGAAGCGCGACTCGCGCTTCGTGAAGATGCCAGCGAATGGTTCCGGCGGATAAATCGAGCATCTCTCCGATCTCATCGCTGGAAAAACCCTCCAAATCGAACAGCCGAACGATCAGCTGCTGGCGTTCCGGTAGGGCGCCCAGCGCCGCGGCCAGGTGCCGGCCTAGCTCGCTTTGCTCGAGCGCCGCTTCCGGGGATGCGTCCAGTGCCTGGGAATCCGGCGGGATCGGATCCATCCGGCGCAGCGCCCGAGCTTTTTGAGCGTTGAGCGCCCGATTCACGACGATCCGGAAGAGCCAGGGCCCGAACGGACGACCCAGGTCGAACGTGGAGATGTTCGCGAGCGCGGCCATGAACGCTTCCTGCGTCAGGTCCTCGGCATCCTCGCGATTTCGGAGGATCCGGTAGGCGACCGCGTACGCGCGCCTCAGGTAGAGACGCACCACCTCGTCGAATGCCGCAGCGTCCCCGCGCTGCACGCGCTCGATGAGCCCTGCCTCTTCCGGCTTCGTAGATGGATACAGCCGGGGGCCTCCCTTCGTTGGGGCGGCGATCAGGCTACGGCGGCGGGCAACCGCTCTTCGATCTCGGGCTTCGGGGGCCGGCCCTTCCCGCGCTTCCAGCGCGCCTTGCCCAGGCGTGTCTGGAAGGCGTCCATGTAGGTATAGACGACCGGCGTCACGTAGAGCGTGATGAGCTGCGAGAAGGCCAGCCCTCCCACCACCGCGATCCCCAGGGGCTGCCGCGACTCGGCGCCCGTTCCCAGGCCGAGCGCGATGGGAAGGGTCCCCATCAAGGCCGCCATGGTGGTCATCATGATGGGGCGGAAGCGCACGAGGCAAGCCTCCACAATGGCCTCGCGGGGCGGCTTTCCTTCGTTTCGCTCGGCGTCCAGCGCGAAGTCGATCATCATGATCGCGTTCTTCTTCACCAGGCCCACCAGCATGATGATCCCGACGAAGGCGTACACGCTGAGGTCGGTCCGAAAGATCAGGAGGGTGAGGAGCGCGCCGAAGCCCGCGAACGGAAGCCCGGAGAGAATCGTGAGCGGGTGGACGAAGCTCTCGTAGAGAATCCCCAATACCAGATAAATCACGAGCACGGCGAGGAGCAGGAGGAGCAGAAGCCCCTGCTGGCTCGACTGGAACACCTGGGCGGTTCCCGAGAAGCTCCCCGTGATGGTGGGAGGCAGCGTTTCGCGCGCCGTGCGCTGAACGGCGTCCACCGCGTCACCGAGCGAAGCTCCCGGCCGCAGATTGAACGAGAGGGTCACCGCGGGAATCTGTCCCTGATGGTTGATCGAGAGAGGGCCCACGGTCGAGGTCACCTGCGCCACCGCCCCGAGAGGAACCAGGCCGCCCGACGAGGTCCCGAGGTACAGGCTCTGAAGCGCCGTCTGGTCTCTCTGGAACTCGGGCATCAGCTCGAGAATCACCCAATACTGGTCCGTCGACGTGTAGATGGTGGAGACCTGGCGGGAGCCGTACGCGTCGTACAGCGCTTCCTCGATCGCTTGGACGGTCACGCCGAGGGCGGCCGCCCGGTCGCGGTCGATCTGGACGTAGACCTGGGGGTTCGAAATCTGGAGATCGCTCGTCACGTCCTGGAGCTGGGGCGCGTCCTTGAGCTTGTCCAACAGCTCATTGGATCCGTCGTAGAGCGCCTGAAGATCGGGGCCCTGGAGCGAATACTGGTATTGGCTCTTGCTGATCCGGCCACCGACGTTGATCGTCGGCGGGTTCTGGAGAAACACGCGAATTCCGGGCACCTGCGCCACTTTCGGCTGCAGGTCGTGGATCACCTGGTCGGCGGACTTCTTCCGCCCCGGCTTCGGCTTGAGCCGGATGATCAGCCGTCCCTGGTTGGTCGAAGACACACCGCCGCCCGACGCGACCGACGACATGAACGACTCGATGTCGGGGTTTCGCGCGACGATCGCCGCGACGGCCTTCTGGTGGTCGACCATCGCGTCGAACGAGGTCCCTTGGGCGGCTTCGGTCGTCGCCACGATCCGGCCCTGGTCTTCGCTCGGAATGAATCCCTTGGGTACGAACCGGAACAGGAGCACGGTGCCGATCAGGATGCACAGCGAGAACACCATGGTCGCGCGTCTGTGGTCCATCACCCACCCCAGCGACCGCCGGTAGAGGTCGAGCGAGCGCAGATATACCCCCTCGATCGCCTGGTAGGTGTTCCCGTGCTTCTTTGCCGTCTCGTGACGCAGGAATCGGCTGCAGAGCATGGGCGTGAGCGTGAGCGAGACGATGCCGGAGACGAGGATCGCAGCGCTGATCGTGACCGCGAACTCGTGGAACAGCCGGCCCAGAAGCCCGCCCATGAGAAGTACGGGGATGAACACCGCGACCAGGGACAGGGTCATCGAGAGAATCGTGAAGCCGATCTCGCGCGAGCCGTCGAGCGCCGCCCGGAGAGCGGGCTTGCCCTGCTCCATGTGGCGGTGGATGTTCTCGAGCATCACGATCGCGTCGTCCACGACGAAGCCAACGGAGAGGGTCAGCGCCATGAGCGACAGGTTGTCCAGCGTGTAGCCCAGAAGGTGCATGACCGCGAACGTCCCGATGACCGAGAACGGCAGGGAGAGGCTCGGAATGACCGTCGCCGCGATGTTCCGGAGGAACAGGAAGATGACCAGGATCACCAGCGCCAGCGTGAGAAGAAGGGTGAACTGGACGTCGGAGACGGACTGTCGAATGGAGACCGACCGGTCGTAGAGGGTGTGGATTTCGACGGACGCGGGAAACTGCGGGCGAAGCTTCTCCAACAGCTCGTGCACCGCGTCGGCGACCTCAACCGTGTTGGTGCCGGGCTGGCGCTGGACGGCCAGGGTGATGGCCCTCTGGTCTCCAAACCACGCGGCCACGCGATTGCTTTGAACGTCGTCTTTGACCTGGCCCAAATCTTTGAGCCGGACCGGCGCGCCGTCCCGGTACGCCACGACCAGGTCGGCGAATTCCTTGGCGCTCTGCAGCTGGCCACTCGCCATGACCGTGGCGGCGCGGCTCGATCCCCAGAGAATTCCCGTCGGCAGGTTGACGTTCGCCGACTGAATCGCGTCGCTGACCTGCCCGATGGGAAGGCCGCGCGAGGAGAGCGCCCTCGGATCGAGCTGGATGCGGACCGCGTACTTCTGGGCGCCGTACACCGAGACCTGGGCCACCCCGTCGACCATGGAGATTCGCTGGGCCAGCGCATTCTCCGCGTAATCGTCGAGCTGGGAAAGCGGAAGCATCTTCGAGGTCAGGACCAGGAAGAGGATGGGCGAGTCGGCCGGATTCACCTTCTGGTACGACGGCGGGGTGATTCCGGTGGGCAGCGAGCGGAGCGTCTTTGTGATCGCGGCCTGGACGTCCTGCGCGGCCGCGTCGATGTTCCGGTTGAGCGTGAACTGAAGCGTGATCGAGGTGCTTCCCTGGCTGCTCGACGACGTCATCGCGTCGAGCCCGGCGATCGTCGTGAATTGCTTCTCGAGCGGCGTCGCCACGGCGGACGCCATGGTCTCCGGGCTCGCCCCGGGAAGGCTCGCGCTCACCGAGATGACGGGATAGTCGACGTTGGGAAGATCGCTCACCGGCAGGAGCCGGTACGCCACGAGGCCAAAGAGAAGAATGCCGGCCATGACGAGCGTCGTCATGATCGGCCGGCGGATGAAGAGGCCGGAGAGGTTCACGGGCCGCTCCCGCTCGACTTTCGGATCGACACCTTGGCGCCCGGCGAGAGCCGGAGCTGCCCGTCGGTCACCACCGTTTCCCCGGCGGAGAGGCCGCTGGCGATGATCGCGTACTCATCGGACGTCCGGTCCACGGAAACGGGCCTCGGCTCCACCGTGGAGTCGGGCTTCATGACGTACACGTAGGATCCCTGCTGTCCCGCGGAGACGGCGCGGGAGGGAACGGTCAGGGCGCGCGGCGCGACGTAGAGCACGAGGCGAACATCCACGAATTGCCCCGGGACCAGCCGGCCGTCCTTGTTCGGGAACTCGCCCTTGAGCATGAGCGTGCCGCTGACGGGATCCACCGCGTTGTCGACGAAGACCAGCTTGCCCTGAAGTGCCGGTATGGAATCCACGTCGGAGAGAAGCTCGACCCGGAGCGCCCGATCCCGGTGTTGCTGGAGGAGCGGCACGTCCCGATCCGGCACCGTGAAGCGCACCCGGATCGGATGGGGCTGGATGATCGTGACGAGCGGGTCGCTTGTCGCCGCCTTGACGTAGTCGCCCACGTGCACCATGAGGCGACCCGTCCGTCCCGCGATGGGCGCGCGAATCGCCGAGTATTCGAGGTCGAGCCTGGCCAGGGCGGCCGTGGCCGAGTCGGATTGGACCGTCGCCTCAAGGGCGGCCGCGTCGGCCTGGCTCTGGTCGTAGTCGGATTGCGAGAGCATGTTCTGCTCGAAGAGTTTGCTCGACCGCTCGGCTTGGAGGCGGGCCGTCTGAGCCTGAGCGCGATCCCGGGCGAGCGCCGCGTTCGCCTGATCGAGCGCCGCGCGGAAGGGCCGGGGGTCGAGCTGGATCAGGAGTTGCCCCTCCTGAACGTCGTCTCCCTCCCGAAACGCGATGCGTTGGATCGTGCCCCCTACCTGGGAGCCCACCGCCGCGGTCTGAATGGCCTCCACGGACCCGGAGGAATGGAGGGCGAAGGGCATGGGCCCTTCCGTCACCGACGCCACCGTGACGGGCACCCGAGCCGTCCGGGGCGCTTTCTTGGCGCCGCAGCCGGCCGCGGAGAGGCCCAGGACCGCGGCCAGGGACAGTACGGCCCAGGACCGGCCGGATAAGGCGGCCCCAGGGCCGACGAAACGGTCTCGCATGAGTGGGGATACAGTCGCCGTGGGGAATCCGTTGGTTCGAGAGGACATCGAGGCTCAAGTCGGCTCGTTCCCCTCGATGATGCCCCAGCGGGGCTACGGCTTCAATACCGGGCGCCGTCCCGTAACGGCGCGGCGGACAGGTCCGGCGGGGCCCTAGAAGTAGGCGGCGGCTGGACCCTAGAAGTAGGCGGCGGCGGTCACCGTGAGGCCCGCCTTGGGGGTCTTGTTGTTGAAGCGGTCGCGGGCGAGTTCGTAATACCAGCCCAGGCGGACCACGCCGATCGGGAGCCGGTGGAAGTTCAGGCTGGCGGAGACGCGCGAGCGGGAGTCCCCCTGGATCGCGCGATCCAAGTCCACGGCGTCGAGGCGAAGGCCCCCGGTGAGCTTGGTGCGGTACCAGCTCGCCCGGATCGGCTCGAGGAGCCGGCGCGTGATCTCGAGCGACGCGCCCCACTGCCGCTCGGCATAGATCGTCCCGAGGCCGGGAGGCACATCGATGATGGCCATCGCGCCTTCGCTGAAGAGCCCGAACCCGCCGAGAGTCCCCGTGTAGTCCGCGACCATGACGTGCACGTAGCGCGGGTTGTCCACGGTCACACCGTCAATCACCGTCTCGTTATAACGTCCGCTCTGCGCCGCGATTCCGATCTCGCTCGCCGGCGAGGGATGGAGTGCCAAGCGCCCGACCGCCGCGGGCACGCCGTTATTGTCGCCGTAGTTGTTCCGGCCGGCGGGAACGCGTGTCCCGCCCACGGCGTCCATGATGAGGCCGTCGTCGTATCCCGTCACCGCGTCCGCCTCCCATGAGATGGGCCACCCGTGGATCTTCCCCATCATCCCTCGCACGCCCAGCCCCGCCTGCGGATTGGGCACGCCGACGATCTGGGTCGCGGGGAGCGAGCGTTCGGCGAACTCGTAGATGGGCGCCTCGTGCGAGAGGTTCGTGCGGCCGAGCGGAACGAGGAAGATTCCACCGTGAAATTGGAGACTCTTCCCCACGAGCAGTCGCGCCTCGAGCTGCTCCATGCTGAAGTCGTTGGTCCCCTGGTCCCACGCGCCTTCCCCGAGAAGCTCGATCTGCTTGGCCGGGTGAAGCGACAGGAATCCGCCGACGCGGCCGACCGAGAACCATTCGGGGTCGGTGACGCCGCGGACCCGGTCCTCGGCGACTCGAAGCTCGCCATGGGCGCCCCACGCGAGGCGATTGAGGTTTCCGTGATAGGCGCCGGCGCGCTCGTTCCAGGGATTGTCCTGGCGTTCGACCGGCGGTTCCGTCACGGGCGACGAGGGCCCGGGCCGCGAAGGCGGCGGCGGTTGCGAGGTCGACTTGGGGTGGACGGTGGCGTTGGGCTTGGGCTGTGACGCGGTGCCGGACCCGCTCTCGGCCAAGGCCGCGCCCGGGCCGGCGAGAATCGTCGCGCCGATCAGCATCGCCGCCGTCCACGTCCGCGCGCGCGGTCTCAACGGGACTCCACGAAGTCGATGAGGGCGGCGCGCTCGTCCGGTGTCATCGCGAGAAACGCGTTCACGGCGGCGGTGGCCTCTCCTCCGTGGAGCCGGATCGCCTCGTCCACCGAGTGCGCGCGACCGTCGTGCATGAGCAGGAATGTGCCGTTGGTGAATTCCTTCGCGATCCGCATGCCCCAGAGCGGCGCGGTCCTCCATTCGTGTCCGTCGGCGTCTCCGTCGGGCCGATTGTCGGCCAGCGCGGCGCCGAGATCGTGGAGGAGAAGGTCGGAATAGATGGTGACGTCCCGGTTCGCGACCGCGTCGATCTCGTGCGGGCCGGTGCGCAGGACCGGGATGTGACACTTCACGCACTGCGCGTTCGCAAAGAGCGTCTGGCCCTGGCGCCGCTGATCCGTCCATTCGCCCGGCGTGGGCACGTTGAGCATCCGCATGTACTGCATCACGTCGTTGACCTGCTGGCCGCCCACCTCGGGATCGCGGGCGCGGTCGGGGTTCGGAAGTCCAGGGGGCGTGAGCGGATTCACGTTGTCGACCGGAAGCGCGTCCGAGGAGATTCCCATGTCCTGGCTGTAGGCCGTGACGGTCTGCTGGAAGAGGGACGAGACCTGAGCCTTGCGCCCGAAGCGCCCCACGCGGAGCCCGGCCCCGCCGCCCGGCTCCGTGGCCGGAACGTAGGACGGGGGCGTCACCATGTTCGCGCGGCCCGAGATTCCGTCGGCGTCCCCGTCGCCGGGATCGGCGTGCGAGAGGATTGTCGAGTCGGTGATCGCCTCGATCAACCCGACGCCAAAGACCGGCGGCGGCATCCGGAGCGAGACGTCGACGCCGGCGGGAAGATGCTCCGCCACGGCGCCCGGAATCGCCCGATCCTGGATCTGCGGCCCGCCCTCGCCGGGGACGAGGTCCGTCCCGCGGCTGAAGCGGACGAGGATGTTCTGGGTCGTCCCGCGCCCGTCCCCGCTGTGGCACGACGCGCAGGACACGTTGTTGAAGATGGGTCCCAGCCCCTCGTTGATCGTGAACGACTTTCGGAACTGGATCTGTCCGTCCTGAAAGTCGCCCAGCTCCCCGTTGTCCAATCCCTCCATCGGCTGGTCGAACCGATCGCCCAGAGGTGGCGGGGTCGTCAGGAGCTTGTCGCATCCCATTGCGTACAGTGCGAGCGCGCAAATCGCAACGGCGGCGGCGTCCGTCCCGCGCCGGACTGTGCGGCGACGTGCACCGCGCGCACGAGACTCGCGGGATGGCTGGGAGCGTCCATGGCGCATAACCTTCGTTTTCAGATACAAATGAACCATCTTCTTGATGTGCATTCGGAGGTCCCCCGATCCGACCGGACCGATGTAAGGCAAGAGGCAGGCCAGCCTCACGGGCCCGGAACTTGCTCGATTCGGCTGAAGATTGGGGAGCGCTGCGCGCCGTCGGGGCCGCGGCACGATCGATCCACACGCAGGGATCTCGATTAGGAAGGAGCACCGATCATGAAGACGCTATCGCTGGCTTTGCGCCTTGCGATTCCGGTGGTCGTCGCGCTGGTCGCGGCGCCGATTCCGGGCGCGGCGGACCAGCTGTCCCCGGGGTCCATCGAGTTCGCGCCGACCGTGTCGTTCAGTCATCAGAACTTCAAGCGCGAGGGGTACGGAAACGTCGAGACTTCGACGCGGCTGGACGTCACGCCGACCGTCGGGTTCTGCGTCTCGCGGCATTACGAGGTCACCGGCGCCATCCTGGCCCGTCACACGTCGGACAACGGAAACAGCGACACCGCGCTCGGCGCGTCCGCGGGCGTGATCTACAACTTCTCCGCGAAGGGCCAGCTGATTCCGTTCGCGAGCCTTGGCTTCGGAGCGCTCTTCTACGACGGGTTCTCGTTCGATGAAACCGCGGTGCTGGCGCCGACGGTCGGGGCGGGGATGCGCTGCCTGGTCGGCAGCAACGCGTCGATCAACTTCTCGCTCGGCTACCAGCACGAGTCGAACGCCAACGGCGAGTTCAACGCCGACGCCAACCGAGTGGTCGCGGGCGTGGGCGTGTCGCTGTTCCCGTGGCAGGCCCACTCCCGCTAGACCGGGCCGGCTCGCCGCACCACCCGGATTGAGAAGCGGCTAGGCGCGCGCCCGAACGGCCGCGTCGAGCCGCTCGACGTCGGCGAGATCGTTGTAGACCTGCGCTGCGAGCCGGACCCAGAGCCGGCCGCGAGCCGGGTGGAGCTCGATCTCGATCCGGTCCTCGTAGAGAAGCGCGTCCCGCAGCCGGTCGGCGTGCGCGCGGGTCGAGCCCATCCGCTCCGGAAGCGGGATGGTCACCATCGTGCCGATCATGGACTCCGGCGCGTGGATCGTGGTTCCCCACCGTTGACTCAAGAGCCGGGCGGCCTCCCACGCCAGGTGATGGTTGTAGTCCCGCACGGCCTCGACGCCCAGCTCACGCAGAAAGGCGATCGCCTCGGGAGCGCTGAGGTGAGGCGACGGATCCCGCGTTCCCACGAGATCGAATTCGTTGTGGAGTCCTTCGTCGAGGCCCCAGGAGATGACGGTCGGGTGGAGATGCCCGCGCGCCCGCGGGGAGACCCAGAGGATGGCGGACGACCGCGGCGTGAACATCCACTTGTGGAGCGTGGCCGAATACCAGTCGGCGTCGATCGACGGAATGTCGAGCGCGATCGCGCCGGGCGCGTGGGCGCCGTCCACGAACACCGGGACTCCCTTCGCGCGGCAGAGGGCCACGATCTCCTGCACCGGGAAGATCAACGCGCTCTCGGACGTGATGTGATCGACGAGCGCGATCCGGGTCCGCGGACCCAGCGCCGCGGCGACGGCGTCGGCGATCGGACCTGGCTCCACGATCGGATCGGGTATCTCGACCAGCCGGACCGTCGCGCCCCGCTCGCGCGCGGCGAACTTGGCGGCGTTCAAAACGCCGCCGTACCCAAGATTGGTGACGAGGATCTCGTCTCCAGGAGCCAAGGCGAGCGAGCGGAGCACGGCGTTCGCGCCGGCCGTCGCGTTGTCGACGAACACCAGGTCATCCCCTTTGGCGCCCACAAACTCGGCCACCGCGGCCGCGGCGATCCGCATGCGCGATGGGCCCGGGAGGGGCGCGCCCACGACCGCCGTCCGGGTCAGCTCGCGGAGGAGGAATCGGGAGGGCTGGCGCTCGATCTCGTCGCGGATCGCCTGCTGCTTCGCGAGAACGCGGCGGGGCGGGGCGCCAACCGTTCCGTGATTTAGATAGGTGATGTCCGGATCGAGCGCCCACTCCCCGATCCGGTGACGGCCGAACGTCCCCACGCGTCCTCCCTTCGAGTGCGAATCTCTACCAGAGCGAATCCGACACGGCCGGCGCCACGACCCGCCGCGCCTCGCTTCCCTGCCGAAGCCACCGGAGAAGCGCCTGTGCCTCCCAGTCGCCCGGCTTCAGATCCAAGAGCCGGCGAGCGAAGCGGACGGTGGCGCCCCGCTGGCTCCGAAGCATGAACGTTCGCATCATCGACCGCGTCGCGGCGGTGTCCGCCGGCGAGAGACCGAGAGACGCGAGAACGGGCTCGTCGATGTCGTGGCGGGACGGATTCCCCAATATCTCGCCGGCCGCCGCCAGCGCCTCCTCCCTAGGGACCGAAGGCGTTTGCCGCGTGATCCGGGCGGCCTCCTCCTCCCGGCCGCCGGCGATGGCGAGCGCGCCCGCGAGCCGCCGGTTGACCGCGGCCACCAGACTGTCGGACGCCGGCATCGTGAGAAGGATTCGCATCGCGCGGTCCAAGCTTCCGGTCGCCGCGAGACCCTGGGCGTAGCCGCGGAGGGTGGCACCGTACTCGTACGCGGTCGAGTCGCCCCGGCCGTGATCCGCCGCCAGAGTGGCCAGGTCGATGTCGTGGACGCCCAGGTCGGGCGCGACCCATACGAGACGCTCTGACTCAGGATCGGGCCGCCGCCATTCCGGGTGGAGCGTGTCGATGGAAGGGTCCCGGTACCAGAGGCGGAGCGCCTGGAACCGAAAGAGGTGAAGCGGGACCACCGGATGGCGCGACGTGAATGCGGAGAGGCAGACGCGCGTGCCCGCCGCGATCCCGCCCACGCGCTCCCGGAGCGACTCCTCCACGCGGCGAACCTGCTCCATGGGCGGGCGCACGTTCCGCTCCGTGAGCACGTCGGATCCGAGATCCATACCGCGACACCAGACGCCGAGACTGAGAAAGCCGATGGCGGCCGCGGCGGCGGCGAGCCACGGAAGACGCGAGAGCGACACGCCGGCGATCCAGCTTGTCCCGAGCGCGGCGAGCACGAAGTAATAGGGCTGCCACTGGCGGACCAGAGCACTCACCACGACGAGCGGAGGGATGGTCAGGAGCAGCGCCAGAACGGCCATTCGCAGGGCCCCCGCGCGCGGCCCTGCGTCGCCGCTTCTCTCCGCGCTACCGTGCGCCTCCGCGCGCCACACCCTCCAGAAGCCGACGAGCGCGATCGCCGCGGCGATCATGAGAACGGGACTCCACTCGGACGGCCAGGGCGTCCCCTTTCCGGTCACCGGGAGGTTCAGGACCGTCGCGACTCCCTTGCCGATCGAGCTCCAGCGGTCCGCGCTAGTGACGCTGAGATACGAAATGCCGGCGCGGTCGCTCTCGAAACGCGCCGAGAGGAGGTGCCTCACGCCGGGATGCGCGGCGGCCCAGGCGGCAACGACGATCGCGTATCCCGCGAGGCCCGCGACGCGACGTCGTCCGGGCCGGCCCAGGATCCACGTCGAGAGCGCGATCGCGGGAACCAGCGCGACGGCCGTCTCCTTGCACAGGAGCGCGCACGCGACCCCGAGCAGCGCGAGCCAGGTCTTTCCCGAGATCTCCGCGCGGAGCGCCACGAGCGCGAACAGAATGGCGAGCAGATCCTGGCATCCGCTGGTCCATCCAACGATGACCGGCACGGCGCCGAGCCCCGCGAGCGCGACCGCGCCGGCGTATCCCGCTCGATTCCCCGCGACCTTCGCGACGATGGAAGCAAAGAGGGCGATCGACAGGAGCCAGACCGCCGCGTTCGCCAGGTGCCCCCACATCGGCCGGTTCGGATCGAGCGCGTACAGAATGCCGAAGTAAATCTCGCGCGAGATCGGCCGGTAGAAGAGGAGGTGCGGGTCGGGGAGAAGCTGCGAAAAGCTGAAGCTCTGCGCGCGTCCGAGAAAATCGTAGTCGTCGTAGAGGTAGGTGAACGAGAAAACCGGGAGCGCGAGGGTCAGCGCGACCGCGGCCGGCAGGATCGCCGCGAAGAGGCCGTCCCGGCGACGCTGGCGCCCGGTGCGCGGGACATCGCCCTCGCGCCGCGTGCCGCCGCCGCCCTGCACGCGGCCGCCTTTGGCGCCGCCCCGGCGCGGCCGGCTCACGCGTCGCGATCCGGCGAGAGGAGCGTCATGTCCACCGACGGACGTTCGCCCGAGAGCGTCTGCGCGATCAGCTCTCCGGTGATCGGCGACATGCTGAGGCCCATCATCGCGTGACCCGCCGCGATCGACAGGTTTTGAAACCGGCGGAATCGTCCCACGTACGGAAGCCCGTCGGGGCTCAACGGCCTTAGGCCCGACCACGGCGTCACGTCGCGGAAATCCTCCGTGCGAAACGCCGGGAGGTGGCGCACGAGCGAGGACAGAATTCCTCGAATGCGGGGCGGATTGATCCGCGAGTCCGACGCGCCCACCTCCATCGTCCCGCCGACGCGGAGCGTCGTCCCCATCGGGGTCAGCGCGACCCGGCATTCTTGAAGTAGGACCGCGCGACGCGGCCGCTCGCGCGGATTTTGGAGCGTGAGGCTGTAGCCCTTCCCAGGCTGAAGCGGTAGCCGGACGCCGAGCCCGCGGACGAGGCCGGCCGACCACACCCCGGCCGCCACGACGAACTCGTCGGCCTCCACGCGGCCCGCGGACGTCGCCGCCGCCCGGATCACGCCGCCGTCCCGCTCCCACGAGCGAACTTCGGCGCCAAAGCGAAACGCTCCGCCCCGCTCGCGCACGAGCCGGGCGAGCGCGGCGTGGAATTTCTGCGGGGTGACGTGCGCGTCGAGCGGGTAGTGAACGCCCCCGATCACGTCGAGCGTCAGCCCGGGCTCGAGCGCCTTCGCGGCCCGCGCGTCCAGGACCTCCGCCGGCATGCCGAGCTCGCGGGCGCGCGCCGCGTGCCGCGCCTCCTCGGCGAGCCCACGCTCCGTCTGGAAGAGCGCCAGCAATCCGCCTTGCTCCAGCTCGAATTCATTGCCGGTCCGCTCGGACAGCGCCACGAAGAGCGCCCGGCTCGCGAGGTTCATGTCGCGGAGCAAAGGCTGGGCCCGACGCGCGCGGTGGGCGCTCGACGCGCGCCAGAATCGCCACCCCCACGCCAGGAACTCGGGATCCATGCGAAGCGGCGCGTAGAACGGGCTCTCGGGATCGCCCATCCACCGGATCGCCTGCCCGACGATTCCGGGCGCGGCCAGGGGAACGAAGTGGCTTGGGGAAATGTAGCCGGCGTTGCCGAGGGAGCAGCAATCGTGATCCTCGGCGCCGCGTTCGAGGACCGTGACCGCGTGCCCCCGCTCCAGCAGGTAGTGCGCACAGCAGAGGCCGATCACGCCGCCGCCGATCACCGCGACCCGCGTTCCCCCCACTACCGCCGCCCTCCGTCTCGCGCGCGCACGGCGCCATCATAAGGGCTCCTTCTCCCCGGCGCGAGGCGCTACTCGCTCACGCTGGCTTAGGCGGCACCGAGGTGCTACGTTCCTGGGTCTCCCCAACCGGGAAGGAGGGTCGCCCATGGAACTGGAAGGCAGCATGGATCGTCGCAAGTTCGTCCAACTCCTCGCCGCGGGTGCCGCCGTGGCCGCCACGATGCCGGTGGCCGGCGCCGGCGCCGAGGAGGCAGCGTCGGGCGCCCCAAAGAAGGCGGCGACTCACGGCACCCCGACGGCCGCGATGCAGAAGGAAATCCAGAGCCAGAAGAAATCAGTGGCCGACATGCTGAAGGTCGTTCGCGAATTCAAGCTGCCCGCGGGCAGTCCCCCGGCGCCCGTCTTTCGCGCCATGAAGGCGGCGGGGAGGACGAAGTGAGCGCGATCGGCGAAGACGTCCTCTATCTCTCGGCCGTGGAGCTGGGCGAGCGGATCCACTCGCGCCGACTCTCCCCCGTGGAGCTGACCCAGGCCTACCTGGACCGCATCCAGAAGTACGGCCCCATGCTGAACGCGTTCGCGACCGTGACGCCCGACCTGGCGCTGGCGCAGGCGCGCGAGGCGGAGCAGGAGATTTCCCGCGGCCGGTTCCGCGGCCCGCTCCACGGCGTTCCCTACGGCGCGAAGGATCTCCTGGCGACGGCGGGGATCAAGACCACGTGGGGCGCCACGCCCACCAAGGACCAGATGTTCGACACGGACGCAACCGTGATCCGGAAGCTCCGCGAGGCGGGTGCCGTGCTCCTCGGCAAGCTCGCGATGGTGGAGTTCGCCGGATGCCTCGGCTACCGGTTCGCGGACGCGTCCCTCCAGGGACCGGGGCGCAATCCGTGGAACCGCGACCACTGGACCGGGGGCTCGTCCTCCGGGACGGGCGCCGCGGTGTCCGCGGGACTCGTGGGATTCGGGATCGGCACCGAGACGTGGGGCTCGATCCTCTGCCCCTCGGCCTTCTGCGGCACGACGGGGTTAAGGCCCACGTACGGGCGCGTGAGCCGCGCGGGCGGGATGGTCGGCTCGTGGACGCTCGACAAGATCGGGCCCATCGCGCGGTCGGCCGCCGACTGTCGCGCCATCCTCCAGGCGATCGCGGGCGCCGACCCCGACGATCCCAGCAGCTCGGGCGAGCCGGTCCAACTCTCCAAGCGAAGGCTCGACTTCTCGACGCTCACGGCCGCGCTCGTTCCCATGGATTTCGCGAAGATCAAGGGCGCCGAGCCCGAGGTGGGCAAGGCGTTCGATCAGGCGGTGGCGGACTGCCGCGCGATGGGCCTCAAGCTGGAGGAAGCCAAGCTGCCGGACTTCCCGGCCAGCGAGGTGGCGACCACGGTCCTCTACGCCGAGGCGATCTCCACGTTCGAGAACTATTTCCGCGACGGATCCGTGTGGAAGCTCCACGACGTCTACGCGCGGTTACCAGGCGGATATCGCCGGGGCGGTCACCGGCCCCGACTACGTCAAGGCGATGCGGATGCGGGTCGTGCTCCAGAAGAAGATGGCCGAGTTCTATTCGACCTACGACGTCATCGTGACGCCGAATTTCCTCTCGGTTTCGCCTCCCATCGAGGATGATTTCACGAAGACCCTTCCCTACGCCGATCCGGTGGGCGCGATCGGCAACGCGTGCGGACTGCCCGCGATCGCGCTGCCGTGCGGCTTCGGCAAAGACCACCTGCCGGCGGGATTTCAGATCATGGGGTCTGCATTCGAGGAGGGACTCCTCCTCGACCTGGGCGAGGCCTATCAGGCCCGCACGGGCTACCACAAGGAGCGCCCGCCGCTCCCTGTCTAAAGGAGTGTGGATGGATCATCGCCGTTCGTGGCTTCGCAGGATGAGAAAACGCAAGGAAACGGTGAAGAAGCTGAAGAAGCGCTACCAGGCGTCCCGGCGCGAGGAGCGCACGCTCATCGTCGAGAAGCTTCGCCGGGTCGCGCCGTGGCTGAGCGAGGAGGACATCGGCTCGAAGGCCAAGGTCCAGTGAGCCCTGCCCCGGCCTACGTGGAGGCCCGCCGCGCGCGCGTCGCCAAGGCCTGGGGTCTGAAGGACGAGGTCGTCCTGATCGGGGCGGGCGACCACATCTTGATCCCCGGGACGGGGGACCAGACGTACCCGTACCGGTCGCACCCCGAGTATTACTACCTCACGGACCGGGAGTGCCCCGGCGCGGTCCTCGCCTTCGATCCTCAAGAGGGCTGGACCGACTTCGTTCCCGACGTCACGGACAAGGAGCGGATCTGGGAGGCCGCGGCACAGGCCGAGGGCACGACCCTGACCGCGTTCGGCGGATGGCTGGCCTCGCGGCGGGGCCGAACCGTCGCGATGCTCGGGTGCGAGCTTCCCGGACAGCGCTTTGACGCGGCGCGGTCTCTGGCCCTCGCCGAATCGCTCTCCTCCACGCGCCGCCCCAAGGACGAGGTGGAGTTGGGCCGCATCCGCGAAGCGGCGGCGGCGACCGCCGCGGGCTACGCGCGAATGCACGAGGTGATCCGGCCCGGGGTGAGCGAGCGCGCGATCGCGCGCGAGTTGGAATGCGCGTTTCGGGCGGCCGGCGCGGACGGCGTCGCGTACGACACGATCGTCGGAACGGGGCCGAACTCCGCGGTGCTCCACTTCTCGCCGACCGACCGCGCGGCCTCGGCCGGGGACCTGGTTCTGATCGACGCGGCGGCCGGCGCGGGCCGCTACGCGTGCGACGTGACGCGCACGTTTCCCGCGACCGGAACGTTCACGCCCGAGCAGCGGGACCTCTACGAGCTGGTGCTCTCGGTCGAGCGAAAGGCCATGGAACGATGCACCGCGGGCACCGAGCTCGTGGAGATCCACATGGAGGCCTTCCGCGAGACGGGCGCGGGGCTCGCGGCGATGGGCCTGGTCAAGGGATCGCCCGACGATCTGATCGAGCGCGGCGTCACCGAGCTCTTCTTCCCCCACGGCCTCTCGCACACCGTGGGCCTGGGCGTGCGCGACGCGCGCGGGTCGTTTCCCGGCCGAAAGCCCAACGACCAGGCGGGGCGCAGGCTCCAGCGGTCGGACTTCCCGCTCGAGCCGGGCCACGTGATCACGATCGAGCCGGGGATCTACTTCATCCCCGCATTATTGAGGAACCAGGAGCGCCGGGCGAAGCTCGCGGACGCGGTGTCCTGGCCGCGGGTGGACGCGCTGTGCGCGCAGGGCGGGATTCGCATCGAGGACACCGTGCACGTCACACGCGGCGCGCCCGAGATCGTCACCGCGGCGTGCGCGGGACCGCCGTCAGCCTAGGAGCGCGCCGTCGCGGACCGGCGCCGCACGCGCTAGAATCGGAGCGATGAAGCGCCCGCTGGGAATCTACGTCCTCTGCGCCGCCGTCCTCGCGTCCCTCGCGGGCGCCATGTCCTGCTGGAGCGCGATCGTCCCCCGGCTCATCAGCGGCCCGGGTCCCAAGTCATGGGTCGAGTGGGTGGCCGTCACGGTCCTGACCGCGCTGCCCTTCAGCGTCCCGCCGGCGGTCGTGGGAACGTGGCAGCGATCCCACTGGGCGCCGGGCGCGGTGCTGATCTGGGGCGCTCTCTGGATCGGGGAGATGGCGTTGACGTTTCTCGCGGCGGGCGCGCTCGCGGGGATCAGCGGACCCGAGTGGTTCCTTCCCTGGGTCGCGGTCCTGGGCTCGGCCCTGGGCCTCGGGAGCGTGGTGCGCTACGTGGCGCGCGCCGTGCGAAACGCCTCCGCCCCTACTTCATGATCGTGAAGCGACCCAGCTCCGACCCGCCGTCCGCGTCGATCCGAAAGTAGTACATCCCCGACGCGAGCGTGCGGCCGTCGCCGTCCCGCCCGTCGATCTCAACGCGATGCTCCCCCGCCTCCAGCGCGGACGCCGCAAGCAGCTCGCGAACCATCCGGCCGCGAACGTCGAAGAGCCGCACCGTGGCGGGGCCAGGCCGCGCCGTGCGGAACGAAAGCGTGGCGCGCGGATTGAGCGGATTGGGCGAAATGGCGGCGCTGGGCGCCGAGCCCGCGTCGAGACGAAGGTCCACGCCGCCGCTGAAGAACCCGCCCGAGCGAAGCCGGCCGGTCACGGTGACGTGGGCCGTCACGTACCCGTGCAGGTTCGAGAAGAGCAATTTCATGTCGCTCACGTTGAAGCAGACGCGGAGGTCCTGGATCTTGTTGCAGTCCTGGTCCCCGGTCGCGCCGCGCGAGGGCACCGTCCCCGCGATGTCCGAGACGCTCCCCGTGCCGGGCGAGGACATCCGGACCGAGGCGGGATCGACGTCCGCCAGGTCGAACGACTTCGCGATGGGCTCGACAAAGAGCGTGACGGTCCCCTTCGAGGAGAGCTTGATCCGCTTATTGTCCTCGAGGAACACCTTCGCCGCCGCCGCCCCGCGCACGTGGATCGTGGTGGCCGCTGCGTGGACGAGGTTGTTGGCCGCCGTGAATGACACCGTGTAGTTCCCCGAATCGGTCGCCGCCGGGGTCCAGGTGAAGAGCCCCGACGTGTGATCCGTGTTGGACGTGAACGCCGCGTTGTTGCCGCTGGGAAGCCCGGTCACGTTCGCGACGAGCGATAGAATCGGATCGCCGTCGGGATCGGAAGCGGAAACCGCGAACGAAACCGTCGATCCGATCTGGATCTCCGCCGTCGCCGGCGCCGTCACGAACGGATCCTGGTCGACGTGGAACTGGGCGCGGTCGACCTCGGTTAAGTCGGCCGTCAGGGTCAGAGAGGCGGTCGCGCTCGTCAGAGAGCCGGCGCGCGCCGGGGTCAGGCCCGGGCGCACCGCCGCCAGACCCGACGCGTCTCCCGAAGTGGCCGTCGCGGTCACGACAATCGTCTTTCCGATCGTGGTCGCGGCGCTCCTTGGGGAGCTGACGACAGGGCCCTTTTGAATCGCCGAGGGCGCCATCGCGCCGCGGCGTCCGGCGCCCAGAGCGGCCGGCGCCGGTGATGTCGGAAGCGCCGGGTTGCAGATGATCTCCGTCTGCGAACTGGAAATGAGGCCTTCGTCGTCGACGGCGGTGAACGTGACGATGTGCGACCCCTCCTCGCCGGGACGCGGAGTCCAGACGAGAGAGCCCGTGACGCTGACGCCGGACACGGCAACGTTGATGTTGGTCTGGGCCGAGCCGGCGCTGCTGTTGGACGCGCGGAAGGTCACCACGTAGGCGCCGGCCTCGCCGGCCTTCATGGGCCATAGAAAGGCTCCCGACGCGGGCCCGGGCCCGTTCGTGAAGGACGCGCTGTTCCCGGCAGGAAGCCCGGAGAGATCGGCGGTCATTCCGGTGACCGCCTCACCGTCCGGATCGGACGCGGTGACGGTGAACGACAGGGTGCCGCCCTCTTCGCCTTCGGCCGCCTTGGGCGCGGCGATCGCCGGCGCCCGGTCGGTGTCGGCGATCGTGAGGCTCGCGGTCGTCGCGGTGGTGATCGTGCTCACCGCGGTGAACGTCACGGAGTAGGAACCCGCCTGCGAAAAGTCGGGAATCCATGCGAACGTGCCAGAGGTGTGGAGCGCGTCGGAGTTGAACTCCGCGCCCGCGGGAAGCGGCGCCGCGGTCAGGGAAGAGATCGGATCGCCGTCCGGATCCGAGACCGTCACCACGAACGAGAGGAGCGATCCCTCCGCGCCGGTGGCGGACCCGGGCGCCGTCACGATGGGCGCGCTGTCGGGCGGCGGCGCCATGGCGACCGCCGAGAGGTCGTCCAGGATCAGCGCCTGCGCGTGGCCTTCATCACCCTCGAACGTGAGGCGCGCGACGTCCAAGGCCGGCTCGGCGAATGGGATTCCCTGGCATCCCGTGACGGGCGAGCCGTTGATGGAGAGGCTGGTCTTCTTCGCGACCAGGTCGACCGTGATGGCGAACTCCTGGGCCTTCCCCGGCACGTAGCGCGCGGGCAGAAGGGTTTTCAGGTTGTACTTCAAGAATCCAAGGGGGCGGTAGTCGACGGACGCGATAAGCGCGCCGTCGGGTGAGCGAACCTCGCACCGCATCAGGGGCCCGAAGTAGTCGCGGGCGAAGGAGCGCCAGCGAAGCGTGATGGACTCGGTACCCGATGGCCGCGGGGCGAGGAACGCGTTCACCGCCACGCCGCCGGCGCAGAAGTTCTGCTTCATTTCGACCGGCTTCACCAATCCGCCGCACGTCGCGAGAACCGTGACCGAGCCGCCCGCCTGCTGGAGCATGAGGTAGTCGCCGTCGGGCGCTCCGGGAGCGCGATGTTCGGCGGCGAGCCCGCGGGGTCACCGTTGAAGTTGGCGCTCAACAGGGTGGTCGGAACCAGGCTGCCCGCGGCGACCGCGTCCGCGGTCCACAGAGCAACCGCCAGCGCGGCGAGTGCGGCGATAGGCGTAGCACGACGAATCATGGGACGACCTCGATTGGTGGCGCGAACCCTTGGATGCGTAACCGGAGGTTGTCCCCGCGAGGGGAGGTTCGCTCCGCCCCCTCCCGGCGAGGGCGGAAAATTATCACAAACCCGCTGAATCATCAAGACTTATGAGAGTTACTTAAGAACCTAATGTAACATCCTCGGCGCTCCCATGCGGTTCCGACCCGACGCCCCGGACGATGAGCCCGACGGCGTCTTCAAATCCCAGACCTCTTCCCTCCTGGTAGGCCCGCTGCGCCCCGTCGGCGCCCAGAGCCTCCCGGGCCGCTGAGAGGCTTTTCTCGAGGCGCTCGAGGTCCGAGGCCGGTATGGGCACTTGGATCGCCTCACGGAGCGCCGCGGCGGCCCCAGCGAGCCTCAGGGCGCGCTCGCCCTCCCCCGACATGGCGGCGACCCGGGCGCAGACCTCCATCGATTCGACCAGGCCCTGCCGGTCCCCCAAGGCGCGCTGGATGGGAACCGCCTCTCCGAGATAGCCGGAGGATGCCGCGAGATCGCCCCGCGCCGCGGACGCCGCGCCCAGCTCCCGGAGAGAGAACGCGATCCCCCTTCGGTCTCCCAGCTCCCGCTGGATCGCGAGCGCCTGCGTCTGGAATGCGATCGCGTTCTCCACGTCGCCCCGGATCGAGGCGATCCCCCCGAGGCCGTTCAACGTCGACGCTTCGATCCGCCGGTTGCCAAGGGCGCGGTGGAGCTTCAGGGCCTCGCCGTAGAGACGCTCTGCCTCGTCGAGCTCTCCGCGCGCGTCGGCGAGCACCGCCAGGTTGTGGGTCGCGAGCGAGATCCCGTGCCGGTCGTCGATCTCCCTGCGGATGGCGACGCATTCCTCGTAGAGCGCGCGGGCCCGGTCCAGCTCCTCCTGGTCGTTCGCGATGTTGCCGAGCTCGAAGAGCGCCGCCGCGGTCCGGGCCTTGTCCCCGCCCTCCCGCGCGATGGCGAGGCTCTCCTCGGCGAGCCCGAGCGCGGCCGCGTAGTCCTGCTGCCCCCGCGCGAGCACCGCCTCGCCCAGGAGCGCCTTCGAGCGCGCCAGGGACCGGGCCGATCCCGGGTCCATCGAGCTGGCCGCGTGGAGGCTCTGTCTCCCCTCGGACCAGTTCCCGCGGATCCACCAGAAGCGCCAGAGCGCGCCCGAGAGCCGCATCGCTTCCTCCGCCCGGGCGCGCTCCACCAGGGACTGGATCGCTTGTCTGAGATTATCGTGCTCCTCCTCGAGCCGATTCAGCCATTCCCCTTGGCGCGGCCCCAAAAGCTCGGGCTCCGCGGTCTCCGCGAGCTTGAGGAAGAATCCGGCGTGGCGGTCCAGGAGCCCGTCCGCCTCTCCGGCCGCCGCTGTGCGCTCGCGCGCGTAGGCGCGGATCGTTTCGAGCAGTCCGTAGCGCATCCCGCCGTCGGCCCCTTCCTTGGGCCAGACGAGCGACTTGTCGCTCAGGTGCGCGAGCAGGTCGAGCGTGTCCACCGGATCGAGGGGGTTCACGCCGCAGACGGCCTCGGCGGCCTCCAGCGTGCACCCGCCCGCGAAGACTCCCAGGCGCGAGAGGATCGTCTTCTCGGCCGGGGACAGAAGCTCGTAGCTCCAGTCGACGGCGGCGCGGAGCGTCTGCTGGCGCGCGACCGCCGTACGGCTGCCGCCGGTGAGCAGCCGGAAACGGTCCTCGAGTCGCGCGAGGATGTTCTCGACGGAGAGCACCTTGACCCGCACCGCGGCCAGCTCGATCGCGAGCGGAATTCCGTCCAGGCGGTGGCAGATCTGCCCCACCGCCGCCGCGTTCGCGTCCGTGAGCGCAAAGGACGGCTGGGCCGCCGTGGCCCGCTCGACGAAGAGCCGGATCGCCTCGTATCGAAGCGCCGTCTCCGCGGAGACGGGCGCGGACCGCGTCTCCGGAACGCTGAGCGTTGGGATCCGCCAGAGAATCTCGCCGGCGATCCCGAGTCCCTCCTGGCTCGTCGCGAGGACGCGGAGCCCCGCGCAGGCGCGAAGGAGCGGCGCCGCGAGGGCCGCGCACGCGGCCGCGAGGTGCTCGCAGTTGTCGAGGACCAGGAGCATCGACTTCCCGCCGATCCCCTCGGCAAGCGTCTCGGCGAGCGGGCGTCCCGGTTCCTCGCGAATCCCCAAGGCGCCGGCCACGGCTTGCGTGACGAGGGCCGGGTCGGAGAGCGCGCCCAATTCGACCAGCCAGACCCCGTCGGGCTCCTCTCCGAGCATGTCCTGCGCCACCTGGAGCGCGAGCCGGGTCTTCCCACATCCGCCGACGCCGAGGACGGTGACCATCCGCGCGGACGCGAAGAGCCGTTTCAACTCGGCGCGCTCGCGGCGGCGGCCGACGAAGCTCGTCAAATCCGCGGGCAGGTTGTTGGGAACGTCGAGGGCGTGGACGCGCCGCGCCGACACGGTGACGATGCTTCGAAGCGCGGCGTCGCGGAGCCCCTTCAGCGCGTCCGCGAACTCGCGCGCCGTGGGATACCGCTCGACGGGGCCCCTCGCCAGGGCGCGCGCGAGGACGGCGTCGAACTCGGGAGGGATGCCCGGCGCGACCTGGCTCGCGGGGATCGGATCGGCCGTGGCGATCGCGTGCATGATCGCGAGGGCGCTCGGGCCGGTGTAGGGGAGCTTCCCGGTCGCCGCCTGGTAGAGCGTCACGCCGAGAGAGAAGACGTCCGTGCGGGGGCCGAGGGGTTCCCCCCGGGTCTGCTCGGGCGACATGTAGGACGGCGTTCCCATGATCGCGCCCGTTTGCGTGAGCAGGGCGACGGTGGCCCCCGCGTCGCCCCCGTCCCCCGCGCCGAGGAGCGCCTTCGCGAGGCCGAAGTCCGCGACCTTCGCCTGGCCCGCCTCGTTGAGCAGGATGTTCGCCGCCTTGATGTCCCGGTGAATGAGGCCGAGCGCGTGCGCCGCGGCCAGCGCCTCCGCGACCTGGACGCCCAGGTCGATCACGGCGGGGTACTCGAGGGGCTCGCGGCGGATGCGCTCGAGGAGCGACTCTCCCCGGACGTACTCCATGACGATGAACTCGTCGCCATCGACCTGGTCGACCGAGTAGATCGTCACGATGTTCGGATGATTGAGGGCCGAGGCGAGCCTGGCCTCTCCGCGAAAGCGGCGCGCGGCTTCGGGGTTCGCCGTCGCGCTCTGCGGAAGCACCTTGATGGCCACCTGGCGGCCGAGCTTTGTGTCGAGCGCGCGGTAGACCTCGCCCATGGCTCCCGCCCCGAGCTTGGTCTCGATCCGAAAGTGAAGAATCGTCCGGCCGGTTTCGAAGGAACTCACGCCGCGGACACCGTATGAGACGAGATGAAAGAAGCGATCATCGGCCGTCCATACTACCCCAAACGATTCGTCCCGCCGCGTGGGGCACGGCGGGACGATCGCAGATCCAGCTTCGCCGGAAACGGCGAGGCGTTTACTTCAAGTGCTTCGAGACGTGCTTGGTCATCTCGAACATGCTCACCTGACGCTTGCCGCCGAAGATCACGCGGAGATTCTCGTCCGCGTTGATCATCGTGCGCTTCAACTTGTCCTGGAGCTTGTTCTTCTTGATGTACGCCCAAAGCTTCTTCGTCACTTCGGTACGGGGCAGGGCCCTCGCTCCGACCACCGCCGAGAGGGCTGCGGACGGCATGAGCGGCTTCATGAACGCGGCGTTCGGCTTGCGCTTCTTGGAGGCGACCTTCTTCTTCGCGGGCTTGCGTGCGCGCTTCTTAACTGGCATGCACCTCTCCTTTCGTGAGCGTCGTGCCGATCTCGGTGTGTCGGCGCCGGGAGGAATAACTACCACGCTCCCAGGGGAGGAGCAACCATTTGAGAGGGATTTTTCGAGGGTGGGGCAAAAAAAATGGAGCGGAAGACGGGATTTGAACCCGCGACAACCACCTTGGCAAGGTGGGGCTCTACCGGGCTGAGCTACTTCCGCTCGCTCATTTCTCCTCGAAGCCGGGCGATCTTAGCCTTGCGGCGGAAGGGCCGTCAAGGGGACCCCGGTGGCTCCCAGCCCCTCGACGACTCGGCGGGGCCCGTGCGTTCGCCGCGCTCGACCGTCTCGATCCACCGGTTGAATCCCGCGCCCATCCGCCGGGACGTGTTCGCCTGGCGGTAGAGCTGGATGTACTTGCGGGCGGAACCGGTCCACGAGAAGTCCTGGGCCATCCCGTTCTTTCGGACCCGCGTGAGCGCGGCAAGGTCCCCATGGAGGGCCACGGCGCGCCCCACGGCGTCGAGGAGCGCCTCCGGGGTGTACGGGCCGAAGAGGAGCCCGTTTCCCTCGGGACGGTCGGCGGGGTGGAAGGGCGTCACCGTATCGGCGAGCCCGCCCGTCTCCCGCACGACGGGAACGGTTCCGTATCGCATGCTCATCATCTGGTTCTGCCCGCAGGGCTCGTACCGCGAGGGCATCAGAAAGAAATCGGCCCCCGCCTCGATCCGATGCGCCAACGGATCGTCGAAGCCCCGGCGGTAGGCGACCCGGTCCCGGTGACGCTCGGCCAGGCTCCGGAAGAACGACTCGTACCGCTCGTCCCCGCTCCCGAGGACCACCCAGCGCGCGGGCAGCTTGAGGAGCCGGTCGGCGGCCGCTTCGACGAGATCGAATCCCTTCTGGTCCACGAGGCGGGAGATCATTCCGAAGAGCGGTTGCTCGGGCTTGAGCGGAAGCCCCAGCTCCTCCAGGAGCGCCGCCTTGCAGACGGCTTTCCCGCCGAGGGACTCGGCGTCGAACCGGGCGGCGATCGCGCGGTCGGTCCTCGGATTCCAGATGCCCACATCGATCCCGTTCAGAATCCCGGTCAGGTCGGCGCGGCGGGCGTTGAGCACGCCCTGGAGCCCGAAGCCGAACTCCTCGCCCGACTGGATCTCCTCGGCGTAGCGCTCGCTCACCGTGGTGAGCCGGTCGGCGAAGTGGATCCCGGCCTTCAGGAAGTTCATCTTCCCCCAGAATTCGAACGGCGAGAGCGGGTAGAAGAACCGGTCCGGGAATCCCGCGAGCGCCATGGTTTCGGGCGGGTACGCGCCCTGGTAGCCGAGGTTGTGGATCGAGAGAATGTTCGCGGTCATCTGGAAGAACGCGTCCTCGGCGTAGAGCGTCCTTAGGTACGCGGGGACGAGCGCGGTCTGATGGTCGTTCACGTGGACCACGTCGGGGACGTAGGCCACCGCGCGCATCGCCTCGAGACAGGCCCGAGAGAAGAAGACGAACCGCGCGGCGTTGTCGGCGTACGGCTCGCCCGTCGCCGGATCGCCGTAGATTCCGGGCCGGCCGAAGAACGTCTCGTTCCCGATGAAGAAGTGATGGTAGTGCGCCGGGTGCCCGGGATGGCGCAACCGGTAGATCAGGCCGGGGTGCTCCTCGCCCCCGACGGGAACCTCGATCCGCGCGACCAGCTCGAGCTCCGATCCCTCGGGAAGCGCCAGGTCCGCGTAGCGAGGGAGGAACACCGCGACCGAGCTGCCCAGATCCGCGACGGCGCGGCCCAATGCGCCGATCACGTCGGCCAGCCCGCCCACCTTGGCGAACGGCACCGACTCCGCGCTCAGGATCGCCGCCCGGTATCTCTGGGCCATCAGTCCCCTGCTCCCGTTCTCCGGATGAGATCGAGCCCGGCCGCGGTCACGCTTCGATCCCCCGCAGGTAGTCCGCCGCTTCCTCGGGCGAGGTGGCGTTCACGTAGAAGCCGCTTCCCCACTCGAACCCCGCGGCCGGCGTCCGCTTGGGCGTGATCTCGATGTGCCAGTGAAAGTGCTCGAGGCTCGGCTCGCGGCAGGGCGCGGTATGGATCGCGAAATTGTAGTGCGGCCGGTTCAGCGCTTTCCGGATTCGGCCGAGGGTCTCGCGGAGGATCCCAGCCAGGGCCGGGATCTCGCCCTCGGCCAGCTCCTCGAACGAGGACGAGTGGCGCCTCGGCAGGATCCAGGTTTCGAACGGGAGCCGCGCCGCGAAGGGCGCCACCGCGACGAATCCGCCGTGATCCAGGATGAGCCGCGCGCGATCGCGAAGCTCCTGCTCCACGATCTCGCAGAACGCGCAGCGCTTGGTCCGGCGAAAGCGCTCCAGGCCGCCCGAAAGCTCGTCCTCGATCGCCTGCGGCACGACCGGCGTCGCGATCAGCTGCGAGTGACCGTGCGCGAGCGTCGCGCCGGCGCGCGGGCCCTCGTTCTTGAAGACGAGGACGTAGCGGAGCCTCTGGTCGTTCCGCAGATCGATCATCCTGGCCCGATACGCGGCGACCACCCGCTCGACCTGGGCCGGCGAGAGCTCGCTCAGGTCCTTCTCGTGCTCCGGCGATTCGATGATCACCTCGTGCGCCCCCACCCCCGTCATGCGCTCGTACATCCCCTCCGTGCTGGTCTCCAGCGATTCTTCGACACGAAGGGCCGGGAACTTGTTCGGGACCACGCGCAGCGTCCAGTCCGGCCCGTTGGACCGCGAGCCGGGCGCGCGGTGCGCCCAGATCTCGGGCGGCGTTTCGCTCTCCCGCCCCGGGCAGAAGGGACAGGTGCTCCGATCCGCGGACGGCGGCGGACCGGCGTCCCAATCGGAAGGACGCAGCCCCCGTCCTCCCGAGAAGATCACCCAGCGAGGGACGATGGGATCTTTTCGAAGCTCTCGCATGGGCTCCAGGTGGGAGGGAATTCGGCGCGGGGTTTCATTCGAGTGATGGAGTAACTATCGGCCACAACTCCATCACTTTGAATTGTTTGTGATGGTGGGTGTTGCGCGCATTCGAAACGCTCCCGGATAGCCCGCCGCGATCGCTCGCTCCCGGAGCGACTGGGCCTCCGCCTCGCTGCCGAACGCGCCCAGCCGCACTTTGTAGAGCGACCCTTCGTACTCGACCAGGGCCGGCTCGCCGAGCTTCGCGGAGGCTTCCCGCGCGACGCGCCCCGCTTGCGCCAGATCCGGCGACGCGAAGATCTGGACGCGCCAGAGAACGTTGCCGGTGTCGCCGGAATTGATCCTCGCCGCTCCCACCGTGCCCGCTCCCGCCCCGGCCAAGATCTGCGGCGTGGGGCTCTGAGTCTCGCCGGGCTCGGCCGGTGCGGCGGTGGACACGGCGGCCGAGTCGGCCGCGTGAGCCTCCACCGACACAGGCACCGGATCCGGGATGGACGCGAGTTCCGCGGCGGTGATCTCCTCGGAGTGGTCGAGCGCCAGAGGCGCGGCGGAGCCGCCCCCGGGGGCCGAGGAGGCACGCGAAGGGGCTCCCCCCGCTGATGGCGCCGACGCGGGCGGCTTCGCGGCCGCGTGGGCGCAGCCGAGAACCGCCATCAACGCGAGGAGGCGGAGGCTCGTTCGAAGGCTAGAGCGGCGCCTTGCCATCGGACTCCTTCTTGAGCCGCTCCACCAGCGCCCGCACGTCCTGGGCCCGGTCGCGCGGACAGACCAGCGTCACGTCGCCCGTCCGCACGATGATCAAGTCGCGAAGGCCCACGCCCGCGACGAGCCCGCTGTCCGAGAACGCGATGACCCCGCTCGAGTCGTGGAGCAGGACGTCCCCGCGGGCGACGTTTCCGTGCGCATCCTCCGACCCGGGCCGGGCGAGGGTGGCCCAGCTCCCCAGGTCGTCCCACTCGAACGACGCCCGGGCCACCAGGGCGCGCCGCGTTCGCTCCATGACGGCGTAGTCGATCGAAATCGAAGTGGCCGCGGCATAGAAGCGATCGAGCGCCGCGTCCACGCCGCGATCGGAGGGATCGGGCACCGCGGCGACCAGGTCCGCAAGGTCGGCCGAGTAGGCGCGGATTTCCTCCAGCATCACGTCGGGCCGGAAGAGGAACATCCCCGCGTTCCACAGATGCTTCTTGTCGGCGACGTACTTCGCCGCCGTCGCGGCGTCCGGCTTCTCGCGAAACGCGCTCACCTCGTGGAGCGGCGATCCCGGCGCGACCGGCTTTCCCACCTCGATGTAACCGTAGCCGGTGTCGGGACGGGTGGGCGGAATCCCGAGCGTGACGATCGCCTTCCGCTCGAGGGCGGCCCGGGCGGCGGCGGAAAGCTCCTCTCGAAACCGGGCTGCGGGCTCGATGCGGTGGTCCGACGGCAGGATCGCGACCACCGAATCCGGCCCGGCCTTTCGAAGCCACCAGGCCGCCAGGGCCACGGCCGGCGCGGTGTTCTTCCCCATCGGCTCCCCCACCACGTGCTCGCGTGGAACGGAGGGCACCGCCGCCCGGACGGGGTCGAGCAGGTCCCGGGCGGTGATCACCCAGATATCCTGAGTGAGCGCGACTCCGTCGAGACGCGCGATCGAGTCCGCGATCATGGGCCGGTCGGAGAGGAGCGGAAGAAGCTGCTTGGGGCGCGAGCGGCGCGAGAGCGGCCAGAACCGCTCTCCCCTTCCGCCCGCCAGGATCACGGGATGAATCCTCATGGGCTACCGGTACCACACGCCACGGGGGGCGGCAACGGGAACCTCGGCGCCGCTAGTACGCGCCGCGGGCCGAAAGCACCGCGGGAATGGTCATGGCGAGAATCCGGGCGTCGAGCAGGAAGGAGCAGCGATCGACGTACTCGATGTCGAGGCGCATCCACTCGTCGAACGGAAGATCGCTCCGGCCGCGGACCTGCCACAGACACGTGAGGCCGGGACGCACGCTCAGCCGCCGCAGCATCCACGGCTCGTACTGGTCCACTTCCTCGGGGAACGCGGGGCGCGGGCCGACCAGGCTCATGTGTCCCTGGAGGACGTGCAGGAGTTGCGGCAGCTCGTCGATGCTCAGCTTGCGAAGGACCCGGCCCACCCGCGTGACGCGGGGGTCGTCATGAAGCTTGAACGCGGGCCCCTGGGCCTGGTTCAGGTGGAGGAGCAGGCCGCGAAGCTCCTCCGCGCCGACCTGCATGGAGCGAAGCTTGAGGAATTGAAATGGACTGCGGTTCCGGCCCACGCGGGTGGCCCGGTGAAACACGGGGCCCGGCGAGTCGAGCTTGATCGCGACGGCCGCGATCGCGATCACGGGGAGCGCCACCGTGAGCGCGATCAAGGCCAACGACACGTCGAGAATCCGCTTGGCGCCGCGGCGGTAGAGCCCCACGGCGTCACTCTACCACAGGACTACTTCATCACCATGATCCGGGCGGAATCCCGATACTTCTGGCTCGCCACGTTCACGAAATAGACCCCCGAGGCCACGCTCCCGCCGGCGTCCGTCTTGCCGTTCCATCGGACGCGGTAGACCCCGGCCCCCATGGCCTGGTCGACGAGCGTCGCCACGTGCCGTCCCTTGATGTCGAAGATCCGCACGGACGAGGGACCCGCCGAGGGAATCGAGAATTCGATCGTGGTCGAGGGATTGAACGGATTCGGGAACACCTTCTCCACCTTGGGCCGGGTGGCCAGCGGCACCCCGCTCACCGTCTCCACCCCGCTGATGGTGTAGACAAAGTAGAGCCCGATGTTGTCGAGGTAGATGCCTTCCGTGTTGGCGCCCAGCCAGCGGAGCTGCCCTTCGTCGTCTCGGATCGTGGTCTGCCTTGGTATCGCGCAGGCGGAATCCAAGCCGGATCAGCGGGGTGCCCACCTGGACCCCCGTTCGGGCCGTGAAGTACGGATCGAACTGAATGGTGCTCCCCTCCACGCACTGCGGCGTGTCCCCATAAAAGACCAATGGATCGATCGCGTTGCGCCATGGGGTCCATGTGACCCCGTCGCTGGAACCCTGGATCCACAGGGACCAGTACACGCCGTACAGCCGCGGCAGGTTGAGCCAGTTATCCATCTGCAATCGAAGCTGCGAGTTGGTTGTGACGTGCGCGCCTTCGATGTTGATCGTCGGAGTGATGAGCATGGCGTCCACGAAGTCGGGCACCTTGCCGAAACCATTCCCCTGGAAGGGCACCCACATTCGCGTGCTGAGGAACGAGCACGTGGACGGGTACTGGGTCCCGGGGTATGCCTCCACGTGCCACAGCGTGCCCGGATCGGGCGATGAGGCCGCCCAGTTGGCGCCGCCCGACTCCATGTCGTCGAAGAACTTCACAACGCTGCCGGACGCGGTGATCTTCACGTCGTCCACCGTCCAGCCCGTGTACACGTCATTCGAATCGGCCCGGGACACGTCCAGGTCCGAGCCGAACAGGAACAGGAGCTGGATCGGCTGGGGCCGCGTGGCCCACGAGTTGGGAATCGCCAACGAGGCGTTCACGCAGCTCGCGCCGAGGTCTCCGGTGAAGGCCCCCAGGGTGTCCCAGAGGGAGGACGCCTGGCCGTCATGGATCAGCACCCAGGCCCAGTCGTACCCTTCCTCGCACTGCAGCCGCTGCTTGAACGTGAGGGTGTTCCCCGTCGACCCCGCCAGGTTGATCGGCGCGACGGTCTTCAGCTGCTGAACCCAGTTGTTGTCGTAGCCATCGCCGTAGGTGAGCCCCGTGACGCCGCACCACCATGCGTTCCCGACGCAGGAGTGCGTCCCGGTCGCGAGGTGCCACGCGTTGGGCTGACCCTGTCGGAAGTCCTTCACTCCCCACCCCAAAATGCTGTCGAACGCGGCCGACTCCACGTCGGTGAAGAACGTCGCGTGCTTGATCGTGGATTCTTGAACGGCGGGAGAGGGAGAGGGAGGCTGAATCGTGAACGTGTCGTACATCTCCCGGACAACGGGCTTGGCGAGAGCCGGGGCGGCCGCCAGGAACATCAAGGCCGGGAGGGCGAGTAGAAACGCGATACCGCGCGCGCGCATCGACGGATCGTGACGGATCACCAGGGAAACCTCGCTCGGTTGTGAGCCCATAGATGCGTGAGGTATCGGGAGACGCTCCTTCGCTCCGGCCGGCCCTTCTCCTGCTTGTGGTTCCACTTCAAAAGCTTCTGAGATAAGGACGGGGGCCGCTGCTTTAACAGCGCGGCCCCCGCCGGCAGATCTCAGATTGCTGCGTGATGCAGAACTGCGAACCGCTCAACGTCCCGGCCGGGGCCCCGGGCCCGAGGCCCGGGGCTTCCCGTCCGGTGAAGGTTACTTCATGACGATGAACGATCCCTTCGTCACCACATCTGCCGTCTGCACTCGGTAGTAGTAGACGCCCGAGGAGAGCTTGTTGCCGCTCTCGTTCCGACCGTCGACCGTCACGTCGTGCATGCCCGGCATGAGGTACTGACGCTGCATCAGGTTCCGCACCAGACGCCCGTTGACGTCGAACACCTGGACCGTGGTGACTCCAGGCTTCGTGACAACGAAGGACAGCTTGGCCTGCGGATTGAGCGGGTTCGGAGAAACCATGGACAACTGTCCCGCGTGCAGGAAGCTGAACTTCACAATGTGCGCCACTACGGTGCCGCGAACCTTACCACCGGTGCTCAGGTCTGCTTCAAGCGTCAGGGTCACGTCCGTCGTGCCGTTAGGCAACGACGTGAACATGGCCTTCATGTCCGCCTGTGTGAAGCAGGCCCTGATCTCGTTCTTTCCGTTCGCGTTCGAATCGCCATCCAGGATGTTCTTGCAGTTCGCGTTCTTCGTAATGCCGTTGTACGTGAGCCGGATCGCAGAAGACGACAGGATCACGTCATTGACATTGAACGAGTTCCCGACCGGCTCGAACCGAATGTAGGCTCCGAGCAGCTGCGGGAGGATGTAGTTAATGTTCTTCTTGAAGAACACGTTGGCTGCGAAGAAGTCCGAGATGGTCGCCGTCGTGGAGGCCGTGCCGGTCAACAAGCCCGGATCGGTCACCGTCAGGCTCACGGTGTACGTACCCGTCGCCGCGTACGCATGCGAGGGGGTTACACCGCTACCCGTGCTTGCATCGCCAAAGGTCCACGCGTAGGTCAGCGCATCGCCGTCCGGATCCGAGGAGCCGGATCCATTGAAGCTGATGGCCGTGCCCACGCTGCCCGTGTACGGACCGCCGGCATTCGCCACCGGCGCACGGTTGGCATCATTGACCGTGATCGAGAAGGACTTGGTGTCGCTGAGCGACGGGCTTCCGTTGTCGCTCACCTTCACCGACGCCGTGTAGGAACCCGCGTCCGTGCTGCCCGGCGCGAGGTGCACCACTCCGGCGGCCGAGACCGTCATGAAGGCCGGTCCCGAGACCTTGCTGAACGTCAGCACGTCGCCGGCGTCCGGATCGGTCGCCGTCAACGTCTGATCCGCGGTCGCTCCCTCGTTCACCGTCATGTTCGACGGCTGGGTCAGAACCGGCGCGCTGTTGACGCCGTTGACCGTCACCGTGAACGCCTGGCTCGCACTCAGCGCGGGGGTCCCGTTATCGGTTACACGGGCCGTGATCGAGAAGCTACCCGCCGCAGGAGGCGTCCAGCTGAAGGCGCCCGTAGAGGCGTTGATCGTCGCGCCGGCAGGTGCGCCGGCATCGAGCGAGAACGCCAGGGTGTTCGCAGGAATGTCGGCATCCGTCGCCGTCACCGTGAAGGCCAACAGCGAACCCTGGGTCACGGTCTTGTTCGTGATCGTGCCCAGGACCGGTGCCATGGTTCACCTCGAGGATCGCGACCGCGATCGACTCGAAGGCGCTCAACGCCGGGCTTCCGCTATCCGTCACACGAACCGTGATCGGGATCACTGCCGGGCCCTGCGCTTCGGTCGGCGTCCAGCTGAACGCGCCCGTCGAGCCGTTGATCGTAGCGCCCGCCGGAGCAGGTGCATCCAGCGAGAACGTCAACGTATTCGCCGGCACGTCGGCATCGGTCGCCGTCGCCGTGAAGGTCAACGCCGACATCTCGTTGACCGTCTTGTTGCCGATCGGCGCCAGCACAGGAGCTTGGTTCACTTCGGTGATCGCAACCGCGATCGTCTCGAAGTCGCTCAGCGCCGGGCTGCCGTTGTCCGTCACGCGAACCGTAATCGGGATCGCGGCCGGTCCCTGCGCCTCGGTCGGGGTCCAGCTGAAGGCTCCCGTCGAAGCGTTGATCGTGGCTCCCGCCGGCGTCGGTGAATCCAGCGAGAACGTGAGGACGTCACCGGAGTTCGGATCGGTCGCCGTCGCCGTGAAGGCCAGCGTCGAGAGTTCCGCCACCGTCTTGTTGCCGATCGCGCCCAGCACCGGCGCCTGGTTGGCCGCAGCGCCAATCGTGATCGTGATCGCCTCGGACGAGCTGAGCGCCGGGGTCCCGTTGTCCGTCACACGGACCGTCACCGGGAAGCTGCCCGCCGCCGCCGACGTGAAGCTGAAGGCGCCCGTCGAAGCGTTGATCGTCGCACCGGCAGGAGCACCGGCATCCAGCGAGAACGAAAGCGTGTTCGCCGGAATGTCGGCATCCGTCGCGGACGCCGTGAACGTAACCGCAATGTTCACCGTGCCGGACTTGTTGCCGATCGCAGCCAGAACCGGCGCCACGTTCACCTCATTGACGGTGATCGTGATCGCCGCGGTGCCGCTGAGCGCCGCTGGACCGTTGTCCGTCGCGCGGATGGTCACCGGGTAGCTGCCCGGGCCCTGCGCTTCGGTCGGCGTCCAGCTGAACGCGCCCGTCGAACCGTTGATCGAGGCTCCGGCAGGAGCACCGGCATCCAAGCTCCACGCGATGGTCTGCGCCGGGAGGTCGGAGTCGGTCGCCGTCGCCGTGAAGGTCAACGCCGTCTGCTCATTGACCGTCTTGTTGCCAGGATTCGTCACGACCGGCGCAACGTTGACCTCGTTGACCGTGATCGTGATCAACTCGGACCCGCTCAGAGCCGGCGAGCCGTTATCCGTCACACGAACCGTGACGGGATAGCTGCCCGGACCCTGCGCTTCGGTCGGGGTGAAGCTGAAGGCGCCGGTACCGGCGTTGATGGCCGCACCAGCAGGAGCACCGGCATCCAGCGAGAACGAAAGTCCGTTCGCGGGAAGGTCGGCGTCCGTCGCCGTCGCCGTGAAGGCCAACGTCGCCAGCTCGTTCACCGTCTTGTTGCCAATCGCGGCCAGAACCGGCGCCACGTTGACTTCATTGACGGTGATCGTGATCGCCGCGGTGCCGCTCAGAGAAGGCGAGCCGTTGTCCGTCGCCCGAATCGTCACGGGGTAGGTGCCAGGGCCCTGGATCTCAGCGGGCGTCCAGGAGAAGGCACCGGTTCCGGCGTCGATCGTCGCACCGGCAGGAGCACCGGCATCCAGCGACCACGCAATCGTGTTCGCCGGGACGTCTGCATCAGTCGCCGTGACCGTGAAGTTCAACGCGACCAGCTCGTTCGTCGTCTTGTTACCCGGATTCGTCACGACCGGCGCCACGTTGACTTCCGTGACCGAGACCGTGATCGCCTCGAAGTCGCTCAGCGCCGGGCTGCCGTTATCCGTCACGCGAACCGTGATCGGGAACGAACCCGGGCCCTGCGCCTCGGTCGGCGTCCAGGAGAAGGCGCCCGACGCCCCACCGATGGTGGCGCCCGCAGGGGCACCCGCATCCAGCGAGAACGTCAGGGTGTCGCCGGCGTCCGGATCCGTCGCCGTCGCCGTGAAGGCCAGCGTCGCCAGCTCCGCCACCGTCTTGTTGCCGATCGCACCGAGCACCGGCGCCTGGTTCGGGGCCGCGCTCACCGTGATCGAAATCGCCTCGAAGTCGCTCAGAGCGGGCGAGCCGTTATCCGTCACGCGGACCGTCACCGGGAAGGTGCCGTTCGCGGCCGGCGTCCAGCTGAAGGCACCCGTTCCAGCGTTGATCGACGCACCGGCAGGAGCACCGGCATCCAGCGAGAACGCAAGTCCGTTCGCCGGAATGTCGGCATCCGTCGCGCTCGCCGTGAAGGTGATCGCAACGCCCACCGTACCCGTCTTGTTGCCAATCGTAGCCCAGGACCGGCGCCACGTTCACCTCATTGACGGTGATCGTGATCGCTGCCGTGCCGCTCAGAGCCGGCGAGCCGTTGTCCGTCGCGCGGATGGTGACCGGGTAGCTGCCCGGGCCCTGAATCTCCGCCGGCGTCCAGCTGAAGGCACCCGTCCCCGCACCGATCGTCGCACCGGCAGGAGCGCCGGCATCCAGCGACCAGGTGATCGTGTTCGCGGGCAGATCGGCATCCGTCGCCGTGACCGTGAAGGCCAAGGCCACCAACTCGTTCGTCGTCTTGTTACCGGGGTTCGTCACGACCGGCGCCACGTTCACCTCATTGACGGTGATCGTGATCGCTGCCGTACCCGACAGAGCCGGCGAGCCGTTGTCCGTCGCGCGAATGGTCACCGGGAAGCTGCCCGGGCCCTGCGCTTCGGTCGGCGTCCAGCTGAAGGCGCCCGTCGACGCACCAATCGTCGCGCCGGCAGGAGCACCCGCATCCAGCGAGAAGCTCAGCGTGTTCGCCGGCAGATCCGCGTCGGTCGCCGTCGCCGTGAAGGCCAGCGTCGCCAACTCGTTCACCGTCTGGTTGCCGGGGTTCGCGACCACCGGCGCCACGTTCACCTCAGTCACGCGTGATCGTGATCGCCGCCGTGCCGCTCAACGCAGGCGAGCCGTTGTCCGTCGCGCGGATGGTGACCGGGAAGCTGCCCGGGCCCTGCGCTTCGGTCGGCGTCCAGCTGAACGCGCCGTTTGCGGCACCGATCGTCGCACCGGCAGGAGCACCGGCATCCAGCGACCACGCGATCGTGTTCGCCGGGAGATCGGCATCGGTCGCCGTCGCCGTGAAGGCCAGGTTCGCCAACTCGGCTACGGTCTTGTTGCCGGGGTTCGTCACGACCGGCGCCACGTTCACCTCATTGACGGTGACCGTGATCGCCGCGCTGCCGCTCAGCACCGGGGTGCCGTTGTCCGTCGCCCGAATGGTGATCGGGAACGTACCCGGGCCCTGCGCTTCGGTCGGCGTCCAGGAGAACGCGCCCGTCGACCCGCCGATGGTGGCGCCCGCAGGGGCACCCGCATCCAGCGAGAACGTCAGCACGTCACTGGAGTTCGGATCCGTCGCCGTGACCGTGAAGGTCAGCGCCGACAGCTCGTTGGTCGTCTTGTTACCGGGATTCGTCACGACCGGCGGCTGATTCGGGGCCGCGCTCACCGTGATCGAAATCGCCTCGTTGTCGAACAACGCGGGCGACCCGTTATCCGTCACGCGGACCGTCACCGGGAAGGTGCCGTTCGCGGCCGGCGTCCAGCTGAAGGCGCCCGTCGAGCCGTTGATCGTCGCGCCGGCAGGAGCGCCGGCTTCGAGCGAGAAGGTCAACGTGTTCGCCGGGACGTCGGCATCGGTCGCGGTCGCCGTGAAGGTGATCGCAACGCCCACCGTACCCGCCTTGTTGCCGATGGTGTTCAGGACCGGCGCCACGTTCACCTCATTGACGGTGATCGTGATCGCCGCGGTGCCGCTCAGAGCCGGGGTGCCGTTGTCCGTCGCGCGGATGGTGACCGGGAAGCTGCCCGGGCCCTGCGCTTCGGTCGGCGTCCACGAGAACGCACCGGTTCCAGCACCGATCGTCGCACCGGCAGGAGCGCCGGCATCCAGCGACCACGAAATCGTGTTCGCCGGGACGTCCGCATCAGTGGCCGTCACCGTGAAGTTCAACGCGACCAGCTCATTGGTCGTCTTGTTACCCGGATTCGTCACGACCGGCGCCACGTTCACCTCGTTAACGGTGATCGTGATCGCAGCCGTGCCGCTCAACGCAGGAGAGCCGTTGTCCGTCGCGCGGATGGTGACCGGGAAGCTGCCCGGGCCCTGCGCTTCGGTCGGGGTGAAGCTGAAGGCGCCCGTCGCCGCACCAATCGTCGCGCCGGCAGGAGCACCCGCATCCAAGGAGAACGTCAACGTGTTCGCCGGCAGATCCGCGTCGGTCGCCGTCGCCGTGAAGGCCAGCGTCGCCAACTCGTTCACCGTCTGGTTGCCGGGGTTCGCGACCACCGGCGCCACGTTCACCTCAGTCACGGTGATCGTGATCGCCGCCGTGCCGCTCAACGCAGGCGAGCCGTTGTCCGTCGCGCGGATGGTGACCGGGAAGCTGCCCGGGCCCTGCGCTTCGGTCGGCGTCCAGCTGAACGCGCCCGTCGACCCGCCGATGGTGGCGCCCGCAGGGGCTCCCGCATCCAGCGAGAAGGTCAGCACGTCACCGGAGTTCGGATCCGTCGCCGCTACCGTGAAGGCCAGGTTCGCCAACTCGGCCACGGTCTTGTTGCCGGGATTCGTCACGACCGGCGGCTGATTCGGAGCCGGGCTCACCGTGATCGAAATCGCCTCGTTGTCGAACAACGCAGGCGTCCCGTTGTCCGTCACGCGGACCGTCACCGGGAAGGTGCCGTTCGCGGCCGGAGTCCAGCTGAAGGCGCCCGTCGAGCCGTTGATCGTCGCACCGGCAGGAGCGCCGGCTTCGAGCGAGAAGGTCAACGTGTTCGCCGGGACGTCGGCATCGGTCGCGGTCGCCGTGAAGGTGATCGCAACGCTCACCGTACCCGCCTTGTTGCCGATCGCGTTCAGCACCGGCGCCACGTTCACCTCGGTTACGGTGATCGTGATCGCCGCCGTGCCGCTAAGCGCCGGGGTGCCGTTGTCCGTCGCGCGGATGGTCACCGGGAACGTCCCAGGACCCTGCGCTTCGGTCGGCGTCCAGCTAAACGCGCCCGTTCCGGCGCCAATCGTCGCGCCGGCAGGAGCACCCGCATCCAGCGACCACGCAATCGTGTTCGCCGGCAGGTCGGCATCGGTCGCCGTGGCCGTGAACGTCAGAGCCGTCAGCTCCGCCACCGTCTTGTTGCCCGGGTTCGTCACGACCGGCGCCACGTTCACCTCATTAACGGTGATCGTGATCGCTGCCGTGCCGCTCAGAGCCGGCGTGCCGTTGTCCGTCGCGCGGATGGTCACCGGGAACGTCCCAGGGCCCTGCGCTTCGGTCGGCGTCCAGGCAAAGGCACCCGTCGAGGCGCCAATCGTCGCACCCGCGGGAGCACCCGCATCCAGCGACCACGTAATCGTGTTCGCCGGCAGATCCGCGTCGGTGGCCGTGACCGTGAAGGCCAGCGCCGCCAACTCGTTGGTCGTCTTGTTGCCCGGGTTGGTCACGACCGGCGCCACGTTCACCTCATTGACGGTGATCGTGATCGCAGCCGTGCCGCTCAACGCCGGGGTCCCGTTGTCCGTCGCGCGGATGGTGACCGGGAAGCTGCCCGGGCCCTGCGCTTCGGTCGGGGTGAAGCTGAACGCGCCCGTTCCAGCGCCAATCGTCGCGCCGGCAGGAGCGCCCGCATCCAGCGACCACGCGATCGTGTTCGCCGGAAGGTCAGCGTCGGTGGCCGTGACCGTGAAGGCCAAGGTCGCCAGCTCGTTGACCGTCTGATTGCCGGGGCTGGTCACGACCGGCGCCACGTTGACTTCCGTGACCGAGACCGTGATCGCCGCCGTGCCGCTCAAAGCCGGGCTGCCGTTGTCCGTCGCCCGAATGGTGATCGGGAACGAACCCGGGCCCTGCGCTTCGGTCGGGGTCCAGCTGAAGGCGCCCGTCGAACCGTTGATCGTCGCACCGGCAGGAGCACCGGCATCCAACGAGTAGGTCAAGATCTGACCCGAGTTCGGATCGGTCGCCACAACCGTGAAGGCAAGGTTCGCCAACTCGGCAACCGTCTTGTTACCGGGGCTCGTCACCACCGGCGGCTGGTTCGCCGCGGCGCTGACGGTGATCGAAACCACTTCAAACGCGCTGAGCGCGGGCGACCCGTTGTCGGTCACACGGACCGTCACCGGGAAGGTGCCCGCCGCGGCAGGCGTCCAGCTGAACGCACCCGTTCCAGCGCCAATCGTCGCGCCGGCAGGAGCGCCGGCATCGAGAGAGAACGCCAGCGTGTTTGCCGGAACATCCGCGTCCGTCGCCGTCGCCGTGAAGGTGAGGGTCGCCGGAAGCGTAACCGACTTCGGCCCGATCGCGTTCAGCACCGGAGCCACGTTCACTTCATTAACGGTAATCGTGATCGCCGCGGTGCCGCTCAGAACCGGCGACCCGTTGTCCGTCGCGCGGATGGTCACCGGGAACGTCCCAGGACCCTGCGCTTCGGTCGGCGTCCAGGCAAACGCGCCCGTTCCAGCACCGATCGTCGCACCGGCAGGAGCACCGGCATCCAGCGACCACGCAATCGTGTTCGCCGGGAGATCGGCATCGGTGGCCGTGACCGTGAAGGTCAGCGGCGCGAGCTCGTTGGTAACCTTGTTGCCGGGGTTCGTCACGACCGGCGCCACGTTCACCTCATTGACGGTGATCGTGATCGGCCGTGCCGCGTTCGCAGGAGGCGCACCGTTGTCCGTCGCCCGGAAGGTGACCGGGAAGGAACCGGGGCCCTGCGCTTCGGTCGGGGTCCACGCAAAGGCCCCCGTCGAACCGTTGATCGTCGCGCCGGCAGGAGAACCGGCATCCATCGAGTAGGTGATCGTCTGGCCGGCGTCCGGATCGGTCGCCGACAGCGTGAACGTCAACGGAGAAAGCTCGTTGACGGTGCGGTTGCCCGGATCGGTCAGCGACGGCGGGTTGTTCACCGCGCCGGCGGCGGCCGCGAGGCCGTCCGTGTCGGTCCAGTCGGAGCCGATGCCGCTGGCGCCGATCAGCTTGTACGTGTTGTCGAAGTCGTTTCCGAAGCAGTTGCAGCCGAACGACGTGAGATCCGCCGTCCCAGGAATGATGTCCACGATGTTGATCGCCGGCGTGCCCGTATTGCCGGTGACTCGTGATCGTGCAGAGCTTGTAGTGTTCCGGCGGGGCAACGGGCTCTGCTGCCGAACCCGTTCTTGTACTGGCTGTTCCCGGTGTTCACCTCAATCGAAGCTCGTGGTCATCGTCGGCTGCTGATTGATGAACCCGGAGTAGGTGACCGTTCCGTTCACAGCGGCCATTTCCACGACGTACGAATTCATGGACAGCGACTCGGGTCCACCGTGTCGCACAAGGCCGTCGATCCGTCGCGGTTATGGTTCGTGTTCAACGTAGACGTCCACCGTCGTAGGTGTGCCGTTCGCCTTCAGCTCGTCTCCCGAGTCATGGATCCCGTTCGCATTCGAATCGAGATACATGTACTGGGCAGAAGCGCAGCTGCGCGAAACCGGCGACCCCCACGACCACAAACAGAGTCGTAAGAAGCCGTTTCAACATGGTATTCAACCTCCGATTACCTGTGAAAAGGAACCGATCGATCCGAGGCAGCAGCCCCCGGAGCGGGACTGAAACCCCTTTGCCACGCCCGGACCATCCGGTACGTGGCCACCGCGGGCACGAGACTGAGCCCCGAAGGGCGCCGCGGTGATGCTGCGAGACGACGAACTCCTGCTAATGAGACTCCCCTTCCTGTACCACCTCCATTCCCTTTCGAGTTTTGTGGTTGGCACTTTGCTATGGGTCTCCATTTATTTGACCAACATGAGCCGCGCCGAAGCCCGGCTCCTCGCGAACTCCGCCCGGACGAAATAGACGCCCGACGAGAGGTCGCGGCCCTCATCCGATTTCCCGTTCCAACGCACCCGGTACACACCCGCGCTCAGCGCTTCGTTCACGAGCGTCGCGACCTTTCTCCCCTGCAGGTCGAAGATGCGGACCGTCCCCGGGCCCGCCTTGGGCACGGAGAATTCCACCGTGGTGCTGGGATTGAACGGGTTGGGGTAGACCTTGTTGATCGCCGCGTGGGTGCTGACCGGCACCCCGGTCACCGCCTCCACGCCGCTGATGGTGTAGATGAAGTAGACGCCAATGTTGTCGAAGTAGATCCCCTCGGTTCGGATCCCCAGCCGCGTCAGCTCCCCGTTTTCCGAGAAGGGCTTCTCGTCGCGGATCCGGAACCCAAGGCGGATGTACGGCGTCCCCGGCTGAATCCCCGTGCGCGCCGTGAAGAACGGGTCGAACTGGATGGTGCTTCCCTCGACGCACTGCGGGGTTCCGCCCGTCAGCGAACCCGCCAACGCGTTGGCCCACGGAGTCCACGTGATCGTGTCCTGGGATCCCGAGATCCAGAGCGACCACGTGACGTCGTTGGCCGCGGGGAGGTTGATCCAGTTGTCGAATTGGAGCCGGACGGATGTGTTCGCCCCTGATTTCGCACCGGTCACGTCGATGGGCGGCGTATAGAGCATCGCGTCCGCGAAATCGGGGACGGTTCCGAACCCAAATCCCGCGAACGGCACCCAGACGTTCGTGCTCAGGAAGAAGCAGGAGGCGGGCTGCGACGTTCCTGGGGAGTTCTCGATGTGCCAGAGGGTCCCCGGATCGGGCGCGCTGGCGACCCAGTTCGTGGCGGCGCCCTCGTTGTCGTCGAAGAATTTCACCACGTTCCCCGACGCGGTGACCTTGACGTCGTCGATGGACCAGCCGGTCCAGACATCGTTGGAATCGGCTCGCGAGTAGCTCAGGTCCGAGGCGAAGAGAAACATGAGCTGGATCGGCTGCGGCCGGGTGGTCCAGCTGTTGTTGATCGTGAGAGAGGCGTTCACGCAGCTCGTGCCCAGGTCCCCGGTGTAGAAGGCAAGGGTGTCCCACACCGAGGAGGCGTTTCCGTCATGAATCATCACCCAGCACAGATCAAATCCGTCCTCGGTCCGGGCGCGCTGCTTGAAGGTGAGGACGTTCCCCGATGAGCCCGCGAGGTTGATGGGGGTGTTGGTCTTCAGCGTCTGGATCCAGTTGTTGCCGTAGCCGTCGCCGAACGGAAGGCCGGTGACGCCACACCACCACGCCTGACCCACGCACGACTGCGTCCCCGTCACCCGGTGCCACGCGTTCGGAATTCCGGCGCGGAAATCGATCTTGCCCCAGTTGGCGTTGCTCCCCTCCAGGTCCGAGAAGTAGAGCTTGTGCTGGATCGTGGTCTCCGAGACGGCGGGAGTCCGCGGCGGCTGCACGGTGAAAACGTCGTACATGTCCTTCACCGGGATCTTCCCCGCGAAGGATGGAGACGCAAGCGCGGCCGCCAGGACAAAGAGAACGGCGATCGAGGAGACGATTCGGGACGCGGGAGCCATGAAGTCGGAACGGAGCACCGGGGGAACCTCGCCAAGGTTGTCAGCTCTCAGATGCGTGAGGTTGCTGGTGTTGCTTTGCCTCGACCCCTAGGAAGAAATGGAAAAACGAGGCAAGAGCACGCCCACGGTAACAGCAGACGTGCTCCTGCCTCGAGCAGTGACCACGAAACGGCTTGATGCGAAACGGGGAGATTTCGCCATCGCCTCTTCTTGGTGCTTACCTGTGGAAGGCTTTCGCCTTCGCGCCTCTGTGGCTGATCTCGCTTCGCCGAAAGGGGTCTATAGCGAAGTGAGATGATTATAGCACTTTCAGTTGCGAGGGTCAAGAGGGCACCGCCGCCGTCCGCGCGCGGGACGATCCAGCCGGTGCCCACCAAGACCCTAAGAAAAGCTACTTCAACAGATTAACCGTCTTCGTGGTGTAGGTGCCCCCACCTTCAAGCCGCATGAAGTAGGTGCCTGAGGCCAGGGATCGACCATGATCGTCCCGGCCATCCCACTCCACCTCCCGCTGGCCGGCGGCCAGGTAGGAGTCGATCAGGGTCCTCACCAATCTCCCGTGCACGTCGAAGATGCGGAGCGACGCCTGGGCATCCCGCTCGAGACGGAACACGATCTTGGTGGCCGGATTGAACGGATTGGGATAATTGCGAAGGAGCCGCGTGAGCGCCGGTGCCTCGGTAGCGGCAACGGCGGTGACGACTCCCGTGCCCTCCTTGTAGTAGACCTCGCGATTCTTGCCGGTCGAAGCCGGGAGGCGGAAGTCGGTCCATGCGACGTAGAGGACCCCGTCCCCGTCGTGCGTGATGGTTGGGAACTGCTGCATCGAGTTGGACGTGTCGGAGGCGGCGGAGACGAGCGGGATGTCGCCCTGCCATGTGCCCGACTGCCGCGCCTGGAAATAGATGTCGGGGTTCGTGGTGCCGTTTCGCTGATCGGTCCAGACCACGTAAAGGTCGTCCCTCGGGTCTGCGTCGATGATGGGCTCGCTCTGGGTGGCCGAGTTCGTCGTGAGGCGCACGTCGGTCGCGCTCCAGCCCGTGGCCGGGAGGTATTCCTTGTAGTAGATCTCGTTGTTCCCGTCCCGGTTGTCCCTCCACACCAGGTGCGCACGCCCCGAGCGGCTGGTCGTGAGCGAGGGTTGGGTGGCCGAGCCGGTGCTGAACGTGAGCTGCTGGTCGGCCGTCCAGCCGGTGCCGGGAACAAATCGCTTCGTCCAGATCTGCTGAGACCCGCTCCGCGTGTCCATCCAAACGAGATGGACAACACCGTTTCGGGTCGACGCCATCGACGGATTGGAGGAGGTCGCGGGGTCGTTGGTCAGCTGCGTGGCCGCGCCCATGACCTTGGTCTTCACGTTATAGACGGCGGAAAACAGGTCGGGGAACGAGCCCTCCGTGGGCGGCTTCTGCCAGACGATCCAAACCCGCGACGAGTCCCCGCGGGCGACCACCGGTGACGTGGCGGCGCTCACGGAGTCGTAAGGCGAGACCTGGATGTCGGGCCCGAATCCCAGGCCGCCGTTGGATTGGAACGTCTTGAAGTAGATCGTGTACGAAATCGGCTCACCCACAGCGGGAATCGAGAAGAGTCGCGAATCCTGCCACGTGATGTAAACGCGGCCGCTGTCGCTGTACGTGGTCGAGTCGGTGTCACCCCACGGAAGGGTGGCCAGCGACGGATACTTGGACGGGTTGTAGAAGTTGGTGACCCGCGTGACTCCGGGGGAGCCGAAGTTGTGCACGAACCGGCGGAAGAAGATCTCAAAATTGTTGTCGAGGAGGAACTTGTTCCGGTTGTCGAAGAACGCGATGTAGAGATTGCTGCTGTCGTCGACGACCGCGGAACGCTGCCCGTTCAGGGACGTGTACGTCTCGTTCACGTCCCCGCCCGAGATGTTGAAATCGGGACTCCAGACCGGTGCCGCGCCGGCCGTCGCGTAGCCCAAGATGAGGGCGGCCACAATCGCGAGGGGGGATAGCCGGCGCCCCTTCGTCAGGGGAAAGCGCATGAAAGACCTCCCAGGGTGTACTTCCTCGAGTCGATGTGACGCGGTGGAATCGTTTGTCGGGCGCGCGGTTCCGGCCCGGCCCGACGGAAGGATGGAGTTCAAACGCCCTCGATGCGTGACAAGGATGTCGCAGCTGTGTGAGAGACCACTGAACCGGCGGGCAGAACATCACCCAAAAAGTGCAACTCCCAAAGATTATACCGCTTTACGGGCTTCCTGGCAAGCCCCTATGCGCCTCATGGCCGCATCGAGAGGCGAGAAAATAGGGGGGCGGGGACCCACGGCCCCCGCCCCCGGAACAACCCCAGAGAAACATCTGCGCCGACTGGGCCTTGGTTGGCCGGGGTCGGAATTACTTGGTCAGAGCTAGCTTGAGAACCGAGGTCTGCTCGCTGCCGGGCACCGTCTGGGTCGTCTTGACGAAGTAGATCCCGGACGGCATCGGCCTGCCCTGCTCGTTGGTGCCATTCCACCGCACTTCATAGCTGCCCGGGCGGGTGTCCTCGCCAACCTTGAGCGACCGCACCAGGCGACCGTCGATTCCGAAGATCCGCATCGTGACCGGCCCGTTGCCCTTCACCGAGTACGAGATGGACGTCTCGGGATTGAACGGATTCGGCGACGCGAAGGTCGCCACCGGTGCGCCGGTGTTCGCCGTCTTGATCGTGACGGTCCGGACGGCGCGAAGCGGCGTGGTGCCCGACCCCGAATGGAACGTTCCCGAGATCACGATGTCGACCGATTGCCCGTTCGGCGTGAGGTCGAACAGGTCGTGAATGCACGCCTGCGGGAACTTGAAGTCCAGGTCCGTGACACCGTCGATGTCCATGTCCCCGTACTTGAACTTGGTGGACGCGTAGGGGGTGCATTCCGACACGCTGCCCGAGTTTGGGTATGTGGTCGACAGGCGAATGCTGGCCAGGTCGAGGTCGGTGTACGGCACGATCACTTCCTCGATTCCGAACTTCTTGTTGTTATCGTTGTCCCGCTTGGCGTTCAGGATCGTCCCGTTGTTCTTCAGAATGATCTGAGCGCCGATCTCGCTCTGGATGGTCACCGCGGCGACGTCCGAAGCGCAGAGCTGCGGCGTGCCGTTGTCGCACACCGTCAAGCTGGCCACGAAGTTCCCTGGGATCTGGTACGTGTGCTGCGGGTTCTGCCCGGTCGCGGTCGCCCCGTCTCCGAACGCCCACGCGTAGCTCAGCATCTGGCCCACGTCGGGATCGGAGGAGCCGGCGCCGTTGAATTGAAGCGGCCGGCCGGTGGCGCCGTGATAGCTCCCGCCGGCGTTTGCCACCGGAGGACGATTGGTCAAGCTCACGGCGATCGAGATGGTCTCGGTGTCCGACAGACGGCCGTCCGAAACGCCGAACGTGACCGAGAAGTTGCCCACCTCGGCGTCATTGGGCGTCCAGGAGAAGGCGCCCGAGCCGGTGTCGAACGTGGCGCTCGGCGGAAGGCCCGCGCTCATCGAGAACGTGAGCACGTCATCCACCGTGTCGTCCAGGTCGTTCGCCGTGCAGGTGAACGCGAGCGTCGTGAAGGACGACACCGTCTTGTTGCCGATCGGGCTCAGAACCGGCGCCGAATTGCCCTGCCCCGAGAGCGGGATGATCTGGGTCCCGTTCGAAGCGCCGCTCGTGATCGTCATCGTGGCCGGATGGGCCAGACCATCGAGCGGATGGAAGTCGACCTTAAGGTTGCCCGGCAGGGAGCAAACGCCCGGGCTCAGGCCGCCCGCAACGATCGGGAAGCTGTACGCGGGATCGCTGAACACGACATTGGTCACGTTCAGGAACGCGTCGCCCGTGTTGCAGATCTGGATGTTCAAGGATGACGTCGTGTTCTTGTCGACGATGCCGAAGTTGAGCGACAACGGCGACACGGTAATGATCGGCCCGCTCGCCGCGGTCGCGTGAACCGCCGCGCTCGATGCGAGCATCTCCGTGAGATCCTGCCCCTGGCCGGCGGCCATCGCGGCGCCGGGCACGAGAGCGAACGTCAGGAGCCCCAGGAGAACGACTGTTAGAAGACCTCGGTTGCGCATTGCCTGTCCTCCCCTATAGGCCTGGAGCAAGACCCCCCACCCACTGCACCCTTCCGGTGGATCCAAGCGCGATTCCAATGGACCGGAGCCGCGGTACTCCCCAAAAAGGCGTCAACCCCGGCCGCCGCAGCGGGGTGAACCGCTGCGGCCGGCCGAGGCCTCGTTCGCCTTACACCCTATATAAGAGAGCCAACTCGAAAAAAGGCTCTCCTTACTTGGTCAACGCCAGCTTCAGAACCGAGGACTCTTCGCCGCTCGAGGTCTTCTGGCTGGTCTTCACGAAATAGATGCCCGACGGCACATGGCGGCCTTCGTTGTCCGTTCCGTTCCAGCGAACGGCATGCGTTCCGGCCGACGTGAACTCGCCGTTCTTCAGGGTCCGGATCAAGCGGCCAGAGACGCCGTAAATCCGCATGCTCACCGCACCGTTCTCGCGGGTCGTGTAGGAGATCGAGGTCTCCGGGTTGAACGGGTTCGGCGAAGCCAATGCCTTCACGCCGTGGAAGAAGCCCCACGTGCGAACCGTCACGGGACGGACCGCGCGAAGCGGAACCGTTCCGCCGGACTCAACAAACGTACCGGTCACGATCAGATTGACCGTCGCGTGGTCCGGGGTCTTCCAGAACATCTGGAAGAGGCACCAGTTGCTGAACTTGTTGTCGAAGTCGGTGACGCCGTCGGCGTCCATGTCGCCGTACGTGACGAACCTCGGGTCGGCGGCGCAGCTCGTGACCGTTCCGGCGTTCGGATAGTCCGTCGAGAGCTTGATCGTGCTGACGTCGAGGTCGGTGTACGGGAGCAGGACTTCCTCGATCCCAATCTGGGTCCAGAAGATCGGGATGCGGGTCTCAAGCGTCGAGCCGTTCTTCTTGAGGATGATCTGGGCGCCGACTTCGGTCTGGATCGTGACCGCGGCGACGTCCGAAGTGCAGAGCGACGGCGAGCCGTTGTCGCACACCGTCAAGCTGGCCAGGAAGTTCCCCGGGACCTGGTAGGTGTGCTGCGGATTCTGTCCGCTGCCCGTGGCGCCGTCACCGAAGGCCCATGCATAGCTCAGGATCTGGCCCGCGTCCGGATCGGAAGAGCCGGAGCCCTTGAACTGGACCGGCCGGCCCGTCGCGCCGAAGTACGTGCCGCCGGCGTTGGCCACCGGAGGACGGTTCGTGACGCTGACCGCGATGCTGATCGTCTCGGTGTCGGACAAACGGCCGTCCGAAACGCCGAACGTCACCGTGTAGTTGCCCGCTTCCGCGGCCGACGGGGTCCAGGAGAAGGCGCCCGAGCCGGTGTCGAACGTGGCGCTCGGGGGAAGGCCCGCGCTCATCGAGAACGTGAGCACGTCATCCACCGTGTCGTCCAGGTCGTTCGCCGTGCACATAAACGCCAGCGTCGAGAACGCCGACACCGACTTGTTGCCGATCGCGCCCAGAACCGGCGCCGAATTGCCCTGCCCGCTGAGCGGCACGATCTGCGTCCCGTTCGACGCATCGCTCGTGATCGTCATCGTGGCCGGATGCGCCAAGCCGTCGAGCGGGTGGAACGCCACCTGGATGTTGCCAGGGAACGTGCAGACGCCCGGGCTCAAGCCGCCGGCGACCACCGTCAGGCTGTACGCCGGATCGCTGAACACAACGCTGGCCACGTTCAGGAACGCGTCGCCCGTGTTGCAGATCTGGATGTTCTGGAGCGACGTCGTGTTCTTGTCCACGACGCCGAAGTTAAACGACAGCGGCGAAACGGTGATGATTGGCCCGCTGGCAGCGGTCGCGTGAGCGGCCGCGCTGGTTGCGAGCATCTCCGTGAGGTCCTGCCCCTGGCCGGCGGCCATCGCGGCCCCAGGCATGAGAGCGAACGTCAGGAGCCCCAGGAGAACGACTTTTAGAAAAGCTAGGTTGCGCATTGCTTGTCCTCCCTCATTTCAAAACCCAAACGCTAGTGAAGCGATCCGATGTGATTCGAGCCTTAGCCGAATACGATCGACGACCGGATGCTCACCTCCTCTCGCTCTCGTTCCTTCGATAGGATTTCTGCTCCACATCCCATGATTAAGTTCATCGTACTGAGGTCTCGTGTTGGCCCGGGAGTCTTGAATGCATCGCCGCGGCTCGGGCCGAGCCGGGGTTGCGATCCAACGCGGATTCGATCAAACGGGTGGCCTCCGCCGTGTTCCCGTCCTGAAGCTCGAGAGTGGCCAGATTGAGCAGCGGATCGACGAAGTCGCGCCGGCTGTCGGAGGCGGCGCGGAACTGAGCCTCGGCGCCCGCCCGGTCGCCCGTTGCCAGCAACGCGACGCCGTAGTCGTTTCGAATCTCCGGATAGTAGGGATTCTGCGCGAGCGCGGCGCTCAACTCGTGGACCGCCGCCGTCGCGCCCGGAGCGCCGAACTCCTGCTGATTCGATAGATATAGACGGGCGAGTTGATGGCGGAGGACCGGATCGCTCGCGTTGACCGCGATCGCTTTCCGATACGAAGTCTCCGCCTCACGGAGCGCGAAAGCGTCGCGCCCGCGCGCCAGTGCGACAAGGGCGCGTCCCGCCCAGAACTCATCCGACCAGGGGGCCAGCGTGGTCGCCGTCGCGTAGCAGGCCGATGCCCGGTTCTTCGCTCCGGCGACGAGGGCCGCGTCTCCCTGCCGCGCTTCCGCGGATGCGACCGCGCTCGCTCCGGCAAGGCCCACGCCCAGCACCGCGAAGAGCATTCCCGCGCGACTCAGACCCCGTACCCACCGTCCGTTCGAAGCCGGCGTCCTTGGGGCAGCCGCCGCGAGGAGACCCAGGTTCGCGAAGAACAGCGTGCCGTGCGGCGCGAACGACAGGTTGTCCTCGAGCGCCGCATGCGCCAGCACGGCGGCCACGGACGCGACGAGACCGGCCACGATCAGCCGACCTTCCGCCGGGCCCGTGCCCAGCGCCCCGAGCCCCGCGCTCGCGCAGAGGCCCGCGAAGAGCAGGAACGCGGCGAGACCCAGTACGCCACGCTCCGCGAGCGTCACGAGGAAGTAGCTGTGCGCCTGATCGGCGGTGCGCCCACCCTCCGCCTCCAGTCGCTTCATCGTGTCGCTCTTCGAGCGGTCATAGGCTTCGCGGAATGCGCCGATGCCCCAACCGAGGACGGGCCGCGCGGCGAACGCCGCGATGGCGCCGGACCAGATCGCGCGCCTCAACGAGCCGCTTCCCTCGCGCTCCGGATCGATCGGCAGGTTCCAGGCGGTCTCGGGAGACGCCTTGGACGTGAGCCGTTGGACGACGGAGGGCAGGAGAAGAAGCGCGGGCAGAAGCAGCGCGGCGAGAGCCATGCCGGCGAGCACCGGGCGCGGCGCCAGCTCCGGCCATCGGAACAGGAGCAGCGCGAGCACCAGGATTCCAAACGCGCACGCCAGCCACGCGCCGCGCGACAGCGTGGCGACGAGGCAGAACGCGAGGGTGAATGCGGAGGCGAGAAGGGCGAGGCGAATCCAGCGGCCCTGGACCGCGAACGCGAGCGCGATCGCGACGGGAATCAGGGCGATCAGGTAGCCGCCGAGCCGGTTGGGCTGGCCGAAGGGACCGAGCGCCCGTCCCGGATACGAGTTGGCCGCCGGAAGGAGGTCGGGACGGAAATGCTGGAAGATGCCGTAGGCGGCAACGGGAATCGCCGCGGCAACTTCGAGCATAGCGACACGGCGCAGCCAATGGCTGCCCCGCAACGCGAATGCCGCCGTGAGGAAGAGCCCTGTGATGGCAAGTAAGTTGAGCATGGCTTCGAGACTCTTGCCCCGATGTACCGAGATCGTCGCCGAGAGGACGGATGTCGCCACGATGAGGCAACACCCCATCGCTGCTCGCGCCGCCCACCGGCCGGGTCTGAGCACGCCCCTCAATCCGCCGAGCGAAAACACACCGAGTGCTAGCAGCCCGATGCAGCGAAATCCGAACTGCGCCCACGGTGCTTCCGCACCGACAACCCACGGAGTGAAACTTAACGCCGCGACCAGGGTACTTGTTGCCAGTAGGGAGGAGCCTTCGCCGCCTGCTCGCGTGCTGGGCTCCCGGCCCGAAGCGGCCATCGTTTCTCCTGTTCGGAGGATCCCTACCGTTAAGTGCCCTCTGAGCGCGGATTTACCGCACGAACCAGTATACCAAGACCACCCCCCCGAGTCAACTAAAAAAGCTTTACACCATCCAGGCACCTATATGAGTGCCTTTCACTGTCGTCTCTTCTTTCGCCCCCCTCGTGGTTCCCCGGCGGGAGCCCCCCCCACCATGTCGAGGGTAAGGTGTTCCGTTACAACGTAATAGGACCCTAGAAGCAGGGGCGGAATGATCTGGGTAATATGGTACAGGATGGCGAAAGCCAGCGCAACGGGGCCCGCGGTCCCTAAGAGCGACAGCCCCAACACGCAGGCGCCTTCCATGACCCCGAGAAATCCAGGTGACGCTGGAACCGAAATCCCCACGCAGACCACAAACGTCAGGATAAAGATCGACCAGTAGGGCAGAGCGATGTGCAGGCTGGCGGCCACGAACAGGAAGACCGACCCGCTCGTGACCCAGATGGCCACCGACCAGGCGGCGGCGCGCGCCAGAAGCGCCGGGTGGCCCATGGCCTGGATTCCGGCGCCAAACGCGGGAATCGCCGCCGAGACGGCCCCGGCGATCGGCCCCGGGAGGCGCGCGATGAGGGGATGCTGGCTCCACGCCGCGGCGCGGCCCCGGGTCGCGTGGATGCCCCAGAGCAGGCCCCCCACCAGGAGGCCCAGGCCAAACGTGATGTACCCGCTCCAGCGAAACCAGGCCGGCACCGGCGCGAACACGAGCGACAGGCCCCAGAAGATCACAAGCATCACGAGATCGAAGATCCGCTCGACCGCCAGGGAGCCTAGCACCGTGGCCGTGCGGATCTTTTCGGTGCGGGCCAGCACGTAAGCGCGGACCAGCTCGCCGAGTCTCGCCGGGAGGGTGTTGATGGCGAGGAATCCAACCATCGTGGCGCTGAAGAGCCGGCGGATGCCGGGTTGTGCCTGCGGCATGAGGATCTCGCGCCAGCGGACCGCGCGCAGGTAGTAGACCAGAACGGTCATTAGGATTCCGGCCAGAACGGGCAGCAGAGAGGCGCCCTCCAGCGCGTGGAGCGCCTGCGTCAAATCGATCGAGCGAACGATGAGAAAAACGGCGAGGGCGCTCAGCGCGATGCCGAGCGCCAGGAGGAGCAGCCGCGACCGGGTCATCGCCCCGCGCGGGGTGCTCGCGCGAGGTAGAGCGCCGCCAGGAGAGGAATCCAGATCTCGTGAGGGCCGACGAACGAGTACCCCTTCCCTCCCGCCTGGAGCGGCCGCTCGAGGATGTTCTTCTCCGGGCGGTAGTGACGGATCTGATCGAAATTCGCGGCCACGAAATGGGACGCTTCGTGGCCGAGATTGCGGACCACGGAGAGCGCCTTGATGAAGACCTCGGGGAGAATCACCGCGGAGCCGAAATTGAGGACCGCTCCGCCTTCGAGGTCGCGCAGCGCCGCGGTGAAGATTCGAAAGTCGCGGTGGCTCGCCAGCCCCGTCGCCGCGCCGTCGAAGGAGGGATGCTGGTGGACGGTGTCGGTGCCGATGGCGACGTGCACGGTGAGCGGGAGGCCCAGCGAGGCCGCGCGGGCGAGGAGGCTCACCGACAGGTTCGGCGCGTCGGCCTCGATCAGAAACTCGCCCAGCGCCTCCCCCATCCCGAGACCGCGAGCCGCTCCGTCGTTCACCGCCTGATTCATGAGGGCCGGCGTCTCCTCCACCAGACCGAATTGGCCGGTGCCGAGGGTTTCCTCGACCGGCTCGGAGGTCTGGCCGAAGAGCGCGATCTCAAAGTCGTGGATCGCCGCGGCGCCGTTCATGGCGATCGCGGAGAACGCGCCCACGTCCATGAGCGAGAGAAGCGGGCGCTGAACCCCGGTCTTGATGACGTGGCCCCCCAGCATCGCGACGGCCGGCCGGCCGTCGGCGCGGGCCACCACCCAGGCCTGGATGAAATCGCGGAGGTCGGCTCCGGTCAGCAGATCGGGGAGGAACTGCTCGAACGTGCCGATCGGTGAACCGGGATCGGGCACGGGGGCGAACTGCTCGATCCGCACCTTCGAGGGCCGTTGTTCCACCGGAACCGTCCGGACCGAGCGGAGATCGATTTCCGGATGGCGGCTCATGGGAGGCCCCTCACGGCTTGGGCTGGAACGAGAGACGCATGTCGGTCAGCGAGACGGAAATCGATCCGATGGGAACCTTGCTCTTCACGAGCACGGGAATCCTCCGTTCGTCGTCGGAAAGCCAAACGTAGATGCTCCCCTGAGACCGAAAGACGCCCTCGGACTTTAGCAGAGGTTCGACCACCACGCATTGGAACGTGCCGGCGGGCACCTCCATCTTCTCCCGCCGGAGCACCCGAACCTCCATCTCGTAGCTCTTCTTGTTGTCGTGCGTCGGAACCACGACGGTCGCGCCGTCCGGAAGCGGCAGCGTGCGGACGTAGTAGAACGCCGAGAGAACGTCGTGCACCCGGGCCGCGACATCGAAGGTCTTGCCGTCCGCGTAGACGGCCTTCCGGGCGTCCTGATCGAAGCGGATCTCGGTGTCCTGTTTGTACGAGCCCTCGCGCAGATGTTTCACAAAGCGGCGCGAAAAGAGGGACTCGGCGTCCACGTAACTCTCCGCGCGGTCCCGCACCTTGTAGAATTTGGAGACGAAGGAATTCGATTCCGCTTTCGAGACAATCCGGTACACGCGATGCCCGTCCAGGCGCTGGATGTTCTGCACCTGCATCAGCGAGCCGCCGCCGTTGAGGCCGTTCCAGTCGATGGAAAACTGAAAGTACTCGCCGATCTTCCATGGAACCGGCGCGTCTCCCGCGGAGGGCGATCCCTGTCCGGCGGATGGAATCGCGGACAGCGAGTCGGGCAACGACAGCGAATCGGGTGGCTGCGCCGGAGCCGGGTTGTCGGGCGCGGCCCCAGTTGGGTTGTCGGGCGTAGCCCCGAGAAGAGCGAAGAGAAGGATGGCGAGCCAGGCCGACCGGCGCATCAGAAGGGATCTCATGCCATTACAAACACGGTCCAGGGGAGTGCGGGTCCCGCGACCGCCCGGTCATCGGCCGGTGTGGCCGAATCCGCCGTCTCCTCGCGCGGTCGCGCCGAGCACCGAGGAGACATGGAGCGTCGCGCGCGCGACGGGGGCAAAGACCAGCTGCGCGATCCGGTCGCCCCGCCGGACGACGTACGGGGTCGCGCTGAAGTTGACGAGCAGCACCCGGACTTCCCCGCGGTAGTCGGCGTCGATCGTCCCCGGAGCGTTGGGCACCCCGATCCCGTGCCGCGCCGCGAGGCCGCTTCGCGCGCGAACCTGTCCCTCGTATCCGGGCGGAATCTCGAGGCGGATTCCGGTCGGGATGGACGCCACCGCCCCCGGCTCGATGGTGACGTCGCCGTCCGTCGCGGCCATGAGATCCAAGCCCGATGCCAGCTCGGATTGATACTCGGGCGCGGCCACGGCGTGCTCCTCCACGACCACCCGAACGTCGATCGGGGCGCTCACGCTACGGCGCCCGGGACGAGGTCCGAGGTTTCGAAGATCCGCTCTCCCCCGGCGCCGAGCGCCGCGAGGCAGAGTCGGTCCCGGGACAGGATCTCGCGCGCCACGCGGCGGACGTCGTCCGTCGTGATCCGCTCGACCGCCGCGATCATCTCCTCAACCGGCACGTCGCGCTCCGCGTACATCTCGGACCGCGCCAGCCGGCTCATCTGGTTCGAGGTGCTCTCGAGGCCGAGCAGGAGGTTTCCTTTGAGCTGGGCCTTGCACGAGTCCAGCTCGTCCGCGGGGATCCGCTCCTCGGCCACCCGCTCGAATTCCTCGAGCGTGAGCTGGAGCGCGCGGCGTCCGTGGGCGGGCTGGACGCTCATCGAGGCGCAGAAGATCCCCGTGTCGCGATACGAATCGGCGTAGGTGAAGACCGAGTAGGCGAGCCCTTCCTGCTCGCGGACGCGCTGGAAGAGTCTCGAGCTCATCCCGCCGCCGAGGAGCGTCGAGACGAGCGCCAGCGCGTAGCGGTCGGGACTCTCGTGCGGAACTCCGGCGGCGCCCACGCAGAGATAGAGCTGGGTCAAGTCGTGCACGTGGTGCGCGACGCCGCGCCCATCCGGTTGGAGGGACGTCGCGCGCAGCGGCGCCCCCGCCGGCGCGGCGGCGAACTTCTCCGAGACCGTCGCCACCACGCGGTCCCAGTCGAAACGGCCCGCCACCGAAATGAGAATGTTGGGCGCCACGTAATGGCGCGCGTGATAGGCGGCGATGGCCTGCCGGGTGAACGCCGTGACCGACGCGACGCTCCCGAGGATGCGGTTCCCGAGCGGGTGGCCCCGCCAGACGAGTTCCGCGTAGAGATCGTGAACCCGGTCGTCCGGCGTGTCGTCGACGTTGTGAATCTCCTCGACGATCACGCCCTTCTCTTTGTCGATATCCTCGGGGCTAAGCCGCGGCTCCAGAGCCAGGTCGGCCAGGACGTCGACGGCAAGGTCGAGGTGCTCCTCGAGGACCCTCGCGTTGTAACACGTGGCTTCCCGGCCGGTGAAGGCGTCCAGATGGCCGCCCACCGACTCGATCGCGAGCGCGATCTGAAGCGCGTCGCGACGCCGGGTCCCCTTGAAGACCATGTGCTCCAGGAAATGAGTCATCCCGGAGTCCGAGGGCGGCTCGTGGCGCGATCCCACCCGCACCCACGCGCCGACGGCGACCGAGTGAACGGCGCTCATCCGCTCCCCCACGATCGTGAGGCCCGACGGGAGAACCGCGCGCGTGAAGCCGCTCTCCTGGCTCAGCGGCGCGAGGGCTCCGGCCTGCGGCGGCCCCGATCTCCACCGTTCCCGCCGCGACTGCCGCCGCGGGGCTCGGAGACGACGACGGGATCGTTTTCATGTCCCGGCAGCGCCTGCTTGCGGCTGAGCTTGATCTTTCCTTCGCGGTCGATCCCGATCACCTTGACGAGGACGGTGTCCCCTTCGTTGATGACGTCTTCCACGCGCTCCACCCGCTTCTCTTCGAGCTCGGAGATGTGAACCAGCCCGTCCTTGCCCGGCGAGATCTCGACGAAGGCGCCGAACGGCACGACGCGCCGGACGATTCCCTGGTAAATGCGCCCGATTTCCGGATCCTCGGTGATGGACCGGATGATCTCGCGCGCCCGATCCCCGTCGGCTCCGCTGAAGGCCGCGATGCGGACCTCTCCGGTGTCCTCGATGTCGATCTGCGTCCCGGTCTCGGCGCTGATCTTCTTGATCATCTTCCCGCCCGGTCCGATGACTTCCCGGATCTTGTCGGGGTCGATCATCATGATGTAGATGCGCGGAGCGTACGGCGACAGCTCGGGCCGCGGCGTGGCGATCGTCGCTTCCATGATGTCGAGGAGGTGCATGCGCGCCTTGCGCGCCTTCTCCAGCGCGTCGGCCATCAGTTGATACGAAACGCCCGCGATCTTGATGTCCATCTGGAGCGCGGTGATTCCGTTGCGCGTCCCGGCGACCTTGAAGTCCATGTCGCCCAGGTGGTCCTCGACGCCCTGGATGTCGGTGAGGATGGCGAACTGCTCGCCTTCCTTGACCAATCCCATCGCGACGCCGGCCACGTGCGCCTTGATCGGCACGCCCGCGTCCATGAGGGAGAGGCTGCCGCCGCAGACGGTGGCCATCGACGAGGAGCCGTTCGATTCCAGAATGTCGGAGACGATCCGGATCGTGTACGGGAAGTCGACGTCGGTCGGGATCAAAGGCTCAATGGCGCGCTCGGCGAGCGCTCCGTGTCCGATCTCCCGCCGCCCCGGTCCCCGGAAGGGCCGCACTTCGCCCACGCTGTAGGGCGGGAAGTTGTAGTGGAGCATGTAGCTCTTCCAGCTCTGCCCCTCCAGCTCTTCCACCCGCTGCTCGTCCACCTTGGTCCCGAGGGTGGCGACCACGAGCGCCTGCGTCTGCCCGCGCGTGAAGATCGAGGAGCCGTGCGTCCTCGGCAGGACGCCGGTCTCGCAGGTGACGTTTCGCATGTCGTCGAAGCCGCGGCCGTCCGGGCGCCGCTTGTCGCCGACGATCATGCGGCGGACTTCCTTCTCCTCCAGCTCCGCGATCACGTGCTTCACGGTCTTCGCGTGGCCGGGGTGCGACGCCTCGAATATGGAGAGCGCCTCCGTCATCACGGCGTCCAGAGCGTCCTGGCGCGCCTTCTTCTCGGCGATCCCGTTCGCCTTCTTGACCCGCTCGGCGAACGCGGCCGTGACCGCCTTCATGAGCGCCTCGTCGCGCTGGGGAAGCGGGAACGCCCGCTTGGGCTTTCCAACCCGCGCCTTGAGATCGTGCTGAAGCTTGTTCAACTCGCGTATCGCCTTGTGCGCGAATTCCAGCGCCTCGACGATCGTCTTCTCCGAGATCTCGCGCGCGCCGGCTTCCACCATCACGATGTTCGTGTCGGTGGCGGCCACGACGAGATCGAGGGTCGACTCGGTGAGTTCCTGGTGCGTCGGGTTGAGAACCAGCTTCCCTTCAATCTGTCCCACCCGCACCGCGGACACCGGCTCCGGAAACGGAATGTCGGAGATCATCAACGCCGCCGACGCGCCGGTGACGCCGAGGACGTCGGAGTCGTTCGCCTGGTCCGAGGAGAGGACCGTCGTCATGATCTGGATTTCGTTTCGGTAGCCGTCCGGGAAGAGCGGGCGGAGCGGGCGGTCGATGAGGCGGCTGCTCAGAATCTCCTTCTCGGTGGGACGTCCCTCGCGCTTGAAGAACCCGCCGGGAATGCGGCCCGCGGCGTAGGTCTTCTCGCGGTACTCGACCGAGAGGGGAAAGAAATCCTTGTCGATGGGATCCTTGCTGGCGACCGCGGCGGTCAGAACGACGGTCTCGCCGTACTGGATCCAGGTGGAGCCCGAGGCCTGCTTGGCAACCTTGCCGACTTCGATGGAATAGCGCCGGCCGCCCAGCTCGAGGCTTACGGATTCAGGCATTCGATTCTTCCTCCACTGACTCTCTGGAAACATCCGGGCACGCCCTGGCGAGCCATGGGGCCAGGCGAGCGCCTCAGGAATGTCTTGGGGAGGAAGTGCGGCGAAATCCGCTAGCGCGGGGCGGAGCCTACTTGCGGAGGCCTAGCTCCTTGACCACCATCCGGTAGCGCTCGACCTTGGTCAATTTCAAATAGTCGAGCAGCCTTCTGCGTTGACCCACCATCCGGAGCAAACCGCGGCGACTGTGATGGTCCCGCTTGTGCACTTTGAAGTGCTCCGTCAGGTACTTGATTCGTTCCGTGAGGAGCGCGATCTGTACCTCGGCCGACCCCGAATCGGTGTCGTGCATCTTAAAATGGCCGATCACTTCGCGCTTCCTCTCAGGCGTCAACGGCACCGGTGCCACCTCCTTGACTTTCCCTCTCAATGTACGAGCGGGGAATGTAGCATAAGCAGTTGGGCTTTCAAGGCCCAATATGTGCTAGGGGGCTAAGCAATCGGGCCGGCCAGTTTCCTGGCGGCCCAGTATTCCCTGGCCTTCGCCAGGTCCAAATCCATCGCCCGAATCAGCGCTTCCTTCGAGCTAAACACTTCATCGGCGCGAAGCTGCGAGATCAGCAGCGTTTTGAGGCGTTGCCCGCGAAGGCTCCCCTGGAAGTCGAGAAGATGCACCTCCACCCGGACGGGACCGGGGCCGAACGTCGCGGCGCTCCCCACATAGGTCATGCCCTTCCAGCGCTTCCCGTCCAACTCGCTGTAGGATAGATAGATGCCGGCCGCGGGCAGCAGTTTTTCGGGGCGAATCTCCAGATTGGCGGTCGGATAGCCGAGCGACGCGCCGCGTCCCGCCCCGGATCCCACCAGCCCCTCCAGCTCGTACGGACGCCCCATCATCGCGGCGGCCCGCTCCACGCGCCCTTCCACGATCTCCTGTCGCAAGAGGGTGCTCGAAATCTTGGACGCGCCGCGCGTGAGGAGCGGCACTTCGCGAACGTCGAATCCGCGGGTCGTTCCGAGGGCCTCCAGATACGCACGGTCGCCGGCCCGTCCCTTGCCCATCTTGAAGTCTCCTCCGATCACGAGCGCGCGGAGCGGTGCTCCCGCGCCGAGAACGTGATCGAGGAAGCCCTCCGGCGAGAGCGCTTGAATGGCGGCGTCGAAGCGCACGATCTCCACGCGGTCGATCCCCATCCCGTGGAGAAGCTCGGCGCGCTCCTCGGGCGGCGTGATCCAGGGGCGCGGCGCGCTTCCCCGCACCACCGTCTCCGGATGCGGATCGAACGTCGCGACCCACGAGGTCCCGCCGAGATCCCTCGCCGCCTTGACCGTCGCGGCGATCACTTCCTGATGGCCGCGATGGAGTCCGTCGAAGACGCCGATGGTGAGCGCGATCGGGCGCGTGGACGACGTCACGATCCCACCAGAACGCGCTGAAGCTGCGCCGGCTCGCCGGCCGTCTGCGCTTCCCACGGTCGCGCGAGCGCGAGGATGCCCCCGTCGGGCTCGGCCAGCGCGAGAGGCCAGCCGCATTCGCCCGGCGGCAGAGGCCACGCGGCGGAGGACGGCCGCACGCGGTCCGCCTCGAGCGACGGAGATCTTCCGTGGCGGAGTCTCGACGCTTCCCCCTCGTCGAGCGCGACCTGGGGAAGGAACGAGAGAGCGCGATCGAGCGTGAGCGCTCCCGCGCGGAACGCTTCGACCCCGTGGCCCGTGGCCCGGTCGCAGGAGAGCGCGTCCTCGACGCGAAACGGACCCGACGCGACGCGGCGGAGCGCGTGAAGATGCGCGCCGCACCCCAGGGCCTCGCCCAGGTCGTGGGCGATCGTTCGGACGTACGTCCCGCGGCTCACGGTCAAGTCGAGCGTCGCCTCGGAGATTCCGGCCCCGGGCGCCGCTACGGCGCCGTCGTCCGGGACCAGCGTGAGGCTGTACACGTGCACGTCCCGCTCCTCGCGCTCCACGTGGATCCCCTTTCGGGCGGCTTTGTAGAGGCGCGTTCCTCCGACTTTCACCGCGGAGTAAAGCGGCGGCCGCTGCCTGATCGCCCCGCGGAAGCGCGCGAGCGCCGCCTCCACTTGAGCGACGGTCGGAAGCTCCGTCGACTCGCGGATGACCGTCCCCGTCCGGTCCTGCGTATCGGTCGCGATTCCGAAGCGCGCGCGGGCCAGATAGCGCTTGGGCAAGAGCCCGAGGCACCCGAGCGCCCCGGTGACGCGCCCCTCTCCGACGAGCAACAGGCCGCTCGCGAACGGATCGAGCGTCCCCGCGTGACCGATGCGGTGCTCTCCCAGGACGGCGCGCAGGCGCGCGACCGCGTCGTGGGACGTCCAGCCTTCCGGCTTATCCACGAGGTGGAGCAGGTCCGCCATTGACCGCCCGGTCGAGCGCGTCCAGCACGGCTCCCCGCACGCTCCCCAGTTCGCCGCGAACCCGGGCGCCGGCCGCGTTCCGATGCCCTCCGCCCCCAAACCGGCTCGCGATCTCATTCACGTCGAGGGAGCCGTCCGAGCGGAAGCTCAACCGCACTTCGCCGGGCGCGACTTCCTGGATGAGCACGCCCACACGCGCGCCGTTCAGCGACTTCGCGAACTGGACGATGCCGTCCGCGTCCTCGACCGTTGCGCGGGCCTTCTCGAACATGTCCCTGGTGATCGTGAGCGCGCTCACCTGGCCTCCGCCCCGCTTCTCGAGCGAAGCGAGCGCCAGTCCCAGAATCCGGAGGCTCGCCTCGGACTTTCGCCCGTAGAGCTCGTCCGCGGCGACCGACGGCTTGGCGCCGCGCTCGACGAGCCGCGCCGCGAGGCGCAGCGCCCGCGGGGTCGTGTTCTGGTGGCGAAACGCGCCGGTGTCGGAGGCGAGGCCCACGTAGAGACACTCGGCCGTCTCGGTTCCGATCGGGGCTCCGTACGACTCCAGAATTTCGTAGATCAGCTCCGCCGTGGCGCTCGCTTCCACGTTCACGAGCTTTGGATCCCCGAAGCCGTCGTTGGCCGCGTGGTGGTCGACGTTGGCCACGCGGGCGCCGGGCCCGATGAGTCCCGGGGCGGTCGGACCTGTGCGATCGATGCTCGAGCAGTCGAGTACGAACACGGCGCCGAACACCTTCTTGACCTGGGCCGGGGTGCGCACCCATTCCGACCCGGGAAGGAAGCGGAGCCCGTCGGGGAGCGGCGACTCGTTCGCCGTCACCACCGTCTTCCCGAGGGCGTGGAGCGCCCAGTGAAGGCCCAGGCTCGAACCGATCGCGTCCCCGTCGGGATCGACGTGGGACAGGATCAGAAACTCCGAGTGGGCGTCGATGAACGCGCGGAATTCGTCGTGCGGCAAGGTCATTCCCCTTTGGGTTCTCGAAGCTCGCGGAGGAGCTGCTCGATCCGCGCGCCCGATTCGCTCGAGTGGTCGATCACAAAGTGAAGCTCCGGCACGATCCGAAGGCCGAGACGCGGAGCGATGAGCGTTCGAAGGTACGGCGTCGCGTGGCCGAGCGCCCTGAGGATGGCCGGCTCGTCCGCGGCGGCGAACGTTCCGCTCACCCAGATCTTCGCCGTCCCCAGGTCGCGGGTGACCTTGGCGCCGGTCACGTTGATCGTCCGAAGCCTGGGATCCTCCGCCTTGGTGCGAAGAATCTCCGCCAGCTCGACCACGATACGGTCGGCCACACGGCGTGTACGCGGGCTTTCGGGACGTGAACCCATGGGTCCTTTCCGGATCGGCTCAGTCGATCGAGATCTGGTAGTCGAGTACCGACAATCGCGGCTCGCCTTCCACGCACGACAGGATGTCCCGCAGCACGCGATCCAGAACTCCCGCCTCGCCGCCCACGATGGCGACGCCCAGGGTGGCCCGCTGCCAGAGATCCTGGTGGTCGACCTCGGCGATCGACGCGTTGAAACGCGAGCGCACGCGGTCCTTCACGTGGTTCAACACCGATCGCTTGGCCTTGAGGGAGTCGGAGGACGGCAGATGAAGCTCGAGGCGCAAGGTTCCGACCCGCATCTTACGAGAGGCGGCGCGCGACTTCCTCGAGGATGTAGGCCTCGATGACGTCCTTCTCCTTGATGTCGTCGCGGTCCTCGAGCGAGATTCCGCACTCGTAGCCGCTGGCGACCTCGCGGACGTCGTCCTTGAAACGCCGCAGCGAGGATATCTTTCCGTCCCAGACCGCCTGCCCCTCGCGGAGCAGCCGGGCGCGGGCGCTTCGCTGGATGGCGCCGCTCAGGATCATGCAGCCGGCAATCACGCCGGACTTGGTGGTGCGGAAGATCTGCCGCACTTCCGCCGTGCCGATCACGGTCTCGCGGATCTCGGGCTTCAGGAGTCCCGACATCGCGTCCTTCACGTCCGCCACCACCTCGTAGATGATTTCGTAGAGGCGGAGGTCGACCTTCTCCTTGGCCGCGAGCTCCGTGGCCTTGGCGTCGGGCTTGACGTGGAAGCCGATGACCACCGCGTTGGACGCGGCGGCCAGGAGCACGTCCGACTCGTTGATCTGGCCCACGCCGCGGTGGATCACGCGGAGCTGGACCTCTTCGGTCGAGAGCTTGGTCAACGAGTCCTCGAGCGCTTCCACCGATCCGTCCACGTCGCCCTTCAGGACGACGAGGAGGTCGCTCACCTTGCCCGCCTTGATCTGGCTGTACAGGTCGGTCAGGGTGACCGGCTTGAAGAGACGGAATTCCTGCTCGCGCTGGAGCTGCCCGCGCTTCGACGCGAGCTCGCGGGCCTCGCGCTCGTCTTCCATCGCCGCGAACGTGTCGCCCGCCTGCGGTGACGCGCTCCACCCCAGCACCTCGACCGGCGTCGATGGCCCGGCTTCGTCCACGCGGCCGCCACGCTCGTTCAGCATCGCGCGGACCTTGCCGCTCGTGGCGCCGGCCACAAAGGGATCGCCCACGCGGAGCGTGCCCTTCTGGACCAGCACCGTCGCGATGATGCCGCGGCCCTGCTCCACCCGGGATTCGATGATGATCCCGCGCGCCGCCTTGTTCGGGTCCGCCTTCAGCTCGAGAAGCTCCGCCTGGAGAAGGATCATCTCGAGAAGCTTCTCGACGTTGGTGCCCAGCTTGGCCGAGAGGGGAACCGCGATCGTCTTCCCGCCCCATTCCTCGACAAGGAGGTTCTGCTTCGAAAGCTCCTGGCGGACCATCTCCACGTTGGCCCCGGGCAGGTCGATCTTGTTGATCGCGACGATGATCGGCACGTTGGCCGCCCGCGCGTGGTCGATGGCCTCGATGGTCTGGGGCATCACGCGGTCGTCCGCCGCCACGACAAGCACGACGATGTCGGTGACCTGGGCGCCGCGGGCGCGCATGGCGGTGAACGCCTCGTGGCCGGGCGTGTCGAGGAAGGTGATCTTGTCCCCCTTCGGCAGCTCCACCTCGTAGGCCCCGATGTGCTGCGTGATGCCGCCGGCCTCGCCGGCGATGACGTTGGTCTTCCGGATGTAGTCGAGGAGCGACGTCTTGCCGTGGTCGACGTGGCCCATGATCGTGACGACGGGGGGACGCGGCGTGAGGGCTCCGGTCTCCTCGACTTCAGCCTCCACCTCCTCCTCGCCCAGCTCGGAGACGAAGTCGACCTGGAAGCCGAACTCGTCCGCCACCGCCATGATGGAATCCTTGTCGAGACGGCGGTTGATGTTGGCCATGATCCCGAGCTGCATGCAGGTCGCGATCACTTCCTGCGGCTTCACCTCGAGATGGCCGGCCAGCTCCGCGACGGAGATGAATTCGCTCACGCGGATGACGCGGGGCGCTTCCTCCACGCCGACGGCGGCGCCCTCCTCCCGCTCGCGGTGGTGGCGGCGGCGCTTGGTGCCTTCCATCTCGGCCATGGTCCGCCGGACCGACGCGCGGATCAGCTTCTCGTCCACCGCGCGTTTCTTCTTCTTGATGCCCTTTGCGGCCTTGGCGCTCGCCAGAGCGGGCGCGGTCCGGCGCTGGGCTTCGGCCAGGACCTTCGCGGCCTGGACGGCCTTCTCCTTCTTGCGGGCCTCCTCTTCCTTGACGGCCTCCTTCTCGCGGACGAGCTTGAGCCGCACCTGCTCGACGACGTCCTCGCCGATCGAGCTCATGTGGCTCTTCACTTCCACCTGGAGCGACTTGAGAATGGCGACGAGCGCTTCGCTCGACATCCCCATGTCCTTGGCCGCTTCGTAGACCCGTCGCTTCGTTCCTGGCATCGAACCCTTTCGTTAGAGCCCTAGGCTTCGGGCTTGGTTTCCTCTGTTTCCGCGGCTTCGTGCGCGGTCGCTTCCGTCACGTCGCCGGCCGGCGTCGCCGCCTCGGAAGCCTCTGCTTCCGCCTCGGCCTGGGCCTTCTCCGCGGCCGCCGCCGCCTCGGCGCGCGCCTCTTCCGCGGCTTCCGCAGCGTCCGCCTCCGCCTCGATCCTCGCGGCTTCGGCCTGAAGCTCGCCGCTTCGCTTCTGATCCAGCTCGCGCGCCTCTTCCAGAAGCTTCTCGGCCGTCTTCTCGCCGACGCCCTGGATCGCGAGAAGCTCGGTCAGCGGCGTCTTGAGCAAGTCTTGTATGGTCTCGATGCCCTCGCGGATCAGCCGCTCGCGCAGCTTGGGACCCGCGCCGACCAACTCCTCGATGTCGATGCGGACCTTCTTCTCGAAGTCGCGCTGCCGCTCCCGCTCGCTCTTGGAGATCAGGTCGATCTTCCACCCCGTCAGCTTCGCGGCGAGGCGGGCGTTCTGGCCCCCCTTGCCGATCGCCAGGGAGAGCTGGTCGTCCGCGACCGTCACCAGAATCTTCTGCTCGGCCTCCACGACCTGCGCCTCAAGCACCTTGGCCGGGCTGAGCGCGCGCGTCACGAACACGACGGGATCCTGGCTGTAGGGAACGATGTCGATCTTCTCGCCGCCCAGCTCCCGGACGATCGCCTGCACCCGCGAGCCCTTGATGCCGACGCACGCGCCCACGGCGTCGATCTTGTCGTCGTTCGAGAGCACGGACACCTTGGCCCTCGAGCCCGGCTCGCGCGCGATGCCCTTCAACTCGATGATCTTCTCGGCCACCTCGGGCACCTCGGCCTCGAACAGCCGGCGGAGAAACTCGGGGTGCGTGCGGGAGAGAATGACCTGCGGCCCGCGCGCCAGCTTGTCCACGGCGATGATGTACGCCTTGATGTGGTCGCCCTGGTGGTAGCGGTCGCGCGCGATCTGCTCGCGCGGCGGCAGGATTCCCTCCGAACGGTCGAGCTTGACGTAGATGTTGCCGCGATCCACCTGCTGCACCGTGCCGCGCACCATCTCGCCCACCCGGTCGTGGTAGTCCTCGTAGATCCGCTCGCGCTCCGCCTCGCGGACGCGCTGGACCAGCACCTGCTTCGCGGCGGCGATGGCGTTTCGGCCGAGATCCTCCAGCGAGAGGTCCTGGATCAGCTCCTGTCCGATCTCGATCTCGGGCTCGATGCTGCGGGCCTCCGCAAGGTCCACCTCGATGCCGAGGTCGTCGGCGTCCTCCACCACGGCGCGCTTCAAACGCATGACGATGCGACCGCTCGCGTCGTCGAAGCGGACTTCGATGTTCGCGTTGGCCCCGAAGCGCTTGCGCCCGGCGGAGAGGAGCCCGGCCTCGAGCGTCTCGACAAGAATGGTCTTGTCGACGCTCTTCTCGCGCGCGATCTGAGCCATCGCTTCCATCAGCTCGTAATTCATGTTTTTTGTCTGAGGTTCCCGCGCCAACGTTTTCATCCTTTGCGACGGCGCTCCTGGCCGCGCATCCCTTCCCAGGGATCGACTACCAAATGTGATTTCCGGATCGCCGCATAGGGCAGCGACACGGTGCCGATTTCCGAATCTTCGACGACGATCGACTCCGGACCCGCGGCCCGAAGCTCGCCCCGGAACGTCCGGCGCCCGTCCTTCGGGTCGTGGAGCTTGACCTCCAGGCTCGACCCGACGTAGCGCGCGTAGTGCTCCGGACGGATCAGCGCCCGATCGATTCCGGGCGTGCCGACCTCTAAGACGTATCTACCCTTGATGAGATTCTCGGCCTCGAGATACCGCCCGAGCTTCTTGTTCCAGTAGGCGCATTCCTGAAGCGAGACGCCGGGCTGTCGATCGACATAGACCCGCACGACCGTCGCGCCCGACTGGGAGGCCAACTCCAAGTCCCAAAGATCGAACGACTCCTCGCGGAGGAGCGACTCGAAACGCCCGGCCAAGTCCTCGCGAAGCTGGTTCCGTTCCATGTTCTTACGATTCGGCCCCCGGCCCCCCCTGACACGGGCCAGGGCCCAAAAAGTTCGAGTGGACCCCTGGCCCACTCGGACCCCTTAACCTATATGGGGTCGATCAGGGGATCAAGAACTAATTCAGTTTGAGAGGAAAGTTGGCTTGGTGACGAGGCTTAGGAGAACCCGGCCGACCCCCTCGAGGCTCTCCGGGGAGCACTTCTCGGGGGTGTCGTGGGTGGTGTGCCACTCCGGGTAGTCGAAGTCGATGATGTCGATGGCCGGAATGCCCGCGTTGAGGAATGGGGTGTGGTCGTCGAACACCCGGTGGCGGACGTCCGACCGGAAGCTTCGAACGCCCAGGGAGCTGGCCTCGCCCCACACTAGATCGACGATGTTGCTGGCCTGCTCGCGCGAGTTTCCTTCCCAGTGGAGCGCCAGGTCCTTCTTCCCCACCATGTCGACCACGATGACGAACAGGGGCGGCTTCTTGTCCGCGATCTGCTCCACGTAGCGCGTTGAGCCCCGGAACCAGCCGTTGGGATCGGCCACCGTGCCCAGGTCCTCGCCGTCAAAGAACACGATATCCACGCCCATGCCGGGCGGGCTCCGCTTCATCACGCGCGCCATTTCGAGGAGCACCGCCACGCCCGAGGCGCCGTCGTTCGCGCCCAGCACCGGCATGTGCCGCTTGGCGGGGACCGGATCCTGGTCCGCCCAGGGGCGCGTGTCCCAGTGCGCGCCGAGGAGGATCCGCTCCTTCCACTCGGGCCGGAACCGGGCCACCACGTTGTAGAGCGGCACCCGGGTCTTCAGGACGGGCGAGTCGTAGTAGAACGTGTCGGTTTCCACCTCCCCCGCGTACTGGCGGAGCGTGGACACGAGAAAGGCGAAGCAGGAGTCGTGCGCGGCGGTGCCCGGAACCCGCGGGCCGAACGCGCATTGCTTGGTCACCCACTCGAACGCGCGTTGACCCTCGTACGCGGCCGCCGGCCGGTCGCACGAGACGAAGCCGAGAAGGAAGACACCGAGGGCGAGGCGGAGCGCGGCCCGGGCGGACCCGGGGGCGCGATCAGAATCGGAACTGGCCGTTGAGGGCGATCGTGACACTGCGGGTTGTGATTTCAGTCTTCAGGTCCTGGTTTTGGGTGAAGCCCAGATTGAATCCGCCGGAGATCGCGGACGTGAAATTGTAGTTCGTGGCGCTGGTCACGCTCAACCGCTGGTTGTTGAGCTCGACGATATCCGGGAACGACTCGCGCTTGGTGATCTTTCGATCCGAGGTGAGGTTCACCCTGAGATTTAGATTCAGGTCGTTGGGGAGCTTGATGGGTTTCCGGTTCCAGGGGAAGCGAATCCCGCGTGACGCCGGGAACACCTTGGTGAAGGTGATGTCGGTGGCCACGGATTGCCGGTCCCCCACCGCGTCGAAGATCCGCTCGTCGACGCTGGTCTCCTGAATCACGTTCGTGCTGATGTTCGCGCGGAGCCCGTTGCGCCAGCTCAGATCCCACCCGAGCAGGGGCGCCCAGTTGGTCGTGCTGACCCTCTGCTCCACGGCGCCGCCGTCCGGTCCGGTCTCCTCCCGTCGCCAGTTGTAGCCCGAGTTCATGGACATGGACGAGATCGTGTTGGAGAGGCCGAAGAGCCGGTGGAGCTCCAGCCAGCGCGCCTTCACGTCGGGAAGCGAGCGCGACAGCTGTCGCCGGGGACCGTTACCGCCGTCCGCGTAGGTGAGACGGTTGTCCGCCCGCACGTCGATGGTCAGGTTGTTCGTCGGCCGGACCGTCGTGTTGGCGCCCGTCGTGTAGACCGTGCTGGTGATGAAGACCGAGTTGTTGATCCGGACCAGACCGGGGTCGGTTTGGCCCGTGAAGCCCGACATGAACCAGAAGCCGGGATCGCCGGTCACGCGCGTGATGGTCGAGAGCCGCTCGATCGTGAAGGTTCCCTGGACGTCCTGGAGCTTGGAAACGACGAGCCGGACCGGCGTGAGCACCGTGGGCCCGCCCTTTTGGCCGGGCCGGGGCGCCGCCCGCTGCGAGAACCGCGTCAAGGGCAGCACCGCCGTCAGCCGGGTGGAGCCGCCGTTGTCGATGCTCTTCAGCTCGTCCGGGTCGGTGGGCAGAATCCGCAGGGTCGGCTGGGTGGATTGGTGATACCGGCCGCTCATGTTCAGGTTCGGCGAGAGAAGCGAGAGCCACCGGGGCACGTAGTTCAACTCCAGCGTGCGGCGCTGATCGACCTCGGTCCCCTTGTTAAATCCAAAGTAGCCCGGCTGGGTGAGGAGCATGTTCCGGATCGAATTGATGCCAAAGCGGAGCCTCACCGAGCTGAGCGGCGTCCACGACGAGCTTCCGCCCAGGTTGAGCACCCGCTGCTTCACGTCGGACCGGAGCCCCACCGAATCTCCCACGTCGAGGAGCGCGCGCCCGTACGACACGTCGCGCGTCGACAGCCACCCGGAGTTGAATCCGATCACGTCGGGAAGGAGATTGATCTTCATCTTCTTCCCCAGCCCGATGCCGCCGCCGCCGACCGGCAGGTCGTAGGCCGTGGAGGCGGAGAAGGCCCACGACGAGTCGATGGAGGTGGTGTTGACCGATCCGGACCAGTTGTAGGTCGCCCCGCCGCTCAGCGCGTCGATCGTGTACTTGGCGATCCCCCGGCGCGGAGCGGTCCGGCGGTAGGAGACGTCGATCGACTGCCGGTCCACGGTCCGGGTTTCCAGCGTGGACCGCGTGCCGCTCAGGATCACGTCGGAGCCGGTTCGGAACTTGGGCGCGTCCGTCGAGTGCTGCATGGAGTAGCGCACCGGGACCTGGATCTGGGATGTCGGCGCCAGCCGGTCGAGATTGAACGTCGTGGAAAAGCTCGTGGCGGCGTGGTTGATGCCGGTTCCCTGGTTGGTCCCGCTCCCGACCCGGAAGAAGTTCTCGTCCGTGTTCTCGTAGCTCGCGTTGAGCGCGACCACGTCCGCGAAATTCGCCTGAACGGAGACGTTGCCGCTCATCCCCTTATCCCGGTTCACGTCCGACAGTCGAAGGTCGTTGAACCAAACCTCGCCGGATTCGGTGGTGGAGGTGCCGAGACCGTTCCGGCTCATGACTCCAAAGCTGATCCGGAACATTCGTGTGAAGCTGGGATTTCCGACGACCGTGTAGACCTCCCCGGTCGAAGCCGCCGTGAGCGAGTCCACCTTGACCCGGGCCGACCCCTGCGTCTCCTTGATCCTCGAGAGGTACTGCATCGGGATGATCAGATTCTGCCACCCGCTTCGGAGCGGAACGCTGTACTCGTAGTAGTTGACCGTGTCGGCGCCGAATCGGGCGACGGCCCGGAGATTCTGCACGTCCACGCCGTTCTCGCCGTGGAGCCAGAACCGCACCTGACCGTACTGGGTCCAGCCGAGCCCGCTCTGATCGGAGCCCGTCGTCTTGAACGCCAGCACCGAATCGCCGTACTGAAGCCCCGAGAACCGGAGCGCGAGCGATTGCTCCTTGCGGGTGGATGTGCCGCCCACCGTGTTCTGGACCTCGTACGGGGAGCTGTAGATGTCGGCGTCGTCCTTGTTGTTCCGAACGCCCACGCCCAGCACCACGGGCGGAACGCGCGTGGCCGCCTCGGTCGGGATCGCCTGGGCGAGCCAGCGGTTTCCGACCAGCTCGATCCCGCCGATCTGGATCCTCGTCGCGGCCGTCATGCCGTTCATCCAGAGCCGCAGGTGCTGCACGCTCTGCCAGCTCGCGGAGTTCACGCTCTTGAACGCGCCCAGATTGAGCGGAATCCGAAACAGCCGCCAGCCGTTGCTGGGCTTGATCGATCCGACAACCGCCGGATCGTGGGCATAATCTCTCGGAACGTCGATCGCGACGAACGTCGATTCCGAGAGGTCGACCGTGGCCTCGAAGTAGTTGTTGGTCCTGTCGAGGTAGCTGTCGCGGTTCAGGTCCTCGGTGTCCGGCCTCGCGTTGGGATCTCCCGTCGCGTTCCCTTCGGTGTTGTTGATCCTCGAATAGTCCTCCGGGCGGCCCTCCCGGTTGTATCCGTAGTCGTCCCGGTTGGGATCCACGTTCAAGGGCGGGTTGTACCCGGTCTCGTCCACGTCGTGGATGCCGTCCAACCCCGTGTCCTCGTCGATCGCCTTGTTGTCCGAGTTGATGTCGAGGCGCCCGTCATTGCTCTTGTCCTCCGTGTCGAGCGTTCCGTTCGGTGGATTGTTGGGGTCCCAGAACGCATCCTCGGAGACGGTCCCGAAATCGATGTGGAGCTTGCCCTGTGTCAGCGCGTGGTCCGGCGTGAAATCGTTCACCCAGATCTCGAGATAGCTGAGCTTGGAGAAGTCCTGCCCCACGACGCCGAGCGACTGGGTGACGCCCCCCCAATTCGGCTGGACCAGCCCCGATTGTCCGCTCGGCGGCTGGAAATTCATCTCCAGCACGTTGTGGAGGTCGCCTCCGCCCTCCTCGTCCTTGAGAATGGGCTTCAGGTCCCGCTCGATCGCGTAATGGGTCACGTCCGGGTCCGTCTTCGGCGGGTTGTACCAGGAGACGATCGAGTGATCGGCCACGTCGTTGGGGACGGGGGTGGTCGGGGAGAGCGAGTCTCCCGTGTCGAACTCCGGCGTGCTCGACCAGAACCACTGGGTCCGGCTCAGGCTCCCCGTGTTGGATTCGCGGTTCCCTTCCATGTCGTCGATGTACGCCTCGCCCGCGGTGTTGGGATTGGGGACGCTCACCGCCGCGTGCCCCTGAATGTTGAGGGTGGACGGGGTGGTGGTGCGCACTCCGGGGATCGCATTCGCGAACCCGGTCATCCAGACCGGGCGGAACGTGACCACCGACGCCAAGTCGCCGATCACCGACTGGGCCGGCTCCTCGCCGAGCTTGGGGTTTGTCTCCTGCGCGCCACGCTTGTCGTAGAGCACGCTCGACGTGAGGCTGAAATTGGGCCCCGGGTTGTAGGAGGCCGATCCTCCCAGGAGCGTGAGCTGGGTGGAGCCGATGCCGGGGGCGAACGAGTAGTCCACGCTGATCGTCTGCTGGGGCCCGGGCGGCTTGACGAACGTGATCTGCCCGGCGGCGTAGTCGATCGAGTAGTCGATGCCGCGCCGCTGGGGAATGCCGTCCACCTTCACCTGCTCCGAATTTTCCAATATGTCGAAGCGCCCCAGGAAGAACCCCTGCTGGCTGCTCTTGAAGTCGGCGTCGATGTAGTAGCGGGAATCCGTGAACGCATTCGGACTCGGTGAGTAGTAGACGCTCAGGTTCGCGCGGCTGTTCGAGGGCAGCGCCGGATCGTCGCGGAGGATGTTTCTGCCGAAGTTGTCGAGGCAGTTGTAGCTGCCGAACCCGCCAAGCGAGTCGCACTGGCCGGTGTGGTTGATCAGGTCCGGCGCGAACGGATGGAGATCGGGGAAGAAGAGAATGCCCGTCGTGGGATTCAGGTACGACTGGTCGACCCTCCCGTCGGGACTATTCGGGCTGTCGGAGCCGGGTTGGCCCGTCTGGTCCAATCCCAGGACCTGCACCAACGGCGTGCCGTCCCCAGCAATATCCTTGTTGGTCGCCCCGCCAAGATCGATCGCGCGGATTTTCAAGTTCAGCGTCTCGAGGGCGATGTCGCGCCCGCCGATGTCGTAGAAATTGCGAAGCTCGTAGAAGAGCGCCTTGTACCAGGGTGCGGCCGGGTCGAAAAATGGCGACGTCGGGAGGGTCGTGAATTCGCCAATGGGCGGTTTGATCATCTTGAAGAGCGTCTTCGAGGGGTCGCCGATCTGGACCTCCGCGCCCGAGTCGTCGATCACCGTGTACGCGACCACGAGGATGTCCGTGGGCTGGAGGGCCGCCATGAGGTGGATGACGGGGATCTCGCGCCCCGTGTTGTCGTCGATAAACCATGGATTGATCTTCTCGTAGTCCGTGCCGGCATCGAGCGGCGTGAAGTTGCCGGGCCGCTCTGGATTGGTGCTCGGGTCCGTTGGGAGCGAGGGGTCGAAGCGGGCGATCCCCTTGATCACGTTTCCCTGCGTGTTGTCGATGCCGAACCCGTTGTCCCGGTAAATCTTGAGGCTCCCCGGCTTGAGCCGGATCGGCAGATCCGAGATCAGGTAGTACGTCCGCTTGATGTAGTCGAGGTCGGCGATCTGAACCGACTTGTTGTCCCCCGAGGGCGTGAACCGCGCGGTCTCGGTCTTGGCGTCCTGCTTGCTCGCGATGGCGGTCATCTCGACGTTCCCGAGCTTGGCGATCGTCTTGATTCCGAAGAGACCCTCCTGGCGGAACGACGCGCCCTCCACCGAGAGGTTCGTGTTGCCCAGCTCGACGAGGCGAATCATGTCGTCCTCGTCGCCTTCGTAGCGGAGCTTGACCTTGTTGTCGACGGACGTCTGGACGTTGCTCGACTGATCCACGTCGACCTTGATCCGGTCTCCGATCGAGCCCGTCAGGTTGACGTTCATGTCCTGCTTCATCTCAAGGCTGGGGAACCCGCCCTGATTCTTGCGCTCGGTCTGGATTCGCGGACCCACGTTCCAGTCGCGCGTGCCGCTCAAGGTGATCGTCTCGCTTCCGGAGACCTCGATGTTCGGAGCGCCGTCGCCCACGACGGAGCGGACGAGCTTGGGAAGCTGGACGGGAAGCTCGACGCGGAAGATGCCACCAGTTCGTGCCTGGCCGCGCGCCACCGAGCGGGTCTGCCGGGATTCCTCCTGCCAGAGTTTTCTCCGGTTACGGTCGGTGAGGACCTGGTTGTACTCCTCGGGGGTAATCACCAGAGGCTCGCGGACTTCGACGTTGCCCTCGCGGTAGCTCTCGAGGATCGTGCCGCTCAGTGGATCGAAGGAGACGGTGACGTTGGACTGGCCGGTGGGGTAATCCTCCCCCGGGGCAGGGGCCGCGAATTTCCAGCCGGCGGGGAGCCCGTTGTAGGGCTGCCCGTCGCTCCCCGTCCGGATCTCCTGGTCGGGGCTCGGCATGGCGCGAAACTGCCACGGGGACGCCTGGGCGCTCCCCCAGGCCCACAGGGCCAGTAGGAGCGAAAGCGGAAGGCCAAGCCTCAGGCTGCGGCGCATCGTCCCATGATGTGGGTTGGGTCCTCGGGTTGGCTCGGTCAGGGGATGGGGGCCGTGAGTACTCAAACCCCGCCGGCGGGTCCTGGTTCGAGCCGGAACTGATTCGCACGGCGATGGATGGGGCTCCCCGGCAGCATTTGCACCGGGCCCTCCCCGCTCCCTATACTGGCCCTGCCCACCCACAACGAGGAGGTCCACCGCCCAAAGCGCATGAGAATACTCGAACGGTACGTTCTGCGGGAACACATCTACCCGTTTCTCATCGGGTTCAGCATCGTCATCTTTCTGCTCAGCCTCGATTTCCTCTTCGACCTGCTCGACCTGGCGATCGGCAAGGGAGTGGGCGCCGGGGTGGTGCTCGAGCTGTTCGTGCTGTCCCTGGGATACATGGTCGCGCTCGCGTTCCCCTGCGCGGTGCTGATCGCCTGCCTCGCCACGTTCGGCCGCCTCTCCCAGGACAACGAAATCGCCGCCATGCGGGCGAACGGGGTCAACATGCTCCGCATCATCGGAGCGCCCCTCGCCGCGTCGGTCGTGCTGGCCGGGCTCCTCGTGCTCTTCAACAACCACATTCTCCCCGAGTCGAATCACAGGCTCGCCAACCTCATGGCGGACGTCGGACGAAAGCGCCCCACCACGACGATCACCGAGGGTGTTTTCATCGACGGGTTCGTCGGCTACAACATCTTTGTGGAAAAGGTGAATGACCGGACAAACGAGATTCGGGGGGTCAAAATCTATCAGCTCAATTCCGGCGCGCGGCCGACGACCATCCTCGCCGATTGGGGTGTCATCCATAACTCCCCCGACGGACGGGTAACCTCCCTGGAGCTACACGACGGCGAAATACACGAGGTCCCGCCCAACGACGACGAGCGGACCTACCGGCGGCTGATGTTCAAGACGCACGTCATTAATATTCGGAACGTCGGCGAGGATCTGGAGCGCCGGGACCGGGAGGCCCGGGGGGACCGGGAGATGAGCCTGGCGATGATGGAGGACCATATCCACGAGATCCGTAAGGACTTACGGGGGGCCACCGACCGCCGGGACCAGATCCTCCACGACGCGGGTTTCAAGGATTACCAGTCCTTCGTCCGCACCGTGGTCCCCCGGCGCCCCCTCCGCGGGGTCCAGGCGTGGATCCGGAACGCCTTGCGGGCCTTCTCCTCGCTCGGGACCAGGGAAAGCGCGACCTCCTCGCCCTCGACGGCCGTGCCGCCTCAACTTCCCTCCCCGGTCACGGTCGACATCATCCAGATGCGGCAGCTCGAGGTGGACGCGCTCGAGCGGAGGGCCCAGAGCCTGGAGGTTGAGGTTCAGAAGAAGTTTTCGATTCCCGCCGCGTGCATCGTCTTCGTTCTGGTCGGCGCTCCCCTGGGGATCCGGGCGCGGAGGAGCGGCATCGGCGTGGCGTTCCTTTCGATTCTGTTCTTCGTCTTCTACTACCTCTGCCTGGCCGGCGGCGAGGAGCTGGCGGACCGGAGGCTCATGTCTCCGTGGGTCGCGATGTGGACGCCGAATCTCGTGATGGGGGCGATCGGGCTCGTGCTCACGCTTCAGGCCGCCGAGATTATCCAGAGGCCGCGGCGGAAACCCAGGCCGAGGAAGGCCGTCCCCGCGTGAGACTTCTCGATCGCTACATCCTGCGCGAGCAGCTGATATCGCTGTTCGCGGGTCTCCTCTTCTTCACGTCGGTCTTCATCATCGTCGACATCTTCGAGAAGCTGGACACATTCATCGACAACCACGTCCCGTGGCACACGGTGGCGACCTATTACGGCGTCTCGATCCCCGGCATCATCGTGCAGGTGCTCCCCATGGCCATGCTGCTGGCCTGCCTCCTCGCCCTGGGCCAGATCGGACGGCACAACGAGCTGACCGCGATGCAGGCAGCGGGAATCGGCATCGGACGGATCGCGCTTCCCCTCTGGGTGCTCGCCGCGACCGTGAGCGTGCTGGTGTTCGTGGTGAACGAGGTGGCCCTCCCGTCCTTGAACGCGCGGAAGCTCCAGATCTACCGGGTCGACATCAAGAAACAGAGCCTCGAGGGCGAGTCGGTGCGGACCAACCTCGCCTATCTCGGGCGGGAAGGGCGGACGTTTCTCATCCGCACCTACAACATCCCGACGATGGAGATGCGCGAGGTCGTGATCCAGGAAATCAGCCAGCACACGCTGACGGGGCGGATCGACGCCGAGTCCGCTCGTTGGGAGAACGGCCGGTGGGTCTTCCGGCGCGGGTTCGTCCGGCGCTTCGATCGCGAGGGCGAGCACGCGGCGGAGTTCAAGGAGCTGGTGATTCCCGGGCTGGCCGAGACGCCGGACGACTTCGCGAAGGCCGAAGAGGACCCGAAGGCGCTCTCGTACTGGGAGCTTCAGAATTACATCGGGCGGCTGAAACAGAGCGGGAGCCGGGTTCAGAAGTATCTGGTCGAGCTCTATCTCAAGGTGGCGTTCCCGCTCACCAACCTCATCGTCGTCGTGATCGGCACCGCGCTCGCGCTCCGGGTAAGGCGCGGGGGCCTGGCGGTGAGCTTCGGGCTCTCGGTCTTCATCAGCTTCATCTACTACGCGTTCATCCGCACCGGCCAGGCCCTGGGCCATCAGGGCACGCTGCCGCCGATGGTGGCGGCCTGGATGGGAAACATCTTCTTCGCGGTGCTGGCTGTGGAGCTGCTGCGGAGAGCCCGCCGGGGAGGCTAGGCCGTGGGGTGAGCCGGCGCTTCGCGCCCGCCGGGCCTCAGTCGGTCGGAGCGACCGGTGCCGCGATGCGTCCCTCGCGAAGAAGCGGAACCAGGGGAACGCTGTCCACCTTGGCGCACACCGCGAGGTCCTCCTCGAATCCCAGCTCGATCAGCTCCCGCCCGTGCTCGCTCCGCTTCAGAATTGCTTCCGGGGCGTGCCCGTTCGCCCGGTCGTATTCCCTCGCCATCTCGGCGGCGTCGTTGAGCGCGATGCCGGAGCCGCCGTCGGAGAGCCTCCGCACCAGGGCTCCGGCGCATGCCGAATCCTCGAGCGCGAAGCGGCCGTTCTTCCCCGCGCACACGATGGCCAGGTCGTGGCCGTCCGCCTTCACGGCGGCCGCCACCGCGCCAACGTTCACGTAGGCGAGGAGACGCTGCTCGTGTCCTTCCAGGAGGCCCGCCATGAGGGGGCTCGCGTTCGTGGACGCGAAGATGAGGGTCGCGCCTTCCACGCGCTCGCGGGTGTACTCGCGCGGCGAGTTTCCCAGATCGAAGCCGCCCACCTTCCGGCCGTCCCGCTCGCCGCACAAGAGGCGCGACTTGGCGTCCAAGGTCTGCGCTAAGCGCGTCGCCTCCTCCACCGTCTCCACGGGAATGATCTTGGCCGCCCGGTGCGCGAGCGCCACGGCGATCGACGTGCAGCTCCGCAGCACGTCCACGATGACGATCTGGCGGTCGTCGAGGGGAGCGCGGCCGGCCTCGGTGGGAGTCAGGTAGAGGTCGATCCGCTTCACGCGGCCTGCTTCCGGCCGGCCATGAATTCCTCCAGGTAGCCGGTGTGGATCTCCCCGCGTTGGAAGCGTTCGTCGGCCAGCACTTCGAGGTGGAAGGAGAGGGTGGTGTCGATCCCCTCCACCACCGTTTCCTCGAGGGCGCGGCGCATCCGGCTCGTCGATTCCACCCGGTCCCGGCCCCAGCAGATGATCTTGGCGACCATCGAATCGTAGTGAGGCGGGACGACGTATCCGGAGTAGAGATGACTGTCCACGCGCACGCCCGGGCCGCCCGGACTGTGGAAGTAACGAACCGTGCCCGGGCGAGGGCTGGAAATTTTGGTTGGGGCGCTCCGCGTTGATGCGGCATTCGATCGCGTGGCCCTGCATCCGGATGTCGCCCTGCTTCCACGGCAGCGGCTCGCCCGCGGCGACGGCGATCTGGGCCTTGATCAGATCGAGCCGGGTGACCTCCTCGGTCACCGGATGCTCCACCTGGATCCGCGTGTTCATCTCCATGAAGTAGAACTCGCCGTTCTGGCCGAGCAGGAACTCGATGGTGCCGGCCCCTTCATAGGCGATCGAGGCCGCGCTCTTCACCGCCGCGGCGCCCATCCGCTCCCGCAGATCGGCCGAGAGCGCGACGCTGGGCGATTCCTCGATCAGCTTCTGGTGCCGGCGCTGGATCGAGCACTCGCGCTCGCCCAGGTGCACCACGTTTCCGTGCTTGTCGCCGAAGATCTGAAACTCGATGTGCCGCGGCTTCTCCACGTAGCGCTCGAGATAGACCTCGCCCGATCCGAAGTTGGCCTCCGCTTCGGCCTGCGCGGTCAGGACGCCGTTCCGAAGCGACGCCTCGTCCGTCGCGATCCGCATGCCCTTCCCGCCTCCGCCGGCCGACGCCTTGATGATCACCGGGTATCCGAGCGTCTGCGCCACGGAAACCGCTTCGTCGGGGGACCCGAGAACGCCCTCGCTTCCGGGCGTCACCGGCACGCCCACCGCGGCGACGGTCTTCCGGGCGACCGACTTGTCCCCCATCGAGCGGATCATCTCTTGGTCGGGCCGATGAACCGGATGTGGCACGACTCGCAGACCTCGGCGAAGTGGGCGTTCTCGGAGAGGAATCCGTAGCCGGGGTGGATCGCGTCGGCGGCCGTGACCTCGGCCGCGCTGATGATGCGCGGGATGTGGAGGTAGCTGGCCGACGAGGGCGCCGGCCCGATGCAAACCGCTTCGTCCGCGAGGCGGACGTGGAGGGAGTCGCGGTCCGCCTCGGAGAAGACCGCCACCGTCTCGATCTCCAGCTCGCGGGCGGCGCGAATGATCCGGAGGGCGATCTCTCCGCGGTTGGCGACCAGGATCTTCCGGAACATGCCCGCTAGGTGGTTTCCTGACGCTCGAAGGACTTCCAGGACTCGTCCGACGTGGCGTGGATCCCCTTCACCCGAAGCTCGAATTCGGTCGGGTTGGAGCAGAAGCGAAGCGCCATCTCCAGGCTGATCTTCTCTTCGGAGTAGGCCCTCATGATCGACTGATCGAAGGTCTGCATCCCGTACTGCGACACGCCCTCCGAGATGGCGCTGGAGATCAGCGAGCTCTTCTCGCGGTCGAGGAGATACTCGCGGATCGTCGCGGTCACCATCATGACCTCCGCCGCGGGAATACGTCCCGGCGTGTCGGAGCGCGGAATCAGGCGGAGCGCCACCACGGCCTGGAGCGTGGACGCGAGCATGAATCGGACTTCCTCGTGCTGGTGCGGCGGGAAGAACGAGATGATCCGGTTGACCGTCTGCGGCGCGTCGACCGTGTGGAGGGTGGAGAGCACCAGGTGCCCGGTGTCCGCCGCCATGAGCGCGGTGCGCATCGTGTCCGGGTCCCGGATTTCGCCGATCAGGATCACGTCCGGATCCTGGCGCAGGATGTGCTTCAATCCCTCGGCGAACGAGGCCGTGTCGAGGCCCACCTCGCGCTGGGAGATGGTGCTCTTCTTGTCGCGAAAGAGGAACTCGACGGGATCCTCGATCGTGATCACGTTCTTCGCTTCGCGGCGGTTCAGCGAGTCGATCATGGAGGCCAGCGTTGTCGACTTGCCGCTTCCGACCGTGCCGCACACGAGGATAAGCCCGCGCTGGCGGCTCGCCAGCTCTTCAATCACCGGCGGCAGGTTGAGCTCCTCGAACGCGGGGATCGTCGCCGGGACCTGGCGGAAGACCATCGCGAACGTGCCGCGCTGCTGGTAGAAGTTGGAGCGGAACCGCGCCAGCCCGGTCACGCCGAACGCGAAGTCGACCTCCTTCGTTTCCTCGAAGACCTTCTTCTGCTTCGGCGTGAGAATCTGGTCCACCACCGCTTCGAGGTCGGCCTGCGACGGAGGCGGCTCGTCGATCGGCATCAGCTCCCCGTTCACGCGCGCGGTGGGCTTGGTGCCGACCTTGACGTGAAGGTCCGACGCTTTCACCTCGACCATTTTCTGCAAGACGCGCTTTATGTTCATTCCCGTCCCCCCGCCCCCGCGGTTACGCGGCGCTTTCCGCTTCCACCTGGAACAAGACCTGGCCGTACTCGACCGGCTGGCCGTTCTCGACAAGGATGCTGGTAATCCTTCCTTTAACGTCCGATTCGATCTCGTTCATGAGCTTCATCGCTTCCACGATGCAGACGGTCTGCCCGACGTCGATCGCGCTGTTCTCTTCCACGTAGGGATCCGCGTCCGGCGCCGGGGAGCGGTAGAACGTGCCCACCATGGGCGACTTGATCGCGACCAGGTTGGCCGCAGCAGCAGCCTCCCCTTCCTTGCTCTCGGACGCGGCCGCCGGCGCGGGCGGAGCGTAGGCCGCCGCCATCATGGCCGGATCTCCTCCGGGCCGCCGCACCCGAACCGAGGAGAAGAGCCGCCGGACCTCGATCTCCGCAAGCTCCTCCTCGCGCATGATCTGAACCAGCTGCTGGATGGTTTGGCGAAGATTCATCGTTGCTTCCCGGTTGAGCGCGGCCGCGTGAGCAGCGACGCGAGCGCGCGGAGGCCCAGGTCGTAGCTCCTCGGGCCAAAGCCCATCACCACCCCGCTCGCGGCGCTTCCCGTGAGGTTTGTCTGCCGCTCCGGCTCGCGCGAGTAGAGGTTCGTCATGTGCACCTCTACCACCGGGATCGTCACGGCGCGGATGGCGTCGGCCAACGCGAGACTCGTGTGCGTGTACGCCGCCGGGTTGATCAGGCAACCGTCGACCTCGTCCATCGCCATCGTGATTCGATCGATCAGCGCGCCCTCGTGGTTGGTCTGAAACGTCGCGACGCGAAGCCCCAGCTCCTTGCCGAGCGATAGGAGGCGGCGGTCGATGCTCTCGAGCGTTTCCTTCCCGTACAGCGAAGGCTCCCGGCGGCCCAGAAGACCCAGGTTCGGTCCGTGGAGCACCCAGACGTCCTTCGCCACTAGATCTCCTTCCCGCCGAGCCGGCGCACCCACTGCTCGAACGCCGATCGGTTTCCCGGCACCGGCTTGGGTGGCGCTACGCCAGCGTCGCCGGACTCGGACGCGCCCGGGGCGGCCTGAGACGGTGGCGGGGACGCGGGCACCAGCTCGTCCGAGGGCGCGCGCTCCACGGGAGCCGGGCCGGACACGGGCCTTCGCACCACGGAAGGTCGCTCGGGCCGCTCGGACGGGGCGTTCCTCATGTCCGCGGGCGGCGCTTCGGGGGCCGTCGCCTCCGCCCCCTTCACGATCGCCGACGCGGTCTCTCCCTCGTCGACCCACTTCGGGGCGCGCTCCAGCTTCACTTCCTGGAAATCCTGGACCTTGGCGGTGTAGGGAGACGGCGGCGGCGGCGCGTCGAATTTCTCGATGGTGCGAAGGCCCAGGCCCAGCTCGGGGAGATGCTCCTCCTCCCGGGGCAGGCGGACCGGTTGCCACGCAAGATCGCCCTGTCCGACGACGACGTCGGCGGGACGCACCTCGGGAAATTCACCCGACGTGATCTGATGGAGCGCGGTTTGAGATTCGAGGTCGCCGGGATCGATGCGGCAGACGGCGCGGTAGTAGCCGCTCGCGCGGTCGTGATCGCCCTGGTGGGAGAGAATCCCGGCGAGCGCCTTCAGCGCGACCACGTTCTCGCGGTCGAGCGACAGCACCGCCTCCAGCTCCGCGCGGGCTTCGTTCAGCCGGCCATCCGCGAGATACGCGCGGCCAAGCACGATGTGATCGCCGACGCCGTGGCCCGGGCGCGTGCGGTGTTCCTCGCACAGCTGAATGGCTTCGTCGAGCCGTCCCCGCTCCACCAACCGCGTGGCGAGCTCTAGATAGAGCGCGGAGGACGGATCCCTCGCGACGATCTCTTCGAGCGGCAGATCCGCCTCCTGGCGCGCGCGCTCCCCCATGGGTCCCCCTACGTCTGCCGAACCAAACTCAGAACGACACGTCGAAGGGTTCTAAGCGATGACAGTTCAAAGACTTTAGCTCGACCGATCGCCGGGCACAATACCACTCGGGTGGCCGTCCGTCCACGCTTCTTGTCCCGCTCGAGCGCACGCCAGAACAGCCGGCCCGGGGGCCGGCTTAGCTCCGTGGGGAGCTTCATCCTGCGCAGGAGCGACTCGACGACCAAAACGGCGATGGGATCGAGCCCCGCTTCGAGGACGCTCAAGCGCAACGCCGCGACCATTCCAAGCGCGACCGCCTCGCCGTGGAGGAGGCGCTCGAAGCCCGCGGCCGCCTCCAGGGCGTGACCCACCGTGTGCCCGAAGTTGAGCGCGAGCCGGGGCCCCTGATCCCGCTCGTCGCGCGAAACGAGCGCCGCCTTTTCCGCGGCGGCGAGCCGGATCAACGGCTCCACCGCGCGCGGATCGCGCCAGCGGTCCGCGGCGACAAGTCTCGAGAGTTGTCCCAGGATTGCGGGACGCCGCACGACCCCGATCTTGAGCACCTCGGCCAGGCCGGCACGGTACGCCCGCGGCGTCAGCGTCCGGAGCGTCCGCGTGTCGGCGAAAACCGCCGACGGATGGTGGAACGCGCCGATGAGATTTTTCCCGGACGGCAGATTCACGCCGACCTTGCCGCCGATGGCGGCGTCGGCCTGTGCCAAGAGCGTCGTCGGGAGCGCGATCCACCGGAGGCCGCGCGCGTAGGCCGACGCAGCGAAGCCCGCGACGTCGGAGACCACGCCGCCGCCGAGCGCGACCACCACGGCGTCCCGTCCCGCCCCGCTCCGCGCCCAATGCGCGCACAGCGCGCGCAGGGAGGCGATCGATTTCGCGCGCTCCCCCGCCGGGAGCGTGGAGCGGACCACGCGATAGCCCGCGCGCTCCAGAGACCGCTCCACATCCCCGGCGTAGAGCCTCCCGACGATGCGGTCGGTCACGAGAAGGGCCATGGACCCCGGCGCGACCGCGCGGATCATCCTTCCTACGCGGGGCAGAAGTCCGCCCCGCACCAAGACCGGGTAGCTCGCCGCGCGCGACCGGATTCGGACTCGGATCACTTTGCCTCCACTGTTTCGGCGAGCACCTGGAGCTCCCTCAAGTAGGGTAGTTTGGGCCGGCCGGGAGCGAACACGGCCAGATCCACGTTGAACGCGTGCGCGCCGCGCGCCACCCGATAGAAGCGAAACGGACCGCCCGCGCTCACGTCGGAATCCTCCCATCGCCCGTACAGCCTGGATCGCGCGCCCGCCATCTCGTCCGGGACCAGCATCGGATCGGCGAGGGGCAGCGTGACTTCGTGCGGCCGGAACAGCCTCGCCAGCGCGGCGCGAGTCTGCCCGATGTCCCCTTCCGCGCCCGACGCGCTCTGGATGCGCAGGAGTCGCGCCGGCGGGCCTTCGGCCACCACGAGCGCCGCCTTCGCCTTCTCCAAGACTTGCACGGTGTATCCCCGCGGAACCCGCATCTTGAAATCGAGCGCCTCCGCCAGGATCCGCTCGGCGCGTTCGTCCCGCGGAAGGGCGAGGACGCGCTCCCGAACCGCGCCGAACGTCGCACGATCGAGCGCGAGATAGAAGGGATTCTGCGCGCGGGCCATCGCGGAGATCCACTCGTCCCGGGTCTTGGCCCAGAAGATTCCCGATGCCTGGCCGCGGAGCCAGAGATCCGGGATGAAGGCGTACGGCTTGTCCCCGCGCTCGAGCAGGGCGCGCAGCTTGGCACATGGCGTTGGAATCCGGTCGAACGGTCCGTAGCCGACCGCGAGCACCAGCGTCGAGCGGTAGGTGGCCGCGTCCGTCGGGCTTGCGAGGCGGACGACGAAGGAGGGCTCGTGGTCGATGCGCAGCGCTTCTCGCTCGACCACCGCGCGCAGCATCAAGATCTCGGGGGCGTCGGGCGGAAGCGAGGTGAGAACGGTGAGCTCGCGGCTCGATCCCTCGGCGAACGGGCGCGAGCCGCAGCCGGCGACCGCGAGGAGAGCCGCCCCAAGCGCGGCCAACGCAGCCCGGGCGCGGGGGGCGCGTTTCCGCGGGCGGTGGCGCGACGAGGCAATGCGAATTCGCCGCATGGTGGCGCGCAGGCTACCACACGGGGCCGGGCGGGGCTAGCGCTGGGGGGTGGTCTGGAGCGACTTGATCTGATCCTCGAGGCGCTTACGATCCGCGTCGAGGCGTTGCAGCTCCTGTTTCATGCGAACGAGGTCGTCGGACGAGGACCGGTGCGGCCCCACCGGCGCCTGGCTGAAGGCGGCGCCCACGTTCACGCGCATCGGAAAGATTTCCGTCTGGCGGAGCACGGTGAGCTCGACAACGTCGCCGGGCCGTGACGCGCGAACGAAGCTGGTCAGCTCGTCGGCCGTGTGCGCCTCCTGGCCCTGGATGGCCAGGATCCGGTCTCCGGCGCGAAGGCCGGCCGAATCGGCGGGGCTGTCGACCACCACGCTCGCGACGAGAACGCCGAGGGAATCCGAGGCCTCTGGATTGCCGCGGCGAAGCTGAATGCCCAGAAATCCGTGCCGCACGGTCCCGTAGGCCTGAAGCTCCTTGGTGAGCCATTCGATCTGCTCGACGGGAAGAGCGATCAGCACGCTGTTCGGATCGGGCATCGTCTCGCCGCCGCGCTCCAGGCCGACGCGGGAACCCTGCTCCATCGTGCCGGGCACGGCCCGTCCGACCACGACGGCGACCCAGTCGCCCTCCTCGTTCAGCACGGCGCCCCCGGTGGAGCCTGGATAGCTGGGCGCGTCAATTTCCAGAATTTCGCCCGAGTGCGGGTAATCCATCCGCTCGCCCCGTCCGACCACGCGGCCGAGCGCCGCCTGTGGCTTCGTGATCGCGACGTTCGATATGACCGCGACCCACGAGCCGATCGCGAGCGACTGGGGCGGCGCCGGCTTCAGCGGACGGAGCGTGGCGCCTTCCACCTGCAAGAGGGCGATATTCGAGGACCGGTCCACTCCCAGGAGAACGGCCGGACGCTCGACGCCCCCGCCCAGGAGGACGCGGACGCTCCCGCCGGGGATGGCCATGCTCGCCGTGGTCAGGATCTGCCTGTCGGAGAGCGCCACGGCGGTGCCGATCAGCCTCTTTCGCTTCGCCGCATGGTTCGCGGGATCCGCGGGCGGATAGGCCACGACCGTGAGGATGCTCAGGTGGACGGAGTCCACCACGCCGAGGAGCGAGCCGTCGTCGGTGTGGAGGGATCTGGGAGAGTTGCCGGGCGGCGCCGCATGGGCGGCGGAAACAAGGAAGGTCGTGGCGAGGGCGGCGGCCCCTAGGGCCGCCCACCACTGCGTAGGGCGTCGCGTTGGGACGGCGGCCGCCCTAGAAGGTGATGAACACGTCATCGGATTGCCGATCCGAGACGGGCGTGATCGTCCGGTTGTTCGTGCTCTCAAGCCCGCGCTCGATGATGAACTGATCCGTGACGTATTCATCGTCGTAGCGGGAGCCTGGATTGGAGATCACCGTGTCCTGCCCCGACTTCGCCGGCGGGAAGCTGGGGTCGGCCCAAGCGTATCCCGGCGCGTTCGCGCGAGACGCCGCGGAAGGAGAACCCTGGGACTTGCCGTCGGAACGGGCGGCCACCGCGGCGGGACCGGGCTGTGTCGTGGGAACCGAAGCAACCACCGGAGCCGGCGCCGTCGTCGTCGCACCCGATTTGCTCTGGGCGAGCTCGGGACTCGTCGCGTGGAGAACGCCGTTCGGGCCTACGAGCAACACCGAAATCCAGATCGCGCACGCGCCCGCCCCGGCCAGGAACAAAGGACGGAGCCGCGCCGGCTCCAGATAGGTGCGCAGCCACTCGATCAGGCTTGGGCGTAGACCCTCGCCCGACCGGATGCGCGCGAGCAGATCGGCTTCGAAGTGCGGGCTGGTCTCCACCTCTGGAATGGTCTGGAGCATCTCCAGCGTCGCGCGAAGCTCGCGAACGCCCTGCGAGCAGCGCCGGCAGGAGAGCAGGTGCGACTCGAGATTTCGGCGCTCGTTCTGACTCAGATCGTCTTCCAGAAACGCGGATAGAAGCGGTTCGGCGGACCGGCAGTTCATACATCCTCCAGGCCGAGGTAGGGTTTGAGCCGCTCCTTCAGCATGAGCCTGGCGCGGTTGATGCGGGAGCGCACCGTTCCGCCCGGAATGCGTAGGATTTGACCGACCTCCTCGTAGCTAAGCCCCTCGACGTCTCTCAGCATCACGGCCTCGCGGTAGCGGGCGGGAATCTTTCGGAGCGCCTCTGCGACCTTGGTTCCGATCTCATGGGCGTTCAGATCCTCATCGGGAAGCGGTTTGGAATCCGGGAAGCTGACGCCTTGTCCCCCCGATTCCTCCTCCATCGCGTCCAAGCTGAACGTGCCGCGATGGCGAACACGGCTGCGAATTTCGTTCTTCGTCAAGTTCACGGCGATCGTGAAGATCCACGTCGAGAACTTGCCGCTCTTCCGGTACCGCTCGCGGTTGCGGAAGACGCGGAGAAAGACTTCCTGGCTGATCTCCTCGGCCCGGTCCCGGTCGTTAATGAACCGGCAGACCAGGTTCATGATGCGGGTGCGATACCTGGAAACGAGCGCGCGGAACGCCGCCTCGGAGCCCATCGCACAGCGCTCCATGACGTCTTCGTCACTCAGCTCGGCAAGATCGAGCTTTGTCAATCGAAGCGGCTCAAGTGGCACGTCGTTCTCCGTAGTCATGGGTACACCGCCCCGATAGGCCAGTTCCTGGCCGGGAGTGGAATTACCGGCTTTGGAAGAAGCTTAAGCCAGAAACGGGCCCGGGGCGACCGGAGCGGGCCCTGGCCTCGGCCTCGCGAGCCTCCGAGTCGAGCCTTAGGCTTCGGCAAACCCTTGCCAATGCTCGATTTGCCTCGGTGGCAGTCTCCGGGCATTGGGAGGCCCGGATCAGGAGATCGCGGGCCATTTCAAGCTGGCCACGCTGAAAGCGGAACTTCCCCATGAGGAGGAGGGCCCTGCCGTTTCGGGGGTTCAGGTCGATGGCCTGGGTCAAGGTTCGGGTGCCCCGCTCGACGTCGCCCTGGGACAACTCTGTGGAGCCCAGGAAGTAGAGGCATTCGGAGGTCTCGCGGCCGGTGCCCCGGAGCCGCTCCCAGGCCCACTGCGCGAGCAGGCTGTCGCCGATCGCCATCGCCGAGGAGCCCAGCTGCTCGTAGATGGACGGGCTGTCGATGCCGCGGGAGGTGCTTTCGCGGATCAGCTCCACGGCCTCCTCCGGGTGCCCCAGCGCGGAGTAGCACAGGCTTGCGGCGAGGACCTGCCGGGCGTTACCCAGCTCGCCCTCGCGAACCTGTTCGAGCGTCCGGATGCCGTACACGCGACTCCCCACCCGGATTTCCAGGTACGCGACCACGAGGGACTCCTCCCTCGAAACGGCGCGCGTCGCGAACGTGTGGCGATAGCACTCCAGAGCCCTTCGCTCGTCGCCGAGTCCCAGATAGGCGCGGGCCCGAATCGGATCCGCGGCGTTCCGGTCCTTGACCGGCTTGACGGCGGTCAGCGCGGCCTGCGCGTCTCCCACGGCGAGGAGCGCCTGTCCGGCCCCCACCCGAAGCTGGGACGGCCGGGTGCCCCGGGCGTCCGCCCACCGGGCCAGCTGTTCGAACTCTTTGATCTTTCCGCTTCGGATGAGAAACGCGCCGTACGCCGAGACCTCCTCGATCCGAGAGGCCGGTGCCAGGGCCAGCTGGCGCAGCAGCGTTTCTTCGAGCACGCGGTTCCCCATCCGCTCGGCAAGTGCGACGCCGAGGGTGAGGGTCCGCGTGTCGTCGGGTTTTAGCTCCAGGGCCAGCTGAAGGGCTGAATACGCTTCATCCAGGCGGCCGTCCTCGAGCGCAAGGCTGAGAATCCCGGTCGCGATCCATGCGAAATCGGGCAGGAGCACATCGGTGCGTTTGAGATCCGCAAGCGAGGCTTCGTAGTTGTGGTCCAGCTCGTGCGCCAGCGCGCGGAGCGCGTAGAGCTCGGGCTGCGCGCCAAGCTGGCGAAGCGGCGGAGACAGGATCTGCGCCGCGAGGGCGGGCTCGCCGGACCGGAGCCGCATTCGCCCCACGAGCATCGCCGCGTCCGCGTTCAGACTGTCGATCGCGAGCGCGCGCTGTCCCCAGAAGAGGGCGGCCATGTCCTCACCGGCGTCCTCGTGGAGCTGCGCGATTCGCGAAGGAACGTAGGACGAGCTGGGATCCAGGGCCGCGAGGGATTCCGCCCAAGCGATCGCGCCGTCGCGATCTCCTGAGGCTAGGGCGAGCTGGAACCGGACGTCGAACTCGAGCGGAAGGGGCGTTCTAAGGGAGTAGAAGACAGGCTGCGCCGTCGCAGGCGGCGTCGCGACAAACACAATCGCGGCCGCGAGGAGGAACGCAATGAATCGCCCTCGGTCTAGGCTCTGGGTCACGTTGTCGCCTCCCCCAAGAAGGTAAGTGAATGCCCTCCATGGGCGTTCCTCCCCTCTCCCGAGACGACGCTATAATTATACTAGCCTAAGACTCTGTGTGCAAGCCCGATGCGGCCCACGGGGTGGATCCCCCGTCTCCGGATCGCGTCTCCCCCTGTGAAGATCCGCTGTCTCCTCCCGTCGATGGCCTCTCTTGGGACGAACCGCCGGCGACGTCCCGCTCCTCGCGGGGATATTCCCGTCGCTCCGGGCGTTCCGAATGCTCCGGGCGTTCCGAATGCTCCGGACGTTCCGAATGCTCCGGACGCTCCGAATGCTCCCGCGAATCGCGTCCCTCGCTTCGGGGCTCGTGCCGAGGCTCACGTGAGTCGCGTCCCTCGCGTCCCGGTCTCCCTTCGCGCGGCGGGCGGGGCGCTCCGCCGGCCTCCACGCGCGTGTCATCGGGGCGCATGCTGCCTCCGCGCTGCCTGCGACCGCGGCCGCCGCGACGGCTCCGGCGGCGCTGGCCCCCGTTGCGGCCTCCCCCCGCCTCCCGTGCTCCCGCGTCCCGGCCACCGCCCTCCCGGCCACCGCCCTCCCGGGTACCGCCCTCCCGGGCACCTCCGCGATCCGACCGGACCAATTTCTCGAAGTGAAGCAGCGCGTCCCGGGCGGCCTCCTGCTCCGCCTCCTTCTTGTTGCTTCCGTGGCCGCGCCCCAGAGAGCGTCCGTTCACCACGACGTCGACCGCGAAGAGCTTGTGGTGATCCGGTCCGTTCTCGCTCGAGATCCGGTACTGGGGATGGGTCTTGAACTCGCCCTGAACGTATTCCTGGAGCATGCTCTTGTAATTCGCCAGATTCGCGTCGCTCAGGATCTCGTGCACCTCCTTGAGGAGGAGCCGCTCCGTGAGCAGCCGCGCCGGCTCGAGCCCGCCGTCCAGGTAGACCGCGCCGATCACGCCTTCCAGCGTGTCGGCCAGGATCGAGGCGCGATTTCGCCCGCCCGATTCGTTCTCGGCGTCGCTGAGAAGAACGTAGTGCCCCAGGCCCATGGTGTTCGCGGTGCGCGACAGAATCACGCGGCTGACCAGGAGGGACTTCATCTTGGTCAACTCGCCTTCGCGGAGCTTGGGGAATTTGTTGTAGAGGTATTGGTTGACGGCAAGGCCCACGACCGAGTCGCCGAGGAATTCCATCCGCTCGTTCGACTCACCGGACCGGCCCTGGGTCGCATGGAGGTACGAGCGGTGGGTCATGGCGGTGCGGGCCAAATCGGGATTTCGAAACTGATACTTGAGAATCTTCTCGAGTCCTTTGAGATCGAATTCGCGGCCCCGCTCCCGCTTGGGAGGGACAGCCGGCCGGTCCAGACCAAACAGCTTTCGAAGAAATTTCACAGTGTGCGGATTCCCTTGGGAATCCCCTTACGCCACATACCTCGAAAACGCCAGGGTGACGTTGTGCCCACCAAAGCCCAATGAGTTGGAAAGGGCTGCCTGCAGTTCGACCGAGCGTGCAGTGTTGGGGACGTAGTCGAGGTCACAGTCGGGATCGGGGTGTTCATAGTTGACGGTCGGCGGCAGCTTTTGCCGCTCCAGGGCGAGGACGCAAATGATCGTCTCGAGCCCTCCCGCCGCGCCCAGCAAGTGCCCGGTCATCGACTTTGTCGAGCTGACCGCGAGCTTCTTGGCGTAGTCCCCGAACACCGACTTGATGGCTTGCGTTTCAAACTTGTCGTTGAGCGGCGTGGAGGTGCCGTGGGCGTTGAGATAACCGAAGCCTTCGGGCGCAAGGCCCGAATCCCGGATCGCAGCCCTCATGGCGCGCGCCGCACCCTCACCCTCGGGGGCCGGCGCCGTCATGTGATGAGCATCTCCCGTCGCGCCATAACCGACGATCTCCGCGAGGATCTGAGCGCCTCGCTTCTTCGCGTGCTCGAGCTCTTCGAGCACCACGACCCCCGCGCCCTCGCCCATCACGAAACCGTCTCGCTGGGCGTCAAACGGACGCGAGGCTTTTTGTGGATCGTCGTTGCGTGTGGACATGGCCTTCATGGAGCAGAATCCAGCAAAGGAGACCGGGGTCACGGGCGCCTCCGCGCCGCCCGAAATCATGACATCCGCCTCGTTGCACTGGATGATCCGGTAGGCGTCTCCGACCGCGTGGGCCCCTGAGGAGCAGGCCGAAACCGTCGCGTAATTGGGGCCCTTGGCGCCGAATTGGATCGACACCTGGCCGGAGGCCATGTCCGAGATCATCATCGGAATGAAGAAGGGGCTCACACGTGAGGGACCCTTTTCGAGGAGAACGCGGTGCTGATCCTCGAAGGTCGCGATGCCGCCGATGCCCGATCCGACGATGACGCCGTAGCGGTTGGGATCGACGGTTTGCGGCGATACGCCCGCCTGCTTCACAGCCTGAGCGGTGGCGCCGATCGCGTACTGAACGAACAGGTCGGCCCGTCGAATTTCCTTCCGATCCATGTAGTCTTCGGATCGAAATTCCCGCACTTCACCCGCGAACCGGGTGTCGTACTTGGACGTGTCGAACCGGGTGACCGGGCCGATGCCCGACTCCCCGGCGCTCAGCCGCTTCCAGAACGTCTCCACCTCCGATCCCAGGGGAGACACAACCCCCAGGCCGGTGATGACAACGCGGCGCGGCTGCCCATTCACTCGCAACATCTGGCTTCTTCGACTCCGTTTCCGAATTGCTGGAATCCGCCTACCGGCGCCGGCCCGCGTATCGGGCCGGCGGCACCGAATCAGGCGTTCTTCGGTACGTGGCTTTCCAAATACTTCACGGCGTCCGCGACGGTGGTCATCTTCTCGGCGTCCTCGTCCGGAATTTCGATCCCGAACTCTTCCTCGAGCGCCATGACCAGCTCCACCGTGTCGAGCGAATCCGCGCCGAGATCGTCGATGAACGACGCTTCCGGCGTCACCTGCTCGAGCGCGACACCCAACTGGTCGACGATGATCTGCTTGACCCGATCCTCACTGAATGTGGCCATTCCTTTGCTCACCTCCCCCTTTAGATTCATGTCTCCTCCCAAGGACTCAACGTCCTCCTACATCACCATGCCGCCGTCGACGGTCAGCACCTGCCCCGTGACGTAACCCGCTTGCTCGGTGCACAGGAACGCGACCGCGTGCGCAACATCCTCCGGGCTTCCCAGGCGGCCCAGCGGTATCTGCGCCATGAGCCCCTCGCGCACCTTCTCCGTCAGAGCGCCCGTCATCGCGGTCTCAATGAAGCCCGGAGCGACCGCGTTGACCGTAATATGGCGCGACGCCAGTTCCTTCGCAACCGCCTTCGTGAGCCCGAGCAGACCCGCCTTGGACGCGGCGTAGTTGGCCTGTCCCGCGTTTCCGATCAGTCCGATCACCGAGCTCACGTTCACGATCCGGCCCCACCGCTGCTTCAGCATGGGACGCGCGAAGGCGCGGATGCAGTGAAAGGCGCCCTTCAAGTTGGTGTTGAGCACCTGGTCCCAATCCTGGTCGCTCATCCGGATCAAAAGCCCGTCCCGCGTGACGCCGGCGTTGTTGACCAGGATCTCGGCCTTGCCGAACGCTTGAAGCGCCTTCTCGCAGAGCGCGTTCGCGTCCGCTTCCAGCGCGACGTCTCCGGTTGCCGAGACCGCCTCGCCGCCCTGCGCGCGGATCTCCTCGCACGCCTCGTTCAGGGCCGACTCGTCGCGCCCCGAGAGCACCACCTTGGCGCCGCCGGCCGCGAGCGTGCGCGTCACCGCGCGGCCGATTCCCTTGGCGCCGCCCGTGACGACCGCGACCTTTCCCTCGAACGGGCGGGTCACCGCGCGGCCGCTCCGGCCAGAGCGGCCGCGGCCGACTCCAGCGCGTCCGGATCGTCGCTGCCGAAGACCGCGGCCTCCTTGTCGACGCCGCGGACCAGGCCGCGAAGCACCCGGCCGTTCCCAACCTCGACGAATTGTCGTATTCCCGCCTGGAGCATCGCCCGCATGGTCTGCTCCCAGAGAACGGGCGAGAGAAGCTGTCTCGACAGCGTCGAGCGAATCTCCTCCGGCTGGGTCACGGGCCCCGCCGTGACGTTGGCGTAGACCGGAAACAAGGCGGTCGCGATCTTCGCCTTGCCGATCGCCTCCTCCAATCCGCGGGAGGCGCCCTTCATGAGCGGCGAGTGAAACGCGGCGCTCACTTGAAGCGGCACCACCTTCTTCGCGCCCGCGCGCTTCGCCTCCTCGGTCGCCTTGAGGATGGCCTCCGGCGTTCCCGAGAGCACCACCTGGCCCGGCGAGTTGTAATTCGCCGCGGCGAGATCGTCCGGCGCGTTCACCGCCTTCAGCACGTCCGCGATCTGCTCGATCGAAAGCCCGAGCACGGCGGCCATGGTGCCCGGCCGCTCCGCGCCCGCGCCGGCCATCGCCTCGCCGCGGCGGCGGATGAGCGTCAGCCCTTCTTCGAACGAGAGCGATCCCGCCGCGACGTGCGCGGCGTACTCGCCCGCGCTGTGCCCCGCGGCCGCCGCCGGCCGCAATCCCTTCGACTCCAGAACGCGGAACGCGGCGAGGCTCGCGACGAGGAGCGCCGGTTGCGTGTTCTCGGTCCGCGTCAGCTCCTCCGCCGGGCCGTCGAAGCAGAGCGTGGAGAGCGCGAATCCGAGGATTCGATCCGCTTCCTCGAACACCGCGCGAGCCTCCGGATAGCGGTTGCACAGCGCCCGGCCCATGCCGACGCTCTGCGAGCCCTGGCCCGGGAAGAGACAGGCCGGTCCTACCATTCGATCACCGCCGCGGCCCACGTGAAGCCTCCGCCGAACGTGACCAGCTCGATGAGATCGCCGGGCCGGATCCGCCCCGCCCGGTTCGCCTCGTCGAGGGCGAGCGGAATGGAGGCCGCCGACGTGTTTCCGTACCGGTCCAGGTTCACGAACACCTTCTCCATCGGGAGTCCCAGCCGCCGGGCCGTCGCGTCGATGATGCGGAAGTTGGCCTGGTGCGGAATCAGGAGCGACAGCTCTTCGGGCTTCCGCCCCGCCGCCTCGAGGGCCTCCAGCGCGACCGATTCCATCGCGCGCACGGCGTGCTTGAACACGTCGTTTCCGCGCATGTGAATGGTGTGGAGCCTCTGTTCCACCGTCTCGTGGCTGGGCGGCCTGAGCGATCCGCCCGCGGGCATCTCGAGGAGGTGGACCAGCGCGCCGTCGCTGTGAAGGCGCGTCGCGAGAATTCCGCCCGGCTTGTCGGAGGCTTGGAGGATGACCGCGCCCGCGGCGTCGCCGAAGAGCACGCAGGTGTTCCGGTCGGTCCAGTTCACGATCTTGGAGAGGGTCTCGACCCCGATGACGAGGACCGTCCGGGCCATGCCCGACGAGATCGCGCTCCGCCCCACCGCGAGGCCGTACAGGAATCCGGCGCACGCGGCGGACACGTCGAACGCGTGCGCGTTCACGGCGCCGAGGCGGTCCTGGATGATGCACGCGGTGGAGGGGAACGTGCGGTCCCCCGTCACGGTCCCGACCACGATCTGGTCCAGGTCCGAGCCCTGAAGGCCCGCCATCTCAAGCGCGCGGCGCGCCGCCTCGGTGGCGAGGGAGGACGAGGGAGTCTGCGGATCGGAAATACGCCGCTCCTTGATTCCGGTGCGGGACACGATCCACTCGTCGGAGGTGTCGACAATCTTCTCGAGGTCCTGGTTCGTCAGCACCCGCTCCGGGGTGAACGATCCGGTGCCCACGATGTGGACGGGACGCACGGGCGCGATCACGCGGCCTCCGGCGCCAGGCGCTGCAGCTCGGTGCGGATGGAATCGGGAACCTTGGCCTCCACGCAACGGACGGCGACGCGTATCGCGTTCTTGATCGCGCGCGCGTTCGATCGCCCGTGCGCGATGATGCAGGTGCCGTCGATTCCCAGGAGCGGCGCGCCTCCCACCTCGGCGTAATCGAGGCGGCGGCGGAGCCGGCGGAAGGCGGGCTTCAGGAGGAGCCCGGCCATCATGCTCAGCGGATGGCGGGCGATCTCGTCCTTGATCATGCTCGAGATGCTCGGGATCACGCTCTCGGCGAATTTGAGAAGCACGTTCCCGACGAACCCGTCGCAGACCACGACGTCCGCCGTGCCCAGAATGATGTCGCGGCCCTCGACGTTCCCCACGAAATGGACCGGGCTTCGCTTCAAGAGCTGGTGCGCCTCGTAATAGAGCTCGCTTCCTTTCTCCGCCTCTTCGCCGATGTTCAGGAGGCCCACGCGCGGGCGCTCCACGTGGAGCACGAGCCGGGCGTAGATGCTTCCCATGAGGGCGAATTGGTAGAGGTGGTAGGGCTTGCAGTCGGACGTCGCGCCCACGTCGAGCACGACCACGCTTCCCTGTGGCGTGGGGAGGACCGTGGCGATGGCGGGCCTTTGGATCGACTCGATGCGGCCCACCTCGAAGAGCGCCGCCGCCACCACCGCGCCGGTGTTGCCGGCGGAGACGAGCGCGTCCGTCTGATGCTCCTTCTGGAGCCGCGCCGAAACGGAGATGGAGTTGTCGCGTTTCTTCCGTATCGAGGAGGCGGCCGACTCGGCCATCTCGACGCGCTCCGCGGCGTGGATCACGCGCGGCATCTGGTCGCGCACGCCGAGGCGTTCCGCCTCGCGGGCGATGACGGCTTCGTCGCCGACCAAGGCGACGTCGAACGCGGAGTCGGATTCACGCAGGGCTTCCAGCGCGCCTTCGATCACGACGCGTGGCGCGTGGTCGCCCCCCATGGCGTCCACCCCGATGACCGGTCCATGTCCGCGACGGTCCATCGTTAGGTTCGAGGCCGCCCTAGGATGTTTTCGCGGGCTCCTGAGCGATGATCTCCTCGCCCGCGTAATAGCCGCAGTGGCTGCAGACGCGATGCGGGAGCTTGGGCTGGCTGCAGTGGGAGCAGAGCGAGCGGGACGGCGTGCCCAGCTTCCAGTGGGTCCGGCGCTTCTTGCCCCGGGTGCTCGAGTGTCTTCTCTTGGGAACGGCCATGTCTCAAATTCCTCTGTCGAATGTGGGTTTCGGGCCCGGTGCGGGGATCCAAGTCGTTCCGGATCAGCCGGCCGCCGTGCCGACGCAGCGGCAAGGCCCGAGGTTGCGATCCTCGCCGCAACGGGGGCAAAGCCCCGCGCACGACTCTTTGCAAAGCGGCTTCATCGGGAGGCCCAGGATCACGGCCTCGCGGATCTCCTGATCGATCGAGAGAATCCGGCCATCGTGGAAGTGCACCCCCCCGTCCTCCTCCTCCACGGCCCCAGCGCTTACCACGTTGGGGTACTGGACCTTAGCACAGAAGACCTCGAAGTCCAACTCAAGTCTCTCCGGGTAGTCGATCAGGCACCGGCTACATTGTTGTAACGACGTAAGATGCAGCCCACCTCGGATCCAGATCTCGTCCCCACGGCGGTCCAGGACCAGGTCGACCGCCATCGGGCCCGTAACGGCGACGTCTTCGGGCTTGAGTCCGATCGTGGGGGCCTCCAGATCGAACCGGAGGCGGGTCTGGCCCTGGGCCAGCTGATGAAGATCGATTTCCATGTCGTGGCTTTGCTTAGCGTCCCGGCGAACGATCGCCAAAGAAGAACGGAATCTCGATGCTCGCCGACTCGGGCGAGTCGGACGCGTGCACCGCGTTGTTCTGCTTAGATTCGGCATGGCGCGCGCGGATTGTGTCCGGCTTCGCCTCCTTGGGGTCCGTGGCGCCGATCAGCTCGCGGAGACCCAGGATGGCGTTCTGCCTCCGAAGCAGGCACGGCACTGCGGGGCCCGACGACATGAACCGGACCAGGTCCTCGAGGAACGGCTTCCCTTCGTGGACGGCGTAGAACTTCCGGGCGCGGGCCGGGTCGAGGCGGACCAGCTTCATCTCCGCGACTTCAAATCCCGCCTTCTCCACCTCCGCCAGAATGGCGCCGATCTTCTTGGCCCGGACCGCGTCCGGCTTGATCATGAACAGCGTTTCTTCCACCGATTCCTCCTCCGGAATGCGTGATCACACGCCCCGCGCCTAGGCGCGAAGCCGACTCCTTCCCATTTCCACTCCCGCGTCGAGCGCGGCCAGCGCCGCGGGCCGTCCTCGACCCGGAAGCAACCGCTCCGCCGCGTCGTAGAGCGCGCGGCGGCTGACCGCGCCCGTCATGGCCGTCACGACCGCCGCCGCGACCAGATCGACGACAAGGCTTGTGCCTCCCGCCTCCATCGCGGTCCGAACCAGCGGCAGCTCGATCGCGTAGGTCGGCGAGATGTCGCGCAGGGATTCGTCCACCAGGAGACTGCCCTCCGGCGCGAGCGCGTCCGCGAACCGGTCGAGCGCCGGCCCCGACGAGACGAGCAGAAGCTCGGGCGCGTCCACCAGCGGGTACTCCTCGTGCTCGCTCGCGATCCGGATCGACCCGCCGCTCAGGCTCCCGCGCGCGGCCGCGCCCAAGAGTCGGCGCGTGCGACACAAATCGCCGGTCGATCAGCGCGGCCTCGGCGAGCAGATAGCCCGCGAAGAGGAGCCCGTGCGCCGGATCGCCCGCCAGCCGGATGGCAAAGCCCTTCCGCGGAAGGCCGCCCGGGCCGGCGTCGCGGGTCGTCATGTTCTTCCGCCGGGCGCGGGCCAGAGCCTTCCCACGCGAAAGCCTCCCGACGCCGGATCGGGCGCGCCGGCGAGCGCGCGAGCCGGAGCCAAAACATCGCCCCGCACCGCGCGGAGTTCCATCGCCTCGCGCATCGCTTCGGGCGTGGCGTGTCCGTTCCAGCGGCCGTAGGTTGGAAAGCAGGGGGCCCGCACCTCCAGAAGCGCGAACGGCGGCGCGGCGATGAACTCGTCGAGCAGCGTTCCCAGCGCGGAGCCCGCCGTGATCGTCTCCCGGCCGACCCACGCCGCGCGGGCCGCGCGCGCCACGTCGGTCACGTCGAGCGCCTTGGGCGCCGATCCCGTCGCGTGAAGCGCGGTGCGCGCCCCTTGAGGCGTTGTGGGCGAGGGGAATCCGCCCGTGCCGCCGAGCACCTCGTTGTTCACGATGAGGACGTGGACGCGATCGCCGCGACGGGCCGCGTGGATCAGATGGTTCCCGCCGACTCCGGCCGCCTCGCCGTCGCCCAGGAAGACGTAGATCTCGTGCTCGGGGCCCGCGGCCGCCATGCCCATCGCGAACGGGATCGACCTTCCCATCGGGACCCGGAAGTGCCGGCCCTCGAGCGAGTCCGCGACGTAGGACGCGCAGCCGCCGCCGGTGATGATCGCGCGCGCGGCCGCCGTGCGTCCGCTTCTCAGGAACGCGGCGCCGAACTCGCGCGCGAGCACGTCCAGCGCGCAGGTGGGATCGCAAGGCGCTATCACGCGGCCTCCCGCAGCGACTCTAGGATCCGGGAGGGGACGATCATCCCCTCTCTGGATTCCGCGATCGAGCGGAGCGCGCATCGCTCGCGCGCGGCGCCCGCGGCGACCGCGACCGATTCAACAAGTTGCCCTTCGTTCAACTCGGCGACCAGGAGCGTCCGAGCCCGGTCCAGAAGTGGCGCCAGCTCGCGGTGCGGGAACGGCCAGAGGCGGACCGGCCGAAACAGTCCCGCCCGAATCCCCTCGTCGCGCGCCATGCGGACGGCGGTGTGCGCCGCGCGGGCCACGATACCGAACGCGATCACGAGCACGGTCGCGTCGCGGGTCCGGTAGAGCTCGGCCAAAGGCGGCTCCGGCATCGAGGACGGATCCTCCATGGCGACCGGCTCGCGAAGATGGGCCACGACGTCGTCGGCGTAGACGATCGCCGGGATCTTTCGCTCGCGCGCGTCCTCGGCGGCTCGCCGCGCGACCGTGAAGCACTCTGCGGAGGTGGCGGGCGCCCAGACCGGCGCCACGGAGTCCGCGTGAGGCGCGATCCGAAGCCTCAGCGCCTCGGACTGCCCCGCGGCTTCCGCGCGCGTGGCGCCCGCGGGCCGCGCCCCGACCAGATAGAAAGAGTCCGGGAAGCTTCGACTCGATGCCGTAGCGGATGAGGTCGTCGGCGCTGGCCAGGGCCGACGCCGTCAGGGCGGTCACGCCCAAGCGGCCCGCCGCGCCGGCGCCGAGCACCGCGCCGATCGCCGCCGGCGCATCCTCGGCCGGAATGGTCACGCCGCCGCGGGCCGGAAGCTCCACCGTCAGAGCGGCGTCGATCTCGGAGCTCTGGGCCAGCGGATAGCCCGCGAAGAGGGTGGCGCCGCCCGCGATCGCGCCTTGGGCCATGGCTTCGTTGCCGAGGAGAAGCTTCACGGGCGTCTTGCCTTTGGAGCGCCGGTCGCCGAACGCGCCCGGCCGGGGCTCTGAATCGTCTAGCGGCGCGTCCGCTTGCGGGCGGGCGCGCGCTTCTTCGAGTTCGACTTCGGCTTCGGAGCGGCGGACCGCGTCGTCTTCGCGGCGGACCGCACCTTCGCGGCGCTCCGGGTCTTCGCGGCGGGCCGGGCCTTTGTGGGGCGCGCGGCCTTCGGAACCACGCGGAGGCGACGCGCGCCGCGCTTTGCGAGCGCGGCCTGGATCAGGCCCGGGATCTCGGATGGAATCCTTGGCGACGGGCACTCCGGCCCGCTCGAACCGCGCCATCTTCTCCTGCGCGGTTCCCGCCCCGCCGGAGACGATGGCTCCCGCGTGCCCCATCCGCTTTCCGGGCGGAGCCGTCTGGCCGGCGATGAACGCGACCACCGGCTTCGACATGTGCGCTTCGATGAGCGCGGCCGCGTCCTCTTCGTCGCTCCCGCCGATCTCGCCGATCAGGACCACCGCGTCGGTCTTGTCGTCGGCCTCGAACAGGGCGAGCGTGTCCACGAAGCGGGTTCCCACGATGGGGTCGCCGCCGATGCCGATGCAGGTCGACTGCCCCATCTTGGCGCGGGTCAGCTGCCACACCACTTCGTAGGTGAGCGTGCCGCTGCGGCTGACCAGGCCGATCCGACCCGGCGCGTGGATGAATCCCGGCATGATCCCGACCTTGCACTGCCCCGGGGTGATCAGGCCCGGGCAGTTGGGGCCGATGAGCCGCGTCGAGCGCCCGCGGAGATACGCCGCGACGTCGATCATGTCGCGCACCGGCAGCCCCTCGCTGATGCAGACCACGAGCGGGATCTCGGCGTCGACCGCCTCGTAGATGGCGTCCTGGGCCAGCGCGGCCGGAACGTAGATCACGGAGACGTTCGCGCGCGTGCGCGCCACCGCCTCATCGACGGAATCGAAGACCGGAATCCCGTCGACCTGGCTGCCGCCCTTTCCCGGAGTGACGCCCGCCACCACGCGGGTCCCGTACTCCTTCATACCCCGCGCGTGGAACGATCCGTCCCGCCCGGTGATTCCCTGCACCAGCACTCTGGACTCGCGGCCGACGAGGATGCTCACGCCGCCTCCGCCGCGCGCGCGATGACGGCCCGGACGGCCTCGTCCATGTCGCTGAGCGCGGTCATGCCCCTTGCGGAGAGCAGATCGCGCGCTTCCTTCTCGTTCGTCCCGGTGAGCCGGATCACGATGGGGATCTTGATGCCCATGCGGTCGAGCGCGGCGATCAGTCCCGCGCGCGACGTCGTCGCAGCGCGTGATGCCGCCGAAGATGTTGAAGAGCATCGCGCGAACGCGCGCGTCGCGCGTCAGGATTCCCATCGCGGTCGTCACCTTGTCCGGATTGGAGGAGCCGCCGATGTCGAGGAAGTTGGCCGGCTTCCCGCCGTGGAACTGGATCAGGTCCATCGTCGCCATCGCGAGCCCGGCCCCGTTCACGATGCAGCCGATCGTTCCGTCGAGGCGCACGTAGGAGAGCCCCTTCTCCCGGGCCTCCACCTCGCCCGGATCTTCGTCGCCCAGATCGCGGAGGGCGGCGAGGTCCGGGTGGCGGTCGAGCGCGTTGTCGTCGATCACGACCTTCGCGTCCAGCGCCCACACCTCCTTGGAGGCGGTCACGACCAACGGGTTGATCTCGGCGAGCGAGGCGTCCTGCTGGCGATAGACGGCCGCGAGCTTGATCAGGACGGGCGCCAAGGCCTTGGCGATCTCCCATCTCGAGTCGAGAAAGCGAGCCGCGGCGCGCGCCCGGTACGCGGGAAGGCCCCGCGAGTCCAGGTGGAGACGAAGGATTTTCTCCGGCGTCGCACGGGCCACGTCCTCGATGTCCACGCCGCCCGCAGGGCTCACCATGAGAACCGGCGTCTCGAGCTTCCGGTCGAGGACGATGCCCGCGTAGTACTCGCGCTCGATGTCGGCGCTCGGCGTGATCAGGACGCGGCGGACCGTGTGCCCCTTGATGTCCATGCCGAGAATCCGCCCCGCTTCGCGGCGCAGCTCGTCCTGGCCCTTCACCACCTTGACGCCGCCGGCCTTGCCGCGGCCGCCGATCAGGACCTGCGCTTTCACCACGACCGGATACCCGAGCCGCCCCGCGATCTCCACCGCCTCATCCACCGTGCCCGCGACCTCGCCGGGCGGAACGGGGATCCCCGCGGCGCGAAGCAATTCCTTGCCTTGATATTCGTGGAGGTTCATCGCTGGCCCTTCCGCGCGCCCCGGGGCGCGGCCTTCCGCGCCGCCTTCCGGACGCCCGCGCCGCGGCCGCCGGCCTTGGCCCCGCGCTTGCTCTTGCCTTTGCCCGCGACCCTCTTCTTCGAGAGACGCGCGAAGAGGTCTCCAATCACGTCTTCGAGCTTGGGACGGCCGATCTCCTCCAGCTCGTATCCGACGCGGACGGTCGGGATGCGGATCTTCATGAGCCGCCGCAGGTCGATCGGCGTCGCGATGATCACGACGTCGCACTCGGTCGCGTTGATCGTCCGCTCCATGTCGCGGATCTGCTCCTTGGAGTATCCCATCGCCGGGAGCAGCGCCCCGATCGACGGGTACTGGCGGAACGTGTCGATGATCTCGCCCACCAGCCACGGCCGCGGGTCGACGATCTCGCGGGCGCCGTGGCGCTTCGCCGCGATCACGCCGGCGCCGTAGCGCATCTCGCCGTGGGTGAGCGTGGGCCCGTCCTCGATCACGAGGGCGCGCCGGCCGCGGATCAGCTCCGGCTTGTCGACCGAGATCGGGGACGCCGCGTCGATCACGATGGCTTCGGGATTTACATTCAAGACGTTGGCGCGCACCGTCTCGATGTTCGCGTAGTCGGTGGTCGTCTCCTTGTTGATGACGACGACGTGGGCGAGTCTGAGATTCGTCTCACCCGGGTGGTAGGTCCGCTCGTGCCCCGGCCGGTGCGGATCGGCCACCACGATCGAAAGGTCCGGCCTGTAGAAGGAGAAGTCGTTGTTGCCGCCGTCCCAGACGATGACGTCGGCTTCCTTCTCGGCCGACGCGAGGATCTCCGCGTAGTCCACGCCGGCGTAGACAATCGTGCCCCGGTCCAGATGCGGCTCGTACTCCTCGCGCTCCTCGATCGTGCACTTGTGCCGCTCGAGGTCGGCGTAGGTCGCGAAGCGCTGGACCCCTTGCCGGGACAGCTCGCCGTAGGGCATGGGGTGGCGGATCGCGACGACCCGTTTCCCCATGCGCTTCAGCACCTCGCAGACCTTGCGCGTGGTCTGGCTCTTCCCCGACCCGGTGCGCACGGCGGTGACCGCCACGACCGGCACCTGGCTCTTCAGCTGGGTGGCCTTGGGTCCCATGAGCATGAAATCGCAGCCCAGGCTCGAGACCCAGGACGCCTTGTGCATCACGTACTCGTGGGAGACGTCGCTGTAGGCGAACACGCAGAGGTCGATGTCCTTTTCCTGCACGATCCGCGGCAGCTCCAGCTCGCTGAAGATCGGGATTCCCTTTGGATAGCGGGACCCGGCGAGCGACCGCGGATAGCGCCTGTCGTCGATTCCGGGAATCTGGGCCGAAGCGGTAAAGGCCAACACTTCGTAGTTGGGGTTGTACTTAAAGAAGACGTTGAAGTTATGGAAGTCGCGCCCACCGGCGCCCATAATCACGACCCGTCGCGCGCGTCTCACTCGAGGTTGACCTCGCGTTGGAGTGTGCAGCGGTTCGGAGGCTTGGAGTCGGCTGGGCGGAGCCTTGGAGCCGCTCGCCGCGCCGAGGAAAGCCCCGACGAAATGAACGAGAGATGACCGACTACATCACTAGATCACAACAGCTTAGCGGCCGGAGACGGCCGCCGTCAAGCTCCGGAACCCGGCCCGCGGGGCCCCCTTCTCTTTACGCCCAGAATCGATGAAAGCCCGGATCGTCGTCCCTCTCATCATCTTGGCGGCCGCGGCCTTCTATTTCTTTGGTCCCCTGAGACCCAAGCACGCCCCGATTCAATACCGGCTGGCCGAGGTCACGCGGGGCGATCTGGAGAGCCGCGTGTCCGCCACGGGGACCTTGAACCCGGTCGACCAGGTCGAGATCGGCTCGCAGGTTTCCGGAACGATCCAGAAACTCTTCGTCGACTACAACTCGCGGGTCAAGGCCGGACAGGTCCTGGCCCAGATCGACCCGGCGATCTTCAAGGCGAACAAGAGCCAGGCCGAGGCGAACGTGGAGCGGGCCCGGGTCTCGATCGCCGACGCCCTGCGCTCGCTCAACCGGGCGAAGGACATGAAACAGCAGGGCCTCATCGCGCAGGCCGACCTCGACGCGGCCCAGACCACGTACGACTCGCGCAAGGCGGACGTAAGCCAGGCGCAGGCGGCCCTCGAGCTGGCGGAGGTAAACCTGGCCAACACGACCATCGCGTCGCCGATCTCGGGCATGGTCATCTCCCGCTCGATCGACGTGGGACAGACGGTCGCCGCGAGCCTCCAGGCGCCCAAGCTCTTTGTCATCGCGCGCGACCTCGCGGAGATGGAGCTGGAGGCGAGCGTGGACGAAGCCGACATCGGTCAGGTGCACGAGGGGCAGCCGGTGACCTTCACCGTGGATTCCTATCCCGAGCGCAACTTCGAGGGAAACGTGCTTCAAGTGAGGGCCGAGCCGATCGCGGAATCGGGAGTCGTGTCGTACGTCACGGTGGTGCGCGTGCCGAACGTCGAGGGCCGCCTGCTGCCGGGCATGACCGCGAACGTCACGATCATCACGGCGGAGCGTCAAGACGTGCTTCGCGTGCCGAACGCGTCCCTCCGCTACAAGCCCAAGACGGACCCGCGGGACGCCGCCGCGCGCCGCGGCGCGTTAGCCGACACCACGTCGAAAGCCGGACGCGGATACCAGCGCGACGGCGCGGACAGCGCGTCGGCGGGCGGCGGGCGCTGGGCTCGCCGCGGCGCCGGCGGCGACAGCACGGCCCGTGGCGCCCGCGGATTCCGTCACGGCGGGGCCGACAGCGCGTCCTGGGCCCGCGGCGGGGGCCGCGAGGGCGGTAACGGCGGCGGTTGGAGCGGCGGCGGCAGCGGCGGCGTATCGAGAGCGGGCCTGCGCCTGTCGACCGTCTACGTGCTCGCCCCCGGCTCAAAGACGCCGGAGCCGGTCCGCGTTCGCACCGGCATCACCGACGGCACGGTCACCGAGATCGTCGGCGGCTCGCTGGAAGAGGGCGCGCAGGTGGTGCTCGGCGAGATCGACCCCAACGCGAAACGGTCTACCGCGGTGACGAACCCGCTGGGCGGCGCTCCTCCGGGCGGCGGAGGCCGCGGCGGTGCCGGCGGTGGCGGCGGCCGGAGAGGGCCCTGACCCCATGGTCGCGATCGGCGAAATTTTCGGAGAATCGGTCCGCGCGCTTCAGCGGAACAAGATGCGCGCCGCCCTCACCATGCTCGGGGTCATCATCGGCGTGGGGTCGGTCGTCGCGACCTTCGCGATCGGACAGGGCGCCAAGGCCCAGGTCCAGGAGCAGATCCGAAGCCTCGGCTCCAACGTGATCATGGTGTTTTCCGGCTCGAACCAGGCCGGAGGCGTGCGCGGCGGAACCGGAACGTTTCAGGCGCTGACCCCCGACGACGCGAAGGCGATCGTATCGGAGTGTCCTTCCGTCAAGGTCGCCTCGCCCACCGTCCGCACTTCGGCCCAGATCGTCGCGGCGGACCAGAACTGGAACACCGGGATCCAGGGCGGCGACGAGAACTACCTCACGGTGCGCGAGTGGCCGATCGACTCCGGGCGCGGATTCACCACCTCGGACGTGCGCGCCGCCGCGAAGGTCTGCCTCCTGGGAACGACCACCGCGCGGCAGCTCTTCGGCGACGCGGACCCCGTGGGCGCGACGATCCGAATCAAGAAACTCCCCTTCCAGGTCATCGGCGTCCTCGCGAGCAAAGGGAGCACGTCGTGGGGCCAGGACCAGGACGACATCGTGGTCGCGCCCTTGACCACCGTGCAGCAGAAGCTCCTCAACTCGAGGCTTCGGATCAATTCAATCTTAGTGTCGGCGCAGGACGAATCGCTCGTGGATCAGGCGATCGACGAGATCTCAGCGCTCCTTCGCCAGCGACACCGGCTGGGCCAGAGCGAGCCGGACGACTTCATGGTCCGCTCGCAGGCGGAGATCGCGGACACCGCGGCGAGCACGTCCCAGGTCATGACGCTCCTCCTCTCGAGCGTCGCGCTGGTCTCGCTGCTCGTGGGCGGAATCGGGATCATGAACATCATGCTGGTCTCGGTCACCGAGCGGACGCGGGAGATCGGCGTGCGCCGCGCCTTAGGCGCCCGCGGAGACGACATCCTGCTTCAGTTCCTGGCGGAGTCGGCGCTCGTGAGTTTGATCGGGGGCGCGATCGGGGTCGGCCTGGGCATCGCGATCGCGAAGATCGTGTCGAAGGTGGCGATGTGGCCCACCCTGATCGGCGCCGATTCCATCGCCATTGCGTTCGGATTCTCGGCGCTGGTGGGGCTCTTCTTCGGCTACTACCCCGCGCGCATCGCCGCCCGGCTCGATCCGATCGAGTCGCTCCGCTACGAGTAGGCGGGTCCGCTACGTCCGCGCCGCGGCGCGGAGCTTGGTGACGATCGAGGAAGAGGATTGCCCTGGGACCAGCGGCACGATGGCCACCCGGCCACCGCACTTCTCCACGACGTCACGGCCCACAACCTGGTCCGGCCGGTAGTCTCCACCCTTCACCAGAACGTCCGGCATGAGCTCGCGGATCAGCTCGAGCGGCGTCTCCTCGTCGAAGAGCACGACGCCATCCACGTCGGCGAGCGCGGACAGGACCGCCGCGCGGGATCCCTCGTCCTGGACGGGACGTCCCTCCCCCTTGAGCCCCCGAACCGAGCGATCGGAATTGAGACCCACCATCAAGTACTGGCCCTGCTGCCTGGCCTGGTGGAGCAGCGTGATATGGCCGGGATGGAGGATGTCGAAGCAGCCGTTGGTGAAGACGAACGTCTGAGAGAGCGCCCGCGCCGCCGCGCGGCGGCGGAGCGCCTCGACACGGTCCAGGACTTCACCCACGCGGCAGGTCCTCGAGCGATTGAACGAGGTCCGCCGCCGAGGCGGCCGCGGTCCCGAGCTCGGCCACGACGAGCCCGGCCGCGTGGTTCGCGAGGATGCAGGCTTCGGGCAGCGAAGCGCGCGCGGCCAGCGCGGTCGCGATCGTCGCAACCACGGTGTCCCCGGCGCCGGTGACGTCGAACACTTTTCGCGCGCGCGTCGGGAAGTGCGTGTGTCCTTCCGCGGTGAAGAGCGACATGCCCTCCTCGCCGCGGGTGATGAGGACGGACTCCACCGCCATCCGCTCCCGCAAGCCAAACCCCGCTTCGATGAGATCCGCCTCCGAGCGGAAGCGGCGGCCCCACGCGTCGGCGGCCTCGGCCGCGTTGGGCGTGATCACGCTGACCCCGCGATAGCGCGGAAAGTGCTCTTCCTTGGGATCGACCGCGCTGGGAATGCCGCGGCGGGTGAGCTCGGGCAGGAGGCGCTCCAGAAGCTCCGTGTTCACGACGCCCTTCCCGTAGTCGCTGATCAGCACCGCGTCCGCGCCCTCGAGGGCGGCGCGCGTGCGGTTCCAGAGCTCGGCGCGCGCGTCGGCGGGAAGCGGCTCGCGGGACTCTTCGTCGGCGCGAAGCACCTGCTGGTTGTGGGCGATGATGCGCGTCTTGACGGTCGTGCGTCGCGATCCGTCGCGCACCAGGCCCCGATCGGGGTCCACGCCGCGCGCGCGGAGCTGCCGCTCCAGCTCGTCGGCGGTTCCGTCCTCGCCCATCGCCGCGATCAGGACCGGCTCGGCACCGAGCGCGGCCACGTTGTGAGCGACGTTCGCCGCGCCGCCGAGACGGAATTCCTCCCGCTCCACGTCGACCACAAGGACCGGAGCCTCCGGCGACACGCGCGTCGCGCGCCCCCAGAGATACCGGTCGAGTATCGCGTCGCCGATCACCACGACGCGCCGGCCGCGGAACGAGCCCACCCGCTTGGCGAGCGCGTCGCGGGTGAATCGGGGCGCGGCCAGAGCCGCTACGGGCGGGGTCAAGCGCCGCCCTCGGCGTCATCGGAACGAGGCTCGTCCGGGACAGGCTTGGCCGCGAGGTATTCCGCGATCAGCTTCCGCGCCCGTTCCGCCTCGTGCTCCAGGACTTCTACTTGCCCCCAGTATCCCGTGCGCGTCGACTCGATCGTTCCGTACCAGGGGATTTGCGCCGAGACGATCGACGCCTCGATCCCCTGGCCGGCGAGAAAGTCCCGGGCCAGGGTCGCGGCCCCTTCGTCCTGGGCCTTGTACACCGACACCAGCTCTTCGTTGCCCTCAGAACGCTTCACGCTCATTGCTTGTAGCCCTCCGGAAACCGTTCTCTCCAAGTCCAGGCGGTCTCCACCATCACGTCCAGATCGCCGAATTGAGGCCTCCAGCCTACCACGCGCCGCGCCGCCTCCGACGAGGCAATCAAGGCCGGGGGATCGCCCGCCCGTCGGGGCGCGGGCACGGTGGCGACGGCGCGGCCTACGACCCGCTCGACCGCGGCCACGACCTCGCGGACCGACGAGCCGCGATCGGAGCCCAGGTTGAGGGTCGCGCTCTCGCCGCCCTCCGCCAGGTGGCGTGCCGCGCGGACGTGCGCCTCGGCCACGTCCACCACATGGACGTAGTCGCGGATCGCCGTGCCGTCGGGGGTCGGATAGTCGGTCCCGTAGATCGGGACCGGCCCGCGCGCGCCGCGCGCCGCGTCGATCACGATGGGAACGAGGTGGGTCTCCACGCGATGGTCCTCGCCCAGGTCGATGCTCGCGCCGGCGACGTTGAAGAAGCGAAGCGCGACGTACCGGAGCTCGCCGCGCTCGGACCGCTCGCGGAGGATCTCCTCGAAGCGCCGTTTGGTTTCGCCGTACGGATTCACGGGCCGGAGCGGCGACTCCTCGCGAAGCGGCATGGACGCGCGCTCGTCGTAGACCGCCGCCGTGGAGGAGAAGATGATCTCGCGAACGCCGTGCTCCCGCATCGCGTCCAGGAGAACCACGCCGAGATCCACGTTGCTCCGGCGATAGGATTCGGGGTCGGCGATGGAATCGGCGACGATGGAGCGCGCCGCCAGGTGGATCACGCAGTCGATCGGCTTGGTCTCGAACGCCTCGCGAAGCTTGGCCGGATCCTGAATTCCGCCCTCGACGAGAAGGGCGAGCGGCGAGACGGCGTCCTTGTGGCCGGTGGAAAGGTCGTCGAGGACGAGCGTGGGGTGCCGCCCGCGCACCAGCTCGCTCACCACCACGCTGCCGATGTACCCCGCCCCGCCGACGACGAGGAAGGTCACGGCCGTCCGGTGGTCTCGCGGATGGCGCGGAGGGCGGCCTCCGGATCCGGCGCCCGGAAGATGGAGTGCCCGGCGACGAACGCATCCGCGCCCGCGCGCGCCGCGATCGCGGCGGTCTCGGCGTTGATGCCTCCGTCCACCTGGACCAGGCAGTCGTGCCCGCCTTGGTCGACGGCCCGGCGCACCTCCGCGATCCTCGCGGGAGAGCCGGGAAGAAACGCCTGTCCGCCCGCGCCCGGCTCGACGGTCATGACGAGCGCGATATCGATCCCGCCGATGACCTGCGTGAGGCGGGCGACGGGCGTCATGGGCTTCACGCTCAGGCCCGCGCGAAGTCCGCGCGCGCGAATCGCCTTCGCGGCGGCCTCGGGATCCGGGACCGCCTCGACGTGGACGGTCAGATGGTCGGCGCCCGCCTCGGCGAACGCGTCCAGATACCGGAGCGGATCCACGATCATGAGATGCACGTCGAGCGGGAGCCGCGTGAGGCGGCGCATGGCCTGAACCAGGATCGGCCCGAACGTGAGGTTGGGAACGAACTGGCCGTCCATGACGTCCACGTGCAGGAAGTCGGCTCCCGCGCGCTCGACGCGCGCGATCTCCTCGCCCAGCCGCGAGAAGTCGGCGGAGAGAACGGACGGGCAGATCCGCGGCCGGCCCGGCCTCGACCAGGAGGGGGCCGGCGCGGGCTTTGGCGTGGACGCGGTCACGGGTGGTAGTAGAGCACGATCGAGTCGCGCGGCGCGACGCGGGCGCCCGAGGGCGGATCCTGGCTCGAGACGAGCCCGTTCTTCTGGCGCGGCCCGCCCTCGCGCAGCGACACGCTGAAGCCGGCGTCGCGAAGATCGCGCGCGGCCGTGGCCGCCTCGCGGCCGCTCAGGTCCGGCAGCACGAAACTGCGAGGCGTGGGCCCCAGACTCACCAGAAGATCCACCGACGTCTCCTGCTCCACCACGGTCTCGCCCGGCGGATCGGACGCGATGACCTGGTCCCTGCTCACCTGCTCGGAATAGGCGCGCGCCTCCCGGCCGAGCTTTAGCCCCGCGCCTTCGAGGAGAATCGAAGCCTGCCGCTCGCCCACGCCTTCCAGAATGGGGACGCTGGTTCCCTGCGCGCCGAGGCTCACGATCACCGTGATCCGCCGCCCGCGCTTCACCACGCCGCCCGCGGCGGGATCCTGCGCGGTGATGAAGCCGCGCGGCACGTCGGGGCTCCACTGCTCGGAGATCTTGGAGAGCTTCAGATCCTCCGCCGCCAGCATTCGCTCCGCCTCACGCTCGCTGAATCCGATCACCTCGGGCACGCGCACTTCCGAGCCCTGCCGCGTCAGGCTGGGCATCAGGATGAGGTTCACCGCCAGGTAGCTGCCGAAGAGCGCGACCACCGCGAGCAGGAGGGTCCCCGTGAAGAAGTTGAACCGCGGGCCGCGCCGGCGTTCCCCGCGCGGCGCTTCCACCTCCGGCGCGAGCGCGTCCAGCTCCACAGGCTCGAGCTCGGGTCCCATGCCGATCGGAGCCATGTCCCCGTCGTCCCGCGCCGCGGGCGCCACGGGCGCGGGCGTCCAGGCCGGCGGTGCGGGTGATGGCGCGGGCGCGGCCGGCGCGGGCGCTGCCGGAGCGGCGTGCCGGAGCGGGTGCTGGTCGGGCGCGGCTGCCGGCGCGGGCGCTGGAGCGGGTGCTGGCGCGGGCGTCGGATCGGGTGCCGGCGCCGGGGGAGCACTCGACTCGGTCGGCGTGTCCCTCGCGGCGTCCGTGGCCATGGGTTCGGCCGCGGCCGGTGCCAGGGAATCGTGCCTGCGCTTCCGTCGGCTCATCGGCGGACGAAACGCGCGGCGAACACGCCGTCGGTACCGTGTCGGTGCGGGTAGGCGCGGAAGTCCGTCTCCGCGGACCGGAAGCTGGAGGGAAGGTAGGGTCGAACGGGCTCGCGGCCGAATTCGGGATGGGTCTTCAAGAACGACTCCACGATCTCGTCCGTCTCTTCGGGCTCCAAGGAGCAGACACTATACACCAACACCCCGCCCGCGCGGACGAGCGGCGCCGCCCCGTCCAGGAGCCCCCGCTGCGTCCCGGCCAGCTCCCGGATCGAATTCTCGTCCTTCCTCCATCGCGCATCCGCGCGGCGGCGAAGCACGCCGAGCCCGCTGCACGGCGCGTCCACCAGGACCCGGTCGAACGGCTTGGCGAACGGCGGGTGCGCGCCGTCTCCGCAGACAACCTCCACGCTGGGGAGTCTCAGCCGTTCGATCAGGTTCTCGCGGAGCGCCCTCGACCGGCTTGGATGGCGTTCGAGCGCCACGACAATTCCACCCGGTACGACCCGCTCCGCGATCTGCGACGTCTTCCCTCCCGGCGCGGCGCAGAGATCGAGCACGCGGTCGCCCGGCTTCGGATCGAGGATCGACACCACCACGGATTCCGCTTCGTCCTGCAGCGTGAGAAGCCCTTGCCGGAAGAGCGGCGATCGCGCGGCGACAAAGCCGCGCTCCACGATGAGGACCGGCCCGCCGTTTGGCGCCGGCTTCGCGGAGTGCCCTTCCGCCTGGAGCGCCTCGACGAGCGCGGCGGGGCGGATGCGATGGAGATTGGGACGCACGGAGACGTAGGGTTCGGTGTTGTCCGCTTCCATTAGCTTCGCGGCCTCTTCGGCACCGTAGCGTCCCACCCAGCGGGCCACGAGCCACTGCGGGTGCGAGTGGATTACCGACAGGGCCAAGACCGGATCCACGCTGGGATCGGGGAGCGGCGCGCGGTCTCCCCGTGCGAGCCGCCGGAGCACGGCGTTCACGAGCCCGGCCGTCCCCGGGTGGCCGTACCGCTTCGCCAGCTCCACGCTTTCGTCGACGGCCGCCGATTCGGGAATCCGTGTGAGACACAGGATTTGAAACGCGCCGAGTCGAAGAGCCGCCCGGATCGCGGCCGGAATCCCATCGATCCCGCCTCCCGTGAACGCGTTCAGGTGATGATCCAAAAGCGCGCGCCGGCGGAGCGTCCCCTGGACCAGTGCTGTAACCAGAGCGGAATCGGCGGGCTTGAGGTTGGCCTCCCTCAGTTTGGTATCGAGCAGCCGGTCGGAATAGGCGCCGCGGCCCTCGGCGGCGAGCAGAATCTGGAGCGCCATCTCGCGCGCGTTGGGACTCCGGCGGCGGCGCCCGCCCGGCCGCGCCGCCGGCCGGCCGCGTTTCATGTCTTGGCCTTGGCTGCGTCGAGCCGGTCGCCCGGCTTGAGCCGGGCCCCGTTCGCGTATTCGAACCCGGTCATGTCGCGCCGTCCGCTCGGTTTCACTCTTCGAAGCCAGATCGATCCTCCAGCCGTGGCGATCCGAATTCCATTCGCGACATCGACGCCGAGAACCGTTCCGGGCGCCGCGTTCGCGTCCCCGCCGTGGGAGGCCGAGGTGATCTGGAGCCGCCCTCCCGGAAGCTCGACGTGCGCTCCCGGGTGCGGGGTGAACGCGCGGATCCGGCGCAGCAGGGTCTCCGCGGGGTCCCCGAGCAGGAGGCGGCCCGCGTCGTTCGAGATCTTGGGCGCGTAGGTCGCGCGCGAAGGATCCTGCTCGGTTCGCGGCGCGTCCCCACGCTCGATCCGGTCCAGCGCCTCGACCAGGCACTCCGCCGCCAGATGAGCGAGCTTGTCCCCGAGCGATGCGGCGTCATCGTCCTCCTCGATCGGCATCGAGCGGGCGAGCAGGACCGGTCCTTCGTCCAATCCCTGCGTCATCCACATGACGCTCACCCCGGTCTCCCGGTCGCCGGCCAGAAGCGCGGCCTGAATGGGAGAGGCGCCGCGGTGCCGCGGCAGGAGGGAATAGTGGAGGTTGATCGCGCCCCGCGTCGCCGCGGAAAGAAGCGGGGCCGAGAAGATCTGGCCGTAGGCGGCGACGATGAGAAGGTCCGGATTCAGCGAGCGGATTCGCTCGAGCTCTTCCGGCGCCCCGGCGCGGGCGGGCGTCGCCACCTTGAGCCCCAGTACCTCCGCCGCGACGCGGACGTCCGATTTCCCGGATTTCATTCCGCGTCCGCGGGGCTTGTCGGGGCGCGTGACCACGAGCAACGGCGTCCGTCCGTCCGAGATGAGGCGTTTGAGCGGCGGCACCGCGAGCGAGGGCGTGCCGTAGTAGATCAGGCGCACGGCGCCCGTTACAGGGAGGTTTTGAGTCGGGACGATTCGCCCGCGCCGGCGGGCGGGCGGACCTTCTTGAGCTTTCCTTCCATCAGTTTTCGATGGATGACGCTCAGCCGGTCGACGAAGAGGACTCCGTCCAGATGATCGGTCTCGTGCTGAATGGCGCGGGAGAGGAGACCCTCGGCCTCCAGGCGGAAGGGCGTTCCGTTCTCGTCGGACGCCTCGACGACCACGCGCGCCGCCCGCTTCACGTCGGCGCGGAGCCCCGGAATGCTGAGGCAACCCTCCTCGCCGACCATCGACCCGGATCGCTCCACGATGACCGGGTTCACGAAGGCGCGCTTCACGCGATCCGAGCCCTCTTCGCCGACGTCCACCACGAAGACCCGCTGGGAGAGACCTACTTGTGGAGCGGCCAGTCCCACGCCCGCTTCGCGGTAGAGGCACTCGAACATCTGCTCGACCAGCGCGCGGACCTCCGCGGGCGGGGCCTGAACCGGGTCGGCCTTCCGGCGCAGGATCGGATCCCCGTAGTATCGAAGAGAGAGCTGCTTCCTATTCGCCACGCCCCAGCACCTGGACGATCGATTGCTTGGAGAACTCCATCTTCACCTCGTCCGCCACCTTGAGGACGACGATCTCCTCCTTGTCGCCCTTCTTGCCCACGACCGTGCCGAACACTCCGCCGGAGGTGAGCACCCGGTCCCCCTTGCCGATGGCCTTGAGCATCGCGTCCGTCTCCTTCTGCTTCTTCTGCTGCGGGCGAATGATCATGAAGTAGAAGATTCCGATCATGACGGCCATGATGAAGAACGCGTGCATGAGGCCGTCGGACGCGGGTGGGGGCGAGGCCGCCTGGGCGTATGCCGCTTGGATCATGATGGCTCCTTCATGGATGGGTCGGGCGGGTCGTCTTCGCGGTCCCGATCGCGATAGCGGGCCCGAAACGAGCCCGCGAATTCCTCGAACGCACCGCGTCCGATCGCCGCGCGGGCCTCGGACATCAGTGTCTGGTAAAACGTGACGTTGTGCAAGGTCAGCATTCGGTGCGCGAGGATCTCGCCGGCCAGGTGCAGGTGGCGCAGATACGCCCGGCCGAAGAGCGCGCACGCCTCGCAACGACAGGCGGAATCGAGCGGCGACGGATCGTCGGCGTGGACGGCGTTTCGAATGTTGATCGGGCCGTCCGGCGTGAACGCCATTCCGTTGCGCGCGTTCCGCGTCGGGAGCACGCAGTCGAAGAGGTCCACTCCAAGGGCCACCGCGTCGAGCAGATCGAGCGGGGTGCCCATCCCCATCAGATAGCGCGGCTTCCCTTCGGGCAGCGCCGCGGTGACCGCGCGGGCGAGCGTCCACGTCGCGTCCTTCGTCTCGCCCACCGAGAGGCCGCCGATCGCGAACCCGTCGCATTCGAGCGCCGCCGTCCGCTCCGCCATTTCGCGTCGGAGCGCGGGGTCGCCCGCGCCTTGGACGATCGCGAAGAAATGCTGCGGCGCTCCGGTCGGCGTCGAAAGTTCGCGCCCCCGCGTGAGCGACCGCTCCGCCCAGCGGATCGACCGCTCGCCCGCTTCGCGCGCCAGCGCGGGCTCGATCGGAAGATGCACCGCGTGGTCCAGGCTCACCGCGATGTCCGCGCCGATGTCGGCCTGGATCTCCATCGCCCGCTCGGGGGTCAAGAGCTCGAGAGCCCCGTCCAGGTGGGAGCGGAACTCCACCCCTTCCTCCCGGATCACGGCGCGATCTTTGAGACTCAGGATCTGGTAGCCGCCGCTGTCGGTGAGGATCGGCCCGTCCCACGCCATCATTCGGTGGAGACCGCCCAGTCTACGCAGCCGCGCGGCTCCGGGCCGGAGCATCAGATGGTAGGTGTTCGCGAGGAGGATCTGCGTCCCCGCGGCGCGGATTTCAGCGGGCGAGAGCCCTTTCACGGTTCCGGCCGTGCCCACCGGCATGAACGCGGGCGTCCGCACGATCCCGTGCGGCGTGGTGAGAAGCCCCGCGCGCGGAGCCGTGGCGCCGCCCCGTTCCAGCTCGAAGAAGGACGGCTTCGGGCTCAGGCGGCATGGCCTCCCGGAGCGTCGATCCGGTATTCCTTGAGCTTCGTGCGCAGGGTTTGGCGCGAGATGCCCAGCGCCTCCGCGGCGCGCGTCTTGTTGCCGCCCGCCTTGGCCAGCGCCATCTCGATCGCGATCCGCTCCGCCTGCGCCAGCGTGGTGACCCCTCCTTCCGAGTGGAGCCGCGTCTCCAGGACGCGGGGTCCGGAGCCGCCCACGCTCACGATCTCGACGGGCAGGTGCTCGGGGAGAATCCATTCCTCGCTCTCGAGAAGGATCACGCGCTCGAGGACGTTCTTCACCTCGCGCACGTTCCCGGGCCAGCGGTAGGCGAGCAGGAGCTGGAGCGCCTCGTCGTTCGGCCCCTTCACCGATCGGCCGAACTCGCGGTTCCAGTGCGCGACGAAGTGATCGATCAGCGGCGGAATGTCCTCCGGCCGCTCGCGAAGCGGCGGGATGACGAGCCGGATGCCGTCCAGCCGGAAGAAAAGATCCTCCCGGAAGCGTCCCTGCTCCACCATCGCCTTGAGGTCGCGATTGGTCGCGGCCACGATCCGCGTATCGACGTGGATGTCGGCCAGGCCGCCGACCCTGCGAAAACACTTCATCTCCAGGGCGCGGAGCAGCTTGGCCTGGAGCCCCATGCTCATCTCCCCGATCTCGTCCAGGAAGAGCGTCCCTCCGTTCGCCAGCTCCATCAGCCCCTTCTTGAGCTTGGCGTCGGTGAAGGCGCCCTTCTCGTGGCCGAAGAGCTCGCTCTGGAGCAGGTTCTCGGGGAAATTGCTGCAGTTCACGTCGACAAACGGACCGTCTTTCCACGCGCTCTGATCGTGGAGCTCGCGGGCGACCAGCTCCTTCCCGACGCCGGTCTCGCCCTGGAGCATGACCGTCGACTTCCCGGCCTGCGCGATCCGATGGATCATCTCGATGATCTTGTACATCTTCGAGTTTCCGCCCCCGACCACGAGGGCCGACCCGGCGCGGCGGCGGTCGACCTCGCGAAGCCGGTTCACCTCCTCGGCGAGCCGTGTTTGCGCGAGGGCGTTCTGGATGATCAGCTTCATGTGGTCGAGCTCGAAGGGCTTGGCGACATACTCGTAGCAGCCCGCCTTGGTGGCCTCGACCGCCTGCTCGAACTTGCCGTACGCCGTCATCATCACCACCTGCACGTCGCGCCGCATGGCGCGGATCTCGCGCAGCAAATCGATGCCGTTCTTGTCCGGGAGCTTCTGGTCGAGCAGCACGAGCTGGTACTCGTCCCGCGCGAGTCGCTCCAGCGCTTCGGCGCCGTCGGCCGCCGTTTCGACGCGGTAGCCGTCCTCCGTGAGGCCTTCCTTGAGCGTAAAGCGCAGCGTCCTCTCGTCGTCCACGACGAGAATGGCGAACGTCTGCCTATCGAGGGTTGTGGCGCCTGTCTCCATGTCGTTTCTCCACGGGTAGGTCGATGACAACGGTCGTGCCCTGCCCCACGACGCTTTCGATCGAGATCGTGCCGCCGTGCTCGCGGATGATGCTCTGGCAGATGCTGAGCCCCAGTCCGGTGCCCTGGGTGCGTGTGGTGAAGAATGGATCGAAGACGCGCGCGATCACGGCGCTCGGAATCCCCGGGCCGTTATCCCGGACGCGCACTTCGACCACGTCGGAAAGCGGCCCCTGGCGCCGCGCGGTGAGCCGGTCGGTGGCCCGCCGCCCCAGGCCGCCCCGCTCGGCGGCGCGCTTTCGCGCCGGCGCGACGGCCACGGTGATCTCGCCGCCCTTCACGAGCGCCTGGAGCGCGTTCATGAGGACGTTCAGCAGCACTTGAAGTATCTGGTCGTGATCGATGAAGAGATCGGGCACCGAGTCGGCCCGCTCGACCTGGAGCAGCACGTTCTGCCGGACCGCGAGCTCGTGGACCAGCGTGAGCGCCCGCTCGAGCGCCGGCAGGATCGAGTGCCGCGAGAGCTTCGGCGTGGTGGGCCGGGCAAACTGGATGAGACTCTCCACGATTCGGTCCAGACGGGAGACCTCTTCCAGAATGAGATCGGCGAAGCGTCCCCTCGGATCGCCGCTCTCCAGGCGCCGCTTGAGGATCTGCGCGGACGTGCCGATCCCGGCGAGCGGATTTCGGATTTCGTGCGCCACCCCGGCGGCCAGCTCGCCGAGCGACGCCAGGCGGTCGCGCCGGCGCCACTGGTCCTCGCGGGCCTTCTGGTCTCTCAGGTCCTGGAAGAGCGCCACGGTCCCGATCAGCCCGCCGTCCCGGCCCTCCAGAGGGAGAAGGCGCAACCCGACCGGAAGCACGTCGCCCGAGCGCGTGACGATCTCCACCTCCCGCGCCTCCTCGGGCACCGCGCAGGCGCCCGGCGGAACGTGGCCGTCCCCGCGGGGAGCGCGGAAGACGCGGGCCGCCGCCTGCCCGGCGACCTCGGCCGGCTCGTAGCCGAGGAGCTTGGCGGCCGTCGGGTTCATCGTCACGACGCGTCCCTCGCGGTCCACGGCGAGGACGCCGATCGGCGAATGCCGTAGAAAGCTCGAGGCGACGTCTAAGGTTTGGCTGGAGGGCTCCGGCGGAACTGTGGCGGCAAACGGGGACTCGGATCGCGCTCTCACGCGCGGCTCCGCTCTAGGTGCGACGAACCGGCTTCCTTGCCGACCTTCGGGATCATCCCTTTTCCCCATCCCACCCCATTGCGGCTCCGAAGTGGCTACATCTTTACCAGCGGACGGATCGAGGGGTCAAGCCCATTCGGGGGTGACGCGGTTTGCCGGGGGCCAGAGGCGCGGCGTGCGGGGACGGGGTGGCCCGGGAGCCCGGGCCGGCGGCGGCTACTTCGAGCGGTTGCGGCGGACGCGGCGAAGAATCAGCGCGGCGAGCATGCGGCGGACGTCGATACGATCGTAGAAGCGCTCGCCGATCCGGCGCCTGGCCCTCACGACGCGCTGCTCCTGCGTGCCTTCGCCGGACTCGGCCACGGCCGGAAGCGGAGATTTAGTTGAGACTGGAGGCACGATTGCGATCCCTCCGAAGTGTCGCCATGGCCTCGACCCAGCTCTCTTTCAGGTCCAGGAGCGACTCGAACGCGCCCTCGAAATCCCCGAGCTCGAGGTCCCACAGGCACGCGTCGAAGTGAGCCAGGACGCGGCTGCCGTGTTCGCGGCCCCTCGGATCGAGGCGTCCCATCAGGTCCAGCACCGCCTGCTCGGTCAGCGGGCGGTTTTCCTCTCTGCAGCCGCGGAGCGCGCAGTCGAACAGGGCCAGGACCTCCTCGCCCCGCTCCAGCCACTGATCCAGGTCGCCGGGATTCCCTTCCCCGCGATCGGTCACGCCTGCTCTCTGGCCGCCGCGCGGCCGGCGCTCACGCCTTCTTGCCATCGTCACCCGGGACGGGCGGCGCCGCGCCGCCGTTCTCGGCGCCTGGGGCTCCGCCGGGGCCCTGCATCGCCTGAGCGCGGCGGTTCTCCGCCTGGATGCGCTCGTAGATCTCCTCTCGATGCACCTTCACGCTTGGAGGCGCGTCGATGCCGAGCTTCACGTGATTGCCCTTCACTTCGACGATCGTGATCTTCACGTCGTCGCCGATCCGAATGTTCTCGCCGAGCTTGCGTGTCAGGAGGAGCATCGTGCCCTCGCTAAGAACCCAGCATCCTGCCGGGGCGGTCTGGAACCAGGGACGGAAACCCGCCGATGGAAGCGGCGCTCGGCCACTCCGTCCCACCCGGCTCCAAGATCGGCAGGTGCGCGCCCCATCTGAACCGCGAAGGGAGGCCTGAGGGGGCGAAACTCCAACGCTGGCGCCGCGGTTGGATCGAGCCACGCGTACGCGGGCCCCGCGCTTGAGGTTGGTGAGGCAGAATTGATAGACTCGTATTCGTGAAGCGCCAAGATGGAGCGCAGTGGGCTTGGCGGGCCACGGCCCGACGAGCCGCGGTCCTCGCGCTCGTGGCATGCTGCGGCGCCTGTCTCACGACGTGCAGCTCGTCCCCCACCCAGCCGCCCGCCGGCCCCACGGTGCAGTGGCTTCGAATCACCGATCCCATCCTGATCCCGCAGGCGGATAATCCTGCGTGGCGCGGCGATTCGATTGCGTTCGACTACTGGGATACGGCCGGCCTTCAGCGAATCGGCGTCATGCGCGCCGACGGGACCAGCGCCGTTCTCTACACGGAGACGGTTCCGTGCAAGGAGATCGAGCCCGCGTGGGTGACCCCGTCCCTCCTCGTCTATTCGTCCGACAAGACGACGCCGGCTGCCGAGAGCTTCGACCTTTGGTACCGGGATCTGGCCACCGACCAGACGCGGCGGCTGACCGGATTCGCGGAGAAGGAATTCGGCCCGTCGCCCCGGCCCGGCCTCCCCTCGCTCATTTACACCGAGGGCTTAGACCCCACCCACGGCCGCATCACCCTCATCCCGGACACCGCGGCCACGACCGTCACACGCCTCTACCTGACCCCGAGCAACCTCGTCGCCAGCGAGGCCTCCTGGGACGCCGCGGGGAACCGGGCCTGCTACGCGGTGGAGGATGCGGACGGCAGCAAGCACATCTGGACCCTCACGCTTTCGGGCAACAGCGTGATTTCGTCCATCCAGATCACGACCGGCCCCACGCACGACTCAAGCCCCAGCTTCAGTCCCGACGGGAAGCGGATCCTCTTTCTCTCCGACCGAGGGGGACGATCGGGCGTCTGGTGGGTGAGCGACACCGGCGATGCGAACGGGCTGGAGCTGATCGCCTACGAGGACCCCGGGGCTTCGATCCGCGCGCCTTCGTGGTCGCCGGACGGAAAGCAGGTCGTGCTCTCCTCGGACGGCCGCGGCGGCCGCGCCATCTGGGTGCTGTCGAACCTGGGATTCTAGCGCGCGGTTTGGGACGGCCCCGCGGGCGCGCTCAGCCCGGCGCCAAGGCGGAAAGCTTGGCGCGCAGATCCCGGATGAGACCCCGCGCGGCGGCCTCTCGGACATCGGGGTCGGCCCCGCGAGCGACCTCGTCGAGGAGCGCGCTCCCGACGACGATCCCTTCCACAACCCCACGGAACGGTGCTAAGTCGCTGTCCCTTCCAATTCCGAATCCGATGCATCGCGGAAGCGGCGAGTGCTCCCGGCAGCGTTTCAGCATCGCGGCCGTGCCCGGATCAACGCCGCCCTTCCCCGTCACGCCGAGCCGGGCCACGACATAGAGAAAGCCGCGCGCCTGCGCGGCGATGACCGGCAGGCGTCCGGCGCGTGTCGTGGGCGCGACCATGGCGATGGTATCGATCCCCGCCGCCCGAACGATGTCCCACACGTCGGGGTCCTCCTCGGCGGGCAGGTCGACCAGAATCACACCGTCCACGCCGCTCTTCTTCGCCGACTCCGCGAAACGCGCCACTCCGTAGCGCACGATCGGATTGAGATAGGTCATGAGGACGATCGGCGTCTCGTGGCGGGCGCGGATGCGCCCGGCCTGGCCGAGGACGTCGGCCAGCGTCGTCCCCCCTTGGAGCGCGCGCATCGTGGTCCGCTGGATCACCGGGCCGTCGGCGAGGGGATCGCTGAAGGGAACGCCCAATTCGAGGATGTCCGCGCCCTCCTCGCAGAGCGCGAAGGCAAGGCGGTCCGATTCGGCGCGGTCGGGGAATCCGGAGGTTAAGTACGGGATCAGCGCGCCGCGGCGGGCGTCGCGCGCGGCGTTGAAGGCGCGGCCGATCCGGCCCGCCATGGTCAGCCGTTCAGGGCCGCGGCCCTGCGGTACGCCTCGCGGGCGCGGAGCGGGAGCTCCTTCTTGTCGTAGGCGACGCCCAGGAGCCGATGGACCCGCGCGTCGTCCGGCTTGAGCCGCGCGGCGCTCTCGAGCGCGAGGATGGCCTGGTCCACCGCGTCCTGCCCGTTGTACGCCACGCCCAGATGGTAGTGGAGCCGCGCGTCGTCCGGGCTCTGCTCGATCGCCTGCTTGAGCTCGGTCACGGCCCGCGCGTTGTTGCCCACCTTGAGGTGGAGGAGCGCCAGGGCGTAGATGCTCTCCACGTTCGATGGGTCGAGCCGGACCGACTCCACGAGGAGCGATTCCGCCTCGTCAATCTCGTCCTCGCCGAGGAGGGCCCACCCGAGGTTGAAGTGCGCCTCCGAGCTTTCCGGGCTGAGCGCGACCGCCCGCCGGAACTCCTCGACCGCCTCCGCGCGCATGCCGGACTCGGCGTAGAGCACGCCCAGGTTCGCGTGGGCTTCGGCGCAGGCCGGGTCCAGCGTGACCGCTCGACGGAGCGCGCCGAGCGCCGCGTCGCGATCCCCGAGGTCCGCCCGTACCAGGCCGAGGTTCACCCAGCCCCGAACGTGAGCGGGATCGAGGCGGACGACCTCGTCGTAGGCGGCCCTGGCGCGCGCGCCGTGTCCCTGGCGGGCGCAGTGGAGTCCCTCGCGGTAGCGAACCTCCACGGCCGCGGGCGTGAGCGCGACCGCCTGGCGGAAGTAGAGGTCGGCCTCCTCGAACGCGCCCGTCCTCGAGAGAAGATCGCCCAAGGTGGAGAGCATGTCCGCGGAGCGCGGGTGCGCCACGATTCCCTTTCGAAGCGTGTCGATGGCGACGTCGCGGCGCGACTCGCGCGCGTGGGCGCGCGCCGCGTCCAGAATGCGCTCGGCGTCGGAAGGGCCTTCCGCGAGGGCGCTTTCCGCCGCGGTCGTCTCCGCTCGCTCCGCTTCGTCGACGGAGAGGGGCTGTTCGGGGATGGCGACCGGCCAGACGTGGTCCACGGGCGCAGCCTAGGAAGCGACGTTCGGCGGTGTCAACAAAAAAGGCCCGAAGTTCCGGGCCTTTCGGATGCGTTCGTACTGTCGGGGCGCCGCTACTCGGGAACGATCTCCAGGTCGCGCATCATCGAGCTGCCGCGCGACGCGGGCTTGCCCTTGTTCCCTCCCGAATCGGGCTCCACCTCGATCCGCACTTCGAAGATGAGCTTGAGCCGTCCCGACGGAGGCAGCGCGCCCAGGTCGATCGGAACCGAGATCTGACGCGTGTCGGAGGACGGGGAGCGAACCTCGGCGCCGCGCGAGCCGTAGGACGCCTCGCGCTCGATCTCGCCCACGCCGAAGACCTCGGAATCGGATTCCGGCGGAATCGTGGGCTCCGGCTGGCGAACGATCTTCGGCTCCGGCTGGCGCATGATCTGCGGCTCCGGCTGGCGCATGATCTGCGGCTCCGGCTGGCGCGTGATCTGCGGCTCCGGCCGGCGAGGGGCCGCCTGAGGAGGCTCCTGCCGGGGCCTCGACGAATGCACCGGCTCCGGATCGTGGATCGGAACCAAATCGTCGCTCGTGAGTACCGCGTCGTCCGGCTGCATGCTGGGCGGCGGCGTGAACGTCCCGCCCGCCGGCGACGAATCGAGAAGAGTCTCCTCCGAGAGAACCGGCGTCTCTTCGGCGGGTGCGCGGCCCGGAGCGGGCGCCGGGGCGTCCTGCCCCTTGCCTCGCTTCAAGAACTGCATCAGCTTGCCGCGTCCCGTGGACTCGGATGTTTGGGTCGGGGCCTCCTCGACGGCCGCGGGCTTTGGCTTCGCCTCCTCGGCTTTGACCCGAGGCGACGCGGCAAGGCTTCCCCGATCGCGATCGATCACGTCCTTGGAAATCTTGGTCAGGAGAAGCTTCGACACTCCTCGAAGCGTCTCGAACACGCCGATCGTGGAGGCGGCCTGGGCCTCGTACGTCGGCACGTTGTACTTGTTGAGTTCCTTGTTCATCTGGGCGACGGAAAGCGCATTCGGCAGGTCGCGCTTGTTGAACTGAATCACCCAGGGAATCGTCTTGAGGTCGAGACCGTAGGACTTGAGATTCGTTTCGAGATTGCCGAGGCTCTCGCGATTCTCCGCCATCTTCTCCGGCGCGGAGTCCGCCACAAACACCAGCGCGTCGACGCCCTTCAACACCAGCTTCCGGGTCGCGTTGTAGTACACCTGGCCCGGAACCGTGTAGAGAAGGAACCGCGTCTTCATCCCCTGCAGCTCGCCCAGATCGAGCGGCAGCAGGTCGAAGAAGAGCGTCCGGTCGGTCTGCGTCTTCATGGAGACCATCCGGCCCCGGTTGGTCTCCGGCACGCTGTCGTAGATCTTCTCGAGGTTGGTCGTCTTCCCGCTGAGGCCGGGCCCGTAATAGACGATCTTTGCGTTGATCTCCCGCCCCGAATAACTGACCACGACCATGTCGTCGCTCCTCGATGAATGTGAAATCGGAAATCGAGTTTGGCGCGAAAAGCCGTGAGGAGAGGCTTTGCGCCGGCCCGCGCGCGATGGCTTGCACGATATGTGCCAAGGCGTTGCGGGCCGCGAGGCTGGAAGGCGGTCGAGGGACTTCGCTCTAATTTATTGCAATTAAATCAGTTGCAGAATGGGGGCGAATCGCCGCACAAAGGCCGGCCTTGGGAAGGCGGCCAAATCTTGCGGACTGCAAAGCGGAACGCAGTTTGCCCTCTAGCCGACGCGGGGCTCCCGCTTGATCCAGATGCCCTGGCGCTCCTTGAGCTGGAGGCTGGGCGCCCCCGGCTCGCGGACGCTCTCGTAGTGGCCGAGGAGCAGCTTCTTGAGCTCCGGATACTCCTGAGTCGGGAAGTAGCGGCTCACCCGGCCGAACATCTCGTCCTTCTCCGAGTACCGCAACAACGTCACTTCCGTCACGCGCTCGTACTGCTCCGAGCCGTACGCCGCCTCCGGATTCTCGTCGACGTCGATCCAGAGCGACGCCACGTTCGCCGTGACCTCGAAGGAGTGCTTGGTACGCATGAGGAATTCCCACAGACCGAAGATCTCGAGGGGAACGTATCGCACCGTTCCTCCCTTTGGGTTCCCGGGTCTCTTGATTTCACACCGCACCAGTTTTTGACTCGCCATGGAAGCCCCCCAGTACGCCACCCGTGGCATGGGTGTTGCAGTTCCAACGAATCAGAACGACACGCACCCGGATCGAATTCACCGGGCTGAACTTCACATCGATGGGGCCTGCGCCCGGGAGCAAACCATGAAGCGAAACTCGACGTCTCCGGCCCCGTGGTTTCTCGCGCGCCGCTCGCCGGAAGTCTATTGCCGGCGCGACAATCGGGTCTACCCCCTCTGCCCACACGCCGCCGACGGGCACGCTTGTCCGTGTCTGCACGCGGTGGAGACGGCCGACGGGCTCTTCGAGCCGACGTCGACCGAGGAAGAGTCCGCCTCCTAGGCCGAGGCTCGATCCGTCCACGCCTGGGCAAAAGTCCGCCGACACTCTAGGCACCGGCGTCTACTAAGTCAACGGGCAGCGTCCCCAGGGCGGCTGCGTGCGCTTGACACTCCGCGGAATCCTCCTGTAGCGTCATCTCCCTGTTGTCTTCCGTCGCGCCCAATTCACGTCAAGCGGCCGTGCTCCCTCGCTCCTTTCTCCGTCTCATTCAGGTGCTCTCCTCGGCGCTGCCGGTTCCCGTCCAGCGGGACGTGGCGCGGGCGCTTGCCTCGATTCAATTTCGATGGAGCCCGTCCCGGCGGGCCGCGGTTCTCGCGAACCTCGAGCGAATCGCCGCGTCCGGCCATCCCCTCCTCCGGGATCCCGTCGCGCGGGCGGCGACCGCCCGGCGCATGTTCGAGGCCCATCATCGGAGTTGGCTGGAGTACCTGAGTCGCGCGGGCTCGGGCGCGGGCGCCGCCCAGGCGGGGTACCGGATGAGCGGCACGGAGCATCTCTACCGCGCTCTGGCGCCGGGACGCGGCGCGGTCCTGACGGTGCCGCACATCGGAAACTGGGAGATGTTCGGCCCCGCGCTCACGGACCTGGGACTCAAGGTGCACACCGTCACGGGCGTCCAGCTCCACCGGACGGTCGCGAGGGAGATCCGCGCGCTCAAGGCCCGCGACGGGATTGAGGTGAGCACGCCCGAGGACGGGTTTCTTCCGCTCCTCGGAGCGCTGCGGCGCGGAAGCATCGTCGCGCTGATGGCGGACGGCGACGTGTTCTCCCGGTCCTTGCCGGCCGAGTTTTTTGGAAGAGAAATCCCGTTTCCCGCCGGCCCCGCGATCCTCGCGAGGCGGGCGCACGCGCCGATCGTCCACGGCCACGCCGTCCGCACCGAGTCCGGGCACCAGATCTCGTTCGACTCCGTGGACGCGCCCGACCCGTCCCTCAGCGTGCGTGAGGACCTGAGCCGCCTCACGGCGGGCGTCGCCAGGTCTCTCGAGCGGAGCGTCGCGGACAACGTGACCCAGTGGTGCATCTTCCGGCCGATCTGGAGCGCCGACGTTGCTTAGGGTCGCGCTCGTGACGCAGGCGTATCACCCGGCGGTCGGCGGCGTCACCGAGCACGTGGACGCGACCGCCCGCGAGCTCCGCGCGCGCGGCCACGCGGTGACCGTCGTGACGTCGCGGTTCCGGGGCTCGGGCCGGGAGCCGGGCGTGGAACGGGTCGGCCGGAACGTCTCCGTGGCCTACAACGGGGCGGAGAACAACGTCACGGTGGGACTCTCGCTCGCGCGCGGCCTTGGGGCCGTCCTGGCGAAGGATCGATTCGACGTCGTGCACGTGCACTGTCCGCTCTCACCAATCCTTCCTCTGCTCGCGCTCCAGCTCTCACCCTGCCCGGTGGTCGGAACCTTTCACTCCGCCCTGGTCTCGGACGCGCATCTCCGCCTGTTCCGCCCGGTGCTGGTCCCCTTTTACAGGAGGATCGACCGGGTCATCGCGGTTTCAGAGACCGCGCGCGCGTGCGTCGCCGCGCTCTTTCCCGGGCCGATCGAGATCGTCCCGAACGGCGTCGACCGCTCGCGCTTCTTTCCCGGTGTCGCGAAGCTCGAGCGATTCGACGACGGCACGCCGAATATCCTCTTCGTCGGCCGGTTCGACTCGCGGAAGGGCCTGCCCGAGCTGATGCAGGCGTGCGCGGCGCTGGCCGTCGAGGGCCATCCGTTCCGCGTGATCCTGGTCGGCGACGGGCAACTCCGCCCCGCGATCGAGCGCATGGCCCAGGGCCTGCTGCGCGGGCGGGTCCACTTCGAAGGACGCGTCGGTCACGCGCACCTGCCCCGCTACTACGCGTCTGCGGACGTCTTCTGCTCCCCGGCGCGGGAGGGAGAGAGCTTCGGCATGGTGCTCCTGGAAGCGATGGCTTCGGGCGTGCCGATTGTCGCGACGGACCTCGAGGGACATCGCTCCGTATTCACGCCGGGCGAGGAAGGCCTCGCGATTCCTCCCCGCGATCCGAGATCGCTCGCCGACGCCCTGCGGCGGATGCTCCTGGATCCGGGGCTCAGGGCCCGGTGCGGCGCCCGGGGCGCGGAGACGGCCCGCTCCTACGGATGGAATCGGATCGTGGACCGGCACGAAGCGATCTATCGATCGCTCGCCGGCGTTCCCGCGCGGGAGCCGGCCACGCCCGCGCGAGCCGCCGAAATCGCGACGCTCTCGGCGGCCCCTTGACCGGCGGAGCGGCCTCGCTCCGGCTCTTCCGATCGCGAAACTTTCGCGCCCTCTGGATCGGACAACTGATCTCGATTTTCGGGGACCGGCTGACCTACTTGGCACTCCTCGCCCTGGTGATGGAGCGCGCGGCGGACCCGAAAAATCCCGCCCCCGAGCTCGCATTGATTCCCATCGTGAGCTTTCTCCCGGCGATCCTCATCGGGCCCTGGGCGGGCGCGCTCGTCGACGGGTGGAATACGCGAACCACGCTCCTCGTCTCGGACGCGATTCGCGGCGTTCTGGTGCTCGCGATCGTCCCGGCCGCGGCGTGGGGTGGCCTTCCGGCCGCGCTCGGAATTATCTTCATGCTCTACGTGGTGAATTCGTTCTTCCTTCCCGCGCGCTCGGCGATCCTGCCCGACCTGGTTTCGCAGGAGTCGCTGGTCGAGGCGAACTCGCTCGCCACGCTGGCGGGCGTGCTGGCGACGATCGCGGGATCGCTCGCGGGCGGAATGCTGGTGGAGCGCCTGGGATGGAGGATCGGCTTTCAAGCAGACGCCGCGACCTACTTCCTCTCCGTCGCGGCCCTCGCGTTCATCCAGTTCATGCCGCGGGCGCGCGCGCGCGCCGCGGAGCCGAGAGCGGGCTACCGGCAAATCGTCCTCGATGTTCGCGAGGGCGCCGGGATGGCCCTCCGGTCCGCGCCCGCGCTCGGCTCGATCGCGGTGATGACGCTCCTCTGGATCGCGGGCGGCGCGCTCCACGTGTCGATGCCCCAGGTGGTGGCCGGCCGCGGCGTGGGCGTGGTCTCGGGAGTGGGCGGCGCGATCGCGGCCGCGGCCATCGGAATGGTCGCGGGCACGCTGCTCCTCGCCTCGCTCGGTGCACGGATCTCCGTGAGGACGCGGATCGTGGCGGGGCTCGTGGGGGGCGGCGCGGCGATGGCCGGCTTCGCCGCGCTTCGGCATCCGGTCGAGCTGTGGTGCGCGGCCTTCGCCGCGGGCGGGTTCGTCGCGTTTCTCCTCGTGACCACCGAGGCCGTTCTTCAAGCTTCGATCGTGGCCGAGGCGCGGGGCCGAGTCTTCGCGCTGCGCGATTTTCTGGGGAGGGCCGGCCTGCTCTCGAGCGCGGGACTGCTGGGGGTTCTCACTAAGAATGCGGCGATCGCGCCGGAATGGATCGTGGGCGCGGCCGGCGGATTGCTGATGGTGGGAGGGTGCCTCGGCGCGCTGTGGCCGTGGGACAAATCACACGAGTCGCGGAAGACCGGATGACGCCGGGGCGCTAGAAGATCTTCTTGCCGTCCGCGAGAAGGTCGTTGAGCGCGTCGCGGAAGTACGGCGTCGAGTTTGCGAACTCGGACCCCACGCGCTCCTTGTAGATCTCCCAGGACTTCTTGATCTCGTATCCGAGCATCGCCACGAGATTCCCTTCGCGGATTCCCCGCTCCTTCTTCTCGCGATTGTAGATCGAGATGTCGGACGCCAGCACCCGCGCCAGGCGGCGGGCCTTCTCGTGCGCCGCGCGCTCTTCCGGCGAGAGTCCCGAGGGGAGTGGCGACTGGGCGGGCATGGAAACCGATCCCGTGGCCGGAGCCTCGGCGGCCGGCGCGGTCAACGGGGACGCGGACGGCGCCGTCAACGGGGACGCGGACGCGGATACGGCCTCCTCCACTTGCGTCTCGGGAGACGGAGCCGTCATGGCGGGGCTGCTCTCCGTCTCCTCCGTGGCGGCGGGCGACGCGGTGAGCGGCTCGATCGTCATCGTCGATCCATACGAAGGCCCCGACGGCATCGAGGCTCCCGTGAACGACGGAGGCGAACCGAACCGCGGTTGCACGCCGGCCCGCTCGAACTCGTCGGGCGGCGCCGTGTCGGGCGGCGCCGTGTCGGGCGGCGGCTCTTGCGGATAGCGCTCGAGGCCCATGTCGCTCGAGGGCGCGCTCGCCTCGGAAGCGGCCGCGGGCTCAGCCGAGTCAGCGGCCGCGGGCTCGGGCGAGTTCTCGAATCCGGAGCCGAACGTCTCGCTGGGCACGCCTTCGGACACTGGGGGCTGAGGCGGAGGCGCCGGCTCGGGCTCGGGCGCGGGCGGAATCAGCTCGAGATCTTGCGGCGCGAGCTCGGCAAGCGGAGGCGGAGGGATCGTCATCATGGTCGCGCACTTCTTGCACTTCACGCGCGCCCCTTGCGGCGGAATGAGCGAATCCTGAATGTTGTAGCGGGCTCCGCAGCTGCCGCAATCGATGGTCATTTTCGCGAGGCTCCTCTCGCCAGAGGTCGACGGCCTTTCGATCCGTGTATCGGCCGATGCCGTGCCATCTTTGGCGATTTCTCTAGCCGCTCCCCAGGTACCCGGCGGCCCCGGGGAAGTGGGCTTCGATCCAGGCCTTGAGCCGCTCCCCCTCTTCTGCCTCGCCGCGCTTCAGGATTTCAACCGCCCACTCGCGCCCCGACTCGATCAGGTCCTGATCCCGCATCGGATCGATGGCGCGAAGCTCCGGAAAACCATGCTGGACCGTTCCCAGGAGTTTGCCCGGTCCCCGAAGACGCAAGTCCTCCTCCGCGAGGCGAAAGCCGTCGTGGACGGTGCGGAACACGTCGAGCCGGCGCCTCGCGGCCTCCCCGATGTCCCGGCCGACCACGAGAACGCACCGGCCCGCGCGGTCCGACCGCCCCACGCGGCCCCGCAGCTGATGAAGCTGCGCGAGCCCGAAGCGCTCCGGATGCTCGATCGCGACCAGGGTGGCGTCGGGAATGTCGAGACCGACCTCGACGACCGTCGTCGCGACCAGGATCCTCACCTCGCCGCTTCGGAATCGGGCGATGGCCTCGCGGCGCGCCTCGGACTTGAGGCGCCCGTGCACGAGCGCAACGCCGGCGCTCGCGAGGCCGGAAACCGCGGCGAGCTTGCCCGCCATCGCGGTCGCCGCCTTCAGGTCGAGCGCCTCGCTCTCCTCCACCACGGGGTACACCACGAACGCGCTCCCGCCGCGCGCCACCTCGTCGCGCAGAAGCTCGATGAGCGCCCCCGGCCGGCCCCCGTCCAGCGTCAGCGTCTCGACCGCCGCGCGTCCGGGCGGCTTCTCGTCCAGAAGCGTCAGGTCCAGGTCGCCGTAGAGCGTCATGGCCAGGCTTCGGGGAATCGGGGTCGCGGTGAGCACCAGGAGGTGGGCGCTCGACGCGTCGTCTCGACCCTCGGTGAGCGTCACGCGCTGGCGCACGCCGAAGCGGTGCTGCTCGTCGACCACGACGAGCGCCAGCGACCGGAACGCGAGGTCCCGCTCGAGGAGCGCGTGGGTCCCGATGGCGATCGAAATCTCGCCCGACGCGAATCCGGCGGCGAGGCGGTCCCGCTCCTTGGGCGGAGTGGACGCGGTGCGAAGCCCGAACGTGACACCCAGACTCGCCAGGAATCGCGCGGCCGTGGCGGCGTGCTGCTCGGCGAGGATCGAGGTCGGTGTGAGGATCGCAGCCTGATGCCCCGCTCCGACGGCGCGGAGCGCCGCGGCGAGCGCGACGACCGTCTTGCCCGAGCCCACGTCCCCGAGCAGGAGGCGCCGCATCGGGACGGTTTGATCCAGATCCGAGGCGATCGCGGCGATGGCCCGCGACTGGGCCGCGGTCGGCGCGAACGGAAGCGACCCAACGAACCGCTCCGCGGATGCCGCCCCGCGCGCGAGCGAGGGCGCGCGGCGGCCGTGGCGGTGGCTCTTGCGCGCGTACTGGAGCGAGATCTGGAGGGCCAGGATCTCCTCGAGGGCCATGCGCCGCCTCGCGGGCTCGGCGTCCTCCACGCGGTGCGGATAGTGGACGCGCTCCATCGCCTCCCGCAGCTCGGGGACGCCGACCTTCGAGCGCCACTCCTCCGGGAGAAGCTCCAAGACCGGCTCCAGCTCGTCGAGGGCCGCGCGAACGCGGGCCCGGATCCACCGCTCCGTGATCCCCGCGGTGAGCGCGTAGCGCGGCACCACGCGGCCCACGTGGAGGAATCCCTCCGCCCGCTCCTCGGGCTCGAAGTCCGGGTTCTGGAATTCCAGTCCGCGGAACGCCTGGACGGCGCCCGAGAACAGGTACCGCTGGCCGACGCGGAGGGAGGATTCGAGGTGGGGCTGGTTGAACCACACGGCGTGGACGAAACCGCTCTCGTCCTTCAGCGTCGCGTGAACGTCCCGGCGCCCTCTGAGGCGGCGGAGGCGGACCGAGGCCACGCCGGCGAGGATGGACGCCTCCGATCCGGGCGACAGCCGGGCGATCTGGGAGATCTCGCTTCGGTCGCGGTATCCCACGGGAAGGTGGAAGAGGAGGTCGCGGACGGTGTCGATGCCGAGCTTGGAGAGCCGGCGGGACATCTCGGGACCGACGCCGTGAAGGTATCGGACGGAATCAGCGAGGGCGGTCATCCTAGCGATGCTAGGCGCCGCCCTCGGTTGAAGTCAAACAGCTCCGTCCGTCAGTTCGTCAGAATCTGATTGGACGGAGGATTGCTCTGATTGGCGTTTGGATTCGCGGGCTTGGATTCGGCGGCGCCCGGATCGGTCCCGGACGGCGCTCCGGACTCCGGCGCGGCCTGCGGAGTAGCACTCTCCTGCCGCGCGGTCTGGCTCTGCTTGTGGATCGTGACCCCCATCGCGACCGCGATCGCCCCGATCAGGAGCGCCGCGATAACCAGAGGCGCCGCGCTCAAACGGCCTTCCTTCTTCTTTACCTCACCCCGCCGGACCGTGGTCGAACGGGGATTCTTGGACTTGGACTTTCCTTTGGGGCTCATCTTATAGCTCCCTCCATGCGATGGTCCGGGCGGACGGCTGATCCGCCGTGAACCGGTTGGTCGTCGGGAAATACGGCGGCATCACGCCCCGCCGGTCGTACTGGAAGTTTCGGCCGAAGCCGGTCGCCTGGGTTCCGGTGGACGAGTTGAACGTTCCGAACGCCCCGTAGTAGTACTCCACCATTCCGCCCCGCAGATTGAAGTTCCCGCGCGGTTGCCCTGTGTCGTAACCATCCACCCGGAACGACTGGCCGGTCCCCGACGCCATGACGAACGCGTCGAGGTTCATGTCGTCGGGAGCGCTGCTCCCGATCCGAACGCTTCCGGCGCTCGAGAAGATTCCGAACACGTTCTGGCTGTTCGGGTAGCCCTCGTAGGTGATGTCCCGCTGGATCACCACGTCGCCCGTGGCGGCCAGGAGCATCTGCGTGTTCTGGGCGATGGCCGGCGGCGGCGAGCTGCTCACCCGATCGGGTCCCCGTAAGTCGCTGACCGATCCGTTCACGTACGAGACGCCGCGCGGCACGCCGGTGTAGTCGGTGGTCGTCGCCCCGGCCACGACGCGGGTGGTGTTGCTGCTCTGATCGACGGTGATCGTCGTGGTGCTCGAGCCCTGCTTGACGGTGTAGACCTGGTTCCCGTACGCGTCGATGCTGTTCGTCATCCGGTCGACGGTGCCCTGGATGTAGATGCCGCCGTTCACGCTCGAACCGGAATGCGGCACGTAGACTCCGGTCGGAGGCGCGCTGGAGCCCGAGCCGAGGCCGAGCGCGGTGTTGATCTGGCTGTTGGACGGCGACGTCAGATCCGCCGGGTCGCGTCCCAGCGCGGCGTTCTGCTGGCTGAACGAGTTGGTCGGCAGGGCGATCGCCGGCTCGCTGCGGTCAAATCCGCCGTAGAAGGCCGGAACGTCGATCGTGCTGTTGTGATCGGAATTGAGCTCCACCGGGCTGCCGGTGTTGTTGTACCAGGCGTTCGGGTCCACGCTGGTCACCAAATCCTGAAATTCCGGCTTGTTGGCGAACCGGAACTCGCCGTTCGTGTGCACCCGGCCGTCGAACTTGGTATTCGACGTGAACCAGATCGGGTTATTGCTCGGCGTCAGGTGGATGTTCGTGAACACCAGGTAGTCGGTGAACGATCCGCGAGACACGCTCACCCGTAGGACGCCGGTCGTCTGGATCGACCGCGTGCCGGCGGCGCCAAAGCCGCCCGTCGCGCTCGTCGTGTACGTGTAGTCGTAGAACTGGGACGAAGGCGTCAGCGTGCTGTCCGTGAACGCGATGATCGCCGACGCGTTGAATCGCGGGTTGGTCCCCGACGTCGTGATGGCTCCCACGGGAAACACGGTCTGGGGGTTCGTGATGATCGGACCGGTGCCGCTCCAGACGCTGACGAGGCTGTCGAGCTTCGCCTTCGCCATGTTGGCGAGCGCCTGCTGCGTCACCCGCACGCCGGCGTCGGCGGAGAGAAGCGCTCCGCGGGCGATGTGCACGTTGGAGGAGATGGAACGCTCCCCGGTGACCGTCGACATGAACGTCACACCTAGGATCGCGGCCAGCAACATGACGAGCAGCGCGCTGATCAGCGCGAAGCCCCTCTCGCCCTCCCTGGCGTTCACGAACGATCGGGCAAGCATGGGTCCTCCCTAGAACGTCCGCGGCCGAACCATGGCGTACACCGAGTCTGTGAGTACGGTGGCGCCTCGGTCGGACACTCGCGTCACGATGATGGGGCGGATCTTGTCGATCAGCGACAAGTCCACCGGGTTGCGGGTCACGGTATCGTCTTGCAGGAGATACCAAACCTGAAACGCGCTCACGTCGGTCGCCACGATCTGCGCGGGAGACCCCTGGTCGCGGCGGACGAGGCAAGGCGTGCGGTAGCTCGCGTTGTCCACTTTGTAGGTCACCCAGGCGACGCGGTAGACGCGGGCGCCCGTCCCGTAGCCGCCCACGGGCCAGTTCGTGTGCCCGCCGGGCACGTTGTAGAGGGAGCTGGCCGCGTGGCTCAGGTCGGCCGGCGACCCCGAAACCGCGGTCACCTGCCAGATGTGGGCCACAGCGCCGTTCGTCACGAGAACGAAGTCGCCGTTCTTGAATCCGTTGGTGGACTGACACGGAATGACGTCCGTGGCGCTCACCATGCCGGTCCGAAGAGTGGTTTGGGCATCCCACGCGCCGAGCAGCACCACCGAGTCGCTCGCGGCCGCCGACGTGTAGCCCGGCGTGATGGCGGAGAGCGTCATCGGCGCTCCGCCGTTGCACCCGTAGACCGGAGAGCGTCCCCAGCCCGAGCCCACCATGCGGATCTCGCGCTCGAGGAGCTGGAGCGCCGCGCGCGAGCCCTGGCGGGCCTGCACGACGTTCTCCGTACGGCGGGCGCTCGATTGCGACCGGAAGAAGACGTAGAAGACTGCCCCCAGCACGGTGCTCAGAATCGTGAGGGTGACGGCGATCTCGACGAGCGTGTATCCCGCGCTGCGGCGGCGCGCGGGCCGGCTCCGGATCAAGTTCACGATCAGCCTCCCGATCTCGGCTTCACGATGACGACGGAAGCGGCCGGGGAGGATCCCGACGTCGGCCACCCGGCCGTCAGCGTCACGCGCTTGCACTCGGTGACAGGCTGATCGTCCTGGACGGTCCATCGGACGTAGTACTTCCCGTCGTGCGGATTCCCCGGATCGGAGTGCGACCCCGCGAGGAGCAGGCTGTCCGAATAGCTCGCGGTCAGGAGATTCTCCGCGGATTCGGACAAGAGCTCCGACGCGCGCGTCTGATCGGACGACCGGTTTACGCTCCTCGAGCCGGACGGCATGAGGGTCGCCATGCTGAGCACGCCGACGGCGAACACGATCATGGCCACCAGGACCTCGACCAGCGTGAAGCCGGCGTCGGGGCGGCGGTTCGCCGTGAAGGCGCGGCGCGGCGTATAAAGAGGAGAGGGCGTCGTCATGGGCGATACACCAATCCGGTGGCCGAGACGTACAGCGTGTCCCGCTTGCTGTTCCCGAGAACCACCATGTTTCCTCCGGTGACGCTGGGCGCCAAGGCGCCGCTGCTATCGAACACGAGCGTGTCGGTCGGCTGGAGGGAGACGCTTTCCAGCTGCGTGCCGTTCGGGAGCGTGTACGAAGCCCACGACTCGCCCGACTGCACCGCGCGATCGTTATTGGTGTCGGAGTGGACGCTGTACGTCGTGACGTTCGTCGTCGTGCTCCCATTTCCGAACGCGACGATGACCGGCGTATGCGTCGTGACCGCTTTCTGGCGGGCCATGCGGAGCGCATCCATGATCTTGCTTCGCGCCTGGGCCTCGGTCATCGAGCGGGAGAGGCTCAGAAACGCGGGTACGCCCGTCGCCAGAATGATCCCGGCGATGACGACCACGATCGCGATCTCCACCAGCGTGAAGCCACTGCGAGAGACCCTTTTCAACCTGGATGTCCTCCTGCCCCGCGTCCCACAACGCGACGCATCCGGGCGATGGGTCGCAACCGCCATGCCATGGGGATGGTTGCCATTTGGAAGTGATTGAACGCCAATGACATGGAGAGCCGTGCACTCCCTGGCTCGATCGGGCCAGGGATGCCCTGCCGTGCACGACGCCGCGCCTCCGCGAGCGCAAAGCGCATGGCGCCGTGACCCCGAAAAGGGCGTACCACGGGCCTTCTAACTATCGGCTTCCCGGGGGCGAGACTTGACCCCGTTGTGGAGCGGCGCGGGATCGGTTAGACTCTGTGGCTCGTTACTTTTCGGAGGGAATGATGGCCAGAGTTTGCGACATCTGCGGCAAGGGTGTTCAGTTTGGACAGAACGTGAGCCACGCTCACAACGTGACCAAGCGGCGGTGGGAGGTAAACCTCCAGTCCGTCCGCGCCCTCGTGCAAGGCCGCCCCAAGCGGATCCGCGCCTGCACGCGATGCCTCAGGACGGGCGCCGTCCAGAAGCGCATGGGCGCCAAAGAAACGCAGCGCGCCCGGGCGATCTAGTCCCGAAACGCAGCGCGCCCGGGCGATCTAGTCCCGGACGCGCTGCTTCCACCCCACCCCACCCTAGTCACCCCGCCCCCTGGCGAGGGTCCCCTTCCAGCGGGGAATCATCCACTTCCTCTTTAGTATCGCTAGCTAGTCCATCTGCTTTCTCATGAAGGCGGGGACGTCCATGTTGTCCTTCGTGATGCCTCGTCCCCCGAACGGCCGGCGTTGCGTTCCCTGCGTCATGCGGAACGCGGGCTTGGTCACGGGCGCGGGCTCCGGCGTCTCCTCCGCCTCCAGCTCCTCGGACATCGCCGGCCGGACCATGATCGGCGGACGCGCCACCCGCTCCCTCGGCTCGATCTCGTAGATCTTCGGCCCGGCCGCGACCGCCGGGACGCGCAGCACGTCCGGCGTCTTGGCGCGGACGTCTCCCTTGCCGAATCCGGTCGCGATGACGGTGATCGAGAGCGCGTCACCCATCGCCTCGTCGATCACGGCTCCGAAGATCACGTTGGCGTCGTGCCCCGCGGCGTCCACGACGACGGTCACCGCTTCGTTGATCTCGTGGAGCGTCATCGATTCCCCGCCCGTGACGTTGACCAGGAGCGCTTCGGCGCCCGAGATCGAGATGTCGTCCAGGAGCGGACTGGAGACCGCGGACTGCGCGGCCTCGTAGGCGCGATTCGGCCCGGTGGCGTGCCCGGCGCCCATGAGCGCGTTGCCGCGCTCCGCCATGACGGTCTTCACGTCGGCGAAGTCGAGGTTCACGAGACCCGGAACCGTGATCAGATCCGAGATTCCCTTCGTCGCGTGATGGAGCACCTGGTCCGCGACGCGGAACGCCTCGCGGAGCGGCGTGTGCTTCTCCACGATCGCGAGGAGCCGCTGGTTGGGAATCGCGATGAGCGTGTCCACTTTCTCGCGAAGCTCGCGGAGGCCCTCCTCCGCGAGCTGCATCCTCTTTCGCCCCTCGAACTCAAACGGCCGGGTGACCACCGCCACGGTGAGCGCGCCGATCGACCGCGCGATCCGCGCCACGACCGGAGCCGCTCCGGTTCCGGTGCCGCCGCCCATGCCGGCGGTGACGAACACCATGTCGGCGCCCGCCAGCGTCTCGGCGATCAGCGCCTCGTCTTCCTCGGCCGCTTCGCGTCCCACGCCGGGGTTCGCGCCCGAGCCGAGCCCCTTCGTGATCCCGGTCCCGAGCTGGAGCTTCTTGGGGCACAGGGACTGGTCCAGCACCTGCGAGTCGGTGTTCGCGGCGATGAACTCCACGCCCTCTGAGACCGGCCTCGATCATCCGGTTCACCGCGTTGCCACCCGCGCCTCCCACGCCGATCACCTTGATCGATGCCGACGTCACATCCCGCCCATCGTCCACCAACTCGAACATGCTCGATGCCTCCCTGGCTTGCGCCGGTTCTAAACCAGCTCCTCAATCCAACGCCTGAGTCCCGTCGAGATCCGACCGATCATTCCCCCATCCCTCTCCCGCGGCCTGCCGTCGTGCTGGTGCGCATGGATCGCCAGGCCCACTCCGGTCGCGAACCGGGGGTTGCAAATTTCTTCCGTCAATCCGCTGAATCCCACCGGCGTGCCGCGCCGCACCGGCAGGTCGAAGATCTGTTCCGCCAGCTCGGGCATGCCGGGGAGCGCCGACGCTCCACCCGTCAGAACGACGCCCGCCCCGAGCAGGTCGGCCACGTGGTGGCGCCGCACTTCCTTGTTCGCGTGCGCGAGGATCTCCTCGGCGCGCGGCTCGATCATCATCGCCAGCATGTGCCGGGAGATGTCCCGGTCCGCCCGCCCGCCCACGCTGGGCACCCGCACCGTCTCTTCGGGGCGCACCATGGCGGTGAGCGCGCACCCGTAGGAGAGCTTGAGCGCCTCGGCCCGCTCGACCGGCGTCCGCAGGCCGATCGCGAGATCGTTGGTCACGTTGGCGCCCCCGAGTCCGATCACGGCCGTGTGGCGCACGGATCCCTCGAAGAAGACCGCCACGTCCGTCGTCCCGCCGCCGATGTCGAGAAGCGCGACGCCCATCTCCCGGTCGTCGGCGGTGAGCACGGCGTTCGCCGACGCCAAGGGCTCGAGGACCAGCTCGTCCACCTCGAGCCCCGCGCGCTCGGCGGCGCGGATCAGATTGCGGCAGGCGGCCACCGCGCCCGTGATGATGTGCACCTCGGCTTCCAGGCGGACGCCCGACATCCCGATCGGATCGCGGATCCCGTCCTGGTCGTCGACGATGTACTCTTGCGGCAGCACGTGCAGGATCTCGCGGTCGGTGGGAATGGCCACGGCCTTCGCGGCCTCGATCACCCGGGCCACGTCTCCGGCGCGGATCTCGGCGTCCTTCCGCGCGACCGCGATGACGCCCCGGCTGTTGATCCCGCGAATATGGTCGCCGGAGATCCCGGCGTGGACGCTCTTGATCGTCCGCCCCGATATGCGTTCCGCCTCCGCCACCGCATGCTGGATGGAGTGCACGGTCCGCTCCAGATTCACGACGACGCCCCGCTTCAGCCCGTCCGACGGCGCGGTTCCGATGCCGAGGATGTGAATCCCGTCGTCGTCCGCCGCCGCCTCCGCGACCACCGCCGTGATCTTGGTGGTTCCGATGTCGAGGCCCGCGTAGATCCTGCCTTCCGCCATTCCTTCCTCCCTAAGTCCGTTCGCGCGCCGGAGCCACGCCCACGCTGTCGCCAGGCGCGCACCGGACCACGACCTGACCGCGATACCGCGTATCCACCGCCAACACGTGACGTCCCCGTTCCCGAACGTCGCGGAGCGTCGCGCTCAAGGCCCGCATGGCCGCCAGCGTGACGCGCTCCGGATCGACGTAGATCGGAATCTGATCGCGCGAGGTGCGGAGCACCGCGCGGCTCGGATCTTCCGACACGATTTCCGAGATGTCGGATACAAGACCCACCTCGGGAGACTCGAGGTACGAGACCAGGCGCAAAATGTCGGTGAGCCTCGAGCTCGTGACCCGCGCGCCCGCCTTGACCGTCGGGAAGGACACGCCCGTCAGCACCGGCCGGTCGGCCATGAGCCCGCGCTCCACCGGGGAGAGGATCGTCCCGTCCTCGTCCAGCTCCAGCAGCGTCCCGGCGTTGGCGAGCAGGAACGCGCGCCGCTCGCGGATCTCCACGTGGAGGCACCCGAGCGTCCTCGAGACGCGGGCCGCTTCGATGCGGGGATGGAGGCGGAGCGCCGCCTCGATCTCCTTCGGCTGGACGGCCAGGAGGTTGTCCCCTTCGCGGACCGGAACCATCGCCCGAACTTCCTCGGGAGAGAGATAGAGGAAGCCCGAGATCTCAATCCCACGAACGCGAAACGGCGGGAACGCTCCGAGGAATCGCGCGGCCGGGCGGACGAGGAGCGGCGCCAGTAGCGCCACCGCGAGGACCAACAGGCCCGCCGCCGCGATACGGCGGTTCCGGCGGCGCTGGGCCGGCCGCTTCCACGTTGGAAGCCCGCGATACCCGGCCCTCATCGGCTCCCCTCCCGCGCGAGGTCGCCGACGCGGTAGACGTCTCCCGCGCCGATCGTCACGAGCAGATCGGCGGGCGTGAGCGTCTTGTCGACCAGGTTCGCCGCTTCCTCGAAGCTCGCGGCGAGCTGAACCCGGGGCCCGCCCGCGTTTCGGATCGCGTCCGCGAGGGCCGCCGAGGAGATCCCCTCGATGGGACGCTCGCCCGCGGGATAGATCGGAAGAAGGATCAACTCCGACGCGCCGGCAAAGCAGGTGGCGAAGCGATCCAGGAGCGCTCGCGTGCGCGTGAAGCGGTGCGGCTGGAAGACCGCGACGATGCGCCGGTGGCGCGAGGCCTGAAGCGCGGAGAGCGCCGCGGCGATCTCGGTCGGGTGATGACCGTAGTCGTCGATCCACGGGGCCCCGGCGACTTCGCCGCGAAGCTCGAGCCTCCGCCCGACGCCCGCGAAGTCGGCCAGGGCGGCGCGGATCGTGGCGAAGGGAATCCCCAGCTCCCAGGAGGCCGCGATCGCCGCCAGCGCGTTTCGCGCGTTGTGGGCGCCCGCCACCTTGAGCTCGATCGTTCCTTCGTCCTTCCCGTGCGCGAGCAGATGGAAGCGGATCCCGCGTTCGTCCACCCGAAGGTCCCGTCCCTCGAAATCAGCCGACCCGGAGAACCCGTACGTCAGCACCCTCCGCTTCACGTCCTGGCGGATCGCGATCGCGTTGGGATCGTCCGAGGGGAGTACGACGGTCCCGTAGAACGGAACCCGGTTCGCGAAGCGGAGAAACGCGGCGCGAATCTCCGCGAGGCCCGCGTAGTAGTCGAGGTGCTCCTCGTCGATGTTGGTGATGACCGCGATGGTCGGCGAGAGGAGGAGGAACGAGCCGTCGCTCTCGTCCGCCTCGGCCACCAGGAAGGGCCCTCGCCCCAGGCGCGCGTGGGCCCCGACCGCCTTGAGTCGGCCTCCGACGATGACCGTCGGGTCCAGGTCCCCGCGCGCCAGAATCTCTCCCACCATCGAGGTCGTGGTCGTCTTGCCGTGCGCTCCCGCCACCGCGACCGAGTACTTGATCCGCATCAGCTCGGCGAGCATCTCGGCCCGCGGGATCACCGGGATCCGGAGCGCGTGCGCCCGCGCGATCTCGGGATTCGACTCCGCGATCGCGGAGGACGCCACGACGACGTCCGCGCCCTCGACGTGGCCGGCCTCGTGCGACGCGGTCACGCGGGCGCCGAGACTCCGGAGCCGGGCTACCACGTCGCTTTCTTTCAGGTCCGAGCCGGACACTTCGTATCCGAGATTCAGGAGCACCTCCGCGATTCCACTCATTCCACTTCCGCCGATTCCCACGAGATGAATTCTGCGGATTCGGCCGTACATGCGTGTCTAGGGTGCGACGTCTTCCGACGGGACCGCGACCGCGACGAGCTCTTCAATCGAATGAACGATCCGCTCCGCCGCGTTCGTGCGCGCGAAGGCCCGGGCGTTCCGCCCCATGCGGCGAAGACGCGACTCGTCGCGGAAGAGCCCCTCGACGTGATCCGCCAGGCTCTCCGGCGTGAGATCCCGGTCCGCCACCATTTCCGCAGCACCCCGGTCCGTAAGCCCCCGCGCGTTCAGTGTCTGGTGATCGCGCGCGGCGTGGGGATACGGAACGAGAATCGCGGGCACGCCGCACGCCGTGAGTTCGGTGATCGTCATGGCGCCGGAGCGGCAGACCGCGAGGTCGGCCACCGCGTAGGCCTTTTCCATCTGGTCCAAGTACGCGAAGGCCCGCACCGGGATCGACACCGCCCGCGCCGCGGCCGCGCACGCCGCGTGATCCTCCGTGCCGGTCTGCCAGATGATCTGCAAATTCGAGATCGCCGCGAGCCGCGGGAGCGCGCCCCGGACCGCGCGATTGATGCTGGCCGCGCCGCGGCTCCCGCCGAAGACGAGGAGCGTCCGGCGCGTCGGATCCAAACCCAAGAATTCGTACGCGGTCTGCCGGTCCTGGCGGAGCAGCGAGCCTCGAATGGGATTTCCCGACACCTTCAGGTTGTTCCTCCGGCGAAAGTAGTTTCGCGACTCCACGAAGCTGATGTGGACCTGGTCGGCGATGAGGCTGAGCCAGCGATTGACCGCCCCCGGCACCGAGTTCTGCTCCTGGAGCACCAGCGGAATGGCGAGGAGCCGCGCCCAGATGCCGACGGGACCGCTCACGAATCCTCCCGTCGCGATCACCGCGTCCGGCTTCACGTCCTTGATGATTCCCGCCACCTGCACGAAGCTCCTCCCGAACGCCCAGAGCGCCCGGATCTGGCCGATCCCCGGCGTCCTCGGAAAGCCGCGCGCGTCGATCGCGCGAAACTCGAAGCCCGCCGCCGGAACCGCCTTCGACTCCACGCCCCGCTCGGTTCCCACGAACGTCACCACCGAATCCGGGTGGAGCCGCTTCCACTCCTCCGCGATCGCGATCCCCGGATAGACATGCCCGCCGGTTCCTCCGGCGGCCACCAGGAGCCGGATCGGATACGCGCTAGCGGCCACCCGCACGCCGGACCGCGGGCCGACCAACGGCCGGGGTCGTTCGAATGCCGGTTTCCATCTGACCTGCGATGTTGAGGAGGACACCCGTCACCCCCAGGTTGACCACGAGGGCCGAGCCCCCGTAGCTCAAGAACGGAAGCGGCAGCCCCGTCGTCGGAATGACGCCGGTGACGACCGCGATGTTCATTGCGACGTAGACGGACAGATTCACGGTCAGGCCCGCGGCGAGCAGGTAGCCGAACCGGTCCGGCGCCGAGCCCGCGATCTTGAGCCCGCGCAGGAACAGGACGAGATAGGCGGTCAGGACCCCCACGGTTCCGACCAACCCCAGCTCCTCGCCGATGACCGCGTAGATGAAGTCGGTGTGCGGATCCGGGAGGAAGAACACCTTTTGAAGGCCGTGTCCCGGACCGGTTCCCAGGAGCCCGCCCGAGCCTAGGGCGATGATCGATTGCGAGACCTGCCAATTCCGGCCCTGGACGTCGAGCGATCCGCCGCCCCAGAGCCCGAGCCACGCGAGGACCCGCTCCATCATGTAGGGGTGGCGAAGCACCTGGACCCACGCGACGAGCACGCCCAGGAGCAGGAGCACGCCTAAGTGGCGCGGCCTCGCTCCCGAGAGGTGCAACATCACGAAGCCGGTGGCGAGGAGGGCGATGGTGCTGCCCAGGTTGGGCTGGAGCAGGATCAAGACCGCGAGCACGCCCAGGACGGCGCACGCGGGGAGCACGCCGTCCTTGAAGGACGCCATCCGCTCGCCTTTCCGGTCGAGGAGCCGCGCGAGATACGCGATGCACGCGACGCGGGCAAATTCTGTCGGCTGGATGTTGATGGTCGCCAGGGTCAGCCAGCGGTTCGCCCCACGGACCACCACGCCGAACACGAGGAGGACCACGAGGAGGAGCACGCTCGCGCCCAGCGCCCAGGGCGCGGCGCGCATGGTGACGTGGTAGTCGATCCGCGACGCGACGACGAGGACCACCAAGCCGATCGCCAGCCGCAGCGCGTGCCGCTTGAGGAAGAAGTATTCCGACTGGAACCGCTCCGCGCCGAGGAACGCGCTCGACGAGTAGACCATGACCACGCCCAGGGCCACGAGGCCGATGACCGGAAGGAGCAGGCTCAAGTCCAGGCGGCGCGCGCGCGCGAGGGCGAGGCTCATCGGCGGGCCTTCGCGAGCGAGCGCTTGAGCTCGAGGACGGCCGCCTCAAACCGGGCGCCGCGCTCCTCGAAGTTCCGGAACATGTCGAAGCTGGCGCAGCCCGGCGAGAGGAGCACGACCCCGCCCGGCTCCGTCTGGTTCCGGGCCAGGAGCACCGCGTCCTCGAGCGTCTTCGCCCGAGCCGATGCCACCTGGGGCCAGGACGCTTCGATCTTCGAGGTCGCCTCGCCAACGTAGACCACGTGCCGGACGCGCTCCCGCACGAGGGGCGCGATCGAGGCGAAGTCCCCGTCCTTGTCCCGGCCGCCCGCGATCAGGGTGATCGGCGCGTCGAAGGACTCGAGCGCGCGGCGCATGGCGTCGACGTTGGTCGCCTTGGAATCGTTCACGTAGCGGACGCCCGCGATCTCGGCCACGAGAGCCAGGCGGTGCGGCAGCCCGCGGAATTCGCGGAGTGTCTTCGCGATGGCGCGCTCCGGAATGCCCGCGGCCAGCGCGGCCGCGGAAGCGGCGCATAGATTCTCGGTGTTGTGCGGGCCCTGGAGGAGCGCCTCTTCCCTCTTTAGGATGACGCCCTCGCGCTCGCCCAGGCGGAACCGGATCCAGCCCTCGGATTCCCACACGCCGTCCGCCGTGGGATCGGCGAACCCGAACCAGAGCGGCTTCGACCGCATCGGCTGAAGGAGGCGCGTCAGCCGCGAATCACCGAGGGGCTGGACGCGGGTGTCCTCGTTCGTCTGCTCCGCGAAGAGTCGCGCCTTGATCTCGGCGTAGTGCTCCAGATTCCCGTGCCGGTCCAGGTGGTCCGGCGTCACGTTCAGGATCACGCCGACGTTCGGGCGAAAGAGCGTGCACATCTCGAGCTGGAAGCTGGACACCTCGACCACCAGGAGCCCTTCCTCGGGGACGGTATCGGCCCGCTCGGAGAGCGCCGTTCCGATATTTCCCAGCACCTCGGTCTTCCGCCCCGCGTTTCGTCCCATGCTGCCCAGAAGCTCGACGGTCGTGCTCTTTCCGTTGGTGCCGGTGACCGCGATGATGGGCGCCCGCGCCACCGCGAATCCCAGCTCGATTTCGGGCGCGATCTGGATCCCGCGCCGCGCGGCCTCCTGGAACAGGGGAAGGCCGGGGGGAACGCCCGGGCTCGTGATGACGAGGTCGCACCCCTCGAGCGCCGAGGCGTCCATGGTCCCGTAGCGGACCTCGATTCCAAGGCTCTCGAGATCCGCGGTCGCGGCCAGGACCTCCTCCTTCTTCCGCCGGTCGATCGCGCGAACGGTCGCGCCGTACTTGAGGAGAAGCCGCGCCGCGGCCGAACCGCTCCGGGCGACGCCGACCACCAGGGCATGTTTCCCGGCGAACCACGGTGCTTTCTGGGTCTTGTTCATTGCAGCTTCAGGGTGCTCAGGCCGACCAGCGCGCAGAGCGCCGCCGCGATCCAGAACCGGACCACGACCGTGGGCTCCTTCCACCCGGACAGCTCGAAATGGTGATGCAAGGGCGCCATCTTGAACACGCGCGTCCCCCATAACTTGAACGAGAGCACCTGCGCCATCACCGAGAGCGCCTCGACGACGAACACCGCGCCCACGATCGCGAGCAGGAACTCGCGCTTGATGAGCACGGCGACCGTCCCCAGGGCCGCGCCCAAGGACAGCGAACCCGTGTCGCCCATGAAGACCTTCGCGGGATAGCAGTTCCACCAGAGGAAGCCGAGCGTCGCCCCGATGACCGCCGCGCAGAAGACGGTCAGCTCGCCGGTTCCGGAGATGTACGGCACTTGAAGATATTGCGAGAACTTGACGTGGCCGGTGATGTAGCACATGCCGCCCAGCGCGACCGCGGCGAACGCGGTCATTCCGGTCGCCAGCCCGTCCAGGCCGTCGGCCAGGTTGACCGCGTTGGACGCGCCGGTGATGACCAGCGTCACGAACGGGAGATAGAGCCAGCCGAAGTCGATGACGGTTCGCTTGAAGAACGGAATGTTCGTTTCGGCGGGGTCGAGGATCCCGTGGGCCGGATAGAAGTAGACCGCCGTGAACACGCCGAGCCCGAGGAGGATCTGCCCGGCGAGCTTGTAGCGGCCCAGGAGGCCTTTCCGGTAGTGGAGCATGACGCGAAGATAGTCGTCGATGAATCCCACGGCGCCCATCCAGAGCGTCGCCGCGAGCGCGATGATCACGTTCCGGTTGGTGAGATTCCCCCAGAGAAGCGTCGACACCAAAATTGAAATCACGATGAGCACGCCGCCCATGGTGGGCGTTCCGGCCTTGGGCAGGTGGCTCTGCGGGCCGTCGTCGCGCACCTTCTGCCCCACCTTGAGCGCTCGCAGCTTGGCGATGACGGGCTGGCCCAGGACGAGCGCGATTAAGAGGGCGGTCGCGAGCGCGTAGGCCGATCGAAACGTGATGTACCGGAAGACGTTGAACGGCGCGAAGTGCTCGTGGAGCGGATAGAGGAAGTGGTAGAACATCAGTCCCTCCCCGCCGTGGCGAGAGCGTCCGGCGCGGCCGATCCCGGAGCGAGCGCTTCCACCACGCGCTCGAGACGCATCCCGCGCGAGCCTTTGACCAGAATCAGATCCCCGCGCCGGGCGTCGCTCGTGACCGCCGCGGCCATCGCCGGAACGTCGTCGAAGCGCCGGACCCGCGCCGCGGGAAGGCCCGCCGCGCGGGCGCCCCGCTCCACCGCGGCGGCGTGGTTTCCCGCCACGTAGAGCCACGCGTCCCGCGGCACGAGGCGTCCCACCTCCTCGTGAAGCGAGTCCGCCGTGGGGCCCAGTTCCAGCATGTCCGCGAGCACGGCGCGGCGCGCGCCCTTCGTCTCCATGGAGCCGAGGAGGGCCAGCGCCTCCCGCATGGACGCGGGGTTCGCGTTGTAGGCGTCGTCCACGACCGAAAGCCCCGACTTCGATTCGATGAGCTGGAGCCGGTGGCGCGCGGGGCGAAGCGAGGCGAGCGCCTCGGCCGCGCGGGCGCGGGGCACGCCCAAATGATCCGCCACCAGGATGGCGGCGAGCGCGTTCCGCGCGTTGTGGCGTCCCAGGAGCGAGAGCGAGAGCGTCGTACCGTCGTCGAGCGTCACCTGCGTTCCGCCGGAGCCCGACACCGTAACGCGGGAGGGCTTCAGATCCGCCTCCGGGTTATCCAGGGAGTAGCTCCGGATCGGGACCGGCCGCGACCTGTTGAGCGACCAGAGCCGGGAGTCGTCGGCGTTGACCACGAGCAGGCCGTCCTTGGGAATCGCGTCGGCCAGCTCGCTCTTTGCCTTCGCCACCTCATCCACCGATCCCAGTTGAGCCAGGTGTGCCGCCGACGCGTTCGTCAGGACGCCGACCGTGGGCTTGCAAAGCTTGGCCAGGGCGGCGATCTCCCCGAGGGCGCTCATCCCGAGCTCGATCACCAGAACCTCGTGCTCGGGACGAAGGCCCGTCAGCGTGAGCGGGACGCCGATGTGGTTGTTCAGATTCCCCTCGTTCTTGTGGACGCGGCGGGACGTGCCCAGGACCGCCGCGATCATTTCCTTGGTGGTCGTCTTGCCGTTCGAGCCGGTGATCGCGACGACGGGGATGGTCGCCCGCTCGCGGCAGTGCCGGCCCAAAGCCTGAAGTGCCGCCAGCGGGTCCTTCACCTCGATCACCGGCTTTTCCGAGCGGGGCCAGGAGCCCGCGGCCGCGCGGCCCGCCTTCACGAACGATCCGCCCGCCTTTCCCATGAGCGCGGCGGGGATGAAGTCGTGGCCGTCCGTGCGCGTTCCCGGGAGCGGAACGAACAGCTCGCCGCCCTGGAGCGAGCGCGAGTCGATGGCGCACCCGGTGAACGCCTTCCCGTTCCCCGGCGGCATCGGATCCCAGAGCCGCCCGCCCGTGACCTCGAGCACGTCGAGGAGGTGAAGCCAGGGGTTCGCCTGCGGGGTCACAGTGAATACCCGCGCGCGTGAAGCGCGCGCCGCGCCACCGCGCGGTCGTCGAATGGAATCGTGCGGTCGCCCAGGATCTGATAGGTCTCGTGCCCCTTGCCCGCGATCAGAAGGGCATCGTTCTCGCCGGCTTCGTTCACGGCAGCCTCGATGGCCTCCTCGCGATCGACGATCACGCGCGCCGGCGCGCCGCCCCGCGCTCCCGCCTCGATCTCGGCGACGATCGCGCGGGGATCCTCGCTCCGCGGATTGTCCGAGGTGATGAAGACCAGGTCGGCCCCGCGAACGGCGGCCGCGCCCATGAGCGGCCTCTTCCCCCGGTCCCGATCGCCGCCGCAGCCGAAGACGCAGAGGAGCCGGCGCGGCTTCGTCACGCGCACGGCGTCGAGCGCGCGGGAGAGAGCGTCCGGCGTGTGGGCGTAGTCGACGAGCACCTGGAAGGGTTGCCCCGCCTCCACCGGCTCGAGACGGCCGGGCACCGACGCGACCGTGCCCAATGCTTCGGCGGCGGTCCGGGGTTCCGTTCCCACCGCGATCAATCCGGCGAACGCCGCGAGGGCGTTCTCCACGTTGAAGGCGCCGCGCAGGCGGAGGGCGACCGGAAATTGTCCGTGCACCGTTCGAACCCGGAGTCTCGTGCCTGCCGGATCGAACCGCACGTCCTCGGCCGTCACCTCCGCCGCGCTTCGCACGCCATAGCCCAGAAAGGGAGGATCGCCGTGATCGCGAATCCAGCGACCCGCCTCGTCATCCATGTTCACCACTCCCGTGAACGTCTTGGTCCGATCGCCGCGCGCCTCCGCGCGGAAGAGCCGGCTCTTGGCCTCGCGGTAGGTCTCCATGGTCTCGTGGAAGTCCAGATGGTCCTGGGTCAAGTTCGTGAACACTCCCGCGTCGAACGCGACGCCGTAGGTCCGCTCGAGCGACAGGGCGTGGGACGAGACCTCCATCGCCACCGCCGTCGCCCCGCGATCGCGCCACCGCCTGAGGAGGCGCGACAATTCCGGCGCCTCCGGCGTCGTGTGGGGCGCCGGCGTCTCCTCTCCCTCGAACGCGTAACCCACCGTTCCGATGACCCCCGCTTTCTCCCCTCGCGCCGCGAGCCCCGTCCGGATCAGATGGGTCGTGGTCGTCTTGCCGTTCGTTCCCGTCACGCCGACCAGGACCATCTCCCGGGACGGATGCCCGGTCTCCTCGGCCGCGAGGACCGCGAGGGCGCGCCTGGAATCGGGCACGCGAACCTGCGCCAGCGCGGCGTCGGGCGATACGGACTCGACCACCGCGGCCAAAGCACCCCGTTCACCCGCCTGCCGGAGATACGCGTGGCCGTCCGCATGGGTTCCCTTGACGGCCACGAATAGGTCTCCCTGTTCCACCTGTCTCGAGTCGTACTGAACGCGACGCCACTCGCCGCGCAGCGCTCCGATCCGCTCCGTTCCGCCGAGCAAGGATGGAAGCGCCGCGACATCCCGCGCGGGCGCTACGGTCACGTGCCTCGTGGGGCGAGCACCAGCGAGCACTTGGTGCCGCGCCGCACAATGGTCCCCGGCTCGGGGGTCTGCTCCACCACGGCCCCGCTCCCCCGGATCCGGCCGATCTCGATCGCCGACGCGCTCAGCTTCGAGATCGCCTCCCGAAGCGGGAGCCCGCGCAGGTCCGGAATCGTCAGATCCGCCGTCTCCTGCTCGGCCGCGGTCAGCGTCAGTTCCACGAACGTCCCCGGGCGCGCCAGGGTTCCCGGCGCCGGCGACTGGACGGCCACGCGGCCACCCGTCGCCGACGGTCCCGAGACCCGCATTCCAAATCCCGAATGCGCGAGCATCTCCCGCGCGCGGTCCACCTCGAGGAGTCGCACGTCGGGCACACCGTCCTCGGGGACGCCGTCATCGGCGCGCACCACGGTCGAGGGCGGGAGCGCGACCGGGCTGCGTCCCTGGACGGCCCACGCGGCGAGAATGTCCCGGAAGACGGGCGCCGCGACGAAGCCGCCGTAGTAGGCGCCCCGCGGCTCGTCGAGGATGATGAGCCCCACCACCTTGGGATCCTCGGCCGGCGCCATGCCGACGAAGGACGAGACGTAGCATCCGGCGCCGTAGCCGTGGCCGTCTTCTCCCGTCTTCTGGGCCGTTCCGGTCTTCCCGGCCACGTCGCACCACGGAAGCGCGGCTTCGGTCGCCGTCCCGGTGAGCACCGCGTCGCGCAGGAACGAGCGGAACGTGCGCGCGGTTTCGGACGAGATCACCCGGCGCACGGACTCGACCGGAACCTCGCGGATCGGCTTGCCGTCGGCGTCGAGCACCGCGGACACGACCCGCGGGCGGAGCAGCATCCCGCCGTTGGCGACCGCGGCGTAGGCCATGAGGATCTGGATCGGCGTGACGAGAATCTCCTGGCCGATCGAGATCGTCGCGAGCGACCGGTTGGACCAGCGGTCGGGCGACCGGACCTGCCCCGGCGCCTCGCCGGGCAGCGCGATCCGGGTCGGCTGGCCGAATCCAAAGAGGCGCGCGTAGTCGTAGAGCTTGGCGGCGCCCACCTTGGTGCCGATGTGCGCGTAGCAGACGTTGCTGGAGAGCGCGGTCGCGCTGCGGACGGTGTACCACCGCGTCTCGGGATGGGAGTCGTGGATCGTGAAGCCGCCGAAGTCGGCCTCGCCCTTGTCGACCCAGAAGGAGTCGGTCGGCTGATACACGCGCTCCTCGAGGGCGGCGCATCCGGCGAGAACCTTGAACGTCGATCCCGGCTCGTACTGGTCGGCGATGGCGCGGTTCCGATGGTGCTCGTTCGCGCGGGCCGGGTCGTCGACGGTCACCATCGCGAGGATGTCGCCGGTCGTGGGATCGGCGAAGATCGCCATCCCGCTCTTGGCGCCGGTGCGCGCGACCGCGTCGCGCAGCTTGAGCGCGGCGACGGACTGCGCGTCGAGGTCGATCGTGGTCACGATGCTTGCGCCCGCCTCGGGCAGCTTCACCATGCTCTGCGGAAGCTGGTACGCGAGCCCGCGGGAGTCGCAGAAGAGCGTGGCCCATCCGCTCTCGCCCCGAAGATCGCGGTCGTACGCCTGCTCCAATCCTTCGAGACCGTATCCCTCGGAGCCGAGGAGGCCGACGACGGGGCGCGCGACCTCGTCGAGCGGGTAGACCCGCCCCGGCACGGCCTCGACGTGGAGCCCCGCGGGGAGGGTCGTCGCGCGGAGCGCGAGCTCCTGCTCGGGGCTCAGGTGCGCCGAGAGCCGCACGTACGCCGCGCGGCGCGCCCGGCCGGCGCGAAACTTGGTGACCGCCTCGGGCCCCGCGGCCTTGGCGAGAAACGCCTGCGCCGCGCGGGAGTTCGTGACGTCGCCGGGATTCGCGGACAGCCGGCTCAGCGAGACGTTGTCGGCAAGCGAGCGTAGGTGCCGGTCCAGGATCCGGCCCCGCTCGGGTTCCAGAATGACCCTCCGCGTCTGCTGCTGCTTGGCCGCCCGCGCGAAGCGGCCGTGATCCACCAGCTGGAGCTGCACGAGGCGACCGAAGAGGACGACGAACGCGGCGAAGCCGAGGAGCGCGACGAGCCTGAGGCGACGGAGGTCGCGCGGGCTCATCGTCCCACCGAGGCGCGAACGGGAATCGCCCGCGCGTCCGCGTCGGCCGGCGCGCCGGGTGGGACCGGCGGTCCCTGGAACCGGCGAAGCCACGTCTCCACGCGGGCAACGACGCCCGAGTGGGACAGCGCGCGCGGCATGGCCTGGCGGAGATCGATCTCGATGATCCGCGAGGGATCGGGCGCCATGAAGCCCTGCGCGCGGAGGGTCTGCGAGTCGATTCCCTCCCGGAGCGCCGCCTGGTCTCTGAGTTCGGACGAAAGACGAATCCGGTTCTGGAGCCCGCTCACCTCGCGGCGCAACCGGTCCCGTTCCATCGAGAGCGTGTTCGCGACGGTGCCCTCCCAGACCTTCGAGAAGAGGAGCGCCACGAGAAGCAGGACCCACACCAATAGCTTCCCGTGCGGGCGCCGCGGCGCCTGCACCGCGTAGCGGCGCAGATAGGCGGGGCCCGTGGCCGATCCGGATCGATGGGGACCCGCCCCCTCGCGGGGCAGCGCGACGGCCGGCGGAGCCGCGATCGACGATCGAATCATTCGCCCTCCCTCTTCCGCCGCGCGGCGCGCAGCTTGGCGCTCGCGGCTCGGGGATTGCTTCGGACTTCCTCCTCCGACGGACGGATGGGCCGGGTCGTCAGCGGGACCCACGGGGTCTCGGGCGGCTCGACCCACGCGTCGAGAGGACGCGGCGGGCGGAACGTGGATTTCACGAGACGGTCTTCCAGCGAGTGATACGCGATGATGCAGAGCACCCCGCCCGGCCGGATCACGCGGGCCGCGGACGCAAGAAGCGCCGTGAGCTCCTCCAGCTCGCGATTCACCGCGACGCGGATCGCCTGAAACGCCTGCGCGAGGCGCCGCGGGCGCGAGGGACCGGGATACAGAGGGGCGAGTGCTTCCGCGAGCGCGCGCGTGGTCAGCGGCACGTGAGCCGCGGCTGCCCGGCGGATCGCCCGCACCGCGGCGCGCGCGCGCGGAAGCTCGCCCAGCGTGGCCAGGACACGGGCGAGCGCTTCGTCGTCCGTGCCGCGGATGAATTCGTCGGCCGTGCGGTCGCGCGAGGGATCGAGGCGCATGTCGAGCGGCCCCTCCTGTGAGAACGAGAGCCCGCGCGCGGGATCTTCCAGCTGGTCCGACGAGAGGCCCAGGTCGGCGATGATGCCGTCCAGGGCCGACACTCCGAGTTCGTCGAGGATCGAATCGATCGTCGAGAAACGCCCTCGGATCGGTGTAAAACGAGGTGGCGGCGCCGGCGGATTCGCGCGAATACGCTCCACCGCCGCCGGATCGCAGTCCATTGCGATCACCCTAGCCTCCCCTCCCAACGCCGCCACGATCTCGCGACTGTGCCCGCCTCGCCCCAGGGTGGCGTCCAGATACGTTCCCTGTGGATCGGTGATCAGCAGCCGCACGGCCTCCTGCCTTAGGACCGGGACATGACCCGGCATCGGCGATCCCCTAAAGCCCCGCCACGCTCCACGCTTCCAAACGAATCGATTCGGTCGCCTCGCAAAGCGCGACCGTCTCCTGGCGCCTCGGAACCGGCCGGTCCGACCCCGCCGCGGGCCACTCCAGCCGGTCGAGCGCCGGCCCCTGACCCACGACGTGAACGAGCGCGCGCAGGTACGGGCTCAGGCCGACAAGCCAAACGAACGCTCCCCGGTTCCGCGTCCGCGCGAGCGCGGCGACAAAATCCGGAAGCTCTCGATAGTCGAGATGGTCGACGCCTTCGAAATCGATGCAGAGGACTTCGCGGGGGGAGCGACCCATCTCGAGGATCGCGTCGACAATCCGGCGCAGCTCCCGCGGACCCAGGGACCCGAACAGCCGCAGGGTGAGCGGGCTCAATCCGCGCGCCGGCTCCCACTGGATCGTTGGACGATCCACGCGCGTTGCCACGTTCCGGTCGATCGTGAATGAACTCATAGGAGCAGCTCTCCCGCCATGTCTTCGTAACTTTGGTTGGCCGACGCCATGTACTTCGCGAACAGATCCGGATTCCAGATCTCGATGTGGTCGAGCACGCCGTTCACCATCACGTCGTGCTTCAGCGTGGCGTGCTCGATCAGGCTCGGCGGAATGGCGACGCGTCCCTGCGCGTCGAGCGTCTCGTCGCGCGAGTCGAGAAGAAGCATGCGCTGATAGCGGCGATTCACGGGGTCGCTGAACGAGCGGCCGCGAAGCCTCTCTTCGAGTCGCTTGAATTCGTCGGCGGGATACAGCGAGACGCAGGCTTCGAGCCCGCGCAGGATCACGAACGTTTCGTTCGCGTCTCCGGACAGCAGTCTGCGAAAGCGCGCGGGGATGTTGACGCGCCCTTTGTGATCGATGGAATGCTTGTAACTTCCTCGGAACGTCGCCATCCCCGGATCCCCAAAATCGCCTTCCAACGCTCCGCCGGCACAGGACGAAGGATCACCCACTTCGTCCCACAATTCACCACAAGGCGCATCCTAGGACCCACCTTGGGGGGTGTCAAGGCGGATTCCGCACATTTCGACAAAATCATTTCGTTGGAGCACAACGGGTTCTGGGACAAGGGGGAGGGGGGGTGCGGCTAAATTTTGGCCGGCTTGATGAGGCTGTCGAGGAGCTTCGCGGCCCGGCCGGCGATGGCCTCGCGCTCCCACGAGGGGGCCGCGGCGGGCGGAGAGACAGCCGGCAGCGCGCCCAAGCGACGCCATTCCGAGAGCCAGGCGCCGATCGTCTCGGCGGCGCGGCCCACGTCGTCGGGCCCGCACACCACGCCGCCCGAGGACGCGCGGATCAGATCCGCCGCCGGCCCCGCGCCGAGAATTCCCAGCACGGGACGGCCGCTGGTCAGGTACTCGTAGATCTTCCCGGTGTAAAGAAGCGAGTCCGCATCGCCCCCGTGTCCCAGCAGAAGGAGCGCCTGGGCGCGACGCATCTCCGCGAGGGCTTCCAGATGCGGGCGCGACGATTGGAACTCCACGACGCCGCTCGACAAGAGGCTCCCGATCGTTTCCGGCGCGATCTCTTCGTTCCCGCCCAGAAACCGAACCGCTAGATCGGACGCGGCCGCCGGGTCGGACGCCACCACGCGCGCGACCGCGGCCAGCAGCGTGCGCGCGGTCGGTCGATGGGCGAGCTGGCCCGCGTGCAGCAGCACGAAGCGCCGCCGGGCGTCGCCGTCGCTCGGCGTCGCGGCGCGCTCCACGCGCCGCCAGTCGTCCGGATCGTATCCGTTCGGCAGATAGACGAATCGGTCCGCCGGCAGATCCGGATATCTCGTTCGATAGAGATCGACCATCGCTTCGCTGACGACGGTCACGCGGTCCGCCTCGGCGACCACGTCACGCTCGAGCGACCGATGGCGCGCGTCGTGCCACGATGTCGGAGGCTTGTAGGTGACGCGGCCCACCCACGGATCGCGAAAGTCGGCGACCCATGGAACGCGGAACCGGCGCTTCAGCTCGAGCCCCGCCAGATGCGCGCTCTCCGGCGACGACGTGGTCCACACGGCGTCGATGCCGCCCTTCTGCATGCGGCCCGCCGCGGCGCGCCCCGCGGCCTTCGCCCACGAACGATACCCGTCCGGGATCAGGAGCCAGGATTGGAGCCGGCGCAGTGTTTGAAACGAGCGTGGATCGCGGCGCCCTTGCCGCGACTCGATCGGCATTCCGCCCTTCGCGAAGAGCCGGAGCATGCGCAGCGAGGTGAGACCCGAGACGCGCACGATCTCGGCCGACTTCGGCACTTCCTCGAGCAGGCTTGGATCGAGAATCCAGTAGTCCGCCTCCCGGGCGGTCACGACCGTGGAGTCCCACCCGTGAGGAACCAGGTAGCGCACGAGCTTGAGGGTCCGCTGACATCCGCCGCCCCCGATGGGCGGGAAGAAATACGCGAGGAGGAGAAGGCGTCTCACGGGGCGGCCCCGCGCGGCGCTGCCCTCCACCGCTCCGCCAGCGCGCCGAGCCGGCGCTCGGTCTCGGCGAGCGTGTCGGCGAAGTTGCCCCTCCCGATCACGGCCGCGCGGCCCGCCGCGACCATCGGATCGACGCGCTCGGGATGCACGGCCGCCTCCGCGATCGCGGCCGCGACCGCTTCGGGATCCGAGACGGGCACGAGGTATCCCTCGCGGCGGTGCCGCACCCACTCCTGGTTCCCCGCGATGTCCGTGACGACGGGCAGAAGGCCCGACGCCATCGCCTCGAGAAGCGCCTGGGACGTGGAATCGGAGCGCGAGACCGAAACGTAGACGTCATGCTCGCGGTAGAGCTCGGGAAGCTTCGCTTCCTCCACCCATCCCGCGAACGAAACCGAATCCCGAATCCCGGCCTGTGAGGCGAGAGCCTCGAGGGACGGACCGAGCGGGCCGCTGCCGGCCATCGTGGCCCGAAACGGCACGCCCTTCCTCGCGAGCGCCGCGAGCGCGCGGACGAACGTCACCGGGTCGTAGACCGGCTCGAGCTGGCGCATCCAGAGAATCCGTAGCGGCCCACCCGAGGCGCGGCGCGCGGACCAGGCGCCCTGTGTCGCGAATGCGCCCAGATCGATGCCCCAGGGTCGGGCCCACACGTTCGCCGGATTCGCGCCATGGCGGATCGCGGCCCGCTCCAGATTCGCGGCGTCCACGTGGATCAAATCCGCGCGGCGGAGCACGTACCGCGCGCGCGCCCTGTGGAACGGCGTGCGGTCCGCGTTGCTGAGAAGGTCCGATCCCCAGCCGACGAGCATCATCGGCTTGGCGCCCGAGAGCGCGGCCGCGAACCCGTAGTTGGGAAGAAAATGCGCCACCGTGACGTCGGGAAGAAAGGACCGGACCTCCTGGCGGACGGCGCCGCTCGCGCTCGCGTAGCGAAGCGCCGGGATCGGAAGGCGCCATCCGATGAGGCGGGCGGGATCGGGGAGCGTTCCGACGAGACCGTCCGCGGACAGAAGACGAACCTCGTGGCCGCGTCCGGCGAGCCCCAACGCCCATCGGCGCGTGTGAACCGACGGGGCGTGGGCGAGCAGCAGAATTCGCACCCGATTCCCCCTACGGCCGAAGCCGCTTGTGGAGCCCGCTGCGACGCCCGGCCCAGAGGACGGGGCGAGGCCGCGCTCCCCAACCCTCCTTGTACCGGATCAAGCCCGCCGCGTCGGCGGGAGACGCTCCGAAGTTGTACTCGAGGTAGCCGGCGCCACAGAGGGTTTCGAGAATGCTCGCGACCATGAAATTGTTAGGCCTCAGGTGCCACGTGGCCTCGCGCGAAACAGGGAGCCAATTCGTGGCGATTCCTTGATGAAAGAGGTCGAGGCTTCCGGCGATCGCGTCCTGCCCGTGCTGGACCAGGTGAAACCGCGCGAGTCCCGCCGGAACCATGTGGGCCAGTATGGACTCGTAGAGCGAGAGGGGCTTGGGAGTGCCCCCGCGCCGGCGCACCGTTTCCACCGCCATGGCGTAGAACGCCGCGAGGTCCGCCGCGGTCTCGGCCACCCGCATCGAGAGCCCGCTCTCGTCCGACTGGCGCACGAGCCGGCGCGTGGAGCTCGAGAACCCGTTCGCGACGCGCTCGTAGTCGGGGTCGAGCGCGAGGACGTGCGTGGAGGCTTCCTCCATCGGGAGCGATTCCGGAAGATCGGCGCGGCTCCCGCCGTACCACGCGAGCTGCCAGCGAACCGTGAGACGGCGTCCCGCGCGGCGCGCGAAGGCTTCGAGAAGGGCGCGCCGAATCGAGGCGGGATCGCGGCTCCCCTTCCGGACGATCGGCCCGCCGTAGGTCGCGAAGGGCATCGAGTCGACCGTGTCGAAGAGTCCCCGGCGACGCGTGATCGCTCCGATGGCGCCGGCATAGACGCCGCCGTTCGAGACGGCCCACGCCTCCCACTTGGCGTCTCTCCACTCGCTCGTCCAGAGCCGCGCCCACGCGGACGTGTGAAAGACCGTGGCCTCCGGGGACGCCGCGACCAGATCGTCCCACGCCGCCTTATCGGGCGGATCGAGACGAACGACCTCCGCGGTTCCGCTCAACGCACGACCGCCGCGCGCAGAATCTTGGTGCGGTCTCCGTCGCGCATCACGATGAGGTAGATTCCCGGCGCCGCCCGGGACCCGTTGGCAAGCTTCAAGTCCCAGACCTGGTTCTGCGACGGGTCGCATTGGAACTGCTTGATGAGCGCGCCGGTCAGATCGCGGATCTCGCCCGATACCTGGTCTACGATCCCGCCGAGACGAAGCCCCGCGGCCGAGTTGTCGACCGGGTTGGGATAGACGTAGCTCTGATCGTTGAAGCCGCCGCCGCCGCTGCCCGGAAAGACCTCCGAGAAGCCGCCGCTCGTTCCCACCCAGAGAACGCCGCGGCCCGCGTCCCACGCCAGGGCCCGCACGTCGTCGTTGATCAGACCCTCCGCCGTGCCCCAGTGCTCCGTAGCACCGCTCGCCCCGTCGATCCTCGCGATCCCGGCCGGGGTCGCCACCCAGAGGTTGCCCTTGGAATCGACTTCCAGATCTTTGACCTGAAGCGAGGGGAGCCCGGCGTTCGCGACGGCTCCCGCCGGGATGTCGATCGCGTTGTTCCGGATGCGCACCAGACCCGACACCGTTCCAACCCATCCGGAATTCGCGCCCGTCGTCACGACGTCGGTCGTCTGGAGGCTGGGAAACCCCGTTGCGAAATGAGTCCACACGTCGTCCGTGTGATCGGTGAGGGTTCCGTTTCCGTTCCAGACGTCGAGGCCGTTCGTCGCGAGGGCGAACCACCCGCGGCCCGACGTGTCGAACGCGATCCCGCGCAGGTTGTTGCTGGTCAGGGCCCCCACGGCGGAGCCCTGCGTGTTGAGCGGCGTGAGCGAGTCGAGGAGCGCGGCCGTGGTCCCGTCCCAAACGTAGACTCCGTTGCCGAACTCCACACTCCCTCCGAAGATCAAGCCCGCCCGGCGCCTGAGAGAGCGCGTAGACGTTCGTGACGCCGAGCGTGTCCCACACCCCCGTCGAAGGATCCCACCGCTCGGTCCGAGGCTTGGGATCGGATCCGCTGCAGCAGTGCCCGAACCAGAGCTTCCCCGCGCGGTCGGAGAGCACCGCGAACACGCTGCTCGGCTGGAGCGAGCTTCCGGGCTGGAACGCGAGGATCGCGCTCCACTTCACGCCGTCTTCGTGAAGCACGCAGCCGAATGCCTGCCCGGGCGGCGTGAAGTTCCCGGTTCCAATCCACACGCCGCGCGAGTCCGCGACCGCCCGTTGCGATCCGTTCGCCGCCGGGCCCGCGGAGACGAACTGGGTCCAGTTTCCTCCTCCTTCGTCGCGCTCGAGGCCGCCGTCCGTGCCGATCCACAATCGTCCGTCGGGGCCGGTCTCGATCGCGCTGAGGTTGAAGGGGAGTTCACCGGCGTTGGAGATCGTCGACCAGGCGGCGCCCGAGTAGCGGTAGCCGCCCGCGCCCGTGGTGCACGAGTAGAGAAATCCGCCCGCCGAGAGCAACGCGACGCTGGGGCCCACGTGCCCGGCCGCGACCAGGCTGAAGGCCGCCGCCGTCGTAGCGCCGCGGGCCGGCCGTCGTTCCCGCCCAAAGCGTGTCCTGATGGACGGCGAGCGCGCGAACGGAGACCGAAAGGGTTGCGGCCCGGTTGATCCACGTGCCGCCGGCGAAGACCGAGAGCCCCCCGGACGTTCCGCACCACAGCGTGTCGCCGACCAGCTGAAACGCGAACACGTTGTCCGCGACCAGGGCGCCCCCCGTGCTCGCGCTGGAATCCGAGCGCCGGAGCGTCACCTGGCCCGAAATCGGGTTCTCGGTGAAGAGAGCCACGCCGCCGCTGGTGCCCACCCAGATGCTGTCGCCGTGGACGTAGAGCGTCTGCACGCGGTCGCTCGGGAGCCCGTCGAACGACGTCAGCGTGCGCCGGTAGCCGCCGCCGGGCTTGAGCCGCGCGATGCCTTGATCCGCCGTGCCGGCCCAGAGGGATCCGCTCGGACTCGTCGCGACGCAGAGCACGGAATTCGATGGGAGCCCGCCCGGCGACATGAGGATCTTCTGGAACGCACCCGAAGCCGGTTCCGCCAGAACAATGCCGCCGAGCGTTCCCGCCACGACCTTCCCCTGCCAGTTGGCGAGGCCGGCCACCTGATTCGAGTTCACGTGGTTCGTGATGAAGAGGTGGGTGGCGGCCTGGGCCGGCACGCCGAAGAGCGCGGCGGCCGAGAGAAGCGCGGCGGCCAACGCGCGGCGTGCCGGGGTCGATACAGTAGAGACGCGTGTGCTTCCGGCGACGGTCACCCCGCGTCTCCTCCGGTGGCCCGCAGGAAGATGCGGAGATCCTCGGCAAAGGAGAATCGCGAGAGGTACGCCAGCTCGGACTCGAGGCGCGCGCCCCGGTCGGCGCCGGCGGTTTCGGACGGCGACACGATGCCGGGCCGGAGCGATTCCAGCGCCACCCGGGCCCAGGCGGGCACGCCGATCCAGCGGTCCGCCTCGTACGGGCTCCGCCCCACCCAGCTTCGCTCCCCGGCCAACACCGACCGCCACGCTTCGCCCGGGCCGATCGCCTCGCCGCGCGAGGCGAGGTAGCTCCGGATCTTTCCCCACCGCCACGGCGCCACCAGGAACGAGAGCATGAAATCGCTGGCCCGCTTCCGGGCGTGGAGAGAGAGTCCCCGGCTCGGAGCGTGGAGGAGAACGGCAGGCAGCGGCCCGAGCTGCCGGCGCTGGCCCGCCGCGGTGGCCAGGTGCGCGATCGAGCCCGCCCAGTAGACCGCGGCGCCCGAGTCGCGGAGACCCGTCGCGATCGCGAGCAGGAACGGAATCTCATCGGACTCGGGGACGACGCACACGATCTGGACCCTCTCGGACTCCACGATCGATCGAATCCGGCGCGCCGCCGACTCCGGGGACTCGTCCGACAGGGCGGAGACGTTGGCGTGGAGCGGTTCGAAGCCTTCCCGCCGCGCGGCCTCCAGCGCGGCGCGCGCTCGCTCGGCCTCGCGCCCCGACCCCAGGAGGAGAACGCGCCGGAAGGCGAACCCCTGCGCCCGCGCCCCCGCTCCGACCCGCGCCAGAAGACCGCGGGTGACGTAGAGGAAGACGAACATCAGCGGCCACAGGAGCAGCACCATGAGGCGCGAGTAGCGCGGCATCTGAAAGAGGAAGGTCGCCGCCATCAACAAGATCTCCGCCTGGACCACGGCCTGGGCGAGAAGGAAGCCCCGCTCGATCCCGTCCGCGAACGCCGTCCGCCGGTAGAGCCCGTTCAGCATGAGGGCGGCGATCGTCACCGCCACCGCGAAGAGGAAGAGGCCCGCGTACGCCGCGGGCGGCAAGACCGGCTTATCGAAGTAGGGATTCAGCGCCACGCGGATCCCGTACGCCGCAAGACAGGCGAGGGACGCGGCGATCACGTCCGAACACAAGCGTCAAGACTCTGGGTGACCCGTCGTCGGTACTGGCTCATCGCGTAGACCGCGGCGCTCCATTTCTCGGTGAACCGCAACAGGCCCGCGGCGTGGGCCCGGATCGACCGGGGCCTGCCCCGGGCGCTGGCTCTCGCGTAGTCGTGCACCATCCGCGAGTCCGCGCAGTAGACCACTTCGAAGCCGTGGCGCCACATCCGCTGGCACCAATCCACGTCCTCGAAGTAGAGAAAGTAGCGCTCATCCATCAACCCCACGTCGCGCATGGCGCGCCGGCGGACCCACATCGCGGCGCCCAGCACCCAATCGACGGGACGCGTCTCCTCGTGATCCCAGTCGGCCATGAGATGCGAGCGCACCGTGCGGCTCCGGTCCGCCAGACTCCCGAGAGGCGCGCGGCGAAGGAGGAGCGTCCTCCAATTGTAGAATCGCCGGGCCGAAAGCTGAAGGCTCCCGTCCGCGGACAGAAGCTTGGGCGCGAGGATCCCCGCGCGGGGATGCGCCTCCGCGGCCCGCTCCAGCGCCTCGATGGTGCCGGGAAGAACCTGGATGTCCGGATTGAGGATGAGCACGTCCTCTTCGGACGCGGCGCGGATCCCCTCGTTCACGCCCCGCGCGTACCCGAGGTTCCGGCCCGGCGAGAGCACGCGCGTGGGCCATCCCGACCCCGCCACGAGGTCGTCGATCGGCTCTCCCGAATTGTTGACCACGATGATCTCCCGCACCGCCTGCGGGCGGGCCGCTTTCAGCGACCGGATCAGACGCGCGAGCGGCTCTCGGGTTTCGTAGTGGACAACGATGAGCGAGACGCCCATGGGGCGGCGCTCCTAGAGTGCGCCGAGGAGGTCGAGGATGCGCAGTCGCCACACCAGCCAGACCGCCTCGCGAACGATGCGCTTGGACATCTTGGAGCTTCCGGCGCGGCGGTCGACGAACATGATCGGAATCTCCTCGAATTCGAAATCCCTTTCGATACGCCTTGAACGTCATCTCGATCTGAAACGCGTAGCCGTCCGAGCGGACGCGGCCCAGATCGATCGCCTCGAGCACCCGGCGGCGGAAGCACTTGAATCCCCCGGTCAGGTCCTTGTACGGCATCCCCGTGATCACGCGGCAGTAGACGTTCGCGCTGTAGGAGAGAATCAGCCGGGAGAGCGGCCAGTTGACGACGGTCACGCCGTGGAGGTAGCGCGAGCCCAGAACCAGGTCGGCGGTCTCCAGCTCCCGGAGAAAGTCGCGCAGGCTCTCCGGATTGTGGGAGAAGTCGGCGTCCATCTCGAACACGGCGCCGTAGTCGCGCTCGAGCGCCCACCGGAAACCGGCCACGTAGGCGGACCCCAACCCCAGCTTCCCCGCCCGGTGCATGACGTGGATCCGCCCGTCGGCGGCGGCCATCTCGTCGGCGAGGGCCCCGGTTCCGTCCGGCGAGTTGTCGTCCACGATGAGGACGTCCGTGGGGAGTTTCTGGTCGAAGACCTTTCCCAGAAGCTCGATCAGGTTTTCCCGCTCGTTGTAGGTCGGGATGATGATCAGCGCCTTCACGCGGGTTCTCCCCCGGGCGACGGAGCGGACGAACCCCCGCCCGCGCTCGACCGGCGTCTCGAGATCGCGCTCCACACGCCGAACCCCGCGACGAGCAGCGTCAGCGCGGCGGACGCGGCGGAAATCCGGATGCCCGCGGCCAGAGAGCGCGGCGCGTACGCGTACCGCACGCGGTGCACGCCCGGCGGCAGCGCCACGCCGCGCATCATGTAGTTCACGCGGTGGATCTTCGAGGGACGGCCGTCCACGGTCACCACCCAGTCCGGGTCGTACTCGTCCACGGTCACGAGGAGGCCCGGCGCCGAGGTGGACACCATGTACTCCGCCTCGTTGAAGTCGTACCGGAGCGTGCGGACCGAATCGGGCTCGCCCGCGGGCGCGACCGAAGGGGGCGCTCCCGCCTCGCTCCAGATCGCCTCGCGATGGAAATCGAAACCGTGGGTGCGGATCACCGCGAGGGCCACGCCGTCGTCCCGAACGGGGTGCATCGCGTGGACGACGAACGCCCGCGGCAGAATCCCCTCGATCTCGTAGACCTTCACGTCCCCGTCGTGCCGCAAGGCAACGCCGGGAGTCCCCGGGGGAAAGTATCCGTCCGCCAGCACGTACTTCACGTTGAGCAGCTGGAGCGTTTCGAACGACTGGATCCCCACCGTGTCCATGAACGCCTGGTACAGGCGGGGCTTGGCCGGGTGGTATCCGAGCACCGACGCGATGCCGAAGGCGGCGAGACGGCTGTCGTCCCAGCGCAGGGGGAGCACCCGGAACTGGGTCGAGTCGGAGCGGAGGAACGTGATCTCGGGCGTTTCGCGGAAATTGTCCTCGTACGCCTTCGCGGTCGAGACCTGCGGGTCGATGATCTTCCGGTCGATCGTCCACAGGTCGACCGCGGTGATGCCCACGACCAGGAGCGCCGCCGCGGACGCGGCCATGCGCCCGCGCCGGGCGAGCCCGATGAACGCGAGGGCCGCCGAGAGGAAGATCCCCGACTTGAGCGCGTCGATCGTGGCCAGATCGAGCGCCGTTCGGGCGCGCGCGGGATCGAAATTCGGACGCGACCGGACCGCCATCTCGCGGATCGAGTCGCCGAAGATGTTGATGATGAAGAGCACCGCCAACCCACCGGCGATGGAAATCGCCGAAGCCTTGAGCCAGGCCCCGCCGTCGTCGCTCCCCCGCGCCCCGGTCCGCTCCGGCCACAGCGCCATCGTGAGTCCAATGGCCGCGAGCGCGGCGGTCGCGAACTGGAGCAGGAAGAGGATCATCACCGGAACGCGGAACTTGTTGAAGAACGGGAGATGATCGTAGAGGAGCCCGTAGAGCAGCTGAAAGTGCTTCCCGAACGAGATGAGGAGCGAGACCGCCGCGAGCGCGATCAGGTACGCGCGCAGGCGGCCGCGGGCGCGAACCGCCGCGAAGATCGCGAGCGCCAGCGGAACGATCCCCATGTAGTTGGGATAGTCGGTGAACGGCATGCTGCCCCAGTACGTGGCGCCGCCGAATCCAAAGAAGCTCGGAATCACGAACGTGAGCATCTCGCGCGGATGGAACGACCAGGACGTCGCGTACGCCATTCCGGCGCCCCCGCCCTCGCCTCCACCGCGCGTGGAGAGGCCCGCGTACTCGTGGACCGGCAGATAGAGAAAGGCGCTCATCCCAAAGCCCAGCCCGAGGCCCAACGGCCAGGCCGAGGACCGCGCGCCAACCTTCGCCGCGCCGGCCGCCGCGGAAGGCGCCCACCGCGAGGAAGAGCGCGTAGCCCGCCAGGGCGATCCACGAATAGAAGACGATCTGGACGTGGCCGCGCAGGAGCTGAAACGCCGCCGCGAACGCGAAGCCGGCCAGCGCGAGCCAGGACCCACGGCGCGCGAACCGGTCGAAGAGAAGGATCAGAAGGGGCAGGTACGCGGCGGTCATGATCTGGCTCCCGTGGCCAAACGCGCCCACGGCGACCAGGTTCGGGGTGAGCGCCAGCGTCATGCCGCCCAGCAGCGCTCCCGCGGAGGACGCGCCGAGGGAGCGCAGCAGCGCGACCATGGACAGCCCGAGCAGGAGGTAGTGGGCCAGGAGCCAGGTTAGGTCGGGAAAGCCGAGACCCTTGTTGAGAAATCCAAAGAGCGGATCGGGAGGATACGCGTACGGGATGAAGGCGAGGCTTCCAAAGCTCGGCATGCCGAGGAAGTGGTACGGATTCCAGAGCGGATAGACGTGACGCTGGGTCAGCGCGTCGTATGGCGACCTTGGTGAATCCCAGCCGGCGCGACCGAGTCCGGAGAGATGAACACCTTTCCGAACGTGATCGGGTAGAAGAACACTAGGATTACCGCCGCGAGCAGGGCGTAGATCCAGGGACCCGACAGAAACGCTCCGGCCGGATCGGGCCCTGCGGCACGCGGCGCGCGCGACCCGTGCGACGCCGCCTTGGCGCTGCGCTGGGGCTTCACGGCGCGTCCTTCGTCGCGACCTCGACAAACCGCCGCGCGATCTCATCCCAGTCGTGCCGGGCGGCAAACGCGCGGAGGGGCGCGCGCTCTTGGGGCGCGGCCAGAAGCCGTCGCACTTCCTGAATAAAGCCGTCGGTGGAATCCGCCACGCGGGCGGCCTCCCCCCAACCGTCGACCTCGTCGCTGAATCGCGTCGTGACGCAGGGAACGCCGGCGGCGGCGTACTCGTACAGCTTGACCGGGTTGACCGCCTCGGTGAGCGGGGTTCTCAGGAACGGGATGAGGCCGACGCGGAACGCCCCGACGATCGCCGGGATCTCGCCGTACGGGCGGGGGCCGATCCAGTGGAGATTCGCCGGCGCGTTGCGGCGGATCTCCTCGGCCGTCAGCGGATGGGCCGGCCCGACGAGCACCACGCGCGCCTCGGGAAGCGCCGCCGCGAGTGCTACCACCAGCGGCACGTCAAACCACGCGTGGAGCGAGCCGACATACCCGACGACCGGGGCGCGCGGCGTCCCCCGGCAGCGTCGCGGGGCGCGACTCGGCGTCCGCGAAACGTGAAACCTCCACGCCGTTTCCGACCAGGGTCGCGGCGAGCGCCCCGCCGTTCAAGGCGAGCGCGCGAAGCTTCTCCGAGGTCACGACCACGCGGTCGGCCATCCGGAGGAGCGACTGCCACTGCGGAACGAGGCGCGGCGGCACGGGCGCGAAATGGAGCGGCGCGTCGATCATGTCGTACACAATCCGATCCGGCCGCCACACGCTGAGCACCGGCGCGGCCATGAAGTTTTCGACCAGCGCGAGACGCCGCGCGGACGGCCTGAAGAATCCTCGGAGCGATCCGGCCCAAGCCTTCTGAAGGCCAAACAGCGCGGAGACCGCCGGAGCCGCGTCTCCCAGCCGGTAGGCGATCCTTCGGAGACGGACCGAGCGGGCGTGGAGCGGGAGAAACGGAAAGGAAACCCGCGAAACGTTCGGATGGACGACGGTGGGCCGGAGCGCGGCCTTGTGGCCAAGGGTCCAGGGCTCGACGAACAGAATCCGAAAGTCACCCGGGAATCGGGTGGCCAGCTGTTGCGGCCGCTGCCAGAGGCTTGACCAAGGGATGTCACTCAGCCAGACGACGTCCCAGGACGGACGCACGGGTGCCTCCGCGATCTCGCACACTCTCAGACTACCGGCCCGCGCAAGGCGAAGTCAAGGCGTCGGATGCGACGAACGTTGACCGGCGCCTGCCTCTCACGTAGCGTGCCGCCGGTGAACGGCAATCTCCGGATCGCGATCGACGTGCGCCCTCTCGCGCTCGACGCCGTGAGCGGGCGTCGGATTGGTGATCGCGCTGATCGTGAACGAGCTGGAAGGGCGGGGCGTCCGCTTCGTTGGCGTGTCGGATCGCCCACCGCCCGAGGGACGGACTCCCGCAGCTCGGTGCCGGTCGCGCATCGGCGGACTCCCGGGAAGCGGATCCGGTGGGAAGCGCGGCGAGCTGCCTCGCCTTCTCCACGGCCTCAAGCCCGCGCCCGATCTCTTCCACGCGGCGTGGAATCACGGCCTTCCGTCCGGACTCCCGTTTCCATCCGTGCTGACGATCTACGACCTCATCCCGTGGCGATTTCCGAAGGAAGTGCCCTGGCCCGAGCCCGGCGTGGCTCCACCGGGCGCTCTACCGCCGCGCGGTGCGCGCCTCCGCGCGCGCCGCGGCGCTCATCGTCACCGGCAGCGACGTGAGCCGCAGGGACATCGCGGCCCTCCTGCCCCGCGCGGCCGGCCGCGTCGAGGTCGATCCCGAACCCGCTTCCCCGCTGGTTTCGACCGCGCGGGCGAACAGGACGGAGCTCGACGCGAAACCGATTCGCCGGAGGAAAGCCCTACTGGCTCTACCTCGGCGGATTCGAATCCGCGGAAAGTCGATCCCCGCTGCTTCTCCATGCGATGGCCGACGGCGTTTCCCGATCCCGCGTCAGGCCCCGAGCTGATCCTCGCGGGAACGGAGAACGACATACGCGACGTCCTGGAGTCGTTGGCGCGCGATCTCGGGGTCGCGGCGCGATTTCCCGGGTTACGTGGCCGACTCGCGATCTGCCGGCTCTCTTCGCCGGCGCCTCGCTCTTCCTCTACCCGTCGCGCTACGAGGGATTCGGAATCCCGCTCCTCTTCGCGATGGCGTCGGGCGTCCCGTCGATCGTGAGCGACGGCGGATCGGTCCCCGAGGTTCTCGGGGACGCGGGGATCATCGTTTCCGGCCGGCGACGTCGCCGCGCTGGCGGCGCGCTCCGGCGCGCCGCGGCCGAGCCGGCCACGCTCGCCGCGCTCGCGGCTCGGGGCCGGGAACGGGTCGGCGGCTTCAGCCCCGACGCGTTCGCGGAGCGAATGCTTCGGGCGTACGAGCGGGCGGCGACGCCCCGAGCAGAATACGCGTGAAGTCGCCGAATCCAAGCGCCAGCGCTCCGGCGGACGCGCCATCACCGCGCAGCAAGGACGAAAGGAAGAGCCAGCCCGTCCAGAGCGCGTAGGCGGCCCACGCCGGCGGCCGCTCCCACCACGCGGCGTGTCGCGTCAGGAATAGCGCCCCGCTCCGGAGCCGGAAGTACGCCTTGAGCGGCGTGAGCCCGCCGCCGCTCGCCACCGACACGTGGTGCCAGCCGCGGGCCTTGGGCTCGTACCAGAGCGTGAATCCGGCCTCGCGGGCGCGGGCCGACCAATCGACGTCCTCCACGTACATGACGTAATCGAGGTCGAAGAGACCCACCTGGTCGAGCGCGCGGCGGGAGAGCAACGCGGCCGCGCCCGACACGTAGTCGACGGTGCGCGGTCCGTCGCGAAGCATGCCGTCCTTCCGGTGCGCGCCGCGGTGGCGGACCAGCCCCAGCGCCCCGCGTGATCAACCCTCCGGCGAACCAGATCCGATCGGGCGGCTCGTAGAAGTAGAGCTTCGGGCTCACCGCCGCCCGGGACGGATCCGCGTCGAGCGCCTCGCGAAGCGCTCCCAAGGCGCCGCGCTCGAGCACCAGATCGTTGTTCAGGACCAGCGCCGACCCGGCGCCGCCCTCGATCGCGCGGCGCAATCCCTCGTTCACCCCGCCGGCGAAATAGAGGTTTCGATCCAGAGCCAGCACCGTGACCGAGGGAAATTGCGCGCGGACCCGCGCGACGGTGTCGTCGGTGGACCCGTTATCCACGAGCAGCACGCGGTCGGCCGGCGGATCGAGCGCGAGGATGGAGGTGAGGCACTCGACCGTGTAGTCGACGTGGTTCCACGCGAGGATCACGATCCAGACCGGGGACGCGCTCACCGGCACTCGCCGTGGAGTTGGACGAGCGCCGCGACCAGCGCCTCCCACGTGAACCGGCGGCTCGCGCCCGCCACGCCTTCGCGAAGCCGCGGGCCCAGACCCTCATCGAAGTAGCGCTCGATCGCGCGCGCCAGCGCCGCGGGCTGGGAGGGCTCGACGAGGAGGCCCGACACGCCGTCCTCCACGACATCCTCCAATCCGCCCGCCCTCGTCGCGATGACCGGCACGCCCGCGCCAAACGCGACCTGCGCGATTCCGGATCCCGTCGCGGAGCGATACGGCAGGGCCACGACGTCCGCGGCGGCGAAGTAGGCGGCCACGTCCTCGTTGGGAACGTAGCGGTCCACGACCGTCACCTTCTTCGCGACCTTGGGATCCCCAAGCGCCGCCTCGTACCGCGCGCGCGGCTCGTAGAACTCGCCCACGACGTAGAGCCGGTCCCACGAATCCGGCCGCGCGATCCGGAGCGCTTCCAGGAGATCGGCGAGCCCCTTGTACGCGCGGACGTACCCGAAGAAGAGGATCACCCGGCCTTCCGCGCCGATCGCGGCGCGCGCCGCCTCGCGCGACGGCCGGGACTGGCTGAACACCTCGTAGGTCGGATGCGGATGGACACGGATCGGCCGTCCGCCCGCGCGGGGCTCGAGCCTGGCCGCCTCGGCCTTCGCGTGAACCAGAAACCCGTCGGCCGCGCCCAGTCCGTAGTCCGCGAGCACGCGGTCGAGCGGCGTCGCCTCGTGGGGCTCCACGTTGTGGCAGAGGAAGATCCGCTTCGGGCTCTCCCCCACTCTCGCGGCGCGGGCCGCGGTGCCGAGGGACGGGCCGAAGAACGGGTGCCACCACGGGACGACGAGGAGATCGGGACGCAGCGCGCGCAATCGAAGGCCGGTTGCCCGCCACGTCCAGGGGGCCACGCTGTCCAGGAGCCGCTCGGGCTGGCCGGGAGGACGGATCGCGTCCTCGCTCCGGTCGTACTGGGTGGCGCCGGGAAAGAGAAGGCCCGGATAGAGGCGCGAAAAGGAAATCACGTGCGTTTCGTGGTCGCGCGCGAAGGCGCGGGCCAGGAGCGTGGTGTAGTGGGAGATGCCGCCCCGGTACGGATAGGTGGGCCCGAGGAGCGCGACCTTCACCGTTCGCCGCCCTCGACGATGGCGGCGCTAGACCCGGGCGCGGACCGCGTCGTTCGGCTCCGTCGCCCGGTTTCCGGCGATCATCTCTCCGAGAAACCCGAGCGAGAGAAACTGGATGCCGAGAATCACCAGCACGAGCCCGAAGAGCAGCCCCGGACGGAGCCTCAGGCCGTGCCCCAAAAACCAGGGCCAACTGTAGAAAATGGTGAGGCCGCCGCCCAGGAACGCGAAGAGGATCCCCAGCCGGCCGAACAGGTGCACGGGGCGGGTGGCGCTGGTGGTCATGAACATCACCGCGGTGAGATCGAGGAAGCCGTTCAAAAACCGCGAGACCCCGAACTTGGTCTTCCCGTGGAGCCGCGGGTGATGGACGGTCTTGATCTCGGTCACGCGGAATCCGTTCCAGTGCGCGATCACGGGGATAAACCGGTGGAGCTCGCCGCGCAGCTGGACCGTCCGCGTGACCTCGCTCCGGTAGGCCTTGAGGCCGCAGTTCATGTCGTGGAGCGAGACGCCGCTTACCGCGCCCGTGACGGCGTTGAAGAGCTTCGATGGGATCGTCTTGGAGATCGGATCCTTGCGCGACTGCTTCCATCCCGACACGAGGTCGTAGCCTTCGTCCAGCTTGGCCAAGAGCCGCGGGATCTCGGACGAATCGTCCTGCAGATCGCCGTCCATGGTGACCACGTTCCGCCCTATCGCCTCGCGGAATCCAATCGAGAGCGCCGCGGACTTTCCGAAGTTTCTCCGGAATTGAATCCCGTGAAGCCCGGGCGTCGTGGGCGCCAAGGCGCGCACCTGATCGAACGTGCCGTCGGTGGAACCGTCGTCGATCACGAGGACCTCGTAGCGCAGGCCCGTGGGTGCCAGGTCGCGCACGAGCTTCTCGATCAGAGGCCGGATGTTCTCCGCCTCGTTCAGGACCGGGATGAGGACGGTCAGGTCGACTTCCGCGGCCTCCGGATTCACGATGCTCCCTCCCCCGTCATTGGTCCCGCTGCCACGCCCATTGCCGCTCGAGGCCTTCGCTGAGATCGGTTCCCGGCTCGTAGCCCAGATCGCGCCGCGCGCGCGTGATGTCGGCCGAGGTGTCGTGCGGATCACCGGCGGACGGTGCGACGTGTTGCCGTCGGATTGGCTTTCCCACGACGCGCTCCATTCGCTGGAGCACGTCGTTCAGCGTCACGCGGTGCCCGCCGCCGACATTGTACGCCAGCTCGGACGTCGGCCGCGTCATCGCCGACATCGTGGCCCGAACCGCGTCGTCGACGAAGGTGAAGTCGCGGGTCTGCTCGCCGTCACCGTAGATGGTCACCGGAGAGCCGCTCCGGGCCGCTTCGAAGAAGACATGAAACCCCATGTCGGGCCTCTGGCGCGGCCCGTACACGGTGAAGTATCGAAGCGCCACCGCCGAGAGCCCGTCCCGGACGCGATACGCGCCGAGCAACGCTTCGGCGGAGAGCTTTGTCACCCCGTAGGGCGAGAGCGGACGCGGCGGCTCGTCCTCCGGAGTCGGAAAACGGGTGGGCGTCCCGTAGACCGAGGAGCTGGAGGCGATCACCGTGCGCTCGACCCCGCTGCCGCGGAGCGCCTCCAACAGGCGTTGCGTGGCGAGCACGTTGTGCTCCGTGTAGGCCGCGAAGGACTCACCCCAGCTCAAGCGGACTCCCGGAAGCGCCGCCAGGTGGACGACGTGGGTCGCGCCCTTGAGATACGGCTCGATCGGCGCGCTCCGCAGATCCACTTCCTCCAGACGAAAGCGGTCGTGCTCGAGCGCGGCCACCAGATTCTCCCGCTTGCGCCGGGATGGATAGTGGTCGGTGAACGCGTCGATCCCGACGACGTCCCATCCCTCGCGAAGCAGCGCCTCGGTCAGCGTCGAGCCCAGGAATCCCGCGACGCCCGTGACCAGGGCGCGGCTCACCCGCGCTTCCCAGGGAAGCGGTCCCCCGGAGGAGGCGTGCCGGAAAGGATGCGCAGCGAATCCTCGTACTGTTTCAGCGCGGCCGCCCCGTCGCGATCCTCGGGGTGCGCGCGCACCCACGTCCGGAGCACGTCGACGGCTTCGGCCCGGCTCCCCGTCTGCCAGAGCGCCGAAAAGAGGGCGCTGAACCAGTCGAAGTACTGCTGGTTCAGGTCGCAAGCCTTCCGAAGCTCGGCGATGCCCTGTTCCACCCGCCCGGTCTGGTAGTAGATCACGCCGAGGTGGTAGTGGAACTCCGGCGCGGTCGGGAAACGGCGCACGCCGTTGAGATAGAGCCGCTCGGCCTCGGAGACATTGCCCGAATCCTCGTAGAGGCGGCCCAGGTATTCGAGCAGTCCTGGGAAATCCGGCGAGAGCTTGACCGCGTCCTCCAGCACGCGAATGGCTTCCGGGTTCCTCCCCGCGAGCTGCATCTGATACGCCACCTGGACGTGCGCCGCCGCGTAGTTCTGCACCAGCCGGTAGGCGTTCTCGTCTTTGTAGACCGACGTGTCGTACGCCCGGTTCTTGTCGAGGAGACCGCCGTACTTGAAGGTCTCGTAGAGGTTTTTCATCGTCTTGTCCACGTCCACGGACCGAGCGGACTCCTTGGTGTTCACGCGGAAGACGAGCCCCTCGAGCGTGAGGCGCTTCTCCAGCCCCATCTGGTCGGGAACGGTGACCGCCAGGTAGATGGGCTTCCGCCACGCGTTGGTCTTGATGATGTCCGCGGTGGCGAGATCCTTGACCCAGACCACCTTCCCCGTCTTCTCGTCCTGGTACGGAGCGAGCATGTCGAGCTGGGCGTCGGAGTAGGAGAACGGCACCTTGGGTTCCAAATCTCGAAGTTGGCGGATGTACCACGGCGTGTTGAGGAGGCTCAGGTTGACGACGCGCACATCCTTGCGGACGCCCTCCACTTCCTGGATGTACCAGAGCGGGAACGTGTCGTTGTCGCCGTTGGTGAACACAATCCCGCCCGGCTCCAGCGGAGCGAGCATGTTGTAGGCGTAGTCATGCGCGATGTAGAAGCCGGAGCGGTCGTGCTCGTACCAGCCGGTCTTCATCGGGAGAAGCGCAAAGCCGAGCAGCGCGATCGCCCCGGCGCCCAGGAAGGCCGGCGACGAGCCGCCCGCGGGCGAAGCCGGGACCGCGACCGCGGCGCCGCGCTCCCCGTTTCCGGCCTTCGAGCGGACGGACGCCGAGCCGCGAGGCGAGAGCGCGCCGGCCAGGGCCTGGAATGCGGCGGTGGCGCCCATTCCCATCCAGACCGCCATGAAGTGGTAGGAGTTCGTGAAGAAGTAGTCGCGCTCCCGCACCTCGTGATCCGTGAAGTTGAGATAGAAGATGAGGGCCGGACCCATGATCAGGTGCGTGAGGAGGAAGAACCAGAAGGTGATGCGATCCCGCCGGTAGTTCCACCAGGCGCCGAGGAACATGAAGAAGTACGGGATCGCGTTGATCGCGCGGACCCAGAACGACTGGGCATCGAGCTGGCCGATCCGCTCCACCAGGCTCCACTGCTGGCCCACGTAGCGCAGGTACATGTGCTGGATCTGGTACCAGACCTCGGCGCGCCGGTCGAAGGGGTTGGCCGGTCCGTACTGCTTGCGGCTCAGGTATTCCAGCCACGTGCCGACCGTCGTGGGCGAGCCCTCGTTGATCATGGGCATGTGCTGGCTGCGGATGAGCAGGAAGACCTGGACCGAGAACCCGACGAGGATGAGCAGCACCCAAATCCCAAAGAGGTTGTTCTTCAGATAGAAGCGGTAGTTCACCGCCGCGTAGACGGCGGCGATCGCGAGGATGCCCAGGTAGAACACGCCGGGAATCGGGATGCCGAGCTTTCCGCTCAGCAGGTACACGCTGAGCAGCGTGCCGCAAAAGATCGACGGCACCACGAATTTCGGACTCCAGAAGTAGGCGGGCCGGGCCATCATGAAGAGCACGAGCAGAGGCGGCGCGATGAGAATGGTCCCGAGGTGGATCCCCGTCGAAACCGCGAGCAGGTAGACGATCAACAGCAACAGCTTGTCGTTCCCCTCCTGCCCGATCCGCTCCCACCAGACGAACGCAAGCCACACGGCGAAGGCGATCATCGCGGACGAGAGGGAGTAGACCTCGGCCTCAATGGCGCTATCCCAGAAGGAGCTGGCCCAGGCGACCATCCAAGCCGCCACCACCCCGCCCAGCTCGCACGCAAGCGACGAGGTGAGGCTCGGAGACTCCGAGTTCATCGTCCGCCGGAGCGCGCGGACCGTGAACAGGAACGTGAAGAGGCACGTGATCGTCGAGGCGAGCGAGCTCATGAAATTGACCCGCCAGGCGATCGACTCGACGGGGATCAGGCACATGAGGCGCCCGAGCATGGTGTACACGGGGTTTCCGGGCGGATGCGGCAGGCCCAGGATCCACGACGTGGCGATGAACTCGCCCGAGTCCCAGAACGGAACGGTCGGGGTGACGGTGCGGAGGTAGACCAGCAGCGGAACTCCCGCCGCGAGAATCGCCCCCAGGAGGTGCCATCGTTTCGCCGCGGTCATCAGGCTCCTCTCTCGGCGTGACGTTCATGGGCCCGCTCGGTCCGCCGCCGGTCCAGCATCGACTGGATCGCGCGGCGCGTGGGGCGGGAGACGAAGATCAGCCCTCCCAGAAGGCTGATAAGGACGGAAATGAGGTAGGTCACGAACGGCACGGCGAACGCCTGTTCCTTGCTGAGGCCGGCCATGTGGAATAGAACCACGCCGGCCCCCTCCCGGATCCCAAGCCCGTTCAGGGACACGGGAAGCGACACGAGCGCCGCCAGGGCCGGGACAAACAGGAAGTAGTAGCCCACGGCCAGCTGGACCCCGAGAGCCAGCCCGACAATGTAGTGCACCAGGATCCGGCTGATCTGGACGATCAAGGAGGCGGCGAAGGCGCCGAGGAGCACTCCGACCTGGTTTTTGTATCCGTGCAGATCGTCCATCAGGCGCGCGATCCCGCGCTCGATCGCGCGGGCGCCGATCACCCGAAACGGCCACTCGAACGCCTTGAGCACGGTGCGATTGAAGATGCTGAGGACAAGACAAAGCGATACCAGGAAGGCGATTAGGAGCGTGGTGTAAATCGCGTAGAGGTGAAAGCGGTCGACCGCCGCGGACGACGCGAGCACGGCCACCAGGGTGATCGCGAAGACGCCGAGCAGCCGGTCCATCAGCGTGGCCGAAAAAACCGGGCTCACGTGATCCGCGTGTTTGGACGCGTCGCTGATGCGCGCGATGTCCCCTCCAATGTTCGAAGGCAGAAAGTTGTTAAAGAAGAGGCCCACGAAATAATACGACGCCGCCTTGGCGTACGGGATCGGAACCCCCTGGGCCCGCAGAAGCCGCGCCCAGAGCCAGCTTCCCAGAAGATTGGAAAAGAGAAAGAGGCCCGCGGCCGCGAGCAGAAGGTGCGTGTTCGCCGGACGGATCGTCGCCCAGATGTCGCCGGGGGACACCTTGGCGACGACGTACGCAAAGAGCGCGAAACTCAATAGGACCTTGACGGCGATCAGAACCGCCTTGTGGCGCCGGAACCATCCGCCGGGCTTGGAGTCGCTCACGCGGCCCGGCCCGCCGCGGCGCGCTCCATGACGGCGCGGCTGTCGCGGTAGCAGGTTTCCCAGTCAAAAGTCCTGGCCCAGCGAATGGCGGCTAGGGCCAGCTTGAGGCGAAGCTCCCGATCCAGGAGCAGCCGGACCGCGCCGTCGGCGAGCGCGGCCGGATCGCCGTGCGGCACGAGGATTCCCGTCTCGCCGTCGCGGACCGACTCGACCAAACCCGGGCTCCGGCTTGCCACAACCGGCGTGCCGCACGCGTTCGCCTCAATCACCGTGAGGCCCCAGCCCTCTTTGGGCGAAGGATTGACCGCCACCTGGGCCGCATTCAACGCCGCCACCTTCTGCGCCTGCGATACGGCGCCCAGGAATCGGACGCGCTCGGAAACGTGGAGTTCGCGCGCCAGCGACTCCAGCTCTCCTCGATACGGCCCGTCTCCGGCGACGACGAGCGTCGCGTCCGGAACCTGGCTCAGAATCCGCGGCAGAGCCCGAATCGCGATCTGCGCGCCTTTGTACCGGCGCAGGCGGCCGAGGAAGACGATCGTGGGAGCGGTCCTCGATTCCGGGGGCGTGGTCACGGCATAGTCGGCCTGCGTGAGCCCGCACGGAACCACGGAGATTCGCCTCGGGTCCACGCCGCGCGCGGTGAGGTCGGCGCGGGTGCTCTCGGAGATCGCCAGGAACGGAACGCGCCGGTACACGAACGGGATCAGGCTCTCGCTGGCCCAGACGACGCCCGCGACGGGCGCTGGGGCCTCGTGAAACGCGGTCGTTCCAAAGAGGTGCGGGACGATGGCCAGGACCGGCGCGGTCGCGAAGATCGGCGTGTAGAACGGAACCTTGTTGATGTCGTCCAGGACGAGATCAAAGCGCTCCCTTCGGTACCGTGCGCGGTAGAGCGCGCCGAGGGCAAGAGGCAGATTGTACCACGAACCCGCGCGGTGGATCTGGATCCCCTCCACGGCGTCCTCCTCGGGACCGCCCGCGAATCGTTCGGCAAGCCACACCACCCGTCCGCCGTCCCGGACCAGGCGCCGGAGGATTTCGAACAGATGAAGCTCCGCGCCGCCCGCTTCCGGATGTTTGGGATCGCGCCAGTTGAACGCGATGACGTTCAAACGGGCGCGCGGGAGGGCGCGCTCCCCTCCTTCCGTCCGATGGCGCCGATCACGAAGTAGGTGTAGAAGGCGAACGGGGTGCGCTCCCACACGGAGCGGAGCCACGCGTTGAGCGGCGTGAGCAGCGGCACCGGCGGCGGATCGAGCGGAAGCTTGGCGAGCCCCGCCTTGAGGAGGGCGAGCCGGGTCGAGCGGTAGACGAGACCGGGAATCATCCATCCGCCGTAGCGGCGCACGATGCGGACGCCCGCCCCGCGCATGAGGCGTTCCAGCTCGCCGATCGTGAACTCCGTCTCCCATCCCGCGAACCACTTTCCCACGGTGATCAGCGCGTGCTTGAGAACCGTGTAGAGATGGAAGCGCTGGGGCACGTCGACCAGCAGGACCGCGTCGGGCTTGAGCACGCGCACGTTCTCGCGCAGGAGCGGATTGGGGTCGCGGAAGTGTTCCAGCAGGCCCTGGTGGAACACGACGTCGAACGTCCCTTCGCGAAACGGCATGCGGAGCGCGTCGGCGCGGACGAGGAGCGGGGTGACTCCGGCCTCGCACCGCGACGTCCCTGGAGACCAGGAGCGACGCCATGGAGTAGTCGAGCATGATCGCCGTGGCCCCGCGCTCGGCCAGCGTCGCGCTGTCCCGGCCGGAACCGGCGCCCACCTCGAGGACCAACTTTCCCTCGATCGGGCCCTGCGTGAGGAGTTGATCCACGACGCGTCCCGCGGTCGGGTACACGTCGTCGATCTCCGCCCGCTCCTTCCAGAAGCGGGTCCAGTGCGCTTCGGTGGAGGCCCGCACCCGGCCGCTACTCTCCGGTTGCGAGGCGCGCGGCGAGCACATCGGGAAGCTGCGCCCCCCGAATCTTCGCTTGGGCACCCTCGATGTCGTACGCCACGCGCACGAATTCGATCGATCCGGCGGCCTCGTCGTAGAGCACGAAGCACGCGCGCGGGTCGTGGTCGCGCGGCTGTCCCACGCTGCCCACGTTGACGATGTAGCGGCGTCCGGGGTCGAAGGTGAGGTTCCCCACCGGGAGCGCCTTGCAGCCGGCCGGGTCGGCGAGGTACACGGCCGGTTGGTGCGTGTGCCCGATGAAGCACACCGGCTCGGTGAAGTACTGGAACTGAGGCTCGGCGTCGAAGCGGTCGAGCAGGTATTCCCAGTCGCGCGGGCAGGCCGGCGAGGCGTGGACCAGGTAGAAGCCGCCTCCCGAGTGGATCAGCGGAAGCTTTTGCAAGTACTCGCGGTTGTCGCGGGTGAGGGTCTTGGCCGTCCATTCCGCGGCCACGCGCGCGTAGATGTTGAACCGCGCCGCCTCGGGCCCGCCGCTGGCCGCGGCGTCGTGGTTGCCGAGCAGCACCACCTCGCAGCGCTCGCGGATGCGGGCCAGACATTCGTTGGGGCTCGCGCCGTATCCCACGATGTCGCCCAGGCAGAACACGCGCTTCGGTCCGCGGCGTTTGACTTCCGCCAGGACGGCGTCGAGGGCCTCGAGATTCCCGTGGATGTCCGAAAGGATCGCGGTCGTCATCCGACGGAGGGTCGCGCTTCGTGGGCGATCCGGTCAAGGATTCCGTTCACGAAGGATCCCGAGGTCTCCATTCCGTATTTCTTGGCAATCTCGATGGCCTCGTCCAGCGCCACGCGGGTCGGGGTGTCGCCGTGATACAAAAGTTCCGCGGCGGCCAGGCGGATGATCGAGCGGTCGGTGGCCGCCATGCGCCCCAGGGACCAGTTCCGCGCGATGCGGGAAACCGCGGCGTCGATGTCCTCCCGGTGCTCGGCCAGGGTCCGCACCAGCGATCCGGCAAATTCCTTCACGTCGTCCCGGACGTCCATTTCCTCCACGATTTCCCCGAGGCAGCGGTCGATCGGGTCCCCGGTCACGTCCGACTGGTACGTCGCCCGAAACGCGATCTCTCTGGCCTCGCGCCGGCGATTCATCGTCCGCGCTTCCGGGTCAGGGCGCGCGTGACGTGGGCCATCTCGATCGCCGCCTCGGCGGCGTCCGAGCCCCGATTGCCCAGCCGTCCTCCCGACCGGTCCCGCGCCTGCTCCACCGTGTTCACCGTGACGAGGCCAAAGAGAACCGGAACGCCGGTCTCGAGCGCGACGTTCGAGATCCCGCGGGCGGCCTCTCCCGCGACCCAATCAAAATGCGGCGTCTCGCCGCGAATGACCGCTCCCACGCAGACGATCGCATCCCATCGCTTCGACCGCGCCAGGTGGCGCGCCGCGGTGGGGATCTCGAAGGCGCCGGGAACGCGCACGACAACCGTACGGTCCTCGCTCACGCCGTGGCGGCGGAGCGCGGCCAGCGCCCCTTCCAGGAGTGGCCGGCAAATCTCGTCGTTAAACCGCGAGGCCACCACGCCGATCGAGACATCCCGTCCGTCCAGCGAGCCCTCGATCGTCCGCGCCGCGGCGGCCGGCCGACGCGCGCGGGACAACGGGGCGCGCCGTTTCGGAGCATCGGGCAGGACGCCGCGGGCCTGGCTCACGCCCCGCCCCTCTTGCGTCCGCCCGGATGCGCTTCATCGAGTAGTCTCAGCTTGGGGTGGTTCAAGAGATGACCGAGCCGCGCGCGCTTCGTCTCGAGATAGCGGCGGTTCACGGCATTCGGATGGATCTCGAGCGACTCGCGGGCGACCACGTGGATGCCGTAGTCCTTGAGCGCCGCGATCTTCTTGGGATTATTGGTGAGGAGCCGCACGCGCCCGAATCCCAGGTCGCTCAGGATCTGCGCGGCCACGCCGTAGTCCCTGAGATCCGGCTTGAACCCGAGTTTGATGTTCGCGTCGACGGTGTCGAGCCCCAGGTCTTGCAGCTCGTACGCGCGCAGCTTGTTCGCGAGGCCGATCCCCCGCCCTTCCTGGCGCATGTAGAGGAACACGCCCGAGCCTTCCTTGTCGATCCGCTCCAGGGCCGCGGCCATCTGCTCGCCGCAATCGCAGCGGAGCGAGCCGAACACGTCGCCGGTCAGGCACTGGGAGTGCACCCGGGCCAGCGGCGCGGGCTCCCGGGAAGGCTTCCCCTTCACGAGGGCGACGTGATGGTGTCCGTCGATCTCGCTTTCGTAGACCAGAATCTTGAAATCCCCGTACCGGGACGGAAGCCGCGAGGCCGCGATCCGCTTCACGAGGCGCTCGTGGCGGTAGCGGTACTGGATCAGCTCGCGGATCGAGATGAGCGGAAGGCGGTGCTTCCGGGCGATCCGGACCAGTTCCGGCCCGCGGGCCATTGTGCCGTCCGTCGAGAGAATCTCGCAGAGGACCGCGGCCCGGCCGAGGCCGGCGAGGCGAACCAGGTCGAGCGCGGCCTCGGTGTGTCCCGCGCGGCGAAGAACGCCCTGATCGTCGGCGCGAAGCGGGAACACGTGTCCCGGGCGCGCCAGATGCTCGGGCCGGGTCTTCGCCGACGCGAGCGCGCGGATGGTGTGCGCGCGATCCTCGGCCGAGGAGCCGGTGGTCGTGCCCTTGAGGAGGTCCACCGACACCGTGAACGGGGTGGCGTAGCGCGCGGTGTTGAGCGGCGCCATGAGCGCCAGACCCAGCTCGTCGAGGCGCTCGCCCGGCATGGAAACGCACAGGAGCCCGCGCGCCTCGCGGGTGATGAAATTCACGTCCTCGGCGGTCGTCTTCTCCGCCGCCATCACAAAGTCCCCTTCGTTCTCGCGATCCTCGTCGTCCACGACGACGACCATCTTGCCTTGGCGAATGGCCTCGAGCGCGGCTTCCACTCCGTCCGCCGATCGGGAGAGCGCCTGTTTCCGGTTCATGCCGTCCTCCCTTCCGCCGTCCCGAGCCCTGAGACTCCCATGGACTCCCCGCGCGCGTCGAGCAGCCGCTCCAGATACCGGGCGACGATGTCGACCTCGACGTTCACGCGCCCTCCCGCCGCGTATTCCGACGCGATCGTGTGGGCGAGCGTGTAGGGAACGAGCGCGACCACGAGCACCGGATCCTCCCACGCGGCCACGGTCAGGCTGATCCCGTCCACCGATATCGATCCCTTCTCCGCGACGAAGCGCCGAAATTCTTGTGGAATCTCGATGCCCACGCGAACGTCGCCGCCCATGGATTCCACCGCGCGGATCGTCGCGACCGCGTCCGTGTGCCCCTGCACCCAATGTCCGCCCAGAGGGTCGCCGGCGCGAACCGCTCTCTCTAGATTTACGCGGGCGCCCGCGCGGAGCGATCCCAGCGTCGTCTTGCGGAGGGTCTCCTCGACCGCGACCGCCTCGAACACACCGTCCGGATCGCGCTCCACGGTGAGGCACACCCCGTTCACGGAAACGCTCGCGCCGGCCGGGAGCGGGCTCTCGAATCCGGAGCGGATCGCGAGGCGAAGACCGGCGCGGCCCGCCTCGGCGCGCTCCACGGTTCCCACTCGCTCCACGATGCCGCTAAACACGGGCGCCTCCTCCCTCCGATTTCAGAACGTCACCTTCCAGCCACACGTCCGGTCCCACCCGGCGGGCCTGAAGCCCATCGATCGGGATGCCGTCCGCGAGCCGCGCGCGGCCCAGGTCGCCCGCGATGGATCGCGGAAGCGTGCCGCCGAGAATCACCGGTGCGATGCCGATCGCGACGCGGTCCGCGAGGCCTTCGCGGAGAAACGACGTGTGCACCGTGGACCCGCCCTCGACCAGCACGGCGTATCGTCCCTCGGCGCCCAGTCGGCGAAGCAGCGGCTCGAGCGGGACGCGGCCGTCCGGGCCCGGCTCGAAACACCACACCGCGGCGCCGCGCGTCTCGAGCGCGGCCGCCCGCTCCCGGTCCCGCGAGACGGTGGCGAGAACCACCGGGTGCCGTTCCGCCGTGTCGAGGATGCGGGCGCCGGACGGAGTCCGAAGCGCGCTGTCCAGAACCACCCGAAGCGGCGTGGCGCCGCGCGCCAGGCGAACGGTGAGAAGCGGGTCGTCGGCGAGGACCGTTCCCACGCCCACGAGGACCGCGTCGGATTCCGCGCGCAGGCGATGCGCGAGCCGCTGCTCGGCGTCGCTCCCCAGGCCGCGTGATTCGCCGCTCTCGCTGGCCATGCGGCCGTCCAGCGACAGCATCGCTTTCAGCGTCACCCAGGGAAGCCCGGTTCGAAGCTGCTTCAGGTAGGGCGGGTTCAGCCGCTCGCACTCGGATTCGAGGAGCCCCACCTCCACCTCAACTCCCTCTCGTTGAAGCCGGTCGATCCCGCGGCCGTCGACGAGCGGATTGGGATCGCGCATCCCGACGACCACGCGGCGGATGCCTGCCCCGAGAATGGCGTCGGCGCAGGGGGGCGTGCGCCCAAAGTGGGCGCACGGCTCCAGCGTCACGACGAGCGTGGCGCCCCGGGCCAGATCGCCCGCGGCTTCGATCGCCCGGGCTTCGGCATGCGCACTCCCGCACCGGAGGTGATAGCCCGTCGCGACCGGCCGCCCGCCGCGCAAAATGACCGCCCCCACTCTCGGATTCGGGTGGGTGGTTCCAACGCCGCGGCGCGCCAGCCGGATGGCCTGGCGCATGGCGCGTTCCTCGGCCGGCGTTGTTCCCTCGACCTTGGATTCCGCGCAGTCCCGCGCGATGCTCGAATCGGCTCTTAGTCCCACAACAAAAAACCCCCGCAGGCAGACACCCGCGGGGGGACGCCCGGACGGACGCCGGGCATGCCCATGCTGTGCGACGATCCTTCTCCCATCCAGACTTTAACTGTCGGCTCCGGAATTGCGCCGGGATCTGCCCTGGAACGTAGGGTCCAGAGCTCGCGGGCTTTCACCGCCGGTGGGGACTTTCACCCCGCCCCGAAGGATGTCTGCTGAGGGAAAGAGTACCCCGGACGGGGCCCTTACCGCAAGAGGATGACCTTGCGCGATTCGGCGGGCGAACCCTCGGCGTCGAGGCGCATGAAGTACGTCCCGCTCGCGACCGCGTGGCCGCGGTCGTCGGTGCCGTCCCAAACGACGCGTTGCACCCCGGCCGGGAACGGCCGGTCCGCCAGCGTGCGCACCAGTGCGCCGCCGATCCCGAACACCCGGAGCTTCACCCGGCCCGCGCGGGCCAGATCAAACCGGATGGTGGTGTGCGGATTGAACGGGTTGGGCGCCGCGGGATAAAGACGCGCCGGCCCCGCCCCGGCCACACCCGGCGTCTCCGGGATACCGGTGGCCGGATAGCAGCTCGGGATCTCGAATTCCTCGACCAGGGTCCGGTAGAGGAGGAGGTTTCTCCGCACGGTGCTCGTCATGTAATCGAGAGAGAATCCCAGGACCATCGCGCGGAGGCTGTCCCCGCCCGGCGCGCCGAGCGCGCCGCGCCGCTCCGTCGCCGCGGGGAGCGTGTTGGGATAGCGGAGCCACGCGCGCCCGTTCGCTCCCGCACAGCTCGAGACGAAGAGGGCGTCGAAGCGATTGATTCCCGGGCAATCCCCGTTCAGGGGGAACGTTTCCGAAACCACGCGCGTTCCGGTCTCGCCCAGGAGGTTCGGCGTGAGCGTGTCCTGAGGCGAGGTTTCCCAGACGTCCCGGATGTAGGTGATCCCCATCGTGCACGACAGGAAGTTCGCGATCCCCTGGTTGTTCACGGTCAGGTCGTAGGCGAGGTTGTCCCCGGCGACGATGAGTCCGCGGTTCTTCCCGGTGAGGGCCAGCCAGCTCGCGAGGAGCGACTGGTCCTGCGCGCTGAGGGTGAGCGCCGACCGGTCCCCCACGTCCCAGACGATCGCCTTGTACTGGCCGAGGGTCGCGAGCGGCGCCGCCGGCCACGCGTGCGCGGGGTCGGAGGGATTGCCGCCGCCCGGCGTGTTCCCCAATCCGGACGTCGCAGCGTTCACGTCGAACCGGTCGTACCGGGCGCCGAGCGCCGTGAGGCTCTGGGTGATTCCCGTTTGCGCGTCGGGACCGGCGGACGCGTTCACGTAGAGGACTCGCGCGGTGTCGTCCGCGCAGAGCCCGGAGGCGGTCTGGATCGCCGGCAGGACCGTGGCGCGGTAGTAGTGCGAGGACGCGACCGCGTCCGTCGGAAGCGTGACAACGGCGTTCATCGAGTCCGTGGCGCTGAAGTAGTACCGGAGGTCGCTCCCGCGCGCGTAGCTCCCCGCTGGCACGTCTCCGTAGTAGCGTTCGGCGCCGAGGAGCCGACCTTGGTGAGAGCGATCGTGTTGAACGCGGCCCCGTTCAGACTGTAGAGGAGCGACGCGCTCTTCAGACCGCGCGCGGCGCCGATGCTGACGGCCACGCTGTCCCCGTTCGGCGTGTTGAAATTGTCGTTTCCGAAGAACGGCGTCGTCTTGAACGTGTCGTTGTACAGGTTCCCTTCCACCACGGCGATCGACGGGCCCGCCGTGCCGATGACGCCGATCTTCAGATTGTCGAAGAAGACGGACGTGCCGCTCGTCGTCTGGCTTCCCCCGCAGTAAATCGGGCCGTAGTCCTTGACGCCGATCCGGAACTGGACCGAGTCCACGCCGGCCGCGCCCGCGAGGGCGACGGTCTGCTTGAGCCACTCCTGCTCCACCCCGTAGTAGAGGAGGCCGGTGGGGTCGATCCAGGCGGACCAGGCCGGCGCTCCCACGTTCTTCGTGCGGAACGAGACCGAGTAGTAGAAGCAGGCGAAGAAGGGCAGCTGCCGGTACACGTCGAAGAACAGGAAGACCTGGTCGGCGCGACCGGTCGCGATGGGCCGGCTGATGAGCTTGTCGTCCAGCCGCGGCACCAGGGCGCCGGACACAGTGTTGATCACCTGCCAGACCTTGGTCGTATTGGTGGTGCACAGCTGCTCCGTCACCGGATTCGAGATGATCTTCCAGTAGTCGCCCACGGACGGGAAGATGGAGCGCGTCCACGTGCCCATTCCCGACTCCATGTCGTCGAAGAATCGGACGTCGAAGACGCCGCCCTTGACCTGGACGTCGTCGATGGACCAGCCCTCTCCCTGCGGATAGAGACCGTCCTCGGAAGAGCCCCGGATGTCGCTAACGAACCGGAAGCGGAAGTGGACCGGGTTTCCCTGAGCCACGACGGAGTCCGGTATGGTCACGCTGGCGGTGTTGCACAGGGTTCCGCCGCCGTCGTTCACCACCCCGGTGTAGCTCGTCAGAATGATCCAGCTGTCGTTGGTCGTGAGAACCTCGACGTAACCCCGATCGAAGTTGTTCTCGACGTTCATCCGATTCCGGAACGACAGCGTGTACGGCGACGCCGCGCCGGAGAGATCCACGAAGTTCTCGAGGGTCTGTTCCCAGCTGTTCGCGTATCCCCTCCGATTCAGGTCGCCGGTCCACGAGGAATCGACGATCCCGCACCAGAAGGCCTTGCTCCCGCACGCGTAGAGATTCGAGATGTTCCACCCGGTGGGCTGGGCCGACTCGTCCACGTGGGTCCACCCGCCCTCGTTTCCGGGACTGGAGAGGGCCTCGAGATCGTCGTTGAAGACCAGGACCGTGTCCGCGGTCGAAAGGGCCTGCGCGTAGAGCCTCTGACGCGGCGGGATCGAGGCGACCGGCACCACGTTGCCGGAGGACCGGGGAGCCTCCGGGGCCGCGTCTCCCCGATACAGGCTCCTGGGCGGCTCCCAATGCTTTGCGGCCAGGGCCTTCGGAGGGGCCGGGGTGGTAAGGGCGAAAAGGAGGGTAGTAGCCAGGGCCGGGAGGCAGCCCCAAAGTCGCTTCACGACAACTATTTTACCAGAGGTGCGGGGCCTGGTTCCGAGGAAACAATGGGCACGGAAAGGGTTGATCGGGCAAGCCCTTGGAGGGCCCTGAGGGTTTCCCATCCGGTCGCGAAAGACTGGGGCTCGAACCTCCCTCCATCCCGTGTCGGGAGCCCCATTTGGGTCGCCGTTACGGCAGCCTGCCAGAGGTAATGGTGCCGGCCCACGTCCGCGAACTCCCTGGAGGCGATACCCACGGCGCCCAGGCTGTCCGGCCGCACGGTGATGGTCGAACGGGAATAGACCTTCATCATGAGAATCGCCAGGGTGCCGCGCGTCACCGGGTCGTCGAGGTGAAGGGCCCCGTCGGCGAGCGGCGAGATCCAGCCGCGCGCCACCGAAACCCGGAGCCACCGCGAGCCCCACGCCGCGTCGATGGCGGGCCAATCGGTCCGGTACGCCTGATCGGCGCGCCAGACGGCGCGGTCGGGATCCACACCCAGCTCCACCGGGAGCATGACGCCCAGCTCGCCGCGCGACACCGACGTCTGCGCGGGGATCCCGGCGTACTCCGGCGGAACCCCGGCGGCGCGGTACCGATCCTCGAGGAGCGGCCGTATGGCCGCGAGGGCGCCGGCGTGCGTGGGATCGAGCTTCAGCGCCGCGGAGAGAGAGCGGAACGCCTGATCCTTGGATCCGGCCTTGAGGTATGCCATTCCCAGACCGTAGTGCGGCTCCGCACTCAGAGGATCGATCTCGGAGGCCCGGTCAAACTCGGTCTTCGCGTCCTTGTAGCGGTAGACCGCCGTGTAGTACCGGCCGTATCCGCAGTGGACGCTCGCGCTCGTCGGCGCCAAGTCCGAGGCCCGCGCCAGCGCGCGGCGCGCGAGCTCGGGCTCGCCCGCGGCGATGGCCGAGTCGGCGAGCGAGAGAAGCTCTTCGGGCCGGGCGTTCGGATCGATCGCGGCGGTGGACGAGCCCGCGCCCGCGCCGCCCGATCCCGCGCACCCGGCCGCGAGCCATCCCGCCGCGAGAAGGAGCGCGGCCCGCGAGAGCGCGGATCGCACCGTCACCGTAGCAGCCTCCGTTCCTTGAAGCTCGCGTACGCGTCGCGCGCCGACCACGACGTGGTCGAGCAGCTCGATTCCGAGGATCCGCCCGGCCTCCTGGATCCGTCTCGTGATGGCCATGTCCTCCTCGCTCGGCGTGGGATCGCCGGACGGATGGTTGTGCGCGAGGATGAGGCTCGCCGCCGACACCGCGATCGCGGGCACGAACACCTCGCGCGGATGGACGATACTCGCGTTCAAGCTCCCGATCGAGATGATCTCCCGCCGGAGCACCAGGCTCCTCGAATTCAGATAGAACCCCACGAAGTGCTCACGGTTGGACGACCGGATGTCCTGCGTCAGCTCGAAGATATTCTCCGGACCCCGGATCAGCGGGACCGGATCCTTCTCGGGCCACAGCCTCCGCCCGATTTCCGCCGCGGCCAGGAGCTGCGCGGCGCGGGCGGGCCCCATCCCCTTGATCGCGAGCAGCTCCTCCACCGACGTGTGCCGGAGCCGCCTGAGATTGATGGTGCGGGCCACCCGGGAGGCCGTCTCCAGCACGCCCTCCCCGCCGCTTCCGCTCCCAAACAGAACCGCGAGCAGATCCGCGTCCAGGAGAGCGCCCGGTCCCAACTCCAGCAAGCGCTCCCGCGGCCGATCCGCTTCCTCGATGTCTCTGATCGTGACGTTTTGTTCCCGCAGCATGCCCGAGATCCTCCCGGGAGCGGGACCGCGTGTGGGGTGAGCGCGAGGAGCCTCGATGCTACGCGGGGCGGTCCGGCGCCGCAAGCGTTCGATGGCCGCGCGGCGCGCTCCGGAACCGCGCGGCGCTATTCGAGAAGCGCGCGAAGATCCTTTCGGTGAATCCGGATCGGGGCCTTGGACCTGAGGCGCACCGTCCACGCCTCGACGCGCTCGTCGATCAGCTCGTGGAGAAGGGCGTCGCGGTGCTTCGCGAATTCGGACGGTGGCAGCACGATGACGGTATCCACCACCGCGTAGAGCGTGCCCAGATTCCCGCTGAGCGGTACCAGCCTGCCGCCGGGAGGCGTGGCGAAGACGCGGCTCAGGTAGGTCGAGTCGCGGGCCAGCGTCATGTCGCGGCTCAAGTCCGGAATCGGGCCTTCGCGTCCGAACTGCCGGCTGTACCGAAGGCCGCCCACGGGCATGAAGAGGGATTCGGGATCCGCGCCCGCTTCGTACGCGGGGCGAAGGGCATGGTCGAGCGAGTCGGACAGCGCGCGGCGCCTCTGAGCCTGATAGTCCGAAATCACGCGCTCGCGAACCTGGTCGAATGTGGCCGGTTCCGCCGGAACGTCCCGGACGCGCCGCACGACCAGGTAGCCGTCCTGCACGTCGATCGGGGTCTCCGCCGCGGCGCCGTCCGCGAGACCGGACATCGTCTTCTCCAGCCAGAGCGCGGGGCCGATCGTTCCCAGGGGCTCGCCCGACGCAAGCGGCGCGCTCCGGGTCCAGCCGGCCCGGCGCGCGGGCGCGCTGTCGGGAAGGGATTCGGTCTTGGCCGCGGCCGCCAGGAAATCGAGCGCGGCCCGCCGCGCCAGCGAATCGGCGATGTCGCGCCCCATGACGCCGTGGATTTCTTCGACGCAATCCGAAAGGGGCCGCAGGTGGTCGGGCTTGCGCGACTCCACCTGGAGCACGTGGAATCCGTACTTGGTCTCGAACACCTCGCTCAGCTCGTTCACCGGAATCGTGAACGCCACGTCGCCGAATTCCTTCACCACCGAGCCGCGCGTGAGCTCGCCCAGCTCGCCGCCTTTGGCGGCGGAGCCGGTGTCGTCCGACACCTCCCGCGCGACCGTTCCGAAGTCCTCTCCGCCCGCGATCCGCCTCCTGGCCTCGGTCGCCTTGAGCCGCGCGGCCTCGCGCGCGTCGGGGCCGTCCGAGGGCCTGAAGCCGATGAGGATGTGCCTCACCCGGGCCTTTCCGGGTTCCGTGAACTCGGCGGGATGATCCCGCCAGTAGGTCGCGATGGAGTCGTCCGCCACCGGAACGGTTTCCGGTTTCGCCCGGCGGAACAGGGCGTAGTCGATGATCCAGCGGTTGGGGGTGCGGTAGCTGCTTCGGTGCTCTTTGAAGTAGCCCTCCGCCTCCCGCGCGATCTGGGCGCGGCGCTGCTCGACCACGGCCGCGTGGGCGGCCGGACGCGACGCCTCGTACGGAGGCAGAAAATCCGGCTGGAGCTGGTCGACACGAACCGCGAAGATCGAATCCGCCTTCCAGCGCGGACCCAGCACGTCCTTCGGACGGAGCAGGTAGAGCGTGTCCAGAAGCGCGCCGTCCACCAACGACGGTACGGTCGGCGGCTCCTCGCGGTAGCGCGTCAGCGTTCCCACGGTCGCGGAGTAGCGCGACGCGACCTTCGCGGGATCCTCCTTCTTCTTCAGGCGCGCGACGACGTCTCGGAAGATCTTCGCGGCGTCCTCGCGCTTTCGCTCCCATTGGATGAGGTCGGGAACGCCCACGCGGACAGAGTCGGACCACGCGCGCGCGGTATCCGGGATTCCGGATTCCCGTCTCAGCCGCGCCAGCCGCTTCTCGATCTCCTTGGACGTCGGCGGTTTTCCCGCCTGGAACGTGTCGTACCCCCGCGAGAGCCACGTGACGGTGATGCGGGGGACGTAGTAGTTGCCCGGATGCTCGCGCACGTCGATCCGCGCCAGGGAGTCGATCTCCGCCTCGCGGATCGCCGTGTCGGCTTTGCGCTTCGCCTGCGACGTGACGTCGTGGAACGGAAGGCGCTGGGACGGGCGCCGCTCCATCAGGTGCACAAGCACGTAGAAAGGCCCCAGACGGAGGGGGTCGCGGACCCACTCGCCGGGCTCGGCGGCGCGGACGGCGGCGTTCAAGGCTTCGGAGCGACCGAGTCCTCGAACGGGCTCGCCGATTCGAAACCAGCCCGGATCATGGATCCCGCCGTGCGGCTTGGCGGCGGCCTCGCCGGAGATCGATCCCGACCGCAGCTCGGCCAGCAATTCGTTGGCCGCTTTGAGCGCGGCGCGCGACGCCGCTTCCTTGGCCGAATCGGAGCCCGCCGCCTCCGCGGGCGGCGTGGCCGGGATCCGGATGCACTGGATGTGCGCCTCCTCCGGCCCCATGAACTCGTCGGGATGCGCATCGTAGTAGGCGCGAACCTGCGACGCGGTGGCCTGAGGCTCGAGAGACACGGCGTCCGGCCCCACGACGGCGAACTTGAGGGACGCCTGAGAGGTGCGCTCTTCGAACGTCTTCTTCAGCTCGGTCTCCCTGGGACCGAACCGCCGCTCCATCCACCGCGCGTACTCCTCGAGCACGAGCGTGCGCTCCACCTGCGCCCGCAGCTCGGGATAGTTCGAAGTGGGAGACGCCTTGAATGCCTGAAACTTCCCTTCATCGACGACGCCGTTGGCCTTGAAGAACTGGCTCTGCTTCATGCGCGAGTCGATGTCGGCGTCGGCCACCTTCATCGATCGCCGCCGCGCGTCGGCAAGCCAGAGCCGCTCGCGGATCAGCTCGTCGAGAACGTTGTGCTTGAGGAGCCGCGTCTCATCGTCGGTCAGCGCGCGCCCGGCGCGCACCTGGACCTCGTCGAAGTAGGGCTTCGCCAGACGGTCCCATTCAACCTGCGTGATGGGGATCCCGTCGACGATTCCGATTTCATCGGGCGGGACCGCGGCAGGCGTGGGCTTGGCGTTGGTCGCGGCAGGCGCGGGCTTGGCGTTGGCCGCGGCGGGCGCGGGTTTGGCGTTGGTCGCGGCGGGAGCGGCTTTCTGGGCGGCCGCCTTCGCGGAAGACGACGGACTGCCGGCCGCGGCGAGCACCGCCGCGAAGAACGCGGCCGTGACCCGGAGCGCGGCGCGCCGGTAACAAAGCTGGGAAGCCGCCGAGGGACTCACCGGCGGAGAATGGTCAGGCACTCTGGCTCTGGATTTGAAGGGAAAAGAATAGGCCCTTGACGGACGGTTCTCGCGACGTGTGGGGGGCAGAAGAATCGCGAGGCTGCCGTCACTGCCAAGGGCCTTCAACCGATCCGACGCGTGCCCAAAGAAGCGTGGCCCCGTGCGCAGACGTAATGTCGAGGGGTGTCAGGCTCACACTAAGTGGGCCACGCTGGGCTCGAGCCGGATGGCTCGGTTGCGAACGATCAGTGCCTTCTGCAGCCGCCATGCCAATCGCGCCTTCCATCTCAAAGGTCAGGGGCAGTGGAATAACTCTAGTAGGAGGAACACCTTACGGGGCCGCTTCGATCCGGATGATTTCGATCCACTCTGTTTCGTGGGTCTTTGAGTGGGTCAAAATGGTACATTTTACCGAGTTGTATTGATTTAACATATGTACTACCAATCAATTAATAGGCTCATGCCTCTAGTGCACAGATGCGCCGGGTTGACCCAATTTATCAACGTTGTACCCGGCTTCCTCGTACCGCTCCAGCATCCGGTAGAGCGTGCGGCGAGGAATTCCCAAAACCCGTGCCGCCTCGGACTTGTTGCCCTTGGCCACGGTAAGCGCTTCCAGCACACGCTCCCGAATCATGTCGTCGAGGGTCTCGCGGGATCGGCTGGGACTTGTCGGCGATGATCCGGTCGCGGGCCCCCCGGAGAGCTTCTCGGGCAGATCCCGCTCCTCCACGATCGGCCCGGGCGCCAGGGCCACCGCGCGCTCCACGACGTTTTCCAGCTCGCGAACGTTGCCCGGCCAGGTGTGGGCCATGAGGGCCTTCATGGCGCCGGCGGAAAAGCCGGAGAGCTGCCGGCTGGCACGCTCGGCGTATTCACGGAGGAAATGCCCGGCGAGAAGCGGGATGTCTTCCCTTCTCTCGCGGAGCGGCGGCACGTCGAGCGCCACGACATGGAGGCGGTAGTAGAGATCCTCGCGGAAGCTTCCGGCGCGGACCATGGAGTCGAGGTTCCGGTGGGTCGCCGCCACCACGCGCACGTCCACCGGGATCGTCTCCGCGCCGCCCACCGGCTTCACCTCCTGCTCCTGCAGCACGCGAAGCAGCTTCGACTGCATGGAGAGGGACATGTCGCCGACCTCGTCGAGGAACACGGTCCCCCGGTTCGCCTCCAGGAAGAGTCCGGGGCGCCGCTCGATCGCGCCCGTAAACGCGCCCTTCACGTGCCCGAACAGCTCGCTCTCGAGGAGCGTCTCGGAAAAGCTGGTGCAGTTCACCGCGACGAACGGACGGTCGCTCCGCGGGCTCGACTCGTGGATCGTGCGCGCGATGAGCTCCTTTCCGGTCCCGCTCTCCCCGATGATCAGCACCGAGCTCTTGGTCCCCGCCACCCGCGAGACGAGCTTGAAGAGCTCCACCATGCCCTGATGGGAGCCGATGATCGGCCGTGCGCGGCCGGCCGGGGCAGGTTCCGCCGCGCCGGGAGCCGCCGGGCCGCCTTTGGCGGTGCGGCGGAGCCGACGCCGCTCCATGGCGCGCGCGACGCAGAGCCGGACCTCGTCGAGCTTGAAGGGCTTCCGCACGTAGTCGATCGCGCCCTCGTGGAGGGCCCGGATCGCGGTTTCGATCGTTCCGTAGGCCGTGACCAGGATGACGCTCAAGTCGGGCGTGATTCGCTTGAGCCGGCGCAGTACCTCGATCCCGTCGATGTCCGGCATCTGGACGTCGCTCAGGACGATGTCGAACCGCTCCTCGGCCGCCAGGCGGAGCGCCTCCGCGCCGCTGGACGCGACGATCACGTCGTATCCCTCCTGAACGAACACCTCTCTCAGGAGGCCCGAGGAGCCTGAGTCGTCGTCGACCACCAGCATTTTGGGACGGGAACGGCTGTTCATCGGGTCCCCCCTGACCGTGACGGCGCCGCGTACCGCCCCCAATTGTACCTCACGCGGCGCGCCGGGGGCCGTTCGGGGTTGATGTTTACGGAACCGATCTTCTAGCATCGGGCGCGCTTGTGACGGATCGTCGCCCGGCTTGTCCCGGGCCCGCTGGATCGTGGAGGCCGTCATGTCCGGAAGCCCCGAACCCGAAATCGAAGAACCGCTCTCGATCTCCGACCTCGAAGAAGCGTGGTCGCTCCTCGTCCCTTCGGACCGGCTGGAGAGTTTTCGAGCGCTGGACCGGACGGACGCGGAGGACTTCTTTCTCAGCCTGAGCGCGCGCGATCAGGCCGAGCTTCTTCTCGCGCTCCCGTCCGCCGAGCGCCGTTCCTGGATGCGGCTCCTGGCGCCGGACGACGCCGCCGACCTCGTGCAGGAGGTGTCGCCGGACCAGCGTGAGGAGCTCATGACGCTCCTCGACGATCCGACCCGCCACGACGTGAGCGGGCTATTGGCCTACGCGGAAGACGACGCCGGAGGGTTGATGAACCCCCGGTACGCACGACTTCGGCCCGACATGACCGTGGACGAAGCCATCACCTACTTGCGGCGCCACGCCGCCGATCGCGCCGAGACGCTGACCTACGCGTACGTGCTCGCCCCCGATCACAAGCTCCTCGGCGTGGTTTCGTACCGCGACCTCATCACCGCCAAGCCCGATCAGAAGATCGACGCCATCATGCGGACCGAGTTGGTGACGGTTCCGGAGGCCATGGATCAGGAGGAGCTGGGAGGTCTCTTCGCCGTGCACCGTCTCATGGCGTTCCCGGTCGTCGATCCCGAGGGACACATGAAGGGGATCGTGACCCTGGACGACATCGTGGACGTCGTCCGTGAGGAAGCGACCGAGGACATCCAGAAGATCGGAGGTACCGCGGCCCTGGCAGCCCCCTACCTCCGTGTCGGGATCGGCGCGATGATCCGCGCCCGCGCCGGATGGCTCGCGGCGTTGTTCCTGGGTGAAAGCCTCACCGCGACCGCGATGGGCTACTTCGAGGCGGAGATCGCGCGGGCCGTGATCCTCGCTCTGTTCGTGCCGCTCGTGATCTCGAGCGGCGGGAATTCAGGCAGCCAGGCCACAACCCTCGTCATCCGCGCCATGGCGCTGGGCGAGGTGAGGCTCCGGGACTGGTGGCATGTCATGCGCCGCGAGATCATCTCCGGCCTCGGCCTGGGCTCGATCCTGGCCGCAATTGGAATCGTCCGGATCCTCCTCTGGCAAGCCCTCTTCCACACGTATGGAACGCACTCCTTCCTGATCGCGATGACGGTAGCCTCGAGCCTCGTGGGGATCGTGCTCTGGGGAACCCTGGTGGGATCCATGCTCCCGTTCATCCTCCGGCGGATCGGCTTTGACCCGGCGACCGCGTCGGCGCCGTTCGTGGCCACCCTGGTCGACGTCACGGGATTGATCATCTACTTCACGATGGCACGGGTGATCCTGGCGGGAACGCTGCTCTAGCGGGGACCGCGCCGGCGTTACGGAGCGTGGGATGGCCCCAGAGCGATTGGAGGCCCGACGCGGCCTTTTCCTTTGCGTCGGGCCGACGCCTCACAGAGCGAGGGGGCCATCCCACGCTCCGCAAGGGCGGCGCAGCCGAAAGGGCGGCGCAGCCGAAAGGGCGGCGCAGCCGTAACGCCGGCGCAGCCGTAACGCCGGCGCGGCCGCGGCTAGGGAACGAAAACCTCCACGCCCGCCTGCTCCTCCGCGTGGAAGGAGCTTCGCACCATCGGGCCCGACGCCACCTGGCGGATGCCGAGGGCAAGCCCGTACTCCCGGTAGTGGGCGAATTCCTCGGGCGCGACGTAGCGCTCGAGCGGGAGATGCGAGGACGAGGGCGGCAGGTACTGGCCCAGCGTCACCATCGAGACACCCTGGGCTTTGAGATCGCGCATCAATTCCTCGATTTCCTCCGCCGTCTCTCCCACGCCCACCATGGCGCCCGACTTCGCGGGAATCGCGGGGGTCCACGCGGCCACGCGGCGGAGAAGCTCGAGCGATCGCTCGTAGTTTCCGGCCGGCCGGACCCGCTTGTAGAGACGCTTCACGGTCTCGAGGTTGTGGTTGAGCACGTCGGGCCGCGCCTCGAGCACAATGCCAAGGGCCGCCTCGTCTCCCAGGAAGTCCGGGATCAGGACCTCCACCTTCGTGGTCGGGTTCGCGCGGCGGATGGCGCGGATTACCTCGGCGAAGTGCGACGCGCCTCCGTCCGGAAGCTCGTCCCGGTTCACCGACGTCACCACCGCGTAGTGCAGTCCGAGCCGCCCCACCGCGTCCGCCACCCGCCCGGGCTCCTCCGGATCCACCGGAAGCGGCTTTCCGTTTCGAATGTCGCAGAAGGGGCACGAGCGCGTGCAGACGTTTCCCAGGATCAGAAACGTCGCGGTGTGCCGCGAGAAACAGTCGCCGATGTTCGGGCAGTTGGCGCTCTCGCACACCGTGTGAAGATCGAGCGTGCGGAGGATCCGCTTGGTCTCGTGGTACGCGGCTCCGGTCGGAATGCGGGCCTTGAGCCACTCGGGCCGGCGCGGCGCGACCGGCGTCAGCGTGATCCGCTCGTAGGGACGAAGCGGCTTTCGCCTCTCGCCGGCTTCCCGCCTGCGATCCGACGACGGCGTCACGGGGATCGCGGACGATCCCTCGGCCGGCTCAGATGTGGATGGAACGCCCGTCGGTTCCAAACATCGCCTCCATCGTGGCCTCGGCCAGGGTCGGGTGCGCATGCACCACCTCGGCCAATTCGATCGCGGTGGCTTCGAAGTGCCGCGCCACAACCGATTCGGCAATCTGCTCGGTCGCCTGCACGCCGATGATGTGGACGCCGAGGATCTCCCCTGTCTTCGCGTCCGAGACGGCCTTCACAAAGCCGTCTCCCTGTCCCAGGATGGTCGCTTTGGTGTTGGCGGTGAACGGGAACTTGCCCACCTTGACCGTGCGGCCCGCCGCGCGCGCCTGCGCCTCGGTCAACCCGACGCTCGCGACCTGCGGGTGGCAGTAGGTGCAGTTGGGAATCGCGCCGTAATTGACCGGGTGCGGACGCAGTCCCGCGATGCGCTCGGCCGCCACAATCCCCTCGTGGGACGCCACGTGCGCCAGCGCCTGGGTCGGCGTGACGTCGCCGATCGCGTAGAGCCCGCGCACGTTGGTCTCCATGTACTCGTTCACCTTCACGAACCCCCGCTCCATCGCGACGCCCATGGCTTCGAGCCCGATCCCGTCGGTCACGGGCTTCCGGCCCGCGGCCATCAGGACCCGCTCGGTTTGCACCCGGAGCGTCTCGCCCTTCACCTCGAACTCGCTCCACGCGCGGTCCCCGTCCACGCGGACGCTCTTCAGATTGGCGCCCACGTGCACCTCCATGCCCTGGCGGGTGAACGAGCGCAGGAGCGCGTCCGAAACTTCCTCGTCCTCGACCGGCACCAGCCTCGGGAGCCGCTCGATCAGGATCACCTTCGATCCGAACGAGAGGTAGATCGACGCGAACTCGACCCCGACCGCCCCCGCGCCGATCACCAGCAGCGACTCGGGTAGCCGGGTCAAGCCCAGGATGTCGTCGCTCGAGAACACCACGCGCCCGTCCACCGGCGCCATGGGAAGCGAGCCCACGCGGGAACCGGTCGCGAGGATCACGGCCTTGGCCTCGACCGTCGAGACCGCCCCCGCCGAGTCCTTCACCTCGATCCGGGTGGGCCCCTTGAAGGTGCCGGTTCCCTTGATGGTGGTCACCTTGTGCTTCTTCAGCAGGAATTCGGTGCCCGCGAAGCCCTTCTTGACGATCCGGTCCTTCCGCTCCTGGACCGCCTTCAGGTCGAGCGTGGCCTCGCCGACGCGCACGCCGAACTCGCCGGCCTTCTTGCTGAGCGAGAACACCTCGGCCGACTCCAAGAGCGCCTTCGTGGGAATGCAGCCCACGTGGAGGCAGGTGCCGCCCACCTTGTCCTTCTCGATCACCGCGGTCTTGAGGCCCAGCTGGCCCGCGCGGATCGCGGCCACGTAACCGCCCGGGCCTCCACCCAGCACCGCGACGTCGTAGCGTTCGGATGTCACGAACGTCCCCCGGCCCACATCGAGTCGGCCACGGCCGGCGCCACGATCTTCGCCAGCTGGCTCAGCACGTCGAGATCCCGTTCGCTGAACGCCGCGGGCTTCTCCGAGTCGATGTCGATGACGCCAAGAACCTGTCCCTCGTGGACGATGGGCACCACGATCTCGGATCGGATCCGGACGCTGCACGCCAGGTATCGCGGATCGGCGTTCACGTCGGGTATGACCTGCGCCACGCCGTGCTGGGCCACCCACCCGCAAATTCCTTCCTCACCCACCCGAAGGTGGTGGTGCGGCGACTCGGCCCCGCGAAAGGGTCCGAGCACGAGCACGTCGCCTTCCACGAGATACACGCCCGTCCACGCATAGTCGGGGAAATGCCACTTCAGCTCCGCGGCCATGAACTCGAGCACGACCCGCAGCGGCTCACCGCGGCGGACGCGCTCCTGAACCCTGGCCGGAATCAGTCTCTGCGCCTCCGTCGGCGCGGGTCCGGCCGGCGCCGAGGTCAGTGTGTTCGTGCGAAGCGTCGTCGATGCCTGGTTCACAGGGGGATCCCTCCTTGGAATGTTCCCTTGCCTGCTAGGACTTGTTTTCCGTCGCCAGTCGTGCGCGGATCAACGGCTCGAACAGGTCGATGGGTACGGGGAAAATGGTGGTTGAGTTATTTTCGGTCGCGATTTCGGCGAGCGTCTGTAGATAGCGAAGTTGCATGGCAAGCGGCTGGGTCGCGAGGACCCCGGCCGCCTCGGTCAGCTTCTGGCTGGCCTGGAGTTCGCCCTCGGCGTTGATGACCTTGGCCCGGCGCTCGCGCTCGGCCTCGGCCTGGCGCGCGATCGCGCGCTGCATCTCCTGGGGCAGGTCGACGTTCTTCACCTCGACGGTCGACACCTTGATGCCCCACGGCTCGGTGTGGCCGTCGATCACCAGCTGGAGCTCCTTGTTGATTTTGTCCCGGTTCGCCAGGAGTTCGTCCAGCTCCGCCTGACCCAGGGTGCTCCGGAGCGTCGTTTGCGCGATCTGGGACGTGGCGTAGAGATAGTTCTCCACTTCGAGAACGGCCTTCGTCGCGTCCAGCACGCGGAAGTAGATCACCGCGTTCACCTTCACCGAGACGTTGTCGCGGGTGATGACATCCTGAGGCGGGACGTCCATCGCGACCGTTCGAAGCGGGATCTTCACCATCTTGTCGACCACCGGGATCAACAAGATCAGGCCCGGCCCCTTGGTCCCGATGGACCGTCCGAGGCGGAAGACCACGCCGCGCTCGTACTCCCTCAGCACCTTGATGGCGCTGGACAGAAACAGAATTCCCACGATGAAGAGCGCGACTACTGAATAGGAGAACATCCCTGACCCCCTTTAGGCCTTCTTCACCCGAAGCGAAAGACCGTCCACGCGATCGACGATGACCTCGGCGCCGCTCGCGATCGGCTCGTCCGCCGTCGCGGTCCAATACTCGCCGTGCACGAACACCTGTCCGCTGGGCTTTAGATTGGTGAGCGCCGTGCCGCGCTCCCCGAGCAGGCCCTGGATTCCGGTCGTCGGCTTCCGCTTCTGCGCACGGTAGGCGGCGCCCACGATGAACAGGAAGAAGAGAACCGTCGCCCCGGTGACCGTCAGAATCACGGAGAGCGACACGCGAAGCGAGCCCGGGTCGCCCCCGAGCAGAATCAGCGATCCCAGAAGAAGCGCGGTCACCCCGCCGACCGTGAGAATTCCGTGGCTTTGCACTTTCACCTCGATGGCGAGGAGCACCATGGCGAACACGATGAGAAACACCCCCGCGAGATTGACCGGCAGCGCCTGGAACGCGAGGAACGCGAGCAGAAGGCAGATCCCGCCGACCACGCCCGGGAGGATCGCGCCCGGATTGGAGAGCTCGAAGAGAAGCCCGTAGAAACCGAGAATGAAGAGAATGTAGGCGATGTTGGGATCGGTGATCCGGCTGAGAAGCTCCTGGCGCCAGGTGGCGCTCACCTCGTGGCGCTCGGCCCCTTTCGTGTGGAGCACGCGCGTCTGGCCGACGACCGTGACACTCCGCCCGTCGAGGAGAGTCAGAAGCTGGTCCACGTCGCGCGCGACGAGGTCGACGACGTTCATCTTCAACGCGTCGGTCTCGCCCAGCGATCCTCCCTCGCGCACGGCCTTCTCGGCCCAGTCGGCGTTTCGCCCGCGCTGGGTCGCCAGGGACCGGATGTAGCTCACCGCGTCGTTCTTCACCTTTCGCGCGAGGTCCTTTCCGATGTCGCCGCCCCCCGCCTGGATCGGGGTCGCCGCGCCGATCGAAGTTCCGGGGGACATCGCCGCGACGTGCGCCGCCATGGCGATGAACGTCCCCGCGCTCGCCGCCCGTCCGCCGGAGGGCGCGACGTAGACGACCACGGGAACCTCGGAGATCAGGATTCGCTTGATGATGTCGCGCATCGCCGTGTCCAGGCCGCCCGGCGTGTCGAGCCGGATGATCAACGCCTCGCGGTGATCCCGCTCCGCGCGGTCGATCGCCTGCTTGATGACCTCGGCGCTGATCGGCTGGATGGCGCCTTCCCACGTGAGCACGTCCACCTGGGGCTTGCCGCTCGCGACCTCCTGCTTCGCCGGAGCGGCGGCGGGGCCCTTGGCGAACGCAGCGGGCGCGGAGAAGCACAGGGCGGCGAGTATCGCGAACCGAAGCGCGTTCAAGCGCATGCCAGCGCCACCTCTCTCACGGCTTCGAAGTGCGGGAGCGGCGCGACCGCGGGCACGGCGCAACCCGGTCCCAGGATGAACCGCGTCCCGCCGGACTCCTGAATCGCCGCGCGCGCCTCGTTCTGCACGGCCTCGACGGGCCCGCGCACCATCGTCCCCTCGTGGTCGAGCCCCGAGAGGAGCGTCTTCTGCGTCCGGGACTTCAACGCCGCGATCGACGGATTCCGCGCCGCCTTCGCGTCCCACGAGATCACGGAGACCGGGTAGTCGAGGTGCTCCTCGACGTAGGCGCCCGGGCCGCAAATGTGGATCATGTTGAGCGGCGCGCCGTCCGCCTCGGCGAGCAGCTTGAGGTCGTAGGGCCGGCCGAACTCCCGCGTCAGCTCCTTCCCGATTCGCGAGTCGTTCGCCCAATCGGTGGTCGCGAGAAAGATTCCGGACGCGCCGCGCCGGATCGTTTCGCGGACGAATCCCGAGAACGTCTCGGTGATGGCGCGGAGCGCGCCGTGCACCCGCTCGCCGTGCCGTTTGAGATGGTCGACGAACATCTCGTCGTCATTCACGAGGTCGGCTGCGATCGAAACCGGGTTGAAGATGGTCATGATCCAATCCACTTCCCCTTGCGCCACGGCTGCAATGCGCTCTTCGGCGTCCAGGTGCTCGCCGAGCGCGCCTTTCGTGGGGTCGAGCGGGCGGATCTTGCCCCAATCCTCCGGGCCTCGGATCGGACTTTCGACCATCTTGGGCTTGTCGAGCGGTCCCGTCCCGGGACGCGCCGTCCGTCCCCCCCAATCTTCGACGTGGTACGAGCCGCGCGGGTTCACCTTGAGGAGGTCCCAGTCGTAGGTCTTCTGGAAGGCAAGCATCGAATCGGCAAGGTCTTTCGCGGAACCTTCGCGATCGTAGAAGTGCCTCCAGAAGGAGACGGGCGGCCGGTCGGTCGCCTCCCCCCGCAGAGTTTTCCGAATTCGCTCACGACGGGTCATGGAACGCTCGTATTTCTTGCCGGTTACGGTCTTGTCGAATCGATGGCTCGGACGTAGAATTGTCAATCGTACACACAATTTCCCCGCCCCACAAGCCTCGCGCCTGCCTAGGCATGCCGCATAAGGAGGCCCGTTGAAAGCAGTTCCGTTGATCGTGCTGGGTATGTTTTTGGCGGCCGCTGCGGCCGCGGCCGAGCCCGCAGCAAAGGGTGACATCACAATCTCCCCGATCCTGGGCAGCAGTTGGTACGACGAGACGCTCGATCTCAAGAGCGAGATTTCCTACGGACTCCGGGTGGGCATGGCGGTCGACAAACGGTGTAGCCTTCTCATGGAATACGTCCAATCGGACCCCTCCCGGAAGACGACCGGCGATGCGGCGACGGTCTCGAGCCTCCGCGCGCTGGGGCAGTTCCGGCCACTCGCTTCGGCCGTTCAGCCCTACCTGCTCGGCGGCTTTGGCGGGGTGCTCTTCAACTTTGATGACACGACCGATACGGCGGGCGGGTCGGCGAGCGTGGGCGGCGGGCTGGAATTCGCGCCGTCACGCCGCGCGCGGCTCTTCGCGGAGTACTCGGCGGAGTTCTATCGAATGAGGAACGTCACGTACTCCCCTACCGGAGACGTTGTCTCCACTTCCGAGCGATCCACCGACACCATCCAGTTCGTGTCGTTCGGCGTGAGCGTGGGGTTCTGATGCGCCGCAGCCCTGGCCCTACTTCCGATCCTGCTTCCGCTGGCGGGGATTCTCTCCTGTTCCGACATGCCCACGGCGCCTCACGCCGTGGTGACCATCGAAGGATCGGTTCGGGACCGGGACGGGGTCGCGATGATGGAAACCTACGTCTATTTCACCCCCGAGGCCGATCCATCCGGGAATTTCTTGCCTTCCACCTACGTCCGCACGGATACGGACGGCGCCTTCAAGACCGCGTTGGCCGAAGGAAGCTATGCCGTGGGGATCGATCCGCCTAACTCGACCGGATACCCCGAGGGAAGGGTCGGGAAGTTCACGGTCGACCGGTCCAAGCCACGGTTCGACTACAGATTCTCGGGAACCAAAGTATCGGGCAGCTTGACCGGACCCGGCGGCCCTCTGCTCACGAGGGCCTACATCCAATGCAGCGACGCCCCCTACAGGACCACGGCGAGCGCGGTGACAACGGGCGGACACTACTCCCTGTTCATTCCGCCCGGACTCTACACCTTTGCGGTCCAGCCGTCGGACAACTACAGCGGAATTGCCACGACTCTACGACTCAAGCCCAGCTTTCCTCCGCGGACACGACCATCGATTGGGACCGTCCGGGTTTACGGTGACGGCGACGGTCACATTGGCGAAGCAACCCAGGGCGGGAACCGGTGTTGAGGCGCAGTCCACGACGGGCGCGATTTCCGCGTCCGGTCGAACAGGCCCGGACGGGGTCGCGAGTGCTCTACCTGCCGGCCGGAGACTATTACTACTACTCCTACCCACCGGCCCAGCAACGATCGCGGGGCGCGGAACATAGGCTCGATCTCGGACATCCGGAGATACGTCGAGTCCCCATCGCGTTTCCCGCGAACACGATGGAACGCGACCCTACGTCGTGTTTCAGACAACTCTCCGATACAGGGGCGCGAACGTCTCCGCCTTGGAGATCGGCGCCACGGAAAGGCGTCCGCCAGACCCGACGGATCGCGTTCGGGCAAGTTCAGTTCCTGTTCGGAGCAAACCGGGCGTACGGCCATTCAGTTCGTGTACCTGTCGGCAACGAGACCGGACCGTTCGTTCGTCCCCTACGTTTCCTCGACGGTCGATTCCACGTTCGACGTCGTGATCGAGCCCGCCGTAGGGGACCCCCTGCTCACCGAGCGCGCGCCTGGCATCCTTCTCGTCGGCTCGGACCCTGTGCTCGCGGCCGGCGCCAGCTCTTGCCGCCGACAATCCGGAGCGTCCGTTCATGGTGGCCATGACCGGAGGCGTCCGCTTATTCGACGAAGACCTTGGACTCAAGGAAGATCTATCCATCGGCGGGCGGATTGGATTGGGGATGAGCCGGCGGTGGAGCGTGCTGCTGGACTTCGTCGCCTCTCATCCGATCCGGACGGTCACGCAGCGGATGACGGCGGTCGACGCGCTCCGCGCGCTCGCACGATGCAACATTCTGCTGGGGAAGGTTCGCCCATACGCAATCGCCGGGATCGGCGGAATTCTTTTCGATTTCGGCGACGCGCCGTCTTCCGCCAAGGGGGCCATCACGCTCGGCGGAGGCTTTGATGTTCGGATCGCCAAGAAGGCGTTCGCGTTCATCGAGGGCTCAGCGGATGGCTTCCAAAGTGACACGGTGAGGTACGACGCCGTGGGACAGCCGTACCAGGTCCTGCCCCAGCAGACATGGATCCTCGGAACCGTCTCCCTGGGAATCGGCGCGGAGTTCTGATGACAGGGCGGCCGCAGACTCCGCGAATCGCCGCGGCAGGCGTGCATCGCGTCGGGTGGGTCCGCTGGATCCTATCCGTCACGCTCTTGCTGGGCCCGGCGTGCGCCTCTCTGCCGACGAAGCCGCTGGCGCCCCGTGAGCGCATCGGGAAGGGTTACGGACTCAGTCCGGGCGGCCGATTCCGGGCGTGGACTTGCTGTTTCAAGCGGACCGGCACACGATCCAAAGCTTCTACCCATATCCCAACGCGACGACCGACTCCACAGGCGAGTACACCCTGTCGCTCGCTACGGGTACGTGGATGGTGCGGCTCTATCCTCCGGACAATGTGTACCTTCCTGACTATGTGTACGAGACGACCGTCGCCCTCTCACCGGAGCATTCCAGGGCGGATTTCACGTTCTCGGGTTTCCGTGTCGAGGGAAGAGTGTTCAGCCCCACCGGGGCCGTACTCGGCAGCGGCTTTGTGAGCGCGGCGGGAAACGGGGGTTACGCAGGCGACTTCTTCCGAAACGGCCGATTTTCGCTGCTCCTTCCGGCCTCAATCTATTACTTCCATGCAAGCGATGGTGAATCCTACAACGGTTTCCCGTCCGCCAGCGTTGCGGGGGTGCCGATCCGAGCGGACACCACGTTCGACATTGTTCTTTCGGGTGATCCGATCACGGGACTTGTTTCGGGACCTGGCGCCGCGCCGCTCGAGTCCGTTCTGGTAATCGCTTCCGGTAGCGTCCACTCGGCAAGGGTCCTGACCGGATCCGACGGCCGCTACACACTCTACATTCCGCCTGGGAACTACCGCTTCCTCTGCTATCCACGCCCCGCAGACTCCTACATTCTGGCCCGCATCTTTCCCCTGCGCTCGATCGCGGGGGCGACGGTCGTGGACCTCGGTCTCACGGGCGTGGAGTGGTCCGGAACGGTTCGATCTTCGGCAACGCTTCAACCGATCCCGGGGGCCCAGGCGACCGCCGTGCTGTTCGCCGACGCGTTCAACCGATCGGCGGTCGCGACGACCGACGCCTTGGGGCGGTTTCGCCTGGACTTGGAACCGAATCGCGAATACAGCCTGGGGATTTCCGCGGATGGAATGACGTCGCTCTTCTATTCCGGAATCGCCGCCACGACTGCGGACACAACCTTCGACGTTCTACTCGATCCCGCGCCGATCCCTTAGGAAGTCCCGGCGTCGAGGTGCTCGCTAAGCCAGCCCCTCCGGCGGGGCCATGTAGCCGGGCGCCGCGACCGGCTGGTCTGTGACGCGGGCGTAGAGGTCTTCGTACATCGGCACGATCCGGGCCGCGTCGTAGCGCTCGATCGCGACCTCGCGGGCCCGCCGGCTCATGGCCGCGTGGCGGTCGGTGTCCGTGAGCACCTCGATGGCGCGCCGCGCCATTCCCGCGACGTCGCCCACGGGCAGCAGGTATCCGGTCTCTCCCGATTGGATCAGCTCGGGCACTCCCTCGGCGGTCGTCCCGATGACGGGGACGCCCGAGGACATGGCCTCCAGCGCGGCGAGCCCGAAGCTCTCGTTGGCGCTCGTGAGGAGGAAGAGATCCGCGGTCGAGAGTACGTCCTCTACGTCGTCGAGCTGGCCCAGATAGCGCACGTAGCGCTCCACGCCCAGCTCGACCGCCACCTCGCGGCTCCGGGTACGATCGGCGCCGTCCCCCACCATCAGGAGCACGCTCGGCACCTCGCGGCGCACGGCCGCGAACACGCGCACGACATCCTCCACGCGCTTGCTCGGACGGAAGTTGGAAATGTGGATGAGGACCTTCTCACCCTTCTTGGCGAACCGGTCGCGCCGGCAGGCGCTCCGGTCGCGGGGGGCGTACCGGGAGGGATCGATGAAGTTGGGAATCACCTGAATGGCGCGGCGAGGGTGAAACACCTCGACCGTCTTCTGGCGCAGGAATTCGGAGACGGCGGTCACCCCGTCGCTCTGGTCGATCCCGAACCGCGTGAGCGTTCGAAACGATTGATCCGACCCGACGAGCGTGATGTCGGTGCCGTGGAGCGTGGTCACCACGCGCAGCTTGGTCGACGCGGCCACTTGGCGGCCCAGATACGCGCAGATCGCGTGCGGAATCGCGTAGTGCGCGTGCAGCACGTCCAGCCCCACCTCGTCCGCGACCTCGGCCATCTTGGCGGCCAGGGCGAGCGTGTAGGGAGGATACTGAAACAGCGGGTACGAGATGACCTGCACCTCGTGGAAGTAGACGTTTTCCTGGTAGGCCTTCAGCCGGAACGGAATCGAGTAGGAGATGAAGTGAATCTCGTGGCCGCGCTTGGCCAGCTCGATCCCCAGCTCCGTGGCGACGACGCCGGAGCCGCCGTGGCTGGGATAGCAGGAGATGCCGATCTTCACGGTTCCCTCCCCGAAAGCGGCACCGGGACGTGGGATCCCGGACCGCCGAGCGACGACATCACGCGGGGCACCAGGTCGGATCCGTGGCGCGCGAGAAACCCAACGGCGGAGAAGACCCGCTCTTGGAGGCTCCCGTTGGGAAAGAGCTGCGATCGCGCGCGGCGGATCTGCTGCACCGATTCCTCCTGGCGGCGTTTCCAGACCTGCATGAGCTTCCGCTCCAAGTTCTGACCCTCGTGCTCCAGCTTTCCTCTGGACGTGGTGATCGCCTTGCCCAGCGACGGATCGAACGCGACCACCTTCTTCTCCAGCCGCTCAAAGCTCTGGCCCCAGATTTCTCGCTCGCGCTCGAACGCCTCCGGGAAATCGCCCGGCAGAGTGGCCTTGAGGGCCCGGCCGATCACCGTCTCGACATCCCCGGCGAGCGACGTCCACTCGATCTGGAACCGCTCCAGCGTTTTCTCCGTCTTGTGCTCGAACAGCGTCGCGCCCGCTCGCGGCGACACCGCCGGCGCCGGCATATCGAAGAGCGGATAGAGCGCGTGCACTTGACCCCAGTACGCCACCTCGGCCGGCCCCCCGACGTACGCCGCGGTCGGGAAGAGAAAGTCCTGCATCATCGGACGAAGCAGCACGCCCGGGCTCGCCTTCTGCGGATGCGCGCGAACTTCCGCGGCCAGCGCGTCCGGCTTCAGGTGCCGGCCCGAGTGCCCGATCCTCAGCGATCCGTCCTCTTCGATCCGGATCGGCTCCCGCGCGTCCTCCTGCCAGAAGAAGTTGAGCTCGTTCCCCGCGCGCGCGATCTGCGCGTGGTAGCCGAGCCGCTCCAGTTCCTTGCCGGCGGCGATGGCCGCCTGCGAGGACCGGCCCGCGAGCGCAATCTCACGCTCGAAAACCGGCGACGCGATCGCCTTCGCCTCCGAGTCGGAGGGATCGAAGACCAGCGCGCCCAACGGCGCGAATACCCCGGCCATGAAACGGGCGAACGCCTCGGTCCAGCTTCGGCCCGGCGCGTACGCCTCACGCAGCGAGGCCACGAGACCGTCGCGGAATTCCGACGAGGGAAGGGCCGCCGCGACGCGGTCGATCAGCCCGTCCATTTCGGCCCCGAGCCGGAGCGTCCAGAAGGACGCCGCCCCCGAACCGCCCCGCGCCGGAACCTCGAGCCGGATCGGGTCCGCGCCCCCGTCGCTCAGCCAGGTCGCGCGAACCTCGTCGAAATCGTGGTCGTCCGAGGCCACCCAGAAGATCGGCACCACGGGCCGCCCCGAGGCGGCCGAGATGGAGCGCGCCAGCGCGATCGCCGAGAGCGCCTTGTACAGCGTGTAGAGCGGTCCCCCAAAAAGGCCCGGCTGCTGCCCCGCCACGACTACTAAAGTGTTGGGACGCTCGAACTGGGCCAGGGGTTCGCGGGAAACGTCCTGGACCCCGAAGGCCGCCGCCTGGCGCTTCAGAGATGGAGGCCACCTGGGAGCGGATCTTGGACGGAAAATCCCGACGGGCGGCGTGCCCCGCGATGGCCAGAGGGTCCCGGAAGTCGACCGCATAGAAGTCCCGGAGCTTCCCGGGCGACGACAGGAAGTCGCGGTAGAGCGCGCTCGGGTGGACTAGATGTTCGAATTCAGGAGACGTGGGCTAAGCCTGTTTCAGCGCGCGGGCGCCGACGAAGGGATTCGTGGCCATCTCGCGACCGATCGTCGTGATCGGACCGTGGCCCGGATAGACCGTCGTCTCGGCGGGAAAGGCGAACAGGCGCTCGCGGATGGTGCGGACGAGGACGTCCCAGTCCCCGCCGGGAAGATCGGCCCGCCCCACGGAATCCCGGAACAGGACGTCCCCGGAGATCAGCCCCTCAACCGTCGCGAACGTCACGCTGCCCGGCGAGTGCCCCGGCGTGTGGAGCGCGCGGACGTCGATTCCAGGAATGCCGACGTCCTCTCCCTCCGACATCCAGTGCGCGATCGGGACCGTTCCCGGCCACGCCATCCCCATCATGGCCGCCTGATCGCGGCCCCCGTCGTAGAGCGGCCGGTCGTCGGGATGGAGCCATACGGGCGCGCCGGTCTCCTTGTGGAACGCGTGCACCATGAGGATGTGATCGATGTGCGCGTGGGTGAGGAGGATCCGCTTCACGGTCAGGCCGCGCTTCCCAATTTCCTCGAGCACGCGCTCGCTCTCGAGCGACGGATCGACGACGATCGCGTCCTTGGAGCCGGGCGTGGTGAGGAGGTAGAGGTTGTTGTCGAGGGGGCCGACCTGGAAGCGTTCGACCCGCACGGCTCAGGCCTTCGAGGCGGTCACCGCGGTGATCCCGAACATCGGAAGGCCGACCATGTCGACGTTGGAGAAGCCCGAATCTTGAAGCAGGCGGTAGAGCTCCGTGCGCGTGAGCGCTCCGGCGTAGCTCGGACCGTAGCTGGCCAGCACGTTCAGCCTAAAGAGGGCCGCCTCGCGGGGCTCGGCCTTCGAGTCCTCGAGCAGGAACTCCGTCACGAGGATCCGTCCGCCGGTCCGGAGCGACTGCCTCACGTTGGCGAGTATTTCGGGAATCGAGGTGCGGCTCCGGCGCGACAGCTGATGCGTCAGGAGCACGAGATCGAATTCGTCCTTCGCCAAGGCGTCGTCCGGATCGGCGGGCACGAACCGGACCCGCTCCTCCAGCTTCATGCCGCGGATGAACTCCTCGGCGACCGGGCGAAACGGCGCGCGGTCGAGGATGGACGCCTGCATGTTGGGATAGCGGCGCGCCAGGCACAGAGCCCCCGCGCCGGTGTGGCTTCCCAGGTCGAGGATCTTGTTATAGGCGCTGTACTCGATATCGAGGATTTCGGCGACCCGCATCATCGACGCGTAGACGCCGTTGTGGAAGGCGCGCGCCAGCGCGGCTTCGGTCTCGCCCAGCTTGTCGGACGGCACCGGAGCCTTGCCTGTCTTCACGGTGTCGCGGAGCGACTCCCAGATGCCGTAGAGCGGCTCGCGCATGAAGCGGACGAGATCGACGTAGGACCCCGGCGAGCCCTCGACCAGAAACGCGTTCGACACCTCGTCGTTTCGGTACCGGTCGCCCGCCCGGTGAAGGAAGCCCAGGGCGCAGTTGGCATCCAGCAGGGCCTCGACGCCGACGGGATCGGCCTTGGCCTCCGCGGCCACCTCGGCGGCCGTCTTGGGCCCACCGAAGAGGATCGTGAACACACGAAGGTCGACGGCCGTCAAGAGCGCCTGGCTCGCCCAGAACCCCGTGGCCACCTGGAGGATGGGAACGGGGCTCAAGCGGCCCGAAACTGAAAGCGGCCCTGCGGCGTGACCCATCTGGTTCATCGTGGATTCCTCACCCGGTCTATTCTAAGCCACCCGGGGGACGGCTTCAAGGTAACCCGGCCCCTGGTCCCAGCGCTTTGGATGCGCCCATCATGGGATGGATCAAAGAAGATCCCATTCCACCTCCGCCTCGCCGGCGCGCGCCGCCTCGAACGCCGCGTCGATTTCGGCCACCGCCCGGAGCAGGATCTCCCCTTTTTCGTTGAGCGGGAGGAACGCCGACTTGAATCCGTTCAGGAGCACGTGGCGCAGATCGCGCGGCCGAAGGTGGAGCGCCGTCACCGCGCGGTCCAGTTCCCGTGTCATGGTGGTCGCGGAAACCAGACGATTGTCCGTGTTCAGCGTGACGCGGAGGCCGGCCGCAAGGTACTCGCGAAACGGGTGAGAGCGAAGCGTTGGCACCGCTCCCGTCTGGACGTTCGACGTGAGGCACATCTCGAGCGGGATCCGGTGATCGTTCACGTAGTCGTAGATCGCCCGGTCCTCCCGAAGCCGCGTGCCGTGCCCGATCCGATGCGCGCCGCAGTAGTGGAGCGCCTGCGCGATGCTCTCCGCGCCGAAAGCCTCGCCCGCGTGGACGGTGACGTTGACGTTGTTTTGGACAACGTGATCGAAGGCCTTCCGATGCGCCTTGGCGGGGTAGTCCTTCTCCGCCCCCGCCAGGTCGAAGCCGACCACGCCGCGTCCGTAATGCCTCACCGCCAGCTCGGCGAGCCTGAGCGAGAGCCTCGGGCTCAGGTGCCGGATGCCGCACACGATTGTCCCGGTCTGGATCCCGTAGCGGTGCCGCGCCCGGGTGAGGCCGGCCGTGACGGCGTCCACGGTGTCGTCCATGGTGAGGCCTTCGCGCGTGTGGAGCGCCGGACAGTAGCGCACCTCCATGTAGCGGATGTTCTCGCCGTGCGCGTCCTCGGCCAGCTCGAACGCCGCCCGCTCGAGCGCCTCCCGTTCTTGAAGAACGCGAAGCGTGAGGTCGAACGCCTTGAGATAGCGCGGAAGGCTGACGCCCGAGGTGAGACTCGAGATGAAGCGCTTCAGGTCCCGATGCGTCCGAACCGGGAGGCGCACGCCCTGCTCGCGCGCCAACTCCAAGATGGTCGCGGGCCGGATCGACCCGTCGAGATGGACGTGAAGATCGGTCTTGGGAAGGGCGTGAAGGAGGAGCCGGCGGCGCCGGGCGTCAGCCCACGGCGACGTCCGCCGTCGCGACGGCGAGTGGCGCACCCAGGTCTCCCACTACGGTGTAGCTGAGCCCGCTGAAGGCGGGATGCGTGAGCGCAAGCTGCGCGAAGATCTGCTCGGGACCGGGCTCGTTCCGCTTCCATACGCCGAGCGCGCGTCCGAGGTCTTGAAGGATTCGCCAGTCTTCCCGGGTGTCGCCCCGATGGGTGAAGACCTTGGGGGCGCGCTGGACCCGTCCCTTGGAGTTGGTGTAGGTGCCTTCCCGCTCGGCGAAGCTGACGCCCGGCAGGACCCAGTGGGCCCGTTCGGAGACCGGCGATGGGAGCAGGTCGATGACGACGAGAAGCTCGACCTGGGCGAGCGCGCGGGCCACGATGTCGGGATCGCCGAACCGGTCGAGCGGCCCGCCGCGAAGGAAGACGAGCGCGTGGATCCGCCCTTCGGCCGCCGCGCGCATCATGTCGGCGAGGCCCAGGCCCTGCGGGCCGGGCGCCAGACCGATCGTCCTCGCGCCGCGGGTGTTGGGATTCTGGTCTCCCTCGATCGTGAACTGCTTGTAAACGACGGGAGGCTGGGGCCGGGCCGGAATGTCGACGTTGGCAACGCCGAGCCCATCCTTGAAAATGGCCCGCGTGAGGTAGCACTCCTCGTTGGTCGATTCGCCGGACGCCACCACGCCGACCGCTCCCGCGCCGTGCTTCGCGACGATGCGCTTGAGTTCCTCCGCGACCCCCGACATGGCCGCGGCCCAGGTGCTCGGGGCCGGCGCCGCGCCGTTTCTGTGGGTGGGCTGGGTGAGACGCTTGGGGTCGTGAACGAAGTGGAAGCCGCCCCGTCCGCGGTCGCAGATCCACCACTGGTTCACGTCCATGTTCTCGCGCGCCGTGATCCGGAGGATTTCGTTCCGGCGCGGATGGTATCCGATGTTGGTGGAGCAGCCCTTGGAGCAGAGCGTGCAGGTGGACGCCACCGGCGTGAGCTCCCACGGGCGCGCCTGAAACCGGAAATCCTTGCTGGTGAGGGCGCCGACGGGGCAGATGTCCGCGATGTTTCCGGCCAGCTCGTTCGTGATCTTCCGGCCCGCGACGGTCCCGATGTAGGTCTCTTCTCCGCGCGCGAGCACGGCGATCTCGTCCTCGCCGGCCACCTCCTTGCAGAGGTTGACGCAGCGAAGGCAGAGAATGCAGCGGTTCTTGTTCAGGATGAGCTTCCCGCCCACGTCCTCTTCCGGCCAGGTCGTCTTCTCGAAGCCGAAGCGCGTGGCCGCGGGCCCCATCATGACCGTGTAGTCCTGGAGCGTGCACTCGCCGCCCTTGTCGCACATCGGGCAATCGAGCGGGTGGTGGATGAGCAGGAATTCCATCACCGCCTTGCGCGCCTCGCGGACCTTGGCGGTCCGGGTGACGACACTCATGCCCTCTTCCGCCGGCGTGGCGCAGCCCGCGACCAGCTTGGGCCGGCCCTCGATCTCGCAGAGACAGATGCGGCAAACGCCGACGACCGGGAGTCCGGGGTGGTAACAGAAGCTCGGGACCAGAACGCCCGCCTTCTTCCCCGCCTCAATGAGGTTGGTTCCCTTTTCGACGACGACCTCGCGGCCGTCGATCTTGAGCTTCACCGTGGCCATTCCGGTCTCCTAGTGGAGTGAGCCCGCCCCGATCGGGCAGCGCTTCTCGCGAATATGCTGTAGGAACTCGTCCCGGAACTTCTTGGCGAAGCCGCGCGCCGGCCAGGCCGCCGCGTCGCCCAAGGCGCAGATGGTATTCCCTTCGATCTGGTCGGTCACCGAGAGAAGGAGGTCCAGGTCGCGCTCTTCCCCGCGACCGGTCTCGATCTTCCAGAGCAGCCGCTGGAGCCAGCCGCAACCCTCGCGGCAGGGCGTGCACTGCCCGCACGACTCGTGGGCGAAGAAGCGCGCCGTGATCCATGCCGCGCGGACCATGCACGTGGTGTCGTCCATCACGATCGGCGTGCCGGTCCCGAACAGGGACCCCGCGCGGGTCATCGAGTCGAAGTCCATGGGGACGTCGATCTCGTCCCCGCGGAGCACCGGACACGACGCCCCGCCCGGAATGACGCCCTTCACGGGGCGGCCGCCGGGGACGCCGCCGCCGAACTCGTCGATCAGCTGGCGCAGGGGAATCCCCATGGGCGCTTCGTACACGCCGGGCTTGTTCACGTGGCCGCTCAGGCCGTAGAGCTTGGGGCCCGTGTTTCGCTCGGGGCCGATGGCCGCGAACCATTCCCAGCCGCGCTTCACGATGTGCGGAACGCAGGCGAGGGTCTCGACGTTGTTGACCACGGTGGGGCAACCGAAGAGCCCGACCACCGCGGGAAACGGCGGCTTGAGCCTCGGCTCGCCGCGCTTTCCTTCGATGGACTCGATGAGCCCCGTCTCCTCGCCGCAGATGTAGGCGCCCGCGCCCAGGTAGACCGTGACCTCGCAGTCGAAGCCCGAATTCAGGATGTTCTTGCCGACGAGCCCCGCCTTTCGCGCTTCCCGGACCGCATCCTCGAGAACGCGGGCCTCGTGAGCGAACTCCCCGCGGATGTAGATGTACGCGCGGCGCGCGCCGATCGCGTAGGAGCCGATCAGCGTGCCTTCGATCAACTGGTGAGGATCCTTCGCGCAGAGGAGCCGGTCCTTGAACGCCCCGGGCTCGCTCTCGTCCGCGTTCACGCACATGTACTTGGGCTTGTCGTTGGACTTGGGGACGAAGCCCCACTTGGTTCCGGTCGGGAATCCGGCGCCGCCCCGCCCGCGCAGCCCGGATCGCTTCACCACGTCGATGATCTCGTCGGGCTGCTTCTTCAGCGCCATGGCAAGCGCCTCGTAGCCGCCGTGCTTCTTGTAGACCGCGAGGGTGTGCGAGTCCGGCAGGTCGACCGTCGCCGTCAGGACGCGTCCGTTGGCGCTCATCAGCGATCCACCTCCCCGAGGACGATGTCGATGCTCCCGATGCACGCGACCACGTCGGACACCATGCGGCCGATCGACATGCTCTCGAGCGCCTGGAGGTTGATGAACGAAGGCGGGCGCACGCGCACCCGGTACGGGAGCGGGCTCCCGTCGCTTACGACGTAAAAGCCCAGCTCGCCTTTCGGCGACTCGATGGAGAAATAGGAGTCACCCACGGGCGGCCGGAACCCCTCCGACATGATCTTGAAGTGGAAGATCAGCTCCTCCATCCCCGCCTTCACGTTCTCGCGATCGGCCGGGAAGAGGTACGGATTGTCGGCGCGGACCGGTCCTGGACGGAGCCGGTCCAACCCCTGCCGCACGATCCGAAGCGATTGCTTCATCTCCTCGATGCGGCAGAGGTACCGGTCGTACACGTCGCCGTTCCGCCCGAGCGGCACCTCGAAATCGTACGTTTCGTAGCCGCAGTAGGGGTGGGCCTTCCGCATGTCGAGTTCGATGCCGCTCCCCCGGAGCGTCGGCCCCGTGACGCTGAGCGCGAGCGCGTGCTCCGCGGAGAGCAGGCCGACTCCGATCGTCCGCTTCATCCAAATGCGGTTCTTGGTCAGCAGATTCTGATACTCGGCGAGCGCCACCGGAAACTCCTCGCAGAATTTCCTGACGTGCGGCACGAACTCCTCCGGAACGTCCTGGAAGAACCCGCCGACGCGGAAATAGCTGGGCGTGAGGCGCGACCCGGCCACCATGTCGTTCACGTCGAGCAGCTTCTCGCGCTCGCGGAAGCAATAGAGGAAGACGCTCATCGCGCCCAGGTCGATCGCGTGGGTTCCGAGCCAGACCAGGTGGGACGAGATCCGGGTCAATTCCAGAAGAATGACCCGAAGCGTCTGCGCCCGCTCGGGAATCGTGAGCCCCATCAGCCGCTCCACCGCCCCGACGTACGCCATGTTGTTTCCGAGCGGCGAGAGGTAGTCCATCCGGTCCGTGACCGTGATGGACTTCGTGTAGGTCTTCGATTCCATGATCTTCTCCATGCCCGTGTGGAGATAGCCAACCACGGGCTTGAGCGAGACCACGGTTTCGCCGTCCAGCTCGATCACCAGCCGGAGCACCCCGTGAGTGGAGGGGTGCTGCGGCCCCATGTTGATGGTGATGGTCTTGAATTCGGGGGCGATCGTGGTGGACATCGCGGAGGAAGCGCTAAGCACCCGCGCCCGTCGCGGGCGCTTGGGGATGGATCCGATCTTTGTCGATCTTCTCCTGGAGCTTCATGATGCCGTAGATGAGCGCTTCGGGGCGCGGCGGGCAGCCGGGAACGTACACGTCCACCGGCACCACCGTATCGACGCCCTGGACGATGGCGTAGTCGTTGAACACGCCGCCGCACGAGGCGCACGCGCCCATGGAGATCACCCACTTGGGCTCGGGCATCTGGTCGTAGATTCGCTTGAGGACCGGAGCCATCTTCTTGCTCACGCGGCCGGCGACGATCATGAGATCCGCCTGGCGGGGAGACGCGCGGAACACCTCCGCGCCGAAGCGGGCGAGGTCGTAGCGCGACGCGCTGGTCGCCATCATCTCGATGGCGCAGCACGCGAGGCCGAAGGTGGCGGGCCAGATGGAGGAACGCCGGGCCCAGTTCACCATCTTGTCGACCGTGGTCGTCAGAATTCCGTCGGGTACGAGCTCTTCGATTCCCATGAGATCACCCGTGAAGCCGTCGGACTGGGGGCCGAAACCCCTTGCCGGATGTGGAGATTCCGCGTTTCAGCCCCGAGACTATCAGCGCAAGAGTGTGAAATCAATCACAACCCCAGCGCCTCCAGCGCCGCCTCGGTGACGTAGAAGAGGAGGACCCCGCCGAACACCCCCAACGCGATCTTGATGCCCCTCGATTCGTTGACCGCCGGGATGAGATCCGACGCGGCGACGTACACGGCCGCCCCCGCCGAGAGCGGGAGGGCGTATCGGACCGCGCCAGACCAGAAGGAGATGGTCAGAGCGCCGACCACCGTGGCGATGCCGAGCCAGGCCGCGCTCATCACCGCCTCCTTCCGCGACCGCCCCGCCGCGATCATGATCGATCCGACGGTAAATCCCTCGGGCACCTTGTGGAGGAAGATCGCCACCGCGATGAGAATGCCGAGGGCCGGCTCGATCACGAATCCGGACCCGATCGAGACCCCGTCCAGGAGCGCGTGGAGGAGAAGCCCCAGGAGCGCGGTCGTGCCGACGACCGGCTTCACCCAGTGCTCGTGGTGGGTCTCTTCGCCGTAGTGAAAGTGCCCCACCAGGACGTGCTCGGCGGCGTGGACCAGCAGGTAGCCGGCCAGGATCAGGGTGCCGACGGCCAAGGTGGGGACTTGTTGGGACGACGCGATGCGGTAGCTCTCGGGGACCATCCGAAGGAAGACCGCGGCGAGCATGAAGCCCGCGCCCGCGGCTACGAAGTAGCTCTGCCGGACGCGATCCCAGCCCTGGCGCCCGACCGCGAGCCACCCGCCAACCACATTGGCGAGCCCGGCCACCACCCCGCAGGCGGCGGCCAGCACCCACCCGTCGCCCATCGGGTCGATGTTCGTCCGTCCCTCCGCTAACGGCCGCGGACGATTCCGGGCGTGTTCGTGGTGCCCACCGGAACGAGAAGCTGCTCCTTGGAGTAGACGAAGGCGTCGCGCGAGTAATCCGAAAGCTCGTAGTTGTGCCCCAGGAAGATGGCGTCCTCGGGGCACGCCTCCTCGCAATAACCGCAGAAAATGCACCGGAGCATGTCGATCTCGTAGCGCTTGGCGTACCGCTCACCCGCCGAAAAGCGCAGGGTGGGCGTGTTCTCGGCCGCCTCCATGTAGATGGCGTCGGCCGGGCAAACCGCGGCGCAGAGGCCGCAGCAGACGCAGCGCTCCAGCCCGTTTTCATAGCGGTGGAGCTCGTGGAGGCCGCGGAAGCGCGGGTACATCTTCATCTTCTCGTCGGGGTACTTGAGCGTGACGGGCTTCTTGAAGAAGTGCGACAGCGTGATGGAGAGACCCTTCATCAACTCGGTGACCATGGGAACCCTCGACGGTCGTGGTGCGCGTGGGAAGAGAGTGGATTGTAGAGAGGACTTGGGGCGGCCGTCAAGCCGCGCCCGGGGCGGGGCGCACTACCCCTCGGCGGAGAGGCCGTATTCCTCGGGGCGTATGTCGAGCTTCTTGATCTTGTAGAGAAGCGTGGTGCGCTTCATGCCGCCCAGGCTGCGCGCGGCCTCGGATTGGTTTCCGCGGTGCGTGCGGAGCGCGTTCAGGATCATGTCGCGCTCCTCGGCGGAGATGCCCCGCGACCCGGTTCGGGACTGGGACGGCCCTCGGGGCGCTGCTTCCCGCGCGCCGGATTGAAGCTGGAGCGTGTCCGGCCGGATCTGATCGCCGTCCCGCGCGAGGGCGACCGCCCGGTCGATCACGTTTCGAAGCTCCCGGACATTCCCCGGCCACGGATGCGCGAGGAGGCGCGCCCAGGCCGCCTCGCCCATCGAGACGTGCTTCCGCGCCTGGGTCGCCGCGAGCGCGAGGAAATGGCGGCCGATCAGCTCGATGTCGCCCGGGCGCTCCCGGAGCGGCGGCACCTCGAGCCGGATTCCGTTGAGCCGGTAATAGAGATCGTCGCGGAAGAGCCCACGCCGCACGAGACCGGACAGGTCGCGGGTCGACGCGACGATCACACGGACGTCCACCTGGCGGACGCCCATTCCGCCCACGCGGCGGAGTTCTCCCATTTCGATCACGCGGAGGAGCTTTGCCTGCGCGGCGGTGAGAAGCTCGCTCACCTCGTCGAGGAAGATGACGCCGCGGTGGGCCGCCTCGAAGAGGCCCGCTCTCGCCCGGTCGCCTCCGGAAACGGAGCCCGCCTCTCTTCCGAAGAGCTCCGCGTCGAGCTGTCCGTCCGGAAGAGGGCCGCAGTGCCCCACCACGAAGAGCTGGTCGCGTTGCTCGCTCAGGAGGTGCGCGGCTCGGGCCAGCGCCTCCTTGCCGCTTCCGCTTTCGCCCAGAATGAGAATGGGGAGGCGGCTTCCCGACGCGCGATCCAGGATGCGCACAAGGTCGATGATCCGCGGATCCTGCGTCACGACGCCGAGCCGGAAGCAGTCGGGGTTTGCTCCCAGCGGCGCCTCGTCGAGGCGAAGCGCCGGAGCCGCGGGCGCGACGGGCGGCGCCGGGGCCGCTCCTTCGACGCCAAGCGCCTTCTCGATCCGCTCCACCCACCGCTCGAGGTTCATCGACATGGCCAGGCTGCGCGCTTCCCAGAGATAGTCCCGGGCCGAACGCCTCTCCTCCGCGTCCCCGGCCAGGAGCACCTCGCCCGCCCAGGCCAGGAGCCTCATCAGCTCGTGCTGGGCCTCGAGTTTTCTCAGAACCGCGATGCCCTCGTGGGCGGTTCGGATCGCCTTCTCGCGATGGGACAGCTGGAGGTGCGCCATCGACATGACGCGATAGGTCGCGGCCTCTTCGAACCGGTCGTTGATCTTCCGGGCGACGCGAAGCCCGCGCTCGCAGGTGATGAGCGCGCGGTTCGGCTCGCCGATGCGGACGTGAATCTCCGCGATCCGCCGGCTCAGCTCTGGAACCAGGTCGCCCTCCGGGGCCAGCTTCTCCGCGAGGACCAGCGCCTGATCGAAACTCTCGATGGCGGTTTGATTCTCGTGCCGGTCGAGGGCGAGGTCGCCCAGATACTCGAGCGCGATCACCTGCTCGCGCTCGAAGCCGTGTTCCTCGGCCTCGGAGAGCGCGCCGCGAACTTGAACGTCGGCCTTGGCCAGCTCGCCGCGGATGCGGAGGAGATATCCGTGGAACAGGCGCGACTGCACGCGGCCGCGGGAGTGCCCGCGCTCGCCGAAGAGCACCCGGGCGCGCGCCAGTTCCTGGTCGGCCTCGGCCAGTCTCCCAAGCTTTGCCTGCGCGATGCTGAGGTTGAGCGAGAAGGACGCCTCCTCGTGGTACAGGCCCGCCTCGCGCGCCTGAATCTGCCCGCGGGCGAACTCGCCCGCCGAGCGATAAAGCTCGCCCGCGCCGAGGAAGCAGAGACCGAGGAGATTTCTGGACCGGAGCATTCCGGCCGTGTCTTCGAATTCCCACCGGCTGATGTGGTAGGCGGCGCGGAAATGCTCTTCCGCGCGCGACGGCCTGCCCAGACGCCAGACGGCGCGGCCCGCAACGATGTGGAATTCGAGGAGCGACCGCTTGTCTTCCGGGTGGAGGGCGTACAGCTCGTTCAACTTCTTCTCGGCGGTGTCGCCGACTTCCTTCCAGCGGCCGAGGCCGAGCAGCGCCCGGCACCGCGCCAGCAGGAGAGGAACCTCCAGCGCCCGCGGGAGGGGGCCCGCCGCCTTCGCCTCCGCGATCGAGTCCAGGACCGCGGAAAACTTCGCGTGGGCCAAAAGATCGTCGATTTCTTGGAGGAAGCCGCCGGATTCGCTCCGGGGTCTCTTATCGTCGATCATGGGACCTCAGGGACGGGCACGGCCCGTCCCGGTCGAACGTTTGCGTGTCGGGTTAGCGCAGCGCGATCTGGATCCAAACGCGCACGTACGACAGCCAAATGAACCGCGCGTTGCTGGCAACGCCCTGGCTGCTGACGGCGCCCACTGGAACCTTCTGAGCTTGGTTCAACGGCCGAGTCGGCTTGGGTGTCGGGCTCGGCTGGTCGTCCGCCGTCGGATCTCCCTCGGGATATGGCGGCCCCTGCGGCTTGAACGTTCGCGACTCGGCCTTGTTCGGGGCTCCGAGCGAGAACGCAAGCAACAGCGCCGCCCCCGTCCACGGGAGAAGCCGCTGGCTCACTCGAGTTCGGGACTTCATCGAGCTAGTCTCCGCGTCTCCGGTTGGATTGGTTCGTGGTGGGGACTCACCGCTTTGGAACGTTGATCCGTCCATAAGGCACGCTCCTGAACGAAGCGGTCACACCGCTCCGCTTGCTCCGACAGATGCAACCTCTGGGGAATGATGCCGCCGGACCATTGCTGGGCGCCGGGCCCCGGGGATGGGCCGTGTGACGCCATGATTTGATCTGTGGAAGCCATGCGCACCCTTTCCGTGGGCAGGCACTCCGGCTACTGAGAGGGACGGTAGCACACGAGCCCTCCAAATGCAAGGCCAAAAAGGCGTTAGAGGTCGGAATCTCGGGAGTGTGGGAGGTGGCCAAATACCGACCAGTCGCCCGTATGTGATATAATTAGCGTCTGTTCCCGGCCCTCCACGCGCGCGCATCCGAGATCGAGGGGAATGAACGACCCAAACCGCATCCGCACGGCTTTCCTCTCCTCGCTCTCGCTCCACGAGGCCTCTCCCGAAGACCGGAAGCGCCTGATTGAGCTGACGCTGACGGGGGTCGAGGACGATCGCCGCGACCAGCTCGCCCAGGAGGTGGCCGAACGGCTCCTCGACGCGGGCGTTCTCGAGCAGGTCGATCGGTTCCAGCGAGACGGAAAGCCGTTCGCGCGCTACCGGATTCTCGCGTCCGGCGAGACGTTCTTGCTCCCGGCGCCGCACGACATTCCCGGGGCGAAGCTGGTCCGCGCCTCGCGACCCCACTGGCACGCCCGAAGCCGCCTTCTCTACCGGAGCCTCTCCCATCTGATCGCGGTGGAGCGAAAGCTCTTCTCCCGCGACGAGCGGAATCTCGAGTACCTCCAGACCGACGTCTCGGAGATTCTGCGCACCATTCTCGCTTCGGCCCGCCAGATCTTGGAGTGCGACGAGACGAGGCTCTACTCCCTCACGCGCGGCGCGGAGGACACCCGGTACCTCCAGCCCGTGAGCGAGGGGGAGCCGTGGAATCGAGCGCTCGCCGAGGAGTGGGTCGCCAAGCGCGGGCTGCCCCTCTACGTGAACGATCTCGCCGAGTCCGGCGCGGTCGAGACGATGGTGGACGCGGAGGCGATGGACGCGACCATGCACCTTGCGATCGCCCCATACGCGGGGAAGCCCGGCGCCGGCGAGTGGCGCTCGGTCGCGATGACGCGGGTCGGGGAGCCGGGGTCGCCGTTCCTCTTCGTCCTCGAAGCGTGGAGCAAGACCCCCGGCTTCTTCACCGACGAGCGGATCGGGATCCTGAGCGTGGTCGGCGAGCACGCGACCGATCTCCTTCTCACGCTGAAGAAGCTGGGCATGCTGGTCATGGTCGACGAGCTCACCGGCATCTACAACCGGCCCTACTTTGGCCGCCAGCTCGACCACGAGATCGCCCGCGCGTACCGCGAAGAGCGGCCGATGTCGCTGGTCATCGCCGACATCGACGACTTCAAGCAGGTCAACGACACGTACGGCTACGAGGCCGGGAACGCCGTGCTCCGCGAGCTCTCGCAGACCTTCGCGGGAAGCGTGCGGCCGTTCGACACGGTGGCGCGATGGGGCGGCGAGGAGTTCGGCCTGATCCTGAGCGCGGAAACCACCAAGGCGGAGGCCAAGGAAATCTGCGAGCGCCTGCGCCTCAAGGCCCAGAACATGGCCATCGTCGTGCCCGGGCTGGATGGACGCGAGAACACGGTGCGGGTCACCGTCAGCATCGGCGGCGCGATGTTCCCGGCCGACGTCCCGGTCACGTGGGACCGTTCGCGCGGCCTCGACCAGGCTCAACGCGAGAAGCTGGCGCACGAGCTCTGGACGCGCGCCAACATGCACCTCCGCATGGCCAAGGAGCGGGGGAAGAACCAGGTGGTGTACGCCGGCGAGTAGCTAGGCCGGCGCGGCGGCGGGCACCAGCGCGGCGGCGAATTCCTCGGGCTGAAACGGAAGCAGATCCTCCATCCCCTCCCCGACACCGATCCATCGAATCGGAATCCCCAGCGAATCGGCCACGGCAAGGACGATTCCACCCTTCGCGGTCCCGTCCAGCTTCGTCAGGGCAACGCCCGTCACCGCGAGCGCGCGCCCGAATTCCCGCGCCTGGGCGAGACCGTTTTGCCCCACGGTCGCATCGAGGACGAGAAGCGTCTCGTGCGGCGCTCCGGGAATCGCCCGCCCGATGACGCGGCGGATCTTCTCGAGCTCGGCCATGAGGTTGGTCTGCACGTGGAGCCGCCCCGCGGTATCGACGATCACCTCGCTCACCCCGCGGCTCTTCGCCCGCGCCATCCCGTCGAATGCCACCGCAGCCGGATCCGCCCCGGGCTTCGCCTGAACGATCTCCACCCCTGCGCGCTCGGCCCAGATCGTGAGCTGATCGGCGGCGGCGGCACGGAAAGTGTCCGCCGCGACCAACAAGACCGACTTACCCGCCCGTCTATGCAGATTCGCCAATTTCGCGATCGTCGTCGTCTTGCCGCTTCCGTTGACGCCGATCACCAGGGTGACGTGCGGCGTATCGCGATTTGATTTGTCCTCGGTTGGCACGGGGCTGGAGATACCCGGAGGGACCGTTTCTTTTGCTTCCCGCGTCCCGAAGGGTATCTCCAGCCCCGTGCCACTGAGGATCGCCCGAATCGCAGCACGCATCGCGTCCGCAGGAGTGACGTCAGGGGATTCGGAGAGCCTGCGCTTCACATCGTCAAGCAAGCGATCCGTCGTTGCTGGGCCGACGTCGGCACGCAAAAGAGCGGCCTCGAGCGCTTCGTAATCTTCGTCGGTGAGTTTGCGCCCGGATTGGAACACGGAGGCGACGCCGCCGAAGAGCGCGTCGCGCGTCTTGGTGAGGCCCTTGTCGGATTTTGTCGAGGAACGACACGGCGGGGGTTACGACTCGACCGGCGCGAGCTCCTCAGGGGCAGCCTCCGCGACAGCGGGGCGCTCTCGATTCCAGCGAACCGAGACCAGCTTGGAGACGCCCGGCTCTTCCATCGTCACGCCGTAGAGGCAGTCGGCCACTTCCATCGTCTTCTTGTTGTGCGTGACGACGATGAACTGCGTGTTCACGCTGAAGTCGCGAAGCAGGAGCACGAAGCGGTCGATGTTCGCGTCGTCCAGGGGCGCGTCGACTTCGTCGAGGATGCAGAACGGGCTCGGCTTGACCAGGTAGATCGCGAAGAGAAGCGCGATCGCGGTCAGCGCCTTCTCCCCGCCCGACAGAAGCGACAAGGACTGCGGCTTCTTTCCGCGCGGGCGCGCCAGGATCTCGATCTCGGCCTCGAGAGGATCGTCGCCCGTCAGTTGAAGCGCCGCCTCGCCGCCTTCGAAGAGCGTCGTGAATACGGTCCGGAAGTGCTCGTCCACCTTGGTGAAGGTGGCGAGGAAGAGCTCCGACGCGGTCGCGTTGATCTTCTCGATGGCTTCCAGGAGGGATTGGCGCGCGTCCTCCAGATCCTTCCTCTGGCCGGTCAGGAACCGGAGCCGCTCGCGACGCTCGTCGTAGTCCTGGACCGCGAGCAGGTTGACCGGACCGATCATGCGAAGCTTCTCGCCCAGCTGGCCAAGGCGCCGCTCCCGTTCTTCGCGCGTCGCGCCCGCCGCCAGGGGCGCCGGCGGAGACTCCAATCCAGGCGCCGCCGGATCCGCGAGGCCGCGATCGACGATCGCCTCGTCCGGCACCCGGCCCTCCTCTCCGTCCAGATCGATCTCCTCCAGCTCGACCAAGGCCGTAGCACCCTCGGCGGCGAGCGCTTCCGCGGTCGGCGGAACGAACGTCGCCAAGTCGACTTCGTATTCGTTGGCGATTCGCTCCACAAGCCGCCTCACGTCGCTCTCGGCCTCGGTCTGCTCCAGCTCGGCGCGGTGGAACCGCTCGGTCAGCTCGGCGTGGCTTCGGCGCATGTCCCGGGTGCGCGCTTCGACGTCGTCCGCGAGACCCTTGATCTCCCCGAAGCGCTCGCGGGACTTCTGGAGCGCCAGCTCCCGCTCCGTCTTCCGCTCGATCTCCACCGCCAGCTCGGCCTCGCGCTCGGCGCAGAGCTTCATCGTCTCCTCGATCCGACGCTCGGTTTGGGCCGCCTCTTCGTCCCGGCTCTGGATATCGCGCTCGGCCTCGTCCGCGCTCGCCTTGAGCCGCTCGATCTCGCGCTGGCTCGTCTCGACCGCGGCACCTCGATCGGGTCGCGTCGATTCGCGCTTCGGCGTGGAGCGCCACCGTCCGCTCGCGCTCCTGCTCCATCGCGCGAACCTCGGCCTCGTCCTGGCTCAGAATGGTGTCCACCCGCCCGCGCTCTTCGTCCGCGCTCTGGAGCGCCACGAGCGCCTGCTCCGCCTCCTGGAGCGCGCGCTCGAGGTCCGCCTCGATCGCGGAGAGCGCCGTCGAGATCGACGTGCCGGCCTGCACCATGGCGTCGCCGCGGATGTGGAGCTCGGAGCGCCGCGACTCGTGGGAGCGAAGCGTCTGCTCCGTCGCCGCGAGGAGACCCGCGGCCGTTTCCTGCTCCGCGAACGCGGCGGCACGCGCCGCGCGCGCCTGCTCGGAAACCTTGACGGTTCCGGCAGAGCGCCTTGGCGGAGCGTTTCGATCTCCGCGGCGAGGACCGTGAGCTCGTCCTCGCGGCGGAGCACCGAGCCCGCGCGGGTCGATCCGCTTCCGCCCTGGAAGATGCCGGGGCCGACCACCCGCTCTCCTCGACGCGTGACGAAGTGGAGCCGCTCGCCCGCGAACCGCTCGTTCAGCTTGAGCCCGGCCTCGATCGACTCGACCACCACCACGCCGGAGAGCAGGAACGAGGCGAGGGCGACGAATCCCGGCTCGAAGCGGACGTGGTCGAGGAGCGGCCCCAGGACTCCGGGAGCGCCGGACACTTCGTCCGGAATCGGCGCGACCCGGGCCCGGGAGAGCCGGTCGAGCGAGATGAAGGTGGCCCTTCCCTCGCCGCTTGCCTCCAGCGCCTGGAGCGCCTCCAGCGCGGCCTCCGTGCGCTCGGCCACGACGAACTGGACCGCTTCGCCGAGGGCGGCCTCGAGCGCGACCAGCCATTCGCCCGAGGCGTGAAGCACGTCGCCGACCGTTCCCAGGATCCGAGCCGGGCGGGACGCGCCCGCCACGAGCCAGCGGACGCTCGCGTCGTATCCCTCGTATGTATCCTTGAGCTCGCGCAGCGTCGCGTGCCGCGACTCGAGAGCCGCGTGGGCCTCGCGCGCGCGGATCTCCACCTCATCCTGAGCCGCGACCTTCGCCTCCGCGGCGGCGATCGCGGCCACCGCGGCGCGAACCACTTCCTTCGCGCGCGCTAACCTCGACCGAAGCCTCCGCGATCAGACGCTCGGCGCCCTCGACTCCGGCGCGGAGCGCCTCCTCGTCCCGCGCGAGCGAAGCGCGCTGCTGGGCCAGCTCGTCGCGCCGCGTCGCGAGATCCTCGCGCTTTTCCCTCCATGCGCGGGCCGAGCTCTCCTGGACGACGCGGGCCTCGAAGAGATCGAGCGAGAGCTGCTTGCGCTCGGCGAGGGCGGCGCGGCGCTGGTCGAGGACGGGGCCCAGCTGCATGACCTGGGTTTCGAGGCGGCGTTCCTGCGCGTCGCGCTCGGCCTGCGCCTCCACGAGGCGCTCGCGCTCTCCCGCGAGGCGGGCCGCGTGGGCGCGGACTTCCTCGACGCTGGCGCGGAGCCGGCTCGACTCGGAGCGCGCGTGCTCCAGCTTCTCGGCGAGCCCGGAGCGACGCTCGCGGAGCACCGAGACCTCGTTCAAGAGCGCGGCGCCCTTCGCCTCGTGCTCGCTCAGGGCCTCCTGGGCGAGCCGGACCTCGCCCTCGCGCTTCAAGAGCTCGAGCTTGTGCTCCTCCAGCTCCGCCTCGTGGCGCGCGAGAACCCCGCCGATCGAAGCGCGCTGGTTCTCCAGCCCGACCCGCTCCTGTCGTAGCGAGGCGGATTCCTTCCCGATCCGGTCGAACTCATCCTTGGCGAGACCCAGGTCGATGCGCGCGGATCTCCTCGCGGAGCCGCCCGTACTTCCTGGCCTTCCCCACCTGGCGGGCGAGCGACCGGACCTCGCGCTCGATCTCGATCACGATGTCGTTCACGCGCGTGAGGTCGGTCGTCGTGAGGTCGAGCTTCTGGAGCGCCTCCTTCTTCCGCGTCTTGTACCGCATGATCCCGGCCGCTTCCTCGAAGAGGAACCGGCGGTGACCGCTCTCGTCGGAGAGCACGTTGTCCACCATGCCGCGCTCGATGAGCGAGTAGGCGTGCGACCCCATCCCGGTGTCGAGGAAGAGGTCGCGCACGTCGCGGAGCCGGCAGGGATTCCGGTTGATGGAGTACTCGCTCTGCCCGCTCCGGAAGGTGCGCCGGGCGATCATGACCTCGGTGTACTCCGACGGGAGCACGCCGCGGTTGTTGACCATGGTGAGCGAGACCTCGGCCATGCCGAGGGGCTTCCTCTGGGCCGACCCGGTGAAGATCACGTCCTCGAGCGTGTCGCCGCGGAGATGGCGCATGTTCTGCTCGCCGAGGACCCACCGGATCGCCTCTACGATGTTGGTCTTTCCGCTTCCGTTCGGCCCCACCACCGCGGTGATGCCGGGACCGAACTCCACGCGGACCCGCTGCGGGAAGGACTTGAAACCTTGAATGTCCAGCCGGCTCAGGAACACGGAATTACCTCTGGTTGGCGGGGTAGGCCTGGGCCCGATCGACCCAGCCGTTATCGAGGAGCCAGCGGGCGTGCGCCCGGGCCTCGGCCTCGGTGGCGAAGTGCCCGACGAAGACCCGGTAGTAGCCCGATGGACTCGGAGCGGCCTCGTACCACGCATCGGCGCCGCGCAACCGAAGCGAGCGGACGAGGCCTTTCACCTTTTCCTCGGACTTGAACGACGCGACGTGGACGCGAAACGGCGTGTCCGGCGTCGGCGCGGTCGGCGTGATGTCGCTGGCATCCGTATCCGGCGTTCCGGGGGCTCCGCCCGGCGCGACCGACGCCGCTCCCACGCCGGCCTGAGGAGTCCCGTCCGGCGACTGCGTGTCCGGCGCGGGCGCGGACGCATCCGGGCTTTGCTCCCCGGCGGCGGGCACGGGCAGGACCTGCTCCGTTCCGGCCGGCAGCGTTTCCTGGCTGAACGGAAGCTCGGGCCGGCGGAGCAGCACCACGCCGATGCTCGCCGCGACCAGGGCGCCGACGGTGATCCCGGCGATCAGCCCGGCTCGGGAGCGCTTGTGTGCCGCGCGGTAGCTCCGGCCGCCGAGGCGAACCTCGCGATCGAGCACCGCGTTGAGATCCAGATCTTCCGTGTCCTCGGCGTATGCTTGGCCCTGCGCGGCCGAGGGCGTGCCGTGCCGCGAGAGAGAGGCCCGCTCCAACTCCCCGGACCCGCCCTCGATCTCGGCCGGACGCGTGTACCGGCGCTCCGTGATCCCGGGTGGCGGGGACGGCGGAGCCGCGACGTCCGTCGATGACTCGTATTCCGCGGCCCGCGACGGCGCGGACGGCGGAGCCGCGACGGATCTCGGCCCACGAACGGCAGGTTCGATCCCCACGCAGCCGATGATCGGCGCGTCGGAGCCCCATAGCTCTAGAAATGCGTCCTTCAGATCCGCTCGGCCGATCCGGTCGACCGAGGCGGCGAGGAGGACTCCGTCCATCCGCTTCGAAAGCCGCCCCACGAAACCCTTCCGGTCGAGAAGCGGGGCAATGTAGAAGGTGACGTCCACGTTCGCGGACAGTCCGCGCGCGGCGCGGTCCCAGTCCGGATGATCGACGATCCGGTCGGTGTCGGGCGGATGGCTCCCCGGGCCGATCAGCCACAATCCCTCCGCGACGATTTCCCACGCGACGCGGCGGAACGAGCAGCCGTACTCGAGCACGTCGATGAGACCCTCGTTCGGGTGCGGCCGCGGGCGGACCACGGTCGGGTTCCAGAAGTCGAGGTCGACGACGGCGATTCGAAGGCCGCGGCGGCTCCACTCGCGGGCGATCGCGAGGCCGGTCGCGAAGCACTCCGGATCGTCGGAGAAGCCGGCGAGCAGGAGCGAGCGAAGGGTGAGCGACTGCCGGGTCTCGGCCAGCCCATCCACGACGGCCGCGAGATCCTCGGGTGCGCGGACGCGCAGCAGCGTGGAAAGATTGGCGCCCTGGGGAACGGGCTCCACGCTCGAGGTGCCGAGGAGCGGGAGGTTTACTTCGCGCGCGAAGCTGTGGAGATCGGCGTAGCGCTCGACGTCCGTTTGAATCACCCGATGCCCCTCCCTTCCTCAAGCGCGCGGACGAGCGATGCGATCAATCGTGGGACCTCGCCCTTGGCGACGGTCCGCATGTCAAGCAAGAGGCGATCCGACTCGATCCGCCCCAGGACGGGATCGGAGCCCGTGCGCAGGGCGCGGGCCAAATCGGCGGTCCTGCCGCGGGGCGGCCGGATCGCGACGGCGAAGGATGGAAGCCGCGCGAGCGGCATCGATCCGCCACCCACCTCGGCGGTGCAGGCTATCACCTCCGGGGCCGTCTTTACAGCGCCTTCCTCCACGAGGCCGCGCGCGACGCGGCGGGCGCGCGCGCGGACGGATGCGGCGGGCTCCGCGAGCATTCTCAAGACCGGCACCGTGGCCGTGAGGCGCTCGGGATCCCGGTAGAGCCGCAGCGTCGCCGCCAGCGCGGCGAGCGTGAGCTTGTCGACCCGCACGGCGCGGGCGAGCGGATTGGCGCGGCAGGCGTCGATGAGCTTGCGGCTCCCCGCGAGGATGCCGGCCTGGGGACCGCCGAGAAGCTTGTCCCCGCTCGCGCACGCGATCGATACGCCCTCGGCGAGCGCGTCCTTGAGCAGCGGCTCCTCGGGGAGCCCGAGGGGCCTCAGATCGACCAGGGCGCCGCTTCCAACATCCTCGAAGAGCGCAATCCTGCGTCGGCGGGCCAGGCGAACCAGCTCCTGGCGCGAGACGCCCTCCGCGAACCCGACGATGGCGAAATTGCTTGGATGGACGCGGAGAATCACGCCGGTGGCCGGCCCCAAGGCGCGCTCGTAATCGCGAATGCGGGTGCGGTTGGTGGTCCCCACCTCCCGCAGCACGGCCCCCGCCCGCTCCAGTATCTCCGGAATTCGAAACTCGCCGCCGATCTCGACCAGCTGGCCGCGCGAGATCACCGCTTCCCGTCCGGCCGCGAGGGTGTTGAGTCCAAGGAGCATCGCCGAGGCGTTGTTGTTCACGACGATGGCCGCCTGCGCGCCGAGCAGTTCTTGCAGGAGCGGCTCCAGGTGCGCGCCCCGCGAGCCCCGCCCGCCCGTTCCGAGGTTCAGCTCGAGATTGGAATAGGAGCGCGCCGCCTCGACCACGGCCCGCACCGCCTCTTCGGCGAGGGGCGCGCGGCCGAGGTTTGTGTGAATGATGACGCCGGTGGCGTTGATCAGTGGCCGAAGGCTCGGGGCGAGGCGCTCTTCCGCGCGGCGCCGAGCCTCGGCGGCGAGCGCGTCCGGGGTCGCGAGCGCTCCGATCTCCCCGCGCCGCAGGGAGGCGCGCAGCCCGGCGAGCGTCTCGCGCACGGCGGCGAGAACCACGCCGCGGGGAGCGCGGGCCAGGAGTTCGGCGAGCGCCGGAGCGCGGAGGAGCGATTCGACCGAAGGGATCGCGCGGAACCCGGCCTGGACGCCCCGCGGCGCGCCGCCGGAGCGGGCGCGGCGGGAACGTGGACTGCCCGGGCTCACGCCGCGCCTCCCAGGTAGGCGGCCTGCACTTCGGGGTTCGCGAGGAGTGCTTCCGCACGGTCGGCGAGGCGCACCCGGCCCGTCTCGAGCACGTACCCGTGATCCGCCACCGCGAGCGCCATTCGGGCGTTCTGCTCCACCAGCACGATCGTGGTCCCCTGCTCCCGGATTTCCCGAATCACGGCGAAGATCTCCCTTACCAGCAGCGGGGCGAGCCCCAGCGAGGGCTCGTCCATCAAGAGCACGCTGGGACGCGCCATGAGGGCCCGGCCGATCGCGAGCATCTGCTGCTCTCCGCCGCTCAGCGTACCCGCGGATTGCTTCAGGCGCTCCTTCAGCCTCGGGAAGAGCCGGAAGACATGCTTCAGATCCTCGGCGATCCCGGCCCGGTCGCGCCTCAGATAGGCGCCCAGGTCCAGATTCTCGCCGACCGTGAGATTCGCGAAGACGATTCGGCCCTCCGGCACGTGCGAGATTCCCAGCTTCACGATCTCGTGGGCGGGAAGGCCCACGATGGACGCGTCGCGAAGCCGGATCGCGCCCTGGCTTGGACGGATCAACCCCGAAATGGCCCGAAGGGTCGTGCTTTTGCCCGCGCCGTTCGCCCCCACCAGGGTCACGATCTGGCCCTGCTCCACGCGGATCGAAACGCCCTTGAGGGCGTGGATCGCACCGTAGTGGACGTGGGTCTGGTCCAGCTCGAGCAGCGTCACGGCTCGTCCCCCAGGTAGGCCTCGATGACCTTGGGGTCGCTCCGGATTCGATCCGGATCGCCTTCGGCGATCTTCACGCCGTAGTCGAGCACCGTGATCCGCTGGCAGATCCCCATCACGACCTTCATGTCGTGCTCGATCAGCAGGACGGTCAGATCGTAAAACTCCCGGGCGTCCCGGATCAGACGCATCAGCTCCTGGGTCTCCTGAGGATTGAGCCCCGCCGCGGGCTCGTCGAGAAGGAGCAGGCGCGGCTCCGCGGCCAGCGCCCGCGCGATCTCCAGGCGCCGCTGCTCTCCGTACGGAAGACTGCGGGCCTGGTGATCGCGGTATTTCCCAAGCGCAAAGCTGTTCAAGAGGGCGTCGGCGCGTAGGAGAATCTCATCCTCCTCGTCGACCGACCGCGGCGTGGAGAGAATGCTGTCGAGGAACCCGGCCCCGGCGTGCGTGTGGCAGGCGATCCGGACATTGTCCAGGCAGGTGAGATCCGCGAACAGACGAGGACTTTGAAACGTCCGCGCCACCCCATGACGCGCGATGGCGCTCGTCGCCTTGCCCTGGATTGGCTTCCCTTGAAAGACGATCGAGCCGTCGGACGGGGCGTAGACCCCGGTGATGAGGTTGAAGACCGTGGTCTTCCCCGCTCCGTTCGGGCCGATCAAGCCCGCGAGGATCCCGCGCGGAAGATCGAGGTCGAGATCCGAGACCGCCTTGAGTCCGCCGAACGTGCAGGTGACGGCCCGAAGCTCGAGCAGCGCGTCGCTCACGGCGTGTCCGCCCCGCGCCGGCGCCAGAGCTTCCCGACCCAGCCCGGGAGCTTGAGCTCCCGGCGACCCAGGATTCCCTGCGGGCGCGCGATCATGAGCACGATGAGGAGAATGGAGTAGACGATCAGCCGCTCGGCGCTGGCGAACCGGAGCGCCTCGGGCAGCGCGGTCAGGAGCGCCGCGCCGAGCAAGGACCCGGTGAGGCTCCCCATGCCGCCCAGAACGACCATCACGATCACCTCGATCGACTTCATGAACGTGAAGCTGTTCGTGTGGAGATACGTGTAGTGCGCGAAGAGCGCTCCGGCCACGCCTGCGAAGAAGGCCGCGATCACGAACGCGAAGACCTTGTAGCGCGTGGTCGGAACGCCCAGCGCCTCCGCGGCGATCTCGTCCTCGCGGATCGCGAGCAGCGCGCGCCCGTGGTAGGAGCGCATGAGGTTCTGGATCACGACGTACGTGACGACCACGCCGCCCAGAACCCACGCCAGATTCGTGAGGTGCGGAATCCCGGCGAACCCGCGCGCGCCGCCCACCGCGTCCACGTTCAGGATGATCACCCGGATGATCTCGCCGAAGCCCAGCGTCACGATCGCGAGGTAGTCGCCCCGGAGACGCATCGAGGGAAGTCCGACCAGGAACCCCGCGAACGCGCTGACCAGGCCGCCGGTCAGGATCGCGAGGACGAACGGGCCGGCCGCGGCCAGGCCGCTGGCACCGGGCTCGACCCCGAACCATCTCGGGACCGCGTAGACGGTGAACGCCGCGGAGGTGTACGCGCCGACCGCCATGAACCCCGCGTGGCCGATCGAGAACTGGCCCGTGATGCCGTTCACGAGGTTCAGACTCAACGCTAAGATCATGTTCAATCCGCAGAGGACGAGGATGCGGTAGATGTAGGGATTGACGGTCTGGACGAGGAGACGGTCGAGCGCCCACATCGCGAGGACGGCCCCGACGGTCCACAGAAGGCGAACGCCGAAGTTAAACCTTCTCCGCGACATTCCTGCCCAGGAGCCCGGCCGGCTTGATCAAGAGCACGAGGATGAGGATCACGAAGGCGATCCCGTCCCGGTAGGTGGACGACACGTAGCCGACCACGAGGTATTCGGAGACCCCCATGAGGAGTCCGCCGATGACCGCGCCCGGAAGGCTCCCGATCCCGCCCAGCACCGCGGCCACGAACGCCTTGATCCCGGGCATGATGCCCATCAAGGGCTCGATCTTTGGATTCGTGAGCGCCACCAGAACCCCGGCGGCCGCGGCCAGCGCGGAGCCAATCGCGAATGTGATCGTGATGATCCGGTTGACCGGAATCCCCATCAGGCTCGCGGCGTCGCGATGGAAGGCGACCGCGCGCATCGCCTTTCCGGTCCGGGTCCGGTGAACGAAGAGCGTCAAGGCCACCATCAGCACGATCGACACCAGAACCACGGTGATCTGGTGATTGGTGACGACGACGCCCTGCGACAGCTCCACGCGGCGCGGCGCCACGAGCTGCGGGAAGAACTTGGGATCGGCCCCGAAGATCCGGATGCCCAGATTTTCGAGCAGGAGCGAAACGCCGATGGCGGTGATGAGCGCGGTGATCCGGGACGACCGTCTCACCGGACGGTAGGCGAAGAACTCGATGGCCATCCCGAGGACCGCGCAGATCGCCATCGCGCCGAGAAGAACGAGGAGGGCCAGGATCGGCGAGGCCTCGGCGCCACCGGCGCCCGTCCACATCGCGAGGTAGTACGCGGCGAAGGCGCCGACCATGTAGATGTCGCCGTGCGCGAAATTGATGAGGCGCAGGATCCCGTAGACCATCGTGTAGCCGAGCGCGATCAGGGCATAGATGCTGCCCCACGCGATCCCGTTCGCCAGCTGCTGGAGGAACTCCTGCACGTCCGGACCGGGCCCCCTCGGCCCCGGTCTAGGGCTCGACCGCCGACTTGAACACGTAGGCGCGTTTCTCGATGCCCAGGAACACCGCCGGCTTGACGGCGTTGCGGGAGGCGTCGAGAGAGATGCGTCCGGTCACGCCCTCGAAATTCTTGGTCGACGAAATCAAGTCCCGCAGCTTGGCGCGGGCCGCCTTCTGCTTGTCGGACCGGGGCCCGCAGAGCGCTTTGAACGACGCCGGATCCTCCTGGCGCATGCGATCCAGCGCGTTGGTGAGCACGCCCGCGGCGTCGTAGCCCAGAGCGGCGAGGCCGTCGGGCGACGCGTTGTACCGGGCCCGGTAATCCTTCACGAACTTCTGGATCGCGGGATTGGGATCCTGCTCCCAGTAGTGGTTCACAAAGTAGGAGCCGTTGAGCGCGTCCTGGGCGATCTCGAGAAGGCGGTCGGACACCCAGCCGTCGCCGCCCAGAAGCGGCACGTCGAGCCCCAGCTCCTTCGCCTGGCGGGCGATCAATCCCACCTCGGTGTAATAGCCGGGGACCATGAGGAACTGCGGGTGCTTGGACTTGATCACCGTGAGCTGGGCCTTGAAGTCCTGATCTCCCTCGGAGTACGCCTCATCCGCGACGATCGTTCCCCCCGCCGCCTTGTAGGCGTCGGAGAAGAAGTTCGCGAGACCCATGCTGTAGTCGTTCTTGATGTCCCGGAAGACGGCGCCCTTGGTGAACTGGAGGGTGGTGCGGGCGAACTTGGCGATCATCGCGCCCTGGAACGGATCGATGAAGCACACGCGCGAGATGTAGTCCCCCAGCTCGGTCACCTTGGGATTGGTCGACGAGGGGCTGATCATGGGAACGCCCGCCTGCTGGCAGATCGGCGCCGCCGCCATGCTCCGGCTGGACGCCACCTCGCCGAGCACCGCGATCACCCCGTCCTGTTCGATGAGCTTGTTGACCGCGGTCGCGGCCTCTTCGGGCTTGGACTGATCGTCCTCGACGATCACGCGCACCTTGACGCCGCCGATCCCGCCGCCGGCGTTCACGTTGTCCATGTACAGCTCGATGCCGTTCTTGGTGGAGATCCCGAAGGTGGCCGTCGTGCCCGTGAGCGAGCCGTACTCGCCGATGACGAGTTCGTTTTGAGTCTTGGCGCAGCCGAGCAAGAGCGCCGAGAAGAGCGCGAGCGAGAGTGCCGCGAGGCGGGCCGTCCGATGCCGGATCATCCTCGATCCTCCATGGCGTAAGTGTTTGGAATCCTAGGGACTTTCATTCGAAGTGACCCGGCGCCACCCTATCCGATCGACCGCCGGGTTTCAAGGCTCAACCGGGGCGTCTTCCATCGGAACCGCCTTGCCCGAGCGGATGACGAGCCGTTCCGGGAAGGCCGGGACCACGGGGCGGAGCGCGCGGAGGATGCGACCCTCGTCCGTCTCGTACACCTGCGCGCGGAGCGCCTGCTTGAGCTGGCTCGCGGTGACGGACCCCGACTCCACCGCCCGGTCGATCGCGAGGCCGCTCAGGTAGCCGCGCACCGACATGCGCGTCGGCGCGTCCTTGAAGGCCTTCTGGTAGCGGATCTCAAAGGAATCCCGCACCGCTCCGTCGAGCGCGTAGTCGCCCATGAAGATCACGGCGCCTTCCAGCCCGGCGCGCCCTTCCGAGTTCAGGTTCTCGGGATCCAGGGATTGAAAGCCGAAGACGCGCGCCTTGGGCTCGGGCCACGCGGAGGCGAGCTGCGCGCCGATGTTCCCCATCAGCTGGGGCGGACCCACGAGCACGAGCGCCGTCGGCCTGAGCGCGCGGAGTCGCTGGAGCGGCAGGGTCAGGTCCGCCTCGTCCTCCGCCACCCGCTCGATTCCCAGGACCCGCACGGCGGCAAAATCGCACGCGGCCGCGACCGCGGCGGTCTGAATCGAGTCGTCCTCGGTGCGGGCCGTCAGGATCCCGATCGAGGAATGGGGCGATTCTCCGGCCAGGTGCCGCGCGAGCGCGGAGGCCGAGGCCGCCGCTCCGATATGGAGCTGGAACACCCCGTCGCCCAGAATCGCGAGCCGCTCGTTGGTCGCCGAGGGAGAGATGAGGATCGCGTTCGTGACCTGGGTCGCGGCGGCGAGCGGCGCCGTGTTCACGCTGAAGATCTCGCCGACCAGGACCGAGACCCCGTGGTCCTTGAGCAGCCAGCGCGACTTCCGCGCGCCGACCAGGGGATCGCCCTCGGAATCGTGGAGGATCAGGTGGAGCTGGGGCGCCCATTCCCTGTTGTGCTCGTCGATCGCGATCCGAAGTCCGTTCACGAAGGTCTTTCCGAAGCGCTCGTAGCGTCCCGTGAGCGGAACCACGACGCCGATCCGGGTGAGCCCCTGCGCGGCGCGCTTGATCGCGACCGAGTCGAGCGGGCAGTTCCCCATGTCCTCGACCAGCGCCTGGAGCGTCTGCTTCTCCTCCGCGGAAGGGCGCGCGGCGAGACCCACCCGGGCGGCCCACGCCCGTTCGGCCGCGCGGGTCATCGGTTCGAAGCGGGCGACGTCCTGGGTACCGGCGTATTCGATCGCCCAGGAGGGCGCCGCCGAATCTTTTGGTTTCTCGAGGAGCCGCGCCTTCAGCTCGGCCGCGCGGTTGGGCGGATAGTGCCGGTCCGTCGATTTCTTCGCCGTGGAGTCGGGCGGGGATGCGGGCGGCGCGGCGGGCCGCGTGGCGGGCGGCGCGGCCGGCGCCGCCGCGAACGATGCCGCCGCGGCGAGCGCGAGGAGCGCCGCGCCGATCCGCCACGAGCGCGACGGGTTAGCGGACATCACGGAGCGCCGCGTGCTCGCGTGCCAGTTTCACGTAGTGGTCCGCGGATTCCCGTAGCCGCTCCAGCACCGCGGAGGGAATCGGCCCGCGCAGCACACCGGGTACGCCCGCGACGAACGAGCGTGGAGGAACGACCGTTCGCTCCAGCACGAGGCATCCCGCCGCGATCAGCGATTCCTCGCCGATCTCGGCGTCGTCCAGCACGATCGCGCCCATTCCGATCAGGCACCGGTCCCCGATCGTGGCCCCGTGAAGGATCGCCCGGTGTCCCGCGGTCACCTCGCGGCCCACGGTGAGCTGGGACCGCCCTGTCGTCGTGTGGAGGATGCAGCCGTCCTGGATGTTCGTGCGCGCGCCGATCGCGATCGGGCCCACGTCGCCGCGAAGCACCGCTCCGTACCAGACGGAAGCCTCCTCGCCCAAAACGACGTCGCCCACCACGACCGCGGTGGGCGCGACGAAAACGGAGGGCGGAACGACCGGGGTCCGTCCGCGAAAGGGAGCGATCACGTCCGAGGCTGGGCGGACGTGGCGGGCGGCGGACGTGGCGGGCGGGCCGCCTAGAGCTCCTCGGGATTCCACTTTCCGAAATCCTCCGGATTGAGTTCCTCGAGGTAGCGGCGAAGCTCCTCCGCCTTTTCCTCGGGCGATTTTTCGGGCGGCGTCGTGACGCCGGGCTCGCGGGCCGACTTCTGGAAGACGGCGTCGACGACGAAGATGGGGACGCGCGTGCGCAGGGCCAGGGCGATCGAATCGCTCGGGCGGGCGTCGACGGCCACGGCGCCGTGGCCCCCGTCCACATAGATGTTGGCGAAGAAGGTCGTGTCCTTGAGGTCCGTGATCACGACCCGGGAGACCTTGGCCTTCAGGGTTTCGATGACGCTCACGAGGAGATCATGGGTCAACGGGCGCTGGTAGCGCTTCCCGACCAGCTCCATGTGGATGGCGGTCGCCTCGTTCGGCCCGATCCAAATGGGGAGAACGCGGTTTCCCTCGATCTCCTGCAATATTACGACCGGGCTCTTGGACCGCTCGTCAATCGCCAGCCCGCCCACCCGTACGGGAATCATGCTCATGGCGAACCGTTCGTTCCCTCCGGCGTGGAGGTGGAGTCCGGCGGACCACCCTCCTCGTTCAGATCGGGCGCGGGCCTCTCCATGTTGTCGATCATCCACTGGGCCGACGCCGCGAGATCGGAATCCGGATGGTCCTTCAGGAACTGCTCGAACTCGGTCTTCGCGAGACCGTACTCGCCCAGCTCCTCCGCGTACGTGAAGCCGATCATGAATTGCGCCTGAATCGAGACGCGCTCGTGCGGATACCGGGTGATCAGCCCGCGATAGAGGCCGATCCGCTCCAGGGGCGTCACCGCGGCCTGGGCTTCCTTGAAGTAGTCCTCGGGCGTCTTCCCCGGGGAGAGCGCCACCCGGATCGAGTCGTCGAAGATGATCGCTGCCTGCATGATCGAATCGCCGAAGGTCTTGCCGTATTCCTCGCGCTGCTCGTTCTTGAGGCGCGTCTCGATTCGCCCCCGGACCTGCTCGAGGGGCTGGACCTTCTTCTCCTCGCGAGTCTCGACTTTGATCAGGTGCCAGTTCTTCGCCGACCGGAGCGGCTGGCTGATCTGATCGATCGGGAGCGCGAACGCGGCCGCCACGACCGCCGGCGCCTTGCCCACCCCGGGCACGTTATCGCTGCTCTGCGCGACCCACCCCAGATTCCCGCCGGTTGTCTGCGTCGCCTTGTCGGTCGAATACTTCTTGCAGGTGGCGTCCCACAGAGCGCCCTTCACGAGCGCCCGGCGCACCTCGGCCGCCTTGGCCTTCGTGGGGAACTGGATGTGGCGCACTCGGGCACGCGCCTCGATCGTGAACTCGGACCCATGCGTGTCGTAATAGTTCTGAATGGCGGAGTCCGGAATCGCCGGCAGGTTGGACGTCTTGTAATCGTAGTAGCGCCGGATCAGCAGTTCCTTTTCCATCGCGCGCAGCGACGCGAGATAGGTGGAATCCTTCTCGAGGCCGGCGCTCTTCGCCGCGGCGTACATGCCTTCCTGCATCACGATCCGGGACACGACGTCGCGATAGCCGTCGGGCTGGCGGAGCTGCGGCTGGATGGAGGTGGGGGCCGTCGCGATGAGCGAGTCCACCTCATGCCGCGTGATCTTGCGCGTTCCCACGAGCGCGACCACGGGGCCCGTCGTGTCCGCCACTCCGGGATGCCAGACGCGGGCGTCCGACGCGCCCGGCTTGGACGCGGCACCGTTCCCCTCCGAGGGTTTGGGGCCGCCCGAGCACCCCGCGACGGCCAGAAGTCCGAGCGCGAACAAAGCTGCGGCCGCGCCGCCGATGCGGGATGAGGTCATTTCCGGACGACCCACACTTTCACGGGCGCCTCGACGTCCTGGAACAGGTGAACGGGAACCTCGAAAACCCCCAGAGCCTTGAGCGGCTCCACGAGGCGGATATTCTTCCGCTCGATGTCGAAGCCTTCCTTCTTCAGCGCTTCGTGAATGTCCACGACGGTCACCGAGCCGTACAGCTGATCTTCCTCCCCAACCTGGGCGCTGAACTGGAGCGAGACGGCGGCCAGGCGGCCCTTGAGCGCTTCAGCCGCGTGCCGCTGCTTCTGCTCCAGGGAAACGCGGGCGCGTTCCCGATCCTTGAACACCCCTTGGGCGTTCCCGACCGCGGCAATCGCCTTCTTTCTGGGGAGCAGATAGTTCCGGGCGTACCCGTCCGCGACGCGCACCGAAGCGCCCCGCTTGCCGAGCCCGCTCATGTCCTCGAGAAGAATGACTTCCATGGTTCCTCCTAGTTGTCCTCGCCGCCCTGGCCGACGGGGTCACTGGGCCCCGGAACGGCTCGGCGGCGGAAATCGTACCACGCATCGAAGAAGCCGATTCCCAGGAACGCCACGAGGAGAACCGGCATCAGGACAATGAGAATCAGGATCGCCGCCTGGATCATCCATCGAAGCTGGAATGCGATGGAGAGAAAGCGCGCGACCGCGAACCCCTGGATGGTGTAGGCCACGGCCAGGGGGAAGGCCAGATTCACGCCCGCCTCCACCGCGGGCGCCCACCGGGTCACGACCAAGACCAGCGCGAGCGCCACTCCCCACGCGCCCGCCGGGTGAACCCTCCACGTCGAAAACTCCCCGAACGTGGGGAATCCCTCCTCGTCCTGGAACAGCACGGACGCGAGCCAGCAGTTGATCGCCATCACCAGCACCCACTTGATGGCGAAGAGCGACGGCAAGAGGAGCGTCCAGAGCTTCGCGGTCTGCGTCAGCGCGCGATCGAAATCGGCGGCCGAAAGTCCCAGCGTCTCGGACACGCGGTGCTCGGTCTCCAGGCGCCGCACCTCCTCGATGCGGGCCGCGAGGACTCCGCTCAGCTCGCCCAGGCCGCCGAGGAACAGGTAGGCGGCCCCGACCGCGAGGACCGGCGAGGCGGAGAGCACGAGGACCGTCGAGGCGCTCATTCCCCGCCGCGCACCCGCGGCGAGAAGAAGCCCCGAGGCGGCGAGGACGGCCACGAAGAACAGCTGCGACGGCTCGCTCAGCCCCGCGGCGTATACGGCGCCGAGTGTGGCGGTCGCGGCCAGCGCGCCCAGGAGCAGCCCGACGCGCCGCGCGAGCCAGAGAATGCCCACGGGGAGAAGTCCGTAGCCCCAGGGAATGGGGGCCGGGACGTCGCTCGATGCCGCCGCGATCAGACCCGCGCCGAGGAGCAGCGCGCCGACGACGCGGACGGCCTCTAGCGCGGCCGCCGGCCGTCCCGTCTCAGCGGTATTGCTCACTGGTGAACGGCAAGAGCGCCAGAATGCGAGCGCGCTTCACGGCCTCGGTGATCTGCGACTGATGACGCGCGCAGGTCCCCGAAATTCGCCGCGGCACGATCTTTCCTCGATCGGTGATGAACCGGGTGAGCCGGCGATCGTCCTTGTAGTCGATCCGCTCCACCTTGTCGAAGCACAGCTTGCAGAACTTCCGTCGAAACGACCTGGGTTCTCCTTCACGCGCCATCTATACCTCCTGCGATTCGATGGGTTCCAACAACATTCAAAGCGATGCGCCGCCGCGTCACTCCCCGGCCGCCGGGGTCACCGCGGCCCTTGGCTCCGCGCCTTCTTCCGGAGCCTTGGCGCCCTCGGGCGGCTTGGGCAGGTCCTTCGGCGCCAGGATCGTCAGGTGCCGGAGCACGCTCTCGTTGAGCCGGAAGCGGCGGTCCATCTCCGCGATCAGCTCGGGCGGGCTCTTGTGCTTCACGTGAACGTAGGTGCCGTCGCGCCGCTTGCGGATGACGTAGGCGAGCTTGCGCTTCCCCCAGCGCTGAACCTCGATCACCTCGCCGCCGGCCTGGGCGATCGGCTGGGTCACGCGCTCCACCTCCTCGTTCACCCGGGTCTCTTCCAGCCCCGGATCGTAGATCACAGTGGTTTCGTAGAGTTTCATCGTCTCCTCATTCTTCCGTGGACTCGCGACCGAACCGGTTCCAACGGTTCATCGCCTGGGTTAAGCCGAGTGCTACCGCGTCGTACGCGCACTCGCTCGCTGCATCGATCAATTCCGGAAGCTTCTCCCGCTCCTCTGCCGAGAACGGCGCGAGCACGTACTCGGGCAGGTCGGCCGAAGCCGGCGCCGGCCCGACGCCGATCCGAAGACGGGGAAACTCGGTGGATCCCGTCACCTCGACAATCGACTCCAGGCCCTGATGCCCGCCGCTGCCGCCGGCGGCTCGGAGCCTCAGGGTTCCGAGCGGGAGATAGACGTCGTCGTACACGACCAGGATTTCCGGCGCGATCCAACCGTCCGCGATCAGATCGCGGATCGTCTGGCCGCTGCGGTTCATGTACTGCTGCGGCTTGGCCAGCCGCACCGTGTGCCGCCCGGCACGTCCTTCGCCCCGCAGCGCCCCGCCGTCGCGGGACCACCCCGAAAACCGTCCAAGGCGACCGGCCAGCGCGTCCACCGCCAGGAAGCCCGCGTTGTGGCGGGTGGCCTGATATTCCGCGCCAGGGTTTCCGAGGCCGACGACCACCTTGACCTCGTTAACCTTCCTTGCCCTCCGCTTCCGGCTCCTCCTCCTTCTTACCCTTCACCAGCTCGGGCTCGGCCGGAGCCGCTTCCTCGGCCGGCTTCACCTCTTCGAGGATCGTCGGCGCCACCACCGCGGCGATCGCACGATCGGCATCGGTCTTGATGACGACCCGGTCCGCCTTGATGTCGCTCACGTGGAGCGAGTCGCCGATGTTGAGCGCGCTCACCTCCACCTCAAGCTTGGACGGGATGTCGGTCGGCAAGCACTCGACCTCCACCTCGCGAAGCAGGTGCTCGAGAATTCCTCCTCCGTCCTTGACGCCGATCGGGGTGCCGATCAGCACGATGGGGACCTCGACCACGATCCGCTCGGTGAGCGAGATGTGCTGGAGATCCAGGTGCAGGATGCTTCCGGCGACGGGATCGCGCTGGATCTCGCGGATCAGCGCCTTCCGATCCGAAGCGGCATCCCCTTCCACCTTGAGATCGACGATGACGTTCGACCCTTCGGCCCGGTGGATGACATCCTCCAGCTCGCGGAGACCGACCGTGAGCGGAATCGGATCCTCCCCCCGCCCGTAGTACACGGCGGGAATGCTTCCGCTCATGCGGAGTTTTCTCGCGACGCCCTTGCCAACGTCCGACCGGCGCGCGCTCTTCAGCGATAACATGGCCATGGTGCGGCTTCCTCCGTTTCTCTTCGGTTCAGATGAACAGCGAGCTCAGCGATTCCTCGTCGTGAATGCGGCGGATGGCCTCCCCCAGGAGGTCGGCCACCGACAGAATCCGGATCTTCGACGGAAGCCGGTCCGCATCGTGCGGATAGCTGTCCGTGATGACCAGCTCCTTGATGACCGAACCCGCGATCCGCTCCTTGGCGTCGCCGCAAAGCACCCCGTGGGTGCACGCGGCGAAGATGTCCTGGGCGCCCGCGTCTTTCAGCGCGCGGGCCGCTTCGACGAGCGTCGATCCGGTGCTGATGATGTCGTCGAAGATCACCACGTTCTTCCCATCCACTTCCCCGATCACATTCATCATTTCCACGGCGTCCGGTCTCGGGCGCCGCTTGTCCACGATGGCGAGGCTGGCGCTCAGCCGCTTGGCGTACGCGCGCGCCATCTTCACGCTCCCGATGTCCGGCGCCACCACCACCATGTTCGGGATCTGGAGGCGCAGGAAATGGTCCACCAGAACCGGCGCCGCATAGAGGTGATCGAACGGGATGTCGAAGAACCCCTGGATCTGCGCCGAGTGCAGATCCATCGTCATCACCCGGTCCGCGCCCGCCGTCGTGATCAGGTTGGCCACGAGCTTCGCGGTGATCGGCACCCGCGGCTGGTCCTTGCGGTCCTGCCGTTGGAATCCGAAGTACGGAATCACCGCCGTCACCCGCCGCGCCGACGCGCGCCGCACCGCGTCGATCATGACCAGAAGCTCCATCAGATTCGTGGCCGGCGCGAAGGTCGGCTGGAACACGAAGATGTCGGAGCCCCGGATGTTCTCGTTGATCTTGACGAAGGTTTCCCCGTCGGCGAACTGGTCCACGGTCGCGTCGCCCAGCTCGATTTGCAAATAGTCGCAGATGGCCGCGGCGAGCGGCCGGTTCGCGTTCCCGCTGAACAGCCGCAACCGCGTTTCGGCCGACCGCAAGCGGGCCGGCTCGGGCTGTCCCTTGACCGATGGCGTTGCGCGCCGGTCCGTTGCCAGCTTCACCGTCATCGCGACCTCCCTGAACTCGATGGCGAACAAAAAAGACCCGAAGACCGATTGACTACTTCGTCAATCGGGCCCGAGGCGCCGCGCGGCGCTCGCTGGACCGGAGGTCATTGCCTCCGGGGCCCGGCGATCGAGGTCAATTGTCTTGGGTCTGTCGGCGACGCCCGAAGGCTCCGCCGCCCTGCTCCAAACCAGTTACAAACTATAACCGAAGTGCCAACCGCGGCGTAGTGGTTGGGGCGGGAGGATTCGAACCTCCGGATGGGAGATCCAAAGTCTCCTGGCTTACCACTTGCCGACGCCCCAATCCATCATCGCGAGGAGATTCCCTTCCCCGAAGCGGGCACCGGCTCCGCGTCTGGCGGACCGCCTAAGATACCGTACCGATCAGGGAAGGCTGCTTGGCGCGCTCCCGTTGGTACTCGTCGAGGATCCGATCCTCGATGAATTTCCTGGTCTCGTTGTTGATGGGATGGGCCACGTCCTGATACGTCCCGTCCGGCCGCTTGCGGCTCGGCATGGCCACGAACATCCCGTTGGTTCCTTCGATGATCTTGAGTCCACGAATTACGAACGCGTCGTTGAACGTCATGCTCGCAAAAGCTTTCAGCTTGTCGTCGTCCCTGAGCGATATGCGGACTTCTGTAATCTCGAGTGTCATACCGTCTCACCCACCTCGAGTTCCGGACACCGATCCCTCGGGGTCCTTAGGAGCCCCAAACAAGGACTCTGGCCACGCACCGTGATGCCGCACTCGGCCGGACGATGAGCTCACGCAAGTGGTGCTACGGTGACGCCACGTTCCAGAGTTCGAACCACGCGAACCTCAGCGCTTAGGCCTGCGATTCCCTTCGCGGCCCTCATGGCTTCGTCGTGCGAGCGAAAGACACCGAATATGGTGGATCCGCTCCCCGACAGCTGCGCTTTCATGGCGCCGCCGCCGATGATCGCGCGCTTCAGTTCTACGAGACTTGGAAATTCCGGAAGGACAACGTCCTCAAAAACGTTGTGCATTGCGTTCGCAGCCGCGCCCCACTCCCGGCTAGCCAGCGCTAACGCGAGGAGATTAGCGCCACCGGCTTCCGCTGTCAAATCTTTTCTCATCTGGCCGTATGCCCAAGTCGTTGAAATACCAAAAGGTGGGCTCGCAAGCAGGGTCCAGAACGGGCCCGCGGGACAAAGTTGTCTCAGTGAATCTCCGCGTCCCGTGCCCCGAGAAGTCCCACCTCTGATAAAGAACGGTGCATCGGCCCCCAACCGCACGGCCATGCGCTCCAACTCGTCAGGATTTAGGTTTAGGCCGAACAGGACGTTGGCCCCTGCCAAAAAAGCAGCCGCATCGCTACTTCCGCCGCCGAGCCCGGCCCCCACCGGGATACGTTTGATTAGGCGGGCGCGGACTCCGGAAAATTTCGTGCCGGTTTGGGTCTCGCGAAGGACGTCCCAGGCGCGCTCGACGAGGTTGGGACCGCCGCCCGGGATCGGGATTCCGCTGCACTCCAGGGAGAAGCCCTTGGCCGCCGGCTCGAGGCGAAGCTCGTCCTCGAGGGCCACCGACTGCAAGATTGTGTCGACCTCGTGGTAGCCGTCCTCGCGCCGACCCAGGATCCACAAGCCCAGATTGATCTTGGCGGGACAGCGAACGCGGACGGCGGTGGGCCGGCCCAAGGGTGTTACCCGCGCGGCCAGGTGAGGATGGCCACGACCACGGCCGCCCAGAGCACCACGTTCACCAGCGTCGCCCGGTCGCTCAGAAGGTGCTCCGATGGATTTCCGCCCTTGTCCTGCGCGTACATCAGATAGAGGTAGCGGAAGATTCCGTAGAGGACGAACGGAATGGTGAGGTAGAGCGGACGACCCTGAAACTTGGCGATGGTCTCCGGGGCGATCGTGTAGACGGAATACGCGAGCACGGTCGCGCCGGTGACCACCGCGACCAGCTGATCGAGAAGCTTCTCGTTGTAGCCGCCGAGCGCGGCCCGATGGCGCGACGCCTCTCCCTCCAGCACCGTCAGCTCGTGCCGCCGCTTCCCGATCGCGAGAAAGAGCGCGAGGAAGAACGCGCACACGAGAAGCCACGGACTCAGCTCGATCGACTCGGGGCCCACGCGCGCGACGTCGCGCATCAGCTCCACGCCCGCGGTGGCGCGGAGAACGAATCCAAGCGCGATGGCGACGACGTCGAGCAGGACCACGTGCTTGAGCAGCGTCGAGTACAGGAGCATGAGCGCGACGTAAGCGGCGGTGCACGCGCCGAAGCGCGGGCCGATCGCGAAGCACGCGCCCAGTCCCGCGGCGAGGAAGAGGGCCGCGAATCCCAACGCGGCGGCGGGAGACAGCCTTCCCGAAGCGATTGGACGGTCCCGCTTCTCGGGATGGAGCCGGTCCCGCTTGAGATCGACCACGTCGTTGATGAGGTACACGCCCGACACGGTGATCGAGAACGCGAAGAACCCCGCGATCGCGGGCAGGGCGAACGCGGGATCGAGGAACTTCAGCGTGAAGACGAGCCCGGCGAAAAGGACCAGGTTCTTGGTCCACTGGTACACCCGCATGGAGCGGAGAACCGAGGCGATCATCGGCGGAAGCCGGTCTCCGCGATCTCGCACCAGACATGTCCCACGGCGAGATGAACCTCCTGAATCCGCGGGGTGGACCGGCTGGGAACCACAAGGCAGAGATCGCACCGCCGCGCGAACCGGGCGCCCTTCGCCCCGGTCATTCCCACGACCTTCAGCCCCTTCGCGCGCGCCGCGCGAATCGCGGCCAGAACATTGGGCGAGCCGCCGCTGGTCGTGAGCGCGACAAGGAGGTCGCCGCGGCGGCCAAGACCTTCGACCTGCCGGGCAAACACCCGCTCGAATCCGTAGTCGTTTCCAACCGACGTGAGGATGGAGGTGTCGGTGGTCAGCGCCAGGGCAGGCAGCGCGCGGCGGTCCCGCTCGAAGCGGCCGACCAGCTCGGCCGCAAGGTGCTGCGCCTCGGCGGCGCTTCCGCCGTTTCCGCAGAAGAAGATCGTCCGGCCCCGGCGAAGCGTGGAGCCGAAGAGCCGGGCGATCCGCTCGATCGTCCGCTCTTCGCGCGCGAGGGTTTCCAGGTAGACGCGCGCGCCCTCCTCGAGGGCGACGCGGATCGAGCTGGGCGTCTTCGCGACGCGCCGGGCCTTCGTGACGCGCCGGGCCTTCGTGACGCGCCGGGCCTTCACGCCGCCTCTCCGGCGAGAGCCTTCCGCGACGCGAGGTAGTGGTGCACGGCTTCTTCCCACGGCGGCAGCGACTCTCCGGTGAGCGCCATGTAGCGCGCGCCGGAGAGAATGGAATATTTGGGCCGGGCGGCGGGCCGCGGGAAGCGGTCGGTGGTGGTGGGACGGATGGTCGCCGTGGCGCCCAGGTACCGGCCGATCTCGACCGCGAATCCGTACCACGTGGTGTGGCCCAAGTTGGTCACGTGGACGGTGCCGGTGGCTCCACGCCGGAGCAGAAGCTCGATCCCGTGCGCGAGGTCGCGCGCGTAGGTTGGAGAGCCCCTCTGGTCGTCGACCACGTCCAGCGATTCGCCTTTCGAGAGCTTGGTCGCGATCGTATCGACGAAGTTCTTCCCGCCGTGCCCAAAGAGCCACGACGTGCGCACGATGAGATGCCGCGCTCCCGAATCGCGCGCGGCGTGCTCGCCCGCCAGCTTGGAACGGCCGTAGGCGTTGATGGGATTCGTCGGATCCTCTTCCAGGTAGGGCGAGCCCTTCGTGCCGTCGAAGACGTAGTCCGTGCTCACGTACACGATCGCCGCGTTTCGCTCCCGCGCCAGGTCGGCCACGTGGCGCGTCCCGTCGCGGTTCACCGTCATCGCCTTCTCGGGCTCGGATTCGCACCCGTCGACGTTCGTCATCGCGGCCGCGTGGACCACCGCATCGAACTCGATCCCCTGCGCGCCCGCCCGGACGGCGGCCCCATCGGTCAGGTCGGCCTCCTCACGCCCCCACAGGAAGAGCGTGTGCGCCTTCCCCAGGCGCTCGGCGAGCGCGCGTCCCAGGATTCCGTTGGCCCCGGTGATGAGAAGTCGCATGGGATTCCTACAGCACGTCCACCAGGCTCGAATCGCCCAGCATGAAACGGTAGGCGGACGGCTTCTTCAGGGAGCGCTGGATCCGCACTTCCTTCCCGATCAGAGAGGCCTCGATCCGGACCGGAACGTCCTCGATGACGCACCGTTCCAGGACGATCGAGTGCTCGATCTCGCTGTTCCGGATGCGTACGTCGTCGTAGATGGAGGAGAACGGGCCGATGTAGGCGTTCTCGATCACGCAGCGCTCGCCCAGGGTGAGCGGTCCGCGGAGGATGGAGTTCTTCACGACCGTCGTGGCAGGCACGATCGCCTCTCCCTCCACCTTGGTCTCAGCGTCCACCTTGCCTTGCACCGAGCGCTTCGCGCGTGAGAGGACCATCCGGTTCGCCTCGAGGATGTCCTCGAGCTTGCCGGTGTCCTTCCACCAGCCTCCGATGATGTGGTGGCGGACTTCCTTACCGTGGTCGATCAGGTACTGGATCGCATCGGTGATTTCCAGCTCGTTGCGGAAGGAAGGCTTGATCCCGTCCACGGCGTCGAAGATCGTAGAATCGAACATGTAGACGCCGACAAGCGCCAGGTCCGACTTGGGCTCCTTGGGCTTCTCGACGAGGCGCTTGATCCGCGTGCCATCCAGCTCCGCCACGCCGAACTCTTCGGGATGCGGAACCTTGGCGAGAAGAATCTGGCTGTTGGGGCGGTCGCGCTGGAACTCCTCCACCAGCGTCGTGATCCCGTCGAGGATCAGGTTGTCGCCGAGGTACATCACGAACGAGTCGTCCTTGAGGAAGGATCGCGAAACCTTGACGGCGTGCGCGAGCCCGAGCGGCGCGTCCTGGCGGATGTACGTGGTCTTCACGCCGAAGGCGGAGCCGTCGCCCACCGCGGCGCGGATCTCGGCCTCGGTGTCCCCCACCACGATCCCGACCTCGGTGATCCCGGCCGCCCGGATCGCCTCTATCCCATAGAAGAGGATCGGCTTGTTGGCGATCGGGACCAGCTGCTTCGCGCTGGTATGGGTGATCGGCCGAAGCCGCGTCCCCTTGCCGCCGCTCAGAATCAGAGCCTTCATCGAGGATGTCTCCCTTGGCGCGCGGTCATGCTCCCGCCGACCCGGTGGTGGTGGATCCCCTCAGCCGCTCCTCGGCGAACGCCAGGCCGCGGGCCAGGATTTCCTTGAGCTGGGACGCGTCCTTGGCGCCGGCCACCGCCATCTCCCTCTTCCCTCCGCCCTTGCCGCCGACGATGGACACCGCGTCCCGCACCCACGCGTCCGCCGCCAGCCGCTCCACCGCCGCCTTTCCCACCGCGGCCGCGATCGAAAGCTTCCCGTCGATGACGGCCGCGAGAAGCCCTCCGCCGCCGGGAAGCCCGTCCCGCACCAGATCGCCCGCGCCCCGAAGCTCCTCGACGCTTCCCGCCTCCACGACCGCGATCACGAGCGGCGGATCGCCGGACTTCGCGTTCTGAACCAGCTCGGCGACGCGCGCGCGAAGATTTCCCTGGCTCTGCTTGGCCTGCTGCTCGTGAAGCTTCTTCGCCTCGCTGGTCAGCGCGGCGACGCGCGCGGGCACTTGCTCCTTGGGCACGCCGAGCCGGGAGGCAATCTCACGCAGAAGCGCGCGATCGTCCTCGGCATGCTGGTACGCCAGCGCTCCGGTGGCCGCCTCGATGCGCCGCACGCCGGCCGCGACGGCGCCCTCTGCTTCGATGCGCAGGTACCCGATCTCGCCGGTCCGGCGCACGTGGCATCCCCCGCAAAGCTCGCGACTGTACTCCTCCACGATCACCTGGCGCACGCGCTCGCCGTACTTCTCCCCGAAGAGGGCCATGGCCCCCTGGGCCTGAGCCTCCTTGAGGGTCGTGATCTCGGTCCGGACGGGCAGGTCGGCCAGAATCCTCTCGTTCACCTCGCGCTCGATCGCGTGAAGATCGTCGGGAGTCAGAGGCTTTCCGTGGCTGAAATCGAATCGAAGGCGGTCCGGCGCGACGAGCGATCCCGCTTGCTTGAGCTGGGTCCCCAGCCGTTTCCGGAGCGCCGCGTGCAGCAGGTGCGTGGCCGTATGGTTTCGCTGGGTGGCCGCGCGCGTCTCGGCGTCGACTTCCGCCGTGTAGGGATCCGCGCCCGGCGAGCCTGCGACCACCTGGGCGCGATGAACGATGGCGTCGCCCTCGCGGTACGTGTCGACCACGCGCAGCCGCGTGCCGCCGGAACCGTTGGAGCTGCCCGCAGAGACGACCCACCCGGTGTCACCCACCTGGCCGCCGCCCTCGGGATAAAAGGGCGTCCGGTCGAGGGTCAGCTCCACCTCGCGCGGGCCGGTACCGCTCCCGCCCCGGTCGCGAAGGGAGCGGATGGACACGCCGTCCAGCTTCAGATTGTCGTAGCCCAGAAATTCCGAATGCGCGCCTTCGCTGACCGTTTGCCAGGGACCCGCGTCGGTGCGGCGGGTCTCGAACTTCCCCGACTTTCTCGCGCGCTCGCGCTGCTCGTCCATGGCCGCTTCGTAAGCGGGCACGTCGACCTTGAGTCCCCGCTCCCCCGCCATCTCCACAGTGAGATCGATCGGAAACCCGTAGGTGTCGTAGAGCTGGAACGCGACGCTTCCGGCGAGGACCGTTTCCTTCCGCCTCTCGAGCGCCGCGGCCGCCTCCTCGAAGCGCGCCACGCCCTGCTCGAGCGTCTCCGCGAACCTCGTTTCCTCTTCCAGAATCGCCGCCGCGACGACCGTCTCTTCCTTCTTCAGATAGCCGTACTCGTCGTGCGCGGCCATCTGGCGCACCACGACGGGAACGAGCCTCGACAGAAACGTTCCCTGGATGCCCGCGTTTTGGCCCAGCCGCGCCGCGCGGCGCAGGAGCCGGCGCGCGACGTAGCCGCGCCCCTCGTTGGACGGCCGCACGCCCTCGGCGAACGTGAACACGAGCGCGCGCATGTGGTCCACGATCACCTTGGCCGCGTGGCGGCCGCGGTCGGTCCCGGCTTCGCGGGTCGATCCCATCGCTCGAACCGCGTCTCCGATCGGGGCCAGAAGGTCGATCTCGAAGACGGAGGGACGCTCTTGAAGAATCATCGCGAGCCGCTCGAGACCCATGCCGGTGTCGATTCCCCGGTTGGGGAGCGGCTTGCGCTCGCCGGTCGGAGCCTGGTCGAATTGCGGGAAGACGAGGTTCCAGAACTCGAGGTATCGCTCGCAGTCGCAGCCGGGCGCGCATTCCGGGCGTCCGCAGCCCGTTCCGGGACCCTGGTCCCAGTAGATCTCGGAGCACGGCCCGCAGGCGCCCGCGCCGCCCGCCGGCCCCCAGAAGTTGTCCTTCTCGTCGAGCCGGACCACGCGCTTCGCCCCGAGCCCGATGTGCTTGGCCCAGAGATCGAAGGCCTCGTCGTCCTCGCGGAACACCGACGGCCAGAGCCGCTCGGCCGGCATCTTCAGAACCTGGGTGGTGAACTCCCACGCCCACTCGATTGCCTGCTTCTTGAAGTAGTCGCCGAAGGAGAAATTTCCCAGCATTTCGAAGAACGTCGCGTGGCGGACCGTGATCCCGACGTTTTCGATGTCCGTCAGGCGGAGGCAGCGCTGCACCGTGACCGCGCGCCGCGTGGGCGGCGGGAGGGGCGACGAGTAGTACGGCTTGAACTGCACCATCCCCGCCGACGTGAACAGGAGCGTGGGATCGTCGTGCGGGACAAGCGGGGCCTGGGGCAGGTGCGGGTGTTCCCGCTTCACGAAGAAATCGATGAAGAGCCGGCGAAGCTCGTTGGCGGTCGGTTTCATTCCTGTCGGGTTGGATCCCATCAGTGGTGCTCTCGCTCTTCCGCGTCTCCGTGCTTCACCAGATCCCGCACGATGCTCCAGTCGAACCCGAGCCGGACCAGCGCCCCGGCGATCCGCCGCGCGCGGTCGTCCTCGTCGCGAAGCCGGTGACGCCGCGCCAGGCCCGCGAGGGCGGCGCGCGCCCGCCCTTCCTCGGTGTCGAGGCCGCGCTCCACCAGATCGACGTCCTCGTGAAGCAGCGCGTCCACGTCCTCGAGGATCGGCGCCGGAATTCCTCTTCGTTTGAGCTTTGCGGCGAGCAGGCGGCGTCCCTGCGGGCGGCGCGGAAGCTCCGTTCGCAGGAACGAGCGGACGAAGGCGCGGTCGTCCAGAAGCGAGACGCGGCGGAGCCGCTCTACAGCGCGCTCCACCGCGTCCGGAACAAACCCTCGCGCCAGAAGCCGGTCCACAATCTCCCGCTCCGTGCGCGGACCGCGCTCCAGGAATCGGAGCGCCGCCTCTTTCGCGGCGTCTTCCGACGTCGTCTCTATCGATCGCCGCGGCACGGCGTCAGATCCGAACCCGGCGCTCCCCTCGGGCTTCGGGCGTGGCCGCTGCCTCGGCGCCATCCGACGCCGGCGCCCGCGTCAAACCGAGCGCTTCCCTGAGTTTCAATTCCAGCTCTGCGGCGGCATCGGGATGCTCCTTGAGCCAGAGGCGCGCGTTTTCGCGTCCCTGCCCGATGCGCTCTTCGCCGTACGAGAACCAGGTCCCGCTCTTCTGCACCAGATTGCGATCGACCGCGAGGTCGATCAGCTCTCCATGCCGCGAGATGCCCTCGTTGAACAGGATGTCGAACTCCGCTTCCTTGAAGGGCGCGGCGACCTTGTTCTTCACCACCTTGACCTTCACGTGATTGCCGATGTTGTTCTCGCCGTCCTTGATCGCGCCAATACGCCGTATGTCCATGCGGATCGAAGCGTAGAACTTGAGGGCGCGCCCGCCGGTGGTCGTCTCGGGGTTTCCGAACATGACGCCGATCTGCATGCGGATCTGATTGATGAAGATGACCGTGGTCTTCGACTTGGAGATAGTGCCGGTGAGCTTGCGGAGCGCCTGCGACATGAGGCGAGCCTGGAGTCCCATGTGCGAGTCGCCCATCTCGCCCTCGATCTCCGCCTTGGGCACGAGCGCGGCCACCGAGTCGATCACGATGATGTCGACGGCGCCGCTGCGAACCAGGTGCTCCGCGATCTCGAGCGCTTCCTCTCCCGTGTCGGGCTGGGAGACGTGGAGGCCGTCGATGTCCACCCCGATCCGCTTCGCGTAGTTCGCGTCCAGGGCGTGCTCGGCATCGATGAAGACGGCGTTTCCGCCGGCGCGCTGCGCCTGCGCGATGATCGTGAGCGCGAGCGTGGTCTTCCCCGACGACTCGGGACCGTAGATTTCGATGACGCGGCCCCGCGGCACGCCGCCGACGCCGAGCGCCGCGTCGAGCGCGATCGAGCCGGTGGGAATGGCCTCGATCTGAACGCGGGCCGAATCCTCGCCCAGCTTCATGATCGCGCCCTTCCCGAACTGGCGTTCGATTTGCTGCACGGCAAGCTCGAGCGCCTTCGAGCGCTCCTTGTTCATCTCCTTGGCGGCTTGGCTTGTGGACGTGTTCCCTGCCATATCGATGGTCCCCCTGATCAGTTTCTGGCGGTCCGTTCCGGGACGCCTGGTTCGGGTCGGGGTGTGAAAGGGCGTTGGATTACGACTCCGGGCCCTGGTCGGCCCCTGGCCGTGGCGGCGGTGCGCCGCCGGGCGCCCGGAGATGGCATTCCTGGAGCGCAGTATACCGGGAGCCGGCCGGATGTAGTTCACTTTTCATCACGCAGATACGGTCGAGAACCGCGGCCTTGGGAGCCGGCGGAAACACGGCGTCGTTGAGCCGGTCCAGGCCCCTTGCCCCGTCCCGGACGCGGGCCAGCGTGATGTGCGGACGGGTCGGCCTGTCCGGCGGGCCGAACCCTTGACGTTCCAGCGCCGTCGTTCACCGCGCGCGCCACGGCCACGAACGCGTCGGTCCCTTCGGCGAGCCCGGCCCAGATCACCCTCGGGCGCTTGAGATTCGGGAACGCTCCCACCGGTCCCAGCCGCGCGAGGGGCGCCTCGAGACCGGCGGCACTCTGAACCACCGATTCGCAGACCCTTCGAACGCCGGAATCTCCCAGGTCGCCCAGGAAGCGGAGCGTGAGGTGAAGGTTTCCCGGCTTCACCCAGGAGAGCCCGCTCGTCCCTTCGGCGAGGGAGCGCGCGCACGCGTCCAGGAACTCCGTCCAATCCTCGGGGATCATCAGCGCCACGAAGGTCCGGGTCATCCGTTTCGCGCCGCCGCCGTCGCGTTCCACCGGCTCCCCGCCCCCGCGCGTCACCGTTTTCCGCCCGCCAGGTGCCGGCGGGCCATGTCGAGCGCGTAGGAGGTGGCCCGCGCCGTGATCTCCTCGCGGTTCCCTCCCAGGACGAATCGCGCGCTTCGGGCGCCTTTGGACGTCGCGATTCCCAGGTAGACGAGCCCCACCGGTTTTTCCGCGCTCCCTCCGTCGGGACCCGCGATGCCGGTGCTCGAGAGTGCCAGGCTCGCGTCGAATTCCTTCCGTGCGCCGGTCGCCATCTCCTCGGCCGTTTCCGCGCTCACCGCTCCATGGCGCTCGAGCGTCGTGGCCTTTACTCCGAGCAGCTCCTGCTTGGCTCGGTTCGAGTAGGCCACGACGCCGCCCAGGAAATAACGCGACGCGCCGGGCGTCTCCGTGATCCGCGCGCCGAGGCCGCCCCCGGTAAACGATTCCGCCGTCGCGATGGTGAGCTTTTGCGACACCAAGAGTGCGCCGACCGCCGCGGAGAGCGTGGTATCGCCGTCCCCGTACACATGATCGCCGGCGAGATCGCGGATTCGCCGCTCGCATCGGTCGATCGCGTCCACGAGCCACGTCTGATCCGGCGACGCGGCCGCCAGCGTGATGTCGACGCCGGAGGTGTGCGGGAGGTAGCCGACCTTGACCATCGGCTCCTCGGCCTCGACCGGCTGGAAGCGCTCCGCGAGCGCGGACTCGGAGATGCCGATCGTCCGCACGACGCGGCGCGCCAGGGTCGGGCTCGCGCGTCCCATTCGCAGATAGGGCACGACGTACTGCTCCATCATCGCGTCCGCTTCGGCCGGCACGCCGGGCAGGAAGAAGAACTCGGACTGGCCAAGCGCCAGGTGGAGGCCGGGCGCGAGCCCCCGCGGGTTTTCGATGATCTTGGCGCCTTTCGGCACCAAGGCCTGCGACTCGTTGATCGCCGGCATCTCGACGCCCCGGCCTCGGAATCGAGCGCGGATCTTGTCGAGGACCACCTCGTCGAGCACCAGCCGCTGGCGGAAGACCGTGGCGATGGCCTTGCGGGTCAGATCGTCCGGGGTCGCGCCGAGGCCGCCCGTCACCACGACGATGCCCGCGCGGTGCGCCGCGGTCCGGAGGGCGTCGCCCATCCGCGCGGCCTCGTCCCCGACGGTGGTCTTGTAGAGAACCTCCACGCCGATCGACGCGAGCTGCTGCACGATCCGCTCGGAATTCGTGTCGCGCACGAGGCCGTGGAGGATTTCGGTTCCGATCGTGACGATCTCGGCGCTCACCGAATCTCTCCCGCGATCACAGCGCCAGGGCGTGAATCGCCAGCCGCGTGAGCACGTTGGTGAGGGCGGCCGCCAGAATGTCGTCCACCATCACGCCCAGCCCGCCGGGAAGGCGCTGGCTCTGGCGTATCGGGAAGGGTTTCCAGACGTCGATGATTCGAAAGAGGACGAACGCGATTCCCAGCACGGCCCAGGGTCTCGCTCCGAGCGGAATGGCCCACACCGCGATCAGCATCCCCGCGACCTCGTCGATCACGATCGGGTGCGCATCGCGCCCCAGCGTCTTCTCGGCTTCCCCCGCCGCCCAGATGCCGACGACGATGACGCCGAGAATGACGCCGGTGAAAATTCCAATGTCGAGCCGGGCGGAGTAGTAGAGGAAGACCGCGACGACGAGGGACGCCCAGGTGGCGGGCGCTAAGGGCAGTCGTCCAATACCGAACCCCGTCGCGAGCCAGACGGCGAGGCGCCGCATGGGGCTAGCCCAGCGTCTTCAGGACGAGCTTACAGGCGAGCTTGAGGGTGTCGAACACCCCGGTGCCGCGGAGCGCCACCGCCTCGTAGAAGGGAACGCCCTTTGGGTTCAGCTCCTTCTCCATGTCGGGCACCGCCACGACGCGCGGAAGGTCGCGCTTATTGTACTGGAGCACCAGCGGAACCTTGTCCGCCGAGAGGCCGTGCTCCGCCAAGTTGTCCTGCATGTTGAGGAGGCTCTCGACGTTGGCGTCGAATCGGTCGATCTGCGAGTCGGCCACGAAGACAAGGCCGTCGACGCCCTTCAAGATCAGCTTCCGGCTCGCGTTGTAGTAGACCTGGCCCGGAACCGTGTAGAGGTGAAACCGGGTGCGGAATCCGCGGATCTGGCCCAGCTCGAGCGGGAGAAAATCGAAGAACAGGGTGCGGTCCATCTCGGTGGCGAGCGAGATCATCTTCCCGCGCGTGTCCTGTGGAACCCTGGAATAGATGTGCTGGAGGTTCGTGGTCTTGCCGCAAAGGCCAGGACCGTAGTAGACGATCTTGCAGTTAATCTCGCGAGACGAGTAGTTGATGAGCGACACGAAGCCCTCGGGACCTATTCCTTGAAGAGGCTGTCAATCTCGCTCTCGGCTTCGGCCGCAAAGTCCGCCCCGAGTGCCGTCGAACGGACGTCCTCGTTGTTGTACTCGATCTTGTTGAACAGCTTGCTGAGCACGGCGGTCAAGTCGTCGGACGCCTTTTTGGCCTTCAGGCGCACGAGTCCGAGCGAGGTCTTCTTGTCGAAAAGCACGACCAGGATCACGCGATTGGCAATCATCGAGAGATAGAGGCTCTCGTCCTGCCCTTGGTGAACGAGGGTCGCGAAATCCTTTTCGCCGACCATCTTCGCCAGCTCGGCGTTGGCGCCGAAATCGGCCGCCGCCAGGGACGAAAACGAGGTGACGTCGAAATCGGGCGGCTGGCCCAGAGAGTTGATGAGCTGGCCGGTCTTGTCGATCAACATCACGCTGCGGGCGGTGGCGCTGCGGAGCAACGCTTGCAGAATGGAATTCAACGACCAGAAATCTTCCTCGTAGAGCGCCCAATTTCCCTTGACCATAGGTCCTCGGCTCCCTGGACACCTAGCCCATGCGCGATGCCGGCACGAGCGCACGCGAGATTAGGGGTGTCCTGCCCTAGCCCCGCGTCACGACGACGGCGAGACCGATCTCCCCCAGACCCACGAATGGTCCGCGCGGACGTTCCGCGCGGGGCCTCCCACAAGGAATTTTGCCGAAACCTAGCACGATCCCCCCGACCGTCAAGGAGAAAAGTGCCCAAAGTGACGAGTTTATATCTCCTTGCGGCCGCTCAGGGCTCGGGCCAGGGTGACCTGGTCCGAGAATTCGAGGTCGGACCCCATCGGGACCCCGCGCGCGATCCGGGTCACCTTGACTCCCTCCTCCGACTGGAGGAGACGGGCGATGTAGAGGGCGGTGGCCTCGCCCTGGGCGGTGGGATTGGTAGCCACGATCACCTCGGCCACGCCCTTCGCGCGAACCCGATCGACCAGCTCGCGCAGCCGGAGCTGGTCCGGGCCGATCCCGTCGACCGGCGACAGGGCGCCCTTCAAGACGTGGTAGCGGCCCTTGAATTCGCCGGTCCGCTCGAGCGCCAGAACGTCCATCGGCTGCTCCACAACGCAGAGGATCGACGCATCGCGCCGGGGGTCGGCGCACAGGGCGCAGGGGTCGGTCTCGGTGACATTTCCGCAGACGGTGCAGTCGTGGACCCTGGCCTTCAGGTCGACGATCGCGGAGGCCAATCGCTTGGAGTCGGTTTCGGGGGAGCGAAGCAGGTGGAAGGCGATCCGCTGGGCGGATTTCCGCCCAACACCCGGGAGCCGGGTCAGCTCGGCGATCAGGGACTCGAGGAGAGCGCTCGGGTACTGCATGCGCCCCTAGAAGAGCCCCGGCGGAAGTCCCAGGCCTCCCGTCACCCGGCCCATTTCCTCCTCGATCATCTTGTTCACCTTGGTCCGGGCGTCGTTGAACGCGGTGTGGACCAGGTCCTCGAGGAGATCCGCCTCGTCCGGGTTCACGACGGAGGGATCGATCGAGACGGCCAGCACTTCGTGCGCGCCGTTCATGGTGACCTTCACCTTGCCGCCGCCCGAGGAGCCGATCATCTCGCGCGTCTTGAGCTCCGCCTGGACGGTTGCCATCTTGGCCTGGAGCGCCTGGGCCTGCTTCATCATCTGCTGGATGTTCACGACGCGCCGCTCCCTTGGGGGCCGGGGTTCAGGATCTCGCCGTCAAACAGCTCCACGATCCGCTGCACCAGCTGATCGCCGGTCGCGGGCGCTTCTTCCTCTTCTTCATCGAGATCGGCGGGGCTCGGAACGCGGGCCGAATATCCCACCCCGCTCACCGCCTGGTCGCTGCTCACGCAGAGCAGGCTCGTCCCCCGCCCGTAGAGCCGCTCGAATTCCTGGTTCAAGATCTCGCGGTTTTCCTTCATCTCCAGCATGGCGCGGTGGAACGCGTGCTCGGGCGACAGCGCCACCCGCACGTTCGACCCGGCGATGCCGAGGAAGAGCCCCTCTTCCAGGCAGGTTCCGAGCAGGAGCTTCCGTTCCTTCACGCGGTCGACCGCCTGGCGCCAGCGGACGACGGCGTCCTCCTGGTCCGCGGGCGCGATCCGGGTTTCGGGCGGTGCCGCGGGGGCCTCCGCGCGCTCGGCCATCGACGGGGCCGGAGGCTCGGGCGCGTAACGCGGAGCGGCCTGCGGCGCCGGCGGCGGCGCGGAGGCTCGAAGCGGTTCGGGAGCTCGGGGCGGAGCGGCGCTCCGCGGGGGTGCGGGCGCTCGTGGCGGCGCCGCGCTCCGCGGCGGTTCGGATACGCGGGACGGCTGGGCCGACGCCTGCGCCCCCGATCCGCGGCCCGTGTCGGGCGCTCCCCCCAGCCGCTTCTCAAGCGCTTCGAGTCGCTGGATCAAGTCCCCCACGTCGCTCGCGCTGGGCAGGCTGCAGAGCTCCACCAGGCAAACCTCGAGAAGCACGCGCGGGGCCTCGGCGCGCCGGAGCTGGCCGCGGGACTCCAGGAGTAGGGACAGCATCGCGGTCAGGTCGTTGGCGCGGAACTTCGTCGCCTGCGCCGCGTAGCGCTCGCGATCGGACGGCGCGGCCTCGATGAGCTTCGCCAAGCCCCGGATCGACGGCGAGGAGCAGGAGCTGGCGAAGGTGGTGGGTCAGGCCGTCGGCGATCTCCTCCACGTCGAGGCCACCGTCGTAGAGGCGGTCGAGGGTCTCGAGCGCCTGCTTCGCGTCGCGCGCGGCGATCGCCTCTCCCAGATCGAAGAACGCGTCCAGCCCGCCGAGGCCAAGCGCCTGCGCCACGATCGCGGCCGTCACGCCTTCCGGCGCCACCGCGAGCGCCTGGTCCAGACGGCTGAGCGCGTCCCGCACGCTCCCCTCGGAGGCGCGGGCGATCAGCCCCGCCGCGTCCTCGTCGAGCTTCACCTTCTCCGCCTTCGCGATGGTCATGAGGTGCGCGATCAGCTCCTCCGCGCGGAGACGGCGGAACTCGAATACCTGGCAGCGCGACGCGATGGTGTCGGGAACCTCCAGCGGCTCGGTCGTCGCGAAGACGAAGCGAACGTGGGCGGGCGGCTCTTCCAGCGTCTTCAAGAGCGCGTTCCACGCGAAGTCGGTGAGCTGGTGCACCTCGTCGATGATGTAGACCTTCGATTTCCCGCCCGATGGCGCGTACTTCACGTTCTCGCGGAGATTTCGAATCTCGTCGATGCCGCGGTTGCTGGCGCCGTCGATCTCGAGGACGTCCATCGAGGTGCCCGCCGTGATCTCGACGCAGGACGGGCAGTCGTTGCAGGGCTCCGCCTCGCCGTCCTTGCGTTTGGCGCAGTTGAGCGCCTTGGCGAGGATGACGGGCGGTGGTGGTCTTGCCGCTCCCGCGGGGACCGGTGAACAGGTAGGCGTGCGCGACCCGGTTGGTCGCGACCGCGCGCTCGAGCGTGGTGCGGACGGGGTCCTGGCCCGACGAGGTCGGCGAAGCGCTGCGGCCGGTACTTGCGCGCGAGGGCGAGGTGGGACACGAGCGCTCCTAACGGGTCGAGGGTGACGCCGGAGCCTGGAATACGGCCCCCCCGCTTCTGACTCGGGTCAGTGGATCCGCGGCACACCGAGGCGATCACTTACCGCTGCTACCTTCCGGTCCTGACGGGGTTCGCGACTCTCGATTGCGCGGGACCTGGCCGTCAACGCCAAGCCACGAGAGGGCCAACGTCCCGACCCCGGAGCCCTAAGGCCGATTCCCCATGCTGGAAAAGTGGTGGAGATGAGCGGGATCGAACCGCTGACCTCCTCGTTGCGAACGAGGCGCTCTCCCAACTGAGCTACATCCCCACGGCTTTGGGATGCTGCGAATCTGGCGGAGAGAGAGGGATTCGAACCCTCGAGGCACTTTCATGCTTACACGGTTTCCAACCGTGCTCCTTCAGCCACTCGGACATCTCTCCGGGAAGCCAAGGTGCACGACACGCGCGCACGCTGTCCGCTAGATGGCGGAGAGAGAGGGATTCGAACCCTCGATACGCTTGCGCGTATAGCGGTTTTCGAGACCGCCCGATTCAGCCACTCTCGCATCTCTCCGCGGGGGAGAGTACGCGATTTGGTACTACTTTTCCAGGCGGTTCATGGCGCGGCGGCTCTGGAAAAAGGCCTCCAAGATGGAGCCGCACTCCTCGGCGAGCACGCCGGGGAGCACCTCGATGCGGTGATTGAGGCGGAGGTCCTGGGGCACCATCGCGAGCGATCCGCACGCGCCGGCCTTGGGATCGCGGGCGCCGTAGACGATCCGCGCGATCCGGGCCAGGACCGAAGCGCCGGCGCACATGTGGCAGGGCTCGAGGGTGACGTAGAGAGTGGCTTCGTCCAGCCGCCAGGTCTTGACGGTTTGGGCGGCGGCCCCGATCGCGAGGATCTCGGCGTGGGCGGTGGGATCCTGCGCGGTCTCGACGCGATTGTGGCCGCGGCCGATGATCCGGCCGTCCCACACGATCACCGCCCCCACCGGCACTTCGCCTTCTTTGGCCGCCTCCCGCGCTTCGGCGAGCGCGGCTTCCATGAAGCGCTCGTCGGCGGGGGTCTGGCCGATCACTTGTCCGGGAATTTCTTGAACGCCGAGCGTATGAGGTCGCTCGCCACGTCCTCGTAGCGGGGCGGGTCGGTCACGCTCCGGGACTGGATGTACCCGGTCTCGTCGTACTGAACGGCGCCGCTCGACGGATCCACCTCCTGGGCGAAGCGCTGCTCGCGGGGAGCCTTGGCCCAGGTCTTCTTCAAGGTCTTGAGGTCGAAGAGGGCGAACACGAATCCGATGGTGGTGTTCGACTCGCCCCTCCCCACCACGTTCACGCGAAGGTTCTCCCACTCGGCCACCTTCACGAACAGGATCGCGTCGGATTGGAGCAGCGAGTCAAGGCCGCCGACGGCCGTCGAATCGAGCGTTCCGTACTTGGAAAAGCGGTCGTTGAGCCGCTCCGCGCGGTCGAGGGCGTTCCGCGAAATCAGGATCCGCTCGGTGTCGGTGGGTTGAAGGAACCGGACGCGGTCGGTTGGGGCCGTCTTCATTCGCTCGCGGATGATGTCCTCCATGATCTTGGTCGCGCTCAGCTCCGCGGAGATGTTGATGATGGGCATGATCGCCACGCGAATGGGCGGCCCCTCCTTGGGCGGTTCGTCCTTGGCGGGCGCCGGCGCGGCAATGAAGAGGACGAGCGCAAGAAGCGCGGCGATGCTGCACGTGGAGCGATGCTTCAACATGACATTCACCTCAAGCGGGGCGACTCACGGCGTGGGGAATGGAGGCGGCGCTTACGAGTGAAAGTGTGGCGCGCCCAGGAGGATTTGAACCCCCAACCTTCTGATCCGTAGTCAGATGCTCTATCCAGTTGAGCTATGGGCGCGCACGACCGATGCCCCGGGACCCGAGATGGCGGAGAGGAGAGGATTCGAACCTCCGGACCGGTTTTACCCGATCAACCGCTTAGCAGGCGGCTGCCTTCAGCCACTCGGCCACCTCTCCCCGGGCACGTCTAGTCGTTCAGCCGTAGCATGATAGCCGGGGTGATGCCACCGGTCAAGGCGGCGGGGCCGGACGCCCTCCCGAGAGATCCCACGCAGGCTCCACGTGTATCGTCACTTCCACGACTTGCGGAAGTTGACGCTGCACATCCTCCTTCACCCCATGGGCCAGGGCGTGGCTCTCCCTCACCGACATGTCCGGAGCCACCTCCATGTGCATGTCGGCGACATAGTAGATACCCATTTTCCGCATCAGAAGTTTCTCCACTTTATAGACCCCGGGCCGCGCCTCGGCCACCCGGCGGGCCTCCTCGACCAGGGAGCGGGCCGGGCTGGTATCCATTAGTTCCTGGACGGCCGGGAAAAGTTGACGCCATCCGGTGAGGATGATGATCCCGCTCCCGAAAAGCGCGGCCCAGCCGTCGGCCGTCTGGAACCTGCCGCCGCCGACCAGGGCGATGGTGATGCCGATCGCGGCTGCCCCCGATGTAATGGCGTCCGAGCGGTGGTGCCACGCGTCCGTGCGGACCGCCGTCGACCCCGTTTCGTCCCCCACCCTGGACACAAATCGAAAGAGAAGCTCCTTGATGACGACCACGCCGAGAACCACGGCAAGCGTGAACGGCGCGGGACCTCGATGCGGAATCATGATCCGGTGGACCGACTCGACGGCGATGCCGACCCCCGCCCCGATGAGGAGCATCGCCACGAACGCGGCCGCGAGCGGCTCCGCCTTCCCGTGGCCGTAGGGGTGATCCGCGTCCGGTGGACGGGAAGCGACGTCGAGCCCTCTCCAGACCGCGAGCGAGCCCACGGAGTCACCCAGCGATTCGACCGCGTCGGCGACCAGCGCCTGGCTGTGCCCGAAAATTCCGGAGGCCAGCTTCCCCAGACCCAGCGCCAGGTTCACGATGAGGCCGACGATGCTGGTGCGCTTGCCACGGACGTAGGGATTGGAAACGGGGGAGCGATCCGGCATGGGTGGAATCTAGTCGTCCGCGCGTACCCGCATCAATGAATCAAACGCGACAGCTTGATGGGGTCGAAGTAGAGGGTGAAGCCCTGGCGGTAGAAATTGCTCAGGAATACGGACTCGGGCACCTTGGCGTGGTCGTAACGGAAGCCGCCGACGCCTCGATAGTCGACACCCACCCCGAAACCCCACGTGTCTCCGTCGATCGTTCCCGCCGGATCTTTGATGTGACCGTGCCGAAGGGTGGCGACGCGCAGAAGCTCCAGCTCCCACCCGTTCTCGGAGATTTCGGTGCCGATCTTCGCGTCGTGGATCGCGTATTGAGAATGCTCCGACGTGAGGCCGAACGAGACCAGCGAGGACAGAAAGTCGGTCACGGCAAGGCCGCGCCCCTGCGGGCGCTCCTGGACCTGGGACGGAAGGGCGGCGGCGAGGTGAAACGCCCAGCCATAGTGGGAATCCTTGGCGATGGGATCGGCCTGCGATGCGTCGATGTAGGAGATGGTCACATCGTTGTCATAGTTCACGGCGGACGAACCGTAGGCAATGTCGAAGCGCAGCCGAACGCTGCGATCCAGTCCCGGCAGCATTCCCGGGTAGTCGATGGAGTTGTAGGGCGTGAGCCTTCCCAGGAGCCCGTGATCGCGCTGATCCGCCTCTCCCTTGCCGGCTTGCTGGTCGAGGGTGACATTCGCGGGCGCCAGGTCCACTTGCACCGACTTCCACGTATGTCCCAGCGACAGGTCGCCGAACCGGCTCACGGGCGGCAGCTTGGTTCCGACAATCCGCCCCACCGTTTCCAGGACCTGGGCAACGCTGAACCCGAGGCCTATGGATTGGATTTTCTCGAGGCTGCTGAAAACGCCGACGACGTTACCGTCGATATCGGTCGCGATGCTCTTCCCGTAGTCCAGCTCATACCCTCCCAGCCAGTCGAACGGCTTCCCGGCGATGAGGACGCCGATGCCGCCATACGCGATCGTGAACTGGTCCGAGGTGAAGAAGACATCGTCCGAGAGATCCGGGACCAGCTTGGTCTTCCCGCGCTGGTACCGGATGCCGTCGTGGTAGGCGTAGAGGGCCGGATTCACCCAACCGTTGGCATCGCCCCCCCAGAAGACGGCCACGCCCGCGCGCCCCATCCCGGAGGCTCGTATGGAGGGGTCGATATACGTGGACTGCGCGCCGGCGTTGGCTTGGGCTAACGCGATGATCGGCGCGAAGAGTACGAGGGTGAACAGCGGCAGGAGTACGCGCGACAAGCTGGACACGGACTCGGGAGATCTGCATGTGGAATCGCTCCGGGCCGCCCGCAGAAGGCAGACGAGTAGTGTGCACCAGGGCGGATGCATTGGCAATGTCAAGATGTGTTCACGTCAAGAATTTTGAACGATCTTGCTTGCATTGATATTCCCGAGTTGTATGTTGTGGTTGAGGGCGTCAATGGATCCAACGCCTTCGAGATCGTCCCGCCCGGTGATGCGCACCTCGACGGCGCGCACCGCCAAACGCAGAACCGAAAAACGGGAGGTCGGAATGGCAGCAAGAAGGAGAAGAAGGAAGGTCAAGAAGGCAGTGCGCAAGGTCCGTCGTCGGAAACGCGTAGCGAAGCGCAAGGTTCGCAGGGCGGTGCGTAAGACCGCACGCCGCGGACGTCGTGTTCGCCGTCGCGCGAAGAGGAAGGTCCGGAAGGCCGTACGCAAGGTACGCAGGCGGAAGCGCGTCGCAAAGCGCAAGGTTCGCCGCGTCGTGCGCAAGGTCCGCAGGGCCGTCCGCAAGGTCCGCCGCCGCAGAAAAGTTCGCAAGGCGGTAGCCGACATGATGGAAGGACCGGAAGGAACGATGTTCTAGATCCGAGCTTTCGGATTCAGCTTTGAGGGGCCGCCGATCGCGAGGTCGGCGGCCTTCTAATTTGCGGCCCGGGCGCGGGACGCCGCCGGGTGATGCCGGTCCCACCATTCCCGGGCGCGCGATGCCGTCCACGGCGATGTCGTGGGAATGGAAGCCAGGCGCTCGGTCATCGCGTCGGCCGTGGCGGGACGATCGTTGGGATTCTTGGCCAGGCAGGCGAGGATCAAATCGTCGAGCGCGGCCGGCACGGTGAGCTCCGTGCGGGCGGAGGGTGGAACCGGCGCCGCCTGGGTGTGCTGCACCATGGTCTCCATCGCGTTCCGCCCCTTGAAGACCAGTTGCCCGGTCACCAGCCAGTACGCGAGACAGCCCACGGCGTAGAGATCCGCGCGCCCGTCCACGGGTCCTCCCAGGATCTGCTCCGGGGCCATGAACGCGGGCGTGCCCCACACGGCCTGGTCGCCGGTGAGCTGCGTCTCCGCGACGTTGTGGTCGCGCTGCCACTTGACCATCCCGAAGTCGAGCACCTTCACGAAGTCCACCTCGCGGCCGTAGCGGCAGGTGAACACGTTCGCGGGCTTGATGTCCCGGTGGATCAGTCCTTCCCCGTGCGCCTCCGCCAGCGAATGGCACACCTGGGTGAGAAGGGCGATCGCGCGCTCGGCCGGCACGGGCCCGAAGCGCTCCACGAGCGTCTCCAGATTGAAGCCGTCCAGAAGCTCCATCACGTAGTAGAACGTGCCGTCGTTGGCCAGACCGAAGTCGTAGAGCTCGATCGTGTGCGGGGAGCGCATCATCGCGGTGGCCTGAGCCTCGCGGCCGAACCGCTCTTGGAGCTGGTTCTGGCGCGCGGCGTCGGCGGAGCCCAGCGCCTCGGCCCGCACCAGCTTGATCGCGGCGGGGCGCGCCAGCAGGCGATGCTCCGCGCGCCACACCTCGCCCATTCCCCCGCTCCCAGGAGCTCGACCAGCCGGTAGCCCCCCAGCTCGCGCGCGCGCGTCACCTCCTTGCCCAGCGCGTAGAGCACGCGCGATCCGACGTAGGCCATCAGGGTGATGAGCAGGTACGGGAAGATGAGCCCGAGGAAGAACTTCTCCGGGGTCGCTCCGGGCACGTGGTAGATCGCCACGACGAACCAGACCACGACCGGAACGGCGCTGACCGAGGCGAGGGTCGCCAGCACGGTCCGTCGCGGCGAGTTGGGCACGACGACCGCGTACAACAGGTTCCACGCCGCAACCCACGATAGCCCGACGTGGTGGGTGTTGAAGTCGATCCCGGCGGGATCGAGAAACTCCGCGGCGGCGATTCCATAGCTGCTCACCACCTGAAAGACCAGGCCGACGTTCATGATCTGTTTCAGCGGGATTTGCGGAATCTTCGTGAGAATCGCGACCAGAAGGGCCACGAAGATCCCGATCGCGCCGGGCCCCCAATTGAGAAACGACGAAAGGAATCGCTCGCGCTCGGATGGGGTGAGCAGCGCCGGGAGAAATCCCGACATGAAGAAGATGAACGCGTAGAGAAGCGCGAGGATCCGAAGGCGACGGGCCGACTGGGCGAGAACGTCGGCCGGAAGGCCGGAGGCGCGCGCGCGCCGGCCCTCGTCGCGGAGGAAGAGCTTTTCGCTGGTCTCGGGGGCGTCCCCGGCCGCGCGTGAGGAGTCGTGGGGCACGGCGGGTACCTTACCCCACTCTTTCCCTTCGATCTAGGTGGCTGACGGGCTGCGACGCGGTGTTCTTAGGGCTTGGTCGTTAGGATTGCGTCCATGGCGGGATCCTTCCCCGCGAGGTACTGCTCCAGCGTGGTCTCGACTTGGATATCGGGACCGACCTCGGTCACGCTCAGATCGGGATAGTTGTACGGCTTGAACTCGGGATGCTCGATCGGTGTGTAGGAGTGGAACCCGTTCGCGTAGTGGAGCGTCAGATGGGTGTTCGGAAGCAGGATGTTCCCGCCCTCCGACCACATGTCGAGCCCGTCCCCCACCGGCTCTCCGACGATCACCGCTTTCGTGAATTGGCGGAGCGTCGCGACCGCGGTGATTCCCGCGGAGAACGTGGCGCGGCCGGTGATCACGAAGAGCCGGTTGCGCTCCTGCGACAGCGGGAGTGCGGCGATGCTCCGGAAGAGCGAGTCGGCCAGCTGGAGATTCCCGCCCGTGTTGAAGCGAACATCGACGATCAGTTTTTGCGGCGGGTCGCGGCGCAGCTCCTGGATCACCCGATCGCCGAAGGCCAGGACCCCTTCCCCATCGGCCTGGTCCTGGGACCCGGTTGTAATTCACGTAGAGCGCGCGGCCGTCGTCGACGCGCTGCATCCAGTAATTCGAGGTCGGGTGCCGGATGTAGAACGGGAGGCGCGTCGAATCGGCGCGGAGGCATGAGACCCAGGGGCCTTGGCGGCCCGGGTGCGTGGGCGCGAGATCCCACCAGGCCTCGGTGGGCTGATCCGAGCGCTCGAAGGGCATCGGCGCGACACGGACCGTTCGCGTGCGGTGGTCGCGGGTCTGGATCGTCAAGTCCAGGGTGTCGCTGGCGGACAGGATTCCAACTCCTTTGAGGATTTCAGGGCTCGTGAGCAGGTAGGTGCTCATGTACCGCGCCCAGGAGTCGTTGGCTGTGTAGAGCGGCTTTACGCGCGTGGCCGCTTCGGCGACGGGGATCCCGGCGATCTTGAGAATCCGCGCGCCCAGGAGATCCGCCTGCTCCATGTGGGTCCGCACCACGCAGAGGTCCTTCCCGAAACCACCAGACGCGGATCGGATATCGGCGCAGCGAGGTCCGGTTGCGCAGGAGGTAGAGCCGCGTGTGGGCGTTGTGCGCCCCAGCGACCGCAGTGGCGAGCCGGACCGTGATCTGCTCGTCCGACAGGTTCGTCACCACCCGGCGGAGGTCGTAGATGTCGCGGATGAATTTGGCGCGAGCGTCGGAATTGAAGCTGCGATCAACCGGGAGAAAAGCTGTGAGGCTCGAATCCAAGTCCGCCCGCCACCCCTTCACCCGCTCGGCCTCGCTGGGCCAGGAGAATTGGGCTTGGGCCTTCGTCGCAAGGCAGCAGACGAGGAGGGAAGAAGGGCCAGGGAAAGGCTGAGCTTGATTCTTGGCGTCCGGGTCATGTCCCCGGCTAGGACACGAGGAATCCTGATTAGGTTGGAACCCGCGGCGGGAGCACACCCTTCGGTCGGCGAGTAACCAGAAGCCTACTTCTCTACTGCAGTAGCAAAGCGCGCCTTATTCTCAACCATCCACTTTTGTTGGTCTTCTTTGGTCTTCCTTGGATCATTCATGACGTCGGCGTGAGCCTGCATGTAATGAGGCATAAGAGCCTTCATCCATGCTTCAAATGTCTCGCCTTCCGCCGTTACCTCGCACAGGTCACATTTGAGTTTCTTCATGGGTCAATCATACCAAAGTACACGCGCCTCGGCGCGACCCCATTTCGGCTTCAGGATCCGATTTCGATTTCTGGCGGAGGGGGTAGGATTCGAACCCACGGTGCCTTGCAGCACAGCGGTTTTCAAGACCGCCGCCTTAAACCACTCGGCCACCCCTCCACCGATTGTCGCAGTGTAACTTATCGCCGACTGCGACTTCATGACCGTCCCACGCTCGCGCCCAGGGTGACGAGAAGCTCGTCCAGTTGCTCGAACGTCTCTCCCATCGCATCCGCCGCCCCGGTGCCGGCGGCGTCGAGAGCTTCCTTCGAGGGATAAAGCTCGTGCATGACCAGCAACGTCTTGCCGCCTTTTTCCGCGAAGGTCACCGTCGTGACGGAACCCTCGTCACTTTCCTCATTGGTCCAGACGAGGCGCGAGTGCGGTGTTACTTCCTTGTACGTGCCGAAGAACGCCGACTGTGAGTCCCCGTGTGCGAACTCCAAACGGTACCTGCCCCCGACACGAACATCCATTTCGCAGGAAAGCAGGGACATTCCCATCGACTTCGGCACCCACCACTGCCTGAACAGCTCGGGCTTGGTCCACGCCTCGAACACGAGGCGCGCCGGGCCGTTGAAAGTTCGCGTGACGACGAGCTCACGCTCGGACTTCCGTTCCACCGTCGTGCGGTTCTTCATGGGGGTAGGCTCACTCTCTCTTCTTGCGTCCATCGACCTTCTCCTTCCGTTTCAGTTCCTCGACAACCTTGTCCAGCTCGTCGAAGCGTGCGTCCCAGAGCTGGCGGTACCTCTCGATCCATGCCGCCTCTTCCTCCAGTCGGCGCAGGCCGAGCTTGCAGGTCCGCACGCGCCCGACCTTCTCCGTGGTGACGAGCCCCGCCTGCTCCAAGACGCCGACGTGCTTCTTCATGCCCGTCAGGGTCATGTGGAACTTCTCGGCAAGGTCCGTGATCGAAGCGTCTGCACGCCCGAGCTGCTCCAGAACGCCGCGTCGGGTGGCGTCCGAGAGCGCGGCGAACGAGGCATCGAAGCCGGTCCGGGTATACTGAACCATGTGGTTCAGTATATGACACACGGATTAGCGGCATGCAAGGGGAGGCTGAGCGCGCGCTGCGTTGCCGCCCGGCTCCTCAAGGCGCCTTCGCGGCACAACTCCCCTTGAGCCGGTGACATCCGTCCTGCATGATTACCGCTGGAGGCCACCCACGCCAGCGGCGCGGCGAAACAGGAGCCGCCCGCGCGCTTCGTAAATCATGGTGGGACAAGTGAAACCGACCGATACCCGAAATCCCGATTACTACCATAAGGTCGTCGATTGCCAGTGGGCCTGCCCCGCGCACACGAACGTGCCGGAGTATATCCGGATGATTGCCCAAGGGCGCTACACCGACGCCTACATGCTGAACCGGGAGTCCAACGTCTTTCCCGGCATCCTGGGCCGCACCTGCGACCGTCCCTGCGAGCCTGCCTGCCGGCGCGGGCGGCTCTAGGGGGATAAACCCGTGGCCATTTGCCGGCTCAAGCGGGTGGCCGCTGACCTAAAGGGGGAGATCGGCCATCTCTTGCCCAAGGCTCCCGCCCAGAAGAACGGGAAGCGGGTGGCCCTGATCGGAGCCGGTCCGGCATCCCTGACCGTGGCCAACGATCTGATGCCCTTGGGTTACGATGTGGTGCTTTTCGAGAAATACGACAAGCCGGGAGGGCTGATGCGTACCAACATCCCCTCCTTCCGCCTCCCCGAGAAGGTGCTTCAGGAGGAGTCCGATGCCATCTTGGACATGGGGGTCGATGTTCGTTACAAATCCCCGGTCACGAGTATGCGCACGCTCCTGGAGGAACGATTCGACGCCGTCTTCGTTGGCAGCGGCGCCCCCCGCGGCAAGGATCTGCAGCTCCCAGGTCGCTCCGAGGCGGCCCCCAACATCCACATCGGTATCGACTGGCTCGGATCGATCGCGTTCAAGCACATCGACAAGATCGGCGAGCGGGTATTGATCATCGGTGTCGGCAACACCGCCATGGACTGTTGCCGCTCGGCGCGACGATTGGGGGGCCGGGAAATCAAGGTGATAGCCCGCCGCCCGCGGGGTTTCTTCAAAGCTTCCTCTTGGGAGCTGGAGGATGCCGAAGAGGAGGGAATTGAAATCCTCGTCAACCACGCCCCGAAGCGCTTCGTGCTGGAACGTGGAAAACTGGTCGGAATGGAATTCGAGCGGTTGGAGTGGGACACCGACGCCAGACATTCGAGGACAACCGATTCCGTCATTCTCCCTTGCGATGACGTGATCCTGGCCATCGGTCAGGAGTCGGCCTTTCCCTGGATCGAGCGGGATATCGGCATCGAATTCGGCGAGCAAGACCTCCCCGTCGTGGACGAGTCCACTTTTATGTCCACCCGGCCCGGCGTCTTCTTCGGCGGCGACGCGCCTTGGGGCCCGAAGAACATCATTTGGGCCGTCGCCCATGGGCACGAAGCCGCTATCTCCATTCATCAGTATGCGCAGGGCAAGCCGTTGACCCTCCGGCCCCCCCGCGGTCTGAATCTAACGAGTCAGAAGATGGGAATATCGGAGTGGAGCTATTCCAACGACTTCAATCCGGTGCTGCGCCAGAAGATGACGCATGTCGATTTGGCGAAGCGCTTTCGGGAATTGTCCATCGAGGTGGAGCTTGGCTTCACGCCCGAGCAGGCGGCCCGCGAAGTAGAGCGCTGTCTGAATTGCGACGTGCAGACCGTTTTTGCCGCTCCGCGCTGCATCGAGTGCGATGCCTGCATCGACGTCTGCCCCGTCCACTGCCTGACCATCGCCAAGGACGGCGAGGAGAAGGATCTGAGGAACCGGCTCACGGCCCCCGCCATCAACCCCGAGCAGGCCCTCTTTGTCTCCGAAGAGCTGCCCCAGACGAAACGGCTGATGCTCAAAGATGAGAATATCTGCGTGCATTGCGGACTCTGCGCCGAGCGTTGTCCCACCGCCGCCTGGGACATGCAAAAGTCGGATGTCCTCCTGCCCTACGCTGGGAACGGCACATGCCGGAAGTGAGTCCCCGCGTAAACGATTTTGCCTTCAAGCTGGCCAACGTCAACGGCACCGGCTCGGCTTCCGCGAACGGGCTGCTGATGCAGGCGATCTTTCGGATGGGGATTCCCGTCTCAGGTAAGAACCTCTTTCCGTCCAACATACAGGGGCTCCCCACCTGGTATGAAGTCCGGGTGAACAAGGACGGCCGGACCGCCCGGGCGTTGGAATATGACTTGATCGTCGCCATGAACGCTCAGACGTACGCGCGCGACATCAAGGAAGTTCGCCCGGGGGGCTACCTGCTCTTCGACTCGACCTGGCCTCTCGAAAAAGGCCTCCAGCGTCCGGACGTGACCTTCTTGGGCGTTCCGTTCGCTCAGCTCTGCCTCGAGCACTTTCAAGAGCCGCGCGAGCGGATCCTCATGAAGAACATAGCCTACACGGGCAGCGTGATCGCCCTTCTGGACATCGAGCTGAGCGTGGCCGAAGAGCTCCTGCAGCAAACGTTCGGTAAGAAGAAGGCCCTGCTCGAGTCCAACCACAAAGCGTTGAGGCTGGGCTATGACTCCGCCAAGCAAGACCTTGAGTGCCCCCTTCCGTTCCGGGTTCAGAGGATGAACGCCAACGGCGATAAGATCTTGATCGACGGAAACACAGCTACGGCCCTGGGAGCGCTTTATGCGGGCTGCACGGTCGCGGCCTGGTATCCAATTACGCCCGCGACCTCCGTGATGGAGTCGTTCAAGAGTCTGTGCGAGCGCTACCGCAAGGACCCCCAAACCGGGAAGAACAACTTCGCGATTCTGCAGGCCGAAGACGAGCTCGCGGCCATCGGCATCGTCACCGGCGCGGGCTGGGCCGGCGCCCGTGCCTTCACCTCTACCTCAGGGCCGGGCATTTCCTTGATGAACGAGTTCCTTGGGCTCGCCTACTACGCAGAAATCCCGGCGGTCCTGGTGGACGTGCAACGGGTCGGCCCCTCCACCGGAATGCCTACCCGAACCCAGCAGGCCGACCTGCTCCTCTGCGCCTATGCATCCCACGGCGATACCAAGCATATCTTGTTATTCCCGGCCCATCCGGCCGAGTGTTTCGAGTTCGCCGTGAAATCGTTCGACCTGGCCGAGAAATTCCAGACGCCCGTGATTCTAATGAGTGATCTGGATATCGGGATGAACGACTGGGTAGTGCCTCGCTTATCCTGGGACGACAGCTACAAGCCCGACCGCGGGCGCGTGCTCTCCGCCGAGCAGATCGAGAAACTGACCGCCTTCCACCGCTACTCGGACGAGGACCAAAATTTCGTGACGCCCCGCACTCTTCCGGGGGTCTCTCCCAAAGGGGCGTATCTGACGCGCGGCTCCGGACATAACCGGCTGGGCGGCTATACCGAGCTGCCCGAAGAGTATCAGGATGTTGTCGACCGGCTCGCCAAGAAGCACCGTGCCGCGGCCCAGTTCATTCCTCCTCCGGTCATCGACTTGTCCCGGAGCTCGCGTGGGAAGCGAAAGGAGAGAGCCCCGTTCTCCCTCGTTACCCTGGGCGGGTGCGACGCGGCCGTCCGCGAGGCCCTCGATCTCTTGTCGGAGCGGGGAATCCACGGCGACTACATGCGCATCCGCGGCTTCCCGTTCGGTGTCGAGGTGGAAACGTTCTTGAACGCCCACGACGTCAATTACATCGTAGAACAGAACCGCGACCATCAGTTGAAGTCCCTGATCGCGCTGGAAACGAACATCCCCAAGGAAAAGCTCAAGTCGTTGCTCTATTACGGCGGCTTTCCTCTGAGTGCCGGTCAAGTCGTGGAGGGCTTCCTGTCGGCCATCGGAAAACCGGACGGTGAGACCGCGCGCCGTCTCGGGGGCATGCCGAAGGCCTTGAGCGGGGCCGAAGGATGAGACACTGATGCCATCGATTTCCAAACCCATAGCCGTCCACCCGGGTCTGCCAACAAACGACCTCGGGCTGACCGTTCGCGATTACGAGGGGGCGATGTCCACGTTGTGCGCCGGCTGCGGGCACGACTCGGTTACCGCTGCCTTGATCCGGGCCCTCTGGGAGCTTTCCATCCAGCCGCACCGGATCGCCAAGATGAGCGGGATCGGCTGCTCGTCCAAGACCCCGACTTACTTTGCGTCCGGCGCTCATGGTTTCAACGCCGTACACGGCCGGATGCCCGCCGTGGCCACCGGCGCCGCGGCTGCCAACCGGGACCTCCACTACATCGGAATCTCCGGAGACGGCGATTCGCTTTCGATCGGATTGGGACAGATGTCTCACGCCATCCGCCGAAATGTCCGGATGCTCTACGTCATCGAGAACAACGGCGTCTACGGGCTGACCAAAGGGCAGTTCTCCGCCTCGGCGGATGTCGGATCGAAGTTGAAAAAGGGGGAGGGGAACCGGATGGCGCCGATCGACCCGGTGTTTCTCGGGCTTTCCATCGGCGCGACATTTGTAGCTCGGAGTTTTTCGGGCGACAAGGAGCAGTTGGTGCCGATTCTGAAGGCCGCTATGAAGCACCGCGGACTGGCGCTGGTGGACGTCATTTCACCGTGCGTCACCTTCAACGACCACGAGGGCTCCACCAAGAGCTACTTGTACACGCGCAGGCACGACAAGCCGGTCGCCCAGGCCGATCTTGTTCCGCCTGCGGAGGAGATTTCAGCTCCGATCGGCAAGGGCGTCACCACAATTGCGATGCACGACGGCAGCCTCGTGCGCTTTTCAGCCGTTCCGGAAGGGTATGACCCCCGCGACCGGGCCCAAGTCTTTCACTACCTGCAGCATCAGGGCCAAGGAGTGATTCCGACCGGGCTCTTGTATCTGAACGAGTCCGTCCCCGACATGCACGAAATGAACAACACAAGCGACACGCCCCTGGTCCAAGTCCCCTTCGAATCCCTCTGTCCCGGTTCCAAAGCGCTGGAGGAGCTCATGGATGATTTCCGATGATCATGAGGCTCTCCGGCTTCTTCGCCCGCCTAACCGCCGCGCGAGACCCGGACGACCCGTCCCGTCCATAGGTCGTAGCGCGAGAGCGTTTCCTCGCTCTCGGGGTAGAAGCGAAGGGTGAGTCCGTCGACTGAGAGCGGCGAAGTCTGGATGAGCTTCCCTCCCAGCCAGTCGAGGGTGATCACCCTCGCGCTCTTCGACCCCGTGAGGTGCACCAGGCTCCGCGCGCCGTTCGGTGGGGACACCGCGGTTCCGAGCACTTCGTGCGCGCTCACCCCGCCGATGGAGTCCGACACCGCCTTCCAGATCCGGAAGAATTCCGGATGCGCCGACTCGACCAGGCTCGGGCTGATGATGGTATCGACAGCCCCTGCGTCGCCGGAGAGGAGCCCCGCGGCCGCGGTCTCGGCGAGGCGATTGAGCGCAAAGGCCTGCGCGCGCGCGACGGAGTCCGCTCCGGCGAGCGCGAACATCCCCTCCTGCGAGCGCGCGGTCAGCCAGACCGCCCCATCCCCCGCTCGAGCCTCGACGGTGACGCCGGGGGCGATGGGGATCGGTCCGTCCCAGCGGCGGAGCACCGACTCCGCGACTCGGACGTGCGCCGGCGGCATCACCGGCGGCGGGCCAAACAGGATCCGCGTGACCGTGATCGGCACGACATCGCGATAGCCGCGGCCCGCATCGCGCGCGTTCGAGAGGAAGATGATCGTGGCGTGCTCATCCACGAGGCGGCGCATGTCGGTGTTGAAGCCGCCGATGTCGCCCGCGTGCATGACCACCGTCGTGTTTCGCTGGCTCCGCACCACGAAGCCACCCGCCGGCGTACGCCGCGTTCCCCCCCACCGGGGGACCGGGGGCGAAGAGCTTCCGGGTCGCCTCGGCATCGAGCACGCGCCCCGATCGGAGCGCCTGCTCCCACTTCCAGAGATCGCCTGTGGTCGAGATCACACCTCCCGGGCCCACCACCTTCGGCGCGTGCGCGGCCGGATAGAGCGGCGGGTCGGGATCGGCATCAATGCTCGAGTAGGACGGCGTGCGCTTCCCCGTCCAGCGGGCGGTCTCGTCGACGAATCCCGTCTCGGTCATGCCGACCGGCAGGAAGAGTTCGCCTCGCAGGTAGTCGTCAAAGGAGCGCCCCGATGCGCGCGCGGCCACGACGGCAAGGAGAGCGTACCCGGGGCTGGAGTACGAGTAGCGCGCGCCCGGGGCGAATTCGAGCGGATAGCCGAGGGTCTCGCGCACCATCGAGTCGACCGTCATCGAATCGTAGAGATCGCCGCGGTTGAGATACGGGAGCCCCGAGGTGTGATGGACGAGCTGGTCGATTGTGATCCCGCGCTTGTCGGCGGGAGCCTCTGGGAACCACCGCCCGAGCGAATCGGCGAGATGAAGTTTCCCCTGCGACTCGAGCTTGTAGATGGCCGCGGCGGTGAATTGCTTGGATAGGGATCCGAGGAGATACGCGGTCCGCGTGGTCGCGAGCGTTCCCCTCGCTCGATCCGTGATGCCGTACCCTTTGTGAAGGAGAACCTTGCCGTCTCGCTCCACCAGAAGCGTGCCCGCCATGCCGTACTCGGTGGCGGCGGTCATGAAGCTGTCGATGCGGGCGGCGACCGGCCCGGCGACGACGGTGCCGGCGCTGGATGCTTCCGCGGGCTTCGACGCCGTGATGGCGACTGAAAGGAGGACGCCGGCCGACCAGGCCCCGGAGGCGGAGGGAGGATGGAGCACTAAACAAAATCCCCATCACGGCTCGGCCACCCCTCCGCGTTTGGAACGCAATCTCTCCGCTGGCAGCTACTTCGTAAGTGCGACCTTGAAACCCAGCCGAGCGAAGATGCCACTGTAGTCTATGGACTCTTTCTGTCCATTCGCGAGGTACACCGTGTCCCCGTTGACCTTGTTCTCGCTGATTTTCGCATAGCGATAACCGCCCGAACCAGTCAGGGCGAACCGCGCTCCGGCCCACCAATCGCCCCCAGCGAACAACGAAACAAACCACCGAGCCTTCGACGTCTCCGCTGACAGAGCCCGTGCCTGTAACGGCAACAGTCACAGAGCCTGCATCCCTGATAAGCCCGGCCGACCCACCTAGATATATGCCCGATGCACCGGCGCCAGAGAACGAGTACTGCCCGAACACCCGGAAGGCGTCGGCGGGGAAGTCGTACTTTATTGAGCCCGACGCATCACCCACTTCGGACGAGCCAAAAAGGCGGTCGTATCCGAGGCCGATCGATAATCCGCTTCGGAGTTCGAGACCGAACGCAACTCCAAGTCCCGTCCCGCCGTTGATCTCGTTCATCTCAAGGCCGAAGGGTGCGACGATGGCGTTAACGTTTCCGATGTCGCCGTTCACATCCGACATGTTGTATTTTGCCAGCGAGCCATGACCGCCAAGCCACGGACGGACGGTCCCCGCCGATGCAAGACACGGGCACATCATCAAGGACACCAAGACAACAACTGGGCCTGAACGCATTGGGGATCCCTCCATTCCCTTCTCCGACTACCCCACCCGCACAAAGGCAGCCGTACAGTACTACGTCTCCCCTGCCCTTCTCTACCAAGCGTCTGCTCTGGCCTGCGCGCAGGGACCAGCGTAGGCTCGTAGGCTCAGAGGAAAACCGCCGAGACCTGAGCAGGAGGAAATCGTGAACCGTCCGGAATACGACGTCATCGTCCTGGGCGCGCGCTGCGCGGGCTCGCCCACCGCCATGCTTCTTGCACGCCGGGGTTACCGCGTCCTTGCCGTGGACAAGGCGGCCTTCCCCAGCGACACCGTCTCCACCCATCTGGTCCATCCGCCTGCCATCGCGGCCCTGCATCGCTGGGGCCTTCTCGATCGGGTGGTCGCGACCGGCTGCCCCGCCATCGAGACTTACACCTTCGACGTGGGACCCTTCGCGATCACCGGCCGGCCGGGAACGAATGAGTTCCCCGCCGCGTACGCGCCGCGCCGGACGGTGCTGGACAAAATTCTTGTGAGCGCGGCCGCGGAGGCCGGAGTTGAGGTGCGCGAGGAGTTCACCGTCGAGGGCGTCTTGCAGGAAGACGGCGGGTCCGCGGGATTCGAGGTCATGGAAAAGGACGGGAAGCCGGTCGAGGAGCGCGCCCGCGTGGTATCGGCGCGGACGGCCGTGGGTCCATGGTGGCCAAGGAGGCGCGCCCCGAGATCTATCAACGACAAGCCGCCGGTCTTTGTCGGGTACTACAGCTACTGGAGCGGACTCCCGATGAATGGGCGGCTCGAGGGGTACATGCGGCCCGACCGCTCCTTCGCGGCCTGGCCGACGAACGACGATCTCACTCTCGTCATCGCGGGCTGGCCGGACGCCGAGATGGAGCGAAACAAGAAGGACATCGAAGGGAATTATCTCGGAGGACGATCGACCTGGCCCCCGCCTTCGCGTCCTGCCTGCGGTCGGCCAAGCGCGAGGAGCGCTTCGTCGGAATGGCGGTGCCGAACTATTTTCGAAGCCGTTCGGGCCCGGCTGGGCCCTGGTGGGAGACGCGGGTTACAACCGGGACTTCATCACCGCATTTGGAATCATGGACGCGTTTCACCAGGCGGGCTTGCACGACCGCGCTCGATCGGTTCTTCGGCGGCTCCGAGACCTATGAGGCTGCCATGGGCCAGTACCAGTCCGCTCGTGACGAGCGAGCCCTGCCGATGTACGACATGACGTTGAAGCTTGCCACGGTGGATCAGCCTCCCCCGCCCGAGATGCAGCATCTTCTGGCCGCGGTGCACAAGAACCCGGAGGCCTGTGATGCCTTCATCCGGCTCAACGCAGGCGTGATCACTCCGCCGGAGTTCTTCTCCAAGGAGAACGTGGAGCGCATCTTCGCCGCGGCCGGCGCGGCGAAGGTCGGTCACTGAGGCCGATGGGCCGGTTGCCTCGAGGGGCGGTCCTTGCTAGTCCATACCCTTATGACTCGCGCTGCCGCAGCCTTGAGCGTTCTCTTGGCGTTCTCCGTGCTTGCCGGCGTCGCCTTCGCGGCGCCGGAGATCCCGCCGTGGGGACTCAATCTGCAGTATCTCGATCGCTCGGTCCAACCGGGCGACGACTTCTACAGCTATGCGAACGGCGGTTGGCTCAAGACGGCCCAAATCCCCCTGGATCGGCCGGCTGCGGGCGCGGGCTACGACATGATCATCCGGAACGAAGGGCGAATGAAGGAGATCGTCGCCGACCTGCATTCGCGCCAGGATCTCACCGTCGAGGAGACGAAGCTACGCGACCTCTACGACGCATTTACCGATACGACCCGCATCGACACCCTTGGAATGAACGTCGTTGCGAAGGACCTCGAGCGGATCGCCAAGATCCAAACGCTACAGGGCGCCGGCCAGGTGATGGGCGACCCGTCCTTGCATTTGCGCGGCCCGTTTGGGGCGCAGATCGGCGTGGACGACAAGCATCCGGATCGTTACACGGTGTTCGTCGGCCAGTCAGGGCTCGGGATGCCGGACCGTGACTATTACCTACGGGATGATAAGGATCTCGCCGCGACCCGCGAGGCGTACAAGAAGTATCTCGAACAGATGCTCGCCCTGGCGGGGGTGAAGGATGGGGCGGCGCGCGCGGGCAAGGTGTACGCATTGGAGCACGACATCGCGGTCGTCTCGTGGCCGGCGGCCGACCGGCGCAACGCCGACAAGGTCTACAACCCGATGACGCTCACCGAGCTCGCGTCGTTCGCCCCCGGGTTTCCGTGGGCTGCGTCGCTTGCCGAGGGCCGGGGTATGCGGCGCAAGGCCCCAATGGCGAGCGCAAAGTGATCGTCCGCGAGAAGACGGCGTTCCCGGCACTCGCCACACTCTTCGCGGCGACGCCGGTGCGGTGTGGCGCGACTATCTGACCTCCGACTTCTCCACACGATGCGCCCTATCTTCCACGAAGTTCGAGGACGCGGATTTCGACTTCTACGGAAACGCATCGCCGGCAATCACTCAGCAGCTCGACCGCGGAGACGCGCGGCGTTCACCCTTCTCGATCGCCCGGCTGGGCGATCCGCTCGGAAAGCTCTACGTCGCGAAGTTCTTCCCGCCCGAAGCGAAGGCCAAGGCCGCGCTCTGGTGGCAATCTCCTCAAGGCCTTCGACGCCGATATCAAGACGCTCGCCTGGATGACCGGGCGTCACGCGTCAAGGCGCTGGAGAAGCTTCAGCCTTCACGCGTGCAAGTCGGCTATCCCGACCAGTGGCGGATTACTCCGCGCTTGCGATCGTTCGGGACGATCTGATCGGGACATCGAGCACGCGAACGAGTTCGAGTGGCGTCGGACCGCCTCGATCGCATCGACAGCCGGTGGACCGCGCGAGTGGGACATGACGCCGCCGACGGTGAACGCGTACTACGAGTCGCCGGCCTAACGAGATCGTCTTCCCGGCCGGGATCCTGCAGCCACCGTTCTTCGACCCGAGGCCGACGACGCGGTGAACTATGGCGCGATCGGCGCAGTCATCGGGCACGAGATCAGCCAGGCTTCGACGATCAGGGCTCGAAGTACGACGGCGCCGGCGACACTGCAGAGTTGGTGGACCGAAGCGGATCGCAAGGTTCGAGGGAAGACGGACCACGACGCTGGTCAACCCAGTACAACGAGGTATGAGCCGCTCCCAGGGCTTCACCTCAACGGGCAACTCACGCTGGGGGAGAACATCGGCGACCTCTCGGGACTCGCCATCGCCCATCGGGCTTCCCGCATTTCGCTCGGCGGGAAGGAACCGCCGGTCCTCGACGGTCTCACCGGGGACCAGCGCTTCTACATCGCGTACGCGCAGTCGTGGCGAGCGAAGACCCGCGATGGGATGACGCGCCAGCGAACGATCTCCAACGAGCACAGCGCGCCCGAGTTCCGCGTCATCGGCGTCGTTCGGAACGACGACGGCTGGTACAAGGCCTTCCCGGAGATCACCCCGCAGAGCAAGTTACTACCTCCCGCCGGAGAAGCGAATTCACCTCTGGTAGTTCCCGCGATCCGGTACAGGACGTGGCGTCGGAGCGGATGCCCCTCCGGCAGCAGTGGATGATCGAAGTCGTCGGCGGGATCCCGTGTCATCCCCAGCTTCTCCATGACGCGCCGGGATCGCATGTTCGCCGGAACGGTCCATGAGAGGATCTCCCGGAGGCCGATCACGTCGAAGCCGTAGGCGATCGCGGCGCGGGCGCCCTCGGTAGCGTACCCCTTCCCCCAGTGCTCGACCGCCAGACGCCAGCCCACCTCCACGCAGGGGGTGAAATGGGCTTCGAATCGCGGCCTCATGAGACCCACATAACCGGCCAATCGATGATTTTCAAGTACCTCGACCGCCCAGAGTCCGAACCCGTGCTTCTTGAAGTGGGCCTCGACTCGTGTGACGAATGCCTCGCTTTCGCCCCGAGACAGCGGCGTCGGCAAGTACTCCGCGACACGAGGATCGGCGTTCATGGCGGCGAAGGGATCAAGGTCGGTTGCCTGCCAGCGCCGGAGGCGAAGACGGTCCGTGAGGATTTCGGGTTTCGTCGTCACGATCGTGGGCCCGCTGGAGCGCCGCGAAAGGGCCGCCACCCTTGCGACAGGAGCAACCGGTAGATCGCGAGCTTGAGAAGTTCCCCGGTAACCGAGGTCCAGCCCGTCACCGTTCGCCACCAGTCGTCGCGGCGAATCTTTGAATCGCTCTCGGGCACCGCCGTATAGGCGACGCGCACCGGAAACTCGCCGAGCGCGTGCCGCAGGGCCAGGGCCGGGGCGAGCCCTCGCTTGAAAAGCTCGAGGCCGTAACGCTTGCGCTCCGGCCGGCCGGCGAACACGACGATCGCGTCCGATGGAACCGGCGGCTCGGCAACCGAGAGGAAATCGAAGAGGCGCGTGAGTAGTCGGCTCACCTGGGGGCAGCGTCACTGCCCCGGTGCTCTTGACCCTCTCCTCCCGAAACCTGCGTTCGCTCCGCGGCCTTCCTCGCCACGGCTCTGGCCTTCAGCTCGCGAGCGCGCTCCATGGTGATATACGCCACCGTGTCCCAGGCATTGTGGATGCCGATGAAAACCAGGAGGAGCGCGGCGCCACCGATGAAATACGGCATGTCGATGGGATCCCGGCCGAGCTGGAGGCCAGCGTAGGCCAGGGCGCCGTAGGCGATCATGGGCAGCGCGGCATGCCATTGAGTGTTCGAGAACGGGCTTGTAGTCACGCTGCCGCATCGCGCGCCTCAGAACGGCGATCGAATAGAAAACACCGCCCGCTCCGCAGAGCGCGGCCGCGATTCCCGGCGGGCCCAGGCCCTGCCACGGCGCGCTGAAGATCGCGGATACGAGGAGGGCCGCGCAGAAGTGGACGACGTTCGGGCTGCCGAAGGCCGCCAGGGTCTCTCCACTGCCGCGTAACGCGCCCGATTCGGTGATCAGCGTCAGCACCACGAACTGCAGGCCGGTGAGCGCACGCGCCGGACGAGCCGACGATGACGTAGAAGGTCTCCCACGCATGGAGCGTGGATAGCGTCACCCCTTCCATTCCTTACCCCCCGGATTCCAGGTCGAGCGTCATCTCGATCATCGTCGGCCTAAAGCCGAGTCCCTTGAATAGGTGGTGCGCGTGCTCGTTCCGGGTTTTGGTCAGGAGCACCACCTGCGAGCGTCCCTTGGAGCGGAACCACGCGATCGCTGCGCTCAGAAAAGCGCGCGACCGGCGCCGGAGGCGCCGCGCGGCCTCGTCCACGTGGGTACCGTCGTGCACCACCCCGCAAGGCCCGCTGAAGCTCCAGCCAGTTCGTGGACTCCACGTCCGCGTAGATATACCCCACTACGGCGCCGTCATTCTCGGCCACCATCACGAGGCTGCTCGGGTTCGCGATCTGCGAGACAAGAAACCGCCCGTAGCCTGCTTCGGGATTTTCCACCTGGATGAAGCGCCTGGGATCGTCCGCGCGATGCTGGCGCATGAGCGCGCTGCCGTAACGGCCGAGGAATTCTGGCCCGCCGCGGTCGCAGTTCTGATCTGGAGCATGGCGAGAAGATAGCGCCTGCGCGCGCCGGCGTACAGGCCCGCTACAGCGTCCGCTTGAAGCTAAGCGCTCCAAGCACGAGCATGATCAAGGCGAACCCGCCCATCACGAGGAAGTCGGGCATCACCGCCTGAGGGCCCACGCCCTTGAGAAGGAGCCCCCGTAGCGAGTGGACGGCATAGCGCATCGGGAAGGCGGCGGAGATGACCTGGAGCCACGGCGGATAGCTTTCAACCGGATAGAGCGCGCCGCTCGGGAAGAAGGTCAGCACGTTGAAGATGCCGAAGAAGCGCGCCATACCCGCGCCATGAGCGTGAACATGAACAAGATGAGTCCGAGCGCGAGGAGCAGGATGGCGAGCTCGGTCAGCGCGATCGTCCTCCAGCCCCCGATGATCGGAAGGCGCGCGATCAGGATCGACGACCCGAGCACGATTGTCCCGATGATCATCGCGAGGGTCACGGCCGAGAGCGTGAGCCCGCCCATCAGATACAGCAAAGTCCATGGGCATCTGCCGCGGGCGCGGTCGCTCCGACCAGGATGATCCCGCCGCTGGCGACGAGAGAAGAGGCCAACGCGATCACGCCCGGCACCAGGTACTCGATGATGACCCGCTCCACGGCGCCGACGCCAGACCGGCGGCCATGGTGGCCGGCCGCGTTCGTCACGGTCATGCCTGGCGCAAGCCGCCGGGCACCGGAGAATGCGCGCCACACTTCGATGAGAACGTCGGCCGATGCTTCGCACCACGACCCCAAGGGCGGGCTCCCACGCGAGGCGCTCCTCGTGCAAGCGCCCGCGCAACGATGACAAGGCGGCGTAGTCGCCCTCGCGGAGACGATTCAGCGCCGCTGTACGCTCGTCCGAGACTGCAGCAAGACCCGCTGCAAGGGTTCGCAGCCGGTCGTGCACCTGCGGCCACGTCCTGATCCACGGTGAAGGTCCCCCACCCATCGCCTTGCCGAGGATGACCAGATAGATCATCGGCATGAGCGCCATGGGAATGAGGAGCACGCCGTTCGAAGCGCACAGATCGGCTCCGCCACGGCGAGTGCGGCCGAACCTGAACCGGAAACATCAGGCGCTCCCCACCCGGGCGCCCATCACCCGCGCCGCCGCGAAACGCTCATCGCACCACCCCTCGGAATCCGCGTAGCTGTAGGTCTCGCCGGCGGCGAGCCGCGGCCCGTGTAGTGGATGAACACGTCCTCAAGCGTCGGCTCGACCAGGGTCACGCTCCTCACCTTGTTGTCGCGGTTCCGCGCGATCTCGGTGATCCCTTCGGAACCACGACGTCCAGGATGATCCGGACCGTGTGGATCTCCTCGCGACCGCGGCGTGCACCTCCGGGAGCGCCTTGAGGGCGTCCATCAGCGCGTCGTCCACTTCCTTCATGAATTGAAGGGTGAGGGGTCCCGCCGGCACTGGGCCTTCAGCTCGCGCGGGGTGCCCAAGGCCGCGATAGCGACGATCGCCAGGCGGTCACAGAGGCGGCGCCGTCCATGTAGTGGGTGCACATGAGAATCGTGAGGCCGCCCTGGTTGCGGAGATTTTCGAGCAGCTCCCAGATCACGCGGCGGCTCTGAGGGTCGAGTCCCGTCGTCGGCCGAGAAGAACACGTGGGGCCTATCGACGAGGCGCCAGTCGTGCCTGAGTAGGTGCCCGCGGCTTCTTCCACTCGGCGCGACCGCCTCGAGCAGCTGGTGCCCCGCGTCCCATGTCGTAAGCGCCTGCAGCAGGCTCGCCACGCGGGCCGAGGCCTCCGTCCACCGTGTTCGCCTGCGGGATCACCCCGATTTCCCTCCGGACCCGCGCGCTGCACGCTCCAACCACTCATCACCACCTTCCCCGACGTGGGCCGGATGACGTCGCGAGCATGCGAATGAGGGTGCTCTTCCCCGCCCCGAGGTCCAACATCTGCACCTTGACGCTGAAGTTGAGGTCGTCGTCCGCCGTGAGTCGCCGAACTTTTTGTCCGACGAGAATCGCCGGCACGCCGCTCAGGTGGCCGCGGATGCGGTGGAGTCGGTGAGTGCGGAGGGCACCGCGTTCATCGCTGCGCCTCCACCCGAACCGACGCGCTTGGAAGAATCGTGACCTCCGCGGTCATCCCGTCCTTGAGAGGAGCCGCGTCGGGCATTCGGGCACGCGGGCGGTCACGGAGTAACGCGCGGAGGTCGCGGCGCTGCGCTCCCCAGTCCTTCCGCGTCGCGAAGTCGCCCGCGGGCTGGATGTCGGAGACCTCGCCTTCGAACACCTTCTTGTCGAACGTGTACACGCGGACCGGGACCTTGTCCCCGGGCCGGATGGCTCCCTCACCTGGGTCTCGTCGACTGGCGGCGACGGACCTTCACCGTGTCGAGCTGGGCGATGGTGACGGCTCGGGGTGCCGAGCACCACCAGGTCACCCGGCCGGCGGACGATCTCCGCGAGACGCTGGCCCGCTTCGGGTGCGCGAAGCTCGGCGTAGGAGCGCTGAAGCGTGGCCTGCGCCACGGCACTCTCGGCCTGATGCATCTGCGCGTTGGCCGCGAGAACCTGGCCCGCGGCGGCTTCGTCGTTGGTGCGCGCGACGTCGGCGTCGTGGGGCGCGGTCGCCCCGCTCTTAAGAAGCTCCTGCTGGCGCGCGAGGTCGATCGAGCTTCGGTCCCTTGCCGCCCGGGCCTGAACCAGGGCCGCGCGCGCAGCCTCCAGCATGGCGCGCGCCGTCTGGAGCTGGATATCCAGGTCTTCGGTGTCCAGGCGCCCGACCATCTGGCCGGGATTCACGAAGCACCTTCGACCACGGGGATCTCCGCGATCCGCCCCGTCACTTTGAACCCGAGCCTCACGTGGACCGCCTCGATCGTCCCGTCGTCTCCACATCGCCGCCGGCGTAGTCCTCGCGGCGGGTCGCGTTCTTCCAAACGAAGTAGGCGATCGTCCCGAGAATCAGGAGAATGAGGATCGGCCGCACTACGGCCGCGGGGCTCCGCTTCGTTTCACCGGCCATGGGCGCTCCCTGCGGGAAGGTAGAGATCGACAATTGCCTCGGCGAGGCGCTTTGGATTCTTGGGCAATGGCTCGATGCGCACGATGGCCCCCGACAAGTTATAGAACATCAACGACCCGTGGAAGGACCGCGCCACCACGCTGGGATCAACCTGGCTTCCCGGAAGGCCACTCCCTTGGACGGCGAACGCGCGCTTGAAGATTCGCGTCTCCAGGGCCAGCAGCCGCGAAAGAAACCGCTGATAGAACTCGCTCGCCAGGTGCGGCGTCTCCAGGAGTCCAAAGAACACGACCCGGAAGCGGTCCGGATGCTCCTTGAGCCGGGTGAGCAGGTTCTCCGCGATCGACAGAAGGGCCTCGCGGGGCGGCAACGCCTCGAGACGCGCCTCCATCTCTTGAATGCGCTCCGCGAATCCGGCCTCGTCCAGGATCGCACGGACGATCGACTCCTTGGTCGGAAAATGCCGGAAGACGAGCGCCTCGCTCACCCCCGCGCTCTCCGCCAGCTCGCGGGTGCGGACTCCGTGGAAGCCGCGCTCGGCGAAGAGCCTCATGGCGGCCTTGAGGATTTGGGACCGGCGCCCCCCGGCGGTGAGGCGGGTCCGGGTCGCCGCGACAGCTGGGCCGGTGGCAGCCTTGGCTTTACGTGTCATGGCTCCAGTATCGGCCGCAGACTGAAGTAAGTACACACTTATTTACACCCCGACGCATCTGGGAATGCGCGAGGGGACTGGAGAGTGCTCGAGGCTGTTTGAGGCGGCCGCATGGGTGGAGGGCGCACGCGCGGAGTTGACGCGGTCGCGCCTCGGGGGAGCCGCCTTCGGCGACGAGCTGCGCGGCATCACGACCGAGATCGCAGGCGGCCGGTCTTCTTGAGGTTGCGCGCGGCTCCCGTAGCCCACGATCGCGAGCGTCCAGTCGGCACCGGCCTCCAGGACGCGTCCGACGGCACTCCCCGCGGTCGCCGTGCCGCGCGACCTGCTCCCAGACAAGCAGCGCGAGCGCGTGGTGATCCACGCGAACGTGGCGCCGTACTCCTTCGGCACCACGCGGCGCCAGTCGAAGTCCATGCCCCGCATCGTCGCGCCGAGGCCCTCGAAGGAGCGGCAAGAAGCGGTTCACCGCCGGCGGTACTCCTCGTACGCGGCGCCGAACGTCGCCCGAGGAAGTCCTCCTCGGCGAGCGTGATGCACCAGTAGGCGAAGAAGAAGAACGGGACGCCGACCAGCTAGCCGGCGTCGAGTTCAGGATCAGGAAGAGCCCGGCGTAGACCATCATGTTGCCGACGTAGAGCGGATTGCGCGAGTGCGCGAAGAGGCCGTCGGTGACGAGGTCGTCGGCGTGGATGCGGCCGGTCCTTCCCGCCGCGCTGGATGTAGGCGAGCCCGATCACCGCGACGCGCAGCGCCTGGCCCGCCAGCGCGCCACCAGGAGCCCGACCGGGTCGAGCCAGCGAGGTCCGGCCGCTCGCTGCCGAACGGAACGTGCGCGGCCGTGACGCGAGCGGCGATCAGCGACGAAGACGACCGGGAAGAGCCCGTTCCGGCAGCGGAAGAGGAAGTTGCCGCGGCGATCCAGTGGCAGCGCGAGCCGCGCCGCGGGCGTTCGGCGCCGAGGCCGCTCCGCGCGTGGTCGACCGTACGGTCCGGGCGCGCTCACTTCATCGCGATGATCGCGCAGAAGTTGTACCACTTGAAGAACACGTCGACGTGGCGGAAGCCCGCCCGTCGCAGCAGCTCCTTGTTCTCCTCGAGCCGGTACGGGATCAGCACGTTCTCGAGCGCCTCGCGCTTCTGCGCGATCTCGAGCTCGCTGTAGCCGTTGCGCCGCTTCATCTCGTAGTAGTGCTTGATGAAGAGCCGGTTGAACGTCGAGTTCTCGCCCAGCACCTTCTCGACCAGGATCAGGCAGCCGTTCTCGGTCAGCCCGTCGTAGATGCTGCGGATCAGGCGCTCGCGGTAGAGCGGCCGGACGAACTGGAGCGTCAGCACCATCAGCACGACCGAGGCGTTCGTCGATCTGCGACGCCCTGGTTGAGGTCGGCGCGGCGCAGCTCGAACGGGCCGGCCGAACTTCGCTCCGCGAGCTTCTGCGCCGCGATCTCGAGCATCTCCGGCGAGGAGTCGACGCCGACGAAGCGCACGTTGCGATCCGCGGCGGGACAGCTGCGCGATCTCGAGGAACGTCGTGCCGGTCGAGCAGCCGAGGTCGTAGATCGAGGTGCCGTCGGCGGCGAAGTCGGCCACCAGCTCGCCCGATCATGCGCTGGATCTCGTCGTAGAACGGCACCGAGCGCTCGAGCATGTCGTCGAAGACCGCCGCGGTCTCCGCGCCGAAGTCGAAGTCGTCGATCCGCTCGGCGCGGCTCCGCGAAGATCTGGTCGCGGCGCACTTGGCGCCGGCGCTCGCCCGTCGGGATCGGCGCGTCACGCGGTCTACCTCGCTGTCCGTGTCGCGCTCCGCCTGCGGCGCCGGCTCGCCGTGGCGCCGCCCAGCCCGAGCCCGCGCGATCAGCGCCTCGAACTCGTCGAGGTCGAGCTGCTGGAAGCCGTCCGACAGCGCCTGGTCCGGGCGGTGGTGCGTCTCGATCATCAGCCCGTCCGCGCCCGCCGCCAGCGCGGCGCGCGCGCACGGCAGCAGGATGTCCTTCCGCCCGAGCGCGTGGCTCACGTCCACGATGACCGGAAGCGAGGTCTCCTGCTTGAGCAGCGGGATCGCCGAGATGTCGAGCGTGTTGCGCGTCCAGCGCTCGAAGGTGCGGATGCCGCGCTCGCACAGCACGACCGCCTCGTTGCCCTCGGACAGGATGTACTCGGCGGAGAGCAGCAGCTCCTCGAGGGTCGCCATGAAGCCGCGCTTGAGCAGCACCGGCTTGCCGAGCCGGCCGATCGCCTTCAGCAGCTCGGTGTTGTACATGTTGCGCGCGCCGACCTGCAGCATGTCGGCGTACTCCGCGACCAGGTCGAGCGTCGCCGGTGTCGAGCACCTCGGTCACGGTGGCGAGCCCGTGGCGGTCGGCGACGCGTCGCGCAGGATCTTCAGCCCCTCCTCGCGCAGCCCCTGGAACGTGTAGGGATTGGTGCGCGGCTTGAACGCCCCGCCGCGCAGGATCTTCACGCCCGGGAGCTGCGCGACGCGCGCGGCGATCGCCTCCATCTGCTCGGGCGTCTCGACCGAGCACGGGCCCGGCGATCAGCACGGGCGTTCCGGCCCCGATCGCGACGTTGCCGACGCGGATCCCGCCCTCCGGGACGAGGTCGCGGCGCTTCACGTGAAGCGCTCGCTGCCGCGATCGCGGTCCTGGATGTCGAGCGACGCGCGGAAGATGGTCTGGAAGATCTCGCGCATCTCCGCCGGGCCGAAGGGGCCCTGCGAGCGCGGCGGTCAGGTGGTGGAGCATCTCCTCTTCGCGCTTCGGATCGTAGCCCTCGAGGCCCATCGCCTGCTTGAGCTCGCGCGATCTCGAGCACGATCTCGGCCCGCCTCTGAACCAGGGCGAGGACGCGCTCGTTGACGTCGTCGATCTCGCTTCGAAGCGACGTCAGGCGCGGATCTTTGTGGTCCAATGGGAGCCTCGAAGTGCGAGAGGGGTCTGATTTCCTACCGGGAGCCTGGAAAACTCTACAGGGGCCGGGGCCGAACGACGAACCCAAATCGCCAGGCCCGGCGCCCTGTTTCGCGAATTCACGATCGCCCAGCGCCTTCCAGCCGCCGCTACGACCCGAGCTTCACGATCGAGACTTCCTTCTTGTTCTGGATGACCATGTAGGTCCCCGCGTCGTTAACGGCCGGGTGGGGATACTTCGCGTCGACCTTCTGCTTCCACATCGACGCGCCGTCGGCCAGTCCGATGACCTCCACGGTGCCGTCCATCGAGGCCCACACCACGCAGCCCTTCCCCATCTCGTAGGCCGGAACCATGGAGTTCTCACCCTTTCGCTCCCACACGAGTTTCCCCGCGTAGTCGTGGCACTGGATCGTCTTCTCTTTGTCCAGATAGGTGACGAAGTAGCCGTTCTGCTGGGCGCCCTTGCCGCTCTCGGACGCCGCGGTGGGCGCGCTGCCCGGCGACCCGTCGGCGACGTTCAGGTTGGCGACGGCTCCCTTATCGCTCGTGAGCCGGATCTGCCCGGATCCCAACAGCTGCCAAGCCATGATCTTCCTGCCGTCCATGTCCTTCCGGGACCACAGGACTTGGCCGCCGCTTCCCTTCAAAGCCGTAAACTTGAACGGAGGCTGCTGCGTGCCGGCCTTGTCGCCGCTTACGAAGACGATCACGTCTCCGACGTCCGTCGGCTTGGGCTTACCGTCGACCTTCGCCTCCCACATCTTCGCGCCCGTCCTCCAGTCGTAGGCGAAAACCTTGTCCTCGCTCTCGGTGAGGAACGCGTGCTTCGACCCCCACCAGCTCATCCCGCCGCGCTGACGGTCCAGGCGGCCCTGCCGGTCTCGATGTCGACGCGGGACACGATGTCCGGTTCGGACACCAGGATGTCGCTCATGCCGTCGGGGACGCCGTCACCTTGGTCGATCAGATCGTCCGCCGTGTAGACGGTCACACCCTTGCCCTTCAGGTCAAATGTCCAGATCGGCGCCGCGCCGTGCGACCGTGTACGCGTTGACCTTGTCCTCGTCGCGGAAGAACGCCGTCCCGTCGTACGCGCCGCGGAGGATCCCGAGTTTGTCCTTCGTCTTGAAGGTGGCACCCCGTCGGACAGCCGGACGCATTCCCACTGCTCGCCCACGACCGCGAGACGGTCCGGCTCGTAGATGCCCGTCTCGTCAAACTCGCCCTTCGGAGTCACCAGCATCGTGATGAGCTGCTGGCGCTTGTCCTTCTGGACCTGCGCGCCCGGGAACTGCGCGGCTCTCGCCCAGTAGCCGAGCGCGTTGTCGTATTCCAGGCTCTTGGTTTCGTAGTGCCACATGAACCCGCCCGTGGCCGTGTTGATCATCGAGTACTGGGGCTCCTTCGTCGCGTCCCTGTCGGATTTCAGATCGCAGTTCTTGGCACCGGCGATCAGCAGGCGGTCGCCCGAGAGCAGCCTCGCCCGGTCCATCATGAGGTACCCGGTCTGATCGCACGGGATCGTCCACCGGATCGTGCCCGCGGTCAGGTCGAGCAGGCTCAGAGGGCCCTTTCCGACGTACCACTGGTTCGCGGCCTTATCGGAAAGGACCATCGTGTCGCCGATCATGTCCTTGTTGCCCGATGACCTGGTCCACGTGCCAGAGCGCCTTCGGCTCGGCCAGAGAGTACGCGTTGAAGTGCCCAAGGCAGTCGCCGCCCTTGTTCTCCTCGATGAGGCCCACAACCTCGTCGCCGGTGAAATACCAGCGCGCGGCGCCCTCGTCCGGAAGGGCAGGGTCGCCGCGAGAACCGACGTGTCCGCGGCCGCCGAGGTAGGCGTCGAGACGCCGCGGGCGTGACGCCGGGAACAGGACGGCAGGACCGCGAGCAGGCTGGCTGGAGCGAGCGTGCGGCTCCGGAACCCAAAGGTGGAATCGAGGCACCGGGTTGACCCCCGAAATATGGACACCGCCCGGCGGTACCAGCCCGAAACGTGGTTTCCGGGCGTCGTCCGGGAAAGACCGAGATATCCTACGCGAGGCGGGCGGGGAACGCTAGGTGGCTCGGGGGAGGCCCGCTCGGGCCTCCCCCGGCACCGTCACATCAGGATTACGAGGTGCTTGATCTTGCGGAATTCCTTGGGATCGAGGATGCGAAGCTCCGTGGCGTTGTCGGCGGTCGGCTCGAGGGCGTAGCTGGCCACCGGCTGCGGGCTCAGGATCTGGGCCTCCTTGGCCGGGATGCGAATGACGCTCTCCTGGTCCGTGTCGAGAGCCGTGAAGGTCGCCTCGTCGAATTGCCCCGACGGCTCCAGGGTCTTCCCAAGCCCCAGGACTCCACCCTTCGAGACCACGACACCCGACTTCATGAGATCCTTCTTGGTGCCGATCGTGTAGTAGATCGTCGCCAATTCCCGCTGCTTGTCCTCCACCTGGCGCTGCTTCGTCTCCACGTCCGAAGAGAGGCCGGCGACCGTCGTTTGGAGCGAATCGACCTGGGAATCGAGCTGGGCCACCTGCACTTCCCTTTCGGCCAGGTTCTTCTTGAGGCCTTCGATCATCCGCTCCATTCCGGCGATCCGAACGCCGTTCTTTCGCAGCCTCGAGTCGAGTTCCTGAATCCGCTCCTTCGTCCGCTCGAGTCCCGCCTTGATCAGCGCGATCTGCATCTGCACCTGATCGTGCATCGTGGGCGGCAACTCGCCCTCGGACTTGAGCTGCGCGGGGAGCATCTTGGCCTCGTCCGCGCCAAGCGCGATGGTGTTGAGGCTGTCCTGGATGGCCGCGATCTCGTTGATCGCTTCGGTGTAGCGGGTCTGCGTGTCCTGCTCTTGGGCCGTCATCCGCGCGTAGTCGGTCTCGTATTTCCGATACTTCGCGTAGTAGACGATGGACAGTCCCAGAAGCAGGACGGTGATCAAACTCCATGCGATCATGCTGGATCGACGCACGACTGGTCTCCTTCTCCGCGCAAAAATGTTTCGACCGGGAGTCGCAACGAACAAGCGTGGCGCGTGACCGACTCCCGGTCGCCCCCCCTGTTGTTGGGCCTTTTCCCGCAAGACGGGTGCCATCGGACCCTGTGGGTCGGAATTGAGGCGTGGAAGGCAACGCAAGCGACTCGGGCGTTTGGGCTTGTGCGCTTGGGCCGGACGGGACCCATGGAACGCCCCGCGGGGGTGGCAGGGCGCCGGATTGTACGAAGTGGAACGCTCCGCCGCCCTTAAATACGCGCCCTCCTGAGCCGGAGCGCGTTCGCGATGACCGACACGGAGCTGACACTCATCGCCGCCGCCGCGATGACCGGGCTCAGAAGGAGCCCGAAGACCGGGTAGAGCGCTCCCGCCGCCAGCGGGACGCCGACGGTGTTATAGACGAAGGCGAAGAAGAGATTCTGCCGGATGTTTCGCATCGTGGCCAGGGAGAGGAGGCGCGCGGCCGCGATTCCGCGCAGGTCCCCCTTCACCAGCGTGACCGAGGCGCTCTCCATCGCGACGTCGGTGCCCGTGCCCATCGCGATGCCGACGTCGGCCAGAGCGAGCGTCGGCGCGTCATTGATCCCGTCTCCCGACATGGCCACGACGCGCCCCTCGCGCTGGAGCCGCTTCACCGTCTCGGCCTTGGCCTCCGGAAGCGCGTCGGCGATGATCTCGTCGATTCCCAGGCGGCGCGCGACCGCCTCGGCCGTGGCGCGGGAGTCTCCGGTGAGCATGACGATCCGAAGCCCGTCGCCCCGGAGCGCGCGGAGCGCCTCGTCGGTCGTCGACTTGATCGGATCGGCCACCGCGATCATCCCCGTCAGGCGGCCGCCGTCGGCCACGAACAGCACGGTCTGCCCTTCGGCGCGGAGTGACTCCGCGCGGTCCCGCATCGCGTCCGTCGAGACGCCGAGGGACTCGAGGAACGAAGGCGCACCCAGCGCCACGGCGCGGCCCTCGAGCAGCGCCTTCACCCCTTGGCCCGTGACCGATTCGAACCGCACCACGGGAGCGGGTTCGATCCCGCGCGCCTTCGCCCCGGCGAGAACGGCGGCGGCGAGCGGATGCTCGCTCGACAACTCGAGACCCGCCGCGATCCGAAGCACCGCGGCGGGATCCTGACCGGGTGCGGCAAGAACGTCGGTGAGCGCCGGCTTTCCTTCCGTCAAGGTCCCCGTCTTGTCCAGGACGAGCGTGTCGACCTTGCCGAAGCGTTTCAATCGCCTCGGCGTTTCGGAAGAGAATGCCGGCGGTCGCTCCGCGACCCATCGCCACCATGATGGAGATGGGCGTCGCGAGGCCGAGCGCGCAGGGGCACGCGATGATGAGCACCGAGACCGCGGTCACGACGGCGTACGCCAGCCGGGGCTCGGGACCGAAGAGAGCCCAGACCGCGAACGCCAGCGCCGCGACGAGGATGACGGCGGGGACGAACCAGGCGGACACCCGGTCCGCGAGCTTCTGGATCGGGGCGCGGCTCCGCTGCGCCTCCGCCACCATCCGCACGATCCGCGCGAGGAGGGTGTCCGAGCCCACGCGCTCGGCCCGCATGACGAACGATCCGGTCCCGTTCAGCGTGGCGCCGATGACGCGATCCCCCGCCCTCTTGGCCACCGGAAAGGGCTCGCCGCTCACCATCGACTCGTCGATCGCGCTCGCGCCCTCGAGCACGACTCCGTCCACGGGGACCTTTTCGCCGGGCCGCACGCGGAGCCGGTCGCCAACCTGGATCTGTTCGAGTGGAACATCCTCTTCCGATCCGCTCGCGCGCAGAACGCGGCCGGTCTTGGCCGAGAGCCCGAGGAGCGCGCGGATGGCGGCGCTGGTGCGGCTTCGCGCGCGGAGTTCGAGCACTTGGCCCAAGCAGCACGAGCGTCACGATGGCGGCGGCGACCTCGAAGTAGACCCCGACCCGGCCGTGCGCGTCGCGCATCGATTCCGGGAATAGGCTCGGCGCGATCGTGGCGGCGACGCTGTAGAAGAACGCCACGAGAACGCCGAGCCCGATCAACGTGAACATGTTGAGGCTGCGTCGAACGAGCGAGAGCCAGGCGCGCGTGAGGAGCGGCCGCCCCGCTCCAAGAACCACCGCCCCGGCGAGGGCCAGCTCCACCCAGTGCAGGGCGGTGGCGCTCTCTAAGCGCGCGATCGGCTGGCCGGGGAGGAGCATCCCCATCGCGAGGAGCAGGAGCGGCGCCGTGAGCCCCGTGCTGACCCAGAAGCGCCGCGTCATGTCCGCGAGCTCCGGATTGTCATCTTCCGAGGCCGGGTGGACAGCCTCGAGCGCCATGCCGCAGATGGGGCACGACCCCGGCCCCAGCTGGCGCACCTCGGGGTGCATCGGGCAGGTGTACTCGACGGCGCCGATCGAAGGGGCCGGCGGGGGCTCGGTCATGCGGCCGGGTGGGGGCTCGGTCATGCGGCCCGGCGCCCGCGCGTACTTCTCGGGATCGGCGCGAAATTTCTGAAGGCAGCCGGCCGAGCAGAAGAAGTACGCCCGGCCCCGGTACATCTCCCGGCCCGCGGCACGCGCCGGATCGACCTTCATTCCGCAGACTGGATCCAGCTCTTCCATCACATCGACATATCCATCATCGCGTGTGCCATGGCGCGGGGGCGTACGCGAAGAAAGACGGACCAGCCGCCGGGGTTCGGTCCGTCACGCGTCCTCCAGGTCGCGCGGAGTGAAGCTCTGGACGACCTGGGCGCCGATGCCCCACGAAAGCGCGCCGCCCAGCGGCAAACCGTACATCGCGCCGAGCGTGGCCTGTTTGAGCGGAAACATGCATTCCGGATCGATGGTTCCCGGAGTGGTGCTTGATGTAAACACCAGCTCCTCGGCGCTCTTCTCGACGTACTCGAGGCGGGTGAAGAAACCCAGCCCACGCTCGCGATCGAGCTGACCTTCGAACAGCCAGGAGTCAAAGTCTCTACGATCGCTCCGGTTTCGCCCCCAGACCAGGGTCGCGTCCACGCTCCGTCCGTCGCTGAGGGGATGAACCCACACCGCCGACGCGGTTGTCCGATGCACATCGTGCTCCGGATGCTCCGCCTCCGGGCTGTGGATGTAGCCGTATGAAGCTCTGCAGCGACAACTCCGAAGCGGGACTCACCGACAAGCGCCCCGAGAACGAGTCGAACTCGGGCGCGCGGATCTCGGCCCGGTTCTCTCCCGGTTCTCTCCCGTTGAACGTCGATCCCTCCAGGCGCCAGCGCCGGGTGTCGATCCCCGCGGTTACAACCCCATACGAGATGTGGGTCGCGTCCTGCCAATGATGCCCGATCGGCGCGAGCGGGTCGTTTCCTCCCACCGGACGATGCGGGTACGCGGGCGGCCCCAGCGCGGGCTCCCCCACGGGCGCGAGGTATAGGCTGAGCGCCGCCGGACCCGCGACGCGCTGCGTGACGGAGGCGGAGAGCTCCGAGAACACGTTGTGGGGATGCTGGTGGTCTACGAGCGGCTGGTCGTGCCACGTCTCGCCGGTCTGATAGAGGATCGGATAGCCCGCGCCCCCCACCGTCAACGGGTCGGCGGAGAACATCCCGGAGAAACGCAGGAACGTATTGGCCCCCGCGTTTCGCTCGGCCATCAGCATGAGCATGTTCGGGGCGAAGAATTTCTCGTCGCCGCGCGGCCCGTTCATGCCGGCACCGCCGGCGAACACCTCGCCGTGCCCCATGAGGGTCCACGCGCCCGCGCGGGTCATGAGGTGGTGGAGCGGCATCGCGTCGGGGAGCCAGCTGGTTCCGGATCCAAAGCGGCCGTGGTTGAACCCGAGCGGGTGGGACGCCATCGGACCACTCAATGTCATCTCATGCGAATGCTGGGCGCGGGCCGCGCGTGGGGACGCGATCGCACCCGCGAGCAGCACAACGACGAACGCCCGGGCGATGCGGGAACTCAAGGGGTCTTTGGCCAGCCCCACCCAACCAGGACGCCGAAGGTGACACCTCCCGCGTCCAGGGTCGCCCCGTTGAACGCGACGTTTCCAATGGTCGTGGTGTAGGCCTTGAAGTCCACGTCGGCGGTGCTGTAGCGGATCGCGGCGCCGATGTTGAACGTGGTGCCCAAGCGGCAGAACGCGCCGCCGCCGCCCCAGAACCCGAATCCGTTCGCGTCGGTGCTGCCCGTGGTTCCAGATTGCGTGATGGAGGCGCTGACCTTGGCCAGCACCGCGCCCGCGTTGACGTAGGGATGAATCTTCTTCTTTCCGAACGTCTTGTTCAGGCCGAGCCCGTACTCATAGGTGGTCGCGTCGAAGTTATACGGGGTGCCGCCGATGTCGGCGTCCTTGCTCCCCTTCGCGTGCATGATGTACGCGTCGAGCGAGACGGGCCACTTGGCCGGGCCGAACACGCCCTCCGCGCCGAACGTGCTCTGCTGGTCGATCGGATCCCAGTCCTCGGAGTCGAAGACTTTCTGGCCAAACAAGAAATTCACGTAGCCGGGCCCCGCGACCGACACGCGAGGCGCCAGGAGGAGCCCCAGACCGAACACGGCGGGTAGCAGCCACAGCGCACAGCGATTCGTTTGCGACATGTTCCCTCCCCAGGACGTCCCACGATCCGGAACCAACGCAGAAACGGTACGAGCCCGCGGAGCCGCGGGCAAGAGCCAAACGAGGCCGCTGGGCGCCTCGACGGCCCCCGACTCTTTGGGCTTGGTGTCGTTCGCCGGTTCCGATACCGTGTTGGAGACGCCGCCCGGGTGGGCCCGGCCGCTGAGCGTCGTGCATTTCCATCGCCACGGAGGGACTGCCATGAATGCCTTCGCCCGTTTACGCCATGCTTCCGCTTTTCGATTCCTGCTGTTCACCTTCGCTTTGAGCCTCGGAGCCTTTGCCCTCGCCGCGACCCCAGCGTCCGCCGGGCCGCTTGGGTTCGAGGTGTTCGGGGGCGCGGAAACCAACGGCGATAACGACGCCCTCGCCGGTGCCGGTCTGCGGATCGGTGCGGGACCGATCACCATCATCCCGAACGCCGAGTACTATTTCGTTGACCGCGGCAACACCTACACGGCGAACCTCGACGCGACGCTGTCGATTTTCCCGCTGGTATACGCTGGAGCCGGGCTGGGAATGATCATCCTCGATCCGGAGAACGGGGACTCTAAGACAAATGAGTTGGCCAATCTCATGGTCGGGGTGGGATTGGACAGGGCGCCGCTGAAGCCCTTTGCTCAACTCAAGTATGTGTTTACGGACGGAACCGACCCGGTCGTCGTCACGATCGGCGCCAGGTTCTAGCGCGGAGAGAGGGCGCGGGGCCGCGCCCTCTCGGCGTCTAGCGCTCGGCCAGGAGCGACCGCTTCGCGCGCGCGAGCTCCCTGAGCCGGGCGGCGTCCACCTTCGGATAGTGCAGGTGGAGCGAGGACAAGGCGTCGATGATCGCGGCGCTGACGATCGCCCGCGTGAACCACTTGTTGTCGGCGGGGACGACGTACCACGGCGCCTCCTCGGTCGCGGTGTTGCGGATCGCGTCCTCGTAGGCGCGCATGTATTCCTTCCAGTGCATCCGCTCCTGGACGTCCGCGGGCGAGAACTTCCAGTTCTTCTCGGGCTGGTCGATCCGTTCCAGGAAGCGCCGCTTCTGCTCCGCCCTCGAAACGTGCAGGAAGAATTTCCGGATGATGATGCCGTTGGCGCCCAGATAGCGCTCGAAACCCCTGATGTCGCGGAACCGGTCCTGCCAGATCTTCTTGGTGATTCGCTCCGGCGGCAGGCTCTGGCGCCGGAGAAATTCCTCGTGCACGCGGACCACGAGCACTTCCTCGTAGTACGACCGGTTAAAGATCCCGATGCGGCCGCGCTCGGGGAGCTGCTTGGCGCACCGCCATAGATAATCGTGGTCCAGCTCCTCCGCGGAGGGGGCCTTGAAGGAGACCACCTGGCAGCCCTGCGGATTGACGCCGGACATGACGTGCTTGATGGCGCCGTCCTTGCCCGCGGCGTCCATGGCCTGGAAAATGAGCAGGATCGCCCAGCGGTCCTGCGCGTAGAGCATGTCCTGAAGCATCGCCAAGGTTTCGATGCCGGCCTGCATCGCCTCCTTGGCTCGAGGCTTGTCCCCGGCGTGAAGCGGACCCGTGTCGCGCGGATCGGAATTCTTGAGTCGGAACCGTTTGCCGTCCGTGACCCGGTAGGGCCGGGACAGGTTCTGGGACCGCTTGATGAATTCTCCGAGCTTCACGCCGGGACGCCTCCGATGTGGCTAATCCCCTACTTCACCGCGACGGTGAAGTTGAGCACCCGCTCGGGGACGGTCTTCGAATAGGGCGGCAAGTACTTCATCTGAACCGTGGTCTCGCCCATCTTCATCGCCTTGTACTTCGACGTTTCCGTGCCGTCCGTCTTGGCGGTCTTCGAGCCCTCGGCGTACACGGTGGTGCCCACTTGCCCGAGCACGCCACCCTCGTTGCCGCTCGTTTCCCACTTGTATCCGTTGCCCTTGCTGGCCCCGACCCTCACGATGACCACCTCGCCCGGATGGAGCACAAGGAATTTGCCGTTGTCGTCCTCGGTAAGGACCCAGCCTTCGGAGGTGTGAAGAATCCCTTCGTTCACCTCTCCCTTGGCCGCCTTCGTCCCTTCTTCGCTTCCCGAGGACGCGCCGCCGGCTCCGGAGTTCATCGACTTGGACGCAGCCGCGCCGCCGGCCGCATCGCCGCCACCCGCGCCGCTGTTGTCCCCCGACGTGCTGGACATCGTCCCCGTTCCGTTCCCGGAGTCCGCGGCCTTCTGCCCTTTCCCACACCCCGCGCTCGCCACGAGCAACATCGCGGCGACGATTGCGAACCAGCGAGTCTTCAACATGATTTGCCTCCTTTGTTTCGTCCCTGACGAACAACCTCCCCCAGCACATCCATCGCCGCGTCCAGCTGTCGATCCGAAAGATATGGCGCGGGACCCAGGCGTAGCAAGTCGCCGCGACGATCGGTCAGCACTCCTCGGTCGTGGAGCATGCCGTACATCTCTCCCGCCTGGGGCGACCGGAGCGAGAGAAAGCCGCCGATCTGCGTCGAGCGGCACATCGCGATCCCTTGAGACGAACGCGGGATCGGCGTCGAGCGCGTCGAATCGGTCGATCAAGTGCCCGATCTGGTGCTGGCTGACCTCGCGCAGAAGCTCCGGCGTCAGACGCTGTTCCTCGAAGAAGTCGAACACGCGCGCCGCGCGGTAGTGGCTGGTCGGATCGTAGGTCGCGCCGGCCCATCGCGCGGGGCCCTCGCCGTAGGCCACGCCGCCCGCGGATCCCGGGAACAGGCGCGCGAACTCGCTGAACCATCCGGTCAGGACGGGGCGAAGATCCTCGCGTCCGGGCGGGACGCGCAGATAAGCGTTCCCTTCGCCGAGCTGGCAGTACTTGTACCCGCCGCCCACTACGAACGCGGCCTCAAGGCCGTCCTTGGCGAGCGACATGGGCACGATGTTGACCTGGTGATAGGCGTCGACCAGCAGCTCGGCGCCGGCGCTCCGGCACGCGTCGAGAACGGAATTCAGGTTCCCCACGATGCGCGCGTTCCCGAAGAGCACCGACGAAACCAGCACGGCCGCCGTCTTGTCGTTCACCGCGGCCCGGAGCCGCTCGGAGACGGCGGTCGCCGGGTGGGCGCTCACCTTCACGACCTCGATCGTCCCCTCTTCCGCCAGCCGGTCGAGCTGACGGCGCATCGTGTGGAACTCGCCGTCGGTCGTGACCAGCCGGGGTCGCTTCGCCAGCGGGAGCGCGGAGAGAAAACGGAGCACCAGCTCGTGGGTGCTCGCCGCGAGCGCGATCTCGTCCTCGCGCGCGCCGAGGAGGCGCGCGAAGCCGCGCCGCACGCGCTGGGCCATCTCCGCGGCGCGCCCCCATTTGTCGTCGACCATCTCGGCCGCGTCGACCCAGGCGTCCACCTGCCCCTCGAACGCCACGTCGGGCCACGCCTGATGCGAGTGCCCGGTGAGCAGGAGGCGCTCGCCCACCTGGAACCGGGAGTAGTGCGGCGCGAGCGGGCTGGGACTCTTCGCGAGATCCCGGGCGGTGAGGGCGGCCGTGACGCTCACAGGTCCGTCCGGATCGCCCAGAGATCGGGAAAGATCGATTTGTTGAGCGTGGTCATCAGGTAGTCCGCTCCCTCGGACCCGCCGGTGCCGCGCCGCGTTCCGATCGTGCGCTGCACCATCTTCACGTGGCGGTAGCGCCATTCTTGAAGCCCTTCGTCCAGGTCGACAAGCCGCTCGCAGATCGAGGCCACGGACGGATCGCGGCGATAGATCTCGATCAGAATCGTCTGAATGTCCGGCGAGGCCTCGACCGGCGCGGTCACGTCGCGCTCGAGATGCGCCTTGGGAACCGGAGAATCCGGACGCGTCGAGGAAGCGTAGAAACGCATCCCAGAGCGTGGGCTCCGCCATCCGGCGCGTCGAGGCGGCGATGGGGCTCGCTGTCCGGCGCGTAGCGCTCGAGCGCGGACGGATGCTTCCAACCCAGCACGAACTCGAGCTCGCGGAACTGAAACGACTGGAAGCCGCTCCCCGACTCGAGCCGCTCGCGGAACGAGAGGAACTCGAGCGGCGTCATGGTCTCGAGAACGTCGATCTGCGCGACCACCACCTTGAGAATGGTGAGCACGCGCTTCAGCGTGTGGAGCGCGCGCGGCGTGTCCTTCCGCGCCAACAGTCCGTTCAGGTAGTCCAGCTCGTGGAGCAGCTCCTTGAACCACAGCTCGTAGACCTGGTGGATCACGATGAACAGCGTCTCGTCGTGCTCCGGACCGTCCGAGAGCGGCTGCTGGAGCGACAGCAGCTCGTCGAGCTTGAGGTAGCTGGAGTAGGTCACCGGCATGTTCGGCCTCAAATGAACCGGGGCTGGTACGGTTGAGCGACTCGTAGGGATCCGGCCACGGCAGCGGGTAGCCCAGCTCGTGCGCCGCGTGCCGCGTCCAGTACGGATCCCACAGGTGGGCGCGCGCGAGCAGGCACAGGTCGGCGCGCCCCGCGGCGAGGATGGTGTTCACGTCCGCGTAGGACGAGATGTTGCCCACCGCCATGGTCGCGATCCCGACCTCGTGGCGGATGCGGTCGGCGAACGGCGTCTGGAACAGCCGGCCGTAGACCGGCCGCTGGTCCGCGCACGGTCTGCCCCGCCGAGACGTCGACGACGTCGCAGCCGTGCGCCTGCAGCATTCGCGCCACCTCGACCGCGTCCGCGGGCCCATGCCCGCCCGGCTACCAGTCGACGGCCGAGATGCGCACCGACATCGGCCGCTCCTCGGGCCACACGGCGCGCACCGCGTCGAACACCTCGAGCGGAAAGCGCATGCGGTTCTCGAGCGAGCCGCCGTACGCGTCGGTGCGCCGGTTCGTGAGCGGCGAGATGAAGCTCGCGAGCAGGTAGCCGTGCGCCATGTGGAGCTCGAGCAGGTCGAAGCCCGCGGCGATCGCGAGACCCGCGGCGCGCACGTAGTCGCCCAGCGACCCGATCCATGTCGGCGCGCGTCATCTCCCGCGGCACCTGGCTGTGCGGGATAATAGGGGATCGGCGAGGGCGCCACGATCGGCCAGTTCGCCCGACGGGAGCGGCTCGTTGTCGCCCTCCCACGACCGCCGCGTCGAGGCCTTGCGGCCGGCGTGGCCGAGCTGCATGCCGATCTTCGCCCGCGACTGTCGCGTGCACGAAGTCGACGATCCGCTTCCAGGCCGCGGCGTGGCGTCGGACTGTAGAGGCCGGTGCAGCCGGGCGAGATGCGCGCCTCGGGGCTCACGTCGGTCATCTCGGCGAACACCAGGCCGGCGCCGCCGATCGCGCGCGAGCCCAGGTGGACGAGATGCCAGTCGTTCGGCATGCCGTCGACGGCCGAGTACTGGCACATCGGCGAGACCACGACGCGGTTCTCGAGGACGAGATCGCGCAGCCGGAACGGCGTGAACATCGGGCGGCGGCGCGCGGTCGGCCGCGGTAGCCGCCGTCGAGCGCCCATCCTGCGCGCCGCCTCACGCGGCGAACCACTCGTCCACCCGGGCGACGAACTCGGGATCGCGCAGCTTCAGATTCTCGTGCGTCACGCGCAGGCTGCGCGTGAGCAGCGTGAACGCGAACTGGAGCGGCTCGAGCTTCATGTAGCGCTCGGTGTCCTCGAACCACTGGAGGCGTCGCCTGCGCCGCGCGCTGCAGGCTCTCGACCGCGGGGCGCCGCGCCGCCTCGTAGGCGGCGAGCGCCGCGGGAACGTCGGCGTGCCGGGCGAGCGCATCGACCAGCGCGATCGCGTCCTCCATCGCGAGCTTGGTGCCCGAGCCGACCGAGAAGTGCGCGGTGTGCGCGGCGTCGCCCACCAGCACCACGTTCCCGTGCCGCCAGCGCTCGTTTCGAATGGTCGGGAAGCTCCGCCAGATCGAGCGGTTCGGACAGCAGCCGGTGCCCGTCCAGCTCGTCCGCGAAGAGCCGCTCGCAGAACGCGATCGTCCCGGCTTCGTCCGCGCGCTCGAGGCCCGCGGCGCGCCAGGTCTCCTCGCGCGCCTCGACGATGAACGTCGAGTGGGTCGCGCTCGTACTGGTAGGCGTGAACCCGCCACAGCCCGTGCGCGATCGTCCTTGAAGTAGAAGGTGAACGCCGGGAAACGGCCTGGTGGTGCCGAGCCAGACGAATCGGTTGGGCCGCACGTCGACCGTGGGCCGGAAGTGCTCGCGGTAGCGCTCCCGGACCGTGGAGTTGACGCCGTCCGCGGCCACGACGAGATCGGCGTCGCGCACCTGCTCCGGGTCGGTCACCTCGCGCTCGAAGCAGAGCTTGACCCCCACCTCCCGGCACCGGTCCGCGAGGATCTGGAGCAGGGCCTTTCGCGAGAGGCCCGAGAATCCGTGTCCGCTCGAGGTGAGCGTCTCGCCCCGGTAGTGGACTTCGATGTCGTCCCAGCGGTGGCAGCGCGCGGCCATCGCCTCGATCACCTCGGGGTCCGCGTGCGCCAGCGCCTCTTCGGTCGCGTCCGAGAACACGACGCCGAAACCGAACGTGTCGTCGAGCCGGTTCCGCTCGTAGACCAGGACCTCGTGCCGCGGGTCCGCCTTCTTGAGCAGGATCGCGAAGAAGAGCCCGGCCGGGCCCCCGCCGATGCAGACCGCTTTCATGCCGTCGGCTTCCTTGAGCAGCGCGTCGGCGATCACGAGGTGCTGGATCTCGGTCGTGCCTTCGTAGATGCGGAGCGCGCGCACCGAGCGGTAGAGCCGGTCGACCGGGTGCGCCCGAAGGAGGCCCGCCCCGCCCAGGATCTGCACCGCGTCGTCCACGATCCGCTGCGCGGCCTCGGTCGCGAACGCCTTGGCCATCGCCGCCTCGAGCGTGACGCGCTCGGCCCCGTGGTCCGCCGCCCACGCCGCGCGGTAGACGAGCAGCCGCGCCGCGGTCAGCTCGGTGGCCATGCGCGCGAGCTTCTCCTGGACGAGCTGAAACTCGGCGAGCGGCTTGCCGAACTGGCGCCGTCCGCTTCGCGTGGCGGACCGCCTCGTCCAGCGCGCGCGCCGCCATGCCGCACGCCGCGGCGCCCACGGTCGCGCGCAGCCGGTCGAGCGTCTTCAGGCCGAGCGCGAACCCGCGCCCCTCCTCGCCGAGCCGGTTCTCCGCGGGGACGCGGCAGTTCTCGAACGCGATCTCACCCAGCGGGTGCGGCGCCGAGAGCACCTGCGCTCCGCGAAACGGAGCCCGGGCGTGTCGGCCGGCACGACGAAGCGGAGATGCCCTTGTTCCCCGCCTTGGGATCGGTGGAGGCGAACACCGTGTAGAAGTCGGCGATCCCGGCGTTCGAGATGAAGGTCTTGGACGCCGTGGAGCACGTACGCGTTCGCCGTCGCGCCGCGCGGTCGTCGCGATCGCGGCCACGTCGGAGCCGGCCTCGGGCTCGGTCATCGCGAAGGCGCCCATCGCGCGTCCCGCGCGTGGCGTCCAGCGCCCAGCGCTCCCGCATCGCCTGCGTTGTCGGCGAGCAGGATCGGCGACGGTGCCGAGCCCCTGGAGCGCGAACACCGCGTCGGCGAGCGGCGAGGCCGCCGCCAGCGCCTCGCGCACGAGGCAGCAGGCGCGCCAGTCCCGCTCGCCGATCGGCGCGAACCAGCCGGCGGCGCCCAGGTCGGCCAGCAGCGCGCGCGCCTCGCGGCGCGCGGCGTCGTCGTCGGCCGGCTCGGGACGCGGCGCGATCTGACGCGCGGCGTGCTCCCCCACCTTGGCGGCGAGAGCGGCGTGGCGCTCGTCGAGGAACGCGCGGATCGGCCTGAGGTCCGGGATCGGCATCAGCGGAAGTTCGGCTCGCGCTTGGCGCGAAACGCCTCGTACGCCTCGCGGAAATTCGGGTGCTCCATCAGCGCGGCCTGGACGTCGGCCTCGTGGTCGAGCGCGTCCTCGAGGCCGAGCGTGAACTCGGCGTCGAGCGCGGCCTTGGTCACCGCGAGCGCGTCGGCCGGGCCCCGCGCGAGGCGTTCCGCGAGCGCGGTCGCCTCCGCGAGCGCCTGGCCGTCCGGCACCACGCGCTGGTAGAGGCCGATTTCATGCGCGCGCTTCGCGTCGACGAAGTCGCCGGTCATCAGCAGCTCGGTCGCGCGGCCCGAGCCGACGAGGCGCGGCAGCAGCCACGACGCGCCCATGTCGGCGCCGGAGAGGCCGACCCGGACGAACAGGAACGCGATCTTCGCCGACTCGGCCGCGATCCGGATGTCGCACGCGGCGGCGATCACCGCCCCGGCTCCGGCCACCGTGCCGTTGAGCGCCGCGATCACGGGCCGCCGGCAGCGGCGGATGTTGAGGATCAGGTCGCAGGTCATGCGCGTGAACTCGCGCAGGCCCTGCGCGTCGCGCGCGAAGAGCGCGCCGATGATGTCCTCGACGTCGCCGCCCGAGCAGAACGCGCGCCCCGCGCCGGTGAGCACGACCGCGCGCACGCCGGGCTCGACGTCGAGGGCGCGAAAGAGATCGCGCAGCTCGGCGTAGACCTCGAACGTGAGCGCGTTCAGCCGGTCGGGCCGGTTGAGCGTGATCGTCGCGACGCCGGTCGAAGCGTTCCACTCGTAACGGAAGGACTTCGCGGAGAGCGCCATCCCTACGCTCCGCCTCCGCCGATCACCGCGGTGGCCTCGATCTCGACCACGCGCGCCGCGATCGACGAGGCCCTTCACCTCGACCAGCGCCATCGCCGGGTAATACGCTTGCGAATCGCGCGCGCCACACCTCGCCGAGCGGCTTCAGCGCGTTGGTGTAGGCGTCGAGGCTCGGTCGCGTAGATCGTGAGCCGCGCGATGTCGGTGGGCGCTCCGCCCGCGGCGCGCACCACCGCGAGCACCTTGTCCAGCGCGCGCGCGAACTGCTCGGCGAAATCGGGCGCGCGTCCCTGCGCCGACTCCTCCCAGCCCGCCTGGCCCGCCACGAACAGGATCCGCCCGCCTGCGGGCGCGAGGACGCCGTTGTTCCAACCCTTGGGTGCTCCCAGCTCCGGTGGATTGAAGATTTGAAAGGTCACGACGCGAGCACTCCTCCCTTGAGAACGATCGTTTCGCCGCTCGTTCCGGCCGCATCCGTCGAGGCAGAGGCGCGAGCACCGCCGCGGCGACTTCCTCGGGTGTGACGAGGCGCTTCTGCCCGGTGGTCGCGAGCACGGCCGCCAGCGCCAGGTCCTTGGACAGACCGGCCCGCGACTCGACCAGCGCCAGCGTCCGATCGGTCATCTGCGTGTTCACGTAGCCCGGGCACACGGCGTTCACCGTCACCCCGCTGCCCGCGAACTCGACGGCGAGCGATCTCGTGAATCCCACCACGGCGTGCTTGGCCGCGCTGTAGTGGGAGATGTATTTCGCGCCCTCGAGCCCGGCGATCGACGCGACGTTCACGACGCGGCCCCAGCCCCGCTCGAGCATGCTCGGCGCGAACTCCCGCGCGCAGAGAAACGTGGTGGTCGCGTTGACGGAGAAGCATGCGGTTCCACTCCTCCAGCGCGATCCGGCGAAGCGGGCCGGACGACGAGGCGCCCGCGTTGTTGACCAGGATGTCGACCGAGCCCAGGTGGTAGCGCGCCGCGTCGCCGAGGCGCTTCACGCTCCGCTCGTCGGACGCGTCGCACGCGACCGCGAAGGCGTTCCAGCCCCGCTCGCGAATGTCGGCGGCGGCCTTCTCGACCTCGGCGGCGGTCCGCGCGGCGAGAACGACGCCGGCGCCGGCCTCTCCCAGGACGCGGCCGATCGCCGCGCCGATGCCGCGGCTTCCCCCCGTGACGACGGCGCCGCGTCCGTCGAGCGGTCCGGCCGTCACGCCGCGCGCCCCGGAGTCAAGGCGCCGTGCACGGCCTCGGCGAGGATCGCGCCCAGTGTCTCCACCGTCGCGCGGCCCTCCTCGGCCGTGGCGTCCGCGGGCCACCCGAAATAGGCCCGGGGCCCGCCGGCCCCCGCGAACGTGGTCTTCCCCTCGCGAATCGCGGTCGAGAGCGACGCGGGATTGGGCGGCAGGGACTTGCGGATCGACTCCCGCACCCACTCGGGACGAGCGGACATCACCACCGAGCCCTCAAACCGGCCCGCGTGGCACGCGCCGCTCTGGAACTCCTCGCTCAACCGCAGCGCCCAGGGTTTCTGCGCGAGATTGGGGCACACGACGGGAAGGAGCCGCTCCTCGCGCGCGCGGGTCACCGCGTCCGAGAGCGATTTCAGATGGGCCGGATCCAGATGCGCGTTGGCGACGGCCAGCGCGGCGAAGCCGTGGCGCGTGAGCTCGCGCGCAAGGTCGAGAAGGAGTGCCACGACGGTCGAGGGATCGACGGAGAGCGTGCCCGCGAACGCGGAGCCGAACGGCGCCGCCGTGAACGGGAGCGACGGCAGGAGCACGGCGCCCATGCCCTGCGCGGCGATCCGGTCCGCCCCGGCTTTGGCCATGGCCCGCGCGATCACCACGTCGGTGGCCAGGGGAAGGTGCGGTCCGTGCGCTTCGACCGCGCCGACCGGAAGGATCGCGACCGTCCGCCCCCGGTCGAGGTCGCGGACCTCCTCCCACGTCATCTCGGCCAGCTCGCGGATTGCCATGGTCGGGTGTGTCCCCTGAGTCCTTTGTTGCCACCCGCGCCGCGGGCGTACATCATGGGACGGCGTCCCACCAACTTACCATGACCTTCGAGCCGCCGGAACGTTTGAACATAGCGGACTATTTCCTCGATTCCCGCGTTCGGGAAGGCCGCGGCGCGCGCCCGGCCGTGAGAACGGACGCCGGCGTCTTCTCGTATTCCGACGTCCAGGCGCTCGCCAACCGGTTCGGGAACGCGCTTCAGGCGGCGGGGGTCGAGCCGGAGCATCGCGTGCTCATCGCCCTTCCGGACGGGCTGGAATTCGTCGCCGCGCTGTTCGGGACCCTCAAGCTGGGCGCGGTGGTCGTGATGGTCAACCCGTCGCTCCCGTCCGGAGACATCGAGTACTTCCTCGAATACACGCGGGCCCGCGTTCTCGTGACGCACCGCGACACCGCCGCGGCGTTTCGTTCGGCCGCTCGGGGCTCCCGCTTCGTGAAATCGGTGCTGGTGTCGGGCGAGGAGCCGTTCGACCGCGCCGTCGCCCAGGCCCCGGCGTCGCTCGACGCCTTTCCCTCGCACCGCGACGATCCGGCCATCTGGCTCTTCTCGGGAGGCACGACGGGGAGGCCGAAGGCCGTGATCCAAACCCACCGCTCGTTCGCCAACACGGCGGAGGCATACGGACGGGGCGTCATCGGGTACCGCGAGGACGACGTCACCCTCTCCGTTCCAAAGCTTTACTTCGGCTACGCGACCGGCTCGAATCTCTTCTTCCCGTTTCTCGCCGGCGCCTCGACCGCGCTCTTCCCCGAGGCGGCCACCGCGGAGAGCCTGTTCCAGCGGATTCGCCAATTCCGCCCCACGATCCTGATCAACGTGCCCACGATGATTCACAAGCTGGTCTCGCACGCGGACGCCAAGGCGCAGGACCTCTCCTCGATCCGCCTGTGCACTTCCGCCGGCGAGGCGCTCCCGGTCGAGCTGGACCGGCAGTGGCGCGACACGTTCGGCGTCGACCTTCTGGACGGCCTGGGAACGGCCGAGATGTGGCACATCTTCATTTCCAACCGGCCCGGCCAGGCGAGGCCGGGGACGCTGGGCACGGTCGTGCCGGGCTTCGAGGTGAAGGTGTGCGACGAGGAGGGCCGCGAGCTTTCCCGGGGGGAGACGGGATGGCTCTGGGTGCGCGGCGGGTCCCGGGCGATCGCGTACTGGCAGCAGATGGAGAAGACCGCCCACGGGTTCCGGGGCGAGTGGTACGTTTCCGGCGATCTCATCGCGATGGACGAGGAAGGATTCGTGACCTACTGCGGACGTGGAGACGAGATGCTGAAGGTGTCGGGCAAATGGCTCGCGCCCCAGGAAGTGGAGGGATGCCTCCTCCAGCATCCGGGCGTGGCCGAGGCGGCCGTGGTGGGCGCGACCGATTCCAGCGGGCTCGTGAAGCCGAGGGCCTACGTCGTGGCGCGCGCCAACCGCGAGGGGCTGGGCGAGGAGCTGAAGGCCTTCGTCCGCCAGCGCCTCGAGCCGTACAAACACCCGCGCGAGGTGGTGTTCGTCGAGTCGCTGCCGCGCACGCACCTGGGCAAGGTGGATCGAGGGAGGCTTCGCGCCGGGTGATCCACAACAAGCGAGTGATCGTGGTACTGCCGGCCTACAACGCCGCGAAGACGCTGGAGAAGACCTACACGGAGCTCCCGCACGACGTGGTGGACGAGGTCATCCTGGTGGACGACGCCAGCCGCGACGAGACGTCCGAGATCGCGCGGCGGCTCGGCATCACCACGATCGTTCACCGGAAGAACCTCGGCTACGGCGGCAACCAAAAGACCTGCTACACGAACGCGCTGGCCCGAGGCGCCGACGTCGTGATCATGGTGCATCCCGACTATCAGTACACGCCGGCCCTGGTTACCGCGATGTCCTCGATGGTGGCCACGGGCCTCTACGACACCGTGCTCGCCTCCCGGATCATTGGAGGCGGCGCGCTGCCCGGCGGCATGCCGCTGTACAAATACGTGGCCAACCGGATCCTGACGGCCGTCGAAAACGTCGCGACGGGCCGGAAGCTCTCCGAGTACCACACCGGATACCGCGCGTTCAGCCGGAAGGTGCTCGAGACGCTCCCGCTGGAGGAGAACTCGAACGATTTCGTCTTCGATAACGAGATGCTCGCCCAGGTGATCGCGTTCGACTACTCGATCGGCGAGGTTTCCTGCCCCACACGCTACTTCGAGGAGGCGTCGAGCATCTCGTTTCCCCGCGCCGTGCGCTACGGGCTCGGCGTCCTGAACGTCTCCCTCAAGCTGTGGCTCCATAGGACCGGTCTCAAACGCGACCGGCTCTTCTCCCGCGACGGAAAGCGCTTGAGCGCCGCTCCCGCCGCTCCATGACCCGGCGCAAGCTCCGGCGGCCGGCGCGCGGGCGCGCATCCAAGCCGCCACGCGAGACCCTTCGCCTTGGGCCGGCGGTTCCGCCGGCGGTGCAGGCCGCCGCGGCGATCTTCGTGGCCGCCGCGGCGTTCCTCATCCACCTGCCGTCCCTTCACTACGGCTTCCTGACGAGCTGGGACGACCCGACGTACATCGTCGACAATCCCTGGATTCGCGGCCTGACCCGGGAAACGTCGCCCACGTCTTCACCCATCCCTATTTCTCGAATTTCCTGCCGCTCCACCTCGTGTCGTACATGGTGGACTACAGCTTCTGGAAGCTGAACCCGTTCGGGTATCACCTCCAGTCGGTCGCCCTGGACGCGCTGAACGCGGGGCTGGCGCTCTGGGTCGTGTGGCGGCTCTTCGGCAGCTTCCTCCCCGCGTTCCTGGCCGCGCTCCTGTTCGCGGTGCACCCGTCGCACGTCGAGGCGGTGGCCTGGGTCTCGATCCGCAAGGACCTCCTCTCGACCGCGTTCCTGTTCCTCACCGTCCATTTCTACATCCGGGCCATCGGTGGGCGGACGCTCAAACCCGGATCTTACGTCGCGTCGGTTCTCTGCTTCACGCTCGGGCTTCTGTCCAAGGCGAGCATCGCCGTGCTGCCCCTCTTCCTGCTCCTGGTCGACGCGATTCCCATGGCGGGGCGAAAGGCGACGCCCTGGAAGACGGCACTCTGGAACAAGGTCCCGTACGGCGTGATCGGCTTGATCCTAGTCCAGCTGAACCGGGCGGCCCAGGTGACGGCCAAGGCGGCCTACGCCCACGATCCGGTCCAGTACCTGATGGTGAAGGGCCACGCGGTGTGGATGGACCTGGCGCTCCTCACCGGCATTCCGCAAGGGCGGCCCGTCTACGACACGCCGCAGATCGCCGCCTCGCTCTGGCCCGCGGTTTCGAATCTGGCGGGTTTGATCGTCCTCCCGCTCTTCGTCTGGATCGCGTGGCGGCGCGGCTGGCGCGAGTGGGCGCTGGGCGCGGGCTGGGTGTTCGCGCTCCTCCTTCCGGCGCTCCTCTTCCCGCTCGTGACCTACATGGCGGACCGCTACCTCTACGCCCCTTCCCTGGGATATTGCTGGTGCGTGGCGATCGGAATCGTGTGGCTGGGTTCCAAGGCCGGCGCCGGACCGGCGCGGGCGTGGACGGTGGCGGCCCTCACCGCCATCGTGTTCTCCCTCTTCGCCTACCGAACCGTCCAGTACAGCCGCGTCTGGTCGAGCGGGGAGAGGCTCTGGACCTACGCCATCGCGCGGAGCCGGGACTACCGCATGCGGAACAACCTGGCGCAGGTGCGGATGGGTCAGAAGCGCTACGTGGAGGCGGAGCAGCTGTACCGGCAAGGAGCCGGCATCGAGAATTTCGTCTCCTACCAAGGGATCGCCACCGTCTGCTACGACACGCACCGTTACCCGGAAGCCGAGGTGGCGATCGACCGGGCGCTCGACATCGCGAAACGAAAGGGCGGAGACTACTCGGACATCTCGGAGATCCTGTTCACGAAGGGCGCAATCGCGTGGGTCCAGGCAAAGAACCAGGACGCGATCGCGGCGTGGGAGGAAGCGTTGCGCGTCAACCCGCGGCACGCGGCGTCGCGCCAGTGGCTGGACACGGCCCGAGGTCAGACCCCGCAGGAGAAATAGCGGCGATGTTCCTGGGACACTTCGCGGTGGGATTGGCGGCCAAGCGCGCCGCGCCCAAGACCTCTCTCGGAACGCTGATGTTCGGCGCGATGTTCCTCGATGTCCTCTGGCCTTGCTTCCTGCTCCTGGGAATCGAGCAGGTTCGCGTCGATCCGGGGAACACGGCGGTGACGCCTCTCGATTTCGTCTCCTACCCGTGGTCCCACAGCCTGGTGATGGCCCTTACGTGGGCCGCGCTCCTCGGGTGGATCTATCGGGCGAGGAGGGGATACGCGGTGGGGGCGCTGTGGCTCGGGATCTGCGTCGTGAGCCACTGGGTTCTGGATTGGATCTCCCACAGGCCCGACATGCCGCTTTACCCCGGAGGCGGGCCCAAGCTGGGACTGGGACTCTGGAACTCGCCCCTCGCCACGAATTTCGTGGAGGGTTTGCTGTTCGCCGCCGGGATCGGCATCTACGTCATGACAACGAAGGCCAGGGACCGGATCGGCACGATCGCGCTCTACGCCCTCGCCATCTTCCTCGCCGCGCTGTACGCGCTCTCGCGCTCGTCTCCCCCGCCGCCCAACGTCACCGCCATCGCGGTCACCGACATCGCGCTCTTTCTGATCTTCCTCTGGGCAGCGTGGATCGACCGCCACCGCGCCGTGCGTTCCGTGAAGGGCCCGGCGCCGCGCGCCTAGTACCGCCCCGTTGCTCTCCACCCGACGGGACCGCTATCCTCGAGGCATGGATCTCCTGGTGGAGCAGGAAGAGGATCTCGCGAACATCGTTCGATCGGCCCGGCTCGTGGCCGTGGTGGGGGCCAAGGACGGCTCGCGATCCGATGCGCCGGCCTACGCCATCCCTAAGTGGCTCCAGTCCTTGGGGATCCGAATCCTCCCGGTGAACCCCAAGTTCGTAACGATCCTGGGAGAGCGGGTCTACCCCAGCGTGGCCGATCTGACCGGAGCGCCCCGACATCCTCGACGTGTTCCGCCGCCCGGAGTTCATCGAGCCGCTCGCGGACGAGGTCCTGGCCCTTCCGCCCGAGAGGCGGCCCCCGGTGTTCTGGATGCAAACCGGGATCCGGAACGAAGCCGCGGCCCGCAAGCTCACCGCCGCCGGGATCCGCGTCGTGATGGACCGGTGCCTCGGCGTCTACGCGGAGAAATACCGCGGCAAAGGCTGACCTCACCCCACCACTGGGGCGCGGACGTGCCACCAACTATTCCGAAATCGCCGCAAGGATCGGATAGACCCTTCACCCCGCCGACCGTAGCCTTGGACTCATGAAGACCACGATGAATCGCACGGCGAATCGAGTGACCGCACCCGCTGAAGCGCAGGACGACCTTCGGTGGCGCGCGGTCGAGAACCGGGACGCGCGCCTCGACGGCACGTTCGTGACCGGGGTGCTCACGACCGGCATCTACTGCCGGCCCTCGTGCCCGGCGCGCCGCCCGCTCCGCGAGAACGTTCGATTCTTTGCGGGACCGGATGAAGCCGAGCGGGCGGGATTCCGGGCGTGTCTCAGGTGCCGTCCGCGCGAGGCTGCGGTCGGGTCCGGTCCGGACGAATGGGTTCGGAGGGCGTGCCGGCACATCGAGGAGAGCCCGGACGAGCGGGTGACCCTCGAGGCCCTCGCGAAGATCGTGGGCCTGAGCCCGCACCATCTGCAGCGGCGGTTCAAGCAGGCAACGGGCGTCTCGCCCCGTCAGTACGGAGAGGCGCTTCGACTCAAGCGGCTCAAGAATCGACTTCAGGAGAAGGAGACGGTGACCATGGCGATGTACGAGGCGGGATACGGATCGAGCAGCAGGCTGTACGAGTCCGCGGCGACTCGGTTGGGCATGACCCCGGGCGCGTACCGGGACGGTGGGCGCGGGGAGGCGATCCGGTACGCCGTCGCAAGCACCGCGATCGGTCCCGTGCTTGTCGCGGCGACGGAGCGCGGCATCTGCAGCGTGCGGATCGGAGACGGGGAGCGCCGGATGGCGGCCGAGCTGGGCCGCGAGTTCCCCGCCGCGACCATCCGCCAGGACCGAAACGGGATGTCGAGCTGGATCGGCTCCCTGGTGCGCCACCTGAGCGGGCGCGAGCCCAGGCTCGATCTTCCCGTGGACATCCAGGTGACGGCGTTTCAGTGGCGCGTCTACGAGGCCCTTCGCGCCATTCCCTACGGCGAGACCCGGACGTACCAGGAAGTGGCGCGCGCGATCGGCAAGCCCAAGGCGGCGCGCGCCGTGGGCCGCGCCTGCGCGACGAATCCGGTGGGGATCATCATTCCCTGCCACCGCGTCGTGCGCGAGGGCGGAGGGCTGGGCGGTTACGCTTGGGGGCTGCCGCTCAAGAAGCAGCTTTTGGAATCGGAGCGTCGAGGAGTGCTAAAAGCGCGGCCCCGGTCGTGACGGGAGCCTTGCAGGCGTAGTTCTCGCAGACGTAGGCCGTCGCGGCGCCCTTCACCGGGATCTGGTTCTTGACGAAGGGCGCGATCGTCTCGAGGAGTTTGGATTCGGCGGGAAGATTCCAGAGCGTCGAGTCGCCCGGCAGAAAGCGCGATCCCACGGCTCTCACCATGGCCAAAGCCTCCGGATCCTCCGGCCCGCCCGCGATCACGATCTCCCTCGTGGGGCCGAGCGCGAAGTCGAGCGCGCACAAGAGCTGCGTGTGGACCGAGGGAATCCGAGCGACGAGCCCGGAGAACGCGCGAAATACCCTTTCGGCCGCGCGCTCGAGCGCGGAATCCCCCGTGATGCGCGCGAGCCGGAGCAGCACGAGCGCGGCGACGGAGTTTCCCGAGGGAGTCGCGCCGTCGTACGCCTCCTTGGAACGGGCCAGCAGCGTCTCGACGTCCGCGCCCGTGAAGAAGTAGCCGCCCTCATTGGAATCCGCGAAGAGCCGGTCCATCTCTCGGACCAGCTTGAGCGCCGCGTCCAGATGCCGCGCCTGGAACGTGGTCTCGTACAGCTCCAGAAGCCCCCAGGCGAGAAACGCGTAGTCGTCCAGGTACGCCGGAAACGCGGCCTCTCCGTCCCGGTACCGCGCGAGCAGCCGGCCGTCCGCGCGCACGAGGTTCGCCTCGACAAATTCCAGAGCCCGGTGCGCGGCCCGGGCGAATTCAGGGCGCCCGAGGGCGCGGGCCGCCTTGGCCATGGCCGCGATCATGAGCCCGTTCCAAGCCGTGAGTGCCTTGTCGTCCTTGTGCGGGCGCACCCGCAGGGAGCGCGCCTTGAGCAGCCGCGCGCGCGCGGCCTCGAGGCGGAGCGCCAGCGCCGCCGGCTCCATCCCTAGATCCCGCGACAGGCTTTGCGGATCGTCGTGGAGGTGCGGGATGTTGGTCCCGGGAACCTTCCCCGTCGCCTCGTCGCGCCAATTCCCCTCCGCCTCGATCCCGTAGGCCCGCGCGTAGAGCGCTCCCTCCTCCGCGCCGAGGACGTCGTCTACTTCCGCCCGCGTCCACACGTAGAACTTCCCCTCTTCCCCCTCGCTGTCGGCGTCCTCCGCGCAGTAGAAGGCCCCCTCGGGAGAGGTCATGTCGCGGAGCACGTAGGCCCCGATCTCATGAGCCACGCCGCCGTACAGGGGGGTTCCCGTCGCCTGAAACGCTTCCGAGTACGCGATGAGAAGGAGCGCCTGGTCGTAGAGCATCTTCTCGAAGTGCGGAACCAGCCATTCGCGGTCGGTGGAGTAGCGGTGAAAACCCAGGCCCACGTGATCGTAGATGCCGCCGCGCCGCATGGCCTCGAGCGTGCGCTCCACCATCTCGAGCGCGCGCGCCTCGCCGGTCCGGCGCCAGTAGCGCAGGAGAAACGTCAGCACGTGGGGCGTGGGGAACTTGGGCGCCGTTCCAAAGCCCCCCTCCCCCTCGTCGAATCTCCCCGCTAACTGCTCGTACGCGAGTCGCAGCGCTTCGATCCCCAGCGCATCGCCCGGGCTGCCGCCGAGCTGCGGCCGGACGGCCTCCGTGATCTTTTCCGCCGCCTCCATCACCTGGTCGCGCTGTTGCTCCCACGCGGCGACCACCTGATAGAGGATCTCCTTGAGTCCCGGACGGCCGAATCGACGCTCCGCGGGGAAGTACGTTCCCGCGAAGAAGGGGCGGCGGTCGGGAGTGAGGAGGAGCGTCAGCGGCCAGCCGCCGCTCCCGGTGACCGCCTGACAAACCGTCATGTAGATCTGATCGACGTCGGGGCGCTCCTCGCGATCCACCTTCACGGAGACGAAGTGCTCGTTCAGGATCCGCGCGACGTCCTCCTGCTCGAAGGATTCGCGCTCCATGACGTGGCACCAATGACACGTGGAATAGCCGATCGAGAGGAACACGGGTTTCCCGTCGCGGCGTGCGGCTTCGAACGCCTCGTCGCCCCAGGGATACCAATCCACCGGGTTGGACGCGTGCTGGAGGAGGTAGGGGCTCTTCTCGGAGGCGAGGCGGTTCCGGCCCGGCTTGCCGGTCAAATCACGCGCTCGATGACCCCGCCGGCGACCACGCGGTCGCCGTCGTAGAGAACCAGCGACTGCCCCGGCGTCATCGCGCGTTGCGGAGTCTGGAAGCGCACGTCGGCGCATCCGTCGGCGCCCGGAATCAGCACCGCGGGTGACGGCTCGTGGAGGTAGCGGATCTTGCCGGTCACCTCGAGAGGGCCGGACGGGTGTGCGCCCGCGGTGTAGGAGACGCGGGTGATCCGCGCCCCGCTTCGATAGAGCGCCTCCTCGCGATCGACCTCCACCGTGCCCGTCGCCGCGTCGATGTGCGTGACGTAAAGCCGCTCGGCCGCCGCGACCTGGATGCCGCGCCTCTGGCCGATGGTGAACGCGTGAATGCCGTCGTGCTCTCGCAGCGTCCGGCCGGATCCGTCGCGCACGACGCCGCGCGGGGATGCGGCGAGGCGGTCGGGATAGCGCTCCCGCATGAAGTCCTGGTAGTTCCGGCCCTCGACAAAGCAGATGTCCTGGCTCTCCCGCTTGTCCGCAACCGGGAGTCCCATGTCACGGGCCGCGGCGCGAACCTCTTCCTTGGTCCAGTGACCGATTGGAAACAGCGCCCGCGCGAGCACGTCCTGGGAGAGTCCCCAGAGCACGTACGACTGATCCTTCGCGCCCTCCCGCGCGCGCAGCAGCGTGGCGCGCCTCTCCGCGTCGAACCCGCGGCGGGCGTAGTGGCCCGTGGCCACGTAGTCGCACTCGAAGCGCTCGGCCGCGCGCGCCAGCTCGCCGAACTTGAGCCAGTTGTTGCACTGAATGCAGGGATTGGGCGTCCGGCCCTGGACGTACTCGTCGACCAGATCCTCGATCACGTGCTCGCGGAACGCGTCCTCCAGATTGAGCACGTAGTGCGCAAAGCCCATGCGCCGGGCCACCGCGCGGCAATCGTCGATGGCTTCCAGCGTGCAGCAGCCCCGGCTGGGCGACGGCCCCTCGGAATAGCACCAGAGCTTCATCGTGACGCCGATGACGCGGTGGCCGCTCGCGGTCAAGGCGCCGGCCGCGACGCAGCTGTCCACCCCGCCGCTCATCGCGACCAGGATGGTGCAAGGCTTCTCGGGAATGAAATTCTGCACGGAGAGCCCTTCGCGGGACGGTTACGAAGCGATCGTGGAAGTGCCCTGGCGGAGCTTTTCGACTGCGGCGGGGAGCACCTCGAGCACGCGGTCGATTTCAGCGTCGGTCGTCGAGCGGCCGAGGCTGAAACGGACGGCGGATTGGGCCACGCCCGCCGGCACCCCCATCGCAAGGAGCACGTGCGAGGGGTGCGATGAGCCGGCCTTACACGCCGCGCCGCTCGAGACGGCCACCCCCTTCATGTCGAGCGTCAGGATCAGATGCTCACCCTCCGCGCCGACGAACGAGACGTGCGCGGTGTTGTAGACCCGCGGCGCCTCCGCCCCGTGCCGCACCACCTGGGGAATCTTGGCCTCGATCCCGGCCTCGAGCCTGTCTCGAAGCGCCGCCACGCGCTTGGCGGTGGCGCCCAGGTCTTCCGCGGCCAGCTCGCACGCGCGCCCCAGCCCGACGATCGCCGGCACGTTCTCGGTGCCGGCCCGGCGGCCCTTCTCGTGCTCGCCGCCCACCTGAAGCGGCGCCGGCCGGAATCCGCGCTTGATGTAGAGCGCGCCCGCGCCCTTCGGCCCGTAGAACTTGTGCGCCGTGATCGTGAGGAGCGTGGTCTGCCACGCCGCGACGTCGATGGGGATCTTGCCGGCCGCCTGCACGGCGTCCGAGTGAAACGCGATTCCCTTGGCCGCGCAGATGGCGCCGATCTCGGCCATCGGCTGGATCACGCCGGTCTCGTTATTGGCCGCCATGACGGACACCAATATTGTCTGCGGGGTGATGGCCGCCTCGATCGCCTGGGGGAGTACCCGGCCGTCCGGGCCCGCGGAAACGCGGGTCACGTCGAATCCCTCGTGCTCGAGAAGGTCCGCGGCGTGACGGACCGCGTCGTGCTCGATCCCGGTGGTCACGACATGGCGCCCCGAGTCTTTAAGAGCCCGCGCGGCCCCGATGACGCCCATGTTGTCCGACTCGGTGCCGCCGCTCGTGAAGACGATCTCGCCCGGCGCGGCGTTGAGAAACGCGGCCACCTTGGCGCGCGCCTCCTCCATGGCCCCCTTCGCCTCCTGCCCGAACGCGTGGGCGCTGGAGGCGTTCCCGTAATGGCCCAGGAAATAGGGCTGCATCGCCTCGAGGACTTCCGTGCGAACGGGGGTGGAAGCGTTGTGGTCCAGATAGATGCGCGCCATGGGGATCTCCGGTGGGTCCGCGCGCATGCACGCGAACCCCCCAAGTCTAACAAAAGCAATGGGCCGGGACAACGACGCCCGGCCCATCCAGCCTGCGGCTGCGCTTTGGCGCAGGCGCTACTTCTTCGTCGTGTCGGGAGGGGCGGCCTCCTTGGGCTTCTCCTGGACGTCTCCGGCCGCCTGGGCTGCCGGTTCTTTGGTTTGCGTCTCCACCGTCTTGGTCGTGGTGGTCGTGGTCTTCGTGGTTGTGCCCGCCGGCGCAGCCTTGGCAGGGGCCGCCGCGGGCTTCTCCGCGGTCGTCTTCGTCATGGCCTGGGCGCGCGGCATGATCTTCACCGTCTTGAGCGTCGTCCACTCGAGCGGCTTCGACTGCTCGCCGCCCATCATTGGATTGGGACCAACCGGCGTCAGCGCGATCTCGTTCAGCACGCTCATCCCGTCGATGACGTGTCCGAACGCCGTGTACTTGCCGTCCAGAAACGAAGCGGGGCCGTGCATGAGGAAGAACTGGGAGCCCGCCGAGTTCGGCGTGCCGCTGTTCGCCATCGAGATCACGCCCGCGACGTGCTTGTGCGAGTTGAACTCGTCCTTGATCTTGTATCCCGGATCGCCGGTGCCCAGATCGGGCGCCTTGGGGTTCTTGGACTTGGGGTCTCCGCCCTGGATCATGAATCCCTTGATGATCCGGTGGAACCCGGTGCCGTCGAAAAAGCCCTGGCGCGCCAGCTTCTTGAAGTTGGCCACCGTCTGCGGCGCGTCCTTGTCCCAGAACTCGATCACCATCCGGCCCTTCGACGTCTCCATCACCGCCACCTCGTCGGCCGTGGCGGTCGGCGTGGCGGGCTTCGCGGTCGCCGCCTCTTTAGCTGGCGCCGCTTCCTTCGTCGCGGTGGTCTTCCCCGCGGCCGCGGGATCCTCCGCCCACGCGAACGAGGCCACTAGCATCCCGGTGGCGACGGCCAGTCCCATCGTGCGAACAGATGCGTGCAACATCGATCCTCCTTGATTCGGGTATCCGGAACCCTAAGGATTTCCGCCTCGTTCTTTGGTCTTGAGCAACCGCACGATTCTGCGCTGGCGCTCCAGTTCCCGTTTGGCGGCGTCGGCGTAGGCCGGATCGTCCTGCACCGACTCGAACATCGTGATTGCTTCCTCGTGACGGCCCAGCTTGTCCAACGCCTGGGCCCAGCAGTACTTGAGACACGCGCTGGCGCTGTCTCCCGCGAGTCCTTCCCGCGCCACCTCAATGGCTCGCTGGTAGCGGCTCGCCTCGTAGTACGCGTTCGCCATGTTGCAGTAGACGCCGCGGTAGTTCTGGGGATCCGTGTTCACGACCTCCCGGTACAGCTCCACCGCCCGATCCACCTTGTTCGACTTTGCGTACGCCTGGGCCAGATAGTAGCGGTCGACGGTGCCCAGCGAATCGCCGATCGCCTCGTAGTTCTTGATCGCTACCGGGTAGCGCTCGAGCTTGAAGTTCACCCACGCGAGCTGTTTCTTGGCGTTCACGTCGAGGGGCGCCAGCTGCAGCACCTTGCCATACGCCATCGCCGCCTCCGCGTAGAGCCCTCCGCGGACGGCGCACTCCGCGACCACCCGGGCCACCTCCGCGTCGCGCGGCGCCAGCTCGGCCGCCTTGTAGGCGGCCGCCATGGCCTCGGGGGTCCTCCCTTCGCCGGAATAGGCGCGAGCCAGCCCGCCGTACGAGCGCGCCATGTCGGCCGGATTCCCCTTCGATAGCCGGATCGCCTCGGTGCAGACGCTTCGCGCCTCGGCGTACTCCCCGATCAGGGTCAACGAGTGCGCCAGGGAGAGGCGCATCCCCACGTCGGTCGGCGCCAGTGCGACGGCCTGACGGTATGCGGTCGCGGCGCGAGGCAGGTCGCCGGTCGCCGCGTAGGCGTCCCCGAGGGCGCGGAAGGCGGACACCATCTGCGGGGACACGCGCGTCGCGCGCTCGAGGTGGTCCAGCGCCTGCGAATACTGGCCGCGGGCGGCCTCGACCTCGCCGAGTCCCGCGATGGCGTCGAGGTTGTTCGCGTCCGTTTCCAGCACGAGCCTGAACTCGCGCTCGGCGTCATCCAGGTACCCCCGCTTCAGAAAGTCCGATCCGGCCGTGAGGTGCGCCTTGAGATCGGAGGTTGCCGCCGGGGCGGGCGCTGGGGTGGCGGCCGCGCCGGAGCTGGGCGCGGCGCTGGTCTTCGAGTGCGACGCGCAGCCGGTGGTTGCGGCAAGGGTCGCGATACACGCCGCCAAAAGCGTCGCCGAACGAAGTCGCTCCCGCATGAGTGGATGCCTCCCTGGACCTCGTGAAACCGCTGGCGCGCCGCTTCGGGCGATCAAGCTCAGTGGCCGCCGGTCGAAGCGCCGGCGGGCTGCTTTGGCTTCTGCTGGTTGAGGAATTCCTGCAGCACCTGGATGCTGCTGTGGGCGCTCTGGGCCACGGTCGCTGTGGAGTCGATCGCGACGACCTTCTGCCAGTAGCGGATCGCTTCCCGGTACATCTGCGCGTCCGCGAACGCCACGCCCATGTTGTAGAGCGCTTCCTGATTCTTGGGATCGATCGTGAGCGCTTTCCGGTACATCGACGTGGCCTCCGGAATGCGGCCGATCTGGTAGGTGGAATTCCCGAGGTTGCAGAGCGCGCGGACATTTGTGGAATCGATGGCGAGCGCCTTCTTGTACGAGGACATCGCCTCGTCCGTCTTGCCGACCTCGGCCTGGATCAGCCCGAGGTTGACCCACGCGTCGGGCAGCGGCGGCGACAGCTCGGTGGCGCGTTTGAACGCGGCCGCGGCGTCGTCCCGGCGCCCCACCTCCTGGTAGTAGTTGCCGAGGTTGTACTGCGCCGTCGCGTCCTTTGGATCGAGCTTGACCGCCTTCTGGAATTCTTTGTAGGCGTCGTCGTTCCGTTTGAGATCCATGTACACGGCGCCGAGGCTCACGTGCGAGGCGGCCGCGTTGGGCGCGAGGGTCACCATCTTCTGAAACACCGGCAGCGCGTCCTTGGACCGGCCGGCGCGGCGGTACGCCGATCCGAGTGCTAAGTAAGCGGCCGGATCCTTGGGCGAGGTCTTCACCGCGGCCTCCGCCTGCTCGATCGTCATCGGCTTGGCGGACGATGGCGGGGTGGTGGACGGAGTGCTTGGGGCCGGCTGGGCCAACGCGGCCACCCCCAAGGCTAGGACCGCCATGGGGCCGAGGATCGAAATGGCTAGGGCGCGGCCGAGACGCATCGTTCTCATGGGATTAGGGCCCCGCAACTTGTTGGAGCGCGTGAGATAACCTAGTGGCTGAGTACCCCGAAGTCAATCCGATTCTCCTGGAGCGGCGCGACGAAGCGAGGGTATTCTCAAGTGAAAGATGATTGGGTTTCTCCGCTCCGCGGCTACGGGCCGCCGAGCGCCACCCGGCCCGAAGGAAGGAATCGACATGCACAGGGAAGTTCATAAGCTGATTACTGGTTGGAGACAGCTTTGCTGGGCCGCAATCTTAGGCTTGGCGATGGTCGCCGGGTTGGGGGTGGATCGGGCGGCCGCCCAATCCGCACCGGATTCCACGGCGCAGCCAGCCACGACGCCGGCGCCCGCGCCCGATGCGGCTGCCACAGCGGCTCAGGCTCCGACCGCGGCCCCAGCGGCACCGGATTCGGTGGGTCCAGCTGCAGCGGCCGCAGCGGCACCGGCAGCGGCGCCTGATTCAGCGGCCGCAACGGCGGCAGCTCCCCCAGCGGCGGCGGCGACGGCGGACGACGACTCCACCGATGCCGACGGCGGCTGGCCGCGGCTCATCGTGGCTCCGAGCGGCGCCAGCATCATCCTCTACCAGCCCCAGCTGATGAGCTGGAAGGACCAGCGCTACCTGACCGCGATGGCCGCGGTTTCTTACCTGCCGAAGGGCGCGAGCAAGCCGGACCTGGGTACGGTCCGGTTCGAGTCCCCCACGTCGACTTCCGTGGAAGACCGGATGGTCAATGTCCAGAAGGTCACGCTGACGTCGATGAACTTCCCGTCCCTCGAGAAGTCGGAGACGCAGGAAGTCCTGGGGGAGATCCAGAAGTCGCTCCCCAAGGAGAACGTCCTGGTCGCGCTGGATCGAATCCTGGCCATGGCGGACACGTCCCAGATCAGCGCAAGGAACGTGACCATCAACACCGAGCCCCCGCCGATCTTCTACACCGAGAAGCCCGGGATCCTGATCCAGACCGACGGGGAGCCCATCCTGGCCGCGGTCGACGGCACATCCCTCAAGTACGTGGTCAACACGAACTGGGACCTGTTCCAGGACACGAGCACGAAGATTTATTACCTGCGCAACGAGAACTACTGGCTCCAGAGCCCGGACCTGGGCGCGTGGACGCCGGTGGACAAGCTGCCCAAGGACTTCGAGAAGCTCTCGAACGACGACAACTGGAAGGACGTGAAGGCCAACATCCCCGGGAAGAAGATCAGCAAGGGGAAGATGCCGGTCGTGTTCGTGACCCGGACGCCAGGCGAGCTGATCGTCCTGGACGGGTCGCCCAAGTTCGAGGAGGTCGAGGGCACCAAACTCCGCTGGGTGCGAAACAGCGAGAGCGACCTCTTCCAGTACCAGAAGAAGGACGTGTACGCCCTGCTCTCGGGGCGGTGGTTCAAGACGGCGGATCCCAAGAAGGGACCGTGGACCTTCGCCACCAGCACGCTGCCCGCGGACTTCAAGTTGATCCCGAGCGGGCACCCGCGGGCGCGGGTGCTCTCGTCGATCCCGGGGACCGACGAGGCGGCCCAGGCGATGCTGCTCGCGCAGGTACCGACCACGGCCCGGGTGGACGCCAAAACGCTCAAGGCGCCGGACGTGAAGTACGACGGAGATCCCAAGTTCAAACCGATCTCGGGGACGGGGGTGTTGTACGCGGAGAACTCGGCGTACGACGTGCTGAAGGTGGGCAGCCTCTACTACCTCTGCTATCAGGCCGTGTGGTTCATGTCGGCCACCCCGGCCGGCCCGTGGGAAGTGACGACCTCGATCCCGGCGGAGATCTACAACATTCCGTCCGATTCGCCGGTCCACAACGTGACCTACGTGACCGTGATCGACTCCGATCCGGCCTATCCGACGTACGGATACACGGCGGGATACGTGGGCGTGACCATCGCGTTCGGATGCGCGATGTGGGGAACGGGCTACTACTACCCGCCCTACTATCGCTACCCGGGCATGGGCTATCCCGTGTATTACCCGCGGCCAATGGCCTATGGATGCGGCGCCACGTACAACCCGTGGACCGGGGCCTACGGGAGCTATCAAACGGCGTACGGCCCGTACGGCGGCGTCGCGCGCGGCGCGTCCTACAACCCGAACACGGGAACGTACAAGCGCGGCGCCATGGCTTGGGGACCGACCGGCGCGAACGGCTACGCCTCAGCCTATAACCCGCGCACGGGCACGTCCGCCTCGACGCGCCAGGGAAGCAACGTCTACGGCAGCTGGGGATCGAGCAGCGTTCAGCGCGGCGACGACTGGGCGCGCACGCAGCGCGTCACCGACGCGCAGGGCAACACGAAGTGGAAGGCCCAGGGGAGCGGCGGCGGCGCGGCCGCCGGGAGACGCACGGACAGCGGCAGCGGTTTCGTCGGAAAGAAGGGCGACGACGTCTACGCCGGGAAAGACGGCAACGTCTACAAGAAGACCGACAGCGGCTGGCAGCAGTACGACAAGGGAAATGGATGGAGCGACGTCAATCGCCCGGACAACGGCAATCGTCCCAGCACGTCTGATCGGCCGGGAGCGAGCGGCGGCGGAACGGAGCGGCCCTCCACGCAACCGTCGACGAGGCCCGGCACCGACTCGCCATCCGCCGGCCAGCTCGACCGCGACTCCCGCGCGAGAAGCCAGGGCGAGCAGAAGACGCGGGACTACGGGGACTATCAGCGAAGCGGAGGCTCCAGCGCTAACCGCGGGTCGGGCAGCTACAGCGGCTCTCGCGGATCCAGCAGCGGGTCGCGCGGTGGCGGCAGCCGTGGCGGCGGCGGCGGCAGCCGTGGGGGCGGCGGGGGCCGCAGGCGCTAGAGGGGGCTCTCGGTCGACGCGCGACAGCCATGAATCGGGAGCCTCGATCGTAAGCGACGCCAAGCCGGACGGCGGCCGCACCGTGGTCGTCATCGGGCTCGGCGTGTGGCTCCTGGCAGCGCTCCTCGTTGGGGCCTCGGGCCGCTTGACCGCGCTCCGGCCGCCCGCGCCCCAGATTCTTCTCGCGGTATTGACGGTCCTCTCGTGCGCGGCCGTGACCCTGGTGCCGAACATTCGCGCCTGGGCCGCGGCCGTCGACATGAGGCCTCTGGTCGCCCTCCACCTCATCCGCTTCGTCGGCTTCTACTTTCTCGTGCTCTACCGCCGCGGCGAGCTTCCCTTTGAATTCGCCGTGATCGGCGGCTGGGGCGACATCCTCGTCGCGGCCTCCGCGGCAGTCTTGCTCCTGGCCGGACCGATCGCTGGCGGGGCCCGGTGGCGCGCGCTTCAGATCTGGAACGCGCTCGGAATCATCGATCTCGCGTTCGTCGTGGCGACCGCGGCGCGGCTCGCGATGGCCCGCCCGGACTCCATGGCGCCGCTCCTCCGGCTTCCGCTCTGCCTTCTGATCACGTACCTCGTGCCGCTCCTCTTCACCACCCACCTGATCCTCTGGTCGAGGCTCTTCCGCCCAAAAACGTAGCGCCCGGGCCCTGTATTCGATACTGCAGCGCCTCGGCCACGTGGTCCGCCCCCGCGCGGTCGTCCAAGGCCAGGTCCGCGATGGTCCTCGCGACGCGGCGGACGCGCATGAGACCACGCGCGGTGAGGGAGAAGGTCTCGGCGGCGCGGGCCAGGAGATCCCGGGTCGGAGAATCGAGCGGCTGCATCCGGCCGAGCTCCCGCCCGCTCAGCCGCGCGTTCGACGCTCCACGAGGGTTTCGAGCAAGCGAGCGGAAGCGCGCGGCCCCCACGCGCTCCCGGACGGCGTTCGAAGCTTCTCCCCCGTCCGCGGCCAGAAGCTCATCGGTGGAAAGGGGGCGCAACTCCACGAGAAGATCGATTCGGTCGAGGATGGGGCCCGAGATCTTCGACCAGTAGCGCGCGACCAGGTCCGGTCCGCACCGGCACGCGCTCGCGTCACGCCCCCGGTTGCCGCACGGACACGCGTTCATCGCGGCCACGAGGCTGAACCGCGACGGAAACGTCACCGATCCCCCGGCGCGGGCCACGCTCACCGTCCCATCCTCGATCGGCTGGCGCAGCGCCTCCAGCGCGTCGCGCCGGAATTCCGGCAGCTCGTCGAGAAACAGCACGCCGCGGTGGGCAAGCGTCGCCTCGCCCGGATAGGGACCTCTTCCTCCGCCGATCAGCCCCGCGACGGAGATCGTGTGGTGGGGCGCGCGAAAGGGAGGGTGCCGGATGAGCCCGCCACCGGGCGGGAGCCTCCCCGCGACGGAGTGGATGGTCGTCACCTCGACCGATTCGTCCGGTGCGAGGGGTGGGAGAATGCCGGGGAGCCGCCGGGCGAGCATCGTCTTCCCCGCCCCGGGCGGGCCGACGAGGAGAACGTTGTGCCCTCCCGCGGCCGCGATCTCGAGGGCGCGCCGGGCCAGGGCCTGGCCTCGCACTTCAGCGAGATCGGGAGGCTCGGCGTCGGACGCGGAGACCGGGCCCGTCTCCGGGGGCGATGATCCAATCCAGGCGTGCTCCACGGCGGAGCGTGCGCGATCGACCGTGCGGGCGTGCTGGATCCTGTCGCCGTCGCCCCTCAGTTCGGCCAGGGACGAGATCGGCTCGATGCCGACGCCGGGAAGCGCGCGCGCTTCGCTTGCGTTCTCGCGCGGGAGCCAGACCGGACCGACCGCCTCCCGTCGCGCGGCGGCCATCACGGCGAGAATCCCGCGCACCGGGCGGACGGCGCCGTCGAGGGCCAGCTCGCCCACGAACACACCGTCCTCCACGGGCCGGCCGCGCGGAATCTGCCCGGAGGCCAAGAGCAGCGCGACCGCGATCGGCAGATCGAACCGCGCCCCCTCCTTGCGCACGTGGGCGGGTGCCAAGTTGATGGTGATCTTCCGGGCCGGGAATTCGTAGCCGCAGTTCCGGACGGCCGCGAGCACGCGCTCGCGGCTCTCGCGCACTGCGGCGTCCGGGAGCCCGACGATGGTGAACGTTGGAAGGCCGACGCCCAGGTCCGCCTCCACCTCGACGAAATGCCCTTCGATGCCAACCGTGGCGCAGCTTCGCACGCGGGCGAGCATGGTTCCCTTTCCGGGGGAGCGGAGGGTGGAATCGCGAGTCGGGGTTCTGCCCTGAGTCGGGGGTGCTCGGGATGACGTTTCGGGGCTTCGTTGGAAGGCGGCGGAGGAGCGAAGGAAGGCTATCGCGGGCCGGCGGCCGCGTCAACGGAAGCGTCTGCTAGGATGTACCTGTGCGCCGCCTTTTCCGTCGCTGTTTCCGCACCGGCCCCCTCCTCATCCTCGGCGCGCTTGTCTCCTGCGCCCCACCTCAGAACTACCGTGTCCCCGACGGGCCCCGGTACGCGGAGTGCTTCGCGCCCGCGCCGGATTCCACGGAGATCCGCGTTGTCACGTTCAACGTCCAGTTCGCGAAGCATGTCGACAAGGCAATCGGGCTCTTGAAGGAAGATCCGAACCTTCGAAACGCGGACATCGTGCTCTTGCAAGAGATGGACGCCCCGGGCGCCCACCAGATCGCGTCCGCCCTGGGCATGTGCTACGTCTATTACCCGGCCACGATCCATCCGTCGAGCGACCGGGACTTCGGAAACGCGATCCTCTCCAAGTGGGCGATCGAGGGCGACCGAAAGATCATCCTTCCCCACAACGGCCGGTTTGGAAAGACGCAACGAATCGCGGTGACCGGAACCATTCGCGTGCGCGGACACGCCATCCAGATCTATTCCATGCACCTCGCCACGTGGATCGAGGTCGCCTTCAACAACCGCAAGGATCAGGCGCGGGTGGTCGCGGACGACGCGGACAAGGGGCCGGAGCTCGTGCTCGCGGGCGGCGACCTGAACTCGCACGACGTGGGCGAAGTCTTCGCGGATCGTCACTACTTGTGGCCCACCCGGCGGCTGCCGCACACCGCCAAGAACGGCACGATCGACCACTTCTTCCTTCGCGGGCTCTCGCTCCGGGACTCCACGTCGGTGGGAGTCGTGAAGGACAACCGGGACGCGAGCGATCACAAGCCCGTGTGGATGATTCTCCGGACGCCCTAGGCGAGAAGCGGGCCCAGGACCTCACGAAGCTCAGGGTGGGAGGATGCAGTCCAGCGCGGCCGGATCGCATCCCGATGCTCGGGGTCTCCGGGATTCGCGATCGCGGTGAAGTGGACGGCGTTCATCCCGAGGCGCGTAGCACCTGCCACGTCGTGGTACAGAGAGTCGCCAATCATCGCCATCTCGCCCGGCGGCATCGTCCAGCGATCCAGCACCGGCCGGAACGCCTCGGCGAGCGGCTTGCGATAGCCGACGTCCGAGGAAACGACAAAGGGATCGAACAGTCCCTCCCAGCCGAGCCGGCGAATGACCGTAACCACGTAGGGACCGTCGGTGCAGTTGGAAAGGAGCGCGAGCTGGACGCCTCGCCCTCGGAGGAACTCAAGAGTCTCCGCGGCGCCGGGCAGGGCTTCGACCGCCTCGATCTCGGGACCGAAATTCTCCGCGATGGCCCGGCGGAGGAGATCCGGCGAGAAGGCCGGCATTCCGAGCGCGGACAGGGTCTTCGCAAGCGAGTCGACCGCGGCGGCTTCGACTCCGGTCTGCTCGGCGCGCAGGCGATCCTCCTCGCGGATCGCGAGGAAGCATTCTTGAAACGCGCGGGAGGCCTCCCCGTTCTTGAGGACGCCCTCCCGATTCAAGAGACCGGCCATCCGTTCGACGCCGGGACGCGCGACGATGTCGGCGTAGTCTGTCCGGTCGGACATCCGCTTCGGCCCGAGCCAGATGAGCGTGTTCCCGTAGTCGAAGATGACGCCGCGCAGTCGCGTGGGCGTTCCGTGCATTCGGGGTATGATACGAAAGATGGCTGAGACGGTGGGAATCTTCGGAGCCGGCGCGCTCGGATCGCTTCTCGCCGCGCGCCTGTGCCAGGCGGCGCATCATGTCCACGTCCTCGCGCGGTCCCCCGCTCGAGCCGAGATGCTGCGGCGCGCGCACCCGGCCCTGCGACTGGAAACGCGCGCCCAGGACCTCGCGGCCGCGACCCTCGTTTTTCTCTGCGTGAAGTCCTACGACACCCGGGACGCCGCGCGGACCCTCGCCGGGGCGGGCGTCGGGTCGGCCATCGCCTCGCTGCAGAACGGATGGGACCACATGGAGACGCTCCGGCTGGCTCTGCCAAAGTCGCCTCTGCTCGCCGGCGCCACCTCGCTCGGCGCGCACTTCGACGAGCATGAGGCGCTCCACGCGTCGACCGAGGGTTCCACGTGGTTCGCGCCGTGGGGAGAAACGGACGTTCGCTGGGCCGAGTACGCGGCGATGCTCTTGGAGAGCGCGGGACTTCACGCGGAGGCGACCCGCGACGCGCCCGGCATCCTTTGGCGCAAGTTGATGCTCAACGCGGCGGTCAACCCGGTGTCCGCGCTCTACGGGCTCCGGAACGGCGAGATACTCAAGTCGAGGGACGCGCTCCGCTCGGCCGAGGCCGCCGCGAGCGAGGCGGCGCGGGTGGGGGTCCGGCTCGGCTACCTGGACGCGGGGGTCGACCCGGTCGCGCGGCTCCGCGAGATCCTCCACGACACGGCCGAGAACCGGTCCTCCATGGCGGAGGACCTGGCCCGGGGCCGCCGGACCGAGGTCGACGACATCGTGGGCGCGGTCGTCCGAGCCGCCCACGGAGTTCACGAAGCCGTCCCGGAGCTCACGCGACTATGGGACGAGATCAAACGCAAAGAGGGTGAGGCCCCCGCCTCACCCTAGAAGCGAAACGGGCCGCCTGGGCGGGAGGCCCGCGCGACGCCACCTGAAACAGCGAGCGGGGCGGCCACATCGGCCGCCCCGCCCTTCTTCCCCCTCGACGGGGTGCTACTACCTGCTACTTGAGGACGGTCGCCCTCTCGACGGCCTCGCCATCGACCGTCTTCGTGCGGATGAAGTAGACGCCCGTCGCGACGCGGTTTCCGTTCTTGGTCGAGCCGTCCCAACGGACCTGGTTCAAGCCAGCATCCATCGTCCCGTTGTAGAGCGACTTCACGAGGCGGCCCCGGACGTCGAAGATCTGGATCGACACCGGACCCGACTTGCTGGTCACGAAGCTGAGCACCGTCTCCGGATTCAGCGGATTCGGGCTCACCCGGATCGCGAGGCAATCGATTCCGAGCACGAGGACGAAGTGGTCGACGCGATCCTTGAACTTCACGCCGTTCGGCAGGTCGCCAGTGATGTCGACCGTTACCTTGCTCAACCCGCGCGGGAGACTCGCGAAGAGGCGGCGGAGATCAGGCTTCGAGAAGCAGGCCTGGATCTCGCGGTCGCCGTTGTGATTCCGGTCCCCGTCGATCTGGGACAACGCGGTGATCGACATTCCCTTGTAGGTCATCTGGACGCTGTGCAGATCGACCTGTCTGATGTCGAACGAGTGGCGGACCGGCTCGATTTCAACGCAGGTGAACGGATCGCGCGACTCGAGAATCGTAATCAGGTTCAGGCCGAAGAAGAACGCGTGCGCCGCGACGACCTGCTGGGACGCCGTCACGGTGATCGTGAACGACTTGGAGTCGCTCAGAGCGGGCGTTCCGTTGTCCGTCACACGGACCGTTACCGGGAACGTGCCCGCCGCGCTCGGCGTCCAGCTGAAGGCGCCCGTCGCCGCGTTGATGGTGGCGCCCGAAGGCGACCCCGACGCGAGCGAGAAGGCGAGTGAATTGGCGGGGATGTCGGCGTCCGTCGCCGTGGCCGTGAAGGTGATCGCCACCCCCACCGTCCCGGTCTTGTTCGGAATCGCCGCCAGAACCGGCGCCACGTTCACCTCGTTGACGGTGACCGTGATCGTTTCGAAGTCATTCATGATCGGGCTTCCGTTGTCCGTCACGCGAACCGTGATCGGATAGTTGCCCGGACCCTGCGCTTCGGTCGGCGTCCAGCTGAAGGCGCCCGACGACGCGTTGATCGTGGAGCCTGCAGGGGCGCCCGCATCCAACGAGAACGTCAGGGTCTGGCCGGCATCCGGATCCGTCGCCGTGGCCGTGAAGGTCAGCGCGGTCTGCTCGTTCACCGTCTTGTTTCCGATCGCACCAAGAACCGGCGCATGATTCACCACGGTCTCGGTGATCGTAAAGACGATCGCCTCGAAATCATCCATCCCGGGGACGCCGTTGTCGGTGACCCGGACCGTGGCTCCGTAGGTGCCGCCCGCCGTGGGCGTCCAGCTGAACGCGCCGGTCGAAGGATCGATCGTCGCGCCCGTCGGAGCGCCGGCATCGAGCGAGAAGGTCAAGGTGTTCGACGGGATGTCTGCATCCGTCGCGCTCGCCGTGAAGGCGATCGCCACGCCCGTCGCTCCCGACTTGTTTCCGATGGCCGCCAGAACCGGCGCCACGTTTACCTCGTTGACCACGATCGTGATCGTCTCGGAATCATTGAGGTTCGGGGTGCCGTTGTCGGTCACGCGGACCGTCGCCGGGAAGTTACCCGGACCCTGTGCTTCCGTCGGGGTCCAGGAGAAGGCGCCCGTCGAGCCGTTGATGGTCGCTCCCGCGGGTGCGCCCGCATCGAGCGAGAACGTCAGCACGTCGCCGGCGTCCGGATCGGTCGCCGTGGCCGTGAAGGCAAGCGTCGCCAACTCGTCCACCGTCTTGTTTCCAATGGCCGCCAGCACCGGCGCGTGATTCACGGCCTGCTCCGTCACCGTGAACGCCACGTTCTCAAGATCGTCCAAAGCCGGGACGCCGTTGTCCGTGACCCGGACGACCGCGTTGAAGGTTCCCGCCGAGGACGGCGTCCAGCTGAAGGCGCCGGTCGAAGGATCGATCGTCGCGCCGGCCGGAGCGCCGGTGTCGAGCGAGAAGGTCAGCGTGTTCGAAGGAATGTCGGCGTCGGTCGCGGTCGCCGTGAACGTGATCGCCACGCCCGTGGTCCCGGCCTTGCCACCGATGGCCGCCAGCACCGGCGCCTCGTTCACTTCATTGACGGTGACCGTAATGAACTCGGAATCGTCGAGGTTCGGGGTACCGTTGTCGGTCACCAGGATGGCGAAGCCGAAAGTACCCGGCCCGTTCGCTTCCGTCGGTGTCCAGGAGAAGGCGCCCGTGGACGGGTCGATCGTCGCACCCGCCGGATGGTCGATGTCGAGCGAGAACGTCAGCGCGTCGCCGGCGTCCGGATCGGTCGCCGTGGCCGTGAAGGCGAGCGTCGCCAACTCGTCCACCGTCTTGTTGCCGATAGCCGCCAGAACCGGCGCGTGATTCACGGCCTGCTCCGTCACCGTGAACGCCACGTTCTCAAGGTCGTCCAAAGCCGGGACGCCGTTGTCGGTGACCCGAACGACCGCGTTGAAGGTTCCCGCCGAGGACGGCGTCCAGCTGAATGCGCCGGTCGAAGCGCCGATCGTTGCTCCAGCAGGAGCACCCGCATCGAGCGAGAATGTGAGCGTGTTCGCGGGAATGTCCGCGTCGGTCGCCGTGGCCGTGAACGTGATCGCCACGCCAGTCGTTCCCGACTTGCCCCCGATGGCCGCCAGAACCGGCGCCCCATTCACCTCATCGACCGTGACCGTGATGGTCTCGGAATCGCTGAGGTTCGGCGTTCCGTCGTCGGTCACCCGGACCGTGATCGGGTAGCTGCCCGGGCCCTGCGCTTCGGTCGGCGTCCACGAGAAGGCGCCCGACGGCCCGTCGATCCCCGCGCCCGCGGGCGAGCCCGCGTCGAGCGAGAATGCGAGGGTCTGGCCGGCATCCGCGTCGGTCGCGGTGGCCGTGAAGGCCAGGTTGGCCTCTTCATCGACCGTCTTGTTGCCGATCGCGCCCAAGACCGGAGCCTGGTTCGGAGCCGCGCTCACCACGATCGCGACCGCCTCGAAGTCATCCAGCGCCGGGGTGCCGTTGTCGGTCACCCGAACGTTGACGTTGAACGTGCCGTTCGAGCTCGGAGTCCAGGAGAAGGCGCCCGTCGACGCGTTGATCGTCGCGCCGGCGGGAGCGCCGGCGTCGAGCGAGAAGGCCAACGTGTTGGCCGGAACATCAGCGTCCGTTGCGGTCGCGGTGAAGGTCACCGGCACACCCACGGATCCGGCCTGACCGCCAATGGCCGCCAGGACCGGCGCCTCGTTCACCTCGTTCACGGTGATCGTGATCGCCTCGAACCGGCTCAGCGCCCCAACCCCGTCGTCCGTCGCGCGAATGGTCACGGGATAGCTGCCCGGCCCTTGCGCTTCGGTCGGCGTCCAGCTGAAGGCTCCGCCGGCCGTGATGGCTGCACCGGCGGGAGCGCCGGCATCCAGGGAGAACGTAACCGTCTGCGCCGGGATGTCCTCGTCGGTCGCCGTGGCGGTGAAGGCGAGCGTGGCCAATTCATCCACCGTCTTGTTTCCGATGGCCGCCAGGATCGGAGCCTGGTTGCTGTCGAAGACGGTGACCGTGATCGTCTCGGCGTCGCTCAGCGGTGGGGTGCCGTCGTCCGTCACCCGAATCGTGATGGGGAACGTGTTGCCGCCGTCGGCCTCCAGGGTCTGCCAGCTGAAGGCGCCCGTCGACGCGCCGATCGTCGCTCCGGCAGGAGCGCCCGCATCGAGCGAGAACGTGAGATTGTCGCCGGCGTCCGGATCCGTCGCGGTCGCCGTGAACATCAGGAGGTTGTTCTCCGAAATCGACTTGTTCCCGATCGCGCCCAAGACCGGCGCCTGGTTCGGGGCCGCGCTCACGACGATCGAGACTGCCTCGAAGTCGGAGAGCGCCGGGGTCCCGTTGTCGGTCACCCGGACCGTCACCGGGAAGGTCCCGTTCGTCGTCGGGGTCCAGCTGAAGGCGCCCGTCGACGCGTTGATCGTCGCTCCGGCCGGGGCGCCGGTGTCGAGCGAGAACGCCAACGTGTTGGCCGGGACATCAGCGTCCGTCGCGGTCGCGGTGAAGGTCACCGCCACGCCCACGGTCCCGGCCTGAGAGCCGATTCCGGTGAGCACCGGCGCCGAATTCACCTCGTTGACCGTGATGGTAATGGCCGCGGTGCCGCTGAGCGGCGTGTTCCCGTCGTCCGTCGCCCGGATCGTCACCGGGAAACTACCCGGGCCCTGGGCTTCGGTCGGGGTCCAGCTGAAGGCGCCCGTCGATCCGTCAATTGTCGCTCCCGCGGGAGCGCCCGCGTCCAGCGACCACGCAATCGCGTTCGCCGGAACGTCGGCATCGGTCGCCGTCGCCGTGAAGGTCAGGGCGGAAAGCTCATCGACCGTCTTGTTACCCGGGCTCGTCACCACCGGAGCCTGATTCACCTCGGTGATCGCCACGGCGATCGTCTCGAAGGCGCTCAAGGCCGGCGTGCCGTTGTCCGTCACGCGAACCGTGATCGGGATCGCGGCCGGGCCCTGCGCTTCAGTCGGCGTCCATGTGAAGGCGCCCGTCGTCGCGTTGATCGTCGCGCCCGCCGGGGACGGAGAATCCAGAGAGAAGGTGAGTGTGTTCGCGGGAACGTCCGGATCGGTCGCCGTCGCGGTGAAGGCCAGCGTCGCCAGCTCCGCCACGGACTTGTTGCCGATCGCGGCCAGGATCGGCGCCACGTTCACCTCGTTGACGGTGATCGTGATCGCCGCGGTTCCGCTCAGAGCCGGGGTCCCGTTGTCCGTCGCGCGGATGGTCACCGGGAAGGTGCCCGGTCCCTGCGCCTCGGTCGGGGTCCACGAGAATGCGCCGGTTCCGGCGCCGATGGTCGCGCCGGCGGGAGCGCCCGCGTCCAGCGACCAAGCGATCGTGTTCGCCGGAAGATCCGCGTCGGTCGCCGTCGCCGTGAAGGTCAGCGCGGCCAGCTCGTCGACCGTCTTGTTGCCGGGGCTCGTCACCACGGGCGCCACGTTCACCTCATTGACGGTGATCGTGATCGCCTCGAAGTCGTCCATGTTCGGGCTGCCGTTGTCCGTCACCCGAACCGTGACCGGGAAGCTTCCCGGCCCCTGGGCTTCGGTCGGTGTCCAAGTGAAGGCGCCCGTACCGGCCACGATCGTCGCGCCCGCGGGAGCGCCCGCGTCCAGCGAGAACGTCAGGACCTGGCTGGCGTCGGCGTCGGTCGCCGTCGCGGTGAAGGTCAGGGTCGCCAGCTCGTTCACCGTCTTGTTCCCGATCGCGGCCAGGACCGGCGCCTGGTTCGCGGCGCCGCCGACGGTGACCGTGATGGTTTCAGAGGCCGAGAGAGCCGGCGTGCCGTTGTCGGTCACGCGGACCGTGATCGAATTGCCGCCCACCTGGCCGGTGGCCGGCGTCCACGAGAAGGCGCCGGTCCCGGAATTGATCGCCGCACCTGTCGGGGCACCCGCGTCCAACGAGAAGGTGAGCGTGTTCGCCGGAAGGTCGGCGTCGGTCGCGGTGGCCGTGAAGGTGAGGGCCGTGCCCACGGTCGCCGACTTGTCTCCGATCGGCGCCAGGACCGGCGCGAGGTTCACCTCGTTGACCGTAATCGTGATTGCGGCCGTTCCGCTCAGAGGCGGCGTGCCGTTGTCCGTCGCGCTGATGGTCACGGGGAAGGTGCCCGGGCCCTGCGCTTCGTTCGGGGTCCACGAGAACGCGCCCGTCGAGGCGCCAATCGTCGCGCCCGCGGGAGCTCCCGCGTCGAGGGACCAGGTGATCGTGTTCGACGGGAGATCCGGGTCCGAACCGGTAACCGTGAACGTGAGAGAGGACAACTCGGGGATCGTCTTGTTGCCTGGGTTCGTGACGACCGCCGGCCTGTTGACCTCGTTCACTGTCACGGTAATCGTCTCAGAGTCGTCCTTGGTGGGCGCCCCGTTGTCGGTCACGCGCACGGTGATCGGGAACGAGCCCGGACCCTGCGCTTCGCTCGGCGTCCAGCTGAAGGCGCCACCCGCCGTGATGGCCGCGCCCGGGGGAGCGCCGGCATCCAGCGAGAACGTGAGCGTCTGCGCCGGAGTGTCGCCGTCGGTCGCGGTGGCCGTGAACGTCAAGGCCGTCATCTCATCGACCGTCTTGTTCCCGATGACGTTGAGCGTGGGCGGGTTGTTGACGACGCCGCCGGGGGCGGCCGCGAGACCGTCGGTGTCCCTCCAGTCGGAGCCGATTCCGCTGGGTCCAACCAGCTTCTGGGTGTTATCGAAGTCGTTTCCGGTGCAGTTCGAGCCGAACGACGTGAGATCCGCCGTCCCCGGAATGATGTCGACGATGTTGATGGCCGGGGTTCCCGTGTTGCCCGTGATCGTCAGCGTGCAGAGCCGGTACGTGCCCGCCGGCATCGTCGCCTGCTGTCCGAACCCGTTCTTGTACTGGCTGTTCCCGGTATTCACCTCGCCGAAGGCGGTCGTCATCGTGGTTTGGCGATTGGTAAAGCCGGAGTAGGTGACCGTGCCGTCCACCGCCGCCATGGACACAACGTAGGAGTTGATGCTGAGCGGACCGTCCGCCGTGTCGCAGACGGCGTCGGAGCCGTCCCGGTTACTGTCCGTGTCGATATACACATCGACGGTGGTTGGGCGTCCCGTTGGGGCTCAACTGGTCGCCGGAGTCATGGATCCCGTTCGCGTTCGAATCGAGATACATGTACTGGGCGGACGCGGGTGCCGCGACCGCCAGGGCAAAAATAGCCGACAAAAGAAATACAAATCGGAGCGGGAACCTCATGAGCAGCCTCCTAGACGTGAGCGCATGGGATGCCAAAGCACACGGCAACTAGAGCACGATGTATGGACAACGGACGCTACCCCCACCGCGCGCGGGATCGCGCGGCCCCACATCACGGCTCTGGACGAGCCGCTGAGAGGATTGTCTGGCGACGACTACGAGGCTAAAGCGAAGGGATAGCCGGCAAGGTACCGCCGGTGGAGAGGGGGGTTCTCGCAGATCCTTCGCGCCAAGCCTGCAATCGAGACAAAACCCCTGAAAACGGCAACAGCCTACCACGTCCCGAGTTAAAAGTCAAGAGGGGACGGAGCCTTTGACCCCGTCCCGCACCAAACTTCCCTGCTCTTTTGTACCGACGCCGCTGTCCGTGCCCGTCGAGCGGAGCTTTCCGGAGGAGAAGAGCTCCCCGACCGCAGACCCGATGAGGTTCCCAGCCTCCGATTCCCCCAAATGTTCGAGCAGCATCTGGGAAGCAAGGATCGCGCCGATTGGCGAGGCGACGTTTTTCCCCGCGTGCTTGGGCGCGGATCCGTGGATCGGCTCGAACATGGAGACGCGGCCCGGATGGATGTTACCCGATGCGGCAACGCCCATTCCGCCCTGTATGGCCGCGCCGAGGTCGGTGAGGATGTCCCCGAACATGTTCGAAACGACCACGGTGTCGAAGGCCTCGGGGTTCTTCACCATCCACATGCAAGCTGCATCGATGTACGCATGATCTCGCTCGATGTCCGAATACTCCCGGCCCACCTCTTCGAACGTGCGGGTCCAAATATCCATCGCCCCGACGGCGTTCGCCTTGTCCACCATCGTGAGCTTCTTCCGTCGCGCGCGGCGGCGGCAGAGATCGAACGCGTAGCGGATGATCCGCTCCACGCCCTTGCGGGTGAAGATCATCTCCTGCATCGCGACTTCGTCGGGGGTTCCCTTCTTGAGGAATCCGCCGATTCCCGCGTACACGTCCTCGGTGTTCTCGCGAACCACGACCATGTCGACGTCGTCGGGCCCCTTGTTCTTCAGGGGGCACATCGATTCGCTGTAGAGCTTGATCGGGCGGAGGTTGACATAGAGATCGAGTCCAAACCGGATGCCGGAGATGATCGCCCGCTCCAGCACGCCGACCGGAATCCGAGGATCGCCGATCGCTCCCAGTAGAATTGCGTCCTGGCCGCGCATCTCCTCGAGCGCGGACGCGGGGAACATTTCCTTGGTTTTCAGATAGTGGTCGGCGCCGAACGGGTAGTTTTGGAACTCCAGCGAGAAGCCGCGGATGTCCGCGGCCAGGCGCAGCGTCTCGACCGCCTCGCGCGTCACTTCGGGACCGATCCCGTCCCCGGGCAGGACCGCAATCCTGTATTGCTTACCCACGGGCGCCCGCCCCGGTCCGCTTGAACTCACGCACCACGGCCTCCAGTTCCGCCTCGTCGAAGACGGTTTCGCGCTGTTTCGCGAGCTTGAAGATGTGCTCCACCAGCGGCCGGTCGGCGTCGTGGCCGCGCTCCGAAAGCCAGTAAATCACGTTCGATTCCCCGCACATCGGGCCGACGTCGATCACCTGCTTCAATCCCAGCATCCCCGCGGGAATGCTCGAGTAGACGCGGTCGGCGAGCCAGTCGTCGCCTTTCTTCTTCGCCTTGATGACGGCGGCGGCGTGGACGCCCGTCGCCGTGCGGAAGGCGTCCCGGCCCAGCGCCGGGTAGTTGTAGGGAATGGGGACCCGGCAGGCGCGGGAGACCAGCGAGCAGTACTCGGGCAGTGCTACGAGATCGCAGTCGAGCCATTCGAGGAGCTTCAGATTGATCAGGATGAGGTCGAGCGGCGCGTTTCCCACGCGCTCCCCCACTCCGAGGATCGTTCCGTGAACGCGGTCCGCGCCGGCCATCAGGGCCGCGAGCGCATTGGCCACGCCGAGGTCGCGGTCCCGGTGCCCGTGCCAGTCGACGCCCACCTTCTCTCCCGTGGCGTCGACGGTCGCGCGGATGAAACGGATCAGCCGCGCGGCTCCGTCGGGCGTGGCGTGCCCGACGGTGTCGGAGACGCAGACCCGCCGCGCGCCGCACTCGACGGCGGTGGTGTAGAGCTTCTTCAAGATTTCCGGCCGGGCGCGCGTCGTGTCCTCGGTCGTGTACATCACCGGGACGCCGTGCTGGGTGGAATAGGTGACCGCCTCCTCGGTGTGGCGAAGCAGGCGGTCCAGGTCCCAGTCCTCGGCGTATTGTCGGATGGGGCTCGAGCCGATGAACGTGGCCGCTTCGATGCGGAGCCCCGTCTTCTGCGTGATGTCGATGATGGGATCGATGTCGTTCTTGTGGGTGCGGGCGGCGCAGTAGGGCTCGATGGGAAGCTTGGCCCGCGCCATCTCCTGGGCCAGCGCGAGGGTCGCTTCCTTGGCGCGCGGACCGGCGCCGGGAAGTCCGATGTCGTTTCCGTGGACGCCGAGCTTGGCCTGGAGGTGAAGCGCGCGCAGCTTGTCTTCGATCGATGGATCGGTGACCGAGGGCGACTGAAGTCCGTCCCTCAGCGTCTCGTCCACAACCTGGACCCGCCGCGGCGGGCGCTGCGGCGGATCGTCGCCGACGTTCCAGTCGTAGATGAGCTCCCGTTCCGCGGGGTTTTTCACACGAGCGCTTCCACCACCATCGCGATTCCCTGCCCTCCGCCGATGCAGGCGGCGGCCACGCCCCAGCGCTTCTTCCTGCGACGCAACTCCAAGAGCACGGTGAGGACCAGCCGGGTTCCCGTCGCGGCCAGCGGGTGCCCGAGCGCGATCGCGCCGCCGTTCACGTTCGTCTTCTCGCGAGGATTCCCCAATTCCTTCTCCACCGCGAGGTACTGTCCCGCGAACGCCTCGTTGATCTCGAATAGATCCACGTCGTCGACCGTCATGCCCGCCTGCTTGAGCGCGGCGCGGGTCGCGGGCACGGGACCGATGCCCATGATGTCGGGATCGACGCCGGTGACCGCCCACGAGGCAACGCGTCCGATGGGCTTGAGATCGCGCTTCTCGGCGTGGCGCGCCGTGGTCACGACCACGGCCGCGGCGCCGTCGACGATCCCGCTCGCGTTCCCGGCGGTGACGAAGCTCTCCTTGCCGAACGCCGGCTGGAGCTTGGCCAATCCTTCGAGGGTGGCGCCCTTCAAAGCAGTGATCGTCCTTCTCCACCACCTTGGCCTCGCGTCCGGGGAGCGTGACCTTCACGATCTCCTCGCTCAGGAGGCACGAATCGATCGCGCGCCGTCCTTCGGTGATGCTCCGGAACGCGAACGCGTCCTGCTCCTCGCGCGAAATCTTGTACCGCGGGCGAGGTTGTCCGACGTCTCGGCCATGAAGAAGCCGCAGTAGGAGTCCTTGAGCGCGGTGAGGAGCGAGTCTTCCAGCGCGCCCTGGCCGAGGCGGAGCCCGCTTCGGGCGCCGCGGACCACGAACGGGGCCTGGCTCAGGTTCTCGATCCCGCCGGCGAGGACGAAGTTGGCCTCGCCGAGTTGGAGCATCTGGGCCGCGTTGATGATCGACTGGATCCCCGATCCGCAGAGGCGATTCACGGTGAGGGCCGGTACGGAAACCGGAACGCCCGCCTTGAGCGCGACGTGCCGCGCGCCGTAGATCGCGTCGCCGCTCGTCTGGAGCGCGTTTCCAAACACGACGTGGTCGAGAATGTCCGGCGGAACGTTGGAGCGCTCGAGCGCGGCCTTGGCCGCCACAACGCCCAGCTCGATCGCCGAGACGTCCTTGAGCGCGCCGCCGGGTTTGCCGTTTCCGGCGCGGCCGCCGACCCACTCGGTCATGGGCGTGCGGGCGCCGTTCAGGATGACGACTTCTTCGCGTGCCATCGGGTCCCTTGCCTTCCTAACTCTTGGAGTAATCGTAGAAACCGCGGCCGGACTTCCGGCCCAGGTACCCGGCCAGAACCATCCTCTTCAGCAGGGGCGGCGCGGCGTACATCGGCTGCTTGAACTCCTCAAACATGATGTTGGCGATGTAGTAGGTGGTGTCAAGCCCCACGAAATCGAGAAGGGTGAGCGGGCCCATCGGGTAGCCGCAGCCCAGCTTCATCCCGTTGTCGATATCCTCTTTCGATGCGACCCCGGCCTCGAAGATCCGCACCGCGTCCAGCAGGTACGGGACGAGGAGGCGGTTCACCACGAATCCGGGCGTGTCCTTGGCCACCACGGCCGTCTTTCCGATCTTCTCCACGAACCCCTTGGCGGCCTCGAAGGCGGCGTCGTTGGTCGGCAGCGCCCGGATGATCTCGACCAGCTTCATGAGGGGCACCGGATTGAAGAAGTGGAGTCCCAGAACCCGTTCCGGCTTCGTCGCCGTCGCCGCGATCTCGGTGATGGAGAGCGATGACGTGTTGCTCGCCAGCACCGTGGAGGCGCCGACGACCTTGTCCAGGGTCGAAAACACCTCCCGCTTCGCCTCGATGTTCTCGACGACCGCCTCGACGACGAGGTCGCACGTCGCGAGGTCGCCGAGATCGGTCGTCCCCTTGATGTTGCCCAGAACCTTGTCGCGGTCCTCCGCGGTCACCTTCCCCTTCGCGACGCCGTCGTCCAGGAATTTCTTGATCCGGCCCAGGCCGCGATCGAGGGTCGGCTTGTCCACCTCACGAACCCATGTCGTGAACCCGGCCTGCGCGGACACATGCGCGATGCCCGAGCCCATCAGTCCGCACCCCACGATGCCCACCGTCTTCATGTCGCTTCTTCCTCCCTAGTTTCGGCTGAGCTCGAGTGAGATCCCGAGACCGCCGCTCACGCACAACGTGGCCAGGCCCAGCTTGGAATCCCGCCGCTCCATCTCATGGAGCAGCGTGGTCACGATGCGCGCGCCGGTCGCCCCGATCGGGTGCCCCAGCGCGATCGCCCCGCCGTTCACGTTGAGCCGGGCGCGGTCGAACTGGAGGTCGCGGTCGCACGCCAGGACCTGGGCCGCGAATGCTTCGTTCAATTCGATCAATTCGTAGTCGTTCAGCTTCCGCCCCGTGCGCTTCAAGAGCTCGCGCGTCGCCGGCACGGGTCCGATGCCCATGATCGACGGATCCACGCCCACGACCACGCTCTCGCCCACCCACGCCTGCGGCTTGAGCCCGCGCTCCTTGGCCGCCGATTCCGACATCAGAAGCAGCGACGAGGCGCCGTCCGTGATCCCCGAGGAATTTCCCGCGTGAACGGTCCCTCCCTCGCGGAACACGGGCGGCAGCTTTCGGATCTCCTCGATCGTGGTGTCGGGCCGCGGATGCTCGTCCTGCTCCACGGTGCGCGTCTCGCCCTTACGGCCGGGGACCGAAACCGGCACGATCTCGCGGCAGAATCGCTTGTCCCGGATCGCGACCCCGGCGCGGCGCTGGCTCTCGAGCGCGTAGGCGTCCTGCTCGTCGCGGGAAATCTTGTAGAGGTCGGCCAGCTTCTCCGCGGTCTCGCCCATCAGGAGGCCGCAGATCGGATCGAGAAATCCGTCGCGGTACATCGCGTCGACCAGCGGAGCGTTCCCCAGGCGATAGCCCGTCCGCGCCCGGTCGAGGAGATACGGAAGTCGCGTCATGCTCTCGGCCCCGCCGGCGAGAACGATGCGCGCGCGTCCCAGCCGGATTCGCTCGGCGCCGAGGAGGATCGATTGGAGCCCCGACCCGCACGCCTGATTGACCGTGAACGCGGGCCGCTCTTGCGGGATTCCGCTCTTCATGAGGACCTGCCGGGCCATGTTCGGCCCGCCGCCCGCCTGGCGGGCGTTGCCGTAGATCAGCTCGTCCACGTCGGCGCCCGCGAGCCCGGCGCGGTCCAGGACGCCCCGCGACGCGATCGCGCCTAAGTCGGCGGCGCTCAGCTCCGAAAAGGAGCCGAGGAATTTCCCGATCGGCGTGCGGACCGATGCGACGATCGCCACCCGTTCCATGTGGATTGCGTTCTCCGGAGGCCCGGCGCCTTTTCAGGCGCCGTTGAAGGTGGGCTTTCGCTTCTCGAGGAAGGCCTTGAGGCCCTCGCGCATGTCGGCGGTCGCGGAGAGCAGGCCGAAGTAGGCCGACTCCATTTCCAGCCCGTGCTCCATGTCGGTCTCCATCCCGCGAATCGCGGCGTCCATCGCGCAGCGCACGGCGACCGGCCCGCGGGAGAGAATCTCGCCGGCGACCTTTTCGCAGTGCGGCAGGAGCTCCGACGGCGGGAGCACGCGATTCACCAGGCCAATCCGAAACGCCTCGGCCGCGTCGATCATTCGGGCGGTCGCGATCAATTCGAGCGCGCGCCCCAGGCCCACGAGGCGCGGGAGCCGCTGAGTGCCTCCGTAGCCGGGGATGATGCCGAGCCCGACCTCGGGAAGTCCGATCTTGGCGGTCTCGGACGCAAAGCGCATGTGACACGCGAGCGCCAGCTCGCACCCGCCGCCCAGCGCGAACCCGTTGATCGCCGCGATGACCGGCTTTCCAAGCGACTCGATCTCATGGAGCGCGGCCTGGCCGAGTCGCGAGGATGCCTCTCCCTGGAGCGGGGTCATCACCGCGAGCTCGTTGATGTCGGCGCCCGCGACGAACGCCTTCTCGCCCGCGCCGGTCAAGATGACCGCGCCCACGCTTGGGTCATCGCGGAGGGCGGCAAAGGCTTTGTGGATGTTTCGAACGGTCAGGTCGTTCAGCGCGTTCAGGACCTTGGGACGGTCGATCGTGACCCGCGCGATCCGGTCCTTGATCTCGACTTGAAGGTTTTCCAGGCTCAGCACGCCGGTCTCGGAATCCATTGAAATGTCGTGGGTTGAGTGGAATGCGGCCGCGACGCGGGGGTCGGGGTCGTACGAGCGACAGACAGGGAGCAAATCACTCGGAGGCGCCGTCTGTCAAAGGTTTTGCGGACCGCACCGGTCCCTGGAACCTCCGACCCCGGGCGGGCGTACCTATCTTCGCCATGGCGTCTACCCGGCTGGGTCGGACACAAGGGCGGTCGTAATCGAGAACACAGAGGGTCGGGCCGCGCTGATCGCGTCCATTTGCGATCCCGTCGAGCTGCTGCGGGAGTACAACCGAGCCGCAGTCCGCTCCGGATCCCACAGCGCGCCGGCCCTCCTAGCGCGCGAACCGGATCCCCACCGTGAACGCCCGGCCGCTCACCGGGAATCCCTTCACCTCGGAGTAGGATCGGTCGAGCGCGTTGGTCACGCGCACGTTGAGATCGAGCGGCGCCCAGCGCGTGAGCCGCGCGATGGCGCCGAGATCGAGCGCCGCGTAACCCGGGTTATCGCCGTCCAGGACGCGGCCGTCCACGTCGATGAAGTTGAACGGATCGTGGATCGAGTCCACCCAGCGCCACGCCCCCGAGAACGTGAGGTCGGGACGCGGCGTCGTCTGGCCCGCGATCACAAATCGCCACGCCGGCCGCTTGGAAAGCGGCGCGCCCGTGGTCTCGTTGGTCGCGATCAGGTGAGCCGCGCTCCCCGTGACTTCGAAGCGCCGCGAAGGCGTTACCCGGAGCGTGTATTCCTCGCCCTCGATCCTCGCCTCGCCGACGTTCATCGGAACGAACGTGAAGTCCGGCTGAAGCACCCCTTCGATCAAATCCGTGTAGTCCGTGTGGTGCCACCCCACGCCCGCGCCCACGCGATCGCCGAGCCAGGAACCGCTCGCGCCCGCCTCCCACGTGGTGGACCGCTCGGGCTTCAGCTGGGTGTTGTTGTATCCCGGATAGTAGAGGTCGGTGAGGGACGGCGCCGTGAACGCGCGCCCGTAACCGCCCCGGAGCTTGATCCCGCTCCGCGGCAGGATGTAGGCGATCGCCACGCGCGGAAGGCCGAACGATCCGTAGACGGAGTGGTCGTCGAGGCGAATGCCAAAGTCGGCGATGGCGCCGCCCTTCTCCGCGTGCGCCTGCGCGTAGAGGGCCCGAACGTGGATTCCCTCGTTGACCGAGGTCGTGTCGCCAAACCCGCCGAAGCTGTACTGGTCCGCGCGGTCGACGTGATCTCCCTTGTACTCGGCCCCGCCCAGGAGATTCAGCGCCTTCCCCCGCGCGAATCGCGCCCGGACCGACGCCACGCCCCGGTTGTTCCTGAGATCGGTGCTCTGAAAGTCGGTGTTCCCGCCGCCGTTCTCCCCGTTGTTGTTTTCGATCCGGCCCCCCAGACCCGAGAGCTCCCCCTCGACCTCCGCGGCCTGACTGAAGCGATGCGTCCAGAGCGCGCTCCCCGCGATCATGAAATCCTGTTCCTCGTTGTTGGGATCGTGAATTTCCTTGGTGGAGCCGAACGGGGACAGCGTGGGGTCGGAGGGGTCGAAGCTGAAGTCGTAGGGAAGCTCCTTGTCCCCGTCGGTCGCGAGTCCCGTCACGCGCAGCCGGTCGTGCGGCGTCACCGGAAATTCGGCGTACGCGTTTCCGTTCCATCCGAGGTACGTGTCGCGCGGGCCGACGCCGTCCGACGCCAGACGTGTAAGGGATAGGCCGACCGGCGTCCGGCCCACGGCTCCGTCCCAGGCCACCGCCTGGCGGAGCGTCGCGTTCTCACCAAACTCCGCGAGGGCGCGGAACGGCCCGTGCGGACGGACCGGACCCGCGCCGTCGTCTCCCGCCGCCGCCGGGCTCAGGATCTGGATCACGCCGCCGACCGCCGCGGAGCCGTACAGAGAGGAAGCCGGACCGCCCAGCACCTCGACGCGTTCCACCGCGGTGTCCATGATGTCGGCGAGATCGACCGAGCCGAGCCACGGGCCATTCAGGGGAATCCCGTCGAAGAGAACCAGCGTGTGCCGCGGATCGGCGCCGCGGAGACGCACGTTGGTGAGCTTGCCCAGGTTGCCGGAGCGCTGCACGTCGATCGCGGGAACTTCGCGGAGCGCGTCGGCGAGCAGATATTGCCGCTGCGTATCCAGCCGGTCGCGCGTGATCACGGTCACGTCGAGCGGCACGCGATTCAGACGGAGCGGGGCGCGCTCTCCGGTGATCACGACCGGGTCCAGCCTGTAGCGCGGCGCGTCGGTGGAATCGGTGGGCGCGGGATCGCCGGCGGACGCGGACGGAGCGGCGCAGGCGGCCTTTCCGGGCGCCATGGAGGCAAACACGACGGCTACGGAGGCGAGTGCGAGCAGCGCGGAGCGAAAACGGAGCGGGCAGAGCATTCCCAGGATCCTCCCTCTCGAAGGATGGGGTCGATCGGGAGCGCGGGCCGGTCTCCTGACTCGCGGATCATCCTCGAGCGGCGCCTTCCCGGGATTCACCCAGTGGCGTGATGCCGCTCTCGTCACCGCTCACAGTGGCGGGGCCGTGTCGGAATTGCACCGACTTCCCAGGCCTCGAAGGTCGAGGCCCTTCCCACGCTCGCCGCGGGGGCCAAACCCCCGCGACGGTTGAGAGCATAACGGACGGGCAGCCGAATGCAAGCGGCGCCGCCGTTCGGCGGAGCGCCTGCAAGCGGCGCGCGTCCTAGAACTGAACCTTCGGCGCCTCCTTGGCGGCCTCGGGCGCCTGGAAGAGGGGCGCCGGCTCGAAGTGGAAATTCGACGCCACGAGATTCGCGGGGAATTGGCGGAGCCGCACGTTGTAGGTCATCACGGCGTCGTTGTAGCGCTTCCGCTCGGTCGCGATCCTGTTCTCCGTCCCCGCCAACTCGTCCTGAAGCCGCATGAAGTTCTCATTCGACTTGAGCTGAGGATAGTTCTCCACGATCACGAGGAGCCGCGACAGGGCGCCGGACAGTTCCTGATCCGCCTTCATCGTCTCGGGCACCGTCTTGGCGCCGCCGAGCCTGGCGCGCGCCTCGGCGATCTGGGTGAAGATCGTGACCTCCTGCTTCGCGTATCCCTTCACGGTCTCGACGTAGTTCGGGATGAGATCGTTCCGGCGCTGAAGCTGGTTCTCCACCTGGGCCCACGCGGTCTTGTTCTGCTCCTGGAGCGAGACGAGATCGTTGTAGGTCGTCCGAACGTAGCCCGCGACGATCAGCGCCCCGACGATCAGGACCCCGAGGATCAGGAGCACGACGGTGAGCGCGTTGAAGCGTGAGGCCATGGGACGTCCCTCCTTAGGCTGTTGGTTTCGCCTGCGTGCCGTCGAGCCGCTCGGCCGCGTCAATCATACCGGTCAAGATCGTCTGCGCGCCTTCGAGGAGATGCTTCGCTTCGACGGGCCGGCGCGACGTTGGTGTTCTCTCGATAAGCCGGATCAGAACGTCCGCGTCCACGCCGAAGCGCGCGGAGGTCCGCTCGGCCACGGCCCGCCGGGTCCCGGGAATCGCCTCGCCCGCGAGATGGAGAAGCCCCGACGCCGAGGCCGCGATCGCCGTGCCGGCGCGCGCGGCCCAATGCCTCGCGCCCGAGGGCGTGCTCGCGAGCGCCAGGTAGGTCCAGGCCAGGCCCATCTCCTGGGCGCGGAGCACCCGCTCGACGGCGCTTCGGAGCGCGCCCCGATCGATCGAGAGCCCTGCAAAGCAATCGATCCCGTGGAGCGGCACGTGCCGCTCCCGGATGAGCAGATACTCCAGGGGGAACACGTCGAGCGAGCGCTGGAGTCCGTCCTGGGTGAGGAGGAGAGGACGCGTCACCCGGCTCTTCTGCCATTGACCGTGGACCCGCCGAAGCGCCTCGAGCTCCTCCGAGCCCAATCGCGAGAAGAGGAACGCGACGTTCACGTCCGAATGGGCCGGAAGAAACTCTCCGCCCGCGGCGCTTCCGTAGAGCGTCGCGCCCACAAGGCGGTCGCCCACCGCGGCGGTCGCCGCGGCGACCGCGCGCCGCGCGGCGGTCGTCGGATCGAACCGTCGATTCAGAATGCTCACGCTCCCCCCTCCGTGCCGAAGCTAGAAACCACCGCTCGCTCCGCCGCCGCCGCTCGATCCCCCGCCGAATCCGCCAAAGCCACCACCCCCTCCACCACCGCCTCCGCCGCCGAATCCGCCCATGCCTCCGAGACCGCCGCCGAATCCGCCCCATGGGTCGAACCATCCGCGGCGGCGCCCGCCGCCCCAGCGGCCGAGGCCGCCATAGCCCGCCATCTGACTCCGGCGCGCCGCCCGTGCCATGACCATCACCATGATGATGACAAAGATGAAGACGAGGCCCAGCGCCTGCGGCGGAGCGGACCCTTCGCGCAGCTCCGGCGCCGTCGCGAACGAGAGCGTCACGCCGCGATCCTCGGCGATCACGCCCGCGACCGCCGCCGCGCCGCGCAGGAGGCCCGGACCGAACCGGTCCTCGTGCAGGTCGGGTCCCATCACCTGGCGGATGATCGCCCCGCACTTCCCGTCGGGGAGAATTCCCTCGAGGCCGTATCCCACCTCGATCCGCACGCGCCGCTCGCCGCGAGCGAGCAGGATCAGGACGCCTTCGTCCTTCCCCTTCTTGCCGATCCCCCACTGGTGATAGAGGTCGACCGCCGCCGGATCGATCTCCTCGCCGCCCAGGTCGGCCACGGTGACGACGGCCAGCTCCGCCCCGGTCTTCTGCTCCAGCTCGACGCCCAGCGCCTCGATGGAATCGCCCGACGCGGCGTCGACGATTCCGGCGAAGTCGTTGAGGTATCCGCGGGGCGCGGGCCAGGTCGTTCCCGCCGGCGCCGGCATGGCGGCGCACGCGAGACAGGCAAGGGCGGCGAGCGCCGCGGCGAAGCTAGTTCGAGCGATAGTTGGTGAACTGTAGGTCAACTCCGAAGTCCTGCCCTTTCACGCGCTGGATGGCCAGCTGGAGGTCGTCGCGGTTCTTCCCGGAGACCCGCACCTGGGACTCTTGAATCTGGGCCTGGACCCGAATACCGGACGCCTTCAGGAATTTGACGATCTCCTTTGCCTTCTCGCTCGTGAGCCCCTTCTGGATGGTGACCACCTGCTTCACGGACCCTTTCGCCGCGGGCTCGATCTTTCCGTACTCGAGCGCGCGGAGCGAGACGCCCCGCTTGGCGAACTTGGTGGTGAGGATGTCGATCACGGCCTTGAGGCGGGATTCGTCATCCGAATGGAGTGTCAGCGTCTCCTTCTCCAGCTGGATGTCGCTCACGCTCCCTTTGAAGTCGAACCGCTGGCGGATCTCCTTCATCGCCTGCTGAACGGCGTTCGACACCTCCATGAAGTTGACCTCGGAAACGATGTCGAACGAATTGTCGCCTGCCATGCCGCGAATTCCTCCCTGCGCGCCCCTGCGGTTCCGAAACATGAGGAAGGGGAAGCCAAGCGCTCGACGCGCTCGCTTCCCCTCCGTTGTTGCACGCTACTCTATGCGGACTGCCTCAAACCCGAGGGACTCGAAGTAGCGATGACCACCCCACAGGCGTGTCGCAACGCCCGACTACTAGTGGCCGCCCATCTTCGTCGAATCCGCTGTCGTCGTCGTCGTGGTGGTCGTCGTGGTGGTCGTCGTCGTATCGGGCGTGGTCGACTGCTCCATACCCTGCTCCGTGCTCTCCGACGCGGGCTGCTCCTTCTTCGCGCATCCGATGGCGAGAACGAGTGCCAGCGCGAACACGAACACCAGCGTAACGGTCAGAAGCTTCTTCATTCTGCTATCACCTCCCTTCTTCGATCGCGTTGAGTTCGGGATCGTCTGCGTGCCCCGCGGTCCCCGCCGCACCTAAAAGGAAAACACCACTGCGGGCAGCGGTGCCGGGGCGAAGTGAAGCCGAGTATGTGGTGAAGAGATTTCGGTCATGTGTGCCCGCCGCCAAGACCCCCCGCGGCAATAACCGGCGGCACGTTACGGACTTCGGGGAACCCTGTCAATAGGGGGTTTTAGGCCTACAGCGCGCAGAGGGCGTGCTCGAGGTCCTGAAGGAGGTCGTCCACGTCTTCAATTCCGACGGAAATTCTTACAAGACCGTCGGTTAGACCCACCTTCTCCCGCTCCGGCTTGGGCACCGAGGCGTGGGTCATGGTGGCCGGATGGCTGATCAGGCTCTCGACCCCGCCCAGGCTCTCGGCCAGGGAGAAGAGCTTGGTCCGGCGGAGCACGGCGGCCCCCCGCTCGATGGATCCGGTCTCGAACGCGATCATTCCGCCGAAGCCGGTTGCCTGGCTCTTGTGGAGCTCGTGCCCCGGGTGGCCGGGGAGCCCCGGATAGAGGACCCGCGTGAGCTTGGGGTGCTTCGCGAGCCAGGCGGCGATGGTCCGCGCGTTCGACTCGTGCCGGTCCATCCGGACCGCGAGGGTCTTCACCCCGCGCAGGACGAGGAAGCAATCGAACGGGCCCGGCACCGCACCCACCGCGTTCTGGAGAAACTGCAATCTCTGGCTCGCCGCCTCGTCGTTGGAGACGATGACGCCTCCCACCATGTCGCTGTGACCGTTCAGGTACTTGGTGGTGCTGTGCACCACGAGGTGCGCGCCCAGCTCGATCGGACGCTGGAAGTAGGGGGTCATGAACGTGTTGTCGACCACAAGCAGCGCGCCGCGATCCCGCGCGAGCTTCGCCAGCGCGCGCAGGTCGGAGATGATCATCGACGGATTGGTCGGGGTTTCGATGAAGAGGAGGCGCGTGTTGGGGCGGAACGCGCTCGTGACGCCGCCCAGGTCCGACGTGTTGACGTACGCGAAATCGACGCCGAACCCGCGCATCACCTGCTCGAACAGGCGGAACGTCCCGCCGTACATGTTGTTCGACGCCACGACGTGGTCGCCGCTCTTCAATAGCTGCGTCACCGCCGAGATCGCGGCCATGCCCGAGCCGAACGCGAAGCCGCGCGCGCCCTTCTCCAGCACCGCGATGTTCTTCTCCAGCGCGATCCGGGTGGGATTCTGCGTGCGCGCGTACTCGAAGCCCTTGTGCTTCCCGAGACCCTCCTGGACGTACGTGGAGGTCTGGTAGATCGGGACGGTCACCGCCCCGGTCGTCGGATCGGGCTCCTGGCCCGCGTGGATGGCGTCGGTCGAGAATCCCATGGTCAGACGTTGATGTATTCGATGAGGTCGAACCGGGTCAGGATTCCGGCCGGCTTGCCCCCGTCGTCGATGGCGAGGGCGGCGTTTCGCTCGGCGAGGATCTTCATGACCCGGGGCAGATGCTCGTGAACCGACACCGTGGGAAGCGGCTTCTCGATCAGGTACTCGAGGCGCGTGTCCGTTTGCGCGGTCCCGTCGAGGACCTTGCCCAGGAGCGCGCCCTCGGTCACGGCGCCCACCACGGTGCCGTCCTTGAACACGGGGAGCTGCGAGATGTTGAACTCGCGGATCAGCGCGAGCGCCCGGGACGCGGGCTCGTCGTACCCCACCGAGACCATCGACGGCACGTGGTTCCCCTTGGCGCGCAGGATCTCGCCCACGGTCACCGCGCTGGAATCGAGCAGATGGTTGTCCCTCATCCACTCGTCCGAGTGCACCTTGCTCAGGTATCGCTCGCCCGTATCGGGAATGAGCACCACAACCACCTCGCCGGGCTTGGCCTGGCGCGCCACCTGGAGCGCCGCGTAGAGGGCCGTGCCGGCGGAGCCGCCCGCAAGGATTCCCTCGCCGCGCGCGAGGCGCCGCGCCAGATTGAGCGACTGGGTGTCGGTGACCGTGATGACCTCGTCGATGACCGAGAAGTCGAGCGTGCCCGGAAAGAAGTCCTCGCCGATGCCCTCCACCTTGTACGGCTTGGGGGCGATCACCTTCTTGGTGTAGAAGAATTCCTTGAGGATCGAGCCGACCGGATCGGCGCCCACGATCTTGATCTTGGGGTTCTGCTGTTTCAGGTAGCGCGCCGTTCCGCTGATCGTTCCGCCCGTGCCGAGACCCGCGACAAAGTAGTCGATCTTGCCTCCGGTCTGCCGCCAGATCTCGGGCCCGGTGGTGCGGAAATGCGCTTCCGGGTTCGTGGGGTTGTAGTACTGGTTGGCGAGATAGGCCCCCGGCGTCTCGCGGACCAGCCGCTTCGCCACTTCATAGTAGGACTCGGGAGAATCGGGTGGCACGGCGGTCGGCGTGATGACGACCTCGGCGCCGAACGACTTCAAGAGATTGATCTTCTCCCGGCTCACCTTGTCGGGCATGACCAGAATCGAGCGGTAGCCCTTCACGGCCGCGACCATGGCGAGGCCGGTGCCGGTGTTTCCCGAAGTCGCCTCGACGATGGTTCCGCCCGGCTTGAGGAGTCCCTTCGTCTCGGCTTCGGCCACGATCAGGACGGCGATCCGGTCCTTCACCGACCCGCCCGGATTGAACGCCTCCAGCTTCGCGAGCACGGTGGCGCGGCAGTCCTTGGCGATGCTGTGGAGCCGGACCAGCGGGGTATTCCCGATGGTCTCGAGAATATTGTCGTAGACGAGCGGGCGCTCGGGCGCGGCGGCGCCTACCGTCGGTTGCGTTTCGGTTTGGCCTTTCACGGATCGTCTCGAATGTGGCGGAAGGAAAGAACGGGACCGCACGATAACGCTACGGGCGCCGCGCGGCCGAGGTCAAGCCTGGAATTCCGCTCGGCGCCGGCTCGGCAACGGCGTGAGTCGCGGCGCCGCTCAGGGATTCAGCGTGGACGCCTTGAGCAACTCCTCCACCATCCCCAAGATGGTCGTGAAGTCGTACGGCTTCGTGATGAACCGGTTCGCGCCCATCTCCAGGGCCAGCGCCTGGTCTCCCTCCTGCGTCCGGGCGGAGAGGATGATGATCGGGATCTGCTTGTACCGCTCGTCGAATTTGAGCATGCGGCAGACCTTGTACCCGTCCAGCTTCGGGAGCATCAGGTCGAGCAGGATGATGTCCGGCTTCATCTCGCGCGCCTTCTTCAAGCCTTCCTGCCCGTCCGCCGCAAACTCAACGACGTACCCCGCGGCTTGAAGGCCGAATTGAAGAATTCGGACGAGATCCGGCTCGTCGTCCACCACCAGAACGCGTCCTCGAACCTGACCCTGGCTCATGGTGCCCACCCTCCTAGAGACCGACGATCCGCGGCGTGACGAAAATCATGAGATCTACCTTTTCCCTGGAGTTGGTCTTGTGCCGGAACAGGTAGCCGAGCAGGGGGATGTCCCCGAGAACCGGCACCTTGCTCTCGATCTTCTGGTCGAGGGTTGAGATGAGCCCTCCGATCAGAATCGACTCTCCGTTCTTCACGATGATCTGGGTCGTGGCGGTCCGCGTCGCCGTCACGGGGCGCTCGTTGAACTGTCCGCGGTACTCGACGATCTCGCTCACTTCCGGGTTTATGGTGAGCACCATCGTGCTGTCCGTCGCGAAGTGCGGCGTGACCAGAAGCCGGACTCCCACCTTCTTCTCCTCGTAGCCCGTGACCTGGAGCGTCCCGGCCAGCGGGAGGTGCTCGTAGGTCGCGATGGGAACCACCTTCCCGACGCTGATTTCCGCCTGCTGGTTGTCGAGCGTGGTCACCTGGGGCGCCGAGACGAGATTGGTGTTGGACTGCTGCTTCAGGATATCCATCGCGACCGAAAACTCCTCGAACGACAGCTTGCCGAACTTGAAGTCGCTGGTCGTCGCGTACGGGAACGTCTCTCCCGGCGGGAACGCCGGTCCGCCGCCGCCCACCTGGTTGTTGGGGTTGGAGGTTCCCGTGAAGACGCTCGACGCGTTGTTCTTAGGAAACGGGAACGTCGTCGGCAGCACGGCGCCCACCGCGCTCGCGCGAAGCTGCCAGTCGAAGCCCAGCTTCTCGTTCTTGCCGAGGACGGCCTCCACCAGCTTCGCCTCGATGGTCACCTGCCTCGGCCTGACGTCCATGGTCGCGAGCACCGTCGAGATCCGGTCCACGCGCGCGGGCGTGTCGGTCACGATCAGCGCGTTCGACATCGCGCCGGTAGGCGACACTTCCTTCTCGCCGCGCCCCGTGAAGGGCTCGGCCGAGCCGTGGTCGCTCAGCATCTTCGCCACCGCCTCGGCCGCGGCGGCCGGGCTCAGGTACCGGAGCGAGACGACGCGCGAGATGGGCGCCGACGGGTTGATGAGGATGGTCTTGTCCCGAACCACGTACTCGCACCCCGTGGCCTGGGCGACGTACGACAGCGCCTGGTCCAGGGTGACCTCGTTGAGATTCGCGGTCAGGGTCCCGCCCACGCCCTCCCCCATCACCACGCTGTATCCGAACTGGGTCGCCACCAGCCTCAAGGCGTCCGATCCGCGCGCCCCCTTGAAATTGAAGGAGGCGGTGTCCTTGACCGTGCCGGCGCCCGCCGATTCCGGCGCGGGCGGCATGTTGATCAGCACGATCCCGTCCCGGACGACGAACTCGCAACCGGACGCGTGGGCCACTTCCTGAAGCGCGTGCTCCATCGTGGCGTCCTTGAGATCCAGGGTCACCGTGCCGCACACGCTCTCGCCCACCATCGTCCCGTATCCGAACTCCTTCGCGACGGTGCGGAGCGCGTCGACCCCCGACTCATCGTGAAACTGGAAGGAGGCCGTACGGGAAGGATCACCCCACGCGCCCCACGGTAGGAGCACGATCCCTGCCGCGAGCATCCATGCCGCGACCAGCTTCTTCATGAGCCGTCTCCTTTAAGAGCCAACGTCGTCACGCTTCCGTTTTGCATCAGCATGACGGTCCGCTTGCCGATGCTCAGCACCTCGTACGGCCCCACACGCTCTCCCTCGCGGACGACGTCACCGTTGATGAGCGCGGTGCGTCCCGTGGGACCCACCATGATTCCCTGGAGATAGAGTCCCGTGCCGCCGGACGACGGACGGGCGCTCGGCGTCGAGCGTGAAATCGGATCGTCGTCGCCCGCGTCCTGCGTCGTCCGCCCGAAGGGATCGCGACCCCATCCGGCCGGAATGTCGTTCTGATACGCATCGCGCATCCGGGCGGCGAGTGTCGCCGGCGGCGGCAACGCCGCCGCGGCCACGGCCCGCGCGCGCGCCCGCGCCGCCTTCTGCTGCTCGTCGAGCGAGCGAACGCCCAGGAGCGTCACGAGCAGAAGACCCGCGAGGACGTACGTCCTCGCCCCGATTCCGCCGCCCTGCTTGGCCGAAAACCAGTCCACGTCGATCCCTCAGGGCGTCCCATAGAGCCAAATCGTGACGTCGGCCACGAGGGCCGGATAGGTTGCCGCGTCGTAGCGGAGGCCGATCGACCGGACCACGACCAGCTGGTCCATCGACTCGATCTCGCGCAGGTACTCGCCCATGTCGCGATACCCCGCGTACAGATGAAAGCGGAGGTCCGCCTTCCGGTACACGACCGGGTTCCCCGCCGCGTCCGAGACCGTCTCGCTGGTCAGCTCCCCGGCGGGCTGAATCAGCACCGTGCGGACGTGGTTCTTGTCGGCGATGTCCCCGAGCGCATCCAGGAACTTGGAGACCATCTCGCGCGCCGGCATGGCGCGCCGGGCGCGGAACGTGAGGAGGTCCTCCCCCGGATGATCCTTCGCCCACTGCTCCATCTCCTGGATCCCCTTCTGGAGATCCGTGAGCTGGGTGCTGATGCGCATCCGGTCCGCCTGAAGCACGCTGAGCTCGCGGAGCTTGGGATCGACGTAGGCGATGCGCGCCGCGCCGATCGATCCCAGGAGCATCGCGACGATCAGTCCGTGCCCGATCAGAGGCTGCCGATGAACCTGAAACGCCATGCGCGCCCTACTCCGCCAGTTCGGCCGTCAAGGTGAAGCTGCTCAGAGACGCGGACACCCGCTCGCATCCCTCCAATTGCACCTGGCCCACGACGTGCGACCGCGACAGAACGTCCATGAGCTGCGCCAATCCCTTTTCGCTCCGCTCCACGTTCGTCCGGAGGAGGCCGTAGAGCCTTAGCCTCCGGTGCGGCGGCTCCGCTCCTTGCGGAGCGTTTGGCCGCGGCGTCGGATCGAGCACCTCCAGCGCGGTGAGCCGCGCCTCCGGGCCGATTCGATGGCTCATGTCGCGAAGCACGTACGACCAGAGCACCTGTCCGCCGGACAGCCGCGCGAGCAGATCTTGAAGCCGGGTCTCTTCCTCCCGCGCCGCTCGGAATCGCCGCAGCGCGTCGGTCCGCGGCTCGAGCGAGGCCAGTTCCTTTTGCAGGCCGTTCACCTGCTGCCGCTCCCGCAGCACGCTCACTTCGGCCGGCAGCGACACCGACAGAAGGAGCATCGCCGCGACTCCCACGGCGACCCGCTGCGGCACCGCCTCCGCGATCCGGTACGAAAACCCGGCGTCCGCGGGCTCCAGGAAGTTGAGCGACCCCTTCCGGAGCGAGCAGAGCCCAAGCGAGATCTCGGACACGCCCCCCGAACGGCGCGCGTCGGCCGCCTGGGTGGCGCCCAGTGCCTCATGTCGTAGATCGGCCGGTTCCGCCGGTATCTCAAGTATTCCTGTCAGATAGGCGGGGAGGTTACGGACCTGGGCGCCCTCGCCCAGGAGGACGAGCCGGGTGACCGCGTCCCCCAGGAACTGCTCGTTCACGTAGTCAAAGGAGTTCAGGAGCTCCCGGACGAGCCGCTCCAGAACCGGCCGGAGCATGACCGAGACCGCGGAGAGGGGAATGGGCCCGGCCGCCTGAGCCTCCTCCTCGCCCTGCGGGATTCCCCACGTGTCGACCAGGGCCCGCGCGTCCTCGAGGGAGAGATCGATGGTTCCCTGTCCCGGGACCACGATGGATCGGAGCGCGTCCGTCAGCGAGTCGCCGCCGATCGTGAAATCGCGGATGAAGCGGATCTCGGATCCCTTGAGCACGACGATCTGGCTCAGACGCGACCCCATCTCCAAATAGGCGACCACGTCCTGGCCGGCGGTTCGGTTGAGGGATTCCATGAGCGACTTCAGCGCGACGGGCCGGACCGTGATCGCGACCGGGCGGAGCCCCGCGTACTCCAAAACGCCGCGGGCGTCTTGGAGGGCGCGGCGGTGGGCGATCGCCACCAGGAGCTGGTAGCCCTTCTCGGGACCCGCCTCCGCGGCGTTCAGGATCTCGAACCGGATCTCGGCCTCTTCGATCGGGAACGACACGTGCTTCCGGCCTTCGAGCGCGAGGGCGGGCATGATCTCGGACCGCTTCATGAACGGGATCGAGATCCGGCGAACGGTCAGCTCGTTTCCGTCGAGGGCCGCCGCCGCCGGCTTCCCCTTCAGCCCAAACTGGGAGACCACGTCCCGAAGCGCGCTCTGAGCCGCGAAGCGCGGGGCGGAGAGCTTGGCGTCTCCGGAGACAAGGCTGCGCTCGGCCGTGTCGACGCGGAGCACGCGCTTCCCGCTGCGAACGAGATGCGCCAGGCGGATGGATTGGAAGTCCCAGTCGACTCCCACCAGGTCCGGCCAGGGTCCGCCGAGAAGCCGTTGGGCCCGATCCCCGATCCCGGCGAAGCCCGGCAATGACGGAAGCTTGGCCTTCGAGATTCCGTTCAGGATGGAACCGAGCTTCTGGATATCCACGTGTTCCTCCTAGATCCTGGTCTCGACCCAAGCCACGACGGCGAGGAGACCGGTGATTTTTCGAATGCGGTCGTTGCCTCGATCGGCGACGTAGTAGACGCCCGTCGGCGAGACGGTGATGCCGCCGATGGTCGTGAAGCGGGCGGCGGTCGCCGGCCCTCCGTCGCCCGAAAAGCCCGAGGTCCCCGTTCCCGCAACGGTGGTGATGATTCCCGTCCCCGCCTGCACGCGGCGCACGCGCCGGTTGCCGGTGTCCGCGATGAAGATGTCGCCCAGTGGGCCCAAGTCGACGGCCTCCGGCGTGTCCAGGCGGGCCGCGGTGGCGAGCCCGCCATCCCCCGCGAAGCCGTTTGTCGTGCCGGCGAACGTCGTGATGACTCCGGTTCCGCCGGCCACCTTCCGGATCACGTCGTTGCCGGTGTCCGCGATGTAGAGATCGCCGTTGGAATCCAGCGTCATACCCTCGGGCGTCCGGAGCCGCGCCGCCGAGGCCGCGCCGCCGTCGCCCGTGTAGCCCGCCGTCCCCGATCCGGCATAGGCGGTGATGATCCCGGTGGCCGCGGTGACCTTGCGTACCCGGTCGTTCGGCCGGTCGCTGACGTAGATGTCGCCGTTCGCCGCGACCACAACCGATCGCGGCGAGTTGAGCCGCGCCGCGGTGGCAGCACCGCCGTCGCCCGTGTTGCCCGACGTCCCGTCGCCGATCACCGTGGTGATGACCCCGGTCGCCGCGGTCACCTTTCGCACCTTGTGACTCCCGGTGTCCGCGATGTAGAGGTCCCCGTTCGACGCCACGAAGACGTCCTGCGGCCCGTCGAGCTGCGCCAGCGTGGCCGCGCCCCCATCTCCGGCGCTCCCCGCGGTGCCCGTCCCCACGATCGTCGTGATCACGCCGGTGACGAAGTCGACCCTCCGGATCACGTTGTTCCCGGTGTCCGCGATGTAGAGGTTGCCGTTCGACGCGACGCCGAGACCCTCCGGGTTCCGCACCCGGGCGGAGGTCGCGGCGCCTCCGTCGCCGGTGTACCCGGCCGTGCCGGTTCCCGCGTAGGTCGAGATCGTCCCCGGGGTCACGTGGAGCTGGATCGTGCGGGTCGCGTTCCCCACCACGCCGGTCGCGACGATCCGCTTCTGCCCGGAGGGAAGCGGCGCGCCGGTTTCGTCGACGGTGTCGGGCGGCGCGACCGTGAAGGACCCCGCCCCTACGTTCTTTCCCGGCGACGCGAGCCCGGTCCAGCTCCAGTTCGAGCCCAGCTTCAAGATCGCGTACTCCGCACCGGCGTGGGCCGCGTAGAAGGCCTGGTTCGACTGGACGGTGTTCGTGCCCAGTTCCGAATCCTCGACGACCAGCGCGACGAGCGCGAGTCCCAGAACGATCAGGACCAGGACGGTGGTGACGGCCAGCACGACCGAGAATCCCTCGTCTCCCCGCATCGCGCGCGCCGCTCTCACAGGGACCTCACGAAGGTTCCGGTGGACGTGGTCACGGTCTGCCCCGCCTTCGCCAGCCTCAGGTACGCCGTGACCCGCCAGATGTCCGTGGCCGAAGGGGACAGCACGGGCGTCGCGGTGGCACCGTTCGTCTTCCAGTACGCGAACGCGAGCGAATCGACGTTCGACGCCAGGGTCCGCGCCGTGCCGTTCTTGGTGTAGACCAGATCCGCTCCTTTGGTCCCGTTCCAGGACACGCTGATCGTGGCCGCGTCCCGGTCGACGAACGTGAACGTCGTCGCCGAGGCGGCCGTGATGCTCGTGTTGTTCCGCACCCGCTTGAACTCCCTCGCCATGCGCTCCTGGGCGTAGCGGGCCTCCTGAAGGAGGCCCTTCTCCACGTCGATGTACGTGTACGACCGGACCGCCTCGATGAACATCTTCGAGAACACGAGCCCGGCGATCGAGACCACCACGATCACGATCACAAGCTCCGCCAGCGTGAAGCCGGCGTTCCGTCGCCGCCCCGGCATCAATAGGTCGTGAACCAGGTGGTGAGCGACACCGCCGGGACGTTCGGGTTCGTGACGGTCACGGTCACCGTCCGGAAGGTGACCCCGTCGTACGTCGAGTCGGGCGAGAACGCCACCGACCGGTTGTACGTGGGAAACGTGGTCACGGGGTTCTCGGCGGGATAGTTCCCCGCCACCAGAAACGTAATCCCACGTAAGGGCGAGTTCTTGTCGGCCGCGATCTCCTCCATCTTGGACTGGGCCAGCTCCACGGCGACCGTCGCGTTCCGGGCGTCCCCGGAGTGGATCGACGCGTTCGCGAAGAGCATGCTCAGGGGCAGCACGGCCACCGCCGCGATGACGATGACCAGCACGACCTCGATCAGCGTGAACCCGCTCGACTTCATCGCACGAGCACCTTCCCCGTCGTCGGCGTCACGTCGACGGTGTCCGAGAGCCCCTGGTAGGTCAGGATCACGCGTCCCGTGGCGGCGAGGTCCACCCCGGCCGTGTCCCTCGGAACGCCGAAGTAGTCGAACGTCACTCCGGTCGTGGTCCCGAACGAGGCCGACGTGATCGCGACGCCTTTGAACTCCGGGGATGAATTGAAGTCGACGCGCAGCGTCTTGCCGCGGCTCATCGGATCGGTCAGCGGCGACGCCGCGTTGGGGGCGAAGACCGTGTACCGCGACTGCGCCGGCTCGAAGAGAACGCCGTGGATCACGCGACGGGAGATGGCGCGGTTCTGCGCGTAGCGGAGATCCGACGCCAGCCGCCGCGCCGCGGCGTCCAGCTTGATCTCGTAGAAGGGCGTGAGCCTGGGGTAGGCCACCCACGCCAGAATTCCGACGATCGCGATCATGATCACGAGCTCGATCATGGTGACGCCCTGGCGCCCGCTCATCCCGCACGCCCTCTCCACTCACGCGCGCGCGCCTCGTCGCCCGCCAAGGACCAGGCGCGCGCCGCGTCCGACGCGAGCGCGGGCGCCGGGCCGACCTCGTAGGCCCTCTCGAACCAGAGCGCCGCATCCCGATACTGCCCGGCGGCCGCCATGAAGATGGCGAGGCGCGCGGCCGGATTGGGGTCGTGGGGCGCGAGCGACCGCGCGGCCAGAAGTTCGGAGAGCGCCAGGTCGGGCCTTCCGACGGTCGCGGCCGCGGTCGCCAGATTGAGCCTCGCGCCCACGTTGTCGTATCCCACCTGGGCCGCGTCCTCGAACCACGCGAACGCCTCGACGCGGCGGCCCTGGTCCCAGAGCGCCCGCGCCGCGGCGTCGGAGTAGCTCACCGCCAGCTTCCGCGTGACGTAGTCGTATCGCTTAGGCGAGCCCGGCAGAAGATCGGTCGACCGGGGCCATCCGGCCGGCGGCAGCCACGCGACCGTGGAGTCGCCCGCCGGCGTCGCGACCGTTCGGGTGGCGCGGTGGACCAGCCCCGCGGACTCGAATCGAACGCCCGCGCTCACGAGGTCGGCCGGAGGCGTGGCGTAGTAGATCGGGCGGTCCGCCTTCTCCAGCCGCTGCAAGTCGACTTCGTGCGCGATGCCGACCCACTGAGACCGTGGAACGCCGTGAAGGCCGTACGGATCTCCGAACAGGTATCCGCGCCGATGGATCAACGTCACGTCCGGCCTCAGGTGCTCGATGCGCGTCGCGTAGCCGGCGAGGAAGGTTTCGTTGTCGCCGTCCAGGATCAGGGTCGAGCCGTTCGGAAGATCGCGAACGAGGTCGCGGCCGTAGCGCTCCGCCAGGCGGAACCCGGTCCGGTCGCACGCTCTCGCGTGGACGAGGATCGTCACGAGCGCGCAGGCGGCCAGGGCGGCCGCGGCCATCGGGCGCCAGCGCGCCGTGAGACCGCGCGCCAGCTCGGTCGCGCCGAAACCCGCCGCGAGGCAAACCACCGCCGCGACCGGCGCCAGAAACGGGGCCACCTGAGCCAGGTGCTCCGCGTCGGGCGTGAATACCAGGAGGAGGGCGAGACCCGCGGGAATCGACGCGGCGGCCAGGACGAGCGGGAGGACGGTTCCCTCGCGCCGGATGCGGAGCAGTCCGAACGCCGCGAGGAACGCGGCCGGAATTCCGACCCCCGCCGCCACCTCGGCGCCCATTCCGGAAAGATCCGCCCCGAGGAAATCGAATCGGAACGGGTTCTGCTGCATGGCGCCGTAGTTGGTGCGGAGCAGCTCGCCCAGAGCGGCGGCGAAACCCGCATGGTGGTCGAACGAAGCCGCGGGCGCGGCCGCCGTGCGCAGCGGGATCACGAAGAACACGCTGAAGCCCGCTGCCGCGAGGAGCGCGGCGCGGAGCAGGCGCGGCGCGCGCGGGGCCCGCGGGGCCTTTGCGAGAACCCACGCCGCGAGGATCAGCGCCGGGGCGGCCAGGGTTTGATGGACGAGCGGCGCCAGGCCGGCCGCGAAGAAGAAGAGGGCCTCGTACCGCGGCGCGCGGGGGTCGTCCTCCCGGGACCTCAGGGCCAGGAGGCCGAGCGCCAGGAACAGGAGCGTCGCGAGCGGGTAGACCTCCGCCTCGACGGCGGAGCGCCAGACGAGCGTCGAGGCGCCGAAGAACGCCGTCGCCAGAGCGGCCGCGTTCCGTCGAATTCCGACCCGGAGAGCCAGAAGGTAGAAGAGCCCGACCGCGGCGGCGGAGAGAGCGGCGGAGAGGACGTTGATGCGCCACGCGACGGCGCCGACCGGAATCAGCGCCGCCGCGCGGGCGAGAAGAAGCCAAACAGGGTATCCGGGAGGATGCGGGATGCTCAGCGAATCGGCGGCGAGGATGAGCTCCCCACTGTCACCCGCGCCCACCGTGGGCGCGAGCGTCGCTCCGTACACCAGAGCCGCGATCGCCGCGGCGGCGAGGCCCGAAGCCCCCGCGCGGGTCCAACGCATATGTTCGGCCCGGCAAGCCGGGCGCGTCCCCCGTGGTTGTGCCGGACGGCGACGCGATGCGTCGCCGTGCCGGCGTCGAATCCGTACCCGCGAAGAGCCTCTTTAGTACGAGGAGTACGCGTTCAGGTTGATCTTCACGATGCCGGTCGCCGCGATGTACTGCCAGCCGCCCGCGTTGTTGATCCCGGCGGTGGTCTTGACCGCGTTCGACGGGGTCACCGGCTCCTTCGGGACGTTGCCGTCCGCGAAGATCGTGCCGTCCAGGGTCGGGAACGAGGCGGTGCCGTTCAGAGCGTTCCGGGCGTACTGGATGGCGATCGAAGAACGGATCGAGCCCAGCTGGCCCCGGATGGTGGCCACACGAGCCTGCTCGCGCATGTCCTCGTACTTGGGAATGGCGACGGCGGCGAGGATGCCCAGGATCACGATCACGATGACCAACTCGATGAGCGTGAAGCCTGCTTCGGACTGCTTGCGATCCAGAACCATGCTCCAGACCTCCTTAAAGGTTTTCCATGAAGCGCCCCACCCCCCGGGGCCATGAGTACAGCCGGGGCTCCTTGACACCGGAACCATCGACCGCGGGAGGAACCTTCTTGAGTGCAAATTTCACGACCGCCTAGTGGCGGAACGCGTTCATCAGATTCCAGAGGGGGAGGAAGACGGCGAGGGCCGTGAAGAGGACGGCGGCCCCGAGCACCACGAGGAGGATCGGCTCGATGGCCGTGGACAGGTTCTTGATCGTGTAGTCAACGTCCTGGTCGTAATATCGCGCGGCCCGGAAGAGCATCTTGTCGATCGAGCCGGTCTCCTCCCCCACCGCCAGCATCTTCACCACCAGGGGCGGGAAGATCTTGCTGTCCTTGAGCGGCTCGGCCAGGCCCTGGCCCGCGATGAGGCCTTCCTTCATCCGGTCGATCTCCTCTTCCATGACGCGGTTATCCAGCGCGCCGCGCGCGATTTCGAGCGCCTGGACGATCGGAATTCCGCCCGCGACCAGCGCGGCCAGCACCCGCGCAAAGCGCGAGACGATGATCTTGAGAAAGATCGGGCCGAAAATGGGCGCGGTGAGGATGAAGTGGTCCACCCTGCGGCGCCCCGCGTCGGTCTTGTACCAGAAGACCGCCGCCGTGACGCCGCCCGCGATCAGCACGAGCAGCAGGAACCAGAATTGGTCGATGAAGTCGCTGGTCCCGATGAGAACGCGCGTCGGCAGCGGCAGCTCCGTGTTCAGGTTCCGGAACAGCGAGGCGAAGCGCGGGAGCACGAATTTCACCAGCACTCCGAACGCGAGCACCAGCTCGCACACGATCAGCAGCGGATAGAAGGTTGCCGAGCGGATCCGCTGCTCGGTCTCCTCCGCGTACTCGAGCAGCGACCCGATGCGATCGAGCATGGCGGTGATGAGACCGCCCTCCTCCCCGGCATGGATCAGGTTCACGTAGAGCGCCGGGAAGCAGCGCGGATGCCGGCTGACCGCCTCGGTCAGGGAGCCGCCCTGCTCCACGTCCGCCCGGACGCGGTCGATCGAATCCTTGAGTTCGGGCTGCGTGGTCTGCTGGTGGAGCGTCTCCAGCGCCGCGAGAATCGGGAGACCCGAGTCGAGCATCGCCTCGAGCTGGCGGGTGAAGAGGATCAAGTCCCGGGTCGCGACCCGCTTCCTGAGAAACGGAATCCCGGCGGGCTTGGCGGCTTCCCTCGCCTGGGCGTCCATGCGGACGGGCGTCAAGCCCATCGTGCGAACCAGGTCGACGGCGCGGTCCAGGTCGGGTGCGTCGACGAAGCCCTGCTGCGCCAAGCCCGCGGGGCCGACGGCGCGGTAGCGGAACGAAGGCATGGGCTAGAGGTCCGCGCCCGTGCGTCCCGCTTCGGCGGCGCGGGAGTCGGGGTTGGTCACGCGGAGCGCTTCCTCAAGGGTCGTCATGCCGTCCGCTGCCTGCCGCACCGCGTCGTCGCGGAGCGAACCCATGCCGTGCTTGCGGACGGCGCGGGCCAGGTCCTCGGCCGATGCCCTCGAGGCGACCAACTCCCGGACATCGTCGTTCACCTCGAGCACCTCGAAGACTCCGATGCGGCCGTGATACCCGGTTCCGCCGCACGCGGCGCAGCCCTTGCCGTGCGCGAACTTCGTCTTTCCGCGGCTGAGTCCCAGATCGGAGAGGAGATCCGCGGGGGGATCGAACGGCGCGCGGCACTTCTCGCAGACCCGGCGGACCAGCCGCTGCGCCACCACGCCGACCATCGCCGACGAGAGGAGGAACGGCTCGATCTTCATGTCGATGAGACGCGGGATCGCGCCCGCTGCGTCGTTGGTGTGAAGCGTCGAAAGGACCAGGTGACCGGTGAGCGCGGAGCGCACGGCGATCTCGGCCGTGTCGCCGTCCCGGATCTCTCCCACCAGGATGACGTCGGGGTCCTGCCGCAGAAGGGCCCGCAGGCCGCGGGCGAACGTGAGCCCGATGTCGGGATCGACCTGCGTCTGGCGGATGGACGCCATGTGGTACTCGACCGGATCCTCCAGGGTCACGATGTTCCGGTCCACCCGGTTGATCTTGTGGATGCAGGAGTAGAGGGTCGTGGTCTTGCCGCTTCCCGTCGGCCCCGTCACGAGCACGATCCCGTTCGGGCGCTCGATCATCCGGCTCACCACGACGAAGTGGTTCTTGGCCAGGCCCAGCGCCTCCAGCCCGACCAGCGCCGCCGATCGGTCGAGAAGCCGCATGACGACGTTCTCGCCGTGGATGGTCGGGAAGGTGGACACGCGGACGTCGAGATCGCGGCCGAGGGCGGTCATCCGCACCCGGCCATCTTGCGGCAGGCGGCGCTCGGAGATGTCGAGCGTGGCCATGACCTTCACCCGGGACACGATGGAGGAGTAGAGCGTTTTCGATTGGACCGAGATCTCGCGGAGGACCCCGTCCACGCGGAACCGGATCCGGAACGAAGTTTCCTCGGGCTCGAAGTGGAGATCGGAGGCTCCGTCCCGCAGCGCCTGCTGGACGATCATGTTGACGAACCGGATGATCGGCCCGTCTTCCTCGGGCCGGGCGCCCGCGATCTCGGCGACCGCCTGCCTGAGCCCCTGCTCCTTCGCGAGCTGCTCCAGGCCGCCGGTCATCGGGTGCTGCCGTTCGATCGCCTCGTGGATCTGCGTCTCGGAGGAGACGACCACGTCCACCTGTAAACCGGTGCTCTGCTTCACCTCGTCGATCGCGACGAAATCGAGCGGATCGGCCATCGCGACCGTGAGCGTGTTTCCGATCTTGAACAGCGGGAGGACGCGGTACTGGCGCGCGATCCGTTCCGGAACCAGCTGGATGATTTCCGGCTCGAGCGCGTAGGTGGAGACGTCCATCACGGGGATGCCCAGCTGGTCCTCGTAGTAGTCGAGGATCGCCCGCTCGGGAACCAGCTCGAGCTTGAGGAGAACGTCCCGGAGCGCGGCGCCCGTGCGGCGCTGTTCCTCCAGCGCGCGGGCGAGCCCCTCCTGGGACAGGGTCCCCTGCTCCACCAAGCACTGACCGAGCGGCTTTCGGCCCCCTGCCGCCATCGCACCTCCGACCCGAAGTGAAGCGCCTCGCCTCGCGTGGTTCTAGAACGCCACGTCCGTTATCGGCAAGTCGGAGCGGAATCTGGAGGGGGACTACTCGACGGACTTGTTGCTTCCCTCGGCCGGGCGGCCCTCTTCGGGCTGCTGGGTGACTTCGGGCACGGCGTCCGCGCCCAGGTCGATCAGGGTCAGCTCGGTGCGGGTGACGATCTTCGGAGCGGCGTTCGAGGTGTCGGCGGGGGCCGGGACCGCCGAATTCGGGCTCGGGCGCGACGTGTCCGGCGCGGCGGCGCCGTCGGCGGCGCCGGTACTGTCGGCGAGGGCCACCGGCATACGCTCCATCGTGACTTCAAAGACCGACTGCGCGAAGCCGGTGATGGGAACGGCCGGATTCCGCCAGAACCGCTGCGTGAGAAGCGGCCGATTCAGGTGCTTCTTGTCCCCCGCGATCGGCCACGTGTCGGCTCCGTTCATCCGCACGCGCTCCACGATCGCCGGAACCACGCGCCGGCCGATCCGCAACGTGTCGGGGCCGAGCGTGTCCCGCACGGCGGGAGTCGAGGAGTCGTATTCAAACAGCTCGACCGTGGACACGTCGTTTCCCGAGCGGGGCTCGGCGGCGTCGGAAACCGGGTATTCGTACAGTTTCCCGCCCGACGTCAGCACCTGGTATCGGACCATGCGGACGTGGGGAGGCTCGATCGGCGGGAGCGACTCGGGCGGCACGTCCGCCAGCTCGCCGATCCGCACTTGGCGTTCCGCGGCCATGTCGACGACGATGAAGAAGCCGCGCTCGATCCGCCGGCCCGACGGAAGGCCCTCGGTCTTCAGCTCCACCCAGAAACCGTCCTGCCCCCTGGAGGTCTCGCGCGAAACGATGGCCACGCGCTGGGAATACTCCCGGGGCGCGCTGGACCGGAACTGCGTCCGAACCTTGTAGGAAACCCATGGCCCGACGCGGGAGTTGACCGGGAATTGGAGCGACTCGAGCTTCAGCGCCTGGGCTTCGGCGGGCAGCGCTCCGCCGAGAAGCGGAAGGGCGAGGAGACAGACGAGGATGAAGGTGCTGCGGCCCACGCTACTTCCAGTGAACGATCTTGGACACCATCTCGTCGTACTGGAAGTTGGGGCTTTGCGACGACGTGTGGCAGGTGATGCACACGTCCGGACCCACGATCGAGCCCGACTGCGGATGCTGGGTCCCCATGCCGTGGCAGTTCTCACACTGAACGTTCACGAAGTCCGGGGTCGACTGCTGCGAGACGAAACCGCCCGCCTGGCCGATGCCCACGACGTGGCACGGGAGACACTCGGGCGTGGCGTCGCGCTGGTTCTTGGTCAGCGTCGCGAACGCGTGCGCGTGCGCCTGCGACGTGTACATCTGGTACTCCATCTCGTGGCAGCGCCGGCAGGTCTTCTCCCCCAGGTAGCGGTCTCCCGCCATCTGCACCTGGGTCTTCTGCGCCTGCACGGCCGCGTTGGCCTCGTTCTGCTGCGCGAATCGCTTGTTCAGCTCGTCCTGGAAGGAGTCGACCGCGCGGTTCATCGAGTCGTCGGCGGGAACCTTGTCGTCCAGGATCACCACGTCGCCGTCGAAAGCGGTGATCTTTCCGCCGTCGACCGCGAGATGGACCGACGGAATGTACTGCCCCCGCTCGCCGCCCCGAAGCGTGATCACGTCCTGGGTCTTCGCGATGCTGCGGAAGAGGCCCGCCTGGTGCCCGAACACCATCACGTCGATCCCCGGGGCCGCCAGCGTGAGCTGCGTGCTCGCGGTCATCCCCAGGTGCGAGAGGACCACGACCACGTCCGCCTTGGAGCGAAGCTCGGGGATCACCTTCTTCGCGATCTCGACGGGATCCAGGACCTCGAGCGCGCGCTCGCTGGGGAGCGTTCGGATGCGGTACTCCTTGGACATGAAGCCCGTGAACGCGACGCGAACGTTGCAGACCTTGCGGATGACGTACGGCTTCACGAACGGCTTCTTGGTATCGGCGTAGACGATGTTCGCGGAGACGACGTCGATCTTCGTCTTCTTGAAGGTATCGAGGAGGTACTGCTGGCCGAAGTTGAATTCCCGCTCGCCCAAAGTCACGACGTCGTAGCCGAGAACGTCCATGGCGTGAACCATGTAGCCGCTCTTCAGCGAGTCCTGCTCGCCGCCGATGCCAAAGAAGTCCCCCGCGTCCACGACGAAGCCCGTCGGGAACTTCAAACGGCCTACTTTGAGTTGGCTTGCCCTCCGGGCAAGCCCGCCAAGCGGATGCGCGTGTCAGCCGCAGGGAGCCAGCTCCGCGTTCACATCCGTGGTGCTCTGGATCAGGATGTCGCACGGCGCAGCCTTACCTTGGATCGGTGAGGACGCTGCAAGCGCAAGCAGGACAATAAGTAGCGCGAGGTAGCGAAGTCGAGACAGCGGGAATCACCTCCTTGTCGTAAGCGTACTATCGGCGCGAAGTTGAAAGACTATACCCCGCCGCGGCGCATCGGTTCAACCAAACCGAATGGGCCGGCGCCGGGTTCGCAGCGCCCGCGAGCCCGAAGACGAACCCGAAAATAGGGAAGGGGCGGGCACCAGGCCCGCCCCTTCACAAAGTCCTCGAGGGGGGATTTACTTCCGAACGCGATCCTTCAACGCCTTGCCGGCATGGAACGCCGGGAAACGAGAAGCCGCGATCTTGATGCGCTCGCCTGTCTGGGGGTTCCGGCCTTCGCGCGCCTTCCGCTTGCGGGTCTCGAACGTCCCGAATCCGGTGATCTGGACTTTCTTACCCGTGATCAGAGCCGACGCGATCAGCCCCTCCTTGCCGGGCGAGAAGATGGTGTCGATGACCGCACGAGCCTCCCGCGCGGAGAGCGAGGTCTTCTTGGCAATGGTGGCGATGAGCTCCGTCTTGTTCATGTCGATTCACCTCCCTTCGTTGGAATGACGCGTCACGTTACGCCGCACCCCTAGGGGTGTCAAATAAATTCCGCATGAGGACGCGGCAAAACCTAGAAGAGCCCCTGGAGTCCGCCGAAGCCGCGCAGGGCGCGCGAGCCTTGCTCGTAGTACACCTCCGGCAGATTCTTCACGTTGATCTTGAAGTAGTACTCGTTCCCCACGTCGCCCGAAATGCTTCGGGTGAACTGCATCTCCCAGCAGTGAAGCTCACGCTTCACCGTGAAGAACTGCGACACCATCGTTCCGGCCTTGAGATCGAACTGGCAGAGGTAGTCCACGCGCCAGTTCTTGGACAGGTTCAGCCCGGTGCTCCCGTTGAGCCGCGCGGTCGATGACCACGGCGTGTACCCGCCGGTGACCGCGCGCCCCCGCGACTTCTGGTAGTAGATGGACGCGGTGGCCTGCCAGGGAAGGGCGGTGGACGTGAGGCCCTGCGGCGTGAGGGCGTTGGGAGCGCGGACCGCCTCGGCGCCGGGCTCCGTTAAGATTGCCTCGTCCCCCACCCCGTACCGGCTCTGTCCTTGGAAGCTGATTCCCGTCGAGGCGCTGAAGTTCAGCAGTTTCCCATCGTACGGATTGTTCAAGAATCCGAAGTCGAAGTTGCTGAGTTGGATCGGGCGGAACTGGAGCGCGGTGGAGATGTCCGAGAGCGGCTTCGCTCCCCCCTTCTTCGCCAGGATGTTGTAGCTCCCCGTGGTGTTCAACAAGACTAGGTTGTTCAGAACCTTAGGATGCGTCGGATCGCCCCACTTGGCGTGGATGTCGTTTCGAAGCCCGAAGTTGATCGCCTTGGCCTCGCCTCCGGACAGGCTGATGCCCGTGACGCCGTCGAACCGCGAGCGAAAGATCCCGTTCGCGTCCTGGTAGAGGAGGCTCTGGTTCTGCGGCTGGTACGCGAACGCCGCGGAGGGCGTGATGACGTGGCGGATCGCGCGGAGCGGTCCCAGGTTCGGACGAAACGTCCCGAAGATCGCGGTGTTCACCCCGACCCCGGCGCTCCAGACCCCGCCGAGCTGGTTCTCGGCTCCGGACTGGTCCCGGGAGTAGTAGACGCCGCTGTAGCTGAACCGCGGGCTGACGCGGATGAATCCCAGGAGCGTGCGGACGTCGGTCAGGCCGAAGTCGTAGCGCGCGGCGCCGCGCGCGTCGAGCGAGTCGACCCGCACGCTGTCCACCGGGACGCCCAGGGAATCGTAGGTGTACTGGCGGAAGAACGGCTCGTATTCCTTGCGCTCGTAGAGGCCCGTCGTCCCGAAGCTGACCACGGTCGTGGAAAGCCAGGGAAGCTTGGCCGGCTCCTGCCCGCGGGCGAGGTGCCCGATCGGCCGCGCGTTGACCCGGTACGTGATCGAGGGGAGCTGCTGCTGCGTCTTGAGCGCGCCGGGCTCCGCGTCCAGATCCTCGCTCTGCAAGAGCCCCAGACTGAACGCTCCCCCGCTCCACCCCTTCTGCAGCGAGAGATTGGATCTCAGGTTTCGCTGGATCCGCATGAGGACGTTGTTCCCCAGCTCGGGGTCCCGGCGAAACTCGCTCGAATTGGTGAGGTCGGCCTGCGCGGTGAGGGCGAAATTGGTCCCCAGCGTCTGGTAATGGGAGCCGATCAGGTTCCAGTTGGTCGAGCCCCCGGTGCCGAACTGATCTTCGAAGGACGTGCTGATCTGGCCCTGAAATCCGTATCGCTTGTGATAACGGTACTGGCCGTGCGCCACCCAGCTCTGCTGCTGGTAGTAGTCGTACCAGGCGGTGGCATCCATGTAGTCGTTGATGGCCCAGTAGTACCCGATGTTCCGGACGAACTTTCCTCCGTTGGTGGCGGATCCGAACTCCACCTGCGGCAGCTGGAATCCCGAGTGCCGGCCCGCCTTGATGGGAAAGACGTAGAAGGGGAGAGCCAGCACGGGGATGTGCTTGATGTAGAAGACCACGGGCCGCGCCACCACCTTGTCCTGCAGCATGACCTTCATCTTGGCGCTCTCGAAGTGATAGTGGGTATCGTGGAGATCGCAGGTGGAGTACGTGCCGTGCTTCACCTCGAGAACGTTCTCCGAGATCTTCTTCACCTTCTCGCCGTAGATGAACCCCCGCTCGTAGTTGGTCCGGCCCTCGTACACCATGCCCTGACGGGTGGCGAGATCGTAGGTCATCGTCTCGCCCACGATCCGGTCCCTTCCGTCGTTCAGGATCGGCGCCCCTTCGGCCCGCATCCGGTCGGTGTTGGAGTTGAACGTGACCCGGTCGGCGTTGAGCCGCATCTCCTTGTACGTCACGTCGGCGTCGCCGAGGATATCCACGGTCCCCTGGTCCACGTCGTAAACGATCTCGGTGCCCAGGTAGCGAACCACCTCCTGCGATCCGAGCCGGCTCGTGTCTCCCTCGGCCGCCATGTAGTAGACGCCCTTGCTTCCTCCGCGCACGGTCGCGCGGACCGGCTTCCCCTTATCGAAGTGAACGTGGATCGTGTCGCCCTGGGACTCGTTCCGGCCCCCGTGGATGCTGTCCACGCTGCTCGGCCAGTAGCGGCTCTCGGCGTGCCCGACGATGACCGCCTCCCGCGCCTGCTCGTCGGCGAAGTGAACCGTGATCGTGTCGCCGTTCGAGATGTTCCGCTCGCCGCGGCCGGAGTCAGCCTTGGCCGCGTACTCCACGACGCCGTGCGGCCTGAGGCGGAGCGATTCCAGATGGTCGTCGACGAACGTGATCTCGATCGTATCGCCCCGCGCGACGCCCTCCTCGTCCCAGGCCCGCGGATCCCCCAGCAAGAGCGCCCGCTGCTCGCTCTGGTAGAACTCCGCCCGGTCGCACGTCGCGCGGAGCGCCTCGCGGCGGATCTTGACCCCTCCGATCGCGTAGACGCGGCGCTTGGCGTTATCGAATTCGAGCGTCTTGCCCCGGACCTCCGTCTTCGTTCCGCTCTTCTCCTCCATCTCGAGCACGGGCTCCACCTCGGCCCAGGCGTAGTTCGCCGCCCGGTCGTAGCGGAGCCGGCTGGCCTGAACCCGCGTCTTCTCGACGCGGTCGTACGCGTCCACGTGGCCCGTCGCGATCGCCACGTCGCGGCCGCGGTCGTATTCGATTCGATCCGCCGAGAGCGTCCGCGTCGAGTCCCGAAGCACCGGGTGGCCCGTGACGACCGACCTGTTCTCGGCGCGGTAGAAACGCGCTTCGTCACCGGTGATCACCGAGCCGCTTTCCTCGATGCGGACGTCTCCGTGCAGGACCGCGATTCGAGAATTGCGGTCGTAGGAGGCCTCGCGCCCCCACATGTGGGTCGTTCCGTCCACGATCTGAACGTGGCCGCGGAATTGCACCAGCTCCTTCACGCGAAAGATCAGGGCCGAATCGCCGGTCACGGTCGTCGTGCCGTGGACGACGGTGACGCGTGTCGCGGTGTACACGTTCTCGCCCGCCGCCAGGGATCCCTCCAGGCGGTCCGCCTTGAGGCGGTAGGGCTCCCCTCCCACCACTCCGGAGGTGTCGATGAACGCGGGAGCGGCGGGTGGCGCGGGAGGGCCCGCCACCGGGGCGGCGAACGCGCGGGTTGGAGCGAGCGGAGCGAGTACCACGCCCAGGAGCGCGACCGCGAGGAGCTTAGAGAGCACGCGGAACGTCTCGTCCCAGGATGGGGAGCGCTTCGGCGACAAGGAAGAAGGAGCCGGTGAGAACCACGACGCCCCCGCGGGGACGGGCCCACTCCGCGGCGCGGGAGATGGCTTCGGCGACGGAAGGGACGGCTTCGCATTCGACGGAATCGGTTGGCGCTTCTCGAAGGAGCTCAACCGCGGGCGTCGCCCGCTCCCCGGCGAACTGGGTGAGAAAGAAGCGCCCGGCCACCCGCGCCAAGGCACGGAGGATTTGTCCGTGGGCTTTGTCGCGCGAGAAACCCGCCACGACCGCCGCCGGCCGGCCCGGGTGAAGCCCGGCCACTGTCGCGGCCAAGGAGGCCGCGCCTTCCACGTTGTGCGCCACGTCCACAAGTATCGGCGGATCTCCGTCGATCCACTCCGCCCGCGCCGGCCAGCGTGTTGCGGCGATCCCGCGCTCGATGGCGCTCGCGATCGCATCGGGGGGCCGCCCCTTGAGCGCCGCCTCGGCCGCGAGCGCGGCGAGGGCCGCGTTTCGCGCCTGGTGGCGGCCGTGAAGGGGGGTTCGGAGCGCGCCCGAGAAGGAGGATGTCTTGAGACGGAACTCGGTTCCCTCGGGCCCCACGCCCACAATCCGAAAGCCGGTGCTTCGACCCAGCGATTCCGCGCGCGCGCCGCGCTCGGTAGCCACTTCGAGGATCGCGCTCTTCGCGCTCCGCTCCTCGACGCCCAATACAAGCGGCCTCCCGGCACGGATGATGCCCGCCTTCTCGATCGCGATGCGGCGGAGGGAGTGGCCCAGGATCTCGGTGTGGTCGCTTGAAATCGTGGTGATCACGGAGACGCGCGGCTCGAGGATGTTGGTCGAGTCGAGGCGGCCCCCGAGCCCCACCTCGACCACCGCGAAGTCCAGGGACTGCTCCGCGAAGTATTCGAAGCAAAGCGCGGTGGCGGCCTCGAAGAACGACGGGTGCTCCTCCTCGAAGATGGGCCACCAGCGCTCCAGGAGGCGGTCGAGCGCTTCGTCGGAAATTTCCTCACCGTCGATCCGGATCCGCTCGTGGAAGCGCAGGAGGTGGGGGGAGGTGTAGAGGCCGACGCGCAACCCGGCCGACTTGAGGATCGAGGCCAGATGGGCGGCGGTCGAGCCCTTCCCGTTCGTTCCCGCGATGAGAACCGATGGAAACCGGCGTTCGGGACGTCCGACGCGGTCGAGGAGACGCTCGATCCCGGCGAGGCCGGGTCGCATGCTGCTCCGCTCGAAGCGGTAGAGCTCCTCGAGGCGCCCTCGAAGCGAGACGCCTCCCGCGGACGTCATTCCTCGACGCGGACTTCTCGAGCCGGGTCCTGGGGGGTCGGGGCGGCCGCGGGCGGAGCGGGTGCGGGCAATCCGTTCGGGCTCGCGGCCCCGGCGTCGATCGCGCCGGGCACGCCCGCGGCCGGCACCGGCGCGAGCGCGGTGCCGATCGGGAGCGACGCGGCGCGGAAGCGCGCGAGCGACTCGCCCGCGCGACGGCGCGGCTTCTGCGGGAGCGCCGCGCCGGCCGCGAAGTAGCGCAGGAGCCAGGCCACGGTCTTCCGCAATTCGAGGCGATGGACGATCCGGTCGATCTGTCCCTTCTGGAGCAGGAATTCCGATCGCTGGAACCCCTCGGGCAGCTCCTGATTGATCGTCTGCTTGATGACGCGCGGCCCCGCGAATCCGATCAGAGCCTTTGGCTCGGCGATGATCACGTCGCCGACCGAGGCGAAGCTCGCGGTCACGCCGCCGGTGGTGGGATGGGTCATGATCGAGAGATAGGGGACGCCGGCGTCGGAGAGGCGCGCCAGGAGCGCGTTCGTCTTCGCCATCTGCATGAGCGAGAGAATGCCCTCGAACATCCGCGCGCCGCCGGACGAGGAGAGGATGATGAGCGGATGCCGGGTCTCGATCGCCAGGAGGATGGAGCGCGCAATCCGTTCCCCGGCGGCGGAGGCGAGGCTCCCCCCGAGAAACGCAAAATCCATGATCGCGAGCACGCAGGGCAATTCCTCGATCCGCGCCTCGCCGCAGATGACGGCTTCCGAAAGCCCCGTCTCCTCACGGGCCTTCTTGAGGCGGTCGACGTAGCGCTTCGCGTCCCGAAACTTCAGCGGATCGGTGGAGACGACCTCGGAGAACCGCTCGACGAACGAGTCCTCGTCCGTGAGGAGCTTGATGTAGCTGCGGGCGGAAATCCGGAAATGGTAGGCGCACTTGCTGCAGGTCCAGAGGTTCCGCTCGAGCTCCTTGTGGTACAGGATCTCGCCGCAGTCCTCGCACTTGGTCCAAAGCCCGTCCGGGAGCTCCCGGCGGCGCTGCTGGGCTTTGAGCCCCTCTTTCGCCTTCCTGAGCCAGGTCACGCGCTCGAACCCTCCCCCAGACCCCTCAGCATGACGATAGCATCCTCGACGGGGTTCCGGTAGTAGTTCTTCCGTATGGCGATATCGATGAAGTGGTTCCGATAATAGAAGTTACGCGCAATCTGATTGCCCTCCCGGACCTCCAGCGTCACCCTGACTATACCCCTCTTCCGGGCGGTTTCCAGGAGGTCGTCCACCAGCCGCTGGCCCACTCCCAACCCCCGGGCCGCGGGGTGAACGGCGAGATTTCCGAGGTGGGCCTCGTCCTCGATCAGAACCGCGAGGAGGTAGCCGACCAGGACCCGGTCGCGCTCCGCGAACCGCGCGTAGGTCCCCGCGCCGATCGTGAGCTCGGACTCGAACATCCCCTTGGTCCACGGATCGCTGAACGAGAGCGACTCGATCGCGAGCACCTCATCGACCCGGGCCATCGTGAGGGGTGCTACCCGGACCGCGGCCGGGGCGCCGGCGCTCACGGCGTCGGCTTCCGCGCGTTCGGCGCGCGGCCGTAGGCGGGCGCCGCCGCGATTAAGGAGGCGCGCCGTCCCGCGTCGAGGAGCCGCTCCGCGATGGCCGCGACCGCCGGGGCGAGTGGCGCCCGAGGCGCGAGGAGCGCCGCGGCCTCCTCGGATTGATCCTCGATCGCGGTCGCGATCTTCGCGGTGAGCGGAGCGAGGAGGAGGTTGGCACCGGCGGGCGGAGCGCCCGGGCGTCGCGTCCCGCCGCTCGCGAGCTCGAGCAGCCGGTCCACAAGCTCATCCTCGTCGATGGGCTCGGGGCCCCAGAGAAGCTTCGGCGGCGGCCCGCCGCTCCACAGCGCGGATTCCGCCCGTCCGCGCTCGCCGGGAATCAGGCTCGCGACGTTCCGTCCCGGTGCCGCGTGCGCGAGCGCGAGCGATTCGTGCGACGACACGAGGACGAGCGGAATCCCCGCGCCCCACGCCACGCCCTTGGCCCATGCGAGGCCGATGCGAAGCCCGGTGAACGAGCCAGGGCCTTCCGCGACCGCGATCGCCCCAAGATCCCGGAAGGCGAGGCCCGCGTCCTCAAGCAGGCGCGCCGCGGCGCCCGAGAGGGCCTCCGAATGGCCGGCCTCCGGAAGCGGCGACACGCCGAGGAGCCGGCCGTCCACGACGAGCGCGACCGAGCCCTCGGGGCCCGCGGTATCAATCGCCAGGATGTAGCGCATCCTGCCACCGGTCGCGGTCCAATTCGCCCTGCCGCGCCGCGGATTCCCATCGCTCGCCGCGGGGCGTGACGCGAATCTCGCGGCCGCCTCCCTCCACGTAGCGAAGCGAGAGATCCAGACGCTCGTCGGGAAGCTCCGACTGGGCCCGCTCCGCCCACTCCACGAGCACGATTGCGTCGCGCGCTCCCAGATCCTCGAGACCCAGGCTCGACACGTCGGCGCTTGTCTCGAGACGGTGGAGATCCGCGTGGATCACGGTCGGCTTGGAGCCGTAGATCTCGACGAGGACGTACGTGGGGCTTCGGACCCGGGCTCCGGGATGGATCGACTCCAGCACCCCGGAGACGAGCGTTGTCTTCCCGGCGCCGAGCTCTCCGGTCAGGCAAACCCAGTCGCCCGGACGCAAGAGTCGCCCCAGGTGGCGACCAAAAGATCTCGTTTCCCCCTCCCCGCGCAGGAGGGACCGTATCTCGACGTTCACAGGGGTCACAACTTGGGCGTGAGCGTGGCCACCGGCAGGATCATTTCCTCGAGGGAGATGCCACCGTGCTGAAAGCTCCCGCGGTACTTGCTCTCGTACTCGTGGAACCGGGTCGGATAGATGAAATAGAAGTCTTCCTTCGCGACGATGTACTGCTTGTTCAAGGAGTCCGCCGGCAGGCGGAACCGGGAGGGATCTTTGAGATGAACGGCCTGCTTGGGATCGCAGCCGAGATTGGTGCCGAACTTGAACCGGAGATTCGTCGACGTCTCCCGATTTCCGTAGACCAACGCGGACCGCCGGCTCAGGACCGCGCCGTGATCGGTGGTCACGACGACCACGCAGTTCTGCTTCGCCATCCACTTGAGGGCGTCGAACAGGGCCGAGTGCAAGAACCAGGACTTCATCACCGACCGGAACGCCGATTCGTCGGGCGCCAGCTCGCGCAGAAGGTCCGACTCCGAGCGCCCATGGGTCAGCATGTCGAGGAAGTTGAAGACCAGCGCCACCAGCGGAATGTTCTGGTACGTGACGATGTTCCGCCGGACGTGGGACGCCTCCTCGGCGTTATAGACTTTCAAGTACTTGAGCCCGGACGGGAGTTGGATCTGGAGCCGCTCCAGCTGATGATCCAGGAGCTGCCGCTCGTACCGGTTCTTGCTCCGCTCGTCGTTCGACGCTTCTTGCCAATAGTTGGCGTGGTTCTTCTGAATCTCGTCCGGTAGCAGGCCCGAGAAGATCGCGTTCCGCGAGTACGGCGTGGCGCTGGGCAGGATCGACATCTGGTGCTCGAGCTGAATGTCGAACAGAGGGCGCAGCAGGGGCTCGACGGTGAGCCACTGATCCAGCCTCATGCAGTCGATCACGACCAGGAACACCCGTGTCCCGGCACGCAGGTGCGGCGCGACCCACCGCTCGACCACGTCGCGCGACAGAGGCGGAGGGTCCTGGCCGTGCACCCACGATTCGTACGCGGATTCCACGTAGGATGAGAACTCGACGTTCAGCTCGCGCCGCTGGTCGGCCTGCGCCTGCTTGAGCCCCGAATCCTCCCCCAGGTCCAGCTCCACGTCCCACTGCGCGCTCCGCGCGTAGAGATCGATCCAGCCCCGCCAGTGGAGCGCCCCGGACGACTCCGCCCGCAGCTTCGCGAGCTCCGCGACGTAGTCGCGGGTCCGGCGCGACTCTTGAAGCCGGTCGGATTCGAGAAGCCGCTTCACAGCCAGGTAGATCTGGGTTGGGCGGACCGGCTTCAGAAGGTAGTCGTCGATCCGCCGGCCGATCGCCTCGTCCATCAGGGACTCGGCCTCGTTCTTGGTCACCAGCACGATCTGGATCGCGGGATCCTTCTCCTTGATCGCTTCGAGTGTCGCGAGGCCGCCCATGCCGGGCATGGACTCGTCCAGGAGGACGACGTCGAACTTCTCCCGGGAGGCGCAGGCCACGGCATCCGTTCCGTTGGTGACCGGAGTGACCTTGAATCCCTTCTCCTCCAGCATGAGGATGTGGGGCTTCAAGAGGTCGATCTCGTCGTCGGCCCACAGGATCTTTCGGATGGCGGGGCTCATGCCGGGTTCAGGCTCACGCGGGGGTGGTGGACTGGAGGGGCGGCACCGGCAGCGTCACGGCCACGGCGGTTCCGCGGCCCGGAGCGCTCTCGAGGATCTGGATTCGCCCTCCATGATATTCGTGCACGACCCGCCTCGCAAGGGCGAGTCCCAATCCCCAGCCCCGCCGCTTCGTGGTGTACCCCGGATCGAACGCGTGGCGGCGCTCCTCGGGCGGCATTCCCCGGCCGTTGTCGCGCACGCAGAACTCCACGAGACGCTCCTCGCGCTTCCAGATCAGGCTCACCTCGATCAGGCCCTTCGGCTTGTCCATCGCATCGATCGCGTTGCGCAGGAGATTCTCCACGACCCACTCCAAGAGCTCGGCGTGGAACGCGACCCGCGGAATGGCCTCGTACCGCTCCGAGATTTCCACCTCGCGGCTCACCTGTGGCAGCCGCGTCCGGAAATAGTCCACCACTCCGTGGACAACGGGCGTGAGGTCGCCGAGTTTGAGGGTGGGTCGCGACCCGACCTGGCCGAAACGGAGCGTCACCTTGTGAAGGCGCGCCAGGTCGCGGTCCATCTCCGACACGATCTCGTCGAGGCGATCCCGCTTCATCTCCCCGGGAGGACTCTCGCGAATGAGGGCCGTCCACCCCATGAGGGACGAGAGCGGCGTGCCCAGCTGGTGCGCCGTCTCCTTGGCGAGGGCCGCCCAGAGAATCCTCTGCTCGCCCATGAGAAGGCTCCGGAGCCCCGCGTATCCGAAGACCAGGAGGACCAGGATGACGAAGAGCTCGATGTAGGGAAGCCATCGCAGCTCGCGCACCAGCTTGGGCTCTCCGTAGTGGACGAAACCCAAAACGCCCGGCTGCCGCACGCGGACGATGTTCACGGGTTTGTTGATGTTGTCCAGCTTCCGCACGATCTCCTGGATCTTGGCCACTTCCTCGTGCTGCGCGCCCGTGAGCGCGGCGCTCTCGAGCACCGAATCCGGGATCGCGTCCGAAGGAATCCCGATCTCCTTCCAGACGCGGGGAATTCCGTGGAGATCGGTGAGCACGATCGGGAAGTTGATGCTCTCCACGGCGTCCCGGAAGATGGGCTGGATGTTTGGATCGTCGGCCGCCTGGAAGGTCACCACGGCGAAGAACCGCGCGAGCACGTCGCATCGCGCCCGCGTCTCCGCGTTCAGCCGGGTGATGATGGTGTTCGTGTGGACCACGAGCGCCACCATCAGCACGATGACGGCGAGGAAGAGATAGACCTTGTACGAGAGCCTTCGAACGATCGGGATGGAGTCCGGGGCGCGAGCGGCCATGGGTGCCCCCTAGGCGGGGACGAGCTCGCGCACTCCGTCGAGATACGGAACGAGCGCGTCCGGAACGCGGACCGTCCCCTGTTCGGTCTGATGGTTTTCCAGTAGGGCGGCGAACGTGCGCGGAAGCGCGAGGCCGGACCCGTTCAGCGTGTGGACGAATTCCGGCTTTTCCCCGCGCTCGGGGCGGAAGCGGATGCCGGCCCGGCGCGCCTGGAAGTCCTCGAAATTGCTGCACGAAGATACCTCGAGCCAGCGCTCTTCCCCGGGCGCCCACGCCTCCAGGTCGTAGCACTTCGCGTTGGCGAAGCTCAGGTCCCCGGCGGCGAGCAGCAACACGCGGTACGGCAGCTCCAGCGCGACCAGGACGGCTTCGGCGTCCAGGCGCATCCGCTCCAGTTCGTCGTAGGACGACTCCGGCCGCACGAACTTCACGATCTCGACCTTGTCGAACTGGTGCACGCGGATCATCCCGCGCGTGTCGCGGCCGGCGGCGCCCGCCTCGCGGCGGTAGCTCGCGCAATAGCCCGTATGGCGGATGGGAAGCCGCGCCCCGTCCAGGATCTCATCGCGATACATGTTCGTGATCGGGACCTCGGCGGTGGGATTGAGAAAGAGGTCCTCATCCTGGAGCCGGTACATCTCTTCCTCCAGCTTCGGAAGCTGCCCCGTGCCCACCAGGCATTCGCGGCGGATCACGTGGGGCGGCGAGACCTCCGTGTAGCCGTGCTTCTTGGTGTGCAGGTCGAGCATGAACTGGATCAGCCCGCGCTCGAGACGAGCGCCCATGCCGGTGAAGAGCAGGAAGCCGCTCCCCGCGATCTTGACGCCCCGTTCGAAATCGAGGAGCCCGAGGGATTCGGCCAGCTCCCAGTGGGGCTTGGCCTTGAACGCGAACTTCCGCGGCTCCCCCACCTTGGCGACCACTTGATTCCCGGACGCGTCCATCGCGCGCGGAACCGATTCGTGGGGAATGTTGGGAATCCAGAGGAGGATTCGGTCCATCTCGCTCTCCGCGGCGGCCACCTGCGCGTCGAGCGCCTTGATCTCGTCTCCCACGCGCTTCATCGCCTGGATCGCGTCGGAGGCGTCCTCGCCGCGCTTTTTCTTCCGGCCGATCTCTTCGGAGGCCTCGTTTCGCTGATGCTTCAGCGTCTCGGTCTTTCCCAGGAGGTCGCGGCGCTGCTCGTCGAGGGCCAGAAGGCGGTCGAGATCGGCGGGGCTCTTCTTGTACTCGATGGCCTCCCGGACGCGGGCCGTCTCGCTTCGGATTCGCTTGAGGTCGAGCATTGCCTCAGCGCTCCGAGGCGGCGTCCGCGAGTACGCGGCGCGCGCCTTCCGAGATCAGGCGCTGGGCCAGCCGTTCGCCCAGCTCCGTCTCGTCGCCCATGTCCCCTTCCTCAACGCCCCGGACGTGCGTCCGTCCCTCGCGGTCCACCACGATCCCCTCGAGGCGAAGGCTAGAGCCGTCCGTGGACGCCAGCGCGCCGATCGCCGTGGAGGGGTCGGCCTTCAACTCGCGCAGGAACGCGCGCTCGGCGTCGATCTCGGAGCGCGCCATCGGATGGTCCAGATGCTTCGCGATGCGGAGAAGCTCCTTGGCGCCCTCCTTCACCTCGAGGACGCAGGTGCCCTGCCCCGCGGCGGGAACGAGCACCTCGGTCGTGAAGATTTCGGTCACGCGATCCTGGAATCCCAGGTGCTCCACCGCGGCCGCGGAGACCACGATGCCGTCCACCCGTCCCGAGTCGAGCATCCGGATGCGCTCGTCCAGGCTCCCGGGAAGATCCAGCAGTTTGAAATCGTCGCGGTAGCGAAGGAGCTGAGACCGGCGGAGCGGCGAGTGGGCGGAGAGCGCGGCGCCTTCCGGCAGCTCGTCCATGATCGTCTCGTCGCGCGCGATCAGCACGTCGAAGGGCGTAAGGCGCTCCGTCACCGCGGCGAACGCGAGTCCCGGGGCGATCTCGGGCGCCAGGTCCTTCGCGTTCTGGATCGCGATGTCGACCTCGCCCTTGAGCAGCGCCCGCTCCAGAGCATCCCCCGGCCAGTGGGGCCGGTGCCCCGCCGTCCGCTCCGAGGGCGGCTCGATGGGAACGATCTGCATCGACGCGGAACCCAGGAAGGGCTTGAGCTGCTCCGCGATTTGATCGCCGAGCGCGCGGCCGAGCTTGCTGGCGAGGACGCCAAGCCGTATCGGGGCGTGTGTCATGAGGGGACCGACGCTAGCACAGGCTCAAGCCTCGCGCAGCGACTCGATGATCGGCATGCCGGCGGCCTTTCGCGCGGGGAAGAACCCTCCCACGAGGCCCATCGCGGCGGAGAAGACCAGACCCGCGAGCAGCATGCCCGGCGTCACCTGGAAGCGGAAGGCCAGCTCGCTGAACGTGGCGAAGCTCATCGTGCCGGTGGTGAAGCTTCGCACCGGCAGCGCGAGCAGGCATCCGATCAGGCCGCCCAGAAGGCTCAGGAGCACCGACTCGACGAGGAACGATATCAAGATCGAGCCGCGCGAGAACCCGATCGCGAGAAGGGTGCCGATCTCCTTCGTCCGCGAGCCGACGGCCGCGTACATCGTGTTGAGCGCGCCGAAGACGGCGCCCAGGGCCATGATCGAGGTGACAAAGAGGCCCAGCGCGCGGAGCATCGCGGCCAACGCGCCCGATTGCTTCGAGTAGAAGATGTCCTCGCGCTCCACCTCCACGCTCATCCGCGGATCCGACTCCAGACGCTGCTTCAGCGGTTTCAAATATGAGGGCTCCCGGAGCCGGAGGGTGACGCTTTGGAACACGGGACGATCGAAGACCGGCATGAACAGCTCCACGTCGCCCCAGATCTCCGAGTCGTAGGCGCGGCCGCCGGAGTCCAGAATCCCAACGACGGTCCAGACGCGGCCGGCCAGCTTCAGGTGATCGCCGATCGCGCAGTTCCGGAACCGGTCCGAGACCATCTTGCCCACGACGATCTCGTCGAGACCCGTCCGGAACATCCGCCCCTGGGCGAGATGGACCTGAGGCCTCAGCACGAGCGACTTGGGCCCGACGCCGCGAACCACGACGTTCGTCGTGGTGCCGGACTTGCGCGGCAGATTCCAGACCACGATCAGCTCCGACGTCGCGAGCGGAGTGTCGTCCGCGGCCCGGGCGATCTCCTCCTGGCTGGTCACCGCCGACGCAGCGTCCCGGCTGATGATGCTCATGAGCTCGGCCGTGGATCCCTTCCGGATCACGATCGCGTTGTTCGGGGAGCCCGTGGTCTGGAGCGCCGCCTGAAATCCGCCGGCGAGGGCGAGCGTGAAGATGAAGACCCACGCGACCAGCGCGATCCCGATCGCCGTCAGCGCGGTGCTCACGCGGTGGGCCGCCAGATTCCTCCAGTTGTAGGCCAGCGGGATCAGGGCCACGTTACGCCACCTTCCGGAGCGCGCCCGCGATCTGAAGCCGCGCGGCGCGAACGGCCGGCACAAGCCCGCTCAGGAGCCCCATCACGAGGGACAGGGCCAGCCCCGCCAGGAGCGTCTCCGGGAGCACCCGGAAGTTCGGGATCATGCCGCCTGCCGTGAAATTGACCTTTCGGAAGATCAGGAACGCGAGGCCGCAACCCAGAACGCCGCCCGCCAGGGACAGCAATATGGATTCCGCCGCGACCATCCCGAGGACGAGACCGTCGCCGAAGCCCAGCGTCTTCAAGATCGCGATCTCGGTGGTGCGCTCCCGCGCGGCCATCATCATCGTGTTGATCGTGACGAGCATGATCGCGAACACGATGGCCGAGCCGAGGATCGTGAGGAGAAGACTCACGTTCCCCATCATCTGGAGGAAGCCGGCCTGGAACGCTTTTTCGGTCTCGGTCTTCGTGGGTTGCGGGCTGTTCTCGTAAATCTGGTCGATGCGGGCGCTCACGGCGGGCGCGTCCGTGGGAGAGCCCACCTTGACCCAGTAGATCCCGACCCAGTTCTTCCGCACGTCGGGCATCACCTCGTTGAGGTAGTCCCAGTGGAAGAAGATCACGTTCTCGTCGGCGTCGGGCGTGCTCGCCTTGAAGATTCCGCGCAGGGTCAGCCGCCAGTCGCCGGGGTAGATCGTGCCCGTGATCGGGATCACGTCGCCGATCTTCCACCCGTACTTGTCCACCAGGGCCTGGCCCGCGATGCACGCCGTGCGCTCGTTGAGGAACACCTGGCGCTGCTCTTGGCCCAGGAGAACCTCCGGGTAGACGTCGAAGAACGAAACCGGATCGACCGCGAACTGGGTGAACTGGTTCTTGGGATCCTGGTAATAGCCCCCGAACCAGTTGCCAAAGCTCACCCGCAGCACGCCGGGCACTTGCTCCAGCCGGTCCCGGTAGGCGAGCGGGAGCGGAAAGACCAGGGACGCGGCGTGGCGGACCACGATCCTCGTGTCGTCGGAGGCTCGGATCCCCGCGTCGAGGGACGTCATCACCGTCCGGAGCGTGCAGAACAGAAAGAGCGCGATCGCGATGGAGGAGACCGTGAGAAACGTCCGGCGCTTGGAGCGAACCAGGTGAGCCCAGATCAGGCGAAGGTATTTCACGACCGGAGGATTCCCTTTTCCAAGTGGAGCGTCATGTGGGCCCGCTGCGCGGCCTGCGGATCGTGCGTCACCATGAGGATCGTCTTCCCCATCTCCTTGTTCAGGCGCTGGAGAAGGACCAGGATCTCATCTGCGTTCTTCGCGTCGAGATCGCCGGTGGGCTCATCCGCCACGAGGAGGGTAGGATCGGCGACGATGGCCCGCGCGATCGCCACGCGCTGTTCCTCTCCGCCCGAGAGCTGGCGGGGAATGTGGCTCGCGCGCGCTTCAAGGCCGACCAGCTGGAGCGCGAGGAGCACCCGCTTCTTCCTCTCCGCCGCGGAGAGCTTTGTCAACAAGAGCGGCAGCTCCACGTTTCGAAACGCCGTCAGGACCGGAATCAGGTTGTAGAGCTGAAAGATGAATCCCACGTGGCGCGCGCGCCACGCGGCCAGCTTTCCGGGCTTGAGCGTGCCCAGCGACTCGCCGGCCACCCTGACCTCCCCGCTCGTCGGCCGGTCAATTCCACCGATCAGGTTGAGCAGGGTCGACTTCCCGGAGCCGCTCGGCCCCATGAGCGCCAGAAACTCGCCGCGCTTGATGTCCAAGTTGATCCCGGCGAGAACGGGGATCTCGATCTTGTTCCGGTAGTAAACCTTGCGGACATCCTTGAGCGAGATGAGGAGACCGTTCGACTGGGGATCGCCGTTGGACATTCGAAACTCCTCCTCGCGCTAGCGGACCCGGACCCGGGCCTTGTCTTTCAAGTCTGCGGACGCTTCCACCACCACGTTCTCACCCGCGGCCAGCCCGCCCGTCACGGCCACGCGGTCGTCGCCGTAGGGCCGCGGCGAGACGCCGCGCTCCACCGCCCGTCCCCCTTCGACGACGAAGATGACCGCGCGTCCCTCCCGCTCCCGCACCGCGCCGCGCGGGATGAGAACCACCGACGAGGGCACCGCCTGCCCGCCGGTTTCGGACGAATCGTGGTCGGCGAGAAACGTGACCTTGGCCCCCATCTCCGGGAGGACGCGGGTGTCCAGCGAATCGAAGGATACCTTGATCTGGACGGTCGCCTTCTGGCGATCCGCGGTCGGCACGATCTGCCGCGCGTGTCCCGGGTAGTGGCGATCCGGATACGCGTCGAGCGTGATTTCGGCGCGCATCCCCTCGTGGGCGCGCGACACGTAGCCTTCGTTGACGTCGACCTCGACCTCGAGCGTCGCGAGGTTGGCCATGGTCGCGATCGCGCCGCGGGTGAGGCCGCCGCTCGACGGGATCGGGCTCACGATCTCGCCCACCTCGGCTTCCTTCCGAAGCACCGCGCCCGAGAACGGGGCGCGAATGAACGTTTTCTCGTAGGCGATGTTGGCGGCCAAGAGGCCCGCCTTCGCGTTCTGGATCAAGGCGGTCGAGCTCTCCACCCGGGCCCGCGCGACCCCATCCCGAGCCTCGGCCTGGTCGTACTCCGCCTGGCTCACGAGGCCGCGAGAGAGGAGCTCCTTCACCCGCGCCAGCTCGAGCGCGCTCTCGCGGGCGGTCGCCCTGGCCTCCGAGGCGGCGGCCTCGGCCGACGCGAGCGCGGCCTTGGCGCTCTCGACGGCGGCGCGCTGGTCCTCGTTCCGCAGCACCCCGAGGATGTCGCCTTTCTGCACGCGGCTCCCCTCGCTGACGTAGAGCGCCTCGAGGCGCCCCGCCACCTCGGTGGAGACGGAGGCGCGCTGCCTCGCCACGACGTATCCGCTCGCGGTGAGCACCTCGGAAGCGCCCGCGCCGGGCGCGCCGCCCAAGGCTTCCGCCCGGGCGACCGTGACGACGAGAGGCTTGGCGCGGAAGATCGGAAGAAAAACCACGATCAGCGCAAGGACGACCGCGGCAATGCCGAGGGGAACGTACTTGCGCGGTCCGGCGCCGGAGGAAGGTGTTTGCGATTCGCGGTCGATGGCCAGGCCGGTGAGATCGGCCGAATCCGTCCGCGTCACGCCGTGATGCCCTTCTCCTCCCGGACCTCCCGAACGGCGTCGACCATCACCTTGAGCTTGGCGAACGACTCATCGACGGTCCGCGTCTTCAGGCCGCAGTCCGGGTCGACGTACATCTGCTCGGGCTTCAGCACCTCGAGGCCGCGCAGGATCCCCGCCTTGACCTCGTCCTTGGATTCGACCCGATGCGAGTGGACGTCCAGCACCCCGTACCCGATTTCCTTGGTGAAGGGGTTGGCGCGGAAGCGGTCCAGCAGGTCGTAGCGGCTGTTCGCCAACTCGAGATCGATCATGTCGACCGGGAGATCGAGCATGGCCGGGTAGATGACGTCGAAGTCCCCGTAGCAGATGTGCGTGATGGTCTTCGCCTTCAGGCCCTCGGTGGCCCGGCCGAGCGCCCGGATCGCGAGCTTCAGCTCGTCGGGACGCACGGAGACGGCGGGCTCGTCGATCTGGATGTACTTCGCGCCCGCCTCCTGGAGGGCGAGCGCCTCCTCGCGGATCGCCTCCGCCAGATCCATGGCCATCGCCTCGCGCGACGGATAGTGCTCGTTGAAGGACCAGTCCATCATCGTATAGGGACCCGTGAGCATTCCCTTGATCGGTTTGGACGTCTGCGATTGGGCGAACTTCCACCAGTCCACCGTCAGCGGCTTCTTCCGGCGGATGGGCCCCACCGCGACCGGCTTCCGGTAATACCGGTTTCCGTAGGAGCGAACCGGATTCGAGATCGCGTAACCGGGCATCAGCTCCGCGAAGTACGTGGTCATGTCGCCGCGGTACAGCTCCCCGTCCACGAGGATGTCGAGACCGACCTCCTCCTGACGGCGAATCATCTGAATGGTCTCAGCCCGTTCCATTTCCTCGAGCTGGTCCGCCTTCAACTCGCCCCGCGCGAACTGCTGGCGCGCCTTTTCGAGCTGCGGCGGCTTGGGGAAACTCCCGACGGTCGTGGTCCAAAGTCCGCGTGGCATCGTCAACCTCCGTTCCGCATGGCGATTTTGGCAGCTTCCACCAGGCGGGCCACTTTCTGTTCCGCACGATCCGCCGGAAGGTATTCCAGGCTGGCGCTGGGGCTGAGCTGGTATTCGAGGTCCGGACGGGCCGAGCGCGCCCGCGCGATCAGGCGGGCGAGGTCGGAAGGATCTTCCAGCCTCGTGTTGCGAGCGTCGATCAATCCAAGTGCGACGGTTCGTCCTTCAGGCACGCGAGCAAGGAGATCCCAGCCGGCCGGCGCCCCAACCAAATCGAGGCCGATCGCAGACCACGGCATCTCGCGGATCGCCTCGAAGACGGCCGTCGGCGCTCCGAACGGAACGTGGATCACGGTCTTGGCCGTCCGCCCGGCGAGGAGCGGCTCCAGCGCGGCTCGAACGAGCGGCGCCTCCTCGGCGCGCGCCCTGCCCATCCACGGCTCTTCGAAATGGATCCACTGGGCGCCCGCCTTTTCGAGCGCCTGGGCTTCCTTCGAGAGCGCGGCGCCGAGAGCGCGAAGCGCCTCCGCCGGCGACTTGTAGTGGAGATCCTTGGAGAAGCGGTACAGCGAGAATGGGCCCGGGAGCAGCGCCTTCACGGGCCTCTCGGACATCGACTGCGCCGCCTTGTAGTCCTCGACCGTGGCCGGCCGGTCCCACGCGATCGCGCCGACGATCTCGGGCTGACGGTAGTACGTGTTGGTGTCGAGGTAGCGGATCAGCCCGGCGATCTGGAACCCGCCCAGCGAACGCGCCACGTAGGTCTGGCCGTCGTCCCATCCCGCGGCGCCGTCCACAGGCAAATCGATGCCCGCGCGCTGCTGGATGGCGAGAATGCGGCGCGTGGTTTCGCGAATGGCCGAGGCGACGTCGGCATCAGTGGCCTTACCTGCGTCGCGCCGGTTGCGGACGACCCTGAGATTGACGTCGCCCGATTGGGTTGGCAGCTTGGGATAGCTTCCCGCCAGCGTGGTTTCGATCTTCAATGGACCGTAGACCTCCCGTCTCTATAAGTGGTAGCCGCGTAGCTTACTACAGCGGGTCGGCTTCCCTCAAGCCGCTCCGTCCCGCCCGATCCTTCCCCCTCCGGATCGCTCCGCGTCCCGTAGCCGCAAGTCGTTGAAATAATTTGACGAACGGAGAGTTCAGCGGTAGAATTAGAGGTTCTTGCTCAGAGTGTATCAGTTGGATTGCTCCCTGCCCAGGTAGCCCGCTCCGGTCGCCCACACAACGACTGCCTTCGCCAGGGGATCCAAAGGTCCCGGTGGGGGTCAGAGCAGAGTGGGTTTAGCCGGTAGAATTCGCGCTTCTTCAATCGCCGCAATCATCTGCGTCGCGACGTGCTCGCTGCCACACCCTGCCCTGGCGCTACCACCCATCCTGGCTCCGATCGGCGACAGGACCACGGACGAGCTGGCCACGCTTGCCTTCACAGTGACCGCGGTCGACCCCGACCTAGGCCAGTCCGTCGAGTACTCGCTCGACGCCGGCGCCCCGGCCGGCGCCGCCATCAACGCGACGACCGGCGCGTTTTCCTGGACACCGACCGAAGTCCAGGGCCCCGGCTCGTTTCCGATCACCATCCGCGCGACCGATGACGGCGTGTCCCCAGAGTCCTCGCCCGAAACCATCTCGGTGACCGTAAACGAAGTCAACGTCGCGCCGGTCGTGACCCCCATTGGAAACAAGACAACGACGGTCGGCATCGCGGTGGCCTTCACGGCCACCGCCACGGACGGCGACGTGCCGTCCAACGCGCTGACGTTCTCCTTGGATGCCGGCTTCCCTGCCGGGGCTTCGATCGGGAGCACGACCGGGGCCTTTGCCTGGACGCCGACGGTCGGCCAGGTGGGCGCCAATTCCGTGACGGTGCGCGCCACGGACAACGGCGCCCCCGCGCTCAGCGGATCTCAGGACGTGGTGATCACCGTGAACGCGAATCAACCGCCGGTATTGGCCGGGATCGGAGACCGGACCGTGAACGAGCTCGCGACCCTGGCGTTTACCGCGAGCGCGACCGATCCGGACGCCGGCCAGACCGTGGACTATTCACTCGACGCGGGAGCACCGTCCGGCGCGACGATCAACGCCTCGACGGGAGCCTTCTCGTGGACGCCGACGGAAGCGCAGGGCCCGGGCACGTTCCCCGCTACGATTCGGGCCACCGATGACGGAACGCCTTCGCTCAGCGATTTCGAGGCGATCGACATCACGGTGAACGAGGTGAACGTGGCGCCGGTGCTCGGAGCGATCGGAAGCACGACGATGAATGAGCTGGCAACGCTGGCATTCACCGCGACGGCCACGGATACCGATCTTCCGGCGGAAGCGATCTCGTTTTCCCTGGACGCGGGTGCTCCGGCCGGCGCCGGCATCGGGGCCACGACCGGCGCCTTCTCGTGGACCCCGACCGAGGCTCAAGGCCCTGGTGCCTTCCCCATCACCATTCGCGCGACAGACAACGGAACCCCCGCGCTGAGCGATTTTGAGGTGATCACGGTCACGGTCAATGAGGTGAACGCGGCCCCGGCGGTGACGAATCCCGGAAACCAAACCGTCGATGAGCTGACCGCGTTGGCCTTCACCGCGACCGCGACGGACGCGGACGTCCCGGCGAATACGCTCACGTGGTCCCTGGATGGCGCCCCGGCCGGCGCGGCCATTGGGGCCTCGACCGGCGCCTTCTCGTGGACGCCGACCGAAGCGCAAGGCCCCGGCGCGTTCCCCGTCACGATTCGCGCCACCGACAACGGCACGTCGGCGCTGAGCGGCTCGGCCGCCATCACGATCACCGTCAACGAGGTGAACGCCGCACCGGTGGTGACAAACCCCGGAAGCCACAGCGTCAACGAGCTGGCCACCCTCGGCTTCACGGTGACGGCCTCGGACGCGGACGTGCCGGCCAACACGTTGAGCTGGTCGCTCGAGGGCGCACCCGCCGGCGCGTCGATCAACGCGTCGACCGGTGCGTTCACGTGGACTCCGACGGAAGCTCAAGGACCCGGAACCTATCCGGTGACCATTCGCGCCACGGACAACGGGGCCCCCGCGCTGAGCGGGGCGGTCTCGACCACGATCACCGTCAACGAGGTGAATGCGGTCCCGGCGCTCGCCGCGATCGGAAGTAAGACGGTGAACGAGCTGGCGACGCTCACATTCACGGCGACCGCGACGGATGCGGACGTTCCGGCGAATACGGTGGCGTACTCGCTGGATGCAGGCGCTCCGACTGGCACGGCCATTGGCGCCACGACCGGCGCCTTCTCGTGGACGCCGACCGAAGCGCAAGGCCCGGGCTCATTCCCGATCACGATTCGCGCCACCGACAACGGCACGCCGGCGCTGAGCGACTTCGAGGGAATCACGGTCACGGTGAACGAGGTCAACGTGGCCCCGGCACTCACCGCGATCGGAAGCAAGACGGTGAACGAGCTTGCGACGCTCGTGTTCACGGCGACCGCGACGGATGCGGACGTTCCGGCGAATACGGTGGCCTACTCGCTGGACGCGGGTTCTCCAGCTGGGGCGACCATTGGGGCAACGACCGGCGCCTTCTCATGGACGCCGACGGAGGCCCAGGGCCCGGGCTCATTCCCGATCACGATTCGCGCCACCGACAACGGCACGCCGGCCCTGAGCGACTTCGAGGGGATCACGGTCACGGTGAACGAAGCGAACGTGGCGCCCGTTTTGGTCGCGATTGGAAATAGGACCGTAAGCGAGCTGGCGACCCTGACGTTCACAGCTACGGCAACCGATGCCGATCTTCCGGCGGACGCGATCTCGTTCTCCCTGGACGCGGGAGCGCCGGCGGGCGCGACCATCGGTGCCTCGACGGGTGCGTTCTCGTGGACGCCGACCGAAGCACAAGGCCCCAGCGCATTCCCGATCACGATTCGCGCCACGGACAACGGCACGCCGGCGCTGAGCGATTTCGAGGTAATCACCGTCACGGTGACCGAGGTCAACGTGGCCCCGTCCTTAGCCGCGATCGGAAACAAGACGGTGAACGAGCTTGCGACGCTCGTGTTCACGGCGACCGCGACGGATGCGGACGTTCCGGCGAATACGGTGGCCTACTCGCTGGACGCGGGTTCTCCAGCCGGGGCGGCCATCAATGCCTCGACGGGTGCCTTCACGTGGACGCCGACCGAAGCCCAGGGCCCAGGCTCATTCCCGATCACGATTCGCGCCACCGACAACGGCACGCCGGCCCTGAGCGACTTCGAGGTAATCACCGTTACGGTGACCGAGGTCAACGTGGCCCCGGCGCTCGCCGCGATCGGAAGCAAGACGGTGAACGAGCTGGCAACCCTGACATTCACGGCGACCGCGACGGACGCGGACGTTCCGGCAAACACGGTGGCCTACTCGCTCGACGCGGGCTCTCCGGCTGGCGCGACCATTGGCGCCACGACGGGTGCCTTCTCGTGGACGCCGACGGAGGCGCAGGGGCCGGGCTCTTTCCCGATCACAATCCGGGCCACGGACAGCGGCACGCCGGCGCTGAGCGATTTCGAGGTAATCACCGTCACGGTGAACGAAGTGAACGTGGCGCCCGCGGTCACCAATCCGGGCAACAAGACGGTCAATGAGCTGGTCGCGCTCGGGTTCACGGTCGCGGCGACGGACGCCGATGCCCCGGCCAACACGGTGACTTGGTCGCTGGACGCCGGTGCTCCCAGCGGCGCGGCGATCGGAGCCACAACCGGCGCGTTCTCCTGGACCCCGACCGAAGCGCAGGGCCCGGGCTCATTCCCGATCACCATTCGCGCCACGGACAACGGCACGCCGGCGCTGAGCGGTACGGCCGCGATCACGGTGACGGTCAACGAATCGAATGTGGCCCCGTCCCTCATCGCGATCGGCAACAAGACGGTGAACGAGCTGGCGACCCTGGCGTTCACGGCCACGGCGACGGACGCCGATCTTCCGGCGGACGCGATCTCGTTCTCCCTGGACGCGGGGGCTCCGGCGGGCGCGACCATCAACGCATCCACCGGCGCGTTCTCGTGGACCCCGACGGAAGCGCAGGGTCCGGGAACGTTCCCCGTCACGATTCGCGCCACCGACGACGGAACACCGGCGCTGAGCGACTTCGAGGGGATCACGGTCACGGTCAATGAAGTGAATGTGGCGCCGGTGCTCGCCGCGATCGGAAGCAAGACGGTGAGCGAGCTGGCGACCGCTGGCATTCACCGCGACCGCGACGGATGCCGATCTTCCCGCGAACACGATCTCGTTCTCTCTGGACGCAGGAGCGCCGGCCGGTGCGACCATCAACGCGTCGACCGGAGCGTTCTCCTGGACGCCGACCGAGGCCCAGGGCCCAGGATCATTCCCGATCACGATCCGGGCCACGGACAGCGGGACGCCGGCCTCTGAGCGACTTCGAGGGCATCACGGTCACGGTCAATGAGGTGAACGTGGCGCCCGCGGTCACCAATCCGGGCAACAAGACCGTCAATGAGCTGGTCGCGCTCGCGTTCACGGTCACCGCGACGGACGCCGATGTCCCGGCCAACACGGTGACCTGGTCGCTCGATGCCGGCGCTCCTGCCGGCGCGACCATTGGCGCCACGACTGGGGCGTTCTCGTGGACTCCGACCGAGGCCCAGGGACCCGGCACTTACCCGGTGACCATTCGCGCCACGGACAACGGCACGCCGGCGCTGAGCGGCACGGCCGCGATCACGGTGACGGTCAACGACGTGAATGTGGCCCCGGCGCTCGCCGCGATCGGAAACAAGACGGTCAACGAGCTGGCGACCCTGGCGTTCACCGCGACGGCGACGGACGCGGACCTTCCGGCGGACGCGATCTCGTTCTCCCTGGACGCGGGGGCTCCGGCGGGCGCGACCATCAACGCCACGACCGGCGCGTTCTCGTGGACGCCGACGGAAGCGCAGGGTCCGGGAGCATTCCCCGTCACGGTCCGCGCCACCGACGACGGAACACCGGCGCTGAGCGACTTCGAGGGGATCACCGTCACGGTGAACGAGGTGAACGTGGCGCCGGTGGTGACGAGCCCCGGGAACCATACGGTCAATGAGCTGAGCCTGCTCGCATTCACGGTGACCGCGACGGACGCCGACGTTCCGGCCAACACGCTGACGTTCTCGCTGGACGCAGGCGCTCCAGCCGGCGCGACCATCAACGCATCCACCGGCGCCTTCTCGTGGACGCCGACCGAGGCGCAGGGCCCGGGCGCGTACCCGATCACGATCCGCGCCACCGACAACGGAACCCCGGCGTTGAACGGCGCCGCGGCGATCACCGTTACGGTGAACGAGATGAACGTCGCGCCGACGCTCGCGGCGATCGGCAGCAAGACCGTGAACGAGCTGGTCGCGCTCGCCTTCACCGCCACCGCGACGGATCCCGACGTCCCGGGCACGCTCACCTTCTCGTTGGACGCCGGAGCGCCGACCGGCGCCGCGATCAACGCGTCCACCGGGGCGTTTGCCTGGACCCCGACGGAGGCGCAGGGCCCAGGCAGCTATCCGATCACGGTGCGCGTCACGGACAACGGCGCGCCGGCCCTGGACGACTTCGAAACGATCACGGTCACCGTGAACGAGGTGAACGCCGCCCCGGTCCTCACGAATCCCGGCAACAAGACGGTCGCGGAGCTTTCGGCGCTCACGTTCACCGTGACGCCGACGGACTCCGACATTCCCGCGAACACGATGACGTGGTCTCTGGACGCCGGCGCTCCCGTTGGCTCGACGATCAACTCGGGCGGCGCCTTCAGCTGGACTCCGACGGAAGCGCAAGGCCCCGGCGTCTATCCGGTCACGATCCGGGCAACGGACAACGGAACCCCGGCGCTGGGCGGCACGACGGCGATCACGATCACCGTGACGGAGGTCAACGTCGCGCCGGTCATGAACAATCCGGGCAACAAGACCGTCAACGAGCTCGCGACCCTTTCGTTCACAGCGACCGCGACCGACGCGGACGTCCCGGCGAATACGTTCGCATGGTCCCTCGACGCCGGGGCTCCCGCGGGCGCCGCGATCGACGCCGGCACCGCCGCGTTCTCGTGGACCCCGACGGAGGCGCAGGGCCCGGGACTCTACCCGGTCACGATTCGCGCGACCGACAACGGGGCGCCCGCGCTGAGCGACTTCCAGGTGATTACGGTGACCGTGAACGAAGTGAACGCGGCGCCGGCGGTGACCAACCCCGGCAACCGAACGGTCAACGAGCTCGTTGCACTCACGTTCACCGTGACGGCGACCGACTCCGACGTTCCCGCGAACTCCATGACGTGGTCCCTGGACGCCGGGGCGCCCGCCGGAGCCGCGATCAACGCGTCGACGGGGGCGTTCTCCTGGACCCCGACGGAAGCACAGGGCCCGGGCGTCTACCCGGTCACGATTCGCGCCACCGACAACGGAACGCCCGCGCTGGCCGGCACCGCCGCGATCGCGATCACGGTCAACGACGTGAACTCGGCGCCGGCCTTGACCGCGATCGGCAACAAGGCGGGCACGGTGGGCTCGCCGATCACGTTCACCGCGACGGCGACCGACCCGGACCTCCCGGCCAACACCCTGAGCTTCTCGCTCGACGCGGGCGCTCCGGCCGGCGCGACGATCAACGCGTCGACCGGAGCTTTCTCGTGGACCCCGGCCGCCAACGGCACGTTCCCCGTCACGGTCCGCGTGACCGACAATGGAACGCCGGCCTTGAGCGACTTCGAGGCCGTCACGATCACGGTGAGCCCTGCGCCGAACCAGGCGCCGGTACTCGGCGCGATCGGCAATAAGACGGTGAACGAGCTGGCCACGCTGGCGTTCACGGCCACGGCGACCGATCCGGACGCGGGCCAGACGCTGACGTTCTCCCTGGACGCCGGAAATCCCTCCGGGTCCGCGATCAACGGAACCACGGGCGCCTTCTCGTGGACTCCAACCGAGGCCCAGGGGCCCGGAAGCTATCCCATCACGGTCCGGGTGACCGACAACGGGACCGCCCCGTTGAGTGATACGGAGGCGATCACGGTCACCGTCAACGAGGTGAACGCCGCGCCCGCGCTCGGTGCGATCGGCAACAGGACGGTGAACGAGCTCGTCGCGCTCACCTTTACGGCGACGGCGACCGATACCGATCTTCCGGCCAACGCCATCAGCTTCTCCATCGACGCCGGCGCACCCGGCGGCGCGACGATCAACGCCTCGACGGGCGCATTCTCGTGGACCCCGACCGAGGCGCAGGGACCCGGCTCCTTCCCGATCACCATTCGCGCCACCGACAACGGCACGCCGGCGCTGAGCGATGCGGAGACGATCACGGTCACGGTGAACGAGGTCAACGCGCCGCCCGTGGTGATCGATCCGGGTGACAAGACGATCAACGAGATCGCCCTCCTGGCGTTCACCGTGACGGCGACGGACTCCGACGTTCCCGCGAACACGGTGGCGTGGTCGCTGGATGCCGGCTCGCCGGCGGGCGCGGCGATCAACGCATCGACGGGCGCATTCTCCTGGACTCCGACCGAAGCGCAGGGGCCGGGCACATATCCGATCACGATTCGCGCGACCGACAACGGAACGCCCGCGCTGAGCGGGACGGCTCCAATCACGGTCACGGTGAACGAGGCCAACGCCGCGCCGGTGGTAACGAATCCGGGCAACAAGACGGTCGACGAGTTGGCGGCGCTCGCGTTCACGGCCACCGCGACCGACTCCGACGTGCCGGCCAACACCGCCACGTGGTCCCTGGACGCCGGCGCCCCCGCGGGCGCGACGATCAACGCCTCGACGGGCGCATTCTCGTGGACCCCGACCGAAGCGCAGGGCCCGGGCTCGTTCCCGATCACCATCCGGGCGACCGACAACGGAACGCCCTCGCTGAGCGGTGCCGCGATCATCACGGTCACGGTGAACGAGGTGAACGTGGCGCCGGTCGTGACCGATCCCGGCGACAAGACGGTGAACGAGCTGACCGCGCTCTCCTTCACGGTGACCGCGGCCGACCCCGACCTCCCGGCAAACACGCGGACGTGGTCGCTGGACGCCGGCGCCCCCGCCGGCGCGACGATCAACGCCTCAACCGGCGCGTTCAGCTGGACGCCGACGGAAGCGCAGGGGCCGGGGACCTATCCGGTCACGATTCGCGCGACCGACAACGGAACCCCCGCGCTGAGCGGTGCTACCACGATCACCGTCACGGTGAACGAGGTAAACGTCGCGCCCGTCGTGACGAACCCCGGGAACCGCACCGTCAACGAGCAGGTGGCGCTTTCCTTCTCTGTGACCGCGACCGATTCCGACCTTCCCGCGAACGCGCTGACCTGGTCGCTCGACGCCGGCGCCCCCACGGGCGCCACGATCAACGCGACCACGCAGACATTCTCGTGGACGCCGAACGAGGCCCAGGGTCCCGGTACCTACCCGATCACCATTCGCGCCATCGATGACGGAACGCCCGCGCTGAGCGGCACGGCCGCGTTCACGGTCACGGTGTCCGAGGTCAACCGGCCTCCGGCGCTGACGACGATCGGCAACAAGGCAGGAACCGTAGGGATCCCCATCGCGTTCACCGCGACAGCGACGGACCCTGACACACCCGCCAATACGCTCGCCTTCTCACTGGATGCGGGCGCTCCGGCCGGCGCGACCATCAACGGGTCCACGGGCGCGTTCAACTGGACTCCCTCGACGAACGGCACCTTCCCCGTCACCATCCGCGTCACGGACAACGGGACGCCGGCGTTGAGCGACTTCGAGGCGATCACAATCGCGGTGAGTCCGGAGCCCAACCAGTCGCCGGTGCTCGGCGCGATCGGCAACAAGACGGTGAACGAGCTGGCGGCGCTTGCGTTCACGGCGACGGCTACCGATCCCAACGCGGGAGATCTGCTCGCGTTCTCCCTCGACGCGGGCGCCCCGACCGGAGCGGCGATCAACGGCTCGACAGGCGCGTTTGCCTGGACCCCAACCGAGTCGCAGGGCCCGGGCAGCTTCCCAATCGCCGTTCGCGTGACCGACAACGGCAGCCCAACCCTCAGCGACTTCGAGACGATCACGGTCACCGTAAACGAGGTGAACGCGGCGCCGGCGGTGGCGAGCCCAGGCGATAAGACGGTCAACGAGCATTCGAACCTCGCGTTCACGGCGGGCGCGGCCGACGCGGACCAGCCGGCGAACACGCTCGCCTGGTCCCTCGACGCGGGCGCGCCGGCGGGAGCCGCGATCAACGCGGCGACGGGCGCCTTCAGCTGGACTCCGACCGAGGCGCAGGGACCGGGCGTCTACCCCGTTACGATTCGGGCGACCGACAACGGAACGCCGGTTCTGAGCGGCGCCTCGGCGATCACGATCACGGTGAACGACGTGAACGCGGCGCCCGTGCTGGCCGCGATCGGCGACAAGACCGTGAACGAGCTCGCGACGATCACCTTCACGGCGACGGCCACGGACAGCGACGTGCCCTCCGGCATCGTGACCTTCTCGCTCGACGCGGGCGCTCCGGCCGGCGCCGCGATCAACGCTTCAACCGGTGCGTTCTCCTGGACGCCGACCGAAGCGCAGGGCCCGGGAAGCTACCCGGTGACGATCCGCGCGACCGACAATGGAACGCCGTCCTTGAGCGATGCCGAGGCGATCGCCATCACGGTCAACGAGGTGAATATCGCGCCGGTCGTGGCGAGCCCGGGAAACCGGACCGTCAGCGAGCTGGCCGCGCTCAGCTTCGCGGTGACCGCGACCGACGCGGACGAGCCGACCAACGCGCTGAGCTGGTCGTTGGACGCGGGCGCTCCCGCCGGGGCCTCGATCAACGCCTCGACGGGAACCTTCGCGTGGACTCCCACGGAAGCGCAGGGATCCGGCACCTACCCGGTGACGATCCGCGCGACCGACAACGGGACGCCGGCCTTGAGCGGCACGGCGGCCGTCACGGTCGCGGTAACCGAGGCGAACGCGGCTCCCGTTCTGGCGCCGATCAGCGATCGAACGGTGAATGAGCAGGCCGCGTTGACCTTCACCGCCACGGCGACGGATGGTGATCTGCCCGCCAACACCCTGACCTTCTCGCTCGACGCAGGGTCGCCGACCGGCGCGACGATCAACGCCTCGACGGGCGCGTTCTCCTGGACGCCCTCCGAGGCGCAGGGGCCGGGCACGTTCCCGGTCACGATCCGGGTGACGGACGGCGGGACCCCGACGCTCGGCGATTCTCAGACGTTTGCGGTCACCGTGAACGAGGTGAACGCCAGTCCGGTCGTGACAAATCCCGGCAACAAGACCGTCAACGAGCAGACGTTGCTGAGCTTCACCTTGACCGCGACCGACGCCGACGTTCCCGTCAACACGCTCACCTGGTCCCTGGACGCCGGCGCGCCGATGGGAGCCACCATCAACGCGACGACGCACGTCTTCTCCTGGACGCCGACGGAGGCGCAAGGCCCCGGGGCGTACCCCATCACCGTCCGCGCCATCGACGACGGAACGCCGTCCCTGAGCGGGACGGCCCCGTTCACGGCGACCGTCAACGAGGTGAACATCGCGCCGGTTCTGGTGCCGATCGGGAACAAGGCGGGAACGGTCGGAATTCCCATCACGTTCACCGCGACGGCGACCGACGTGGACCTCCCGGTCAACACGCTCAGCTTCTCGGTCGACCCCGGCGCTCCGACCGGCGCGACGATCGACCCCTCGACGGGCGCCTTCACCTGGACGCCGACGGTAAACGGCGCAACCAGCGTCACCATCCGCGTGACCGACAACGGATCGCCACCCATGAACGACTTCGAGGTCGTTTCCCTCTCGGTGAGCGCGGCTCCCAACCGCGCCCCCGTGCTCGACGCGATCGGGGACCGCACGGTCAACGAGCTCGTCGCACTCACGTTCACGGCGACGGCGAACGATCCGGACGGCAACGCGATGACCTTCACCCTGGACGCCGGCGCCCCGGCCGGAGCGACGATCAACGGGGCGACAGGCGCGTTTGCATGGACCCCGACGGAGGCACAGGGCCCGGGCAGCTTGCCCATCACGGTTCGGGTGACCGATAACGGCAGCCCTACCCTCAGCGACTTCGAAACGATCACGGTCACCGTCAACGAAGGTAACGAGCCGCCGGAGGTGGTCAGCCCTGGCAACCGGACCGTCCACGAGTTGTCCGCTCTCAACTTCACGGTGACCGCGACCGACGCCGACCTGCCGGCGAACACGCTCTCCTGGTCCCTCGACGCGGGCGCGCCGAGCGGCGCCGGGATCAACGCATCGACGGGCGCATTCTCCTGGACGCCGACCGAGGCGCAGGGCCCGGGCTCCTATCCGGCGACGATTCGCGCGACCGACAACGGGTCGCCGGCGCTGGACGACGCGGCCGCGTTCACCATCCTGGTGGACGAGGTAAACGCCCCACCCGTGCTGGCCGCGATCGGCGACAGGACCGTGGACGAGCTGGCCACGCTGGTCTTCACCGCCACCGCGACGGACGCGGATCTTCCCGCCAACGCCTTGACATTCTCTCTCGACACGGGCGCGCCCGCGGGGGCGACGATCGGCGCCGCGACGGGCGCCTTCTCGTGGACTCCGTCCGAAGCAGACGGACCGGGCGTCCGTTCCGTGACGGTTCGGGTCGCGGACGACGGGTCGCCCTCTCTGAGCGACGCCGAGACGATCGCGATCACCGTCGTGGAAGTAAACTCGGCGCCGGTTCTGAACCCCATCGGCAACAAGGGGGGCGCGGTCGGCGTGCCCGTCGCGTTTACGGTGACCGCGACGGACGGGGACGTGCCCGCCAATTCGTTCGCCTTCTCGCTCGACGCGGGGGCACCCACGGGCGCGACGATCAACGCATCCACCGGCGCCTTCGGCTGGACGCCCAGTGCCACGGGCGTTTTCCCCGTGACGATCCGCGTGACGGACAACGGCACCCCGCCCTTGAGCGCCTTCGAGGAGATCACGATCACCGTGGGTTCGGCGCCGAACGCGCCACCGGTTCTCGCCGCGATCGGCGACAAGACGGTGAACGAGGGGGCGGCCCTGGCCTTCACGGCGACCGCGACCGACCCCGACGCCGGCCAGACTCTGGCCTTCTCGCTCGACCCCGGGACTCCGGTCGGATCCTCGATCGACCCGGCGAGCGGCGTCTTCGGGTGGACCCCTACGGAGTCCCAGGGTCCAGGCAGCTATCCCATCACGGTCCGCGTCACCGACGACGGGACCGGATTCCTGAGTGACTTCAAGACGCTCACCGTCACGGTGAACGAGGTGAACGCGGCACCCGTGCTCACCCCCGTTGGAAACAGGACCATCACGTCCGGCGCGCCCCTCGCCTTCACCGTCACCGCGACCGATGGAGACATCCCGGCCAACACGATCGCCTACACGCTGGGCGCGGGAGCTCCGGCCGGGGCGACGATCGATCCCGGCACCGGTGCGTTCGCGTGGACGCCGTCCGCGGCGGGCGTGTATCCGTTGACGATCCGCGCCACCGACAACGGCGCGCCGCCAAAGAGCGCGACGGAAATGATCTTCATCACGGTGGGCGATCCCACGAACCGCGCACCGGTCCTGGCCGCCATCGGAAACCGGACCATCGACGAGTCGGTGCGCTCGACCTTCACCGCGATCGCGACCGATCCCGACTTTGGACAGGGCCGGATCTTCACGCTGGATTCCGGCGCTCCCGCGGGAGCCACGATCAATCCAACGACTGGCGTCTTCGGCTGGACGCCGACGGACGCCCAGGGTCCGGGCAGCTACCCGGTCACGGTGCGGGTCACGGATAGCGGCACGCCGCCGTTGAGCGACTTCGAGACGATCACCGTCACGGTGCGCGACGTGAACGCGGCGCCGGTGCTCGTGGCCATCGGCAGCAAGACGGTTCTGCCCATGGTCGCGCTGACCTTCACCGCCACCGCGACGGACCCGGACATTCCCGTGAACTCGCTCGCGTTCTCACTCGACGCGGGCTCGCCGCCGGGCGCCACAATCGACGCCGCGACGGGGGCGTTCAGCTGGACGCCCACGACCACGGGCTCCTATCCGGTGACGATCCGCGTCACGGATGACGGCACGCCGCCACTGAGCGACTCTGAGGGCATCACGATCACGGTGACGCCGCAGGCTCAGGTCACGGCCCTGCGGCACAATTACCCGAATCCATTCGGCGCCGCCACGCGGATCGACTATCGGCTCCAGCAGGAAGTCCACGTTCGCCTCGCGTTGTACGACATCCACGGCCGCGAGGTGAAGGTTCTCGTCGACGAAGTCCAGAGTCAGGGCGATCACAGCGCCGTGTGGGACGGAAGCGGGCGCGGCAAAACGCGAGTCGCGAGCGGCGTCTACATCTGCCGCTTAACGGCCGGTAGCGTGACCCTCAAGGGAACGATGATTCTGGAGCGCTAGGCTCGCGCGCGGGCGGTTCGCGGGGAGGCTACGACGCGGTCTTCCCGGCGCACGAGGCGCAGGGACACATCCGTCGAAGCAGGTCGAAGCTGTAGATCCCGGTGAAGTGGCCGTCGCTCCACTCGAAGTGGAGCGCGTAGTTCCCCACGATCTTGGCCGCCCCGATCTTCACGTCGGGATTCACGTGCTCTTCAAAAACCATTCTCTGCCCCGTGGTCTCGCTCACGCACTGGGCGCACGGGCACCGTCCGCGGAGGTATCGCGCCGGATACTGGCTCTCGTGCCCGTCGGCCCATCCGATCGTGAGCTGCTCGCCCCCCTTCTTCTTGATGCTGAGGGGGGTCGTGGCTTCGGGTGAAAGCGCGGGCACCCTATTCTTCCACGATCGTGAGCGCGATCTGCTTGAAGGTCCGGATGCTCACCTGCTGCGCGAGCGCCCCCGCGATCTGCGAGAACGCCAGGCCCGACGGCGAATCGGGGTCCGCCAGGACGACCGGCGTCCCGTCGTCGGAGTAGCGGCGGATCGCCGCGTCGAGCGGAATCTCGCCTAAGAACGGAATGTGGAGCGACTCCGCGGCCTTCTTCGCGCCGCCGTGCCCGAAGAGATCGTCCCGGCCGCCGCAGTGCGGGCAGACGTAGGTGCTCATGTTCTCCACGATGCCCAGAATGTGGACCTTGGTCTGCTGGAACATGCGGAGGGTCTTCATCGAGATCTGAAGCCCCACGTCCTGAGGCGTGGAGACGATCACGGCGCCGGTCACGGACGCGGTCTGGACCAGCGTCAGGTGCACGTCGCCGGTTCCCGGCGGTAGATCCACCACGAGATAGTCCAGCTCGCCCCAATCCACGCCGAGCAAGCACTGCTGGAGCGCCTTGTGCGCCATCGGTCCGCGCCAGATGAGCGGCTGATCTCCGGGGCTCATGTATCCCATCGACATCAGCTTCACGCCGTGCGCGAGGCCGGGCTCGATCCGGCCGTCCTCGCGCGGCTCCGCGGGCTGTCCCGACTTCATGAGAATTGGAACGCTGGGTCCGTAGATGTCGGCGTCGAGAAGCCCCACGCGCGCGCCGCTCCTCGCGAGCGAGACGGCGAGGTTCGCCGCGACGGTCGACTTGCCCACGCCGCCCTTGCCGCTTCCCACGGCGATGATGTTCTTCACGGTCTTCAGCACGCCCGTGTCCGGGGCGGGGGGACGGCGGACTTCCGCGGTCATGTTGACGTGGACGTCCGTGACGCCCGGAACGCCGGCCAGTACGGCCTGTTTCGACTGCTCCCGGAGGCGGTCTTTGACGGGGCAGGCGGGGGTGGTGAGGTTTACGTCGAAGGAGACCACCGATCCCTCGATCTTCAAATTGCGCACGAAGTTGAGGCTGACGATGTCCCGGTTCAGGTCGGGATCCATGACCGTGCGGAGGGCATCTAATACTTTAGCGGCGGCGATCGCGTTTTCTGTCATCAGGCACTCCCAGGGGCCAAGACTGCTCTCCCGTATTGGATGCGTGATGATAGCAACCAGGTCTAAGCCTCCCAACGCCTTTCCGCCTCGGGCGTGGCCTCGAAGGCCTTCTTCTGGTATCGTGGCGGGCTCAAGTACCGTGCCCAACTGGCCCTGCGTGGGCCCCGGCGCGGCGGTTCCGGGCAAGGAGGGTGCATGCCGGTTTCCAACGACGAGCTGAAGGGCCTCTACTACTACATGAACTTGGTCCGGCAGGTGGACGAACGCTGCCGGCGCCTCTTCAAGCAGGGCCGTTTCCACGGCACCTACTTCAGCGCGGTCGGTCAAGAAGCGACCGTGGTGGGCGCGTGCTACGGGCTTCGGCCCGAGGACGTGATCGGGATCCAGCACCGCGAGATCGGCGCCGTGATCACGAAGGGGATGCCGATCAAGTATCTCATGGCCCAGCTCTTCGCCCGCAAGGACTCCCCCGACCGCGGCAAGTCTCATCCCTGCCATTACGGCTGGAAGCCGGCCGGAATCATCACTCCCGCCTCGACGATCGCCGCCCAAACCGTCATCGCGACGGGTTGCGCGCTCGCGTGGAAGATCCAGAAGAAGGACAACGTCGTGGTCGCCTTCGCCGGCGAGGGCGCCACGTCGAACGGCGTGTGGCACGAGGCGCTCAATTTCGCGGGCATCCACAAGCTGAACTGCGTGTTCGTGGTCCAGGACAACCTCTGGGCGGAGTCGGTGCCCAAGCGTCTCGGCGTCCCCCTCGAGAACGTCGCCGACCGCGCGAAGGGCTACGGCTTCCCCGGGATCACGATCGACGGCAACGATCTGATGGTGACCTACGAGACATGCCAGGAGGCGATTCGCCGCGCCCGCCGCGGCGAGGGACCGACCCTGGTCGAGATGAAGACCTATCGCTGGTACGGCCACTCGGAGATCGACCCGGCGAACTACCGGACGAACGAGGAACTGGAATACTGGAAGAAGCGGGACCCGGTCCCGAAATACGAGAAGTTGCTGATGGAACGCGGCGTCATCGACGAGTCGTACAAGCAGGCGACGCTGCAGCGGATCGAGCGGGAGATCGAGGAGGCGATCGAGTTTGCGGACAAGAGCCCGCATCCCGATCCCGAGGAGATCTTGGAGGACGTCTACGCCCCGCTCAACTAGCTCGGCGGGCAAGACCCCGCGCGAGACGCGCGTGGAGATGGTGCAGCTCGTTCTGCCGAACGACGCGAACACCCTGGGAAACGTCCTCGGCGGGACCGTGATGCACTGGATCGACCTTGCCGCCGCCGTCGTGGCGCACCGTCACTGCCGCAGCGAGGCCGTGACGGCGTCGATCGACGAGGTGTCCTTCGAGGCGCCGATCCGAGTGGGCCAGCTCGCCGTCATCGAGGCGCGCATGACCTACACGGGCCGGACGTCGATGGAGATCCGGGTCGACGTGACGTGCGAGGACCTGGGAACCGGTAAGCGGGTGCACACGAGCACCGCGTATCTGACGTTTGTGGCGATTGACAAGCAGGGACGGCCCCGAGAGGTGCCTCCCTTGATTCCGGAAACCGACGAAGAGCGGCGGGAGGCCAGCGCCGCAAAGGCAAGACGGGCACTGCGATTGAAAGGGCGGGCCGCGAGCGAGCCGCCACGGGAGAAAGCGCATCGATGAAGACCATGGAACCAGTTCAGACACCTTCGGCCGGAGCGGCAGACGTGAAAACGATGAACCTGATCGAGGCCATCAACCAGGGCCTCGCCGAGGAAATGGAGCGCGACGAGCGGATCTTCCTGATCGGCGAGGATATCGCGACCTACGGCGGCGTCTTCAAGGCGACCAAGGGCCTCTACGAGCGGTTCGGCCCGATGCGCGTCATCGACAGCCCCATCTCCGAGAACTTCCTCGTGCAGGGCATGGTGGGCGCCGCGATCGCGGGCCTGATTCCGTCCCCTGAAATTCAATTCGACGACTTCATTTCGCTCGCGGTCGACGGCATCGTCGAGCACGCGGCCAAGATGCGTTACCGCTCGGGCGGCATGTTCACGTGCCCCATGGTGATCCGCTGCTGCTACGGCGGCGCGGTGGGCGGCGGGATCTACCACTCGCAGTCGAACGCGTCGTGGTTCATGCACGCGCCGGGCCTCGTGGTGGTGACGCCCTCGAACCCCCACGACGCGAAGGGCCTGTTGAAGGCCGCGTTCCGGGGGCAGAACCCGGTTCTCTACTACGAGCACAAGCGCCTCTACCGCACCGTGAAGGGCCCCGTCCCGCAGCACGACTACGTCGTTCCCCTCGGGAAGGCGGCGGTCGCGCGCCCGGGGCGACACGTCACGGTCGTTTCCTACGCCCTCATGCTTCAGCGCTCCCTCGAAGCCGCCGAGAAGCTCGCGCCGGAGGGAATTGACGTCGAAGTCATCGATCTCCGCACGCTCGTCCCCTACGACAAGGAGACGATCCTCACCTCCGTCGAGAAGACGGCGCGCGCGGTGGTCGTGTACGAAAGCTCGAAGACCATGGGCGTGGGCGCCGAGATCGGCGCGATGATCGCCGAGGAGGGCTTCGGCTTCCTCGACGCGCCCGTCCGCCGGGTGTCGCCGCCGGACGCGCCTCAGGAGCCGTTCGCGCCGGTCCTGGCCGAAGCCTATCTGCCCGATGCCAATCGGATCGCCCAGGCGATCCGCGAAACCGTCGCCTACTAAGCCGGCCCCGGCGGGCCGGCGTTGGAGGAAGGGATGCCCGTCACCATCGTAGTGCCCCAGCTCGGCGAGAGCGTCGTCGAGGGCACGATCGGCAAGTGGCTGAAGAAGGTCGGTGATCCGATCGCGAAGGACGAGCCGATCGTCGAGATCATCACCGACAAGATCAACATCGAGCTTCCCGCCCCCACCGCGGGCACCCTGGGACAGATCGCGGTCGCGGAAGGCGTGGTGGCCCAGGTTGGCGATACGCTCGGCGTGATCCTCGGACCGGGCGAATCGCTTCCGGCGGGCGGCGCTCCGGCGGCAAAGGCGCCGGCCGCATCCGCGGCCCCGGCGAGCGCGCCCTCGAGGCCCACTCCCAGTGCCCGCCGCACCGGCCCCCGCGATGTCCGCGCCCGCGACGATGATGACGGGCACCGCGGTCGCAACCGCGCCGCCCTCCACCGACGGCGCGAGGCTCTCGCCCGCGGTCCGGAAACTCGCCAAGGAGCACAACCTCGACGTCTCGCAGATCCGCGGCTCCGGCATGGGCGGCCGCGTGACCCGCGAGGACGTCTTGACCCACATCGAAGGGCGTCGCGTCGCGGTTTCGGCCGGCATCGGTGCCGGAACCCCCGCGTTCGCGGCACCCGGCTTCGCGCCGGCGCCGGCCGCGGCCCCCAAGCCCCTCTCGCCGATCCCGATGCCCGTCCTGAGCGCGCCCGGCTCGCGCGAGGTCGAGGTCAAACCCCTCACCAACATCCGCAAGAAGATCGCGGAGAACATGGTCCGCTCGCGGCACACCACGGCCCACTGCTCCACCTGGGAAGAGGTGGACATGACCGCTCTCGTGGAGTTGCGGGGACGGCTCAAGGACAAGGTCAAGACCCAGTACGGTCTGAATCTAACGTACATGCCCTTCATCATGCGGGCGGTGACGCGGGCACTCAAAGAGTACCCGGTCCTGAACGCCTCGATGACCGACACCGAGGTCCACTACAAGAAGTACTACGACATCGGCGTGGCGGTTCACCGCGACCAGGGACTGATCGTTCCGATCGTTCACGACGCCGACCGGAAGAGCCTTCTCCAGCTGGCCGCCGAAATCGACAATCTCGGCGCCCGCGCCCGCGCCGACAAGCTCACGCTCGACGACATCCAGGGCGGAACCTTCACGATCACGAACGCCGGCATGTTCGGGGCGACCGCCTCGACGCCGATCATCAATTACCCCGAGGTCGCCATCCTGGGCGTGCACCTGATCCAGGAGCGCGCCGTGGTCCGCGACCACCGCGTCGTGGTCCGGTGGATGATGACCCTCGTGATCTCCTTCGACCATCGCCTGGTCGACGGCACGCCGGCCGTGATGTTCCTCCACCGCGTCAAGGAGCTGCTCGAAGACCCGGATAGCTGGCTCCTCGACTCCATCTGATGTCGCGCTCCATTCCCCTCTACGACTTGGGCCGCGTTCCCTACCGCGCGGCCCTTGCGTTTCAACATCGCGCGGTCGAGCTGCGCTCGCGCGGCGAGGCGCCCGACGTCCTCTACGCGTTCGAGCACGAGCCGGTGCTCACCGTGGGCCGGTCCGGGCACGACGAGAATCTCCGCGCGGGGACGGCCGAGCTCGCGCGCCGCGGCATCGAGGTGGTGCCCGTCGAGCGCGGCGGGGACGTGACCTATCACGGCCCGGGCCAGATCGTCGGTTATCCCATCCTCTCGCTGGACGGTCTTCCCGGCGGCCGCGATCTCCATCGCTTTCTCCGCGACATCGAACAGGCGTTGATCGAGTCTTTGCGCGCGTTCGGCATCCGCGCGGACCGCAAGCCTCCCTACACCGGCGTCTGGGCGGGAGATCAAAAGGTCGCCGCGATCGGCGTGGCGGTGCGCCGCTGGGTATCGTTCCACGGCTTCGCGCTCAACGTGGACCCGGATTTGAGCCACTTCGATCTCATCCACCCGTGCGGCATCCGCGATCTGGGCGTGGCGTCGATCCGCTCGCTGACGGGCCAAGCTCCCTCGCGCGAGGCGGTTCTCGCCGAGCTTGCGGCCGCGTTCTCCCGCGTCTGGGAGCGGCCGGTCCTCTTCCCCGCTCCGCTCGAATCGGCTCCCGACGTTCCGCTCCCATCGGAGACCGCGCATGTCTGAGACGAAGGCCGCCGCGAGCCCGAAGCCGACCCGGACCGAGAAGGATTCCCTGGGCCCCCTCGAGGTCCCGGCCGACGCCTACTACGGCGTCCAGACCGCGCGCGCCGTCGCCAACTTCCCGATCAGCGGCGAGCGGCTTCACATGGAGATGGTGCGCGCGGTGACCCGGATCAAGATCGCCGCGGCGCGCGCCAACGCCGAGCTCGGCGTCCTCGATCGCAAGAAGGCCGACGCGATCGTGGCGGCCGCCGAGGAGATCCTGGCCGGCAAGCACGACAACCAGTTCGTGGTCGACGCGTACCAGGCCGGCGCCGGCACGTCGTTTCACATGAACGTGAACGAGGTGATCGCGAACCGGGCCTGCGAGCTGATGGGCGGGAAGCAAGGGCGACCACGCCCTCGTCCATCCGAACGACCACGTCAACATGGCCCAGTCGACGAACGACGTGATCCCGACCGCGATGCGCCTCGCGGCGCACGCGCTGGCGGGACCCTCTGACGCAGGAGATGGCCGCCCTGGCCGCGTCGCTGGACCGGAAGGCCCAGGAGTTCGTCGAAATTCTCAAGTCGGGCCGGACGCATTTACAGGACGCCGTTCCCATCACGCTGGGCCAGGAATTCTCGGGCTATCGCGATTGCGTGCTGGGCTGGCGGTCGTCGCTGGAGCGAAGCCGCGAAGGGCTTTTGGCGCTGGGACTCGGCGGGAACGCGGCCGGCACCGGGATCAACGCCCACCCGACGCTATCGCGAGCGGGTCGTCGCGGAACTGGCCAAGCTGACCGGGACGCCGTTTCGCTCCGCCCCGAATCTCTTCGAGGCGATGCAGAGCATGGCGCCCTTCGTCCGCGTCTCGAACGATCTGCGCGGTTTCTGCCTGGACCTCACGCGGATCGCGAACGATCTGAGGCTCCTCGCGAGCGGACCCACCACCGGCTTCGACGAGATCGTGCTCCCGCGCGGTCCAGCCCGGCTCCTCGATCATGCCCGGAAAGGTGAACCCGGTGATCGCCGAGATGACCAACATGGTCGCCTACCAGGTCCTGGGCTACGACACGACGGTGGCCTACGCGGCGCAGGCGGGGCAGCTCGAGCTCAACGTGATGATGCCGGTTCTCGCCCACAACCTGCTCCGCTCGCTCAGCCTCCTCACGTCGACCCTCCGCGTGCTTCGCACGGCGTGCGTCGACGGGATCACGGCGAACGAAGAGGTCTGCCGGCGGTACTTCGAGCATTCGATCTCGCTCGCCACCGCGCTCAATCCCTACATCGGGTACGCGCGGGCGGCCGAGGTGGCGAAGGAATCGGCGAAGACGGGAAAGACGGTCGTGGAGATCGTGCGGGAGCAGAAGCTCCTCAGCGAGGAGCAGATCGCCAAGGTGTTTTCTCCGCAGGCGATGACCCACCCCGGCGACGGGTAACGCTCACCGGCAGGCTCGCGCGGGCCAGGCGGCCCGCGGCCTCACCCTACAACTCGAATCCCAGCCCAACGCGGATCTGCGCGTTGTTCGTGTTGTCCATGTTGTTCAGGCTGTTCGCCGGCACGATGTGATAGGTCCCGACAATGGTCATTCGCGTCGCGTGCCCAACCGGATACCCCAGCCCGGCCCCTACGCTGAACCCCAGCTCCGTGCTCGAGTCCCCCGAGTGCGCTTGAATCAGGGCGTTGTCGACCGAGTAATCCCAGGTGATCCGGTACCAGCCCGCTCCGCCCTGGGCGAAGAAACTCGGACCCATCGTCGCGCCGAGATTCACCCGAAGCGCGGGGTTCAACCGGAGCACGTGCGCCGAGAACTCCTCGTGAAACGTCGTCGACGTCACCAGATCGTACGTGTCCGTGACGGCGGAGCCCAGGTCGTCCATGGAGAACTCGCCCCCGAGTGAAATGATCGAGGAGATCGGGTGCCAGTAGGACATGCCCAGAGACACGCTCCCGCCCATCGTCTCGTCGCTCACCCCGATCGGGCTCGAGCACCTCGCGTAGCCCGCGCTGATTTCCATGCTGCCCGGACCGGATTCGGCGATCGCCGCCGCGGGAGCCGCGACCACGAGGACCGAGCCCAACAACCACACCCATGCATTCCGAACCGCGCGCTTCATTTCATCCCCCTCCACGGCGCGGCGGGAGCGTTGCGACCGCCCGCGGGCCGAAGCGAAACGGGGTGACGCCTCTCGGCGCCACCCCGCACGCGTACCCGAATCCCGAATCGATTACAGACCGAAGCCGACACCGGCCTTGAACTCGAGGTAGTTCGTGCTCTCACCCTCGGTCGAGATCGAGTGCCACTGGCCCATCACGTTCATCTTCGTCTTCGGACCGACGGGGAAGCCCACGCCGGCGCCGAGGTTGTAACCGAACTTGCCCTGGCTGTTGTTATCAACGCCCGGCACGCTCGGCTCGATGCTCGAGGAAACGTTGTAGTAGCCGGCGCCGCCCTGAGCGAAGAAGCTCGGTCCCACCATCGAACCGAAGTTCGCGCGGACAGCCGGGTTGACGCGGAACACGCTGCCCGAAACGCTGGTCGGCGTGCCGCCGTTGTCGAAGTCCACCGAACCGAGGTTGTCATACGACAACTCGGCACCCCACGAGATGGTCGGGGTCGCAGAGCGCCAGTAGGCGGCACCAAACGAAATTCCGCCGCCCAAGGACTCGTCGTTCCCCGTGACGTCGGTCGAGGACTTGGCGTAGCCGGCGTTGATCTCCATCGTGCCGACAGGACCGGCGACCGCGGCCGAGGCAAACGCCGCCACACAGAACACTGCGAGAACCAAGGTCAGATGAATCCGCTTCATGTGCTTCCCCCTCCGTTATAGGTACGACTGAGAACTCCGCCCATCACCCTAGGGACCGTCTCCCCGGCCTCCCTGGCCGAATCCGGCCCCTTTCCCGTGTCCGGCCTATGATCGGCACCCCGGGGAGGAAACTTGAGAGAGATGGTGGGGTGGGTGTCTCAGGCGTAACTGGCCATGCGACAAATATTTACGCCTCTGGAATCTCCACTTCCGCGCGGGGAACGCGGCTTTCATCGACGTTCCGGAAGAAGATCCAATAGAGGATGGAGGCCGCGACATAGAGGCCCGCGGCGATGAGAAGTGGTTCGGCATAGCCCTTTCGCTCGATCAGGGCGCCTCCGATGTCGGCGCTCACGCTCCAGGCGAGGAACCAGGAGAGGGAGAGGAGGCTGTTCGTGACCGCGTGATCCTTGTCCCGCACGACCTCCATGGCGAAGTGGGCCGCCAGAGGCTGGTTCATGTTCATGATCGCGCTCCGGAGGAAGAAGGCGGCCACGACCAGCGGGAAACTGCCCGAGAGCGCGAGAACGACCATGAACGGGACGGAGCAGAGCTGAGTCGCCACCACGCCACCCACGAGCCCCAAGCGGCGCGAGGTGATCGGTCCGAAGAAATTGCCCAGCACCATGAAGCCCTGCATGGCCGCGAAGAGAAGGCCGATCTGGGACTCCGCGAGGCCGAAGCGATCTCTGAAGTACAGGTTGAGGAACGGGATGATCAAGCCGGCTCCGAGCCCGATGAGGGCCCCGGGCAGGATCAATTTGAGGTGGAGCGCCCAGTCGATCTCGAGGAGATCGCGGAGCTGCTCGCGCGGGCTGGCCGGCTTCTCCCCGGCGCTCTCCTTCATCGCCCCGAATGGCACCGCGGACAGGAGCGTCAGGCCGCAGCCGGCGTAGAGCGTCCAGCGAAGGGTGAGCTGGTCGATCTCGGTGAGGGCGCGGAACACGTGCGGCAGCGCCCCTCCCACGAGAGAGCCGACGATCGCCGATCCGAAGACCACGCCGTAGGACGCGCTGAATAGAAACGGCCGCACTTCGGGCTTCGCCTCGCGCATCACGACGGGCGCGACGGAGAGCCGGAAGATCGTGATGACCATTCCGGTGACAAACGCGACGGTCAGGAGAAGCTCGGGTGCTACGAGCGTCGCCTGGAGCACGTACCCCACCGCGGTCAGGACGCCCGCGAGCACGAGGAGGCGGCGCGCGGGCCAGCGCCGGAAGAAGAACGCCGCCGGCAGCGCGGCGACCGCGGCTCCGATCGACACCTTCGAGAGGATCTGTCCGATCGCCGAGTCGGAGAGTCCCAGCGTGCGCAGATAGAGGTTATATAGGAGGGAGAATACCGACTGCCCTAACCCAAAGAGGAACACGCCCCAGAGATAGAGCTGCGGGTTCCGGCCCGAGCCCCGCACCTGCGCGACGTACTCCCGGAGCGCGCTCCCGAGGATCTTCACCACGGGCTACCAGCGCCCCCGGCCTAGCGGTCGTGGGTGCCGGGTAGGGTCTCGGTGAACCAGTGAATTCCGCTTTGAATCGCCTGACGCTGCGCGCGGAACCACTCGTAGTGCTCGTACTCGTCGTCGGCCAGCTGGAGATAGGCCTTCCGAGCGGCCTCGTCGGGCGCGCCCTCGGCGAGCTTCTTGTACTTCCCGACGGCCTCCAGCTCCTGTTCCATCGCCATGCCCAGGACCTCAATCGCGGTCGCGTTGGTGCTGGGGATAGGCGCGTGCTCGTGCGGAAGCTTGGAGGTCTCGAAGCGGAATCTCTTCCCCGTCAGGGCCCGCCACCGCTCTTCCAGAATCTCCCGGTGGCGGTACTCCTCCTGGGCCAAGTGGCGGAACTGTTCCTTGCCGGAGGGATCGTGGATGACGTCGACCATCTTGAGGTAGTAGTCCGCGGACGATTGCTCGTCGTAGATCGCGTCCTCGATGATTTCCAGGACCTTGGCGGGCGTCGTCATCATCGAAGCAAGGGTATGCTATCCTGCCCTACCCTTCAACGCCCCTTTCCAGCTCGAGGGATCCACAACCCGTGATTTGGGACGTGATCATCATCGGCGCGGGACCCGCCGGGCTCTCGGCGGCCCTGTTCACGCGCATGCGCCGGATGTCGACGCTCCTGATCGAGACGGCGGTCGCCGGGGGCCAGCTCGCCTCTCTGTATCCCAAGAAGCCGGTCCACGATTACCCCTCCTACACCTACGTGATGGGCGAGGACCTCGGGAAGAATTTCGTGGACCAGGCAAATCACATGGACGCCCGGATTCAATCCGGAGAGCACGTCACCATGATCGCCCGGGACGACGCCGCGAACTTGATTCGCGTGACCTCCACCAAGGGCGCCTACGAGGCGACGAGCGTCATCGTGGCAACGGGCGGCGGCGCGTTCGAGCCGCGGAAGATCAACAAGCCGGGCGAGGCGGAGCTGCGCGGAAAAGGCGTCTTCTACGGCATGCCCGACGTCGAGGCCACTCGCGGAAAGCGGGTGCTGGTCATTGGCGGCGGGGACAGCGCTCTCGAGTCGGCGCTCTCCATCAAGGAGACCGCGGCGTCCGTGGCGCTGATTCACATGCTGGACAAGTGGCAGGGAATGGACAGCTACGTGGAGGACGTCCAGCAGTCCTCAATCCGCTCGATGCTCGAAACGGAGACGGTCGAGATCAAAGGCCGGGACCGCGTGGAATCCGTCCGTGGTCCGAAACAAGAAGTCGGCGGTGGAAGAGGAGATTCCCATCGACGTGGTGGCGATCAATATCGGCTATCTCATGGACACGAAGATCGTCCGGCAATGGGGCCTCACGCTCGAGGGAAACCAGATTCTGGTCGACAACGTCATGAACACGAACGTGAAAGGCATTTTCTGTTGCGGGGACATCGCCACGTATCCGGGGAAATACAAACTGCTCATCACGGCCTGCAGCGAAGGCGCCGCCGCCGCCAACACCGCCTACATTTACGTCAAGCAGCCCAAGAAGTTCACGGTCGGCGAGCTCTACGCCGCTCCCAAGGAAGAAGGCGACACCCAGCCGAAGTCGTAGGTCGAGGGCGTTGGCACAGAAGGGGCGTGATGACCTTCGGGACACGGGAAGCAAAAGAAACGGTCCCTACGGTCATCACACCCCCTTCTGCGTCAGCGCCCTCGCGCCTATCGTGTCCCGGAGGGTATCGCCTCGCCCGAGGAAGAATGAGACGCGCGACCGCGGTCGTAGTTTGAGGGCGGTTCGGAGGGGGCGGGGCGGGATCGCCCCGGAGCGATTGGAGGCCCGACGCGGTTTCTTCCTTCTGCGTCGGGCCGACGCCTTACTGAGCGAGGGGGCGATCACGCCCCGCCCCCTCTGAACCGGCTGCGCCCTACGTCCCGCCGATCGTGAGTTCCTTGAACCTCAGGCTCGGCGAAGCGATCTGCGTGCGGAATTCGAGGTCTTTGCCTACCGCATCGATGCCGGTCAACATGTCGGTCAGCTTCCCCGCTACCGTCACGCCTTCCACGGGTTTGGTGATCTTCCCGTTCGCGATCCACGCGCCCTCGACCTGCTGCGAGTATTCTCCCGCGGTGAGGTCGAATCCGAACCCCGCGGTGCCCGTCACGTAGAGGCCGCGAGGGACCTCCTGGATCATCGTTTCCGGCTTGGACGAGCCGCGATCGATGTAGAAGTTGGTGGCGCCGACCGCGGGAAGCGAGTCGTAGCCGCGGGCGGCGTTTCCAGTGGGATTCACGTTGGCGCGTCGCGCCGTCGCGGTCGTCTGGAGGAACTTCATCAGCACCCCGCGGTCGACGACGACCGATCGCCGCGTCTGGGCGCCTTCCCCGTCGAAGGGACGCGAGCCCAGCCCGCGCCGCATGATCCCGTCATCCACGATGGTGACGAGGGGCGATGCGATCGGCTGCCCCATCTTCCCGGCCAGGAAGGAGCGCTGCTCCAGCACGTTCAGTCCGCTGAAGGCGCCCAGCAGGCCGCCGACGAAGCCGCCCGCCGCCTCCGCCTCGAAGATTACCGGAACTTTGGTAGATGGAACGGGGCTCGCGCCGAGGCGCGCTATGGCCCGTTCGGCGGCCCTCCGCCCAATCCGCTCGGGCGTGACGAGGTCCTGGTAGATCCGCTTCCGGTCCGAGAACTCGCCCTCGCGCTTCATGGTGCCGTCGGTGGCGATCGCGGTGCAGGAGAGCCAGCAGTTGGTGGACTGGAAGAACTGATACGGGATGAACGTGTTGGTGAAATGAACCTCCCCCACGGCGTATCCCGCCCGGGTGTCCTGGGTCGTCTCGATGCGCTTGTCCTGCGCGATCGCGTTCTCCTCCAGGGCGCGGGCAAGCGGAATCAAATCCTCGGGTTTCATCGCCGCGATCACGTCGTCGAAGATCTCGAGATTGCTCTGCGGCGGGAAGATCTGGTCCGGGAGCTTGTTCTCGTCCCGCGGCGTCGCTTCTCCGGCGAGCGCGATCGTCCGGTTCACCAGCTCGTCCACGACCGTGCGCCGGAGATCGGTGGTGTACATGAATCCCATTCTTCGATCGCGGAGAACCCGGAGGCCGAGACCCGTGATCGCGGACTGCTGGATCAACTCCACTTCGCGGTCGCGGACGCGCACTTCGGCGAGCGTGATGAACTCGAAATAGGTCTCCGCCTCGGCCGCGCCGGAGCGCTCCGCCAGGATGCGGACCCGTTCGATCTCGTCTTTGATCTTCGGTCGTTCCATATCTAGATCGCCGTACCGCCCACGGTGATGGAGGAAAAGCGGACCGTCGGCTGCCCCACACCCACGGGCACCCACTGCCCATCCTTGCCGCAGGTGCCGCGGGTCTGCTCCACGGCCAGGTCGCGGCCGATCCCCTCGATGAGGGTCATGGTCTGGAGCGAGTTCCCGATCAGGACCGCCCCCCGCACCGGCTGGGTGAGCTTGCCGTTCTCGATGAGGTAGCCGAGCCGGACGGCAAAATTGAAGTTCCCGCTCGTGGTGTCCACCGATCCGCCGCCCATTTCGGCGGCGTAGAAGCCCTTGGTGATCCCGCTCAGAAGCGACGCCGGGTCGCTCGTGCCGGCGTCGATGTACGTGTTTGTCATCCTCGGGATCGGGCGGTTGCGGTAGGACATCCTCCTGCCGTTCCCGGTCGGCCGCATGGACAGAAGATTCCCGCTCTGGCGGTCGAGGAGATAGGACTGGAGGACACCGCCGTCGATCAGGACCGTCTTCTGGCCCAGCGTGGCCTCGTCGTCGACGGCGAACGAGCCGCGGCCGTTGGGCCACCGCGCGTCGTCCACGACGCGGAGGAGCGGCGAGCCCACCTTGGCGCCGAGCTTGCCGCTCAGAAACGACGTGTTGCGGCTGATGCCGTCTCCTTCGGACGCGTGCCCGAACGACTCGTGGATCAGCACGCCTCCCCAGCCCGGCCCGATCACCACCGGCATGGATCCGGCCGGCGCGGGTCCCGCGCCGAGCAGGGTGATCGCCTGCTTGGCGGCATCGCGGGCGACAGACTGGGGATCGCGCTTCTGGAAGTAGTACTCGTCGACGCGTCCCCCCATGGATGCGAATCCGGTGCGGCGGTCCGAGCCCTGCACTGCCGTCGGCGTGCAGACGATCGACACGAGGTACTGGCGGTCGATCACGTAGGCCCCGTCCGAGGTGCCGCACAGGATGTCCCGCGTCTCGTCCTGATACTCGATCCGAACGGAGACGATCCGAGGATCGACGCTCCGCGCCGCGGCGTCCATGCGTCCGAGGAGGTCGAACTTCGTCTGCTCGGCCATCATCGGCGCGGGGGCGAGGATCGAGAACGGCGGGGGCGCATTGCGCAGTCTCACGTCCAATGGGCGCACGGGGCTCTGATTCTGGACGACGCTCGAGGCCACGTGCGCCGCGTCGAGGAGATCGTTGTAGGAGATTTCGTCGGTGAACGCGTGGCCTGTCTGCTTGCGCCGGAAGACGCGAACGGCGGCGCCGCGGGGATAGCCGTAGGTGACGGAGTCGATCTTTCCGTCGTCGAGAACGATGTTGGTGCGGAATCGCTGCTCGGCAAACACGTCGGCGAAGTCGCCGCCGCGCTTCAGGGCCTCGATCAGGATCTGGTTGACCGTCTCGAGGTTCAAGACGTCGCGCAGCTCCTGGCCGATCCCCATGATGGCGGCCTCGGCCTGGCCCGCGCCTTTGACCCAAGGGAGCGACGAGGCTCCTCCGGCGAGAATGGCTCCGGAGAGGAGCGCGCTGTTTCTCAGAAACTCCCGCCGGGAGATGGAGTGGTCGGAACCCATCTGGTGCAGCCTGGCAGAATCGGGCCCGGGTTGCAAGAGGGCCGTGTCAATGCTACGGTTACGGGGACGATGGAGCGGATCCGGAACAAGATCTTCTCGGTGGAAGAGGCGAACGAGCTCATCCCCTTCCTGGAGCGCACGCTCACCGACCTGGTCTCCTTGGGGCGCGACATCACGGAGTGCCGCAGGGAGATCGAGGTTCTTTCCGCCATCGAAAGCACCGGCGCGAGCCCGGCCAGCGCGGACGTCCAGGCGCTTCGCGCGCGGGAGAAGTCCTATGCGTCCAGCCTGGAGCGATTCCGCGATACCCTCACCGAAATTTCCCGCCACGGATGCGTCCTTCGCGACCTGGAGCTGGGACTCGTCGACTTCTACACGATGGCCCGCGGCCAGGTCGTCTGCCTGTGCTGGAGGCGCGGCGAGGCGCGCATCGAGCATTGGCACCCGATCGACGAAGGATTCTCCGGCCGCCGCCCTCTCGAAGATCTGGCGTAGCCGCCCACCGGCGTAGTCCCGTGGACAAACGAGACGTCTCGCGCGTACTGGAGGAGGTCGCGGTCCTTCTCGAGCTGAAGGGCGCCAATCCCTTCAAGATTCGCGCCTACGAGAACGCGGCCCGCGCGATCGACGGACTGACCCAGGATCTCGGCGCGCTCATCGAGGAAGGGACGCTGATCGACGTGAAGGGGATCGGCGATTCCATCGCGAGAAACGTCGCCGAGTTCTGGAAGACCGGCCACATGAAGTTCTACGAGGAGCTGGCCGATTCGACGCCCCCCGGTTACCTCGACATGATCCGCGTCCCGGGTCTCGGAGCGAAGAAGGTTCGCGCCCTGGGCGCGGCCCTCGACATCACGTCCCTCGCCGACCTGAAGCGCGCCGCCGAGCAGGGAAAGATCCGGGACCTGCCTGGATTTGGAGAGAAGTCCGAGAAGAAGATCCTCCAGGGCGTGGCGCTCGTGGAAGGCGGCGCGGGCCGGCACCTGGCCGCCGAGGTGAGGCCGCTGGCCGAGGATCTCCTGGCCAAGCTCCGGAACATGCCGGAGGTGGAGCAGGCCGAGGTCGGCGGAAGCCTCCGGCGCTGGGTGGAGACGGTGAAGGATGTCGACCTGCTGGTCGCGACCAACCACCCGGCCGCGGTCACGAAGGCGTACATGAAGCTCGTGCCCGACGCGACCGTGATCGGAAGCGGAGAGACCAAGACCTCGGTGAGGCTCCCGAGCGGGCTGGCGGTCGATCTGCGGTTGGTCACGCCGTAGAGAATTCCCCTTCGCGCTCCACTACTTCACGGGAAACGTGGCCCACAACATCCGCATCCGCTCGCGCGCCCTGGATCGCGGATGGAGCTTGAACGAGTACGCACTCTCGGGGAAGAAGCGGCACGCCGCGATCGCGAGCGAGGCCGACCTCTTCAAGGTCCTGGGCCTTCCCTACATCGAGCCGGAGCTTCGCGAGGACCGCGGCGAGATCGAGGCCGCGGAGAAGGGCGCCCTCCCCGACCTGATCACGCTGGACGACCTCCGCGGCCTCATCCATTGCCACACGACGTACAGCGACGGGCGCGCGACGCTCGAGGAAATGGCCAAGGGCGCGGAGAAGTGGGGCGCGGAGTATCTCGGACTCACCGATCACAGCGCGTCGGCCCGGTACGCGAACGGCCTCTCCGAGGACGACCTCAAGCGCCAGCACGCGGACATCGACAAGTGGAACGCCAAGTCGAAGAAGCTCCGCATTCTCAAGGGAGCGGAGGTTGACATTCTCCCCGACGGAACCCTGGACTATCCGGGCAAGGTCCTCGCCCGGCTCGACTTCGTCATCGCCTCCATCCACACCAACTTCACCATGAACGAGGAGGAGATGACGCGGCGCGTCGTCCGCGCGCTCCGTAATCGCTACGTCGGCATCCTGGCGCATCCCACCGGGCGCCTTCTGCTCCAGCGCGACGGCTTCAAGATCCACCTTGAGGAGATCTTCAAGGTGGCCGCCGAAGAGGGCGTCGTCATCGAGCTGAACGCGAACCCGCACCGGCTGGAGCTGGACTGGCGGCAGATCCCGGCGGCCAAGGAGGCGAAGGTCCGGTTCGCGGTCAATCCGGACGCCCACGACGTCGCGGGCTACAACGATCTCGTTTACGGCATCGGCGCGGCGCGCAAGGGATGGCTGACCGCGAAGGACGTGATCAACTGCCTCCCCGCCGACAAGGCGCTCTCCATTCTCCGGGCCCGGCGATGAAACGCCGCGCGATCGCTGGATCCGGCCGACGGCGCCGCGCCACCGCGACCGTCCGGTTCTTCCCCAACGATCCGGACGCTCCCACCGGCCTGGTTCCCGCGACCCCGCTCCCCCGCGCGCTGGGCGATCCGCCCTACGTGATCGAGGGGCGGCGCTATGCGCCCGCGCCGTACGCGCCCGGGACCCTCGCGTTTCAGTACTGGCAGGGCGAGATCGCACTCGCGCGCACGGTGCGGGTGTGGGAGGACCTCTTCGACCGGGACTTTTCGGCCTGGGAGAGCGGCCGGCCGCTCCGGGTGCGCCTTCGCGCCGGCAAGGATCTGAACGCGTTTTACGATCGGAAAGGCCTCCAGTTCTTCTACGACGTCGATCGCAAGACCGGCCGCACCGTGTACGCGGCCGAGAGCCTCGACGTCGTGGCCCATGAGGCGGGACACGCCGTGCTCGACGTCTATCAGCCCGGGTACTGGTCGAGCGTGGACCTGGAAACGGCCGCGTTTCACGAGGCGTTCGGCGACTGTTCGGCGCTCCTGACCACGCTCACCGATGCCTCAGTGCGGGCTGCATTCCTCGAGGAAACGAAGGGCTCGCTCCGGAAGAGCAATCTCGTGTCCAGGCTGGCGGAAGCCCTCGGGCGCGCTCTCTACGATAACTACGGGCCGGGATCGGTGAGCGACCCCACCCGGCTGCGCGACGCCAACAACTCGTTCCGGTACGCTGCGCCCGACCGCCTTTCCCCGAGCGCCCCGGACAACCGCCTTGCCGCCGAGCCCCATTCCTTTTCACGAGTCTTCACCGGCGCGTTTTACGACACGTTGATCTGGCTCGTCGCGCGGGAGCTGAAGCGGGAACCGTCAGAAGCGGCGCTGGAGCGCGCGCGGCGTCTGGCCGGACGGATTCTGGGCCGCGCGGTGGAGACCGTGCCGCCGGGCGACGCCCGCTACGCGACCGTGGCCGCGCGCATGCGGGATATCGATCAGACGGAAGAAGGCGGCGTGGCTTCGGTGGGGATCGAGCTGGGCTTCGCGCGCCACGGCATCCGGCTCCCGCCGCTCCCCGTTTCCCGGCGGAACCAGGCGCGCCCGAGCCCTTACCGCGCGCTGCGCGCCCTGGATCCGGACCGCCCGGGCGGAGGCGCGGCCCTCCGGGCGGCGCTGCGGGTGCCACCGGGGGCGCGCATCGAGCGCACGTCCCTTCCCGCCCGGGTGGGCGGAGGCGTCCGCGAGCAATTCATTCACAGGGATGCGATCGAAGTCCGAGACCGGTCCCTGGGACGGCTGAGCGGGGTAACGGTCGGGATTCACTGCGGCTGCACGTTGACGCGGGGACCCTCGGGTGACGTCGAGGGCGCCTCCCTGGCGCCTCATCCTCACCCGACATCCGGTGAGGTGGCCCGCCAGCTCAGGCGCTGGATGGCGATGGACGCGATCGAGATTTCAGGGCGCGGCGCGGCCGCTCGGAGCAGCCGCGACCTCTTCCGGGATCGAAAGCCGTTCCGCGTGACTCCCTCCCGGCACATCGAGCGCGTCTACTTCGACTGAACGGGCGTGCCGCGCCGCCGGCATCGCGCACCGCTCGGCGCCGTATACAGAACCGTCGCGTGGCCGAGCCAGGTGATCGAAACGCCGAGGTTCCTGGTCATCGGGCCCTCCGCGACGCTGCTTTCTTTCGCGCGGGCTTCGCCGTCTTCCGTTTGGCGCCGCCCGGCTTCTTCCGCGGACCTCTCGCCGCCTTCTTCCGGGCGGGTTTCGCGGCCTTCCTGCCGCCCGCCTTCGCGCCCGCGGCGCGCGATCCGGCCCGGGCCTTCTCCCACGGCGGAACCTTGCCGCTCTGAAAGTAGGCCGCGCTCGGGCAGAGATCCTTCACGGCGCACTCCGAGCACTTTGGCTTCCGCGCGACGCAGGTGCGCCGTCCGTGCACGATGAGGAGGTGGGCGAACAGGATCCACTCATCGCGCGGAAGAACCCGCATCAGATCGCGCTCCACCTCCTCGGGCGTTCCCCCGCGGGTCAGTCCCAGCCGTTTCGCGATTCGATGGACGTGGGTATCCACCACCACTCCCGCCGGGATCCCAAACGCCGTGCCCAAGACCACGTTCGCGGTCTTCCGCGCCACGCCCTGGAGCGTGAGCAGCTCCTCCATCGTGCGCGGAACGGTACCGCCGAACGCCTCCACGATGCGCTGAGACGCGGCCCGGATGGACTTGGCTTTGTTCCGGTAGAACCCCGTCGAGCGGATGATCGCCTCGAGCGCCTCCTGCGTGGCGCCGCTCATCGCGGCCGGGTCGGGGTACTGGGCGAACAACGTCGGCGTCACCATGTTGACCCGCGCGTCCGTGCACTGCGCGGACAGGATCGTGGCCACCAGAAGCTGGAACGGGTTCTCGTGGGTTAAAGCGCAGGCCGCGTCCGGGTACGCCCGGCGCAGGCGTTCGATCAACGCCGCGACGTCCATCTAGTTCTGGCGGCGGTCGGGCGGGTAGAGGTGCCGCGCCCGATCGAGAGTGTCCTGCGTGGCGGAGGCCTCGAACAACACCTGGTACACGGACCGATAACGCAATTCGGTGCTCTCCATCTCCAGCAGGCGCTGTTTCACGGCGGGCTCCACGTTCAAGTTCATCGCGATGGTGTTCACGATCGCGTCGGCGCCCATCTTGGCCCCGAAGGTGGCCGCCACGTCCAGAGCCGCCCCCTTCGCCTCGTGGAACCGGCGGAACATCTCGAGCAGTTCCTTCGACGCGTCGGGCGTGGTCTCGCGGGAGATCCAGGCCTCGTCGTCGTTCAGGCGGCGCATTCGCGCGATCCGGAACGGCTGCTCGCGCTCGAAGCGATCGATGGCCACCTTGTACTCGCCCTGGAGCGTGAGGTTGTAGCGGCCGTCCGGCAGCTCCTGGTAGCTCGCGACGCGGCCGACGCACGCGATGGGATGGACGTCCGGCGAACCGTAGTAATCCGCCTCCCAGCCGGGCTTCAGGAGGGCCATGCAGATCGACTGGCCTCCCGCGAGCACTTCCTCCATCATCAGGCGATACCGCGGCTCGAATATGTGCAGTGAGAGGACGGCCTTCGGAAAGAGGACCACGTTTGGAAGCGGGAAGACCGGCTGTGTTTCATGATCGTCCGACACGGGCGAATGGTACCACAGGGTTCGGAGGAGACCGGACGTCCGAGGCGCTCCGCGACCGCGTTCGGGCGGAGGCCAGGCGACACGGATTCGACGCCGTGGGCTTCGCGCGCGCGGAAGCGCATCCGGACGCCGCGCGCCTGAAGGCCTGGCTTGCCGAGGGGCGTCACGGGACGATGGCCTGGATGGCGCGCGATCCGGACCGGCGCGCGGATCCGCGGCGGGTCCTGCGCGAGGTCAAGACTGTGATCTCCGTCGGGCTCGGCTACTACGTCGGCGACGTGCCGCCTACGTCGGACGCAGGGCCGGATTCGGGAGACCCGACACGGCCCGCCCTCCGGGGCCGCATCGCGCGGTACGCCTGGGGTCGCGACTACCATAAGCGGACTCGAAAGCGGCTCCTGCGCTTGGCGCGCGCGATCCGGGCGCTTCAGCCCGCGCGTTGGGCCGCGTACGTGGACACGGGTCCCTGCCTCGATCGCGGTTGGGCCGAGCGGGCCGGGCTCGGATGGATCGGGAAGAACACCAACGTGATCGTGAAGGACGCGGGATCGTGGCTCTTCCTGGGCGAGATCCTGACGGACCTCGATCTCGAGGCCGATCCGCCGGCGCGAAACCATTGCGGGACGTGCGCCCGCTGCATCGCGGCGTGCCCGACCGGGGCGATCGTCGCTCCCTATCAGCTCGACGCGCGACGGTGCATCAGCTATCTCACGATCGAGCACAAGGGACTGATCCCTCTCGAGCTTCGCCCCTCCGTCGGGACGCGCATCTTCGGATGCGACGATTGCCAGGACGTGTGCCCGTGGAACCGCTTCGCTACCCCGACGGCGAACCCGGACTTCGCGGCGCGCCCGGACCAGCAGACCCCGGAGCTGATCCCTCTTCTCGATCTGGACGGCCCTGGTTTTCTCGCGCGCTACCAGGGGACCGCGATCCGTCGCGCGGGCCGCGACCGCTTCGTCCGGAACGTGGCGGTCGCGCTGGGCAATCTCGCCGATTCCCGCGCGATCCCGGCGCTCGGGCGGGCGCTCCACCGCGACGCCTCCCCCATGGTTCGGGCCCACGCCGCCTGGGCGCTGGGGCGCATCGGAACCGGCGCGGCGCGCGCGGCGCTGGCTTCGGCCAAGGACGACGATCCGGACGTCCGCCGCGAGATCGATTATGCTTTGGAGACGTGTTCCATCGACCCGAATGCCACCGTGACCTGCCAGGGAGGAAGCCCATGACACGCCGTACGCTCGCGGCCTTGCTCTGCCTCGTCGCCGTCCTCGGCGCCGCGAAGGCCGACGCCGGAATGATCACCTACACGCAGGATTCCACGCGGATTCACGGGTACCTGGCATTCCCACGCGGCGAGGGGACGCACGCCGCGGTCCTCGTGGTCCACGAGTGGTGGGGCCTCAACGACTGGGTCAAGCAGCAGTGCGACAGCCTGGCCAAGCACGGATACATCGCCTATGCCGCGGATCTCTACAAGGGGCAGGTGGCGAACGACGAGGAAACGGCGCACCAGCTGATGAGCGGGCTCGTGGAGGAGGACGCGATGAGAATTCTGCGCGCCTCCACGGATTTTCTAAGGTCGAGAAGCGACGTCCGTGCGAACGCGATCGGCGTGATCGGCTGGTGCATGGGAGGGAAGTTCTCGATCCGCACGGCCGCGGCCGATCCGGGCATCCGCGCGTGCGTGATGTACTACGGGACCCCGATCACGGACGAGAACTCGATCCGCGGGCTTCAGGCGTCGGTGCTGGGGAACTTCGGCGGCCAGGACAAGGGGCCGGCCCCGGACCAGGTGAAGACGTTTGAGGCGGCGTTGAAGAAGGCGGGCAAGAAAGCGGACTTCAAGACCTACCCCGACGCGGGCCACGCCTTCGCGAACATCAACAATCCGTGGGGCGGGTATCGCGAAGCGGACGCCAAGGACGCGTGGAAGCGCACGCTCACGTTCCTCGACAAGGAGCTGAAGAAGGCGTCGGTTCCGAAGAGCTCCAAATAGCGGTGCCAAGGGCCAGGGCGAGGCCGCGCGCCGGCGCGCGATGATCCTCCACGAGGTGGCCGCGGGGATTCTCTGGACCGGCACTCAGGTTCTCGTCGCGCGACGCGAGGATCACGATCACCAGGGCGGGCGCTGGGAATTTCCGGGCGGAAAGCGCCGGAGGGACGAGAGCCTCGAGGCGTGTCTCAGGCGCGAGATGCTGGAGGAGATCGGAATCGAGGTGGAGGTGGGACCGCTCTGGCGGGCCCTGACCCACGTCTATCCGGACCGCGCCGTCAGTCTCTACTTCTATCGATGCGAACGCACCCGGGGAACGCCGCGCCCCATCGAATGCGCCGAGGTGCGCTGGGTTCCGCCGGACGCGCTCGTCCAGCTCCCCTTCGTCGAGGGGGACCTTCCGATCCTCCCCGACTTGGTGAGGGACCTTACTTCTTGGGCGGCTGGGGCGGACGAATCACGCCCTCGATCCCGATCTTGATGTCCACGTCGTCGCCGAGCATCGTGCCGCCCTGATCCAGGGTCTTGTTCCAGATGATTCCGTAGTCCTTCCGGTTGATCTTGGTCGACGCGTCAAATCCCGCGCGCATCTCCCCGTTGAAGCCGGGCCCCGAGCCCAGGAAGGTCACCGCCAGCGTGACCGGCTTCGTGACGCCCCGCATCGTGAGGTTCCCCTCCACGGAAAGCTGGTTGTCGCCGGTCTTCACGACTTTGGTGCTGACGAACTTGATCGTCGGGAATTTTTCCACGTCGAAGAACTCTTCGCCTCTGAGGTCGCCGTCCCGCATCGAATTGTTCGTGTTGATCGTCGAGGCGTCGATCTCAACGGTCGCGCTGGAGCTTTCGGGCTTCTCGGCGTCGTAGACGACCGCCCCGGAAAACTTGCCGAAGCTGCCCGGCACCTTTCCGAAGAAGTGGCGGATGGTGAATCCCACCGTGGAATGGTTGGGATCGATCGCCCACGTCTTGGGCGCGGCCGAGGCCGACGAGACGGACGTGAGGAGCCCGGTAAGCGCGAGCGCGGCGAGAATTCGTTTCATGGGATCGATTCCTCCGGATGGAGCGCGGTGCGCCCGGGTGGGCGCCGCGCGGATGCCCCGGGCTTGATGGCGGGGCTGCGATTGCCTACTATCCTACAGGTTCCCTTTTGGATGCGGCGATTTCCCCGCCGATTCCGTCGCACCGCTCGGGGGGCCGCCACCATCTAAAACCTACACCCAGGGCCCGATGTTCCATGCCAAATACCCGTGACGTCATCATTCTCGGTTCGGGGGCCGCGGGACTGACCGCGGCCATCTACGCCGCGCGCGCCAACTTGAAGCCGATGGTGCTCGAGGGGGTGCAGCCGGGCGGCCAGCTCACGATCACCACCGAAGTCGAGAATTTCCCGGGATTCCGCGATGCGATCATGGGCCCGGCGCTCATGACCGAAATGCGCGCCCAGGCCGAGCGGTTCGGCACCGAGTTCATCCAATCCGACGCCGAGCGCGTGGACCTTCGCGCGAAGCCGATCCAGATTGTGGCCGGGGGCAAGACCTACACGACCCGCACCCTGATCATCGCGACGGGCGCTTCGGCGAAGCTCCTCGGCATCCCGAGCGAGGCGGCGCTGATGGGGCACGGCGTGTCGGCCTGCGCGACCTGCGACGGCTTCTTCTTCAAGGGGAAGCCCCTCATCGTGATCGGCGGCGGCGACACCGCGATGGAAGAGGCGACCTTCCTCACCAAGTTCGCGAGCCACGTCACCATCGTGCATCGCCGCGACGAGCTTCGCGCTTCCAAGATCATGCAGGAGCGGGCCCGCGCCAATTCCAAGATCTCGTTCATCTGGGACTCCGAAATCGACGAGATCCTGGGCACCGCGGAGGGCAAGGTGAGCGGCGTCCGGCTTCGGAACTTGAAGACGGGCGCGCTCAGCGAGATGAAGGTCGAGGGAGTCTTCATCGGCATCGGGCATCAGCCCAATACCAAGCTCTTCGAAGGCCAGCTTCCCCTCGACGCCTCGGGCTACATCGTGACCCGCGAGGGCACTCGCACCGATATTCCGGGCGTGTTCGCCGCGGGCGACGTCCAGGATCACGAGTACCGGCAGGCCGTGACCGCCGCCGGCAGCGGATGCATGGCCGCGCTGGACGCGGAGCGGTACCTCGAGGCGCTGAAACACGCCTCGCCCTCACCGGGCGCGCCGGAGACCGCCAAGGCCCCCGCCGCGTGAGCGAAGCCCTCGAGATCGACGTCCTCTTCGTGGGCGGAGGTCCCGCCGGCCTCGCGGGCGCCCTCAAGCTCTCTCAGCTGGTCGCGGCGCACAACGAGCGCGCGGCGAAGAGCGGCGGCACGCCGCTCGGCGAAGTGTCGATCGCGGTGCTGGAAAAGGCCTCCGAGATCGGCGCCCACGGGATCTCCGGCTGCGTGCTGGATCCGCGCGCGCTCCGGGAACTCGTCCCCGACTATCGCGAGAAGGGCGCGCCCATCGAGAGCGACGTGACGAGCGACGATCTCTATTACTTCACGTCGGGCGGCCAGATCCGCTTCCCCATCCTTCCACCGCCCCTCCAGAACCACGGCAACCACGTCGTCTCGCTCGGCTCGCTCGAGAAATGGCTCGGAGGCCTTGTCGAGGCGACGGGCGCCTACGTCCTCCCGGGAATGGCCGCGGTCGAGGGCCTCTTCGAGGGGGACCGGATGGTCGGCGTTCGGACGGGCGACAAGGGAATCGACCGGCACGGAAATCGGAAGTCCAACTTCGAGGCCGGGTCGGACGTGCGGGCCAAGGTCACCGTCCTCTGCGAAGGCGTTCGCGGCTCGCTGGCCAAGCGGCTCGCGCCGCAGCTGAAGCTGGACGAGGGCCGCGCGCCTCAGATCTACGCGACCGGCATCAAGGAGGTCTGGCAGATGCCCTCGGGGCGCGTGCCGAAGGGACGGGTCATCCACACGATGGGCGCGCCGCTCGACTCTCGCACGTTCGGCGGCGGATTCATCTACGGCATGGACCACGACCGCTGGGCGGTGGGATTCGTGGTCGGCCTCGACTACTGGAACCCGACCACCGACCCGCACGGGCTCTTCCAAGCGTACAAGCGCCACCCCTTCGTGGCCGCGCTCCTCAACGGAGGATCGATCCTCTCCTACGGCGCGAAGGCGATCCCAGAGGGCGGCTACTACTGCGTTCCGCGACTCTCCTGGCCGGGCGGCCTCCTCTGCGGCGACGCGGCGTCGCTCCTCAACTCGCAGCGGCTGAAGGGCGTCCACATGGCGATGAAATCGGGAATGCTCGCCGCGGAGACCGCGTTCGACGCGCTGGTGTCGGGCGACTCCGGCGGCGAGGCGCTGCGCGCCTACGACAAGCGCGTCCGCGAGTCCTGGATTCACGAAGAGCTATGGGGCGTTCGGAATTTCCACCAGGGCTTCGAGCGCGGGCTCTGGATGGGGATGTTCGACGCAGGTCTTCAGCTCGTCACGGGCGGCATGGGCCTCGGCAACCGGCCGATGTGGAAGCCCGGCCCCTCACACATGAAGAAATTGAGCGAGGCTGGTGTCGCGCCGGTGTCGCTGGAGGAAACTCAGCGGCGCTACGACAACGTTCACACGTTCACGAAGGTGAACGACGTCTTTCACTCGGGCACGAAACACGACGAGGACCAGCCAAGCCACCTGCTCGTCTCGGACGCGTCCATCTGCGCGACACGCTGCCGGGAGGAATACGGAAATCCCTGCCAGCACTTCTGCCCCGCGAACGTCTACGAGATGGTGCCCGATGCCAAGCCGGGCGCGCTGAAGCTGAAGCTCAACCCCTCGAACTGCGTCCACTGCAAGACCTGCGACATCGCCGATCCCTACCAGATCATCACGTGGGTCCCGCCCGAGGGCGGCGGCGGCCCGAACTACAATCAGCTTTAGTTAGAGGAAGAAGAGGCGGGAGGCGGGCCCCGCCGGGGAAACGGCGCGCCCTAGTAGCGCGGAACGGTGGGGTCGATCAGCTCGGACCAGGCCTCGATGCCGCCGGTCATGCTCCGTATCTTGCGGAATCCGTGATCCCAGAGCATCAGGCAGCCGTCGATGCTGCGGTCCCCGTGGTGGCAGTAGACGATCGTTTCCTTCTCGGGATCCAGCTCCAGCACGCGATCGGAAAGCCCGGGGAGCGGGATGTGGATCGCGCCCTCGAGATGGGACTTCTCCCATTCCCAATCCTCGCGCACGTCGAGGAGGATGAGGTTCTCGCCTGCCTCCATCATCTCGCTCACCAGCTCGGGCGAAATCTCGAATTCGAGAAAATGGTCCCGCACGGCCGGATTAGCGGCCCTCGGCGGCCCGGCGGAGCCGGCGCGAGAGCGTGAGGAGATAGACGGCCCAGAGGAGGGCGCTCAGCAGGAAGGCGACGATGGCGTAGGTCATGGACGCTCCGTGTCCAGCGCGGGCACGCCGAGCGGACGGTTGTCGGCTTCGCGGGACGCGGCTTCCCGCGCCCATTCCAGACGGAGCCGGCGCTCGAGAACGGCGAGATAGAACACAACCCACGCCAGCATCGAGAAGAGGAGAATCTGGCGCATGTCCCCCGTCATCGTGACGTTCCGGGGATGCAGGGACCCGCGCCACCACTCCACCGACTTCCACACGATCGGCAGGTTCACGAAGAACACGATGCCCATGACCGCGGATACGGTCCGCTTCGTGCTGGACCGAAGCGATCCACGGATGACCTGGTAGGCGGCGTACAGGATCCAGAGAATGAAGAAGGTGGTGAGCCGGGGCTCCCACGTCCACCAGGTGTTCCACGCCGAGCGGGCCCAGATCGGTCCGGTGATCATCACGACGGTCGCGAAGACCAGTCCCACCTCGCACGACGAGGCACCCAGCGCGTCCCAGAACCAGTGCTTGGTCGCCAGGTACGCGATCCCCGCGGCGAACGCGACACCGAACGCAAGCAAGGTCACGATCGCGCTGGGAACGTGGATGTAGACGATCTTCTGCACGGGCCCCATCACGGCCTCGATGGGGGCGCGGAACGCGATCGCGGCGAATGAGGCCGCGACCATCAGGAGTGCTGCACCCCAGAGCCAGGTCGCCGCTCGCCGCCACGCATCGGGAATGATCCGGTTCATTCACCCGCCTCCTGGATCGACTCGTAGAGCCAGGCGGACAGCGCCAGGCCCAGCACGTCCATCACCGCCATGACCTTGATCCAATCGCGAACCGGCTCGATCGTCCCTCCGGCCCAGAGCGCGTGCGTGAGCTTGACCGCGCCGATCCAGATGGGAACAAGGGATGGGTACAGGAGAACCGAGAGGAGGAGCTCCCGTGCCTGGAGCCCCCGAGCCAGTGCCGCGAACAGTGTTCCCCACGCACTATAGCCCAGAAGGGCCAGCGCGACAACGCCCGCCAGCGCGGGCAGGACGCGCAGATCTCCCACGTCGAAGAAGATCGAGGTGATCGGCAGAACGAGCACGAAGACCGCCACGAGGAGGATCCAGCTCGCGAGCGTCTTGCCCAGGTAGACGGCGTAGCCATCGGCTCCCGCGAGCCGCACGGCGTCGGCCGCGCCCCACGCGCCCTCGAGGTCCTGCGACCGGGTGAGGCCCAGAACCCCGGCGAAGAACAGCGCCGCCCACACGGTGGCCGCCGCCTCCTGCGCGGGCTCCTGAAAGATGGGACCAAACGCGACGCTGAGAATGAGCACGAGCGCCGCGCTGAACAGGCCGAGCGTGGCGAGAAAGCGCGCGTCGCGCGCGAAGAGCCTGAGGTCTTTGAGAGCCACCGTGAACACGGTCACGCGGCTTCGATCCTTCCCTGCGCCAGCCGGACCGACCGTGTCGCGAGGCCCGAGGCGCGCTCGGGATCGTGCCCCACCAGGAGCGCGGCGGCTCCATCCGAAACCGCCTCGCGAATGAGCGCGTTGAGCGCCGCGGTCCCGTCCGGATCCAGGCCCGCGTAGGGCTCGTCGAGGATGAGAAACCGTGGACGCGGGAGAAGCGCCCGGCAGAGGACGACGCGCTGAAGCATCCCGCGCGAAAACGTGTGGAGCGGGGTGTGGGCGAACGGCATCATGCCGAACCGGCCGAGAAGCGCCTCAGCCCGGCTCCGAACGTCGATCACCCCTGCGAGCTGCCCGAAGAATTCAAGATTCTCGACCGGCGTGAGCGATTCGTATAGAAGCGGCAGATGGGTCGAGAACCCGATGGCCCGGCGCGCCTCCGCGCGGCGGCTCAGCACCGGCTGATCGTCGAGCGTGACCTCGCCGTCGTCCGGAGCCAGCAGGGTCGCGACGATGCGCGCGAATGTGGTCTTGCCGGATCCGTTGGCGCCCGCGAGCAACACCACTTCGCCCGCGCTCAGGGTGAAGGAAGCGCCCGCGAGGATCGTCCGATCGTCGAAACGCTTTCGGACCCCTTCCGTGCGCAGGCTCACCGGTGCCGGGTCAGCGCGTTCCGGTCCTGGGTTGGTCGGCCAGGATCGATTCGAGGCGGCGCTTCAGATTTCCCCGCACGAGCGCGTGGGACTCCCTGGAGAACTCGCCGCGCTCGAGACCCCGGTCCAGCGCGTCGATGAGGTAGAGATAGATGGTCGCAAAGTCGTCGTCCGGGGATGCGGCCGCGTCGATCCGTGAAGGAGGCGGGACACCCGGGCGAAGCGATGCGACGGCCGGGCCGGCGTTCCCCGCTCCGCTCGAGCCCGGGCCGGCGTTCCCCGCTCCGCTCGAGCCCGCGGCCGCCGCGCGGGCGGTGGCGGTCACGTCCGCGGCCTTCCTCCCCCGCCTCGCCGCGAATACCAGCGCGGCGAGAATGAGGAATGGGGCGATGAGCCACGGATAGATCGCGGGATTCGACCAGAAGCTGGCGCCCTGAATGCGCATCGTGACTTCGGCCCCAACGGGGAAGTTCGCGGCTTGATAGATCTGGAATTTTCGCCCGCCCTGATCCCGCTCTCCGGCGAATTCAAGCGACTTGGAATCCAGCTTGAGCTTCGGATCTTCGATCAGGACCACGAAGCGGTCGGTCGGGAAATAGAGCCGGTGCGAGAGATCCATGCGGCCCGACATGGGCACGTGGTAGGTGAAGCTGAAGGGCCGCGTCCCCGGAGGGATGGGCCGCAGGCTCGCCAGGTCGCGGCCCTGCACCCGCACGGTCTCGTCGTCGCCGCCCATTCCCGCCTGGAATCCCTTGACCGAGGCCGGAAGCCCCAGCCGCACGCCGACGTTCTCGGCGTGGTTGAGCCCCGTTCCCAGATAGGCGGTCGTCCCCGAGTTCACGAACACGACGATCTCGGTGATCTTGAGATCCGCCTGCTCGCGCTCGACGATGATGTGGTGATTGGTGACGCGGACCGCGGTCTGGTCGCGGCCGACGTCGTAGACCACCAGATCCTGAACCGCATCCGCGCCCGACGCGTCGATCGGCCCTTCGGTGTAGTAGGCGCCCTCGTATTCGGCGGAAAGGAAGTAGGAGTGCTGCGAATCGTGGGCGAGACCCGGAAAGTCGAATCCGCCGTCCGAGCCCGAGGTTACGCTCCGGCCCGGAAGCTCTTCGTTTCCTCGCACCATGTGGAGCGACACCGGAAGACCTGGGAGCGGCTTCCGCTCCGTCCCTTTGAGAACGTGGCCGTGGATGGTGAAGGTGGCGGCCTGGGCGGAAGACGTGCCCAACCCGGCGATCCATGTGACCGCAAGCGGAGCCGGGATCCACGCGAGCGCGAGCGGCACGGCAATCGCCATCGCGCGCAGCCTTCCCTCCCGGCGCCGGTTCACGCGCCCTCCGCGTCGACGTTGGGGCGCCGGCTTCGCTTGTAGTCCTCGATCAGCCGCTCCACCCGGTCTCCGCCTTCGATGACGCCGGGGCGGCGCTCCGACACCGGAACTTCTCGCTCTTCATCGGCGAGGACCTGGACCACTTCGCCCATGATCTCATCGCGCATGCGGGCGTGATCCTCCACCGAGATCTTGCCCGAATCGCGATCGAAGTCGAGATCGAGGAGCGCGCCGTAGAGGCGCCCTTTCCGCTCGGCGATGCCGCGGCGACGGGCTTCCGCCTGGGGCTCCACCCACATCCGCTCCCCTTTCGAGAGAAGAAGCGGCGAGAGCACGAACAGCCCGACGCCGACGGCGAGCAGGATCTGGGCGAGCAGGATCATGGGGTGGTTGCCGGCTTCAGGATCGAGGACAAAGCGCGGAGCCTCACTCGCGCAGGCGTTTCAGCTCGGACTCGGCGCGGGCCCGCAGGGAATCGAGATCCGGGGCCGCGGTACCGCCTCCCCACGCGCCGCCCGGAGCGGGGCCCGTGGCCATCGCGGGAGCGCGGCGGCGGACCCAGCGCAGCAGGATCCAGGCGGCGAGGACAAATCCAAGGAGGGTCGCCGCGAACGGGGCGATCCACACGACCAGGTTGAACCCCTCGGCCTTGGGCGCGCCGCGGATCACCTCGCCGTACTTCGCCACCAGGGACCCGACGATCTGGTCCTTCGTCTTTCCGGTCTTCAGCCCGTCGGAGACGAACGCCTGCATGGCCTTTCCGGTCTCGCAGGTGCAGCCGCTCAGGATCTCGCCGCACGAGCACGGGCAGATGAGCTGGCTCGTGATCTTGCGCGCGGGATCCTTGGCCCCCGACGCGGATTCGTTGGCGAGCGCCCCGGGGTTCTGGCCAAAGACCAACGCGGCCGCCACGAGGGCGGCCGTCACGACTGCCGGAAGCCGGCGCGTGGCCGAGCGGCGACCGATCGCTCGCGTCCTCACGCGAGGAGCTTCTCCTCGCGCTTGAGCCGCATCCGGTCGCCGAGCGCGATGATGGTGCCGAACACCATGACGATTCCGCCCAGCCAGACGAAGCTGACGAGCGGGTTGATGTAGGCCTGGAGCGAGACCGTGCCGTCGTCGTTCACGCCGCCGATGATGACGTAGAGGTCCTCGGCGGGGCTCACGCGAAGCGCGACTTCGGTCATCGGCTGCTGCGACTTGGAGTAGAAGGCCTTGGCCGGGTGGAGAACGCCGACCGTCTTCCCGTGGAGCGCCACGTCCACCGACGCCCGGGTCTCGCTGGCGTTCGCAACCTGCCGCTCCTCCACGCCGCGGAGCGTGAGCTGATAGGGCCCAAGGGCCATCGACTCGCCCGGGTGGAGCGGCTGATGATTTTCCTTCTGGAAGACGGAAGAACCCAGAACCCCGACGAAGATCAACACCACGCCCCAGTGGACGATGTATCCGCCGTAGCGGCGCTTGTTCTTCTGGACCAGGTGGACCACCGCCCCGGGAGTCGTCGCCGTCTCGACGTCGCGCCGCGCCTGGATCCCCCGCGCGAACTCCATGACGATCGCGGCGGTGACGAAGGCGGAGCCGAAGACGCAGACGATGGGATAGACGCCGTGGAGGCCGACCGGAATGCCGATCAGCGTCGCGAGCGCCCCGACGAACGTGGGGATCAGGAAATTCCGCTTGAGCACGGACGCCGTGGCGCGCTTCCACGAGAGCACGGGGCCGATGCCCGTGAGCAGCAGGAGCGCCAGCGCGATCGGTACGTTCACGCGATTGAAGAACGGCGCCGAGACCGAGATCTTCTCGCCCGTCACCGCCTCGCTCAACACCGGAAACGTGGTCCCAAGGAACGTCGCGAAGGTCAGCGCGACAAAGAGCACGTTGTTGAACAGGAACGAGCCCTCGCGCGAGACCACCGCGTCCATCCGGTTCTCGCTCTCGAGCAGGGCCTTTCGGTAGAGGATCAGCGCGGTCGCGATCGTGCTGGAGATGAGGATGAAGCCCATGAACCACGGTCCGATGTTCGACTCGGCAAACGAGTGGACCGAGGTGAGGACGCCGGATCGCGTCAGGAAGGTTCCGAAGATCGAAAGCTCGAAGGTGAGGACGATCAGCACGACGTTCCAGGTCTTGAGCATCCCGCGCCGCTGCTCGATCATGACCGAATGAAGGAAGGCCGTCCCCACAAGCCACGGCATGAGCGACGCGTTCTCCACGGGATCCCAGCCCCAGTAGCCGCCCCAGCCCAGCTCGATGTACGCCCAGCGGGCGCCCAGAAGGATTCCGAAGCCCAGGAACATCCAGTTGAACAGGGTCCAGCGCCGGACCTCCTCGATCCAGCGCGTCCCCGAGCGATTCATCAAAAGCACCGCGATCCCGAACGCGAACGGGATGATGAAGCCCACGTAGCCGGTGTAGAGGATCGGCGGGTGGATCATCATGCCCGGATCTTGAAGAAGCGGGTTCAGGCCCATGCCGTCGGCGGGGGGCGTGGCCAGAATCCGAAACGGCGAGCACACGAAGGTCAGAAGGCCGGTGAAGAACACCATGACCGCCGCCACCACCATCGCGGCCGCGTCGTAGAAGGGATCGACGCGCTTCCGGTAGCACCAGAGGAACGCCGCGCCGTACGCGCTCAGGATGAGAAGCCAGAGAAGGAGCGACCCCTCCTGCCCGGCCCAGAGCGACCCCATGGCGTAGGGGAGCGGGAGATCGAGGCTCGTGTGCTCGGCCACGTAGCGATAGGTGAAATCGCGGGCGATGAGCGCTTTCTCTAGAATTAGGGTCGCGAGGAGCGTGAGCCCGCACACGATCCACACGGCGCGGCGGCCGCTTCGCAGCGGGCCGGCCAGCCCCGACCGGAGGCCCCACGCGATCGAGACGACCGCGTAGCACGAGCAGAGGAACGCAAGGATGACGGACAGTCTTCCGATCTCGCTCATGAGCGATCCTTCCCGAGGGTGTCCGCCTGGTACTTGGACGGACACTTGGTCACAAGCTTCGACGCCAAGAGCGTCCGGTCGGAGTGGCGATACGTTCCCTCCACCACGACCTCGCGTCCGGCCGCGAACGCGTCCGGCATGAGTCCGTCGTAGATCACGCCGATCGATTCCTTGCCGTCGGTCATCTTGAAGTGGAGCCGCGGCGTCCGCTGGTCGTAGTCCACGGTCCCCGCCGCCACCGTCCCGTCCAGGCGGAACCCGCCGGCCTTCGGCGGTTGGCTCAAAGTCGCCAGCTCCGTCACGCTCATATATTGGAGCCCGGTCTGTTTCACCCCGGAGAGGATCAAATACGCCACGGAACCCACGACGGCGATCGTGATCAGAATGAGGCGCAACGAGGACTTATTCATGGAGTTACCCGAAAAATGGGTGCTGAGGGGCGATTCGCCATAAGACCGTAATCCTACACTACGACGCGCCTCGGCGCGAGGAGCCGCACCAGAATGAGGCCGGCGACGAACCCGCCCACATGCGCCCACCAGGCGACGCCACCGCCGGCGGCGCCGAGCGTCATGAACCCGCTCACGGCCTGGAGGAGGAACCAGAGGCCGAGCATGACCCAGGCCGGCAATTCCACGAGACGCAGGAAGAACCCCAGGGGAACCAGGGTGAGCACCCGGGACCCGGGGAACAGAATCGCGTAGGCGCCCAGGACCCCCGCGATCGCGCCGCTTGCTCCGATCGTGGGCACGGTGGAGGTGGGCGAGAGCGCGTAGTGGGTCGCGCCCGCCGCGAGCCCGCAGACGAGATAGAAGAGGAGAAATCGGAAGGATCCCAGCGTGTCCTCCACGTTGTCTCCGAAGATCCACAGGAACCACATGTTCCCGATCAGGTGGAGCCAGCCTCCGTGGAGGAACATCGAGGTGAAAAACGGGAGGGTCGCCGCACCCCAGCTGAGCGTTCCCGTCTCGATCCCGTAGGTGACCCTCTCGGGGACGAGCCCAAAGCTCGAGATGAAGGATTCGATCTTCGAGCCCGTGGACAGCTCGAGGAGAAACGCGCCGACGCACGCGACAATCAGCGTCACCGTGACCGCCGGGAAGGTGCCTGATGGATTCCGATCCCGGATCGGAATCATCGGCTCGCGCCCCCGGCCGGATCGTTCATGGGTTGACCGTCACCAATCGTCCGTAGGCGGATGGCTCCGCCGCGGCGGCGGAGCTGCTCAGGAGGGATGCGATTCCGGCGGCAAGGAGAAGGCGCATGCCGCGGAAGAATACGCTACGGATTCCGCGTTACAAAGCGGCCGATGAGCCGTCCGATGATGGCGCCCGCGACGACGTCGGAGAAGTAGTGGTGGGCGTCCGCGACCCTCGCTTCAGCGGCGCAGGCGGCCGCGCCGTACGCGGCCCAGCCGACCAGGCCGCCGTAGCGCCGGTCCAGCACCGTCGCGGCCGAGAACACCACGGCCGAGTGTCCCGAGGGAAACGAGTAGTTGTTGGAACCGTCCGGCCGCGGGCGTTGCGTCGCGACCTTGATGACCCAGCAGACAGCGGTGCTCCCCACCATCGCAAAGGCGACTTCCTTGGCGGACTGGAGCGACTTGGGGTGGTGGGATGCGGCGCCGTCGATCGCGAGCGCCGCGGTCCCCCCAATCAGGAAGGGGGCGTAGCCGAACCATTCCCCGGGCTCTTCGACGTACGTACCCGGTGCGTGATCGGTATCCTCGCCGGGAGTGCCCGGTGGCAGCACATCATCCAGCGCGAACGCGGCACCGACCAGTCCCGCCGAGATCACGACTTCCCGAACGACCCTCGAAGAAATCGCGGTCGCCGGGTGGGGATGAAGGGTGGAACACAGCAGGACCAGCGCCGGAGTGAGGAGGCGGTGTGGAGCACGCACACCTTATGGAACACCATCGGGGGCAGCGTCCCGCCAGGGTTTTTCGCTCCCGGCGCCCAGTTGGCGTATTCTCTGGCGCTGATGGCGGCCACGAGGCAGTCACCCCGGTTCCGGCGGCTGGCGTCGTTCGTCCAAGGGACGATCGATTCGGGACTCATCCCCGGCGCGGTCGTGGCTGTCGGCCGGCCGGACGGCGTTGCGTACCTCGACGCATTCGGCCGGCGCGCGCTCCTTCCGCGACGCGAGTCGATGACCCGGCGCACGATCTTCGACCTCGCGTCCCTCACCAAGGTCATGGTCACAGCGCCGTTGGTGGTCGAGCGGGCGGTGCAGGGCACGCTCTCGCTCCTCGATCCCGTCGCGCGGTATCTCCCCGAGACAAAAGCGAGCGCCATCGGCTCGATTCCCCTGCACCTTCTCCTCACCCACACGGCCGGATTCCCGGACGACAACCCGATCGAGGACTACGCTGGGAGCAAGGCGGAATTGCTCGCCGCGATCGCCCGGGAGCCGCTCGCGGCGCTACCCGGCTCGAAGTTCGTGTACAGCGACGTGGGCTACGTGCTGCTCCAGATGATCCTCGAGCGCGGGGCTCGCCGCCGGCTGGATCGAATCGCCGACACCGAGCTGTTCCAGCCGCTCCGGTTTCGCGACACGCGATTCGGCGTTCCGGACGCCAAGCTCTCGCGGACCGCGCCGACCACGCTGGAACGGGGCCGCTGGCTTCGGGGCCGCGTCCACGACCCGAGGGCTCGCTCCAGAGCCCTCGCCGGAGTGGGAGGACACGCGGGCGTCTTTGGAACCGCGGAAGACGTGGCGCGCTACTGCGAGACCATCCTGAATCGAGGGCGGTTCCGCGGACGCGCCGTCCTCTCCGAGGAAACCGTCCGCGCGATGACCACGGACCAGAGCGGCGGCAACACGGGGGTGCGGCGCGGCTTCGGATTCGACATCGAAAGCCCCTACTCGGCGCCGCGCGGGCGGCGCTTTTCGCGGGTCTCCTTCGGGCACACGGGGTGGACCGGCGTCTCGCTCTGGATCGATCCTGAGGCCAAGGCCTACCTCGTGCTGTTGACCAACGCGATCCACCCGGACGGCCACAAGGATCTCAAGGCCTTCCGGGCCGAGGCCGCCACGCTGGCGGCCGAAGCCCTGGGGATTAACGGCTAGCGCGGGTGGGTGGGCTCGGCGGGTTTGGCATCCTTGTCCGCGAAGAGGTCCGAGGACAGAGCCCCGGCCCGGGTCGCGGCCCGCGCGATCTCGTCGACGTACGCGCGCAGCGGATCGCGCGAGGGAAGCCGCCGCTGCAGAAGCTCCGCGTAGCCGAGGATGGTGGTCAGCAGATTCTTGATTTCGTGCGCGGTGTTCATCGCCCCTTCCGTGGGACTCAGTACTTGTACCTGGGCTCCCAGTCGTTCACGCCGTCCCGGAGCAGCCCAAAGAGGTGCCAGATGCCGCTGAACGGGTCGAAGGGCCCAAACGGGGCCTTGGCGACGCGATAGAGTTTGCCGTCCGCCGCCTTGTGGAAGGTGGAAACCCCAGGCATCCAGCTCTTGTCCCCGCGGAAACCCATGTCCTCCGTGAAGCTCGAGCCGTGCCCCGAGACCATCCGGAACTTCCAGCCGCGCGACTCCGCGAACTGAAGCTGCGTTTCCATCGAATCCGGCGAGCAGACCACGAAGGCTATCCGGCTTTCGATATGAGGCAGCACGCCGTTGAATCCGTCCGCCCAGAGCGTGCAATAGCGGCAGCCCTTCCCCATGTTGTGGATCACCGCGAGGTCGGTCTTGTCGCCGAAGAGCTGCGAGAGCTTCACGGGGCCGTCCGCGCCGGTAAGCGTGTAGTCCTCGACCTCCCTCGGAGGAAGCTGCCGTTTCAACTCGGCGAGCTTCTCCTGCTGCGTCACGAGATGCTCCTCGAGGCGCTCGATCTCCGAAACAACGACGCCACTGGGATTCATGGGTTCATTCCTCCAACCGCCTGCGGAGAACTCCGTACGTCTGCAGGGCAATGATGCGGTCTATCAAGTGTACGCCCCGGGTCCCCTCGCGCAACCGGAATCGGGGGTGATGGCCGGGCCGCCGGCTTCGGCGGCGCGAGGCATAGAAACGGGGCGGTCGCGGCCTTCGCCGCCTTCCCGCCCCGCTGGGATTCTGAAACGAGTTGCCTAGAACTGCGCCTTCTCGGTCGAGCCCTCCAGCGCCAGCGTGGAGCAGCCGCCGTTCGAGATCACCTGCATGACCTCGTCGAAGTAGCCCGTGCCCACCTCGCGCTGGTGCCGCGTGGCGGAATAGCCGTGCTCTTCGGACGCGAATTCCGCGGCCTGCAGCTCCGCGTAACCGGCCATGCCGCGCGCCTTGTACGCCCGCGCCAGCTCGAACATCCCGTGGTTCAGCGAGTGGAAGCCGGCCAGCGTGACGAACTGGAACTTGTAGCCCATCTCGCCCAGCTCGCGCTGGAACTTGGCGATCGTGGCGTCGTCCAGCTTGGCTTTCCAGTTGAACGAAGGCGAGCAGTTGTACGCCAGCATCTTGCCGGGGAATTCGGCCCGCACCGCCTGCGCGAACTCCCTCGCTTCGCCGATGTCCGGGTGTGAGGTCTCGCACCAGATGAGATCCGCGTACGGGGCGTAGGCCAGGGCGCGCGCGATGGCGCACTCGAGGCCGCCCTTGTACTGGAAGAATCCTTCCGGCGTCCGCTGGCCGTTCAGGAACTCACGGTCGCGCGGATCCACGTCGCTGGTGATCAGCTTGGCGCTGTCCGCGTCGGTGCGCGCCACGATCAAGGTCGGCACGTCCATGACGTCGGCGGCGAGCCGCGCCGCGACGAGCGTGCGGATGAAGTGGCTGGTCGGCACCAGCACCTTGCCGCCCAGGTGCCCGCACTTCTTCTCCGATGAGAGCTGGTCCTCGAAGTGAACGGCCGCGGCGCCGGCTTCGATCATGCTCTTCATCAGCTCGAACGCGTTCAGGGGCCCGCCAAATCCGGCCTCGGCGTCCGCCACGATCGGGGCGAGCCAGTAGCGCTCGGCCGCGTGGCCGTTCCCGTTCCCGTTCCCGTTCCGTTCGCGTGGCCGTTCCCGTTCGTGGACACCCGTTTCTTGGCTTCGGAGTGCTCGATCTGATCGGCGCGCAGGAGCGCCTGGTTGATCCGCCGCACGACGCTCGGAACGCTGTTCGCCGGATAGAGGCTCTGGTCGGGGTAGGTCTGCCCCGCCAGGTTCGCGTCCGCCGCCACCTGCCAGCCGCTCAGGTAGATCGCTTCGAGGCCCGCCTTCACCTGCTGGACCGCCTGGTTTCCGGTCAGGGCGCCGAGCGCGTTCACGTAATCCCGCCGGGTCAGAAGATCCCAAAGCCGCCGCGCGCCCAGGTCCGCCAGCGTGTACTCGATCTTGACGGTGTTCTTCAGGCGCTCGACGTCCTCGCCGCGATACGGGCGCACGATGCCCGCCCAGCGGGTGGCCGGGACGGGCTGCGTCCTGGGCGTGGACGGGGTGCCGGTCAAGCCGGCGACTCGGGAGCCGTTTCGGGATACGCGGGTTGCGGCCATGGTTGATCTACCTCCGGTCGTTGCCAGGGGAATGGGAGCCATCCTTGGCGCCGTCCGTGGCGTCGAGAATTTCATAAGCGGGGAGCGTGAGAAACTCTTCGAGCCGCTCCTGCGTGGAGAGCCGTTCGAAGAGTTGACGCGCTTCGGAGAACCGGCCGGCCCTGAACCGATCGGGTCCCACTTCCGTTTCGATCCGCTTCATCTCGTCGTCCGTTACCGTCCTGAGGAGCGCAGCGTCGACGGTCCGGCCGTCCTCCAATGTCGCGCTGTGCCGGATCCACTGCCAGACCTGCGAGCGTGAGATCTCGGCGGTCGCCGCGTCCTCCATCAAGTTGTAGAGCGGCACGCAGCCGTTCCCATGAAGCCAAGCCTCGAGGTACTGGATTCCGACGCGCACGTTGAGCCGGAGCCCTTCTTCGGTGCGGGTTCCCCGCGGCAGCTCGAGCAGGTCGGCGGCGGTCACGTGCACATCGTCGCGGCGACGCTCGAGCTGGTTCGGCCCGGGCATCACCGCCTCGAAGACTTCCCTCGCGACCGCGACCAGCCCGGGGTGCGCCACCCAGGTTCCGTCGTGACCGTCCATCACCTCGCGGAGCTTGTCCGAGCGCACCTTTTCGAGCGCCCGGCGGCTGGCGTCGGGATCGCTCTTGATCGGAATCTGCGCCGCCATGCCTCCCATCGCGTGGACGCCCCGACGGTGGCAGGTCCGCACGCAGAGCTGCGTGTAGGCCCGCATGAAGGGCTGCTCCATGGTGACCTGGGAGCGGTCGGGCAGGATGGCCGCGGAATCGTGACGCCGCGATTTGATGTAGGAGAAGATGTAATCCCACCGCCCGCAGTTGAGCCCCGCGGAGTGCTCGCGCAGCTCGTAGAGGATCTCGTCCATCTTGAATGCGGCGGGCAGGGTCTCGATCAGGACGGTTGCCTTGATCGTCCCGCTGCGGGATGCCGAGCGCCTCCTGGGCGCGGAGGAAGACGTCGTTCCAGAACCGCGCTTCGCGGTGGCTCTGGAGCTTGGGCAGGTAGAAGTAAGGGCCGGTGCCGCGTTCGATCAACGCGTTCGCGTTGTGAAAGAAGTAAAGGCCGAAGTCGAAGAGGCACCCCGGCACCGGCGATCCGTCGACGAGGAGATGGCGTTCGGGAAGGTGAAGCCCGCGCGGCCGGACGAGGAGCGTCGCGGTCCGCTCGAGAAGTCGGTATTCCTTGCCGCTCGCGGGATCGTGGAACGTGATGGTCCGGCGCACCGCGTCGCGCAGGTTGATCTGCCCCTGCACGTTGTTGTCCCACGTCGGCGAGTTGGAATCCTCGAAGTCGGCCATGAAGCAGTCCGCGCCCGAGTTGAGCGCGTTGATGACCATCTTGCGTTCGACGGGACCCGTGATCTCGACGGTGCGGCGGAGGAGATCGGCCGGAAGCGGCGCGACGGTCCAGGCGCCCTCGCGAATCGAAGCGGTCTCGGGCATGAAGTCGAACGCGGCGCCGGCCTCGAGCGCAGCCTGACGCTCCGTCCGGCCCTGCAGCAGCTCTCCGAGGCGGGGCCCGAAGCGTCGAACCAGGTCGGCCAGAAACGCGAGCGCCTCGGGAGTGAGGATCTGGTCGTAGCCGTCACGAATGGCGCCCCGGATTTCGACCCCGGCGACGCCTCTCGGCTCTGCTTTAGTGATCGTTGACATCGTTGAACATTATGACAGAAACGGCCCATTGCAGCAACTAAATTATTGTGTTACAACGAATTACAATATATTTCATTAGTTAGTAATTGATTGTAATACTGCAAATCTTGTAAACTCATTGCCACATATGAAGAAGAAAGCGATCGGTCTCGGGAAGCGAATCCACAGCCTCCGCCAGAAGGAGGGTTTGACCCAGGCCGCCCTGGCCGTCCGCCTGGGAATCTCCCCTTCCTACCTCAATCTGATCGAAAACGACCGGCGCCCGCTCAGCGCGAATCTCCTGATCGCGCTCGCCAAGGCGTTCGACCTCGACCTGCGGGCCTTTGCGCCGGGTGAGGACTCCAAGCTCGTCTCCGACCTCATGGAGGCCTTCGGCGATCCCCTCTTCGAGGAGCGGAAGCTGACCGAAACCGAGGTCCGCGAATTCGTAGCGGGAAGTCCCGAGATCGCCCGAGCGGTCACCCACCTCCACCACGCGTACACGGCGGCGCGGGGCTCGGCGGAGTCCATCGCGGCCCAGGTGCTCGACCGCCAGGATCTGTCCGCGGTGGACCGCGCGGGGCTCGCCGCGGAGGAGGTCTCCGACCTGATTCAGCGCCACGTGAACTATTTCCCCGAGCTGGAGGCCGAGGCAGAGCGCCTCTGGACGGATGCGAAGCTCGAGGATCATGACCTCTTCGAGGGGATCGCCGCGTACCTGGAGCGCGTGCACGGAATCGCGGTCCGGGTCCGGAAGTTGGGCGAGATGGAGGGCGCGGTCCGGCGCTTCGACCCGGAGCGCCGGGAGCTCCAGATCTCGGAGGTGCTGCGGCGCGGCTCGCGCAACTTCCAGCTCGCGCACCAGGCGGGCCTCCTCACCAGCTCGGCGACGCTCGACGCGATCACCCGCGATCCTCTTCTCACGTCCGCGGGGTCGCGAGCGCTCTGCCGGGTCGCGCTCGCCAACTACTTCGCGGGCGCCGTGGTGACCCCCTACGAGCAATTCTTCAAGGCGGCCGAGGAGGAGCGTTACGATCTGGATCTGCTCGGCCACCGCTTCCGGGTCAATTTCGAGCAGGTCTCCCACCGGCTGACCACGCTCAATCGCCCCGGCGCGAGGGGGATTCCCCTTCATATGGTGCGGATCGACATCGCCGGCAATATCTCGAAGAAGTTCAGCGCGACGGGGCTACGTTTTCCCCGCTTCGGGGGCCTTTGCCCTCTGTGGAACGTGCACGCCGCTTTCCTCCAGCCTGGCGTCATCCGTCGCCCAGCTCGACCGCCTGCCGGACGGAACCATGTTCTTCTCGGTGGCCCGCACGATTCGAAAACACCGCGGGGGCTATCACGCGCCCGAGGTGCTCTATTCGATCGGACTGGGCTGTGACGTGGAATCGGCGGAGCGGATGGTCTACGCGGACGGGTTCGACCTGACGAACCCGGCCGGTGCCGTGCCGGTCGGGATCACGTGCCGGCTGTGCGAGCGGCTCGATTGCCGCGCGCGCGCGTTCCCGTCGATCTACCAGCCGCTGCGGGTGGATGAGAACGTGAGGGGGGTGTCCTTCTTCGCGAGGCCCGAGGGGGAGAAATAAAGCGGCGGCCACGCCCAGCGAGAGAAACGTTACAGCCGGCCGAGCCCGCTAGACGCGCGAGAACTGATAGGCGAAGAGCTGCGCGACCGTCCAGATGTTGAGGGCGATTCCGGCGACCGGAAGGACCAGGGCGAGCAGAAAGCGAATGCCGATCCCGCGCGTCGAGTGACGGATCTGTTCCATACACGCAATTATCGGCAGAGTTCGAGGAGTCTTGAGGGGCTTCCCTGCTACGGCTTCCCGGTGTGGTCGACGACGACTTTCCCGCCCTTCATGACCCACTTCACCCCGTGGATGACGGCGTCCACGTCCTGGAGCGGGTCCCCTTCCACCGCGACGATGTCGGCGTAGTAGCCCGGGGCGATCGCCCCCAGCTCCTTCTCCTTGCCCAGCAAGGCCGCCCCGTTCGCGGTCGCGGCGGTGAGGGCCTGGGCCGGGGTCATCCCCGCCTTCACAAACCATCCCAGCTCGCGCGTATTCTCGCCGAACATCGTGAACACCGCGTCCGACCCCATGGCGACCTTGACGCCCGCCTTGACGGCCCGCCGGAGCGTCTCGACGTTTCGCGCGCGATACTCGCCCAAGTGCAGGACGGCGGTGGAGTCGTACCCGAACTCCTCCGCGTGCTCCGCGTAGTAGCGATTGTGATCGATCGTCGGAACGTAGAACGTGCCCCGCCGCGCCATATCCTTGAGCGTGGATTCGTCCATGTCGGTCGCGTGCTCGATCGACGAGGCGCCGGCGCGCACCGCGTCCCGGGCACCGTCGGGCCCGTACGAGTGCACCGCGACGCGCTTCCCGTGTCCCCGGGCCGCGTCGATGGCCGCCTTCAGCTCTTCGTAGGTGTACGTGGGATCGCCGGTCACGTCGTCCGCGCTTCCGGTGGAGCCGTAGATCTTGATCACGTCGGCCCCCGCCGCCACGTTTTCGCGCACGACCCTCAGCATCTGGTCGACGCCGTCCGCCAGACCGCCGTCGGGCTCTGCGTACCCGGGGCGGAAGGCCTGGTACGTGGCGTGAAGGCCGTGGCCGCACACGAACATCCTCGGCCCGACCATCGCGCCGCGATTGATGAGATCGCGCATCGCGATGTCCATGTAGTCCCAGGAGCCCAGGTCGCGGACGGTGGTCACTCCGGTTTCCAGCGTGCGCCGCGCGTTCTCCTGGGCGAGGAACACCGTTTCCGAGGTTCTCCGCGCGCCGAGCTGCGTCCACGGCTTGCTGCCCTTGGTCTCGTCCCAGTAGTAGGTCATGTGGGTGTGCGCATCGACCATGCCCGGAATCGCGGTGTAGCGCGAGAGGTCGATCACGATGGCGCTGTCGGGGATGGCGACGCGCGACGCGGGGCCGCACGCCGTCACGCGCTCGCCATCCACGAGGACCACGGCGTTCTCGATCGGCGGTCCCTTGCCGTCGATCAACTTGCCAAAGCGAAGCGCCGTGACGGCGCCGGCGGCCGGATTGGCGCCGGGAAACGCCGCCAAAGCGAGTGCCCCGGCCGCGAGGGCCAGGGCACGGTGGATCGTCGCTTTACCTCTTCTCATCGCGGGGACGTTACTGCCCCAGGACGCTCTTCGAAACCGGATCCATCAAGCCCATCAGGCTGGCCTTCGACTCGGCGGGGACCTTCACCGCGTCGGCCGCGGACGCGAGCGAAGCCGTGACCGCACTCATCGCGCTCGCGTCGAGTCCCTTCCCCATCAGCGCCTGGGTCATGTCGGCTCCGGGGTTTGGCGCTGCCATGCCGCTCGCCTTGGCGACTTCGTTCACCAGGCCCTTCGAAACGCTCGCGATGGCGTCTGGATTGAGGTACTTGGTGACCGCCGCATTCTTCGACAGATGACCCGCGAAGGAATCCGCCAGCTTGTTGACTCCCTCCGTCCCGCCCAGCTGCTGCATGAGCGTCTGCGAGGCCATCGCCGTCATCGAGGACGACGTGGACGCATTGGTGGACGACTTGTTGCACCCAAGTCCGGCCACGAGGCCGAGGCAGAGGACCGCACCGAGAGCACGATGAAGAGAAACACGCATGACACACCTCCCACACATTGTGAGTCGCTGTTCACGGCAACGCCGCGAACCGCCCAGTCTACGCTCCTCCCCGTCGATAGGTTCAATCGCGGGTTTTCGCGATTCCGGCCCACACCCGCGGCCCCGAACGGAGTAATCTCTACGGTCTCGTTATGTTCCGACTTTCGCGCTCCAGACACCTCCATCGACCCACCCAGCGTCGGCGCGCCCTCGCGTGGGCGGTCGCCGCGTGGGTGCTCTGCGCGTGCCCTGCCGCCGCGCGCGCGCAGACCCAAGAGAGACCGGACACCACGCAGGCCTTGGTCAAGCGTGAGGTGCTTGCGACCCGCCACACCACGATCAGCGCGTACCCCTATGCGTACTACACCCCCGAAACCGAGCTCGCCTTCGGAGCCGGGGGGATCGTGACCTTTTACACATCGGAAGAGAGAATCTTGAGACCGTCGAAATCGACGGTCTCCGCCTACTACACGACGAAGAAGCAGTACAAGTTCTCGCTCTCGCCGCAGCTCTACTTCGGAGAGAACTCGCTCTTCATTTCTTCGGACCTGAACTACGGCTACTACGTCGACAAGTTTTGGGGGATCGGCGAGGACTCGCCGGAGACGGGGGACGAGGGGTACACCTCCCGCGCCTTCGCTTTCAACGCCAACGTGCAAGTGAAGCCCCCGAAGCACCTGTTCGGGAACACGAGGACGGGGATTGTTTACGACCTCCAGAACCGGACCATCGCCGACAAGGAGCAGAACCCTTACCTGTCCGACAGCCTGGCCGGGTCCGACGGCGGGGTCTTCTCCGGGCTCGGATTCAATCTGATCTGGGACTCGCGCGATGACATCTTCTGGCCGACGAAGGGCGTGTTCAGCCAGGGGAAAGCGGTATTCTACGGCCCCGCGCTTGGGAGCGACTTCGATTTCGGCAAGGTCGAGGTCGACATTCGAACGTATCGCGCGCTTGGCCTCGACAGGGTTCTCGCGCTCCAGATCTACATGAACACCGTCGACGGCTCACCACCCTTCTATACCTACCCAGCCCTGGGTGGTCAGCGGATCATGCGCGGGTACTACGAGGGCCGATACCGCGACAAGAAGTACATCGCGACCCAAGTGGAATACCGCTCCCATCTTTGGAAGCGGCTTGGGTATGTCGTCTTCGCGGGAGTCGGCAACGTGGCGGCCCGCTGGGCCGACCAACAGATCGGCGACCTCAAGGCCTCGCTGGGCGGGGGCCTCAGGTTCCGTTTCAGCAAGACCGAGAAGGTGAATCTCCGCGCCGACATCGGATTCGGGCGGAGCACGAACGGCGTCTACTTTGGACTGGAAGAGGCGTTCTAACCGCTTCCTCGATCGTACGACCTGGCGATCGTTCTCCGACCGCGCCTCAGAATTTGAGAAACACGCCCCCGCCGACGTCGATCTGTCCCACGCCCGTTCCACCGACCGTGGTGATGCACCCCAGGGGCCCGCACGCGACCGACCCGCCGCCGTCCAGCCAGGTGAACGGCAGCTGGGCCTGGGCCCGGATCCCAAGCTTCTCGCCGATGTACTTCTTCGCGCCGAGGCCGAAGATCATCGAAAAACGCCACTCGTCGCCGAAGGCTGAATTCTTGGGTATGAAGTGCGTCGCGCCGATCGTGAACAGGCCGTACGGCATCACGTCGCCGCGGGGCACGCCGCCCAGCCCTCCGATCTGCCAGTACTCGATGCCGACATCCGTCAGCGTCAACTCGGGAGAGAGGGGCGCTTTGAACGTTAGTTGGCTGTCCTGGCGGCGGTAGAGAAGCTCCAGCTGCTTCCCCTCCTGCACGTTCATGTCGAGGGTGACGCCCCAAAAGCCGGTGTCCTTGACATCCAGCTCGCCGCCGGTCGTGTAATAGACTTCGCGTGCCCAGGTCCAGACGTACCCTCCGTTGAACCCGAGCTCCGCCTTGTGAGGAGCTGCCGCCCCTCCACCACCGTATTGAGCGCTCGCGGAGCCGGCAGTCAGGAGGAGCACCGCGGCGAGAAGTGCAAGCATCGTGGTTCGCATGACCGTACCTCCAAGTGAGATGCCGTCCGGAGCTTCAAGGCGATAGTAGTCTCCCGGGACCGGGCTGCGTCAACGTCCAACTCCACGGAGGCGCGCCTCCGCCCCGGCCGCTCCCATGCGGCCGCCGACGCTCGCCCGGCCCGCATGGTCTTGACGTGCCTGATACAGGCTTCTAGACTGACGTGTCGAGTCCGGCCATCCATTCTCCGCAACAATCGAAAGCACGAACATTTTGCGCGCCATTCCCAAGAAATTACTCGCCGTGCTCGGCATCCTGCTCGCGGTGTACGCGCTGGTGGGATTCCTGCTGGTCCCGCGCATCGTCCGCTCGGTTCTCCTCAAGAACATGTCGCAGGCGCTCACGACGCGGCCGACCCTCGAGAAGGTCCGGTGCAATCCGTTCGCGCTCTCCTTGACCCTCAAGGGGTTCCGCATCCCCGACGGGCGCGGGGCGACCGCGGTCGGATTCGACAAGCTGTACCTCCGCTTTAACATCTTTTCCCCGTTCTTCGGGGCCTGGACGCTGGACGAGCTTCGGATCGACAAGCCGTTGGTGAACGTCGCCATCCTGGAAGACCGATCCCTCAGCCTGCTGAGCCTCGTGAAGCCGCAGGCGGCGCCCCCCGACACCACCAAACCTCCTCCGGTGTTGCTCGTGCGGCACCTGCGCATCGCCGACGGCGTGGCGAGCTACGATGATCTCTCGCGGCAGCCTGAATTCAAGAAGGCCCTGATCCCGATTCAAATCGAGCTCAAAGATTTCACCACGCGCCGCGACCGCCGCAACGAGTACTCGCTGGACGCCAAGACGGACAAAGGGGAGACGCTGGCCTGGAGCGGACGTTTCACGCTCCAGCCGTTCACATCCGAGGGCCGTCTGAGCATCGGAAATCTCCAGGCGCTCACCATCGAGGAATTCTCCGGCGGGACGGCGCCCTACCAGTTCACGCGCGGGGCCATCGACTTCAGCGCCGACTACAAGGTGGATGCCGCCGAGACGCCCGCTCGATTCGGGCTCTCCCACATGGGCGTGGCGATCCGGGACCTCGCCCTGGCCGACCGCGCGACCGGAGAGGAATCGATCGCGGCCGCCGAGATCGAGACGAAGGACGGAGAGGTTCGCTCGGACCTGCTCGACGCAAACTTGGGGTCGGTGTCGGTGGACAGCCTGCACGTGTTGGTCTGGATGGACTCCACCAACACGACAAATCTCCAACGCTGGTCCCAGACGCCGCCCGATACCGCCGCGCCGTGGACCACCCGCATGACCGTGGCCGCCATCGGCCGGGGCGAAGTGGAGTTCCAGGATCGCCGGTTCACGCCGCCGCCGAGCCTCCAATTCCACGAAACCCGCGCGGAATTGAAGTCGTATAGCTCGGCACCGGGCACCATCGTGCCGTTCAGCGCCGCGTGCAGCACCGGCACCGGGGGGCGGGTGAACGCCGTCGGCTCCCTGATTCCCTCGGCGGGCTCGGTGGACGCGCAGGCCCAGCTCGACGATTTCGACTTGAAACAGCTTCAGCCCTTCGTGTCCCAGATGGCTCATCTCGAGATCAGCGGCGGCACCCTGAGCGGCAAGGGGCGCCTTCGCATGAATGCGTTCGGCGCCGCGGGACCGATGCTCCGGTACACGGGAGACATTGCTTCCTCCAGGTTCGCGAGCGTGGACGAGAAGATTCGGCAACCGTTCTTGAGCTGGGAGCGGCTCGATCTTAAAGACTTGGAGTACGACATGGAGCCGTCGCGGATCTTCGCGAGGGAGATCGTGGCGAAGAAGCCCTTCGTCCGGTTTGTGATCGCGCCCGACATGACGTCCAGCGTCCAGTCGATCGCGATCCCGCCCGATTCCCTGCCGCCCGCGTTCCGCCCGAAACCCGACCAGCCGGACACGATTCCGGCCGTGATCCAGTCGATCCAGGTCGTCGACGGCTCGATGTACTTCGCCGACTTCTCGTTGACGCCCAACTTTGCGACGGGCATCGAGCAGCTGAACGGCTCGATCAAGGAGTTGTCCTCGGCGCAGGCGGCCCACGCGGTGATGGATCTACAGGGGAAGGTGGACGAGTACGCGCCGGTCTTTTTCGCGGGTACCATGAATCCCCTGAACGACCGGGGCGTCACCGACGTGACCGCCAAGTTCGAGAACATCGAGCTGACCACGTTCTCCCCCTACTCGGGCAAGTTCATGGGATACCGGATCGAGAAGGGCAAGCTCGACCTGGACCTCCACTACTTCATTCAGGACCGAAAGCTGAAGGCGGAGAACAAGATTCTCGTGCGGCAGCTCACCCTGGGCGAGAAGGTCCAGAGTCCCGACGCGACCAGCCTGCCCGTGAAGTTCGCGATCGCGCTGCTCAAGGACAAGAACGGGGACATCAACCTGAACCTGCCGGTCCACGGCGATCTCGACGATCCCAAGTTCAGCGTATTCCCCATCGTCATGAAGGTGCTGGTGCAGCTTGTGATCAAGGCGGTGACGTCGCCCTTCAAGCTCTTCGGCGCCATCTTCGGCGGAGACGACGAAGAGGTGGCCCCGGCCATCCGGTTCCCCTACGGGAGCGCCGCGCTCGACACCACCGAGGTCCGAAAGCTCGACGCCATTCATCAGGGCCTCGTGGACCGGCCCGGCTTGAAGCTCGAGATCGAGCAGGCGGGTCAGCGGGAGCGAGATTCGCTCGCGGTCGTCGACATTCGATTCAGGCAGCGGCTCCGCGAGGCCGGCATCGCGGTGGGCCCGGCCAAGACCCCGGAGCCTTCGATGGTGGCCGCCGCCGCAACGCGCGAGACGTTCGGCTACTCCGCGAGCGAGTACGCCCAGGCCCTGTCCAACGCCTACGTCGCCCAGTTCGGAAAGCTCCCGTCCCTCGAGAAAGTCCAGAGCAAGGGCACGAAGGGATCGGGCATCGATCCCGCCGTGCTCCAGGCCGAGGACCGCCGCCTGGCGGGGATGGAGGATCGCGTCCGATCGGCGCTCCGCGTCACTCCCGACGAGGTCTCCGGGATCGCGGTCGAGAGGGCGCGCAGCGTTCAGGGCTACCTGCTACGAGATACCACCGTCACCGCCGAGCGGGTCTTCATCGTCGCCAACAAAGACTCCTACCGGCCCGACAGCGCGGGCGTGCGGGTGGGACTCACCTTGACCTCGGACTAGAGGGCTCGTGGCCGCCATCGAAGTCAAAGAGCTCCGTAAGACCTACGGGACCACCGTGGCCGTCGATGGGATCTCGTTTGAGGTCCAGGCGGGCGAGTGCTTTGGCCTCTTGGGCCCGAATGGCGCCGGGAAGTCGACGAGCATCCATTGCGTGGTCGGCGCGCTTCGCCCCGACTCGGGCGAAATCCGCATCGACGGCGAAACCGATCCCACCCGGCCCGCCGTGCGGCGGAAGATTGGAATCACACCGCAGTCGATCGCGGTCTACGAAGACTTCACCGCGGTGGAGAACCTCGAGTTCTTCGGCAAGCTCTACGGGATGGGCGGCCAGCTGCTGAAGGAGCGGATCGAGATGGCCCTCGAATTTTCGGGACTCACCTCGCGCCGGAAGGATCGCGTCTCCACCTATTCCGGCGGCATGCAGCGCCGCCTCAATCTCGTCTGCGGTATCCTCCACGATCCCCCGGTGATCCTCCTCGACGAGCCGACGGTCGGCGTGGATCCGCAGTCCCGCAACCTGATCTTCGAGAACATCGAGGCGCTGAAGCGCCTCGGGAGGACCATCGTCTACACCACCCACTACATGGAGGAGGCCCAGCGCCTCTGCGACCGGGTCGCGATCATCGACCAGGGAAAGATCCTCGCGCTCGATACGGTGGAGAACCTCCTGCGCACGCACGGCGGCGCGTCCACCGTCGAGGTGGAATTCGCGCACCGTCCCGCGACGCTCGCGGACGTCGAGGGCGAATGGGATGGCGCCCGCCTCCGGGTTCAGACCCAGCGGCCGATGGACGTCCTCTCCCGCGTCGCGAAGGAGGAGACCGCCTTCATCAACGTTTCCATTCAGCGGGCCAGCCTCGAGTCGGTCTTTCTCAGCCTGACCGGCCGAAAGCTCCGCGATTGAGGCCCGCACGACCATGAACGCCATTCTCGCCATCGCCTTCAAAGATCTGCGGCTTCTCGCGCGCGATCGGGCCGGGTTCTTCTGGGTGCTCGGCTTCCCGTTCCTGATGGCGCTCTTCTTCGGAGCGATCGCGTCGGGCGGAAGCGACAACCGCGCCCCGATGCCGATCGCGGTCGTGGATCAGGACCGGACCGGGTACTCCCGCGGCTACATCGCCGAGCTGGCCGAAATCGACGGCGCTCAAGGTCCAGGAGGCTTCTCTCGATTCGGCCCGGCAGCTCGTCCGCCAGGGGAAGCTGGTGGCCTACGTCGCGCTCCACCCCGGCGTGGGGAAGTCGCTGGGGTTTGGCGGAGACAGCGCGGCGATCGAGCTGGGCCTCGATCCCAGCCGGCGGGCCGAGGCGGGATATCTGCAGGGACTCGTGACCGCCGCCACATTCACGACGATGCGCTCCCAGTTCGGGGCGGGCGGCAACGGCCGGGAGATGATCCGGGAGAATCTAGCCGCGCTGGAGCGCGACAGCACGCGGACGCCCGAGGAGCGGCAGCGTATGGCGGGCGTCCTGTCGAACCTTGAGAAGTTCATGGTCTCTCTCGATTCGACCGAATCGCGATCCGCGGACGGCGACGCAGGGGCGAAGAATGCGTCGGGCCCCAACATCAAGGTCGTGGACATCGCCGAGGAGGAACACGGACCGCGGAACGCCTACGAGATCACGTTCCCGTCGTCCGTCATGTGGGCGATGATCGGGGTCTGCATGAGCTTCGCGATCTCGATCGTCAACGAGCGGGTCCGCGGTACGTTCCTCCGCCTCCGTCTCGCCCCGGTCTCTCGCGCCCAGGTGCTCGCCGGCAAGGGTCTCGCGGCCTTCCTGGCTGCTCTCGGCGCGACGACGGCGCTCCTCATGTTCGGAGCCGTCGTGTTTCATGTACGCGTGAGCAACCCGCAGGCGCTCGCGGTCGCCCTGATCGCGGCCGCCTTCTGCTTCAGCGGCGTCTCGATGTTGATTTCGGTGTTCGGAAGAACCCATTCCGCGGTGGCCGGCGCAGGCTGGGCGGTCCTTCTCGTCATGTCGATGACCGGCGGCGGCATGATCCCCCTCATCGCGATGCCGGCGTGGATGCTGACGGTGAGCAACTTCAGCCTGGTGAAGTGGGGCGTGCTCGCGGTGGAAGGCGCGATCTGGCGCGGCTTCTCGCCCCAGGAGATGGCGCTCCCGGTGGGGATCCTGATCGCGGCCGGCGTTGGTGGGCTTCGCGGTCGGCGCCAGCAAGCTCACGCGGTCCGAGAACTAGCGCCGCGAGGCCCGGGCGGCCCGTCGCGCCTCGATACCGCAACTATCGCTTCGGCGATTCCCGGAACTTCGCTCGTATCTCATCGAAATAATTGAGGGCAACGTCTAAGCGGGTGATCTCGTCCTCGCCCTCCCCTTTCTGCATGCCTAGAAGTCTGCCGTCCGGAAGGATGTCGCCCATGCCCTCGACGATTCGAAGGCCGTTCAGATCCCAGACGACGGCTGGAGGGGCCACGCTGAGTCTCGGGGAAGTAACGACGGTCGAAACCAAAATCTGATCCTGCTGCCGGAAATAGACACGCTTGCCGTCCGGGCTCCAGCGGAGCACGGACGATGCGCCTCCGCGAGAAACCGCCGCCGGCGGCCCCACCGGCCCGCCCCGCTCCCACGCGGATAGATACACTTCGAACTTGCCCGACTCGTCGGACATGTACGCAATCAGGTGCCCGTCAGGGGAAAACTCCCCATCTCCGTCGCTCGCGGACCCGGTGAAGACGGGACGGGCCTCCATTTCCTGCAGCGACGGGCCAGACGCCGACACGAGCTTGAACTTGCCCGCTTGGATCCGGCTCAGAAGAAGCTGCTTCCCATCCGGGGACCACGAAATGGGAAAGAACAACACCAGCCCGTCGGACTTCACCAACCTTCGAGGCGCGCTGCTTCCGTCGACGCTCGTCACGTAGACGCCGTTCACGTCCCCGTGTCCAATGGCTGTGAACGTCAAGTGTGCGCCGTCCGGCGTCCACACGGCACTGCTACAGTCCACGCCGGGAATCGCGACGACGCGACGGGAGGCGTTGGCCCCGCGCTCCGAAACCCAAATCTCATAAATGCCACCCGCATCTGCGATGACGGCCGCGAAGCGATTCCCGTCGGGCGACGCGGTGAGGTTGCTCTCAAAAGGCTGGCGCTCCCCCGACCATTCCCAGATCTTGCTTTCGGCATCCACAATCACGGCGTGCCGGTTCTCGCCGACATTTCCGCCCGTAACGTAGAGAAGCGTTCCGTTAGACGCGGACTTGAAATCCGCGTTTTCCCAGGTGGAGTTCACGCGAAGGCCCCCCTCCAGCGCCACCGGCGACCCTCTCAGCTTCAAGCTGTTGGGATCGAACGGAACCGCGAACAGCGCGTCGTGGCGGGTAAACAGCAAATGCCCGGTGGGGACGTACTCGGGAACTCCACCCTCGGGGAGAAGAGTCACGACTTTGCCCGACTTCAAGTCGAGGGCCCCGACCCGCAAGTGATACACACCCGCTTCATAGGAGGACATGCCCAGCAGCACGCCGCGATCACCCGGCAGAAGCTTGCGAAAAGCGCATTGGCCTTCAAAATCTTGAGCCTGGAGCGACAGGACCTTGGAAGGCGGGCCGCCATTGCCGGGGATCCGCACGTACCCCTTTCCGTCGGCGGTGGTCATAAGAACGTCGCCCGATCGCAGCCACATCGGCCTACCCAGCCATGAATCGTCCACTTTCGCGACGGGCACGGGCGGGGAGCTTCCGTCGAGGGGCACCTTCGACAGCTGCCGCTGCGTCGTTCGTTCGGAGATGGGGGCCAGAAAGAGAATCCACTTCCCGTCCTCGCTGAATGCGAGGTTGGTCGCCCCTTCCGTGCCGTTGATGACACGAAACGCGCTTTCGTCCATGCGCCGTGTGTAGAGCTGAACCTTGGGGGCGACTCCATCGACGGTCTTCCGGGGCTGAGCGAAAATCACGACGCTCCGCCCGTCAGGGGAGAGCGCGCCGTTCTGGACGCGGAGCTCCGGCGGGAGGGTCAGTGAGAGCCGCGTGACGCCTTGGGAAACGGCCCCGCTGTTCGTGCCCGGACCCAGTTTCCCCCAGAGGTTCACGGCCAGGGCCGCGCCGAGGATCACCCCCGCGCCGAACAGAAGTCCTGTCCGGGCCCCGAACGGCGCCCTGGGCTTCGCGGCCCCTCTCGCAGCGCGGTCGGCAGCCTTTCCCGTCCGGACCTCCTCGAGCGCAAGCCGCGCATCCCCGATATCCCGAAGCCGCTTCTTCGCGTCCTTCTCCAGGCAGCGATGCAGCAGCGCCCGGACCGGCTCGGGCGTGTTGGCGGGCAACCGGGACCAGTCCACGTCTCGCTCTAGAATCTTCGCGATCGTGTCCGAGACGGTTTCCCCGTCGAATGCCAGCCGGCCTGTGAGGCACTCGTAGAGCACGCACCCGAACGACCAGATGTCGGTGCGCCGGTCGACCGGCTTGCCGCGGGCCTGCTCGGGTGAGAGATAGGCGGCCGTGCCGAGAATCACGCCCGGCATCGTCGCCGGCGAGTGGTACGTGGGCGAGTGCGCGAGCGTGGGAGATTGGACGATCGTCGGGGATTGCGGGAGCGCCGGCGACTGCGTCACCGCGGGCGAGGCGATTGTGGGGGAATGCGTCGGGTCGGAGTCCGGCGCCACTTTCCCCTTTGCGAGCCCGAAGTCGAGGATCTTCACCACGTCGCCCGGCGTGATCATCACGTTCCCGGGCTTCAGGTCGCGGTGGATGATGCCGCCCTCGTGGGCCGCCTCGAGCCCCGTCGCGATCTGGTGGCAGATGTCGAGGGTATCGGCCAGCGGCAAGGAACCGCGCGCGAGCCGCTCCGCCAGCGACTGGCCCTCCACGTGCTCCAAGATGAGGTAGCGGGCGCCGCCGCTCTCCTCCACCCCGTAGATCGCTGCGATATTCGGATGGCTCAGAGAGGCGAGGACCTTGGCTTCCCGCTCGAAGCGCTGAAGGCGCTCCAGGTCCCCCGCGACCTCCGGAGGCAGGGCCTTGATGGCGACCGCGCGGTCGAGCCGGGTGTCGTGTCCCAGAAACACGACGCCCATCCCCCCGCGGCCAATCTCCCGGTCGACCCGATACGGACCGATCGTCGTCGGCGCGGCGGTGGTCACGATGGCGGGATTTCCGCCGCGTTCTGCGCGCGGAGGTTGTCGATCCACCAATCCGCTTCGGTGGGCGTGCGGAAGGGACGAAGCGCGCAGACGTCACCGACCAGCATCTCTAGCATTCGCATCATGCCGAACGCGAGATCGGAGTCCACGATGATCGCCGCCGCTCCCAGGGGGCTCTCCTTGCTCAGCATCCGCATCGTTTCCACCACCGCCCGGACGTCGGAGGCCGAAAAGTGCGGCTGGGCCGTCCGCGCGTCGCACACTTCGGGGTAGTTGAGCGCGCCCTCCCTGTGCCCTTCCAGGAGGTGCTGGCGAATGTCCTCGAGGGTAATGGAACCTTCGGCCGTGGCGTAAATCTCGCGGCGCTCGTGATCAATGCGTGTCGTGAATCCCATGCAAGCCCCCCAGCCTGAACTGGTTCACCCCAAACTGGAACAGACCGCCTACTGCCCCGGCTGCAACTGCTTCATGATGTCCTGGGCCTGGTGATTCTGCGGGTCGATTTCGAGCGCCTTCTTCACGCTTTCCATCGCCGCCGCTTTGTCGCCCTTTTCGGACTTGAAGCATCGCGAGAACGCTGTAGTTGTCCGCGACCTCGGGATCCCGCTGGATGCTCATGTTCGCGATCGCGATCGCCCCGTCGAGGTCCTTCTTGTCGTGGGCCAGCCACTGGGCGAAGTCTTGAAGCGAGCGCGGGCTGAAATCGTAAGCCGCGGAGCCGTAGTACTTGGCGCGCAGGTCGTTGTACTGCTGCTGCGCCGCCGGCACGCCGTCCTTCCCCGCGGTCTCCTCCAGCATGGCGGTCAGCGTCTGGGGCTTGCTGCACCCCGTGGTGGCAGGTGACGCACCCCACCTGTACGGGTGAGTCGATTTTGGATTTGGGGACGAGCTTCGTGTTGATCGTCGTCACCATCGACATCATGGTGCGCGCGATGAGCTTCTCGTTCTTCGCGTCCGACGCGAAATCGAATCCGCGGCCCTTCGTCGAATCCACCGGCGCGTGACAGTAGTTGCACCGCACCCCCAGCCCGATCGAGAATCCACGCATCGTGGAGATGAGTTCGTCCTTCGTGATGTTCTTGGGCAGCAGCTTCAGATTCGTGAACTTGTCGGGGATCTGGGCCGATGCCGATCCCTGCCAGGATAGGACGGCGACGAGGGGCACCAATCGCAACGCGGCACGGGCAAAGGCTCGGAGGTTCATGGGCACTCCAATGTGGACGGACCGGGGTTCGAAGGTAGGGTGCTGAGACAGGATAGCAGGCACGGGAGGCGTTTTCAGCCGCCGTTCGTCGCGCTCGCGGCCGCGGCCGTTCTGGGCGCGGCGGCAGCGGCCGTTCTGGGCGCGGCGGCGACCCCGCCCGTCAAGCCGGTCACGCCCGGACTCCTCGATTCACTGCGCATCATCCCGGTGGGCCGCCGCGACTTCGTGGCCCGCGAGAATCCCGACAAGACCCTGCTCCCCGAGGGGCTCAGCGCGATCATCTGGCTTGGTGGCGACGATTACCTCACGGTCGGCGACGAGCATCCATGCATTCACCCGATCTCGATCCGGGTCGATCCCGACTCCGGTCGAATCCTCACGGCCACGTTCGGCGAGCCCCTCCGTCTCACCGACACGCTGGGCGTCCGGTTTCCCGAGGACACCATGGGAAAGGATCGGGAAGGGATGGCGCCCGGCCCGACCTCCGAGTCGGTCTGGATCGCCAACGAGTGGACCGGCGCCGACATCCATCGCCCCTCCCTGGAACAGCACTCGCTCCGGGACGGCCGCATGCTCCGGCTGGTCCGTACCGACAGCGATTCCATGCTTCAGCTATTCAGCCGCATCCGATACAACCTCGGCTTCGAGTCTCTCACCAGAACGCCGGACAGCTCGGGGTACTGGACGGGCAACGAGGGACCGCTACTGATGGATGGGCGGCGCCCCAGCGATTCCACGGACGCCGTCGTCCGGCTCGTCCGCCTCGACGCCTCGATGCGCCCCCTCGCCGAATATCCCTACTACATCGATCCGTACGCCAAGCGCCTCATGTCCCCGTTCTTTCTGCAGGGCACCGAGGCGAGCGGGCTGTCGGATCTGATCGCCCTCCCGGGCGGAATTCTCCTCGCGCTGGAGCGCTCGTTTGCGGGCGACATCAAGGGCGCGGCGAATTTCCGGCACCGCCTCTACGTGGTGGACCCGCGCCGCGCTACGGACGTCTCCGGGGGTGCGTTTTCGGGCGGCCTGGCCGGAAAGACATACACGGCGGTCCGTAAGAGGCTTCTCTGGGAGATGAATTCGGGGTTCACCAACTCCAACTTCGAGGGGATGTGCCTGGGACCGACGCTCCGGAACGGTGACCGGGTCATCCTCCTGATCGCGGACAACGACCAGGGACGGAGCGAGGCCCTCTACACGCTGCGGCTGGTCGGGCTTCGATAGCGCTCGAGCAGGATCACGCCCCCCCACGGCGTGTTGGGGTTTTTCCCGCGCGAATCGGGAAGGAGCGCGACCAGGCGCAGGATTCCGGAGAGGCGCTTCATCTTGCCGGCCCATTTCAACATGGAACGGACGTCGATCGGGCGCCACCCATGGTCGGCGAAAAAGTCCGGCCCCTTGTCCGGGCTGAAGACAAGCGGCGCCCGGGCCTCGTTCAACCGGGCCCCGATCTCCTTCATCAGGACCTCGCGCAGCTTTCGCGACATGAGATCGGTCGCCCACCGCCTGATTCCCGGAGGGGCCGCGAGATCCTCGCCCAATCCGGCCACCTGTTCCTCGGTGAGATACGAGATCAATCCCTCGCTCATCACGAGGGCGTTCTTCGCGGTCGCGCCCAGTTCCTCGAAAACAGGGCCGCCGGGCCTGCCGGTCGGCCAGGTCCACACGGAAACGGCGCAGCTCGCAGCGCGGCTTCTCGCCCGCCAGGATCCCCTCCTTATAGTCCAGGATCTCCGGTAGATCGACCTCGACCCACTTGAGGGACGGCGGGAGGTCCATGCGATAGGGTCGCGCGTCGAGGCCCGCGGCCAGATTGATCACCATGTCGCCGCCCGAGCGGATGTGGTCGGCCACAAAGGTGTCGAAGAGGTAGGTCCGGATGGTGAAGGACCAGTCGATCGGCCGCTTGGCGAGACCGGCGGCGATCTCCTCGCCGCGCGCACCGGCCAGCTTCCGCGCGAGCGGATCCCGGAAGAGCGCGTCCGGGCGCTCCGACTCCGTCGCGCGGTAGACCGCGACCCATCGCGCCGTATCGGAGATGTTTCGGATGAGCGGCTCGGCGGCGCTCATCGTCTCGACTCGATCATGCATGGGGCCAGAGCAAGCCGAACACCTCTCCGGTAATGAGCCCGTAGAGAAGCCCGTCGAGCATGCCGCGGAGGGTTGTCCCCCAGGAGCGCTTGTACCAGATGGAGAATTGCGGCAGCGCCAGGGCGTGGCTCAAGAACGCGGCCGTGCCCGCGAACCGGAACGCCGCGAGATAGGGCGCGCCCGCGGGAAGCGCGCGTCCCGCCATGTAGGCCGAGAAGACGCCGACGAGCAGGCAGTAGAGGAACCACTGCGCGAGCTGGCCGCCCATGGCCGGCGGCCCGGGCTTCATGACCGTCATCATGAAGACGGGACCCTTGTTCCACTTCTCCACAAACGCCGGGTCCTTCATTTCCTTGGCGCTCCCGGCGCAGGGGGTCAGGTAATCCCCCGGTGCGATGTTGAACTTGCGGAGCGCGTCCATCACGCCGTTTTCGTCGGCCAGCCTCTTGTAGTCGGCGCGGTGGTACCCCAGAACCATGTGAATGACGAAGCTGGCGAAGAAGACGAGGACTGCGGAGACGACGATCGGAAGCCACAGCGACATGATCTGGACCATCTGCCCCTCCTGTGGTTGACTCGCGCAGGATATCAGGCCGCACGGTCGCGAAAACCGAAATTTGGGGGTTCGGCATGGCGGAGCACGCCGGCGAAGTCGTCGAAAGGGAAACGGCCCGTGTCGAGGCGTTCAGCGACGGGGTCTTCGCGATCGCCATCACGCTGCTCGTGCTGGAGTTCAAGGTCCCCCATCTCGCCGAGGGCGCGTCGAGCGCCGACCTCTTCGCCGCGCTGGCCCAGCTCTGGCCATCCTTGATCGCATTCCTGGGGAGCTTCGGCGCGATCCTCATCATGTGGATCAACCACCACGGCCTCTTCCGGCTGATCCACAAGACGGACGGGCCGTTCCTCTTCGCGAACGGGTTCATGCTTCTCATGGTCACGTTCGTCCCGTTCCCGACGGCGGTCCTGGCGGAGTACATGGGACACCCGGGGGAGCGCGCGGCCGCGGCGTTCTACGTGGGAACGTTCGTGGTGACGAGCCTGACGTTCAATCTCTTCTGGCACGTGGCGACCACCCGGAAGCTACTGAAGCACACCGTGCCGGGGGCGCTGGTGGAGCGGATCCGCCGCGCCTATCGATTCGGCCTGGCGGTGTATGCCGCCGCCGCCTTGCTCGCGCTCTGGAACGCGACGATCGGCCTGGCGGCATGCCTCTCGCTCTGGATCTACTGGTCGGTGCTTCAGTACCGGGCGGAGTAAGGGGCGCACGGCCGGGCCGCGCGCCCCGGTCCCCTAGTCCAGAATCACGAGCCGCCGCGACAGGCTCTTCCCCGCGGCCTCGAGCCGATAGAAGTAGACGCCCGCCGCGAGCCCCGTGGTGCGGATCGTAGTCGAGTGGGGCCCCGCGGCCACCGTGGCGTCGAGCGGCGTGGATACAAGGCGCCCGTTCACGTCGAAGACGCGGATGAGCACGCGTCCGGTGACCGGGATCGAGTAGGACACGTTCAGATACCCGGTCCCCGGGTTGGGCGCGTTCTGACCGAGCGCGAGCTGAACGCCGCCCGCGTTTGACGCGACGCCTGAAACCCCGAACCAGCCGATATCGCCGAACGCCTGGACGGTCATGTCCGGATCGTTGTTGAGCGACGTGTTGATCGCGGGCTCCATCAGGAGATCGGGCGTGGGCGACGTATCCCAGTGGGACACGGACGACCCCGCCTGGAACGGATTCGGCGCGAACATCATGACCCGTCCGCCTCCGCTCGTTCCGGCCCGCTTGGACGGATCGGCGAACATGGTGACGTTCTGGCCGACGAGGTTCGCCTTCAAGATGGCGCCGTCCGCGAGGGTGACGCGCACCGACGGGATCGTGATCGTCGCGTCGGCCCCGCCCATTCCCGCCGGCGGGCACCCGGCGACGCTGTCGGCCACCACCGCCCCGATCGCCCCCGCGTTTTGCGCGTTCTTGACCTTGACCGTGAAGGCGCACCCGCCCCGATCCATGAGCACGATCTTTCCCGCGACCACGTTGATGAGCGGCTCGCAGGCGTTGGTGACCACCCCCGCGCCGTCATTCGCCAGGACCACGTCCCCGGTCAGGCCCGTTGCGTCGATCGGAGGACCGAACGAGGCCTGTCCCACCTCGTAGTCGCCCGCGGCGAGGACGGGGCTGTTCACGTGGAGGAGCGGCTTCGGCCCGAGGAAGATCGGGGCGCGCGCGGTGACCAGCGGTCCGTCCCATGTGAGGTCGGTGCACGAGATCGCGTTGGCCGCCCGCTGCGGCGCGGTCATCTGGTTCCAGTGGAGTCCCAGCGACGGACTGAAGAGAAACCGGTCGAAGGTGGACGGGAAGCTCATGAAAAAGGCGCCCGTCTGCCCATTGGTCTGCGTGCTGAACCCGAGGCCGTGTCCCAGCTCGTGGAGCACGACGGGAAGCAGCTCGATCTGGGCTCCCTCGTTGCCGTCGATCCCGTAGTACCACCCCACCGTGAGGCAGGTGGCTCCTCCGACGCTCGAGTTGAATTGGGCCTGGATGTCGTCGGACCCGGAGAGGTCGTACGCCGGCGAGCTTGTTCGCGAGCGCCTCGTGATACCAGGTATTCGTGAACGGCGCGTTCGGGAAGTTCCGGTCCAGGCCGATCGGCGCGGCGCTGCCCAGCACGCCGCTGGTCGCGGTGCAGGTCTGCGGATTGAATTGCGCGTTCACCCGGATCTCGACCGGGCTATCGAGCAGCGTGCCCCAGATCTTGGCGGCGGTCTGAAACACGAAGAGCCGCTGGGCGCCGATGGTCGTGCCGGGATTGCCTCCGACGGGCGCGGCCGCGGTCGGATCGTTGAACCCTTCGCCCGCGCCGTCGGCGTTGACGATTGTGATCGTGGCGGCGGACGCCGAGTGCGGCGCGGCGATCAAGGCGGCGCCGAGGATGAGGATCGCGATGAGTGGGAGGCGCCGGTTGGCCATGGCGCTCTACCTCTCTTCCGCCGCGGGCGCGGCGCTTACGGGCGCGGCTGCCGCGGGCTGGGCGGACGTCACGGCCTCAGTCGCGCTCTTCGAGATTCCGCTCGTGTCTTCCACGCAGCCGAAGGTCTTCTTACCGTCCGGTCCGATTCGAACCGTCGCGTATTCCTGGAAGCGTCCCTGGAGATTTACGTGCACCGTGCCGTCAGCCCGATGCTCTTCCGTGAGACCCACGGCCGATCGGGAGAGAAGGGCGTTCTGGCTGGCCGCGATCTGATCCAGCTCCGCGCGCTGCTCCGCCGTGGGCGGTCCGATCTTCCCCGTTTCGGGATCGATACCCGACGACCATCCCCGCTTGGTGGGGCGCCACGGCCGTGGGCACGGCTGGACGTTGCCGAGCCTGGGCTGGCGCCTTCGGCCGCCGGATGCGCGGTCGTCGAGCGGCCCGGCCGGATTCGTGGGCGTCGCCACGTCCGCCGACTCGGCCGCCCGCGAGACAGGCACCGCCTTTGGATGTAGCTGCGTGAGCCAGGTCACCGTGAGAAGCGCCAAGGCGGGTCCGGCGAGAAGGGCGAAAATGCGAAGCGTCCGAAGCGGAGCGTTCATGGGGTCTCCCAGCGTTGGTGGAAATGGATGTCGGTCGCGCCCCCTGAAACCGCGCGCGGGAGTGCGTTCATTCTAGCGCTACCTACTCGACGAGAGAACCCCCAAATGCCACGCGTCCCTTGCCGGGCGGCTCGTAGACGATGTGGACCTCGGATTTCTGTCGATGGCACGCGTCGGCGATGGCTGCCGCGAGGGCCCGCGCCTCCTGTTTCAGGATGGCGACCGCGGGGATGGCGCGCCGGTTGATGTGAACGAAGACCGGCTGGGCGGGATGCGGGTGTCCGGCGGGCGGACCGTTCTCGCCGTACTCCGACGCGGGCGTGAACCGGAGGCGCACCCACACGGAGCCGGTCTCCGCCTTGAGAACCGCGGCGACGCTCTGCGCGATGCGTTCGGCCAACCCGCGCCGCGTCTCGGCCGCGACTTCTCCGATCAGCTCCACTTCAAGAATCGGCATGGCGGTCCCAGCCTAGCAGAAAAGGGGCGCGCCCCCGAAATCTACCGCGCCTCGGCGACCCCAACCGGAATGTGGCGTCTCGTCCCGGGCAGCGCGATGGCGCACGACAAGGCCGAGGACCAGGATGCATGAGAGCGTAGACAGGGCGGCGTGGAGTCCATAGCGATCGCCCAGCGCGCCAATCGGGCCGATCAAGAGCGCGCCCATCCCCCATGCGGCCCCCATGAGGAGGCTTGAGATCGTCGAGGAATGTCGTGGCGAGAGCTGCTGCCCCAGCACGACGTTCATGGACAGCGACGACTGGAGTGCGAACGAGCCCAGGACCACGAACGGAATCCCGACGGTCTCGGGCAGGAGTAGAAACGCGGCATAGAACGGCAAGGCGACGACGAAGGAAAGGATTAGGACGCGATGCCCGCCCAATCGATCGGAGAGCCACCCGCCGAGGAATCCTCCGGTCGCTCCGAGGAGGAGATAGCACGAGAGCACGAACCCGCTCTGTTGAAGGGTGAACCCGCGCGACGTGAGATAGAGCGGGAGGAAGGTCATGAAACCGTAGGACACGGCCGAGCGCGAGACGGTCGCAAGGTAAAGAAGCGAGAGCGGGCGCAACACCGGCCGCAATTCGCGGATGGGAACCCCCTTCGCCTCGTGATGCGGCCGGGGCGGCATCCGGATGAGCCAGGCCATCAGTAGCGCCGAGGACACGAGGCCCGGAAACACGGCGATCCAGGTCCGTTCCAATCCGAACGCCGAGACCACTCCGACGGCGAACATTGGACCGATCGAGAATCCGATGGTCCCACCGGTGATGAAGAGCGCCATCGAAACCTGCGGCCGCCCCGCGACCTGCGACGCGAGCACCGCCGCCTGGGGATGGAACGCCGCCACGCCGAGCCCCGCGATCATCAAGATCATGACCAGCGCCGCGTACGACGGGGCGAGCCCCAGCGTGCTCATGAAGATCGCGGCGACCAAGGGCCCGAAGGCGACGAACCAGGGGCGCCGCATCCGGTCGGACAGGAGCCCGAAAAGCGGCTGCGAAAAAGACGACGTGACCGATGAAAGCGCGACCAGCGCGCCGACCAGCGTGAGATTAAGGCCCAATTTCTGGACGAGGAGCGGAAGGAGCGGCGAGAAGAAGCTGGAATACGAGTCGACCGTGAGATGGCCGAGCGTGAGTATGCCGAGGCGGGAAACAATCGGGCGGCGCATACGGAAGCATAGCATCGTTTGGCGAAGGCCCGCCCTCGCTGATATGCTTTTGCGCACTATGGGCCATCCGGTGTCGAAATCCGCGCGCGCGCCGCGCCTCTGTGTCATCGCGCTCTGCCTTGTCGGGGCCGTCGCCACCCTGGGCGGGCTCGCGCCGAGGGCCCACGCCGCCGCTCCAGCGGCTCCCACCCCCGTTCAGGTCCGTTACGACGGGACCATCTGGTACGAGGGCCACGGCCTGAAGCCGCACGCGATCGGCGTGTATCGCTCTAAGGCCATCTATTCGGCGAACGCTCGAGGCGGCGTACGGGTGGACTGGAGCACATGGAAGGAGGGCGACTCCGCGAGTGCGAAGCCGGAGACCTATCTGGTCGCGGGCGACAGCGTGTTCCACCGAGACGCGCCCGGCGAGAAGTGGTCCTTGCTCTCAGGCAATCGCGGGCACCTCGGAAGAATCCAGGCGGCCGCGGGGATCCCGAGCGAGCTGGGGCGGATCGTCCGCGAACAGACGGACAAGAAGAGCGGGGAATTCATGTTCGACGGCTCGAGCTTTCTCTACATCGAGAAGCGCGCGCATCCCCGCCTGGGAGACGTGGTCGATTCGGTCGGCTACAACTACGTTGTAGACCCGAAGACGCCGGACGAGATCCTCATCTCCCTTCACGAGCGCGACGCGCAGTGGCGGCTGATCCAGCACCTGGTCGGAGCCCCTACCGGCGCGCCACCGGAGTCACTATTCGCAGCGCCCCGCGCGTTCGACACGGAACCGCCGGAGATCGACTTCCCCACGGCGGACGTCCAACTGGTGAAACGCGCGCCCGGCATCTGGACCGCCGACTTGGACGACATCGAATCGCGTTCGATGATCGTTGAGTTTTCGGACCACGTCGCCATCATCGAGATGGCGGTGGGGAGCGCGAACGGAGAGCGCCTGGTCGACGCGGCCAAGCGCCAGTTCCCCGGCAAGCCGGTGCGTTACGCCCTCTTCAGTCATCACCACCCGCACTACCTGGGCGGCCTCCGCGCCGCCATCGCCGAGGGCGCCACGGTCGTCACTACTCCCGGCAACGAAGCGTACGTGAAGGAAATCGCCTCGTACCCGTTCACGATCCAGCCCGACCGGCTCGCGGGCCAACCGCCCAGACCGGTGAAGGTGCGCACGTTCACCGACCGCATCGAGCTGGCCGACGCCACCAACCAGCTGATCGCCATCAACTACGGCGAGCGCTCCAACCACACCCAGGAATTCGTGATCTTCTACTTCCCCCGTCAGAAGCTGATCTTCGAAGCGGAGCAGGGCTGGATCACGGTGGACGGCGTGCTCAAGGCGACCCGGCGGGCGGCGACGCTTACGGCATGGATCGCGGAGCAGAAGCTCAACGTCGAGCAGTTGATCCAGTCCTGGCCCATGCGGGGCGAGCCGGCGGAAGTCTCGCTGGCGAAGCTCAAGGAGCTGATCCCCAAGCCCACACCGAAGCCCACGAAGCCTTGAGTCCTACTTCAGCTCCACGACGATCACCCGGGAATCCGTCTTGCCGGTGTTGACGTCGGAATGCGTCTCGCCGTCGCTCCAGTACACGTCGCCCACCTTCATGTCCGAGTCCTCGGGCTTTCCGCCCACGTTGGTCGCGCGATCACGCGCCGGAGAGAGCACGATGGTGACGTGAGCCGGGTGGGAATGAGTTCCCACGCCGCAGACATCGCCGTGCGGCTTGCTCGTGTATTCGAGTACCCGGACGCGCGCGTTCTCCAGAACGACCCGCTCCGTCTCGAGTGCGGGCGCCTTCCCCGACGCCGCGGCGTGCGCCCGGTGACCGGTCATGGACCACGGAAACGCGCAGTAGATCGAAGAGAGAACCAACGAGACGACCACAATCAAGGCGATGAGACCGGCGATGAGGCCGAGGCGTCCCAGTTTCATCCTTCCTGCTCCTCGTACTTCGTCTTCAACCGCGCGATCACGTTCGGATCGGCCAGCGTCGTCGTGTCGCCGACCGCCTTCCCTTCCGCGATGTCGCGCAAGAGCCGCCGCATGATCTTCCCGCTCCGGGTCTTCGGCAAGTCCGCCGTGAACAGGATCTCGTCCGGGCGGGCGATCTTGCCGATCTTGATGACGACGTGCTCCTTCAGCTCGTCCATCAGCGCGGGGCCGTGGCCCTCGCCGCCGACCGCGGCCGTCGCCGCGCACTGCCGCCCCATGCCCGTCCTTGATCGTGACGAACGCGACGATCGCGGTCCCCTTCAGTTCATGCGCCCGCCCGACGACAGCCGCCTCCGCCACGGCGGGGTGATCGACCAGCGCGCTCTCGACCTCCATCGTCGAAATCCGGTGCCCCGCGACGTTCATCACGTCGTCGACGCGGCCCAATAGCCAGAAGTAGCCGTCCTTGTCGCGCTTCGCTCCGTCGCCGGTGAAATAGACTCCCGGGAATCGCGACCAGTACTGCTCCTTGTATCTCGCGGGATCTCCGTAAATGCCGCGCAACATCGCGGGCCAGGGCTTCTTCAAGATCAGGTACCCGCCGCCCACCGGCACGGCCGCGCCCTTCTCGTCCACAATCTCGGCGATCACGCCGGGCAGGGGCCGCGTCGCGCTCCCGGGCCGCGTCGTCGTGACGCCGGGCAAAGGCGAGATCAGGATCATCCCGGTCTCGGTCTGCCACCAGGTGTCCACGACCGGGCAGATCCCTCCGCCGATATGTTGCTGGTACCAGATCCACGCCTCGGGATTGATCGGCTCACCCACAGAACCCAAGAGACGCAGCGACGTGAGCCGCCGCTTCTGCGGCCACTCGACGCCCCACTTCATGAACGCGCGGATCGCCGTGGGCGCGGTGTAGAAGATCGTGACGCCCAGTTCCTCGATGATCTGCCAGAAGCGGTCCTTCTCGGGCCAATCGGGCGATCCTTCGTAGATCACAACCGTCGCGCCGTTCGCCAGGGGCCCGTACACGATGTAGGAGTGCCCGGTCACCCAGCCGCAGTCGGCGGTGCACCAGAAGACGTCGTCCTCCTTCAAATCGAAGACCCACTTCGACGTCGCGTACACGCCGGTCAGATATCCGCCCGTCGTGTGGACGATCCCCTTCGGCTTCCCGGTCGTGCCGCTTGTGTAAAGCGTGTAGAGCATGTCCTCCGAGTCCATCGGCTCGGCCCAGCATTGGTCCGAGATCCCGTCGACCAGGCGATGCCACCAGTGTCGCGGCCCTCCTTCATGTGGACCTGGAACTCGCCGCGCTTGAAGACGACGACGTGCTGGATGGAGGGCGCGCCCTGGACCGCCTCGTCGGCGTCCCGCTTCAAAGGCACGATCTGCCCGCGCCGGTAGCCGCCGTCCGCGGTGATCAGGACCTTCGCCTGCGCGTCGTTGATCCGGTCGCGCAACGCCTCGGCGGAGAACCCGCCAAAGACCACCGAATGGACCGCGCCGATCCGCGCGCACGCGAGCATCGCGACGGGCAGCTCGGGAACCATCGGCATGTAGATGGCGACGCGGTCACCCTTCACAACGCCGAGCTTCTTCAGCCCGTTCGCAAAGCGGCAGACCTCGCGGTGGAGATCCCAGTAGGTGAGCGTCCGCCGGTCGCCCGGTTCGCCCACCCAGACGATCGCGGCCTTGTTCTTTCGCGGCGCCGCGCAGGTGGCGGTCGACGCAGTTGTAGGAGACGTTGAGCTTCCCGCCGACGAACCACTTCGCGTCGGGAGACTTCCACTCGAGGACTCGATCCCACTTGGTGAACCAATCGAGCTCGGACGCGATCTTCGCCCAGAATCCCTCCGGATCGCGCTCCGCCTCGGCGTAGATCGATTCGTCGGGAACGTTGGCCTGGGTAGCAAACGCGGGCGCGGGCGGGTACGTGCGGTTTTCGTCGAGCAGCGCTGCGATCGTGCCGGCGCCTTGACCGCGCCCCCCGGCGCCGGGTTTTTCGGACATCGAAGATTCCCTCCCGATGGAGCGATGAAGACGTGCGTGTCCGCCCGAAACCGGGCCGGATTGTATCACCTACCCCACTTGACCCGCTCCCACGCTGGGTCCACACTTCCTGCGCTTCTGGCAGAGGGCCGAGGAGATCTTCCCCTCCGAGGACAAGCCTCCGCTATGGACAGCGCCTCGGCCCCACCTGCCTTCTCCCCGGCACCCCCTCCGCCCCCCCTTCAGGTCCCAAAAACAGCCCCACTTTCATCGGCATAAGAGTCTAAATAACAATATCTTAGCCATTTCCGGAAGCGCTGGCCGGATCGAGCCATCCAAGTATGGAGAAGGCGAGTCGTCGGGCCGGCAGGGACGCCGAGCGTGGCTCATCACACAGGGATCCGGCGGCTCGCCAAAATGCTGCCTTCCAAGCAGGGGCGCCGGCCCAGACCGGCGCGCACGGAAAGGAGCGATCATGGCAAAGCTAACGGCAAGGTTGGCCGAGCGCGAAGAGATCGCCGACGCCACCTACGCGTTTCAGTTCGATTTGGGCAACCAGCCCTTTGCATACAAGCCGGGCCAGACGGTGGACCTCATCCAGCCCGAGCCCAAGTACCAGGACGAGCTGGGCAGCCGCCGGACGTTCTCCATCGCGGACGCCCCCGGCCAGGAGCGCCTGCTCGTCGCCACACGAAACCGTGGGAGTGCGTTCAAGCGAAGCTTGATCGAAGCGCCGCTGGGCACCGCCGTCGATCTGGACGGACCGTACGGGTCGTTCACACTTCCGCAGAAGCCGGCCGACGTCTATCTCATCGCGGGCGGCATCGGGGTGACACCGTTTCGTTCCATCGTCCAGGATTCACGCGAGCGCTCCCTCGACCACACGCTCACGCTGATCCATTCCAACCGGACTCCCGAGGAAGCGCCGTTCCTCGACGAGCTGATCCGCTGGGGCGTGGAAAGCGCGAAGGAGACCTCGGACGGGAAGGTACGCCGGCATCACCGCTGGGAATCGGCTGGCAACGCCGCCGCATCGGGACCGGGCGGCACCAAGGGACAACGTGGTTCTTCGGGCGCCTCGACGGTCGCATCGTCGGGGCGCCCGCGCTTTGTCTACGTCCCCACCATGACGCAGGCGGCGCGATCGAAACGCGGATGGCAGGGCGAGCGCCGCCGCGTGGCGCCCGATCTGCTCGACGACTTGCTGCCGCAAGAGCGCAACACCGCCCTCTACTACGTGGCTGGGCCGCCCCGGTTTGTTCAGGGAGCGGTGGTAGCGCTCGATAAGGTGGGGGTGGGCGAGGAGCGGATCCGTTTCGAGGAATTTCCGGGGTACTGACCAGAGTCCGAAAACGGAGTACAATAGCGGCATGGCCAAAGGGTTCCACGCCAACATCGAGAAGCTGACACTTGCAAATGAGAACTTCCGCAAGGTGCTCTACACCGCGAAGCACCTCCAGCTCGTCTTGATGACCCTCCCGCCGAGTGCGGAAATCGGGGCGGAAGTTCACGACGTCAACGACCAGTTCTTCCGCTTCGAGCAGGGACAGGGAAAAGTGATCATCGACAAATCGGAGTACGCGGTCCGAGACGGGGACACGATCGTCATCCCGGCCGGGGCGCGGCACAACGTCATCAATACCTCCGCGACCGAGGCGCTGAAGGTCTACACCCTCTACGCCCCGCCCCACCACAAGGACGGCATCGTCCGGGCCACCAAGGCGCAGGCTGAAGCCGACGGGCCCGAATTCGACGGAACGACGACCGAGCCATAGCAGCCCTCCGGTAACATTTTTTTAACGTCCAGCCGCCCCCGCGAATTCGCTTACGGACGCGCCGGAGCGACCGGACCTGCATCGAAATGGCGATAGGAATGCCCCAAAACGGGCGGGCCGGGCCGATAAAGGGGCATCGGTAAGCCCTTTTCCACCTCAAGCTATTGCGGTAGAATAGGGTGTCGCCCCAAGATGTTGTGTTTTCCTGCTTGACCGAGTCCGGACCCCCTCCAGTAGATTCCGACCCCGGTTTCAAGAAGGATCCCCGGCCACTATTGGGCCGGGTGATGGCGTCCCATGGAGGGCGCCTTGGGTGGGGTCCGCAACTACGGAGAGGGGCCGGACATGGTGAGGGATTTGGGGAGCGACGGCACGGCAATCAACGAGGGTATGGCTGTTCTCGAGGGGACTCCTGCAATGGGCACGCAAGGGAAACGAGAGTTCGGAGTCGAGACCCGGTCGGGTCTTCGCTTCCCCCGCGTCTATACAAAGCCAGGCGTGGACCCCTTCGACGAGGTCGAGTGGGAGCCACGAACGGCGATCATTTCCAACGAGCACGGGAAGATCGTCTTCGAGCAGCGCGACGTGGAGTTCCCGAAGTTCTGGTCGCAGATGGCGACCAATGTGGTCGCGTCGAAGTACTTCCGGGGCCAGATCGGAACGCCGCAACGCGAACGCTCGGTCAGGCAACTGATCGGCCGCGTGGCGAAGACCATCGCCGGCTGGGGCCGCGCGCAGGGTTACTTCGCCACCGAAACCGACGCGCAGTCGTTTGAAGACGAGCTGACCTACCTCCTGCTCCACCAGAAGGCGTCGTTCAACAGCCCCGTCTGGTTCAATTGCGGCGTCGAGGTCAAGCCGCAGTGCTCCGCCTGCTTCATCAACTCCGTCACCGACACCATGGACGGGATCCTGACCCTCGCGAAGACCGAGGGGCTCCTCTTCAAGTGGGGCTCGGGCACGGGGACCAACTTCTCCTCGCTCCGTTCCTCGCGCGAGACGATCCAGGGCGGCGGCACGGCGTCCGGCCCCGTCTCGTTCATGAAGGGATTCGACGCGTTCGCGGGCGTCATCAAGTCGGGCGGCCGCACCCGCCGCGCGGCGAAGATGGTGATCCTGAACGTGGATCATCCGGACATCGTGGAATACATCAAGTGCAAGGCCGAGGAGGAGAAGAAGGCCTGGGCGCTGATCGACGTGGGCTACGACGCGTCGCTCAACGGACCCGCGTACTCCTCGATCTTCTTCCAGAACTCGAACAACTCCGTGCGCGTTCCCGACGAGTTCATGCAGGCGGTGGAGAAGGACGCCAAGTGGACGACCAAGGCCGTCACCACGGGCCAGCCGGTCGACACCTACCGCGCGCGCGATCTCATGCAGATGATCTGCGACGCCGCTCATCAGTGCGGCGATCCGGGCCTCCAGTTCGACACCACGATCAACGACTGGCACACCTGCCCGAACACGGCGCGGATCAACGCGTCGAATCCGTGCAGCGAATACATGTTCCTCGACGATTCGGCGTGCAATCTCTCGTCGCTCAATCTCATGAAGTTCCTCCGGCCGGACGGAACGTTCGAGGTGGAGAAGTACAAGCACGGCGTCGCCACGATGATCACCGCGCAGGAGATCATCGTCGACAACGCGTCCTACCCCACTCCGGCGATCGAGCGGAACAGCCACGACTACCGCCCGCTGGGTCTGGGCTACGCGAACCTCGGCGCGCTCCTCATGTCCTGGGGCATCCCCTACGACAGCGAGCCCGGCCGCGCGGTGGCCGGCGCCCTGACGGCGCTCATGCACGGCCACGCGTACGCGACCAGCGCCCGGATCGCGGGCGTGACGGGCCCGTTCCTGGGCTTTGAAAAGAACCGCGAGCCGATGCTTCGCGTGATCCGCAAGCATCGCTCCTTTGTCGACAAGGTCGAATCCCGCTACGTGCCCGAAGAAATCATGACGGCGACGCGCAGCACGTGGGAAGAGTGCTACAACCTTGGGGTCGAGCACGGGTACCGGAATTCGCAGGTCACCGTGATCGCTCCCACCGGCACGATCGCGTTCATGATGGACTGCGACACCACCGGCATCGAACCCGACATCGCCCTGGTGAAGTACAAGAAGCTCGCCGGCGGCGGAATGTTGAAAATCGTCAACCAGACGGTGCCTGAGGCGCTTCGGCGTCTCGGATACGGGGAGGATGAGGTGACTCGGATCGTGCAGTTTGTGGACGAGCACGAGACGATCGAAGGAGCACCCGCGCTCAAGGATGAGCACCTTCCTGTATTTGACTGCGCCTTCAAACCCAAGAACGGCGTGCGCACCATCCACCACATGGGTCACATCCGGATGATGGAGGCGGTCCAGCCCTTCGTCTCGGGCGCGATCTCGAAGACGGTCAACATGCCGGAAGAGGCGACCGCGCTGGAGATCGCCGAGGCGTACATGGAGGCCTGGAAGGGCGGCGTCAAGGCGATCGCGATCTACCGCGACGGCTCCAAGCGGAGCCAGCCGCTCTCGACGAGCAAGGAAGACCGCGGCGCGAAGGCCGGCGCGGGCCAGAAGGGCGCCCCGGTCGCGAAGCGCCGCCGCCTGCCGGACGAGCGGCAGTCGATCACCCACAAGTTCTCGGTGGCCGGCCACGACGGCTATCTCACGGTCGGCATGTACGAGGACGGCACCCCGGGCGAGATCTTCATCGTCATGGCCAAGGCGGGAAGCACGCTGAGCGGCGTGATGGACTCGTTCGCCACCGCGGTTTCCCTGGGGCTTCAGCACGGCGTTCCGCTCCGGCTCCTCGTGGGCAAGTTCAGCCACATCCGGTTCGAGCCGCACGGCTTCACCAAGAACCCGGACATCCCGATCGCGAAGTCGATCGTCGATTACATCTTCCGCTGGCTGGGGATCAAGTTCCTGGGCGAGTCGCCCGCCTCGGCGCAGCACGACGAGGCGAAGGAGGATCCGCTCGAGGCGCGCGGCCACCAGCCGGTCGCGGAAGTGCAGCTCAAGCTCATCAACGGCGGCGCCAACGGCATGTCGAAGCCCGACCCGAACGACGAGCGGTCGTTCGTGACCCAGTCGGACGCGCCCCCCTGCACCGAGTGCGGCGCCATCATGGTCCGCCGCGGCGCGTGCTACAGCTGCTTGAACTGCGGCGCGACGAGCGGTTGCGCCTAGGCATGAGGCGCCGGCCGCGCTAGGCGGCGGCGCGTAGAGTTTCCCGGCCCCGGCGGCTTCGGCCTCCGGGGCCGGTTTCGTTTCGGGTGGCCGCGAGATCGCCCCAAGCGTGGGCGGGGCACCGGGGCTAGAATGGCCCGATGCGGGGTCTGGCGAACGTGAACCGGGGCGCTCTCGCCGAGCGGATCGCGATCGTGGTCGCGTGCCTTCTCATGGCCGCGTGGTTCCTCTCGCAGGAGCACTCGATCGCGGGCCAGTGGGGCTTCTCCCTCGACGACTCGTGGATCTACGCCACGTTCGCGCGGAACGTGGCGACCGGCCAGGGATACGCCTTCAACCCGCACGAGCCGGTCGGGGGCGCCACCGGCCCTCTCTACGTCTTCCTCCTCGCCCTCTTCTACGCGGTCTTCCACACCGTCGTCTGGCCCGCGAAGGCGCTCGGGGTCGCGTGCCTCGGGGCGTCCGCCATCCTGACCTCGGAAGCGGTGCGCCGGATGCTGCCCGGTGCGAGGGGGCTCCCCCTCTTCGCCGGGCTCCTGGTCGCGACGTCGCCACCGCTCGTCTGGGGGGCTCTCTCGGGCCTCGAGCAGCCCGTCTACCTGCTTGTCGCGTGCCTGGGCCTCTACCTGCTCGTAGGCGGCCGCTCGACCGCGGCAACCCTCTGCTACGCGGCCGGCGTCTGGCTTCGGCCGGACGGGATCCTCCTCGTCTTCCTGTCGCTCTGGATCCGAATCGGAGAGCCCGCGCGAAAGGTGGCCGGTGCCCTGCTCGGCGTGACCGTCATCGTGGGGGCCTACTTTGCCTTCAACGTCGCGGTCGGCGGTTCCCCGCTCCCCACGTCGGTCGCGGTCAAAGCGCACTGGAGCGCCGACTGGTTTCCGCGCGTATGGAGCATGTTCGCGCAGTGGCTCTGGCTCTGGGGGTTGTCCCCGGATCCGAGCCGTGTCGGGCCGCACGCGCCGCTTCTCATCCCGGCGATCGTCGCGGGCTCGGTCGTCGCCTTCCGGCGGTGGCCGCTCCCCGTTCTCTACGTCTTCGGCTTCCCGGCCGCCTTCGCGCTCTTTGGGGAGACCGGGGGCCAGCACGGCCGCTACATCGCGTACGTCATTCCCTTTGGGATTTGCCTCGCGTGCGTTGGGATCGACTGGACGATGGCGCGGGTGCCGCGCGTCCGGGTTTCGCTCCTCGCGGCGCTCGGCCTCGCGTGCCTCACCTGGCAGGTCGGCACCGGGCGCGCCACCGGGATCACACACGGATGGAACGTCCAGAACATCAACCGCATGCACCGCTTCCTCGCGGAGAAGGCGCACCGCGTGATGGCGCCCGGGGACACGCTGGCGGTCAACGACGTGGGCGCGATGGGATATTTCAGCGGATGCTACGTGGTGGACCTGGTGGGCCTGGAGTCTCCGCCGCGATCGTTCCCGGAAAATCTAAGAGAGTACCGGCCCAAGATCCTGATCGTGTTCCCGGAGTGGTTCCAGGCGTACGCCGCGCTGGATCCGACGACCGGGCAGACCCTCTTCTACGACCCGGATTCCGCGTACAAGTACACGCCCTTCATGGGCGTGAAGCTGCAGAACAACACCATCGCGTCCCGGAACACGATGGTCCTATACGAGCGGATTCCGAGGGACGAGCCCGCGATGTCGCGGATGAAGATCCTGGTCCACTAGGGAATCGGCGGCGGGAGCGGCGGCGCCGGCGGGAAGTCCGCGAGCGAGCCCGGCGGCTTCTTCTTGGGATCGGACTTGGGCTCCGGCCTGGGGTCCGGCCTCACTAGATCTCGCTTCGGCGGCACGTGCGTGCGTATCTGGGGCGGGAGCGCCATCGCCTTCGAGCGCCAATCACGCAGGAGCGTCGCGCCCACGCCGATCATCCAGAGTTGGATGGGGAGCCCCACGCCGTACCGGACGCCCGCGCTCCGCATGGGATTGATGGCCGAGCCCGTCGCGGTGGAGGTCCAGAACTCGAACAGATAAACCAGGATTCCCACGACGCCGAAGAGGGCGCCGCCCCAGCCCATCCAGATCGGGATCACCTCGCGCGTGACGCCCGCGGTCCCGGCCGAGATCACCGCCATGAACAGGAGCGTGGCTCCAACCGCGAGCGCGCCCATTTTCCAGAACCAGACTGTGGTGAAGAGCATCGTCGCGAGCCCGGGATCGATCGGGTAGTAGCTCTTGAGAAACGGGCCGACGAATAATTCCATCGAGAGAAACGTCGCCCAGATTCCGCCCCCGATCAGCGCGGAGACGCTGGTGATCGACGCGGCCCCGGACGATCCGCGCAGGTGCAGGAGAAACGCGAAGGCCGTGAACCCCACCGTCGAGAGCAGGAACCCGACCACCATCCACGCGTGGAGCCACATCCACCCGCCCACGTCCTGCTTCGACAGCGCGTCCAGGACCAGGTTGGTCTGATTCGCGGGCGCGAGCGTGGGGTAGACGGCAAGACAGATCGACAGGATGACCGCGCTCAGCGCGAACGTGACCCCCGCGCAGAGCTGGATCGAGCGCACCCGTTCTTCCATGACATCGGCCATCCCAGCCTCCTTGGCAAAATGTGCCCTTGAACCGTCCGCCGATGATCGGCACTCTACCGCCGTGCCGGCCAAGAAGGAAGCCAAGAACCGACGCGTGAACCCCGAGGGCCGCCATGCGGCTCATCCCCGGCCCCACACGGCGGGGCGTCCTCGACCGGGAGCCCCGGGCCGGACGGGACCGAGCCGGGCCGTGATCGGGCTGCTCCCGGCGTTCTTCGCGGCGGCGCTCTACCTTCCCTCGCTCTCGTACGGATGGGTGTGGGACGACAGTTTCCTCGTGTCCACCCACGGGGCCGGGGGCGTGGGGGCGGAGGGATTCCGGCTTCTCACGTCGCTCCTCTTCCGGGCCGAGTGGATGCTCGGCTTCGGAACGCCCGTCATGGCCCACCTCTTCAGCGTGATCCTCCACGGTCTCGCGACGTGGCTCTTCTTCCGGCTGGCGATTCAGGTGGGGGCGAAGACCTGGGTCGCGTTCACGTCGGCGCTTCTCTTCGCGGCGCATCCCGTCCACGTCGAGGCGGTGGGCTACATCTCCGGGCGGCCGGACCTCCTCGCCACCGTGTTCGCGGTGACGGCGCTCCTCCTCGCGCGGACCGCGGAGCTCTGCTCGCCGGAAGGCTGCCGCTCTTGGAAGATCTGGCCCGCCTACGCCGCGCTGGTAGCCGCGGTGCTGAGCGACGAGGTGGCGATCGTGGCCCCGCTGATCCTCGTGGCGCTGGACCGCTGGGGCCCGATCCGCGTTCCGTGGCGCCGCAGGCTCACCCACTACTCGGGCTTCTTCGCGATCGTGCTCGTCTACCTGCTCGTTCGATACACGGCGGGCGGCGGGGCGATGCCGGCGGCCGGAACCGCGCAGGCGACGAGCGGCATCGACGCGGGAGCGCTGCCGTGGGGGGTTCCCAGGGCGCTCTACGAATACTTGAAGATGCTGGCCTGGCCGCATCCCCTGAACGCCCTCCGCACGCTCCACGCGGCGGACGTGGCGTCCTGGTCGGCAAAGCTGGCTCCTGTCGTCGCGATCCTCGCGTTCATCCTCTTCGTGGCGTGGCGGGTCAAGGATCCGGTCGCCCGTTCCGGCGCGGCCCTGACGATCCTTCCCCTTCTCCCCGCGCTCCCGCTCCCGTTCCTGGTCGGATCCTTCGCGGAAGAGCGGGCCGCCTATTTCGCGTCGGTCGGCTTCTGCCTGCTCGCGGGATCGGCAACCACCTGGGCCGCGTCCCGACTGCACACTCCGCGAGCCATCATCCCGATCCTGGCCGTCGCGATCGCCGCGCTCGCCGGATGGGCGACGCTCGAGCGGCTCCCGGTCTGGCGCGATAACATTTCGCTCCTGAAGGCGGCCGCCGAGGCGGCGCCCACCGATCCCGGGCCCCACCTCATGCTGGTGGAGCACTACGTTCAGGGCGGGAACAGTGCGGCGGCGCTCGACGAGGTGGAGAAGGCGATCGCGATCGACCCGAGAAACCACGCCGCGTACGCCACCAAGACCACGCTGTTGAGCCGGCTCGGGCGCTATGAAGAGTCCGAAGCGGCAGCCCGGAAGGCGATCGAGCTTTACCCAAGGGACGCGATCTCGTACGCGAATCTGGGAGACGCGCTCCTTCACCAGGGAAAGACCGAGGCGGCGGTGGAGGCGGGCCGGCGCTCCGTCGAGCTGGATTCGACGCTCACGAACGCCTGGTACAACTACGGCGTCTCCCTCTCGGCGGCCGGGGACGGTCCCGGCGCGATCCACGCGTACGAGAAGGCGATCGAGGTCCAGCCGAACAACGTGACCGCGATGAACAATCTCGGCGCGCTCCTCGGCGCGAGCGGGCGCCTCACGGAGGCCCGCGACCTCTACCTCAGGCTTCTCACCCTCGCGCCCCGCTCGCTCGAAGCGCGGATGAACCTGGCCCTCGCCTACCTGCGGCTGGGCGACCGCGAGAACGCGGCGGCGCAGCGCGAAGAGGTGCGCCGGATCGATCCCAGCTCCGTCCGCCAGCTGGATCTCATCTTCGCCGACTACATGCAGAAGTACCCGTACCAGCCCCCGTCCAAGCGCTAGCCCGCCCCTGGCCGGCCGCTTCGGTTCAGGCGCCGCGTTGACCCCCGTTCCGGGAGCGTGCTAGGGTCCGCGGATGGGCACCGAGATCGACACTCGTTGGTTCGACCCAGCCCGCGCCAATCAGCTCGTCGGCATCCTCCTCTTCCTCACGTTTCTCCTGATCAACATTCGCCGCGCCCGAAACGGCGGGAGCATGTTCATCCGTCCCCTGGCCGCCCTCCAGGCCCTCGACGAGGCGATCGGGCGCGCGACGGAGATGGGCAAGTCGATCCTCTACATGCCGGGGCTCGGCGACATGAGCGAGGTCGGGACCCTGGCGTCGATCACCATCCTGAGCCGGGTCGCGCGCAAGGTGGCCGACCTGGGCTGCAGCATGGACGTTCCGTGCTACGACCCGGTCGTGATGGCCATCATGGACGACATCGCGCGGCACGCGTACACCGCGGCGGGACGCGGCGACGAGTACAGGACCGGGACCGTCCACTACGTGAGCGCGCAGCAGTTCGCCTACGTGGCCGCGGTCACCGGGGTCATGCTTCGGGAGCGCCCGGCGGCAAACGTCTACATGGGTAGCTTCTACGCGGAGTCGCTCTTCCTGGCCGAGACCGGAAATCTGACCGGGGCGATCCAGATCGCCGGTTGCGACAAGGTCACCCAGCTTCCCTTCTTCGTGTGCGCCTGTGACTACACGCTCATGGGCGAGGAGCTCTTCGCGGCCAGCGCGTACATCGGCCGGGAGCCGGTCCAGCTCGCGACGATCGCGGCGCAGGACTGGGCCAAGGCCCTCGCGGCCGCGATGATCGTGCTCGCGCTCGCGCTCTCCGCGGCCGGCCATCCCGAACTGGGACACCTCCTCAAGACGTCATGAGCCGATAGCGCGTGCGAAACGGCCCGCTCGTCCTGACGTTCGTCGTCGGCGTCGCGCTCATCGCCTTCTATTTCATCCCGAACTATCACATTCAGAGGCTGAACGCGGAGCTGTTCGAGTGGACGACCATCGTCTACGCGTTCGCGCTCGTCCTGGGCTCCATCTCACTCTGGAACTCCCACGCCCGGAAGATCCGGACCCGGTCCGATGGATGGCCCTACAGCCTCGTAACGCTGGTCACGCTGGTCACGATCACCGTGCTCGGAATTTGGAAAGGCGTGGGCGAGCAGTCGCCGGTGGGACACATCTACAACATGGTGAATTCGCCGCTCGCCTCCACCATGTTCTCGCTCCTCGCCTTCTTCATCGCCTCGGCCGCGTTCCGGGCCTTCCGCGCGCGGAACGTGGAAGCGACGCTGCTGCTCATCACCGCGCTTCTCATGATGATCGGGCGCGTCTCGGTGGGCGAATGGCTGTGGAAGGGCTTCCCCGGATTCACCGAGTGGCTCCTCGACGTTCCCAACCTCGCCGCCAAGCGCGCGATCGCGATCGGGGTGGGCTTGGGCGCCGTCTCGACCGGTCTCAGGATCATCCTCGGAATCGAACGGAGCTACCTGGGAGGGGCGAAGTGAGCCGAGCCGAAGGGAGCGAGGCGGCGTGAGCTGGGCGTCCCGCGTTCTCGCGATCGACCGGAGGCTGATCTTCGTCATGATCGGCCTCGGGACCGCGCTCCCGCTGCTTCTTCCCGTCAATCTCCCGATCACCGTGACGCCGCGCGTCGAGGCCGCCTATCAGACCATCGAAGCGATGCCCGCGGGATCCACGGTCCTGATCTCGATGGACTACGAGCCCGACATCATGGCCGAGCTGCAGCCGATGTCGATCGTGGTGCTTCGCCACTGCATGCGGAAGAACCTCAAGGTCATTGGCATGACGCTCTACCCCTCCGGCCCCGGCCTCGTCGAGCCCGCCATGAACCTCGCCGCGAGGGCCGAGGGGAAGACGCGGAACCTGGACTACGTGTTCCTGGGGTACAAGTCGGGGTTTCAGTCGGTCATGATCGGGATCGGCGAGAGCCTCCGGCAGCAATTCCCCGTCGATTTCTACGGAACGCCGCTCGACTCGATCCCGATGCTGCGGGGGATCGATTCCTACAAGAACATCGATCTCGTCGTCAACCTGACCGCGTCCAGCGCGGCGGACTACTGGATCCAGTTCGCGGCCGGGCGCTACCACATGCCGCTGGTTCTCGGTGCCACCGCGGTCATGGCGACCGATTACTACCCCTACCTCTCGTCGCGGCAGCTCCTGGGCTTGATCGGCGGCATGAAGGGAGCGGCGGAATACGAGAAGCGGTTCGGAATCACCGGCGACGCGCGACGCGGCATGGACGCGCAGAGCCTGGTCCACGTTATCGTGGCGGCGCTGGTCATCCTGGGCAATGTCGCGTTTCTGGCGGGCCGCCGGCGCGGCGGATCGCCGCGGGGAGCCTCGGCGTGAGCACGGCGCGGGCGGGAGGCAAGGCGTGAGCCCCCTCGAGACCTGGATCGCGGCGTTTCTCACGCTCTGCGTCTTCTCGTTCCTGTACAAGGACAACCCGTTCTATCGCTTCGCCGAGCATCTCTTCGTCGGCGCCGCGGGAGGATACCTGCTCGCGGTCCAGTACCAGAACGTGATCGTTCCGAACGTCTGGGGGCCTCTGGTGGCCCACAACCGGACTCCGGGATCGATGGTCATGACGGTGATTCCCGCGGTCCTCGGGCTGCTCATGGTCGCGAGAGTGTCGCCCCGGATGGTGGGGCCGGCGCGGTGGGCGCTGGCGTTCTACGTGGGCGTTTATTCCGCGATCGCGGTGACGGGCTACATGCAGGCCCAGGTGTTCGCGCAGCTGAGCGACGCGGCCAAGCCGTTCGCCCACGGATGGGGCGCGATCAACTCCGCGCTCGTGCTGATCGGCCTCTTGACCGTGCTCGCCTACTTCTTCTTCTCGGCCCCGCACCGCGGAGTCCACGGCGGGCCGCGCGCGTGGGGATCTGGTTCCTCATGATCGCGTTCGGCGCGTCCTTCGGCTACACGGTGATGGCCCGCGTCTCGCTTCTCATCTCGCGCGTTCAGTTCCTGCTGCGCGACTGGCTCCACATCATCGGGAACACATAGACCAAGAACGGAGTGGGTTGTACCTCCGCTTTGGGCTCACGTTCTCGTTTGCGAAGAACCCCTAGAGACCCACTCTCGAAGAGTGCTCCGCGACCCACGCGTCGAGCCGGCGCGACACCTCGTCGCGCACCTCGCGGAACTTCGCCAGGACCGCGCTGGAATCGCCGTGAAACGCGGCCGGATCCTCGATCGCCCAGTTGTCGCGAGAGAGTACGCCGGGCCAAATGCTTGGGCAGCGCCCCGCGGCGTCGTGGCATACCACAATGAGGTGCCGCACCGGTGCGTGGCCGAGGAACTGCCCCAAGTCCTTCGTGCGCGCGCCGCCAATGTCGATGCCGATCTCGCGCATGACCTCGACCGCCAACGGATTCACACGGGGAGCCGGCTCCGTTCCCGCGCTCAGGACTTCAAAGCGGTCGCCGGCCTTCGCTCGCAACAGACCTTCCGCCATCTGGCTGCGCGCCGAATTCCCCGTGCACAGGATCAGGACCACAGGCCGGGCCATCGCCACCTCCGAGGCTTAGGGTTCACGTTCCAGCGAAATCATGGAGCGGCATTATCGTGGCTTGATCGCACGGACGAACGCGCTCATGAACTGGCCTTCGACCTGGCGCGCTGCGGCGTCCGGGTCGATCCCCTGGGCCGTTAGAAACTCCCGGGCGTCGTTCATGTTGTAGATCCTGGTCGGTTCGACGGACACCGACGTGAACCCCGCGCGTTTCAGCTTGGCGATGTACTCCGCCTCCTCCATCGCCCCGGCGATGCACCCAACCCACAGCTCGACGCTTCTCCGGATTGAGTCCGGGACTTCGCCCCGAACCACGACGTCGGACACGGCGAACCGTCCTCCCGGCTTCAGCACGCGGAAGGCTTCGGCGATGACGCGGTCCTTATCGCCCGACAAGTTGATGACGCAGTTCGAGATGATGACGTCCACCGACGAATCCGGAAGCGGGATCGCCTCGATTTCGCCTTTCAAGAACTCGACGTTCGTGACGCCGGCTTCGGTCTGATTCTTCCGTGCCAACTCGAGCATCTCGTCCGTCATGTCCAGCCCGTACGCCTTCCCGGTGGGACCCACGCGGCGGGCCGAGAGGAGGACGTCGATTCCGCCCCCGGAGCCCAGGTCCAGCACGACTTCGCCGACGCTAAGCTCGGCGAGCGCCGTCGGATTGCCGCACCCGAGCGATGCGCGCACCGCATCCTGGGGCAGAGAGCCTCTCTCGGACTCGTCGTAGAGGTTCGAGGTAATGGGGTCCGCGCACGAGGATTCCCCGGTCCCGCAGCAAGCCGAACCTCCGCAGCAGGAGCTCGTCCCGCCGTCGATCGCGCGTTTCGCCGCCTCTCCGTACTTCTCCCGAACCACTTCTTTCAGATCCGCACTCATCAGTTTCGTCCTTTCACCTTGATCTCACACGACTTGATGACCGCATCGGCGCTGACCACGTTGCTTCTGGTGCAGCACTCGGCAAATAGGAATCCGAGTAACCCTCGGAGGGCCTCCGCGTCGGCTTTGTAGCGCAGGTACGTGCTCTCGCGCTGCACCGTGACCAGGGCCTCGCCCTTCAGCTTTTCCAGGTGATGGGAGAGGGTAGAGGCGGGAATGCCCAGCTCGGCCTGAATGTCCCCCACCACCATCCCGTCCGGATGCGCCGACAGGAGCAGGCGCAGGATTCGCAGGCGTACCTCCGTGCCGAGCGCCGCGAACATGTCGGCGTATCGCGCCGCCTTGGCTGGTTCGGATCTCATAATTCGATTATCGCGGAACAAGCGAATAATGTCAAGGCCTAAAGTTCAGGGGCCCGCTTCGCCTCATCCCATCGCTAGAACGAGAAGACGACTCCTACCTCCGGCGCCTGGTCCGGAGCCTTGGCCGTCAGACCGATGCCGTCGTTCAGCTTCGCGAAGGCGTTGGGCTTGAAGTGCCACTGAATCTCGGGAATCGCGGCCCACTCGTCCTGTTCCCCTTCGACCGAGAGGGCCCAGCGCCACTTCTCGGACGTGCGCTTGAGGTACTCCACGTCCAGCTCGCCCAGTTCGAACGTCCCGTCCCCGGGTAGGTAGCTCGCGGAAACCCGGCCCGTCAACGTGCCCCACCCAAAGCCCTTGATGAGCCCGATCCCGGGCACCAGTTCCCATTCCTGGGTCCCGATGAGCACCCGCTCTTGTTGGAACGGGAACACGGCCTCGAAATACGTGAAGAGCTCGGGCCGGTTCGGCGTCTCCGTCACCCACCGCCAGCGAATCTCCGCCTGCGTGTCGCCGAACCCCGATTCCTTGAGCCTCGACGGCATGGCGGACGTATCGGCCGAGGCCTTGTGCTGGGTCGAGGTGGTCCAGAGCGCGGACTCGAACTCGACCCCGATATCCTTCGTGATCCCGTACGCGAGGAAGAGGAGCGCCTCGTGGTCGGTGCGTTTGGCCGTGTAGTCGTGCTCGACCCCATAGCCCAGCTCGGCGGGCTTGTACTCCTGGTCTTTGTTCACCGTGTATTCGTAGAACGGATAGACGAGGAGTTCGCCGCCGCGAACGTAGGTTCCGACGAGCGACGTGGGAACGCCTGTGCCACGATCCCGCAGGTAGATCGGGAGATCCTCCGATGGGAGGGCTACGGCGGCGGCGGCGAGCAGGAAGGCAAGGGCCAAGGCACCGAAGGCGATGGCGCAGAACGGAAGGGTGGTTCGAAGCGAACGGAGAGACATGGGGCCTCCTCTCGAACTTCTTCTGCCCGCGGACAGCTCCCTCGCCGAAACCCCGCGGCCGGGGTCGGGTTCCCCTCCCTAGCGGCTCACTCTCGGCGGGCCCAGCATCTCGAACGCGCCTTCGAGCGCCTCGTGGTCCCCCACCAGCACCAGGATGTCCCCTTCCTGGAGCGCGAAGTCGGCGTCGGGCCCCAGGTGGTGCTTCCCGTCGCGGACCACCGCGATGATCAGCGCCCGCGTCTTCGCGCGAAGATCGAGCGCGGCGAGCGTCCGTCCGACCGCGGGCGAATTGGGCTCCAGGTAGAACGTATCGGTGGTCGCGCCCGTGATCATCTGCGAGACCGAGGTCATGAGGGAACCCGTGACGTCGCCACCGCGGAGAAAGCTGTACCCCTCGCGCCGGAGCGCCTGCTCCTGGATGCGGACGACGTTCGACGGCACGTGGAAGCGCCGCAGCACCCGCGCTAGGATCGCGATCGAGGTCTCGAACTCCTCGGGGATCACCTCGTCCACGCCGAGCCGCATCAGCTCGGCGACCTCGGCCACCTGGCGCGTCCGCGCGATGATGTAGGCGCCCGGATTGCTCCGCCTCACCTGGATCGTGGCGAAACGCGTGGCCGCGGGATCCGAAATCGCGAGCACCACGACCGCGGCGCGGTCCACGTGGCAGGCGTGGAGCGACTCGCCGCGCGAGATGTCGCCGAACTGGATCCGTTCTCCCTGGGCGCGGGCGCGCCGGATGATCGCCGTGTCGAGCTCGAGCACCAGGTACGGGATCCCGAGCTCGCGGAGCACGCGCGCGACGTTCCGTCCGTTCACCCCGTATCCCGCGATCACCACGTGGCCGGAGAGCCCCGGCTGGGCCGCGCGTTCCACCGCCGCGGCCGAATCGTGGCCTTGGAGCGCGTCGCCCACGCCCGGGACGCGAACCTGCGTTCCCGCGTGCGCGCCAGCCCACGCGGCAAAGCGCATTAAGAATGGGGTCAGGATCAGGGACAGGATCGCCACCGCGAGGAACAACTGGTTCTCGCTCTCCGGCAGAAGTCCGTGCGCGCTTCCGATCGAGGCGAGGACGAACGAGAACTCGCCGATCTGGGCGAGCGAAATTCCGACGATGACGGCGATCCGGAGGGGAAATCCAAGGAGGCGGACCACCGTCCCGGCGACCAGCGCCTTGACACCGATCGTGAAGAGGAGCGCGCCGATCGTCGTGGGAAGATGGGTCCACACGAACGACGGCACGAGGAGCATCCCGATCGCGATGAAGAAGAGGGAGGAGAAGAGGTCCCGGAACGGCAGCACTTCGGCCACGATCTGGTGCGCGTACTCCGACTCGCTGACGAGCAGTCCTCCCACGAACGCGCCAAGCGCGGGCGAGAGACCCAGGGCGCTCGTGAGAAGCGAGAACCCGAGGCAGACCGCCACCGACACCATGACGTAGAGCTCCCGCACCCCGCTCCGGATCACCGCGTTGATGAACCGCGGCATCACCGCCCGGGCCACGACGCCGACCAGCACCGCGCCAACCGCCCCGATCAGAAGCCTGGGGCCGGCGGAGAGGGTCTCCTTTCCCGCGAGGGCGGGAATGAGGACGAGCATCGGGACGATGGCGATGTCCTGAAAGAGCAGGATGCCGAGCGTGAGCCGGCCCTGGGGGGAGTCCTGCTCCGCCCGCTCCACAAGGAGCCGGAGCACCATGGCGGTCGAGGAGAGCGTGAGGAGCATTCCCATGAAGAAGGCCTGCCCCACCCGCCTGTCGTCGGGAAGTGCGATGAGCGCGGCCGCGGTCACGCCGATCGTGAGCAATACTTGCAACGGCCCCGCGACGAAGAACGCCCGCCCGATCTCCTTCAACCGGGCGAGCGAGAATTCGAGGCCGATCATGAAGAGGAGCATCGCCACGCCGACCTCGGCGAGCGTCTCCACGTGGTGGGCGTCGGCCACCAGCTTCAAGCATCCGGGTCCGATGAGGACTCCGGTCAGCATGAACCCGACCGCCGACGGAATGCGGAACCGGCGGCTCGGGACGATCACGACGACCGCCGCGAGCAGCGTGATGACGAGATCTTGCAGGAACGATCCGTGTCCCATGGCTAGTCGGTCCGATCGGTCCGAGGGCGCGCGACGCCGGCGCTATCCGCGGACGTAGATCTCATCGCCCTCGATCTTCACCTCGTACGTCCTCACGCCCACCACCTCGGTGTCCGGCGCCTTGCCGGTCTTCACGCTGAACCTCCAGCCGTGCCACGGGACAGTGGACGATGTGACCCTCGAGATATCCTTCGCCCAGGTCGCCGCCCATGTGGGGACATTGGTTCCGGATCGCGTAGAACGACGCCCTCGCACCGGAAGAGCGCGACCTTTGTCCCGTTCACCCACACGATCGTCCCCTTCCCTTCATCCAGGTCGGAGACCTTGCCCACCTTCACGAAGTCCGGTCATCGCGCGCTCCGGGGAAAACGAAAACCGGCGCCCCGTTTCCGGAGCGCCGGTCAGTCTACCGTTCGATATGTCCCGAGCCTAGTGACTCCCGCAGCCCCCGCCGCACCCGCCGCCCTTCGAGGCCTCGGCCCCTTCGGCGCCTTCCTCGGTGGAGAACGATGAGCCGCAGCCGCAGGTCTTGGCCGCGTTCGGATTGCTGATCTTGAAGCCGCCGCCTTGAAGCGTGTCGTCGAAGTCGATCGAGGCGCCGTCCAGGTACTGATGGCTCCCCATGTCGACGATCACCTTGACGCCTTCGTGATCGAACACGAGGTCGTCGGACGTCGCCGGCTCGTCGGCGATCTGCATTCCATAGGAAAGACCCGAGCAGCCTCCGCCGGCGACGAAGACACGGATGCCTTCGAACGCGCCGCCGTTCTGTTGCATGATGTTCTTGATCTCGGACGCGGCCTTGTCGCTCAGCGTGACCATTGAGGGGCTTCCTCCAGATTTCAACCGGTTCGGCGCGGGCGTTGCCGCCCTGAAACCGAGCAAATACTATGCCTCTTCGTTAGATGCGGGCGCGCCCCAATCGGTGCAGCGCCTTCGACCACAATGATATCCGGCCCGAAGCGCCCTGTCAACGCACCGGCGTCCGCGGCCGGTCGGGCGGGCGCCCAAGCTGCACAATGCGCAACAAATTGGTGCCCCCGGACCGAATCGTGGTCCCGGCCATGACCACCACCCAGTCACCCCGACGGAGCTTCTTCTTCCCCAGAAGGAGCCTGAGCCCCGCCTCGATCATCCCCTCGGCGGTGCGCCAGGGCGGAACGAGGACCGGGGTGACGCCCCACGCGATTGTGAGGCGGCGGCAGGTGGATGGAAGGGGTGTGAGCGCAAGGATGGGCGCGTTGGGCCGCGACTTGCTGACCAGCCGCGCCGAGTAACCCGTATGGGTGAACGTGACCAGGGCGCGCGCCCGGATCTCCCGCGCCGCCTGAAACGCCGTGTGCGCGAGCGCGTGAGTCGGGGACGCGAGCGATGTGCCGTCGCTCGAGCGGCGCGGCGCCCGCGTCCCGGCCGCGAACTCGTCGGCCTCCACGGCGATTCGCCCCATGGTGGAAACCGCGCGGTCGGGCTTGATCCCCACCGCCGTCTCCGCGCTCAGCATCACCGCGTCGGTGCCGTCGAAGATCGCGTTCGCCACGTCCGACGCCTCGGCGCGGGTGGGTCTCGGGGCGTGCACCATCGACTCGAGCATCTGGGTCGCGGTGATGACGATCACCTCTCGGACGTTCGCGCGCTCGATGATCCGCTTCTGCAAGATGGGCACCCGCTCGGCCGGATACTCCACCCCGAGATCGCCGCGGGCGACCATCACGCCGTCGGCGACGTCGAGGATCGCATCCAGATTCTCGATCGCCTCCCGGCGCTCGATCTTCGCGATCACCGCAGGCGGCCGCTGCGCGCGGCGGAGGAGGCGGCGAAGCAGGACGATGTCCTCGGCGCTTCGGACGAAGGAGAGGGCGACGCCGTCCACCCCCATCGAGAGTCCGAACGCGATGTCGGCGCGGTCCTTGGGGGTGAGCGACGCCGCGCTCAATCTCACCCCGGGGAAGTTGACGCCCTTGTGGTCCGCGACCTCCCCACCCGCCACGACGCGGCAGCGAAGCCCGTCCTTGCCGCGGCCAACGACGCGCAATTCCACGAGCCCGTCCGCGATCAGGACCCGGTCTCCAACCGTGACGTCGCGCATGAGGTTGGGGTAGACGATGGGAATTTTCCGCTCGGTCCCCTGGATCCGGCGCGCGGTGAGCGTCACCTCGTTGCCGTTCGCAAGCCGGACCAGGCCGCCCTTGAACTCCCCGACGCGGAGCCGCGGTCCCTGGAGATCGAGCAGGAGCCCGACGTGCTTCCCGATGCGCTTCGATGCCGCGCGGATGTTCCGGATGGCGCGCGAGTGGTCGCGGTAGGTGCCGTGGGAAAAGTTGAGGCGCGCGACGTCCATCCCGGCGCGAATCATCCGGGCCAGGACGGCGGGGTCGGACGAGGCCGGCCCTATGGTTGCGATGATCTTGGTCCGGCGGGACGACACGAGACGGCGAGCGTCAGACAGCGAGCGTCGCCATGACCTCCTCAGCGTGCCCCTCGACCTTCACGCGGCGGAACACGTTCTCAACGCGTCCCTCCCGGTCGATGACGAACGTCGTCCGCTCGATGCCCCAGTAGGTGCGGCCGTACAGGTTCTTCTCCTTGTACGTCCCGTACTGCCGTGACACCGCGGCGTCCACGTCCGAGAGGAGCGGGAACGGGAGGTTGTACTTCTGGGCGAAGCGCTGATGGCTCAGCTCGTCGTCGAGGCTGATCCCGAGCACCACCGCGTCCTTTGCCTGGATGCGGGGCAGATGATCCCGGAACGCGCACGCCTCCATGGTGCAGCCGGGTGTGTCGTCCTTGGGATAGAAGTAGAGGATGACGCGTTTCCCGCGGAACTCGCTGAGCGATACCTTGCGGCCCATCGTGCTCGGAAGCGAGAACTCGGGCGCCATCATGCCCACCGTGAGGCTCTCGCCCGGCCAATCGGGCGAACCGGGCTTGGCGGCGGATCGCCGGCGGTGCGGCGCGGCCGGGATGGCCACGCTCGGCTCCCGGTAGGTGCTCATGGTCGGCTCCGACTCGAACTCCAGCGCCCCCTGCATTCCCTCGCCGTAGCGGGATCCGCCGGATCGCGCCACCATCTTCGGCTTGATCACGGTGGGGGCCTTGGCCGGGTTCACTGCCTTGGCCGGGTTCGCGGCCTTGGCGACGGTTTTGATGGGACCCTTCACCTTCGGGGCCACCTTCGGACGGACCACCGCGCGCGCCTTGGGCTTCGCGGCGAGCGGCTTCTTCGGCTTGGCCGACTTGGATTTCGGAGCCTTGGAGCGGGCCGCGGACTTCCCGGCGCTTCCCTTCGCCTTCCTGGCCACAGGTCGCTTCCTCTTTATTTGTTTGTGGGAACGTGACTTACTGGACTTGGCCGATCGCTTGGGCCGGCGAGCCGAGGGCTTCCTCGCCATGGGCGGGACCTCCCGATTCGGTGGATGGGCCGAAAACGCTGCCGTCGCGGCATCCTAGCCGCACTGGCGGCCCGGTTCAAGTGCGGGTGTCGGACCGGCGGGTGCTAGCGGCGGCACCGCTCCGACTAGTTCGCCAGCCAGGCGTTCGAGAAAACCGATTCATCCATGGTGGCCGGGGTGGCGACGTTCTCGAATCGGACCATGACCGGCTTCCCGTCGAACCGCCGGGCCAGCGAGAGCTGGAGCGGGCCGATGGACGTCCACGACTCCCAGCTGGATCCCGAGGGCGGCGGCTTCTGTCCCGTGAGGACCATCTCCCACCGGTCGATCAGGTGCGTCTTGTCGTTCACGAAGAGCCAGTACTGATCCAGCGGCGTGAGCCCGACGTTCGGCGTGAACGAAACCTCGAGGACATCGTAGGTCGCGCCGTTCGTCCCCTCCTGCGTGCGGACGTGCTTCACGCGGACGCCGTTGTCGTGGAGCTTGAACGGCATGATGATCCAGTAGGTGTCGTTCACCCACCGCTCGTAGCCGTTCTCAATGATGCTCGCGATGTTGGTCGAGTCGGTGTCGACGATTCCGTCGGTGAAGGTCTTGCCCTTCTTGGTCGCGAGGTTGAAGCAGGCGGTGACCACGCGGCCCTGGTCATCGGGCCCCTCCACGCGGCAGCGGCCGTGCATCTTGTCCCACCAGTGCTTGAAGCGCGCGACCTCCTTGCCGTCCTTCACCACCACGAAATCGAACCGGAAATAGGGAACCTTGTCCCAGGTCGCCTGCCCGCCCATGGCGTCGGTCAGCTCCTGGATGCAGGCCAGGGAGGCCGGATCGGCCTGCATGGGGGGCGGCGTCGCGGGCGCGGCGGCGGAAGTGGGCGGCGTCGCGGGCGCTGAAGCCTTGGGAGCGGACGGCTTCGCGGGCGGCGGCGTGACGGGCTTGGACGGACCGACCGTCAACGCGAGAACCGCGAGAAGTGCGAGGGCCGAGCGGGGCGCGAGCGTTTGATTCCGGCCCGCGGGGAGGCGGACCGGCGCGGGGCTCACTGAAGCCCCTTGAGCACCTCGATCAATTTGGCCTGATCGGGCAGCGTTCCGATCTCGTGAACCTCGATGAAGCGGATGACGCCCTTCATGTCGATCACAATGGTCGCCCGCTCCGAGTATCCCTCGGCGCGAAGGATCCCGTAGTTCTTCGCCACCTCGCCGTGCGGGTAGAAGTCGGCGAGCATGGGATAGTCGATGCCGCCGAGCTGCTCGGCCCACGCGCGGTGCGCGGGCACCGAATCGACGGAGATGCCCAGCACCTGCGTGTTCAAGCCGTCGAAGCTCTGGCGCTCCTTGCTGTATCCCGGCATCTGGATCGCGCACACCGAAGTGAACGCGAGCGGATGAAAAATGAGCACGACGTTCTTCTTCCCGGCGAAGGACGAGAGCGTGACCTTGTTGTTGCTCTGGTCGGCCAGCGTGAAATCAGGGGCCTTGTCGCCCACCTTGACCGTCGTGGTTTGGGCCATCGTGGCTTCCATCTCCTCAGCTCCTTGCGGTTCGCGGGAATTCGGGCCCGAAGGCTTGGATTACTTGGCGCCGACGGGATTCGCCTGCTCGGCCGCCCGGCGCTCCAGCGTTTCGGGATCGTTCACGCCCCGCTGGACCTCCTTCGGGATGTAGTCGAGCAGATACTTGAGCGACAGCGCCTCTTTGACGAGCGCGCGGGCCACGACCAGCCGCTGCACCTGGTTCGTGCCCTCGTAGATCTGGGTGATCTTGGCGTCGCGCATGTACTTTTCGATGGGATAGTCGCGCATGTAGCCGTAGCCGCCGAAGATCTGGACGGCGTTGGTGGTCACCTCCATCGCGACGTCGGTGGCGAAGAGCTTGCACATGGCGCCCAGCTTGGAGACGTTCGGAGCGCCGCTGTCGACGGCCATCGCGGCCACGTAGACCAGCTTCCGCGCCGCCTCGACCTTGCGTCGCCATGTCGGCGAGCATCGGCCTGGATCATCTGGAACGACGAGATCGGCGCGCCGAACTGCTCGCGGTGACGCCGCGTAGACCATCGCGTACTCGAGGGCGCCCTGCGCCAGGCCCGACGGCCTGCGCCGCGACGCCGGGCCGCGCCTGGTCGAGCGTCATCATCGCGTGCTTGAAGCCCATTCCCGGCGTCTCGCCGAGGAGGTTCTGGGCCGGCACGCGGCAATCGTCGAAGTGGATCTCGACGACGGGGACGCAGCGGATCCCCATCTTGTCCTCGACCTTCCCGATCTTGAAGCCCGGCATTCCCTTCTCGACCATGAGCGCGCTGAGATCCGCCGCGACCTGCGACTCGGGATCGGTGACCGCGAAGACGGTGTAGATGTCCGCCGCGCCGCCGTTGGTGTTCCACTTCTTCTCGCCGTTCAGGACGTAGTGGTCGCCGTCGCTTCTCGCGCGGCCGCGTGGAGGCTCGCGGCGTCGCTGCCCGCGAACTTCTCGGAGAGGCCGAAGGAGATGAGCTTCTCGCCCGTCGCGATCGGCGGGAGCCAGCGGTGCTTCTGCTCTTCGGTGCCGCCGACCAGGATCGGGAACGAGCCGAGCGCGTTGACCGCGTAGAGCACGCCCACGCCGCCGCAGGCGCGCGACAGCTCCTCGACGCACGACGCAGAGGTCGAGCACGCCGCCGCCCGCGCCGCCGTACTCCTTGGGAATCCAGACCCCGAGGAGACCCGCCTCGGCGATGGCGTCCTTGATGTCCCAGGGATATTCCTGCGCCTTGTCGTACTTGGCCGCGTTGGGGCGGACGTACTTCTCTGCGACTTCGCGGGCGCGATCGCGCCACATGAGAGCTTGCGAGGAGAGGATGCCGGACACGAGAACCCCCGAGCTTTTGGAAGCGGAAATGGAACCCCGATTATTCCCTATGCGGCCCGCTTTTGCCACCCCGAGTTTTCGCGTCGCGGGACCGCGCGGGGACCGGCGCGCGTACTCGTCCGGGTGTTACGAATCGGGAACCGGCCTCGTAGAACCGCCAGGGCATGTCGTCCCACGGGGCCGCGGCGGACTCGCACCCGATCCGGGCCGAACGCGCGACGCGCGAGTCCGGGATCGGCTCGCCCGGCTCGATCGAGAGGACCGGGCCGCTGAGGGCGGTCCGGTTGTGGCCCAGGTCGAGTCCCAATGCCTGGCAAAGCTTGGCGGGCCCGCTCAGAAGCCGGTGGGTATCCGCCCCGCTCGCCCTCTTGAGCCCCCTCGCCCGGGCCATCCGGTCGAGCCCCGCGAGCGGTTCGGCCGCGCGGATCAGGACCGCGGCGGGACGACCTTCCGGCTCGGTCACCGCGTTGAGCATGTGATGCATGCCGTAGGTGAGGTACACGTAGGCGAGGCCCGGCGGACCGTAGAGAGTCTCGGTTCGAGGCGTTCGACCCGCGCGAGCGTGGCAAGCCTTGTCCTCCTCCCCGACGTACGCCTCCACCTCGACGATCCGGCCCGTGAGGCGCGAGCCGTCCTCGGCGTGTCGGACCAGCACGCAGCCCAGGAGCTCACGCGCCACCACGAGGGTATCGCGCGCGTAGAAAGATGCCGGGAGCGGACGCTGGGCCCGCGTGCTCGGCGCGCGGCTCGCGAGAGGGCGCGGTGAGTGCGGACGGGGCATGCCGGGATTGTACCGGTTGACCGTCCCGGCACGCGTTTCTAGAATGCGGCGGTGACGCGTCCCTCGGCAATGCCGTCCTGACCGCACGTGGGACCTCGAGTCGTTCTCTTCCTCACCGTCTTCATCCACCTGGTCGGGTTCGGGCTTCTTCTCCCGCTTCTCCCCTACTACGCGGAAACCTACGGCGCGACCGGCCTGGCGGTCGGCCTCCTCAACACGTCGTACTCGTTCATGCAGTTTCTCGCCGCGCCTTTCTGGGGGCGGCTCTCCGATCGCGTCGGTCGCCGCCCGGTCATCCTCGCCAGCCTGATCGCGACCGCCGCGTCCTACCTGGTCTTCGGGCTCGCGACCTCGCTCCCCGTGCTCTTCGCGTCGCGCCTCTTCGCGGGGATCGCGGGCGGCGTGATCCCCACCGCGCAGGCCTACATCGCCGACACGACGACGCCGGAGGAGCGCACGAAGGGCATGGGCTTGATCGGCGCCGCGTTCGGCCTGGGCTTCATCTTTGGCCCCGCGATCGGAGGCGTGCTGAGCCGCTACGGCTATTCCATTCCGGCGTTCGCGTCGGCGGGACTCGCGCTCCTGGCGGCGATCGGCGCCTACTTCTACCTGCCCGAGTCTCATCCGGCTTCAGCGCGCGCGAACGCGCCCAAGCGCTCGCTCCTTCCCAGGCTCCCGATCGCCGCTCTGAAGCGCCCCGGCGTGCGGCCGGTGCTCCTCCTCTTCTTTCTCGGCACCCTTTGCTTCTCGGCGCTCGAAGGGACCTTCGCGCTATTCGGCGAGCGCTGGTACCGGATCGGCCCGAGCCACGTCGGCTACGTGTTCGCCCTGGTGGGATCGCTCTCCGCGGTGATGCAGATCGGGCTGGTCGGCCGCCTCGCGCGCCGCTTCGGAGAGCGGGCGCTCGTGCTCGCGGGATTTCTCGCGATCGCCGCGGGGATGATCTACGCGGGGACGCGCCCTCCGTTCGTCCTCATGCTCGCCGCCATGGGAACCATCGCGATCGGCAACGGCCTCACGTCGCCGGCGCTTGCGGGTCTCGTCTCCATCGCGACCAAGCGCGAGGACCAGGGCGAGATCCTGGGCGACTACCAGGCCATGGGGAGCCTCGGGCGATCCGCGGGCCCGTTCCTGGGAGGGTTCGCCTTCGATCACGTTGGAGTGGGGAGTCCCCTCTGGATTGGGGGGATCGTGATGGCCCTCTCCTCGGTCCTCACCGGAGGCCTGCCTCGGAAGGCCAAGTGATGTAATTTACACATCTTACAGCTTCACTCCCGCCCGCCCAACGCACCCCGCGCGCTCATACAAAAGTAGAACCCAATCCCCCGCCCAAGCCCCTTCCCGTTCAGGAAGGGCCGTGAATCGGCCGAACTATTAGATGTATGAAAGTCGGAGGATCCCTCCTCATCGCGCTCCTTTGGAGCGCCTGTCCCGCCATTGCGGTCGCGGGCTCGATCCACGGCGTGGTGCACGTTCCGCCCGAGTCGGAGAGCGGCCGCAAGCCGAATCCCTATCCGGGCCGCGCGTCCTCGCTTCAGCAGCGCGAGATCGCGGCGCGCGGATCGGTGACGGACGCGGTGATCTATGTCGAGTCGGTCCCCGCGCGCGTCGACTCCACGCTCCCCCATCCGGGCGGCACGCCCGCGATGGAGCAGCGCGACCAGGCGTTCATCCCTCGCGTGGTGGCCGTGGCGCAGGGGGGCTCCGTCGCGTTCCCGAACCGGGATCCGATCTTCCACAACGTGTTCAGCGTCTCGCCGGTCAAACGCTTCGATCTCGGCCGCTACGTGAAGGGCAAGTCGAAGAGCGTGAGTTTCAACAAGGCCGGCCTGGTGAACGTCTACTGCGAGATCCACTCGGACATGGCCGGCTTCATCCTTGTGACGCCGAACCGCGCGTTCGCGCAGCCCGACAGCCTGGGCCGTTACTGGATGCCGCCGCTCCCGCCCGGGCAGTACACGGTGATCGCCTGGCATCCCGATCTGAAGATGGTGCGCCGCACGGTCCAGGTCTCGGATACGACCGACGTGGCGCTGGACCTCAGCTTCTGAAGCCGATGAGGGTCTCCCTCCGCGCCAAGATCCTCCTCTTCACCGTGCCCCCTCTGGTGGCGCTGGGCATCACGGCGATCTGGGTCGTGAACCGAACCATCTCGGCGGAGGTGCAGCGGAACATCGAGGACGACCTGAAGCGGGCCTCGACGCTTTTCGAGGGAATCCTCGCGACGCGGTCCGAGCACCTCGCCGTTTCGGGGATGGTGATCGTTCAAGATCCCCGCTTCTTCTCGGTGCTAACCTTGCCCGGCTCGCCCGAGGACGCCGAGCTTCGCGCCACGGTCGCCGGCGTGGCGAACTCGTTCGACTCGATCACCCAGACCGACCTCTTCGAGGTCTTCGATGGGCGCGGCCACTCGCTCACCGGAAGCGGCCCCGCGCAGTGGGACGAACGGTCCATCAAGCCGTTCGTGGAGTCGGCGCTCTCGGGAAGCCAGCGGGTGGGCATCCTCACCGGCCCCGAGCACAACTTCCAGGTCTCGGCCACGCCGGTGCTCGTCGGAAGGCGCGTGGTCGGAGTGCTGCTTCTGGGCGATCTCATCGGCCCCGAGCTCGCGGAGGGGCTCAAGAACACCACGCGGAGCGAGGTCACGTTCCTCACCGACGGCCGGATCACCGGCAGCACGCTCAGCCATCCGCGCGACACGGACGCGGTGCTGGAGGCGCTCCGCATCGCCGATCCGCGTCTCACGGGCGAGGGCGCGACGCTCGAGGTCCGCGGTCACGCCCATGAATACCTGACCCTGATCCGTACGCTGCCGGAGTCGGAGCCGCAGGCGCCGCTTTACTACGCGCTTCAGCGCTCGCTCGACGTCGAGACCGCCTTCCTGCGCTCGATGCAGGGCAGGCTGATCGAGCTGGGCGGGGCCGCCGCCCTGGCGACGCTCCTCGCGGGCCTTCTCATCTCGTCCCGCATCACGTCGCCCGTGCGACGCCTCGTGCGCGGCGCCGAGGAGATGGAGCGCGGCAACTACGACTTCCCCATCGACGTCACGACGCAGGACGAGATCGGCTACCTCGCGTCCCGGTTCCAGGACATGCGGGAGAAGCAGCGGGCGTACGTGTCGAGCCTCGAGGAGGTGGCGCGCCTCAAGACCGAATTCATCAGCGTGACCTCCCACGAGCTGCGCACGCCCTTGAGCGTGATCCGCGGGTACCACGAGCTCTTCATCGGCGAGAAGCTCGGCCCCTTGACTCCGCCTCAGAAGGAAGCCCTTGAGGCGATCGGGGACTGCGCGCGGACCCTGAACCGGATCGCGGAGGACGCGACCCGCGTGGCACAGATCGAGGGCGACCGGCTTCAGCTGAGCCTGGGCCAGCGCTCGGTCGACGGCCTGATCCGTCGCGCCGTCGAGGCGGCGAAGGGAGAGGCGCGAGAGCGAAAGGTGACGGTTCGTGTGAGGCCGCCGGACGAGGAGCTGTCGGTCCGCGCGGACCAGTCGCGGTTGACCGAGGCGCTGACCAACCTGATCACGAACGGCATCCGCTTCACCCCCGACGGCGGCACGGTCGAGGTGGGAGCGCGCGCCGAGGGACCGCTGGTCGCGATCGAGGTCTCGGACACCGGCATCGGAATTCCGGCGGACCAGCAGAAGCACCTCTTCGCGCGTCCGCTCATGCTCCGCAACTCACAGAACCATCACTCGTCCGCCACGCTCGCGTTCAATTCGGCGGGGCTGGGACTCGGACTTTCCATCGCCCAGGGGATCGTTCAACGCCACGGAGGGACCATTGAAGTTCAAAGCAAGGAGGGAAAAGGAAGCACGTTTACCGTCCGTCTTCCGATGACGGAGGTCACTGCAAAGGAGGCCGCATGAAGTCGCTGCAAGAAAACCGCGCGCTCATTGGATTCATCGTCTTGCTTCTCGGGGTGGCCACATTGCTGCCGACCCCCCGGCCTGCCGCCGCCACGGAGTTCAACTTCCGTGGAAATCTGGACCTGGTCGTGACTGACAAGGGCGAGGGGTCGGACGTGAACTATCTCTGGGGCGACAGCCAGTTCAATTCCTATCGCCTTCGGATGTTCGCGATCGCGACCGTCTCGGACAAACTCGACTTCTTCGGCGAGGCCCTCGGCAACGAGGACGTGGGCGTGATCCCGTTCGGCGCTTACGCCACGTTCCATCCCAAGCCGGGCACGGACCTCAATGTGGAGGCCGGGTTGATCCCCTGGCCGATCGGCGACTGGGCTCCCCGGTCGACGTCGGACAAGAATCCGCTCGTCGGCTTCCCGCTCATGTACCAGTACCACACCAGCCTTCGCCAGGACGTCCTGCCGGCGACGACGGACGCGCTACTCGCGGAGGCGGGTGAAGGCGAGGAGGGAGTGGACTTCGGCTCGGGCAAGGACTTCAACGGCATGCCGATCGTCTACGACCAGTGGTGGGACTTCGGCGGCGTTCTGATCGGGAGCGCGCGGCCGTTCGAGTACTCGGTTGGATTCGTGAACGGCTCGCCGGGCTTCCCGAGCCCCGGCGAAGACAACACGCCCGGCAAGTCGGTGATGGGCCGCCTGGGATTGGCGCCGTTCGCCGGCCTCCGTTTCGGCGTCTCTGGATCGTACGGTCCGTACCTGAATGAAGAGAGCGTCGAGCCCACGCTCGCGCCGGGCCAGAAGATCGGCAGCTACAACCAGGTCCTGGGCATGGCCGACTTGCAGTATTCGATCGGCCACGCTGACTTCCACGCGGAAGGCTTCATGAACACGTGGGAGACGCCCACCGTCGGCGACCTCAAGGTGCACGGCGGGTACGCGGAGTTGAAGTACGCCCTGCCGCGCGGCTTCTACGTCGCGGGCCGCTACAACATCCAGCGCTTCAGCGAGGTGAAGGACTCGACCGGGACGTCGATGTCGTGGGATTCGGACGTCGACCGGCTCGAGGTGGGCGGCGGCTACCGCGTCACGAAGGGCGTGACCGCGAAGCTGGTCTACCAGCAGAACACGCTTCAGCCGCCGAACAAGAGCCTGGAGGCCGAAAAACTTCCGGTCTGGGTGGGACAGGTCGCCATCGCGTTCTAGTCGCGGCGCGCGGCCGCTTCTTGCAACGCTTGCACGTCACCCGCGGAGCCTGTACTCTCCGCGGGTGATTCGTTTCCTGGCATGCATCATGGCGATTGGGGTTCTGGCCGGACCGGCACTGGCGCAGGCGCCTCCGGATTCCGCGGCGGCGCATGCCGCCAAGGATTCGATGGCCGTCCAGCCCGCTCCGGCGGCTGGGGTCGCCGCACCCGCGGCCAGCCACTACCACCACCACTACCACCACGACCTCCCCAGCCCCGGCATCCACGCCTCCTCCGGCCACACCGCCGCCGTCTGCTGCACCCGCGTCGGCCCCGCCACCGGCTGCCGCGCCGGCCCAGGCCAGTTCATCGGGGCGCGGGGGACGGAAGCCGTTTCAGCGGGGAACCATCCGGCTTTCCGGTACCGTCGGATGGGGACAGACCTTCGGCTCCGATTACATGATCATTGGGATTGGGGCCGGGTATTACATCCGGAACGGCCTGGACATCGGGCTCTACTATGAGAATTGGGCCTTCGCCGATCCGGGCATCTACAAGCTCAGCCCGGAAATCCGGTACACCCGCCAGCTTCCGATGAAGCTGGCGCCGTACGTCGGCGCCTACTACCGGCGCACCTACATCGACGGCTACGACGACCTCAATTCGTACGGCGGCAGGCTCGGCGCCTTCCGGACCGGCGGAAGATCGACGGTCGGTGGCGGCGTCGTGTACGAGAAATTCCTCGACTGCAACGACGCGATCTACGACTGCTCGAACACCTACCCCGAGATCGTCTTCGCCACTTCGTTCTAAGCCGGACGTTACCGCCCGATCGCCTTCTTCACGCCCTTCTTCAGCTTGTCGAGACCCAGCGCGATCTCTTCCTTGTTCACGACGAGCGGCGGCCGGAACCGGATCGAATTCGGCCCGCAGCCGATGATCATCATTCCGTCGTCGTAGGCGTTCTGGATCACCGCGTCGCGAAGCGCGCCGTCGCGGAGGTCGAAGGCGCACATGAGGCCCTTGCCCCGCGCGTTCGAGACGTGCTCCGGGAATTCCTTGGCGAGCGACTCGAGCCCTAGGAGAAGCTCCGCGCCGCGCGCGGCAGCGTTTTCGAGCAGCCGCTCCTCGGCCATGATCTCGAGGTACCGCTGGCATCGAACCATGTCGATGAGATTTCCGCCCCACGTCGAGTTGAGCCGGCTGGAGATGTGGAACACGTTGTCCTTGATGTCGTCGACGCGCGGCCCGCAGATGAACCCGCAGACCTGCGACTTCTTCCCGAAGGCCACCATGTCGGGCTTCACGCCGTAGTGCTCGTGCGCCCAGAACTTGCCGGTCAGCCCGAACCCCGACTGGACCTCGTCGTAGACCAGCATCGCCTCGAACTCGTCGGCGATCCGTCGTAATTCCTGGTGGTACTCGGGGCGGAAGTGATTGTCGCCGCCCTCTCCCTGGATCGGCTCGAGGATGATCGCCGCGATGTCGTCCGGATTCTCGGCGAACGCGCGCCTGATCTGCGCGAGCGACAGGGCCTCCCGCGCCTTCACGTCCTTCAACCGCTCGTCGTTGAGCGGGAATTCAACCTTGGGGTTGAGGACACGCGGCCACGGGAACTTGGGGAAATAGGCCGTCTTCCGCGGATCGGCCGTATTGGTGAGCGAGAGCGTGTAGCCCGAGCGGCCGTGGAACGCCTGCTCCAGGTGGAGCACCATCGTGCCCTTTTCCTCGCGGTATCCCTTCGCGAAGTTCTTCCGGATCTTCCAGTCGAACGCGGTCTTGAGGGCGTTTTCCACGCCCAACGTTCCGCCCGCGACAAAGAAGGCGTGCGGTAGATGCGCCGGCATGGCGTGCTGCGCGAAGGTCTCGACGAACTCGGCCATCTCGACCGTGTAGACGTCGCTGTTCGACGGGTTGTGGAGCCCGGCGCGAAGGACGCGCGCGGTGTATTCCGGCGTCTTCATCCCGGGGTGGTTCATCCCCACCGGGTTGGTCGCGAAGAACGAGAAGAAGTCGAGGAGCTTCCGGTTGGCCTTGGAATCGTAGAGGTACACGCCCTCGCTCTTGTCCAGGTCGAGGACAAAGTCGAATCCGTCGGCCAGCATGTGCCGGGCGAGAACTTCATGGACCTTGTCGGGCGTTACCTTGATCGACGAGGTCGTCGCGGTCGGGTTCATGGGCAATCTCCTTTCGGGTTCCTTGTAGGGTTTCAGTCTCGATTCGAAGTCCGTCGGCAATACCTTGATCCGGTGCTGCTCCTTGGCCGTCGCGAGGACAACCAGCGTCCGCGTCTGGCGCACGCCGCGCACCGTGTTGAGCTTTTCGATCAACAGCTTCCGAAACTCCACCATGTCCGCCACCCGCACCTTGAGCAGGAGCGAGAATTCGCCGGTGATGTGGTGGCACTCGAGCACCTCGTCGAGGCCGCTCACCGCCTCGATGAACCCCGCTTCGTACCGCGGCTGCTCGATGAACACTTCCACGAACGCGGTGACGTCCTGCCCCAGCTTCTTCTCGTCCAGGAGCGCGACGTAGCCGCGGATGTACCCCGCGCGCTCGAGCTTCCGGATCCGCTCGTTGATCGACGGCGCCGTCAGCCCGACCGCCTTCGCGACCTTCGCCTGGGGAATCTTCGCGTCGTCCTGTAAGAGCGCGAGGATCTTCCGATCGATCGCGTCGATGGCCCCGTTTGCCACTCTGATTCGGCTCAATGCTTCCATACACTAATATTATTCGGCAAAATGGCAAATTCGTCAACTATTATTCCGACTTGCCCGCCTCGCACCGCCCTTGTGGGAGGCCCTACCTCGGAGTACCCTTTTCCCGGGTCGCACAACCCCGGCCCCCAAGGAGGACCGTAGGCCCCATGAAACGCCCACAAACGCTGAAACAACTTAAAGATAGCGGCTACACCCCGAGGTCCGTAAAGCAGGAGATGAGGGCCAACCTGATCCTGGCCTTGGAACGGGGCGAGCCGCGCTTCCCCGGAATCGTGGGCTACGACAAGACCGCGCTCCCGCAGATCGAGAATGCGATCCTGAGCGGACACGACTTCATTCTCCTGGGACTCCGCGGGCAGGCGAAGACGCGGATCCTTCGCTCGCTTAGCCGCTTTCTGGACGAATGGATTCCGGCGATCGAGGGATGCGAGATCCACGACGATCCGCTCCGGCCGATCTGCCCGGCCTGCCAGCGCCTCGTCGAGCAGCGCGGCGACGAGACGCCGGTCACGTGGCTCTCCCGCGAGGAGCGCTACCGCGAGAAGCTCGCGACGCCCGACGTGACGATCGCGGACCTGATCGGCGACATCGATCCGATCAAGGCCGCGAACCGGAAGCTCTCCTACAGCGACCCCGAGGTCATGCACTACGGAATCATCCCGCGGACCAACCGGGGGATCTTCGCGATCAACGAGCTCCCCGACCTTCAGCCGCGGATCCAGGTGGGGCTTCTCAACATTCTCGAGGAAAAGGACATCCAGATCCGGGGATTCCCGATCCGGCTCCCGCTCGATCTTCAGATCGTGTTCTCGGCCAACCCCGAGGACTACACCAACCGCGGCAACATCATCACGCCGCTCCGCGACCGGATCGCATCGCAGATCATGACCCACTATCCCTACACGGTCGAAGACGCCATGAAGGTGACCGAGCAGGAGGCGTGGGTGAAGCGCGCCGACGGGATCGAAGTGGTGGTCCCGCCCTACATCCGCGAGCTGGTGGAGCAGGTGGCGATCCAGGCGCGAAAGTCCTCGTACGTGGACCAATCGAGCGGCGTCAGCGTGCGCCTCACGATCGCCCTCATGGAGAATCTGGTCTCGAACGCGGAGCGTCGCGCGATCCGCACCGGCGAGCGGCGCCTCGCCGTGCGCATCTGCGATCTTCAGAACGGCATCGCGGCAATCACCGGAAAAGTGGAGCTGGTGTACGAGGGCGAGCAGGAGGGCGCCGTCGCGGTCGCGAAGCACCTCGTGGGCAAGGCGGTGAAGGAGGTCTTCGCCAAGTACTTCCCCGACGCCTACAAGGGCAAGGAGAAGAACGAGGGCGCGCCGTCCGAGTACGATCCCATCTTCCGCTGGTTCGCGCAGGGAAAGAAGGTCGAGATCTCGGACGATCTCACGGCCCGCGAGTTTCAGTCCCGGCTCTCGCAGGTGACCGGCCTCGAGGATCTGCCGAAGCGCTACCTGCCGGTCAAGGACCCCGTCGAGGTGCCGACGGCGATGGAGTTCGTCCTGGAAGCGCTCCACCAGAACTCGATCCTGGCCAAGGAGCGCACCGATACCGCGGCGCTCGCCTACACCGACATGTTCTCGACGATGCTCGGGAAGCCGGAGGAAGCGGAGGACTAGGCGCCGGCCCGCGGGGCCGCCGCCCGGAGGACGCACCTTGGACTTTCGCTACTCGCGCTGGGACGAGCGGTTCGCGCAGAACCTCGACTTCCTCAAGAACCTTCTGTCCCTGTATCACCGTTTGCTTCTCATGACCGACGGGAACGTCGATCAGGCCCTCCGCGCGCTCGAGGAGCTGGGCGAGCGGTTCGGGTTCTTTCACGAGAAATTCACGCTCGAGGATTTCAAGAAGCACCTGCGCGAGCGGGACGCGATCCAGGAAGTGAACGGAAAGAACGTCCTCACCAAGGGCGGCGAGAGGATGATCCGGCAGGACTCGCTGGACCGGACCTTCGGCCAGCTCGCCAAGGACTCGGCCGGCGAACACCGGGTGCCCCGGACCGGCGCCGGAGGAGACCGCATCACGGAGACCCGGCCCTACGCGTTCGGCGATCCCGTGACCGACATCGATTTCCTGACCAGCGTGCGGAACTCGATGCGGCGCCAGCGCGGCGAGTGGAGCGACGAGGGACCGAACCTGACCGAGGACGACCTGGAGGTGTTCGAGTCCGAGCACCTGTCCTCGTGCGCGACCGTGCTCATGATCGACGTCAGCCACTCGATGATCCTCTACGGCGAGGACCGGATCACCCCCGCCAAGCAGGCCGCCCTCGCCCTCTCCGAGCTGATCCTCACCCGCTACCCCAAGGATTCGCTGTCGGTGGTTCTGTTCGGGGACGACGCCTGGGAGGTGAAGATCCGGGACATTCCCTACGTCTCGGTGGGTCCGTATCACACGAACACCAAGGCCGGTTTGCAGCTCGCGCAGAAGCTTCTCGCCCGGCAGAAGCACGTGAACAAGCAGATCTTCATGATCACGGACGGCAAGCCGTCCGCGATCTTCGAGAACGGCCGCTTCTACAAGAACGCCTTCGGGCTCGATCCGCGCATCGTGAACAAGACCATGGACGAGGCGGTGGCCTGCCGGCGGAAGCGGATCCCGATCACAACCTTCATGGTGACGCAGGATCCGTATCTCGTCCGGTTCGTCGAGCGCTTCACGCAGCTCAACAAGGGGCGCGCGTACTTCTCCGACCTGGAAGACCTCGGCTCCTTCCTCTTTGTCGACTTCGCGCAAAACCGCAAGCGCCGGGTGCAGTAATCGAGTGATCGCGGTCACCGGAGCGGCGGGCTTCATCGGCAGTTGTCTGGTCTGGCGGCTCAACGAGCGCGGCGAGCGCGACATTATCTGCGTCGACACGGCCTTGACCGCCGAGGGCTCGGCTAACCTTCGCCCCCTCGCGTACCGCGAGTACGTTCCGCACGAGGAGTTCCTGCGCCGGCTGCGCGCCAACGAGTGGGCCGGGGAGCTACGGTCGATCTACCACCTGGGCGCCTGCAGCAGCACGACGGAGACCGACGTCGCCTACCTCACGCGGAACAACGTGACCTACTCGCAGGAGCTCGGCCGGGCCGCGCTCGAACGCGGCGCGCGGTTCGTCCACGCCAGCAGCGCGGCCACCTACGGCGACGGTACGCGAGGGTACAGCGACGACCACGCCGGTCTCCGCGCGCTGGAGCCGCTGAACCCCTACGGGCGCTCCAAGCAGGCGTTCGACGTATGGGCGCTCGACCAGGGATGGCTCGACCGGATCGCGGTTCTCAAATACTTCAACGTGTTCGGGCCCAACGAGTGGCACAAGGGACCGATGCGCTCAATGGTCTGCAAGGGCTACGAGCAGATCCGCGAAACGGGAACGGTCCGCCTCTTCAAGAGCGACCGGCCCGACTACAAGGACGGCGGCCAGCAGCGCGATTTCATCTACGTGAAGGACGCCGTCGACATGACCCTGTGGTTCGGTGACCAGCCTCGCTCGAACGGGGTGTTCAACGTCGGCACGGGCGAGGCTCAGGACTGGAACCGGCTCATCACCGCGATTTTTTCCGCCTTGGGGAAGAAACCGCGGATCGAATATATTCCCATGCCTCCGGAGCTCGCCGGTCGCTACCAGTACTTCACGCGCGCGGAGACGGGAAAGCTGCGCGCATCCGGATACACGGTACCCGTCACCTCACTCGAGGGCGCGGTCTCGGACTACGTCCTCGGCCATCTGGTGACGGGTCGTCATCTCGGAGAATGAAACCAATGGCCACGAAGGCAAGGTCCACGGCGCGGCGGGCTCGCACGGGCCCCGTGTCGCGCTTCATCCGCGATCACTTCCTCCACTTCAACGCCGCGACCCTAGTGGACGCGACGGACGCGTACGAGCGCCACCTGTCGCTGGGCGGCAAGATGCTCGTGACAATCGCGGGCGCCATGTCGACCGCCGAGCTCGGGCGCTCGCTGGCGGAGATGATCCGGCGCGACAAGATCCACGCGATCGTCTGCACCGGCGCCAATCTCGAGGAAGACATCTTCAACCTGGTGGCCCACGACCACTACGAGCGCGTGCCCCACTACCGCGATCTGACGCCCAAGGACGAGGTCGCGCTGCTCAAGCGGCACATGAATCGGGTCACCGACACCTGCATCCCCGAAATGGAGGCGATGCGCCGGATCGAATCGGCGGTCCTCGAGGAGTGGGTGAAGGCCGACCGCGCCGGCCACCGGATGTTCCCCCACGAGTTCATGTACGCAATCTTGCGAAGCGGAAAGCTCAAGCGCCACTACCAGATCGATCCCAGGAATTCGTGGATGCTCGCCGCGTGCGAGAAGAACCTGCCCATGTGGGTGCCGGGTTGGGAAGACGCGACGCTCGGCAACATGTATTCCGGGCACTGCATCCAGGGCCACGTTCGAAACGTCCACACCGTGCGCACCGGAATCGAATACATGATGACGCTCGCGGAGTGGTACACCGAGAACGCGAAACCGCTTCGACCCCGGAAGAAGGACGGCGTCGGCTCGATCGGTTTCTTTCAGATTGGCGGCGGCATCGCGGGCGACTTCCCCATCTGCGTCGTTCCGATGCTGCATCAGGATCTCGGCCGCACCGGAGTTCCGCTCTGGGGCTACTTCGCGCAGATCAGCGACTCCACGACCAGCTACGGCTCGTATTCGGGAGCGGTCCCCAACGAGAAGATCACCTGGGGAAAGCTCGGCGTGAACACGCCGCGGTTCATCGTTGAGTCGGACGCGTCGATTGTGGCTCCGCTGATGTTCGCGATGATTCTGGGGTGGTAGCGCCGGACCGAGAACGCCGGGTTCAGTAGCCTGTCCGCGCGGAATCCGCGCGCGTGAAGAGGTACGAGATCCGGAGGGAGATCGTGTTCTCGGAAACGCCCTCGGAGGAGCCGAGGCGCCCCGTTCCCCCGACCGCCAGCCCGCCCGCAATCCTAAAGTCGGCCTTCGCGACCAGGCCGAAATGGTCGAACGGAATCGCTCCGGTCCCCAGCCAGATGTGGGTCTTTCGCCATGCCTTCCCGAATCCCAGGGCCACGTCCCCCGCCGCCGCGATCGGCACTTCCTCGAGATAGGCCGCGGAAAAGTAGAAGTTGGGCCTCCCGAATCGCACGTGGCCGCTCGCGTGATTCCACGTGCCGTGCAAGGCCTCGTCGTCATAGGTCTCGGGCAGCGGGTGATCGGCCCGGAAGTATCCGGCGCCGAGGGAAACCGAGGGCCAGTCGAGCGAGATGTAAGGATTCACGTAACGAGCGTTGTACGACTGTTTGAAGGGATCCTTGCTCTCGAGGTCGATCACCCCCGCGCGAGCGCCGAGGCGCCAGGGCCCGGGAAACTTGTGGCTCGCTTCGACAGCGGCATCCTTGAAGTCGACCGGGTACTGGCTCAGGACCTCGCCATTACAGCCGCGGCCGATGGATGCGTAGCTGCCCGTGCCGCCCGCGATGGTGACCTCCGTCGCGTGCTGCGGCGGGGCGCTGACGGCGAGCGGCGCGGCTACCGCGACGACACTGAGATACGAGATTTCTCGACGCATCTTGGCCCCCGAGGTGCAATGGGAGACGCGGATCTGCGAGGCGTCCACTCTGCCCCCGCCGGGATTCAAAGTCCACGCCGACTTGACGATCCCCGGGGAGCGTGGTCTACTCGATCCTCCGAACTTCCTGCGGGGACAATCGATGCCCGAGCTTATCTCCCCCACCGAGCTGGACGAAGCACTCGAGCCGGCTGACTTCTCGCTTTCCGACGCCTACCGCGCGTGCGAGACCATCGTGCGCCGGCACTACGAAAATTTCCCGGTGGTCTCGCGCTTCCTGACGCCCGCGCGCCGCCACGCGCTCGCCGCGATCTACGCCTTCGCGCGGAGCGCCGACGACGTGGCCGACGCCGCGGCGCCGACGAAGGAGCGGCTCAACGCCCTCGACCGCCTCGAGGCGGCCCTCATCGCCGCGCTCGACGGACGCCCCACCGGCCAGGTCTTCACGGCCCTCGCGGATACGATCGAGCGGTTTTCGCTCCCCGCCGAGCCGCTGCTCGGACTCTTGGTGGCGTTCCGCCGCGACGCGCGGGACGAGACCTTCGCGACATGGGATGACCTCCTCGGCTATTGCCGCGGCTCGGCCAACACGATCGGCCGCTTGGTCCTCGCCATCCACCAGGTCGAGGATCTGGATGCGATCCGAAAGTCGGACGCGATCTGCACGGCGCTGCAACTCACCAATTTCTGGCAGGACCTCGGCCTGGATCTGGCGCGGGGACGCCTGTTCGTTCCGCTCGAAGACCTGCGCCGCTTCGGGCTCACCCGAGACGACCTCGAGCAGTCCGAGGGCCACGGGAAGCTGGCGCGGCTTCTGGTCCACGAATGCCGGGCCACACACGAGCTCTACGCGCAGGGCCGCGGCATCGTGGGCCAGGTGCCGTTTGGCCTTTCGCTCCAGCTCAAGCTGACCATCGCGGGCGGGCGCGCCATTCTCCGCGAGGTGGAGCGCGACGGGTGGAAGGTCCTCGCGCGCAGGCCCTCGCTGAGCACGGTCGCGCGCGCCCGAATTCTGATCCCGGCCCTCCTGGGATTCGATGTCTAGCGCCCCGGGCCCGGGGCGCCGCAGCAACTTTGGCGTGGCCTTCGCGGTGCTCCCCGCGGAGCAGCGCCGCGCCATCCGCGCGGTCCACGCGTGGAGCCGCGCGGTGGACGACGACGTGGACGAGCCCGCGGAAGGCTCGAGCGGGCGCGCGGCCGTGGACCGGTGGCGGCGGGAGATCGAGCTTCTGTACGGGGGGCGCCCGGAGGAGCCCGAGACCGACGCCCTCCGCCCTCACGTCGAGCGCTTCCGCATCCCGCGCGAATATCTGGAAGAGCTGGTGCGCGGGATCGAGATGGACCTGACCTGCACGCGCTACAGCACGTTCCGCGACCTGGCGGGCTACTGCTACCGGGTCGCGTCGGTCGTGGGGTTGATCTGCCTTCGCATCTTCGGGGACGAAGAGGAGCGGGGTCGCGCCTACGCCGAGGACCTCGGGTTGGCGCTCCAGCTCACCAACATCCTGCGCGACGTGGGGGCCGATCACGCGCGGGGCCGGATCTACCTTCCCGAGGACGAGCGGCTCCAATTCGGATACGACGAGGAAGCCCTGGCCCGCTCCGAGCGGAGCGAGGCCTTCCTCGAGCTGATGCGCTACCAGGTGGCGCGCGCCCGCGCCTTCTTCGCGTCCGCGGAGCGCGAGGCCGCGAGTCTCGACCGGAGGCGGTACTTCGCCGCCGAGATCATGGGCCGCGTCTACCGCCGGCTCCTCGACCGGATCGAGGAATCGGGATTCGACGTGTTTCAAAGGGAGATACGGGTTCCCAAGCTCGAGCGGATCTGGATCGTCGCGTCCACCGCTGTGGGCGTCTATGCCCCGCGATGACCAAGGCCCCGGACGTGCTGGTGGTGGGAGCGGGCTTCGCCGGCGTCGCGGCCGCGACGGCGCTGGCCGAGCGGGGCGCGCGGGTCCTCGTTCTGGAGGCGCGCCAGCGTCCCGGCGGGCGCGCGTACTCGTGGGTGGATTCGGAAACGGGCGAGGTCCGCGACAACGGCCAGCACGTCCTGGCCGCCTTCTACGACGAAACCCTCCGGCTCCTCGACCGGCTCGGGACGCGCGACTCGGTCGCGTTCGATCCGACGTTTCGCATCCGTCTCTGGGAACGCGGGCGGGGCGAATACGAGTTCGCGTGTCCCGATCTCCCGCAGCCGTTCCACTGGCTCGCGGCGGCCGGATCGTGCGCCCGGTTCTCGGCTCTGGCCCGTGCCTCGGCGCTCACCCTTCACGGCCGCGCGCGCGACCTCATCGCGTCGAACGGCGACGGTGACGCGCTCACCGTCGATCGGTGGCTCTCGGGCGTTCCCGGCGCCGAGGATCTCTCGGCGGTTCTCCGTCCCCTCGCGATCGCCGCGCTGAACGAGACGCCGGAGGAGGGATCGGCTCTGCTCCTCGCGCGCGTGCTCGACCGGCTCCTGGCCGCGCCGGCGAAGAGGAGCGGGCTCGCGCTTCCCAGGCGCGCCATGGGCGACCTGCTCGCCGGGTACGAGGAGTTCGTGACGTCGCGGGGCGGCGAGGTTCGCTACCGGCAGACGGCTCTCGGCGTGCGCGTCGACGGCGGGCGCGCGGCGGGCGTGTCGCTCCTCGGAGGAGGGCGCGTGGACGCGGGCGCGATGGTCCTCGCGGTGCCGCACGAGCGCGCGGGATGGATGGTGCGCCCCGAGCATCTGGGGCCCGCACTCGAAGCGACGAAACTCCCCTGGTCTCCGATCGTGTCCTCGGTCCACGTCTACGACCGGCCGGTGCTCCCGTCGCGCTTCGTCGGCATGATCGGCACCGCGACGCAGTGGGCGTTCGACCGAGGCGAGGCCGCCGAGGGACGCCACGTGGTCGGGACGGTCCGAAGCGCGGCGTTCCGCGACACGGCGCGGGACGTGGACGAGATCGCGCGTGAAACGGACACCGAGCTTCGGGAAGCATTCGCGGGCGCGCGGGCGGGGCGGCTCCTCGACGCTCGCGTCTACAAGGAGCGCCGCGCGACGGTCCGCTCGACGCCCGCGGCGCAGCCCCTTCGACCCGGGCCGAAGACTTTGGTCCCCGGGCTCCTTCTCGCCGGCGATTGGACCGACACGGGCCTTCCTCCCACGATCGAGGGGGCGGTCCTGAGCGGGCATCGCGCCGCGGAGCTCCTGGCGTGAAGTCGCGGCGTGCGGGGGAGGCCAAAGCGGCGAAGGCCAAGGTCGCGCCGGCGGACGCATCCGCGAGGCGGCTCCGCGCCTCGATCCTCCGCTGGTACCTGAAACACCGGCGGGATCTCCCCTGGCGCCGTTCGCGCGATCCATACGCGATCTGGATCAGCGAGATCATGCTTCAGCAAACGCGGGTCGAGACGGTGATCCCCTACTACGAGCGCTTCCTCGCTCGCTTCCCGGACGCGCGATCCCTCGCCGGCGCGACCGAGGCCGAGGTCCTCGCGGCGTGGTCCGGGCTCGGGTATTACAGCCGGGCGAGAAACCTCCGCGAAGCGGCTGGGCTCCTGGTGCGGGAACACGGGGGCAACGTCCCGAACGACGATGAAGCGCTGAAGCGGCTCCCCGGAATCGGCGACTACACGGCCGGCGCGATCGCGAGCGTCGCGTTCGACCGCGCGGCGGCCGCCGTCGACGGGAACGTCATCCGCGTGCTCGCGCGGATCCACGGCTATCGAGGGAAGCGAAGCGCGCCCGCGCTCCGTCGCCTCGTGCTCCAGCGCGCCGAAGTTCTCGCTCCGGGCCCAAGACCCGGCGACTGGACCCAGGCTCTGATGGAGTTGGGCGCCACCGTCTGTCTTCCCCGTGAGCCGAGGTGCGGGATCTGCCCGGCGAAGGTCCGATGCGAAGCCCGTGCGTCCGGAACGCCCGATCGCTACCCCGAGCCGGCGGCGAAAGCGGTTCCCAAGCGGGGGCGGCGGGTCATGCTTCTAGCCCGCCAGCGGGACCGGGTCTATCTCGTGCCGGATCGGAGCCCGGAAGGGGGCGGCGCCTGGGCCCTCCCGACATCTGCCTTGGTGGGACGCGGGGCTCGGGCGGCGGGACGCGGGGCTCGGGCGGCGGGGGCTTTGGCCCAACGGCTTGGGTTTCCAGCCCCTTCCCAGGGGCCAGCCACCCGGTTTCGGCACCGGACCTTCTCCCTCGATCTGGAGTTCGAGGTATGGGAAAGCGGGCCCCTGGAGACCCGTCGGGGCGGGGCCGGTGCCGGCGGAAAGTGGGTACGGCCAGCGGACTTGGCAGGGCTCCCGATGCGTTCCCCTACCCTGAAGGCGTTCAACAAGTTGCGGGTGAAAAGGTAGTTCCATTTTTGGAGCCCATGTGGTATAATCATTGCCTTGGTGACGCAGCAGATCCACACGATGTTTCCGTAGGGAGCCCCCTAGACACCTTTCGAGGAATCCATGCAGCCACGGCACCTGGCCAGGCATCAGCACATCCACATCCTGCTCGCCGCATTCGTCCTGTCCATCCTCGTCCCGTGCTGGGCGGCCGCATCGCCGGCTCCCCGCGCCCTCCCGCTGGCCCTTCGCGCGCCGATCAATCCGGCGTTCAAGATGAACCAGCGGTTCCTGTCGGCAAACGCTCAGGGCGAGCAGATGGTCGACTTGTTCCTGGAAGGCGACATCTCGCCCGCCGCGCTCCGCGCGCGCGGAGTCGAGGTGAATACCATCGCGGGCGGCTTCGCCACGGCGAGATGCCCCCTCGGACGGGTCGCCGATCTCTTGACCGTGCCGGGCATCCGGCGCATGCGGCTCGCCGAAAAGGCAAAGCCGAATCTTGATTTGAGCGCGGTCGACGTCGCGGTGACCTCGCTTCGCACCATCGTTCCGCCCGACATCTCGGGAACCGCGGGCCAGGGCATTCTGGTCGGCGACGTGGACAGCGGAATCGACTGGTCCAATCCCGACTTCAAGAATCCGGACGGCACGACCCGGATCGTCGCGATCTGGGATCAGACCCAGGTGGGCACGACGCCCCCAGGATTCACGTACGGCTCGTACTGGACCCAGGCCCAGATCAACGCCGGAACGTCCACCGAGCTGGACACGGACGGGCACGGCTCCGAGGTGATGGGGATCATCGCGGGCGACGGCAGCTCCACGGGCAACAGCAAGCCCGCCTTCACCTACGTGGGAATGGCGCCGAAGGCGGACATCTGCATGGTGAAGACCGACTTCAACACCACGCACATCGTGGACGGCGTGAACTTCATCTTTCAGCGCGCGGCGGCCCTGGGGAAGAAGGCCGTCGTCAACCTGAGCCTGGGCACCGAGGATGGGCCCCACGACGGAACCTACCCCTTCGACACGATGATCAGCGCGCTGACGGGCCCGGGAAAGGTCGTGGTCGCGTCGGCCGGAAACGCCGAAGAAGACGGGATCCACGGCCAGCTCACGCTCACCACGACGCCGCAGAACATGACGCTCAGCGTTCCCAACTACACGCGGACCGTGGGCGCCGGTAACGATTACCTGCTCTTCTCGACCTGGTACGAAGGCACGGACCAGATCGCGATCACGATCACGACGCCCCGCGGCACCGTGGTCGGCCCGGTCCCGGCCTTCTCGGACCTCACGGACATCGACACGCAGGACGGCTACATCAACATCCTGAACGGAACGGGGCCGACCTTTAACGGCGACAACGAGCTCTACATCGAGGTCTTCGACGCCTTCACGACGAAGTCCCCGCGGCAGGGGACGTGGACCTTCACGTTCACACCGACGTCCGTCGTGTCCGGCCGCGTCGACATGTACCTCTTCGGAAACGGCCTCGGGGACGGGCTCAGCCTGGTGCCGTTCGTCCAGGGGCTCGCCGTGGGCGGCGTCATCGGCTCGCCCGCGTCGGCGGATTCGGTTATCTCGGTGGGCGCGCACACGACCAAGGCGTGCTGGACTTCGATCGACGGCAGCGGCTACTGCTGGAATCCGCAGCCGCCTCTGAACACGATCGCGTCCTTCTCGAGCAACGGCCCGCTCCGCGACGGGCGGATCAAGCCGGACTTAACCGCGCCGGGATTCGGCGTCGCCACGACCAAGTCGGCCAACATCACCCCGGCGCCCGGCACCGCGCTCATTGTGGACGACGGCGCGCACATCATGAGCCCGGGCACCAGCTTCTCGTCGCCGCACGTGTCCGGCGCGGTGGCGCTCTTGCTCTCGCAAGCTCAGTGGGCCAACGCCGGCCCAATCGCGATCCGCGCGCGGCTCCAGCAGACGGCCCGCGCCGACGCCTTCACGGGAGCGGTGCCGAACAACGTGTTCGGATACGGAAAGCTCAACGTCGCCGCGGCCGTGGGATCGGCCATGCAGCTCGCGATTCCGCACCCGGCCAAGGGCCAGTACATCCCGCCCGGAAAGCCGGATTCGGTTCAGGTCACGCTGAGCGGCCCAACGATGGCCGACTCGGTGGTGCTCGACCTCTCGACCAACGGAGGCGGCACGTACGGGGTCCGGCTCGGCGTGCTCACGAGCGTGCCCACCGGCTTGCCGAAATCGCTCTCGTTCTTCCCGGATGTCAGCATGATCACGACTCAGGGTAAGGTTCGGGCCACGACCTACCGGACCGGATTCACGACGGCGACTTCCTTCTCCGACAGCCTCTTCCTGATCCAGGCGCCGACGGCGGTGGAGGTCGTCTCGACCACCCCCGCGCAGCGCTTCGAGCTCGGCCCCAATTCGCCGAATCCGTTCAATCCGATGACCTCGATCTCGTTCGGGGTGGCGACGCCGGGACACGTGACGCTGCGAATCTTCAACGCCGAAGGCAAGCTGGTGCGGACCCTGGTCGACAAGCCGATGCCGGCCGGCACCTACCGCGCTGGTTGGGACGGCAAGAATCAGGGAGGCCGGTCCGTCGCCTCGGGCGTCTACCTCTACGAACTTTCGTCGTCGGGCTCGCAGCTCACCCGGAAGATGAGCTTGCTCAAGTAGCACTCCCGACAATCCGGCGTTTCTGAGAGGCGGCGGCCCCGCGAGGGGGCGCCGCCTTTCACATGGCCGCCGCGCCTCCCGCCTGCCGCGCCAGCTCGCCGAAGGTGTGAAAGGCGAGGACGCCCGGGGCCGAGATGGCCTGCCCCCGGGCCAGCGTCCAGAGCTGTGTGCGCGGCGGCAGTTTCTTTCGAAGATCCAGGGGGAGCGCGAACGCGTAGGCCTGGGGCGCGCGCGTGGGGAGCGCCACGAGCACGGCGTCCAGAAGCTCTTCCTCGGCGAGCGCCGCGAGTTCTTCGGGCACGACGCCGGGGCCGATGTAGAGGACCCGGAAGCCGGCCGTCGACGCGACCAAACTCCCCATGAGGAGCGGCATCTCCTCGTGATCCCCCATGAAGGCCGCCGCCGCGAGAGCGCGTCTCGCGGGTTCCGCGGCGGTTTCCTCCTGGGCGCGCCATAGCTCGCGGAGCAGGTCGGCCAATCGCGCGGACGCGAACATCTCGTGCCGCGCGCCCAACGTGCCCGCGCGCCGCGAGTCCGAAAGCGCGGCGAGAAACGGGACCGCGCAATCGTCGAGAAAGCGCGCCGCGCCGAGCGCGTGGTACCGCTCGCGGAGAAGCGCCGCTAGCCCCGCTCCGTCCATCGAGGATGCGGGAAGGAGGAGTTCGGCCGGGAGATCACGCTCGTGGATCGGCGATACGTCTGCCGCGGCCCGCGCACCGGACGCCGCCTTCGGGCCGGGGCGAGGGGCCGCCTCCACCAGCCAAGACTCAAGGGCGCGCGGAGGAATTGTCAGAACCTCGGCGGCGCGGTGACCGCGCGCCAGGGCACGGCGCGCCGCGAGAAGATGCTCGACCACGTCGGGCGGATAGAGCCTGTGGCCGGAGGGCTTGCGAGAGGCCTTGGGAACGCCGTAGCGCCGCTCCCAGGTGCGCAGCGTGGCGGGCGGAATCTGGGTGGCCCTGGAGAGCGCTCCGATCGTCAGCCAGCCCCTGCTAGTCATGAGTCGATTATGACTAGTTTATGAACAATAATTGAAGCGTTATTTGAAGCCTAGATTCCGAAGGTTTCCGGGTCCCATTTTAGCCCAAGCTCCGATGGAGGAGCCATATAGCCGGCCAGGGCTGAGGCCGCCACCACCGCCGGGCTCGCCAGGAAGCCTTCCCCGCCCACACCCATCCGGTTCTGCCAGTTCCGATTGAACGAGGTGATCGCGCGCTCGCCCTTCTCGAGCGAATCCGGGCCCTGGCCGAAGCAGGGCCCGCACCAGGATTCGCGGATCTCGCCGCCGGCCTTCCGAAAGACCGACGCGATGGACTCGCCGCCGAGCCTTGGATCCGGCTGCTCGATCTGCCGCTTCACGGTGCCGCTCCCGGGGAAGATCACGAACTCGTAGCCGCGGCGGATTCCCTCCACGCCGATCCCGCGCGCGCCGTGGATCACGAGCGCCGCCTGGAGCAGGTCGTCGTATCCGCCGTTGGTGCACGAGCCGATCATCGCCTTCTGGAAGGTGATCCGCTCCGTCGCCACTTCCTCCGCGGGAAACGCGTTTCCCGGGCTGAACGGCTTCGCGATCATCGGCGCGACCGAGGTGATGTCGAGCGTCTCGTCGATCTCGTAGCGCGCATCCTCGCCGGGCGTGGCGCGCGGATACGGGAGCTTGAATCCCCGCGCTCGAAACCATGCCTCGGTCACCTCATCCTGCGCGAAGATCCCGTTCAGCGCCTCGCCTTCCGCCATCATGTTCGCGATCGTGTTCCGGTACGGAATGGGAAGCTCGCGCTCCTCGTCCACGAACTCGACCGACATCCCCTGCGATTGGCGGACGCCCCAGCCCTGGAGCAGGCGAAGCACGATGTCCTTCCCGCTCACCCATGGTTGAAGTTTCCCTTTGAAGACGACGCGCCGCTGCTTCGCGACCGTGACGTAGATGTAGCCGGTCGCCCAGCCGAAGCCGAGGGTGGTGCTCCCCACCCCGATTCCCACCGCGCCGTACGCTCCATACGCGCGGCTGTGGGAGTCGGCGCCTGGATAGAATCCGCCCGGCGAGATCAGCCCCTGCTCCGGGAAATAGAAGTGAAAGATCCCGGTGCCGGGCGGCGCGTAGTGGGGCGCGCCGATCTTGTGCTTCAGAGCGAATTCGCGGGAAATCGTGGTCTGCTTCTCGTCCGCCGCCTTCCCGGTGAAGACAAAGTGATCGTTCGCGACCGCGGCGAGGCGAGGGGCCACGTCGGGATCGCCCACGATCTGCTGGAAGGTGTGGATCGCGAAGGGCGCCGTGCCGTCCGACGCGGGAAGGAGGTCCGCGTAGGCCTGGATGGTGGCGCCCGGTCGGACGTCTGCCTTCTTGTCCACCCGGTGCGCCCAGAGAATCTGCTCGGTCGCGGTCATGTGCCGGGCCTCGAGCGAATTCGGAAATTCGACGGCGGGCTTCTTCCCTCGAGTCGCCGCCACCTCGCGCCGGCCCATCGCGATGATGCCCCCGCTCGCGCGAATCTCCTCTTCCTTCGGGGTGAGCGGCTTCGGTTCATAGCTCTTCTTCTGCGTCACGTTCCGGATGGCTCGCGTCTCGACGTCGAACTCCAGCTCGTCGCCGTCCTGCGCGTCCTCCACCGCTTCCAGGCTCTGCACCACGTGGAGCCCCAGGTTGAGCGCGTTCCGGCGGAAGATGTCGCCCATGTTGGCGCCGCAGATCACCACCATCTCGCGGCCCACCTCCTCGGCGATCCCCTTCAACCCCGCGGGCGACATCTCGCGCGACGAGCCGATCGCAAACCGGTCTCCGGCGATAAGAAACGTCTCACCGGCGTGGACGCGCTTCCGGAAGTCGGGCATGAGATGCCGGAACGCGCCCGTCTTCCACTTCTCGTCGAGCGTGGCGAGGCTTTCCGAGACGCAGTCTTCCGCGGGGGTGATCTGATCGGTGTCGATCGCGTCGAGCTTCTTACCGGGACGTTTGGAGTCCCAGAAGATGAGTGCGCTGCCGTGGATGGTCTTCATGAGTGAGATTGTATCGCGCGGGGCGATGTGCGGATAGTCGGGGCCGGAAGCGCTACGCGAGGCCCCGGACGCCATAAAGCTCGCCCAACATCTGGACGTAGCTCGTTGCGTAGTGCATCCCATCCGGAGTGAGGGAGACGGCATTGACGCCGTTCACGCCGCTTCGACTCTGCGGCACGATCTCCCCCCAGAGCTCGCGGCGCTCCGACTTGAGATCCAGGCGGTAGACGGGTGCGGGAATCACTCCACGCCCGAGAACCCAGAGTCCCGACCCGTCCGCCGTCCATCCGACGGGTCGCTCGTCCTGCAAGAGCATCGACAAGACCCTCGGCTCCCCGCCGTCGATGGGATAGAGCGCGTAGCCGCCGGAGGCAGCACCCGCGATCACCTGCCGACCGTCCGGTGACACGTCGCCAACCGTGCGGCCGGCGCCCTCCGCCGCGAACGGCTTCGCCTCACGGCGCTCGATATCGTACCGGAAGAGCCGATTGGGTCGCCCCGATTCGTTCCCGGCGATGCACAGATGCTTTCCGTCCGGAAACCACGCCGCGTAGTGGACGTGGATTCCGCCGGTCGGAACGAGAACGCTCTCCCCCGCCCCCACCGGGAGCAGCAGCAGGGATGTTTTCTCGCGCATCGGAGAGGCCAGAACCCATCGGCCGTCGGGAGAGAAGGACATCGCCTTTCCGTCCCCCAGGTACACGGCGGGCGAGCCGTCCGTCGCTCGCATGTAGACGTTCGCGCCGCCTATGGCTCCCAACCCGGTCTCGTCGAACAGAACCTGCTTCCCGTCGGGAGAGATGTCGCGGACCAAGCACCAATCGAACCAGGAGAGCTCGACCGAACCTGGGGATCCCTTCGTTCCATACTCCATCCGCATCCTCGGGCTGGAGCGCAGGAAGAGGGCGTCGCCGAGGCGGGATATGTCCTCGACGCCGATGTATCCACCGGAATGGTGGACGGACCGCTGCGATCCATCCAGACCCACGGCGAGCACACCCGGACTGCCGCCGGACCGCGTCGGCGTGATCCACATGGTCGCGCCGTCGGGGCACCAGGCGTTGCCCCACAAATTGTCGAAGGGACCGGCGAGGTGGCGCGCCTTCCCCTCGAGGTCGACTTCCATCAGGTCCCCCGCGTTGTCCCCCCGCGTGGGATGGTGGAGGAAGGAGACGCGGCGTCCGTTCGGTGCGAATCGCGGATAGTTGATCCAACCAGCCGTTTGGTAGAGGACCTTCCCGGCCGGATATTCCAGGCGCGTGACTCCCTCCATCTCTCGAATCACGGCGAAACTCTTCCCGTCCGGCGCCCAGTCGGCGTCCAAGATCCCGTCGAGCAACTCTCGTGGGGTTCCGCCCATGAGCGGAACGCGCGCCAATGTCCCGCTGGTTACGAACCCGCCCAAATCCTTGGGTCGCAACTGGACCGCGAGGTCCCCCGAAGGGCCGACCGAGAGGAGGTTCGCATCCTTCAAACCAAGCGGCCGCGTCTCCGGGCTGTCCATCCGCGTGACGTAGAGTTCCGACGGTTTCCCCTCCCAGGCCGCGGAGTAGACGACGGTCTCTCCGTCGGGGGCGAAGCGCGCCAGCGTGATGGCTCCCTCCCGAAACGTCAGCCGCCGGAACATCGGCTCCCGCGCCGCTTCCTTGGGGCCTCCCGCGGAGCCGGCGGCTCGCTTGGCCGCGCCGCTCGATGCGAGAAGCAGTTCGAGTGTGAACCCCAAGTCGCGCGCGGAATCGAATCGATCGTCCGGGCGCTTCTTCAAACAGCGCCGAACGACTTCCTCGACTCCGGGGAGCGCATCGGAGACTTCTTCAGGAAGATCGGGCGGCTCCACGTTGAGGATCGCGCTGATCCGGTCCGCGGCGGTGGCGCCCGGGAACGCCTTCTTGCCGATCAGAAGCTCGTAGAGAATCGCGCCGAGCGCGAAGATGTCGGTGCGGTGGTCGGTCGGCTGGTCCCGCACCTGCTCGGGCGCCATGTAGGAAGCGGTGCCGAGGATCTCGCCCGTCACGGTGAGGCTGTGGAGCGTCTGCGCGGCCTCGTCCGCCTTGCCGCCGAAATCGCGGGTCAGCTTGGCGATGCCAAAGTCGAGAATCTTGACGTGACCGCCGGGAAGGACGTGGAGGTTCTCGGGCTTCAGGTCGCGATGGACGATCCCTTTGGCATGCGCGGCCGCGAGTCCGTTCGCAACCTCGACCACGTATTCCGCCGCCTTGCGCGGTGGAAGCGGGCCCGACCCCAGGACCGTGCGAAGGTCCTCGCCTTCCAGAAGCTCGGAGACGATGTAGGGCGTCTTGTCGGAGACCCCCACGTCGTACGTAGCAACGACGTTGGGATGATTGAGCTGGCCCGCCGCTCTCGCTTCCTGTTCAAAGCGCTTAAGCCGCTCGGGATCCGCCGAGAACGTTGAGGGGAGCACCTTGACCGCGACGTCGCGCGCCAGGCGCGGATCGCGGGCGCGGTACACCTCCCCCATCCCTCCCTGGCCGATCAGCGAGAGGATTTCGTACGGGCCAAGCTTGATGCCTGCGGTGAGCGTCATGGACTCCCGTTGAGCGTGTCACGTGAATGCGCGCCGGAAACTCCACCGGAGCGAAGCGGGCGGGAAAAGTCTACCGGTAGCGGCGGATGTCGTCGAGGGCGCGCTCGAAGGCGCCGCGGACCGTGTCGAGCGGCTCGCTCTGGAGCGCGTCTTGGATCGCGGCTTCGGCTCCGGGCGCCTTGAGCTTCTGGAGGGATCCCGCGGCCGCGCTCCGGACGCGGAACCAGCCGTCCACCAGGAGCTCGATCAAGCGTGATTCGATCCGATCCTCCAGCACGCCGAGCTTGCCGAGCCCTTTGGTCGCGGCTTCGCGCGCCTCGTTCCTGTAGCGAAGGTGGGTATGCTCGAGGAGGATGGGGATCGCGCGGCGATCCTTGAGCATCACCATTCCGTCGAAGATCAGGAAGCGAAGCATCTCGCGGTGGCTCTCGCGGCCCAGCTCCGCCTGAAGCGCCTCGAACGCGCCCGGGCGCCCCATCCGCGCGATGCCGAGGAGCGCCACGCCGACGTTGAACGAGGACGTCTCGAGGGCGATCGACCGCTTGAGCCTTCGAGACGCGGCTTCGTCGCCGATCCAGCCGAGCGCCCAGAGCACCGCCCGCCTCACCCGCGCGTGCTGCCCCGACGCGATGGGCGCGATCCGCTCCGAGAGGCCCGACACCTTCCGTCCAATTTCTCCAAGTGAAACGGCGGCGGCCACGCGGACGCCCCAGAAGCGGTCCTTCTTGAGCGCGCGCAGGAGGGCCACGATGACCCGCTCGTCGCCGCGCGCCGCAAGCTCCCGCGCGCACCGGATCCGCTCGAGCGCGAAGGGCGACCGGGTGAGCCCGAAGATCAACTCCTCGTGGGAGCGCGGGAACTCCATCTGCTTGAGCACGTCGTGCTCGGGATCGAGCGCCACGTACTTGGGTCGCGCGGGCAGCGGCACGTGGATCGTCTCGCGCCGTCCGTGGACGTCCACCGTGAGCCGCACGCGCTTTCCCGCCGTGACGACCTCGAGGGTCATCGGCACGCGATAGAGCGGCGTGACGTCGTCCGTCACCTGCACCTGCTCGATCGTGATGAGGAGGCTCTTCGCCGCTTCGTCCCAGAGGCGGCTCACGCGCAATTCGGGGTGGCCCCCGTGATGCGCCCACTGATCGAAGAACCAGGAGAGGTTCCGGCCCGTCACGTCCTCGCACGCCCGCCTCAAGTCCGCGGTCTCGACGGGGCCAAAGGCGTGGCGCTCGAGGTAGGTCTTCATGGACCGGCGCCACGCGGCGTCGCCGAGAAGCGCGCGGAGCATGTGGAGGACGCAGGCGCCTTTCTCGTAGAGGTGGCGGTCGAAGATCTGAGAGGGATACTTCCAGTGCGTTTCGACCAGGGGCCGGCGATAATCCTCTCCGTCTTCGGCCAGGTAGGAGCACATCTGCTCCAGCCGCGCGAAGTCCGCGTCGTCGCGACCGTCGTCCGCCTCGCGGTAGATGATCTCGGAATAGGTCGCAAAGCCCTCGTTCAGCCACCCCTCGGACCATTCGCGGCAGGTGACGAGATCGCCCCACCACTGGTGCGCCAGCTCGTGCGAGATGAGCGAGTCGTAGCCGTCTTCAAAGGAATCGCCCGGCGATTGGAGCGCGCGCTCGAAGAGCGTCGTCGCGCTCGTGTTCTCCATGCCGCCGTACGTGAAATCGGGCACCGTGGTCTGCGCGTACTTGGGATAGGGATACGGATATCCAAAGACCTTGGCGAAGGTCGCGATCATGTGGGGGGTCTTCTTGAAGAGCGCCCGCCCCTCCCGCTCCTTGCCGCGCGGGACGTACCCGACCACCGGAATCTTCCCCGCTCGATCCTTGAGCTCGACGTACTTGCCCACGACGAGCGAGGTCAAGTAGGCGGGATGGGGCGTCTCTTGCTTCCAGTGGTACGTGGCAAAGCGCGCCCCTTTCTTCCTGGAGACGAGGCGACCGTTCCCGATGGCGCGAAATCCGGCCGGGACGGTGGCGATCAGCTCCAGCGTGGCCCGGCTCTCGGTGCTCTCCAGGCAGGGGAACCACCAGTGCGAGTCGTCCGCCTGTCCCTGCGACCAGGCGCACGGCGTCCGGTTGGGCTCCGCCTCGGTCGGCCCGACGAAGAAGAATCCTTTGCGGGGCGTGGTGGCGTATTCGATCTCGATCGTCGCGTGCTCGCCGGTGCGGAGCGGCTTGGGAAGGGCGACTCGAAGGGTCTCCCCCTCCTGCGCGTGCGCGAGGCGGCGACGCCCCACGCGCGCGGCGCGGACCCGCATCTCCGCCGCGTCGAGGACGACGTGACGGAGGCCGTCGCGAAGGGCCTCGACGGTCAGTCCTGCCCGGCCCTTCAGCTCTTTTCGGTCAAAGTCGACGTTGAGGCGAAGCCGATAGTGGCGGACGTGGAATTCCAGATCGCGGCGCGGCGCGTCCGGGGCCCTCCATGCCCTGCGGCCCGAGGGCGGAAACGGGCTGTAGGGGGGCGTATCGAGCGCGGCTCTGCGGCCGAGAAATACGGGATGGAAAAACGGATCGTGGACCGCCATGGCGCCCCCCAGCAATGGAATCGGTGGGTGGCATGGTCACCGACCGGACGGGGCCGTGTCAAGGGACCCCCGCTTCACGCTAGAATGGACCGATGCCCCCCGCGTCCATCTGGGCCGATGCCTTTCGCGTCTTCCTCGACGCCAGCATTGAGATCATCCCCTACTTCCTCCTCGCGATCCTCCTGGGCGCGGTCATCGAGGAGTTCGTTTCCGAGAAGACCATCGGGCGGTTTCTGACGGGCACGAGGCCCGGGACGATGGCGCTGGTGTCGGCTTTCGGCGCGCTGATCCCGCTCTGCACATGCGGCATGGTCCCCCTCGCCGTGTCGCTCCGCCGCCGCGGGAGCGACTTCAAGCACACGATCGCCTTCCTGACCGCCGGGGCAGCCGTGAGCATTCCGGTCCTCTTCCTGACCTGGAAGGTCCTAAGTCTAGAGTGGATGGCGGTGAGGCTCGTCACGTCGGTGGTGTTCGGGCTGGTCGTGGGATACCTGAGCCCGGCCGTCCTCAGCGCGGTGGTGGCGCGGTCGGCCGAGAGCCCTGGTCCCCCGGTGGAGGCGGGGCCACGCGTTCGTAGGTCCCGCGCGGTCTCGGTTTGGCGGAGATTTCGAGGGCAACTTTGGGAGTATTTCCCGTGGGTCCTTGTGAGCTTGGCACTCGCGGCGCTCGTCGACACGCTGGTGCCGAGGCACTGGATCCACGTCCTCTACGGCCAGAAGATGATCGCGGGTTCCTTCCTCGCATCGATCTCCGGGGTTCCCTTCTACTTTTGCTCGGGGGCGGAGTTGCCGTTGGCCCGGGAACTTCTCGAAAAGGGAATGGGCCGTGGTCCCGGCACCGCGATGCTTCTGGCGGTGCCGATCGTGAACATCCTCACGTTCGGCGTGGTAAGCCGGTGGCTTGGCGCGCGGGGAGCGGCCGGCTATCTGACGCTGTGCGTCCTCGCGACGACCGCGATCGGGATCGTCACCGGGCTTTTGTGGCGGTAGGTGTCCGACGCGGTGCCGGCGCGGGGCGCCTGCGCCGGGCCGGCATTTACTTCTTGGGCGGCTGGCTCGGCCGGATCTCCACGCGGCTCGGGAGCGAACGCGGATTGTGATGGAGCAGGTCGACGATGACCTGGGCCACGTCCTCTCCGCTGAGCTTCCATTCCTGGGCCGGGTCGGGCGTCCGCGAGTTGAAGTACGTGTTCACGCTCCCCGGCATCACGTAGCTGACCCGGATCCCGTCGTAGCGCACCTCCTGCATCAGCGCCTCCGACATCCCGTTGACCGCGAACTTCGACGCGTTGTAGGCCGACGCGGTCGGGAACGCGTTCTTCCCCGCCAGGCTCGAGATGTTGAAGATGTATCCGCCGCCGCGCTTCCGCATCATCGGAATGGCCGCGCGCGAGCACAGGAAGACGCCGGTCACGTTCGTCTCGATGATGGAATTCCACTCCTCGAGCGACATTTCTTCCAGATTCTTGAAGAGGCCAACTCCCGCATTGTTGACCAGGATGTCGACGCCCCCAAGCTCGCGGTCCGCGGCGCGGAAGAGCGACTCGACCTCGGTCTCGCTTCTCACATCGCACGGATGGGCCGCCACCTGTCCGGGGTGCTGCGCGGATAGCTTCTTCGCGACCGAGGCCACCTCCGCCGCGTTCCGAGCCGAGATCACGACCCTCGCGCCTTCTTGAAGCAGCGCCTCTGCGATCGCGAGGCCAATCCCTTTGGTGCTGCCTGTGACCACCGCCGCCTTCCCCTGAAGCTCCGCTGCGTTCATTGTTCCTCCATGCCGAGGCCCGCGCGCAGCTCCCGCGCCAGCTCGGTCAATCGTCCCGTGAAGAAATGGTCCGCGTCGGTCACGAACCGAGCCTCGACGCGGCCTCGAAGTTTCAAGCGCGCGACCAGAGCCTGGACGCCGGCCACGCTCCCATATTGGTCGTGGTCGCCCTGCACGATCAGCATCGGCGCGGGCGGCCGGTCCAGAAAATCAAATGTGCGTCCGTCGATATTCTTGCTCACAGGCATGCCGAGCGCAATGAACCGCTCCAGATGCTTGTCTCCAAGCGCCCACCGCGAGCCGACGTAGGACCCGAACGAGAACCCCGCGAGCCAGAGCGGCTCGATGCCAGTCCTCTCCCGCGCGAACGCCGCCGCGGCCGCGACGTCCTGGATTTCGCCGTCCCCGCCCGAATACGCGCCGCCGCTCGTCCCCACGCCGCGAAAGTTGAACCGGAGCGTGGGGTGCCCTGCCTGATCCAGCACTCGGTGGACCGTGTGGACCACCTTGCTGTGCATCGATCCGCCGTGCGCCGGATGCGGATGGCAGATCACGGCCGCGGGGAGGCCCTGACCGGGATCCGCCCACAGGCCTTCCAAGAGGCCGACGGGGCCCGGAATCGAAACCGCCGACACGATCCGCGCCGCTTTCACCGCTCTCCCTCCGCCTTCACCGTTCTCCCACTACCATCACCGCGGTGTCGCAGCCGCCCACCCGGGTGAAACGCCCACGCCAAATCGCGCGTTTCGGCCCGTGAGTCTGTCCGGTATAATGACGAGGCTCAAGCTGCAAAATCGCTTTCGGGGGAGGATTCGTGGCGCTTCGTACGGAAAATCTCACGTCCCACGGCCTGAACCGGGCCGACCTGCTCGAAATCTATCGTTTGATGCTCCTGTCGCGCCGGCTGGACGACGAGGAGATCAAGCTCAAGAAGCAGAACCTGATCTACTTCCAGATCAGCGGCGCGGGGCACGAGGCCGTGCTGGTCGCGGCCGGGAAGGCGCTCAAGAGCGGCTCCGACTGGTTCTATCCCTACTACCGGGACCGCGCGTTGATGCTCACGCTCGGCATGACCCCGCTCGAAATGCTCTACGAGGCGGTCGGCGCCGCGGCCGATCCCAACTCGGGCGGCCGCCAGATGCCCTGCCACTGGGGCCTGAAGCGCGCCAACGTCGTCTCGCAGTCGAGCCCCACGGGCACCCAATTTCTCCAGGCGGTGGGTTGCGCCGAAGGCGGCCAGCTTCTCGCCCTGATGAAGGATCTCAAGAAGCGCCCTCCGTTCCATGAGGACGAGGTCGTCTACGTCTCCGCGGGCGACGGCACCACGAGCGAGGGCGAGTTCTGGGAGGCGATCAACTCCGCGGCGACCGAAGCCGCGCCGGTCCTCTTCCTGATCACGGACAATCAGTACGCGATCTCGGTTCCGGTCGAGGCGCAGACGCCGGGCGGCGATATCGGCCGGTGCATGAGCTCGATCCCGGGCCTGCGCGTCATGCGGGTGGACGGAACCGATCCGCTCGCGTCGCTACCAGGCGATGGTCGAGGCCGCGCAGCACATTCGCGCGGGCAAGGGCCCCGTTCTCCTCCACGCGATGGTCATCCGCCCGTACGGCCACTCCATGTCGGACGACGAGCAGTCGTACAAGCCTCCCAAGGAGCGCGAGGAAGAGGCGAAGCGAGATCCGGTCTTCAACTATCCGAAATATCTGATCCGCGAGGGCATCGCGACGCAGGAGGCGATCGAGCGGATCCAGAAGGACGTGGAGGCGGAGATCGCCGAAGCCGAAGCCCAGGCGCTTGCCGCGGTGAAGCCAAAGCCCGACACCATCTATCAGCACCTCTACTCGCCCACCGTCGACCCGACGTCCCGCGCCTTCGATACCGAGCCCAAGCCCGAAGGCCAGCCGGAGACGATGGTCACGCTCATCAACCGGTGTCTGAAGGACGAAATGGCGCGCGATCCGCGGATCGTGATGTTCGGCGAGGACGTGGCGGACGCCACGCGGGAGCAGAACCTGGACGCTGTGCCCGGAAAGGGCGGCGTGTTCAAGGTGACCTACGGGCTCCAGAAGCAGTTCGGCAAGACGCGCGTCTTCAACTCGCCGCTCGCCGAGGCCAACATCGTCGGGCGCGCGATCGGAATGGCCACACGCGGCGTGAAGCCGGTGGTCGAGATCCAGTTCTTCGACTACATCTGGCCCGCGATGATGCAGATTCGAAACGAGCTATCGATGCTCCGCTGGAGATCGAACGGCGACTTCTCGTGCCCGCTGGTGATCCGGGTTGCGATCGGCGGATATCTCCAGGGCGGCTCGATCTATCACAGCCAATCCGGCGAGAGCATCTTCGCCCATTGTCCGGGACTCAGGATCGTGTTCCCCGCCACCGCGATCGACGCGAACGGGCTCCTGCGCACGTCGATCCGCTGCGACGATCCGGTTCTCTTCCTCGAGCACAAGCACATCTACCGGCAGCCCTACGCCAAGGGGCCGTATCCCGGCCCCGACTACATGGTCCCGTTCGGCAAGGCGCGCGTGGCGCGCGAAGGGACGGACGTGTCGGTGATCACGTGGGGCGCGACGGTGAACCGGGCGCTCCTCGCGGCGCAGCGGCTGGAAGCGGAGGGCGTGAGCGTCGAGGTGATCGACTTGCGGACGCTGCTGCCGTTTGACCGCGAGGCGATCGGGCGGAGCGTGGAGAAGACGGCCCGCGCGCTCGTGCTGCACGAGGACGTCTTGACCGGCGGCTTTGGCGGTGAGATCGCCGCGATCATCGCCGAGCACCACTTCGATTCGCTCGACGCGCCGGTCCGGCGCATCGGCGCCACGGATACGCCCGTCGGCTACGCGCCCGATCTCGAGTACGCGATTCTTCCCCAGGTGGACGGCATCACCCAGGCGATCCGGGAGCTGGCGAAGTACTGATTCGGTCTCCGCTGCGCTGAATCCTTCCCTCCTCCAGGAGTTTCTCCAAGTGCGCCCTTAGCGTCCTCGCGGCGATTTCAGGCATGGCATCCGGCGTGTCGGCGTAGACGAGCTTCAGCAATTCCGCCTCGTCGAGCGGCCCCTTCTCCAACTCACGGAGAATTCGCGCCTCCCGCAGCCTGCGGTGCTCGATCAGCGCCTCAACCCCGCGGTCGACGCCGCGATTGGGGGGGCCGTGCCCAGGGATGAGGGTCTTGAGCCCCATCGACTGGAGTCGCTTCAGCGAAGCGACGTAGTCCCGCATGTTGCCGTCGGGCGGGTCGATCACGACCGTCCCCAACCCAGAGATCAGATCCCCGGCGATCAGCGTGTTGGATGTCTCCTCGTGAAACACGAGGTGGGACCGCGAATGCCCGGGCGTCTCGAGAACGCGGACGCGCCGGGGGTGGTGCCCGGGAACCTCGATCACGTCCCCTTCGTGAAGCTCGCGGTCCACCTTGGCGCGGTCGCTCACGAGGGGGTGCGCCCACACCGGAATCCCGTAGTGCGTGCGCACGGCGTCGACGCCGGCGAGGTGATCGCGATGGCGGTGGGTGAGAAGGATCGCGGTGGGCTTTCGCCCTACGGCCAGCGCGTCGTCAACGACGCGATAGAGCGCCCCCAATTCGTCTGGATCGGCGCTCCCCGGATCCACGATCAGCACCTCACCGTCCCCGATCACGACCGCGTTCGTGTGGGTCGCGGGCGGGAGCGTCTCGGTCTTGAGCGGAACCATCGTGATGCCCGGGCGCACGTGGACGTGCCGCGACGGCACCCCGTTCGCCTCGGGTATTTCAAACAGCCGGGCTGGAAGATTCTGCCCGCCCTCGGCGAGCACTCGGATCGCGTGGAGCGTCGGCATCGCGAGCACCACGCGATCCTCTTCCCAGAGTTCCAAGGCCCGCTTCGGCTCGATCCACTCGCCGGACTCCAATTCCCCGGGCCAAACGTCGACCGGTAGCAATCCCGCCAGATCCAAAAAGAAGAAGTTGGTATTGAACCGCGCGCGGCTGAAGTGTGGCGTGATCCACCGGCCGCATGGAACGTAGACGGAGGAATCGAACTCCATCCCCCACCGTGCGACCGTCGGCCAGAATTCCACCTTTCCATCGAGCACGTCATGGCGGACTTGCGTCTGCACGTCCATCAGAGGCGGCGTTCCGCGAAAGCCAACCAACAGCCCCGTCTCTTCAAACGTCTCCCGCGCGGCGCAGCGCGCCATGGTCAGGAGGACGCTTGCCTCGTCACCGTCAACGCTCCCATCCTCGCGGGCGAGCCGCCCGCCCGGGAAGGAGTGAAAGCCGCCGAGGAACGGGTTCGCCTCCGAACGCCGCACCCATAGGAGCTGAAGCGGCGGGCCGCGGTGGATCGCGACGACGCTGGCGGCGGGACGCAGCACCCCCGCCGGACGGGGTGCCCCCGCGGGACGGGCGGGCGAACTCATTCCAGAAGCACCGGCGGGAGCAGGTCGCGGAGCGCGCGAATGTGCGCGGGACCGGTCCCGCAGCAGCCGCCGACGATCTGGGCGCCGGCCTGAACCCATGTCAGGCCTTCGTGTGCGAACCGCTCGGGCGTCATCGTGGAATCGAAGCGCCAAACGCCCGACGCAAGGTCCGGCGAGCCGGCGTTTGGAAAACAGCCGATCGGAAGCGAGGTGGAGCGAGAGAGCGTGTCCAGGCAGGCAGCCATCGCGTCCACCCCGGTGCAGTTGACGAGGATCGCGTCGACGCCGGCGGCTTCCACCGCGCGCGCCGCGTCGGCGAGCGGCTCCCCGCCGAGGAGCACCGCGCCGTCCCCGCAGATGAAGCTGACGAGAAGCGGAAGTCCGGTCTGGGCCGCGCCCTTCGCGGCGGCGACCGATTCGCGGATCGTGCCCATCGTCTCGACAAGCAGAAGGTCCGCGCCCGCGTCGGCCAGGCGCCGAGCCTGCTCCGCGTGCTCCCGTTCAGCGGTCGCCGCATCCGGAGCGCGCTCGGGCGCGTAGCAGTCTTCCAGCGGTGCGATCGAGCCCGCGATCAGGATCTCGCGACCCGCACCCTCCTTCGCGCGGGCCTCGGCGCAGAGCGAGATCGCCGCGCGTGTCAGCATCAGCGCGTCCAACCCGGCCCCCGCTCCTCCCGCCGCCCGCGCGGCCGCCACCGCCCGTGGCGTGGTCCGAAACGTCGCGGCGGTCAGGATGTCGGCGCCAGCCCTCGCGTACTCCTCGTGGATCGCGCGCACGTGGTCCGGCGCGTCAAGGACCGCCTGGGCGCTCCAGAGAGGAAGCGCGGTCGAAACGCCGCGCCGCTCCAACTCGGTGCCGAGCGCGCCGTCCAGGAGGATGATTTCGCCGCGGGTGAGGCGGTCGCGGAGGGAGCTTCGAGGCACTGGCGTGCATCGCCGTCAAGATCGCTGGTCCGCCGTGGGAGCGGATCAGCCCCCGGCCGACGCCTCGTCGGGAGTATTGAGACCGTGGAACTGCATCAGCTCCTCGATCACCGCGCGACGCCTTCTCAGGATCGACGTCATCGAGGTGTAGCCGTAGCGCAGAAGTTGCTCGCGCTCGGAGTAGCTCATCGTGTGGTGAAGGAACATCATCGCCTCGCTCGACGAGGGCTCGATCCGATAGAGCTTCACGTCGGGATACTCCGCCTGGCACCGGCGGATCTCGCCGTCCAGACGCACCCGGGTCTCGATCCGCGACGCCTGATCCTGGATGAAGGACATCCCTTTCTCGCGGATGGTCGCGCATTTTCCATCACCGCGAGGGAGACACACGGTCTGGCGATCGTTCGAGATGTTCACGAGCGGGTTGATGATCAGGATGGTGGACGCGCCGGCGCGGAGCGCGATGTCGAGGTGCGCCACCTTGCCGGTCGAGCCGTCGATGTAGTCGCGCCCCTCGATCTTCACCGGCCGGAACAGCAGCGGAATGGCCGACGACGCGGCGACCGCCTGGGAGATCGGAACCTTGGTGCCCTCGACGTTCGAAAACACCCGGCGCGTGCCCAAGTCGAGATCGGTTGCCGGAACGTAAAGCTCCCGCTCCAGCCCGTCGAACGAGTCCGTCTTTCCGTTCGCCTCGAGCACCTTCGCCATGAACTTCTGAAAGTGGTCGAGCGAAAAGACCCCCGCCGGCAGCCGCTCCTCGACGTAGTGCATGAAGTCGAAGGGCGACGGCCGCTGGCCGATCCGCACGCACCGGACGAAGTATCCGGGCATCGAGAGCACCACGCCCACCGCGGAGCCGAGAATGGCCCAGCGGTTCACGTCGTACATGTCGTTCCGGCGGAACTGGAGCGTGGGGTCGGCGTTGGTCAAAAGCCCCCAGTAAATCCTTCGGGCCGGGATTCCCTTCGCCAAGAGCGACGCCACGGAGGACCCCGCGCTCACGCCGATGTAGATGTCGAAGCCCGTGGACGAGAAGTCGAAGCCCAGGAAGTCGTCGAGCGCCGCGAGGCAGCCGATTTCAAAGAACGCGCCCTGGAGGCCGCCGCCCGAAAGGCTCAGGCAGATGCGTTTCCGCTCGCGTTGCGGGGCGCCGCGGGAGCGGAACGAGGGCCAGCTCGCCTTCGCCCTGCCCTCGGCCTTCCGCGTCTTTCGAATGGAATCGGGTTCCGGGGTCGTCATCGTTTCCCAGGATAACGGTAAAGGGCGTTCAGGATTCGGTCCGAAAGCCCGGGCATCATGACGTTCAGCACCGCAAGCCAGTGGTTTCGCGCCGGGAGATAGATCTCGGCCGGATGGCGCCGGAGCGCCTGCTCTACCGCTTCCGCCACGCGCTCCGGTCGAAGCACGGTCGCCGCCGGCCCCAGACCGAGGGCCCGCGTCCGCCCCGCGCGTTCGAGAAGCGGCGTTTCAACAGCCGCGGGCACCACCAGCGTGACGCGGAGCCCGAGCGGACCCAGCTCCCGCCTCCACGCTTCGGTCAGGCCCACCAAACCAAACTTGCTCGCGTTGTAATAGGAGTAGTAGGGAGCGCCCACGCGGCCGGCAAAGCTCGCGACGTTCACGATCGCGCCGCCGGGACGCGCGCGGAGCGCGGGAAGCGCGGCCCGGGTCATCCGGCAAACCCCCAGGAGGTTCACCTCGATCATTTCCAAGATCTCTTCGTCGGTCGTCTCCGCAGACGCCATGCAGGTACATCACGCCGGCGCAATTCACCAGCGCGTCCAAACCGCCGAACCGCTCGGTGGTCGCCGCCACCGCGCGCGACGCGTCCGCTGGCTTGCGGACGTCGCCGGGCACCACCAGCGCCTTCCCGCCGGCCTGCTCCACCTCCGCGGCCAGCGCGCCGAAGCGCCTCCTCCCCGCGCGCGAAGAGCGCGAGCCGGGCGCCGTGTTTCGCCAGTCGAAGCGCCGAGGCGCGACCGATCCCTCCCGACGCCCCGGTCAGGAGGACGGCGCGCTCCCTAAGCTCCACTCACCGGGTCCCGGCCATCGCCGGCTCCGCCTGGGCGCCATCCTTGGCGTACTTGGCTCCGCCCGGCATCAGATACCGCTGGAACCACTCGCGCATGACGTGAAGCCGCGCCAGCCGGCGCGACGGTGTGCCGCCACGGGAAAGACCGTGGCTCTCGGCCGGGTAGAGCACCATCTCCACCTCGCGCCGCATGCGCCTTGAGCGTCTTGTAGAGAATCTCGGCCTCCGAGATCGGACACCGGTGGTCTTGGAGACTGTGCGTGATGAGCAGCGGCGTCGTGATCTTGTCGGCGTAGGCGAGCGGCGACTGCCTCCAGAGATCCTCCGACGTCATGTTCCACGGCTCGTCGCCGAACTCGAGCGGAGAGCCGCCCAGGTCGTCGCTCGCCAGAAGAAGCGTCGAGATCGTCACCACGGAGCGTTGCGTCAGCGCCGCCCGGAAGCGGTTTGTGTGGCCGACGATCCAGTTGGTCATGTAGCCACCGTACGAGCCGCCGGTCACGCCGAGGCTGTTGGGATCGATCTCCGGATGGCGCTTCAGCGCTTCGTCGACGACCAGCATCAGGTCGTCGAACGCCGGGCCGCCCCAGTCCTTCACGATCGCCTGGCTGAACTTCTCGCCGTAGCCCAGCCCGCCGCGCGGATTGGAGAAGAGCACGTAGAAGCCCGCGTTGGCGAACATCTGGAACTCGTAGAAGAAGCAGGCGCCCCACTGGATGCGCGGGCCCCCGTGGATCTCGAGGATCATCGGGTGCTTCTTCTTGGGATCGGCGTTCGGCGGCTTGAGGAGCCACGCCTGAACCTTGTGCCCCTCGGGCGCCTTCACCCAGAACTCCTCGGGCTCCGCGATGGTGAGCGAGGCGAAGAGGTCGCGGTTCGGCTCGACGAGCGGCGTGAGCTTGCGGGTCTTCGTGTCGAGGCGCGCGATCGTGCCGGCGTCCGCGTGTCCGCAACGAAGCACCGCCAGATCCGCGGTCTTGGGCGCTCCCACCATGCCCATGATCCGGAGCGGGCCCTCGGTGAGCGTCTCGATCTTCCCGCCGGCGGCGGGCACGGAGCAGACATGGGCCGATCCCGAATCGGTCGACTGGAAATAGACGGTCGCCCCGTCCGGACTCCAGACCGGCCGCGATGACTCGTGAAAATCGTTGAGGTCGCTTCCCATCGCGTCGACCGCCATCCGGTCGTGGGACGGGATCAAATCCTTCGCCGCGCCGCCGTCGACCGGCACCACCCAGATGTGGAGGTTCCACCAGCCCCACCAGTCGTCCTCCTTCGCGTGGCCGATGAACGCGATCTGCTTCCCGTCCGGGGACCACGCCGGGCAGAACCGCCACGCCCGGCTGCGGCGTCAGGTTCTTCGCCTCTCCGCCCGTGGACGGCATGATCCACACGTCGCTCACGACGTAGTAGTTGTAGTCGTTCTCCGGATCCCGGTTGGACGCGAACGCGAGCCACTTCCCGTCCGGGGACCAAACCGGCGGCTCGTGGTCGTACGCGCCGCTCGTCAGCGCCTTGACCTCGCGGGTCGCGACGTCGAGGACGTGGATGTGCGCGCGTCCCTGCGGCAGGAATCCCTGGCCGTCGAACTTGTAGCGAAGCTTGGTAATCCGCATGTAACTGGGAGGAGGCAGATCCTTCTTCTCGTTCTTCGCCTCCATCGCCTTCTTGAGCGACGTGCTTCCCGGCAGGTGCCCCGTCTCAACGGGATCGTTCGGCGTGAAGACGAACGAGATCTTGGAGCCGTCGGGCGACCACGCCAATCCGCCGGGGCCACCGTCGAGATCCGTGAGGCGCTCGGCCTCGCCACCGTCCAGCGGCAGCCGGTAGATCTGCGGCTTCTTGTCCTTACGATCGGAGACGAACGCGAGCCAGCGGCCGTCCGGGCTGAACGCCGCGCCCGAATTCCGGCCCTCGCCGTGGGTCAGCCGGCGCGGCTCGCCGCCCGCCATCGGGATCATCCATAGATGCGACTGATAGCCGTCCTTCTCCGCGTCGATCGTGCGGATCTGGTAGACGATCCGGCTCCCGTCCGGCGAGAGCGTGATCGCGTCGACGAACTGCATGCGGAAGAGGTCTTCGGGTTGCAACGTGCGAGGCGTGGTCATGTCGTTCTCCTGAGTTCCTAGCGCTTCCCAGCCTGGAAGCGGGCGAGCTGCTCTTTCAGATAGTTGTCGTTGGGCGCGATCGCAATCGCCTTCGTCTCCACGTCGATCGCCTGCTGCGCAGTGACCCATGCGGAAGTGGACTTCCGCGAGCGTGTCGAGAATACCCGACTCCTTGGGCTCGAGGGCCACCGCGCGCTCGGCGGCCTTCAGCGCCTCGTTCAGATAGATGTCGTTCGTGGCGCACGCCCACGCAAGGCCGTTCAGGTTCGACGCCTCGTTGTCGCCGCGGTCGAGCGCGCGGTGGAGCGCCTGGCCCACCCGGTCCCGCTCCACGGCGGCCAGATCCTTCTTCCCCGCCTTGTCGTACGCCTCGGCGAAGCGAAGGTGCGCCTCCGCCAGCTTCGTCGCTTCGAGAATTCCAAAGACGCGGCGCAGCTCGCGGATCGGATCCTTGCTGTCCTCGACGCGGAGGTCGATGTACCGCGTCTTGTACTCCGGATACTCCTCGCTCGGGCGCACCACGAGGAGCGCGGCCGACTGCATGCCGCGCCGGTCGCCGCCGGCAGCCTGGCCCGCCTCGATCGCCGCCAGGAGCCGCGTCGCCAGCTCTCCCGGCGTGGAGAGATACGCGCGCTCCATCTCCGCGACCACCGCCTCGCCGGTGAGGATGTTCCCCTGAATGGAATATCCCTTCCCGGTTCGATGTCCGGCCCACGCGGAGCAGTCCGCGCCTGTGTGGGCCGCGCTCCGTCCCTGCGTGTCCACGATCCCGACCTGCCGGTGCGCCATTCCGGAGTCCGCGTCGAGGAGCGCGCGCAGCACTTCGGGCGCGGGCCTACCGTTTCGAAGCATCGCGAGCCCCAGCGGCCCGAACGACTCGTTGGTCGACGCCTGGGTCGCGATCGCACCGGTCCCGGCCTCGGCCCACGGAACCGCCATGCCCACGCTGAACGCGCGCGACTGGACGGCGACCCCGATCTCCTGCGTCACGGAGTCGTACGCCACGATCGAGAACGTGGCCCGCGCCGGCGCGGCAGTCAGGAGTGCGGCGGCTACGCACGCGACCGCGAGAACGCGCACCATCGCGAAACCGCCCGCCTTGACGCTCGAGCGCGCTTCCATCAATGAACTCCCGCCTGGAACCGCGTGATCTGGTCCTTGAGGTAGACGCTCTTCGGATCGATCGACGCGGCCCTTGATTCCACTTCGATCGCCTTCTCGGCGCGGCCCGCTCTGAAGTAGCACTCGGCCAGCGTGTCGAGCACGTCCACGTTTCGGGGATCGAGCTGCACGGCGCGCTCGGCCGCCTTGACCGCGTCGGCCAGGTAGATGTCGTGCGTGGCGCACGCCCAGGCGAGGCCGTTCAAAAGCGAGGCGTCCTTCTCGTTCCGAGCGATCGCGCGCTGCATGCTCTGCCCCACGCGCTCCCGCTCCATGATCGCGAGATCCTGGCGGCCCGCCGCCTCGTATTCGTCGGCGTAGTTCAGATGAGCGTTCGCGGCGTGAAAGCCCTCAAAGATCTGCCACACCCGGCGAAGCTCCTGGATCGGCGTCTTATGGTCTTCCACGCGCAGATCGACGTAGCGCGTGTTGTATTCGGGGTGCTTCATGCTGGGGCGAACCACGATCAACGCCGCCGACTGCATGCCGCGCTTATCGCCACCGGCCGCCTGCGCGGCTTCCAACGCGGCGATCATCCGTTCGGCCAGTTCCCCCTTCGACTCGCGATAGGCCTTGGCCATGTTCGCGACCACCGCGGGCCCCGCGAGGATGTTCCCCTGGCAGGTGAATCCGGGCCCCGTCTCGCCGCCGGCCCAGTCCAGGCAGCGCTTCCCCGTCCACGTGGCCGCCCGACCTTCGCGGTCGACGATTCCCACCTGGCGTCCGTCCCAGCTCGAGTCCGCGGCGGCGAGCGCGCGCATGACGTCCGCCGCCGGCATCCCGGTTCGAAGGAGCGCCAAGGCCTCGGGGCCCAGAGACACGTTCACGTTCGCCTGGGTCGCCACCGCGCCCGCGCCCGCGTCCGCCCACGGCACCGCGGTGCCCACCGAGAAGTACTTCGATTGGACGGCGACCCCCATTTCGTGGGTCACCGAGTCGTAGGCCACGATCGAAAACGTGCCCATCTTCACGTCGGCCGCGGCCGGATGGGCCGCGAGCGACATCCCGGCGCAAACCGCGAAGAAGCAAGCGAGGGCGGGCTGAATGGTCTTGGAGAGGCGGGTCATGGATCTCCCCTTGCAAACGGGTCCGTTTCGGACGAGACGCAGCGTCTGAAGGTACCAAAAATGAAGGGGATGCGGGTAGTGCGGGGGCGGCCGCTCGAGGGCGGCCGCCCGAGGATGAGACCGGCCCGAACTATGCCTTCGCGGCAACCTTCTTGGCGAGCCCGCGCACCTTGAACGCAAGGATCACCATGATGAGTCCATAGACGAAGGCAAAGCTGGCGATGAGCCAGAGCACCGAAAGCGCGCCCGGCCCGGGATTGGTGATGAGCATGACGCCGAACGCGACCGAGGCGAGCCCGGCAAGGATCAGGAAGAACTCGCCCTGGATCTCCTTACGGAGCCGGATCGCGGCCGCGATTGTAAGTACGCCGGTGCCGATGGCCCAGATCGCGATATAGAAGAGGAGGGCGAGCGCGGTGAGACCGGGCGCCATGAAGGTCAGAATGCCGACCCCGATCCCAAGAAGCCCGCCCAGGAGGAGGAGACCCCAGTGGTCGTTCTCCTTCCGGCCCGTGATCGCGACCCAGACGGCAAGCACGCCGTCCACGACCGCGTAGGCCCCGAATAGCGTCACCAGCGCGACGAGCGTGATGCCGGGCTGCATCCACGTGCAGACGCCGAATGCGATCGCGATGAGGCCGCGCAGCAGGAGCATCCACCAGCCGCGCGAGAGAATCCCTGCGATCGAGTTCCGTAGCTCCATCTCGTACCTCCTGTGCGGCGCCAAGCCGCCTCGGGTGAGTCGCGCGCCCGCCTGTCCTTGCGTGCGCCGCGTTGTACGGCCCCCGAGTGGCGAGTCAGAGATGGAGTCTTGGCCGGGGAACGCGTATGGGGAACGTAACAGAGTCAACCGACATGCGAAAGGGGACAGCGCCGGCCCCCCGGAAGGCCCCCGTGACGACGAGCCAGGGCCGGGCGTCCCCTAGAAGGTGCGGTTCACGACGATCGCCACGGCGTTCGCGTGATAGTTCAGCGTCTCGTCGCCGAGGTAGATCGCGTTCGCGGTGCCCGTCACGGGGCTCAAGAGCGGGAGATCCTGATTCGCGAAGTCGACCGCGTTCAGCTCTTCCCAGGCCCAACGCGCGGCGATGTCGAACCCATCCTGGAACGCGTACTTCACGTCGAGCCCCACCCCTTGGCGCATATAGAGCGTCGGAGGCAGGTCCTGCGCGTCCGGAACGGTGCTGAGTGCTTCGAATCCGGAGAGGTCGAACGTCCCCGGCGAGCGCTCGTACCAGTAGGTTGAGGTTGAACGTCACGCGGTCGGGAATGACCTGGTACTGCACCTGCCCCGAGGCCGACACGATCTCGTCCCGAAGGCGTGCCGTCCAGTTGGTGGAGTCAGAGGCCACCAGCACGGCGCCGGAAGACTGGCGCGAGAGCTGATCCGATTCGATCCGCGCCCAGCCAAACGAGCCGTTGAGGCTGAGCCGGTCCGTCGGATCGGCGGTGGCTTGGACGTCCACCGAGCGACGAATGTCGTCCTGGAGCCCCAGCGCGCTCTTCGTGTAGTCGTTTCTCAGGTAGTTGCCCGTGAGCGCCACGGTGACCTTTTCCATGCCGCTCCAGGAGATCGATCCTTCCACGAGATCCTGGGTCCGGTCCGCGACGTCATAGCGCCTGAGATCGGGCTGCTCGATGAGCGCGCCGGCGGCATTCCGGTAGTCGGCATCGTCGAACTCGTCAGCCTCACGCTCGCCGTGCCGATACCGCGCGACCGCCTGGAGGCCCGTGGTGGGCTTGACGCGGACCTTGCCCTCGAAGGCGGTCTCGTGATCCTCGGGCACCTCGCGGAACGTGCGCTTGCGGTCGATCCGTTCCACCGTGCCGTAAAGTGAGGCCTGCTTGATGGGATTGAAGTCGGCGTCGAGCCCCGCCACGATTTGCTCGTTGCCCACCGGATCGCTGGTCACGTCACCCTTCGTCCACGCGCCGTCGTAAGGCACCTGGCCCGCGAACGTCCACTCAGGGGTCTTGTTGTCATACTTGTTCAGGTGGAAACGCGCCGTGCCTCCGACCTTCTCCAGAGGATGCGACGTGAGCCTGGCGTCCAAGGTCGTGACGTTGGCCTTGGCGTAGGTCTGCGATGACGGGAGCGGGAACGTGTCGGGGGCGAGCACGGCTGAGTTGATGGTGTACGGGAGCCACTTGTCGTTCTGGGTGGACTGACCAAACGAGTAGGTGCCCGTGAACGCGGTCCGGCGCGGGAGCTGAACGCCCACCTGCCCCGTGGCGTGCCAGGATTGATTGTCTGGATAGAGGTCGATCGCCCCTTTGCCGGGCGTTCCCACGACGTCGGTGAGCCGCTGCGGGTTGTCCCAGATGAGAACGCTGTTGTCGTTCTCGAACGCCGTGTAGCCCGCGTCGCCCTCGACCGTCACCTTCTTCATGGTGTAGCTGACCCGTCCGTCCGCGCTCGCCATCTGCTGGCGGACCGGTTCGATGGTCTCGATCACGTTGTTGAAGCCAAAGCTCCCGCCGTAGGCCTTGTCCCCCGACCGGTTCCGGCGCGAGCCGTCCAACTCCACCTGGAGTCCCTTCCGGGGCCGAGCCTTAAGCCGCGCCGTCGTTACGTCCGTGCGGAAGGCAAGGTTCTCCGAGTGGGCGGTCTTCAGGAAATCGGTCATCGTCGCCGTGTACTGGGCGGGTGTCCTCTGATTCTTCATTTGGAGCGAGTCCGGAAGGAGCTGGGTGGCCGGGTCGACCAGCGTGTAGCCGGTGCGGCTCACAAAGCTGAGATTGTGCGGCGTCTGCTGATAGTCGACGTCGACGGTCCAGCGAGGCCGGCTATAGACGAGGCTGTACGCCTGGTCGGAGCGGATCACGTTCGATCCCCATACGCTCGTGTGGCCGCCCGCGATGTCGTCCCGATAAAGGAACGACTCGACGAACGCGCCGCGCGGAACCTCGGTGAACGCCTGGTAGGTCGCCTCCGGCTCCGACTGGTTCCAATACTGGGATCCGACGGTCACGTATCCGTCCGCGAGCGCGAGCGCGGGCGCGATCCCCAGAGATAGGAGCGCTCCCACTGCCAGGATGCCTCGGCTTCTCGCGTGCGATCTCATCGGCGGCCTCCGCTCTACCTCAGGAATGTCTTGCCCGAGGGATGGTTCGACCCGTGAATCTGAGTGTGGCAATTGGTGCACGAACGGTTCAGGAGCCGGTTGCTGACCAGATCCGGCTTGTCGTAGAGCGTGCTCGGGTGACGCGTCTGGATGTGGCACCGCTGGCAGAGGAACGGCCGCTTGGAGGCGAGCACCTTGTCGTTGTTCGCGCCGTGCGGCATGTGGCACGTGACGCAGTTCTCGCGAACCGGCGGATGCTCCCAAAGGAACGGACCGCGCTTGTCCATATGGCACGTGGTGCACAGATCCGTGTTCGAGTTGGCCCGAATCATGTGCGGGCCAGCCGAACCGTGCGGGTTGTGGCAGCTCGAGCAGTCCATGCCGCCTTCAGCCAAGGGCATGTGGGCGGTCTTTGAAATCTCGACACGCTTCTCCTGATGGCAGCTCAGGCAAAGCTCGGTGGGTCGCGACGCGGCGAGAAGCGCCTTCCCGCCCTGCGTCTGCGGGTTGTGCATGCTGTGGCAGCGCGAACAGGCGACGTCGTTGCGCGCGTGCGCGCTTTGATCCCAGTGAAACTGGTCCGCGGTTCGATGACAACTCTGGCAGACCGCGGCCGCATCGGCCGGCTTCATTTTCTTGAAGACGCGGAGCGTGGCGAACTTCGGATCGTCCTCGTTCCCGTCGGCTTCCACGTGGAGGGAGCCAGGGCCGTGACAGCTTTCGCAACCCACGACGGGTCCCGCTTCGTTCCCGTCCACGGCCGCCTGGTAATGGGGATTGTGCTGGAAGGAATCCCACTCCTCGGAGTGGCATTTCACGCACTTGTCGGCGCCGACGTAGGCCGCAGCCTCCATCGGCGCGGCGGCGGGCGCGGGCGTGTTCTCCTCGCCCGCCGCGGTTGTATGTAGGAGTAGAAGGGCCGGGAAGACCGCGGCCACCGCGAAGAACCAGACACCTTTGGGCGAAGAAAGATGCTGATTCATCGGCGGCACTCCTCCCTGATCCAGGGCCAACCGCGTTTCGATCCCAGCCCTCTACATGGATCAAGGTAGTCTCCCGCCTCGCCGGCTTCTAGGCGACGGTCGGCCCCTACCGACTACTACCTAGGTAGCCCCCCCACCCCACGCCGCGAACGCCCCGGAGCCCCATCGGGCGAATTTTCTGGACCTCGGTGCGACGCCGGGACTAGGCTTTTCCTGTCGTCGCACCATCCCCCGGCCCCCCGCGTCCGACGCGTGAGGCCGGTACGTTTTTCGGGGAATAACCCGATACCGCCGGACGTAGGAACCGGTGCGATGACGACGAATGGCGCAGCACCCTCCGTGGCTCGATCGAGCCGCCGTTTCGACCCCCGCTGGTGGCAGATCTGCTGCCTTTCTGGGCTTCTGACCTACGGCCTCTTCTGGCTCTCCTTCGACAAGCCGCCCATCCAGATCGCCGCGACCATCGGAACCGCCCTCGTTGTCCAGTGGGCGCTGACCCGGGCCCTCAAGCTCCATCCCTTCGAGTGGAAGAGCGCCCTCATCTCGGGACTTGGACTCTGCTTTCTGTTCCGGGCGAACGACTGGCGCCTCTCGGTCCTCGCCGCGGCGCTCGCGATCGGGAGCAAGTTCTTCATTCGCTGGAAGGGAAAACACGTGTGGAACCCCACCAATTTCGCGCTCGCGCTGATGATGCTCTTGCCGCTGGGCGCCTGGGTCTCGCCCGGCCAATGGGGTAGCGGCCCCACGATGGCTTACGCCATGGCCTGCGGCGGCGCGTTCGTTGTGAACCGCTCGGCCCGGAGCGACACGACGGTCGCCTTCCTGGCCGCGTTCGCCGCGATTCTCATCGGCCGCTCTCTCTGGCTCGGCGAGCCGATGACGATTCCGATCCATCGGCTCCAGAACGGCGCGCTCATGATCTTCGCGTTCCACATGATTTCCGACCCCAAGACCACACCGAACACGCGCGCGGGACGGATCCTGTTCGCCTGCATGGTCGCGGCGGGAGCGGGGTTTGTCGCGTTCGTCCTCTTCCGGCCCAACGGGCCGATCTGGGCCCTCGCGGCGCTTGCGCCCCTCGTCCCGCTGATCGACCGAGTCCTCCCCGGCCCCGGGTACAACTGGATGCGCCCGATTACCGGACCTCTCTGGAAAGGAGTTTCCCGTGAACCGATGGCTGCTCGCCCTCTTGATCGGATGGGCTGGCGTGTTCTCGGCGCCGGCCGCGTATAGCTTCTGCGGCTTCTACGTCGCCCGTGGCGACGCCAAGATTTTCAACAAGGCCTCCAAGGTCGTGATGGTGAGGGACGGCACCCGAACCGTCCTCACGATGTCGAACGACTTCAAGGGCAATCCCAAGGAATTCGCGATTGTGGTGCCCGTCCCGACGTTCCTGGACAAGGGACAGATCCACATCGGGGAGCAGGCGGTGATCGATCACCTCGACGCCTACTCCGCCCCGCGGCTGGTGGAGTACTTCGACCAGGATCCGTGTTTGCGCGCGGAGTACAAGATGGACGCCGTGGGACTGATGGCCAAGAACTCGGCTCCCGCGGCGGCCCGGGAGTTGGACCGCGCCAGGGCCCTCGGCGTGGCCATCGAGGCCAAGTACACGGTGGGCGAGTACGACATCGTGATCCTGTCCGCCACGCAAAGCGGCGGCCTCGAGATCTGGCTCCGGGAAAACGGCTACACGATTCCCCGCGGCGCGGCATCCGTTCTCGCGGGTTACATCAAGCAGAACGTCCGGTTCTTCGTGGCGAAGGTGAACTTGACCGAGCAGGCGAAGCTCGGCTTTTCCTACCTGCGTCCGATCCAGGTCGCGTTCGAGTCACCCAAGTTCATGCTCCCGATCCGCCTCGGCATGATCAACGCCGACGGGGCGCAGGAACTCTTCGTCTTCGCCCTCACCAAGGACGGCCGCGTCGAGACGACCAACTACCGGACGGTGCGTCTCCCGGAGGGCATGGACGTGCCGGAATACGTCAAGGAGAGCTTCCCCGAGTTCTATCGCGCCATGTTCTCGGAGCAGGTTCGGAAGGAGCGGGGAGAAGCCGTATTCCTAGAGTACGCGTGGAACATGGGCTGGTGCGACCCCTGCGCGGCGGACCCCCTCACTCCGGACGAGCTGCGCGGGCTGGGAGTCTGGTGGGTGGCCGATCCGCGGCGGCGATTCCAGCGTGGCGGGCGGCCCGCAGCAGGTCTTCATCACGCGCCTCCACGTCCGCTACGACCGCGCGCACTTCCCCGAGGACCTGGTCTTCCAGCAGACCGGAGACCAGACCAATTTCCAGGGCCGGTTCGTGATCCATCACCCGTGGAAAGGCGACTCGGAATGCGCGGCGACCGACTCCTATCTGACCGAGCTCCGCGGCCGGCGCTCCAAGGAGGCCGAGAACCTCGCGTCGCTCACCGGATGGTCGGTCGACTCGATCCGCAGAAAGATGAACCTGACCGCCGACTGGTCGGCGCCGTCGGACAGCCGGAAATGGTGGGACCGGATCTGGACCACGAATTGACGCTTTGGCGGTCCCTGGTCCCCCTCTGCTCCCCTGCCCCCGCTCCAAGGCGCGCGGCCGGATGATGGAGAGGAGGGAGCCATGAAGTGGCTCACCTTCGCAGTGGGAATTCTCCTGGCGGGCAGCGCTCACGCGCCGTCCGCCCAGGCGTTTTGCGGCTTCTACGTGGCGCAAGGGAACGCCAAGATCTACAACCAGGCGTCCAAGGTCGTACTGGCGCGGGACGGAGACCGAACCGTCCTCACCATGGCGAGCGACTTCCAGGGCGACCCGAAGGAATTCGCGGTCGTGATCCCCGTCCCGGTCGTTCTGGAGAAGGGACAGGTCCACATCGGGGACCCCGGGTGGGTGGACCACCTGGATAACTACTCCGCACCGCGGCTTGTGGAGTACTGGGATCCCGATCCGTGCCCGCATAGCGTGGACATCCAGGGGAGCATGAAGCTCGCCATTCGCCGAAAGGACTCGTCCACCAAGCAGCTCACGAGGGGCGGGCGGGCGGATGAGGTACTCGTCGTGAGGCAATTCAAAGTCGACGAGTACGAAATCCTGATTCTGTCCGCCAAAGAGGGCAAAGGGCTCGAGACCTGGCTCACCGGCCACGGCTACCGCATCCCCGACGGCGCGTCGCCCGTGCTCTCGAGCTATATCAAGCAGGGGATGTACTTCTTCGTCGCCAAGGTGGACCTCCAGGAGCAGGTGCGCCTCGGCTTCAACTACCTCCGCCCCATTCAGGTCGCCTTCGACTCGCCCCGGTTCGGGCTTCCCATCCGGCTCGGAATGGTGAACGCGCAGGACACCCAGGAGATGTTCGTCTTCACGTTGACGCGGCGGGGCCACGTGGAGGCCACCAACTACCGCACGGTGCGGGCCCCCACGGGCGTCGACGTCCCCGAGTTCGTGAAGGGCGAATTCCCCGACTTCTACCGCCGGCTGTTCGCGAAGCAGTACGCGCGCGAGCACGAATCGGCGGTCTTTCTCGAGTACGCGTGGGTCGTCGTCCCCAACACGCCGTCGTGCGATCCGTGCACGGCTCCCTACCTGACCCCCGCCGAGCTTCGAGCGCTCGGCGCGTTCTGGATCAACACGCAACCGGACCCGGCCGGAATGGCTTCGCCGGGCGAAGCCGTTCTGACTCGCCTTCACATTCGCTATGGGAAGGACCGTTTTCCCGAGGACCTGCAGCTCCAGGAGACGGCGGACCGCCAGAACTGGCAGGCGCGCTACGTGCTCCATCATCCCTACCGAGGCCCCGACGAGTGCCCCGAGCTCGCGGCCTACCGGAAGACGGTGTGGGATCGCCGGCGCGGCGAGGCGGAGAACTACGTGGAACTCACCGGCGCGGACCTGGCGCAGGTCCGCACCCGGATGAACGTGGATGGAGCGTGGTCCGAGCCGGATGAGGGCGCCGTCTGGTGGCAGCGTCTCTGGAGGTAGCTACGCGGCCCTCGCGCCCCGTCGCTGCACCGCGCGGAGCACCCACATGACGCCGTTGAGCGCGAAGACGAGCGGCCCCGGCTTCCTGCCGGCGTAGAGGAGGCCGGGGCTAGCTCAGCATCTTGAACGCGTGGGTCCAGTCGTTGTGCAAGAACCCGGGGATGCACCACAGGATGCAGAGCGGCTCGATGGCGCGTGCTGCCTCCACGGCGCCCATGTCCGAGGATTCCCATCCGAGCTGATCGAGAAGGCCGACGACCGTCTTCTTGGCCGCGACGTCGTTCCCGCAGAGGAACATGGTGGGCTTCCCGCCCTTGAGCTTCGGGTGGACCATGAGGTCGCTCCCCACCGAGTTGAACGCCTTGACGAAGTGGGCGGCGGGAAATTCGCGCTGCAGCCTCTCCATCAACGAGTCCTCAAGCGTGGTGAAGAACTTGAGTACGCCGTGATCCGGGGGCGCGTCCGCGATGGGATTGGTAGCGTCCACAACGGGCTTGCCGGCGAGATTCGCCGGGCCCGCGGCGTGGAGCACCGCGCTCGACGCGGATCCCTTCACGGCTAGGATGATCACCTCCCCGAACGCGGCCGCATCCTGGACACTGCCCGCCGTCACGCCCGAGTTCTCGGCCAGGAAGGCAGCCAGTTTGCCCGGCTCGCGGGTCCCCATCTTCACGGCGTGACCCACCCCTTGAAGCCCCCCCGCAAGGGCCTTCGCCACGTCTCCGGAGCCCAAAACCCCGATTTTCATGTCTTTCCCCTCCCCGTAGGTTTTGCCAGGTAAAGTGCTTATCTGCAATCGTTTAACAAAACTCTCGCGAATACGTGATGACTGTCGATCTATACATTAAGTATGTTAAACTTGACATCACGTCCAGTTTGACATACCATCCCGTCATCGCAATTCACCGTCACCATTCAGGAGGTTCACGATGCCGTTTCGAGAAAAGAGTGCCTGGGCCTGCTTCATCACGACCGTCATCGTCTTCGTCCCCTACTTCCTCTACGTCGCGTTCCTGTTTCGACGAGGAATCCTCAACCCGGGTGCAATCATTCCCGCCTTTGTGGTGGCCGTAATTATCCAGTCCGTCCTGACCGCGGCGGCGCACATCGGATTCGTGATCCGCGGGCGGCAGGAGGCAAAGGACGAGCGGGACGTGGTGATCGAGTCGAAGTCGTTCCAGTACGCCTACGCCGTCCTCGTGACCACCAGCTTCGTCGCGATCACAATCGTCGCCCCATTCGCCCTGATGCCCCGCTCGGTGTTCACCGGGCCGATCATGGCCTTCACGTTCATGAGCCAGATCGTTCTCCTCTGCATCATCTTGGCCGAAGCGACGAAGTACGGAACCCGCGCCGTCTGTTATCGGCGCGGGAGCTGACCATGGAGACCCAGAGGATCCGGAACAGCATCCGGCGCCTGCGGTTTGAGGCCGGAGAAATGACGCAGCAGCGCCTCGCGGAACTGACCGGAGTGACGAGGCAGACGATCGTCGCCATCGAGGGGGCGAAGTACTCGCCTTCGCTCGAACTTGCGTTTCGGATCGCGGCCGCGTTCGGAAAGCCGCTGGAAGAGGTTTTTCAATACGAGACCCACGAGGTGCCCGGGCGCCCCGCCTAGCCTGAGGCGAAGGCGGCGCCGCTACGGCTGCGCCTTCTCCCCGCCTTCGGGTCCGTAGAACAGAACCCACACGGCGAGATCCGGCGTGAATTGCTCGAAGCGGTGCACCTCGCCCGCCGCCGCGAAGAGAAAATCTCCCGGCCCGAACGGCTGGCCCTTCTGGCCGCACACAAACGTGCCCGACCCCGAGATGACCACGTAAACCTCGTCTCGCGTATGCGGCGTCTGCGGGTCGTGGCCGATCGGCGCGTACACCTCGACTTCCAGCGTGCCGTGGCGGAACAACGTCCGGAATCGCTCGCCCTTCGGTCCCGGCAAGCTTCCGAGCGCGTCGTTCCTGGCAATCCGGCGTCGCTGGTCGAACTCTTTGGAGTCCACGGCGAAACTATAACGCGCCGCCGGGCGCCCGGGCCACCGTTCGGCGCCGGCCGCGGTCACAGCCGTTCGACCGTGTCCACGGTGAGGGTGCAAACGCCGAAGTCCTCCTCCACGAGGCCGGTGAGGAGGAAGGGGCGCGTGTTCGTGAGCAGGTGGCAGAAGCGGCGGTACGCGTCCGGGAAGAGCGTGACGTCGTAGATCGCCGTGGTGTCCTCGAACGCGATGAACTCCATCGGCTCCTTGTCCTTGGCCAGGACCAGCTTCGAGTTCACGTGCCATCCGAGCACGCTCACGCGGCGGCCGGCGTGCCGGTCCAGGTCGCGCGCGGCGATCACGCCACGCCCGCGCATCGCGCGCTCGTAGGGCTCGATCGGGTGCGCGCTCAGGAGAAAGCCGAGCGTCTCGACTTCGTGGCGATGCACCGTCGCGCGGTCGTACGCGGGCGCGCTGGGCGCGGCCACGCTTTGCGGTGCGAAGAGCTCCGTCGCGGCGGGTGTCCGCGATCCGTCCAGATACAGCTCCCACAGAAGCTCGGGCCTCGTGCGGCCGGCGGCGATCGAGTCGAGCGCGCCCGCCTTGACGAGCAGCTCCGCGTCGCTCGGCCGGAGCGCCACGCGGGCGCGCAGGTCGGCGAACGAGCGAAACACGCCGCCTTTCCCCCGTGCCGCGAGGAGCGCCTCGAGCGTCTCCGCGTGCAGCCCCTTCAGCTGCATCAGCCCCACGCGAATCTCGCGACCCTTCCCCGTGTAGGGCCGGTCGCTCTCGTTCACGTCGGGCGGCAGAACGGCGAGGCCCATGCGCTTCGCCTCGGACACGTAGGCGAACGTGGAGTAGTAGCCGCCCTGGTTCGAGATGACGGCCGCCATGAACTCGGCCGGGTAGTGCGCGCGCAGCCAGCCCGAGCGGAACGAGACCATCGCGTAGGACGCGCTGTGCGGCTTGCAGAAGGAGTAGCCCGCGAAGGAAAGGATCATGTCCCAGACCCTGTCGATCGTCTCGCGCGTGACGCCGCGGGCCCGGGCGCCGGCGTAGAACTCCGCCTGATACGCGCGGAGCGGCTTCACCGGGCGCTTCTGGCTCAGCGCCTTCCGCAGCCCCTCCGCCTGCGCCAGCGTGAGCCCGGACAGCTCCATCGAGACCTTGGTTACGTCCTCCTGGTAGCACATGATCCCGTACGTCTCGTCGAGCGTGTGCGTGAGCGCCGGGTGGAGCGGCTCGTACGCGCCGCCGTGGAGCCGCCGGACGTACTCGCGGATGAAGCGGTTCGCCGCGGGGCGGATCATCGACGAGTGGATGACGAGGTGGTCGAAGTCGCCGACGCGCGCCTTCCGCTGGAGCTGCCGCATCGACGCCGATTCGACGTAGAAGACGCCGATCGTGTCGCCGTCCCGCATCAGCCGCTGGGTCTCGGGGTCTTCGATCGGATTCCACGCGCGCTCGTCGATCGCGAGGCCCGTGTTTCGCTCGACCGCGGCGACCGCGTCGCGGATCACGGCGAGCGATCGGTTTCCGAGGAGGTCCATCTTCACCAGGCCGTAGTCCTCGACCTGGTCCTTCTCCCACTGGACGATCGGCACGCCCTTGGGCGCGATCTCGACCGGCACGTGGTCGGCGAGCGAGTCGGGGACGAGCACGACGCCGCCGCTGTGGACGGAGAGATGCCGCGGCTTTCCCTCGAGCGCGACCGCCTGCGCGAGGATCTCCGGCCAGGGCGGCTCGAAGTCGACGTCCTTGAAGCGCGGCCGCGCGTCGAGACGCTCCACCGGGTCCTCCATGCCCCAGTACCCGGCCAAGCCGCTTCGTGACGTTCCGGATCTCGGCCTCGGGGAGTCCGTAGACCTTCGCGATTTCGTGGATCGCCGCCTTGGCGCGGAATCCAACGTGATTCGAGACCATCGCGGCCCGCGCGGGCGCGCCGTTCTCCTCGAGCACGGCCAGCTGGATCGCGTCCCGCTCGTCCCACGCGAAGTCGACGTCGATGTCGGGCGGATCCTTCCGCTCGGGCGAGAGGAAGCGCTCGAAGAAGAGGTTGTGACGCACCGGGTCGACGTGGGTGATGCCGAGGAGGTAGGCCACGATGCTCGCCGCGCCGGAACCCCGGCCGCACGTGCGCGGCGTGCGGGACGTGATCGCCTCCACGATGAGGAAGTAGTCGGCGTAGCCCTTGCCGCGGATGATCGCGAGCTCGCGGTCGAGGCGCTGGCGCACCTCGGGCGCCGGGGCGCGGCCGTAGCGGTGGAGAATCCCCGCCTCGCAGCGCGCGCGCAGGATTTCGAACGCGTCCCCGCGGTCGAGTGGGTAGGACGGGAATACGGTGCGCCCCATCGGCCAGTCGACCGCGCACTCCTCGCCGAGACGCGCCGCGTTCTCGAGCGCCTCGGGCGCGTGCGGAAATCGCGCCTCCATCTCGGCGGCGGAGGCGAAGGTGCGGGCCGGCTCCGCCAGGTCGTGCGCGGGGACGCGGTCGAGCGTGGTGTTCCCGTCGATCGCGCGGAGCACGTGGTGAAGCCGGTGCTCCTCCTTGTGGACGAAGTGGACGTCGTTCGTCGCGACGCAGGGGATGCCCGCGGCCCGCGCCCACTGGCGGAGCGCGCGGTCTCCACGGCCGGAGACGAGCTCGGCGTAGACCGGCAGCGCGTCGCGGAGCGCGGTCAAGTGCGCGCGATCCTCCGAGAGCAACACGAGCCCCTCCGCGTGCGCGCGGACGGAGGCCGCGAGCGAGAACGCGGGATCGAGATGTCGCGCGGTGAGGACACGGCAAAGGGAGCGGTAACCTTCGCGGCCCCGCGCAAGTAAGACGGCGCGCTCGGGAATGGCTTGGCCCTCGGGGCCGGCGCCCTTTCTGTGCGCCGCGGCTGCACCACCCACCACCACGTCCGCTCCCGCGATCGGCGTGAGGCCGGCCTCCTCGCAAATCTGGCGATAGAAGACGAAACCGTAGAGCGCGTTCGTGTCGGTGAGGGCGAAGCGGTCCATGCCGTGCGCGCGCGCGGCCTGAGCGAGCGCCTCGAGCGAGGCAACGCCCCGCATCATCGAGTAGTGGCTATGGACGTGCAGGTGGACGAACGACAAGACCGTGCGCCATCCACGCGGCAGGGACGAGCGCCTCCGTTCCGAATCGATTCCGCACGCGATCCAGCGCGCGCTCCAGCGCGACGCCGCGGCCCAGTGCGACGCCGCGGTCTGCCTGGGAAAACATGGGGAGGGAACCCAGGGACATGCCGTCGGGGACGCGAGAGGCAAAAGAAACGGTCCCCTCTGGCATGTCCCTGGGTTCCCTCTCCACGTTGTCCCAGAGAGAGAGCTGCGAGGCGCGGGGCGGAGACTCGCATGCCTCGAGGCGGAGACGGTTGACGCGGACTCGGCGGGTTACGGCGCGGTCGAGAAGCGAGAGGGCGGCGTCGTGGAGCGCGGTCTCGCGGGCAGAGGCCGGGGCGAGCGTTTGGCGCGCGCGACCCTCGCGGGTGTCCGCATAGAGGATCGAGAGCGCGAGCGCATCCGCCGTCGCGCCTCGCAACCGAAGGCCCGTGCCGACTTCCACGACCAAGCGCTCAAGCCGCGCCGCGAGAATGCGCCGGTCGTTGGTCTCTTGCGCGAGCGTCTCCTCCGCGATCGCCACGCGCGGCGGCGCGGCAGCCCACCGCGGCGCGCCGTCCATCCCCCGCGCCTCGCGCCAAAGGGCCGCGGCCACGGGTCCGGCGAACGCGGCCCGGAGTTGCTCGGGGCTCCACGCCTGAACGTCGCGAACCAGCCGCGCGTTCAAGAGGTCGAGCCGCTCGCCCGTCGTGCGCTCTCGCGACGACGGAAGCACGCGGACCGCGAGCGGCGCGAGAAACGCCGCCTCGCTGCCGGGAGCCACATCGAGAAGGTTGCCGTCCGGCGCCAGCACGGTCGCCGCCACGCGGCTCACCAGGCGCGTCGCGGCGATCCCGAGTGTCGGGTGGAGACGAAACGCCCGCTCGACGTCGCGCCCCGCTTCGATCGCGCGGTCGCGCGCGCCGACGTGCGTGCGCGCGACGCCGGTCAGGTTGAGCGCGAAGCTCCCGTGCGGGCCCGCCGGCGCGCGTTCCTCTTCAGCGAAGGGCGCGAACGGCGAGAGCTGCGCGCGGATCGAGTCGGAGAGCCCGGCGTAGAGGTCGCGGTCCGGCGGGAGCGCGATCAAGTCCCGACAGAGTTTCCTCGCGACGACGAGCGGCGTGCCGGGAACGATGCCCGCCGCGCGCGCCTCTCGAGAGGCCGAGACCACGCGCGGACGCGGCGAGTCGGAGGGCGCGAGCGCGAGCGGCCGCCCGTTGAGCTTGGGACACCGCAGCCGCTCGGCCTGGATGGCAAAGGAATCGATGGCGACGTGGAGGATGGTTTGCATGGCGACGCGCGGCGCGGCAGGGCCACGCCCATCAGGAATACCGCCTGAGAAGGCCGACCAGGACTCCCCGGATCTCGACGCGATCGGCGGCCACTCGGATCGGCGCCATCGCGGCGTTCGCGGGGCGAAGCTCCACGCGATCGCCGGCCAGGCGGAAGCGCTTGAGCGTCGCGTCCCCGTCGACCAGCGCGACCACCGTCTGCCCGTTTTCCGCGCGGCGCGCGCGGCGCACGACGACAACGTCGCCGTCGTGGATGCCGTCCTCGATCATGGAGTCCCCGCTCACGCGGAGCGCGTAGCGCTCCCCCGTGCCGGTCATGGATGCCGGGATCTCGATCTCTTCGGGGACTTCGACCGCCTCGATCGGCCGCCCCGCCGCCACCACGCCTAGGAGGGGGATGGTGTCTCCGCCGGAATGGCGAGCAGGCGGGGCGAGCCAGCGCTTGGCGTTGGGGGGCGCGGGCGCGAGGAATCCGCGGCGGCGGAGTTGGACGACCAGCTTCGCCACCGCGTTGAGGGAGGAGACGCCCAGATGGCGGCGGATCTCCTCGTACGAAGGGGCGTAGCCCTTCCGAGCGCTGAAGGAGGCTATGAAGTCGTAGGCGGTCTTCTGCCGCGGAGTGAGCACGGTTTCCTTTCCGGGGTGCCCGGTGCGGCCGCGCGGGCCCCTGTGGCGGCCGTCCGGGAACCCACCATGGGGCGGTACGCTAGGCGCGCCCCACGGACGCACAACAGCATAGGTGAATAAAAGGTGAAAGTCAAGAGGACATGCAGAGCGTGTAAGCGGCGCAAGGCTCCGCCGCTCAGGGCCTGCTAAGATGACGCCATGAATCCAACGACCATCTCGCTGTTCCGCTCGTTCCAGGCGCCGGTCCTGGACGTTTGGATCTTCCTATCGCGTCCTGAGGCGCTCGCGCGCTGGCTTGGAAAGGCCGACCTGGAGCTGACCCACGGCGGCGAGCTGGGCCTGGAATTCTGGAACGGCGACGTGGCGCGCGGTCGCGTGCTCTCGACGACGCCCCCGGTCAAGCTCGAGATGGCCTGGCAGCCATCCGCGCTAGCGCCGGAGAGTCACGTGACCTTCCGCCTCGAGGGGGACGGCCCGGGCTCCAGGCTCACGATCACGCACGACGGCCTGAAGACCGAGGCGGAGCGGCGCGCGGCGCGTCAGATGTGGAAGGAGGCGTCCACCGCGCTTCGCTCGGCTCTGACCGACAACGCCGACGCCCACGAGTGGGGCTCCACGATTCCGGTCGTGGCCCGGGCTCATCTCCCACGGTCCGTGTCCGATCTCTGGCCGCTTTTCTCAACGAGCGCCGGGATTGAATCGTGGATCGCGCACGTGGAGCGGTTCGAGGGCTCCGTGGGCGGCGCGTTCCGCCTCACGTCCAAGTTCCAGGGACGGGAAATCGCGGAGGAGGGGCGTATCGAGGAGTTGGTGCCCGAATCGCGGATCGCGCTCTCGTGGGAATGGATCGGAGAAGAATGGGGCGGGTCGACCCGGGTGGAATTTTCGTTGGAGCCCGACGACACAGGCGCGTCCGTGCTGATCATCCACTCAGGCTTCGATCGGATTGCGACGGAACGCCGCATCGTTGCGCGGCGGAACTACGCGGCCGCCTGGCCGGACGTGCTTGTCGATTTGAAGCGCCTGGTCGCGCCCATCGCGGCGTAACGCTCGCGCTACATGCGCAGGACGATCTTCCCGACGTTTCCCCTCGATTCCAGCAGCCTGTGGGCGAGGCCCGCTTCCGCCAGCGGCATCACGCGGCCCGGCGCGGGCTGGATCTCCCCCGCCGCGGCCCACGCGACCAGCGTTTCGAGAACCTGCCGGGCGAGCACGGTGTCTTCCATGAGCTTCTTCAAGTTCACGCCGTAAAGCCCGCGGCTCGACGTGAGCAAGTCCAGATAGGTGAATCTCGGCGCGCGGAGGAAGAACGCGATCGCGCCGAGGAGCCCGCGATTGGAGATCTGCCCCACCCCCATGCTCACGAGGCGCCCGCCGGGCTTCAGCGCGCGCAGCCCGTCGGCGATGGACCGGCCCCCGATCGAGTCGAGCACGATGTCGAACGCCGGGCCGCCGAACAAACGTTTCGAGACCTTGTGGACGCGCATCCGCCGGACCGGAACGACGTGCTTCACGCCCTCTGCGATCAACCGGCCGCGCTTGAAGTGGGTGCTCGCGGCGGCCACGATCTCGAGCCCGGCGCGCCGGGCGAGATCCACCGCCGCCATTCCCACACCTCCCGCCGCCGCGTGGATGAAGATGCGCATCCCCGGCTCGACGGGGCCCGTCCGGTAGAGCGAGATGTACGCGGTCCCGTAGTTGAGCGGGAGGAGCACCGCCGATTGATACGGAATGGAGTCGGGGATCGGAAAGACCTGAGCCGAGGGAACGGAGACCTTCTCCGCGTAGCCGCCGTTCTGGTGGAAAGCCAGCACCCGTTGCCCGGGATGGAGCCCCGCCACCATGTCTCCTACGGCAATGATCTCTCCCGCCGTTTCGTGGCCGAGGATGTAGGGACGGTGCGGCGCTTCGGGGTTCAGTCCCTGGCGCGAGAGAACGTCGGTGAAATTGACGCCCGCCGCGCGGACCTGAACCAGGACGTCGTGCGGCCCGATCCGGGGATCGGCGACGCTCTCGAGCCGGAGACTTTCCGGTGGGCCGGATTTACGAAGATAGATCGCGCGCATGGAACCGCTCATGCCGTAACTATACCCGATCGCGGAGGCGCCTTGCGGTCTCGAAGATCCCGCGCCACATGGCCGCGGTAAGTTTGCCGGTGCTCGTGTTTTGCTGGCTTGGATGGTACGAGGCGAGCAGCCAGCCCCCCTCGGGAAGTCGGGCCGATGTCCCGTGCGCGAACGCCGGCCGCGGCCGGATCTCCTCCCGCCCCTGCTCCCGGCGGGCCTTGAGAACGGCGTCGAAGCCGATCTTCCCGAGCGCGAGGAGAACGCGCGCCCCCGCCAGCGCCGTGAGCTCGCGGACGAGATACTCCCGGCACCGGTCCAGCTCCGCGGGCTCGGGTCGATTCCCCGGCGGCGCGCAGCGCCCGGCCGCGGTGATGAAGACGCCGTCGAGCGTCATCCCGTCGTCGGCCCGGAGCGAATCCGGCCGGCTGGCCAGCCCCTGGCGGTGCAGCTCACCGTAGAGCCACTCGCCCGGAGCGGTCGCCCGTGAACATCCTTCCGGTTCGGTTGGATCCGTGCGCCCCCGGGGCGAGTCCAATGATGACGAGCCACGCCTTGGGATCGCCGAAGCCGGGGACGGGCTTTCCCCAGTAGGTCTCGTCCCGATACGCGGCGCGCTTCTCGCGCGCGACCGCGGCGCAGTAGGCGCGAAGTCTCGGGCAGCGCTCGCACGCGACCACGTCGGCGGCGATGTCGCGAAGGCTTGACCCATGGCCGGCACGTGACATATCTGGGACTATAGCGTCTTCCAAAGAACGCGGAGGGGTGTGTGGATCTCAAAGACTATTTCGAAGCCACATGGAACGCGCGCGGACGGCTCCTGGCCGCCGCGGCCTCGCTCTCGCCGGAGGAATGGACGCGCGAGTTTCCGTTCTCCTTCAAGTCGCTTCGCGATCTCTTCGCGCACGTCATCGAGGTCGAGGGATCGTGGGTGATGGAGAACATCGAGACGAGCGAATGGAAGTACCCCGACGCCGCGGAGGTGGCGCGGACCTACGCCACGCCGCAGATGGCGCGGTCCCGGGGCGAGGAGGTCGCGGACCGGACGCGGCGCGTCCTGGCCGCGTACGTGCCCGACCGTCTCCGCGAGCTAAGGCGCGGGACGGAGATCGACGGCACCGAGACCACGTTCACGGTGGAGCAGATCCTCACCCACGTGTTCACGCACGAGCTGCGCCACCAGGGGCAGCTCCAGGCGATGCTCCGGCTCCTGGGAAAGCCCGCTCCGAACGCGGACTGGATCTGATCGGGGCCGGGATCTCCTTGATCCACGGGCGGATCCGGGCGAGAATATAGGACTGATCGAGGAGGTCTACAGCCCACACATGCAGCCCCTGATCCCACTCCTGACAACGGTTTTGCCGGCGCTCTACGCGCTCAGCGTGGCGGCGTACGCGCGCGCCTACGCGGACGAAGAGTCGACCGGCGGGCGCTGGGGCCCCAGCGTGCTCCGGGCGGCCCTGATCGTCCACGTCGTCTACCTCGCGGCCCGCGGCGTCATGGAAGGGCACCTCCCGCTCGCCTCGATCTACGACTTTCTGTCCGCCACCGCGCTCGCCCTCGCGGGCGTCTACGTATATCTGGAGCTGCGGCAGGGCGTCCGCACGACGGGCATCTTCGTCCTGCCCATTGTGTTCTTCATGCAGGTGATCTCGTCGGCCTACGGCGTCGCGGGGGCCGCGACCGCGCAGCCTCCGCTCTTCCCGATCTGGTTCGAGATGCACACGCTGGCCGCGGTGCTCGGCTACGGCGCGTTCTTCGTGTCCGCGATCTACGGCGTTCTCTTTCTCCTCATGTACCGGGAGATCAAGGCGAACCGCCTTTCGTTCTTCTTTCGCCGGATGCCGCCGCTCGAAACGCTCGGCCAGATGAACGTGAGCGCGGCGAGCGCGGGACTCGTGCTCCTCGCGGTCGCGATCTTGATGGGCGTCGGGTGGGCGCGCCTGGCCGGCGTCGATCTGGTCAAGGACCCCAAGACGTGGCTCACCGTTGGCGCCTGGCTCGTTCTGGCCTTCGCCGTCCTCGCCTACCACCGGCTGGGCTGGAGGGGGCCGCGCGCCGTCTACGCATCGCTCGCGGGATTCACGACGCTCCTCCTCTCCCGGGTGGTCACCGACCTATTCATCCGATCCTTCCACACGTTCCGGTAACCATCATGACCGAGTCCGCCGTCCCGAGCCTGGAACTGTTTTGCGTGGGGTTGAACCACGAGACATCCCCTCTCGAGATCCGCGACGCGCTCGTCATGAGCGACGAGGAGGTCTCGAGGACGATCCAGGCTTTGCGCGAGCGCGCGGGGGCAACCGAGGCGCTCGTGATCTCGACCTGCAACCGCACCGAGGTCTACGCGAGGGGCGCGTCGCTCGAAAGCCCGCCGGCGTTCGTCGCCGAGCTGCTCCGGGAAATCAAGGGAATGGACCTCGCGGGAGCGGGGCGGAACTACCTCTACAGTTATCACGAGCCCGAATCCGTGCGGCACCTCTTCCGGGTCGCGTGCGGGCTCGACTCACAGGTCCTGGGCGAGCCGCAGATCACCGGCCAGGTGAAGGACGCCCTCTCGCTCGCGGCCCGCGCGGGCGGATCGGGACCGGTGATGGAGCGGCTTCTCGACGCGGCGTTCCGGTCCGCCAAGCGCGCGCGGACCGAGACCGGGATCGGGCGCGGCCCCATCTCGAGCGCGTACGCCGCGGTGGGGCTCGCGCAGAAGGTTCTCGGCTCCCTGGCCGACATGCGCGTGCTTCTGATCGGCGCGGGCGAGATGGCCGCGCTCGCGGCGAGGCATTTCCAGGAGGCCGGCGTCACCCGGTACATGGTGGCGAATCGAGGACGCGAGCGGGGCGAAGCGCTCGCCGCGGCTCTTCCCGCGCGCGCGGTGTCGCTCGAGGCGATCCCGGTGGTGCTGCCGGGCGCGGACATCGTGATCGGGGCGACGTCGTCGCCCCAGCCCATGGTGACCGTGGCGGCGGTGCGAAACGCCATGAGGGTTCGGAAAAACCGGCCGCTCCTCCTGCTCGACCTCGCGGTTCCGCGCGACATCGATCCGGCCGTGGCCAAGCTTCCCAATGTGTTCCTGCACGACCTGGACGCGCTGGGCGCCCTGGTCGCGCAGAGCCTGGCGCACCGCCGCGCGGAGGTGCCCAGAGTGGAAGCGATCGTGGAAGAGGAACTCGCGCGATTCCTGCGCTGGCACCGCTCGCTCGCGGTGAAACCGACCGTGACCGGCTTTCGGGCGCAGTTCGAGCGCGTCGCGCAAGAAGAGCTGGCGCGCCACCGCGGCCGCTTCCGCCCCGAGGACCAGGAGGCGCTCGACGCCTTGATCCACGGGATCGTGCAGAAGCTGCTCCACCGTCCGACCACGCGGTTGAACCGTGCGGACGAGGACGGCGCCCGAGGGATCGCCCGCATCGACGCGGTTCAGGATTTGTTCGGAATCGATCCCGAGGGGACGGATGCGGATCGGGACGCGCGGTAGCACCCTCGCTTTGGCGCAGAGCGGCCTCGTGCGCCGGCTCCTCCCGGGCGGAGAGCGCGCGCACGAGATACGCGTGATCGAGACCTCCGGCGACCGAAATCCGATGGCGTCGCTCCGGCGAATCGGCGGGAAGGGCGTGTTCACCAAGGAAATCGAGCAGGAGATGCTCGACGGGCGGATCGACCTCGCGGTCCACTCACTCAAAGATCTGCCCACCGAGGAAACGCCGGGGCTTCGAATCGGCGCGCTTCTTCGCCGCGAGGATCCGCGCGACGCGCTGGTAACCAAGGGCCGCGTCCCGCTCGCGCAACTTCCTCAGGGCTCCAAAGTCGGCACGTCGTCGCTTCGGCGCCAATCGCAGCTCCTGGCCCGGCGGCCCGACCTCGCGGTCCAGGATTTGCGCGGGAACGTTCCCACGCGAATCGCCCGCGTGCGCGAGGGCGCGCTCGACGCGATCGTGATCGCCGCGGCCGGGCTCAAGCGGTTGGGGCTGATCGATGAGGCGGCGGAGATTCTGGAAGAGGAGATCATGCTGCCGGCTCCGGGCCAGGGAATCCTCGCGCTTCAGATCCGCGCCGACGACGCGCGAAGCGCGGAGGCGCTGCGCGCCCTGGACGACGCCGACGCGCGCGCCGAGGCGGAGGCGGAGCGTTCGCTCCTTTCGGGATTGGGCGGAGGGTGCCTGGTTCCGGTGGGCGCCCGCGGCCGCGTGACCGGCGGACGGTTGACGCTCGCCGGGTACGTGGGGCACCCCAGCGGACGGCCTTCGCTCCGGATGAGCGTGGAGGGGGCCGCGTCGGAGGCGGGCGAGCTGGGACGGAGGTTGGCCGCGATGCTCCACGGCGGCGGCGCGAAGGAAATTCTCGCGGAAGTTCGAAGCGACGAGATATTCCCGTGAGCGCGGCCCGCGAGAAGGGGAACCTCCTCGTGATTGCCCGGGACGATCACTGGGACGCCGGTGAGATCCGCGCGGCGGAGCGGAGCGGCGTGACGGTCCTTACGCTCGCGCTCCTCAGAACCGAGCCGGGGCGGGACGGTGCGCGCATGCTCGAGTGGCTGAACGATGCCGAGGGATCGGCGGTGGCTTGGACCAGCAAGCGGGCCGGCGAGGCGCTGGCCCGGCTGGCGCTGCCGTCCCGCCGCGATTCCCTTTCAAGACTCTCGCTGTTCGCGGTGGGACCGGAGAGCGCGGCGCCGCTCCGCGTTGCGGGCTTCACGGTCGAGGTGCCGGTCCGGGCGGAAGGCGCCGCGGCGCTGGCCGGATGGATGATCCGCCGGCAGGCCGAGAACGGGTTCCGCCGTGTTGCGTTTCTTCGCGGTGACAAGGCCCTTCCAACGCTGCGGGGCGCCCTCCGTCGGGCCGGAATTCCGGTCGACGAATTCGAGGTCTATCGAACCGGATTCGAGTCGCCGGACGTGGCCCCGCTCACGGACGCGCTGCGCTCCGGGTCCGCGGTCACGGTGGCGTTTTACAGCCCTTCCGGTGTCGAAGCGCTCGAGCGGCTTCTCCCGCCCCGCGCGTTGAGGACTCTCCGCGAGACGGCGCGCGCGACCGCGATCGGCGAAACGACCCATCGGGCGCTCCTGGACCTTGGATACAAGCACACGACCCAGTTCGAGTTCTGCGGGACCTGGGACTTCGGGCTCTCGAAAGGCATACAATCAGGGAAGAGGAAGCCCGAATGACCTATCCCAAGACACGGCTCCGCCGGCTCCGCGCGACCCCGGCGCTCCGCTCGATCGCCCGGGAGACGAAACTCGTCGCCGCCGACCTCGTGGCGCCGCTTTTCGTTTGCCACGGGCAGCGCGTGCGCCGCGAGATCGCTTCGATGCCGGGCCACGCGCAGCTCTCCGTGGACGAGGCGGCGCGCGAGGCGGAGGCGCTCGCGAAGGCGGGCGTGGGCGGCGTGATCCTGTTCGGGATTCCGGCTTCCAAGGACCCGGAGGGCCGCGAGGCCTACGACGAGAAAGGAATCGTCCCGCGCGCGATCCAGGCGGTGCGCGAGGCGGCGCCCGATCTCCATCTCTGGGCCGACGTCTGCCTCTGCGAGTACACCGACCACGGGCACTGCGGAATTCTCAAGGGCGACAAGGTGGACAACGACCGCACGCTCCCGCTTCTGGCGCGCGCCGCGGTGGTCTACGCCGCGGCCGGCGCGGACCTGATCGCGCCGAGCGACATGATGGACGGGAGGGTGGGCGCGATCCGCAAGGCGCTCGACGCGGAGCACTACCAGGAAACCCCGATCGTCGCCTACTCGGCCAAGTACGCGAGCGCGTTCTACGGGCCGTTCCGCGAGGCGGCCGAATCGGCGCCCCAGTTCGGCGACCGCCGCGGATATCAGATGGACCCCGCGAACTCGGACGAGGCGCTGCGCGAAGTGGCCCTCGACCTGGAAGAGGGGGCCGACATGGTGATGGTGAAGCCGGCGCTTCCCTACCTCGACGTGATCTACCGCGTGAAGGAGCGCTTCGGCGTTCCCGTGGCGGCGTACAACGTCTCCGGAGAGTTCGCGATGATCAAAGCCGCCGCCCAGAACGGCTGGCTCGACGGCGAGCGCGCCGCGATCGAGACGCTGACGTCGATCCGCCGCGCGGGCGCGGACGTGATCCTCACCTACTTCGCCAAGGAAGTCGCGCCGCTCCTGGGCCGGGAGCAGGGATGAGCGAGACGCGCACCCTCCCCAAGACCGCGGAGAGCGAGGCGCTCCATCGCCGCGCGCTCGGGCTTTTCCCCGGCGGCGTGAATTCGCCGGTGCGCGCGTTCAAGGGCGTGGGCGGGATTCCGCGCACGATCGTCTCCGCCAAGGGCGCGACGATGACCGACGCCGACGGCAACCTCCTCCTCGACTACGTCCTGGGCTGGGGGGCGCTCCTCCTGGGGCACGCGCGCGCCGAGATCGTGGACGCGGTGGCGCGCCAGGCGCGCGAAGGGACGCTCTACGGAACCGGCACGCGACTCGAGATCGACCTCGCCGATCGCGTGAAGCGCTTCTACCCCGCGGCCGAGCGGATCCGGTTCGTGTCCACCGGCACCGAGGCCACGATGAGCGCGCTCCGCCTGGCGCGGGCCGTGACGAAGCGGGACCTCTACGTGAAGCTGGACGGCTGCTACCACGGGCACGCCGATCCGTTTCTGATCCGCGGCGGCTCCGGCCTCGCCACGCTCGGCACGCCCGATTCTCCCGGCGTCCCCGCGTCCGCGATCGCGGACGCGCGCGTCGCGTCGTTCAACGACCTCGCCTCGGTCGCCGCGATCTTCGCGAAGGAAGGGAGCGCGATCGCCGCGGTCATCGTGGAGCCGGTCGTGGGCAATCACGGCGTGATCGCGCCGGCGGCGGAGTTTCTGCAGGGCCTCCGCGACCTGTGCGACCGCCACGGCGCGCTCCTGATCTTCGACGAGGTCATGTCCGGATTTCGCGCGGCGCGCGGCGGGGCGGCGGAACGCTACGGCGTCCGGCCCGACCTCGCGACCCTTGGAAAGGTGATCGGCGGCGGCCTCCCGGTCGCCGCGTTCGTGGGACGCGCCGATTGGATGCGCTCGATCGCGCCGGAGGGCCCCGTCTACCAGGCGGGCACCTACTCCGGAAATCCGCTGGCCATGGCGGCCGGCGTCGCGGCGCTCACGGCGCTCGACTCCGATCCTTCGTTGATCCGGACGATCGAAGCGCGGACCGGCGCTCCTCGCGGCCGGGCTGCGCGAGATTCTCACGCGCCGGAAGATCCAGGGCACGGTGAGCGCCGTGGGCTCGATGTGGACGCTCTACTTCGGCATCGGGAGCGCGGCGACCGTCGCCGAGGTTCGCGGCGCGGACCGTGACCGGTACGCGAAGTTCTTCCACGGGATGCTCGAGCGCGGTATCTACCTTCCCCCGTCGGCGTTCGAGAGCGCGTTCCTCTCGAGCGCGCACACGGATGCCGATATCGACCGGACGCTTGAGGCCGCCGACGCGGCGATGGAGCCGCTCTCGTGAACGCGGACCGCTCGCTCGCCGCGGCGTTCCCGTTCCTCCGCGCCTGCCGCGGGGAGCCGGTGGCCGAGACGCCGATCTGGATCATGCGCCAGGCGGGGCGTTATCTCCCGGAGTACCGGGCCGTCCGCGAGAAACACTCGTTCCTCGACGTGTGCCGGATTCCGGAGCTTTGCGCCGAGGTCACGTCCCAGCCGATCGACCGCTTCGGGTTCGACGCGGCGATTCTCTTTCAGGACATCCTGATTCCGCTGATCGGCATGGGCGTTCCGATCGAATTCAATCCCGGACCCCGCCTGGGGTTCCACATCGAAGGGAAAGAGGATATCGCGCGGCTCCACTGGGAAGGCGTCGCCGCGGCGGCGCCGCACATCCAGCCCGTCATCCGCGCCGCGCGCGCCCGCCTCACGGGACGCGCGCCGCTGATCGGATTCGCCGGCGCTCCGTTCACGCTCGCCGCCTATCTGATCGACAGCGGGGGCTCGCGGGATCTATCGAAGACGCGCGGGTTCCTCGCGCGCGATCCGGAGGCGTTTGCCGGGTTGATGGAGCGACTCACCGACATGACCATCGACTACCTCCGCGCGCAGATCGGCGCCGGCGTGGACGCGGTCATGCTCTTCGACACCCAGGCCGGGTGGCTCCCGCCCGCCGAGTTCGGCCGCACGGCGGTCTCCGCGGCGCAGCGCGTGCTGAACGCGCTCCCCAAGGACACCGCGACGATCTACTTCGCGCTCGCCCCGTCGGTGGGTCATCTGGAGGCGCTCCGCTCCATCCAGGCCGACGTGCTGGGGCTCGACTACCGCGTGTCCCTGGCCCAGGCCCGGGCCCTTCTGGGAAACGCCCGCGCGGTGCAGGGAAATCTCGACCCGGCGGCGCTCCTCGGGCCGGCGAGCGGCGTGGTGGCGCAGGCGGAGGGCATCCTCCGCGAGAACGGCGGACGCCGCGGATTCATCTTCAACCTGGGTCACGGCATTCTTCCCGACACGCCGCTCGAAAACGTGCAGCTCCTTACGGACACGGTGAGGCGCTACCGGGTCTCGGCGGGGGCGACGGCGTGACCCATTCCTCCGCCCAGCTCACCGCGGCGCTCCTCGACAAGTTCGACCGCCCCGGCCCGCGCTACACGTCCTATCCCACCGCGATCGAGTTCAGCGAGGCGTTCACCGCCGAGCGCTATCTGGCGAAACTGGACGAGGCCGCGGCCGGAGGGCCGGAGCCTCTCTCCATCTACATCCATCTTCCCTTCTGCCGCGAGCGGTGCACGTTCTGCGGATGCAACGTCATCATCACGCAGAAGCCCGGCGTCGCGGACGCCTACCTGGACGACCTGGTGCGGGAGATCGATCTGGTCGCGGGGCGCCTCAAGACGAGGACGCGCGTCGCCCAGTATCACTGGGGCGGCGGGACGCCCACGTACCTGGATCTCAAGCAGATGCGGCGGGTCTGGGAGGCGACGGCGAAGCACTTCACGTTCGAGCCGGATGCCGAGATCGCGATCGAGGTGGATCCCCGCGTCACATCGCGCGAGCAAATCAATCTGCTCAAGGAATTCGGGTTCAACCGCGTCTCGATGGGCGTTCAGGACTTCGACCCCGGCGTGCAGGAAGCGGTCAATCGCCGTCAAACCCTGGAGCAGACGCGCGACCTTCACCTCTACCTCCGCGAACAGGGCTTTCCTTCCATCAACTTCGATTTCATCTACGGCCTCCCCGGGCAGACGACGGAGAGCTTCCGCGCGACTATCGAATCGGCGCTTGACGCTTCGGCCCGACCGGGTGGCCTGCTATTCCTACGCGTTCGTGCCCTGGATCAAGGCTCACCAGAAGGCGATCCTGCCCGAGGATCTGCCGCCCCGCGCCGTGAAGCTCGAGCTGTTCGGGATCGCGCACGAGCTCTTCACCGCGAACGGATACCAGCAGATCGGGATGGACCACTTCGCCCTGGCGGGCGACTCGCTGGCCGTGGCCGCGCGCGAGCGCACGCTCTTCCGCAATTTCATGGGCTACACGACCCACCCCGCCAAGGACACGGTGGGGTTCGGGGTCTCGGCGATCGGGGATCTCAGGGGCGCGTTTGCCCAGAACACGAAGAAGCTGAACCGCTACAAGGACGCGCTCGACCGCGGCCTTCCGCCGATCGAGCGGGGCTTCGAGCGAAGCCGCGACGATGAAATCCGCCGCGACGTCATCCAGAGCTTGATGTGCAATTTCTACCTGGATATCCCGGCGATCGAGAAAGCCCACGGAATCGACTTCGCGTCCTACTTCGCGGATTCCCTTCGCGCTCTCGACCGGGGCCCCGGCGCCCACGGCTTCGTGACCCGCACGCCGCGGGCCATCGAGGTCACCGAGGCGGGCCGCCTCTTCGTTCGAAACGTCTGCATGGAGTTCGACGCCTACCTGAAGGGCCGTGAGGGCGAGAAGCCCGTCTTCTCGCGCACCGTCTGAAGACCGGCATCCTTCTCCTCAATCTGGGCGGCCCCGAGCGACTGGGAGACGTCCTCCCGTTCCTGACGCGCCTGTTCACGGACCGCGAGATCATCCAGCTTCCGGGCGGATCGATCGGACAGGCCGTCATCGGCCGCTGGATCGCACGGGCCCGCACCCGCGAGGTCAGCGAAAACTATCGGAGGATCGGCGGCGGCTCGCCCATCACCCGCTGGACCACGCTCCAGGGACAGGGGCTCGTGGACCGGCTCCGTTCGCGGGGCCACGACGCCGAATTCGCGCTCTGCATGCGCTACTGGAATCCCACTTCCAGCGACGCCCTGGACGCGCTGGAAGAGAAGAAAGTCGACCGGCTCCTTGCGCTCACGCTCTACCCGCACTACTCGATCGCCACGACCGGGTCGAGCCTCGCCGAATTGAGGCGAACCATGGAGCGGCGGCAAACCCGGCTCCCCCTCGACGTGATCGACCGGTGGTACGACCACCCGGGGTACATCGCCGCGCTCGTAGAGCGCGCGAAGGCGGCCCTCGAGGGCTTCGCGCCGGGCTCAACCCCTACGATTCTGATCAGCGCGCACGGGCTCCCGCAGCATTTCATCGACGCGGGCGATCCCTATTGCGACCACATCGGCGTGACGATCCGTTCCGTGCTCGCCCAGCTCCCGCCGCTGCCGAACGCGCTCGCCTACCAGAGCCGCGTGGGGCCGGTCCCCTGGATCGGGCCAAGCACGGACGAAATGATCGACCGGCTCGCGGCCGCGGGCGTGAAGGAGATGCTCGTGATTCCGATCAGCTTCGTCTCCGACCACATCGAGACGCTCTACGAAGTGGACATGCTCTACGGCGACCAGGCGAAGCGCCGCGGGATCACGACCTTCCGCCGCACGGAGTCGCTCAACGACTCCCCGCTCTTCCTGGACGCGCTGGCGGATCTGGTGGAGCCCCGCCTCCGCGCATGAGAATCCTGATCGTGGGCGCGGGGATCTCCGGGCTATCGGTCGCGCACTGGGTCAAGCGGGAGGCCGCGCGGCGCACGACGTCGGTCGACCTCGACGTGTACGAGTCCTCGGCCCGGGCCGGCGGCCGGATCCGAACCGACGAGGACTCGGGCTACCTGCTCGAGTGGGCGGCCAACGGGGTGCTGGGCGAAAACGGCGCCGCCTCCCGGCTGGCGGACGATCTCGGCCTCGCCTCGGAGCGCGTCCCCGCGTCGCCCGGCGCGGCGCGGCGGTACGTGATGACGGGCGGCCGGCTTCACCTGTTTCCAACCTCGCCCCAGACGCTTCTCTCGTCGAAAGCTCTGTCGCCGCGAGCCAAGCTGCGAATTCTCAGCGAGCCCATCCTCGCGCGCCGAAGCGGCAAGGACGAGAGCGTGCTCCACTTCGCGTCGCGCCACGTCGGGGCCGAGGCCGCGCGCACGCTGGTGGGCGCCGCCGTTCGCGGAATCTTCGCGGGCGACGCAGCCAAGCTGTCCGTGGACGCGGCCTTCCCCGCGATGAGGGAGATGGAGCGAAAGCGCCGGTCGCTCGTCCTCGCGGCCGCGCGGGACCGGGGGCGTCCCGGCGACCGCGCGCTCTGGAGTTTGAAGGGCGGCATGGGGCGCCTGGTGCGCGCGCTGGCGGATTCGGCGGGCCGGTCGCTCCACCTGAGCGCGCCCGTGCTCTCCCTGGAGAAGTCCCGTGACGGAGCGGGCCCGGCCTGGGTAGCACGGCTCGCCACGGGCCAGGCCGTCCCGGCGGATCGCGTCGTGATCGCGACACCGCCCAGGGCGGCGGCCGCGCTCCTGCGTTCCGTCGACGCCGAGATCGCCCGGCGGCTCGGCGCGATCCAATCAACCGGCGTCGCCGTCGTGTCCATGGCGTTTCGCCCCCAGGCATTCCGAACGCCGCCGGACGGCTACGGATTTCTCGTCGCGCCCGGAGAGCCGGTCGAGATTCTGGGCGCGCTCTTTGAGTCGAACCTATTCCACGGCAGGGCGCCGTCGGAGCGGATCTTGATCCGCGCGATGATGGGAGGATCGGATCGTCCCGATCTTCTCACGCGCAGCGACGCCGACCTGGTTGGATTCGCGATGAAGGCGGTCGATCGGGCGCTGGGCCTGGTGAGCGGGCCGGAGCGGACGTGGGTCGTCCGCCAGGAGGATGCGATTCCGCAGTACGAGGTGGGACACCGGGCGCTTGTCGCGGCGATTTCGAGCGGCCTCGACCAGCACCCGGGACTCTTCCTGGCGGGAAACGCGTATCGAGGAATCTCGGTGGGTTCGCTGGTCGAAGACGCGGAGCGGATCGCGAACCGCGCGTTCGCGGCCGCCGAACCGGTCGCGTCCCCGAAGACGGTCGCGTCCCCGAAGACGGTCGCGTCCCCAAAGACGGTCGCGTCCCCGAAGTCGTCCGCGCCGCGCTAAGCGGCCAGCACCACGAGCGCGCGCATCCGGGCCTGGGGCGGATCTCCGCCCAGCCGTTTCACCAGGGCCGCCGCGACGGCCGCGACCACGCTCTCCGGATCGCCGCCGCGCTCCTGGATCTCCGTCACGATGGGATTTCCCCGAATCAAGCCGCTTGCCACCTCGCCGGCCGAGGAGATCTTGGCCTGGAACGCCACCGGCTCCACGTAGACGTCGATGAAGCCCGCGCCGTGGAGCAGGGCCCGGATTGTCTCAGGATCGTGGTAGCCGCACGGGACGGTGTAGAACTGGGGCGGATTCTGGGGAAACAGGCCGGCCACCGTCTCGTGCGTCACCCGCGCCAGGTCGTTCTCCTCCAGCCGATCCCACACGTTGAACGCGAAGACGCCGCCCGTGCGGAGCACGCGCCGGGCTTCCGCGGCCGCGGCCGCTTTGTCGGGGACGAACATGATTCCAAACTGACAGAGGACCGCGTCGAACGAGGACGCCGCGAAAGGCAGCGACGCGGCGTCGGCCTGGCGCCAGGTGATGCCGGCGGGGTTCCCGAGTTTCGCGCACGCGTACGTCATCATCGGCTCGTTCAGATCGGTCGCCGTGATCGAGGCCGCCGCGGGGAGACGCGCCCGGAGCGCCTGGGTCAGGATGCCCGTGCCGCACGCGATCTCGAGCGCCGCCGTCACCGCCTCCGGCTTGATCCGCGCCGCGAGGTCGGCGGCGAAGGGCTGGAACAGAGTCGGCCCCAGGTAGCGGTCGTAGTGCTCCGGAATCGAGCCGACGAAGGTGTGCGCTTCCGCCATGGCTACCTCCTAGCTCCCCTCGTACTCGCACCTCGACTCGCACGTCTCGTGAACGACGACGCGTGAAAGCGAGGGAAGCCGAGGCTTGAGGCGCTTCCAGATCCAGGCGGCGAGCATCTCCGAGGTTGGGTTTTCAAGGCCCGGGATCTCGTTGAGATAATAGTGATCCAGCTCGAGACGAATCGGGTCGATTTGGGCTTTGATCTCACCGTAGTCCATCAGCCATCCGGCGGCGGGATCCACGTCGCCTTGCACCTCCACCTCGACCCGGAACGAATGGCCGTGAAGCCGGCGGCATTTGTGTCCCTCCGGAGCGTGGGGCAGGAGATGCGCCGCCTCGAACGTGAACTCGCGGGTCAGACGGACGCGCATGGTTCCCCCGTCATCGCGGCGCCCTCACCGAAGTCCGAACATCTTGTGGGTCTGCGGGATGAGCCGCGCCTCCGGATACCGCTCCCAGGGCCACCAATCGAACAGCGCCTTTCCGTCGCCGCGCGCGCTCTCCGGCTGGAGCACGAGCGCGCCGCTGTAGCCGACGGCGTCCAGGATCCCGATCGCGTCCTCCACGTCCCCCGGGCCCTGGATCACGAACTTGAACTGCCTCCGGTCCGCGGGCACCTCCAGGTAGCGCCGCAGCGAGTCAACCTGCGCGGCGACGGGGTCTCCCTCGAATGTCTGAGCGCTCCGCCCCTTGGGGGCAATGGTCCAAAAGTCGATGAACGGGAAGAGCTCGTCGACCACGCGGGCTCCGCTCGTCTCCACCGAGATCCAGTATCCGGCCCCGCGGAGCTCGCGAAGGAGCCACACCAGGGACTCGCGGGGTGCGATGACAGGTTCCCCTCCCGTGAGGCAGACGCGGGTCACCGCGGACCTCTGGAGCACGTCGTCCCGCACGGCATCGGGCGTCATCTCCTGGAACCGCCCCACGCCGGTGTGGGTGAGCGCCTCGGGCTGGTCGCACCAGACGCATCGGAGCGGACACCCGTAAAACCGCACGAATACAGTCCTCTCCCCCACGTGGAGGCCTTCGCCCTGGACCGACAGGAAGATCTCGTTGATTCGAAACGGCGCCATCCCGACCATATGGAGGATGATAGCCGGTTGACCTGCCCGGATGGCATGCGTATCCTTTTTGCGCCATGGCCAAGGCAAACTACGGGAATCTTCCAATCAATCACTCGGACGAGCCGATCCGGCTCTTCGAGTCCGATATTCTGGAGTTCTTCACCCACATCCATCCCGGGGTGGTGCTGCTCCTATACGTCCCGGTGGTGGTGGTTTGCCTCTGGACCTCGGTCGCGGCGCATCTGCCGGGCCAGGCCTGGACGCCGGTCTGGGGCGGGTACCTGGCCGGGCTCTTCCTGTGGACGTTGTCCGAATACCTCCTCCACCGCTACCTGTTTCATTTCGAGCCGACCCATCCGCGGCTCAAATGGGTTTGGTACCTCATCCACGGCGTCCACCACGAGCAGCCGCAGTGCAAGACCCGCCTGGTCATGCCGCCGGTCCTGAGCATTCCGATGGCGCTCGCCTTCTACGCGGGCATCGTTTTCGTGATGAACGTCGTCATTGGAGCGCCCCGCTGGACCGCCCCGATCTTCGCGGGGCTCATCACGGGATACATCGCGTACGACATGACCCACTACGCCACCCATCATCTCGCGATGAGCCGGGGATTCCTGAAATTCCTCAAGCGCTATCACCTGCTCCACCACTACAAGACCCCGGACGACCGGTTCGGAATCAGCTCGCCCCTCTGGGACTACGTCTTCGGCACCAGACCGCCGAAGGATCGATGACCGGTTCGCGGCCCTCTTAGCCGCCCCATGGACCTGATCCCCGCGCTGATCGAGCGATTCCGGCGGATGGTCCAGACCGTCCAGGAATTCACGCTCTTTTCGGTCGAAGTGATTCGCGCGACGTTCACCCCTCCGTTCTACGGCCGCGAGACCTGGAATCAGCTCTATTTCGCCGGCATCGGCTCGCTGCTGATCGTCGTCGTTTCCTCGGCGGTCGCGGGCCAGGCCTTGGCACTCCAGCTTGCCCGCGAGCTCGCGGTGTCCGGCGCGAAGAGCCAGCTCGGGCACTTCATGGTGGTCTCGGTGGTCCGCGCGTTGGGCCCGGTTCTCGTCGGCATGGTGGTCGCGTCCCGCATGTCCGCCGGCATCACCGCGGAGATCGGGGCCATGCGGTCCTCCGACCAGCTCGACGCTTTGGTCGCCTTCGGGGCCGATCCGGTGAAACGACTAGTGGTGCCACGGTTAATCGCGCTCGTGATCGCGCTTCCAGCGCTGGTAGCCCTGGGCGACACGCTCGCCTTGTTGGGCGGCGGCCTCGTGGGGCTGCAGTACCACGTGACTTGGGACATCTATGTCAACGGGGTCCTGAAATACCTCACCCCGCAGAATGTCATGGTGGGCATGATCAAGCCATTCTTGTTCGCCATCATGATCGTGACCGTGTCATCCTGGAAGGGGTTCAACTCGGCCGGCGGCGCCAAAGGCGTCGGCGTGTCGACCACGGAGTCGGTCGTCATTTCGTCGGTGGGCCTTCTGGTCACGGACGGAATCTGCACGCGGCTGATCTTCAAGGCACTCCATTGGTGAGCGGATGATCGAATTTCGGGACGTGGACTATTCCATCGACGGGCGCCGGATCTTGACCGGCGTCTCGCTCGTCGTGCCCAGAGGCGAGACCCGCGTCATTCTCGGCCCCTCGGGCTCCGGCAAGAGCACCCTCCTGCGTCTCCTTCTGGGGCTCGTGCAACCCGACCGGGGCGCGATCATGGTTGAGGGCGAGGACATCACGCAGATCGACGAGGAGCGGCGGCGGAAGATCCGCCAGCGGATGGGAATGGTGTTTCAGCAGGGCGCTCTTTTCGACTCGATGACCGTGGGCGAGAACATCGGGTTCTCACTCTTAGAGTACGACTCCACGTCCGAGGACCAGGTGGAGGGGACGGTGCGCCATTTTCTCGGCCTGGTCGGACTCCACGAGGAGCTGATCGACCGCATGCCGGACGAGCTTTCGGGCGGGATGCAGCGGCGGGTCGCGATCGCGCGGGCGCTCGCCGCGCGGGACCCCAAAATCTTGCTCTACGACGAGCCCACCACCGGACTCGATCCGCAGAGCGCCGAGCGGATCACCGACCTGATCGTGCAGCTGCGCGATACGCTCGGGAAGACCTCGATCATGGTCACCCATGACATCGCCGACGCCTTCAAGGTCGGGAACCGAATCACGATGCTGGACGACGGCCGCGTCGCGTTCGACGGCCCGGCGTCGGAGCTGGAGCGGACGCAGTCGCCCTTCATCGTCCAATTCCTCGCGCCCTTTCGCAAAGCGGTGACGGCCGCGGCCGGTAGGATTTCGGCGGGGACGGCTACGCGCCCCTTCCCGGCTCCCCCTTCCTCCGGAGGAACGCAGTGAAGCGAACCGGCCACATCCCATTCATGGGGCTCAAGCTCGGAATCTTCGTGGTCATCGCCCTCATCCTGGTCCTCTGGGCCACGTTCCAGTCCGGGAGCTTCAAGCTCGGCAAGGAGGAGTCGATCGTCGTGCGCTTTCCGGCCGTCGGCGGCCTGGAAGAGGGGGCCGTCGTCCGCCTGAACGGCGTGCCGGTTGGAGTCGTGCGCGACATCTCGCTCGTTCCCGGGCAGAACGACGTTTGGGTCACGCTCGGCGTCAAGCGGGGCACGCGCGCGCGACTCCACCAGGGCACTTCCGCGCGGATCACGACCGTGGGTTTTCTGGCCGAGCTCTACGTGGAGCTCTATGGCGGCGACGAATCGACGGCCTTGCTCACGGCGGACTCGCTCATCACGCCGGGCCTCCTGGCCGATCCCGCGGTGATGATGAACCAGGTGAAATCCATGGCCGATACGCTGGACGAGCTCCTGGGAAACCTGACCATCGCGAGCCGGGCGCTCGCGCACGGGAAGGGAACGCTGGGAAAGCTATCGCAGGATGACCGGCTCTACGAGCAGATGGTCTCCCTCACGCACGAGGCGACCGAGCTCACGCAGCGGTTGAGCCAGAACCAGGAGAAGGTGACCGACCAATTGGTGTCGCTCACGACCACGCTGGATTCGCTCACCCACGAGATGCGGTACGGAAACGGAACGATGGCCAAGCTCATCACCACCGACCAGCTGCACCAGCAGCTTGTATCGACCACGGCGAGGCTCGATTCCATTCTGGCGATCGTGGAGTCCGGCAAGGGCACGATCGGACGATTGATGGCCGACTCGACCCTCTACGAGGACACCCGCGCGACGATGGCGTCGATGAAGCGGCTGATGGCCGAGATCGAGAAGAATCCAAAGAAGTACTTCAAGTTCAGCATGTTCTAGCCGCGCGCCGCGAGCACCAATGCGCGATCCCTACCGCGCGAGCACGATCCGCCGCGCCACCGTCGTTCCCGCCGCATCCGCGTGAATCCAGTAGACCCCGCTCGCGGCTTCATGTCCGCGGCCGTTCTTCCCGTTCCAGCGAACCAGCAGCGTTCCCGCCGTCGAAACGCCGTCGAAGAGCTTGGCGACCAGCCGCCCGCTCACGTCGTAGACGGCGACACGCGCGTGCGCCGCGTCCGCGAGCCGGAGCGAGATGGAGACGGCGCCCGCGCTGGGATTGGGCCACGGGGCGCTCACGACCGCTGGCGGCGCGGGGTCGGGCTCGCCCACGATGGGCGTCGGCAGGAGCGAGGCGTCGTGGACCTCGATGTCGTCCACCGCCGCCTCCACCACCGTGCCCACCCCTTGGTCCTGCGCCGTGAATCGGATCCGCACGGTCGCGCCGGGCACGAGGTAACTCTTCACGCGGATCACCTCCGGGTGCCACTCGGCGTGGCTCTCTCGGATAGTGCGCGCCCGGATCCAGCTCACGCCGTCCGACGACACGTCCACCAGGAACGAATCGGGCTCGCCCGGGGTGTTCATGTAGTACCACCGCTGAAAGCCGATCATGGGATCGGCCATGCCGGAGATGTTGATCGGCGGCGACGTGAGGGTCGTCTTCCCGCCGTCGATGTCGGAGTTCGCGGGCGCGGCGCCCACGGCGCCGTTCCCGGTCACGAAGCAGAATCCGGCGCCCGGCGTCGCGTCGTCGTCCGGCTGGACCGGCCCGGAGTCGCTGAACCCTCCCTCCTCCGGCTCGGGATGCTGCACGGCGCCGGGCGCGCGGAGAGACGGCGCCCGCGTGGGATCGCCGGACGCTACCGCCATGATCGTGCCGACCGGTTCCGCGCGCGTCCACAGACCGTCGGTCGCGTTGTCCCCCGCGGCGCTCAAGGACCAGCCCCTGTCGGTATCGCACGAGTCGTACCAGGCCGCGCGCAGGAGGCTCCAGTTTTCGACCAGGCCCCCGCCGGCCTGAACCGAGAAGATCCGTTCCATCGGAGCGTATCCCGCACGCTCGCACACGATCCGGTACGTCCCCACGGGAGTGGCGGCGAATGCATACCCTCCCGCGGCGTCGCTCGTGACCTCGAGCGGCGTGTCGTGGTCGCCGAGGGCCGCGTCTCCGAGCGGCCCGTTGTCGGACGCGCGGCGCACGACCCCGGAGATCGAGCCCGTTGGAGACGTCGAGAGCGTCACGGCCACCGAGTCGTGTCCTCCAAGCGCCACGGAGATCCCGAGCACCGCCGATTGGTATCCGAACTTCCTGATCTTGAGCACATGCCCGCCCGGAGAGAGCGCGAGCCGCGCCAAGCCCTGACCCTGGGTCTGGGTGGAATCGGGCTCGCCCAAGGCGATCACGTCCGCGCCGGAGAGGGCCGTCGATCCGGGGCCCTGAACCCGGAGCTTGATCGTCCCGTAGTTGGGCGTGCTCCGAAATATGTAGAGCCCGCTCTCGATGTCGCTGGCGATGAAGGTCCCCGACGGATACTTCGAAGCCACGTCCCAGACGCCGTGAAACCCGCCCGAGAAGCCCCCGTACGTGTCGTAGTAGCCCCACTCGGCGGGCAGCGACGGGTCGCTCAAATCGAAGAGGCGTACTCCTTCGGTGTAGTAGGCGACGAACGCCGTGTCCTCCTTCACGTGCACGTTGTGGACGATGGCGATCGGATTGACGGTGATCTCCTCGAGCATCGGATGCGCCAGCGGGTTCAGCATGTCGAAGACCTTCATCGTCCCGTAGTTCTGCTCGTCGCAGACGTAGAGATACCTCCCGTCCTTCGACGTCTCGGCGCTGTGCGTCCGCGCGCCCGGGTAGGTCCACCCGACGATGTCGACGGGACCGGTGGGATCGGTGATATCGAAGACCCGCATGTTCGCGCTGGAGATGCAGCTCGCGTACAGCGTGGTTCCCCGCACCCAGCTGTCGTGCACGTAGTCAAACGCGTAGACACCGATCTCGACGGGATTCTCGGGATCGGCCAGCGAAAGGATCCGCATCCCCGTGGCGTTGGCGTCCAGCCGGGTGCCGTTCAGGATGAGAAGGCCGCGGGTGGTGTCGACGGTCACCGTGTGGGCGCGGTTGAAGTTGGTGGTGTAGGTCTTCACAAGCACCGGGTGCTCGGGATCCGCCATCCGCACGATCTGGATCCCGCCTCCCTGGGCCTCGGTCGAGATGTAGACCCAGCTCCGGTACTGCTTCATCTCACGCCAGACCGAAGTCAGCCCGGGGATGAACCCCACTTCGTACGAGGCGGCCGGATTCGTGATGTTGACGATGGAGGTGCCTATGTCGGTCCCGACGACCGCGTACTCCCGGCCGTCCGAGTGCACGTAGGCGCAGCAGGCCGAGTACGCGTTGTAGTTGTCGAGGTGGGCGAGCAGGTTGACGTTTCGGGAAACGGCGGCGCCCGCGGGGGACGGCGCGCAAAGGCCCCAGAAGGCGAGGACGATCGCGGGGATCGCGCGCATCGCGGGGATCGGGGCGGCCCTTCGGATCGACGGGAGCGACGGTGTCATAGGTTCCCCCGGGCAAAGAGTGCGCTCAAGTGGGGACGTTCGGGGGGACGAACCGTACGTGCCTGAGCTTACACCCAGCCCGCCTCGCGATACCAGGCCGCGGTGCGGCTCAGGCCCTCTTCCAGCAAGACCTCCGGCTTCCATCCGAGCTGATCCCGGATCTTCCGCGAGGAGCAGACCCAGTCCCCCGCCCCGATCTCGGAGAGCTTTTCCCGGCTGAGAAACGGCGCGCGATTGCGGAGCGTGCCCCAGGCCTCGCCGACCAGCGCGCCGGCGTGGAGGAGAAACTTCGGCGGCGCCACGGTCACGGCCCACGTGCCGAGCGCGCGCCGCACGTATTCCCCCGCCTCCCGGTAATCGGTCACATCGGGCTCGGAAGCGAAATAGACCTGCCCCGCGGCGGCGGGATGCGTCAGCGCCAGCGCGATCGCGCGCGCCAGATCCTCGACGTAGATCAGGGAGAAACGTCCCTCGCCGCGCAGCACCGGGAGCACGTGGCGCTTCACGGCGAGGAACAGCTTGAGCAAGGCCCGGTCCCTCGGTCCGTAGACGGCCGGAGGGCGGATGGCCGTCACCGGCAGACTGTCCTTGAGCAGCATCGTCAGCTCCTCGGCGCGGAGCTTGCTCACGCCGTACGGCGACACCGGGTCCGGGCGCTCGGTCTCGGTGACCGGCCGCCGCTCCAGCGCCGGGCCGGCCGCGGCCTGGCTCGACACGAGGAGAAAGCGCCGAAGCCCGGGGGCCGCGTCGATGGCCGCGCGGAGGACCCGCTCGGTGCCGCCGACGTTGGCGTCCTGGAATTCCCGCGCCGAGCGGGCGGAGATGGCCCCCGCGGCGTGGACGATCCAGGACGCGCCACGGAGCGCATCCCGAAGGGAGTCCATGTTTCGCGAGTCGAGGCGGACGATCTCGAACGGCTTTCCGTCGAGCCAGCGGGTGGGAGAATCGGGGCGGAGGAGGCAGCGGACCTTGGCCCCCTGCCGCAGGAGTTCGTCGGCGACGTGGCTCCCGACGAAGCCGGAAGCCCCCGTGACCACCGCGAGCTCCCCGTTCACGGGGAGAGGCGCCGCTCGAAGATTCGGTAGACCGAAGCCCGGACCCCTCCCATGGCTTCGGTCATCTGATTCACCACGTCATTGTCCTCGAGCGTCCAGCCGATCTCGGCGGAAGTGTACCCGAGGCGCTTCGCGATCACGGTAAGCTCCGCGACCAGAAGCGGCGCGACGCCCTTTCGGCGCCATTCCGTGCGCATGCCCAGCGCCATCACGCGAAATTCGCGGATCCTGGGAAGGGTCCAGAGAAGCTTCACGATCCCGAACGGGAAGAGGCGCCCCTTCACTTTCGCGAACGCGATGTTCACGTCGGGAACCAGAAGAGCAAAGCCGACCGTCTGTCCCTCGACCTCCGCGAACCGGATCAGCTCGGCGACCACCGCGGGCTTGAGCTGAGCCGCCATGTGATCGATTTCCTTCTCGGTCATGGGGACGAAGCCCCAGTTCCGCTCCCACGCCGAGTTGTAGACCTCCTTGATCCGCCCCAGCTCCTCGTCGAAGCGCTTCATGTTGAGCGGCCGCGTGGTCACCCCCTCGCGCCGCTTTGCGATCGAAGCCACCCGCTCGTACGCCGGCGGCAGCCGGTCCGGCACGCGGCACTGGAACGAGTAGAGATCCTTGGCCTTCGTGTATCCGGCGCGCTCGATCCACCCGCCGTATTCGGGGCCGTTGTACGGCATCATGAGCGCGGGACGGCGGTCGAAGCCGTCCACCAGAAGCCCACACTCGTCGTTGGTGGTGAAGCTCATCGGTCCGCGAAGGACCTGGGCTTGCTTCGACCGGCCCCACGACTCCGCCGCGGCGAGGAGCCCCGCGGCCGCCTCCTCGGTAGCCGCCTCAAAGAAGCCGAACGTTGCCTGGCGCTCCCCGTGGAAGGAATCGTAGTTGCGATCCACCGACGCGGCCACGCGGCCGAGAACGCGGCCGTTCTCCCGCGCGAGGAAGTAGCCCGCCTCGGCGTGCTCGAAGTAGGGATTCTTCCCCGGCGTCAGGCGAACGCGCTCGTCCGATGGGAGCGGCGCCACCCAGTGCGGATGGGCTTTGTAGTGGTCGTAGGGGAATTGAATGAAGCGCTGGAGATCCGAGGGGCCCGAAACCGGGAGGACGTCCATTCGACTCTTGGGGCTAGCTCGCCTTGGAGGCCAACTCCAGACCAACCTCCTGGTGCACCTCCCCGACCACGCGGAGAATGTAGTCGAGCTGCTCGTCCTTGTGGGACGCCATGTACGAGGTCCTCAGAAGGTCGCGCCCCGGCGCCACCGCCGGGGTGAGGATGGCGTTCACAAAGACGCCGCGGTCGAGGATCTTTCTCCAGACCTGCATCGTCTTCATCCGGTCTCCGATGAAGATCGGCACGATCGGCGTGTCGATGCCCGATCCAACCTCGAGGCCCTGGCCGCGGAACCCGCTCCGCATCTTGACCGAGATCTGGCGCAGCCGGTCGCGGAGCTGGGGCTCGGACTCGATGATGTCGAGCGACGCGAGCGCGGCCGCGACGCTGGCCGGCGTCATGCTCGCGCTGAAGATCAGCGCGCGCGCGTGGTGCCGCAGGTAATCCATGACGGCGCGGGGGCCCGCGATGAACCCGCCGAGCGACGCGAACGACTTGCTGAACGTGCCCATGACCAAATCCACCTGATCCTCGACGCCGATCGCCTCGCACGCGCCCGCGCCGCGGGCGCCCAGCACGCCGATTCCGTGCGCGTCGTCCACGAGTAGCCTGGCGCCGTATTCCTTCGCGAGGCGGACGATGTCGGCAAGCGGGGCGAGGTCCCCTTCCATGCTGTAGAGGCCGTCCACCACGATCAGCTTCCCGGCCTGCTGCGGCACGGCGCCGAGAACGCGCTCCAGGTCCCGAACGTCGTTGTGACGGAATCGCTTCACATCGCCGTAGGAGAGGCGCGCGCCGTCCACGATGCAGGCGTGCGCGTCCTTGTCCAGGATCACGACGTCGCCCTTGTCGACCAGCGCCGACACGCTTCCCAGGTTGGTGAGGTAGCCGGTCGAATAGACCAGGGCCGCCTCCTTGCCCATGAACTTGGCGAGGCGTTCCTCCAGCTGAACGTGCAGCTCGAGGGTGCCGTTCAGGAACCGAGACCCGTTGTTCGACGTCCCGAACTTCATCAGGGCGTTCTCGGCCGCGGCCATCACCTTGGGGTGCTTGGTGAGCCCCAGGTAGTTGTTGGAGCCGGCCATGATGAGCCGCTTCCCGTCGATGGTGACCTCGGTGCCGTGATTGTCCGAAATCGGGAGGAAATATGGGTAGAAACCGGCCCTCTGGACGAGCCGGTGTTCCTTGAACGCGTTGCACTTATCGAATAGATCCACTTGTACCCTGCGATTGGGGGTCATGGGGTCTGGTGCCGGTTGGGGTCGATTGGAACAACGAACGAGCAACGATAGCGGTTTTCTCCCGCTTCGTCAATCGGTTAGAGTCCCGGCACCAAGGGAGGGAACCCAATGAACTTCGTCCGAAAGCACTCCGTTCACAGCACTTACCGCGCACTCGTCGTCCTCGTCCTCGCGCTCCTCGCCATCCCCTCGCCGGCCGGCGCCACCTTTTCGATCGTGGCCCGGGACTCGGCCACCGGGGACATCGGCGTCGCGGTCCAGTCCCACTACTTCTCGGTCGGGCCGATCGTCCCATGGGCCGAGCCGGGAATCGGCGCGGTGGCCACCCAGTCTCTGGTCGAGGTGAGCTACGGGCCCAAGGGCCTGGACCTGATGCGGGACGGCCGGAGCGCGGAACAGTCGCTGCGCGAGCTTCTGGACCGTGACGAGCACGCCGACGTCCGGCAGGTCGCGATGGTCGATTCCCGCGGCCATGTGGCCGCCCACACGGGAATCCACTGCATCCCGGACGCGGGCGACACGACCGGCAACGGCTACTCCGTTCAGGCGAACCTCATGTCGAACAAGAAGGTCTGGCCGGCCATGGCCAAGGCGTACGAGACGTCGAATGGCGATCTCGCGGAGCGCCTCCTGGCCGCGCTGGAAGCGGGCCAGAAGGCGGGCGGCGACATCCGGGGCCAGCAGTCCGCGGCGATCGTGATCGTGAAGGGCAGGCGCTCCAACCGTCCCTGGGCCGACCGCGTGATGGACCTTCGGGTGGAGGACAGCAAGCAGCCGATCGTCGAATTGCGCCGCCTGGTGACGCTCTGGCGCGCCTACCGGAACGTGGACGAGGGCGACGCCCTGATCACCGAGGGAAAGGTGGAGGAGGCGATGAAGGCCTACTCTCAGGCGGCCCGCCTGGCGCCCGGGAACGACGAGATCCTCTTCTGGCAGGCGGCGACCCTGTGGAAACTGGGACGGGAAAAGGAAGCCACGCCGATTTTCCGCCAGGTCTTCGCCCGCGATCATCGCTGGGTGGAGCTGGTCCCGCGGCTCGTGCCGTCGGGGCTCCTTCCGGATGATCCAGCATCCATCAAGAGGATCTTGGCGCTCGCGCCTGCAACGAAGCGCAAACATCCGTGATCCTCGTGCCGATACGTTGCATCGAAAACAGAGAAGGCCCAGAATGGGCCCGTTCGCCAAGGCTCTGCCCCGGACCGCCGGGGCCGCATCGAGCCACACCACGACGAAGCACCGGAGGAGCACCATGCCAGAGCGCGTAGCACCCCCACCGACCGCCACGAGCACGCCCCAGATTCCCTATGTACCGGGGCTCGACGGCGTGCCGGCGGCGAGGTCGAGCATCTGTTGGATCGACGGCGATCAGGGGGTGCTCGAATACCGCGGCTACCCGATCGAGGAGCTCGCGGAGAACAGCACGTTCGAAGAGACGTCTTACATGCTTCTTGTGGAAGAACCTCCCGGCCCGCGCCGAACTCGAAAAGTTCGGCCGCGACCTGTCCACGAATCGCGATGTCCGCTTCAGGCTCGTCGACCTCCTCAAGTGTCTCCCCGATACGGGGCATCCCATGGAGGCGCTCCAGGCGTCGATCGCGGCGCTCGGGATGTTCTATCCCGACCGCGACGTCAACAAGCCTGAGGACCGTTACAACTCCGCGGTGCGCATCATCGCCAAGGCGCCGACCTTGGTCGCGGCCTTTCACAGACTCAGCCACGGCAAGGACTACATTCCGCCCAAGGAAGAGCACTCGCACGCCGCGAACTTCCTCTACATGCTGACGGGGGAGGATCCCGACCCCGAAGTCGCGCGGGTCATGGACATCTGCTTCATCCTCCACGCCGAGCACTCGATGAACGCTTCGACGTTCGCGGGCCGCGTCACCGCTTCCACCCTGGCGGATCCCTACACGGTGGTCTCCTCGGCGATCGGCGCTCTGACCGGGCCGCTCCACGGAGGCGCGAACGAGCAGGTGATCCATATGCTTCAGGGGATCGGTGATCCCGAGAAGGCCCGCCCCTACATCGAGGACCTGATCGCGCGGAAGCAGAAGATCATGGGAATCGGCCACCGGATTTACCGCGTCAAGGATCCGCGCGCGCTCGTGCTCCAGAAGCTCGCGGGACAGATGATCGCGAAGCGGGGCGGAGATCCCCTCCTCGCGGTGGCGCAGGAGGTGGAGAAGGTCGTGGCCGAGCACCTTGGCGCGAAGCGCATCTATCCGAACGTCGACTTCTATTCCGGCGTGGTCTATCAGGCGATGGGCCTTCCCGCCGCGCTCTTCACGCCGATCTTCGCGATCGCGCGCATCACGGGCTGGCTCGCCCACTGGATCGAGCAACTTCAAGATAACCGCATCTACCGCCCCGACCAGATCTACACGGGGCCGCACAACGTTCCGTACATTCCGGTCGAGGAGCGGGTCTAGGCTCGCTCGGCCACTTCCGTGTGCACCGTGATTGCCGGGCTCCAGATCCTGGGGCCCGGCACACTCATTTTGGGCGCGAACCGCGACGAATCCCCCGACCGCCCCACGGCGGGCCCGGGGGTTCTGATCGAGCGTCCACGCGTGGTGGGCGGGCGCGACCTTCGCTCCGGCGGCACCTGGCTCGCGGTGCGCGACGCCCGCTTCGTCTCCGCGTTGATGAACCGCCGGCCGCTCCCGGGCCCGGAGCCGGATCCCTCGACGCTCCGTTCGCGGGGGCTTCTCTGCCTGGACGCGGCCGCGGCCCCGATTCCCCACGACGCGCCGGGGGCGATCGACCCCGGCACGGCGGAGCCGCATCCGCCCCAGCTCGACGCCGCGCTGCGTCTCCTCGGAGCGGCGGCGTACGGTCACTGCACGCTTTTCGGCGTCCAACCCGACGCCGCGTGGGCGATTCACGCCGGTCACGGCCGGTCGCCCGAGGTGTCGGTGGCGAGCAAGGGATGGCACGTCATCACGCATCAGGATTTGGATGACGAGACGGAGCCGCGCACGGCGTGGCTCATGGAGCGGCTCAAGGGCGAGAGGCCCAAAGGCGTGGATGAAGCGCTGGAGTTATTGCAGAGACTGCTCCGTTCACACGGCGAAGACGGCTCTCCGGCCGTGTGTCTCCACCGCGATCGCTTCCCGACGGTTTCCAGCAGTCTGCTGGCGTTGGGCGCGGTCGATCGCCCCCGTTACCTTCACGCCCCCGGCCCGCCCTGCGTCACGCCCTACGAGGACTTCTCCGCGTTGCTTGAAGCGTCGGGGCCGGCGGGAGTAAACGAATGACCGCCACCGTCCGCGTCGACACCGTCGTCATCGGCGCCGGCCAGGCAGGCCTCTCCGCGAGCTACTGGCTCACGCGGCATGGGCGGGACCACCTGGTGCTCGAGCGGGGACGCGTCGGCGAAACCTGGCGCTCGCAGCGCTGGGACGGCTTCTACCTCAACACGCCGAACTGGACGCAGCGCCTTCCTGGATTCGAATACCAAGGACCCGAGCCCGACGCGTTCGCCTCCCTCGCGGAGACGATCGAGTGCCTGGAGTCCTACAGGGCGAGCTTTGGCGCACCGGTGCGCGAGAACGTCGAGGTCACGCGCGTGCGGCGCGACGGGCCCGGCTTCGTGATCGAGACTAGCGCGGATTCGTTCGCCGCGCGACACGTCGTGATCGCGGCGGGCGCGTACCAGAAGCCGACGCCCTCGCCGCTCGTGGGCGCGGTCCCGCGCCGGGTGATGAGTCTCCACACGAGCGAGTACCGCCGCCCCGGCCAGCTGCCCGATGGCGCCGTGCTGATCGTGGGAAGCGGGCAATCCGGATGCCAGATCGCGGAAGAGCTTCTGGCCGCGGGACGGAGCGTCACGCTTTCGGTGGGGCGCTGTCCGTGGCTTCCCCGCCGTTACCGGGGCGTGGAGCTCATGCGCTGGATGATCGACCTAGGCCTCGCCGACCAAACTGTCGACACGCTTCCCTCGCCGGAAGCGCGGCTCCTGTGTAACGCGCCCGTCTCGGGAAACGACGGCGGCCATGACTGCAATCCACGCACCCTCGCCCGCGGGCGCGCCGGGCTCGTGGGGCGGATCGAGGCCATCGACGGGGAAATGGTGCGAGTCGGCCTCGGAGTGGAGGAGAGCCTCGCCGCGGGGGATGCGTTCGTCGCGGGATTCCGCCGGATGGCCGACGAATACGTCCGGACCCGCGGGTTCTCGCTTGGAAACCCGGAGCCGGACGAGCCGGTGGATCCGGTACCCGCGATCGAATCCATCGACCTCCGCGCGTCCAAGATCGGAACGGTCCTATGGGCGAACGGATTCCGCCCGGACTACCGCTGGATCGATGGGTTGGAGACCGATCCGCTCGGATGGCCCGTGCATCGTCGCGGCGTCAGCAACACTCCCGGGATCTATTTCGTCGGGATGCACTGGCTCCACAAGCGGAAATCGGCGCTGTTCCTCGGAGTCGGGGAGGATGCTGAGTACGTCACTTCCCACCTGACGCAGCACGCGGAGCCAGGGAAGAAGTAGCGAGCAGCGGCCGGAGGAATGCCCCTCTTGCTTCTCGCGCCCGGAGAGGCAGCGCACCCCTACGCTCGGCCCCCCCTACCTCCGCGTGCGCCGTTGCGGCGGGCGTACCGAGCTCACCAGCACGAGGTCCCCCAGGTCCGGATCGATCGCGCAGCGCTTGCCGGCGATCTGGAGCGTGATGGGGCCGCGGAAGGGAGCGCGTTCCAGCACCTTCACCTTGGCCCCGGGCAGGAGACCCAGGGAAACCATGTAGCGAAGCTTGTCCGCGTGCCGGTCGCTCACACGGGCGACGGTCGTTGTGATCCCCGGCTTCACCTTGGTCAGCGGGATCCCCTTGAGCTTCTCCAGGGCGCCCGCCTTGGTCGGGATCGGGTCTCCATGCGGATCCACCTTGGGATCGCCCAGGGCCTGCGAGAGCAGGTCTTCCATGTCGTCGCTTAGAACGTGCTCCAGCCGCTCCGCCTCCACGTCCACCCGCTCCAGCGGAACTCCAAGCCGGGTATAGAGATAAAGCTCCCAAAGACGATGGTGCCGCACGATTTCGAGCGCGATCTTCCGCCCCCGGGGAGTCAGCGAGACGCCTCCGTAGCGGGCGTAGTGAAGCAGGCGCATTCCCTTGAGCTTCTGAACCATCCCCGTGACCGAGGGAGCGGAAACTCCCAGGTGGGCCGCCAACTCCCCCACCGGGACCTTCCGGCCCCCGGCCTGGTGGCTCAGCTTCCACACCGCCTTCAGGTAGTCCTCGATCGCGTGGGTGACGTTCGGCATCCAACCTCCTCAGGGGGTAGCCCCCGCGCGGGGCCACCGTGCAGACAGCACGGTACAATCGATCTTGACATTTAGGCTAGCCTAAAGGAATATCGTCGTGATGCCGATATCTCGGCTAAAGGAGATACCCTTGAAGAAACGCATTGGCATGACGCTCATCCTCGTCCTCGCCCTGGTGGGCGCGGCGCTGGCGTTCGTGGGCCGCGAGAAGGCCGACAACGCGCCGGTCACCCGGACGGTCGTGATGAGCATGAAGGAATACGCGTTCAACGGCCAGAACCCCACCCTGGCGTTTCGCCCGGGCGAGCGGGTTCGGTTCATCATTACGAACGACGAAGCGACGCCCATCAAGCACAACTTCCGAATCGTCGGGATGGACGTCCCGTGCGAGCGGGAGTTGAATCCGGGCGAGCGCCGCGAAGTCGTCGTCACCATCCCGCCGTCCGGAGAATTCGCGTACACCTGCTGCACGCATCCGGGAATGGGCGGGAAGCTGGTGGTCGCGGGGCGGTAGCCTCTACGTGATCCCCCGACGCGTCCTGGGGCTTGGGCTCCTGGTCGCCGTCGCCGCGGCGGCCGCTCTGGTCGGCCCGGCGCGCCTCGTGGCGCAGCGTCCCAGCGGCGAACCGCCGGCGCCCTCCCCGGGTCCCCTGGCGCTCGCGGCGCGCGACCACGCCATCCATACGCTCACCAACTTCGACTACGGAAAAGCCACGTCGCTTCGAGACGGAAGCACCCTCCGCGAGTACTGGATCGAAGCCAAGAACACGGAGGTGGAGGTCGCGCCGGGAGTGCATTTCCCCGCCTGGACCTTCAACGGAGCGATCCCCGGACCCACGATCCGGTGCACCGAGGGCGACTCCATCCGGATCCATTTCGTAAATCACGGCACCATGCCCCACTCGATGCACTTCCACGGCATTCATCGGGCCGGGATGGACGGGGTCTTCGAGCAGGTCCCTCCGGGCCAGTCGTTCCTCTATGAATTCCGCGCCGAACCGTTCGGCCTCCACCTCTACCACTGCCACACGATGCCGGTGAAGATGCACATCGCGCGCGGCCTCTTCGGCGTGTTCCTGATCGATCCCAAACCCGCCCGGCCGAAGGCGCGGGAGATGGTCATGGTCATGAACGGCTTCGACACCGACCTGAACGGAGAGGACAACGAGTTCTACACGGTGAACGGCTACGCGAACGTCTTCTTCCGCGACTACCCGATCCCCGTGAAGGCGGGCGAGCTGCAGCGCGTCTATCTCGTCAACATGACCGAGTTCGATCTGGTGAACTCGATGCACACCCACGCGACCTTCTTTCACGTCTACCCCACGGGCACGTCCCGGACGCCGACCCTCTTCACCGACACGATCACGCTGGGCCAGGGCGAGCGGGCGATCTTGGAGTTCACGTACCCGTACCCCGGCCGCTACCTGTTCCACGCCCACCAGAACGAATTTGCCGAGCTGGGTTGGCTGGGACAATTCGACGTGACCCCATGACGGACGCGAAAAACAAGAGCGCGCCGCGCGCATCGCTCCCCCGGATCGTCTTCGCCGGGTTGGCGCCGCTTCTGCTGGTCCTGGCCATGACGTGGTGGTTTCTCTCCTCGGGCGCCTCGTGGCTCCGGCTGGGCACGGCGCCCATCGAGAAGCTCGCGATCGAGCGCGTGGTGTTCCGGCCCCAGGAAGTCATCCTCAAGGTCCGCAACGTGGGCCCCGGCCCGATCTCGGTGGCGCAGGTTCTTGTGAACAAGGCGATGTGGGACTTCTCGATCACGCCCGGGCGCGACCTGCCCCGGCTCGGCACCGCGACCATCTCGCTCTTCTACGACTGGCAGGAGGGCGAGCCGTACACGTTCTCCATCGTGAGCGGCAACGGAATCCCTCACAACGCGCACCGTCGAGATCGCGATGCCCACGCCCACCGCGAATCCCCGCTCGTTCGCGGTGTTCGGCCTCCTGGGCGTCTACGTGGGACTGATTCCCGTGTTCCTGGGACTTCTCTGGCTGCCCTTCCTGCGCGCCATGCCGCGCGAATGGATGGATTTCTGGATCTCGCTGACGATGGGGCTCCTGGTCTTTCTCGGAGTCGACACGCTGAAGGAATCCTTCGAGATCCTCGGTCGCGTCCCGGAGTTCCTGAACGGCGCGTTGATCGTCGCGGCCGGCGCGATCGGAGCGTTCCTCGCGCTGACGGGAATCGGCCTCCGGAACGGCGGCGGCAAGGGCCGCGGGTCGGAGGCGGCTTCGGGGATGGGGCTCGCGACCTTGATCGCGGTCGGAATCGGGCTCCACAACCTGGGCGAGGGTCTTGCGATCGGCGCCGCCTACACGCTCGGCGAGATGGCGCTCGGCTCGTTCCTGATCGTCGGCTTCACGCTCCACAACACCACGGAGGGGCTCGCGATCCTCTCCCCGCTCGTGTCGGGTAAGGCGCGGCTGCGCGACCTCGCGTGGCTTGGACTGCTCGGCGGTGGCCCCACGATCGTCGGCGCTTGGATCGGCGCGTTCACCTACTCCGACCCGCTCTCGCTCCTCTTTCTGGGCGTGGGCGCCGGAGCCATCTTCCAGGTGGTGATGGTGCTCGCGCGCTCGAGGGCGGAGCGGGACGAGCCGATCGTGGAGGCGCTGGCCCGGCCGCGGAACGCGGCCGGGCTCCTGGCGGGCTTTGCTTTGATGTACGCGACGAGCCTGCTCGTCGCGGGCTGATCCGGCGGGGCCTTGGGCCCCGATCCGAACGCTACTTCTTCGTCGTCGTGCTGGTGGTGGCCGGCTTCTTGGTCGTCGTGGTCGTGGACTTGGTTGCCGTCGTCGACTTGGCCTTGGGCTTCGCCGCAGGCTTCACCCGCGCCACCGTCTCCTCCATCACCTTCTTCATCTCGCCCGACATGTCGTTTTCCATGAACATGCTGAAGTTGTCGGGGTCCGTGAAGCTGAAGGTCATCTTCTCGGTGATGGCCTTGCCCTGCATCATGGAGGTGGTGAAGAGCACCAGCATGTTGTCCTGGGCGAACGTGCCGTAGTAGACGTACGACACCGGCGCCAGGTTATCGGTCCAGACGATCTGGTACTGCTTGCGGTCCGGATCCCAGCCCCACGTGGACCGTCCGGTCATGGCCTTGCCGCCCATCTGCAACGAGTGCGTGCCTTCCATGTGCATGCCGTCGAAGGACCACTTGTAGGTGGACTTTCCGGCGGAGTTCGACTCGGGGCCCATCGGGCTCTCGAACATGTGCTGCTTGGCCGTCCAGTTCCCCGCGAACATCGAGAGCTTCTTGAGCTCCTCGGGCGGAGCCGAGAGGTACTCCACCTTCTCGATCTTCGAAGTCGCCGCGGGCTCCGGCGCGGTCGTGGCCGGCGCGGGGGTCGACTGGGTTTGGTCTGCGGGTTGATCCGCCGCCCACGCAAGGCTCGAGAGGCCCAAGGTGAGCGCGGCGAGAACGAGCATCGATGTCCGCTTCATGACTCCTCCTGCGAATGGGTGCGCCCCGAATCCCATGATCATCAAGCAAAGAGCAACGATGGTAACCCGCAGGCGGCGGGCGGCACAACCGGCAACGCCGGGACGCCGGACGGCGCGAACGCGCGTGATAGACTTCGCGCCATGGCGAAGGTTGATGCCGTGGCCATTGTGGCCCGAGATCTCGTGAAGCGTTACGGCGCGCTGGAGGCGGTCCGCGGCGTGTCGTTCGACGTCGCCGCCGGCGAGGTGGTTGGATTTCTGGGACCGAACGGGGCCGGAAAGACGACCACCGTCCGCATGGTCTCGTGCTTCCTTCCGCCAACGGCGGGGACCGCGGCGGTCCACGGGATCGACGTGCGGGAGCGGCCGCGGGCGGTGAAGGAGATCCTCGGAATCTGCCCGCAGGAGGACAACCTCGATCCGGATTTCGACGTGCTCAAGAACCTGCTCGTCTACGGCCGGTACTTCGGTCTCCCCGGCAAGGCGCTCCGATCGCGGGCCGAGGAGCTCTTGGACTTCGTCCAGCTCTCCGACCGGAAGGGCGCCGCGATCGCGGAGCTCTCCGGCGGGATGAAGCGGCGGTTGGTGCTCGCGCGCGCGCTCATCAACGCGCCGCGCGTCCTGATCCTCGACGAGCCGACCACCGGGCTCGATCCGCAGGCGCGCCACGCGATCTGGACGCGGGTGCGCCAGCTTCGCGCGACCGGCGTCACGGTGCTCCTCACCACCCACTACATGGAGGAGGCGGCCCAGCTCTGCGACCGCGTCATCGTGATCGACAACGGGCGGATCCTCATGGAGGGAGCGCCGCAGGCGCTGGTGGATCGCGAGGTGGGCCGGACCGTGGTGGAGGCGTGGAACTTCGACGAGGCGTTCGAGGAATTCCTTCGCGGGCTGCCGGGCCGGATCGAGGTGGTGGGAGACCGGCTCTACTTCTATCCCGTCGAAGGCGACCACGCGGAGCGGCTGCTGGAGGAGCGCTTCCCGAACCAGGAGCGCCTGATCCGCCGCGCCAGCCTGGAGGACGTCTTCCTGAAACTCACCGGCCGCGCGCTCAGAGACTGATGCGCGAGATCCTGCGAAATCTCTCCACGCGCGCGTTCCGGGTCTGGCAGCGGGACGCCGACGTCTATTTCACGACGTGGAAGACGGAGTTCCTGCCGCCGCTCCTCGAGCCGGTCCTCTACGTCTTCGCCTTCGGCCTGGGGCTGGGCCAGCTGGTTCACCACGTGCAATACCAGGGCCGTTCGATCGGGTATCTGCAATTTCTCGCGCCGGGAATCGTGGCGATCGCGATCATGTTCTGGGCCTTCTTCGAGACCACGTTCTCATCGTACGTGCGGATGTACTACCAGAAGACCTTCGACGCGATCCTGGCCACGCCGCTGCTCGTGGAGGACGTGATCCTGGGCGAGATCCTCTGGGGCACGACGAAGGCCATGATCGCCGCGACCATCATGCTTCTCGTGCTCACCGCGATGGGCCTGGTGGCGTGGCCGAGCGCGCTATTCGTTCTTCCGATCGCGGCGGCCGGAGGGCTTCTCTTCTCCGGATTCGGCCTGCTCATGACCTCGACGGTGAAGACGATCTCGCAATTCAACGTGCCGATGTTCGCGTTCATCATGCCGATGTTCACACTCGGCGGGACGTTCTTCCCGATCGATCTCCTGCCGAAGTGGGCGATGACGTTCGCGTGGTTTCTTCCGCTCACGCACCTGGGACTCTTGACCCGCGCGGCGGTGCTGGGGCGCCCCCACCCCATGATGGGATGGAGCGCGCTCTACGTGGGCGTCGTGGCGTTGGCGCTGGCGTGGTGGTCCTTGGTGCGGATGAAGCGGCGGCTGGTGCCGTAGCGACGTTCCGGCGCCGGCGCGTTTACGGGGTAACCACAGCCAGCGGGCGGGGGGTGATGGCCCCGTCGGGTTCGGCGTCCGAGTCCCAGAATCGCGACCCTGGCGGTCTCCGCGGGCGGGGCGTGATGGCGCCGGAGCGATTGGAGGCCCGACGCGGTCTCTTCTTTTGCGTCGGGCCGACGCCTTATTGAGCGACGGGGCCATCACGCCCCGCCCGCGGATGGTGGGCTAGCGTGCCTTTTTGCGCGCCGGCGGTACTTACCGGGGCTGGGCGCGCTCGCTGAGGAAGTCTTGAAGCCGCTGCGCCGCGATCCGCCGCACGTCGGCATCGCCCGCCGAGAGTCGAACCGCGCGCTGATAGTGATGGATGATTTCCTCGGCCGTCGCGGAATCGGGGGCCGACTCTCTCGCCCTCACGGCTTCCGCCAGGTACAGCCGCGCGCGCGCCGAATCGACCGGGCTTACAATCCCGCCGGTCCGGTAGAAATTCCGGAGGGCGGCCTCCGCGCGCAGCACGCTCTCATCGGACACGCCCGGACCCCACGTGGGCGGCAATCCATACCGCTGCAGAAACGCAGCAAAGCGCGGATCGGGAATCCCTCCCGAGACGACCTGCGGGGCGGCCTCGTTGGCCGCGCCCGGCGCGCGCGCGGATGGGGCTGAGAGCGAGCCGGCCGCGTCCTTGGATTTCGCTTCGGACGACTTGCTGAAGAGGCCCTGGTCCGCGGCGCCGGGCTGGGGCGGCCGCTCTTGCTGCGCGGACTGCTTGCCGGCGGCCTCGTCCGCCGCCACGCTCCGGTCCGCCTCCGCTTTCGGCTGCTCCTTCCGCGCCGCCATCTTCTGATCGCTTCGAGGCTGATCTTCCTTCGAGGCCTGCTCGCGATTCCCCCGCTTCTTCCCGGAATCCTTGTCGGCGGTGGCACCCAGCGAGTCGAGCTTGGCTCGGGAGCGGGCGGCGTCGGGCGCCGAACGCTCGAGCACCGTCGGCCGCGGCGGCTTCTGGAGCACGGCGCCCTGGCGGATCAAGAGCCCCGCGATGACGAGCACCGTGGCCGCCGCGCTCGCGGTGGAAATCAAGGGCAGCCAGGGGATGCGCGGCGCGCGGGCGCGCTTCGCCTCCCACTCCATCTCCGCTTCCGAGCGGCGCCGTTCCAATTGGGGCGCCGCCTCGCCCGTTTGAATCCGCGTCATGACCTGGTCGGTCAACCGCTCGAAATAGCTCTCCCCCGGCGCTTCCGCGCGGCTCCTGAGCTCGGCCTCGAGCCCCGACACCTCGTCGATCGTCTCCCGGCACACGTGACAACTCAGCACGTGAGCCTCGATCACCGCCCGGCGATCCGCCTTCAGCTCGCCGTCGCGGTACCCGAAGAGATCCTCGCGGGAGGGATGGAGCTGGTCAGGGGCCATCGGAAGCGACCTTTCGCTTTTGATTCATCTGCTCGACCAGGGCCTCGCGCGCGCGGGCGAGCCGGGACATCACCGTCCCGATCGGAATCCCGAGCGCGTCCGCGATCGAAACGTAAGAGAGATCCGCGTCCACCCGGAGCGCCAGAATCACCCGGTGCTCCTCGGAGAGTCGCGCGAAGGCGCGCTCGACGTCCACGCGGCGCGCCATCGCGCCGGGGTCGCTGGCCGGATCGGCGATCCGCTCGGCCAAGGGAGGTCCCCCGTCGGCGCTCGGGCCGTCGAGGGGCGCCGCCGCGCGGCGCTTGCCCTGGCGAATGGCGGAGAGCGCGGTGCGCGTCACGATCGTGAGGAACCACGGCGCCAGGGGAGCGCCGGACTCGAAACGGTCGAGGGCTCGGAAGGCCTTCACGTAGCTTTCCTGGACCACGTCGTCCGCATCCTCGTGATTGCGGGTGATCCGGCGGGCCAGGAGGTATGCGGTGCGCCGGGTGCGGCGAACGATCTCCGCGAACGCGTCCGACTCGCCGCCGCGCACGAGGCGGACCAGCTCGTCGTCGGTAAGTGTGGACCGATCGGGCCGCGGTGGAGTCATCGGCCGCCGACTCTACTACGCGGAAGGAGCCAGGACTATTCCATTGCGCCGGATGCCACCGATAAGTCCCGCCGAGGGGCGGGGTTGGAAGCCCGGCCCAAACGGGGTAGGATGGAGGAGCTCAAACTGGAGCCTCGCCCACGCCGTTCCCGACCGGGAGATCCCATGAACCTGGACAAGGCCTTTACCTACATTGACGAGAACCAGAAGCGTCTGATCGACGAGCTGGTTCAGTTCCTCAAGATTCCCAGTATCAGCGCCCACAAGGACCACGACGCCGACGTGGCCCGCGCGCTGGAGTACGACCAGAAGAAGCTGGAGTCGCTCGGGTTCAAGACCGAGGTGTGGCCGACGCGGGCCCACGCGGGACTCTTCGCCGAGCGGACGATCAGCTCGGAGCTGCCGACGGTCCTCATCTACGGCCACGTCGACGTCCAGCCCGTCGACCCGATCGAGCTGTGGCACTCGCCACCCTTCGAGCCCCGAATCCACGACGGGAAGATCTGGGCGCGCGGGGCGGACGACAACAAGGGACAGCACTACGCCCAGATCGTCGGGGTCGAGGCCGCGCTCAAGGGCGGCGGCGGGCTTCCGGTGAACGTCAAATTCATCATCGAAAGCGACGAGGAGTTCGACGGCGAGGCCATGGCCATGGAGCTGCCCAAGCACGCGAAGAAGCTGGCGTGCGACGTCTTCGTCGTGTCGGACTCCAATTTCCCGGACCCGGACCACCCCGCGGTGACCCTCTCCCTGCGCGGCATCCAGGCGGTCGAGATCACGATCACCGGCGCGGACGGCGACAAGCACTCGGGCGAATGGGGCGGGATGCTCTACGAGCCGATCGACGTGCTCCGCTGGGTGATGCAGAACCTGAAAGACTTCGAAACCGGCCGCGTGCTCGTGCCCGGGTTCTACGACGACGTGGTAGCGCCGACCGCGGATTCGCGCCAGGCGGTCACAGCCCGGCCATGGAGCGACGCGGCCATGGCGAAAGGGATGGGCGTCTCGCGCCTCTTCCACGAAGAGGGGTTCACCCCGCTCGAATCGGGAACGCTCCGGCCGACGCTCCAGGTGAACGGCATCTACGGCGGCTACACGGGCCAGGGATTCAAGACGGTCATCGGAAACAAGGCGAGCGCCAAGATCAGCATGCGCCTCGTTCCGAACCAGGACGCCGCGAAGATCCTTCAACTCTTCGAGAAGCACGTCCGCTCGCTGGTGGGCGACATGGGGAAGGTGGAGTTCAAGGCGTTCGGGGCCGGACAGCCCTTCTGGTCCGACCCCAAGAGCCCCTACGTTCAGGCCGGGCTGCGCGCGCTCGAGGCCGCTTTCGGAAAGCCGGCGGTGACGCTGGCGATGGGCGGCTCGATTCCGTTCGTGCCACCGCTGGTCAAGATCACGGGGGCCCCGTGCGTGATGATGGGTTACGGCCTCCCCGGCGACAATCTCCATGCGCCGAACGAGAACTTCCCCGTCGCGAACTTCCTGGGCGGGGCGAAGGCGTCGGCGGCCTACCTGAGCGAGGTGGCCACCCGGGTCGGCGTTCCGAGCAGGGGCTAGCGCAGGGCGATCGTTTTCTGTATCTTCCGCGCCCGTGGCGGTCCTCGATGGGATCGAGGCGCGCCACCGGCCAGGGAAGGCCGGAAGGTAAGACCCACGTCAGGGATGACGGGGCGCGTACGGCGGCACGGGTGTGAGCTCGCGGTTCTCACCGGCACCCGACTCAGGCCCGACCGTGTCGGCGCGCCCCTACCGCATCCGCACGATCTGAGCCCGCGCTTCAGCGCATCGAAATCTTGAGTCCCTCAAAGTCCACGACGGTGTCGTCCTCGGTCCAGAGGCCCGCGCAGCCGTTGGTAAACCGCTCGTCGCGAATCCGGAACTTCTCTTCCCCGTCGAAGCGGACGATCATCGTGTAGCCCACACGCTCCACCTCCAGGGTGTGCCACGTGTTCGGCGCGGCCGGTTCCACCTTGCAGAAGTGGATATCGCGCCGCTTGCCGTAGAGCAGGTAGTGCGCGATCACCTCCCCGCTCTCCCCGCTGTAGCGGACGATGTAGCCGTTCTTCCCCTTCGGGTCGACCTGGAACATCACGCCGGCCGAAGGATCGATCTCGCCTTCCAGGAGCCTGAAGCGCACCGACACGATCTGATCCTTGAGCGCCGGCTTTGGAAATTGAATGTAGTGAAACTTGACCCCCTCGTCGTCCTCGCTCTGCCGGAGCACGCGCGGAAGCGTCGCGGCGGTGTCGGAGAGCGCGCTGTCCCCCGCCACCCGTGACGAATCCACCACCACCGCCCAATCGCCGCCGAACCGCACCGAGTTCGCCGGCGCATGGCCCAGCGTGTCCGCGGCGAAGGTGAATGTCCAGCTTCGCTGGTGCTTGTAGGCGGCCCGCGCGTGGACCGGCAGGGCCAGCCCAAGCGCCAGCGTCAGAGCGAAGACGATTCCGAAGCGAAAGGTCACGAGGTCTCCTTCAGGGTTTGGAACATGCGAAGCATCGCCACCGTGTCCCGTTCGCAGTACGCGAGCAGGGCATTTCGGAGCCGCTCCCGCTCGGCCGGAGCGGTCGAGGGAGCGGTCATCTGCGAGAACGCGAGCGCGGCCTGGCTCCCCTCCCGGATCGCGAGATCCCGGTAGTCGAGCCCGGCGACCAGGACGGGGAGCACGTCCTTGATCGAGAAGGATCCGTGAAATCCCGGGTGGTAGTAGTGCTCGTGGATCAGCTGGTGAAGGTCGACGATCCGGTTCTCGAGGAGCCGGAGAAGCCGCGGCGCGAGGGAGGGCAGCGCCTCCGCCAGGAGGCGGATCACCCGCTCCTCGAATTCCGAGTAGACGACGATGGAGCCGTCATCGCCGAGGGCCCGGAGCAGCTCCTCCGCGAGCCGCGGCCGGGGATCGGTTCGTTGAGCGTGGAGAAACTCAATGTGGCGCACCGTGCCGCTTGGATCCAGGACGTGGTTCGAGAATTGGAACGGCGTCTGCTGGAACGGCCGCGTTCCTGGAATGATCGGCAGGGCCGGGTTGCACGTCTCGAAATCCAGGAAGTGGACCGGATACCGGACCTCATCCAGCTTCGACTTGAGATTGGGGTGCGTGAACGGCATGCCGCTCACGACGCAGTCGCGCACGCGGCGCTGGAGCGCGCTCAAGCCGTCGAAGTCGTCGGGGATGTCCCGGATGTCCTCGATCTCCGCGCCCAGAAGCGCGCGATAGATCTTGGGCGACAGGCGCGGGAGGTCGCTCACCCGATGCTCGGGACCGTCGCCGTGGCAACGACTGTAGTAAGGGCATGGATAGGGCTTCCGGCAGTGCGGGCCCACGGCGACCTCCGGCGGTGCCACGCCGCGCAAGACCTCCCGCATCACCCCGACCTTGGAGAGAAGCGCGGGAATCGACGAGCGCGCGTCCCCGGTGAGATCCTGCGTGGCGAAGAGCGCGTCGAGATCGTACGCGCCGCCCGGCCAGACGTACTGATTGTTGACGTGGAGCAGGAACGCGCGCCGCACCCGGATGCCGCTCCCCTCCACCACGTAGACCTGGGCCGCGAGATCCGGGATGTATTCCTCTTTGAAGCCGGTGCTCGACTTCACTTCCACCAGATCCCACTCGCGTCCCTCCGCCCGCGCGAGCACGTCCACGCGCACCCGGATTCCGTCGTGCGTGAACGCCGCCTCGTAGATGGCGGGAGTGGCCGGGTCCGGGAGGACGGCCGCGGTCCGGCGGACCGCGTCGTCGTGGTGCTTGGCATCCTCCATCACGGTCACGCCGCCCGGATAGCGGCCGCGGGCCACTTCCCCCACTTCGCGCCCGGCATCGAGGATGGCCTGGCGGCCCGGGTCGATGGGGTCCCGGTCGTCGTAGGCGTAGGTTTCGAGGTAGACCCGCTTGAGGCATTGAAGCCCGGCGGCCACCCGGGACTTGGATAGCGGCTTGATGGACGCGCGGTGGTCGGGCGTGGATCCCCAGAGTGGAAGCTGTTCCATCATGGGAAACGATAGCACAGCCCAGGAGGGTCGGCGGAGCGGTCAAGACGGACCAGGCGGACGGCTGAATGCGGAACAAGCGCCGGACGCGAACGGACCCGGGCGAACACTCGAGATGCAGATGGGCCCGTCGCGCCGGCACGCACAGGATACAGGATCGCGGCGCGGGAGGGTTCCCCCCTTGAACGATTCCCACACGCGCGGCGGGAGGGGCGGTAGGATTGTTATCTATGGCTTCGCGAATGGATCCGCTCGCCCTATTTCAGGAGTGGTTCGACGCCGCGGCCAAGACCGCTCTTCCGGAGCCCGCGGCGGTCGCGCTGGCAACGGTGGGGACCGACGGACGCCCTTCGGTGCGAATGGTGCTGGCCCGCGGCGTGGATGCGCGAGGCATCGTGTTCTACACGAACGTCGAGAGCCGCAAGGGCCGCGATCTGGGCGGAGGACGCGGCGAGGGTGTTCCGGTCTCGCTCTGTTTCTACTGGCATCCGCTCACGCGCCAGGTCCGCGTGGAGGGAGTGGCGTCTCCGGTTTCGGACGCCGAGGCCGATCGCTACTGGGCATCGCGCCCCCGACCCCATCAGATTGCCGCGTGGGCTTCGCCGCAGAGCCGTCCCCTCGCGGAGGGGCACGACGAGCTCATGCGCCGGTACGCGGAGATGGATCGCAAGCTGCCGCCGTCGAACGTCCCGCGCCCGCCCTATTGGACCGGATTCCGCGTCGTCCCCACCGAGATTGAATTCTGGGAGGGCCGCGAGAACCGGCTCCACGAGCGCACGCTCTACACGCGCGACGGCGCCGGCTGGAAGGCAGTGACGCTGGGTCCGTAGGTCGGACACGCTGGAGACAGGAGGTTCACAATGATCACGATCCCTTGCCATGGACCAGCCCGCTGGTCGACGTTCGCAATTTCCCTGCTGCTGCTCGGCTGCGCTCAAGAGCGGGTCCCCTTGGCCCCTCGTGGATCGACTTCGGGAGCGGAGGCGGAGGCGCCGATGTTCCCGGGCCTCGGGGGGACGACGTTCCCGGGAGCGGTTGGACAGGGTACGGCCCTCCGAAACATCTGGCCGAACGAAGACGGAAGGTCCTGGGAGTACTCGCTCCTCCAGCGAGCGTGGGATCGCCCCATCCCTCATTTCTACGACCGTCCGGCGCTGGTCCCGCCGGCGCCCAGGCTTGATGTCGTTATGGGGCTGCTCCGCAGGCATCCGATCGGTCGCCATCTCGTTGCGTCCGACGGCAGGTACACCATGCGGTTCAACGGCCTGAAGACGACGCTCTCCGGAGCCACGGGCCAGAATCTTGAGACACAACTCCTTTTTCCGCCGGTCGCCGCGAGCGCCGCGGCGGCGCCGATCGCGCCGATCGAGGGGCCGATTGGATTCATGGCGGCGCTTGAGAGGGCGCGCCCGGACATCGCAAGGAAGGCGGGCTCGCGCGGTGGTCCGCCCCGCGCTCCGTCCGCCATCATCCCGGAGCTCTTTGCACCGACCTTCCTGTTCGGATACGCGTGGGAGAAGACCGACCAGTACATTGGGAGCTACGGGGATCTCAACACGGAATTGGCGTGGAAATACCTGGACGCAAATCTGCGCCCGGGCAGCAGCTTCCGCATGCAGTTGGTTCCGGACCTCGCGGATGACGTGTTTCTTCACGCCCGTGTGCTTTCACAGCAAACTGCCTTTTCGGGCACCGGGGCGGTCCGGAGCGCGATTCAGGTCCTCTACCTGATTGACTTCGGCGTGGGTGAATGGACCGATGTGAACGGCAACACGGTCGGGTTCACGAGAGTCTACTCGTATGGAACCATTACCTACGCGCCCGGCGTGGGGCCGGTCGCGAGTTACGAGCGCAATTTCATCGAGTCGGGCTCGCAGCCAGGTCCTGGCGAATACGACCAGACGCTTCGGCTGGCGCACACCTCGCCCGGCCCGCCGCCGGGCTGAGCGCGGCGCATTGACCGCGTTCTCCTACTCCTCCACACCGTGACCCCCAGTCACGTTGCGGAGGTGCCATCGCATCGACCATTCTTAGCCATAACTAATTGATGCGACGCATCTTATGTAGATATCGCCGTGCCTGGCACACGCGTTGCGATAACGCCCTTCCGGAAGGCTTGGGGAGTCCCCCCAACAAGCCGGAAAGGAGCGGTCCCGATGAACGCAAAGAGAGTTTCGAAGAGGTGGACGATGATCCTGGGCCTGCTCAGCGCCGCGATCGTCATCGGCGCGCCGAGCCTGGCGCGGGCCGATCAGGGCAAGTGGTGGAATCCGAAGCAGGGTCGTCAAACCGTTCGCGTGCGCGAGTCGTATCGCGCTCCCGTGTGGCATTCGACGCGAAACGTGCGCCCGGCGCCCCGATACTACCGGCCGTGGAACGGCTATCGCGTGTACCGCGATCACGCGTGGGTTGGACCCGGCTGGGGAGCCCGCCGGCCGGCGTACGGCTGGAGATATTACGCGGCGCCGGTCTACTACTACCCGCGCCACGTCGTCTACGTGCGGCCGATCCGGTTCTTCATCTCGGCCGGCGCGGTCATCGGCGGCGTGAGCGTCCAGGCGGGTTACGCGGACCCGGGCCCCGTCTATGGGTGCAACTTCTGCGATGCCCAGTTCCACTCGTTCCACAGTTACGAGGCGCACGTGGCCCACTGCCCGGACGCGCCGAGGGGATACCAGGTCGTCCCTCGGGACTGGGATTCGAGCCAGTGGGATGACCACGGCGCGCAGAATCGTGGCGAGTGGCAGTCCGATAACGAAGGCTAGATAGAAACGCGGCGCCCCCGATTCGGGCGGCGCCGCGGTACCGCAAGGCAAGAGCCGGCACGGCGTTCGCGTCGTGCCGGCTGTTTTGTGCCCCGTCCATGTGGTATTGTTCGTGGGGTTTTGGCTGCTCGGATGCGAACCACCGATCCTCGGGAACCTCGTTGACACCGACGAACGAAGCCGTCGCCAGGGAAGGACTTGGGGTTACCGACCGGCGGGACGCCTGGTGGGCGGCCCCATTCGCCGTCGCGGCCGGGCTGGGCATTCTGGGCCTCTATCTCACCTGGGCCGCGGCCCAGAACGCGCACTTCAGATTTGACGGATACCTCTCGCCCGTCTACTCCCCCGAGATCCACCCTGGGTGGTGGCCGCTCTCACCGGCGTTCTTGATCCTGATCCCGCCGATTCTCTTCCGAACCACCTGCTACTACTACCGGAAGGCGTACTACCGTGCCTTCTTCTGGGATCCGCCGGCGTGCGGCGTGGGGGAGATGAAGCGCGCGTACACGGGCGAGGCGAAGTTCCCATTCCTGCTCCAGAACATGCACCGCTTCGCCCTCTATCTCGCGCTCCTCTGGCTCATCTTCCTCTGGCGCGACGTGTGGGACGCCTTCCAATTCGGCGGCCGGTTCGGAATCGGCCTGGGATCGCTGGTCATCCTCGCGAGCACGGGCACCCTGACGCTCTACACCACGTCGTGCCATTCGTGGCGCCACATCGTCGGCGGAAAGCTCGACTGCTTCTCCTGTTCCCCCATGGCGAAGACGCGCCACGGCATCTGGGAGCGGGTCACCGGCTTGAACGAGCGCCACCAGCTCTTCGCGTGGATTTCCCTCTTCGCCGTGACCTTCGCCGACGTATACGTCCGCTTTCTTTCCATGGGGATCTTCCACGATGTGAGGTTCATGTGAGCGATCGCTTTCAATCCCACGACCTCGATGTCCTCGTGATCGGCGCGGGCGGCGCGGGTCTTCGGGCCGCCATCGAGGCGTCGGCCGCGGGCGCCAAGGTGGGCGTGGTGTGCAAATCGCTCCTCGGCAAGGCGCACACGGTGATGGCCGAGGGCGGCGTGGCGGCCGCGCTCGCGCACGTCGACTCCAAGGACTCGTGGAAGGTCCACTTCCGCGACACGATGCTGGGCGGAAAGATGCTGAATAACTGGCGCATGGCCCAGCTCCATGCGCAGGAAGCCCCCGATCGCGTGCGCGAGCTGGAGCAATGGGGCGCCGTGTTCGACCGGACCCAGGACGGCCGCATCCTCCAGCGCAATTTCGGGGGCCACAGCGCGCCGCGCCTGGCGCACGTGGGCGACCGCACCGGCCTCGAGATGATCCGCACGCTTCAAGACCACGGCGTCCACCAGGGCCTCGAGGTCTTCATGGAGTGCACGGTGACCCGGCTCTTCACGTCCGGCGGCCGCGTCGTCGGCGCGTTCGCCTATTGGCGCGATACCGGGCGCTTCGTCGTGTTCCGCGCGAAGGCGGTCGTGCTCGCGACCGGCGGGATCGGGAAAGCCTACCGGGTCACGTCCAACTCGTGGGAGTACACCGGCGACGGGCACGCGCTCGCGTACGAGACCGGCGCGGAGCTGATCGACATGGAGTTCGTGCAGTTCCATCCCACCGGGATGGTCTGGCCGCCGGGCGTCCAGGGGATCCTCGTCACCGAGGCGGTCCGCGGCGAGGGAGGATTACTAACGAATTCCAAGGGCGAGCGCTTCATGGAGCGCTACGACCCCAAGCGGATGGAGCTTTCCACGCGCGACATGGTGGCGCGCGCGATCTACACGGAGGTCAAGGAAGGCCGCGGCTCTCCGCACGGCGGGGCCTTCCTCGACATCTCGCACAAGCCCGCCGAGGTCGTGAAGAAGAAGCTCCCATCCATGTACCACCAGTTCATGGAGCTCGCCGACGTGGACATCACGAAGGCGCCGATGGAAGTTGGGCCCACGACGCACTACATCATGGGCGGCGTGCGCGTGGAACCCGATACGGGCGCGTCCACGATGCCCGGGCTCTTCGCCGCCGGCGAAACCTCGGGCGGCATGCACGGCGCGAACCGGCTGGGCGGCAACTCGCTCTCCGACCTTCTGGTGTTCGGCCGTCGAGCCGGGGCGGGCGCCGCGGACGCGGCGAAGAAGATCGCGTCGCACGCGACCATCGACGCGGAACAGCTCAACGCCGCGGAGCGAGAAATGCTAGCGCCGTTCGAGCGGACCTCCGGTCCCACGCCCTACGAGATCCACGCGAAGCTCCAGACCATCATGGAATCGCTGGTCGGAATCTTCCGTGTTGAGGAGGATCTGGTCAAGGCGGCCCAGGAGCTGACCGCGCTGGAGCGCGAGGCCGCGACCGTCCGCGTGACCGGCGCCAGGGAGTTCAATCCGGGCTGGCACCTCGCGCGCGACCTTCGCTCGATGATCCTCTGCAGCCAGGCGATCGCCCGGAGCGCGCTTCTCCGCAAAGAGAGCCGGGGCGGACACGCGCGGCTCGACTATCCCAAGCTCGACCCCGCGTTCGGGACCAAGAACACGGTCGTGAAGCGCGAAGGCGACTCGATGAGCGTGACCCAGTCTCCGCTCTCCGAGATGCCTGCCGAGCTTCGCGCGATCGTCGACGCCGAGCTCGAAGCGGTGAAGGTCTAGGGAGGATCGATGAAGGAAGCGCTCTTTCGGGTCTACCGGGGAAACGCGCAGGCCGGTCGACTTGAAGATTACAAGGTGAAGGTCGAGGAAGGGATGGTGGTCCTCGACGCGATCCACCGCATCCAGGCCGATTCAGCGCCGGATCTGGCCGTGCGCTGGAACTGCAAGGCGGCCAAGTGCGGCTCCTGCAGCGCGGAGGTGAACGGACGGCCCGCGCTGATGTGCAAGACCCGCCTCGATTCCCTCCCCCTCGACCAGCCGATCACGGTGAAGCCGATGAAGTCGTTCCCCCTGATCAAGGACCTGGTCACGGACGTGAGCTGGAATTACGAGGTGAACAAGAAGATCCCGCCCTTCACCCCGAAGAAGAATCGTGAATGGCGGTGGAAGCAGGAGGACATCGATCGCGTCCAGGAATACCGGAAGTGCATCGAGTGCTTCCTCTGCCAGAACGTCTGCCACGTCCTTCGGGAGCACGGCGAGAAGGCGAAGTTCGCGGGGCCGCGGTTCTTCGTCCGGGTGGCGGGGCTCGAAACCCACCCGATGGACGCCTTGAACCGCACCAAGCTCCTCAAGGACACGATGGGCATCGGCTACTGCAACATCACCAAGTGCTGCACCGAAGTCTGCCCGGAGGACATCCACATCACCGACAACGCCATCATCCCGCTCAAAGAGCGGGTGGTGGACGATCACTACGATCCCGTGATGAAGGTGATCCGTCTCGTGACGGGCAAGAAGGAGCCGTGAGTCCGCATCGGGGACGCCTCCTCGCGCCGTTCCTGCTCGTCGCCCTCCTGACGCTCGCCGCCTCCTGCGATTCGAACGATTCCAAGTCCACGTCCATGGGCCCGCCCGCGTCCCCCTCGGGGTACATGGCGCAGCGGATCGTCACCGGGCTCTCGTCCCCGGTCGGGCTCACCGCTCCCCCCGGCGACACGTCGCGAGTATTCATCGTCGAGAAGACCGGGACGATCCGGATCTACAAGGGCGGCGCATTGCTGCCGAACCCCTTCTTCACAAAGACCGGCCTGGGCACGGGCAGCGAGCAGGGGCTTTTGGGCCTCGCGTTCCACCCGCAGTACGCGACGAACGGGAAGTTCTACGTCTACTACACCGACCCCCGAGACATTCACGTGGTCGAGTACCTGGTCTCGAGCAATCCCGACAGCGCATCCGCCACGTCTCGGGAGATTCTTTTCGTCGCGCACCCGGGGCAGGACAATCATAACGGCGGTCAAATCGCGTTCGGCCCGGACGGTTTTCTCTACATCGGGACGGGCGACGGCGGGGGCGGCGGCGATCCGGACGGAAACGGGCAGGACGTGAACGTTCTCCTGGGGAAGATGCTCCGGATCGACGTCGACACGGGCTCGCCCTACGCCGTCCCGGCGACCAACCCCTTCGCGGGCCAGGCCGGACATAAAGGTGAGATCTGGTCCTTTGGCCTCCGCAACCCGTGGCGGTTCAGCTTCGACCGCGCGAACGGCGACATCTACATCGGCGACGTCGGCCAAGGAGACTGGGAGGAAGTCGACTACGAGCCGACCATGACCGGCGGGCGGAACTACGGGTGGAACCGGATGGAGGGCAACCACTGTTACCCGCCGTCGAACACCACGTGCAGCTCGGTCGACATCACGCTGCCCGTCGCCGAATACAGCCACTCCGGGGGCAATTGCTCGATCACGGGGGGCTACGTCTACCGCGGAAGCCAGCTGCCCGAGCTTCAGGGCACGTACTTCTACGGGGACTACTGCAGCGGGATCATCCGGAGTCTCAAGATCGTCGGCGGGACCGTGACCGAACCCCTCGATTGGACCACGACGATCCGCACCAACGGGGGGGGCGCGATGAGCGGCCTATCGTCGTTCGGCGAGGATGGGGCCGGAGAGCTATATTTCGTGCTGTTGGGCGGCGAGGTCTACCGGCTGGTCAAGCGACCCTAGCGCAGCCGGCGGCGGGGAACGGGGCCGCCGCTCCTAGCCCTTCCCCACGAGCGCGCTCCGCCGCTCGAGCAGCAGCACGTCGCGCCAGACTCCCTTCATCTGCCCGATTCGCTCGCGCCGCCCCACTTCGCGAAACCCGCAGCCCTTGTGGAGCGCCAGGCTCGCCCGGTTCTCGGGGAAGATCCCGGCCTGGAGCGTCCAGATTCCCGCGCGTTCGGAAGCCTGGATGAGCTCTTGAAGTAGCGCGCGCCCGACTCCCTTCCCGCGCGCCGCGCCGGTCACGTACACGCTGAGATCCCCAACTCCGGCGTAGACGCACCGCGATGAGACGGGCGTCAAGGCGGCCCACCCGAGGATGTCCCCACCGTCGCCGCGCGCCACGATTCGTGGATCGCTCGCGTGGGCCCGGTCCCAGGCGTCCCAGGCGGGCGCGTCGGTTTCGAACGTCGCGTTACCGGTCGCGATGCCTTCCTCGTAGATCGCCCGTACCGCCGGCCAATCGGAGGCCCGCATGGGCTCGATTTTCATGGCGCCGAGTGTAACGCTTAGGACCGTCCCACGCTCGCGCCCAAGGTGACGAGAAGCTCGTCCAGTTGCTCGAACGTCTCTCCCATCGCATCCGCCGCCCCGGTGCCGGCGGCGTCGAGAGCTTCCTTCGAGGGATAGAGTTCGTGCATGACCAGCAACGTCTTGCCGCCTTTTTCCGCGAGGGTCACCGTCGTGACGGAACCCTCGTCACTTTCCTCATTGGTCCAGACGAGGCGCGAGTGCGGTGTTACTTCCTTGTACGTGCCGAAGAACGCCGACTGTGAGTCCCCGTGTGCGAACACCACACGGTACCCGCCCCCGACACGAACATCCATTTCGCAGGAAAGCAGGGACATTCCCATCGACTTCGGCACCCACCACTGCCTGAACAGCTCGGGCTTGGTCCACGCCTCGAACACGAGGCGCGCCGGGCCGTTGAACGTTCGCGTGACGACGAGCTCACGCTCGGACCTCCGCTCCACCGTCGTACGGTTCTTCATGGGGGCAACCTCACTCTCTCTTCTTGCGTCCATGGACCTTCTCCTTCCGTTTTAGTTCCTCAACAACCTTGTCCAACTCGTCGAAGCGTGCATCCCAGAGCTGGCGGTACCTCTCGATCCATGCCGCCTCTTCCTCCAGTCGGCGCAGGCCGAGCTTGCAGGTCCGCACGCGCCCGACCTTCTCCGTGGTGACGAGCCCCGCCCGCTCCAAGACGCCGACATGCTTCTTCATGCCCGTTAGGGTCATGTGGAACTTCTCGGCAAGGTCCGTGATCGAAGCGTCTGCGCGCCCGAGCTGCTCCAGAACGCCGCGTCGGGTGGCGTCCGAGAGCGCGGCGAACGAGACATCGAAGCCGGTCCGGCTATACTGAACCATGTGGTTCAGTATATAGCACACGGATAGCGGCATGCAAGGGGAAGCTGAGCGCCCGCTGGGTTGCCGGCCGATGCGGATTCGATCGACCCGGCGATCCCCAGGCCCTTAGAACCCGAGCCAGTAGGTCGCCTTGACGGCGACCACGTTCTCCGGCTCGATGCGGAGGAGTCCCTTCCAGTCGCGCGAGAAATCGAAGTCGCCGAACGGCTCGGTGGCCTCGCGCCCTTGCTGCCACACCAAGAAGAGCGCGGACCCCGGCCGGTACTCCCAGCGCAGCACCGCGTTCCCGCGGAGCGAGCGGTAGTTGAAGTCGGGGTTGCTCACGCCGAAGGCCGCCGCCGGGCCCGCTCCGTCCGGATCGATCGTGGCGTTCCCGTCCGCGTCCTCCGTGATCGTTCCCGCGTTCCCGCCGTACACGTTGAATTCGTACGTGCGCGGCGCGCGCAGCTCCTTGATGTGCGTGTAGTCGCCGCTCGCGATCAGGGGCTGAAGGTAGAGCTGGAGGCTCAGCGTGGGCGAGAAGACCCAATCGACCCTGGTGTCGAGGGAGACCTGCGTCTGCTCCAGGGTGGCGAACACGTACCGCGCCTGGTACGTGGCGGTCGCGAATGAGTCGGGGACGGTCGTCACGTATTGCGCGTTGTCGCGGAACTTGCGCAGGCCGGGCGTGAACAGGATCCGGAGCGCGCTGTTCGGGCGCACGGACAGCGCGGCGTCGAGTTGCCGGATTTCCCCTCCGGCCTCGTCCCACCCGCTCACGCCCGACAGCCCAATCTGGTAGATCTTCCGCGAATCCGAATCGATGTTCGCCCGGAACGTTGTCCCCGCGGGAAGCCGGGAGAGCGGCCCGCCGCGAGTCAGACGATCGTCCAGGTTCCCCGGGTAGATCTCGCCGCGAATCCCCGCCGACCAGTAGTTGGTGAACGTCCCCTCGACCTTGGCCGCGTACTCGGCGTAGGTCTTGTCCCCGCCGTAGTTCCAGGAGAAATTCCAGAAGGCGAACGTATCCCAGTTGCGGATGATTCCGTGCGGGTGATCCTCCTTGAACATCCCAAGCCACGAGAGCCCGCGGCTGTCGGCCGCGTTCTGGAATCCCACGTCGTTGATCTCGAACCCCGGGCTCCAGTCCTGGTAGGTGAGCGAGCCCAGAATGTGCCGCCCCGCCACCTTGTTCAGCGAGAGGTGCCCGGCGTAGCCGGAGAGGCTGTTGCGCGCGGGATCGTAGTGAAGGTGGGTCGCGTCCGGCCGCTGGTAGTACCGCGCGCTGGACCGCTGGGTCCCGTCGATCACGGTCGAGCTGCCGTTCACCGTGCTGCCCATGAGCATCCCGTCGATCATCCAGCGGCGTCCGTTCCAGTAGGCGGCCCAATCCACGCCGCCGGCCCACGCGCTCGAATGGAGGATGTCTTGAAGCGCCGGCTCCGCGAGGTCGCGATTCACGCCGGTCACGAGCGCGCCCACCACCGTATTTCCGTGGCGGTAGTCGCGACGAAGACGGCCGACGAAGTAGTTGGTGAGCGGCTCCACCGGGGTCTGGTGCTGGAGTCCCAGCGTGTCGACGTAGTCGCCCTGCTCCTCGGGCGTCACCGCGTCCAGCGCGCCGATCGTCCACCCGTTCGAGGTCTTCCCCGTCAGCTTGGCGGCCGTGGTGATCGTGGTCCGGCTGGGGAGGTCGACGTAGACGTACGGGGAGTCGGAGAGCGAGCGCTGAGGCGGCGCGCCGATGCGCCGCGCGTGGAACGGAATGGTCGTGTTGAAGTTGTTGAAGCTCCGCGTCTCGCCGAAGCGGAACATGTCCGCTCCTTCGACGAAGAACGGCCGTCGCTCCGGATAGAAGGTTTCATAAGCCGACAGGTTCACGACGGCTGGGTCCACCTCCACCTCGCCGAAATCCGGATTCACCGTGGCGTTCAGAGTGATGTTGCTGCTCACGCCGTATTTGAGGTCCACGCCCGCCGCTGGGAACTGGTCGGAGCCGTCGCGGAACGGATCGCCGGCGGAGGACTGGGTGTACTCCGAGCGCATCCGGACGTACGGCACCATCTCGAGATGATGCTCCGCGTGAAGCGAGCCCAGCCCGGTCAGATGCCCGAACGTGCTCACGCTGGATTCCTCCTTCAGCGGGGTGAACGAGAACTCGGAGAGCTCCTGCTTGCGCTGGATCCAGCGCCGGATCTGAATCCCCCACGTCGCGTCGGAGGACTCGTTGAAGTGGAGCTGGGAGAGCGGAATCTCCATCTCGGCCGTCCATCCCAGGGAGTCGGTCGTCGCGTGCGCGTGCCAGACCGGATCCCACGAGAGATCCTGGTTCCCGCTCGCCGCGATGGTCGCGTCGTCGACGGAACCGGCGGGGCCGACCCGGAACACCACGCCCGTCGAATGGTCGTGGTAGGGATCGAGGAGGACGGCGACAAAGTCGCAATCGGACGAGCTGTTCACCTCGTCGCGCCGGACCAGCCGCGCGCGGATCTTCGAGGGCTCGCTGTCGTAAAGGCGCGCGCCGATGTAGAGGGCGCTTTCGGAGATGAGGACGCGGACTTCCGTGCGCTCGGAGGCGGGCGCGCCCTCCTGAGGCTGCCGTTGCGTGAACCGGCTCACGACCGTAGCCGCCTGCCACGCCGCCTCGTCGAGGCGGCCGTCGACCCGGATGTCCCCCACGAGCGGCGCCGCGCGGAGCACCGGGGCCGCGCCGTGCGGCACCGATGCCAGCGAGTCCGGGGGGCCCGGTTGGGCCGGGGCTCCGGGGACCACCGCGATCAGTAGAGCGGCCGCCAAGGCGGCGGCTCCCAGCATTCGCATTCGATGTCCCGGCTTCAGAGGGTCTTGGTGGCCGACTCCCTACCCTACGCCCGGGTCAGGGACAGGGTTTCAATGGGATGGCCAACGAATCGTCAGATGGTGGGCGCGGGGGATTGGTTGGAAGCGCTCCGGACGGCGGCGGCCGGCGACGCCTCCTCTTCGACCACCCAGCGTACCGACTTCGAGCACGGGCATACGCCGCCCACGCGCTTCAGCTTCGGCATCTTCTTGATGGCCTCGTCGACCGTGGCGCGCCCCGCGACCACGTCGCGTAGCGTCTCGACGTATTGCTTCAGGTCGCGGCTGTGGAGATAGGGCTCGGGCAGGGCCGACTTCAGATGCCGGAGGTACGCGTCCACGTCGGTGTAGGCTTCGCCGCGCGTCCCGAACATGGTGAACGCCGGCGCGCCCTTGCGGCGGAAGAAGCGCATGTCGGGCAGCTCGATCAGATCCTCGTGCGAGATCCCGTCGTGACGGCCGCGGTCCGCGAGGAGCCGGGCGGCCAGCTGTTCGGCCTCGTCGGGGCTCAATTTTGGCAGTCGCGCCCGGATGTAGCGCTGATTGAGGTCGGCCACCATCTTCCGGCACTCCTCGTAATAGAGCGACTGGGCCTCGGCGTTCTTCATGTTCTTGAAGCCGAACCGGATGTTCGAGTCGCCGCCCTTCTCGTGGCCGAACATCTCGAGCCCGCGGGGCATCCACTTGTTGAAGGACTTCTGGATCGCGGACATCGTGATGAGCTCGTTCCCCAGCGCCGCGCGCTGGACCCAGCGCCGCATCGGGATCACGCCCGCGGCCAGATGGAACGCCTCTTCGCGCAGCATCGGCGGCATGGACTGCGCGAACGGCTTGTAGGCGCACACGCGCTGCATGGCGAGCTGATACTTCCCCACCCGGTCGATCACCGCCGCGAACACCACGTTGTCGACGAACGAGTCGTACTCGAGGTTGAAGGCGTCGAGGACGTGGGATCCCGTCTTCATGGAGAGGATCTCCTCGACCATCTCCTCGGTCTTCTGCTCCGACACCCCGCTCCAGTCCTGGTCGACCAGCAGGTGGAACATCTGATAGCCGTGGCGAAGCTCCTCCGCCATCACGCGCAGCACCCAGAAGCGGTCCTCGTCGTCCTGGGCGCGGGCGAGGGTCCCCTCGTGCTGCTGGATGGAGCCGAACTCGGTCGAGGCCTGTGCCCGGATGATCGCGAGGAGGTGCGCCGCGGGCTCCGCACCCATCTCCGAGGGCTTCTGCATGCGCGGCTGGCCCTTCTTGTCGCCCACCTCGATCGTGTCGCCCATGCCCACTTCCATCTTCGCGCAGAGGCAGAATTCCGGATCGTTGGGGAAATACTTCTGCCAGTTCTCGGGCAGCAGGTCGTAATCGGGAAAGTTATGCCGCCTCCAGTGGAGCACGGCGTCGTGGAATTTCTTGGGAAGGGTTGTCTGTTCGACCTTCATGGCGTGGACCCCTGCGGCCGCCGGCCCGCCGGGATCGGCATTTCGAGCGCCGTGAGCGATGCGTCCTGGAATCCCACCGCCCTAAGGAACGAGGCGAGGTCGGAATCCTTCTTGTCGACCAGTGTCCGGATCATCGCGACATCGCGGTCCGCCATCCGGCCCTGAACGGCCTCGAAGAGGCGCCGTCCGATCGATCGCCCTTGAAAATCCGGATCGACGCCGAAGCGCTCGATCCACCCGGTCGTTTCCTCGAGACCGAATTCCCCACCCCGTACGTCGGAGAACATGAAGCCCACCACCTTGCCGCCGAGCTCGGCGACGGGGCAGGAGTCGGGGTCGCGGCGCAGGTAATAGCCGACGCGCCGTTCCCAAACTTCGGGCCGGTAGACCCCGGTCAAGCGCTCGTCGATGGCCACGATGCGGGTGATGTCGAGCTCGCTCAAGGGGCGAATCCGGATGTCCTGGGCGGTGGAAGTCACGGAGTCAGAATACCATCGGGGAAGGCCGCCGGGCGAGGGTTTCGGCTACCAGGAACTGCGCCTTTGGCGCGTCCCGGAGCGGACGCCGAGGACTCCGAAAAGACCCCGGACCAGCTCGCGGGTGATGGTCCGGCCGGTCGGCGAGCCCAGCGCCTTCCCGATCTCGTCCGCCACCGTCGGCGCCGCGGGCGCGGGCCGCGCGTCGCGCCGGCCCGCCGCGGCGACTTCGGCCGGAGCGTCCGCGGCCTTCGCGGTGAGTTGCTCCCGAGCGCTCTCCCGATCCACGGGCGTGCCGTACTCCTTGAATAAGGGTGACGCCTTGACGCGCGCGTTCAGCGCGTCCGGCGGGATCGGGCCCATGAGGCTCATCGGCGGCGGAAGCAGCGTGGCCGCGACCGGGGTCGGCGTGCCGCGCGGAGAAAGGACCGTGATCAGGGCCTCGCCGATTCCAAGCGAGGTGAGGGTCTTGGGAATGTCGTAGAAGGGCGACGTCGGGAATGTGTTCGCCGTGGCCCGGAGCGCCTTCTCGTCGTCGGGAGTGAACGCCCGGAGCGCGTGCTGAACCCTGTGCCCCAACTGCGCGAGGACCTCCTGGGGCACGTCCTTCGGCGTTTGGGTGACGAAGAACACGCCCACGCCCTTCGACCGGATGAGCCGCACCACCTGCTCGATCTGCGCCAGAAACGCCTTGCTCGCCTCGTCGAAGAGCAGATGCGCTTCGTCGAAGAAGAAGACGAGCTTGGGCTTCTCCAAATCGCCCACCTCGGGAAGCTCGCGGTAGAGCGAGGCCAGGAGCCACATCATGAACGTGCTGAAGAGCGCGGGGCGATCCTGAACGTCCGTCAGCTCCAAGATGCTCACGACGCCCTGGCCGCCTTCCACGCGAAGAAGATCCTCCACCTCGAATTCCGGCTCGCCGAAGAAGGCCCCCGCTCCCTGCTGCTCCAGCTCGGTCATGCTCCGGAGCAGCACGCCCACCGTCGCCTTGGACATTCCGCCGTAGTCGGCGAGGTCGGCGGCGCCGGCGTTTTGTAGATACTGGAGCACGGCCTTCAGGTCGGGGAGATCGAGCAGGAGGAGCCTTCGATCGTCGCAGTACTTGAAGACGAGCGAGAGGACGCTCTGCTGCGTCTCGTTCAATCCGAGGGCGCGGGCGAGAAGGAGCGGGCCGAACGACGAGACCGTGGCGCGGAGCTGGATCCCGTTCTTCCCGGCCAGGCTCAGGAACTCGACCGGGCACGGGGCCGGCGCGAAGGGAACGCCCACGTCCTTGGCGCGCTGGGTGATCCTCGCGTCCGCGACGCCCGGCGCGGCGACGCCGCTCAGGTCGCCTTTCAGGTCGGCGAGGAAAACCGGCACGCCCGCCGCCGAGAGCTGTCCGGCCAATACTTGAAGCGTTTTGGTCTTTCCGGTGCCGGTCGCCCCCGCGATCAGCCCGTGCCGGTTCATCATCGAAAGGGGAACGCGGACCCGGGCGGCGGACGCGACCTTGCCCTCGAGAAGCGGAGCCCCCAGGAGGAGCGTGGGACCGTCGAAGGCGTAGCCCTCGACCATGGTCTTGTCGAAATTGCCGTTCGGCATGCCCATCGAATCTGACAGCGCAGAGAACCGCCGTCAATCCGGCACTGAATCGCGCTTGTGCCTTGCCTGGGCTTCCTATAGATTTCGGTCGTCCCACGGACGGGCTTCCCTCGGAAGCACGGCCAATCTGTCGCCTTCAGTCCAGGAGGACTCACGTGCGCTCAACCCTCGGCCGCCTGCTTCTTCTCGCGGCAATCTTCATCGTCTTGGCTCCGGCCTTCGCGCTCGCCGACGTCTCTTCGGGCTGGATCGTGCCCGGAGTGGGCGCCGTTTGGCCCCCGGCCGAGTTCGGCACGGACGACCCGCTCGTGGCGTTCGGCGGCATCATGGGATTTCGCGTGTCGCCGCCGTTGGCGGTCGAACTCCGATTCCACCTCGCGAACGGAGACAGCACGAAAACGTGGGGCGCGCACACGCGCTTAAACCACGGCGAAGCGAACCTGACGTATTTCTTCAACAAGGAATCTGCGGTTTCCCCGTACCTGACGGCCGGTCTCGGCGCCGTGCGGATCAAACGCTCCAACGCGACCATCGACGAAACGGACGGGAAGTTCGCCTGGAACCTGGGGATCGGCGCGCAATTCCAGATGTCCGAGCGCACGTCGCTCCGCTTCGATGCGCGCGACGTCAGCTACGAAGTGGCCGACCCCGCGGGGGAAAGCAAGTATCGCCACGCGCCGGAGGTTTTCGGCGGCATCTCGTTCGGCTTCGGCGGCAAGCCCTCCGACGAAGACGGCGACGGCATCACGAACAAGCTCGATAAGTGCCCGGCCACGCCGGCGGGGGCTCGGGTCGACGCGACCGGATGCCCGATGGACGGCGACCACGACGGCGTCTTCGACGGCATCGACAAGTGCGACAACACGCCGGCGGGGGCGACCGTGGACGCCACCGGATGCCCGACGGACGGCGACAAGGACGGCGTCTTCGACGGCATCGACACCTGCCCCGACACGCCGGCCGGCGCCAAGGTGGACGCGGCGGGCTGTCCGCTCGACTCCGACGCCGACGGCATCCCCGACGGGGTCGATCAGTGCGAAGGCACGCCGCGCGGCTGCACGGTCAATCCGAACGGCTGCCAGACCGACACGGATATGGACGGCGTCTGCGACGGCATCGACAAGTGCCCGGACACGCAGCCGAACGTGCGCGTCGACATAACGGGCTGCCCGATCCAGGTGAGCGTGAAGGAAACGGAGATGATCGAGACCGGCATGATCCGTCTCCAGAACATCAACTTCGAGACCGGCAAGGCCGTCATCAAGGCGGACTCCTACTCGACGCTCGACGACATCGGGACCATCCTGACCCACTGGCCGCAGCTTCGGATCGAGGTCGGGGGCCACACGGATTCCATGGGCAGCGACGCGCTCAACCAGAATCTGAGCGAGGGACGCGCCAAGGCGGTTGTGGACTACCTGACCAACAAGTTCCCGCAGCTCGCGCCGGCCCAGTTCACGACGGTCGGATATGGCGAGAAGCAGCCGGTCGCGTCGAACAAGACCGCGCTCGGCCGTGCCAAGAACCGCCGCGTCGAGTTCAAGGTGTTGAACAAGGAAGCGCTGAAGAAGCAGACCGAGACGCAGGAGTACGTACCGAAGTAAGGAGCAGGCTCCGCCGGGTCGGGGATGGGAGGCGGGGTGAGGGGTCTAATCCTGGCCGGTGTGGGGTTGGTCGTGGCCGATCCGCGAGGGTCGGCGCGGCCTTCCCCCACTGGGCTCGGCACTTAGAGGTCCGGGCCGCACCGCGAGTGCGGCCGAGTGCCCAGCTAAAGGTCGGGGATTCGGCGGTCGATAGGTTCCGTTAGGCGACTTCGCGCCCTGTGAGACGCGAAGGGCGTACCTTGCCACGGAAGGCGAGGATTGTGTGCAGGGGCCGCAGAGATGCGGCCCCATTTGTTTTGCGGGCGAAGCCTGGAGCGGCTTTGGTCCGCGGGCCCTAGTCCGGCAGCGGCCAGTGAAACTCGCGCTTATACTCCGCGATGCGGCGATGGACGCCGGCGATGAACGGTTTCCAGCGCGGATCCGCGTGGAGCGGCCCGAAGAAGATCGGGTTCTCGTAGCTCACAGCCGTGTCGTTCCCCAGCTCGACCGCCCGGTCGAGGAGCCGGAACGCTTCGTCAAACTCCCCAAGATGGCCCGCAAGGGACGCCGCGTCGGCGGCGAAGTCCATGTCGACAAGGGCGGACTGCTCGAGGGGCACGCGGCTCTTGAGCGCCTCCTCGCGGTTTCCCGTCTTGAGGAAGGCAACGGCCCTGTCGAGCAGCACCGATCGGCTGGCCAGGCCTTCGGGGCCCAGTTTCTGGAAGTGGGTCACCGCCTCCTCGAAACGGCCTTGCGCCACGAGCAACTCGCCGGTCAATTCGTTCGCCCGTTCGGGGAACCTGGCCCTCAAGCTCTCGAGCTGGGCCACGGCGCGGTCGAAATCTCCGCGCAGCGTGTGGCACCGAGCCACCCCGAACTGGGACCACGACACAAGAGGGTCGAGCTCGACGCCCTTCAGCTCCGCCTGCATCGCCTCATCCATCATGTCGCAGAGCCGGAACAGGTACGCGAAGTAGTGGTACAGCATCGAGTGGTTCGGGGTCTTGCGCCGCGTCGACAGAAATTCCCGATAGGCCTCGCGCTTCCTCCCATAGACCAGATGCAGCGCCCCCGTCGCGAAGCTCACCTGGGGGTCGTCGGGGTCGATGGCGCGCGCCTTCTCGATGGCTTCCCCAGCCTTGGCATACCAGATGGGATCCGACTCGAAGCCGCTGTCGACCATGGCGTGGTACATGCTTCCGAGGTTCGCCCACGCGCGCGCGTAGCCGGGCTCGAGCAGGACGGCGCGCTGGAATTCACGGATCGCGACGAGAAATTCTTCTCGGGTTGTCGACGCTCGATGCGCCTCCAGGCCTCGTAGAAATAACTCGTAGGCCTCGGGGGACGGAGTGAACTTTGGCACCACGGCACTTGGGGCGCCCGGCGCTCCGCGCGCGGATAGCCTCGCCGTGAGCGCGTCCGTGATTCCCTTCGCCACCTGATCCTGAACCTCGAAGATGTCGTCGAAATCCAGGTCCACCTTTCCGGCCCATAGGGCCCGCCCGCTCGGCGTCTCCACGAGCCGAGCGGTCGCGCGGAATCGATCCCCGGCGCGCTGAAACGACGCGTCAAGCACCGCCGTCACGTCCAGCTCCTGTCCCACCCGCCGCGGTTCGATGGCCTGGTTCTCGTAGACGGCGATGGAGCCGGTCGAGCGAACGACAAGATCGGGCGAGTCCATCAAGCGCGTGATGACCGCGTCGGCGAGCCCCACGCCCAGGTAGTTCAAGTCCGGGTTTCCGCCGATGTTCTTGAACGGCAGCACCGCGATGGCGCGCGGGCCCTTGGTGTCGCCGCCTGCGGGGACCCCAGCGCCGACCGGGTTCGCCGAAGCGCCGCACGCGAACTCGAGCGTCTCCAGGTCGACGTCGAGGTCGCGCGCGGACGCGTGGCGACGCTGCGGATCCTTGGTCAGCGCCTTTGCGAGAACGAAATCGAAATCGGGCGTGAGCGCTCGGTTGACGCGCGACGGGGGCTCCGGCGATTCGTGGAGGATCCGGTGCATCGTCTCGACCGTCGAATCGGCGGCGAAGGGGTGCTTCCCCGTGAGCAGCTCGTAGAGAATCGTTCCGAGGGAGAAGAGATCGCTCGGCGGACCCGCCGCCTTGCCCAGGACCTGCTCCGGCGACATGTAGGGCGCGGTGCCCATCACGGTGCCGGGGGCCGTGACGGTCTTTCCCTCCTCGGGCGAAAGGCTTCGCGCGAGGCCGAAGTCGAGGATCTTCAAGAGCCCGTCGCGCCGCACCAGCATGTTCTCCGGCTTGAGGTCGCGGTGGACCAGGCCGGCCGCGTGGGCCACCTGGAGCGCCGCGGTCGCCTGGCGCATGACGTGAAGCACGACGAGCGGAGTGCGCGGCTTGGCGCGCGCCCATTCGCGGAGCGTCTCCCCATCCACCAGCTCCATCGCGACGAAGAGCGTCCCGTCCGACTCGCCGAGGTCGTGGACGACGATGATGTTGGGGTGGTTCAAGGCCGACGCGGCGCGTGCTTCGTGGAGGAGGCGCTCCCGGCGCTCCGGGTCGTGCGTGAATTCGGGCGGTAGCACCTTGATCGCGAGGCGGCGATGAAGCGAGGGGTCCTCGGCCAGAAAGACCCGTCCCATTCCGCCCTGCCCGAGCGGCTCGAGAATCCGATAGCGCCCCAGCGCGGTTCCAATCATGGGGGGACGCCTACTTCGTGCTGGAGGAGTCGGCCGCGGCCGGCGCGGCTGAACCGGTAGACGCGGGGGAGGAGCTGTGCGGGGCCACCTTCTCGATCGCTTCCGCCAGCTCGTCCGCCTCGTCGGAATCGCGGGCGCGGAGCCACGCGAGCTGCATCTTGGCGTTCGCGATGTCCCCTTTCTGCAGATACGCCTCGCCCAGGTACTCGTGCGCTTCCTCATAGTCCGGCGCGATGGAGAGGCACTTCTGGTAGGCGGCGAACGCCTTCTCGAGGTCACCCGAATGCCGGGAACAGAAGCCGATCATGTTCCATGCCTGGTAGTAGTTGTTATCCCGCTCGACGGCGCTCTCAAATTGCTTCAGCGCCTTCCCGTACTTCTTCTTGGCGTCGCCGGCCTTGCCCGCCTTGTCGAGCGCCTTCGCCTCATCGGTCATGCCATAGCCCTTGGCGTAGAGCTTCTCGGCCTCGGCGCGGGCCGCCTTGAAGGCCGCCGAATCGTCGGCGGCGGGGGCGGGCTGAGATGCCGGCATTCCGCTGGGCGGCTCCTGCCGCGGCGGCGGTGAAGGCGCCGTGCCCGAAGGGGTGGCCGACGTCGCGCACCAGAAGAGCGCGACCCCCGTGAGCCAAGCGGTGCGGGGCCATAGCGTGTGGCGCTGGTTTCCACTCATGCCCTGGATGCTACCAGATCGGTGGGCGTTTCGGTATGCTCGCCGCCCCATGCATCCCGAAGCCAGCTCGATCGTTCCGCTCCTCCTGGGCCTCGCCATCGTCCTCGGTGCGGCGAAGCTTGGAGGCTGGCTCGCGACCCGCATCGGCCAACCGGCGGTGCTCGGGGAGCTGGTGGGGGGAATTTTGATCGGCAACCTCGGCCTCGCCGGCTACCACGGCCTCGCGTGGCTCCGGGATGACCACACGATCGCGATCTTGGCACAGCTCGGCGTGATCGTTCTCCTGTTCGAGGTCGGGCTCCAGTCGACGGTGGAGCAGATGCGCCGCGTCGGCGCGTCGGCGCTTCTCGTCGCGCTCATCGGGGTTGCGACGCCCTTCTTCCTAGGCTGGGCGGCAGGCGTGTGGCTGCTTCCCGCGCAGCCATCCTACGTGCACGTCTTCCTCGGCGCCGTGTTGACCGCGACGAGCGTCGGCATCACCGCCCGCGTACTCCGCGACCTGGACGCGACCCAGAGCCGCGAGGCCCGCATCATTCTGGGGGCCGCGGTCATCGACGACGTGATCGGGCTCGTGATCCTCGCCGTGGTGAGCGGCGCCATCGCGGCCGTCGATCGGCACGGCAACGGGTTCTCGACGATCCAGATCGCCGCCATCTCGGTAAAGGCCCTGGGGTTTCTGGTCGCGGCGCTCTTTCTCGGCGTGCTGCTGGCGCCGCGACTGCTGCGCCTCGTCGCCCAGATCCACGTCCCCGGCATTCTTCTCACGACCGGGCCTCATCTTCTGCTTTCTCCTCTCCTACCTCGCCGCGCTGGCCGATCTCGCGCCGATCGTCGGAGCCTTCGCGGCGGGACTGGTGCTCGAAGCGCCGTACTTCGAGGCGTTCGACGAGAGCCGGGAGCGCAGCCTGGAATCGCTGCTCCATCCGATCTCCACGTTTCTGGTCCCGATCTTCTTCGTGGCGACCGGAATGAAAGTGGAGCTGGCGGCGTTCGGGGACACCGGCGTCCTGGGCCTCGCCGGGGTCCTGTGCGCCGTCGCGTGGATCGGGAAGCAGGCGTCCTCCTTGGGCGTCCTGGAGCGCGGGGTAGATCGCCTGACGGTGGGACTGGGGATGGTGCCTCGCGGCGAGGTGGGGCTGATCTTCGCGAACGTGGGCGCCACCCTCACGATCGCGGGAGAACGGGTCGTGACGCCGGCGATCTACGCCGCGGTCGTCATCGTGGTGATCGTGACCACCCTGGTCACGCCGCCGGCGCTTCAGTGGAGCCTGAACCGCCGGAGACGAACGGCGGACTAGGTCGGGGTCGCGTCGCCGCGCGTCGCGTCCCGGACCCGGGAGCCGAGCGGCCTTCCCAGCGCGCCGGCGAGCAGGTCCGATGCGGCGCGAACCTTCTCGAGGTCGAGTGCGACCGTGGCCCCCGACCGCGTGAGCGCCCAGGCGAGATCCTCGGTCGCGACGTTTCCCGCCGCCCCCGGAGCGTACGGACATCCGCCCACGCCTCCGGCGGACGCGTCGAAGATCGCGATCCCGCGCTCGTAGGCGGCGAGCGCGTTCGCCACCGCGGTTCCGTACGTGTCGTGGAAGTGCATCGCGATCCGATCCTGCGCGAGCGCGTCCAGCAGAAGATCCAGGAGCGCGTGGACCTCGAGCGGGACGGCCTTCCCGATCGTGTCCCCGATCGAGATCTCGTCGACGCCCAGGTCGAGCAGCCGCTTCACGACGTCGACGACGGCCTCCGGCTCGATCTTCCCTTCGTACGGGCACCAGAACGCGGTGGACACATAGCCCCGGACGTTGAGCCCCGCCGCCTGCGCGCGCGGGACGACCGGAACGAAGCGCTCGATCGACTCGGCGATGCTCGCGTTGATGTTCTTTCGGTTGAAGGTTTCCGACGCCGCGGTGAAGACCGCGATCTTCCCGACGCGAGCCTTGAGGGCGCGCTCCAAACCCTGCTCGTTCGGGACGAGCGCCGAGTAGACGACGCCCTCGCGGCGCTGGATGCGGCCAAAGACCTCTTCCGCGTCCGCAAGCTGCGGGATCCATTTGGGGGAGACGAACGCGCTCACCTCGATCTCGTCGTAGCCCGCCGCGGAGAGCGCGTCGACGAACGCGGCCTTCACCTCGGTCGGGACGACCGCCTTCTCGTTCTGAAGGCCGTCCCGCGGCGCCATCTCGACGATCCGGACGTTCACGAGGCGCTATCCGAGGCCTTCACCGGCGACGGCGCCTTGGGATCCAGCGTCACGAGGAGCTGACCCAGCTCCACCCGATCGCCGTCCGAGCAGAGCACGTCCGTGACCGTGCCGTCCTCGGGGGCGGTGAGCTTGAACTCCATCTTCATCGCCTCGATCGTGAGGAGGAGATCGCCCTCGCGGACGGCGGAGCCTTTCCGCGCCGCGACCGATACCACCCGACCCGTCATGGGAGCCCGGATCTCGTCGGCCGATTTCGCTCCCTCGACGACCGCGGCCTCGCGCTGGCGGCGCTCGAGGAAGTAGGTCCGGCCTTCGTGGGCCACCCAGACGCCGCGCGGCGTGGCGATCGCGGCGCACCGCGTGACGCGGCCGGCAGCCTCCATCTCGAGCCAATCGCCGTGGCGCTTCACGACCGCCTCGAAGCGCCGACCGTCGCGCGTCAGCGTGGCGCGCGGCGAGCGGAGCGTCAGCTCGGCCTCCAGCCCCCGGCCCATCCAGGTGAACGCGAGCCGGCTCACGCGAAACCTCCGGGCTCTCGCCGCCTCACGCGCCCGGCCCGGGCTGCATGCGGCCCCACGCGCCGAGCGAGCGCCACGGCGAGTAACGGTCGGCGTCCTCGCGGGCGCCGTCCTTGGCGCGGTGGGGCGAGAGCGCGGCCAAGCCCGCCGCGAGGAGCGCCGCGTCGGGAACCGCATCCGGCCTCGGGCCACGCGCGCGACTCCACGGTGTGGGTGAAGGTTTCCCCGCCGCGAAACGCGCTGTCCTCGAGCAGGTCGATCAGGAATCCCTGGTTGGTGTGGACGCCCAGGAGCGCGAGCTTCCGAAGCGCGCCCAGGATCCGATCGCGCGCTTCCTCGCGATCCTTCCCATGGGCGATCACCTTCGCGAGCAGCGAGTCGTAATGCACGTGGACCGTTCCCCCTTCCGAGATTCCCGCATCGACGCGCACGCCGTCGCCGGAGGGCCACTCGAGGAGAAGGACCTTGCCGGTCTGCGGCAAGAATCCCGCGGCCGGGTTCTCCGCGTTGAGGCGCGCCTCGATCGCGTGTCCGCTCGGCCGCGCGGGCTTGGGCAGCTTCCCGCCCCCGGCGATCTCGATCTGGGCTCTCACCAGGTCGATGCCGAAGCGGGCCTCGGTGATCGGGTGCTCCACCTGAAGCCGGGCGTTCACCTCGAGGAAGTAGAACAATCCGTCCGAGCCCAGCAGGAATTCCACCGTGCCCGCGCCCGCGTAGTTCGCGTCGCGCGCGAGCGTGACCGCGGCCTTCTCCATCGCGTCGCGGATCTTGGGGGTCACCGCGGGCGACGGAGATTCCTCGATCACCTTCTGGTAGCGCCGCTGCAGGCTGCACTCGCGCTCGCCGAACGCCGCGGCGTCCTTGCCGTCTCCCAGGATCTGGACCTCGACGTGCCGCGCGGGATAGACCCGTCTTTCCAAGAATAAGCGCCCGTCTCCGAACGCGGCCTCCGCCTCGCGGCGCGCGCTCTCGAACGCGGGTTCCAATTCCGCGGCGCTGGACGCGAACCGCATCCCGCGGCCGCCCCCGCCGCCCGCGGCCTTGAGGAGCACCGGGTAGCCGACCCGCTCGGCCTCCGCCTTCGCGCGCTCGGGCGAATCCACGCCCTCCACTCCGGGCGTAACCGGCACGCCGAGGCGCACCGCCGCCTTCCGGGCGGCGGCCTTGTCGCCGAGCCGCTCCATGCTTTCGGGTGAGGGGCCGATGAAGGTGATCCCGGCGTCCCGGCAGGCGCGCGCGAACGAGGCGCGCTCGGAGAGGAATCCGTACCCGGGATGGATCGCGTCGGCACCGGTCTTCTTCGCGGCGTCGAGAATGCGCGCGGCGTTGAGATAGCTCTCCGCGGCGGGTGCTGGGCCGATCGTGACCCGCTCGTCCGCGGAGCGCGCGTGAAGCGCGCCGCGGTCGGCGTCTGAGGTCACGGCGACGGAGCGGATGCCCATCTCGCGGAGGGTGCGGAACACGCGAACCGCGATTTCGCCGCGGTTGGCGACGAGGACCTTCTTCACCGCTTCCAGGCGGGGCGGCGCTTCTCCAAGAATGCGCCGAGTCCTTCCTGCCCCTCGGGCGAGGCGCGGAGACCCGCAATCGCCTGGATGGAGTTCTGGATCGCGTCGTCGCGGCGGAGCGAAAGGCCCTCGCGGATCAGCCTCTTCGCGGCCGCCACCGCGCGCGGCCCGTTCCCCGCGATTGCGTCGACCAGCCGCCCGACGGCGGCGTCGAGCCCATCCAGGGCTGTGACCTCGTGCACCAGGCCCATGGCCTTGGCCTCGGCCGCCTTGAAGATCTCGCCGGTGAGAAAGTACCGCCGCGCGGCCGACGCCCCGATCCGGGGCAGCACGAAGGTGGAGATCACGGCGGGGGCGATGCCCAACCGGACCTCGGTAAATCCAAAATCGGCGACGTCGGCCGCCACCACGACGTCGCAGCACGAAATCAGGCCCATGCCGCCCCCCAGACACGCGCCGTTCACCCGCGCGATCGTCGGCAGGGGAAGCTCGTCCAGAATGCGAAGCATCGCGGCGAACCGGCCAGCGTCCGCCTCGTTCTCCTCGCGCGTGAACGCGACGCTCCGGCGCATCCAGTTCATGTCGGCGCCGGCGCAGAAGGCGGCCCCCTCGCCGGTCACGATGAGCGCGCGGGGGGCGCGGTCGGGCTCCGCCTGAGCCGAGCGAGCCAGTTCACCGAGCGCGCCCGTCACCTCGGCGATCATCGCCTCGTCGAACGCGTTTCGAACGTCGGGACGCGCCAGCGTGAGCCGGGCGGTGGCGCCCTCGTGGCTTATCCGGATCCGGGTCAAGGCGCTCATCGGGAGTGGGCGGACGTGAAGAGGCGCGCCACGCTACATCCGGTACACGGGCGAGGGGCCGCGCGTGACGGGGGCGTTGAGCGAGGCGGAAAGCGCGAGCGCGATCGCCGCGCGCGTTTCCACGGGATCGACGATGCCGTCGTCCCAGAGCTGCGCGGTGGCGTAGTAGGGGCTCCCCTCCCGCTCGTACTTCTCGAGCACCGGATTCGCGATCGCGGCGGCCTCGGCGGGGCTGAGCGTCTTCTTTTCGCGGGCCAGCTGGTCCCGCTTCACCTGGACCAGCACCGCGGCCGCCTGCTCCGCCCCCATCACCGAGATCCTCGAGTTCGGCCACGCGAAAAGGAAACGAGGGCGATAACCGCGCCCGCACATCGCGTAGTTCCCCGCGCCGTGGGAGGCGCCGATCAGAACGGTGAGGCGCGGCACCTCGGCGGTCGCGACGGCCTGAACCATCTTGGCGCCGTCCTTGGCGATCCCGCCTTCTTCGTACCGCTTTCCGACCATGAAACCGGTGATGTTCTGGAGGAAGATCAGCGGAATCCGCCGCTGCGCGCACAGCTCGACGAAATGCGCTCCCTTGAGGGCGCTCTCCGAGAACAGGACCCCGTTGTTCGCGACGATGCCGACGGGATATCCGGCCCATCGCGCGAATCCGGTCACGAGCGTCGTGCCGTAGTTCGCCTTGAACTCGTGGAAGCGGCTCCCGTCGACGAGCCGCGCCAGAAGCTCGCGGACGTCGTAGGGCTGCTTGGTGTCGGGCGGCAGGACGCCGTAGATCTCCTCGGCGGGATAGAGCGGATCTTCGGGCTCGGCGACGTCGAGATCGATCCGCTTCACGGTGCCCAGCCGCTCCACGATGTCGCGGACCGTGTGGAGCGCTTCGTCCTCGTTCGCGGCCATGTGGTCGGTGACGCCGCTCACCCGGGAGTGAACGTCGGCGCCGCCCAGATCCTCGGGCGTCACTTCCTCGCCGGTCGCGGCCTTCACGAGCGGCGGGCCGCCCAGGTAGATCGTGCCCGTCCCCTTCACGATCACGTTCTCGTCCGACATCGCCGGCACGTAGGCGCCGCCGGCGGTGCACATCCCGAGCACCGCGGCCACCTGCGGAATCCCCTGCGCGGACATGATCGCCTGGTTGTAGAAGATGCGCCCGAAGTGCTCCTTGTCGGGAAACACCTCCGCCTGCATCGGGAGGAAGACGCCGCCCGAGTCCACCAGGTAGACCGCGGGCATCCGGTTCTCGAGCGCGATCTCCTGCGCGCGGATGTGCTTCTTGATCGTGATCGGGTAGTAGGTGCCGCCCTTGACCGTGGCGTCGTTCGCGACGATCACGCACTCGCGGCCCGAGATCATCCCGACCCCGGTCACGATTCCCGCGGATGGAACCTCGTCGTCGTAAAGGCCGCCGGCCGCCAGCGAGGACAATTCGAGGAACGGCGTGTCGGGATCGAGCAGCCGCTCGATCCGCTCGCGCGGAAGGAGCTTGGCGCGGCTTCGATGGAGGGCGACCGCCTGCTCCGACCCTCCGCGGCGGACCGCCTCGAGGCGGCGCGCGAACTCCTGGGCCAGGGCCTCATGGTGCTTGCGGTTGGCCTGAAATTCCGGACTTTGCGTCTTCAGCCGGGTCTTGAGGACGCTCATGGAGGGATGACTGTAACCTCGCGAGCCGCAAAGGGAAAGCGGAGAAGATCGCCGGGCCCCGGCCTCCAGAACGCCCGTAACACGCCGATAAGAGTGAAGAGTCGAACTCTATCGGAACGGGGGACTACCGCCTTGGCAATCCGTAATATCTCGCAGAGTCAGGAACAGTACGATCGGAAGACCTGGTGGCTGCTGGGTCTCGCGATCCTGATCATCGTCGGGTTCTGCGTCACGATCCCGTCGATCTACGTCGCGCTGGCCCGCTCGGGGTTCCTGGGCGAGGCGCTCCCGCCGACGACCGGCCCGCTCCTGATCGGCCTGATCGGGCTCTCGGCCATCTATTGCCTCCTCATGGTCCGCCAGCAGTCCCAGATCAACCGAATCCGTCGAAACCTGCTGCTCGATCAGATGGAGCTGGAGCAGGCCCGGGGTCGGCTCTCCGAGCTGACGTCGCTCTTCCAGCTGGGCAATTCGCTCCACATGGACCTGCCGCTGGAGACGATCCTAGAGATCACGGTGCGACGGCTGGCGAGCACCCTTCACTCTCACGACGTGTCGCTCTTCGTCTACGACCCGGCCACGAAGAAGCTTTCCTGCCGTTCCACGTTCGGCCTCACCGCGCGCGGCCCGGAGCCGGACGTGGCGGTCAACGAAGGCGCGATCGGCTGGGTGGCGCGGCACTCCGAGCCCATTCTGATGCGCGTCGCGGATAAGGAAGCTCGTTTCGGCAAGTTCTTCGCGGCGCACCCAGACGCGGGATCGGCCCTCATCCTTCCGGTCAGCATCGAGAAGCGTTGCGTGGCGGTGCTTCAGGTGTGCCGGGCGCAGAACGCCGATCCGTTCCGGATCGAGCACCGGGACATCGGTCAGCTGTTCGCCGACAACGTGGCGCCGGTCATCGACCGGGCCCAGGCAATGTCGCGCGTGCGGCAGACGGCGGCGGCGGCCGAGGCAGCGCCGCAGGTCTACGAAGGCGCCATGGGAGCGTTCCGGGACGTGTTTCTCTCGACCGCGACCGCGGAGCTCAAGGCTCCCCTCTCGACCATCGTAGCCTACACGGAGGTACTCGATTCGAACGACGGGAAGATGACCCCGGCCACGCGGCAGGAGTTCTCGGAGCGGCTGCGCCAGGAGGCGCGCCGCACCATGGAGATCGTCGACGACGTTCTCGATCTGGTGCGCCTGGAGCTGGGCCGCTACCTGCTCGACCTGCACATGGGAAACGTGAACCAGATCGCGAAGACCGCGGTGGAGGCGGCGAAGCCGATGGCGGCCGCGCGCGGCGTCAGCATCGACGTCGACCTCGACCCAGCCATCCAGGACCAGCACGTCGATCCCGCCAAGCTTCATCAGTCGATTCTGCACTTCCTCCGCAACGCGGTTCGCCTGTCGCCGGCCAAGGGCCGCGTGCGCGTGTGCAGCTCACTTCAGGAAAGGTGCGTTCGCGTCGAAGTCCAGGATTCGGGTCCGGGCGTCCCCGCCGACGGGGCGGCCAGCCTCTTTGAACTCGAGCGGACGGGTGACGAGCAGGGAAAGCGCACCGCCGACGGAATGGGCTTTGGTCTTCACCTGGCGCGGCGCTTCGTGGAATTGCACGGCGGACAGGCCGGGGCGGATCCCGCGCCCGAGGGCGGCGCCATCTTCTGGCTGACGCTTCCGCGCGGCGAGGACATCTCGTCGCTGATCGGCGCGGACCTGTTCGCGGACCCCCTCGTCGAGGATCTCGCGAAGCAATAGCGGGGACCTCGCTACAACGGCCCCCCTTGAGACACGCCGCCGTGGGCGCGGGCACGCGCGTCGAGGGCGGCCTGCACCATCGCCAGTTCCCCCACGTTCTCCAGCGTCACCATTCCGACCAGCGACCCATCCGACTCAAGCACCGGCACCGCCGGGCACCGGCTCTCCTGCATCCGCCGGAACACGTCGCCGAGCATTTCCCGGGGATGCGCCGCGCCGCAGGCGCGACGCGCCACCTCTCCCACGCGCTGGTCCGTGCGGCCTCCGGCCAGAGCGGTGAGGAGATCGGCCCGCGTCAGGATTCCGACCCCCTCCTCCCCGGCCGCCATTCCCAATACGGGGAAATCTTGCTGATGGCCGTTCAGGAGCAGCTCCACGGCGCGCGCGAGGGGTTCGTCCGCCTGGAGCGCGCGAAAGTCGCGGATCATCGCCCGTGAGACGGGCACGCCCAGAAACGCCGAGCGCATCTGGACCGCGGCCGCCTCCGCGCCCGCGCCGATGAAGACGAAGAGCGCGATGAAGAGGAGGATCGGGTTCCCGAGAATTCCCAGGAGCCCGAACAGGAGCGCGATCCCCTGCCCCACGTTCGCCGCGATCTGCGTCGCGCGCATGTAGTCGAGCCGGGTCGCGAGGAGCGCGCGCAACACCCGCCCGCCGTCCATGGGAAACGCGGGAATCAGATTGAAGAGTGCTAAGAAGACGTTGTAGGCGAGGAGCCGCGCGAAGAAGTTTTCTTGAAGCGCCACCGGGTCCGCGAGGACCTTGAGCCCGGTGCCGCTCCCCGCGAAGATCGCGAGGAGAATCGCCGCGATCGCGATGTTGACCGCCGGCCCGGCGAGCGCGACCACGATCTCCTGGGAGGGCTTTTCCGGGATGCGCTCGAGCCGCGCCACGCCCCCGATTGGAAGCAGGGTGATGTCGCGGGTCTTCACCCCGTAGCGGCGGGCCGCGGTCGCGTGCCCCAGCTCGTGGAGCACGACGCAGCCGAAGAGAGCGAGGAAGAATCCCACCGTCTCCGCCGCTTTGGCGGGGCTCTGCCCCTGAGCCAGCGCGAAGAAGACGAAGACGAGGAATAGAATGAAGGTCGCGTGGACCCGAATGGGGATCCCCGCGACCTTCGCGATTTGCCAGGACCAACGCATTCTAGGTTGGGCCTTTGGAGAGCGCTAGGACGTGGTGCCGGGCTTGACGACGATCGTGACCGCCGTGTCGAGCGAGACTTTGATCTTCTGCCCCGCGGGCAGCACGATCTGATCTCCCTTGGTGGCCACGGCGACGCCCGTGCCGGCCGCGGCGCCCACCGCCGCGCCCTTCGCGATGTCGTCCTTGCCGCCCACGATCCCGCCCAGAATCCCACCCAGGACCGCGCCGCCGCCGACTTCGATCGCGCTCTCCTTGGCGTCTCCCTTGCCCTTGAGGCGGAGCGGCACGGCGGAGATCGGATAGCTCTTCCCGTCCGGCATCACCAACTCGGTGAAGCGGAGCGTCAACTCCGCGCCCCCGGCGACGCGGCCGGCCGGGTCGATGTGGGTCACCTCGCCGTTGATGGTCGCGCCCGCGGGAACGACGACCGCCTCCTGGATGCGCGTTTCTCCGATCGTCCGGAGCGTGATCTTGTCGCCCACCTTGTTATGGCCCGTATCGACCGTGTTCTGGAGCTGGGCGAGCATCTCCGTGCCGGCCGTGAGCGTTTGGGACTGTTCCTTCTCCGCCGCGGCCTGCTGCTGCTGGCCGCAGCCCGGGGCCCAGAGGATCAGGGCCGCGAGCGCCGCGAGGGCGACCGCCCCGCCCTGTCGACGAGGCTCAATGGAAGCGTTCATGACGATCTCCTTTCGTCTGCGAGGTAGCGGCGAAGCCACGCGTGAACCTCCCGGTTCCACACCAGAGAGTTGCGCGGCTTCAGAACCCAGTGATTCTCGTCCGGGAAAAAGACGAGACGCGCCTCGACCCCCTTTGCCTTGTAGATGTTGTACACCGAGAGCGCCTGCGTGTGCGGGACCCGATAGTCCCGCTCTCCGTGGATGATCAGCATCGGCGTCTTGAATCCGGACGCGAACCGCGCGGGATTCCAGCGGTCGATCGCCTGGAGCCGGTCCCACGGCTCGCCGCCGTAGGCCTGGTGCCGCCCCTGGGTCACGTCGCTCGCGTACTCGGCGAGCAGGTCGAATACCCCCGCGTGATTGATGAGGCAGGCGAAGCGGTCGGTCTGTCCCGCGATCCAGCAGACGAGGTACCCGCCGTAGGAACCCCCCGTTGCGGCCATCCGCTTCTCGTCGACGAACCCGGTTTCCACGAGCGTGTCGGTGGCCTTCATGATGTCGGTGTAGGGCTTGTCGCCGTGGCCCCCTTGGATCACCGCGGCGAAGTCCTGGCCCCACGACGTCGAGCCGTGGAAATTCACCGTGGCCACCACGTAGCCCGGCGACGCGAAGAGCTGCGGGCTCCAGCGGAAGTGGAAGTTGTCGCCCGCGGCCCCGTGCGGTCCGCCGTGGATCACGTGGACGAGCGGCCACTTCTTCTTCGGATCGAAATTCGGCGGCAGCACGACGTACATCTGAACCGGATGCCCGTCCGCGCCGTCGAAGATCATCTCGCGCACTTCACCCAGCGCCACCTCGGAGAGCAGAGGGGCGTTGAAGCTCGTGAGGGTACGAAGATCCGAACCGTCCGCGCGGCAGGTTGCCGCCTCGGCGGGGGCGGAGAGCGTTTGGATCGTGAAGTAGAGGCGGCCGTCCTTACCAGCCCTGAGCCCGCCGATCGTCCCGCCTTCTCGAATCAAGGCCGGCGCCGTTTCGCCCGGCCTCAGCGCGAAAAGACTCATCCGTCCGCGGTCTTCCGCTTCCACGATCGGCGTTCCGTCCGGCGTGAACTCCCACGCCGCGGCGGAGCGATCCCAACCCTCGGTGAGCACCGTGTGCGCCGCCGACGCGCGATCGAAGCGCACGAGCCGCACCCGGTCGGCGTAGAAGTAGCGGTCGCGCTGGAGCCCGTAGAGGATCGACTTCGCGTCGGGCGAGTAGCGTGGCCGGTGCGCGTCCCAGGTGTCCTTGGGCGTGCCCTCCGGCGTCAGGCACCGCACGGGCCCCGTCCCCGACGTGGGGACGGTGAAGAGCGCCCAGCGGAGCAGTTGGTGCGGAGGCCGGCTTGAATTGGCGACGAACGCGATCTCGGAGCCGTCGGGGGCGATATCGTACTGCCCGCTCGGCTCCATGAAGTCGAACCACCCCGCGCCTTCGGGCGTGAGATCCGTGATGCGGCGTGTGGCCACGTCGATGACAAAGAGATGCGGAACCTCCCCGCCGGTCAACCAGCGGTCCCAAAATCGATAGATGCGGTCTTCGGTGACGTGGACCTTGACTGGATCCTTCGCGCGGCGCTCGGCCAGCTCCTTGGTGCCTTCCGGGGTGGGCGCCTCGGAGAACAGATACGCGCCGAACGCGATCCGTTTCCCGTCCGGGAACCAGCGGGGATCGAACACGCCGAGCGGCAGATCGGTCAGCCGCTCCGCCTCGCCGCCGTCGGCCGGCAGGACGTGGAGCTGGGGCTTCTCGTCTCCCTGGCCCCGCACGAACGCGATCCGCTTCCCGTCCGGCGAGATATCCGGCTCGTTCGAGGAGAACTCCTCCGCCGTGATCGCCTTCGGCGGGCCGCCCGAGAGCGGAACGAGCCAGAGGCGCGACCGCCCGCGGTTTTGATCCACGTCGTACGTCGTCACGGAAAGAACCGCCGCCGAGCCGTCCGGCAAAGGGACCGGGCTCCCCACCCGCGCGAACTTCCAGAGATCTTCGGCGGTGAGCGGGCGTTTCCCCGGATTCGTGGCCGGGTAGAGCGTCTTCACGCGCTGTGTCGAGGACTGCGGCTCGGCGACGTGCAAGAGATACCTCCGGTTACTTGGTCGCTTGCTTCTGGTTTCTCGGATCGTCCGAGGGGTTCACATACGTGATGCCCCACGGCCCGACGCCGTGAATTTGGATGACCGTCTCGCCTTTGCTCCACGCGTAGTGCTTCATGCCCGCCGGCATGAACGAGAACGAGCCGGCCGGGAGCGCGTTCCCCTTCGATTCGTCCCAGCTCTCGCCCATCGCCATGTAGAACGTGCCGGAGATGACCGTCACGTGCTCCGTCGAGGGGTGCCAGTGCGGCATCACCTTGTATCCGTCCGGAAGCCACGCCCGCATCGTGAACGGGCCCGGCTCGGCCGGGTTCCCTTCCAGCACCATGATTTTCGATCCCTTGGGAAGGCCCGGAGGGGGATCGCTCCACTTCATGTCGGCGGGCGTGAAATACCGGTGCTCCACCGCGGGCGCCGCGCTGGATGCCATCGACGCCGCGGCCGGGCTGTTCTTGTCGGTCGCCGCCGGATCGCCGGCGAGTGCCGTGACCGCCGCCATCAAGGAAACCGCCCCCAAAACCACGATCCACATACGCTTCATCGTCAACCTCCCTTGCCCGGAGTGAATGATCAGAACCGAAACACCGCCGCGATCGGACTCTTGGAAGGCATCGTGGCACGCGCGATCATGTAGATCTCGGCGCCGCGCTTGATCGATTCCTCGCAAATGTCGTCGAGCAAATCCTCGTCGTTCCCGGCCCGGCCGTCGCTTCGGTCGATGCGGCCGGTGGCGCGATCCAGGCGGCCCGGAAGGTCCTCGCCCTCTGCCGCCAGGATGCAGCGGACGCGGCCGCCGATCGCGGCGGCGGCGATCTCGTCGAGATCGTCCGACGCGAGGCCCGTGCCCGCGAGCGAGCGGTAACGGCCCAACCATGTTTCCACCACGCGGTCGAATTCCTGGCTCACGAGGGGCCAGGCCTTGGCGTGGATGTCACTGTCGCTGGCGCGCTCGAAATTTCCGTCCAGTCCCTCGTGGAGCAGGTGGGGATAGGTGTTCGCCTCCCGGTAGATCGAGTGGTAGTAGCCCACCGCCGCGAGCAGAAGCGGCCCCCGCTCCTCCCTCAGGAAATCGCGAAGCCCTTTGTCCACCTCGCGGAAGTAGCGCAGGAGCGTCTCCTTGGCATCCTCACGGCCCGGGCCGCGGGCGTGAAACATGGAGGCGGACGGGCCCCCGTGAGCGCTGAAGGCGCGGTCGAAATCCGGAACTCCGAGCGTCGCTCGCAGACCCGCGGGCAGGCTCCTCAAGTCCACGGCCCCGGCGCCGTACGAGCTACCCTCGTAGAGGCTCACCGAATTCTGGCTCAAGGCCAGCACGAAGTAGCGGCGATTCGAGCTGAGAAGACCGAGGAGCGGCTTCACATGGAACGTCTCGGCGACGACGACCCGCTCCGGAACCGGAGTGGGAAGCCGGTACGCGCCGCGGTAGGACGGCGAGAGAAAGACCGCGAGCCCGTCGAGCGAATGCTCCCAGTGTTCCCCACCCTCCAGAGCCCGCAGCGGCTCCACGAACTGCTCCGGATCTCGAACTTGAAACGCGCTGGCGAGGAGAGACTGGGCTTTGTTCACGGACGTCTTGAAGCGCACGGGATTCTGCTTCCACGCGGAGTGGAGCCGCTGCGTGGGAACATAAATGGAGACGCAGGGCGGCGTGGACGGCCCGAGCAGCCTCGGGAGATCGTCGGCCCGGAAGGGGCGGACGATGAGCGCGTAATCCTGATCCGGTTTCGTGGCCATCGCGTTACGCCGGCTTGGGCGCGGGCGGCGGAAGCACGCGCGCCTCGATCATGGATTCAAAGCCGCACTCTTTGTGCGTCCCGTCGCAGAACGGCTTGTTGGACGACTGGCCGCAGCGGCAGAGCGAGATGGTGGTCCGGCCGGCCAGATCGAACGGCCGGCCCTCCTGGTCCACCACCGTGAAGTCGCCCTCGATGCGTATGGATGCGTTGTTTCGTATCGTGATCTTGGCCGGCATGGCACCCCCTGACGCTCGTGACTGCTAGAGGGGAGACAGTATATACTGCTCGGGCGGTCGCGGCACGCCGCGCGGCCCACCCACCCGCATCGAACTCAAACGTTTCGAGGGATATAGCGAATGGCGCCCCAGTACATATTCACGATGGTCAACCTCGGCAAGGTCCACCCGCCGAACAAGGAAGTCCTCAAGGGGATCTATCTCTCCTTCTACCCGGGCGCCAAGATCGGCGTTTTGGGTCAGAACGGGGCCGGAAAGAGCACCCTGCTCCGGATCATGGCCGGCGTCGAGGAGCCCTCGAGCGGCGAAGCCCGCCCCGCCAAGGGGATCAAGGTTGGGTTCCTGCCCCAGGAGCCCGACCTCGACCCCAACAAGGACGTCCTCGGGAACATCGAGATGGGCGTCGCCGAAACGCGCGCGCTCTTGAACCGGTTCAACGAGCTGAATCTCAAGCTGGGCGAAACCCTCTCCGACGCGGAAATGGAGAAGGTGATGGAGGAGCACGGCCGCGTCATGGCCGAGATCGAGACGAAGAACGCGTGGGAATTGGACCGCACCCTGGAGATCGCGATGGACGCGCTCCGCGTGCCGCCCGGCGACACGGACGTTCGCACGCTCTCGGGCGGCGAGCGGCGCCGCGTCGCGCTCTGCCGCCTTCTCCTGACGCGCCCGGATCTGCTTCTCCTCGACGAGCCCACGAACCATCTCGACGCCGAGTCGGTGGCGTGGCTCGAGCGCTTCCTGCACGAGTATCCCGGCACGGTCGTCGCCGTCACGCACGACCGCTACTTCCTCGACAACGTCGCGGGCTGGATTTTGGAGCTGGATCGGGGCCAGGGCATCCCGTGGGAAGGCAACTACTCCTCGTGGCTGGAGCAGAAGGGCCAGCGTCTCGCGCAGGAGGAAAAGGCGGAATCGGCCCGTCAGCGCACACTCGCCCGCGAGCTCGAATGGGTACGGATGTCGCCCCGCGCGCGGCAGGCGAAGAGCAAGGCCCGCGTGACGGCGTACGAGGAGATGTTGAGCCAGTCGAACGAGAAGCGGAGCGAGGTCACCGAGATCACGATTCCGACCGGGCCGCGGCTGGGGAACCTGGTGGTGGACGCGAAGGATTTGGCGAAGGGATACGGCGACCGCGTGCTCATCGACGGGCTTTCGTTTCATCTGCCGCCCGGCGGCATCGTGGGGATCATCGGCCCGAACGGCGCGGGAAAGACGACGCTGTTCCGGCTGATCTCCGGAGCCGAGAAGCCGGACGGCGGAACGCTCCGAATCGGCGACACGGTGAAGCTCGCGTACGTGGATCAGTCGCGGGACGCGCTCTCCGGCACCAAGACCGTCTGGGAGGAAATCTCGGGCGGGGAGGATCTCATCGAGCTGGGAGACCGGAGCGTTCCCTCCCGGTCCTACGTCGCCGCGTTCAACTTCAAGGGCGCCGACCAGCAGAAGATCGTGAAGAATCTCTCCGGCGGGGAGCGAAACCGCGTCCACCTGGCGAAGGTGCTCAAGTCGGGCGGCAATCTGTTGCTGCTGGACGAGCCCACCAACGACCTGGACGTCGACACGCTGCGCGCGCTGGAGGAGGCCATCCTGGGCTTCGCCGGATGCGTCTGCGTGATCAGCCACGACCGCTGGTTCCTCGACCGCATCGCGACCCACATGCTCGCCTTCGAGGAGGACGGCAGCACCGTCTGGTTCGAGGGCAATTTCCAGGACTACGAGGCCAACCGCCACATGCGCCTCGGCGCCGCCGCCGACCAGCCCCATCGCCTCAAGTACAAGCGCCTGGTAAGGGACTAACCCCCAATTTCATAGCCACTTGCGCCGGCTGAAAAATCCCTTGAATCGTTAGCTATCATGCCGATATCATAAGTATATCAGGCGGGCCTCCGCGGTGGGGGTCCACGCAAGGGAAAGGAAAGGACAGGGCCATGCTCAAGGAACGTCAGGTATCCGTGCTCAGCGGCGGGTTCGGACTCATGGTGACCATCGGGCTCTTCATCGCCGCGATCTACGTCGGCGTGGGCGCCGTCTCCGAGTCGCACCCACTCCTACTGCTCACGATCGCGGTGCCCCTTATGCTGCTGGGGTTCTTCTCCGCGGCGGGCCTCTTTACCGTCCAGCCGAACCAGGCGGTGGTCCTGATCCTGTTCGGAAGCTACGTGGGCACCGTTCGACGGAGCGGCTGGTGGTGGACCAATGCCTTCAACACGCGGAAGCGGGTCACGCTCCGCGTGCGCAGTCTCAACGGCAACACGATCAAGGTGAACGATCACGCCGGGAATCCGGTGGAGATCGCCGCGGTCGTCGTGTGGAAGGTGCTCGACACCGCGCAGGCGACGTTCGACGTGGAGAGCTACGAGGACTTTGTGACGGTCCAGAGCGAGACCGCCGTGCGACATCTGGCGAGCGCGTACCCGTACGACGAGTACGATCACGACGCGATCTCGCTTCGCGGAAGCACGGACAAGGTCTCGGAATTCCTGCGCGCGGAGCTTCAAGAGCGGCTGCGCCCGGCGGGCGTGGAGATCATCGAGGCGCGCTTGAGCCACCTGGCCTACGCGCCCGAGATCGCCGGCGCGATGCTCCAGCGCCAGCAGGCCGCAGCCATCATCGCGGCGCGGCAGCGCATCGTGGAGGGCGCGGTCGGAATGGTTGAGATGGCGCTGGCCCGGCTCAGCGAGAACAAGGTCGTTACGCTGGACGAAGAGCGAAAGGCCGCGATGGTCTCGAATCTGCTTGTGGTTCTCTGCGGGGAGCGCGCGGCCCAGCCCGTGCTCAACACCGGGACGTTGCACAACTAGGTCCCGCGATGGCGTCGCGGAAAGCGTTTTTACTACGAATAGACCCGGAGCTCTGGAACGCCCTCGAGAAGTGGGCGGCCGACGAGCTCCGGAGCGTGAACGGGCAGATCGAATACCTGCTCGCGAACGCGGTGAAGAACGCCGGCCGGGTGCGAAAGCGGAGCCCCAGCGGGGCTCCGCCGCCTCCCGCCGGTCGTCCCGGCGGTCCTCACGAGTCTCCCGGCGATCCTCCCGAAGCTCACGGCCCGTAGCGGCCAGGTCTTAGGGAGTGGCGGTTCGTAGGGCCGAGATGAGGGCTTTGTCGATCGACACTTCCACGACCGGGCCGTAACGCCGCGCGACCGACCGGATCGCCGCGGCATTTCCAATCATCACGATGGTGAGGTCCTTGGCATCCGGATAGAAGCGCCGGACGAGGTCGTTGAGGGGCTTCTCCTCCACCGCCTGCACGCGGGCGACATACTGGGTCGCCTCGGTCGCGGCCAGACGGTAGAGCGCGAGTTCCGCGAGGCGCGCCGCGATCTGGTCTTCCGTCTCGAGCCGGGTTGGATAGAGGCCCGCGATGTAGTGCTGCACCGACGAGAGCGCGACCGAATCGAGCCCCGTGCCGCGGAACGACGTGAGCGTCGTGAGTGCCAAGTCCATCGCGCGCTGCGTCGATTCGGTCTTGGTGTAGGAGACCATCGCGACGTAGCCCGGAACGGCGTAGCGCGGAATGCTCGTGCGCGCGTCGTACGTGAGCCCCGACTTGATCCGGAGCGCCGAGTTGAGGAGCGACGTGTACCGCCCGCCAAAGTATGTGTTCGCGACGTCGACTAAGTCCCGGTCCGGGTCGGTGCGCGCGAGGCCCAGGTTCCCCATCCAGAAATAGGTCTGCTTCGCGTCCGGCTTGTCGACGAGAAGGACCCGCCTGCCGGCGCGCCGCGCCGGTGCTAAGACGGAGGGAATGGCGCCGGGCGCCTTCGCCCAATTGCCGAATGCGGCGCGCAACGCCGACTCCATCCGGGCGCTGTCAAAGTCGCCCACCACCGAGAGAATCAGCCGGTCGCCGCCGAAGTTGGCCTTGTAGGCGGCGAGCAGGTCGTCCTTCGTCAGCGATCCCACGGTCGACTCGTCGCCGTCCAGCGGTCTCCCGTAGGGATTGGCGCCGAAGAAGTATTGCCGGGCGTAGTCGGGCAGAACGCTGTACGGGTTGTCCTTCCCGGACCGGATGCCGTCGATCGCCTGCTGCTTCGCCTTCACGAACTCGCTGTCCGGGAAGGTGGGCCGACGGAGCACGTCGGACAGAAGCTCGATCAAGAGCGACTGATCGCGAGAGAGAAATTCCGCGGAAACCCACCAGTCCTCGTAGTTCGCGCCCACCACCAGGTAGGCGCCCGCGCCGTCGACCGCCGCGGCGATCTGCTCGGCGCTTCGCTTCCCCGCACCCTTCTCGAGCATCTCCGCGGTGAGCGAGGCGACGCCTTCTTTTCCAGCCGGGTCGGTGAGCGATCCTCCGCGGAGGTACGCGATCGCGGCGATGAGGGGAACGTCGTGCTTTTCGGCGAGAATCAGCTGGGCGCCGTTGGGAAGGGTCACCTCCCGGGTGGGCGGGAATTGAATATCGCTTGCGGCCGCGGGCAGAACTCCGAGCGCGAAGAGCGCGAGGAGCGCGGCCACGACGCAGCCGATCCACGTCCGCGCGCACCGGGCCGTCACTTGGAATCGCCCTTCGCCGGCGCCTCGGCCTCGGGAATCAGTATTCCAATCGTTCGATTCCGCTCGTCGAAGGTCCGCTTGGCCGCCGCCTGGACCTGGGCGCGGGTCACCTTGCTGTAGCGCTCCGGCGCGTCGAACAGCCTCCGATAGTCGCCGCGAAACACCTGGTAGTTCCCCAGGGCCTCGGCCTTCCCGTCAATCGTCTTCAGCGAGCGCCAGTAGGCCGCGAGCCGGATCGTCTTCGCCTTCTTGAGCTCCGCGTCGGTCACGCCGCTCCTCGCCACGCGGTCGAGCTCGTCGACGAGCGACGATTCGGCGGCCGCGACGCCCTTCTCCGGCGACACCGTGACGAAGAAGGAGAAGATCCCGGGGTCAAACCCGCGCTGGAGCCACGAGTCGACGTCGATGGCGACCTGATCCCGGGCCACCAGCCGGAGATACAAGCGCGAGGATTCTCCGGAGGTGAGAATTGTATCGAGCAGGTCGAGCGCCTCCGCGTCGGGCGCGTCGGCGGCCGTGGCGTGAAAGGACGCCTCGAGAAGCGGCACCTGCGCCGGCCGGCGGACGGTGACGCGCCGCTCGCCGGGCTGGACCGGCTCGATCGTCCGGACGGGAGGAGGCGCCGGCTGCGACGGGATCGGCCCCATGTATTTCTCCACGAGCGCGAACGCCTCCGCGGGCTCGATGTCCCCGACCAGCATCATCGTCGCGTTGTTGGGGGCGTAGTAGGTGCGGAAGTACTCCTTCAAGTCCGGGATCGTCCACCGTTCGATGTCGCTCGGCCACCCGATGGTCGGGATGTGATACGGGTGCGCGACGAACGCGGCCGCCATCACCTGCTCGTCCAGGAAATCGTGCCCGCTGTCGTCGACGCTGGTCCGCCGCTCCGAGTAGACCACGCCCCGCTCGCTCTCGACCGAGGTCGAGTCGAACGAAAGGCAGCAGACGCGATCCGCCTCCAGCTGGAGCACGAGCGGGAGCGCGTCCTTCGCGAACCAGTCGCTGTACACCGTGACGTCCTGGCTCGTGTACGCGTTGTTCGCGCCGCCGTTCGATTCCATCACGCGGTCGAACGCCCCTTCTTTGAAGTGCGCGGAGCCCTTGAACATCATGTGCTCGAAGAAATGGGAGAGGCCGGTGAGGTTGGTCCGCTCGTTCCGGCTCCCGACGCGATAGAAGGTGTAGAGGGCGATGTTGGGGATGTCGTGATCGGGCCAGACGATGACCTTGAGGCCGTTCGCCAGCGTCTTCGTCTGGATGTCGGAGCCGACGCGGGACGCCGGCCGGGATGCCGAAGAAGACGATTCCCGGGGCTGTGCGGCCGCGCCCGCGGGCGCGAGGCTCAAGAAGAGCGGCCCCAGCGCCAAGGTCCAGGCAAGGAGCGCCGTGGGCGCCGCACAACGGCCCGCGAAGGCCGCGCTATGTCGTTGCGGGATCATGCTCCCCCCGATCGCCGAAACTCCAGAACGGTGCGAGCGTAGGTGGTGATAGGCTTTGGGCCAAGCGGATTCCCGCGGCCGCCACTGGGCGGGTCCGGGGCCATCACTTCGGGAGGGTAAAGCCGTGACGACCATGCATGAAATCGACTACGAGATCATTGGCGACGACATGCAGTTCGTCCGGATCACCTTGGATCCAGGCGAAGCGGTGGTCGCCGAGGCGGGCGGGATGATGTACCTCGAAGACGGGATCCAGATGGACACCATTTTCGGTGACGGATCGGCGCCGAACACGGACCTCATGGGAAAGCTCATGAGCGCGGGCAAGCGGCTGCTGACCGGCGAGTCCCTGTTCATGACCGTCTTCCACAACGAATCGCGCGAGCGCCGCGCGGCCGCCTTCGCGGCCCCCTACCCGGGCAAGATCCGCGCGCTTCATCTCACGGAGCTGGGCGGGGAGATCATCGCGCAGAAGGACTCGTTCCTCGTGGCCGCAAAGGGCGTGAGCATCGGGATCGCGTTTCAAAAGCGATTCGGCGTGGGCCTCTTCGGCGGCGAAGGTTTCATCATGGAACGATTGACGGGCGACGGCTGGGTCTTCGTCAACGCCGGGGGAACCGTCGAGGAGCGCGAGCTGAAAGCCGGCGAGACGCTTCGGGTGGACACGGGCTGCCTCGTCGCGATCCAGCCATCGGTCACCTACGACATTCAATACGTCGGCAAGCTCAAGACCGCGCTCTTCGGCGGCGAGGGCCTCTTCTTCGCCACCCTTCGCGGCCCGGGTCACGTGTGGCTCCAATCGTTGCCGTTCAGCCGCCTCGCCAGCCGCATCTACGCGGCGGCGCCCCAGACCGGCGGCCGCCGCCGCGAAGAGGGATCCCTCCTCGGAACCCTTGGGAACCTGCTCGACGGCGACGGGAAGTAGAAGCACCCGCGCCGGAGAGCGCGCGAGGAGCGGTGAGCCGCCCCGGGCGCTCGCGGAACCTAGATCCCTGCTTGGCGGATGCTCACCGTCCCCGAGCCCGTCTCGATCGTAAGCTTTCCCTTTCCGTCCCCGATCCGCCCAACCAGCTCGTCGTGCTTCCGCACGCTGGTCTCCAGGGTCAGATTGGTCTCGATTCCGCCGCTCCCGGTTTCCACCGAAAGCTCGGCGCCGAACGTCTTGGGAATCGTCACGGTGACGTCGCCGCTCCCCGAGTCGATCTCGACGGCCTGGATCCCGTCGGATAGTTCGGCCGTCACCTCGCCGGAGCCAGTGTCCAGGCTCACCCTCTGCGCCGTGAGCTTCTCGACCTGAATGGATCCGGACCCGGTATCGATGGAAACGTCGGTCGCCGACAGGTTGCTCCCGGTCACCTCACCCGAGCCGGTGTCGACTTCGATCGACTTCGAGCGGACGCCGGCGAGCGAGACTTCGCCCGATCCCGTATCGATCCAGACCTCGGCCGTCGCGTCTTCGACGTGAACGTGACCCGAGCCGATGTCCACGTGGAGCGATCCCTTGATCCCGGACGCGCTCACCGGCATGGAGGCGCCGTCCAGCGACAGGTCCGCGTCGACCCGGGTCACGTTGCACTTGCCGTGGCCCCAGAACACGTCCACCTTCTTCCCCGCGGGGATCATGAGGCGGATGTTGGCGCCTGCCTCGAGGCCGGAGCCCTCGCCGACGAGCGTCACCTTGTGACCGGAGCGGTCGTGCTCCTTTCCGCCGAACGTCCCGTCGTCGCGGACGCGCATCGTCGAGGTCGAGTGCTCGCCAAACTCCGGCACGATAATCCGGTCGCCGGGATAGATCACGCGAAGGGTCTGGTTCCCGCCGATCGCCCCGGTCGCCACGTTCAAGCGCGCGGCGTCCGTTCCCTTCAGGGTCACTTCGGCGACGACGGACGCGCCGTCGCCGCGAACGACTTCCAGGGTTCCGACCAGGTTGTAGATCGCGACGTGGGAACCGGTGATGGTGTAGCGGGTCGGCTCGTAGGGCGAAGCGTGGCCGTGGGCGGCGCTCAGGGCGAGGCCCAGGACCATGATCCCAGCCATGAGAAGCGATAGAAGCAGCCTGCGTCGTGTGCTCATCGGAATCTCCTCGGTCGGTGCGTCCCGGTTCGGCCGCCCCCAAACGGGCGGCCCGTCGCCCCCACTAGGATGGGGCGGCGGCCCAAAGGGTTGGCGGATGGCCGGGCGGGCGGCGCCCCCGGGCTAGCCGCGACTCCCCTCGAGCCGGTAGACTCCCTACGAGCGAGCCAACGATTCCGTTCCAACGCTTTGCGGCACCCCCCCATCCAACTTCGCGACGGTTAGGCCCGTGGGGACTGGGAGTGACAGCGCCGACCACACTAATGAATGCCGTGCCGCCGGCATCCGACCGGGCCGACGTTTCTCGCGCCCAAGGGGGCGATACCCGCGCGTTCGAGCGGCTCTATCGCGCCCATTCGGGGCGGGTCTTCGGCCTGGCCCGACGGATGATCGGCCCAGACCAGGCCGCGGAGCTGACCCAGGACGTCTTCGTCCGGGTGTGGGAGAAGCTGGGCACGTTCCGGGGCGAGTCGGCGTTCAGCACATGGCTCCACCGGGTCGCCGTGAACGTGATCCTCCACCGCCGGGGCGTGCTGAAGATCGAGCGCGGGCGGATCGAGGATGATGAGGGCGCGCTGGACGTGGTGCCCGCCCGCCCCTCGAGCGCGGACTTTGGAATGGATTTCGAGATCGCGATTCAGAAACTCCCCGACGGGGCGCGCACGGTGTTCGTGCTGCACGACGTCGAGGGATACAAGCACGAGGAAATCGGGACGCTGCTCGGCGTCACGGCGGGAACGTCCAAGGCGCAGTTGCACCGCGCGCGAATGATCTTGAGGCAGCACCTGTGCAAGTGAGGAGAGCGGAACGATGAGCGACCGGTGGACCAGCCAGCTTTCGGACTACCTGGACGGCGGACTTCCTGCCGAGGAGCGGACACTCCTCGCCGCGCACCTCGTGGTTTGCCCCGAGTGCACGGACGCGCTGGAGGATCTCAAGCTCATCGCGGCCCGCGCCCAATCCCTTCCGTCTCCCGCTCCTTCCGAAGATCTCTGGCCCGGCATCGAGGCGCGCCTGCGTAGCGCGGCGGCAGCCACGGCGTGGACGCCCGCTCAGCCTCAGCGCGTTCGCTTCGCCTCGCGCCGGTTTTCGTTTTCCCTCCCCCAGCTCGCGGCGGCGTGCGTGGCCCTCGCGGTCCTTTCGGGCGGCGCCGTTTGGTACGCGTTGGTCCAAGCGCCGTCGCGAGTGCCGGGAAGTCTGGCCGGCCGGGGGGATTCCAGCTCGTTCCTGGCCGCGTCCACGGCCGCGGCGGACCACGCGGCGCTCCAGGACGTGGAGGAGTTGCGCACCCTTCTCGCGGGAAGCCGCGAGAAGCTCGACCCCGCGACCGTTCGCTCGCTGGAGGAAAGTTTGACCATCATCGACGTCGCCATTCGACAAGCCAAACGCGCGCTCGAGGCCGACCCGCACAATCCGTACGTGAAGGCCCACCTCGATGACACCATGCGGCGGAAGGTCAATTTCCTCCGCCGCGCCACCATGCTCGCGAGCGCATCGCAGTAGAGGAGACCCCCCGCCATGTGCGTGGTTTTCGCCGTCGCAACCGCAGCCGTCTTCACCCTCAGCTCAGGGGCGGATACCACGTTCGCCGTCTCGCCGGGGCTCGACCTCCAGGTGGCGAACTTCGCCGGGTCGGTCGACATCCGGTCCTGGGACAAGAACGCCATCCGCATCCAGGCGGACTCCCCCGGCAACGACAAGATCGTCGTCAAGCGTGACGACGATGCGCTTCTGATCAAGGGCTACTCCCAGCGCAACGTGAATCACACCATCGACCTCACCATCACCGCCCCTTCCTGGATGAATCTGCTGGTCTCCGGCGTGAACACCGACGTGAGCATCGACGGAGCCCGGGGGCGCGTGCGGGTGGACACCGTGCACGGCGACATCGCGGTGGTGGGCGGGCGCGGCCAGATCGAGCTGAACGCGATCAACCAGGACATCCATCTGACGGACGCGTCGGGCACGGTGCTTTCGGAGACCGTGAACGGCGATCTGACGCTCCAGCGGATCGTATCGGACAGCGTGGAGGTGTCCACGGTGAACGGGGAGATCTTCTACGAGGGAACGATCCGGGATCGAGGGATCTATCGATTCACCAGCCACAACGGCGACGTGGCGGTCGCCCTCCCCAAGACCGCGAACGCCACGGTGAGCGTCTCCACCTTCTCCGGCGAATTCGAATCCGACTTCCCCGTCAGCCTGAAGGAGGTGCGGCCCGGCCGCCGCTTCTGCTTCATCACCGGCCGGGGCAGCGCCCAGGTGGAGCTGGAATCGTTCCAGGGGACCATCCACATCTTCCGCCCCGGAACGCGCGGCCCCGTCGCCGAGATGGAGCAAAACGACGACACCGACCACGACTCCCACGGGGAGTACAAGGAACAAGAAAAGCAGAAGTACGACTACAAGTACGAGTACAAGGAAAAGAACAAACAGAAGTCATCGAACGACGACTCGGATGAGGATAACGACAACGATTCCGACGAGGACAGCAAGTAGCAGCGCGCGCCTCACCCCGGCACGCGTGGCCCCGGCCTCAGCGCCTCAACGTGTAGGACCGATTCAGCGTGCCAGCACCACCTTGCGCACCTGAACCTCGCCCCCCGACTCCAGCCGCAGGAAATACGTCCCCGATCCTACCTCCCGCCCGGCCTTGTCCCGTCCGTCCCACACAACCGAGCCCCAACCCGCCGCCGCCTCCCGGTCCACGACTGTGGCCACTCGCCGCCCACGCACGTCGTACACAGCCAACCGCACCCGCCCCCCTCGGGGGAGCCCGTACGAGAGCGCCGCTTGCCTGCCAAACGGGTTCGGCCGGGCCGCTTCCAGGCGAAGCACCGCCGGAGCACCACTCCCCTCCGGCACCAGCACCCAAGTCTCCACGGCGCTCTCGTAGCCGGTTACATCCCGTACGACAAGCCGATAGCCGTAGCGAACGCCCGGTAGCACGGAGGCGTCTTCGTAGATGATTCGACGGCCCGCATTTGGCTCGGGGTGCCCCTGGAGCACCCAGTCGCTGTCTGTGGTACGCCGGTAGACGCTCGTCAGCAAGATCCTGTCGCCGGGTACGTACCAATCGATATGCACGCGTCCCGCGATCGCCGCTGCGCTGATCGTAAGGACAGAGATAGCCGTCGTGGGCTCGGTGAGGTTTCGAAGGAACGATACGGTGCTAACGCCATTATTCGCGGTCACGAGATCCGGCTTTCCGTCCCCACTCACGTCCCCAATCGCCACGGAGATGGGGCCGCCTCCCATTCCGTAGTCCACCTTCGCCTGGAACGTCCCGTCCCCACGACCCAAGAGCACCGACACGGTGCTGACTGAAAAGTTCGCCGTCGCGAGATCCGGCTTCCCGTCCCCGTTCACGTCCCCGATCTTCACGGAGCTGGGGCCGAGCCCAGTCCCGTAGTCCACTTTCGTCTGGAACGTCCCGTCCCCATTCCCCAAAAGCACTGACACGGTGCTGGTGTCAATGTTCGCCGTCACGAGATCCGGCTTTCCGTCCCCGCTCACGTCCCCGATCGCCACGGAGTAGGGGTCGAGCCCAGTCCCGTAGTCCACCTTCGTCTGGAACGTCCCGTTCCCATTCCCCAGGAGCACCGACACGGTGCTGGCGCCATTATTCGCCGTCACGAGATCCGGCTTTCCATCCCCGCTCACATCGCCAATCGCGACGGAGTAGGGGCCGCTTCCCGTCCCGTAGTCCACCTTCGTCTGGAACGTGCCGTCTCCATGGCCCAAGAGCACCGACACGGTGCTGGCCAAGCTATTCGCCGTCACGAGATCCGGCTTCCCGTCAGCGCCCACATCCCCAATCGCCACGGAAGTCGGGCCCACGCCGGTCCCATAGTCCACTTTCGTCTGGAACGTCCCGTCCCCATTCCCCAAGAGCACTGACGCGCTGTTGGCGCCGATGCTGAAGTTCGCCATCGCGAGATCCGGCTTCCCGTCCCCGCTCACGTCCCCGATCGCAACGGAGTGTGCTTCGCCTCCCATCCCGTAGTCCACTTTCGTCTGGAACGTACCGTCACCATTCCCCAAGAGCACCGATGCGCTGCTGACGCTGGCGCCGGAGTTCGCCGTCACGAGATCCGGCTTTCCGTCCCCGCTCACGTCCCCGATCGCCACGGAGAAGGTTCCGCTTCCCGTTCCGTAGTCCACACTCGCCGCGAAGGTGCCGTCCCCATGGCCCAAGAGCACAGACACGGCGCTGCCGTCCGTACTCGTCGTCACGAGATCCGGCTTCCCGTCTTGGCTCACGTCCCCGATCGCCACAGAGCGTGGTCCGCTCCCCGTCCCGTAGTCCACTTTCGTCTGGAACGTGCCGTCCCCATTGCCCAGGAGTACCGACACGGTGCCACCGCTCGGGCCGAGGTTCGCCGTCACGAGATCCGGCGTTCCGTCTCCGCTCACGTCCCCGATCGCGATGGAGTAGGGGGTGGCCCTCGTTCCGTAGTCCACTTTCGCCTGAAACGTCCCGTTCCCATTCCCCAAGAGCACCGACGCGGCGCCGGCGCCATTATTCGCCGTCACGAGATCCGGCTTTCCGTCCCCACTCACGTCCCCGATCGCCACGCAAATGGGTTGGCTTCCCGTCCCGTAATCCACTTTCGTCGGGAACGAGCCGGTCCCATTCCCCAAGAGCACCGACACGGAGTTGGCGCCGGTGCCGAAATTCGCCGTTACGAGATCCGGCTTTCCGTCCCCGCTCACGTCGCCGATCGCCACGGAGATGGGTTTGCTTCCCGTCGCGTAATCCACTTTCGTCTGGAACGTGCCGTCCCCATTGCCCAAGAACAACGACGCGCTGTTGACGCCGGTGCCGGAGTTCGCCGTCACGAGATCCGGCTTTCCGTCCCCGCTCACGTCCCCGATCGCCACGGACTGTGGTCCGGTCCCCGTTCCGTATTCCCCTTCCGTCTGGAACGTCCCGTCCCCATTCCCCAAGCGTACCGACACGCTGTTGTCGTTCACGTTCGCCGCCACTAGATCCGGCTTCCCGTCCCCGCTCACGTCCCCGATCGCCACGGAGATGGGGCCGAGCCCCGTCCCGTAGTCCACTTTCGCCTGGAACGTGCCGTCCCCATTGCCCAAGAGCACTGACACGGTATTGTCGCCAAGGTTCGCCGTCACGAGATCCGGCTTCCCGTCTCCGCTCACGTCGCCAATCGCCACCGATACGGGCGCGCCCCCCGCATCAAACGAGAGGGCCGCATTGAACAATTGGCCGGCCCACGCACTCCCGACTGCCCCGCTCTCCAGCCCTACACACAGAATCAGGGCCCAAGACCATTTGCCCGGTCGGGACACCCGCACACAACCAAAGAGCCGATTCACCCATTCGAAGAACATGATCCACCCCCTTGAGCCGGCTTCACGCCCTCGGCCCAGGACATCGCGAACCAGAGCGCGGCGTCGGGGCGCTTCCCCCAACGATCCAGGTCGACGATCGCGGCATCGAATTCCGCGACGGTTAGCGCCTTCGCCGCCTGCACCGCGTTCCGCCCACTCTCGAGTACGCCCATGAAATTTCGGATGAGGTGGGGGAACATGTCCATGCCCGCGCTGCCGCCGAACCAGATCCAGGTGGAGCGGCGCGGCTGGGCGCCGGCGTCGTGGAGCAGCGCGACGAGCTTCCGGCCGACGTAGGGATCGTTGCCGGCGCGCGGATAGGTGTCGATGTACGCGCGCCAGACCTTTTCCACCGAGGGCAGTTCGGGCCAGAGGCGCAGGATGTCGTGATCGTCGTCCGCGAGGAGAATCCGCCCGCCGGGGCGCACGGCTCGCACCATCACCCGGACCACCGCGGCGGGATCGGGCACGTGCTCGAGGATGAACCGGGCGTGGGCGACGTCGAACGCGCCCCACTCGTCGGGCTTGAGCGGCGGGTCGAGCACGTCGCCCTGGCGGAACTCGACCCGGTCTTCCTCGCCCGCCTCCCGCGCGAGCCGCGCGGCGGTCTCGATCTGCTCGGCGCTTCGCTCGATGCCCACGGCCCGGGACCGACTCCCTCCCGCGCGCGCCATCGCCCGCGTGAGCTGCCCCAGGCCGCTTCCAAAGTCGACGATCCGCTCGCCGCCCTGGAGCGCGGCCTCGCGTAGCGACCCCTCGTTCAAGATCCGGTTCAGGACCCCGAGGCGGTCCTGCTCTTCGGGTGCCGTGCCGTGAACGTAGCTCGACGGAGCGTGGCCGGGCGTGTCTTCTCGTTCCCCCATGGGAACAATCTTAACCCGACCGGGGCCGCCTTACTGAGAACTCAGGATAATGGGGAGGCCGTTCTTCCCGCCCGCGATGATGATCTTCGCGTTGGGGGACTCGGCGAGCGCCTTGGTCGCCTCGATGCCCTTCCAGGTCAGGAGCCCGGGCGTGATCCCGGCGGTGACGATCCGCTGAAAGTCGGCGATCCCCTGCGCCTCGATCCGCTTCCGCTCCGCTTCGCGCGATTCCTTCTTCAGCACGAATTCCATCTGCTGCGCCTGCTGGTCCGCCGCAAGCTTGGCCTCGACCGCCTTCGCGACCTGGTCGGGAAGAACGATGTTTCGAAGCAGGATCGCCTCGATGTTGATCCCGCGCCCTTCCATCCGCGTTCGAAGATCCGCCAGCATCTTCTGGCCGATCTCGGCGCGGCGACCCGAATAGAGGTCGACCGCGTTGAATCCGGCGGTCACGTCGCGAATGACCGAGCGGAATTCCGGAATCAGAACGCTCTGGGTTACGCCCCCAAGGCCGCCGTAGCGGGAGAAGATGTCGCGCGCCGCGCTGGGCTCCACGTGATACACGAGGCTCACGTCCAGGCCGACCACAAGCCCCTCGCCGGTCGGGGTCTGGGTCTGTTCCTCGGTCTGGAGCGTGCGGCAGTTGATGCGGTGGACGCCGGTCCACGGCGCCCAGGGGTGAAGCCCCGGCTGCCAGGTGGTGTCGAGGACCTTGCCGAAGCTCTCGAGCACGCCCACATGCTGCGGCGGCACCGCGGCACATCCGGCGCAGAGCAAGGCGGCGAGAAGCGGAATCAGGAGACGTCGGGTGTTCATCAAGACTTCCCTCCTTCCGTGGAGTGATTCGCATGCCCGGCCCGCCGCGGCGCGGCCGGGCACACGCGTTCGATCATGCGGCGGTCCACCCGCCGTCGACATAAACCTCAGAACCCGTCATGTACGAAGCCCCGTCGCCGGCCAGAAACGCGATCGCGCTCGCGACTTCCTCCGGCTCGCCGAGGCGTCCCATCGGCGTGTTGGTCCTGACGTAGGAGAGCATGGGACTCGGCTTCCCGTCGACGGGCGCTAGGAACGGCGCCACCATCGGCGTCGTGATGAAACCCGGATGCACGGAGTTGACGCGGATCTTCTCCTTCGCGTAGCGAAGGGCGGCACTCTTCGTCATCAGGCGGAGCGCGCCCTTCGACCCGTGGTAGGCGATCGCGTTCCCGCTCCCGCCCACCGCGCCGTAGATCGAGGAGATGTTGATGATGGATCCGCCGCCGGCGCGCCGCATGGCCGGGACGGCCGCCTTCATGCCCAGCCACGCGCCCGTCTGGTTGATGGCGATCAGACGGTTGAATCCTTCGAGTGTCTCCTCCTCGACATCCTCGAGCCGCGCGACGCCGGCGTTGTTGACCAGGACGTGGAGGCCACCCAGCTCCCGCACGGTGCGGTCGACCGCCGCGCTCCAGTCCTTCTCGCTCGAGACGTCGTGGTGGACGTAGATCGCCCGCCCGCCCTGCTTCTGTATCGCCGCCGCCACCGCCTTCCCCTCGTCGTCGAGGACGTCCGTGACCGCGACCGCCGCGCCATCTCGCGCCAGCCGCTCGCACGCGGCCTTTCCGATGCCACGCGCGCCCCCGGTGACGAGCGCCACCCTTCCCTTCAGGTCTTCTTGCATTGCTTCCTCCGCGTCTTCACCCGAGTGAACCCGCCGTCTAGTACCCTTCGCCCTCGGGGTTCAGCGACACCTTGCCCGCGAACTGGCGGTACACGTACGTGAAATAGATCGCCACCAGCACCATGCCGACGCTCCACCACACCAAACCCACCCGCAGCCCGTACGCGCCCGCCGAGGCATTGGCGACCGTCAGCGCGCGCTCCGGGTCCGTGATAGACGGAAGCACGTAGGGATACACCCCGAACGCGGCGCTCGCGAGCATCCCGGCCAGGTACGCGCACGAGGAGAGGAACGCGTGGACCTCCACCTTCCGCGCCGAGAACCATCCGACGCCCGCAAGCCCGGCGACGGCGAGGGCCGGGAACACGTAGCCCCACGGATATCGCGCCAAGTTTTTCAAGATCTGCGGCTGAAGAATCAACGAGCAGAGGGTCACCGCGCCGACCGAGACGATGGCGCCGAACCATGCGGCGCGCGCCACCTTGCGGGCCCGGCCCGCGATCGGATCACGCGTCTTGAGCGCCACCCAGAGCGCGCCGTGGAGCGCGAGCGACGCGTACGCCGCGATCCCGACGAGGACCGTGTAGGTGTCGAGGATCCCCGCGTTCGGCCCGGGACGAAAATCGGTCCAGAGCGGCTCGAAGAACCGCCCCGTCGCGTCGAACGGGACGCCGCGGATCACGTTTCCGAGCGCGGCGCCGAGGAAGATCGCGAGGAGCGTGCTGGAGAACCAGAAGACCCCGTCCCAGAGCGGTTTCCAGGCTTCGCCATCGATGTGATTGCGGAATTCGATCGAGCATCCGCGAAGAATCAGGAGCCAGAGCACCATCATGAGCGGCAGGTAGAAGCCGCTGAACCCGGCCGCGTAGAGCGCCGGGAAGGCGAAGTAGAGCGTGCCGCCCGCGGCGAGGAGCCAGACCTCGTTCCCGTCCCAGACCGGCCCGATCGTGGCGAGGACGGTCCGCCGCTCTTCGCTGGTGCGGGCCACCGCCAGGTGGACGATTCCCGCGCCGAGGTCGAAGCCGTCGAACACCACGTACGCGGCGAGCATGAACGCGACCAGGCAGAACCAGAGTGTTTCCACGTTCGATCAGCCTCCCGCGCGCTGGGGGGCGGCGCGGCCGGTGTGGCCGCCTACGGGCCCGTGGTCCAGCTCCCGCCGGATCAGGAAGAGAAAGAGGATGCCGAGGATCGTGTACAGGCCCATGAAGCCGATCAGCGTGAAGAGGCTGTTCCCCGCCGACACGTTCTTGGAGTACCCCTCGGAGGTGCGCATGAGCCCGTAGATGAGCCACGGCTGCCGCCCCACCTCCGCGGTGATCCAGCCGGCCGTGTTGGCGATGTAGGGAAACGGCACGCTCATCATGAGAATCCAGAGCATCCAGCGCGTGGTGTAGAGCGCCCCGCGCCAGAGCAGCAGGGCCGCGCCGCAGAAGATAGCGATGAAGAACGTCCCCAGTCCGACCATGATGTGATACGCGTAGTAGAGGAGCGGGATGTTGTCGGGCCAGTCTTCCTTGGGAAACGCGTCCAGCCCCTTCACGTGCGCCTCCCAGCGCTGGTACGTGAGGAAGCTCAGCATCCGGGGCACCACGATCGGGTTGTCGAGCTTCTGCTGCACCATGTCGGGCTGGCCCACGATCACAAGCGGCGCCCCGTGCTCCGACCGGAAAAGCCCTTCCATCGCGGCGAGCGTGGTGGGCTGGTGCTTGGCGAGCATGCGGCCCTGGCCGTCCCCCGTCGGGAAGAGCTGAACGACGGACGAGATCGCGCCGACGATGACCGCGACGCGCAGGAAGAGCTTGGCCTGCTCCGTGTGCTGCTTCGTGATCAGGTAGTAGGCCCCCACGCCCGCCATGACGAAGCATCCGGTGAGCGTGGCACCGTTCATGTTGTGGGCGTACTGCCATCCGGCCCAGGGATTCAGCAGGAGCTCCCAGAAGCTCCGGAGCGCGATCGTCCCGCCGGGCAGCACCTCGTGGCCGACGGGATGCTGCATCCACGCGTCGGTCGCGATGATGAAGTAGCCCGAGAGCCACGACCCGACGAACACCATGAGCGACGCGAACCAGTGACCGACCGGGCCCAGACGCTTCTCGCCGAAGAGGAAGAGCCCCAGGAAGGACGATTCGAGAAAGAAGGAGAAGACGCCCTCCATCGCGAGCGTCTGGCCGATCACGCTGCCCGCGGTCTTGGCGAAGTCGGCCCAGTTGGTGCCGAACTGGAACTCCATCGGGATCCCGGTGACCACGCCGACCGCGAAGTTGATCGCGAAGATCTTGGCCCAGAATCGGGCCGCGACGTTGTAGCGCTCTCCCCCCGGGCGAAGCCCGAGAGACTTGAGGATCAGGATCAGGAGCGCCAGCCCCATCGTGAGCTGCGGGAAGAGATAGTGAAACGTGACCGTGAACGCGAAGTGGAGCCGGTGTACCGCGAGTGCGTCGTCCACGCTTCCCCTTTACGCTGGACGGTAGGGCCGGTAGACGGGGTTCCAGATCAGCGATCGAACCCGCTCCGCCACAAGCGCCGGACCGATCACCTCCGCGACCCCTTCGGACACGAGTGCTTCGCCCACCGAGACGGCGACTCGGTACGATACATCGCGAAGTCGCGCGAGGGGCGGATAAATCGGCTCGCCCGGCCGGCCCGTGATCGTCGTCATCCGGTGCACCGCGTCCCCCGCCGCCGCGAACGCCCGGTCGGTGAGACGGCTCGCGCCGACGGCGATCGCGCCCAATCCCACGCCCGGAAAGATGAGCGCGTTGTTGCCCTGGCCGATCGTGTGGGTCACGCCGCCGACCGTAACCGGCGGGAAGGGACTTCCCGTTCCCACGACCGCGGCGCCATCGGTCCACGCGAGGATGTCGGCGGGCGTGGCCTCCGCCTTGACCGTGGGGTTCGAGATGGGAAGAAGGATGGGGCGCGGGCAGCCGCGAAGCATGGCGCGCACGATCCGCTCCGTGAAGGCGCCCGGCTGCCCGGATGCGCCGATCAGGATCGTCGGGCGGAAGTGATCCACCACGTCGGCGAGCGGGATCGCGCCTCCGCCGGCACCGGCCCATCCCGAAACCAGCGCGGGATCGGCCGCGATCGTCTCCTTTTCGCCTTCGAGTCCCGGGCGGTTGCGCAGAATCAGCCCCTTCGAATCGAGGCAGAGAACGCGGGCGGAGAGATCGGCCTCTGGGACGCCCGCCTCGCGAAGTGCCGCGCGCGCCGCGAGCGCGCACCCCGCGCCGGACGCGCCGGCGCCGAAGAAGACGAGGCGCTCCTCTCCGAGCGGCCGGCCGGCGTGCTTGAGGGCGCTTCGAATCCCGGCGACCACGACGGCACCCGTCCCTTCGATGTCATCGTTGAAGGAGAGCAGGTGCCCTCGGTGCCGGGCCAGGACGCGGAACGCGTTCCGGCTTGCGAAATCCTCCCACTGGACCAGCGCGCGCGGAAAGACCTCGCGAATCGCCGCCACCAGCTCGTCGACCAAGGCGTCGTAGTCGCCGCCCCGCAGGCGCCGGTGCGTCACGCCCAGGTAGAGCGGATCGGCCAGCAGCGCCTCGTTGTCGGTGCCGACGTCGAGATCGATCGGCAGGCAGCGCGCCGGGTGAATTCCCGCGCCCGCGGCGTAGAGCGCGAGCTTCCCGATCGGGATCCCCATCCCGCCCACACCCTGGTCGCCGATGCCGAGGATCGCCTCGTTGTCGGTGACCACGATGACGCGGATGTCCTGTTCGGGAGCGTTCCGGAGCACGTCCCGGATCCGCCCGCGATCCTTCGACGAGACGTAGAGGCCTCGCGGACGGCGGTAGATGTGGCTGAACTGCTCGCAGACCTTTCCCACGGTCGGCGTGTAGACGATGGGCGCCATCTCCTCGAGGTGATCGATGAGGAGGCGGTAGAAGAGGGTCTCGTTGCGGTCCTGGAGCGCGGCCAGGAAGAGGTAGCGCTGCACGTCGTCGCCCGCGCGCAGGTAGTTCTCGTACGCGCGGGCGCGCTGTTCCTCCTCGCTGGCAACGCCCGGCGGCAGAAGACCGCGTAGCCCCAGCGCGTCGCGCTCGTCTTCCGTGAAGCAGGTCCCCTTGTTGAGGAGCGGATCGTCCTGAATCGCCTCGCCGCGGCCCGTGACGGCCCAGTAGGGCTGCCCCGTCGCCGGGTCCACCCGCTCTTCAAACCTCCCCATCAGGCGAGTATACGACTACCACCACGGGGCTTGGCGACCGGAACTAAGGTCGCCCCGCAGGGTCAACGAATGGCGCCCTCTTTGCCCGCCATCCTCCTCAAGAGTCCCATCTGGCCGATGTGGTAAGCCTCGTGGAACTGGAGGAAGTGGAGCGAGTCGCCCAGCGTTTGCTCGCCCTGTTTCCGCGCCAAGTCCGCATCTTGAAGTCGTCCGAGGCCGGACTGAATCCGGTCCTGGCTCGTTTGGAAGTCGGCCAGGATCGAGGCGAATTTCACGGCGCGGCTCCCGTCCTGGATGGGCTTGGAGCCCCGCTTGTACGCCTCCATCTGAGCCTCGCTCCAGACCGGATCCTCACCGAGCATCTGCAAGACAAAGGTCCGGTTCGCGACGATGTGTCCCGCGACCCAGTTGAGACAATTCCCGCCCCCCGGGGGCTGGAGGAGGCTGTCCTCGTGTTCGAGGCCCTCGACGTTCATTCCGAGGGCTCGATGATTGATTCCGTAAAGCTTCTTCAACGCATCGACGCTCATGGCTGGCTCTCCTTTCCGGCTGGCACTGCGGTCACATCCTGAACGGCGGCCATGACGGCCTTGAATCCTTCGACGTCCCGGTCGCTCACCCGGGAGCGGACCGCCGCCTCGAAGCCGGCGAGCACGTGGCGGAGGCGGTCGGCGGCCGCGGCGCCCTTTCGGGTGAGGCGGATCAGGACCACCCGGCGGTCGCTGGACGATTCCTCGCGGCGGATCAGCCCCCGGTCGACCATCCGCTGGAGCATGCTGGTCGCGGTCGAGGGCTTCATGCCGAAGACGTCCAGCAGGGTGGCGATGGGGCACGGCGCGTAACTCCTCAGATACGAAAGCAGATGCCCCTCCGCCGTCCCGATCCCCTCCCCCGCGCAGGCCCCCTCGAGATATCGCCCGATCTGCCGCGTCGCCTTGTGGATGGGGGACAGGAACGAGAACGTCATCCGCCGCATGGACCGGGCCTCCGGGTGAGTGCTACGACTTCGTATAGTACGATTTCGTAATAATACGCCCGCGCGGCCCGCGGGTCAAGCGAAACTCTCGAGCGCGCGGCCGGGCGGCGGCCAGGCCGACGGCGTCTCCCCGGATTTGGTACACTCCTTGGCTCATGATCGCTCCCAGCTATCGCGCGGACCGCCGCGCCATCGCCATCGTCGCCCACGTGGACCACGGGAAGACCACCCTGGTGGATGCCCTCCTCCGCCAGTGCGGGACCTTCCGCGTGGGCCAGCACGTGGAGGACTGCGTCATGGACTCGGGCGAGCTGGAGCGGGAGCGCGGAATCACGATCCTCGCCAAGAACACCGCGATCCACTACCGGGACACCGTGATCAACATCGTCGATACGCCCGGCCACAGGGACTTCGGCTCCGAGGTGGAGCGAATCCTGGCCATGGTGGAGGGTGTCCTGCTCCTGGTGGACGCGGCGGAGGGACCGCTCCCCCAGACCCGCTTCGTGCTGAAGAAGGCGCTGGAGGGCGGCAAGCGGCCCATCGTGCTCATCAACAAGATCGACCGGGCCGACGCGAGACCGCTCGAAGTGGAAGAGGAGATTCACGATCTCTTCCTGTCGCTGGCGACCCATGACCACCACCTCGACTTCCCCATCCTCTACGGCTCGGGCCGGATCGGGTTCGCCTCCAAGGATCCGGAGGCGACCAGCGGCGACCTGAAGCCGCTCCTCGATACCATCCTCGGCCACGTGCCGGCTCCGATCGTCGGCGACTCGCCGTTCAAGCTGATCGTGGCGAACATCGACTATTCGGACTATCTGGGCCGCCTGGCGGTGGGACGGATCTTCTCCGGCCAGATCACGCGGAGCACGGAGCTGGCCGCGGTTCGGCCGGACGGAACAACCGTGCAGAAGGGCCGCGTCGGGAAGATCTACCTCTTCGAAGGCATTCAGCGCGTCGAGGTGGCCGATGCCTCGGCGGGAGATATCGTGGTGCTCTCGGGATTCCCGAAGATCGAAATCGGACAGACGATCCTCGATCTCGCCGATCCCACGCCGCTCGACGGCATCCAGGTGGACGAGCCGACGCTCTCGATGGAATGGCGCGTGAACGACTCGCCGATGTCGGGGCTCTCCGGGAAATACATGACGAGCCGCCACATCCTGGACCGCCTCGAGAAGGAGCTGGAGCGGAACGTCGGCCTGCGGATGGAGCGGACGCCGGACGCGGATGCGTTTCTGGTGCTCGGCCGCGGCGAGCTTTCGCTCGCCATCCTGGCCGAGACGATGCGCCGCGAGGGGTTCGAGTTCTCCCTGGGCCGGCCGCAGGTGATCCTCCACCGGGGCCAGGACGGATCGGTGCAGGAACCCTTCGAGGAGCTGGTGATCGATTGCGCCGAGGAGTTCACCGGCTCGGTCATCGCCGCCATCGGCGAGCGGCGCGGCGAACTTCAGCATCTGGGCCGTCACGGCGATCGGACCCGAATGGAGTTCAGCATCCCGTCGCGCGGGCTGCTTGGATTCCGGACCGAGTTCCTGACCCTGACCAAGGGAACGGGGCTCTTGAATCACCTCTTCGACAAGTACGGACCGCACAAGGGCCCGCTTCCCAACCGGAAACGCGGCGCCATGGTCGCCAAGGAGGGGGGCGACGTGACCGCCTACGCCCTCGATCAATTGGGCGACCGCGGCCTCTTCTTCGTGAAGCCGATGGAGAAAGTCTACGCGGGTCAGGTCGTCGGCGAGCAGGTCAAGGACGGCGATCTCGTCGTCCAGGCCTGCCGGAAGAAGCACCTCACGAACATGCGCGCCTCGACCGCCGACATCGCGGTCAAGCTTCAGCCCCCTCGCGATCTCACCATCGAGTCCGCGATCGAGTGGATCAACGACGACGAGCTGGTGGAGGTCACACCCGGCGCGATCCGCGTGCGGAAGCGCACGCTAGATCACACGCGACGCAAGTCGATCGAAGAGAAGGTCTAGCGACCCTGAGCCCCGCGGCCGCGGCCTAAACGCGCGGCTGGAAGTGGCGGGTGAGGGCGGGCGTGATCTGATCGAGGTAGGTGGCGGCCCGCTACCCTCCCCCAGCGGGACCGGGCGCCGGTCCCGTTGTCGATCCAACCCCCACCGCCCCGGTGAAGACCCGCCTCAGCAGATGGAAGACCTTGACCAGGATCCAGACCGACACGATCAGCAGCGCCAGGACGACCACGATCGCGATCACCGGGAACATCGCGGCGATCCACGAGAGGACGATCGCGATCGCATCCTCGACCACGCTCAAGACCGAGTTGCTGATCGGCTCGGGGCTCGTGTTGACCGCGGCCCGGGTGGCCGCCTTCGTCCCGTGCGAGGTGAGGGCGATCCCGCCGGCCAGGAGCGCCGCGCCGATCCGCCACGGCTCGGGCACGCCCGCCACCGCCGCGAAGGCGAGGAGCGCCGCCGCGGGCGGGCGGATGAACGTGTGCACCATGTCCCACACCGAGTCGAGGATGGGAATCTTGTCGGCGAAGAACTCGATCACGTAGAGGAAGATCGCGATTCCGATCACGACCGGATGGGCGATGGGAGCCAGATGCGGCGGGAGCGCTACGACGTGGAATCGCTCGAGAAGCCCGAGCGTCGCGACCGTGGCGTAGACGTTCAGCCCGGACGCGAACGAGGTGCCGAGTGTGAGGCCGATCAGGTCGAGGGACATGGCGCGCCGTGCGGGCGGGCGGGCCCGCTACGCTTTGGATTCCCCACGACGGACGATCGCGAACGCGATGAGCGCCACGACGAAGAAGACGAGGAGCGCCCAGGCGACACCCTGCAGCGTCTGGATGATGGTGCGGTAGATCTCGAGGCCGATCGAAGGCCCGTCGAGCGGAAGCACCCGCTCCGCTCCCTCGGGGCCCAGCCGCTCGGGGTGGACGTACTGCTCCAGCTTCCAGATCTGGACGCCCGACGACACCCCTACGACGAAGATCGCGAAGAGCAGGAATCGATGCCATCCCGCCGCGATCGATTCGCCGATGATCCGGTCCAGGATCTGGCGGATGGGTCGATTGAAGAAGAAGACCACCAGCGCCGACGTCGCGAGAGCCACGCCCAACGTCAACGCCAGCAGAACGAGAAACATGAAGGCTCCTTTCGCTGGGGACGCCGGCGGCGCCGCCGTCCGTGCGCCTGAGTGTAGCCCGAAGGCGACCGGAGATGGCGGACGATCCTGATAGGCTTGGGGGCATGCGCGGGGGCAGGAGCTGCGACACGGGCCGAGAGGCCCAACTTCCCCCTCGGCCCGCCCTTCCGTCTACTTCGCGATCGTGATCCGGGTGGTGATGGCTCCGTCCGCGCCCGTGATCCTCAGGAAGTAGACGCCCGACGAGAGCATCCCCCCCTGATCACCGCGCGCGTCGATCACGATGTCGTGGCTGCCCGCGTCCATCACTTGATCGCGGACGATCGTCTTCACAAGCCTGCCGCCGATGTTGAAGATCTCCGCCCGCACCGTGCCTGCCCTCGTCGTGACGAACGTCACCGTGGCCTGGGGATTGAACGGGTTGGGCCGAACGATCGTTGTCGATGTCGATCCCACGGGAAGGACCTGCACCGGCAGGGCGGCCCGGAAGGCTCCCCGCTGTCGTGACGCCCCATCCAGCGTGAGCGCCACAGGCGCGGGATACCGGATCGACTGGAGAAGGGACTGCACGTCGACTTCCCGGAACGCGAGAGCCATCTCCTCGATCCCGTTCCCGTCCTCGTCGCCACCCAGGTGAGGTCTTCCCACGGGGCGAATCGCGACAGCGGTTCCGGGGCAGCGGAGCGCGAACGCGTTGAGATCGACGTCCTCGAGCTGGAACGACCCGCCCGTCGGCTCCAACTGAATCACAACGGCCCCGCCGACCCCGACCGCGACCGACTGGCTCCCTCCGTGGAGAAAGGCGCGAGCCGGCTCCGGGCCTCCGGTGCTGGTGACGCTGACCGGCGCGCTTCCATCGACGCGATAGATGCCGTCGGAGACCGTGAGCGTGGCCGTGTACCTTCCGGGCGACGCGTACGCGTGCGCGGTCTGGGCGCCGGAGCCTTGGGCCTGATCTCCAAAGTCCCAAGCAAAGGTCAACGCATCGCCATCGGGATCCGTGGAGCCCGTCCCGTCGAACGCGATCGGCGTCGACGGAGTTCCGTTGTACGGGCCGCCGGGCCGGGCCACCGGCGGGCCGCCGGTCGGCTGGGCTATGGAAGCCGTCGTGGCGCTGGAGGTCCGGAGGATGCCGTCCCACACCTCGAGAATGACCTCGAAGTCGCCGACGTCCGCGTAGGTGTGCATGGGCTTAGCACCGGCCCCGACCGTGCCGTCGCCGAAGATCCACCAGTACTGCAGCGGATCGCCGTCCGGGTCGTAGGAGTGGGTGCCGTCCAAACGCAACGGAACGCCCGCGTATCCCTGGTAGGGTCCGCCCGCGTCCGCGATAGGAACCTGCTCCGCCTCCTCGCGGATTTGCATTTCGGTCGACGCGGTGACGGTGAAGTAGCCGTCGCCGACGGTGAGCGTCACCGCGTACGTGCCCGCCGCGTGATACGTGTGGTACGCGTAGGCGCCCGTGGTATGCGTGCCGTCGCCGAACGTCCATGCGTAGGTGAGCGGATCCCCGTTCACGTCGGAGCTTTTCCGTCCGTCCAGGAGCACCGCGATGTCCCTGACGCCGGTGTAGGGACCGCCGGGATCGGCCACCGGCGGCGTTTGATTCAGAACCGTGACGGTGGTCCAGTTGGAGAAGCTCTGGATCCCGTCGTTCACCGTGAGCGTCACGGTGAAGGTTCCGGTCGACACGTACGTGTGAGACGGAGCGGCGCCTTCCCCGGACGAGCCGTCACCAAAGTCCCATTGATACGTGAGCTCGCCGCCGCTGCTGCTTCGGCCCGAGCCGTGGAACTGAATCGGATAGTTCGCGATTCCAAGATACGGACCGCCCGTGTCCGCGAAGAGGATCCTCCCTCCGATTCCATCGACGTCATGCCAGTCCAGGCCGAGCTTGTAGGTGTTGTCGCCATTCCTTGGCGTCGCACTGCGTGCCGAAGGAGGTGAGGTCGGTTGGCTGCGAGGGGTTGTACGGCTCGATCAGGACCGCCGGGTTCCCGATGACGGCGCGCACTTGAAGCCGGGCCAAGTGGAACAGGCCCGGCTGGAGGATGAAATAGCCGCCCCAGCCGTTGTGGTACCACACCGGATCGGTGGTGTCCGAGTCGCTCGCGAAGCACACGCGGTTGGGAGAGATATCGAGCAGGTTCTCGCACGGACCCCAATCGATCGTGCCGCCGACGGCGTGGAGAGAGATCTCCCAGGAGTTGATGGAGAGCGCCTTGCTCGGATCCACATCGCAGACGGCTGGCGAGCCATCTCGGTTCTTCGAAGTGTCGAGCCAGATGTCGAGCGTGGCGGTGCCGCCCGGCTCGAGCCTGTCCTGGTCGTTGTTGACGCCGTCGCCGTTCGCGTCGAGGAACATGTACTGGGCGAGGGCCGGGGGTGCGAGGAACATCAGAACTAGAGGCACGACTGCGCGGAGCGGCCCAATTCTCTTCATGGGCTCACCGTCCTCTCCCGCGCGGGATGCCGGATAATCTCCGCGCGCTCGGGTGCACCGGTCCGAGGGGGATTCTCAGTTGCAAGCAATCTGGAGTGGGGACCTGGTTGCGGGGACATCGCGCGGCCTCCCGCGCGACGGGTACCAATGACCCTAGTCCCGCGCCGTTTGGGCTGTCAAGCAATCACTTCTCTGGTATACAAGTTCTTGTGAGATTTGAACGAGCGTCTCGCCGATGAGCTCCCAAGCGGGTGCGAGATTTCAGGTTGCCACGGCCGCGCTCCTCTTCTCCATCGGAGGGGCGGGGATCAAGGCGTGCGAGCTGACCAGCTGGCAGATCGCGGGATTCCGCTCCGGGGTGGCGGCCCTGACCATCTTCATCCTCCTACCCGATTGCCGCCGTGGGTGGACGTGGCGCCATGTCCTGGTGGGGACGACCTACGCCGCCACCATGATGCTCTTCGTGCTGGCCAACAAGCTCACCACGTCGGCCAACACGATCTTCCTGCAATCGACCGCGCCGCTCTACGTCCTCCTCTTCGGCCCTTGGTTTCTGGGTGAGAAGAACCGGCGCTCGGACCTTCTCGTGATGGCGATGGTGATCGCCGGGCTCTGCCTCTTCTTCGTGGGAAGTCAGGCGCCGTTGCGCACGGCGCCCGCGCCGCTCCAGGGCAACCTGCTCGCGGTTGCCTCGGGGGTCACGTGGGCGCTCACGATCATGGGGATGCGGCGGCTGGGGCGCGACCAGGCCGCGGGGCGCGGCTCCGCGGCGCCCGCGGTTGTATTGGGAAACCTGATCGCGTTTGTGGCGTCGCTACCCTTCGCGCTCCCGGTCACGCACGCGCGGCCTGAGGACATCTGGATCGTGATCGGGCTGGGCACGGTGCAGATCGGGGTGGCTTACCTCTGCCTCACCCGCGCGCTCCAGACCGTGCCGGCGTTCGAGGCGATGATCCTCCTCCTCCTGGAGCCGGCGTTGAATCCGATCTGGGCGTGGCTGATCCACGGCGAGCGGCCGGGCGGGTGGGCCATTCTGGGGGGCGCGCTCATCCTGGGCGCGACGGGACTCAAGACGTGGTGGGATTCCCGCGATTCCCGAAGTATCGAACCACTAGGACCGTGATGTCGTCGGCGGGGGGCTGATCCTTCGCGAATTCCCGCGTCGCGTGGAGCACGCGGTCGAGAACTCCTTCCGGCGTGAGCCGCGCGGCACCGTCCACGAGGACCGCGCGGAGCCGGTCCTCCCCGAATTGCTCTCCGCTTGGGTCTTCCGCGTCGGAGACACCGTCGCTGAAGAGCACCAGGGTGTCCCCCGGATCGAGCGTGATCGATTCCTCCTCGTAGGCGGCGTTCTCGAACGCGCCGACCACGAGGCCGCCCTTCTCCAGGCGGTGGATCGAGCCGGAGGCGCCGATGAGAAACGCCGCGTTGTGCCCCGCGCTGCAGGAAACAAGCTCGCCGTCCGGCGCAAGCACCACGTAGGCCATCGTGGCGAACCGTGCCTCGATTCCGCGGCGGAAGAGGGCCTGATTGAGCCGCGTCATCGTGCGCGCGGGACCCTGATCCTCGTCCACGTGGGTCGAGAAGATTCCCTGGACCAGCGAGGCCAGGATGGCCGCGGGCGGCCCCTTTCCCGCGACGTCGCCCAAGGCGAAGCCCACGCGCTCGCCGGGCAGGCTCAGGTACTCGAAGAAGTCGCCGCCGATCGTCCGGCACGGAATGGAGGCCGCCGCCGCCGCGTAGGTTTTCCCCGAGTGAAGCCGCGGAGGGAGGAGCGCCTGCTGGATCGCGGCGGCCACCTTCAGCTCATGCTCTTCCCGCGTCTCGTCGCGGATGCGCCCATCGTAGAGGCGCTTCATCCGGCGCGCGTAAATGAGTCCAAGAAAGAGCGCGGTGAAGATCGCCGAGAACATGAGCAGGAGAATGATGTCCCGGCTGGAGCCGAATGTGTCCGGCGCGATGGTGAAATGGAGGATGAGACCCGCGGCGACGCTCCCGAGAATCGCGGCCACGCCGTAGCTTGCGATCTGGAGCGGCTGCGGCAGCCCCCCTCTCCTCTTGTCTTGGGGGATGATCCGCGGAACGATCCAGCGGCGATTGGCCTCGATCGCGAAGACCACGGAGAAGGCGAAGATGAGGGTGGCGACGTAGTACGAGCCCACCGTGCGGAGACCATCGCCCTGGAGATAGCTGAAGAAGAACGCGAACGGGATCGCGTAGAGGACCGGCCGGATCAGAAACCGGTGGAGGGCACCGGAGCGGTTTCCGAGAAGATTCGCCATGGACGCCGATGATACCCGACTAGAGCGGGCACTCCATGAAGAGAGCGCCGGGAATCGGATTCACGCGGTAAGGTTCGATCTCCCGGAAGCCGAGCGCCCGGTAGAGCGCGATCGCCGAGTCCATGCCCGGGACCGTGTCGAGGCGCATGGTCGCGTACCCGCGCGCGCGCGCCTGGGCGAGTATTTCCTCCGCCAGCCGCCGGCCGAGGCCGGTTCCGCGGTAGGCGGGGCGCACGTAGAGCCGCTTCATCTCGCAGCGGCCGGAATCGAGCGGCCGGAGCGCCACGCACCCGGCGATCCCGGCGCCGCCCTCGGCCAGGAGAAGCGCGCCTTGCGGCGGCGCGTACTCGCCCGGAAGCGAGTCGATCTCGCGCTGAAAGTCCTGAAACGCGAGGTCGAAGCCCAGAGAGGCGGCGTACTCCAAGACCAACTCGCGCGCGTGGGCTAGGTCGGCGGGCGAAACGGCTTGGCGGATCGTGACCTTGGGCGCAGCCCCGGTCTCCATGTCACGGAAACTCGGTCGGCACCGTCGCCGTGCAGTGGATGAGCGCGCGGCTCGCGCCGGCGTGCTTGAGCAGCGTCAACTTTTCCCCCTCGACGCGCATCTTCCCCGTGAGAATCGCGGTCGCGGCCAGGGTCTTCCGTTCGAGGATCTCGCGCCAGAGGGTGAACGGCGCGCGGAGCGCGAAGCCGGCCTCCGGATGCGACGGGCCGGGCACGAACTCGGCGCCCTCACACCGGCCCCCACCGAGCTTTAGGAACAGGTAGAGCGGCTTGGGGAGCGCGGCGTCGGACTCGAACGCGAAAAGCAGGTTGCCGTTCCACCCCACGCCCCACTTGGCCGCCGCGTTTCGGTATTCGCTCGACTGGTTGACCTCGGCGCGGAGCGCCTCGGCCCATGCGGTGGTGCCGAACGGAATCGCCATGGCGCCTAGCCTGCCCTCTTCGCCCCGGCGCCGCGGCCAAGCGGCACGAACCCTGGGTTCAGAATTCCGTCCGGATCGAACTTGGCCTTGCAGGCTTTGAAGAACTCCCACTCGGGTCCGAAGTGGGCTTGCCAAGCCGCGTCGTCGAATTCGACGTACCCGGAGAGGTAGCGCTTTCCGCCCATCGCGATGCTCAGCCGGCTCGCGTTCTCGAGCATCGGCTTCGCTTCGGGCCAGAAGTTTGGAGGGACCGCGGGGAGAATTCCGAAGCCCATGAGGTTTTCGCCCGGCGGCCGCATGAAGAGCCTGGAGCGCGACGTTGTTCCCTTCGCGGGCCAGAGAAGCACGTGGCCGCCGACGAGAATGGAAGGCGGAAGATCGGGCAGGATCGCGTCGAGGAGGTCCGGCGCCGTTTCCCACGGAAGCACGGTTTCCATCCACGGGTGGACGTGCTCCCACGTGCCGCCCCGCTTCCAGAGATCGAACACGGGCGTGAGACGCTCGAAGAAGTCCAGTGTCGGGATGTCGTCGACGTAGAGACTTTCGTACGGCTTGAGGCCCGCGAGAAGCTTCGCGTCGTCGGGCGGCGCGTCGGGTTCGAACTCGACGGTGAGATGAAACGGAAAGAACCACCGCGCGAAGATCTGGCGTCGACCGCTCACCGGCTTGGTGCCCTGCGGCGACGGCGATGCCCAGCTCTCGAGATGATCCCAGCGCCCCGAATCCATGGCCTTCCGCGCGTCCTCCATGAATCGATGCGCGTCGTCGTAGAGCAGGTAATAGGTGCGCGTCATCGGCTTCAGGCGGCGGAGCTTGAGGCGCGCGCGCGTGATCACGCACACCTGCCCCAGTCCCGCGATGGCCGACCAGAAGAGATCGGGGTTTCGATCGGGCCCGCACGTGACCCGCTCCCCCGCGCCCGTCACGACGTCCATCTCGGCGACCTGGTCGCCCTGCGTTCCGTGCCGGAACGATGCGACGCCGATCCCTGCGATGGAGAGTGTTCCGCCCACGGTGACATCGAGATTGTTCGTCAGCACCGGCGGGGCCAATCCGAGCGGGCTCAGGTGCCGGGCCAGGTCGCCCCAGCGGACGCCTGCCTCGACGTCCACCGTGAGCGCTTTGGAATCGACGCTCCCGACCCGGTCCAGGGACTGCATGTCGAGCAGGAGACCGCCGTCGCTCACGGCGAGGAAGCTCTGGCTGTGTCCCGATCCGCGCGTCGAGAGCGTGGTCCCGTGCTCCCGCGCGATCGCGACGGCCGCGGCGACGTCCTCGGCGCTCTTGGGACGGATCAGGAATTGGGGGCGCGCGGAAACGACGTGGCCGAAGTTCGTGGTCCGGTCCGCGGGCACTTGGTCTCCCGCGAGCACGGCCCCTCGGACGCGCTCCCCGAGCGCCTTTTGGATTCCGCTCAACCGGTCAGGCCTTGGTGGGGACCCGCGACGCCTGGTAGAGATGTCGAAGGAGCAGCACCTGGCCAAAGTGCCCCGAGTAGTGCTCGAGGATATGGTAGAAGTACCAACGCACGTTGAGCACGCGCTGGGTTCCGTTGGGCCGCGTGCGAGTGATTTCCTTGTCGAGATCCGCGTCGGTCACGCTCGAAGCCGTCTTCTTGAGATACGCGCGGGCCTTCTTCAAGAGCGCGTCGTAGAAGGCGAGATCCTTTCCCGCGAGCGCGGCGGGCGGCTTCCCGTCCTCGGGCAACGGCATCCCGTCGTCATCGTCCCCGATGCCCAGGATCGGCTCGCCGGTCGGCTTTTCAGCACGCTCGAGGGCGATGAGGGTCCAGAACACCTCGACGATCGCGTTGTGCGCGAGGAGCATCCCGATGGTGTTCATGCCGGGATAAGGCTGCCATTCGAGCTCTTCTGGAGTCGCGCCTTGAAGCCCTTCCATCAGGCGGCGCGTCTGGTCGTCCATCTGGGCGAGGAACGAGGCGACCTCCTGGGAGCGGAAGCCGGACAACGGCTGCATGATGCTGCGGTCGATCGACATGAGACACTCTCCGAGTCAGAATCGGTTGCGTTGGGGATGAAGGTCCTAGACATCAAGCATACCAGCCCGGAGCGCCCAAGCGCACGGGCGGTTCTGAGGGGGGCGCGATGGCGTTTCGAGTGGAATCGGTCGATCACGTCGAAGTGTTCGTGCGGAGTATCCCGGACGCCATCGAGTGGTACGGTCGGGTTCTCGGGCTCCGCGAGATCCAACGATGGGACCCGGAGCCCGTCATGATCGGCGGGGGCGGAACGATGCTGGCCTTGTTTCAGGCCGCGGACGGGGCCAAGCCAGCCGGCGAGAAGGAAGGGCCGGCGCTTCGCTGGCACCGCGTGGCCTGGCGGACCGACCGCGCCGGGTTCGAGGCGGCGCAGGCTCATCTCAAGACGCTCGGCATTCCGTTCCGCGGGCCGATCGACCACAAGCCGACCGAATCGATCTACTTCTTGGATCCGGACGGGCACCCGTTGGAGATCACGACGCCGCTCGGGTAGCTCTGCGGGCCATGGCGCGTTCGCGGAACTCGGCGTTCCGCGCGTGCGGATGCGCGCCCGTCCAGGTATGATGCGCCCCATGTCGCACGAACCGTTGCCCATCGAGCGCATCTACCTCGCCCACGATATCGACGAGCCCGCGTACGGGCCGTCCGCGGACCAAGTCTTCTACGCCCGCCGCGCCGATGGAAAGCGGACCATCGTGCGCCATTCCCTCACGACCGGCCTCGCGGAGAGCGTCACGGCTGAGCCGCGACCCATGGGCGGCGTGGGCTACGGGAACGGCCACTTCGCGGTGCGCGACACCACGCTGGTCTACGCGGCGGCGGACGGCCGCCTCCAGCGGGTGGACCTGGCGGCGGGATCGCAGCGCCCCCTCACCCCGGCCTACGAAGGCGTGGCGGCGCCGGCCATTTCTCCCTGCGGACGCTGGGTCGCGTTTCTCTGCGAGCAGGACGGGCATTGCAACGTCCTCCTCGCCGATCTTCGCGGCGACGCGCTCCCGATCCAGCTCTCGGCGAATCCCTGGTACGCGTTCAATCCGGTCTTCTCGCCCGACGGGACCCGGATCGCGTGGCAGGAGTGGAACCAGTTCGACATGCCGTGGGACGAGTCGCGGATCCTCATCGCGCGGTTTCCCAAGGCGTGCGCGTCGTGGTCCGCGGTGACGGACGCACTCCCGCTGACGCCGGGCGCGACGATCGCCAAGCCGCGCGTCGCCTATTCCGTCCCTCAGTGGAGCCCGAACGGGAAGCACCTCGCGTTCACGAGCGACGAATCGGGATGGCGGTCGCTCTGGATCGGCGGCTCCGAGGGAGAAGGCGCCGCGCGGGTCGAGACGGGCGAGGGCGAGATCGGGCACCCCGATTGGGTCCCCGGCAACTACACCTATCGCTGGAACGGCGACGGCTCGGCGATCGTGGCGATCCGCAGGCGAAAAAGCTGCGACACGCTGCTCCGGATCGGATGGCCGGGCGGGCAGGTGGAGGAACTTTCATCGGAATTCACCGAGATCCGCGGGCTTCAAACGCGCGGCGACGCGCTGGTCTACGTCGGCGCCAACCCTTCCACGCCCCTGTCGCTGGTGACGCGCGGCGGGGTGAAGGACGCCGAGATCGTGCGGGCTTCGACGGGCGTCGGATTGATCGCGTCGTCCTCGCTGTCCAAGCCCGAGGTGGTTTCCTGGCGCAGCAAGGGCGGTGCCGTCGCGTGGGGAATCCTCCACCCCGCGACGGGGCCGGACGCGGGGAGCGGACCCCGGCCGGTTCTGGTCTACATCCACGGCGGCCCGACGTCGCAGGTTCCGCTCACCTGGTTCCCTCAAGCCCAGTATTTCGCCACGCGCGGCTGGCACTACATGGTCGTGAATCACCGCGGCGGCACCGGATTCGGCCGGGCCTACCAGGATCAGCTGCGCGGGAAGTGGGGCGTGGTGGACCTGGAGGATGCGCGCACGGGAGCCGAGTGGGTCGTGCAGAACCGCGGCGGCGATCCGAAGCGCGTCGCGATCACGGGCGGGAGCGCGGGCGGCTACGCCACGCTCTGGGCCGTCACGCAGCAGCCGGATTTCTGGACGGCCGGCGTCGCGCTCTGCCCACTCGCCGACATCTACGACGCGGTGATGGGCTCGCACCGGTTCGAGCGGCACTATGAAGAGGGATTGCTCGGGAAACTCCCGGAGGCCGGCCCGCTCTGGCGGGAGCGGTCACCACTCACGCACGTCGACAAGGTGAAAGCGCCCGTTCTTCTCTTCCACGGCACCGCGGACAAGGCGGTTCCCCACCAGCAGTCGGTCGATTTCGCCGACGCGGTGAAGCGCCAGGGCGGGACCGCGGAGTTGGTTTCCTACGAAGGGGAAGGTCACGGCTTCACGAGAGAGACAAACCGCCGCGACGTGATCGTGCAGATGGAGCGCTTCCTCGAGAAGTACGTGGTGAGTCTGCAGCGGTAGGGCCGCGTTCGAACGGCGGCCGGCCCCGGCTGAGCCGGGTTCGCTACAAAAGCTCCGAAACCGGGTTCGGATCCCCTTCCTCGAATCGCGACGGGCGGAGTGCCGCGATGTCGAGGGTCGACGCCGCGCCGTCCAGAATCATCTCCGCGAGCAGATGCCCCAGGGCGGGCGCGTGCATGACCCCGTGCCCCGAGGAACCGTTCACGAGATAGAGATTCGGGCACTCCTTCGTGGGCCCGACGATGGCGTGCTTGTCGGGCGACATCTCGTAGAGGCCCGCCCAGCACGCGCCTCGATCGATCGTCGCCTTGCGCAGTTGGGGCACCCGGTCTTGCGCCACGCGCACCACGGAGTCGATCCACTCCGGATCGACGGTCGCGTCGTACGGCCGCCCTTCGATTCCCGGGGTGGGCCGAAGCAGGAGAATCCTCCCGTCGCGCACGCGAAAGTGAAACCCGTCGACCACGAAGATGGTCATGGGCGTGTTCTCGGGCAGGAGATCGGTCGGAGCCGAGGCCGCGACCTGGCGTCGAAGCGGATCGACGGGGAGCGACACGCCCGCGTGCGCGGCGATCGTCGCGGCCCAGGCGCCGGCCGCGTTCACGACCGACTCCACTTCCACCGGACCGCGCGAGGTTTCAAGGTGCGAAATCCGCCCATCGCGGAGCCGGAGCGCGCTGACCTCGGCGCCCCACTCGAAGCGGACGCCCATCCGCTCCGCTGCGGCCCGGTAACCTTCGAGGATGGCGACGGGGCGGATGAACCCGTCGGTGGGACAGAAGGCGCCGCCCAGGATTCCCTCGAGACGCACCGCCGGGCTCAGCTTGCCCACTTCCTGGGGTGACACCTCGACAGCTTCGGTCAATCCCTCGGCGTGCTGGATCCTTTGCGCCCAGCGAAGCGCGTCCATCTCCGCCTGGGTGCTTGCGAGCCAGAGGTATCCCGCGAGGTTGTAGCCTGGATCGGCGCCGACCTCATCGCGGAAGTGGAGCAACTTCTCGCGCGCGAGGAGCGAGAGGCGGACGTTGATCGGCGTGGCGAACTGGGCGCGGAAGCCGCCCGTCGCCGCGCCGGTGCTGCCGCGGCCCGGACGGTCCTGGCGATCCAGAACCAGGACGTCCTTCTGGCCGCGCTCGGCGAGATGGTAGGCCACGCTGGCGCCGATCACGCCGCCCCCAACGACGGCGATCGACGCCCGTGTCATGCGGTGAAGACGTGCTCCGGATGCTTGAAGGCCTTGAACTCGACGGCGTTCCCGCTCGGATCGAGAAGGAACATGGTCCCCTGCTCGCCGGGCTGCCCCGGATACCGAATCCTCGGCTCGAGAACGAACGCCACCTTCGCGTTCCGAATCCGCTCCGCGAGTGCGTTGAATTCCTCCCATCCCAGGATGGCGCCGAAGTGCGGCATGTGGACCGCGACTCCGTCCACCTGGCCCGTCTTTTCCGGGCGCGCCACCGAGCCGGTGGTGTGGGCCGAGATCTGGTGCCCGAAGAAATCGAAATCCACCCAGGTGTCCGTGCTCCGCCCCTCACGGCAGCCGAGCACCTCGCCGTAGAACCGGCGCGTGGACTCAAGGTCATTCACGATGAATGCGTAGTGGAACGGTCTCACTTGGCCGGCGGCGCTTTTGGGGCGTCCCATGCGGACGGCATGGGTAGCGTGATGATCGAGCCGGTCGCCTTGGACCCGGGCGGAAGCGGGCCCAAATTCGCGTGCTTCACCGGCGGGAGGCTGCGGAGATAGGCGATGAGCGCGGCCATGTCGTCGGGCGAGAGGCGGGCGAAGTCCGGCCACGGCATCGGCGGCCCGATCGGCATCCCGTCCTTCTTGACCCCCGACCGCAGCGCGCGCTCGATCTCCGCGTCGGTCCAGCTGCCGAGTCCGGTCTCCATGTCCGGCGTGAGGTTGCTCGCATAGGTGATTCCCCACGGCCCCTGCCATCCCAGCTCGCTGCCCGAGAGCTTGCGGCTGAAATCGGGCGCACCATAGAGCGTTCCAGGCGTATGGCAATCGCCGCAGCCGGAAATGGTGGCGATGTATTCGCCGCGCTGGACGGGCGTCATCGCGGGGACAGTCGAGGTCTTGGCAGCGGTCTCGGACTTCTGGGACGTGCACGCCGCGATTCCGAGGACAGCGATCGGGAGACACAAGAGCGCAACTAGACCCGGCCGAATTCGAACCATCTGGTTCCTCCTGGTGAGAAGCAGCTCGCCCACAACACCCGGGTCGTTCAAGACCAACGACCCGTCACCGCGTCCCGGATTACCCAAATCAGCACCATCACCGCGACCAGAAACACCGCGCCGCGCACGATTCGATCGCCGCCGCGAACCACCAGGTGGGCGCCCAGGAAGCCGCCCACAAGTTGGGCCGCGGCCATCGGCACCGCGGCCTTCCAGAGCACGGCGCCGCCGTGCGCGAAAAGCACCATCGCCGTAAAATTGGACGCGAAGTTTAGCACCTTTGCCTCCGCGGTGGCGCGAGCCAGCGGAAGGTGAAAGAGCATCACAAGAGCCGCGATCATGAAGGTCCCCGCCCCGGGCCCGAAGAACCCGTCGTAGGCGCCCAACGCGACCGCGACCGCCGCGATGAGAAGGGCGGGGCTCTTCGCCGCGGACGGGGCGGCGTCCTTCGGCCGGATCCGTCCGGAGGCGATCAGGATCGCGACGCAGACAAGGAGGATCATGACGACGGGACGAAGGACATCCGGCTTGAGATAGAGCGCCAGGGCCGCGCCGGCCAGGGATCCGAGCACCGCCATCGGGAACGAAATCCGCGCGTTCCGGCCGTCGATGAGCCCGGCGTGACGGTAGCGCACGGTCGCGGCGAACGAGCCGAACGTCGATTGGCCCTTGTTGGTTCCGAGGGCGAGGTGGGGCGGGAATCCGACGGCGAGGAGCACCGGGACCGTGAACAGGCCGCCGCCGCCCGAGATGGCGTCGACGGTGCCGCCGACCAGGGCGGCCCCGCACAACAAGGCAAGCTGCGCCGCGGAAAGATCCAAGGATCAGGCTCGGGCCACGGCGCGGGGCGAATGCATCGCGCGCATTATGCACCGGTGGTATTCTGCGCGGCAACCGGCGCGACGCGATGCCGCGCCGAAGCGTCCGCCCCGTCACGTGGGGCGTGGATTTCCCGGGAGGCGTGACCGAAGAGTCCATGATCGACCGCGAGCGATTTCGCGCCCTGGCGCGCCAGGCGGCCGATCTGGCCGCCGATTACCTGGAAGCCGTCGCCCGCGCGCCCGTCTTCACTCCCCTCTCGCCGGAAGAACGCCGCGCGCTGCTCGAGCTTCCGCTCCCGGCGAAGGGCGAATCCGCCGAGTCGGCCCTCGCATTTGCCCGCGAGAAGATCCTGACGCACCCCATGGGAAACGGACATCCCCGCTTCTTCGGCTGGGTGAACTCGCCGCCGGCGCCGGAAGCCGTCGCGGCCGAGATTCTGGCCGCGGCGCTCAACCCGAGCGTGGCGGGGGGCGATCACGCGGCGGTCTATCTCGAGCGCGCCGTCGTCCGGTGGCTGATGGAGCTGGTGGGATTTCCCGTCGACGGGAGCATGGGACTCCTGGCGAGCGGCGGCTCGATCGCGAGCTTGATCGGGCTGACCGCCGCGCGCCACAGGGCCGCGCGGGACGACGGATGGAACGTGCGGGAGGAAGGGCTCTCGGGCCGCCGGCCGCGGTTCGTGCTCTACCTGACCGACGAGGGACACTCCGCTCTGCGCAAGGCCGCCGAAATCCTGGGACTGGGATCGGCGTCGATTCGCACCGTGCCGACCGACGCCGGGCTGCGAATGGACGTGGGCGCGCTCCGGCGCGCGATCGCGGAAGACCGCGCCGCGGGCCGTCGCCCCTTCTGCGTCGCCGGGAGCGCCGGGACCGTCAATTCGGGCGCGATCGATCCCCTGGCCGAGATCGCGGACGTGTGCGCGGACGAGCGCGTGTGGTTCCACGTGGACGGCGCGTACGGAGCGTTTGGCGCCGCCGCTCCGTCTTTGGCTCCGCTTTACGAGGGAATGGAGCGCGCCGATTCGCTGGCGCTGGATCCCCACAAGTGGCTCTCCGTGCCGATCGAATGCGGTTGCGCGCTGGTGCGCGACGGCGCGCTGCTTGCGCGACGCGTTCAGCCTGGTGCCTCCCTATCTGCGAACCGAGGAGGGCAAGGGGTTCGGCGGGCTCCCCTGGTTCTCGGAGTACGGCCCGCAGCAGACCCGCGGGTTTCGCGCGCTCAAGCTCTGGATCACGATCCGCACGATGGGGCGCCTCGGTGTCGCCGCGCGCGTCGAGCGCCATGTGGCGCTGGCGCGCCGGCTCGGCGCGCGAATCGCGGACGCGGCCGATTTCGAATCGCTCGCCCAGGGCCCGCTTTCGATCGTCTGCTTCCGCTACGCTCCGGCGAGTCTCATGGGCCAGGACGAACGGCTCGACGCGCTCAACAAGGCCGCGATGGAACGCGTGCAGACGGGCGGCGAGGCGTTTCTCTCGGGAACGACGATCCGCGGCCGATTTGCGCTTCGGGCTTGCGTGCTTCATGATGAAACCTCGGAATCGGACGTCGACGCGCTTGTCGACATTACGAGGCGGGCGGGAGAAGCATGCGCACGATCCTAGTGGACGCGTTCACCAAGGTGCCGGGCACCGGAAACCGGGCCGGAATCGTTCCGGACGCGGGCGGCATGGACGAGAGCGCGATGCAGCGGGCGGCCGCCGCCGTCGCTGCATCGGAAACGGCCTTTATCCTCCCCGCTCCATCGGGCGCCCACGTCGGGCTCCGCTACTTCACGCCCAGCGACGAGATCAAGTTCTGCGGCCACGCGACGGTCGCCACGTTTCACTGGCTGGCCGAAACGGGCGCGATCCAGGTCCCCAGCCGCCAGACTCTCGACTGCCCCGCCGGCCGCCTCGAGATCGATCTCACCCGCGAAGCCGACGGAGCGTGCCGGGTCTGGATGGCGACCCCGCGCTATCCGTTCCAGCCGAACCCAATCGCCGAGGCGACGCTCCTCGGGCTCCTCGGCGGAACCCCGGCGATGCGCGACCGGGAGCTGCCGATCGAGCACGCGGGGCATCATCTCTACGTTCCCTTGAAACGCCGCGCCGACCTCTGGGCGCTCAATCCGCAGTGGGACGCGCTGGCGGCCGAGGGCGAGCGCTACGGCGTCCGCGGCTACTACGCCTTCACGCGCGAAGCATCCGAGGATGGGAGCACGACGCAGGGCCGCTACTTCGCACCGTCGCTGGGGGTGCGCGAAGACCCGGTCACCGGGTCGGCCAGCGGGCCGCTCGCGGAGTATCTCGCGCGGCACGCGGTGCTGCAGTTTCCCGCGGGCGGCGGGCCGGCGCGAGGCCGGGCCGAGCAGGGCGATGCGATGGGAAAGCCGGGACGCGCGGAGCTGGAAGTGACGGGCACGGCGGATCGGGTGCAGGGTGTGCGCGTGGGCGGCGTCGCGGTGACCGTCCTCGACGGGTCGCTCCGGCGGTTCTAGTCCAGCTTCTTCCCCACGATTCGTAGCCCCGCGGCCGTCAGATCCCGCTCGCGCAGCAACCGCGACTCCAGCTCGAGAATCCGCCGACCGACCCGCGCTCCCCGCTCGCTCTCCTCCAGCCGCTCGCAGAAATAACGGTAGAGGTATGGAGCTTCGTCCGCCGCGGTGAGCTCGAACCGCTCGCGCGCGGCGGCGAGCATCGCGTGCCCGGTCAGAAGCGCCGGGTCGTGGATGTGGTCTTTTCTCCAGCGCCCGAGCGGATTCCCCTCGGTGCCTTCGGAGCCCGAGGGCGCGAGAACCCCGGCGTCCACGAGCACCGCTTCCAGGTCGTAGTACCAGCGGGCGGTCGGGAGATTCACGCGGTCGTAGGCGAACTCCTCGCCAACCACGATGCCGTGCGAATCGAGCAGGTCGCACGCCCGCGCGACGGCCGCTTCGGCCGAGGCCATGTGGTGGAGCGACCGCGTGAAGATCACGGCGCCGAAGCGATGTTCCTCGTCGTGATGGAGAAAGTCGGCCTCGATCCACCGGACCCGTTCCGCGCCGGCCGTCTCGGGCTTTCCACTCGACTCGTCGATCCCGGTCACATCGTATCCGGCGCGCGCCAATTCGATCGCGACCGATCCGTCGCCTGCTCCGACTTCGAGGACGCGAAGCGGCGCCGGCGGGAGCGCCCGCTTCAGGAAACGGAGCGTTTCTTCAAACGGAATCGCGACGGGGCTCTGAAGCTGGCCCGTGGTTGGATTCATCGCCGGCTCGGGGAGCCGGTCCGCGCGATCAGCACGGTCCAAGCACTAGTTGGGGACCACCTCGCCCCATTGGATCAGCGTCCAGAGCGTGTCCGTGCCGGTTGTATCCTGGGGCGCGGGCTTGAAGCGAAAAACGTAGGTGCTGCTAGAGTTATTGACCAGCATCGTGCCCCTGTTGGTGTCGTTGATCTCGAGGCGAAACTGGGGCCCGCTGATCTGAATGACCGCCCACTCGGGATGGGCCAGGACGTCGGAGCTCTGGCGGGTGATGCTCGACGAGGTGCCGAGGGTGAAGTCGATGCTCGTGATAGTCGTCGCCCTGGCCAGAGCCTGGATGTGGTGCACCTCGTCGGCGTTGAAGAGCGTGACGTTCGTTCCGTCGCCGAGATCCTGGGACGTGCCCAGGTAGTCGAAATCGATGAGCTGCCGGTATTCCACACTGTCCCGATTCTGATAAGTGAGCCTCAGCCTCTCGAGGGCATGCTCCGGGGAATCGGGCGTCGGGTACTGGGTCTGCGAGTTGTTATTGCCGGGCTTCGTCGGATTGTCGTCGCCGCACCCCGCGAGAAGCCCGACGAAGGCGATCGCGGCGAGGCTTGAAGCAAGGGGCATCGAAAAGGGACGCATGGAGAACCTCCCAAGCCTTGGGGCCGGTAGAGCGGGTAAGTCTACGCCTCCTCGAGTGAGGCCCAATCTGCTTTGTTTCACAAAGTACTTGCCAAAACCACTTGATTTCCCGATACTCTCCCCATGAGCCTCGCCCTCGTCCCGTCCGATCCCGAGCCCGAAGCGCTCCAGGACAAGGCCCTCGATGATCTCGGCTACATCCGGAGCGCGATGGAGCGGGCCGGATCGTTCACCGCCGTGCCGGGATGGGGCGGCGTGGCGATGGGAGTCGTCGCGATTATCGCCGGCTTTATCGCGGGCCGGGCCGACACTCAGGCCGCCTGGCTTCGCGCGTGGCTCGCCGCCGCCCCGATCGCCTTCGCCATTTGCTGCGCCGCCATCGCGATCAAGGCGCGACGGATCGAAACGCGGCTGGTCCGCGGACCGGCACTTCGATTTCTGCTCACCCTGGCTCCGCCTCTCGCCGCCGGCGCCGTCCTCACCGCGTCCCTCGCCGGATCCGCGCGTTACGACCTGCTCCCTGGGGTCTGGCTCCTTCTCTACGGAACGGCCGTGACCACCGGAGGCGCGGCCTCTATCCGCGTCGTGCCGATCCTGGGCCTCTGCTTCATGGCGCTCGGCGTCGTAGCACTCGCCGCTCCCGCTTCCTGGGGAAACCCGCTTCTCATGGCCGGTTTTGGAGGGCTGCAGATCGCCTTCGGCCTCCTCATCGCGCGGAGGCACGGTGGCTGAGCGCGCGCGCGCCCTCTCGCGCCGGACGATCGGCCGTCTTCCCGACCTGGATCGCATCATCCACGAGCGGATCCGGCTCGGGATCGTCAGCGCGCTCGCGGCGGGCGAGGTCCTCACGTTCGTGGAGCTGAAGCAGCTCCTCCAGACGTCGGACGGCAATCTTTCGGTTCACACGCGGAAGCTGGAAGAAGCCGGCTACGTCGTCTGCGAAAAACGCTTCGAAGGAAGAGTGCCGAGGACGGAATTCCGGCTGACCCGCGCCGGGCGCGAGGCGCTGGAGCGTTACCTGTCCCACCTCGACGCGCTCATCCGGTGGGCCAAAGAGAAGCGATGAGCGTCTATGTTCCCCCGCTCGCCCCGATCGTCACGCTCGCGTTTCTCGGGACTGCCTGTCTCCTGGTAGTTGCAGCCGTCGCGTTGCTCTACGCGACGATCGCGAAGAGACGGGACCTCGTCCCCCGCGTCCTCTCCATGGCGGGCGGCCTTGTGCTCCTCTACGGAGGCGCGCTCCTGGGCGCGTCGGCGATGAGCCGCGATGTCGTGCTCCAGCACGGAGAGCGGAAGTATTTCTGCGAGATCGACTGTCATCTCGCGTACTCGGTGGAGAAGGTGGAGACGACGCCTGAGATTGGAACTCCGGCGCGCACGGTTCACGCAGCGGGGATCTTCTACGTCGTGGCGGTCAAAGTCTGGTTCGATCCGGCGACGATCTCGCCGAAACGCTCTCTCGACGCGGCACTCTCTCCGAATCCGCGAACGGTCTACATGCAGGATTCCAAGGGTGTCCGGTACGCCCCCTCCGCCCCGGCGCTCCAGGCGCTCTTGGACATGGGGCGCGAATCCAGACCGCTCACCGAGGCGCTCCGCCCCGGCGAGTCGTACATCAGCTACCTCGTCTTTGACCTGCCGAAGGGCGCCAGAAACCCGCGGCTCTTCCTGGGGAACGCCATCGACGTGGAGTACCTGCTGATCGGGCATGAAATGAGCCCGTGGCACAAGCGGGTCTGGTTCTCGATGTTCTAGACGCGGGAGGGACCGCGGTCACCGCGGCCCTGGAGGCGCTACTTCGTCGAGGGCTTGGGCGTCGCGGGAGCTGTTGCAGTGGAGCCCGGCGGAGCCGGAATCTTGGGCGGTGGAGGAAGTCCGGCGAGCTTCGCCCAGTCCTCCGGAGTCACCTTCGCGACCACGTCAAACTGCGTCTCGCCGAGCGGCCGGATGACGAGACAGTCGCCTTCCTTGACGTAGTCCCGCCTCAGACCCTCGATGATCGGCAGGAGAAGGTCCTGATGCGTGACCAAGACCAGGTTCTGGCCCGCGTCCAGCTCGCCGCTCAAAATCATCAGCCGCGCGGCTCTGTATTCGGCACCGCGCCGGAACAGCTCGACCATCGGCTGGTCCTGCCCAAATGCGAGCTGCCCCGTGTCCCGGCACCGCCACATAGGGCTCGTCAGCACCGCGAGGATTGGAATGTCGAGCTTGCGGATGGCGGCTCCAATGCCGGCTGCCTGCTCCTCACCCAGCTTGCTCAGGTTTCGCTGGGCCGAGCGATCCTCGAAGTTCTCGCCCTCCGTGTCCCTTTGAGTCCAGTCGGTCGCGCAGTGACGAAAGACGAGGATGAATCCGCCCTCGCGGAGATTGGGGACGAGGGTGGAGTCGGGCCCGGGGAAGTTGATGGGCGGAACGGCGGACGAGTCCTCGGACGCATGCTGCGCCATGGACGAATCCTGCATGGCGGCCGGCACGCTCGTGGCTGGCGCGCTCGGGGCCGGCTTCGTCGTCGGGGCGGCGGCGGGCGCTTTGGCTGCCGTCGCGGACGGCTTGGGGGCGGCCCACGCGGGCGCCGAAAAGACGACCAGTAGCGCGGCCATCCCGAGCGGAAGGAGGCGGCGTGACCTAGCGATCAAGAGGCCCCACCCAGAGTTCCATTGCGATTCCATCACCTCAAATTAGCACGGACTTCTCATGACTGCAACGGGTTACGCGAGTTTGGGACCATCTTTGCGTCTCGTCGTGGGGGGCGGGTGCTTGAATCGATGCCGTCCAGAATCTCGCGAACTTTCTGAGATAGCGTCTCAAGGGTGAACGGCTTCTGGAGGAAGGCCACGCCCTCGTCTAGAACCCCGTGGCGCGAGATTGTCTCGTCGGTAAATCCGGATACGAAGAGCACGCGAATCGCGGGCCTCGAAAGGCTCAACTGCTCGGCCAGCTCCCGGCCGCCCAGCTCCGGCATGATGACGTCGGAGACGAGGAGGTCGATCTCCCCCTGGAACGCCTTCGCCACCTTGAGCGCGTGGGCTCCGTTTTCGGCCTCGATCACCTTGTAGCCCTCCAGCTCGAGGAGCTCCCGCCCAATGGCCCGAACGCCTGGCTCGTCTTCCACGAGGAGGATGGTCTCGGAGCCGCGCGCGGCTTTCGCCGGAGCCTGGCGGGGACGCTCCTGTATCGTCGCGCCCTCGAAGTAGGGGAAGTATGCGGCGAATCGGGAGCCTTGACCGGGCTCGCTCTCGACGGCGATCGATCCGCCGGCTTGTTTCAATATTCCATACGTGGTCGAGAGGCCAAGTCCCGTCCCTCTTCCCCGGCCTTTCGTTGTGAAGAACGGCTCGAAGATCCGGCCCTGCGTCTCCCGATCCATGCCGCAACCCGTGTCCTCCACGGTGATCACGCAGTAGGGACCCGGGCCGGCGGTATCGAGCTCGCGGGCGCGCGTCCCGTCCATCGTCACGCGGGCCACCGATACGCCGAGCTTCCCTCCGTCCGGCATCGCGTCGCGCGCGTTGACGACCAGGTTCATGATCACCTGCTCCACCTGGCCCTTGTCGGCCCGCACGTGCGCGTCCTCCGGCGCGAGGGCCGCGGTGAACGCCACGTCTTCCCCGATCACCCCGCGCAGCATCGACTCCAGCTCGGACACCACTTCGTTCAAGTCGAGAACCTTGGGCGCCAGGACCTCGTTCCGGCTGAACGTGAGGAGCTGGCGCGTCAGCATCGCGCCGCGGTTGCTCGCGGCCTGGATCTCCTCGGCCTTCTGGGCCGCGGGCGAGCCCGGCGGCAGCGTCTTCGCGAGCAGCGCCGACTGCGTGAGGATCACCGTGAGCAGGTTGTTGAAGTCGTGCGCCACGCCGCCCGCCAGGACCCCGATCGCCTCCATCTTCTGGGCCTGGCGCAGCTGCTCCTCGCTCTTTCTCAGGGCCGCCTGACTTTCTTCGAGCGCCCGCTGCGCGCGGATGCGCTCCGAGACGTCGGTGGCCACGCCGATCATTCCCTGGATCACGCCCTGCGCGTCTCGAAGCGGGGCGTACCGAGTGTCAAACGCCACCGGGCCCGAGACCGCCTCGCCTTGGCACTCCTCCCCGCGCAGCGCGCGGCGCACGCATTCGAGCGCCTCCGGAACGTGGGCGTAGAGGGAGAAGATCGACTGGCCGACCGATTCGCCCGGCACCCGGCCGACCGCCGCCAGACCACGTCCCTCTGAAAGCGTGACGACGCCTTCTCGATTGGTGGCGAAGAGCACGATGGGAGCGTTGCCGATCACGGTGCGCAGACGCTCCTCGGAGCGGCGCAAGCCCTCGAGGCCGGTGAGATCCTGAATCATGACGAGCGTTTCGTCGGCCTTCCCCTGCGGTCCAAGGATCGGAAGCGCGGTCAGGTAGAGAAGACCCGGGGCGCCTTCCACCATCGCGCGAAGCTCCTGGTGGACGACGCGGCTATCGGCCGTGGCCTTGGCCACGGGACAGTCGTGACAGTCGGTCCCCACGCGCTCGCAGACATCCTGGCAGCTCTTGCCCATCCAGCCCCCGGGACCGCTCTTGGGAGGGCAGAGATCGTTCATGGCCCGATTGCTCCAGCGGATTTGCCCCGACTCGTCCGTCACGTACACGAAGGTGTCGGTCTGGCTCACGAACGCGGCGAACTTCTGCCGCTCCCGGTCGAGGAGCCTCAAGTGGCTGTCGAGGGTCTTGAACCAGCGCTGATCGCGCTCGCGCTGCGCGCGGAACCGGAGGATCTCCTCGTTCAAGGAAGCCTTGTGGGCCAGGATTCCGGCGATCTGCTCCACGCGACGCGAGCGATCCCCGTCCAATCCGTTCGTCTGCGGCCAGGCGAGGCACACGGCGCCCAGCGTGCGCCCGTTGGCAAGGAGCGGGAAGGCGCGGGGCTGCAGATCTTCGTCGCCGAGCGTGAGCGGAGTCGGCGTCACCTCCCGCCCGCTTCGAACCGCGTCGAGCGCCGCCGTCTTGAACGCGGCGCGAATCCGCTCACGGTGTTCGCGGGACTCGGAGTGCCAGCATTCCCGGAGAGGTTCGTTGCCGTCGGCGAGGAAGACCGCGGCGTGCGGGCTGCCGGCGACCCGCGCGAGGAGGGCCGCGCCCTGACCCATCGCCGCCTCGAGGTTTTCCTCGCCGATCAATTGACGGATCGAATCGAGCAGCTCGACCGCTCCCTGCGCGGAAGTCGATGGATTCACGCGCGGGTCCGTCACCGCTCCAGGCGCGCGCCGCCGCGCGCTTCGTAGGCTTTGGCGAGCCAGTCCGCGACGCGCTGAACGTTGGAAACCGCTTCCTCGTCGAAGGCGCCGACCTGGTGGCTGTCGATGTCGATCTGGGCAAAGATGCGCTCGCCGGAGCGGATCAGGACGACCAGCTCGGAGCGCGTCTGGGTGCTGCACGCCAGGTAGTTCGAGATCTCGCGAACGTCGGGGATGTTCTGGTTGCGCTTCTCGGCGACCGCGGTGCCGCAGACGCCGTTCCCCACTCCGATGAAAACGTGATCCGTGGGCGCGCCCACGAAGGGCCCCAGCCGGAGGACGTTGTCGGAGAAGAGCTCGTACACCCCGGTCCAGTGGAACCGCGAGTCCATGCCGCTCAGGCCCTTCACGGCGGCATCGAGCAGCTGGTCCAGGTCCGCGCCACCGGCCGAAAGCTCCTCGAGGCGGGCGAGAAGGTCCTCAATCGTCATAGCGGGAAGGATCGGTCGCAAGGGGGGCTCTCTTTAGCTGGATAGCCCCCAGGGCGGTGGCGCTATCCCGTTATGGGAAAGTGGATTATCTGGGCGATGAGGGGCGCCCGGGCCTCATCCCTTCTTGAGGAGCGCGATTTGTCCCGCGTGGTAGATCTCGTGCTGAATCACCCCGTGGATGAGGTGGTATAGCTTGACGGCTCGCCGCGGCGCGACGTTCTGGTCCAAGCGCTTGGGCGTCAGGGCGGCGATGGCCTTGTTGAGCTTGGCGTGGGTCGCTTCCATCGACTTCACCGACCGCTTCCAGGCCGCGGCGCTGGTCTCCCGAACCGGCGGCCAGTCCGTGTCGGGGTCGGACATGTCCACGGGCTTGCCGATGAGCCGTCCCAGAACCGAGCCGTCCCAAGCCTCGATGTGGTGGACGATTTCCCAGATCGAGTGGGCGTCCGGGAGCGGACGGGCCGCGGCCGCCTTCGCGGTGACGCCCTTCAGGACGTCCCGGATCGCGGGGCCATGCCAAGCCTCGCCTTCCAGCGCGCGGCGGTGCTGGTCGGCCAAATGTTCGACTTCGTTCACATCGTGTATTCTATTCCTCCGCTGCGACGCGGTCCACGCTTTGGTCCCGAAGAGCACCCACTGGGGGGTCCGATGATTCGGGTTTTCGTCCTCGTCTCGCTCCTTCTCCTCGCCGCCGCGATACCAGCGGCCGCGCACGATCACACCGACGCGGCCACAAGCGGCGCCGCCGCGCCCCCGCTCTACGATGGTCTCGGCGTCCTGGAGCACAAGGTGACGACCGCGAACGCCCTGGCGCAGCGGTACTTCAACCAGGGGCTGCGTCTGACCTACGCGTTCAACCACGAAGAAGCCGGACGCGCGTACCGCGAGGCGGCGGCGCTGGATTCCAATTGCGCGATGGCGTGGTGGGGGCAGGCGCTGGTCCTCGGGCCCAACATCAACATGCCGATGAGCGAGGACGCGGAGAAAGACGCGTACAAGTTTGCGCAGCGGGCGGTGGCCTTGGCCCCGAAGGCGAGCGACGCGGAACGCGCCTACATCGAGGCGCTCGCGAAGCGATACGACGCCGTTCCCGGCGCCAATCGCGCGGCGCACGATTCGGCCTACGCCGACGCGATGCGCGGGGTGATGAAGCGGTTCCCCGAGGACCTGGACGCGGCGGCGCTCTGCGCCGAGGCGCTGATGGACCTTCGCCCATGGGATCTCTGGACCCTCGACGGCAAGCCGCAGCCGGGCGCCCTCGAGATCACGTCGATCCTCGAAGGAGTTCTCCGCAAGAACCCGGATCACGTCGGCGCGCTCCACTACTACATCCACGCGGTGGAGGCGTCGCCCGAGCCGGCGCGCGCGGAGGCGTACGCCGACCGCCTCGCCAAGCTCACGCCCTACGCCGGGCATTTGATCCACATGCCGTCGCACATCTACATGCGGGTCGGGCGGTACGAAGACGCGCAGTCGATCAACGCGCGGGCCATCGCGGCGGACCGGGACTACATCAAGAAGCAGAACATCACGGGCATGTATTCCCTCATGTACTACCCGCACAATTTGCAGATGCGCTGGTTCGCGCTGGTGTCGCAGGGGCGGCGCGCGGAGTCGATCGCGGCGGCCAAGGAGCTGGACAAGGCGGTGCCCGACTCGGTGATCCGGGCCGTGCCGATGGCCGAGTTCTTCCGCTGCTCGTCCTACCTGACGAAGGTGCGCTTTGGATTGTGGGAGGAAATTCTCAAAGATGGAGCACCTCCCGCGGGGATGCCGCTGACGACGGCCGCGTGGCACTACGCGCGCGGAATGGCGCTCGCGGCGACTTCGAAGACGGCCGCGGCGGAAGCGGAGCGGGACAGCGTGGCCGCGGCGGCCGCGGCGCTTCCCGCCGGAGGCGTACATGAGCTTGAATCCGGCCGGCGCCATGTTCCGGTTCGCGGCTGCCCACTTGACCGGCGAGATCGCGGCCCGAAGCGGGAAGACGGACGACGCGATCCGGCTCCTGGGCGTCGCGGTGGCGCTCGAGGATTCGCTTCGATACGACGAGCCGCCGCAATGGCCTTTGACCGCGCGGCAATCGCTGGGCGCGGTCCTTGTGGCCGCGGGGCGCGCGGCGGAGGCCGAGTCGGTCTACCGCGAGGATCTGGTGCGATGCGCCGACAGCGGCTGGTCGCTCTACGGGCTCACGCAGGCCCTGCGCGTGCAGAAGAAAACCGATGAAGCCGCCGCGACGGAGAAGCGGTTCCGCCAGGCGTGGGCGAAGGCCGACGTGACGCTGATGGCGTCGCGCTACTGACGGCGCGCTCGACCATGCCCGGACCGACCCTGTTCACGTTCGACATCTTCGGGACGGTCCTGGATTGGCGGCGCGGTCTGGCCGAGGCGGCGGAGGCGCACGGCGCCCACGTCGGTGGGCGCGAATTCGACGCGGTCATCGACTATCAGGCGCGGGTGGAAGCGGGACCGTACCGCCCGTACGCCGACATCCTCGCCGAGAGCTTGAACAAGGTCCTGCGCGTCGAGCGGCGCGCAGCCCGAGCGATCGCGGCGGAGGCCGGCCGCTGGCCACTCTTCCCCGACTCCGCCGACGCGCTGAGGCGACTCATGCGGATCGCGCCGTGCGTCGCGATGACCAACAGCGACCAGGAGCACGGCCGGCAGGTCCAGGAGCAACTGGGATTCCGGCTCAGCGGATGGATCTGCGCGGAGGACGTTCGCTGCTACAAGCCCGCCGCCGAATTCTGGACCGCGGTGAGCGGCCGGCGGGATCACGCGTTCGACAGGGACTGGTGGCACGTGTCCGCCTACGCGGACTACGATCTCGCGGCGGCGAGCCGGCTCGGACTGACGACGGTCTACGTCCCTCGGGAGCACGCGCGTTGGGGTCCATCCACCCACACCGCGATCAACCTCGCGGCGCTCGCTACGCTCCTCGAAGGAGACTCCTGATCACGAACGCGACGTTGGCGGGACGTTCGGCGAGGCGGCGCATGAAGTAGGGCACCCACTGGGTGCCGAAGGTGACGTAGACCCGCACGCGAATCCCCTCGCGCGCCAGCTTTTCTTGAAGATCGCGTCGGATCCCCAGGAGCATCTGCACTTCCCATCCGTCGCTGCCCAGGCCGCGCGCGCGCGCCAGCTCCATCGCGCGCGCGATCATCGCCTCGTCGTGGGTCGCAATGGCGGGAATGAAGCCGTCCTGAAAGAGCGTCTCCATGAGCGTTCGATAGCTCTCGTCCACCTGCTGCTTCTCGGGAAACGCCACGGCCGGGGGCTCGAGGTACGCGCCCTTCACGAGCCGGATCTTCGGATGGAGCGGGGCGAGACGCTCCAGGTCGCCGCGGGTGCGGTGCAGGTACGCCTGAACGGCGAGCCCGACGTTGTCGTGGCGAGAACGAACCTGCTCGAAGAGATCGATGGTCGCGCCGCACACCGAGGAATGCTCCATGTCGATCTCGACAAAGTTGCCCAGCGCGGCCGCCTCCGACGCGAGCTTCAGGGTGAGATCGAGGCAGAGGTCCGGCGCGAAGTCGAGTCCCAGCTGGGTGGGCTTGATCGTGATGTTGCCCCGGATGCCCCGGGACGAGAGCTCGCGGAGGATCTTGTGATAACTCTCGTACGCCGCCTCGGCCTCGCCCCTCTGCGTCACGTTCTCGCCGAGCTGGTTCATGATGACGAGGAGGCCCTTGGCGTTGAGGTCGGCCGCCGCCTTGAGGGCGTCCTCCAAGGTCTCCCCCGCGATGAACCGGCGCGCGAACCCCAGCTTCATCCCCGTGCGGGAGATGGGCCGGGTGACGAACGGCTTCGTGGAGAGCCAGGAGATGAAGTCGCGGAGCAGCGGCATGGGCCGAGTACTCTACCCGATCGGGCGGCGCGGCGGAACGGCGCTCGCTCAGCGTTGCCGGAGCAGGATCCGCGGCGGAAGGTGGTCCGCCGGGAGGATCGGCTTCCCGGCCAGCCGCGCGATGCGGGGAACCGCGTTCCAGCACCATGCGGCCCAGCCCAGAATCCAGCACGTCCCGCTCGCAGCGTAGAGGCGGGTCGCCATGCCCGGCGCGAAGTCCGATAGAACTCGAAGGGTCAGGGCCAGCGCCACCGCCGCGACAACTCCCAGGTTCAGCACGCGGCGCTCGTCAGACCGCGGATAGCCGCCATGGGTCACGACCACGCGGGTCGCGATTCCCAGCGTGAGGAGGCCGAAGCCGCCAAGGAACACAAAGTGGAGGCCGGTCACGGCGCGTGACGGAACGAGCGCGGCGAGCCACAGGCCCAGGAGCAACATCCATCCGGCGCTCCAAATCGTCCAGGAGAGGAGGTCCCGCCGACCCGGCTTGCGGGTAACCTTCCAGACCAAGCTCCCCAGCACCGAGGCCGCGATGGCTCGGAGCCACGCGGCGGCCACGACGTGTGCGAGAGCGTCGAGGAGCACGGCGGCCAGGAACAGGAGTGCGAGCGGAAGGTAGAGCGCGCGGCGCGGCCCACGCTGCCCGGGCTTCGCGATTCCCGGAATCACGAGCGGGTCCCGCATGGCGCTGAACGTGGGAACGAGGAGGCCCCCCACGCCCAGAACGAGCGGAAGCATCATCCCCTTCACGAGGAGATGAATGCCATAGCGCGGCACCGGCTCGGCCCACCATCCAGCGGCGGCTCCCAGATTCAAGACGCCGCCCGCGATTCCCAACAGGAACGCCAGCGCCACGAACACGAATTCCTCGGGCGGATTGCCGCGGCGATGCGGAAGGCGCCGCGCGGCGGCCTGCGCGAGGATCAGGAGCGTGGCGAGGTACGCGGCCTGGGCTGCCGCCGCGGCTCCCGCGAGGGCGCAGGCGCCGAATGCGAGCATGGCAGCGCACACCAGTCCCGTCTCCAGGGGATTCGCCTTCTGCGCGTGCAGAAACGCGGGGAGCGCGGTCGAGAAGAAAGCCGAGAACGAAGCAATGGAGAAACCCCTGGACCATCAACGTCCAATGAAGGGTGGCGGGGTAGGCGATCCATCCCGCGAGGTACAGGGGCCAGACCAGCGCGGCGAGGACCGCGAACCCCACACCCAACGGAAAGAGGATCCGGTAGGGCTCCGGGACGGTGAGCTTCACCAGTCCCGGCGCGAAAAGATGCGGGCCGCGAGGAGGAGCGGCGCCGCGGTCTCGAAGAGCAGGACGGTGACGCAGAGGGCGATTCCCCCGCCGCTGCCGAACATCTTGACCAGAACGGCGGCCGTCGGGCCGAAGAGCGCGCCCGAGCCGACCGCCAGCGTCGTAAGCACGCGGACCAGATCCACGGGATTCAGGAGGAGAGCGGGAAAGAGCACGGTCTGAAGCGGTACGCCGCGCAGGAACGCGGTGGCGCCAAGCACCACGAGGTCGTAGGCCACCACCATCAGGAGCCACACGAGAATCGCGGCGGACATGGCCTTCAAACGATCAGGCCACGCCACGGCGATGAAGAGCGACACCGAGAGACTCAGCCAGCCCAGGACCAGTGAGAGCGCCGTGAGAACGAGGAATCCCGGCAGCTGGTCGGCTCCCGCGTTGAGCGCGACGACGATCCCGCCGCCTCCGAACCCGAGCGCCTGGGCGATCCCAAGCGCCGCCGCCAGACCCAAGAACTTGCCGGCCAAAACCTCTCCCCGCGTTACGGGCTGCGCGAGAAGGAGGGAAAGGGACTCGCTGCTGGCCGTGATGCTCGCGACGCCCAGAATGAGACCGGTCAACGGAACGAGAAAGAGGACGAGGTTGAGAAGGCTGAGGGTGACCCGAGCGAACCCCTGGAACCCCACTTCGCGACTCTGGGCGAGGCCGAAGTAGGATAGCCCCAGAACGATCGCCGCGAAGACCACGGCGAAGATGAAGAGCCAGCGGGCTTCGAGGGCGCGCCGGTACTCCTCCCGCGCGATCGCGCGGATCCGGCGAACGCGTCCTTCTCGCGCCCCGTTCATCGGTGTCCCTCCACCATATGGGACCCCGCCACCACAAACCGTCCGCGGGCTTGCCGTTCACCATCCACGCGAAGTCGTCGCCGGGGCGGTCCGCGATCAGTTCCCCGTTCCAGTCGGAGCCTGGTGCGAGCGTGATCGCGGGCAAGCGATCCTCGTAGCCCAGAAGCGCGAGCGAGGCCCTCGGTGGAGCCCGCATTGGTGACGTGGAAGAGGACCCGCTCCCCTTTCTCGACCTGGGTGACGGCAGGAGCGATCGTACCGTCGCGGAGGGTCAGCGCGACCGGGACCGTTGGCGCCGGCGCCTGGTACGTGGAATTCCCCGAGGCGCGACGGCCGGGAGCGTGCGCGACCGCGCTCAATCCGATGGCACACGCGATGACCGCGCCCAGGAGCCACACGTACGCGCGCTTGCTAGTCACGTCCGCCTCCGCGCACCACGGCGAGAAATACCTCCTCGAGCGTTGCGCCCTGGAGCTGGCGTTTTCTCAGATCGGCCATGCGCTCGAGCGCCGCCTGGCGCCCGTCGACCAGGATCAGCACGCGGTCGGCGACGCGCTCGACCTCGCTCAGCAGGTGCGAGCACAGGAGGACGGTCTTGCCCTCGCGCTGCAGCTGCTCGAGCAGCGTGCGGAACTCCCACGTCGCTTCGGGATCGAGGCTCGCGGTCGGCTCGTCGAGCACCAGCAGCGCCGGATCGCCGAGCAGCGCCTGGGCGAGCGAGAGCCGCTGCGTGTAGCCGCCGGAGAGCTCGCTGGCGCGCCGCGCCGCGACGTGGGTGAGCCCGACGCGCTCGAGCGCCCGATCCGCCGCGGCGCGTCGGGAGGCCGCGCATCTCGGCGAAGAACGCGAGCACCTCGGTCACCGTGCGGCCGGGAGGGAACTCGACCCGCTGCGGCACGTAGCCGAGATCGTGTCGCGCCCGCGCGTCGTGCGGCGGTAGGCCCGGCGGCCGAGCACGACCGACCCGCGATCGGGGCGCGTGAGCCCGAGGAGGATCTTGAGCGTCGTCGTCTTGCCCGCGCCGTTGGGTCCGATCAGCGCGAAGGTCTCGCCCTCCTCGACCTGAAAGGAGAGCCGGTCGACCGCGGTCACGGCGCCGTAGCGCTTCACGATTTGGTCCGCGCGAATCATCGCTGGAGACGCCTCCGCGAGAGACCGAACACCGCGTCGTTGCGAGCGCGACGTACCCCGAGAATGCGGCCCAGGCGGGCTTGGGGCCGGCGTCGATCGCCTCCGAACCCGATGGGCCGGCGGCATCCGCCGTCGGCGCCACGAGCGGGAAGCGGTCGACCACGTCGCTCGGCCGCAGCGCCGGGAACACTCGCTCCGCGACCGCGATGGCCACGACAGCCGGGCTCTTGGCCAGGAGCGAGAGGTCGGGATACTGCTTCGACACGAAGGCGAACGCGCTGACGGGCGAATACGGCACGTCGCTCACGCCGTCGCCGTTCAGGTCGTACGGCGCATTCTCGCTCCAGTAGTTGCCCACGCGTCCGTCGTCGAAACGGTTGTCCGTGCGGCTCATGTCGAGCGCCACCGGGATAGTCGTCGTTGAGGAAGGTGTTGCCCGCGGTCTCGTTCCCCGCGCAGGAGGAGAACATGCAGCAGGCCCCAGCCGTTGTCCTGGACCAGATTCCCTCGAATCCGATTGCGGTTCGAGTTGTCCATGAAGACCGCGACGGTGTTGTCGACGAGACGGTTGTCCACGAACTCGCCCGCCGAGCAGTCGCGCAGCAGCAGGCCGTACGTGCGCGGGCCGCGGTTGTGCAAGAAGCGTTGCGGCTCACGACGAGCTGGTTCGAGAACATGATCGCGCAGCCGGCGACGTTGCGCTCGAAGACGTTTCCCTCGAGACGATTCTCCTGGCAGTACATCGTGTGCAGCCCGTAGCGCCCGCACCTCTGGAGGCGGTTCCCCGTCACCTGGGTGCGGTCCGCGAACGAGAGGTAGATCCCGTCCAGGAACCGCTCCACGCTGTTGTCGAGCAGGCGCGCGTCATGGGTATACCAGAGGTGGATGCCGTTCCCGTCTACCGCTCTCGTCCAGCGGGCGGACGCGGCCCACGAGACGGCATTGCTCGACGACGAGGCTTTCCGCCCGCTCCGCGTAGATGCCGTAGAGCACGTCGCGGAGCGTGAGTCGCGCGAAGCACGGCGTGGCTCACGTTCGCGAGGTGAATTCCGGCGTCGCGCGGTGACCACGCGGTTCCCGCTTCCCGCGATCGTCAGGCCCTCGATCGTCACGTGATCGGCGGCGATCTCGATCACCGTGCCATCCCCGTCGCCGTCCAGGACCGCTCCCGGCTCGCCCCGCGAGCGTGATCGGTCGACCGATCCGGAGCGGACCCCGGTGCGTGCCGGCGCCGAGCCGCACCACGTCACCCGGCGCGGCCGCGGCGATGCGCCGCGGCCGCCGCACCCGGCATCGGCCGTCGACGGCGACGGTGGCGGCGCGCGCCGGCACGGGCGCGAACGCGCAATCAGAGCCGCGAGGAGCAAGGCGACGCGCAGCGCGGGCGGCGCGCGTCGGCGCGCGGCGCTCGGCGCGACGCTCCACCCAGAGCGACGATCGGGCCCAGCAGCCACGCGACGCCGAGCAGCAGCGTTCCGGGCCCCGGGCAGGCTCCACACCTTGAAGTTCGCCATCTGCTTGTAGCCGATCAGCGGCGGCGTGAACGCGTCCAGCTTGATCGCCGCGCGCGGATCGAGATCGTGGCCGTAGTGCCAGAGCCACTGCGCGTAGTCCCGGAACATGTAGACCGCGAAGCCCGTGAACGCGAGCCAGCCGAGCATGCGCCAGCCAGCGGCGGTTGATCAGGCGCCGCGAGCAGCGCCAGACGCCGAACCCGGTGAGCAGCTGCGGCAGGTACGAGAACTCCTTGAAGTCGTCGGCGGTGATCGCGTGCATGCCGACGTAGTGGTTCAGCGTGTTGATCTTCTGCAGGTCGCCCTGGATGGTGTTGGTGTAGATCGTGAGCTTGAGCCCCTCGGGGTACTGCGGGGCCCAGCATCTTCATGGTCCAGATCGGGCAGCACCGGCAGGAAGAACACCGGCAGCAGCACGAGCGCCGCGACCACGATCAGCCGCCGCTCGGACGTCCGGAAGCTTCCATCCAGGTAACCCATCGTTTCCTCCCGAGAGACCGCGGGGCCGGCCGGCGCGGCCCCGCGTCTCGATCGCGTTCCCTAACGGCGCAGCAGCGCGGCGACTTCCTGCGACCTGCTTCGGATCGGGGCGCTGGACCGCCGCCACCGGCGCTGCCCGCCGGCGCGCACCTCGATGTAGCCCTGCATCTCCTGGTGCAGCGCGCTGCAGAAGTTCGAGCAGTAGAACGGCGTGATCCCGGCCTTCTCGGCCATCCAGCGCATCGTCTTCGTCTCGCCCGGCTCGATCTGCATGTTGCAGTTCGACCACAGGATGCCGAAGCCGTGCGCGATGTCGTCGTCCTGCTCCAGGTTCGTCACGTGGAAGTAGACGTCGTCGCCCTCGTTCACCCGGACGATGTCGGGCGTGAAGTGGGTGCGCACGCGAGCATGTACACGTCGACGCGGTTGCCCTTGCGCTCGATGCGCGCGTCCTCGGCGCGCTTGATCGCGTCGGGCTTGTTGTTCTCGGCGAGCGGGTAGACGGTGATCGGCTTGAGCTTCTCGGCCTTGATCATCTGCGCGTAGTGCGGCTCGAGGTAGGTCGGGAAGTCGTAGAGCAGCTCCATCTTCGGCCCGCGCAGGTCGATGAGCTGCGCCGCCTCGGGATGCGTCGGCCCGACGCGGAGGTAGCGGTCCTTCGAGAGCTTGTCGAGCGCCACCACGTACTCGCCGGTCGGATGGCGGGTGTCGCCCTCGGACGCCATCAGGTGGCCGATCGAGTAGTAGACGTCGATCTTGTCGATCGACGTTCCACGGCGGCCCGACCTTCCACTTCGCGATCTGCGAGTCGAGGAACAGCGAGGTGTAGGCGTAGCCCTTGTCGTCGAACTGGGTGTGCAGCGGGCCGAGGCCCGACCGGCACCTTGGCCTCGAGCACGTCCTCGTACTTGAGCACCGGCACGCCCATGCGTCTCGCCGTCGAACTTCTTCGCCGTCGATCGCGGCCTTGATCTTGGCGAAGCTGTAGACCGATGACCTCGGCCTGCAGCTTGCCGGAGGCGCAGACGTACTCGCCGCTCGGGTTCACGTCGACGCCGTGCGGGCTCTTCGGCACCGGGATCAGGTAGACGATGCCCTTGACCTTCGCCGGGATCGAGCACCGGCGCGCCGCCGATCATCGTGGCCTTGCCCTCGTCGACCGCCTTCTGCGCCGCGCGCCAGTCCACCGCGGCGACGTAGTCCATCTCGTTCTGCGACGCCTTGACCTCGAGCGAGTCGTAGCGCCATCTCGCTGTTGTAGCAGGTGAAGAACTGCCAGCCCATGGCTCGGGCCCTTGCCGGCGTCGGAGAGGTCCCAGTCGAACGGCGGCATCAGGATCTCGAAGCCCATCGACATCGTGCCGTCCTTCGGGTCCACCTTGATGCCCGCGATGATGCCGTGGAAGTCCTTCGCGTAGTCCTCGACCTTGCGCACCGTGGCGGTTGGGCACCGGCACCGAGAAGCGCGACGCCGCGAACACGTACTCGGTGTTGGGCGTCGGGAACGGGCAGGCGTGCGCCGCCGAGAGGTTCGGGATCGGGCCGAAGATCTGCGTGGGTCTTGAAGTCCTTGAGGTCGATGCGGGCGATGCGGGCGTTCGGCATGTCGTTGATGAACAGCCAGCGGCCGTCGTAGTCGCCGTCGGTCTCGGAGAGGCCCGGATGGTGCGCGTCGCCCCAGGTGAAGCCGCCCAGCATCGCCTTCGATTCCTCGTCGAAGCCGTAGCCGCGCGGCCGGCTCGGGCGTGAACACCGGAATGGTGGTGATGTGGCGGCACGAGGGCATGCCGTACACGTAGACCTGGCCGGAGTGCCCGCCCGAGAGGAACGCGTAGTAGGCGTCGTGCTCGCCCGGCTTCACGTAGACCTTCTGGGCGGCGGGCGCGTTGCTCCCGCCCCCGCAACCCGCGAGCATCGCGGCCATCGCGAGCAGTCCAAAGCCCGCCACGAACTTCGCCTGGATCGATTTCATGACTGGTTCCCTCCCTCCAAAGTGACAGGCCTCACTTCTGGGCCTGCTTCCGCTCCTGGTCCTTGTGCTTCAGGAATTCGATCAGCGCCTTCGCCTCTTCCGGCTTCAGCATGAGATTGGGCATCTGCACCGCGTACTTGCCGAGCAGCTCGTGCGAGATCGGGTCCTCCTTGGTCATCACGTCCGGGTGGAGCATCTGCTGCTCCATCCACGCCGCGGTCCGCCGCTCCGTGACGCCCGTAAGATCCGGACCCGTGATGCGCACCCCGAAGCCGTGGCAGGTCGAGCAGGTCTTGGTCTTGAACAGCTTCTCGCCCACCTCGGCCAGTTGCGCGTCCACGGGGGCTTCCGCGGCGCGGGGTCCCGTATCGAAAAGCGACCCACTCGCCGTGCCGCCGGATGGGCCGGCTCCGTCACCGGAACCGCCACCACCGCACCCGGCGACCGTCAGCAGCGCGAAGACCGCGGCGATCCACCATCGAGTCATCGAACCTCTCCTTTCCTGCGCGCGCGGTCGTCCGCGGCCGCACCGGGCCGCCCTGAGACCATGCGCGCGGCCAACGCCTCCACCTCGGAAGGCTGGAGCACGCGCTCCGCCACGCCAATTACGACCGCTTCCTCCTTCCGGATGTGAATCCGGAGCAGATCCACAAAATCTCGAAGCTGGACTCTGACCTGTTCGTCCCGCGCTTGGCCGGGGGGAGTTGCGATCAACCGCTTGAGCGCCCGAAGCATTCCCCGGAGCGCCGCGTGATCCGCGCGGAGCGGCTCGATGCTGAGCCGGGTCTGAGGCAGAGCCTCGGCGAGCGCGGGAAACAGGATCTCGTCCTCCGCCGCCATGTGGGTTTCGAATTGCTTCGCCAACATGTCGAGGACGCGAATCGCCGGCTCCCCGGGCCATTCCGATCCCTCCTCACGGACCTGACTCAGCCGGACCGCGCGATCGAGGATCGAGATCTCGCGCAGCACGTACCGGTGATCCGCTCTCATCCGTTCGAAAACGTCCGCTTTTGCCATGGTCCCTTCCTCCCGCCGCCATCCGTTCCTGCGGCGACCTACCCATAGTTTCGGAGACCGAGGCTGAATGGCCTATGACGCGGGTCAGGCGAACGCGTTTTTCTTGGCTGTTCCTGGAGGCGCCGAAGGGTTACAAATGCAACGGGTTAGGGTCTCGGTGCGCGGAGGGCCCCTGACCTGGGTCATACCCCAACACGGAGACGTGATGGAGCCGACTCACAATTCCAGTCCCGTCGGGCGCGCTGTGCGCGCGCTCCCTGTGTTTCGCGGACTGTCCCAAGAGGATCAGAGCCGGGTGGCCGCCCTGGCCACCTTGCGCGAATACCAGCGGGGAGACCATCTCTGGCGGGAGGGCGATCCGGCCGAGTCGCTCACCCTGATCGTGCGCGGCCGCGTCAAGATCGTCCGTCAGGCGGAGGCCGGGGACGTCATTCTTGAGATCTTCGGCGAGGGAGAGCCCGTCGGCGCCATCGCGGTCTACAACTACATTCCCTATCCGGCCAGCGCCGTCTGCCTCGAGCCCGTCACGCTGCTGATCCTTCCGCGCCGGGACTACTTTGAGCTCCTCGATCGTAATCCCGACTTCGCGCGCGCGATCATCCGTGAGCTCACCAAACTGGTCGTGGCGCTCACACGAAAGCTGGAAGAAATGCGGGGGCAGCGGGTGGAGGTCCGGATCGCGCAGCTCTTCCTGACGCTCGCGGAGCGAATGGGCAAAGAGACGCGGAGCGGTATCGAGATTCCAATCCAGCTCTCCCGGCAGGAAGTGGCCGACCTCGTGGGTACGACCGTGGAATCCGCGATTCGAGTTCTGTCGCGGTGGGGGCAGGAGAAGGTTCTGGTCACCGGCGAGAAGCGATTTCTGCTCCCGTCAAGAGAGCGGTTGGCGCGCATCGCGGAAGGGGGCGGCGGGGATGAAGTGGAGGCACCCCCGATGCGCGCCGCGAGGAAGCCTCAAGCCCCTCGCCGACAAGGCCGCTAGTCGGGAATGTCGTACAGGAAGGACTTGCGCAACCGCTCGGGACGAAGCCCCGGATGGAAGCCCGAGACCAGCCAGCCGATCCAGAGAAGCGCGTCGCGATCGGTGAACGTCTCGGGCGAGAACTCCACCCCGCCGTAGCTGAACCGGTCCCGGCTCCAGGCGAGATTGCTCCGCTTGTAGAAGAACGCGCAGAGCCGCTCCTTCCCGTCGCGCGGCCGGAAGAGCTTCAGGCGACAACGGCGCCGCGTCTCCTGCTGGTCGACTGCGGTCTGCCCCTCCGCCGCCCTCAGCTCCAGTCCGGCCGCATCCATTTCGATTTCAAAGCGCTCCGGCGCCGCCTGGAAGGCCGCCACCACGGGGGCCAATCCCGGATTGGCGCGCAGCTCCGCGCGGATCCTGTCCTGCACCTCGGGTTCGCGGTGGTTGGTCAGCACGGATCCGCCGCCTCCAGAGGGATGAAGGGCGCGACCCTCGGCTTGAGCTTTCGCGCGAAGACGGGCTCGGCGCCTCGCCGGACCATCGCGAGCCACGCTTCATAGAGCCAGGTGGAGAGGCCGGGCCTGGCCAGGTACCGCGTGTCGTCGGGCTGACACACCAGGCTCACCTCGATGTTCGGAGCGGCGCCGATCGGAATGCGGTTTCGCTTGCACGCCTCGTACACGTGCTGGAACACGACTCGCATGTCTTCGTAGCTCGGCGCCGGATGCCGCTCCATGTCCGAGCCGATCGCCGGCCGGAACACGCATACGGTGGGAAACGCGCCGACGCTCGTGATGTAGTCGATCGCGCGCAATGTGTCCTCGAGCGGCTCGACCCCCGCGATGATCTCGCCTGAGACCGCCCCTTTCCCCAGTCGCTCCGCCGTGTACTCGAGCGCTCTGAAGAAGACCTCCTGTCCGAGCGTGGCCTGCTTGCCGGGGAGGTATCGGGCGAAATACTCGGGGTTGTGGAATTCGTAGCAGAGCGAGAAGTGGTCCGCGCCCAGCTCGATCAGCTGGTCGTACTTCCACAGGTCGCGCGTCGGCATGAGCTGGACGCCGATGAGCGCTCCCACCTGCTCCTTCACCGCCTTCACGTAGGGCGCGGCCTCTTCGTGGCAGCGCTTGGAATAACCGCTATTGAAATGGACGAACGTCACGCCGGACTCGTCCTTCGCGGCCCGGCAGACCTCCACGACGTCGGCGACGTCCTTGACGGCGACCTCGTTCACCCCAACGTTGGCGCCGGTGGTGCAGAAGGCGCAGTTCATCGGCGGATTGGAATACCAGTAGAGGCACGAGTTGGAGATGTAGATTCCGAGGTAGGTCCCTTGAAGGACGCCCACGCGACGCATCGGCGTTCCACGCTGGGTGCGGCTCGAATACCACCTGGGCTCGGCCGGAATGCGAATGGGATACGTCACCCCGGCCCGTTCATCGACGGCGACGTACGCGTCCCCTTCCTTTCGCAGCAGGTAGGGGGACCGGGCGGCAAAATCTTCTTCGACCGGGACGTTGGTCCAAATGTCCTTGAGGCGACCCGGGATGACAATCTCCAGCCCGGAGCCCAGGCCCGCGCGGGTGCGCGCGATCGGCCTCCCGTCGCTTTCGATCGCGCAGGAGGGATCGATGCGGATCCCCGAACAGAAGAGGTCGATTTCAAGTTCGCATGGGTTGTGGAGTCTTGGGGCCATGCGAGCGGCGGCTGAGGAGGTTAGGGCGAGGCGGGCGCCGTCGCGGGTGTCACGGCGGGCGGCAGGAGCTTGGCCCGGGAGACTTCAATGATGAGCATCCCGTCCCGCTCATACGCCATCCCGCCGATCTCCACGCTCTGCCCCGCCCAGTCTTTGCACCGCACGAAGGGATCGGGGGTGGTGAACGTGGTCGGAGCCATGGCGCGCGCGTGGTCCAGCGTCAGCATGTAGAGCATGCTGTCCGGCCCGATCATGCCCATGCAAACACCCGAGGCGATGCATCGAAGCGCGCAATCCCGGTGGACCGGCCCGGAGAATCCTCTCGCGACATAACAACTCATGTCGAGGATCTCGCCCCGCAAGGTGAGCGCCTTGCGGGAGGTCTTGGCCGCACCCGGTGTGGCGCCCGACGTCATATCCCCTTCATGGGCGCCCGCGTTCGGCGCGGTTTGGATGCCCACGAGACCGGCCGCCAGGACAGCCGTCAGGGCCAAAACTGCGCGCTTCGTTCTCATGGGATAAGCGTATCAACAACCCGGAAGAGACGCCCACGGTGCCGAGGGTGCATCGGCCAGGGTACGAAAGTACCCCGTGGCGCCGGCCTCTCCCGTGCTGGGCTTCCGCTATTGCCGCAGGAAGATGATCTCCAGCTGCTCCTCGGGGCGCCGGTGGGTGTCGAACAGGGGGGCGATGTCGGCCGAATCCCGTTCCTCGAATCGGCCGGCCGCGGCGTCCACGATTACGATCCGTGCGAAGAGCGATCGAATGATTGAAGTGAATCCATCGCGATCCATCCCGGATCGGAGAATTCCGTAGGGCCAGAATTCGCTCAGGACCGGCGCGCCGTGGGCCAGCGTGGCGGCGGCGCCACGAAGAAGATATCCCTCGAACCCCTGAATGTCCGCCCACACAAGCCCGACGCGGGAAGGATCGAGCGAAGCTTCCGCCATCAGGTCGTCGAGGGTCCGCGCCGGGACCCGCACCGTGGGGCGGCCCTCTTCACTCATGAGCGCGCGCTCGAGCGAGTGGGCCGCGCGGACGCGGTGGTCGCCGAAATTCTCCTTGGCGATCTCCAGCTCCACGTCCCCGCTTCGGTCGGAAGTCGCGTAGCGGAAGGCGCGAATCCGCCGCTCCAGATTGTTCTGCTCGATGTTGCGCTTGAGGAGGGCGAAGTTGGACTCGTCCGGCTCGATCGCGACGGCCTCGCGAAAATAGTCGCGCATCACCATCGCGATGCAAATCATCCCGATATTCGCCCCCACGTCGATGAGAAGATCCGCGCCCGGCTTCCCCACATGGCCCTCGCGCTTCAAGTATTCGAACGAGCGGGTGATGAGGTCGATCTCCCACGCGCGGTGCACGTACAGAGAGCGCGCGTTGTGGGGATCCATGTTGCTGAACGAGAGAATGCCGTTGGCCGTCGGCGCCGTCAGGATGCGCGGCGTTCGACCGGGCCCGCCACGGACCCAGGACCACTGAAGCTTTCGGTACGCGCGGCCGACCCGGCCGCCGAGCGTTGTTCCCATGGCCCCTTACCCCGATCCCAGAAGGTCGGCCCAACGGCGGAACACGATTCCCGCGACGCTCCTCATCCCGCGCACGCCGTCCGGGGCGCGGGTCAGAATCCGGGCCGCCGTTTCATCGACGGCGGCGAGCTCGTCGCCGAACGCGGTCACCATCGCGCGCACCATCGACTCGTTCATCTCCATGTGGAAGAGGAAGCCGTACGTCTTCCTGCCGTAGGCATAGGCCTGACACGGCGTGTGCCGGGAGGCCGCCAACGAAACAGCCCCCGGAGGCAGGTCGAACGCGTCTCCGTGCCAATGGAAGACCTCGATCACGCGGTCGATTCCGGTCCAGAGCGGATCGCGAAGCGCGGCCTCGGTGAGGGTGACGGCGTGCCAGCCGATCTCCTTGTGGGCCGGCGCCACCTTGGCTCCGAGCGCGGCGGCCACGAGCTGGCTCCCGAGACAGATCCCGATGACCGGAACTCCACGCGCGACCGCGTCCTGGATCAGCCGGATCTCATCGGTCAGATGGGGATATCGATCCTGCTCGTAGACCCCCATGGGGCCGCCCATCACGATCAGCCCGCCCTGGCCTTCGACGGTTCCAGGCACCCCGTCGCCGGCGTAGATCCGTATGGTCTCCATGGCGACGCCCCGCTCGCTCAGGATGTCGGCGAGCAACCCTGGGGTCTCTGGTTCGACGTGCTGGAGGACGTATACTCTCATTCAGGTGAAGGGTACCTATACCTCAAACACGGGGGGCGGTTCTATGTCGGTTGTTCGGACGGTGACACGGCGCGCGGCCCGCTGGGCCGTGATCGGCTTGGCGGTGATCGGCTTGGCCGGAATCCTGGCAACGGCGCGTTCGTCGGGGGCGGCCCAGAAGGCCGCGGCGCCTCGCGCCACGGCGACGTTCGCGGGCGGGTGCTTCTGGTGCATGACGTCCCCTTATGACGCGCTCCCCGGCGTGATCTCCGTGACGTCGGGATATTGCGGGGGCCAGGAGAAGAATCCGACCTACGAGCAGGTCTCCTCCGGGAAGACCGGGCACTTTGAGTCCGTCCAGATCGTCTTCGACCCGACGAAGATCACCTACAAGAAGCTGCTCGACGTCTTCTGGCACAACATCGACCCGACGCAGGCGGACGGCCAGTTCTGCGACCACGGAAAGCAGTACCGCACCGCGATCTTTTACCACGACGAGAATCAGCGGCGCCTTGCGGCGGAATCCAGGGAGGCGATCGAGGCCTCGAAGGTGCTCAAAGCGCCGATCGTGACGCAGATCGTCATCTATCGCGCGTTCTGGCGCGCCGAGGAGTATCACCAGGGCTACTGCAAGACGCACGCCGAGAGCTATCAAGCCTATCGAGCCGAGTGCGGACGGGACCAGCGATTGAAGGAAATCTGGGGCAAGGACGCTCCGGTACCCCACGATTAAGCGGCGGCGCGGTCCGCCCGCCCTGGGGCCCCTCGCTCCGGCCGCGACTACTCCGGGCCGAGCACGCTGAAGAGCCACCAGCGCTGCTTGGCGGCGCCCTTCGAACGCGCCTGCCGCTCGAAGTAGATCTTCATCTCCTTGCCCGATTCCGTGCGGATGCGGTACCAGTGCTTCCGAACGTATCGATCGGGCATCGCGGCCGTGCCGGGGCTCAGCTCCTTCCAGCGCTCGAGCACGTCCCGGACAACCTCTTCCTCGCCGCGCCAGGCGAATCGCTGCGGAACCGCGGGCTCGCCGGCGACGAACCCCGTGGGCGCCGTCTCGAACTGAAGGGGTCGGATCGGCTCGCTGATCAGATGCTCGTTCATGCCGCGGGCTCCGTGGGACCGTTCCGGACGAGGACGCCGGAGTAGCCCGGATTCTATCAAGACGTGTGCTACCCTTCCCTCACGCCATGGCCTCGAGCGACCCGGCTCAATTCCGTCTTCCGGACCTCCGTTTCGTCGAGGTCGACCGCCTCGTCCCGCACGAAAAGGAGGACGAGCAGCGCACGACGTCGCTCGCCGCGCGCCTTCGCGAAAACGGCGTCCTCCGCAATCCGCCCATCGTCACGCCCGCCGTCACCGGCGCGGCCCCGGTCGGGGCCGACAATCGATTCGTCGTTTTGGACGGGGCGAACCGCGTCTCCACCGTGCGCGCGGCGGGATTTCCGCACCTGGTGGTCCAGGTGGTCCGGTACGACGACCCCGGCGTCCGGCTTTCCACGTGGCATCACGCATTGGGATCGATTGCCTCGGAGGACCTGCGGCGGGGACTCAAATCCATCGCCGGCCTCGAGCGCCAGGAGGAAGAGCTGAGCCACGCGCGGGCGCTCCTCGCGAGACGGGAATCGATCGCGTTCGTGGCGGAGGCGGACGGTCGCGTGATCTCGCTCCACGGAGGGCACGATCTCCACGCACGGAACAGCCTCCTCAACGCCGTGGTCGATCTCTACCGGGGCAAGCACCCCTACTCGAGGGTCACCCGGGATTCCATCGAGGACGCCCGCGTGGGGCATCCGGAGTTTGAATCGCTGGTGGTGTTCCCGCACTTTCATCCCGACGAGATCCTCGAGGTCGCGCTCGGCGGAGCGCGCCTCCCGGCCGGCATCACCCGGCACGTCATCGGGTGGCGGGCGCTTCGAATCAACGTGGCCCTCGAGCTGCTTTCCGACCGCAGTCGCTCCACCCAGGAGAAGAACCAGTGGCTGGCCGGCTGGATCGCCGACCGGGTGGAACGGAACGCCGTGCGCTATTACGAAGAGAGCACGGTGCTCTTCGACGAATAGCGAACCGCTTAGCGCCCATGCCTAGCGTCCGCTTCATCGGTCAGGCCGACGTCCCTCGCCTTCTCCCGATGGCGGCCTGCGTCCCGCTCATGGCCGAGGCTCTGAAGAGCCTGGCCCGCGGGGACGCCGAGCAGCCGCTTCGGTCCGTGATCCGCCTGCCCGGGCGAAACGGCTTCCTCGGAACGATGCCGGCCTGCGTGGGAGAACCCCTCACGACGGGCGTCAAGGTCATCACGGTTTTCCCCGACAACCACGGAACGCCGCTCGATTCCCATCAGGGGGTGGTGCTCCTTTTCGATTCCGACCGCGGGAGCCTTCTCGCGATCATCGACGCGACGTCGGTCACCGAGATCCGAACGGCGGCGGCCAGCGGGGCGGCGACGGACGCGCTGGCGCGACCCGACGCGCGAACGCTCGGCATCCTGGGCTCGGGCGTGCAGGCGTCGTCGCACCTGGCCGCCATGCGCGCGGTCCGGCCGATCGCCAAGGTCACCGTGTGGAGCCGCGATCCAAAGCGCGCGCGCGCCTTCGCCGCGTCGGAGACGGCCCGGCACGGGATCGCGGTGGAGGCGGCCGAACGGGCCCAAGACGCCGTCCGCGGCGCGGACATCGTCTGCACCACCACCAGCGCCAGCACGCCCGTGCTCCACGGCGAATGGCTCGCGCCGGGCGCGCACGTGAACGCGGTGGGCGCGTGCACTCCCGCGTCCCGCGAGCTCGACACCGCGGCCGTGGCGCGGGCGCGAGTGTTCGTGGATCGCCGCGAATCCGCGCTCCACGAGGCCGGCGATCTCTTGATTCCGATTCGCGAGGGCGCCTTCACGGCCGATCACATCGTCGCGGAAATCGGCGAGGTGCTCCTGGGTCGGGCGGGCGGCCGCCGGTCCAGCGAGGAGATCACGTTGTTCAAATCGCTGGGCTTGGCGATCGAGGATCTCGTCGCGGCGCGCCATGTCTACGAGGCCGCCGTCGCCGCCGGCATCGGCACGGTCGTGGAGTTGGGGGGAACTCGGCGTGAAACCGCTTAGCGCTCCCTCGATCGAGGAGATCCGGGCCGCGCGCGACCGGCTCGCGGGCTCCTCCGTCATCCGGACTCCCCTGATCCGCCTTTACGCCGAGGGCCAATCCGCCGAGATCTACCTGAAGCTCGAGAACCTGCAGCCGATCGGCTCCTTCAAGCTGCGCGGCGCGACGAGCGCGATGCGCCTCGTCCCCCGCGAGCGCCTGGCGCGGGGCGTCTACACCGCGAGCGCCGGCAACATGGCCCAGGGCGTCGCCTGGGCGGCGCGCGAGATTGGAATTCCCGCATCGGTCGTCGTTCCCGATCACGCTCCCGCCACGAAGCTCGCCGCCATCGAGCGACTCGGCGGCCGGGTCGTAACGATTCCGTTTCCGGAGTGGTGGAAGGTGATGGAGGAGCACCGCCATCCCGGGATGGAGGGACACTTCATCCACCCCGTGTGCGACCCCGCCGTGATCGCGGGAAACGGAACGATCGGGCTCGAGATCGCCGAGGATCTCCCCGACGTGGAAACGGTGCTCGTTCCCTACGGAGGCGGCGGGCTCAGCTCGGGCATCGCGTCGGCCCTTCGCGCGCTCGCGCCCAACGCGCGCGTGTGGGCCTGCGAGGCGTCCACGGCGGCGCCGCTCGCGCCCTCCCTGGCCGCGGGCTCTCCACAGGCGGTCGACTACACGCCCAGCTTCGTCGACGGGATCGGCAGCCGGGGCCTGCTCGGCGAAATGTGGCCGCTGGTGCAATCCCTGCTGGCGGGATCCATCGTGGTGGAGGTCGCCGCGATCGCGGCGGCCGTGCGGCTCCTGGCGGAGCGGTGCCGGGTGATCGCGGAAGGCGCCGGCGCCGTGTCGGTGGCGGCGGCGCTCACGGGGCGCGCCGGGACGGGCAAGACGGTGTGCGTCGTCTCGGGCGGGAACATCGATCCGGACAAGCTCGCGAAGATCCTGTCCGGATCGGTCCCATGATGGCGATCTGGTCGAGGGCGCGGCGCGCGGAGGAGCGGGCCCGTTCCGTCAAGTTACGGAATCGGGGAGCCGATCCTCACTCTGTGACCCCGCACCTGACGACCCACGAGCTTCGCAACCTGTCCGTGGCTCAGCACCTGGCGCGGCGCGTCTGGTCGACCTTCGTGCTCACGTTCGTCGTCTCCCGCGCCCTCGTGCTGATCACGCACACCGTGTGGTTCCCGAACATCCACTTTCAGCTCGGAAACACGCACGTCCATCACCTCAATTTCGGGATCGGGCTCCTCACCATCGCGGGCGGCTATCTCCTCTTCGTCCGGCCGACCGGGAGGGCGCTGGGAATGGTCGCTTACGTCTACGCGATCGGCCTGGGCCTGACGTTCGACGAATTCGGGATGTGGTTTCACCTGGACGACGTCTACTGGCAGCGCGCCAGTTTCGACGCGGTCGTCCTGATTGCGTCGCTGCTCGGGCTTCTCATCGTCGCCCCGTCGCTCCGCCGGTTCCGCGCCCGCCACTGGGCCACGGCGATCGGGCTGGCCATCGCGGTCGCGCTCTTCGGCGCGCTCGTCTTGAAGCCGCTCTGGAGCGCGGGGTAAACTCAGGGTCACCCAAAGGAGGGGGATCAAATGCCGAAATACCTGTGGAAGGGAAACTACACGCCCGAGGGCGCGAGGGGCCTCAAGAAGGAAGGCGGGTCCGCGCGCGTCAAGGCGGTGGATGAGCTGTTGCAGAGCGTCGGCGGGAAAGTGGACGCCTACTACTACGCGTTCGGCGAGCACGACGCGTACCTGATCGTCGATCTGCCGAGCAACACGGCGGCGGCGGCCGTGAGCATGGCGATCGCTGTCGCGGGCGTTACCAAGATTCAGACCATTCCGCTTCTGACCATGGAAGAGGTGGACCAGGCGGCGAAGATGCCCGCCCGCTACCGCCCGCCGGGAACGTAGCGCTCCCCGTGCGTTGGATCCTCGGGCTGGCGCTCCTCTGCGCGCTCGCACCCCTGCCCTCGCTCGCCGAGGAAACCATTTCGAACGAGGCCGTCGTCGAGGGCTCCCCCGACGCCGTCTGGCGCCTCCTCACGACCCAGAATGGCCTCGAGTCGTGGGTGGTTCCGCATGCGAACGTCGACCTTCGAACCGGGGGATTTCTCCGGACGAACCATATGGCGAACGGGAAAATCGGCGACGCGAACACCGTGACGAGCCAGATCCTCAACGTGAAGTCGAAGAAGAAGCTCTCCATCAAGCTGGTGGAGGCGCCCAAGACGATCCCGATGGCGGCCTCCATGGTCGGCACCTGGTACGAGATCACGCTCAGCTCGCTTCCCAAGAAGCAGACGCGGGTCCAATGCGTGGGACACGGATTTGCCGAGGGGCCGATGGGCTACATGGGCAGGACGATCGCGGGCCAGGGGAGCGCGTGGGCGCTCCAGCAGCTTCAGAAGTACTGTCTGACCCTCAAGACGAGCAAGTCCGGGAAGTAGCGCCCGCGCTCCATCGCGGAGAGCGGCAGCCGCGGGCCGGCCCTCGACCCGCTACCTCAGAACCTTCTCTTCCCGCCCCACGCCGCGATGGGTGGACATGCCCACGCTTTCCTCCGCCGAGCCGTCGCCGTCGACCGCGAGCAGATTCCCTTCCGGTGAGAGCACGACGACGCGGGAGGCGCGCGACGACGGCATGAAGGTCCCGTCGTCGTAGGTCCAGAGGAGGTGGAGCTGCGCCACGTAGACGTTCTTGTACAGGCGAGATCCGAGCAAGAATGTGTCGCGCTGGGCGATCGTGGCCCGATAGCTCAGGTCGCTCCAGAACAGGGGCTGCGCGCCCGCCTCGCGGAACTTGCGGTCGCGGAACATCCTCGTGAGCGCCAGGTAGTGATCCAGGGCGCGCGCGGTGATTGCGTAGGGGATGCGACGTTCCGCGACCCCACGGCACCACCACAGGGGCACGTGAGCCGAGTCCGGCCCCACCTCGTAATTCTTCTCCGCGGCAATCCGGATTAACAGGTCGCGCGGAGGATACGCGGCCTCGGCGATTCCGAGGAGCCGCTCCGAGGTGGAATCGGGGAACCCCCGGTGGATCGTGAAGGTGAAATCGCCGGTGGTCTCCTTGGCCTGCTCGGGCCGCGGCGCGAAGGCCTCCGTGGAATCGACGAAGTAGCCGGCGAGCGCGGGTGGGGACGGGGCCGCTATCGCAACAGGGCGATCCGCCGCGTCAAAGACCACGAGGCCGACGAGAAGCGCAGAAAGTAGATACCCGATGCCGCTTTGGCGCCGCTTTCGAGTCTTCCGTCCCATCGAGACGGTGTCCTCCCCGCCGGAATGGCTCCCTGGAGCAAGGTTCGCACGCGGCGTCCCGCCAGGTCAAATACGTCGAGGCGGACTACCCCCGGTTGAGGCAACCCGACCTCCAGCCGCACGTCCGTCCGGAACGGCATGGGGCTACGGATGAGAAGCTGGACCGGCGCGACCGGCGGCGGACTGGGGTCCACTCCCGTCGGGACGGCGGCCTGGTACGCGGTGGTGAGCGTGACCGTGCTCTGCCCACCCGGCGGGACCATGCCGAAGTCAAAGCCCAGGGCCATTCCCACGGATTGCGGCCCCGCGGCGTCCCCGCCTTGAAGCGGCTGATCGGAGGCGACCCGGGCCACGAGCTGCGACGCGGTGTCCACGTCCGAGGTGTACGCGACGCCGGCGCTCCCCACGCCCTGGTGCGTGATCCAGCGATTCGGGGTGCCGGCGTCGTACTGCGCCAACACCGCGCTCCGGCCCGCTCCCGCGGCCGAGGTCTTGAGCGCCTGATCGGGATCGCCTCGTAGCGACGGGGTTAGCACGTCCACGTAGACCAGGGCTCGCGCGCTTGGACCCGTGTTCGTGAAGACGAACTGCCGTGTGAGCGTCCCGCTCATCGAGTCGACGCAGGCGTCGAGATCGATGTCGAACGGGTCAAGCCGCATCGCCGACGAGAGGCACTGCCCGCTCACGCTCGCGCAGTCGCGAATCTTGGCGTCCCTGAGATATCCGACGCCGCGGATCCGGGAGCCCGCGTCCGCGAATGGAACGATCCCGGGCAGGAGCGCGTTCCCGGGAGCGCTCGATCCGATCGTATCGCCGAGCGCGATCCGCGCCCGGAGCGCCGGCATGTCCGCCTGCTGCACGGGCGCTCCGGCCACGATCTTGAAGATCTCGCCGCCCTGATCGCAGATGTACAGCTCGCCGCGGGCATCCTCGCCGAAGCTTGTGATGCTGGTGATCGAAAGCCCGCCGCCCGGCGCGAGCTGGCCGGACCGGAGGGTCACGTTCACCAGCTGGCCGCCCTGGAATTTTCCGGACCAGATCTCGTTGGAGCAGTAGTCCGCGAAGAAGTAGGTGCCTTGCAGATCCGGGATGTCGCAACCGCGATAGACGTACCCGCCGGTGATCGAGCAGCGCCCGCTCGTGTGGGTGTACTCATAGACCGGAAATACCTTGGGGCATCCGGCGGCCGTACACGACATGCAGGGATTCGTCGTGCTGGTCGTGAAGGACGTCGAGCCTTCGAAGCAGCGCCAGCCGTAGTTCACCCCGGCGCCGGTCCCCGCGGGCACGAAGTTGATCTCCTCAATGTTGTTCTGCCCCACGTCCGCGATGACCATATCCCCTGTGCCGCGGTCGAACGAGGGCCGCCATGGATTGCGCAGACCAAACGCCCAGATCTCGTCGCGTCCCGGCGTCGCGCCCGCGAACGGGTTCGTCGGCGGAATGGAATAGCCGGACCCGCTCACGTCGAGACGCAGGATCTTGCCGAGGATCTCGTTCAGGTTCTGCGCTCGGTCGCCGGGATCGCCGCCGCTCCCGCCGTCGCCCTCGGATATGTAGAGGTATCCGTCCGGCCCAAAGGCCATCCAGCCGCCGTTGTGGTTCGTGAACGGATGGGGAACGGTGAGGAGTATGTTGCGGCCCAAGTCCGCGACGTCCGGATTGGCGCCCGCTGTGCGGCGCTCGAGCGTTCCCGTGCCCAGCGAATCCGTGTAGTAGATGTAGAACCGGTGACTCGTCGCGTAGTCGGGGGCGAAGGCGAGGCCCAGAAGCCCCTGCTCGTTGTCGGTCGCGAGCACGTCGGTGGTCAGGAAGGGCGTGGCGAGCGTGACGCCGCCCTTCACGATCTTGATCCGGCCGCGGTTGTCCGACCCGCGCTGCTCGACGATGAACAATCGCGTCGTGTCCTGGGGCGGCGCCGTGACGAAGAGCGGCCGCGTCAACCCGGACGCGACACGGACGGTTGTGAGCGGTGTCGCAGCTCGTCCCGCCCCGCAGAGAGAGGAGGGCCGCCGCACACGAAACGATCGCTGCTTTCCTGCCATCCATCGCAACCTCCGTCCTGGTGATGAAACTGTCGCCCTGGTTCCCGTCCGGACGGGTGCCCGCGCTTGGTCAAGAGCCCACTCGGGTTGAGCGCGGGGGCAACCCCTGTGCATGGCATGTGCCATCGACGGACTCGGAAGCGCACGCAGGGCGAAGCGGCTGCGGGTCAAGCAACTGGAGGAGATTGGAACCAGGAGGCGCCGGCAAGTTGCACCGGAGCTTGTGTTCTCCTTTGTACAAAACTAGGTAAGGCTTTCAGGCCCTCGACCGCGGCCATCCGTGCCCGTTTTTCGTTTCTCCGCTCTCGCGCGGCGGACTTCCAATCTCGGCGTGAAAGTGCGGGGCCCCGGTCGGACGGGCGTCCGCCGGGGCCCTGCCTGTTCAGCCGCGCGCTCGAGCGCGGCCCTCGTCCCGGCTCCCCGGCCGGAACGGCTCCGCCAAGACAACCTTGACCCCGGAAATTGCCTGGGTCAGGACGCCCTGTACTTGTTCGAGCGCCGTGGAGCCCACCTCACCCGCGGCCTGGACGATGCCCACTCCTGCCGCCGAAGCGGCTTCCTCCGCGCTCACGCCCAGATCGCGCGCCGCTTCAATGGCGCCCTCCACGGCGCCTCGGGCGGCGTCGGCCACGCTCCCTCCAACCGAGGCCACGCCCTTGATCAGCGCCGCGGCGCTGGCGCGGACGGTCTCGAGACCAGCCGTCCCGACCTGCCGCGTTCCGCGAAGGGTGCCGATCATGATCGACTTGGCGGCCACTCCAACCTCGCTCCCCACCTCAACCGCCGCGTGCACCGATCCGGTGACCGTGTCCACGATGAGGCCAACCAGTTCGCCGCCGGTGTCCCGGGTACCCTTGACGATGCGCCAGACGATATTGCTCACGGCGTCGGTGATCGCCTCCGCGACGTCGCGCGCTCCCTCGATCATCGAAACGACCTGCTCCTTGGACTCGCGGACCAATCCTCTCCGATAATTCGTGTTCATGACCAACCTCCTTCCTGGTGGTGTGGCGTGACTCAACCAGGACGCGCGTCCCGCATGCGGGTCCGGATCCGTTCGGACCTGCGAACGGGACGTTTGCATGGCATGTGCCACGAGGGACGCGAATGGCGCGCAAGGCTGGTGAATCGACTGCGGGGCAACCAAATGGGGCGGCTCTAGGAAGAGGCGCTCCGTCCGGGTCGGGGCCCGGACAAGTGTTCCCGTTCGTACATACCCGTGCAGCGGCTCAGTTCGTCTTTCGCTTCTCGCTGCTCGCGCGGCGGACAGCCTCCAGCGCTTCCTCGACGGCACGGCGTATGTCCTCGCGGACGCTCTTCACCTCGCGATTCAAGATCCCGATCGCGGCCGGCGTTCCGATCCACGCGAGCGCGAGGGCCGCCTCCTTCTTCCCTCCCTGCTCCGTTCGGAAGAGCCCGCCGCGCGTGAGAACGCGTTCGAGACGGGGCACCATGGCGTCCGAGCCCGAGCGACCGAGCGCGACGAAGAAGAGTGAACGCTCCTCGGCGTCCCGGTTTGCAAACTCGGGCGACTCGATCACGCTCCAGAGAACCTGGGCCGCGCGCTCGTCCACGCGCTTTCCGACCAGCTGCGCGACCAGGATTCGGATGCTCCGGTCGGTGTCGCGAAGGGCCGAATTCAGATAGGCGCGGCTCGTGGCGGTGTCGATTCCGCCGAGAGCGCGGACGGCTTCCTTCCGGACCCGAACGTCGACATGGGAGAGCGCCTCGCCCAGCGCCCGCTCCACGCCTTGGTGCCCGATCCGCCCGAGGACGTAGAGGAGATTCCGCACCACGAACCAACGGGAATCGTCGAGGCGCTGGATCAGGATCTCGACGTTGCTCTTGCACGTGATGGCCAGCGCCTCGCAAAGCGCGCGGCGCATCTTCATGTCGTTGATGTCGCCGAGAAGGTCGCAGAGAGTGGGCGCCGCGGCCGTGCCCAGATGGACCAGGAACGCGGTGAGGGCGTCAAAGTCGACGTCCTTCTGGCGGTTCAGGATCGCGGCGAACTCCACCATGAGGTTGCGCCGCCCGATCTCGCGCACGACGTGATCGGTCGCCGCCGCCATCTCGCCGCGGGCCGCCCCCTTCGCCGCGGGGATGCCGCGGAGCACGTCCATCAATCGATTCGCTCTCGGGAGGTCGCCGCTCATGATGGCGATCTCGATCAGTGTCCCCACGATCGAGGCGACTTCCTGGTACGCCTTGGGGTCCTCCTCGGCGATCAGAACCATGGAGAGAATCTCGAGCACCTGGTCATGAGGGGAGTTCGCTTCCTCCAGCCGCGCGACCATCCGGATGTTCTCGGCCTCGACGTCGGTCAGCGCAAAGCGCTTCGCCTCCGACTCGTCCCATTTCCTGGGCTCGTCCGGGTTCCAGCGCCAGTCGTCCGAGCGTCCCTCCACCTTGCCGCTCGGATCCGGCTCCGGATCGGAGTCCTTGATAGCGCCCCACGGCCAGGGTAGGGCCACCTCTTCCCGCCCCATCTTCGGCTGCGGGTCTTCGAGCGGAACGCTGGTGTAGCCGATGTGACGGAAGTTTCGTTCCCAGAGGAGCGTGACGACATCGTCGGGACCGTCGGGCGCGACTTCGAGCGCGGACTTCATCACGGCCACGAAATCGCGAAGCTCCTCGAGGCCGACCCCTTGCCGTATTACGAACTCGCTCACGCCGCCCCGGTAGAGAGCCGCCGCGAGCGATCCGTCCTGGGTCTTGCTGTGATAGACGGTTCGTCCCGAGAAGATGAGATCGAACTCGTCGACGGTGATCGGGATGTCGCCGATCTGATCGAGGCAGTCGAGCGTGCGCTCTTCCAGATCCGCCTGGGAGGTCTGGACCCTGGCGTCGTCGTAGGGATGGAGTCGCCGGGCTTCCACCGCGCGGATGAAGAGCTCCGCCCAGCCTTCGACCCTCTCCGCGTCGGACGCGAAGATGTGGTCGCGGACCTGGTCCGCTTTCTCTTTTTGAACTGGCCCGGTCTGGTCCATATCGCTGGAATGATCGGCCCTCAAACGGCGTAACTTTAGCCGGGCCAAGGCACTCGGGCGGGAGTGGAGGACCTTTGGACGGGCGGCTTTGGGGGCCGCGAAAGGCGGAAACCGGAGGGGGTTAGCGGAGCCCTTCGACCCAATAGAGGTCGGCGTACAGGGACCCGTATGTGTAGGCGTAGGTTCGGCCGTCGGCGGAAATCATCGGGTTTCCCACCCGCCGGATGCCGCCCCCTTCGGGCGGCTCCAGGGTGGCCCACGGAACCTTCGCTCCGGATCGCCAATCCAGCCTTGAGACCTTGCTGATGCGCCGCTCCATCATCGGGAGGGCCGTGTAAAGGTACCGGCCGTCCGCGCTCCAGCGGATGGGACCTTCGCCCGGGGAAAATCCAGGGAGGGCGCGGGATGTCCCGCCCTCAAGGGACCACGCGCGAATCGATCCGTCCGGCGCCTTGAGCACCACCTCGCGGCCATCGGGCGAGATCGTGTGCGCTCCGAACCCAAACCCCGAAACGCCCTCGGGCGTGATGGGCTTCGGATCGCCGCCCGATATGCTTTGAACGTAGAGCTTCGCGCCGTGCCCGGGCTCGCTGCCCAGGAACGTGACGCGCGTTCCGTCGGGGAGCCAGCTCCCGGCCTGGTACTCGCGGATCGCTCCGGCCGGCAGATCCCGCTCCTGGCCCACGCCCGTAGGAAGCAACATCGGGCGCGGCTTGTCTCCCCGCATGACCGAGAGCGCCCACTGCCCGTCCGGCGAGAGCGCCAGCGCTTCGCCGTCGCCCAGGCGAACGGCGGGCGATTCGTCCGTCTTGCGGAGATAGACGCCGTACGCGGGACCGCCGCCTTCCCCGCTCTCGGTGAAGAGGATCTCCGAACCGTCCGCGGAGATGTCGCGCGTCGCCGACCAATCGAGCCAGGTGAGGTCGCGATCCCTCGTGTCTTCGGGGCGATGCACCGCGATGCCGTATCGATAGCTCGCCTGTCCGAGGAGCACCCGGCCGTCGTGCGAGATGTCCTGGAGCACGAGCGAGCCGGGCGCGCGCAGGAGCGTCCTCACCTTTCCGTTCGGCGAGACGACGTAGAGGGAGCGTATCGGGCCCTCCCCGGCGGCCGTGAACCAGAGGTCCTTCCCGTTGGGGGCCCACGCGAGGCCCTGGATACTTTTCCATCCCTGGGTGAGATGGCGCACGCGGCCGCCGCGATCCACCACGGCGACGCCGCCCAGGTCGTCGCCCCAGATGGGATGATCGAGAAACGCGATCTGCGTTCCGTCGGTCGAGAAGCGCGGCTCGATGATCGATCCCGCCGACTCGAAGAGGAGTTTCCCGATCGGATACTCGAGGCGCCGCTTCCCTCCCTCGTCGCGGACCACCGCCAGGTCGTCGCCGCCCGGCTTCCAGTCCGCCCACGTCACGTTGTGGAGGATCTCGCGCGGCGCGCCGCCCTCGAGCGGCAGCCGAGCCAGCGTGCCCTTGTACGCCCATCCGCCCGCGTACTCCGCTCCCAGGAGCACCGCGAGCTCGCCCGTGGACGAGATCGAGAGGATGTTCGCGTTCGCGAGATTGAGCGGACGCGACTCCGGGCTTTCGGGCCGTGTGGAAAACACCTCGAGCGGCTTGATTCCCCAGGCCGCCGAATACACCACGGTCCTTCCGTCCGGCGCGAAGCGCGCCGACCAGACGAAGCCCGAGCGGAAGGTGAGCCGGTGAAACGCCGGAGGCTCGGGCCTCGTCGAGGTCCAGACGGGCCGCCCCACCAGAATCCCCGCCGCGATCCCCACGAGGAGCGCCGCGGTCGCGATCCGCAGCGCGCGGCCGCGGCCGGCCGCGCCGGACGCTCCGTCCGCCGCTCGCCCATCGACGACCTCGAGGGCCCCTTTCAGCTGGAACGCGAGGTCGCGCGCGGATTGGTAGCGCTCGCGGGGATCCTTCTCCAGGCAGTGCCGGACGATCCGCTCGAGCAGCGCTGGAGCGGGCCGCGACTCGGAGGAGAGCGGCCCGACGTCGGCGTTCAGGATCGCCGCCATCGTCTCGGCGCCGGTCGGAGCCTTGAACGCGCGCCGCCCGGAGATCATCTCGTAGAGGATGGCTCCGAGAGAGAAGATGTCGGAGCGGTGATCCACGGAGTCGCCGCGCACCTGTTCCGGCGACATGTACCCGACGGTTCCCAGGAGAACGCCGGACTCGGTCGCGGGGACCGCGAGCGTCGCGTCCGAGGCGCCCGCCGCGCCGGGCGCGGCCGGCTTCGCGAGTCCGAAGTCCAGGATCTTGATCCTGCGATCCCGGGTGACGAAGAGATTGTCCGGCTTCAGATCGCGATGGACGATTCCCTTGTCGTGCGCCGCCGCGAGCCCCTCGGCGATCTGGATGCCCATCTCGAGCGCGACGCGGAGGCTCAACGGAGAGGACTGGAGACGCTCGCGGAGCGTCTCGCCCTCCAGCAACTCGGTGACGAGGAACGGCCGTCCGTCGGCGGAGCCCACGTCGTAGATGCCGACAATGTTGGGATGATTGAGGGTGGCGATGGCGCGCGCTTCCTGCTCGAAGCGGCGGAGGCGGTCGGGGTCGGCGGCGAACGCGGGCGGCAACACCTTGACGGCCACGTCGCGACCGAGCCGGGGGTCCCGCGCGCGATACACTTCACCCATCGCGCCCGCGCCCAGCGGGGCGACGATTTCATAGTGCCCGAGGCGCGAGCCCGCGGTTACCCCCATGGCCGGAGTATACTCTACGCTCGTCATTTTACCGGGAGGCACTCATGCGCATTGGAACGCCGCTGTTCCCCGGCTCCGTCAAGGTCATGCTCCTGGGCGCGGGGGAGCTGGGCAAGGAAGTCATCATCGCGCTCCAAAGGCTGAGCGTCGAGGTGATCGCCGTCGATCGCTACGCCCACGCGCCCGGCCACCAGGTGGCTCACCGGTTCCACGTTGTGGACATGACCGATCCCAGGGCGCTCCGCGCGGTGGTGGAGAAGGAGCGGCCGGACCTCCTGGTGCCCGAGATCGAGGCGATCGCGACCGACGAGCTCGCCCGCATCGAGGCGGACGGGCTCGCCACGGTGATCCCGACCGCCCGCGCGACGCAGCTCACGATGAACCGGGAGGGCATCCGCCGCCTCGCGTCCGAAGAGTTGGGGATTCCAACCTCGGGCTACCGGTTCGCGGAGTCCGCCGACGAAATCCGCGCCGCCGCCGACGCGCTGGGCTACCCCTGCGTCGTGAAGCCGGTGATGTCCTCCTCGGGAAAGGGACAATCCGTGATCCGCGCCGCCTCGGAGGTGCCCCGCGCCTGGGAATACGCCCAGAGCGCGGGCCGCGTCCGCGGAGGCCGTGTGATCGTGGAGGAGATGATCGCCTTCGACTACGAGATCACGCTGCTCACGGTCCGCTCGGTGGACGAGCGCGGCGAAAGCGCGACCTCCTTCTGCGAGCCGGTGGGCCACGTGCAGGTGAAGGGCGACTACGTGGAGAGCTGGCAGCCGCAGCCCATGTCCCAGGCCGCGCGGACCCGGGCGCGAGAGATCGCGAAACGCGTCACGGACAGCCTGGGCGGGCGCGGCATCTTCGGCGTCGAGCTGTTCGTGAAGGGGGATCAGGTCTGGTTCAGCGAGGTGAGCCCACGGCCGCACGACACCGGCATGGTCACGATGATCACGCAGGCCCAGAGCGAATTCGAACTCCACGCGCGCGCGATCCTCGGCCTTCCCGTGTCCACCGAGATGCTGACCCCGGGCGCGAGCGCGGTGATCTACGGCGGGCTGGACGAGCGCGGCATCGCCTTTGAAGGCGTGGCCGACGCCCTCCGGGTTCCCCGCACGGATCTCCGCCTGTTCGGGAAGCCCGAAGCCTACGTCCGGCGCCGGATGGGCGTCGCGCTCGCGTACGGACCCGACGTGAACGATGCGCGGGAGCGCGCCAAGCTCTGCGCGTCACGGGTCCGCCCCGTCACCGTCGCGACGTGAGCCGGAAGAAGCGGACGGGCTCCAAACCGAAACCGGATGCCGCGGCGATTCCGCCCGCGCGCCGGCCGCTCCTCGACCGGCTCCCCTGGCTCGGCCCCGCGGCCCTTCTCCTTCTCACCGCTGCGGTCTACGCGCGCTCCCTCGCCGTACCGATCCTCGACTGGGACGACTACGTCTACTACTTCCGCGACGCGCGCCTCGAGTCGTTCACGCTCGCAAACCTGGGCCGCATCATGACCCAGTCCTTCTTCGCCAATTTCCATCCGATCACCACGCTCTCGTTCGCGCTGGATCGGGCGGTCTGGGGCTCGTGGGCGCCGGGATTCCACATCACCCACCTGTCGTTCTATCTGGGCGGCGTGGCCGCGCTCTACTTTCTGTTTGTCCGGCTCATGGGCTCGCGCACGGCGGGATTCGCGGCCGCGGCGATCTACGCGGTCCACACGATCCACGTGGAATCGGTCGCGTGGCTCGCGGCGCGGAAGGACGTCGTCTGCCTGCTCTTCTACGCCCTCTCGCTCTTGACCTACGTCCGCTACGCCTCGCGGGCCCGGGCGCCGGGCGTAGCGCCTCCGGCGTGGGGCGCCTACGCGCTCTCGCTGGTTCTGGCCGCCGCGGCGATGCTGTCCAAGGGCTACGCCGTGATCCTGCCGGCGGTGATGCTGGCGTACGACTACTGCTACACGGGCCGGATCACGCGGAAGCAGATTCTCGACAAGATCCCGTACCTCATCCTCACGGGGGCGGCCATTCTCCTCACCGTCCACGCGCAGGACAAGGACACCGCGCTCATCCAGTCCACGATGACGCTGGGGCGCCGCGCCGCGGTTCTGGCGAAGATATTCGCGCTCTATGTCGGCAAATCGATTCTCCCGGTCGGGCTCTCGGCGTTCTACCTCGTGGCCGGAAGGCCGGTCGAAGGATACTTCCTTCTCCTCGGCGCGCTCGCGGCGGCCGGCTGCCTCGCGGGCTTCTGGTTCTGGCGCCGCGGTCTCCCCGCCGCCGCGTTCGGCGTCGCGCTCTTCCTGCTTCCGCTCGGCACGGTGATGAACTTCATCTACACGCTCCGGGTCTGGATGGCCGACCGGTACCTCTTCTTCCCGACGATCGGGTTCTCGCTCGTCGCGGTCGCGGCCGTCCGATCGTGGGGCGCGCCTCCAAAGGGGCGCCCGCGCGGCGCCGGGTCCCGCGCCGCGCTCGGAGTGATGGCGACGGCGGTGATCGCCCTCTACTCGGTCCTCACCGTTCAGCGGATCGGGGTCTGGACGAGCCCGGTCTCGCTCTGGAGCGATGTGCTTCGCAAGGATCTCGGCTTGGCCGGATCGGGCCCGGTCACGGCGATGGATCTCCGAGGCGCAAGCGACGTGCGGACCGTGCCCACCGTCGCGGTGCAGAGTCTGGTTCACGCGTACGAGTCGGCCGGGCAGCCGGAGGAGGCCGCGCGGATCAACGAATTCCTGGGACGTCAGGCGATCGGCGGTCCGGAGGAGCAGAGGATGGGGGCCGCCCGCGAGGATCTCGACGCGGGGCGCTACGACGATGCGATCCAGAAGCTGAAGCCGATCTCGGAGGGCGGCACGTGGCTCGCCCCTCAGGCGACGATCTGGATCGGCATCGCGCAGGATCGGAAGGGCGACGTGGAGGCTTCCCGCCAGACGCTGAACCGCGCGATCGAGCTGTATCGGAAGTCCGGCCAACCGGCCACCGACGCGTATTTCGGGATCGGTGCGATGGATTTCAACAAGGGGAACTACGCGAAGGCGGCCGAGTGGTACCGCCTCGCCTTCCAGGAATCGCCGCGAGAGGCCAAGGCGGCGTTCTATCTGGCCCGCTGCCTGGAGGAGACCGGAAAGACCGCGGAGGCCATGCAGATCTACAAGCGGATCGCGTCGGGCGAGCTTCCGATCCTCGCGGGCGCTCAGTTCTCCATCCCGGACGTCTACTCCCAGATGGAGTCCATCGCGGAAAAGGAAGGCCGGACCCAGGAGGCGATCGGCTATCTCGAGGACATCCTCCGGGTGGCGCCCAACCACCCGCAGCGGGCCGCCGTCGAGGCGCGTCTGAATCAGCTTCGAACGAAGACCCGCTGACGATTCCCGGTTAAGCGCGCCCCGTCCCCCGCCGATACATCCGATGGGGACTGTACCGCGGGCCGCACCGCCGAAACCTGCTCTAAAGCCGTGCCGCCCGGGTTCGATGCTTCGGGGGAGATCTCATGGGACGCGAGATGAAGTTCGCCTTGATCACCGGCGGCTCCATGGTGCTCGGCGCGACCGTGTTCGCCCTCATCACGCACGCGAGAAACCACGCCATGCCGCCGCCGTACGTCCCGGTGACCACGTCGCGGGAGCTCGATTCGCTCTCCGAGGTGGCTACCCATGCTCCCGCGCCGCCGGCGCCCAGCTACACGCCGACCTGGATCTCAACCGACGATGCCGCGGACTCCTCGATCAGAGTGGGGGGAACGGCGACCTTGAGCAGCGACGAGCCCTCGAGCGATTCCAGACCCGTTCCGACGGACCGCAAGGAGCAACGGGACGCGCCCTCGGCCTACGTCCGGCCGCCTTCGACCGATCCGCCGCCGGCGCCCGCGCCGCCGTCCGACACGCCGCAGCAGACCGTCAATTCCTCTCCCAGCAACAACGCCGAGCTCCGCGAGATGCTTCGAAGGGGAAAGTAAAACCCGGCGGGAGAACCACTCCCCGCGCCGGGCTTGTGAATGGGTGCAGCTACTCGTACCGCAGGGCCTCGATGGGATTGAGGCGGGACGCGCGGACGGCCGGGAGCAGGCCGAAACCGATTCCGACCGCGGAACAGAAGAGAAGCCCGATCACGGCCCACTCCATCGGCACCCGCACGGCGAAGTGGGTGAACACCGCCACAAGGTTTCCGAGCGCGAATCCCACCAGAATTCCAATGACGCCTCCGATGTTGCAGAGAATGACCGCCTCGAGAAGGAACTGAACCAGGATTCCTTCCGGCTTCGCCCCGATCGCCTTCCGAATTCCGATCTCGCGGGTCCGCTCGGTCACGGCCACCAGCATGATGTTCATGATGCCAATCCCGGCCACCAGGAGCGCGATGATCCCGATCACGAATGCGGCCAGCTTCACCCCCATGCTCACGTTGTTGAACTGGGTGATGAGGCTCTGGCTGTTGAAGAACTCGAAGTTGTCCTCTTGGCCCGGCTTGACGCCGCGGTCCCGGCGCAGCGCCTGGCGCGTCTCTTCGATCGCGTCCTCAACCAGCTCGGGCGTCTTCGCGTGGACGGTGATGTTGACCGAGCGCGGGAACCCGTTCCGATCGGTCAACCCGTACGTGTCGATGAACGTGGAAACGGGCATGAGGACGTAGTTGTCGAAGTTGCCGCCGAACGCGGACTTCTTCTCGTCGAAGATTCCGATGACCTGGTACTTCCGGCCGTCGACGCGGATGTCCCTGCCGATGGGGTCGCTGAACGGGAAGAGTTTCTTCGCGATGGCGTACCCGATCACGACGACCTTGCGGTTCGTCTTGATGTCGATCTCCGAGAGATTCCGCCCGGTTCCGACGTAGTGGGTATTGTTGGGCGGATACTCCGGCGTCCCGCCGCAAATCGAGATGTTGGGGTTGGTGGTCTCCCCCTTGTAGCTCGCGGAAAAGCCGAAGTCCCAGATCTCGGACCCCACGATATCGACGGTCTGAACGTTCTCCCGAATGGCCTCGGCATTCGCCAGGGTGAGCGGGGGCCGCCTCATGGCCTTCCGGCGGGTGGCGTCGGAGCTGAAGCCGCCCGCGGGCCACTTCTGGACCTGGAACACCTGCGTGCCCAGGACGCTCATCTCCTGCTCCATGGTCCCCTGGATGACCGAGATTCCGGTCATGACCGCGATGATGGAGGCGACGCCCGCCACGATTCCGACGAGCGTCAGCACCGAGCGGAGCTTGTTGCCCACGATGGCGCCCAGCGACATGAAGAAGGCGTCGAACGGCTTCATACGGAGATCCCCGCCCCGGGCCTACTCATAGCGAAGCGACTCGATGGGGTCCAGCCTCGCGCCGCGATACGCGGGCACGATTCCGGCGGCGACGCCGACGCCGATGGAGACCGTCACGGCCACGATGAGAATGGGAATGGAGAGGCTCGCCGGCATGACGGCCGCGTTGATCACGGCGGTCACGATGGCGGCGATGATGATGCCGATGATGCCCCCGACCAGGCAGATCGCGGACGACTCGAACAGAAACTGAAGCAGGATGCTCCTTCGCGTGGCCCCGATCGCCTTTCGAATCCCGATCTCGTGGGTCCGCTCGGTCACCGAGACGAACATGATGTTCATGACCCCGATCGCGCCCACGAAGAGCGAGATCCCGGTCACGATGAGGCCGACCAGGAGCAGAACGCCCATCATGCTGTTGAACGTGTTGACGAGCGTGTCGAGCTTGTTGATCGAGAAGTTGTCCGTCTGGGTGGGGCGGAGCTGACGGATCTTCCGCATCTCACCGATCACCTCGTACTCGAGATCCTTGAGGTTCTCCTGCCGGGGCGCCTTGACCGCGATGTCCACGTCCTGGCGGCCGTGGCTCCCCCCGAACGCCTTCACGAAGGCCGTGATCGGCACGAATACCTGGCGGTCGAAGTTGGGGCCGCCCATGAAGGCTCCCGCCCTGCTTCTCCATGACCCCGATCACGCGGAAGTTGGTCCGACCGACGCGGAGGATCTTGTTGATCGGGTCTGCCGTGCCGAACACCCCTTTGCGCACGTCCGCGCCGATCACGCAGACGTTCTTCTTGTACTCCACCTCGTACGCCATGAAGAAGCGACCCAGCTCGGGCCGGGCGCTGGAGAGGATCATCTGCTTGTCGGAGGTGCCGATGACGGGCACTCCCTCCATGACCTGGTCGCGATACTTCACGTCCCGCCGATCATCCATGGTCGGGTTCACGATGGCGCGGCCGCGCATCCGCTCCTCGAGGGCCCTGGCCTCGCGCAGATCCAGGTTGGGGCGGTTGCGGAAGGAGAAGAAGTCGTTCATCACGACCCACGGCATGCGCGACACATAGAGCACGTCGCTGCCGATGGAGGAGAAGCTCTCGCGGAACTTGTTCTGGAGCCCGTTCGCGGCCGTCATGGTGACCACCACCGCGACGATTCCGATGATGATCCCGAGCGTGGTGAGAACGCCGCGGGCCTTGTTGGCGCGGATCGCCCGGAGGGCGATCTGGAACGATTCGGCGTAGTCGAGCGCGGGGCTCACGAGGTGTAGGCCCCCACCGGGGCGGGCTCATCGCTGGGCGCCGGCGCAGGCTCGCCGTTCCGGGCGCCGCCGTCGCCCACCGCGGCCCGGGTGACGTCGCTCTCGATCAGGCCGTCTCTCAGGCGGATCGTCCGATGGGCGCGTTCGGCGATGTACTCCTCATGGGTGACGACGATGATGGTCTGGCCGGCGGCGTGCAGCTCGTCGAACATGGCCATGATCGCGTCGCCGGTCTTGGAATCCAGATTTCCGGTCGGCTCGTCCGCGAGGATGATCGAGGGATCGTGGATCAGGGCGCGCGCGATGGCGGCGCGCTGCCGCTGCCCTCCCGAAAGCTCGTTCGGCCGGTGCTTCATCCGGTCGCCGAGGCCGACCCGCTCCAGCGCCCGCGTGGCGCGCGAGCGGCGCTCCACCTTCGACACGCCGCCGTAGATGAGCGGCAGCTCCACGTTGTGGAAGATGTTGGCGCGCGGAATGAGATTGAAGGTCTGGAAGACAAATCCAATGCGGCGGTTCCTCACCTCGGCCAGCTGCCCCTCGGTCATCCCCGCCACCGGCTGGCCCTCCAGGTGGTACGTCCCCGACGTGGGAACGTCCAGGCAGCCGATCACGTTCATCAGGGTCGACTTGCCCGATCCGGACGGTCCCATGATGGCCACGTACTCGTTTCGGGCGATCTCGAGCGAGACGCCGTTCAGCGCGTGCACCGGCTCCGCGCCCATCTGATACGTCTTCACCACGTCCCGGATGGAGAGAATCGGGGTCATCGTTCCTACCCTTGCGATCCGCCGGCCGATTTGCCACCGCCCTGCTTGGGGGGACCCTTGCTGATCGTTACCGTCGAGCCGTTTTCCAGGTCCTTCGAGATCGCGCGGTAACTGCCGCTCACGACGCGATCGCCTTCCTTCAATCCATCGGTGATCTCGATCAGCTCGTCGCTCTGGATGCCGGTCTTCACCTGCTTCGCGACCGCGCGCTGGCCCTCGATGCAGAACACGATCTCGACGAAGCCGTCACGGTCCGCCTTGTACTTGCCCTCGGCGTCCTTCCGCTTTTCGCCCTTCATCGCGAGCTGGTCCACGGTCCGCACCGCCACGCTCTGGATCGGGACGCTCAAGGCGCTGTCGTTGGTCTTCGTGATGATGTCGGCGCTCGCCGTCATGCCGGGACGAAGCGTCTTCGGCGGATTGGCGATCGCGATCTTGATCTCGAACTCGGTCTTTTGCTCCGTCGTGCCCGCGGCGCCGGTGTTCGCGCTGTTCGCGATCTCGTAGACCGTGCCGCTCAGCTTCTGGCCCGGGAGCGCGTCCACCTCGATCTCCGCCTTCTGGCCGGTCCCGATCGTGACGATGTCGTTCTCGTCCACGTTGACCTGGGCCTCCATCTCGGTGAGGTCGGCCACGACCAGGATCACGTCCTTCTGGAACTGAGAGCCGAGCGCGATCTCGCCGAGCTCCTTGTTGAGCTGGCTCACGGTCCCGGACATGGGAGCGTAGATGGTGGTCTTGGAGAGATCGGAGCGCGCCTGCTTGAGCGCGGCCTTCGCCTGCTCCACCTGGTCCTGGTTCGACTTGTACCGGGCCACCTCCACCTGGTACTCCGCCTGCTTCGCCTCGAAGTCCGCCTGCGACTCGAGGCCGGTCGAGAGCAGCTCCTTCGACCGTTTGTACTCCTTCTCAGCCTTGATCATGTTCTCGTGAACGAGCGTCGCGTTCGCCTCGGCCGAGCTGACGGTTGCCTCCGCGCTCTCCACGGCGGCGAGGAAGCGCTCGCGGTCCAGCTCCACCAGGAGCTGCCCCTTCGTTACCCACTGTCCCTCGACGACGGCCAGCTTCGTGATCTTGCCGCTCACGTCGGCCGAGATCTCAACCTGGGTCTTCGGCTGGATCTTTCCGGTGGCGCTGACCTTCTGGACAATCTTCTGGCGCTCCACCTTCGCCGCCTGAACCTCGAGGCTCTTATCACCGCGACCGCGGAGCGCGGCGCCGGCCACGGCCGCGATCACGACCAGGGCGCCGACGGCGATCAGTAGGGGCTTCTTCTTGATCTTCATGACTGAACGGCCTCCGTGTTCCAAGGTTCTGGCGCGATGAATAGGATGCTCTCCGGCTCGATAAGGATTACGGGAAGAATCGCCGGGAGGTTCCGCCGCACTTCGCGATCCGCGCGGCTTCCGGGCTCGCCATTCCGCTGGGGGACCGACGGGGACCCCTCGACGCAGCCGGGGCCCTTGCGGACAAAGGCGAGGCGAATCAGCTTAACTTGTTTTGTAATTGAATGTTACGAGATTTCGCCCCCGACGATCCGACCGGCATTCCTCTGCCCGCGTCCATTCTAAGCTGACCGGCCCGCCTTTGGGTAGCGCCTTGCGTGTTAAGGTCACGCCCCATGTCGAAGGCCAAGCTCCGGGGCCCGCGCCCGCCCTCGTCCGCCAAGCCGATCGAACCCTGGCTGGCCGGGCACCGCGCGGCGCGCCTCGCCGTCCTCGCGGCGGCCGTAGTACTCGCCCTCCTCGCCTTCACCGGCAAGGCCTACCACATCGACGACCCGCTCTTCATGTGGGCCGGGAAGCACATCGCGGCCCATCCGCTCGATCCGTACGGATTTCAGGTCAACTGGTACGGGTACACGCTCCCGATGTCGGAGGTCACGAAGAACCCTCCGTTGACCTGCTACTACATCGCGGCGGCCGCCGCGTTGGCCGGGTTCGGGGAGCGAGCCATGCACCTCGCGTTCCTTCTTCCGGCGATCGTCGTGATCCTGGGAACCTACCTGCTCGCCGAAAAACTCTGCGCCCGGCCGTTCCTCGCCGCGCTCTTCACCTTGACGACCCCCGTCTTCCTCGCCTCGAGCACCACGGTGATGTCGGACACCATGATGCTCGCGTGGTGGATGCTTGCGACGTATCTCTGGGTGACGGGCCTCGAGTCGAATTCCTGGTGGCGGCTGGCCGTCGCGGGGCTCTGCATCGCGCTGAGCGCGCTCTCGAAGTATTTCGGCATGACGCTGATCCCGCTGCTCCTCCTCTACACGATCCTAAAGAGGCGCCGGTTGGACGCGGCGATGGCGTACCTGATTCTCCCGGCGCTCATCCTCCTCGCCTACCAGTGGGGTACGCACCGCCTCTACGGTCGAGGGCTCCTGCTCGACGCGGCGTCCTACGCCACGGACGCTCCCACCCAGTGGGGCAAGATGTCGCCCGGGAAGATCCTCGTCGGACTGGCGTTCACGGGCGGCTGCATCGGGATCGCGTGGATCGTCGCGCTCTGGCCCATCCGGCCCAAGGCGTGGATCGCGACGGCGGCCGTCGCGATCGTCGTGATGCTGGGCGTGGGCGCCACCCACAGCATCGGGAGCTATGTGCTGGGTCCGCACGACGGAGTCCTCGGCTTGACGGCCGCCTTCCTGGGCCTCTTCACGGCGGGGGGCCTCTGCCTCCTCGCGACCGCGATCGTCATGATGGCGAAGAAGGCGGACGCGGAGACGTTTCTCCTGGGCTTCTGGATTCTCGGAGCGTTCGCGTTCGCCACGGTCATCAACTGGTCGACCAACGGCCGCTCCATTCTTCCGATGGCTCCGGCGGCGGCGATCCTTCTCATGCGGTGGATCGAGCGGGGCGCCAAGGGCCGGCGGCCCCCGGCTTGGCGCGGCTTGGTCGCGTGCGTCGCCGCGGCGGCCGTGCTTTCGCTGAGCGTCGCGTGGGCCGACACGGGGCTCGCCGACAGCGCGCGCCGCGCCGCGCACGATATCCATGCCAAGTACGGCGGAAGAGGCGGCACGCTCTGGTTCGAGGGCCACTGGGGATTTCAGTACTACATGGAGGCGCTGGGGGCGAAGGCGATCGACCAGAAGACGGCCCAGTTCTACCCCGGCGACATCATCGTGGTGCCCGAGAACAACACGAACATCTCGCCGCCGCCGAAGGAATGGACGCGACTCGTGGAAACGATCGAGTTTCCGGCAAGCCGCGGTATCGCGACGATGAATTACGGAGCGGGCCTCTACTCCGACGCGTTCGGGCCACTGCCCTACGCCTTCGGCCCGGTGCCGAAGGAGCGCTACTCGATCTACGAGGCGGCCGCCCCGGCCGCGAAGTAGAGCGGCATCACTTCCATCCCGAGATGACGACCATCGGCACGTTCTCGTAGGGGTTGACCGGCCCGTGAACCGGGATCGAAACCGGCTGGCCCTGGAGCGCGTGCTGGCTGAGCATGTAGGATGCCTGCCGTCCCCATCCCACGAAGTACGGACCGCAATACCACCCCATCGGCCCGCTCGGCGCCACCGGCATCGCGGCCACGGCGGCCGGGCCCGGATCCGGTAACCCCCCGACGAGCCACACGCGGTGTCCCGACGCGAGGGCCTCGGACATCGCCTCGATCGCCGGCTGGACGGCTTCAGTCCGCGTCATCGCCGTCTTGATGAGGTCGTATCGATGGATGCGCGTCTCGTCGAGCGGAGGGAGCGTCATCCAGCGCGCGGGGCCCTTGTAGTACCGCTGGAACGCCACGCCGTAGTAGACCGGACTGACGATGACCGCATCTCCCTCGACGGCGTTCGCCGCCAGGTGCGCCGCGACCCGGTCGAGGTTCGTGCGCCGCTCCGCGAGCTGTCGCCACGCGAAGAAGGACGCCGACAGGGCGACGACGAGGACGAAGGCGAGTCTCGCCGCCCGGGACGGCACGTTCGTGAGCCACGCCGCGATCGCGGCGTCGATCGCGGGGATGACCGCCACGAGAAGCGGGACGTAGTACCAAGGCTCGGTCGGAAGCCGCGTTGACTTGAGGGCGAGCAGGAAGACCGCGGTCGTGACGACGAGGAGCCCGGCTGCGAAGAAGGTCACGTTCGGGGCGGCGGGTGCGGCCGCTCCGTGCTTCGGCTTCCGGCCCAGGGACCGGTAGCCGAGATAGAGGCTCGCCAGGGCCGCGGCAATCCACGGCCATTCGGCCAGTGGCGTGCCGGCGCTCGCGGCGGTTCGGAGCGTCGAGAGAAGCTGTCCCCAGCTCGTCGGAGCCTGGATGACCACGTTCCAATCCCGCGCGGCGGCGATGTTCGGCGCGTAGGGGAGGAGCGACAGGGCGGCCGCGAGCCCGACCAGCGCCACGCCCAGGGCGGCGCCCCGCCGCCTCGCAATCAGCGCGGCCAGAATGGCCGCCACGCCGATGCCGAGGAGCAGGATCGCGTTCTGGTACATGCACTGAACGCTCAGAATCGCGAGCGCGCCGGCCGTCAGCCAGCGTCGGATCGTCCCCTTCTCGACGGCCGCCCACGTAGCGCCCAGGGTCAGCGTGAGAAACACCATGCCGATTCCATAGGGGCGGATCGACGCGATCGTCGAAACGGCCCACGGGCTCAGCCCGACGAGCGCCAGCGACAGGAGCGGCGTCTTGCACCCGAGGCGGCGGCACGTGAGCCAGAGCGCGGCCAGGAACGCGACCCCGATCAGGAAGCCGTACGCGCGGAGACCGAAATCGGTGGCGCCGAGCCCGAGCGACATCCATCCGCGGAGGAGGAGCGTCGAGAGAAGGGGAAATCCGTCGAAGCGGAGGTTTCGCGCGATCTCGGACAGTCCGCTCATCCGCGCGAACTCGACGCTGTTCACCTCGTCCCGCCAGAGCGGTCCGGCGTGGGTGAGAAACCGCGCCTGAAAGATCAACGCGAGGGCGGTGAGCAGGATCGCGACGCCCCATTCCAGCGCGGGTAACCCGCCGCGGGCGGCCGCGCGACCCTGCGTCCCGGCCCCGGCCTTCGACGCGCGGCCCCCGGCCGTCTCGCGGTGTCCGCGCCCGCGTCCCTTCTTCATGTTTCCTTCCTGGCGACCACCGCGATCGCGGGCGTCAGCCGCCGCAGCCGGCGCGTGGGCACGTGAACGTAGTACCTAACCGGCAGGAGATAACGAACCATCCCCCACCAATCAACGAGCGTGAAGTTCGTTCGCGTCCAATCGAGCCAGAAGTCGCGCGATTCCTTGTGCACGTGCGTCTCGTCGTGATCGAGGAGCCGGATGATGGGCCCCGTCGGGCCGTCGTACACGGGCACGACGAAGATCAGATGCCCGCCCGACCGGAGCTTGGATTGGACCGTGGCCGCCACGTCACCGAGGGACGGCACGTGCTCGATCACGTCGAACGACGTGATGATGTCGAACGGCCCGGGAAAAGGGATCGAGCCGAAGCCCGCGGCGGCAAACGTCGCGCCCGGCACCGCCTGGCCGGCGCGTTCGATCGCGAATTGGCTGACGTCGGATCCGAATCGCTCCCACGTCGGGTCGAGGGCGCCGAGAAACGCGCCGAACGCGCACCCCACGTCGAGGATCCGCGGAACGCGATCCTTCGGCGCCACCGTCTCGGCGAGGCCGCGATAGAAACGAAGCTTCCGCGCGGGATTCTGCCGTCCGTAGTGCCGGTAGTTCTTCTCGAAGTAGCCCTGCTCGAAGGAGCCGGGCCGGTGCCGGTCCGCTTCGACGCCGCCCTCCGCCTGGGTCACTCGCCGAACCGCCGCTTCCACATGAGCCCGAGCGTGGACTTCACGGTTCGGACGACGTCCATTTTGCTGCCGCCTTCCTTCCAGTCGTACCGGAGGATGAACGGCACCTCGCCGAAGATGAGGTGCATGCGCCTCAGCTTGAGCAGGATGTCGACCATGCACTGAAAGCCGTCCTGATCCAGAAAGTCGTCGCCGTAGCGCTTGAGCGCGTCGCGCAGAGCGCCCGCGCGGTAGGCGCGGTACCCGCACGTGAAGTCCTTCACTCCGCGGATCGGAAATACGGTCCGAAACATCCAGGATCCGGCGTAGCTCAACGCCTGCCGGTACATGGGGACGCCCACCGTCCGCGAGCCCGGCCGGTATCGGGACGCGATCACCACGTCGTGCCCCTCGTAGATCATTCGCGTCATGCGGAGGATGAGCCCGGGCGCGTGCGTGTCGTCCGCGTCCATCGTCACGATGATGTCGCGGTCCCCCGAGAGATCCACCGCGGCCACCAGCCCGTCGCGGATCGTCGCGCCCAGGCCGCGGTTCACGTCGTGCTCCATCACGCGGATCGGCATCCACGCGCCGCACCGGCGGACGATCTCCCGGGTCGCGTCGCGGCTGCCGTCGTCGACAAGCACCACTTCGTAGGGAACGCCCGCTTCGTCCAGCGCCTCGTCGATGTGCGTCAGGAGGCGCTCGATCCGGGCCTCTTCGTTGTAGACGGGAAGGACCACGTAGACACGCGAGCGCGGGCGCGCCGGTTTGGAGCCGGTTTCGGACGTGGGTTCGGTCACGGTCGGCCCATTGTAGCAATCGAGCCGAGAAAGCGGACCATCGCCGATTCGTACCGCTCGCGCTCCAGGTTCCAGCCCTCAGCGTGCCGGGCGCCCGAAAAGCGCTCGAGGGTCACCAGGTCGGGGCGGGCCGCGAGGAGCGCCTCGCTTCCCTCGAACGGGACCACGTCGTCGGCGTCACCGTGGAGCACCAGGAGCGGAGTGCGAAGGCGACCGGCCCTTCGGATCAGATCGTAGTCCTTCCAGTCGACGCCGAAGCGGAGCGCCGCGATCTCCTTGCCGAGCGCGCCCGCGAGCGGCGGGAGCGGCGTCCCAAGTCCCGGCAGGGTCGCCTGGCGGATCCCGAGATCCACCGTGCGCCCGAAGTCGATCGCGGGCGAGTCGAGGATCGCGCCCTGGACGCGGCCCGCAAGGGGCGACTCCTCGAGGAAATCGAGCACGATCCCGCCGCCCATGCTGTAGCCCACCAGCACCAGGCGCGAGGCGCCGCGTGAGAGCGCGACTTCGCACGCCGCCTCGAGATCCTTCCATTCCGTGCGGCCGTAGTGGTACTTCCTGTCCGGGCTCTGCGGCCCGCCCAGGTCATTTCGATAGGTGATGACGAGCTCGGCGTAGCCAAGGCGGGCGTAGATCGGAAGCGTGGGGAGGGCCTGCGTCCGCGCCGCTCCCTTCCCGTGCACGAAGACGACCCAGGTGGTGCTGGTATCGGGCCGGCTCGCGACCAACCAGGCGGGCATCGGCCCGAGCGGCGTACTCACGGCGACGTCCTCGAAATCGAGCCCGCACGCGCGCCGTGGATCGCTGGGCTCCGGTGTCGTGGAAAGGTCGACGGAGTCCCCGGCTCTGAGCTCCCCTTCGCCGGGCGTGACCGACCGCGTCGCACCCTTGCGAAAGACCCCCCGCACCGGGCCCGCGACGGCCCAGCCGCCCTTCCACCGAAGCCCCCAGAGCGCGCCCCGGCGCACTCGGCTCGAATCGTCCCGAACCGGCGTCAACGCGACGGCGCGATTCCCCACCGCCACGATCGTCGCGTCGTCGTACGCCGGCGGTCCCTGGTCGTAGGACGCGTTCAGCCCTTCCCTTTCAATCCGGTTGGCCACGTACCAGGCGATGACCAGATAGAGCCCGATGACCGCGGTGCCGGCGAACCCAAGTACCCTCCGGATGCGCGGCATCGGGGCAGCATACTAGGAGTCGCGGGGCTCATGGCGATCCGCCCGGGTCTGTTGCCCCAATCCGGGCCATGGAGCCGCTCCCGATGATGTGTAAGCAATAGCAATATAATAACTTAGATACATGCCTCCAGGCTGGCCCTTTGGTTGCAAGGATTGGTTCCATGTGTCATAATTATGTCAGTCGCGAGGACCCAGCGACCCCCGCCCGCGAATCCACGCGGAGCGTCCAGGTGCCGCAAGGCCCAGACTACGGGCGCGCCACAGGTAGTGGACCCCATAGCAGAGGATCGATTGATTCAAACCATGCCGGCGCCCACCAGTAGGGCTCCCGCGATCGTTCGCGCACGGCCCTTTCTGGCGACGATGCTCGCGTGCTTCGTGCTGTCTTCGGCCACGGCTTCCGTCCGGGCCGCGCACGCCTCGGCTCCGGTCGCCTCCTACCAATCTCCCTCGCCCCGCACGGAACCCGTGATGACGCCCGCCGCGGTCGAAGCGCTCCAGCGCGAGGGCCACGCGACGCTTTGGGTCTATTTCACGGACAAGGGCGAGACCGACCGGGCCAGTTTCGCCCGGGCCGTGTCCAGCGCCGGCGCGACCGTAACCGAAGCCTCGAGAATGCGCCGCGCGCGCCAGCTGGGCGGCCGCTTCGTTCCCGACTATTCCGACGTTCCGGCGCTCCCCCGGTATGTGCATGCCCTTGAGGTCGCCGGCGCGCAGGTAAGGCATGTTTCCCGATGGCTGAACGCCGTGAGCGTGGTGGCGGACGAAGCGACCGCGAATCGGATCGCGGCCCTACCCTACGTTCGGCGGATCGCCCCGGTCATGTCCGCGGAGTCGGCGCTCGCCAAGCCGACGGACTACGGCAGCTCGCTCACGCAGAACACCGGCATCAACGCGATCGCCGCGCACGACTCGGGATACAGCGGTGCGGGCGTGATCATCGGCGTTCTCGATACAGGGTTCCGCAAGAGCCACATTGTGGTCTCGCCGCTCAAGCGGATCGCCGAATGGGACTTCGTCCACTCCGACAGCGAAACGGCGAACGAAGCCGGCGAGGACGACGAGAACCAGTGGATTCACGGCACCGGGGTCTGGTCGATCGTGGGCGGCTATCTCCCGAGCGGCCTCATCGGCCCCTCGTACAACGCGTCCTTCGTACTGGCCAAGGTCCACGACTTCAATACGCCGCTGGCGGACGACGAGGACCATTGGGTCGCGGCGGCGCAGTGGGTCGACAGCATCGGCGTCGACATCGTCCAGTCGTCCATCGTGGTCCAGTACCCCATCGACCAGCTGGACGGTGAAACGACCCCCGTGGCGCAAGCCACGAACACCCTGAGCCGGCACGGCATTCTTGTCGTCACGGCGATGGGGAATTCCGGACCCACGAACGGCACGCTCTGGTCCCCGTCCGATTGCGACAGCATTCTCGCGGTCGGAAGCGTGAACGAGAGCAACGTGATCTCCAGTTTTTCGTCGCGCGGCCCTACATTCGACGGCCGAGGTAAACCTGACCTTGTCGCCCAGGGCGAGAACACCGTCTGGGCGCTCGCCATCGACGACAACTTCCTGGGCAGCTACCCGGGAACCTCGCTCGCGGCGCCTCTCGTCACCGGCGCGGCCGGTTTGGTTCAGGAAGCGCACCCCGAATGGTCCGCGCAGAAGGTGCGCTACGCGCTCAAGTCGACCGCCGACAAGGCGGCGACCCGTGACAGCACGACGTATGGATGGGGCCGTCCGAACGTGGTGAAGGCGATCTACCAGTCCACGCTCGGCGGGCCCGTGTTTCCGAAGCCGTTCATCCTGGCGTCCCCCGCGAACGGAAGCTCGATCAGCGCCCCGCCGGTAACCTTCCGGTGGCGGCGCACCGTCGACCCGAACGGCGACGCGATCACGTACACGTTCACGCTGAAGCGCGTTTCAACCGGCTTGGTGATCTATTCGACGTCCACCACCGACACGACCGCGACCTACTCGGGCGGGCTCTCCGTGGGCGCGATCTACGAATGGAACGTGGTCGCCGCCGATCCGGCCTTGCACGGCCGGTCGGCGCAGGAGCCCTTCCGCTTCACGAAGACGGGCGGCGTGGACCACCCGCCCACGGTCTCCGTCGCGCCCACCGTCAATGGGTCCGAAGGCGTGCACTTCACGTTCCCGGTGAACGCGGGCGATCCGGACGGTGATCCCATTTCGTCGCTCACCGGCTCCCCGCTCCCGTCGGGCGCGACGTTCTCGTCCTCCGGCTCCCATACGACCGGAACGTTCGACTGGACCCCGGACTACACGCAGGCGGGCGTCTACAACGTGACGTTCACGGCGACCAACGCGCTCTCGGGCAATAGCCCCACCCAGATCACGATTGCGAATTCGGACCAAGCGCCCCAGGTAACGGCTCCCGGGACCGTCAGCGCCGCCGCGGGCTCCACGATCTCCTTCAGCATCTCCGCGTCGGATCCGGACGGCCAGGCGATCGCGTCCTTGACGCTGGATGCATCGGGACTCCCCGGTGGGAACGACGCCACGCTCACGCCGGGCGGCGGGAACACGACGGGCAACTTCCTGTGGCATTCGATGCTCGCGGATACCGGAACGTTCGACGTGCAGTTCCAGGCCTCGAATGCGCTGGACGGCTTTGCGGGCACTTCGATCGAGCTCGCCGCGGTCGTCGTGAAGCCATCGATCGTGGCACCCGCCGATACGATGGCCGTCGAGGGCTCACCGTTGACGCTGACCGCGACCTCGACCTCCTCCGACGGCTCTCAGATCTTGACGATCACGGCGTCCGGTATGCCGGCCAGCCTGTCCTTCACTCATACGCCGTCGGTATCGCCTTCGACCGCGACGCTATCGGGCACTCCGACGGCGCAGGATACCGTCACGGACCCGTTCACGATCACCTGGATCGTCACGACCGCCGCGGGCGGCCGTGACACAACCACGACGATCCTCCACGTGAACAGCGTCTCGGCCACGCAGGATCCGTCGGCGACGGGACCCCCGCGAATTGCCTCGTTCCGAAACCACCCCAATCCGTTCTATGCGAAGACTCAGATCGAGATACGGATGGCGGGCCGGCCCGCGGGGGGGCGCATGACGCTCCAAATCTTCGACGTGCGCGGGCGGTTGATTCGAACGCTGTTGGATGGAAACCCGGTCTCGGCGGTCGTGCCCTGGGATGGGACGACGGACCTGGGTGAGCGCGCGGCCTCGGGCGTGTATTACTACCGTCTCGAAGTGGCGAACCTAAGGGAGATTCGCCGCCTCGTTCTTCTGAAGTAATTCAGGCGCCGGCGGGGGAGCCACGCCTCAGCCGGTCCAGAGCGCGGCTTTTGCAGACTGCGCCCAGACGAGGCTTCGGCCCGTGCCCGCCTCGCAGAGAAGATCATCCGGCGTAGGGTTGATCTTCTTCCACCAGATGTTCGCCTGTCCCGCCGGGGTCACCAAGTTGTCCGACGCGGCCTCCGCCAGCATGTCCGCCTCGCTCAAGACCTTGTTGAAGACCTTGAAGCCGCGCACGATCCCGCTCAGCCGCTCGTGCTGATAGTCCGCGTACCAAGGCGAGTCGCCGATGGTGAACGCCGCGTTCGGCGGATTGCTCTCCCCAAACGAGGCGGGGTCAAGCTTCTCGATGACGTCCCCATCGGCGGTGGAGGGGAGATCGATGTAGAAGATCAGCGTCTTGGTGCCGTTCCCGTTCCGGATCACCCGGAGCCCCTGCGTGTACCAGCGGCCCTTCACCACGGTTTTGACGGCGCCCGTGCGGGTGTGCTGTTCGTCTCCCCCGACGTCGGTCGCGATCTCCCAGTTGTGGTCGGTGCCGCTTGAGTTTGCCGACTTGGGATAGGGGTGACATCCGTAATAGGAATTGGGACTGCCGCCGTCCCAGGTAAACGATCCGTTGTTGGACCACCAGAACGTCACGTAGTAGCCCGTCTGCTGGCGCGGGAAGATTTTCCAGATGTAGGTTGTGCCCTGTCCGCCCGGCCCCCAGATCGGCAGACCGTTCGATTGCGGATTGAGAAATTGGCAAGCGACGAACGCGCTCGCCGGCGTATCGCCGTTCGACGGAAAGTCGAGCCCCGTGATCTGCGATGGGGCGCTCTGGACCTGAATCGTGAACGGCGGGGATGCGACTCGAGTCATGGTCTCACCTTTCCCGCAAATCGGTTGGCGCTGCCGGCGGAACGGTGTCGCTCCCATCATCCGCGGTGGCAACGAACGACGTGGCTGAAAAGACACCCGTGGGCGTCCCCGAAATCACGCTGCCGGTCAACGTCAACCCGGCCGGGAGCGCGCGACTTAGAGAAAAGGTAAGCGGATTGCCGTCTGCGTCCGAGCAGTAGGACTTGAGATCCAGGTGGACCGGGACTCCGATCGCCCAGACTTGAGTGGGGATCGCCGTCCAGACCGGCGCGGCCGCGGCCGACGGGCGTGCGGGCAGCAGCACGGCCCCGGCACCGATCAGCCCCACCGCCGCGGTGCCGCACACCTTGAGAAACCCACGTCTCGTGGTGGAAACGTCCAACCCATCCAGCGATGAATCTCGATTCATCGTCGACCCCCCTGAGAATCGTCCCGCGAGAGCCAGGACATGGGCCGGAACCCAGGCTATTCGGCCAACACCAGCCGCGTCTTCGCCGATTCCGATCCAATGACGACGTTCGCCACGTAGACCCCGGACGGAACCCTGCTTCCGTCCGCCGCCCGTCCGTCCCAATCCACCTCGTACGGGCTCACGGTCACGGAGAATTGCCGCTCGAACACTCTTCGGCCGCCCACTGCGAATACTCGCAACACGCCGGAGGCGGGAAGACTCTGCTTTGTTTCGCCCAGGAACCGCACCGCGCCCGGCGACGGGTTTGGCGAGGCCACGAGCCGCATTTCCTTTGGAGGCGGGGGTGCCACACCCCCGTCGTCCGCGGTCGCGATGAAGGAAGTCGCTGAGAACAAGGCCGTCGGCGTCCCCGAAATAACGCTCCCCGAAAGCATGACACCCGCCGGGAGGATTGGGCTCAGCTGAAACGTCAGCGCGTCTCCATCCGGATCCGTGCAATAGCTGGAAAGGTCGAGATAGACGGGCACACCGACCGCCCAGGTCTGATCCGGGATCGCGGTCCAGAGCGGAGAGGCCACGCGTGCTCGACGGATCGGAAGCGAGACGGCCGCGGCGCCGACGAGCCCGATCGCGACCGCGCCCGACACCTTGATGAAATCGCGCCGATTCGTGGTTCCATGGTCCCCCACAGGCATGCCGCGCTCCGCGATCTTGGGTGACGCCGTTCGGTCCGATCATTGTGTCACGATAAGGCGCGTACGCGCCATCTCCGATCCAGCGCTCAATGTGACCATGTAGATCCCGGACGCAAGCCGTCTGCCGTCCCCACCTTGGCCATCCCAGCTCACCTGGAAGCGACTGCCGGTAACGTGCACCGACTTTTCAAAAAGCATCCGCCCGGACACCGCGAAGACCCGCAGGATTCCCGTCGCGTCCTGGTCGGATCGGCGCTCTCCGGTGAATGTCACCGCCCCGGCGGTGGGATTTGGGAACGCCACGAGGCTGGGCTTCGCCACCGGCGCCTGGCCCTCCGTGGGAGCGCCGGTGACCAGGTCTATCTCGGCGGTCGCAACGTACTGCCCCGCGCCCGCCTCTGCCGTGGGTATTCCGGAGATCACGCCGCCGTCCAGCGTCAGGCCGGGCGGTAGCAGCTGATCGAGCTCGAACAACTCCGGGTCGGCCGTCGGGTCGGTGCAATAGTCCGCGAGGTCGAGATAGACCGGTGTCCCGACCGTCCAGGACTGATCCGGAATCGGAAGCCAGGTTTCCGCCGGATCAGCGAAACCGCGGTCCGACGTTAGGAATTTCGAGGCTCCCGCGATTGCGATTGCCGCGCTTCCGCAGACCCTCAGAAAACCCCGCCTCGTGGTGGCGCCGGGATGATCGGCCGTTAGGAAATCAAGTTGTCCGCGCATGGGAGGGCCTCCATAAACTCTGCCCGACGCAATCCATTGCTTCCCGCGCTCCCCACCAGCATGGGACGAACGAACCGACAAGTATAAGCAAGGCTCGGGCCGCTCAACGAGTACAAGTACCGAAAGGTCCTGCGGATCCCTGAACAGTCTGCGACTCATCGGGTTAGCGGATTGGCGGGGAGAGATTGGACGCGGATGAAACCGGCCACTCTTGAATTTCCTACACCGCGTCCCGTGCACGTGTGAACAGGTTGGGACGCTCCCATCGCTCGGTGAGGGCCTCGAATTCCGCACGGGGACCGCGATATTGCAACTCATCCACGCGGACCCTCGGTTGATCGGTTCGAAGCGTCGCGAGGGTGCGGAAGAGCATAGCGTCCTTCATTCGATCGCGGAGGGTGCCCGCGAGTTTCTCCGCGCCCCGCAATTCCACGTCCCAGTCGGCCGCGAACGCAGGAATCTTCTCGAGCGTTCGATATCTCGCGAGCACGACCGAGGCCGACTTGGGGCCCCAGCCGGGGAGACCCGGGTATCCGTCGGCGCTGTCGCCGACGAGCGCCAGGTAGTCGGGGATCGAAGCCGGCGGCACGCCGAACTTCTCGATGACTCCGCGCTCGTCCCGGATCTCGCCGGTCCGCCGGTCCAGCTGGACGACCCGCTTCCCGCTCACGCACTGCGCGAGATCCTTGTCCGGCGTGCAGAGGAACACCTGCTTCACCCGGCGATCCGCGGCCGCGGCCGCGGCGCCCGCGGCGAGCGCGTCGTCGGCCTCCACTTCCACCATGGGCCAGACCGTAACGCCGAGCGCCGTGAGGGCGGTTTCCAGTGGCTGGAACTGCGCCCACAGCGCGGGATCGATGCCCTCGCCCGTCTTGTACCCGTCGTAGAGATCGTTGCGGAAGGACTCGATGACGTGGTCGGTCGCCACGGCGACGTGGGTCGCGCCTGACTCCAGCATGCCGAGGATCGACTGAACGACGCCTTTGACCGCTCCCAGCGGATCGCGCTCCGAGGGGTCGCGGGGCGGGCCGCCGTAGAAGTAGCGGAACAGCTCGTAGGTGCCGTCGACCAGGTGGACGTTCATGACGGGACGATACCGGACGGGCGCGTCGCGCGCCGCCTACTTCGCTGCGGCGGTCTTGTCGAACTCCGAGCGATAGAGCGTGGCCCGATCCGGCTGGCCGAGCGCCGCGTACTCCTCCGAGAGATCCTGGCGGGCGTTCTGAAGCCACGACACACTTGGATCCGCTTGAGCGGACACGATCTTGTACCCCGCCGACGTCGCGCGCTCGGCGTCCTGGTAGCGGCCGGAGCGAAGGAGCGCGCGGCCCATTCGAATGCGCGCGATCCCGACGTAATAGTGGTCGGCGGGCAGTGTCTCCTGATACCGCTCGATGGCCTTCGCGAACAGGCGCACCGCCTCCGCGTAGCTCTTCCGGTCCACGTATATGCCGCCGAGATTGGAGAGCGCGATGCCGACCAGGTAGTGCTTCCCGCCGTACACTTCTTCGTAGATGCCGAGCATCCGGCGATAGTAGGCCTCGGCCTCGTCCAGCTTTCCCTCCTGCTGCGCGACCCGTCCCAGCTCGTTGAGCGTGGAGGCCACGCTCTGATGATTGGGGCCGTAGACCCGCTCGCGGATGGCGAGCGCCTGCTCGAGCAGGCTGTCTGCCTCGGCGAGCCGCTTCTGGAAGATGAGCGTGCGGCCGAGCATCGTCATGCTCGCGGCCGTCTCGAAGTGATTCTCTCCGTACCAGCCTCGATAGATCCCGAGCGCCTCGCGGTAGTAGCGCTCGGCCTCCGCGTAGTGCCCCATCTCCTGCTGCACCGCGCCGAGGTTGATCAGGTCGGAGGCGACGTTGGGGTGGCGCGAGCCGTAGCGCCCGCGGTCCAGATCGAGAACCACGCGATTGAGCGAGTCGGAGACCGCGTAATTCCCCGAGTAAAAGTGGCAATTCGCCAGCTCGGTGAGCGTGGGCGCGCGGTCCGGCATCGGGACGCCGGCGATCGAATCGAGCCGCGCGGCCTCCGTGAGCGCGGCGATGGCCTGGTCATAGGTCCCCCGGTTCTCGAGGACGGTCCCGAGCGCGGTCATCGTTCGCGCGGTGGCCCGTGTCTCCTCGGGCGTTCCGCGCTTCTCCATCGCCAGGGCGCCGCGGATCAGCTTCTCAGCCTCGTCGAACTTCGCCTGGTCCGATCGCAGGAGTCCCAGCGCCACCATGCCCCGCGCGACGTCCGGATGGTTCGGGCCCAGGTGCGCGCGCCGAAGGGCGAGCGATTGGGTCAGGAGCGAATCCGCCCGGTCGAGGTCGCCGAGCTGCTGGTAGATCGAGCCTAGGGTTTGGAACAGGTCCGCCTGGATGGCCGGATCGGAGGCGAGGCTCTTCGCTTCCTGAACGCCGCGCGCGAGGAGCGTCACCACGCGAAGGCTGTCCGCGGGCCCCGCGGCCTCGTCGCCGCCCTCAAACAGGTGATTCATGAACTCCTGGATCCGCCGCGCGCGCTCCGCCTGGCGGACGGCGTCGTTTCGGGCCCGGGTCAGGTGGATGGTGTAGAAGGTGACCAGCCCAAGCACCGCGAGGAGCACCGCGGCGGTCACGGAGACTTCCTTCCAGTTTCTGCGCAGGAATTTCCCCAGCCGGTATCCGGCCGTGTCGTGGCGCGCCTCGAGCGGCTCCTCGCGCGTGTAGTGGTCGATGTCGCGGATCAGCGCGTCGACGGTCGGATAACGCCGCGCCGCGTCCTTCTGCATCGCGACCAGGCACAGCACGTCCAGATCGGTCCACGAAGCGGCGCGCCGGCTCCTCGCGGCGGGGGTGGCCGCCGCCCACGCGGGGTCCCGTCGCGCCGCGTCGGAGGGCCGCTCGGGGCGCCGTTCCAGCACGGTGCGATCGACCTCTCCCGGCGTGAGATTGGAGAGGTCGAAGGGCGGCCGGCCCACAAGCAGCTCGTAGAGAATCACGCCCAGCGAATAGACGTCCGTCTGCACGCCCAGTCGGCCGCCTCGAATCTGCTCGGGCGACGCGTAGGCCGGCGTCATGAGGCGCGCGCCGGTGCGGGTGAGCTTGGGATCGGAGTCGAGCGTCTCCAGCTGCTTCGCGATGCCGAAGTCGAGGAGCTTCACCTGGCCGTCGGCCGTCACCAAGATATTCGACGGCTTGAGATCGCGATGAATGACGGCGTGCTGGTGCGCGTGGAGCACGGCGACGCAGACGGCGCGGAAGAGCTCGAGGATGCGGGGCACGGTGCACTGGTGCGCCGCGCAGTACTCGTGGATCGGAACGCCCTCGACGTATTCCATCGCGAACCAGGGCGTGCCGTCCTGGAGCGTGTCGGCGTCGTAGAGCCGCGCGATCGACGGATCGTTGAGCTGGGCGAGCGTGCGCTGCTCGATGGCGAATCGCTCGCGGCGCGCCGGCGTCACCCACGCGTCGCGCAGGATCTTGATCGCCACCTGGTTCCCCAGGTCGGTTCGCTCGGCGAGGTAGACCATCCCCATGCCGCCCTCGCCGATCAGGCGGATCAGGCGGTAGGGGCCGATCTGCTTGGAGGATGGATCGATCGCGGCGGATCCGAGGACGTTTCCCGCGATCTCGCCAATCGGGTGATCCAGGAGTGATCCCTCGCGCCGGTCTTCGGCGAGCATGCCGAGCACGTCCGGGACCAGGGAGGGATCATCAGCGGTGCGCGCCTCTACAAACGCGCGCTGTTCCGCCGGCGGAAGGTCGGCGGCCTCATGGAAGAGGTCTTGGATGCGCTCCCAGCGCTGCGCGTCCATGATCCGTTCCGCCCCGGGCCGCTGGCTCGAGCGTCAGCGCTTGCGGCGCAGCTCGTGCGAGAGCCAGGCCTTGGCCGCGCGCCAATCGCGGAGGACGGTTGCTTCGGAGATTCCGAGCAGCTCGGCGATCTCCGGAATCTCCAGGCCTCCGAAGAATCGGCCCTCCACCATCATCGCCTGCCGCGGATGAAGCTTGGCGAGATTCTCGAGCGCCACGTCGAGCTCCAGCAGATCGTCCGACCACGCCGCGCCGTTTCCAAGAGACTCGTCGAACGTCACGAAGACGACGTCGCGCCCTCCGCGCTTCTTCGCGAAGCGGCGGCGCGAGGCTTCGATCAGCACCTGGCGCATGGCCCTGGCGGCGATGCGCTTGAAGTGGAGCATCGAGGTGCGGGCCACGGCGGGAGTCGACGCCAGCTTGAGCCATGCCTCGTTGACGAGCCCGGTCGGGCTCAGCGTGGCCCTCGGATCATCCTGCCGGACGCTCGCGGCCAGCCTGCGAAGCTCTTCGTAGGCCGCCCCGAATAAGGCGTCGAGTTCCCGCCTATCTTCTTGGGGAGCAATAGCTTCAGAGCGGCGCAGCGGCTCCGCGCCGCCCACCTGTGGCCGGGGCATGACGGGTTTCCTCGGGATATGACGCAATGCGGGGTGGCTGCCCCCCTGGCGTGTCCTTGAAGTATAGGCGCAGAGCGGGGTCCGGGCCACCGAGTCTCGCACCATCGTGGAGGGGTTTGTCATGCGGTCACGAATCAGCTTGGCGCTCATCGCGGTCCTCCTCATGGCCTTCGCGGGATGCGGGAGCGACGACAGCGGTGGCAATAACAACATCACGGGGACCGGTGGCGGAGGAGGGGCGGCGGTGGCGGAGGCGGCGGTGGCGGTGGCGGCGGTGGCGGCACGTCCGCGTTCACGGCGACCCTCGACGGCGCGGCCTGGACGGCCGCGAGCGGTTCCATCATCGCGCGCGAAGATGTGTCTCCGTCCCCTCCGGGAACGTTCACGATTTCGGGGCAGATGGTGACCGGCTCGACCAACGTGTCCATCATCCAGCTCACGCTCTTCAACATCGCCGGTCCGGGCACATACCCGCTCGGGGTCACCCCCACGATCTTCGGCGGAGTGGGAATGATCACGCGCAGCTCCGGCACCTCAGCGACCGTCTACAGCACGCCCAACAGCGGATCGGCGGGAACGATCACCATCACGACCCTGACGGCGACCCGCATCGCCGCTACCTTCTCGTTCACCGCCAGCCGATTCATCGGGTCGACGGGTCCGCTTACGACCACCGTAACCAACGGACAGTTCGATCTCACGCTGGCCAGCGGTGGCGCGCTGGAAGCGGTCCCGGCCAACGCCGGGAGCAGGGCCACGTGCTCGTTTGGAGGAAGCGCCTGGACGGCCGGGACGGTGGTCGCGCTCAACAGCTCAGGGAACGTCACCTTGGGGTTGGCGAACGACGACTATCAGATCAACATCTTCCTCATCGGCGTCACGGGGCCGGGGACCTACGCCATCACCCCGTCGAACTTCAACTATGTGGTCACGGCCGTTCATGGTACGGGAACGAATCCGAATCCGAATTGCTGCTGGACGTTTGGAACCGGGGTTTCCGGAAGCGTCACCATCTCCACACTCAACGCGGACCGGGGGACCGGGACGTTCGACGTCACGCTTCCTCCGGATCCGGCGACCGTGGCCACGAGTCCGCTGACGCTCTCCGGAGGCGTGTTCGATGTCGGGTTCTTCCACTAAAGTCGCCGTAGCGGCGCGGAAGGAGGCAGCGCGATGGCACTGACCATGATCTCAGGCAACGCGAGCAATGTGAACTTCGGCTCGGACTTCACGTACGCGGCGACGTCCAACTACGGACCCGTGCCGATCAAGAACCAGATCGTGAGCATGCGCGTGGACAGCAAGCCCATCCACTTCCGCACGCGGTCGCTCCCGTCGATCAGCGACGGCGACCAGGTGGCGGCGGCGGGAACGATGAAGAACGGAACGCTGGAGGCGGTGGCGCTCCGGAATCTCACGAGCGGAGCGTCCTATCACCCGCCGACGACGATGGTGATGGTGGGCTCGATCGCGCTCATCGTCCTGGGAATCCCGCTCATCGCGTTTCTCGGCTTCGGGCTTTTCTTTATCGGGATGGGCGTGTGGATGCTGATGAGGGTCTTCAGCATTCGAAACGCGGTCTCGATGCTTCAGTCGGCAGGCGGAGGGATGGCCCCTGCGTAGCGGGAATGCGGATTGGGGGTTTTGGGAAGAGCGGCCGTGCGGGATCGCGCGGCCGCTCTTTCGTTGGGGCGCACCGGAAATAGAGCCCTATCGCGCGGGCTCGGCGAACCGCCGGTAGAACCACGCCTTGGCCACCTGGGCCGCCACGAGATAGGTTGTGACGATGCCCGCGAGGATCAGGAAGAAGGGTCCCGGCAGAGGGACGAAGCCGATGCGCGCGCCGAGCGGGGTAAGCGGCAGCAGGGTCCCGGCAAGGACCACGACGAGCGAAGTGGCGGCGAGAATCGCGCTCGGCTTCGAGCGCAGGGGATTTCCCACGCGTGCGGATCACAAAGATCACCAGGACCTGGGTCGCCAGCGATTCCACGAACCAGCCCGTGTGGAACATCCGCTCGCCCGCGTGAAACACGTGGAGCATCACGTAGAACGTGACGAAATCGAAGATCGAGCTGATCGAGCCGACCACGAGCATGAAATTGCGGATCGCCTTCATGTCCCAGTGGCGCGGCCGCTCCAGCCACTCCTGATCGACACGGTCGAGCGGAATGGGTATCTCGGAGAGGTCGTACAAGAAATTGTTCACCAGAATCTGAACGGGAAGAAGCGGCAGGAATGGGAGGAAGAGCGCTCCGCCCGCCATGCTGAACATGTTCCCGAAGTTGGAGCTGGTGCCCATCATGACGTATTTCATGATGTTCCCGAACGTGCGGCGCCCCTCCAGCACGCCGCGATGGACCACCTCGAGGTCGTGGTCCAGGAGAATGAGGTCGGCCGCCTCCTTGGCCACGTCCACCGCCCCATCCACCGACATGCCGACGTCGGCCGAATGGATCGAGGGCGCGTCGTTGATGCCGTCCCCCATGTAGCCGACCACGTGGCCGCGGGCGCGGAGCGCCTGGATCACCCGGTTCTTCTGAGGAGGGGTGACGCGGCAGAAGAGCGACACCTCATCGACCCGGGCCGCGAGTTCGGGATCGGTCATCGCTTGAAGGTCGTCGCCCAGGAGAACCTTTCCCGGCGGCAGCCCCAGCTCTTCACAGATGTGCTGGGTCACCAGTTCGTTGTCCCCGGTCACGATCTTGACCGTCACGCCGCTCGCCCGGAGCGCGCGCACGGCGTCGGCGGCCGAAGGTTTTGGGGGATCTTCAAAGGCGGCCATCCCCGCGAAGACAAGCTCGGTCTCATCGTCCACGATCGCGCGGACTTGATCGCGCGGGGTTTCCTTCCACGCGATGCCCAGCACCCGGAATCCTTCCCGGCTCAGATCCTCAAAGCGCTTTGAAATCTCCTGGCGCGCCTGGTCGTCGAGGGGCGAGAGAGTCTCGGGGCCATTGGTTTCGTAGCGGGTGCAATGCGCCAGCACGTCTTCGAACGCGCCTTTGAGGACGAGGAGCCGCTGGCTCCCGTTGTCCGCAAGGGCCGAGATCCTTCGCCGCTCGAAGTCGAACTGACATTCGTCGATCTTTCGCCATTGGCCGATGTCGACCTCGGTGTGCTTGAGGATCGCGTCGTCGAGGGGGCTCTTGAGTCCGGATTCCATCGAGCTGTTCAGAAAGGCGAGGGTGAGCACGCGGTCGCTGTCCTTCCCCAGCGGATCCACGTGCTTCTCGAGACGGATCTCCGCCTCCGTGAGCGTGCCCGTCTTGTCGGTGCAGAGAACGTCCATGCTCCCGAGGTCGTGCACGGCGGGGAGCCTCTTCACGATGACGCGCTGCTTGGCCAGGCGCACGGCCCCACGGGCCAGCGTTACCGAGACGATCATCGGCAGCAAGCTCCGGCGTGAGCCCGACCGCGAGGGCGACCGCGAAGAGGATCGATTCCAGCCAGGGTCGGTGGAGGAGCGTGTTCACGACGATGACGAAACCCACCATGAGGATCGCGAGCCGGAGAATGAGAACGCCAAACCCGCGCACGCCGATCTCGAACGCTGTGGCCGGAGGCTTGGTGGTCAGGCTGTCCGCGATCCCGCCCAGCGCCGAGTCGCGGCCGGTCCGGCAGACGAGAATGGAGGCCGTTCCCGCGACCACCGAGGTCCCCATGAACACGGCGTTGGCGGCCGCGGCGAGATCGACCGGTTTGTCGCCGGGATCGCCCGGTGATTTCTCGACGGGATAGGGCTCGCCGGTCAAGAGCGCCTGGTTGACGAAGAAGTCCCGCGATTCGAGAACCCGCCCGTCGGCGGGGACCATGCCCCCGAGGTGAAGCTGAACGACGTCGCCCGGAACGATCCGGTCCGCTGTGGACTCCTGTGCCATCCCGTCCCGGACAATCGTGGCCCGAAGCGCCACCGATTGCTTCAGCCGCTCGGCCGCCTGCCCCGCGCGGTACTCCTGGACGAAATCCAGCGTCACGCTGAGCCCGACCACCAGGGCGATGATGACGAAGCTCGCGACGTCCCCGGTCAAGGCGGAGATCGAAGCCGCCGCGAGGAGGAGAATGACCAGCGGATTGCCGAATTTGGAGAGGAACTGCAGCGCGATCGCGCGCTGCCGGCGGGGCTTGAGGACGTTGGGGCCGTACTGCGTGAGACGCCGGCCCGCTTCGGCGCTGTCCAGACCCGAAGGAGTTGCATGAAGGTCTTCGAGAACGGAGGCGAGGGTCGACTGCCAGAAATTGTTGGGGATGTCCGTCTAGCCCCCGGTCACGATCAGCGCTCCCGAATCCACGCTTCGGACACCGCACGTCCCTTCACGATGTCGTCCACCACGAGGATCAACTGGTGATCGTGGTCGCTGTACTGCACTTCGATGTTCACGCCCGCCTCGGCCATGCGCCTCGAGATCTTGCCGAGCTGTCCCGGCTCGCCTTGGCGCAGGCGTTGGACCAGGACCTCGCGCTCGGCGAGCACCCGGATGCCGGCCGCTTCGAGGGCGCGGCGGGCCGCGGATCCATCGTTGAAGAGGAAGTGCGCGACGCCGATGCCGTTCACGACGAACACGCCGCCGCCTTCAACGCTCACGCCCGCCCGGCCGAGCGCTTCCCCCATTTCAGCCAGCGCGCCGGGCCGGTTCTGGAGCTCGATGGCGAGGTCTTTCATTGACGCCCTACCGAAACCCCCTCGTCAGCCAATTGCTGGCGCCAAGCATGGAGAATGCGGTCCACCACAGCGCAAGCACGAGAATCCACCAGAGCGCGGCTTTCAGGATCGAAGCCAAGGCCTTGATCGCGGGCGGCACGCTCGCGCCAAAGGCGACTCCGGCGAGCCCGAATCGAAGCGTGACCGGTCCCAACACACTGGGCTGCAGATGCAGCATCGACGCGCGGGCAAATCCAAAGAGTCCGCCCAGCACGCCCCCGGCAATCCCGAGAATCGCCATCGATCTGCCAAGGCTCCATCCGTGAACGGAGCTCGGCGCCCCGACAAACCCGCCACCGCCACCGCCTCCTCCTCCACCCCCGCCTTCGCCGCCACCGTACGTCGGAGGCGGAGCGTTAAAGCTGCCAAAGTCCGGCTGTGGAGACGGCGCGGTGGGATTGGGTGTGACCGAGGGTTCTGAAACTTGCGGACCGTGCGGTCCCCATGGGGAAGAGGATGGATAGTCGGACATGCGCACCCCCTGTTTGGAGCAAGCGCCCCGCGGAAGAACTCGTCCGCCGCCAAGAAACACTCCCGTCCGCCCACGAGCGTATCACGATCCGCCACCTGGAACCGGCCGCCAGTCCAGGGCCTCCCCCACCCCATCGCAAGGGCTGACACGGCGGTAACAAGGCACTAAGATCGACGAGACATGAAAGCCCCAACCGTCGACATCGCCGCGCGCACCGATCGCGGGAAGAAGCGCGAGACCAACGAGGATGCCTACCTCGTCTTTCGATCCGGCCGCTTCCTGAAGCGCATTCAAAGCAACATCCCGGAGGAGGATCTGGGCTCCCACTACGACGAGGCCGGCTACGTCATGGCCGTCGCCGACGGCATGGGAGGCGCGGCCGCAGGCGAGCAGGCGAGCCGCGGAGCCCTTGTGGAAGCCCTGCGCCTCATCCTTCGTTCCCCGAGGTGGCTCCTCAACCTCGACGACCCGGTGACGAGAGAGGACGATATCCAGGCGTTCTTCGATCGGACCAAGCTCTACTTCGCGGGAATGCACGCCGCCCTTCTTCGGAAAAGCGCCGAAGACCCGAGCGTGGCCGGCATGGGCACCACGGTGACCCTGGCGTACATCCTGGCGAGCGATCTCTTCGTGGTGCACGTGGGGGACTCGAGGGCCTACCTCTACCACGATGACACGCTCCGCCGTATCACGCGCGACCACACGCTCGCCCAGAGCCTGGCCGATAGCGGAAACATTACACAGGACGAGGTGCCGAAGCACCCGAAGCGACACATCCTGACCCAGGTGGTGGGTGGGAAAGGCGGGTGGCTCCGCGCGGAGATGCACCACTCAAGGCTCCAGCCCGGCGATGCCGTGTTGGTTTGCACCGACGGGCTGACGGGATGCGCCCAGGACGAGGAGATCGCGGAGATTCTGGGCAAAGCGCCCACGAGCGAAGACGCGTGCGGCGCCCTCATCGCGCTCGCGCTGGAGCGCGGAGCCCCGGACAACGTGACCGCAATCGTGGCTCGGTGCTCCGAGGACGCCGAGGACGCCTAGCGACGCGCGCGCCTTACTGCCGGGCCGGGCCCTCCCGCGCGTAGACCCGCTTGGTTTCGAACGAGCGCCGGCCCTCGACCTTGGTGGTGATCTCGAGCGTGCGGCCCTTGTCGTTCAGCGCGTAGGTTTGGGTGATCTTGAAACCGCGGTCATCCTCGTGCTTCGCTTCGAGGGCATCCTTCTTCCATTCGCCTTGGATGCGAACCGGACCCGCCGTCGGGTTCGAGGTCGAGTTCACCTTTTCGCCAATCACGATCTGCATCAGATCGGCGCCGGTCGAATCTTGAAGAACGACATACTCGGGCTGTTCCTGGATGCGTAAGAGATCCGGAAGCCTGGTGGGCCTGGCGTGCGTTTGTCCCCCCTCGCCGCCGCCTTCGGAGCTTCCCCCGTATCCACCGCCTCCGTGATGACCGCTCCAACCACCGCCGCCGCCGTGACCGCCACCGTGTCCGCCGCCTCCATGCCCGCCGCCTCCCCACTCCGGTGGCGCGTCGCTTCGGCTCGGATCGAAACGCCACGTGCCGCTCAGATCGAGCGGCGGTTTGGAATCACCCGCGAACGCCGGCCGAGAGACGACAGACATCGCGGCCACCATCGCAACACCGATCAACAATCGACGCACATCAGCTCCTTACCCGTCCCCAGGGTCCTCAAAAAACAGATGCCGCGCGCGGGGTTGAAATCACTCCGCGCGCGGCACATCGACCGACGTTCCTAGTGGTTGTCGCCCCGCGATCCGCGACCACGTCCGTCGCCACGCATCCGTTGCGACTTCAAGTCTTCGAGCTTCTTTCGCTGATCGGCCGTGAGCACCTTGCGGGAGTCGAGCCGGGCGGTCAGGCTGGCCTTCATCATGTCGCCTTGGAGGCGAGTGATCGCATTGACCTTCGCGTCCACGTCGGACTGCGAGGGTAAGTCGGCCCTCATCAGCTTGGACAGGTCCAGCCGCGCGATCGCCAGATCCGCGCGCATCTGAATTTGCTTCCTCGCAAGGCCGTCCCGGATCACCTGGAGCTTGTCCCGCTGCACGTCGGTGAGATCCAACTCGTCGGCAAGGCGGCCGTTAGGAAATCCGCCATCCTGCCCCATCATTCCGCCGGAGCCCCAGTCGCCGCGCATCCGCATTCCGCCCCTGTGGCCCCAACCCGTTCGGCCGGGACCTCCCATGGGACTCGCGTCGGCAAGATCATCCGGTGCCGGCGCCGCCCACTCCGGGTCGCCGGGCGGCGACGTAGCCTCTTCCTGCGCCTTCGCAACGCCGAACGCCGCCAGGGCCAAAATCGAAGCAATGAATGCAGTTCGAAGGATCGGCTTCATGGTGGGTCTCCTTGGTTAGGGTCACTTGCGTCCTTCACCAAGGAGGTACAGATGGGCCCGTCGGGGTGTTGGGGCGGGGTTCCCCGCCCCGGCTACCATGAGGAATTCGACTCCGCTGCCGGCTTCAAGCTGAAGAGATAGACGGTGAGATCCTCCAACTCCTGCCCCGCGATCAGGTCCCTGTAAGAAGGCATGCGTAACGGAGGATCTGGCCCCGTCGGGTCCCCCTTGTCCACGTTCGGCACGCCGTTTCGTATCCTCTCGATCAACTCCTCGCGGCTATAGGTCTCGCTGACCCGCGTCAGGCCGTTGATTTCGCCGCCGGTCTGCGCGTTGAGGTTCTTGATTCCGCCCGCACCGCTCATCCCGTGGCATGCGTTGCAGCTGTATTTCACAAACACGGCCCGTCCGCGCTCGAGCTGAGGATTGATCGCGCCCGCGAGCTCGCCTTGCCGCGCCTTGGCCGCCTGCGCGCGGCGTTGGGCGTCGACCGACCCCACGGCAATCAGCGCGACAAAGAGGGCCAAACTTAACGAAGCCACTAGGTACTTCTGCCCGTTAACGGTCACGTCAGGACATCGCCTCCCATACGAGTAGAACCAACGTGAAGAGCAGCCCCGCGACCCCGAGGATCATTCCCCACCGCCGGCCCGGCGCCAATCGCTCCAACCCAGCGTCGATCCAGGGCCAGAGCAGCATGCTCGTCACGAAGGCGACGGAGGTCCATAGGCCCACCTGCAGTGGCACCATCTTCAGCCATCGATAGGACGGGTAGAAATACCACTCGGGCCGAATGTGGGGCGGCGTCAGGTTGGGGTCGGCTCTCTCGCCCAGTCCGGGCGGGTAAAGCACGACGTAGACCACGATCGCCAGCATCAGCACCAACCCGACGGCCAGCTCGCGCAACACGTGGTCCGGGAAGAAATGGTATGTCTCCTTGCGGGGATCGCCCTCGAGCCGCGCCACTCCGTGGAGCCGTATGAGGAGGATGTGCATCCCGACAAGCGCGACGAAGAGCGTCGGCACGACGCCGATATGGAAATTGTAGAGCCTGGAGAGCGTATTCGGATTCACGTCCGGACCGCCGCGCAGAAGGTAGAGCAGCGGCTTCCCGATGAGAGGGACCTCGGCGATCATGTTGGTCCCGACCGTCGTGGCCCAGAAAGAGAGCTGATCGTAGACGAGGGAGTACCCGGTAAACGCGAACCCCATCGTCAGAAGGAAAAGGCTCACGCCGATCACCCAGGTCAGCTCGCGCGGCGCCCTGTACGCGCGCGTGGCGAAGACGCGAATCATGTGGAGGAGCACGGCGACGAACATCAGCTGCGAGGCGGTCTGGTGGATTCCTCGTATGAACCAGCCGAATCGGATGCCGAAGGTGATCTGGCGGATGCTCTCGTAGGCGTGTGGCGGATACGGAACGTAGTAGAAGGTGAGCAGAATCCCGGTCGCGACCTGGATCACAAAGAAGAGCAATGGGGTGCCGCCAAAGGCCCAAACCCATGTCTTCAGGTGGACCGGAAGCTCTTCCTTGAACGGGCCCTCGATCCATTGCCGTGGGATCGGCACCCGCTCGGCGAACCAGCGCGCAGCATTCATCGCCGTCAGACCGGGGAAGCGGCGGGACGATAGGGGATCTTGACGTAGACCCTTCCCTGCCGGACCGCGACCTCGTATTGCTTGAGAGGCCGTGGCGGCGGGCCCGACACGACCTGCCCGCTTCGATCGTACCGGCCCTTGTGGCAGGGGCAGTACCACACGCTGCCGGCCGCCGGCTGCCACTTCACGATGCATCCGAGATGGGTGCAGACGGCCGAAAAAGCTCGAAGTTCGCCGCCAGCATCCACGAGCGCGACATGTCCGACGGGCAGGTTTACGACCATCCCCCCATTCACCGGAATCTGCTCACGCCCTCCGACGGCGACCTCGATGAGCTGCTCCGGCGGCACCACGGGATAGAGAAAGCCCAGAAAGCGCGAGGCGAATCCCCCCACCGACAGAAGGCCAGCGATCCCCAGCGCGAGATTCGCCAGGAAGTCCCGTCTACCGCCCCGGCGCGGTTCTGAGAGCGCCGTCACTACGGCGCGGCGAACGATGGGTTGACCGTCTTGATCTTTCCGATCGCCAGAGTGCGTTCCTCGGCAGGCAGCTCGGCGAGCGCCTTCTTCAGCGACTCCTTCTTGCGCACGCTGGCGTCGTAAACCAGAAAGTGATAGATCGTCTTGCCGTCTGCATCGCTCATCTGGGAGTTCGGCTTGAACATCATGCGCTTGATGTATCGCTCCCATTGCGCGGGCAGAACAAACTCGCTGTTGATCGGTCTCGCGATCGTGTGGCACTTGGAGCACTTCTTCGAGAAGACCTTGTAGGCGGATTTCTGCTCGTCCGGGTACTTTGTGACGTCAATGGTCTTCGGTCCAGAGTCCAGCGCCTTCAAATGGGCCTTGAGCGCCGCGCTGTCCGGAGGTTCTTCGGCGGCCGCCGCGGCACCGGGAGCTATGGCCCCAAGGGCGACGAAAAGCGCGAAAGCGCAGAACGAAGCAAGCAGGGTTCGTTGAAAACGCATGCAGGTCCTCCCCAGCCCGTCCCCGGTGCTGTCGAGTTGCCTAGTAAACCAACCGAACGGTCCCCGTGATCCCGTGGCTCTTGAAGCCCGCCTCCTCCGTCTCCTGGTATTCCCCGATGAGGAATATATTGTCCTCAGCTTGATACGTCGTCCCAATGACGTGGGCCCTGATCAGATCGTCGCTGACGTTTCGGTCGGGGTCGAGATAGTCCCGGCGATAGTCCGCGATCCACCGATTGAAGAGTGTCACGTCCACCTGAACATACGCCCCCCGGCTGAGCACGTTTCCGGTCAGCTGATCCGAGTCATCCTTGCCGTCGGCCACCGCCCCGATGAGGTCCACGCGGTCGAAGAACGCGTAGTTGCCCATCGCTCCATACCTCGTGAAATGGTCGTGATAGGGGCCCGGCGGAGCCAGAAGACCGGTGGGATCGATGATCGTTCGGCCCTTGTAGTAGAAGCCTCCCAAGGTGTTCCTCGCCCCGAAGAGCTGGATCGCCTGGAAGAAGACATCCATCCCATCCGATGTATTTCGCGAGGCCAGGTCTCCCGCCTCGTCCACTCCGTTCAGAACGGCCGCCGTAAGCTCCGTCGTCCACATCTTGCCGTTTCGGAGCTTGCTGAACGTGTACCCCGCCTCCATCTCCACCTGGTTCGACCCCAACGCAAAGCCGGGAAAGTCCCCGGCAGGGATGAGCGGCGATTCGCTGAAGGCCAGCGTGCCGGTGGGCGTGAGCGTTCCGTGCGTCGCCTTCATCCAACTGAAGGGCTCGATGAGGCCGGCGCGCAGGCTGAACTGGCCGCCGGGGGCGCCCCGGTTGTATTGAAGCTGCGCGTTCTCCAGCTCCACCCCGCCCTCGTCGTTGCGCGGGAGGAAGATGGCCTGCGTCGCGAGGTGCTCACCGATGGATGTCCCCGCCATCACCACGACCTCTCCCATCTCCAGCGTCGACTTGCTCTCGCCCGGGCTCACGTACTCATCCTGATGCGCCGAGAATTCGGCGGCGATCGAGGCCGCGTCGGAAATCCCGTGCGCCGGCACCGTCTTCATCGTCAATTTTCCGTTCTCGTCAGCGTCTGGGAGACGGAAGCCCCACCGGCGGAAGACCTCGCCCGTGTTGTTGAGCCGGGGGGGAAGCGGCGAGTGGCAGGTTTCGCATTTCGTGTCGTAGCGACGCGCGTAGGCGGGAACAGCCTGCGCTTGGCCCGGCAGAAGCCAGCCTGCCGCGCCAACAAGGAGGACCCCTAGCCAGCGAGCAATGTGCGAGTTGCAGAGGCGTTTCGGGTAACCATGCATGGTCCGTTCCTCCGGCCTTGGACTGGAACCGAACCTCTGGCGGGCTCTGCGAGCACGGGCCCGCGTGGGGTATTGGGACGTTCTTGAGGGTAGGCCAATCGGGGAAGAGCGGGCATGCTACTCAGGGACCACGACGAGGCCGACGATGATCGCGGCGATTGCCTGCGGTGTCGAAGCGCGGATCAGATAAGTGTGACCACACTCACAGAACGCCGGGCGCTGAGGGAGCTTCAGGACTCGAGCTGCAGGCGACGACTACCGGTGACGCATACCCGGGCTGCCGCTGCTGGGATGCCCGGAGCCCGGGCGGGGACCGTAGTTGTACCGGGGCCGCGCGTTGCCGTAGTTCCCGTTAGACCTGGGGCGCGCGTATCCGTAGTTATAGCCGGGACGGCCGTAGTAGCCGGTGCGGTAGCGGGGGTAGTAGTGGCTTCGATAGTAAGGGGCGTAGTAGCGGCCGTAGTAACCGCCGTAGTAGGGATAAGGTGCGTAACCGCCGTAGTAGGGCCCGTAGTAGCCGCCGTAGTAACCAAATCCCAGCCCCACATAGACGTGCGACGACGTGTCTCCGTGGTAATCGCCGCTTTCGGCATAACCTCCGTTGTCGCCCTCACCCTGTGCTTCGGTGCGGAGCATCACCGAGATTACCTCGTCCGACACGCCCGCCTTCTTGAGGTCGCGGATGTCCTTGGCCTCGAGCTGAAACACCTGCCCGCTATAGATGATCTTTTGAATGATCAGCGAATCGGCCACCCCATCCTGGTGGAGGCTGGCGACGTCTTTCCAGCTAAGTGCCCATGCGCCTTGGGCAGACACGAGGCAGAAGAGCGACCCTGCAACCAGGGCCAGCACGATGCGTTTCATGGATGACCTCCCCTTCTTCCGACCGTCCTCATGAGACCGGGACTCGCTACAACTCTTACTTGAGTATACCCCTGTTTCGCCATTTCCTCCCGCCCACCGAAGCACCACCCTCCGGCTCAAGATCACCCAATTCCTTCAACCAGGTAGAGATCGCTCAACGACCGGAGGAAGGAATAGGCGTAGCGGTCTCCGTCGACGCTGGTCACGATGCCGCCAATGTGAATGATTCCCGAGGGCTCCGGAGGCTTTAGCTCGCGCAGGAGGCTCCGCGAGCCCGATGCGATCTCGATGCGCTCGATTCGCGGCGGGCCTTCCGCGGTTCGAGCCACGAAGAGGTGCCGGCTGTCCCGGTCAAAGCGCACCGGCATGTCGCCCGCCTGGAGACCGGGAAGGGGTTCGCGCGCGGAGGACTCGATGTTCAGCATGAACCAGGCTCCATCGCCTCCCCGCACGAGAATCCGCTTCCCGTCGTGCGAGATCGGAAGCCCCGTCACCCAGTCGAGCGCGAGCTCCTCGTCGAAGATCAGCCGCGGGTCTCCTCCGGACAGCGATTGACGGTAGAGCCGGCGGGCGCGATCCGCGGTGGAGCCGACAAAGTAGATCTCCTGGCCGCTTGGATGCCATCCGGCCCAAAGGTACCGTTGGATCTCAGCCGACCGAAGGGAGCGGCTGTCACCCAATCCGGTTGGATAGATGATGAGATCGTCGTGGGGCGACCGGAGGATGGCCAGAGCCCACTTTCCGTCGGGCGAAATCCCCTCCGCGACCCCGTCCCCAAGCCGCACGGCGGCCGAGCCGCCGGTGGGCCTGAGGTACACCGCGTAATTGGGATTCTCGGCGTCGGCCACCTCGGTGAAGAGGAATTGGGCCCCGTCCTGCGACAGATCGGCCACCAGAGAGGCGTCGAACCAAGCCAGGTTGAGTTCCGCTGGAAACTCGTCACCTCCGACGATGGCGCCCAGGTTCAGTTTCTCGGTGCTCACAAGGAGCCGGCCGTTCGCCGCCACGTCGTGGAGCCGGATTCGCGAAGGTGAAATGTAGAGCGTGCGCGTCGCGCCGCCGGGGGTGACGGCCCAAATCCCGATGTCCAGACCCTCGCTGATGCCGGAGTACCACACCTCGGTGCCATCCGGCGACCAGCAGATCCCCGAAACGCTGGTCATGCGGTCGGCCAGCACGCTCAGGCGCCGCTCCCGGTCCACCAGGCACACCCGGCCGGTCGTGTCTCCCGACGTGGCGAAGTCCGCGAACGCGACGCGCGTTCCGTCTCGGGACACTCTGGGGAGGCCGCACCAGTCCACAGTCTCGTGGAGCATCGTGCCGGCCGGGTATTCCAGACGGTACCGCCCCCCCAGCGGCCGAACAACCGCGAGCGATTTCCCATCCGGCGACCAATCGGCTCTGGCGACACCCTCGAGGAGGAGACGCACGCCACCACCGCCCAGGGCGGCTCGGGCCAAGGTGCCCACGGACTCAAACCAGAACGTGTGTCGGTGCCCCAGGGAGAGCGCCATTTCTCCGGTCGAGGAAATCGCGAGGAGATCGCCGGGCGGCAGGCCCAAGCTCCTCGATTCGGGGCTTTCGGGCCGCGACGTGTAGACCTCGAACGGTTTCCCTTCCCACGCGGCGCCGTACACGATACTCCGGCCCTCGTCGGCGAATCGCGCGCTCGAGATGTTGCCGTTGCGGAACGTGAGGCGCCGGAACTTGGGGAGCGCCCGCGAGGCGCGCGTCTCCGATTGAGCGGGCAATCCCTCGATCCGGCTCGTCGTGGAAATTGCTTCGAGCGCGATCGCGAGGTCATGCGCCGAGCGGAACCGCGCCTCGGACTTCTTTTCCAAGCAGCGGCGCAGGATCCGCTCCAAGGCCGAAGGAAGGTCGCGCACGGATCCGTAGAGATCGGGCGGCTCCTCGCGAAGAATCGCCGACATCGTGTCCGCCGGTGATTCGCCGCGGAAGGCGCGCCGGCCCGAGAGCATTTCGTACAGGACCGCGCCCAAGGAGAAGATGTCCGATCGGGCGTCGACGGGAAGCCCGCGCACCTGCTCCGGCGACATGTATCCAACCGTGCCGAGCAGAAGTCCGGCCTCGGTCTCGTGGGCCACGGTGCGGGCGTCGGCCCCCGAATCCGTGCCCAGGATCGACGCCTGCTTCGCCAGGCCGAAGTCGAGGATCTTCAAATGCCCGTCCGGGAGGAGCATCACGTTCTCGGGCTTGAGATCGCGGTGGATGATGCCCTTGTCGTGCGCGGCCGCGAGGCCGTTCGCGATCTGGATCGCGAACGAGACGGCCTTGGACACCGGAATGGCTCCCTCGGCCAGCCGCTCTCGAAGCGTCTCGCCGACGAGAAGCTCGGTCACCGCGAAGACCGTCTTGTCCTCGGTCCGAAAGTCGTGAATCGCGAGAATGTTCGGGTGGGAGAGCGCGGCCACCGACCTGGCCTCGCGCTCGAATCGGGACAGACGGTCCGGATCGGCCGAAACCGCCGCCGGCAACACCTTCACGGCAACGTCCCGGCTCAGGCGGGTGTCGCGGGCGGTGTAGACCTCGCCCATGCCGCCCGCTCCGAGCGCGGTCAGGATTTCGTAGGGGCCGAGCTTTGTGCCGGGACGGAGCGCCATGGCGACTACTGTAGCCGGGCGGACGTTCCGGCGTCAGCAACAAGCCGGGTCGGTGTTGCGGCGGCCCGGGCGGGCGCCGGGCCCGCCGCGGCGCTGACACGCCGGCCCGTCATGCGATAAACTCCCCGGCTATGCCCCTCGCACCCAAGACTCGCCTCGGTACCTACGAAATTCTCGGACCCCTCGGCGCGGGCGGCATGGGCGAGGTCTATCGCGCGCGCGATTCCCGCCTCGGTCGCGAGGTGGCGATCAAGGTGCTGCCCGAGGCCGTGGCCTCTTCCCCGGACCGCCTCGCCCGATTCGAGCGCGAGGCGCGAACCGTCGCCGGCCTCAACCATCCCAACATCGTCACCCTCTTCTCCGTCGAGGACGAGGACGGCGTCCGGTTCCTCACGATGGAGCTGGTCGAGGGCCAGAGCCTGGATCGACTGGTCACCCCGGGCGGTCTTCCGATCTCGCGCGTGCTGGATCTATCCCTCGCGCTCGCCGGCGCGCTGGTGGCCGCGCACGAGCGCGGGGTGATTCACCGGGATCTGAAACCGGGCAACGTCATGGTGACCCGCGACGGCTGGGTGAAGGTGCTCGACTTCGGCCTGGCCAAGGTGGCATCGGTCGAGGGCGAAGGCCCGGGACAGGGCGCGACGATCGGCGCGACCGCCCAGGCTCCGATCTCAACCTACGGCCAGGTGCTCGGCACGGTGCCGTACATGGCGCCGGAACAGGTTCGCGGCGAAACAGTGGACGCGCGGTCGGATCTCTTCGCCTTCGGCGCCATCGTCTACGAACTGGCGACGGGGCGCCGTCCGTTCGCCGGCTCGACCTCCGCCGACGTGACGTCCGCCATCCTCCGCGACGTGCCGGCTCCGGTAATCAGCCTCCGCGTCGATCTCCCCCGCGATCTCAACCGAATCGTGGTGCGCTGCCTGGAGAAGGACCCGCGCGATCGATTCCAGACCGCCCGCGACGTGTACAACGAGCTTCGCTACGTCGTGAGGGAGATGGGGCTGGGTACCGCCGCGCCCACTCCGAGTCCGGGGCCGCCGAGCGTGACGCCGGCACCGTCGCCCAGCGCGGCGTCCGTGCCGTGGCAGCCGACGCCGGCGTCCGCGATGCCCGCGTCCCGTCCGTTGATGGCGGTGGCCACACCACCGCCGCCCACGCCCTCCCCGTCGGGCTCGTCAGCTTCGGGGATGGGTTTCGCGGCGCCGCAGGACGCACCGTCCATCGCCGTGCTTCCCTTCGTGAATCGGAGCCGCGGCGAGGAGGACGAGTACTTCTCCGACGGGCTCGCCGACGAGTTGCTCAACGTGCTCACCAAGATCCGGGGGCTTCGCGTGGCCGCGCGCGCATCGTCGTTCCAGTTCAAGGGAAAGAACGAGGATCTCGCGACGATCGGGGAGAAATTGAACGTGGCCACCCTTCTCGACGGCAGCGTGCGCAAGTCCGGAAATCGGGTCCGGATCTCGGTGCAGCTCGTGAAGGCGTCCGACCGGGTCCAGCTATGGTCGGAAACCTACGATCGATCGCTGGACGACATCTTCGCCGTGCAGGACGACATCGCCCAGTCGGTGGTGAAGGAGCTTCGCGCCACGCTGCTCCGCGATACGGATTCGGACGCGAGCGGAACCGCCAAGGCGGACGTGGCCGCTGCCGCCGCGGGGCATGGGCAAAGTCCGGAAGCCCATCGCCTGTACCTCCAGGGGAAGTACTTCGTCGACAAACTCAACAAGGACGATAACGAGAAAGGCTTGCGGTACTTGAACGAAGCGCTGGCGCTCGATCCGTCGCACGCCGCGGCGTGGGCCGAGCTCTCCCGCGCGTACGCGAACTGCGGCGGCTACGGGTGGATGCCGGTGGTGGAGGCATATCGAATGGCCCGCGAGGCCGCGCTGCGCGCGCTCCAGCTGGCGCCGGGCATGGCGGAAGCGTCACGTGAGGCTCTCGGCGATCCAGAGAACGCATGACTGGGACTGGAAGGGCGCCGAAGAATCGATACGAAAGGCGCTGCAAGCTCGCCCCGGGAAGCGCGGAAGTGCTTCGCTCCGCGGGAACGCTCGCGCACATGCTGGGCCGCTTCGAGGAGGCGGAGAGCCTGATCCGGCGTTCGATCGAGCAGGATCCGCTGAACGCGGGCGGTTACACGGCGATCGCGCAGGTCCATCGCTCGTTGGATCGTCTGGCCGACGCCGAGAAGGCCTATCGAAAGACCCTCGAGCTCTACCCGCATCGGATCGGAGCCTACATGGTGCTGGCGATCATCCTCACCGACGAGGGGCGGGATTCGGACGCGCTGGCCGCGGCCAGCATGGAGCCCGCGGAATGGGCGCGGCTGACGGCCCTCGCCTACGTGCACGGTCGTGGGGGCCGAAAGAAGGAGTCGGATATCGCGCTCCAGCAGCTGGAGGCAAAGCACGCCGTCGATTCCGCGTATCAGATCGCGGCGATCCACGCTCAGAGGGGCAACCTGGATTCGGCGTTCACCTGGATCGACCGCTCGATCGCCGAGCGCGACGCGGGCACCGCGCAGGTGGTCGTCGAGCCGGCCTTCCGGCCCCTCCACGGCGACCCGCGGTGGGCCGATGTCTTGAAGAAGGTCGGCCGCGGGTAGAAATCTCAGAGCCCGAAGGGATACGTCTCCGGGAGCCCCGCGGACGCGGTCACCTTGGCCTCGAGGGGCGTGACCGCGCGAGTCTCGTCGAACCAGACCAGCTCATCGAATTGACCCGGCAGGACCGCGTGGAAGTAATGGCTCGCCCGCTCCGTCTCCGGCCGATACACCACGCCGATCGCGCGCTCCAGGCGCGGCGGGAGCAGCTCGTCCCGCACCGCGGGACGCCTGGGGTCCCGCAAGTGCAACACGAACGCCGGGCGTTCCGACGCGTGGCAAAGACTCTCGTAGCTTTCGGGATGAGCGGGGCGCACGCGCATCCGTTGCATCGGCTCGTCCCAATCCGACGCCGCCGCGACGGTGCCGTGATCGGTTCCGAATCCGATGATGTATGCGTCCTCGCCGAATGCCTTTCGGCAGAGCTGTCCGATGTTCCACTCGCCCCGGGCGCCCATCTCCGTGGCGACGGCGTTCCCCACGTGGGAGTTATGGGCCCACACGATTCCGCGCGAGCCCGGGCCGTAAAAGTCCAGCAGGGCCTGGAGTGTGTCGAACATGTGGGAATCCCGGAGGTTCCAGGACGCCGCCGAGCCGTAGTACATCGCTCGGTAATAGCCCTCGGCATCGGCGACGACGCGGGCGTTCTGGGCGGCATCAAAGAACCGCTCGCCATCCTTGGCCGCGTAATCGAGACGCTTCTCGAGTAGATCGCGGAGCATGGAGACGACCTCCCTCTCCGAGCTTTCATACTTCCCGACGAGCACCGCCCTCCCGTAGGCGGCGGGATCCCTTTGCCACGGGGTCAACGTGCCGTAGCGCGCGCGAGCCACGCGGGCCGCCCCGGGATCGACGTCGTCCAGGTAGTCCAGAACCACCGCGATCGAAGTGAACATGCTGTACAGGTCGAGGCCGTGGAAGCCCGCCCGGCTCGCCCGCTCGCTCCGGGCCAGATTCCACGATCGGAGCCAGGCCACGAACTCGTGAACTTCGTCGTTCCTCCACATCCAAGTGGGAAATCTGGAGAACGGTGTGAACTCGACTCTGGATCGCGGGGGATCACCCAGGACGTAGGCGTCGATCCTCGCCGCGTCGGGCCAGTCCGCCTCGGCCGCGACAAAATTGAAACCGTGGCGCTGGATGAGCTCCCTCGTGATGAGGGCGCGCATCCGGTAGAACTCGCTCGTGCCGTGGGTCGCCTCTCCGATGAGAACGACCCGCGCATTCGCGGCGCGCGACACGAGCGCGTCGGCGTGCCCCGGCTTGATTTCATCGATCGGCTCCGCGGCTTCCCGGATGAGTTTGCTGATGGCTCTGTCTTGGCCTGCCGTTCCATGCGCCGCGGGACTCCGCGCCTCGGGCCAGCCCTGAAGCCCGATGAGCGGCACGAAGCGGACATCGGTGATCGGTTCCTCGCGGAAGCGGTCCTCGCCTTCCCGAACGATGCGCGTCAGGACCTGCGAGGCTTCCGGTCCGACGGGAATGATCAATCGGCCGTTCGGCTTGAGCTGGGAGAGGAGCGCCTTGGGAACCTTGGGTCCGCCGGCCGCAACCGCGATGGCGTCGTAGGGAGCATGCTCCGCCCAGCCCAGGGTTCCGTCGCCGCAAAGAACGTGCACGGTGTGGTATCCGAGCCGTTCCAATCGGAGCCTCGCCTCCTCCGCGAGCGGCTCCAGCCTTTCGACCGTGTACACCTCCCGGGCAAGGCAGCTCAGAATGGCCGCGGCGTAGCCGGAGCCGGTCCCAACCTCCAAGACGCGCTCATCCCCTCGAAGCCCAAGCGCCTGAACCGTCACCGCCACGATGTACGGCTGCGAGATGGTCTGCTTCCCAGCGATCGGCAGCGGGGTGTCCCGATAAGCGAACTCCGCGAGCTCCTCCGGAAGGAACGCTTCACGGGGAACACGTCGGAACGCGTCGAGGACTCTCGGGTCGGAGATTCCCCGCCCGGCGAGCTGCAATTCGACCATCCGCGCGCGTTCTTCGGCGAAGCTCATACCCGGCCCTTGCCGTGTCGCATCGCGTCCAGGATGTGGCGATGGAAGCTGTGGCAGAGCGCCTCTTCCAACCACGACCACAGCCAGCGCGGCCGCCTGGGGCTCACGAACCTCGTCGTTAGCGCCACCTCCGTCAGGCCGTCCCGCAGCCCGTGCATGGTGTAGCTCCCGCCTTCGAGCCTGATCCCACCGCCCAGCACGAGGTTCTGCTCCACGACCTCGAACTCGAACGAGCGCCCAGGGATCACCCGCGTGACCCGCTTTACCAGGTGTCCGTCGTGGTACGAGCACTTGGCCTCATCGCCCACCACGGCCATGCGACCTTCGGCCCGGATGGGCGTCGGCAGGAGCGCGCGCAGATGGAATGGGGGCCGCGTGGCGACCTGCTCGTAGAGGGTGAGACGGTCCCACACGCTCTCCCGCGGCGCGGCGAACGTCGTACGGGTCACGACCGACGTCTCCCCCGCCCCGAGCGACGCGGACCGTGGAGCCACCCCGGCGCTTCCTGCCCACGAGGACCGTCCCAACGAAGCCAACGAACGGCGCGCCTCCTTCGAGTCCTCGAGCGCGCTTGCAGGCCTCACGTCGACGAGACCCCAGATCATCGCCCGATCCTCCGCGGCGCGGTTGGTCGTGGCCGCCGGGTCCGCCTCGGCGAAACTCCGGCGCACGACGACCGCGCCGGGCGCGGCCGCACCACGGACGGCGGCGAAGAGCCGCCGCGCATAGGACTCGTCGGCGCCGTCGAGGATGTTCGAAAGCGAGAACCCGTCAAAGCTCCCGGCCGGGGATCGTTCGAGGTACGCGGCCGCGTCCGAATGAACGAGACGAACCGTCTTTGCCTCGACGGGCGGTCCTTCGTCCGGCGAGTCGCCCAGGAGCAGCTCGCGAGCATAGGGATTGGCTCGATTGGGGTGCCGGGAGAAACCGCGCTCCATACGCGCGCGCATCACTGCGGCGAGATGACGGGGAAGGAAGTCGAGGAGCCGGGGCGCGTACGCGATGCGAAGCGAGGCGACCGAGAGGAGCGCGTCGAGCGCGAAGCGGAATCGCGGCGTATCGAGGTGCCGGCGCCAAAAGGCAGCCTGCTCCGATGGGTCCTCCAGGTCGAGAAATGCCCGCAGTCTCGAACGTCTCCAACCGGCGACCGAGACAAGCACGCGCCCGACGGCCATGACGTGATCCGCGCGTCCGCGCGCTCTTGCGGCGCCCGCGAAACGACGCGCCGCGTAGGCCAGTTGGACCGGATTGATGTCCACGGCCACGACGGGATGGTGCGGCGCGAGCTTCATCGCGGTGCAGCCGGCGGAGGCGATGCAGAAGACGCGCCCTCCGGGCGCGAACGCTGCGAGCTCGATGGAAGCGTCCTCGAACATGCTGCCGAAGAGCAACCGGCTCGGCCCTCGCCGCCCGTCCAAACGGCCCCGCGCCCATGCGGATTCGCCGATGGTCATTTCCACAACGGGCCCGGAATGCTGGCCGAGACCCAGACCAAGACGAGGAAGGCGAAGTTCTTGACGACCATACCGCCCGGGTCATGAATGATGTGGCGGGCCCAGAGCAACCCACTGGCGTTCAGCGTCGCGAGCAGCAGCGTCTGGGTTACCGCGCACGGGATCGGCTCAACCCCGGTCAGCGCCCAAAGCGCCAAGCCCACTTCAACCGCGCCGAGGGCCTTGAGTAAGTGGGCCCCGAGGCGCGGGCTGAGGCGAGGCACGGCCTCCACAACCTGCAGTTGGCGCGCCTCGCGGCCGAGCAGCTTGCACCACAGGCCTTCATACAACCACACCGCGGCCACCGCGAAGCGGATCAGCCAAATCGGCGGCGGCAGCGCAATCATGGTCGTATTCTAGTCGGTGGCGTGGCCGACGTCTTGAAGAAGGTGGGTCGAGGCTAAGAGCGCCGCGGCGCCCCTCGCCCCGACCCTGTTTATCCGCTCCGTTAAAGCCCCGTCAGCACAACGCCCAGGCGCGCCGTCGTGTGCTCCGTCTGGTCCCCGTGGAGATCCTGCGCGACCGGCACCTGCACGAGAAACTGCAGGCTCGCAAGCCCGCCCATCAGGTACCGCACGCTGGGCGCCACGTAGAGCAGCGAGCCGCCCGAATTCGGATCGTCGCTGCCGTCCTCCGTCACGTCGCGCTTCGCGGACCGCGCGTTCAACTCCAGCGCGGCCTCGAAGGTGCGTGACAGCGTCCGCGCGTAACCCGCGTTCAGGAGCAGGGTGTTCCCGTAGTGGTACCCGTAGCCGTTCGTGCCGTTGACCCGGTAGAGCACGCTCGTGCTCACGGCCGAACCCGGGAGCGCGACGTCGAACACCGCACCACCCATTCCCGTCCATGCGCCGGTCCCGGGCTGGAGATGCGCCTCGAGTCGCTCTCCGGAGTCGTCCTTGAGATTGTTCGATCCCGTCGGCGCGGTCGCGTCGGCGATGAGGGCCAGCGTGCGGGGCGGCGCCGTCGTTCCCCCAAACCGGGCCACTTCGAGGCGCCCCCGAAGGGCCACGTCCCCAAATCCGTCGGAGTGGGTCGTGGCCGGGTCCTCGCCCGTCGGAAATTCCTCGTTCTTCTTGAAGACGTAGGGGACGCGAAGCTGCATCCCCACGCGATCCGAAGGCCGATAGTAGAAGAGGCCCGAGATCCGGTGCTCCCATTGCTCTTCGTGTCCCGGCTCCTCCGCGAGGGCATTCTCCTTCGAGAGGTAGCGATCCTCGAGTCCGTAGCTGAATCGCTGGTACGCGGTATCGAGCAGGTATCCGGGCGGCGTCGGGCTGCCGCACTCGCACTGACTGCACGCGAGCGCGACGCCGGTCGGCATCCCGAGTGCAAGAATGATCCAGACAATGCCTGGTATTCGCATGACCGATCTCCGATGAGGCAGGTTGTGAAGGACGGACGCTTCCGCGGGCCGCGAGCCCGCGATTGCGTCAGAAATCGAATGGAGAGTCGATCAAGCGCGGGGCGGCGGTGTCGCGGGCTCTATGGAACCTTGCGGAAGGGCGAAGCGGGCCGATGGAACCGTGGGTCCGATCAATGAGACCGTCGGGACCGGGGAAGCGCTGATGAATGTGTAGAAATCATCGGACCGCGCCGGAGAGCCGACCGGAGTGTGGGACTCGCAGTTGCAGCTCAGCTTGGCCCGCGTTTGCCCACCGCTTGCGGCGGCAGCGTGGGACGCCGCCTTATGGGCGCAGCACTCGCGGGTCATCTCGGCGGCACCTCCGCGGCAGCACGCCATGGTCCGCTGTGGCCGGCAATTGGGCTCGGGGACGCCGATTCCGGCGCCCGAAGCGCCGGCCAGGAGCAGGGCCAGGAGCCCGATGGCGATCACTCGTTTCACGCCTTGGAGCTTACCACGGCTCGCTCACGCCGTAGCCTCGTAGTATCGCTCGCAGTCCGCCTCGCGGCCACGGACGATCCGCTTCCCCCGGAGTGTGCCTCGCTCGCTGGTGATCACGGTGCACTGGCTCTCCGAGCCGTCTGCGTCGTAGTAGATCACCACCCAATCGTGCGTCTTCCCCAGCTCGTGCGCGCGGGGCGTATTGGAGTAGAGCGCGGTGTAATGCCTCGCGCCCCGCTCCGCATGCAGCACGGGGAGCCATGCCTCGTTCCCGGGATTCATCCGTCGCGGCGCGATCCGGCGCAGGTCCCCTTTCGCCGCGCGCTCCCGATATTCGCGGTCCACGTCGAGCACCTCGGCAACGGGAGGCTCGTCTACGGACGGTGTCATGCTCCGCTTCCTCCTCAAACGCCCCAGCCGAGCTTCGAGCGAATCAATGATTCCCGCAGTTCTCTTGGGGCCGAGGCCCGCGAGGTCGGAGAGCCGGCCGTCATGGGCGGCCACTTCCAACTCCTCCAGCGTCCCGATTCCGAGGTCGTGGTGAAGCCGGTCCGCGGTGACCCTTCCGATGCCCGCGACGGACGCGAGAAGCGCCACCGGATCGCTCGTTCCGCGCAACCGATCCAGCATCGGGAGCCTTCCCGTACGGACCAGATCCCGAATCGAGCGGCTCAGTCCCTCGCCGATCCCTGGAAGGCGCTCCAGTCCCTCCACGCCCTCGCGCTCGAGGATGTCGGCCACCGCCCGCTTTTCGCGGCGCACGACCTGGGCGGCGTGCCGGTAGGCCTGGATCCGAAACGGATTCGCGCCCTGCTCCTCCAGAAGGGCCGCGACCTCTTCGAGGCGTCGCGCGATCGTGCCGTTTACCGGGCTGGTCATTCCCGGTCCGTGAGTACCGGCAGGAACTCGATCCAGGGACCGACCGCATCCCGGTACTGCTTGGCCATGACGCGGGAGATCTGAGCGATGTGCCCGAGGTCGTGGGCCACCCACGCGGCGAGAAGCTGCGCGAGCGTGACGCGTCCGAAGGTCGGGTGGATGCCGGTGAGCGCGAGCTCTTCCGGTCCGAGCCGCCAGGCCTGTAGCTCTTTCAGATTCGCGGCGCGGAGTTGCTCGAATTCGTCGAGGAGCGAGGCGAGCGACCGGCCCCGATTCCGCTCCCGGTGGCGAAACCGGTCGTAGGGCTCAAAGCGGGGGTCGGGTCCACGGGCGAGGATGACGCGCGCCCGCGGCATCCAGTCCGTCTCCTCGCCGTCGATCAGATGGCCGACGTTGTCGAACGGACTGAACGTGTCGGGGCCCTCGGTGCCCTGGATCCAGGGATCGGAGAGCCCCGTGAGGAGCGCGCGCAACGCGTTTGGGGTTCGGGCAAGTACTTCCGCCGCAGCATCGAGGTCGAATTTCATGGCCGTTACGGCCTGACTCTACTCCCGAGGGCGCGCTCCGTCGAGGTGGGACGCCCCTGGCCCTAACGCCAACGCCCTACCGCTCGCTCCCGGGCCCCCGCTCCATCGCAAGATCCGCGTCGTCAATGGGATCCAGCCGAAGCAAATCGTCCCGGAGCGGAGCGGATCCCGGCGCCAGCACCGAGAAGGCCAGATCGTCCGCCGGAGGCAGGTCTTCGAGGAACACGAACGCGGTGCCGGCCGCGAATCGCGGGAGCACGTCCTTCACGTAGCGGCCCGAAGACGATCCGGTCTTCCGCTTGGCTTCGAGTACCTGGACCAGCGTGGTCGCGGTTCCGCACACGGACGTCCAGCGCTTTTCGACCTCGGCCGCGCGGTTTGGATTCGCGTTGCGGACCGTTTCCGAGACGAGGAAGTAGGACGTGGGATCCCCCTCCGGCTGAAAGGAGGTCCACACGACTCGCGCGGACGTGGACTTGTCGAAATGGCGATGCGAGACGGAGCTTCCGCTTCCGGTCTCGATGATCTCGTAGTCGACGCCCACGCTCACGTCGCGGACGCGGGACACAACCTCGATCGGCACATCCAGCCAGTGCACGGATTCGACGCCGTCCGCGTCCCTTTCCGTCACCCGTCGGGCGATCTTGTCGGTGAACATCTGAAGCTTGGTGGAGGAGCGCACGGCTCCGATCGAGCCCCACACCACGCGCTGCGCGCCGCGCTCGCGGCCGAGACGGATCGCTTGAGCGCGCGAGAGGCCTTCCAGATCGGACAGCCTCAGGTCGCGCTCGATCCCCGTGCCCGGGAGGATTCGAGTGAACCGGGACGCGGGCGGCATGACCGATTCGACCAGATCATCGCGCCACGCACGGGCCACCTGGACTCCCAGCGAGGGGTCGTCGGACGAAGCGTGGAACGGAACCAGGGCGACGCGCGTCAGCGCCTCGTCCAGCGCGCGATCCGCGCGCTTCGCGGCGTCGCGGTACCCGGGGGCGAAGTGCTCGGCGTTCGTGAACTCGTCGCAGGCCCTCTTGGGACGATTGGACTTGATGGCCTCGTCGCCCTCTTGATAGTGAAAGCGCGCCGCGCCCAAGCGGAGCGTCCGCTCTTCGTCGGGCCATTCGGCGCCAATCGGAATCGTGGCGTAGTGCGCCGCGTCGGTGCGGAATTCGTTCAGGTTCAGGACTTCCTCTGCGGCCCTCAAGCTGTCGGTTTGGGCGAGCGCGCGGATGCGCCGCTGCCACTCCGTGACGATGGACGTCCCTGCGGCGGTTGCCGCCGTGCGAGCGCGCGGATTTCCGGGTTCCTTGTCCAGGGCGCGGGTGGCGAGTTGCCAGGCTTTCCAGGCATCGCCCTTCGTGAGTTCCTTCTCGCTCTTCTCGGACAATTTGGAGGTGCCGGCGCACCCGATGACCAGCGTGGTTGCGACAAAGCACAGCAGTAGTTTCCGGAGCATGGAGGGCCCCCTTTCGTCTGGAAAAGATCGGCACGACGCGGGGGGATCATCATAGCGGCGCGGGGCGGCGCTAACTTATTACGCGATATTCAGTTAGTGGCGGGGTCCCGGGGCGGGGCCTTGAGGCGGAACCTCCGGACGTGCCCCCTACAAGCTCGGCCCGGGCTTCTTGGGCGCCGCGTTGGTCTCGACCGGGCGGTACTTCACGCCGAGTTTGTCGAACATGAACTGCAGAACGTCCGCGCTTTTCTGGTTCCGCTCGGAGAACGCGGCGCCGATGTGGCCGGAGTCGTAGCTCACGCGCATCAGGACCGTGTTGGGCGAGCCGCTTCCCTGCAGCCTCGCCACCATCTTGTAGCTCTCCCAGTAGGACACACGCGGATCGTTCACGCCGGTCAGCGCAAGCACGGAGGGATAGGTGCGGCCGTTCTGAACGTGGTGATAGGGCGAATAGCTGTACATGCCGCGAAATTGGAGGGAGTCCTTCACGGTCCCGAACTCGGTCGTGTTGAATTCGCCGTTCGGCGACAGCTCGGTCCGCAGCACGTCGCCGTACCCCACGTGCGCGATCGCCGCCTGCATGACGTCCGGATGGTGGACCACGGTCCCGTACACGAGGAGCCCGCCGGCGCTCCCGCCCTCGATCGCGAGGCGTTCCTTGGTCGTGTAGCCCGCCTGAACGAGGTATTGCGCGCACGCCGCGAAATCGTCCATCGAGACTTGCTTCGTCCCCAGCCGCGCGGCCTGGTGCCAATCCTCGCCGAATTCTCCCCCGCCCCGCACGCTGGCGTCGGCGTAGATGCCGCCCTGCTCAATCCACGCCTTGAGCGTCGGGTCGAAGTAGGGTGCCTCGCTGAGCCCGTAGGATCCGTATCCGTAGAGAAGCGCCGGCGAGTGACCGTCGAGCGCGGTGCCCTTCTTCATGAGAATGTTGATGGGGAGTTTCGTGCCGTCCGCCGCGGGTGCGAACACGCGACGAACCTCGCAGTCGCTGAAATCGGCCGGGGATGTCTGCGCCAAGGGCGTGATCCTGAGCTCGAGGTCCTTGGGGCCCAGGCGATAGTACGCGGGAGGGCGCGTGTAGCTCTGGCTGCGAACCAGCACGTCGTCCCCCGACGTGCGCACCGCGGTTCCCACCGCCGAAATCTCCGGCATCGAGACGATGCCCTGGGACGTCCCGCTGAGATCGTAGACGTGGATCTGCGTCGGGCCGCCGACCATCTCCGTCACGTAGATCCGGGATGCGGTCGCCGTGTAGCCGACGATCGCGTTGTCGGTCTCGGGAACCACGACCTCCGCCGCGTCCAATCGCGGCGTCGTGAGGGAGAGGCGAAGAATCTTTCTTCGCGGCGCGTTCGCGCGGGAGAGCAGATAGATGGCCCCGTCCATCCCAAAGGACCCTTCCACGATCTTGTCCTCGAAGCGGCTGATCTGGGTCCAGGACCCGCCGGGCGCGCGGAGCCAGTACGCGTGCTCCCCGCCGTCGCCGTTGCTCACGTCGGCCAGGACCCACTGCCCATCGGGGCTTGTGGAGAGCTGATACTCGGCGATCTTGGGGAAGTCGCGGCCGAGGACGTACGTGTCCGAGCTGATCGGCGTCCCCAGCTTGTGAAAGTAGATCTGGACGAAGAACGGCAGCTCGGCCGCGGGTCGCTCTCCTTCGCGCGGATAGCGCGTGTAGAAGACGCCGCTCGCATCACCATTCCAGGTCGCGCTGCCGCCGGCCGTGCCGCCGTTCACGCGCGGGATCACGTCGTCCAGCCGGCGCCCCGTGGCCGTGTCGTAGAAATAGAGCGTTCCATCCTCCGTCCCGGCCTTGGAGAGAGTGACCGCGACGGTGCGTCCGTCCAGCGAGGGAGCGTAGAAGTCCATCGTGGTCGCGCCCGTCGAGTCGATCGCGTTCGGGTCGACCACGGGTCGCTCGGTGCTCAGATCCGCGACGGACGTAAGCGCGACCAGCAACGGCTGCTGCTTCGGCGGCTGTTCCTTGAGGAAGAAGTACGTCCCGTTCTGAAAGGCGGCCCCGTAGTAGTCCGGCGATTCGGAGCTGGTCAGCGACACAACGCGATCCAGGATCGCCTGCCGCTCGGGATGCCGGTCCAGCCAGGCCCGCGTGTAGGCGTTCTGGCCCTTGGCCCACGTCGTTGCCTCCGGATTCGCGGCATCCTCCATGTACTGGTAATCGTCGGTAACCTTCACGCCCCAGTACGTGTCCACGACCGGGTGCTTGGGCGCCTTGGCTGGTGCGGGAAGCGGCGTGGTCGCGGCCTTCGCCGGCGCCTCGGCCTTTCCCGCGGCCTTCGCGCAAACCGGCGGAACCAAGAGGATCATCGACGCAACTGCGAGGGTCATGCCGATGCGGCGGAACATGGGGGGCTCTCCGTGGGGGTGTGTGCCCTGCGGATGCAAGGGCGACCTTCATTGTACTCCTTGGATCGGCTCCGGCCCTCTCCTATGATGTGGCCGAACGACGATCCGAAGCTCGGGATTCTCATCGGCCGGGTAGGGGGGAAATCGCCGCTTGAAGCCTAAGGAACTCACGATACGCGCCCTCATTCTCGGCGCGCTCATCACCACGATCTTCACCGCGGCCAACGTATACCTGGGCCTCAAGGTCGGTCTCACCTTTGCGTCCTCGATCCCCGCGGCGGTGATCTCGATGGCCATCCTGAGCGCCGTCAAGAACTCGTCGATCCTCGAGAACAACATCGTTCAGACGGTCGCCTCAGCCGCCGGCACGCTCTCGGCCATCATCTTCGTCCTGCCGGGACTCGTGATCGTGGGCTGGTGGACCGGATTCCCATTCTGGCAGTCGTTTCTCATCTGCCTGAGCGGCGGCGTGCTCGGGGTGCTGTTCACCATTCCCCTGCGGCGCGCGCTCGTGACCCATTCCAATCTGCCCTACCCCGAGGGTGTCGCGGCCGCCGAAGTGCTGAAGGTTGGATCCGGCACCCGCGGCGAAACGAAGGACGAGACGGGCGAGGCGCGGGAAGGGCTCCAGGCCGTGATTCTGGGATCGATCGCCTCGGCGGGCCTCGCCATCGTGACGGCGACGCGCATCGCGTCGGCGGAGGTGGCCGGCTTCTTCCGTCTCGGGGCCATGGCTTCGAGCGGGTACAACATCGCGTGGTCTTTAGCACTTCTCGGCGCAGGGCATCTGGTCGGGCTGTCCGTCGGAATGGCCATGCTGACCGGTCTCGTGATCGCATGGGGCATCTCCGTGCCGATCCTCACCTCGCTGCAACCCGCCGCCGACGGCGTGACGCTCGCGGCGCACACCCTCACGATCTGGCGAACGCAGGTGCGGTTCATCGGCGCAGGAGCGATCGCGATCGCGGCGGTGTACACGCTGGCCACGCTCGCGAAGCCGGTCATCGGCGGATTGGTCAGCACGCTTGCCGCGTCCCGAAAGGCGGCCTCCACGGACGATCGGGACCGCGATCTATCACCCGGTTGGATCGTCGTCCTCACCATCGGGTGTCTGATCGTCGCCGCGTGGTTGGCGTTCACGTTCGCGAAGTCGACCGTGCTCGCGCCCAGCGCCCTCACGCTCACGCTCATTGCCGTGCCGTTCGTGCTGCTCGGCGGGTTCTTGATCGCCGCGATCTGCGGCTACATGGCGGGTCTCATCGGCGCGTCGAACAGCCCCATCTCGGGGGTCGGCATCCTGTCGATCGTGCTCTGCGCATCGGCCATCATCGTCGCGGTCTCGCCCTCGCCCGAGACCCGGCCCGCCCTCGTCGCCTTCGCCCTCTTCGTGACCGCGATCGTCTTCGCGTGCGCCACGATCTCGAACGACAATCTTCAAGATTTGAAAACCGGCCAGTTGGTCGGAGCCTCACCGATGCGGCAGCAGATCGCGTTGATCGTTGGGGTGGCCGCCGGCGCGTCCGTGATCCCATCGGTGCTCAACCTGCTCGCCAAGGCGTACGGGTTCGCCGGGGCCGCGAACGTGGGCGTGGTCGCGCCCAACCCGCTTCCGGCGCCGCAGGCCACGCTCATCTCGGCCCTCGCCCAGGGCGTCATCGGCGGCAGTCTCGAATGGAGGATGCTCGGCATCGGCGCCGCCGTGGGGGTCGGGCTCATCCTGCTGGATGCGACCCTCGGCGCGATGAAGAAGCTCCGCATTCCGCCGCTGGCCGTCGGCATCGGGATCTACCTTCCGATGTCCGCGACCTTCGCCGTGGTCGTCGGCGCCGTGATGTCTCACTGGTATGTGGGCCGCGCCCGCTCGATGCCGAACCCGGACCGCGCGGAACGACTCGGCACGCTCGTGGCTTCGGGATTGATCGTGGGCGAGAGCCTGTGGGGCGTGATCAACGCGGGCCTCATCGTTGGTTTTTCGAAGGACGCGCCGATCGGGCTCGTTCCCGAAGCCTTCGCGCCTGCCCCGTGGCTTGGATTGCTGGGCTTCGTGGGGGTGGTCGCCTGGCTATACGGGTGGATGCTCCGGCGGTCCGCCGCGGTGCGGTGAGCGCGGATCCGCTTCCGTGGCCGCAAGGGCGGCCACGACAAGGGTCCAGGCGGGAAACAGCTGCAGGCCTGGCACCACTTCCACAGCCAGAGCCGCCAGCAGCGACCAGCGGAAACCCAATACCGCGAGCAGCACGCCCGCCGTCACCGCATCCAACAGCCACTGCGCCGGAGGCCAAAGCGCCACGCCGAATCCCATGGCGTCCGACAAGATCGCCGTCACGAAGGCCCAACGCCACCGGGGAGATTTCAAGTGGGTCAGGACATTTTGAACCGGGTTTATTGACATCGATGTTCTCGGGCGCGGCGCCGGGCGCTTGCCCGGCCTCTCAATGACAATCGACTGGCGCAAGCACTGGTGGCTGCCAAGCTGGACCGCGGGCTTTCTCGCCGTTGGTGTGCCCTATTGGGGGATCCCTTACAACAAGGTGAATCTTCCCGACTCCGTGCTGGGTGCGGGGCTGCTGGTCGTCATCGCCGTCGCGGCGCTGGCGCGCGCATTTTGCGGGCCGGCCGTTCTGGCGCGTTGTCGCGGTGATGGCCACCGTGATCCCCTCCGTCGTCATGGTGCGCGTGATGGTCGATTGCTCCCGCGATCCCACGTCGCACAACCTTTGGCCCTTCGAATTGATCATCGCGGTATTCGTCGGCGGCGCCGCTGCCTTGGCGGGATCCGCGCTCGGTACCCTGCTTCTGTTCTTGCTCGGCAGGGGACGGTCCAGGGCGTAGCCGACCTCAGCGGGCGACCACGACCTTCCGTATCTGCACCTGCCCCGCGGATTCCAGCTTGGCGAAGTAGGTGCCGGACGCGACGGGCCGGCCCGATGCGTCCGTTCCATCCCACGCAACCGACCGCCAGCCCGAAGGCAGCGTCTGGTCCACGATCGTCGCCACCTTGCGGCCCGACACCGTGAAGATGGTCAGTTTGGCCGGGCCACCGCCGGGCAGCGCGAAATTGAGATAGGCGCGCGCTCCGAACGGATTCGGGTAGACCGGATCGAGCCTGAGCGCCTGAGGCGCTCCCGCGCCCGCGGGCACGGTCACCCAGACTTCGCTGGAGTACCCCTCGTCGCCCGCCGTCCGAACCAGGAGCTTGTAGGCGTAGCGCTCGCCGGGGGCCACGGTGCGATCCTCGTAGGTCACCCGACTGCCGGACTCCACGGAGCCGGGACCCAGCTCAACCCAATCGGTAGCGGCCGTGCGTCGTAGCACCGAAATGGCGGCTCCCCGGGTGTCCGGGACCACCCAGCGCAATTTCACGACGCCGGGCTCGGTCTGGGCCACATCCAGTGCGATGGCGATTGCGGTCGTGCCGAGCGGGCGTCGCCAGAGCCCGTCCTGTCGCGCGGCGTACAGATTGTTTCCGCTGATCGCGAGCTTCTGGACGAATACTCCGAGCTGACCCTCCGCGTTCTGCCACGTGTCGCCGTCGTCGTCGCTCTCCTCGATCACAGCCCCGAGGGGCACATCGAATGCCGCGAATACGTGCCCCCCTTGAGCGGCGAGCGCCGTCCAATCCAGCGGGCCGAGACCCACATCGGAAAGCGTCCACGGCTCCTGACCCGCCACGCTGTGGAAAATGAAGGAATTTGTCCCAACCACCCAGCCCGTTCCCGTCCACACCGCGCCTTTGGCCGACAGGCCCGCGTGGATGCCCTGGTTGTCGAGATTGGAAGTGGTCCAGTCCGCTTCTCCCGGATCGTTGCGGAACACCATTCCGTTGGCGCCCGCCGAGGCGATGAGCCGGCTCCCTCCGATCGAGAGACCATCCACGTTGGCCGCCTGATTCGCCTCGATCTCGGTGCCGGTTGTTTGCCACGTGCTCGCACCGACGAGGCTACGCAAGTAGATGCTCGCGCCCGCGGTAGCCACGTAGATACTGTCGCCGCGCGTCTGAAGATCCGTGACATCGAGCTGCGAATTCAAGATGCCGCCGACCAAGCCCTCGTTGAACGGAACCCAGGTCGCGCCCAGGTTATCGCTCACATGGACACCCTGGCCAAACGTGCCGGCGTACAGACGACCGTCCCGGACCAGGACGGCTTGAATCGAGCCCACGCCCGCTACCGGCTTCGCCGAGGGCGCCCATGACACGCCGGAGTTCGTGCTGACGTAGACGGTCGTATCGGCCCCGGCCACGATGGTGTCGCCGTTCGCGAAGACCGAGACCACCTTCACCGTTGGGATTTCGGCAACCTGGCTCCAGTCCGCCGACGCGGGCGCGTGGGCAACAAGAGCGGCGAGGATGGATAGCACAAGGAGTCGCAAGGGAATACCGCGGAGTGTGTATCTCATTCGGGCCTCCCACGCGAGTATATCATCGTGCCATAATCGCGCCATGGCCTCCCAAGCCGAAATCGATTTCACCTACACGCTCACGGACAGGCTCTTCCGGCTCAGCGTGGGCGAGCTTGGCGATTTCAGCGGCGCAAGATACAGCGGAGATACTTCCCTCTCGCTCGAGGCGGCGCAGGCTCGAAAGCACGCGCTCGTCGTGGAGCAGCTTCGCGTCCCCGCCGGTGGCCGGGTGCTGGATCTGGGGTGCGGCTGGGGCGGAATGCTGGCGTACATGCGCAGCCAGGGGATTCGGGGCGTCGGGGTCACGCTCTCCACGGGGCAGCTTCAGGCGGACCTCCGTCACGGACTCGACGTGCACATGCTCGATGCGCGCACCGTCACCCGGGAAACGTTCGGGAGCTTTGACGGGGCCGTGAGCCTTGGCGCCTTCGAGCACTTCTGCTCCAAGGAGGAGTACCGGGCGGGCAAGCAGGACCAGATCTACTCCAACCTCTTTCGAAACGTCGCGACGCTCATCCCGCCGGGTGGCCGCTTCTTCCTGCAAACGATGGTGTACGGAAAGAACATGATCCCCTTCGAGCAGGTCGACGTGAACGCTCCGCGGCTGTCCGATGGACACATCCTCGGATTGCTCGGGAAGACCTTTCCCGGTTCCTGGCTTCCGTACGGATCCGAGCAGGTAGAGCGGTGCGCCAACCGGCACTTCCGTCTCGTGATGAAGGAAAACGGCAGACGCGACTACATTGAAACGATCCGGCAATGGAGGGCGCGCTTCGGGAAGTTGAGCTGGCGGAAGGCGCTGCTCTACGTGACGCTGGTCCCCTGGTACTTCGGGAGCGCCGACTTCCGGCACGCGTTCGTATCCGGGATCAGCGCGAACACGATCGCGTTCGAGCGGGAACTCCTGGATCACTACCGATTTGTGTTCGAGCGGCGCTCAGACGAGACGTCGATCGTCGAGACGATCCGACCCGAATCGCTCGAGAGCCGGGGCCAGCCAGCCCTGTAGAGGCACCACCCAAAGAAATCCGGCCAACGCGTCCACCGCGTAGTGGTTCCGCGTATAGACGGTCCCCAGCGCCACCGCTAGAGCCGCCAGCGTCAGCACCACAGCCCATCTCCTAGAGAGCCACCGCCATGCAAGCCACGCCATCGTGACGGCCCCAGCGACGTGGGAGCTTGGAAACGCGGTGCCCTGAGAGTCCCCGCTCGCCCGAGCTTGATCGACGAGGGTATGGAAGAAGCCGCCGGGGGCGGCCGCGAGTGAAGCGGCGTCACTGGCGCGAGGCCCGTAGACCGGAAACACCAGATAGAAGAGAAAGCAGCTCAAGTACGTGATCATCACGGCCAGCGCGACCGATCGAAACGCCCGGGGCCCACGGCTGAGCCCGATGGCCAGGGGCGGAATCACGAGCAGCAGGTAGTAGAGAAAGTAGGCGAAGTGCATCGTCTCGCTGATCCAGCGAGCCGGCATCGCGTTCATCCAGATCTCGTGCCAATGCACTCTGAAGATGGCGAGGTCGAGGTGCCGGACGAACGGGTCGTGCGGCGGCGCGGCGCGAAGAGCTTGAAGCGGTCCCAGCTCGGCCCAGAAGAGGGCCAGGCCGAGGAACGGGTAGCCGTCGCGGAGCGGGCGCAGCCAACGCGCGCGGGGAGGCGCGGCGGGAACGCTGCGAAGAAGCCAGGGCAGGCAGGCCGCCGCCACGTGCGCCAGCACGAGCCAAAGCGCTCCATGGTGCGCGCGGCACAAGCCCCAGCCAGACCACGGCGAGGATCGCGTTGTACGACGCGACGATCCAATCGACCGGGTAGACGACGCCCTTCGTAGCGGCCACGGTGTGGAGCCTACCCGTTCGCGTTGCCCCTGGCTATTCGGACGGCGTACCTTGAACGATTCCTCTACGGACTGGGCAACTGCGGGCCTATTAGCCTCACGCTCCGTTCGTGGTACTGTGCCCTGCCTGATCGGCGTGGATGGGCGATCTGTCGAAGGGGAGGAGAGATGCGAGACCAAGTTTCGACAGCCGCCTAGCAAACGCGGTCGGGACGCGGGCGTTGCCCCCGGCGCGTCCACCGCGTGGCGGCTTGGGCGGTCGCATCCATCGCCCTCCTGGCCGTCCCCTGCCAAGCCCTAGCCCAGAGTGATTCTCTGGCGCGCGGGGTGCAACCGGAGCTCAAGTGGCGGGTCGAGGCGCCGCTTCTCGGGGCTGGCGCCGCGCTCTTCGCCGTGGGAAACGGCCTGACCATCACGCGCAAGGTCGTTCCGCCCGAAGGGCTCGATCCCAGCGACGTCGCGTGGTCCTTGGACCGGCGGGTCACCGGCCAGCGCAGCACCACCGCCGACAACCAAAGCGATCATTTCCGCAACGCCGCCCTCGTCTATCCCGTGGTGCTTGCCTTTGTATCCCAGCCCTCCGCGACGCGCGTCACCGGCACCCTCAAGCGTACGGTGATGTATGTCGAGGCGATCGGCATCGCCGAGGGATTGTCGACGCTCATCAAGGGGGCCGCCGACCGCCCCCGACCTTTCAACTACCAGCCCGACAGTCAGCGACCGGACAACCCCGCGTACGATGTCACCGCCGATGACGCCTTCCGGTCCATGCCTTCCGGCCACGCGGTCGCCACGTTCTGCGCGACTGGTTTCGCGATCACGGACCATCTGATTTCGAGGCCGGATGCGGGCTGGAAGGAGCGCGCCGGGAGTGCTTTGGTCGGAGGGTTCCTGGCGAGCGCAACCGCGAGCCTGCGGGTCGAGGCTGGACAGCACTTCCCCACCGACGTCATGGCCGGCGGTCTCATCGGCACCGCTACCGGTGTAGCGGTACCGCTCGTGCATCGCTACATTGGTCCCGCGGCTAAACGGGCGGCGCTGCCGACGGGCCGTGCCTGGAAGCAGGCGTTCCTGGGCTGGAGCCTCGGCATCGCGCTCGGCATCCTCGTCGCCAAGTCGTACTAAGGACCCGCAGAAAGTCGTCGATTTTCTCCGCCTGTGGTCGATAACAAATATGGCGACCCTGGGACGGGTCTGCGCCAAATTCCCCGGTCAATGACAGAAAAGCACTTACAGGCGGTCCTTCTCCGTGCAGGAACGTGAAAGAGGGCCATTCATGAGGACACGCGTGGTGGGCAGCGAAAAAGGGGTCCAAAGCGGGGCGGGAGTCACGCGCCGCCGACCCCGCCAAGGATCCGGCGGACGCGGCACGAGCGGCTCAGGTCGCGATCCAGGAGAATCCCTCATTGCCTGAGAACTATGCGGTGCTCGCGGGAGCCCTGCGCACGCTGGCGAAATCGCTGCGAGAACGGAACGCGGAGGGCGCAGACCGCCTCCTTCATCTGGCGTGCGCCGCCGCTTGGGAGGCGAAGCGCAAGTCCGGGCAGGGACTGACTTCGGGCCGCACCAAGCAGGAGATCAAGGTCCTGATCGCCTGGCTCCGTACCAAGAACCACCTCGCCCCTGAGGCTGCCGAGAACCTCATGGATCAAATCCATTCGGAATACTTGAGTCTTGCCCTCGAGGAAACCGGCTTCCGCCAGTTGCTGCCGCTCTAGCTCGACCAGCGGCCAAGCCGGCCGGGCACAACTTCCCCATCCCTCACACCTCTTTCCGTCTCACTGTGGTTGCTGCTACTGTGCCTGCTGGTCGGTCGGCCGACCGACCTCTGCGACCCACAGAATCACAGGAGCGGAATCATGGCCGCGCACCTCTACCTCGGTTTCAAGCTGATCCACGTGCTTGCGGTCGTTCTGTTCCTCGGGAACATCACGACCGGAGTGTTCTGGAAAGCGAACGCCGACCGATCCCGGAATCCCGCCGTCATCGCCAACATGCTGGAAGGAATCATTCGGGCCGACCGGCTCTTCACGATGCCGCCCATCATCTTCATCCTGATCGGAGGCGTTGGCGCGGCAATCGGGGGGAACTACCCGATTCTCGGAACCGGATGGATCTTCTGGTCGATCGTTCTCTTCACCGTGTCCGGATTTGCCTTTGGATCGCACGTCGCTCCGCTGCAGCGAAAGATGCTCGCCCTCGTGAGAAGCAGCAGCGATTCCGTCGACTGGGCGGCATACCGCGCGCTTTCCCACCAATGGGAAATCTGGGGCGCGATCGCCCTGGTGAGCCCCGCCATCGCCGCGGTCCTCATGGTCATGAAGCCTGCGTTGCCGGGCCTTCGTGCGCTTCTAGGTAGGTAGGGCCGGGGGTTGTGAGGGAACTCGAGGTCTCTGCGGCGTGGAACTACTGCTGTTCTCGCGCGCCCACAAGCCGTCCGGTCTGAAGAACAAATCCACAGAGGTTGCGCCACTGGGTCCACTCGGCGCGATGGGCGCGGCGGAGAAGGCGGAGGCGCCGGCGGAGCGCGCTGCTTCGTAACCGGGACCACTGTCCGCCGCTGAGAGCCCCTTCCTTGCGTTGCAGGTGGGCCATCTTCTCAATCCTGGCCTTGAGGGACTGCGAGAGCTCGACAACCGATGCCTCGAGATCGGCGAGCGTGCCGAACCGAGCCTCCAGCTTTGCCCTCAGATCCGCCGCGCCGACCGCCGCGGCCTGCTGGATGCGCTCCAGCAGGAGCTGAGTGTCCAGCCGGATCAAGGTGCGCTGAATCTTGGGTGCGGGCTGGCGCTTCAGGTCCCATGTCAACCCAACCTTGCTCAGCAGCCAGATCGTCCACTTCCCGGGATCCACGTGGAACCAGCGAATCCCGTTTCGGTAGTCCGAGGGAAAGGTGTGATGGTAGTTGTGGTAGCCCTCTCCCACTGTGACCAGCGCCACCAGGTAGTTGTCCCGCGCGGTCTGCTCCTTGGAATAGGACCGCGATCCCCAGTAGTGCGCGAGCGAATTGATGCACCAGGTGATGTGGTAGGAGAGAACCAGCCGAACGCCGATGATGAGCACGGCCGCGCCGACGAAGTCTTTGAGTGCCAAGCCAACCAGCAGGAAGATCAGAAAGTTGCTCGCGATGGCCAGCGCCAGGAAGTGCTCATGCTGGAACCGCACCATCGGTTTCGCCAGAAGATCGCGGACGGTTCCATCGATCGATCGTTGCTCCCCGAAGATCCACAGGACGTGCGCGTACCAGAACCCCATGTGGACGTTGTAGGGATCGCCGTCGTGATCGGCGTGCCGGTGATGAGCCCGGTGATCGAAGCTCCAGCGGACGACCGAACCCTGCAGGGCGAGAGTGCCCAGGAATAGGAGCACAGCCTCGACGATGGGAGAGGCGTTGTAGGAGCGATGAGCGTAAAGGCGATGGTATCCGGCGGTGATGCCGATGTGGGAGATGAACACCACCGCGCACATCGCGGCCGCGGTCGCCCACGACGGGTGCCCCATCATGAAATACCACGGGAGACTGAGCACGGTGACGGCGTGCAGCACGACGAGGAATATGCCGCTACCGGTCCAGTAGAGCCGGTTCTTTTGGTTCGAAGACATGATCAGTCCCTTACGGTTGAGCCGCCTCGGACAGCCCCATCCCACACTTCCCACCTATAGAATAGCACGTCACGAGGGATCCCTGAATTGACCCGGGGAGGCGGGATTGCCTCGCTGGGACCCCCACCCTATGATTCACCTTGATGAAGGAGCGCCCAGCCCACCGTATACGACCTATAAATCGGCAGTCCCGGACCGAAGTTGAGCTAGTCGCCTCCCGGATGCGCCAGACGCTGGTCGAGGTCCTGGGCGAGGCGAAAGGCGGGTCCATGTACTCGATGGACTGGCTGATCCAGCGCGTGTTGTGGCATCTCGATCCGAATCAATGCGTTGGCCAGGTCTTCCTGTCGGAGGACGCCGACGGGCGGATCACCGGCCACGCCATCGTCCGGATCGACCATGACCACGATGGCAATGAGACCGGGTTGTTTTCCACGTTCTTTGTGGAGCCCGGATCGAGGAAACGGTCGATTGCGACCAGCTTCGTCGCCCAGGGAGAGAAGTGGATGGTGGATCACGGAATGCGGAGGGCTACGACCTATACGGATGAGAACAACGACGGGCTCAAGAACCTAATGGTCCGCCTGGGCTATCGAGCCGTCCCGGTGGAGAATCAGATGGTAGCCTTGTCGAGATCGCTATTGGACGGACATGCTCGATCCCGATAGCGGCGAAAGTCGTAGACCAATCCAAAGGTAGCACTGCTCGGGCTCCCTTAGACGGATGGCCAAAATCCCCACGTAAAACCGTGCGAACAAGGAGTAATCTTCAATCAAGACATGAGCGTAGTGCGCCCCCGCTATCTCGCAGCCTGGCCGGGCGGGGAGGACTTGCCACTAGGAGGTGGCCATGCCCACCAAGCTGGATGAGCCGAGGAGCACTAAGACCGCCACCCTTACGTTCGACGGCCACTCCGCAGAGCTGCCGCTCGTGACCGGCACGGAGCAAGAAACCGCGATCAACATCGAGAAGCTGCGCGCCTCCACCAATCTGATCACTCTCGATCCTGGCTACGCGAACACGGGATCGTGCAAGAGCGCGATCACGTTCATCGACGGCGAGAAGGGGATCTTGCGCTACCGGGGATATCCCATAGAAGAGCTCGCGGCGAAGAGCACGTTTCTCGAAACCGCCTGGCTCCTCCTCTACGGGGAGCTTCCCACCAGCACCGAGCTCCAAGCCTTCACACGCGAGGTGACCGCCCATACGATGCTTCACCAGGACTTCGGCCGGTTCTTCGACGCCCTGCCGAAGGACGCCCATCCCATGCCGGTCTGCGCCGCGGCGGTGGGAGCCCTCGCCACCTTCTACCAGCAACCCGAGAGCGACCAGCAAATTCACGAGACGGTCGTGCGGTTGATGGCCAAGATGCCGACCATCGCGGCGTACTCATACAAGCACTCCATTGGACAGCCTTTCATGTACCCCATGAATCGGCTCGCCTATGTTCCAAACTTCCTGCGGATGATGTTCGGCGTCCCGTGCGAGGACTATGAGGTTGATCCGGTCTTCGCGCGCGCGCTGGACCTGCTCCTCATCCTGCACGCGGATCACGAGCAGAACTGCTCCACAAGCACGGTGCGGATGGTCGGAAGCTCCATGGCGAATCTCTACGCGAGCATCGCCGCGGGGATCAGCGCCCTCTGGGGGCCCCTGCACGGTGGGGCGAATCAACAGGTCATCGAGATGCTCGAGAGAATCGCGGCCGAAGAGGGTACCGCCGACCGCTTCATTGCCAAGGCCAAGGACAAGAACGACACGGCCCGCCTCATGGGATTCGGACACCGCGTCTACAAGAGCTACGACCCCCGTGCGGCGATCCTCAAGAAGACTTGCACCGAAGTGGTCGGGCGGGTGGGCGGCAGCCAACTCCTGGAGATCGCGATGCGCCTGGAAGAGGTCGCGCTCCACGACGAGTACTTTGTGAGCCGCAAGCTCTACCCCAATGTCGATTTCTATTCCGGCGTGATCTACAAGGCGCTCGGTATCCCGGTGAACATGTTCACGGTGATGTTCACGATGGGCCGGCTCCCCGGTTGGATCGCTCAGTGGCTCGAGATGCGGCGCGACAAGGATTTCCGCATCTCCCGTCCTCGACAGGTCTACGTGGGATCGCCGAAGCGGATGTACGTGCCGTTGGCCGACCGGGGATGATCAGGGAAGGGCCCTGGCGGCGCCTCCCGGACCCCTTGCGGACCTGCACACGCCTGGCCCCATATTGAGATTCAGTCGCGACCGACGGCCGCGGGCTTCCCGAGGTCCCGTAGGTTAGCGGTATCCCAAGCTCGCATGCGGATGGAATAACTGGAGAAGACAGGTATCCTCATCCGATGCGGTACCTGGTTGGCGCTAGCATTGGTGGGCTCTTAGTTCTCGGGCTCACCGTGTTGTGGCTGCGCGTCAGGGAAAGCTATCCCCTGATCCGCATCGAGCGGAGCCGCGAAGCACAGCGTCTCGTTAATCTCCGAGCCTACGCGGCCCGCGAGAGCCTGGGGTCGCTTCTGCCCCGTGACGACGCGCAGCTCGCCATTCGGGAATCACTGCTGCAAGACGTCCTCGCCCGTTCGCTTCCCATTCGCCAGGAATTCGAAGGTGGGCGCTACGAGGCGCACCTCGATCGCGCGATCCTCGATCTCGGGGATGGGCTCGCGTCAATCACGCTGCTCGGGCACGGCCGCATGCTGGGCCCGAACGCTTCGCCGCTGGAGGCAAATCTCCGGCTCCAGACGCACATCGACGTGGTCGACTTCCGACCGGACGCGGGGACGCTGCGCGCGGGACTCGCGATCACGGCCGCGCGTGTCATGCACAAGGGAGGCGGCCCGGGCTTATTCGCGGCCCCTGCGGCGCGCTTCTTCGGCAGCCTCAAGGCCGAAGACTGGAATCGGCAGCGGCCGAGCCTCGAGATTCCCATCCGCCTGGATCAAGAGGTAACCCTCCCCCCGATCGAAGGCGATCTCTCGCTGGATTCGTGCCGCATTCCGCTCGTCGTGGGCGTCTCCGCGCTCACCGTCTTGCAAGACAGGCTCGTCATCAGCCTCGCGGTCGCGCGGGACAAGGGTGCCGGCCCCCGGGTCGCAATCCGCCCGCCCGAAAAGACGGTGCTAGAACCCGCGGATCGAAAGCGGGCCGAGAAGGAAGTCGCTCGCCTTTATCACAGGGGTCTGCTAATTCCCGAGCGGAACGCACTCCTCCGTCGAGTGCGGGCGCTCGCCGCCCGCGACTCACTGTGGCAGGGCCTCGTGGCGTCGGACCGCGACGTGGTGGCGATCGTGCCTTTGCCGGTGCTCCAGATGCTGTGCAACCGGGTCGCGCGGAACTACGTCCAGGGAGCCCGCCTCGACTTCGATCCAAATGTCCAGACCCATGTCGACCAGGAGGTTCGGTTCAAGCTCTTAGGCGGAAGCGTGGGCGCCGGCCACATCGTGGGGGACCTGCGCGTCAAGCATCTCCACGGCCAGCTCCGCGTGGAGGGAGATCCCGAGCTCAAGCTCTTGCCCCCTGACGGGCTCCAGCTCATCACGCCGATTCGAGTTCTACAGGGATCGGGTCGTGTGGAACTCGACATGAAGTGGGACCCGACCTTTCTCGTGTCCACCGTGTGCCACGGATTCGGGTTTCAGGAGTCGCTCACCGGCGATGTCCTCCCCTTTTCCCACGTGATTCAGGCACGTATTCAATTCGGCGCGGAGGGTTCCCGGTTCGTCGGCCGGCCAGTGGTGCGGCGGGACCGTGTCTCGGTGCCGTGCGAGTTCACGCCAGCTTCGCTCGTCAAGGTGCGCGCGGCGCTCCTCGAGCAGGACAAGCTTTTGAAGTGCGGCATGGTCATGAACGCGGACACGGTCCTGACGCGGCTGCGAACGCTCATTCGCCACAACGTCCAATTTGGTCTGCCGCGAACGTTGTTCAAGCCGTTCTCGCTGCCTCTGAACCTCCAGGGGCAATATGACGCTGAAGACTTTCGCGTCACCGCGCAAATGGAAGACCCCGAGGTCGTGGTTCGGCCGGATTACTTGCGCTTCGGATTCCGCGCCGCACTCCTCGTGCAGCCGCGATAACCGGGACCACGGCGCGACACCCGGAGCTGTGTAGTTCCCGCGTCTGCGATCGACAGAGGTGAGTGGCGCCGGTGACGTCGGCCGGGCCGGCCGCGCCCGACCATCGAAGTGTCATGGCCTAGTTGCCTGCCTTCCAATGAGTTCCGCCGCTTTCTACCGCTCCAGCTATGCCCCGCACGTGCCGATAGGTTATTCGGCGCTCGGGCCGCGACCCGTCCCGAGACCGCCTCCCTCGCCCACTGATCCGTTTGGCCCGGAGCACACGCGTGAAGAAACGTCGTTTTCACATGACGAAGGTCGTGGCCCTCGCGACGGGCATGGCGAAGTTTCTGTTCAAGAGCCCGCTCTTCCCGGTGCTTCTCGTTCTTTGCACCGTCGGCTTTTGGGCCGGGACGCAGGCCCGTCCGGAGCCAGGCACTGTCCCCTTCGGTGACCTGTTCGAGAATCTCAGCGTCCTCTCCTACCGCGACGCGCCCTCCGATTCGACCGCGCGGTTCGTGGTCGAGCTCGCCACCCACGGACGGGTGTTCCGGCAATACGACGTCGATTCGCGCCAATTCCTGGAGCCCGTGCAAGGGCACGACTACCGGCGCTCGATCACCGGCACGCGCTACCCTCCGCTGAGGGTCCGGGGTCACGTGAATCGTGGCTTCTGGTTCGAGCTACCGGGCGCGCCGATGCAGACATTCCACTCGGAGCAGTTCGAGGAGCTTTACCGCTCGAGTCTCGAATACTTCAGGCCGGTCACGATCGCCGCGTCCGCGCTCGCGGTGCTGTCCGGATATTCCACCGGCTACCGCATGGGCATCTGGGGCGGGTCGTTGAGCAATCCGAGAGTGCAGGATCGCGTGCTCGCGACGCCCGACATTGGACGGTCGATCGCGCGTGAAGCGTGGCGTCGCGTGCTCCTCGAGCCGGTCCTTGTGGGGCACGAAAACGACGCGACGCGTTTCGCGTCGGTTCGCGGCACGCAGCGCATCTACACCAATTTCTTCAGGCTCGCCTTGAATGACAGCGACAGCTTCATTCCTCGCGAAGCCGCCCGCCTGGATTCGGCCGGACACCGGCGGGAGGCGCGCTCCATGCTCGCGTTCGCGCGGGCGGTCCGGCGGGCCGCCCAGGATACCTGTTACCTCACGAGCGAGGACTTCACGGCGATCGAAGAGTGGGCGAGTCTTCTCGACCGCCGCGGACATTGGGCCGAGGGCGCCATTCCGACGCCGGGCGAGGAGCGAATGAAATACCTCGGCACGCTGAGCTGGTACGGAGTCGCCCCCGCGTCGTCGGGCGAGGGTCGCATCTGGGTTGGGCCGCGCGTTCTCGTGCGCACCGGCGACACAGAAGGCTTCGTGGCCGACGAGATCCCCCTGACTCCGGTGGGCTGCCCCGTCGCGTGGCGGGAGTGGCTGCGGGACGACGGCATGAACCTGAGCGCAAACGCGTGGACCGCGCAGTGGATGGGAGACATGAAGCAGTTCATGCCGATCGTGCAGGTGGGCCGCTCGATCGCCCAACTGTTCAGCGGCCACCCGGAGCGCACCGGGGCGGTCCGCCTCGCGCGCCCGGACTCGCCTTCGCCCACTTCCCCGGCCAAGAGCGGCGATGTCGCGGCTTCGGGCCCGCTGGCGGCGCGTGTCGGCGCGCTCCCGACGATTCGTCCCACAATGTCATCGGCACGTTCGGATTCCGGCCGCCGCGATTCCCTCGACTCGGCCAGGGAGATCACCATGCAGCGCGCCGATTCGGCTGCGGGGATCGAGTTCGCCGCGCAGGGCGTGGATTCCGCGGGAAGGGGCGTCGACTCACCCGGGCGCCCGCCAAACCGCTCGACCGTCAAGGGCGAGCACGTCGGAGCCCCTATAGGCCCGACGCGGGAGTAAGATTGGGTTCCAGTACTTCGACCGGGAGGAACCCATTCGCACCGTATTCGCGCTCACGCTTCTCTTCGCTTCACTTCTGGCATCCCGGCCCGCTTGCGCCCGGACCTTGTCCGGCGTCGAGATGCCCGACTCGATCCAGGTCCAGCAAACGCTCCTCAGGCTGAACGGGATGGCCCTCTACCGAAAGCTCACCTTCTCCGTTCTGGTGGCCGGCCTCTATTGGGACCATCAGGAGAGCGACCCCAAGGTGATCCTGGCCTCGGATTCACCTCGCAGATACGTGGCTCACTTCCTGCATAACGTCAGCGCCAAGCGAATCACCGATGCCTGGAAGAGGGGCCTCAGGGAGAACACTCCGAATGCGAGCGAGGAGGTTCGTGAGAAGTTTCAGACGCTCTATGATTGGTTGCGAGATTTCCACCCTGGTGAGGAGGTTGTGGTGACGTATCTGCCCACCAGCGGGTGCAGGGTGGAAATGGGGGGGACGGAAATGGGAGTGATTCCGGGCAAGGACTTCGCCGATGCCTACTTCGCCCTCGCGCTGGGTCCCAGGCCCAATTTCGGTAACAAGTTTCAGAAGAAGCTCTTGGGCAAATGACCGCAGCAAGGCCCCGGCAGCTTTCGCTACCGGGGCCCCGCTATCTCCGCAAAACCTAGACTTCTACTTCTTGCAGGTTGTGGACGTTGAAGGCCGTCTCCTGTGGTTGCGAGGCAAATCCGCCCTTGATGCCCTGCTTCATGCGGGGCGTCAGCACCTTGTCGCGGAACTGCTCCCAACTCTCCTTGCTGTCGTGGATCGCCACAATCGTCCAGCCGCCGGCCGAGGCGCCGGCCGCGTGGTAGATCTGTCCTTTCGGCAAGCCCTTGCCTGGATGCACCGCCGCGAGGGATGCCTCGTACTGCTCCTTTGTGCCGCCAGGAAAGTGGTGCACGATCGCGTAAGCCATGGTCATTTCTCCCTTCGGGTTGATGGAGCTTCTCACCCGTCCCAGCTGGCGCGTGAAGTGATACCCGCGAGCGCGAATCGGGTTCCGGTCAGCCGGGATGATGATGTCGCCCTTCCCCACCCCTCCGCGGTCAGGAAACCGCCTCCCCGCGATACGCCCGCTCCAAGTCCTTTCGATCCTCGTCGCTCATCTCCCCGCTGAAGTGGAGCATCGCCTCCAAGGCATCGTGGTCCTCGAAGTAGGTCTTGCGGCAGCCGAGATGAATGAATCCTCCGGGGGCGAAGCGACCATCCTCGAAGAACGCGAGGCGGATCCGCCAGGTCCCCTTTTCAATCGGCTCGCGGCACTGGCGGCATTTCGCCTGGCGGGTGGGCGCGCGCTCGGCTCCATTCACGCGCGGGAGGCGTCGATGTTCGGCGGCCGCGCGCGCGGTGCGTTCGAGCGCGTCACGCTCGGGCACTTCATCCGAGGCCCCGGCAAGTGCCTCGAGGACCTGCTCGGGACGCCGAAAGGCGGCGCAGAGCGGGTGAAACCAGAGCGTCATCTCGCCCTCGCCGTATGGATTTGGCAGACGCTCGCCGAAGCGCAAGTCGCCCTTTGTGATAACTCTGCCGCACGCGCGGCACTTAGCACGGCTGCTCGATGCTGGCTCGAAGACATGCGGCATCTGGTTTTCTCCGCGCGTCCGTTTAGACTAGGCTCATGGCCTATTCTGGCACTCTGACCGGCCCACGACAATGGCCGGTGCTGCTCTACGACGACTCCTGCGTCTTCTGCAGCGCGACGATCCTGTTCCTCTTGAAGCGCGACCGCCGTGGAATGCTCCGCTTCGCGTCACTCGGGAGCCCGTATGCGGAACGGGCTTTGGCTGCGCACCCTGAGATTCGAAGGACCGACTCGATGGTCTGGCTGGAGCCGGCGGATGGCCGCCCGCTCACGCGCTCGGCGGCGGGCCTGCGGGTCGCCGCCTACCTGGGAGGTTTCTGGCGACTGGCGCTCATTTTGTGGATCGTGCCCAGACCGGTGCGAGATTGGGCCTACGACACGGTCGCGCGGCACCGCCACCTGCTGACGCGAGGATCTCCGCGCTGCGTCGTTCCACCGCCCGGGGCGCGGGACCGATTCCTGGATGCCGAGCGACTCGGATCCCTAGTTCTTGGTCCGCGCCGCCGCTTGCAGTGCGCTACGCGGGACTCAGTTCCACTCATTCCTCCTTCATGTCCGGATCCCAGTGCTCGGCGATCTTGCCGCCTTCCACGCGGAACATGTCGAACCACGTAGTCGTGTAGGTCTTGGTCGGATCCTTGGGATCCTTCTGCTTGCTCACGAAGCTCAGGACGACCAAGTCGCCCTCGGCGACAACGGCAACCAAAGGGGCCCTCACCCTCGGCTCGATCGGCTTGGGCTTGGCGAGCTTCGTGAAGAACTCGACGAACGCCGCGCGCCCCGTCGGCACGTTGGGGTTGTGTTGAATGTAGGACTCGGTCATGTACTTCTCGGCCAGCTCCATGTGCCCGGCTTCGAGCACCTCCCGCCAAAAGTCGTAGACCAAACGCTTGTTTGCGGCCAGCCGTGCATCCGGGCTGGCAAGGAGTTGCTCATGGCTCGAGTCTGCCTGGACCGCGACCTGGGCCTGAGCCGGCCCTGATGTGACAAGAGCGACGGTGAAGCCCGTGATGGTTAGTAACAGTCTCGCTGCGTTCGTCATCCCATCCTCCATGAATTCCGCCCCGCCGGACGCAGGAACCCCTACCCTCGCGGCGCCAGCAGGCGCTTCTCAATCGCGCGCGCAAAACGGCCCGGCGCTTCCGAATGGCGCGCCAAGAACATCAACGGCTCGAAGATCTCAAGCTCCATCAAGAGGAACTCTCCGTTCCTTACCACGCCGTCGACCCGCGCATAAACCGTCGGCCCCGGAGCGTGCGCGATGCAATTGCGCGCCTGCGCGACGAGCTCGTCGCTCACTCTCACGTCCTCGTCGGTGCCCCCGAATTGAAATTGAACGCGGTAGTCGCCGGCTTTCGGGCGCTTGCAAACGGCGTGGCTGAAGACGCCGTCGAAGAATAGGAGCGATAGCTCCCCGCCGGTTTGGATCTCGGGCAGGAAGGGCTGAACCAGCACGCCGCGGTCCTCAAGTGTCTTCGCGATCTCTCCGGCGTAGTGGTCGAAGTCTCCCAGTCGAAAACGGAGGCAGCGATAGCCGCCGCCGCCAATGGCCGGCTTGACCACGATGTCATCCCAACCGCGGGCACGCGCGAGGGCGGGGATGTCGGCCTTGTCATTCGCCGCGATGCAAAGGGTGGGCACGAGGGCGACGCCGGCGCGGGCGAGATCTTGTAAGTAACCCTTGTCGAAATTCCACTCGAGGATTTCGCGCGAGTTGCAGAGGAGGGCGTTGGCGGCAATGCGGGCCTTGAGCCAGGCACGAAACTCAGCGACGCGCTCGAAATAGTCCCAGGGCGAGCGGATGACCAGCGCGTCGAACGAAGTCCAATCGATGCTGTTGTCGCTCCAGACCGCCGGCGCCGAGGCAATGCCGATGTCCGCGAGGGCGCCCACCAGCAGCCGGTCGTCCTCATAGAGGCCGGCCAGGGCCTGGGAGGTCACCAGCGCCACTCGCTTGCGTGCGTCGTTCATCCTGCCGGTGGGGCGCCCTCCGTTGTTACCCTTGGGCATCCGCGCCGACTCCGATGGCCCCTTCCATCGCGGCGATCAGGTCCTCCCGATCCCAAGACCCGTCGTAACGCTTACCATTGATGAAGAACGTGGGTGTGCCGTTCACTCCGCTCCGAACCCCGCTCATGAAGTCCTCTCGTACGCGGTCCGCATGCGCGTGCGACTTCAATTCGGCGGCAAGTCGATCGGAATCGAGCCCCAGCTTTGCGCCATGGGCGACCAGCTCGGCGGGCCGGAGAGCATTCTGGTGTTCGAAGAGAGTGTCGTGCATTTCCCAGAACTTGCCTTGTCTCCCGGCAGCCTCGGCGGTCTCCGCGGCATTTTCGGCGTTGGGGTGTAACTCGCTGAGCGGGAAATTGCGAAACACGAAGCGCAAGCGCGGGCCCATGGCCTTTTGGACGGCCTTTACGATCGGGTAGGCTTGGCCGCAGTACGGGCATTGATAGTCCCCATACTCGACGAGAGTGACCGGCGCATTGGCTGGACCTTGCACGTGATCGCGGTCACCGACGGGTAGAACGAGCATGGGACGATGCTCCGAGCGATTCATGATTTGCTCTCCTCGTGCCGTAGCGCCTCCAGTGCTGCAAGAATTCCGTCGGCACCCGGATTGACGCCAACTGGGGAAACGTAACTCCACCGGATGACACCGTCCACGTCGATCACGAACAAGGCGCGCTCGCTGGTACCATCGGAGGCGCGATAGACGCCGTACGCTCGCGCCACCGCTCCTTTCGGCTCGAAGTCAGCGAGAAGTGGGAAATGGAGATGCCGATCGGTCGCAAATGCCGAGTGGCACCAGGTCCCGTCCACGGAGATCCCGAGGATCTCCGCATGGTGGCGCCGAAACTCCGGCAGGATCTCGTTGTAGAGAGCCATCTGGTCTCCGCAGACAGGGCTCCAGTCGGCGGGATAGAAGGCGAGAATCACCGGTCGCCCGCGGAACTCCGACAATGAGACCGCCTGGTCCGGCGTTGTCCTGAGTGTGAACTCGGGCGCGCGATCCCCGGGTTGAAGCGGGTGGTTCGCACCATGGGTATCGAGTTGGCTCATGGGCTCCTCCAGGTACTGCGTCCGATGCACCCCAAGGGGTACCAAGGGGTACGATCCACCCGAACTGCAGGTGTAGAAGCTTACGCTAAGGACTTTGCAGGTAACAAGCGGGTGGGTTCCGCACCAAAGTGGAAATGGGAATCGATAGTTTCGCCGCCGCGGCGGCCCTTGAAACCCGGCCGGCAGGCGAGTAGCGTTCTTATGCCAAACGGATGCAGCTTCTAGACTAGCCGCAAAGGAGAACGGTATGCCCAAGACCCTGGACGCAGACGAGATCCTCATTCAGGCAGCACCGCTTCAGCACCAGAAGGCTCACGAGATCCAACCGTTCGATCGTTTGGTGAAGATGCCGATCGCCCTCAGCGAGTCGGTTTGCACCGAGAGTGTCGCGAACCTGAATCAGCTCCTCGCGGACACCATCACCCTGCGCGACCTGTACAAGAAGCACCACTGGCAGGTGGCGGGGCCGACGTTCTACCAACTGCACCTGCTCTACGACAAGCACTACGGCGAGCAGAACGAGCTCGTGGACGCCATCGCCGAGAGGATCCAAACCCTCGGTGGCGTGACCCTGGCCATGGCTCCGGACATTGCGGAGACGACCCTGATCCCCCGTCCGCCGAAAGGAAGGGAGCCCGTGCCGTCTCAAGTTTCGAGGCTGCTCCACGCGCACGAGATCGTCCTCAAGGAGGCGCACACCATGGCTCGACAGGCCGGTGAGCACGGCGATGACGGAACGAACGATCTGATCGTGAGCGACGTGATCCGCACCAACGAGTTGCAGGTCTGGTTCGTGGGACAGCACGCGGTCGACACGCCCTTGGTGGGCGGCAAGGGCAGGTAGACTACGACGTGGCGGCTGGGCTGATGCCGCTATCCGCAGGCGCCCACAATCAGCGTGTCCTCAGGACTGGCATTCGGCGGGTATAAGTCTTACCCCCTGCGTTCATCCGGACGAAGTAGATGCCGTGGGCCATATGCTCAAGCGGGACGGTAGCGCGGTGCACTCCCGCTTCGTGCACGGCACTACCGAGGTTGGCTACGCGCCGTCCCAGGACGCTAAAGATTGCGAGGGACACCTCACCCGGCTGGGCCAGCGTGTATTCCACAACGGCCTGCGCTCCCTCGACACGGGGAGCGCTCAGTGAGGTCGTGAAGACCTCCCTAGCGCCGCGCGGATCATCCATGGCCATTTCCATGTGCCCGCGCCGCGCAGGACAACCCTCGAGCGAATTGTAGACCTGCCCGTCATTCACGACCATACGCATCACCTGCTTCGCGTGATACCCCCACAAGAACGGTGCCGTCCGCGCACCCGCCATCACGTGTGACCGCGGTGAAGGAGACCTGATAGACACGGCCGTTCCCACCATCCAGGCGTTCCCGGCGCAGGTAGAGCTGCCCTCTCACGACTTTGGCGTCGAAGCACCGATCGCCCCGGCGGTCGTGACTCCTGTCGTGACTCATGGTTGTCGCATCCGAACCCGACATGGATGCCGGCGCGGTCTCCCCCCGGACGCGCGGCGCGAGATCGGCTCGTCCTGGGTCACACGGGTCACGTGGATTGAAACGGGAGCACCGGCGGAGTCGCTGACCCCCGCGATGTTCACAGGAACCATGGAGAGATCGGGAGGCCAAAGCCGGGAGGGCTCTGCCCTAGCGGTCGCCACAATCGGTTTTCGGCTCTTCGGCGGGACCACTGTGAACTGCAGCATCATGTCGTTGTCCTCGTGCTCGAGCATGTGACAGTGGAGGACGTAGTCGCCCAGGTAGCCGTCAGGACCAAAGCGCATGATGAGGCGAAGCAGCTCGTTGGGCTTCACTCTCGCTGTGTCCTTCCAGCCCGCCTCCGCGGGGTCCGGCGGCCTGCGATCGAGGCCGGGAACGACCTTGCCATCGACGACTTGGAAGCTCGAGCGGTCCAGAACTTGGAACTGAACCAAGTGGACATGGATGGGATGGGTCTCCGAGGTCTCGTTCGCGAATTGCCAGATCTCCGTTGTCCCCAGGGTCGGAAATTCGGTCGACTCCCCCCAGCCGAAATCACCGAAGCGGAACTCCTGAAGAGCCTGATCGAACCGAAGCTCGAACGTTCTGGTCCGAGTGGCTTGGCTCTCCGGAATGCGCCTCACGTGGTCTAAAGAGGGTGGCAGCGGCGCGGTGCAGCCCGACTTGTCCGAGACGATGAACTTCATGATTCGCGAGGCGGCCGGATCCGAAGGATCCATCTGGCCAGCCCCTAGTGTGTCCTGAAGAAGCACCTCCGAATCCGGGGCGTAGCCTGCGAAGTCGAGCACCAGCTCGGCCCGCTCTGCCGGGCCGAGCGAGATCTCCCTGACCTCGACCGGCGAGGACAGCAGGCCGCCGTCACTGCCGATGACGTAGAACGTATGGTGATCGGACAGCGCGAGCGTGAAGATCCGGTGATTGGAGCCGTTCAGGACGCGGAAGCGGTACTTTCCCTGGCTCACACGGAGCTTGGGCCACACCTTTCCGTTCACGAGAACCTTGTCTCCCAGGAACGGCCTCGCCTCCCAGCGAATCGGGTAGTGCAGAGACCCGTCGGGATTGAAGGAACGATCCTGGATGAGGAGGGGGATCTCGTAGGGGCCATGCGGAAGGTTAAGCGCTTCTTCGTCTCGGTCGCGGATCAGGTAGAGCCCGGCCAGTCCCATCATCACGTTGTAGCGGGTGATGCCGAGCGCATGATCGTGGTACCAGAGCGTCGCGGGCGGCTGGGTATTCGGATACCGATCGAGCCTCGAGCCGCCAGATACAAAGGTCGACTCGGGATACCCGTCGTAGTCGGGCGGAACGTGCCCTCCATGAAGATGCACGACCGTACGGGGTGTCTTCCCTGTCACATCGGGACCGTGCATCCGTGTGTCGATGTCGAAGTAATGATCCGCCCGCGGAAGACCTGTCTCGAGGTCCCTGAGGTCGTTGATCCAGCGGACGAGAACCGGCTGATTGCGATAAGCCTCGATCGTGGGTCCCGGATACTGTCCGTTGTAGCCCCAAAGGGTCGTCGGCGGCAGATCACGGTGGAGCTTCTGCTTAAATTCCCTCATCGCGATGTCGTAGAATGCCACGGCTCTGCCTCGACCTCGGACCGGCACCGCGACGGGCGGAATCGGGAGCCAATCCACATACGGCTCGAGACAGACCTGCTGGTCGCAGGTGGAGTTGTCGCCTCCATACATCCCCGACTGAGCGCCGCACTCGCTTTGCGTCAGGACATCGCACGTGCCGTCCGGCTTGCAGCAGGCTCCCGTTGGGCGCGTGAAGAATACTGTCAAGGTGGGTGCATATGAGGGGATCGTGTCCTGCCGGCTCGAGAATCGCATGCCCGTTCCCGGGCTCGTCTCGTCGCCGCGGAGAATCCAACCGTGATTCGATGCGGGATCTCTCATCCAGTCCGCGACATCGCCCGTAATTCCGCTGCTCTCCAGTCCGACCGATTCGATGTAAGAGTAAGTAATCTCGGAGTCGCTGAATGAGCTGCCGAAGTTTCCCCCATGTAACGTGTCGCCCGCCTCCGTTTGCCACACGGTCTTGGCCCCAAAGAAGGCATAGTTCCATGTGGAAGAGCTTTCGGTGGGGGCTCTGCCCCATTGCTTGGGGCGCGCTGTGCACACATCCGAAGCTCCCGAATTCCCTTCACCCCACTCCTGCAAGAGCCTGTAGACCCGCAGCTGGGAGCCAGGTCCACCAGGGTCTAGACGGACCAGGTTGAGTCGCGCGGAGGTGATGTTCGCCCCCGGTGGAACGGAGGAGAGGTCGAAGCGAATCAGTGCGCGGCGAATCAGGGGTTGGGCCGGCGTGGACAGCCCCGGACGACCCACTTGGAGACACTGTCCCGCCCCATAGCTCAAGTCCGACTCGGAATAGATCGAGTTGTCCTGGCTCGCTGGAAGCGTGATTTGATCTGAAAATGAGATCCGAGCTTGAGTGGTTAGCCCGACGGTGAAGAACGCGAGAAAGCTCGCCACGATGAGGGCGACGCCTGAGGGGAAGCGAGGCTTCGTGAAACCCAGACCGAGCACGTATTCTCACACGTAGGAAGGGGCGGCTGGATGCGCAAGGGTTCGAAGTGAGCCCCCCACCGGCAATCGATCAGGTTGAGAGTAACGAAGCACGCAGGGTGCAACAAGGTGGCCAATGGTCGCATGCCAACTTGTCGTAGCGGACCGCGGGCCCCGCACCGAGCGGCCAATCTCGCCGATAGAAGTAGTATCCTGTGGTCGACCGTGAGTGGGCGACGCGCAGCCACGACACAGGAGGTCGCTATCCTATGAAGAAGGCACTCCGCTGGGTGGGCATCCTGCTGGGGTCCGTCTATGCCTTGGACGCCGCTGCTGTTCCGCGCCCCAAACCGGGCACCGAGGGGGCCGCGGGACAGCCGACAGGGGCGGTCACGAGCGCGCCCCCTTGGGTGATTGTGGTGGTAATCATCGCCGTGGCCATTCTGCTCCACCAATTCGTCACAAGACGGAAGCGCTGACGGGACCGGCGCGACGACGCCGCGATTCGTGCCCTATGCCTTCGTAGCGTCTACCACTGGTGAATTGGCGGATACTCCACGAGGCCCATCGTGATGGTCTGACCCGAGGCGTTCGTGGTCGACTTCACCTCGTACAGAATCCACTGTGAGCCACTCCAACCAAACGCCACGGCCAGCGTAGCCTTGGACCGATAGCACACCACCGGCCAGTTGCCGTTCACCGGATCGCCCAATTGAAACGCCCAATGCCCGGGCGGGCAGTTGGCGTTGGTCACGTCGGCGAAGGCACCTACGTAGGTGTCGGGCTTGATCGCCAAGTCGTCGAATGGGTTGTGATTCGCAAGGCTCTGGCTGGTCACCACCTTCTTCATGAAGGCGACGTTGAGCGCCGAGGCCATGCTTCCGATGGTGGCCTCCACGCTGGCTTTCTCCGCGTCCTTCCTGATGTCGATGTACTTCGGAATCGCCACCGCGGTCAGAATCCCGAGAATGACGATGACCATGACAAGCTCGATGAGGGTGAAGCCCCTCGCCCGACGGCTGCCGTGAAGCTGGGTTGATACGGTGTCCTTCAATTTCGGCTCTTCCATCGCGCGGTTCTCGGGGTAGCCGGCTTGGCATGCGGCCGGGAGGATTCCAGTCCCTTTCTATCGGCTAGAAAGGGACCCTTCTGAATCGACCGGCTGACGCCGGAGTTGGTCGGTACGATCGCCCAGCGGTAACGCATTGAATAACAATGGACTGGCCCAGCCTGCCCGCAACGCCTCACCGTGCGTCACATAGAGAAGTTGACAATGTCAGCTGAGTTAGCTAACATACGTGACATGAAGGCACGAGAGCTAGGCCCAGAGCTTCGCCGCATGAGGTTGGCTTCCGGGCTCACCTTGCGCGGGTTCGCCACGAGGCTCGGCGTCTCCGCCGCACACCTATCGGACATCGAGCATGACCGGCGGCGTCCCTCCGAGAAGCTCCTCCGAAAGATCGCTCATGAGCTGCGCGGAGTCGGAGCCAAGTTCGCGTCGCTCGAATTGCTTGTTACCGGCGTCGATCCCGGGACTCGCGATTGGGTCGCGTCCACGCCGGGGGTGCGCGCTTTATTGCGCCAAATCCAGGAATCCGGCCGTCTCCCGGAGGAAATCATGGCCGCGCTGGAGAAGTCTCTGGGCCACAAGCGGAGGAGAGGGCGCGCCGCGGTACCGTGAGGTGGACTGTACCGAAGGAAAGCATGATCGAGGGGCAGTGGGAGGCGGAGGAGGATGGAACAACACTGATGGAAGGGAGCACCAGATGAGCAACTCAATGAACGTTGGAATCAGGGTCCAGCGCGGATTCATGTTCGCCGCGCTCGCGACCGTAGCCCTTTGGGGAGCGGGATGTGGGCAGCAGAGTGCGGTCGCGGAAAGCAACATGACGGCAACTCTGCTGTCGGGGACGACCTTTATCGCCGCGCTCCAGGGCACGGTTGACACGGGAAGGAACCACGTCGGCGACAGGATTTCGCTCCGCACTCTGGAAGACGTCCAGGTCAATGGATCCATGGTGGTGCCGGCCGGAGCGACCATTAACGGCGAGGTAACTCACGTCGATCCCGCCGGCCGCATCGCGGGTGGTGCTGAGCTTACGCTCCGCTTCACCGAGCTGGCGCTTGCCGGTGGCAAGAGCTACGCGATCTCCGCGGCCCCGATCCGGATGCAAGGGAAAGGCGACGCCAAGGAGAGCGCGATTGAAGTGGGCGGCGGCGCCGTGGCCGGAGGAATCCTTGGAGCGATCCTGGGCGGCAAGGGCAGCGTCGCGAAGGGTGCGGTGGCCGGGGCCGCCGTCGGCACGGGCGTAGCGGTTGCCACAAAGGGCAATCAAATTGTCCTTCCGGCGGGCCAGAAGGTTCGGGTCACGCTGGACGGACCGGTCACGATCGAAGTGAAATCCGGAATCACTTCGTAACACCCAAGGAAGCAGTCCCATCTTGTTGCTTGCAGACTTCCCGAAGGAGCGCCCGTCGACTGATGGGCGCTCCTCGTTATGCCCGCCGCCGCGAGGTGCTTGAGCCCTCGCCTGGCGCCGACTCGGCCAGGCGGATTTCGAAAAGCCCGCTAGAGGGCATTGACATTGCGGGCCCACCGTAGAAGATTTCCGGACGATGGTGACCGATCGCAGACCTTCGCGCGCGAAGCTCCGCCAGGAATACGACGACAGCAGCCACCTCGTGGAGATTCCCGTGCCGCTCGCGGTGAGCATGACCCCGCTCTTCGGGCTGCTCGAGAGCGCCCGCGACGAGGAGGCGCACGGTCCCCTGACCCAAGTCTGCCAGGAGCTGCTCGCCGGGTTCTCGGAGTTCTACCAGGTTCCGCCTCCCAGCCTGGAGCTGCTCGGCGTCCGCCCGCATCGCACCCGCGAGGGGCTCCTCTCCTCCGAGCTGCTCGGCGACTACACCTTTGACGCCACGAGAATCCGGCTCTGGACGCGAACGCCGATGATTCGGAAATGGACCTCCAGCCGGACCCTCCTGTCCACGTTGTGCCACGAGTTCATGCATCACCTGGATGCGGTCCACCTCGGATTTCCGAGGAGCTATCACACCACGGGATTCTTCGAACGAACCCATCGCTTGTATCTCGGGGTAACGGGCCAGGCGTACTACTCTCTGGCGTGGCAGGCGCCGGCTCGAGACGGCTCGCGCTCGATCGATTGGCCGGAGACGAATCGCCGCAAAGCGAGGGCCGCGGCGTAGCAGCGATGGCCAAACGGGCGTCCAAAAAGCCGGCGAAGAAGGCCGATACCAAGCGGGTCGCGAAGAAGGCGTCGGCCCTCCTCTCAGGCGGTAACCCTCAGATCGCGAAGGCCGACGGCGACGCGCCCGTGCAGGCCTACATCGGGGCCATGCCGGGTTGGAAACGCGACGTGGGGCGTCGCCTCGACGCGCTCATCGTGCTCGCCGTGCCCGACGTGCGCAAGGCTGTGAGGTGGAATTCACCCTTCTATGGCATCGAGAACCAAGGCTGGTTCCTCAGCATCCATTGCTTCACGAAGTACGTCAAAGTGGCATTCTTCCGCGGCGCGTCGTTGCGTCCCCTGCCACCCGGAGAGTCCAAGCACAAGGAAGTGCGCTACCTGGACATCCACGAGGGCGACCCGCTCGACGAGGAGCTCATGGCGAGTTGGATTCGCCAGGCATCGGAGCTACCAGGCTGGGTACCGTAGCGAGGTCGTCGAAGTATGAGAACCGTTGGGAGAGAAGGTCTCTTCGCGCGCCCTCCGCGAGCGGGTGCAGTTCGCCGACGAGGAGCCGCGCTCAGATCGAAGGCGGCTCGATTCCCATGAGGCGCAGGTAGATGTTCAGCTGCGCCCGATGATGGATCTCGTGCTCTTGGAGGTGATCGAGGATCCAGTGGAGGGAAGCGCGTCGTTCCACGCCCCCAGCGCCACGCCACGTGCTTTCGCGTGAGAGCTCCGACACAGGCTTGTCGAGCCAGCGCTGCGTGCTCTGATGCGCCATTTCAAGGACCGCATGCAGTGAGGCATGATCGGGCAGGTCTACGACCGTGACCCACCCCTGCTTCGGGTCCTCGTTGGGCACCACCCAATCCTCCGCCGACTTGCCTTCCACGACGCCATCAATCCAACCGTGCTCGGTCTCCGCGATATGGACGAGGATCTGATGCGCCGTGAACATCTCGGGGGTCGGCTTGAAGTGGAAGCGTTCTGGAGGAATCGCCGCGGCGGCGAGCAAGAGGAAGGGCCGATACTGTGTGTCCCAGAACGGGTAGTAGGCCCGGATCTTCCCCGGATGCTTATCGGCTGAGGACTCCCGGCCGGCGCGACGAAGTTCGTCTGGTGTGACCGTGCTGATTCTGGGCACTATTTCTCCTCCATCAATACGCGATTCCCCAGGTATGGCCGCCGTGCCCTCACTCCAGCTTCACGATTCGCTTTGTCGTCCGTGCGCTACCGGCCTGCGCGGCCAGGAAGTAGACTCCCCCGGCACAAACAGCGCCTTCATCGCTCCTCCCATCCCAGGACATGACGTGTGGTCCGGCCGAGATCCACGTCGCCTTCGCCAAGCGTCGAACGACGCGACCCCGAACATCATAGATCGTTAGATCGAAATCACCGGAGCGAGCGAGGACCAACCGGAGGTCGGTCTGTCCGTGGAATGGATTTGGCGCCACCATGGCCCAAAAGGATTTCGAGGGGTCGGATCCCGTGTCCACCGAAGTGACCACGGGGTCGACGGCATCCACGTGCATCACGGTATCGATGCACGCCTGATTCTGGTGAAGTGAGATATCGATTACGATTTGTGGGAACTCGCCCCCGCCCAGCTTCAGTCCGCTGTCGAAGTGCTGAAGAGCACCCCCGTCGACCGATAGGTCGAGGCTCATCTGATGCTGCACCGCGAATTCTCCGCCCACCTTGTAGGTTCCGGATCCTAGGATCGTCAGGTTCGAAGTCACACCCGTTACCGTCCATCGGACGTCGCCGACCCTGTAGTACGTGAACAGGGGGTCAAAGCCAACCTGCTGGAGGCTGAACGTGCCCTGAAGGCGACTCAGCAGATCGGGGCACAAGCAGGGTCCGAAGCAGCCGGTCACGAAGTTGCTGCCGGGTTGGAGTTTGTACTGCTGGACGCCGGAGGGTTGGGATTGGGCGGTGGCCCCTCCAACCGCCAAAACCGTCACTCCGATCAGCAATCCCGAGGCGACAATGCGAACGTTCATAGGTGCCCTCCCGCGCTCGTGGGGCTCGGATCCAAGCGGTGGGGCCACGGCCTAGATCACGGTCCCGTACTGCTAATCATAGACTGGACCCGCCAGGGGCGCTATTCGAGGTCCGTCGCACCAGCGTGGGAATTACTCAGGAGGCTGCGGAGCCCGAGCTGTTCCCGCCCGCCGCTGCCGAGGAGGCTGCCCTAGCTGCGGCGTCTTGAGCCAGACAACAGCCTCCTCAACCGTTCGGAACACGGAGACCTTCTTGGTGCTTCTCGTGTCGAGCTTCCGGAAGACCTCATACATGCGTGCGAGACCGAAGGAGACGAGGTCGTTCGCCACAATGGCCAGCCTCGACGGCTCGCACACGTCCATCGCCGCCGAGAGCCTCGCCAGTTCCCGAAGTCGCTCCGTGGACGGTACATCGATCCGCTGGACGTCTGTCACGTCGACCAGCTCGTCGTAGCCCGCCACCCTGGGGAGCGACCAGACGCTCTGCTTGTACTCGAAGACTTCCTGGTCGCTCAGCGTCCCGTGACCGGTGGCGGTGACAAGGCGATGCTCGTCGTCGATCTGATATCGGAGAGGCATCTGTTCCTACCGAATCTCTCGAGGGCTGCGAAGCCGGGAGGACCGCAGACTAAGTGTACCTCCAATGAACGCGGCCAACGAAGAAGGACCATCCAAGGGGCACGTACCCGCCGTCTTGTAGATCACTCGCATCTGCTTTGTAGAAACCTCCGCAATCGACCCCTGTGATGGGCGTCCGGGAAGCCCGCTACGCCAAGGATTGGGATAGGCAACCTACTATCCCCAACGATCCTACGAGCATGCCGGGCACCTCCTGGGGCGCGTTGGCACCCTTCATGCTGCCCTCCTGTGATAGAGACGTACACAAACTGAGAGGGAGTGCAATCATGAGTGAGAAGAAGCTTGGCGCTGTTGAGTCTGTAAAGGGTGGGGTCGTCGCCTCGATCAAGGGCACGGGTGACGTCGCGAAGGCGGCAATCGATACAGTTGCGGGCACCGCTGAAACGGCTCTCAAGGACACCGGTAAGGTGGGTGTGGGTGCCCTTCACTCCGCAAAGAAGGTCGGCTTGAGCGCGGAGGAGGCAGCGTCCGCTGCTGGCACCGGCGCGCTCGAAGCGGCCGGCAAGGTCGGTTCAAAGGCAGGAGAAACTGTCCGCGATGCATTGACCGGAACGATCTCCGGGGCCAAGGTCGTGCTCAAAGAGCCATTCAAGAGCGGTACGTAGGAGTTCGCACGCCCCTTACTGCGGAACCTAAGTCCGCTTCGAACGGAGATAAGCAAATGACAGAAGATGCTGGAAGCAACGGTGGCGGGCCGAAAATTGCGATCATCGCAGTCGTTGCCCTTGCCGTAGTTGCCGGAGCCGCGATCTGGGCCGTAACGCAAAAGCACCCGGCCGAAAAGCGCGACGGCACGACGGTCTCGGGCTCCGCAACCGCGGGGGGCAAAGACTCGGACGTGACGCTGAAGGTGAACCTGCCCGACTCGGTCACGGTCGAAGCCCACTAGCGCGGTCCCGAATAGAGGAAGAGGCCCCGGAGAGCCACTCGGCTCCGGGGCCTCTTCGCCTCCGATCTGCGCGACGATGCGGGAATGGGATAGCCTAACTGCTGATCCGGGAATTCACCCGACCTGGGCCAGCCCGTCTCGGCTCACTCGTGAAGGGCTTCCGCGGGCCCCGGCCGGCCGAAAGAGGTTACCTCGCGAATACAGTCTCCGGAGACATCTTAGTGCAGGTCTTAGAGGGTGTCTTGTCGAGTCCACCAGAGGCAAGTATTCCTATCGAAAATCCTCCATCAGCTTCTCCAGCGCGGTGGAACCGGGGCAGAGGGATTCGAAGGGGACCTGGACCAGGGGCATGTCGCTTGTGTTGTTCATTTCGTGCATGTCGGGGACGGACTCGTCCAAATACAAAAGCCCGGTCGGAATCACTCCCTGCCCCTGATGCTGCAGGTAGTGAAAGACGCTGGCCCGGTCGCGGGGGTCATACCCTTCCGGAACGGCTGAAAAGCGCACGAGGCTGCCGTCGTGCATCGCAATTGAGGTGACGCCCTTGCCGATCGGAGCTGAAATTTCCTTCGCGGGCGGAACAAGATCGGCCTGGGCGACCGGCTTGTCGTGCCTGCGGGTGTACAAGTAGCTCTTGGTGGAGCCCTCGTGATCGTTGAAGGTAACGCAGGGGGAAATGACATCCACCAGCGCCAGTCCGCGGTGCTTCAGAGCGGCTTTCAGAATCGGCACCAACTGCTCCTTGTCGCCCGAAAAGCTCCGAGCTACAAACGACGCGCCGATGGAAAGTCCGAGAAACACCGGGTCGATCGGCGCCATCCGGTTCCCCTCCCCCTTTTTCAACTTCGATCCGACATCCGCCGAGGCAGAAAACTGCCCTTTGGTCAGCCCATAGACGCCGTTGTTCTCGATGACGTAGAGCATCCGGACATTTCGGCGGATGGCGTGAGACATCTGTCCCAATCCGATCGAAAGCGAATCGCCGTCGCCGGAGATGCCGATGTAGTGGAGCTCCCGGTTGGCAGCCGCGGCGCCGGTGGCCACGGCGGGCATCCGGCCGTGTACGGCGTTGAAACCATGGGCGCCGGACGCAAAATAGGTCGGGGTCTTTGACGAGCAGCCGATGCCGCTCATCTTGGCGATCCGATGCGGCTGGATGGAAAGCTCCCAGAGGGCCCGGATCAAGGCTGCGGTAACCGAATCGTGCCCGCAGCCGGCGCACAACGTGGACATCGCCCCCTCGTAATCGCGGACGGTCAGCCCGAGGTCGTTTGTTTGCAGACCCGGGTGGGCGGCTATCGGTTTGGAAATCGATGGCATCGGTGTCTCATCCTTCCGCCCCGCTCAGGGCCTCCGGCATGCCCCCGAGACGGCGCGCGGCTTCATGATCCGGTCTTCCGATGGCGGACAGGAAACCTTCCACGACTTGACCGGCACTCAGGGGGAAGCCGCCGTAATAGAGCAACGACTTGAGCTTTTCCTTGGGGACGTTCGTTTCCAGCGCGATCAACGACTTCAGCTGGTGGTCTCGGTTTTGTTCGATGATGTAATTGACGTCGTGGGCGTTCAAGAACGTTTCCACCTCGGCACCGAACGGGAAGCCGCGGATGCGCATGTAGTCGCCGGGGATTCCCTGTTCCGACAAGAGATCGAGGGCCTCGCGGACGGCCGCGTCGCACCCGCCCAGGGTAACGAGGGAGAACGGTGCTCTCCCCTTCCGCTTCCCATGCGAGCTCCGGGACAAGTCGATGACCGGGCGAGGGATGAACGAGGCCGCGGCGCGGTGCTTCTTGGCGAGCCGGTCGACAACCTCCTGATACTCTTCGGGCAGCTCGGTGTAGCCGCCCAGCCGGTTGTGTCCGGAGCCGCGCGTCAGATACGCCCCCTTGGGAGAGACCCCCGGAAGGGTCCGGGGCGTCACAAAATTCTCGTCCTCGTCCGAGTAGCGGTGGAAGGCAGTCAGCTTCTCGATCTGCTCGGGGGAGAGCACGCGCCCGCGGTCGGGTTTGTAGCTGTCGTCCCAAGATAAGCGAGGCACCACCCAGTCGTTCATCCCGATATCCAGATCGCTCAGTAGAATCACCGGGGTTTGGAATTTCTCGGCCAGGTCGAACGATTTCACGGCAAACTCGAAACACTCGGCCGGGTGGGCCGGGAAAAGCAGAATGTGCTTGGTATCGCCGTGCGATGCGTAGGCGCAGAGGAGCAGGTCGGCCTGCTGGGTTCGGGTTGGCATTCCGGTGGAGGGCCCGACCCGTTGCACGTCCACGAGGACGGCTGGGATTTCGGCGTAGTAGGCGAGCCCGAGGAATTCGTTCATCAAGGAAACGCCAGGCCCTGAAGTGGAGGTGAAGGCACGGGCGCCGGCCCAGCCCGCGCCGACGACGATGCCGATGGCCGCGAGCTCGTCTTCGGCCTGCAGAATCGCGAAGTTGTTCTTCCCGGTTTGGGGGTCCTTGCGGTAGCGCTCGCACAGGCTCTTGAACGACTCCATCACCGAGGTCGCGGGCGTAATCGGATACCAGGCCGCGACCGTGCATCCCGCATAGAGCGCTCCCAGGGCGGTGGCTGTGTTTCCGTCGATCAAGATCTTATCGCCGTTGGCGTCCATCCTCTGCACCCGGAACGGGAGGGGGCACTCGAGGCTTTGCTTGGCGGTGTCGTAGCCCAGCTTCAACGCCTTGTGGTTGGACTCGAGCAGGGCCTTCTTCGCACCGAACGTTTCCTGCAAGAGCTCTTCGACCACGCTCAGCTCGATGTCCAGGAGGGCGATCAAGCTGCCCGTGTAGGCTATGTTCTTCATGAGGATCCGCTCGCGTGGCTCTCGGAAGTGTTCGACGCAGAGCTGAGCGAACGGGACGCCCAAGAAGGTCACGTCCGGACGCTGAAGGCCCTTGTCGAGAGGCCAGGTCGAGTCGAAGAGCAGGTAGCCCCCCGGGCGAACTTCTTTGATGTCGCGCGCATACGTCTGAGCGTTCATCGCGACGATCAAGTCATATTCCAACGCCCGGGCGGTCCGGCCGTCCTTGTTCACTCGGACTTCATACCAGGTGGGGAGCCCCTGAATGTTGGACGGAAAGAGGTTCTTGCCTGAGACAGGAATCCCCATCCGAAAGATCGCCTGCATCAGGAGCCCGTTCGCGGAGGCCGACCCGGTGCCGTTGACGTTGGCCAGCTTGAAGGCGAAATCGTTTACGCGGGAATTCACTTTGGGCACGGACCGTGCCCGGCATAGGGCAGGAGGACATCCGACTTTTGCATGTCCCAGGCGGCGGTGGGACAGCGCTCGGCGCAGAGTCCGCAATGGACGCAGATATTCTCATCTTTGAGCATCAGCCGTTTCGTCTGGGGCAGCTCTTCGGAGACAAAGAGGGCCTGGTCGGGGTTGATGGCCGGGGCCGTGAGCCGGTTCCTCAGATCCTTCTCCTCGCCGCCGGGGGCGATGGTCAGGCAGTGGACGGGGCAGACGTCGATGCAGGCATCGCATTCGATGCAGCGCGGAGCGGCAAAAACGGTCTGCACGTCGCAATTCAGACAGCGCTCCACCTCGCGGGCCGCCTGCTCGGGCGTGAAGCCTAGCTCCACCTCGACGTTCAATTCCCGAAAGCGCTTGGCCAAATCGACATGCTTCATCTTCTGGCGCAGCACGGGATTGAAGTCGTTGGAATAGCTCCACTCCGATAGTCCCATCTTCTGACTCGTCAAATTCATACCGCGGGGCGGCCGGAGGGTCATGGGCTTGCCATGCGCATGCTGATGAATGGAGATCGCGGCGGCGTGTCCGTGGGCGACGGCCCAAATGATGTTCTTCGGCCCCCAGGGCGCGTCGCCGCCAAAGAAAACACCGGGCCGGGTGGACATGAAGGTGGTCTCGTCCACGACGGGGAGGTCCTGCTCGCCAAATTCGATGCCGATATCCCGCTCGATCCAGGGAAAGGCCGCCTCCTGACCGATGGCCAGGATCACATCATCGCAAGGGAGAATGACGGAATCGATTGTCCTCGAATGTCTGGCGTCGGTGTCCCAATCCAGCCGCTCGAATTCCATTCCGACCAGTTTCCCTCGCTCCAGCACGAAGCGCTTCGGCGCGTGGTTGACCAGGATTTCAATTCCTTCCTCTTCGGCATCTTCCAGCTCCCAAGGGGAAGCTTTGAAATAGCCCCGCGGGCGGCGGGCCATCACCTTGATCTCTCGGCCCCCCATCCGTCGCGCCGAGCGGCAGCAGTCCATGGCGGTATTGCCGACACCGATGATCAATACCCGCTCGCCGATTTTCTCGAGGTGCTTGAACGCGATCGATTCGAGCCAGTCGATACCGATGTGGATGTTGGGGGCCGCCTCGGAACGTCCTGGGAGCTGCAGATCCTTGCCGCGGGGGGCGCCGCTCCCGACGAAGACGGCGTCGAATTGTTCCTCCAGAAGCGTTCGCATGCTCGTGACCGGAGACTTGTAACGAACATCGACCCCCATATCCAAGATGGCATCGCACTCCTCTTGGAGCACTTTCTCGGGGAGGCGGAAGGAGGGGATGTTGGTACGCATCAGCCCTCCCGGCCTGTCGTACTTTTCGAAGAGCACCACGTCGTAGCCCAAGGGCATCAGATCGTTGGCCACGGTCAGGGATGCCGGACCGGCTCCGATCAGGGCCACCCGCTTCCCGTTCTTCTGGGCCGGAGCTTTGGGCAAGAGATGGCCGATCTCCCCTTTGAGGTCGGCGGCCACCCGCTTCAGGCGGCAAATGGCTACGGGTTTATCCCCCTCGAGCCGCCCGCGCCGGCAAGCGGGCTCGCAGGGACGGTCGCAGGTGCGGCCCAGGATGCCGGGAAAGACGTTGGACTCCCGGTTCAGCATATAGGCGTCGGTGTAGCGCCCTTGGGCGATCATCCGGATGTATTCCGGCACGTTCGTGTGCGCCGGGCAGGCCCACTGGCAGTCGACGACCTTATGGTAGTAGTCGGGATTTCGGGTGTCGGTCGGATTCACTTGACTCACAATGATTTACGAGGCGCGCGCGGGCCGATTCCTGCTCCACCCCGCCGCTGACGTGGGTGGCATCCTGGCGGTAATCATGCAGGATGAATGTCACCGGCTCAAGAGGAGTTGTGTCGCTTGCTCTCAACGCAGTTGGACGAACTCCCGGAGCTTGTGCGCCGGGCGGAATACCCCCCTACCGCAAGTACCAGGCGGATCTGGTTGGATGGCTTTGCCTACTACGTAACTTCGAGCAAGGTGGTTTGATCCCGCTTCGCCACATTGGTCGACTCACTTGATCGGCGCGAGTGCAGGCCTGCATTGTGGCGCCTTAGTGGCGGCAGGCACAAGGGTCCGTGGCAGGAACAATCTGCTGCGGAGGTTGGCCTCATTTTATTGTCCTGCTGGTGCGATGCCCTCGCTGTAGTATGCGGTGAGTCGGCCCACCGCCCCCTCGGCCCACCGTTCCCCGAAGGCGAGGCTCCACACGACCCGTCCCAGATGGGTTCCCTCACGACCGCAAGCGCTCACCGGCCTCCTGCTTGCCTCGGCGCTGGCCAGCGCGGGGTGCGCCTCCTCACGGAGCCCTCGAACGGCATACCTGTCGATCATCCGCCCTGATCAGCGTCCGCCCCTCGTGGGCACCCGCGCCGCGGCCGACTCGCTCTTCGGATATGGGCAGCAGAGCAGCCATGGCGACGGGATCGCCGAGGATCGCCGCGATTCTCTCGAAGCGCTCGTCCGGCGCTTCACGCCGACCCTCGTGCTTCCAAAGGATGATGCCGTCACCGTGGACCATCGGCGCTTCCAACTTGTCCCATGCGATCCTCTGCTTCTCGCAGACACGCTTCGAATCGATCGAATCGATGCGGCGCCATACCAGCTCCAGAATTTTGCGAGCGTCCCCCTTCACAGCCTTTCACCGGACTCCCTCGCGCACCTCGTGGATGACGGTCTCCGTTATCTGAGCGACCCGGATCATCTGGAAATCTGGTACTTCGACTTTCCGGGAAATTCTCCTCGTGACTGGTGGAAGGAGTACGCGCGACTCCGCACCGGGCCCGACAGCGCCCGATGGGCGGAGCCCGTGGTGTGGGCTCACCCGTACGTCAACGGCGCTGGGCACGTTGTGCTGCAATACTGGTACTGCTATCCCTTCAACGACCACATCAGCGATCACGAGGGCGATTGGGAGCACGTGAATGTTGTCCTCAACGAGGATCGTGCCTCCATTCGGGAGATCCACTACTACTTCCATGGACGCAGCGTGCACCTTCCGCAGGGCGAGTACCTTCCTGAGATCCAGGACGGTACCCATCCCGTCATCTACGTCGGCGGGCGCGCCTACATGGTGTGGGACTACCCCACGCGGCTTTTCAGCGGCGACCATAATTCCGGCTCGCACGGCAACTACCCTTACCCTGGCGAGTGGGAGGCGGCTGCCGCGGTTGGGCACACGGAAACCGTCATGGGGCGGAGCGAGGAAGTTGGGCGGACCGTCGATTACCACGAATTTCGCACGGTTCTGACCCCGGAGGCGAGTCGAGTCGACTATCGGACGCACCCCGAGGTGCTTCTCGATTGGGCGCCCCTGCTCATGCCCGTGCGTTGGGGTTTTCCAAGCGGCCCCTCGGTTGCATCCGCATTCAAGCTGACCGACGTGGGCAATCGCGCGCCGTTCGGGCCGGCGTTCAATGCCGGCTGGAACCGCACGGCGCCGGGTCTCGCCTACCCGAGCTACAGGGTGAGGCGGATCCCCACGATGCAGTCCTACCTGGAGGACCTGCTCCAACCTTGGTACTACGCCTACATCTTCCGTCATCCACGATACGTGCACGACACGCGCGGAACCCTTGAGCGCGAGGAGTTGGAGCGCCTGGGGCTCGCCCCTCGAAGCGGCTGGGACGAGCGCGGCATTGGGTCACCGATCCTCGGACTTCACATTGGCTATCCGCAGAAGGACTTCGCGGATCAGTACAAGACCTCGGTTGGATTTCTGTTGTGGCGGAACTTCTGGATCAAGGCACGCTTCGGTTATCTTGAACTGGGCGGCGGCTACCAGAAATTCGAAACGCACGAGAAGGATGCGGGGTCCATCTTCACCTACCCCATCACGGCCGGTTTCACCCTGCACGGCCCAGAGGGTCACGTGCGCCCATACCTCACGGTGGCCGCGGGCCCGAGCGGCTGGGAATCTAGGCAGCGCCTCCCCGGCACGGATTCGAAGATCGTGACGTCGGGATGGGGAGGAGGTGCGATCGGCACCCTTGGGATGGAGTACTACCTCCGCCCCAAGGTGGCGTTTGACCTGGGTGTGCGCTACCTCGACCTGGCCGGTCCCGGCTCGGACGCCGGCTTTGACAGCGACCGGCTTCGCTATGTCGCCATCTGGGCCGGACACTACGTTCGTTTCTAGCCGAGCCCGAGTTCTCGCAGGATTTGGCGAAAGCGCGAGTTGTCGCGGAGCGCGTCAAAACGCGAATCGACGCCGAGGTCCTTGACGCCCGAGGGCTGTTCACGACAGGCCCTATCGATCCATTCGAGGGCACTCTCCGCCCGCCCGAGTCCGGCGGACACCAGACCCAGTTCGAATGATACGTTCTGCCCTCTTGTCGAGAGCCGCTGTAGCTCACCAAGAACGTGCTCGGCATCGACCCCTTTGCCCGCGCGGGCGAGAGCGTACCCAAGCCCACCGAGGCCGTAGGACGTGCCGCCGGAAAGGGCGCGGGCCGTCTGGCAGGCGACGATTGCCGAGTCGACATCGCCATTCTGCACGAACGCCATTCCGAGGTAGAGATGAGTCGGAGCAAACGTTGGATCGCGATCGCGTCCAATTCGATGCTGCCGGATGGAATCGGAGTAGCGGCGGGCGAAGAAGTAGGCGTCACCGAGATTCGCGTTCATGATCGGCGAGAGCGGATCGAGTTCGAGCGCCCGACGCGCCTCGGCGATCGCTTCGTCGAACCGCCCTCGATCGCGAAGCAGGATCGAATACCAGTGGTGCGCCGTGGCGTAGTTTGGCCGAAGCTCGATGGCTCGCTTGAAATCGGCCTCCGCTCCCGTCCAATCCCACCGGCGGTAGAGTTTGACCATACCCAGCGCCGGATAGGCCTCCGCGAGCTGGTCATCGATCGAGAGTGCCTTTCGCGCCGCTTCCTCGGCGCGCGGAAGGGTTTCCTCGGCGCTCAACCCCGAGTAACTACTTTGCAGTACATAAACGTCGGCCAAACCGGCATACGCCAGGGCAAATCGAGGATCGATCTCGGCGGTGCTCAAGAAGTGACGCCGCGCCCCCTCGAGCCCGACCGGCGTCCTGGCCGCCAGGTCGCGCCGTCCCTTCAAGTATTCATCATAGGCTTCAGGATTCACGTGTTCCGCGCGCGCGAGGCTCTCCTTCTCCCTCGCGGTCAGTTGGGCGTTCACCTGTTCCGCGATCGCGGAGGCCAAGTCCCTCTGCAACGCGATCACGTCGCCGATCTCGCGCTCGTAGGTGTTCGCCCAAAGGTGCCGGTCCGCCGCCGCTTCAACCAGCTCGGCGCTGATCCGCACCTGGGTCCCGGAGCGGAGCACGGTGCCCTCAACCACGGCGTCGACGTGTAGATCCCGAGCGATCTGGGGCAGCGACTTGCCCGCTCCCCGATATCCCATGACCGACGTTCGAGAGATCACACGCAGGCTGCTGATCTGGGCGAGTCTTGTGATCAGCGCATCGGTCATTCCGTCCGCGAAGTAGCCCTGCTTCGAGTCGCCGGACAGGTCGTCGAGCGGCAGCACCGCCAACGATTCGATCCGCCTGGGGGCCTTGGGGTGCGCTCCCCCACCAGGGCGAAACAACACGACGAGCGCCGAGGCCAGGACGACGGCCATTGCCGCGGCTACTGGGATCGCCCAGCGGGGGCGGCGGCCGGAACCCCTGGTAGATGCCACCGTCGTGCGAGTGGCGCCCGCGCCTTGCAGCGCGTCGATGACGTCTCCGGCCGTCGCGTATCGACGGGCGGGATCCTTTGCCAGCGCCTTTAGGATCACCTCCTCGAGACCCGGGGAAATTCCCGGCACGATCGCGCTGGGCTTCCTCGGGGGGTCCTTCAGGACCGCGTCGATTAGCTCCGCCGCCGTAAGCTGCCCGAACGCACGCACGCCCGTCGCTATCTCGTAGAGCACCGCGCCGAGTGAGTAGATATCGGACCGCGCATTGATGGGCGCCCCGCGAAACTGCTCCGGCGCGATGTAGGGCAAGGTCCCGGCGACGTGCCCGGCCTCGGTCAAGCTCTCCATTCCCGCGTGATCCGACTCGAGCGCCTTCGCAAGCCCGAAATCCAGGACCTTCACAACGCCCCGCTCGGTCAGCATCACGTTTCCCGGCTTGAGGTCGCGGTGAACGATGCCGAACCTGTGCGCCTCGTCGAGCGCTTCCGCAACCTGAATGCCGATCGAAAGCACGTCCGCCTCGGAGAAGCTGCCGGTCCCCAGTCGATGGGAGAGTGTTTCCCCCCGAATGAATTCCATCACGAGGAAGTCGACTCCGTCTTCCGAGTCAACGTCGTAGATCAGGGTGATGTGGGCGTGATTCAGCTTGGAGAGGATCAGCGCCTCCCTGCGGAGGCGTTTCCGCGCACCATCGTCCGCGACGAGGCTGGGCGACAGGATCTTCAGCGCGACGTCCCGGTCGAGACGCTCATCCCGGGCGCGGTAGACGACGCCCATGGCGCCAGCGCCCACTTGTTCGATGATGACGTAATGGGAGAGCCGCTTCCCGATCACTGACTCAGCCTTCGCAGTATTGCTGGGGAACCCATGCCGCCTCCGCTACTGCCCAAGTGAAATCCCAATACCGCCTCCCAGGAGCGGCTGCGTCCCTATGAAGTCCAGCGTCAGCGACTTCTGGGACTCCGACTCCCAGCTGATTCCAAAGGCTCGGATGAGGAGGCCGACCCGATAGCCGGTCTCAAGGCGAAGACCAAGGTCCATGGTGAATTGACCCCCGACCCGCCACTCTTGGAGAGACTCGTCTCTGTGGCCCGAGTCCACGACCACACCTCCCTGCAATGTGTCGTAGTTCATGTTCGCACTTTCGTGGACCCAGCAGAGTGTGGGGCCGATTGCAAACCGAAGGTCCGACTTGGTGCCAAGCCGTAAGTCCATCCCCGCACCCAATCCCAGATCGACAATCTGCAGGAGTGAGTTCTGCGGATAGTCGATGTGGGTTGGTGTCACATAATTGAACTTGGGATCGCCCCCCGCCCCTGAATAGCCTGCGCTCAAAACAGCTTGACCCACGCGTCCGACCCGTTTGAATGCTTGCAGTGCGATGCGCCATCCTCCGCCGTACTCCTCGCTCACGTCTGCCGGACCCATGTAGAACCAGGAAACGTCCAGGGCGATTCCGGAGCGAGGCGGTGGCCTGGGCGAGAGCTCGGGACGCTTCGCCTCCAGATCCTCGGCCCGCATCCAGCCGAGCGGGACGGGCGCGCCGGGAACGCTCACGTACAACCAAAGACTATCTTCAACAACCCGCAAGTCATGCACCACGATGTCTGAACCCTCCGGCAGATCGATCACCAGTTCGGCGCCAGCAGCCTCGCCGCCTGGGTCGCTCCATACCAGAGCCCAATATCTCGACGTGTCCGCGGGCATCACGACGGCGCGAGATCCTTCCGCCCAGAGCACCTCGGGGGGTCTCAGCATCGAAGCCCCGGATGTGGCACCGTCTTCCCCAGTATCGCCGTAACAGCATCCGGTGACATCGTTGTCGTCGTTGTCGTCGTCGTTTTGGTCTTTGTCCTTCTTTTCATCTCCCGCCCGCCCCTTCTCGCTGGGCTGTGTCTTGGGAACGCGCTGCTTTTCGTCGTCCGAAGCGGGTTTGGGAGAGCCCGATGCCACGGTCACCTCCGCCCACTCATCCAAGGAAACGTCGAGCGGCTCGGACGCCGCGCTCGCGGGACGAGTCATCGCGAATGAAGGAAGCGAGAGGGTCAAAACGACGGCCGCATCGAGGAGGGCGAGCGCGGACCGCGTTCGGGGCATGATTACCTCTGGAGGTCTGCCTTTTGGTCGTCTCGTGGGGAGAACTGGGAGCGTACTCCTGGGCGGACCGCCGCGCCAGGGTCTATCCATGTTGTTCCGAGCCTGCCCGTGCCGTAACATAGCTTCGGGCTTTCCTCCCGGCTCCGGAGGATTCGTGATCGGTAGGACGCTCTCCCACTACGAGATCATCGAACAGGTCGGCGAAGGCGGAATGGGCGTTGTCTACCGCGCCCGCGACCTGCGCCTCAAGCGAGACGTAGCTCTGAAGGTGCTGCCGCCCGAAACCTTGGGGAACGAGAAATCCAGACGGCGGTTCCGCCGCGAGGCTTTGGCGCTCTCTCGGCTGAGCCATCCCAACATCGGTACCATCTTCGACTTCGACAGCCAGGACGGGACGGACTTCCTGGTGATGGAATTCGTCGGTGGCGCGTGGCTCGAGGATCGAGTCCGAAACGGTCCGCTCCCCGAAGCGGAGATCTTGAGAATCGCCACGCAGGTCGTCAGCGCCCTCGAAGCGGCGCACCACGAGGGCGTGATCCACCGCGACCTCAAACCCGCGAATATCGGGCTCACTCCAGACGGCCATGTGAAGGTCCTCGACTTCGGCTTGGCCCGATCTCTGAGACCCGCGTTGGTCGATTCTTCGACCGAGAGCATCGACGAATCGGCGGCTGCGGTTGGCACGGTGCCGTACATGGCGCCGGAGCAACTGTTGGGCCGCGAGGTCGACGCACGCGCCGACATCTATTCCTGCGGTGTCGTTCTCTACAGAATGGCGGTCGGGATTCTCCCCTTCGAGGAGAGGAATCCCACGGCACTGGCGAATCAGATTCTGCACGCGGATCCTCCCCCTCCGGTCCAGGTGAACCCACGCGTTTCCCCACGGCTCCAAGAAATAATCCTGCGCTGTCTCGAAAAGGACCCAGCCTACCGATACCAGACGGCCGGCGATCTGAAAGCGGATTTGAGTCGACGCAGACGGGAGTTGGAATCGGGAGTCACCAGTCAAAGTGGCGCGACCCGCTCCGTAGCGTCCCATCACCGCCGACGCTGGGCCGCGGCCGTCGCGATCCTCGCCGTCGCGGTCACCGCCGTCGTGGCGCTCAAGCTCGTATCGCTTCTCAAGCCCATCCCGATTGCTCAAGCGAAGTACAGGCAGATGACGTTCGTGGGCAACGTGGCGGATCCGGCCCTGTCTCCCGACGGGACATCCTTCGCCTACATCGACGGCACGCTTCCGAATCGGGATCGAATCATGATTCGGGACGTTGAGGGCGCGGGAGGGCTGGAGATATTCTCAGCGGTTCAGTGCATGAAGCTCCGCTGGGCGCCGGACGGCTCCGCAATCCTCTGCGTCGCGTCCGGTGATTCGGGGTTGCAGACGTACGTCGTTCCGCGTCTGGGGGGTTCGCCAAGGACGTATCCGCTCGTCGGCGCCGCTCTCGCGTGGGCCCCCGACGGCTCCAAATTCGTGGCCGTGTCCCGATCGCAGAAACGACTGACGGTCATGGATCGAGCGACGGGCGAAGCGAAATCCACATTTCTCGGGAGTTCCTTCCCCGCCCCCGTCGATGTCGATTGGTCGCCGGAGGGCGATCGCCTGGCGATCCAGACGGTGGACGGGGACGGGACGAATGCGATCTGGACGCTCCGTGCGAACGGAGCGGAGCGTCGGAAGATCGGCGAAGAGCGAACGCCCATCCTCTGCCCACGCTGGGCGCCTGATGGAAATGCCGTTTACTTCTTCCGAGACAACGGACCGACGGTGGACCTGTGCAAGGTTCCGGTGTCGTCCGGCTCCAAGGGCCGCCCACGCGCCGCATCCATCGTTTTGCCCGGCATCCAGCGGGGGGCTTCGCTCACGCTCTCACGTGACGGGCAGCGCCTCCTCTACGCGTGCGAGTTGGAGCGATCGAACCTGTGGCGGTTCCGGCGCCCCGCCGGAAATCACGCTGGCCCGCCGGAGGCGACGCAGCTCACGTCCGGCACCGGCTACGACGGCAGCCCATCCCTATCGCCGGACGGCAAGTGGGTGGCGTTCGTGAGGGGCGATCGAGCACCGACGAATCTGTTTGTCGTACCCATCACGGGCGGCAACGAGCGGCAACTCACCTTCTCGAAGGCGTCGAACACCAGCCCGGTCTGGTCCCCTGATGGAGATGAGATTGCGTTCGGCTCGAACGAGAAGGGCCCGTGGCAGGTCTGGAGAACGAGCGTCCAGGGAACTCGGCAGAGGCCTCTCGAGCGAAGCATGCCTTTCGCGGCTTCGGGGCGCTCCGGGGCTTGGTCCGGCCCAGCCCTCTCCATAGCGTGGGCGCCGGGCGCCGACATCGTCTACCAGACTGCGGATCGCATCTCACTCTCCATCGTGGATCCCGCGTCCGGGACGGAGAGCCGCTTCATACCTGAGGGGCCCGCGGGTGACACCATCTGGCCTGCGTGGTCTCCCGACGGGGGGCGGTTGGCGTACTTCCAATATTCAGACCCCACGCACGCACGAATACGAGTCTTCACCAAAGCGGACTCTTCCAACCAAGTCGTGCTGGAGGGTTTCCTCGTCCCGATCGCCTGGTCGGACGATGGACGGTTCCTCTATGCGCGGGCCTGGACCGGGTCCAACGACCGTGTGGTCGCGATTCCGGTGCAGGGAGGCGACCCGCGGGCGCTGCTGGATTTCCCGGAGCGGTGGCAGGTCGCCGACCTGACGCTGGCCCGCCACGGCTCCGAAGCGGTGGCATCGGTCCTCACGCGCCAGACCGACGTGTGGCTCGTGGAGGATTTCGAGACGCGCAAGAAGTAGTCCACGCATCCATCCGAACCGAGAGCACCGAGGGAACGTCCGGGTCCTCGACCCGCAGCGCGAGATACCCCGTGCCTGCCATGCCGAGCATGAGCCCGATCGGTGGCGGGGCCCCCTCCGGGCCGGACGCTTCCAATTCGGCGAGCGACTGCCGGACAACGCCCTCGGCGCCGCGGAGGGCCAGTTCACGGCGACTCTCCAGGAGCACGTCCACGAGCCCGCCCATTCCGTGGCACAGCGACAGGTCCCGCCCTATGGGCGGGAGCGCCGAGGCGACTGTCTTCGCGGTCGCCGTCAGCGCGTACTGCGCTTCGCTGCCGATCCGCTCATCGCCGGTGATCTCGTATCCGCGGATCCGGGAGAGGGCGATTCCAGGTGCGCCGTAGCACCACGTCGGCGTCATGGCGCCGTCGGCCCCGCCGGTCCAGCTCGGCCACCGCACATCCCTCCAGTCACCATGGTCCGGGTCGAACCATTGCCGTTCGAAGCGAAACGCCTCCACCGCGGCATCCCGATAGGTTGGATTGGGAATCTGGGCGTGGAGCTCCAGGAGGGCGGCCGCGACTCCCGAGGCGCCGTGGGCCCATCCGATGAGATGGCGGCTCCGTCCGTTCTCGTCGGAACTCCAAGCGCAACCCTTCGCCGTCCGCGTCGCCTGGCGGACGAGCCGGTCTCCCATCGCGAGCGCGAGGGCACGGGGACCGTCGTCTTCCAGCAGCTCCGCCAGGGCCAGAAGGGGCGCGATAGCGCCCGCGCTTCCGCTGATCTGATCGTGCGGTCCCCGCGGCCGCTCTTGAGGAGTGAAGCGCCGCACCAGCGCGCGCGACGATTCGAGCAGAGACTCGTCAGCGAGGAGATGGGCGATCCGAGCCGCGGCGAGGGCGATCCCGGTCCAGCCGCAATAGAACGCCGAGGGCATCCCTCGGGGCGAGGCCGCCGCGCGGGCGAGTGCCTGATTCATCGCGCCGAGCGCGGTCTTCTTGTCCTTGGGATCCCTCGTTTTCCGGTAGGTTTCGGCCAGGAAGAGCGCGACGCCGCTCGTGCCCGAGTAAATATGGCCATCGAGGGCAGCATATCGGGCTTGCGACGGGCGAGAATCATGCCTCTCGCCCCCAGGCAATAGCCCTACCCAGTTGCAGCGATCTCCAGCCCAGAACGCCTCGGAGCGGATTCGCGCGGCGATGCGGGCGGCCGCCTCTGTCCAGCCGACCGGGCCGGGACTGCGTGCTCCGTACGGCGCGCGTTTCGCCGGACTCTGAAGGACCGGCAGATCGGCGGCTCCAGGATTGAGGTAGGGCGCATCCAAGTCCACACCGCGAGCCAGGAACACCCGCTCCACAAATCCGAGCCTGCCCGGCGCATCGTCGACTCCGGACTCGTGCGCTTGAACGACTCCCTCTGCGATCATGAGGCACCGATGCATGCCAAAACTGCTTCGGTCAGCGGGATCGTCCGCGAAGCTCAAACCCGGCGCGAGCGCCTTGGTAAGCGCCGGCGTTCCCGGCATCAAGTGGGGTGACACCTCGGCATGGATGCCGGCGAGCAAATCCGCCAGCTCACCCATGTCCCGACGGGCCACATACAGGACGAAGGCGTCTCGACGCGGCGATCCATGCGCGCGGGCCAGGGCCTTGAGCCTGAAGGGGGCTCCAGTCCGGTTGAGAGTCGTGGTGAGAAGTCGCATCAACTCGACCATTCCTTGAGACGATGCGTTCCAGTAGAGCCTCGCGATCTCGCCGGCATCATCGAGCGGCTGGTCCCCGAGAGCTGTATAGAAGCCCGGTGAGGCCGCCGGCAGACCCTTCGGCAGGCGCAACTCGACGGTGCATGGAGCGGCCTCGGCGGACTCGCGGACGCGGAACTCCCCCTCCGCGACGAGAACGCTCAGGCCGCCCCGCTCGATCTCGGACGGACTCCCCGCGCGCTTCAGGGTCCATCCGCCATGCCACGAGCCTGCGCCCGAGTTCGCGCGGGCGAGGGCTTCGTGCCCATCGGAGCTGACAGATGTCGCGTCCGGCCCGTCACCGGGGATCGGCACGGCGGACCCGGTGCAATAGAAGGATTCATAGAGCCGGCGATGGATCGCCGAAACGAGGTACTGACGGCGGCCGTCGTGGGAGAGCCCCTCCTGAATTCTGCGGGACAGGGCGCTCTCACGCTCACCGAACCAAGCGAATCGGTCCCTGGAATCGACCGTCGCGGCCCGAGTAGCCGCTCGAATCTGGGCCCGGTAGGGGCACATCAGGGTGCCGCCGTCGGCCATGTCAGGCCGAGAAGTCTCTCGGCGGCTTCGGCCGGCCGTCGCATCAAGTTGAGGCTCAGTTGGACCATGCAAATCATGTCGGTGGTGAGCCCGTCGGAGAGTTGCGCCTTCTCGTACGCGCACTGAAGTAGCCGCGCGGCCGCGTAATGAATGCTGCGGGTCAGCAGGTCAGGCCCGGGTTCGGCTTGGCCGGGGTTTCGCTTCGACGAATACGCGGCCCAAAAGGCGCCGATGGCGGGAAGGATTCGCTTCAGCGGGACCCGTGCCATCTGGAGGGACCAATCGATCGGATCGTCGCGGGTGATCGGCGCGGACGAGACCCAGAGCGCGAGAAGATCCGCGAACACACACCCGATGTCCCATGCGCCATCGCCGACGCATGAAAGCTCCCAGTCAATGATCTGAAGCCGCCGCCCATCCCGCGCGGCTCGCCCGTTTCGCCGGCCCTTCGGCGACAGGAGGACGTAGTTGGCCAACCTCATGTCGCCATGGATGAGGTTGTCGGCTTTCCAGTCATGGAGGCACCTGTCCAGGCCCGTACCGAGTTCCGGGTAGCGCTGGATCGAACGAATGAGAGCCAGGCTGGCTTCGCTCGCGCTCTCCAATAGCGCGAGGCCCGGCTTGTGGACCTGGAAGATCCAGTGTGGTTGAACGTCCTCAAAGTCCACATGCGCGTCGGAGCCGTCCATCGACGCGCGGGATATTCGATGGAGATTCGCGAGAATGGCGCCCAACGCCCTACCGCAGGGCGCAGGCACCCGTCGGGTGCGCGCGACGTAAGCGTCCATGCTTTCAGCATCGGGGGAGAGGCTGAGAACCAGGATTTGACTCTCAGGATCGTAGAGCTGGACCTTGGGGATGTCGTCGCCGAGCGGCGCCCCCGCTTGTTTCGAGCGGAGAAAGCGGTAAATGCCCGCCTCGCGCTCGACCGTCACGCGGGCGCGAGGGTCGATCCCCTGCTTAATGAAATAACAGCGGCCACGATGTTGAAGGATCTTGAAATTGCGATTGCGGCGGGAGGAATCGAGGACGCTGAAATCAGCCCCTACGATGGATTCTTCGTGAACGAGGCGATGCCGGACCAAGTATCCGGCGACTTCATGGTGCTGCAGCACAGCCGGTCAATAGTCGGCTTCGGATCGCACCGGCTTTGCGCAGGGTGGGCAATACGTGCCGGTCGTGCAGTGGTATCCAGTGCCGGGAGGGGGACCGCCCGGGTTGGGTACGCTGACGCCCCCTCGGAGCTCCATCTCGATCTCGCCACGCAGGAAGTCAGCCTGGGCTTCGGTCGACCTTCCGCCGACGCGCCGGAGCCTGGCCGTCCGCCTCACCCAGACATAGCTGCCACCGAGCGGCTGCTCCGGTTGGTCGACGTGCTTGATGTGAATGATTTGGGAGCCGGATATCTCGATGTAGTCGTCCAGGTCGAGCGTAAGATACAAACGATATTGCCTCGTCTGGGCGTCCGAAACATCCACGAGGTAACCGAAGAAGGCTCTCACTTCCGCGCCACCCGCTGACTTGAGTACGGACTCGGGCCAGGGAGCCTTGGAATCGTCCATTGACGTGTCTCCAACAGAAACCACGGAGCCAAATTCGAGACGGGACAGCGCGGGCACAGCGGAGATGGGAATGGAGGTACGGCCGGATGGCAAGTCGAACACGGCCCTGGAGCCCCCACTCCATCCATGGACTGTGCCAAGTCCGAAGATACTCCGATTCCCGCGAAAAATCAAGGCGAAAGTGGCTGGGACGGACGCCTTCGCTCCGGCGTGCGGGCGCCGGTCGGCATCTACTTCTTGCGGGTGGACCAACGGCGGGGTGCTGGAGACTCGGAAGGTAGCTCTCCTCGACTAGCTCTTGCGCCGCGTAGACAGCCCCGTGACAGCGACGCACAACGCTGCAGCACGTCGCCAGATGCGCGACTATGAATTGAGGAGTGAAGACCTAGGCTCGCAGCTAGCCCGCGGGATGATCAGGCGGGCGTGACCTGATCCGGAACGTCTGCCGATACGTCGGGCTCGGCTCCCTCCTTCTGCGCATTCCTTCGCGCTTGGCGCGCGTCACGCTTCGCGTTGGCTCGGGCGAGTCGCTTCTGCTCCTTTAGTTTCTTGGTGAACGACGGTCGTTTGATTCCTGCCATGCATGCCTCTTTCGATTCTAGCGGGGGACGGTCTATGCGCTCCGTTCCCGTTGACGGTAGCACAAGCGGACCGCCTCTCGGGGGGTCCGGAGTCCAAGCCCGTACTCGACCGCGTGGTTTGGGCAGGGCGCCCGAGAGGCGCTTTATCGCAAGACTGTGATCTTCTCCGACTCGGAGTGGTTCCCGGCGCGAACGTAGAGAAAATAGACACCCTGGGCCAAAGGCCTTCCCTGATCGTTGAGTCCGTCCCAAGTCAATTCCTGGATCGCTCCGGTCGCGACGCCCGTGAATACCTTCCGGACGGTTCGGCCTCGCACGTCCATCAGCCTCACTTCGAGTCGAGTTCCCGCCACCAAGTTCAGGCGCATCCCCACACCTTTCGACGAGGGATTGGGCTGAAGAGCCTGGACGGTCCTGCTGGACGTCGGCTGGGGGGTCAGAGTTCCGGCGAGGACCGTGCCGGTGCGCAAATCGGATTGGTGCGGCCCGTTCCCCTGCATGGAGAACCATGGAGAACCGCCGTAGGCAAGTTGCTTGTCGGAAACCCTCACTCGCCACGAAAACGGTGTATTGGTTTGGGCAAGGTCAATGAGCTCGTCGAATGGGGCGATGCTCCCGAGGCCCTGCTGGACGGAGCCCGAATCGAACACCGGCCCTTCGTGCAGGGGCCCCCACCCCGCTTGGGAGGAGCTTGCCTGCCATTGGAAACGGACCCGCGCGCGTCCGGCCGCCGTGAAACCGCGCTCGCGTAGCCGGAGATTCGTCGACGTGGCCCTGCCGAGGAGCGCGATCGGCGCCGACGCGCTGCCTTGCAGCTGCCGCACGAGGCGCGTGCGTCCGGAATACTGATTCCCGCAGTAGATGTTGATTCGGCTTGAGTCTCCCTCGGACACGCCCGGCGCCCCGATGATCAGATCGGTGAAGCCGTCGCCGTTCATATCGGCTCCAGTGGGGCCCGACCCCCCGCGTCCTGTAATTGTGGCTGTTGGTTGTGCCGCGGGCCACGTGGGGGAGCCGTAGTAGACACCGACCTCCCCTCCAATGCTGATGTTCGCAGGAACCGATTGGGCTACGTCGCTGAATCCGTCGTCATCGAGATCGCCGACGCCAGCTACGGCCGTGCCCATGTGCTGGCCGGTGGTGGTTCCGTCCGCGCTCCAAATCGGGATGTTGTCGAGGCAATCGGGCCCTCCCCGAAACAAGTCCACGTGGCCCGCCGCGCTCGAGTTTCCAAGTTGCGGCGTGCCCACGATGACGTCGCCATAGCCGTCGCCATTCACGTCCCCCGCGGCGGCAACCGAAGAGCCGAAGTCGTCGGTTCCCACGAGCGTCGGCGTCGCCATGCTCGCGGGTCCAGCCGACGATCCGTGGAAGACCGGCGCGCGGCCCATGCCGGGCTCTCCGACGACGACTTCGGAATAGCCGTCGTGATCGATGTCCCCCGCCCCGGACACCGACCAGCCTAGCGAGGCGCCCGAACGGGACCCATCCGTGGTCCAAAGCGGTGGGGTAGAGAGGCCGGTCCCCGATCCGGCATAGACGAACGCGCGACCTTCGTCGCCTGCGCCGCTGTCGAAGTACGGGGCACCCACGATGACATCGGCGTATCCGTCACCGTTGACGTCGCCTGCTCCCGAGACCGAGGAGCCAAACCCAGAAGACGCCTGGTTCGACTCAATCCAGAGGTCTGGGATGGAGTCAGGAATCGCCGAGCCGTAGAGAATCGCGACGGAGCCCTCCTCGAACTCGCCGTTCGTGTAGGCGGGAGCCCCGACGATCAGGTCGTCGTAGCCGTCACCGTTCAAGTCGCCCGCGCCCGATACGGAGGTGCCGAACCGCTCACCCGAGATACTCCCCCCGACGGTGAACGAAGGAGAAGCGGCCAGCCCGCTCGTGCTCCCAAGGTAGACGAAGACGCGGCCGGCGTGGGTTAAGCCATCGGCCGACGCTCCAACGGCCACGTCGTCGAATCCATCGCCATTCATGTCGCCGATGCGGGCAACGGAGAAACCGAACAAGTTCGCGAAGCGAGGCGATGTGGCGCTCGCCGTCGGATAGCCGTTTGCGATCCGCCGTCCCTTGCCAGCGTAAACGTTGATCAGGCCTTCGACGGCTTGCCCGTTTGAGTAATTGCAGTTGGGAATGGCAATGTCGCCGAAGCCGTCTCCGTTGACGTCGCCGACACCATTCTCCCCAAGATTGAGGCCCGCTGGGAGGGTGTATCCGTTCTCAGCACTCCAGAAATTGGCCGGCCCGCCGTAGATGAGTGCCTTGGTCGGGGGCAGGTTGCCGCAGGGCAACCCCGCGCATGCGGGGCTGCCGCAGCCCAGGCCGCAGTCGATTGGAACTCGGATCGCCATGAAATCGGCGTATCCGTCTCCGTTGATGTCGCCCGCCACGCTTCCGAAGTGCCCCGCGAGAATGTCCCACTTCGAAGGGCCCGTTGGGGATCCGAGGAGGACATGCGTGGTCCCAAAGGTCGAGAATCCAGTCCCGGACCAGACATCGCTGTATCCGTCTCCGTTAAGGTCCCCCGGCCCGCCGACGCCGTCCTCCTGGACATTGGCCGAGTCGATCCACGCGGGAGATGCGGACAGTCCGGATGGAGAGCCTGTGAAGATGAGCAGCGCGCGCTTTCCATTGCCCGGGTCGGCGCCCAACGTGCAGGTCACGGCGAGATCGGCATACGCGTCCCCGTTGAAGTCCCCGGCCGAACAGAGGTCGTTCCCCACGTTCCTTACCGCCGCGGAACCGTCGTAATTCCAAAGGGGCGACGTGGCGAGCCCCGCCAAGGAGCCCGCGTAGAGCTGTACTCGCCCGTATTTGAGTCCGCCACCGAACGTCGGTGAGCTGATCGCGACATCGGCATATCCATCCCCGTTCACGTCCGCTGCGGCGACGACCTGGTTTCCCCATGCCGACGAATCGGCGGGACCGCTGAGCGTGGAGAGGGGCACGGAGAGGAGCCCTCCCGGATCACCGGAGAGGACGCGGAGCGCGCCGGCGGTCGTGGGCGTCGACGCACGCCAGACCGCGACGTCCATGTAGCCGTCGGCGTTCACGTCGCCGGCACCAGTCGCGCCCGGTCCGTAGCCGGTGATAACCGCAGGGCTCGCGTTGAAGGGACCGGTGGGCGAGCCGAAGAAGAGCCGCGGCCCGGGCTTTCCGCCGGCAAGGAAATCGGCAAACCCGTCTCCGTTCACGTCGCCGGCGGGGGCAATCGGGCAGCCGACGTAGGCTGAGTCGACGTTCGACTCGTAAGTCCAGGTAGGAGCTGGCGCAGCGTGGGCTGGACCGGGCCAGAGGTGAACGATCGCGGCCACAGCGGCGGTTGAAACGGCGCGCGAAATCATGGGCGAGGGCGGAGAGTGACGAGCATTCATATCAGCCCATCGGGTTCGAAACCTGCACTCTAGTGACAGCCAAGACCATATGCCACTTCATGCCACGAGACAAGTGATTCGGGTACTGGGCTCCCTAGGTTCATGGTGACGCACTCTGGACACAGCGGCACGCAGGGAAGGCTAACTTGCATCTCGCGGACAAGCGCAGGCTACTGTAGTAGAGGCTCTGGCGCGTCGCCGCACCAGAGCCTCTCTCTATCTCATGCCGCGCTCACCGAGCGCAGCCTGTGTCTGCTCTGGCATATCGCCTACTTCAACATCACAAATGTTCCGCTCGAGACGCCGTCCACCGACCGCACTCGGTAGAAGTAGATGCCGGACGCAAGTCGGTTCCCCTGCTCGTTCCGTCCATCCACAGTCACCTCATGCATCCCGGGTGACACGGATTGCTGCGCCATCAAATTCCGAACCAGGCGCCCATTCAGGTCGAACACTTGCACGCTCGCTACCCCAGGCTGGGTCGTCACGAACGTAAGCTTCGCCTGCGGATTGAGTGGATTCGGAGAGATCGACGCCATCGACCCCGCACCCAAGAAGCCCCACTTGATGACGTGGACCGGAGTGCTCCCCTTGAACTTCCCACCCGGCGCGAGGTCACCCTGGAGGATCACGTCGACATTGCTGGTGCCGTTGGGCAAGTTCGCGAACAGAGTCCTAAGATCATCCCGGGCGAAGCAGACCCTCATTTCCGCGACTCCGTTATGATTCCGGTCGCCTCCAGCCATGCTCTTGCACTTGGCCGGAATCGTCAGCCCGTTGTAGCTCATCGATACCGATGAAAGGACGACGTCGCTGACGGCGAAGGAACCGTTGACCGGCTCGCTCCAGACCCAGGTAGGCAAGATCTGCGGGAAGATGTAGTTCAGATCGAAGGGATAGAACACCCTTGCGGCGACAAACTCCTGCACGGTGGCGGTCGTGGTGGCCGTGCCGGTCAGCGCGCCGTCCGACACGGTGAGTGTGACCGTGTAAGGGCTTCCCGCGGTCGACGTGTAAGTATGCAAAGGCGTCGCGCCGCTTCCCGTGTCGCCGTCCCCAAAGGCCCAAGCATATGTCAGCGCGTCGCCGTCTGGATCTGACGAATGTGAGCCATTGAAGGAGATCGCCGCGCCGGGCGCCCCATTGTACGGCCCACCCGCATCCGCGATCGGAGCACGGTTCACGTTGCGCACGGTAATGCTTGTCGTCGCCGATCCGCTCTCGCTATTGGACGCGGTGAACGTAACGGCATAGGTGCCGGCATCCATGTAGCCGGGCTTCCACACAAGCCTCCCGCCGATGTTGAGAGGAGACGCTGCGAAAACGGCGTCGTGACCCAGTGGAAGCCCAGAAAGATCGGCGGTCAGGGAGGTGATCGCACCGTCGGGATCCGCCGCGAACACGTCCACCGTCATTAATTCTCCCTCGGCTCCGAACACCGCCACCGGGGCGGCCACAATCGGTACCCCAGTAGCCGGTGGGCACTGCCCAATGAAGTTGCTTCGGATGCATCCAGCGTTCTGAAGACATGGAGTGAGGCACGTAGGAAGCAACTGCCCCAACACGAGCACACGATCGCCGACTTGGAAGGTTCCCCGATTCTGCAACAAGTACGTCCCGAAGTTGTCGGACTGAAACAGCACACACTCGATCCCTTGAATCAACCTACCGCAATCAAAGAATCTATTGGAGAGGTTCAGGGCGGCGGCAAGTCCATCCCAATCCGTGAAGTCTCCGGTGCTCCCCGTCACGTTCGCCGAATTGGGGCCGTCTAGCCAGTATTGGTTGGTATACGCCAGCCCGGAGCACGACGTTCCGAATCCCGTGAAGTCTGGGCTGCTCTGATAGCCGTCGACAATGTCGATTCGAGGCAATCCGGTCGCCCCTGTAATCGTGAGCGTGCCCAATCGATAATGGCCCGGCGGCAGAAACGTTGGGCCACCAAAGCCGATCGAGTACTGCACTCCCGAGTTCAGTTCCCCAACAAGGGCAATCGGCATCGTAGCCGTCTGCTGATTGACGAAGTTCGCGTACGTCACGGTCCCGCCAACCGCCCTGAGATTCACGACGAACGAGTTGATGGTCAGTGGTTCAGACCCGACATCGCACACGGCCGTTGTCCCATTCCTATTCATGTCGGTCCAGAGATAGATATCAACGGTTGTTGCCGCGCCGTTCGCGTTCAAGTGATCGCCGAGATCATGTACCCCATTTCCGTTGGCATCGAGGTACATGTACTGTGCACCGACCGCCCCGGGTAGCACCAACAACAGCACTACCGCTACCAGACCCATGAGAGTTCGCGTCAACATGATGCCCCCCACTCAGGGACGTGAACAGAAGACCCCGCACCCGGCAAACAGAAACGGATGCCGGACGGGAGCAAATCCAGCCACGAGGGTAGTGCTCGAGATCAAGATTCGGGGAGAGACTGCGGGACGCGAGGGCATTGATTCATCCCCCTGTTTTCTGCGGCTACAACAACACACTTACTCTACTCCGACACTCGCACGAAGTCAAGGCGAGTCTGGTGAGATGATCCGTGTAGTGACGAACGTTAGCTCGCCCTTGCGCAGTGCTATCATCAGGGCTAGCCGACGACCAAGGTTGACGCCTGACGGTCGGCGTCGGTTGACAGTGTCACACCTTGCTTCTCTAAACTTGGAGGAGCCGAAGTGGACGCTCTGGTTCCCGTGTGTCTAGACCTTCGCAAGCCCCTCTTCGCCAATGCGAGCCCGTCGAGGTGTCTCGATGGACGTAAGGCGCATCACCGTCAGGGGCTTCACAAGAGAACCGTCTATCTGCAAGCGGCCCTCATTGCCACCGTGGCGCTCGCGCTTTCGAGTGGGCGTGCGTCATCCCAGACCGCCGCCGATAGCATCAGCATCACGTTTCCGAAGGTGCTGGTCGTCAATCGAAGCGGTGACGTCGTGCTCGTGCGCGATCCGCAGCGGCAGGAGCTCGAGGTCCCCGGCGCCACGCTCGAAGGCCCGATCTCGTTCAAGGCCTACGTCGACACACTCGCCCGGGAGATGGGCGTCAGATACTCGTCGTTCCGGCTGGGGGGTGTGTTCAGTTACGTCGTTCCGGGCCGATATCGCTCAGTGATCCGCCCATACTTCGTCTTGCAGTTCTCCGGCTACGTGAATGGAACCGCGCTTGCCGATACGAGCTTTCGGTGGGTGAAGGGCAGCGACGCGGTCAGGAAGATTCCCTATCCCGCATCGGCACGCATTGTCGAGCGGATCCTGACGCAACCCGAACACGTGTGGGGCGGCACCTTTGAGGAGTACGGTTACACGAGCCCGTTGGACCGTTCGAAGATTCGCTTCCGCGTCATCGAGGACCTCTACCGCCTCGACTGAACCATTCCCGACGCGATGGGGTGGAGCGCTTCGCGATCCGCGACACTACAAGTCGCGCATGCGACATCTGCGGCCGGACGCGAACTCATTCGGTAGCCCTCGCGCACTTCGCCCCCCTTAACGACCGAGGCACATCTGACCGCCGAGACGTCGTCTGGGCGGTCGTCAGCCGCGGCTGCGCCGTGTGAGGAATACGTGAGTGACCCCGCTCGGCGAGGTCACTAGGGAGGTGCTGAATCGCTCGTGGAGACCGCCGAGGCCGGTCCACAGGGGCACGCCACGCCCAAGGACGATCGGCACGACAACGATGTGCAGGTAGTCGACGAGATCGGCCCTTAGGAACTCGTTGACAGTTGTCGGACCACCACCGATGCGCACGTCGAGATCGCCAGCGGCCCCCCGCGCGAGCGCAAGGACCTCGGCGGGCGTACCCTCGACGAAGTGGAAGGTCGTCCCGCCCTTCATCTCCATAGAGTCGCGAGGATAGTGAGTCCACACGAAGCAGGGGGTGTGGAACGGCGGGTTGTCGCCCCACCAACCCCGCCAACCGTCTTCGGGCCATGGGCCGGTTGTGGGGCGGAACTTATTGCGCCCCATGATCTCGGCCCCGATGCCGCCTCCCCAGGCCGACGCGATGGCTTCGTCGGCGCCAAACTTGCCGTCCGGTTGCAGACCCCGCCAGATCCTGATCTCGCCGAACCAATGCTGGAACTCTTTGTGGGCGTGCCCGAAGGCGGCGTTGAGGCTCTGGCCTTCGCCGCTGGCGTAGCCGTCGAGCGACACCACGAAGTTGTGTACGCGCACTTTCGACATCTGTAGACGATCCCTCCTTTACAGTAGAAAGGCTTATTCCCTCGTTGCGTACTGCCGAACGGAATCGTCCGCGTCGTTCGATCGTGGCAGGACCGCCCTGAGTGCCCTACGCGCCGGCGAGCGAATCAGTCTGTCTATTCGAATCGGACCGTCCTGAATATCCGCAAGAGTTGATCAAGCCCTCTTCGATCTCGTGCCCAGCCAAATATGGTCAAATGAACTCCTGGCGTGATGTCTCGCCAAGCAGCGCCCGCACCGTATCTGGCATCCTCCAGGCTATCCCCATATGCACCCAGCGGCCAAATCGTGATCACGCGAGCCTCTCGACCACCAATTCTCTCTACGCAGGACGTCACACCGTCGTCATTCCTTGTAAGGGGATCGGAATATCTGCCCCAATCGAAGCTCAGCGACACGCTGGAGTCGGCCGATTGAAACTCACGCACCCAGGAGTCAATACCCTGAACCTTCACCTCTCGAAAGTCGGGTGGGATGCTGAACGTGAATCGCTTCTGCTCGACTGGTAACCAGGACTTCACGTCCAGCTTGGGCATTGGACATGGCGCAATCGCTCGGCTTTCGTCTCTGCCATCAGGGGATCTGCCCTGCGCATCCAAGATAGCGGGCATCAGGAGGAGGAGTAGAACCAAGGGAAGGTGTGGCCTGATCTGCTTGGCCGGAGACTCAAATCTGTTCATTGGTTCTCGGGATCGGCGAGGTTATCTGGGGGGATCGCATCAAGGCTAGCACTTCCCCCATGGGTTCGTCGACCCGGCGCTTCGCCCGGCACGGCAATCCCATCACTACCGTCGCTTACACCCACACGGCAACGACGAGTCGTGGCGACGACGAAGAGCGCGACGTGACCGCTAGCGGCCAGAATGTCGCGCCGTGTCGGCGGGGTGCTGGAGACTCGGAAGGTAGCTCTCCTCAACTAGCTCTTGCGTCGCCTAGGCAGCCTCAAGAGGAGTTGTGTCGCTGGCTCTCAGCTCTGGCCGCTGGGCCAGTACCCGATCGCGCAGGGGGCCTGTGCGAAGGGTGACGCAACGCGAACGGGGCGACACCGTGGCGTCGCCCCGTTGCGTGAAACGTCTGACGATGATCTTGGAGAGGCTACGCCTTGCGAACGTTCGCGGCCTGGAGCCCCTTGGGTCCCTTCACGATGTCGAACTCCAGACGCTCGCCTTCAGCAAGCGTCTTGAAGCCCTCACCACTGATCGCCGAATAGTGGACGAATACGTCCTCGCCGCCTTCCTGCTGGATGAATCCGAAACCCTTCGCCTCGTTAAACCACTTCACCGTACCTGATGCCACTTTGTACTCCTTGCGCACTTGGGGCTTTCTCGCCCCGACTCGCCGTCTCGACAGGACGGCCGACCCGGCCACCTTGGTCGGGCCCCCGCACGATGATCCGCGTGGGTACAAAAACACCGCAGGTTTGCTTTCCTGCGGCAGAATGTCTGCCTTCCGGCGCTCCACGCAACCGTCAGGCCACTACTTGAGTGATCGTAGGTCAACGGACCTGTATAGTGAAGCCTCATTCTTCTCCGGTTCCTAGGAGATGGATCCGCTCGGACACCATGCGGACATCCTCGAAAGGAGTCTCGAATGGCCGGAGTTAGCCGACCATCGTTTACGAAGAAGCTGAAGGAGCAGAAGCGTCTCGCCAAGGCCGCCGCGAAACGTGAGGCGCGCAGCGCACGCCGCCGCGCCGAGGGGTTGGAGACCCAGGAGACCCCCATTCTCGAGGCGCCGCTGTCGCCCCAGGAAGAATCGTAGGGCCGCCTTGCTTGTGTTTCGGGTTCATGCGGATCCCTGCGCGGTTTGAGCAGGGGGGGAGTTGAGGGGGGCTCAACAAGACTACCACTCCGCGGTAGCAAAATGCGAAGCCCCGGCAGCGTTCGCCACCGGGGCCTCTATCTCCAGCGCGAACCCTCGAGTTCGCACTTTTTCATTTGGCTCCCCAAACGTAACCCTGTGCGAACTAGCGACTGGTCAATCTTGCCGGGGTTCAGACCGTTGCCACCACAAATTAGCCCACCCGCGGGTTGGCCTTCTCATCCCATGTTCGAACTCACGGAGAGCTACTTCACTCTTAGCTCCAGCGCGTTGCTGAGGAGCTTGCATGTTGTACTCTGCCGTGGCAGGCGCATGGCATCAGGATCCATGGGTTCCCAGAGGTGAGCCACCCCAGTCCATCCCTGGCCAGTTCTCGCAGGACAGTTGTGCCCTGCCCGCGAGGGCAGCCGACGGTTCACTTCAGGATGATCAGCTTCCCGTCAACCGTCGCTTCTGTCGTGTCGACCCTGTAGAGATAGATGCCGGACGCGAGTGGTCTACCACCTACGCTGCCCGACACGCGGGCCGTATGAGTCCCCGCCGGGGCCAACTCCTCCAAGAGCGCGGTACGCACCAGTCGACCGGAAAGATCGAAGATGCGGACACGGATGAACCCGGCCCGAGTGGTTCGGATCGTGATACGCGCTTCCGGATTCGCCGGGTTAGGGGACACCGTGACCGAGAACGGTCGGGCCCCGGTTGTCGCCACGCTACTTGAAGGCTCGACCGACGCGGTGGATGGAGCCAGGCCAGCGGCATCACTCCAGTCTCCCGGCTCATCGGGGATAGGGTTTCCAACCCTCGTGGGGTCCTGAGCGAACTTCAGGGTGTGGTCTCCATCCTTCCCGGGATAGTCAGACCCGAATGAAGTCAGGCCACCAAAGTAGATGGAACTGCGCGACCTGAACTCTAGTCGTGGATTTCCAGATTTCACAGCCACCGCAAGCGTCCCTAGCTTGTGCTTCCCCGGCTGCAAGCGCTCCACCCCCCCGTACCCGAGATAGATTTCGGAATCATTCTCGTAGCGGCCAAACGGCACTGTCATCGTTGGCTGAGCGTTCGAATAGGTACCCCAACTGACCATTCCGCCCACCGCAGCGAGCACGAACTCATAGGAAATTATCGACAGCGGCTTCGAGCCGACTGGCAGATGCACTGGCTCTGCACTTCGGTCCCGGTCAGTTGCGAGCCAAATATCAACGTTGGTGGAGCCCGCTGCTCGAAGGTGATCTCCCGCTGTCGGGACACCATCGCCGTCCGTATCGACAAAGATGAATTGCCCGGCCGCTGGGCTGCTCCACGTGGCCGATCCGAGCAGGAGAGTTGATGCAACGACTACCCATGACCCGTTCATTCGGTTTTCCTCCCCGAGCTTGGGGTGCAAATCGTCGGAGCTACCACACTGGTCTCCGCAAACACACGCTAAGGATTATTCGGGCTCGTACACGAGTGCCCGACGTGCCCCGAGATAAGGTTATAATCCGTGACCCCCACAGTCCCATCACTGTCGAAATCTCGCCACCAGTTCTTTGCGTCCACTGAATCTAACTCGCCAGTGTGTATCGCTACCGAGTTGAAGTCGTTCGACAGGACCTGCTCGCCGGGCCCGGCTCCGATGCCCCCCTCAAGATCAAGGTTCTTAATCTGAAGGACGTACGTTCCATCGCCTGACGCTGCGGTCAGCCGGCCGGGCAGCTTTACCTTGCTCGCATACACAGGAAGTTCTGAATCGTAGTGTCCCCATTTGCGGCTGGGATCTCGTACGGCGACTCCGGGATTACTCGGTAGGGCACCCTTGAATGTAATGTAGGTCTCGCCGTTTGCGTCGGTTGGTGCGTCTGCCTGGATCAACTGAACGTCGGGGCACAGGGGCGCTTGGTTCCACACACTATTGGCAACGACCGAGTCGGCTCCCTGCCCTGAAAATCCCTGTGCGGCGGTCCCACCATTGAAGAGAACGTAGATGTCCCAAGCCGGAAAGTTCACATTTGGGTTCGCCCCATTCATGAGCTTTACCTTGATTCTGGCGTTGTTCGGTACGCTCGGCGCATCATTGTTCGGGCAAGCGCGGAAATTGGGAATCGCGGCTGTTCCCTCGAGAAGCGTCCCGAAAACATTCACGGCCTGTGGAACATAGAACGATCCTGGCACGCTTGGAGGACTAGCGTTGAGCGTTGGATCAGCCATGGCCGTCCAGGCGAACACTGCGTGGGCGGGGTCATCAGGACACCATTTGATGAAGTTTCCGTTGGGGCTGAAAATCTGGAACACATATGTTTCGAGTGTACAGCCGGTTGGCGTTTGTGCAGCGACTCCGCACCAGTTCTCGCCGAAGTTCGGGCTCGCATCGTCGTAGCCCTTGGTAACAACCCCCCGTCCCCAGATTCGAGGCTGCGATGAGAACGCGACAGGGAATGTTACGTCCCTACGCACAACATGCAGTATGACGCCGAATTCCCCTTCGCCCGTGCAATCATTCCCAATGAACGTCTTGGTGTACGGGGGTGAAGCCCACACATCGGTTCCACCGACAGCCGTTCCTTGGAAAATCCGGTTCGGCTTGCTGATCCATTCGATTGCCCGCCCCGCATTGGTACGACCGCGCCCGACTAGATTCTGATTTCCGTTGGCGTGATCAGCTGTTAGCCGAATAATTTGCTCGAGGTCGTCATTGTATAGCGTGATCCCAAGAGAGTCGGCGGCATATCGAGCCAATAGGCTCGCCAATCCAGCGACATGCGCCGTCGCCAGTGAAGTCCCCGAACCAGTGCCGTAGGTGCTTCCCGGCATCGTGGAGAAAATATCTCGCCCACTCACGCCGTCATCGTTTCCACCTGGCGCCACGACATCGATGTATGTGCCCCCAAGCGTGTAAGTGGTCGGGAAATCGGTATTAGTGCTTGCGCCGACTCCAATGATGCCGTGACCGTACGATATTGGGTAGCCGAAGTTATGGTCGGTTTCGGGAGCTGCGACGCATGAAAGGACGTTGTTTCGATAGGCGTACGCGAACTCAAAGTCAAGGTCCTGTGAGAACTGGCTGTGGCCCCAGGCATCGTTATGGATCTTGATACCCTGATCAGTGGCGAACGCAACCGCGTCTATTGCGCTCGCCACGGATTCATCAGTCATAGCGTAGGAGTAGATTGAGCCATTCCAATTCATGCCGGCAATGCCCTGACCGTTGTTTCCCTTTGCGCCGATGATCCCCGCAATCATTGTCGAGTGCGATGAAGTTCCCGAGGAGCCTACAATCCTTCCATTTAGGTCCGGGTGTGACGCCTGTATTCCGTTGCCAGGGTCGAGAACGGCAACTAGATCTGCGGATGAGCCATGGGTGAAGTTCCACGCCCCAAGGGCGTCAACGTCAGCGTCTACGGTCCCGCCCGTTTGCCCCTTGTTCTCCATATTCCATTGCGCTTCATGGAGGTCATTTGGAAATCCGAGCGCGAACACCCGCTGATTCGCCTCGGCCATCAAAACCTCAGGCAAGGCTTGGAGTTCCTGCACGACCGCTTTCTGATTCTCTGGCCCTACCTCCAGCACATAGACAAGTGACCGGTCCGGTCGATTGAGAACGCTCCCATCCGGTCCGAGAGGTAATGGCGTGTCAGGGCGAAACCATGGTGATACTCGCCGCATTCGGGTGACATTCCATTTCCGAAGGGTTGAGTAGAGTTGCTCCGACCGAACCGTCGACCTGTCACAGTTAGCTTCGGACATCCCTATGGGCACCGTCACCGCCCCGGACCTGACGCGTACGATTACTTCGCTTTCTGGAGTCGCGGCGCTTGCTGTGGGGCAACCTACGTAGACCAAGCACAACAGGAGGCAGGGCGTCGAAGCGCGAAGCAGCCTTTGGAATATCATGTTTCCTCCTCTCACGACTATTCCCACCTATCTAGGACTTCAGACTGTCGCCCCCTAGGGTGATCCAGGACCGCTAAATGTGAGCTGCCGGAGGGTTCCGGTACCTAGAGCGACCGTCCAGATGGTTCCGTTCTCGTAGGTGTGATCTCCAAAGCTAAATCTTACATACGCGAGGCGTGTTCCGTCCGGCGACCAAGCGAACCCGTGCCCCACGGCGTCTGGGGTGGCCTTCACCAAATTAGATCCATCGGCGTTCATGAGCCAAAGATGTGTAACCTGTGTCGCCGGATCTCGGTCGACGAATGCGATTTTCGATCCATCCGGCGACCACTTTGGGTACTGCGGTAGAACGAGCGCAGGCTGAATCAGGGCCGCGTTCGCCCCTGTCGTGTCTGAACTTCCGACCCCATACACGCCAGCCACGGTTCCAGCGAACAGTATCTTCAGCCCATTGGGCGACCAATTCGGGTCGTACCAGCCGTCTTCCCCTATAGGTCCCGGTGCCCCTCCACCGGCGTTAATCCTGTAGATGCCGGACACCGACCCAACGGCCTCGGGTCGGTAGAACACGAGTGCCTGAGACCCAGGATCCCATGCCGGGCCGTGGTAGACCCCTTGAAACGTTAGGCGCTGCTCTGAAGTAGTGTCGATCCCCGTCGGATTCGTCCGGACTTTCCATATGTCGGCATTGTGTCCGTAGGCAATCCACCCTCCATCCGGACTCCAAGAAGGATCGTCAAAGTACGAGGAACTTATCCTCAGCATGTTCGATCCGTTCGAGTCAACCATCCAAAACCCACCGAGTGAGTCGTCGAACACATAATGATGAATGCCCTCGGTATCGACATAGACGCTATCAAGAGGCCGATGATTGAATGCGAGGCGCAATCCGTCTGGGCTCCAGACGGGCTCAGAATAGGCAGGGACTGCTCGATCCCGCGGCGGCGTAGGCACGGCCTTGGTGGGTTCACCGTTGCAGCCGAATCCGCCTCCGAGCAGAAGGATAAGTGAGAGGGAGCACACGGCAGTGCCTCGGCGGCCGGCAAGACTCGCAGGAGTAGACGTGAGTCGCCAAAAGAGCGTTCTGCGACGGACCTTCTGCATGGGACTCCTTCCGAAATTGACGGATCGCCTTGGCACACTAACCTCAGCAATCTTTCCAAAGTGCGGCATGGTGCCCGCAGAATCGATGCGCTGCGCGTTGAGACCGCCGTCGGTCGCAAACGACGGTCCGGCGAAGTTCGAAGTCCAGAGGAACATGACGCCGCCCGCGCCGTCCGGAACCGCTCCGCAGGCATGATAGATACTCCCTTCGAACACGGTGCGGAAGAGGGGCCAGCCGGAAGCGGCCGTACCGTCTCCCGTGATGCGACTGACTCGGACCTCGGAGAGCGCGCCCGGCGTGCAGTTCTCCACCCAGAGGAGGGACACCCCGCCCTGCCCGCCTGGGGCGAGGATCGGGCCCGATTGGAATTTGGAACTCGGCGCGACATGGAGCGGAGCGGGCCATACGACTCATCTGCGTGTCTCCGCGCTGGAGAGCACTGAATATCACGGAGCCAACCAAAGCTGCGGGGATGAAGGGGGTCTGCCAGTCTCCCATTGCTCTGGCGCGGGCGAACGCGCCGTGGGTTCGAGAGACACGGTGAGCGTACGCCTGGGGATTAGCCCGTCAAGCCAAAATTGGCACGAGAGTTCAATTCCACGCGCCGATCCCGCGCTGGGACATTGTGATCGGCTTCACAATGTCCGCGGCCTCTCATCCCTTCTCGGTCTCGTCGGTACCGCAAGTATCGGAGTCTTGCGCTCTTGCGGAGCCCGCGCGGTCCAAAGTGCGTCTTTCCTCTAATGGACGACTGCTGGAGAAGTGAGTGTGCGACGAAGGTCAGAGCGACGCGTCCATCGCGTAGCGTCGCAAGACTCGCGATTCACAGAGAGCCAGAGAGGAAGAGAGCCAAAGAGAGCCGTCGCGACGCGATGTGTGCGCAGCTCTCTCTGCAGTCCCACAACATCGAGGCCGTTCATGTGGCCGAAGGTGCGCGCGGCTCTCCGCACAACGCTGCAACACGTCGCCAGATGCGCGAAGCCCCGAGAACACTCGCCCTCGGGGCTTCACTATCAACAGACCCAGTTCGCACTGGGTTCATTTTGGAAAAGCTCCCCAAACGTAACCCTATGCGAACTAGCGACCGGTCAATCCCCCCGGGGTGACCGGTACCACCACAAATTAGCCCACCTGCAGACTGGCCCTCTCATCCCCTGTGCGAACTCACTCACCGTACCATCGTCATCTTCCTAGTCAACCTCTCGGCTCCAGACCTCAATTCCATGAAATAGACTCCGGATGCCGCGCCACCTCCAGTATCCGTTGTCCCGTCCCATGACACCGTGTATGTCCCTGGGGACAGCACCTGGTCGACGACTGTTCGCGAAAGCCTCCCGCTGACGGCGAAGATGCGCAAAGTAACCAGGTCGCGCTTTGGGACGTCGAAACTTATGGAGGTTACGGGGTTGAACGGATTCGGTTCGTTTGGACGCAAAGTGAGCTTCTTGGGCGCCGCCTCGCTCGTTACCCCAGTTACTGGTGCCAGTTGGAACGTCAGTAGCGTATCGGTGCGTACCTCAACTCTTCCCAGGCCTAGAGGTGCCGTGGGTTCGAAATAGTATCCTGTCGCGTATAGCCTGGCCCGATTCGTAGCGAATTGATCAGGTACGTAGTATAGGAAGCCGTACTTCCCAGGATTGGTCGCGACATTTGCGTATTTCGCCAATCGGATGCTGGGATCACATCCATTCAGCGCCAAGTTAATCACCACTGAATCAAACGGCGACGCCCCTCGTGCATAGAAGTCCACGTCGAGCCAATGACTGGTGAGTACCAGTCCTCTAGGGGGATTGACGAATTGAAGTGATTGAACCGGCGCCAGAGCCGCTCGAGCGTTCAGCTTGCCATATCCCCACGCATTACCTGGCACGGCACCTGTTTGCTGGTCCCGCCTTGCAGAGGCCTGCAGCTGAGCCCTGACGCGGGAAGGTGTTGCAGTTGGCCAACCGGCGTTGCGTTGAGACAAAAGAAGGGCTACTGCGCCCGCTACGTGAGGGGCGGCTTGGCTGGTGCCTGACAATGCCACATAGTCTCCGCCAACGACGACTTGGTCGGACGGAAATTGGGCCGCTCCTGACTTACTGGAGATCACAATCGATCCTGGGGCGCATAGGTCTGGCTTTTGGACTCCATCCCTCCGTGGACCCCGACTTGAGAATGCTGTCAGACTACCAAAGGGCGTGATCGGGGTCGTGCATCTAGTAATGCCGCCGACGTCTTGCCAGCAATTACGAGTCGAGTAAGCTCCAACAGAAATCACCGAGTCAGCCGACGCGGGCGAGCGGATAGTCTTGGTAGAGTCTGCCCCGAGTGTAAAACGAATGCTTGGCGTGTCTGGACCGAGGTCGTATTGAGTGAGATACATGTCCACCTTGCCGGCCAGGTGAAGAGCCACAGCCCCCACCTCGATGCTCCACGTTCCAGAGGAAATTACATGATGGTCATCGGTGATGGAAATCTCGAGTCGAATGTCCGGGTCCCAGGTACCAGGCGGGAACGGCGCTCCGGCTAGGTCATTGAAGAGAATCGAGACCGTGCCATCCGGTGTATCCACATGCGCCCCGGAGGTAACAGGCACTGGGCCCACAATCGCGCCGCCAGGAGTTACCACCCTGACTGAGATGGTGTCCTGCTTGTTGAACCAGCCCTCCATCATGACGTAGCTCCCGGGAGGACTAACCGGTGAATATAAAGGGATTTCTAGCTCGATGGGGTTGAACCCGCCGACATGGGGCGTCACGCTCGCATGGAATCCCGCGTCCGCATCATTTCCCGCTGCCGCAACCACGATCTTGCCGGGGCCAGTTAGTTCGTTAATAAATCGGTCAAGAGTCCATCGCCCATCGTGGGGACCCCAATTGCTTCCCAGACTCAAGTTGACCACCGTCGGTCGGGGCGGCCCTTGGAACGGTTGGCTGGAGCGCTGGAAGATGTAGCTCACCGCGTCGACTATTCTCGTCTCAAGGGCATAGATCTTGCGGATGGTCAGGATCTTTACTGCGCAGATTCGCGCTCCGGGTGCTACCCCCACCCAAGGATATTGCCCTCCAGGGAGGCAAGTCGTGCCGGACCGGCCGTTGCCGGCCGCAATACCCGCAACATGAGTACCGTGTCCTAGAGAATCCGCGGACCAGTTATCGACGAGATCCATTAGGGCTGGTGACCACTCGGTCCCATAGCCGAGGCCGGGAAATGGCGGCGTCAGCCCCGGGGTCAGCCTTGTCTGGTTCCAGTATCCGATCAGCCGCGCCCCTCCAAGGTCTATGAAGTCATCGTTGCGCACGTCTATACCCGTGTCGACGATTCCTATTACAGTCGTATCGCCGACTGCGCCGGTCAGTGGCAAGCCCGTATCTGGCGATGAGCGTAGGCCCGCAACACCTGCATCCGGCATGCTGAAGTCCATCAGGAGTTGGCATGTTCCCGGTGCGATGACTCCATCAAGGTTGGGCATGTCCAAGAGAACCGATAAATTGGCCAGCGGGCATCGAGCAGTCATGAGCCGACCAGCATGAGTACCCACGCGCACTCCAATCTGGCTCAACGCCGCCTCGTCGACATCCCCGTCCAAGAAAACATCTACATAGACTTGGCCGTCGTCTGATGTACTCAGCAGACGATCGGTTCTCCCGTTTCCGGGTTCAAGACCTACTAGTTCAGGCGACACCCTTGGACGTCGTGGGCCAGTGGGCGGGCTGACGGTGATGTGCGTGGTGTCCTGCCCTACCATGCCCAAGGCGTTGCTAGCTGTGAATACGACGTCATAGGTTCCGGAGTCACTGGGGGCGGGTGTCCAAGTGAACCTCCCGTCTTCCGTGCTTCTCCCAACGGACAGTACGGCCCCAGAAGGGAGACCGCTCGCCGAGAGGGAGACGACGCCGCTACCCGACAGGTCGGAGGCGGTAACTTGGAACGCTATCGGATTGCTGGCGCTACCCGCTGTTGTTTCCGGAGCGCTCACTTCAAGCATCTCGGGCTCTCCGGTATTTGGCGCCCCTAGCCCACCGGTATCAAACCAATCGACCCCAAGCGAATACGTGTTAGCCCCGTCCAGGCCGGAGCATTGAGTCCCAAAGGATGTGACGTCGGCACTGCCCGAAATCTGAGCTTGAATCTCTACGGTGGGACTGCCTGACATGGCTGTTATTGTGAGAGTCGCGATACGGTATAGACTTGGCGGACTTACCGTCGCACCTCCCCAGCCGTTCTTGTAGGTGCCGTCTCCGCCATTAATCTCTCCAAACGAGACGGACATCTCTGTCCGACGGTTGATGAACCCCCCATATGTCACTGCCCCGCCAGCACAGGCCAAATTGATGGCGTAAGAAATGATCGACAAGGGGGAGCTGTCGGTGTCGCAGACAGCGGGCGAACCATCTCGATTAGAATCGGTTGAAACGTAGACGTCTACCACTGTGGGAACTGAGATTGGATTGAGGTGGTCTGTTGCGTCGTTAAGTCCGTCGCCGTTGGCATCGAGGAACATGAACTGAGCTGAGGCGTGGGAGGTGAAGCAGACTAGTAAGGAAAAAAGAGTTGGGAGAAGCAATCTGTGCAGAGACATGCCCGCGATACCTCCTCCCGCCTGCGATTGCTAGGGCGGTGGTTTAGGGGAAGCGTCTGTCGTGGCGCAAGGGGACGCTGGTCTCCAAGCCACCTTGGGGACGCGTCTAGACATTCGATTTGTCCCTGTCATGGCAATCGATCGCTTGCCGCATAGGCTTGGCAGCGCCACGTAGTTCGCTCCACCCGGACTCATTGGGGGCCATAATGTTGCACTCGGCCCAGTGCACCGCCCACGAAGACGTCCGAGCGCGACCTCCCCCATACGGAGCCTAGTAACATGCTGGTCGTGCTTGGCACCGGATTCCAGGATGAGCCGTCGAAATGCAGGGCGGCGCCGCCGCCGCCAACTGCCCAGATATCACTCGGTGAGGTGCCCCACACGGACTCGAGGGCTCCAGGGGGCTGATTCCCCGCTAGGGTCATCGGGCTCCACGACGACCCGTCGTAGTGCACAATCGTCCCATTTCCGACCGCGAAGACGTCGCGGCCGGACGCACCCCAGATCGAGACTAGGCGCGTCGTCGTCCCGGTATTCATTGATGCCCAAGAAGACCCGTCGTAGTGAAACATGACACCATTCGAACCACCCACAAAGAGGTCGGATCCCGACAGTCCCCAAATGCTGCTCAGGTCAAACAGCGTGGCGGGGCCCACACTGCTCCAGGATGCGCCATCGTAGTGAATTACGACGCCTCCGCCGACACTTCCGCCAACCGCAAAAGCGTCGTTGCTCGCGGAACCCCAGACACCACTGAGACTCACCGGCGATGGGACGTTGGGCGCCATTGGGACCCAATTCGATCCCTCATGATGGAGGATCGTGTTGTACCCAACAACAAATGCCGTCCCGTCAGGGGCAACCCAAGCGCTCTTCAGATCGTCGGTCACGCCACTCACCACACTGAGCCACGCGTGACCGTCGTACTCAATAATTGAGCCTCCGTTCCCGACGGCATAGACTGCAGAACCCGCCGTGATACCGCCCGCCAATCCCCAAAGCGGTTCTGCCGTTGGCGCAGCTACGTGGTTCCAAGCCGTGCCGTCAAAATGTGCTAGCGTAGTGAGGTCCCCGACTGCGTAGACGCCGCCAGCAACGCAAGCTACGGACCAGAGATCGGTGGCCGTCCCGCTGGCCCCAACCGTCCACTGGGATCCGTCGTAGTGAAGCGAGGTGCCCGACGCTCCTACCGCATAGACATCAGTCCCAGAATTGCCACTGATGGCGAAAAGATTCTCCGATATTGGGCTGATCATCGTTGTCCATGTGGCACCATCGTAGTGAAGGATGACGCCACCCCACCCCACCGCAAAGACGTCGGCTCCGGAACTACCCCATATTGAAGACAAATCGTTCGCGGTTGGGCTGCTCATCACGGTCCAGGATGTACTGTCAAAATGAACTATCGTCCCAAGTATCCCCACAGCAAATACATCGGATCCGGAGGCCCCCCACAGTCCGCTGAGATAATTGGGCGTGGGGCTCTGCATGCTCTCCCACGCCGACCCGTTGTAGTGCAGAATCGTGCTGGCGCCGAGCGCGGCTCCGACAGCAAAGACATCTTTTGATGACGGGCCCCACACTCCACTTAGCGTCGTCGTCAGCCCACTTCCGCTTGGCATTGGACTCCATTCCTTGCCATCGTAATGGACAATGACTGAACTGAACCCAACATTGCCAACCGCGAATATGTCATCGGAGGAGACACCCCAAACACCATTCAGCGACGCACTCGTGGCGCTGGGCTCGACCGACCAGGCTCCACTCCGGTAGTGATAGACACCACCTTGCGGCCCTACGGCAAACACACGTCCGCTGGGGTCAGCCCAAACCCCCGTGAACCGCTCCCCGGTGGTCTGCAAGCTCCAACCCAAGACCGAGGGCATGGGGGGGCTGTAGGGGTTCTTAGAATCATCCGAACAGCCTGCCTGGAGCGCGGCTACGGCAGCAAGGAGCACGCGCAGGCAATAGTTCCCGCCCACTGAGCCCGATCGCGCGCGCGCGGGTTTAGTGCCTATCTGTCCGGAGATACGCGGCACAACCTGATATGGGGTGTCTCCCGTGCGCATGTGAAACCTCGGACAAAGTCTCGTAGCCCCTCCGAGGACCTATCTGGGGGCAAACGCCGTGTCTCGGCTCGTCTGCGTGTCTCCGCACTCGAGAGCACTAGCACCAAGCGGCGAAACCAAAGCTGCGGGAATGAAGGGGGTCTGCCAGTCTCTCATTGCTCTGGCGCGGGCGAACGCGCCGTGGGTTCGAGAGACAGCTTCGACGCTAGTCCTCACTGCGGGGCCCATCAAGATAAAAGTGGCCACTTCGCCGAGATTCTCGATCCCTAACCCGAGGGGAAGATTCCCATCCCCGACGTCTCCCAAGCGTCTGCGGGAGCGTCTCTTGTGCGTCTCTTGGGGATCAACATGTCGTCTTTCCTCCAAAGGACGACTGCTGGAGAAGTGAGTGTGCGACGAAGGTCAGAGCGACGCGTTCATCGCGTAGCGTCGCAAGACTCGCGATTCACAGAGAGCCAGAGAGGAAGAGAGCCAAAGAGAGCCGTCGTGGGCCGCGACTTGCTCAGCTCTCTTCGAGCAACTCTGTACATCGAGGTCGTTGTTGAGGCGAGAAGTGCGCGCGCCTCTCCGCACAACGCTGCAACACGTCGCCAGATGCGCGAAGCCCCGAGAGCACTCGCCCTCGGGGCTTCACTATCTCCAGACCCAGTTCGCACTGGGTTCATTTTGGAAAAGCTCCTGAGGTAGGATTCGAACCTACAACCCTCCGGTTAACAGCCGGATGCTCTACCATTGAGCTACTCAGGAATGCTGGGATGGGCCTCGGCAACCCCTGCCCACCTAACTTCTTACTAATCAACGTTTTATCGGCCACGCTCGACCGAACTTGAGCAAGGAATTCTACCGGTCGCGGCGTCCCCCGGCAAGCACTTCCCTAGCCCGCCAGGCCCGCTCAAATTCACCCCTGGAGCCCAATTTCCTCCGTTGCGTGTCCCTCCACGTCGGAGCCATCCTCATTGCGCCTCAACAGCGCGCCGCAACGACCCATAACCCGACGTTGGAGGGAAGCAGAGCCATGGCAAAAGTGAACCCGATTCCACCCGGCCACACGACGGTTACCCCCTCGATCTGCGTGAACGACGGCGCGAAGGCGATCGATTTCTACAAGCGGGCGCTCGGCGCGACCGAGGTCGGCCGCTTCGAGGGACCCGACGGCAAGATCATGCACGCGGAGATCCAGATCGGAAACTCGATGGTGATGATGAACGACGAGACGATGGGGATGCGCTCGCCGCAATCCTACGGCGGTTCGCCGACGGCGTTTTATCTCTACTTCGAGGACGCCGACGCGGCGCTCAAGAAGGCTGTTGGCGCGGGCGGGAAGGAGCTCGCGCCGATGACCGACATGTTCTGGGGCGACCGGATGGGCCAGTTCGAGGATCCGTTCGGCTACCGCTGGACCGTGGCATCCCGAACGAAGGAAATGACTCCGGAGGAGATCAAGAAGGCGGGAGAGGAATTCATGAAGCAGATGGCGGGAGCCAGGTAGCGAAGAACCAGGGCGATCGCGCGGCCGCGAGCCCCGGCGCGCAGCCACGCTCCCCCAAAGTCACTTCCGCCACTTCATCTTCGTGGGCGCTGTGGGTTCCCGCAGCGCCCACGTTTTCATTTGCCGCCGGTACCCCGCGCTACTCTGGAGCGAGTCGAACGAGAAGAGCGCGATCCCGTCCACGCCCAGCTTCCGGGCGATCCGGATCTTGTCGCACGCGTCCCGCGCGCTCTCGTTGTACATCGCGATTCCCGCGTAGACGTGCCGCTCGGTTGGAATCGACAGGGCCATCGCGATCTGATGCTGCACGACCGGCGTGCTGGTTCCGTAGCACATGGGCATCACGGCATCGACGATCCCCTCACGTAGCCACGCGGGCCAGTCCTGACCGTGGCGGTTGAGGGCCGCGACTTGGTCCGCGATGACGGCGGCGGTCAACTTCAGATTTCGCTTGGTGAGATCCAAATCGCGGCGGATATCGCGCACCAGGTCCGTGATCTGGTCCTTCTTCCACTGAATCCAGCGCGCGCGGAGGTCGGGTAACTGGTCGGGGCCGATGACCGCCAAGAGCGATGAGTCGGGGTTCTCGATCTGGATGGGATCGATGCCGTACTCCTGCTCGAACGCCGTGCGCGTCGCACCGTCGTAGCCCACGCCCGGCTCGGGATACCGGACGTAATCCAGGTGAATGCCGTCCACATCGTACTGGGTCACGATTTCACGCACGATCTCGCGCAGATGCCGCTTCACCTCCGGATTCCCCGGCGCTAAATACATCCCTTCCAGCTTCTGCTGCTCGAAATCCTCGGGGAGCATCTCGACCAAGCGCCTGCCGTCGGCGCGGACCGAGATCCAGTCGGGGTGTGCGTTCACCACGTGAAGGGGCGAGCGCGGCAGCTCGCCGGCGGACCAGACCAGGTACACGTTGATCCACGCCTGGACTTCGAGTCCCTGCGCGTGCGCGCGCTGGATGATCCGCGCCAGCGGATCGAAGTCCGGCGAGGTCGCGGCCAATTCTTCCGCGCGGGGCGTGATGTCGGACTTGAAGAAGGCGTCGCCGCGGCCCCGGACCTGGACCAGCAGCGTGTTGAAGTTGAGCTGGGTGGCGAGGTCCACCACTTCGTCCACGCGTCCGGGCGTGCTGATGGCGTGGCGGACCACCCAGAGAGCGCGGGTCTCTTCGCCGGCGGGCGGTGTGGCATGGGCCGCGCCCGCGAACAGGAGCGCCAGAGCGACCGCAAATGAAATCGCCGGCGCTCGTCGCGCCGGCGAGAAATGTCTCGTCACGGTACCGAACGCGGCGTCAGTCGCCGCTCTTTCCTCGCTGGCGCGCGCGGGTGCTCGGCTTGGGGGCCATGGGGACGCCCTTCTTGCCGAACTTATCTCCGCGCGAAGGCTTGGGCGTGCGCTCCTTCTTTCCGCCCTCGGCCGGGGCCCCTTCGCCCTTCACCGCCTCGCCCTTGGCGGGCGCGTCACCCTTCGCCGCGGCCGCACCCTTGCCACCCTTCGCGGCCTTTCCACCGGTCTTGGCCGCGGCCTTGGCTGCCTTCGCCGCTTCCTCGGCCTCCTTGCGGAGCTTTTCCTTCACCTCGGGGGTCTTGATCAGCTCGAGGAGTGCGGTCTCGCCGGCATCTCCCAGACGCCGCCCCACGCGAATGATCCGCGTGTAGCCGCCGTTCCGCCCCTCGTACCAGGGCGCCACCGTGTCGAACAGCTTCCGCACCACGTCATCCCCGTGAACGAAGCGGGCGACGTGGCGCCGCGCGGCGACGTCACCCCGCTTGGCGAAGGTGATCATCCGCTCGCCCAGACGGCGCGCTTCCTTGGCCTTGGCGACGGTCGTCTCGATCCGCTCGTGCTGGAAGAGCGAGGTCACCAGGTTCCGGAGCAGCGCCCTCCGATGGGAGTGCGTGCGGCTTAGCTTGCGATGGTCGACACGATGTCTCATGTCTGCTTACCGTCCTCGATTGGGGTTCGTCGGGGCCGCGGACTACGCGGCCTCGATTTTCTCGCCGAGCTTGTACTTGCTCACGTCCATGCCGAATCCAAGGCTCATGCTGGCGAGGATGTCGGCGATCTCCTTGAGCGACTTCCGGCCGAAGTTCCGATACTTGAGCATCTCGCCCTCGGACTTCGTGACCAGGTCGCCGATGGTCTTGATGTTGGCCGCCTTCAAGCAGTTGGACGAGCGGACCGAAAGCTCCAGCTCCTCCACGCTCCGCTCGAGCAGCGTCTTGATGCGGAGGAACTCCTCGTCCACTTCCTCCTCCACCTCTTCGACGATCTCTTCCTCGAAGTGGACGAACAGGGCGAAGTGGTCCTTCAAGATCTTGGCGCCGTACGCCAGCGCGTCCGACGGAATGATGCTCCCGTCGGTCCAGATCTCCAGCGTCAGCTTGTCGTAGTCGATCCGCTGCCCGATGCGCGTGTTCTCCACCTCGAAGTTCACCTTGGTGACGGGCGAGAACATCGAGTCGAGCGGCAGCACGCCGATCGGACGGTCCTGGGTCGCCTGGTTCTCGGCGGAGACGTAGCCCCGGCCGGCCCCAATCTCAACCTCGGCGCGGAACTCGCCGTCCTTGTTGAGGGTGGCGATGTGAAGCTCGGGGTTCAGGATTTCCACGTCCGCGTCGGCCTTCAGGTCGCCGGCCTTGATGTCGCTCTTTCCGCGAGCATCGAACAGCGCCATCTTGGGCGTGTCGCTGTGGATCTTGAACCGCATCTGCTTCAGGTTGAGCAGGACCTCGGGAACGTCCTCTTTGATTCCGGTGATGGTCGAGAACTCGTGCTGGACGCCCTCGATCTTGACCGCGGCCACGGCGGCGCCGGGCAGGGACGAGAGGAGCACGCGCCGTAGCGCGTTCCCAAGCGTCACTCCGAATCCGCGCTCCAGCGGCTCGATGGTGAACTTGCCGTAACGGTTGGTTGCCGACTTCTCATCGGCCTCGACGTTCTTCGGCATCTGCAGATTCTTCCACTTCATCGTATTTATCCCCTCCCCTACGCTTTGCGTTACTTCGAGTACAACTCGACGATCAGCTGCTCCGAGACCTTGGTCGGAATGTTTCCGCGGGTCGGATATTCCAGGAGCCTGCCCGAGAGCTTCTCGGGGTCGAGGCTAAGCCAGCTCATCATGTCCCGCCCCTTGCTGGATTCGAGCGACGACTGGATCGAGACCAGATCCTTGCTGCCCGGCCGGACGCGAATCTCGTCGCCCACCCGTACCGAGAACGACGGCACGTCCACGATGCGCTCGTTGACCGTGAAATGGCGGTGGCGCACCAGCTGGCGCGCGGCCGAGCGCGACGGCGCGAACCCGAGACGGAAGACCAGGTTGTCCAGTCTCCGCTCGAGGGCCAGCAACAGATTCTGGCCCGTCACGCCCTTCTGATGCTCGGCCTTGGCGAAGTAGTTCCGGAATTGCGCTTCCAGCACGCCGTAGATCCGACGCGTCTTCTGCTTCATCCGGAGCTGCACGCCGTACTGAGTCTCCTTGGGGCGCCGGTCCTTCCCGTGCTCCCCAGGCGCGTACCCGCGGCGCTCGAAAGCGCACTTCTCCGTGAAGCAGCGGGATCCCTTGAGGAAGAGCTTCTCTCCCTCCCGGCGGCAGAGCCGGCACTTTGCTTCGCGATAAGTCGCCATGTGTTGGCTCGATCCTCCTTCGGCCGCTTAGACGCGCCGCCGCTTGGGCGGGCGGCAACCGTTATGCGGAATGGGCGTGACGTCCTTGATGGCCGAGATCTCGAGACCGGCCGCCTGGAGCGAGCGAATGGCCGCCTCGCGTCCCGCGCCCGGGCCCTTCACCCAGACTTCCACCTTCTTCAGCCCGAGCGAGATGGCTTCCTTCGTCGCCGCTTCCGCAGCGATCTGCGCGGCGAAGGGAGTGCTCTTGCGCGAGCCCTTGAAGCCGACTTTTCCGGCGCTGGCCCACGAAACCGTGTGCCCGTCCATGTCGGCGATGGTCACGATGGTGTTGTTGAACGTCGAGTGGACGTGGGCGATCCCGTTGATCCCCACCTTCCGCTCCCGCTTCTTCTTCGGCTTGGGCGTCGCCGCGGGTGTCGCGGGCGCTGCCGGCGCCGTTGCCTGCTGTTGTTCCGCCACTACGCTCTCTCCTTTTTAACCGGCCGGCTTCGGCGCCGGCTTCTTGGCCGCGACCGCCACCTTCCGGACGGCGCCCGCGGTCTTCTTGGGTCCCTTGCGCGTGCGCGCGTTGGTGCGCGTCCGCTGCCCGCGCGCGGGCAGGTTCTTCCGATGGCGAAGTCCGCGGTAGGCGCCGATGTCCATCAACCGCTTGATCGACATCGCCACCTCGCTGCGGCGCGCTCCTTCGACCTTGAACTGGTTCTCGATCACCTGGCGGAGGCGCTGGACATCCTCTTCGGTAAGCGCCTTCACCCGCGTATTCGGGTTCACCCCGGTCACACGGACGATCTTCTGCGCCGACGAATTGCCGATGCCGAAGATATAGGTCAATCCGATGACGATTCTCTTGTCGTTCGGTAGATCGACGCCGGCGATACGAGCCAAATCGCTCCTCCTGTCCTAGCCTTGGCGCTGCTTGTGGCGCGGGTTCTTGCAGATGATGCGCACGACGCCCTTGCGCCGGACCACCTTGCAGTTGTCACAAATCTTGGTTACCGAAGCTTTCACCTTCATCGCGTTTCCAATCCTTACTTGTAGCGGTAGATGATCCGACCGCGGCTCAAATCGTATGGTGACAATTCCACCGTCACCTTGTCCCCGGGCAGGATCTTGATGAAGTTCATGCGCATCTTGCCCGAGATGTGCGCCAGCACCTTGTGTCCGTTCTCCAATTCCACTCGAAACATCGCGTTGGGCAGGGGCTCCAGCACGGTCCCTTCAACCTGGACGCCCTCTTCCTTCGCCATGCGGTCAGCTCGCCTCGATCCTAGAAAGAATTTCCGGTCCGTCCGCCCCGATCGCGACGGTGTGCTCGAAGTGGGCCGAGAGCTTCCGGTCCGCCGTCACCACCGTCCACTGATCGGCCAGCGTCACGACGTCGGCCGCGCCCAGGTTCACCATGGGCTCGATCGCCAGGGCCATTCCCTCTTCCAGCCGGACTCCCTCGCCCGGCTTTCCGTAGTTGGGCACCTGCGGATCCTCGTGAAGCTCACGGCCGATGCCGTGTCCCACGAGGGCGCGTACCACGCTGAACCCGTTTCCCTTCACTTCCTGCTCGATCGCGGCCGAGATGTCGGAGAGCCGCCCGCCTTCGCGCGCGCGGCTGATCCCCTTTGTCAGCGCGCGCTCGGTGATCTCGAGCAGCCGCGCCGCCTCGGGCGTTATCGTTCCCACCGGGAAGGTGCGCGCGGCGTCGCCGTACCAGCCGTTCTTACGCACCCCGATGTCGAGCGAGACGATGTCCCCTTCCTTGAGAACCCGCTTCCCCGTCGGAATCCCGTGCACCACTTCCTCGTTCACCGAGGCGCAGATGGTCGCGGGATAGCCGCGATAACCCTTGAACGCAGGCTCACCGCCCTGGTCGCGGATGAACTGCTCCGCGAGCTTATCGAGCTGCAAGGTGGTCACTCCGGGCTTCACCTCGCCCGCGAGCATCTGGAGGCACTTCGCAACGATCTGCGCGCTCTCCCGGATGCCGGCGACCTCGTCCTGCGTATTGATTCGAATCATCAGCGCTCCCGTGTCCGCCGCCCTACGCGGCGACCGCTCCGATCGACTTCTCGATGGCGGCGTAAACCTGTCCCGCGGGACCCGAGGCGTCGATGTTCTGAAGCGTTCCCTCGCGCTGATAGTAGGCGACGAGAGGAGCCGTCTCCTTCTCGTAGACCTCGAGCCGCGTCCGTACCGTCGCGGGCTGATCGTCCGCCCGCTGCTTCAAAGGGCTTCCGCACCGGTCGCAAACTCCAGCGACCTTGGGCGGGGCCGTCTTCAAGTTGTAGATCGCGCCGCAGTTTCCGCAGAGCCAGCGATCTTGCAGCCGGCCGATGACCACTTCCGCCGGAACGACCAGGTTGATCACCCGGTCGATCTTCTGATCGCCGAGGAGCTTCTTGAGCCCTTCGGCCTGCGCGATGGTCCGCGGAAAGCCGTCGAGCAGAAACCCCTTCTTCGCGTCCGGGAGCGCGATCCGGGTCTCGATCAGCCCGAGCACCGTCTCGTCCGCCACCAGCCGCCCGGCCTTGACGTCGGCCTGCGCCGCCAGGCCCAGCCGGGTCTCCTGCGCGATCGCCTCGCGGAGAATGTCTCCGGTCGAGATCACCGGAAACCCCACCTTCTCCGCCAGCTTCTTCCCGTGCGTTCCCTTGCCGCTTCCCGGAGGGCCGAGCAACACGATTCTCATCGGCCCGCGCTCCCGGTTAGGCCTAAGATCAGCGCCGGCCCCGCATTCTCCCGTGCGTCACAAATCCTTCGTAGTGGCGCGCGATGAGATGCGTTTCGATCTGCTGCAGCGTGTCGAGCGCCACACCGACCACGATCAGGACGCTCGTCCCGCCGAAGTAGAACGGGATGTTGAACTTCCGGATCAGGATGTCCGGCAGCACGGCGATCAGCGCGAGAAAGATGGCGCCGGGCAGCGTGATGCGGGACAGGATCCGATCCATATATTCCGCGGTCTTACGCCCCGGACGAATCCCCGGCACGAAGCCGCCGAACTTCTTGATGTTGTCCGCCATGTCCGTCGGGTTCAGGACGATGGCGGTGTAGAAGTACGTGAAGAAGATGATCGTGAGCGAGTAGACGACCACGTAGACCCACGTGCCGTGGGAGAAGAGGCCCGCGATCGACTGGATCATCGCGTTGCCGCCGAAATAGAGCGCCAGCGTTCCGGGCAGCATGATCAAGGACTGCGCGAAGATGATCGGGATCACGCCCGCGGTGTTGATCCGGAGCGGGATGTTGGTGCTCTGGCCGCCGAACATCTTGTTCCCCACCACGCGCTTCGCGTATTGAACCGGTATCTTTCGACTCGCCTGGGTCATCGCGACCACCGACGCGATCACGCCGATCATGATGATCAGCATCAGCGCGGCCACGATGGGTGAGAGCGTCCCCACCCGCATCGCCCGCACCGTGTTGATGATGTCGGCCGGGAAGCGCGCCACGATCCCGATGAAGATGATGAGCGAGATTCCGTTTCCGATACCGTGCTCCGTGATCTGTTCTCCAAGCCACATGATCAGGATCGTCCCGGCGGTCTGGGTGATCATGGTCATGAGCAAAAAGCCGAGGCCTGGATGCGGCACCACCGGGGCGCCGGCCGAGCCCATCGACTGTAGAAACTTGGCGAACGCGAGCGACTGGACCATGGCCAAAGCCACCGTCCCGACGCGCGTGTATTGCGTGATCTTCTTCCGGCCCTCTTCGCCTTCCTTCTGGAGCTTCTCGAAGTACGGGATCACCGCCCCCAGGAGCTGGAAGATGATCGAGACCGAGATGTACGGCATGATCCCGAGCGCGAAGACCGTCGCCTTCGCAAAGCTCCCGCCCACGAACAGGTCGTAGAGCCCGAAGAGCGAGTTCGCCTGGTTCGCGAACGCGGCCAGGAGCGCCTCGCTGTTCACGCCGGGGGTGGGGATGTGCCCGCCCAGCCGGTAGACGCAGAGGAGCGCGACGGTGAAGAGAACCTTCCGCTTGAGGACCGGGACCTTGAATATGTTTTGGAGCTTCTCGAACATCCGCTTTTCCTAGGCCTTGGCTTCCCGCCGCACGCCGCGCGGCCGGTATACCCTGGGCGTCGGGAGCGTCACCGTGCCCCCCGCCGCCTCGATCTTCCCCTTTGCGGACGCGCTGATGCCGTCCACCATCACGGTTAACGCCGCGGTGATCTCGCCCACCCCGAGGATCTTGACCGGCAGATCGGTCCGATCGACGAGCCGCTTCGCTTTCAACGTCGCGCGGTTCACGGTGTCGCCCGCCGAGAACCTGGCGAGGGAGACGAGGTTGACCACCTGGAACTCCACGCGGGTGTGATTCCTGAAACCCACCTTCGGGAGCCGCCGCTGGATCGGCATCTGGCCGCCCTCGAACCACCGGGCCACCTTGCCGCCCGAGCGCGCGAGCTGTCCCTTGTGGCCGCGTCCCGCCGTGCCGCCGAGGCCCGACGCGGTGCCCAGGCCGCGACGCTTGCGGTCGCGGGTCGCGCCCTTCGCGGGCTTGATGTGTCCGATTCTCATGGTTCCGTCCGTCTTGTTCATGACGCCGCCCTCTTGGCCCGGGACGCCGCCGCCTTCTTGGCGCCCGCCGCCTTCTTGGTGGTGGCCTTCGGCCCCTTGGTCCTGGCGCCCGGCTGGGCCGCCTCGTCCGTGGCGGACTCGACGCGCACCAGGTAGGCCACCTTGGCCACCATGCCGCGGATCTGCGGCGTGTCCTCATGGATCACAAAGTGGTTGATCCGGCGCAGACCCAGCGCCTCGATCGTCCGCTTGTGCTTTTCGATGCAGCGGATCTGACTCCGCTCCTGAGTGATCTTAATTTTGGGCATTGCCTTCCACCACCTTGCGCTTGATTCCCAAGAGCTCGTCCACCGTCTTCCCGCGGAGCGCCGCGACGTCCGCCGCGCGCCGGAGCCCCTGGAGCCCCTTCACGGTCGCCTTCACCACGTTGTGCGGGTTGCTCGAGCCGAGCGACTTGGTCAGGATGTCTTGAATTCCGGCGGCTTCGAGCACCGCGCGGATGGCGCCGCCCGCAATGACGCCGGTTCCGGCGCTCGCAGGCTTCATGAAGACGCGACCGGCGCCGAAATGCCCGATCACTTCGTGTGGAATCGTCGTCCGGCGAAGCGGCACCTCGAACATGCGCTTCTTGGCCGACTCCGTCGCCTTGCGGATGGCGTCGGCGACTTCGTTGGCCTTGCCCAGCCCAACCCCGACCTTCCCCTTGCCGTCGCCCACGGCGACGATGGCGTTGAAGCTAAAGCGGCGTCCGCCCTTCACGACCTTGGCGACTCGATTGACGTGTATGACGCGCTCGATGAACTCCGAGTCCGTCTGCTGCATCGAGCGGCCGCGCATTCCTGGATGAGCCATTCAGTCTCCTAGAAGTTCAGTCCGCCCTCACGGGCGCCGTCCGCGACCGCTTTGACGCGGCCGTGGTAGAGGTATCCGCCGCGGTCGAAGCAGACCCGAACGATCCCCTTTTCCTTCGCGACGGCGGCCAGGGCCTTGCCGACAATCTTGCTGGCTCCAACCTTCCCTTTGGCCGCCTTCACATCGGCGGCGAGCGCCTTGTCCAGCGAGGAAACGGTGAGGATGGTCCGGCCGGCCAGATCGTCGACCAACTGGGCGTAGATGTGATTCAGACTGCGAAAGACGTTCAAGCGCGGGCGCTCCGCCGTGCCGTTGACCTTGCGGCGGATCCGCACGTGGCGCCGATGGCGCCCTTTCAATCTCGGTGTCGCTGCCGATTTCATCGAATTCCGTCTCTTTCCCTGATTCCTGTCGCCTGCGCCTTAAGCGGTCTTCCCGCCCGCGGCCTTGCCCGCCTTCCGCCGCACGTACTCGCCGGCGTAGCGGATCCCCTTACCCTTGTAGGGCTCCGGCGGCCTGTAGCCGCGGATGTTCGCGGCCACCTGGCCCACCAGCTCCTTGTTGAAACCGCTGACGATCACCTTGGTCGGTCCGTCGATGGCGACGGTGATTCCGGCCGGCGGCTCGAAGTCGATGGGATGCGAGAAGCCGAGCTGGAGCGTGAGTTTCTTGCCGCTCATCAGCGCGCGGTATCCCGTGCCCTGGATTTCCAGCGTCTTCGAGAAGCCCTTGGTCACGCCCGACACCATGTTCGCGATGATCGCGCGGGTCGTGCCGTGGAGCGCCAGCGCCTGCTTGCCTCCGCCCACCTGGCTCACCACCACGTTCTGCGGCTCCACCTTCACGTCCACTCCGTGGGCGATCGCGAACGCCATCTCGCCCTTCGGTCCCTTGACGCGGATCGAGCCGCCGTCGCGGGTCACCTGAACTCCCGACGGAATCTCGATCGGCTTCTTTCCTACGCGTGACGGCATGTCTAGCTCCTACCAGATGCGACAGAGGTACTCGCCACCGAGTCCCTCTTCGCGCGCTTCGTAGTCGGTCATGAGCCCCGACGGGGTCGAGATGAGCGCCGTGCCGAGTCCGCCCTGCACCTTGGGGATCTCGTGGCGCCGGATGTAGACGCGGCGTCCGGGCTTGCTCACGCGCTCGATGCCCTGGATGACGGGGCGCTCCTTCTGGTCGTACTTGAGATAGATGCGGAGAATTCCCCGCTTCTTGTCATCAATCGACTTGTAGTTGTTGATGTATTTCTCGCGAAGGAGCACGCGCACCACCTCGGCCTTCGCCTTGGAAGCGGGAACGTCCACCTTCTTGTGCTTCGCCTTGCAGGCGTTGCGGATACAGGTCAAAAGGTCCGCAATGGGATCGCTAACCGACATGGTCTCCCTTCACGCGCGGGCTTAGCCCGGGTTCGACATTCACGGCGAGAATCACCAGCTCGCCTTCACCACGCCCGGAACCTGGCCCAGAAGGGCAAGCTCCCGGAAGCAGATGCGGCAGAGCCCGAAATCGCGGAGAAAGCCGCGCGGCCGGCCGCACCGATGACAGCGGTTGTACTTGCGCACCTTGAACTTGGGCGTCCGCTTCCACTTCTCGACGATCGACTTCTTAGCCAAAATGACTCCTTTGGCGCCCCGGGGCGCCTAGCGCTGGCGGAAGGGCATGTTCATCAGACGCAGAAGCTCCTGCCCTTCCTCGTCGGTCTTGGCCGACGTGACAAACGTGATGTCCATCCCCCGGATCTTCTCGACCCGGTCGTAGTTGATCTCCGGAAAGATGATCTGCTCCGTGAGGCCCAACGTGTAATTCCCGCGGCCGTCGAACGACTTTGTGGGAACGCCGCGGAAGTCGCGGATACGCGGCAGCGCCACGTTCACCAGCCGGTCGTAGAACTCGTACATCCGAGCCCCGCGGAGCGTCACCATGCAGCCGATCGGCTGGCCCTGGCGGAGCTTGAAATTCGCGATCGATTTCTTGGCCTTGCGGATCGAGGCCTTCTGCCCGGCGATGATCGACAGCTCGCCCGCCGCCGTATCCAGCATCTTGATGTTCACGAGCGCGTCGCCGACGCCCATGTTCACGACGATCTTCTTGAGCCGCGGCGCCTGCATCGGGTTCACGTAGCTGAAGCGCTTGACCAGCTCGGGGAGCACGCTCTTCTCGTAGTGCTCCTTCAGCCTCGGGACCCGCGTGGGGGCCTCGGCTTCGCCGATGACCGGCCCCGTCGCCGCCGCGGCTTCCTTCCCCTTGGCCTTCTTGCTCTTGGATGCGCCGGCAGGGGCCTTGGCGCTTGCGTCGCCCTTCGGCTTCGCGTCCTTCTTGTCCTTCTTGTCTTTCTCGTCGGCCATCAGTTGTTCACCCTCGGAATCGTCTCGCCGCAGCGCTTGCAATACCGCTCGCGCTTGCCGTCGGACGCCGGTTTCACGGTGACGCGCACGCCCGTCTGGCACTTGGGGCAGAGGTGCATCGCGTTGGACGGATGCACGGGAGCCTCCTTCTCGAGGATCCCACCCTGCCGCGACTGGCCGCGGGGCTTGGTGTGCCGCTTCACGAAATTGATTTTCTCGACGATGAGACGACCCTCGGAGCCGCGCAGGACCTTGAGGACCCGGCCGCTCTTACCCTTGTCGTCTCCCGCGATCATGATCACCTGGTCGTTCTTGCGAAAATTCGGCATCGTTCCCTCAGATCACTTCCGGAGCCAGCGAGATGATCTTCATGAACTCCCGCTCGCGAAGCTCGCGCGCCACGGGGCCGAAAATGCGCGTCCCCTTGGGCTCCTTTTGGTCGTCGATCAGCACCGCCGCGTTCTGGTCGAAGCGGATGTAGCTGCCGTCGCGCCGCCTGACTTCCTTGACGGTCCGGATGAGCACCGCCTTGTGCACGTCACCCTTCTTCACGGCCGCCCCGGGCAGCGCGTCCTGGATCGACACGACGATCACGTCGCCCAGCCGGCCGTAGCGCTTGCGCGTGCCGCCCAGCACCTTCACGACCCGCGCGACGCGGGCGCCCGAATTGTCCGAGATCGCGATGATGCTGCGAGGTTGAACCATGGCTCCGCCTTATTCCTCCGACCGCTCGACGCGCTGCACGAAATCGAGCAACCGCCAGCGCTTATCCTTGCTGAGGGGCCGCGTCTCCATGAAGCGGACCACGTCCCCCACCTGGCACTCGTTCTTCTCGTCGTGAACCTTGAACCGGTTGCGGCGCCGCACGTACTTGCCGTACGTCTCGTGCTTCACCAACCGCTCGATGGTCACGACGGCCGTCTTGGCCATGGAATTGCTCACGACCGTTCCGGTCATCACCTTCCGCTTGCCGCGATCGTCCGTCTTGTTCTCCGTCACTTCGTAGCCTCTCCGTGACCGGCGAGCTTGCGAATGCCCTTCCGGTGCTCCGTCAGAATGGTGTTGAGCCGCGCGATGTCATGACGCTTCTCGCGGATCGAAACGGGGTTCTGAAGCTGGCGCATCGAGTTCCGGAACCGCAGATTGAACAGCTCCTCGCTCAGCGCCTTGACCTTCGCGACGATCTCTTCCTCGGTCATGTCGCGAATCTTTTCCGGTTTGAGATCCTTCATTCCTAGCTCCCCGCCGTATCGTGCCGCTCGACGAACTTCGTCTTGATCGGCAGCTTGCTCGCGCCCAGCTTCATGGCTTTGCGCGCGAGCTCGCCGCTGATCCCTTCCAGTTCAAAAAGGACGCGGCCGGGCTTGACCACCGCCACCCAGAACTCCGGGGAGCCCTTGCCTTTCCCCATTCGCGTCTCGGCCGGCTTCACCGTCACCGGCTTGTCCGGGAAGATCCGGATCCACATCTTGCCGCCGCGCTTGATGAAGCGCGTGATCGCCACGCGGGCCGCCTCAATCTGGCGGTTGGTGATCCACGCGGCTTCCAGCGCCTGAAGCCCAAACTCCCCAAACGCCACGGTCGAACCCGTGTACGCCTTGCCCTTCCGGCGACCGCGCATCTGCTTCCGATGTTTGACCCGCTTCGGTACGAGCACCGCGCGCTCCCGTTAGGCGGTTCTGGCCTGCGGCGCCGGCGGTGCATCGCCCGGCTCGCGCTTGGCCAGAATCTCTCCCTTGAAGATCCAAACCTTGACGCCCACCGTCCCGTAGATCGTGCGGGCCGTGGAGCGCGCGAAATCGATGTCGGCGCGAAGCGTGTGCAGCGGCACGCGCCCGTCGCGGTAGCTCTCGGTGCGGGCCATTTCGGCGCCGCCGAGCCGTCCGGAACACACGATGCGAACCCCGCCGGCGCCCGCGCGCATGGTCGAGGCAATGGCCTTCTTCATCGCGCGCCGGAACGAGACGCGCTGCTCCAGCTGCCGCGCGACGTGCTCGCCGACCAAGGTCGCGTCGGTGTCGGGCTTCTTCACCTCGTCGATGTTGAGGAAGATCTCCTTCTTCGTGATGTGCTGAAGCTCATCGCGAAGCTGATCCACCTGCTGGCCGCGCCGCCCGATCACAAGACCCGGCCTCGCGGTCGAAATGTTGATGGTCACCTTGGAGACCGCGCGCTGGATGATGATGCGCGAGATGCCCGCCTGGGAGAGCCTCTTCTTCAAGTACTTGCGGATGAAGATGTCCTCTTCCAGGAGCTTCGCGTAGTCCTTCCGCGCGAACCAGCGGGAGTCCCAGTCTCTGATGATGCCCAGCCGCATCCCGATCGGATTGGTTTTCTGACCCACTACTTCGCCTCCTTCGACTTCTTGGTCTTGGCGGTCTTGGCGGCGGCCTTCTTCGGCTCGGCCTTCTTCGCGCCCTTCTTGGCCGCGGGAGCCGGCGGCTCCTCCACCTTCGCTGTCTTCGTGGCCTTGGGCTCGGCCGGCTTTGCGGCCTTGGGCGCCACGCGGCGCGCCCGGCGCGTCATCGTTGCGTCCTCTTGAACCTCGCCCTCGACCACGACCGTGATGTGGCACGTTCTCTTTAGGATCGGCGTGGCGCGGCCTTGCGCGCGCGGGAGGAACCGCTTCATCGTCGGGCCCGCGCCGGCAGTGGCGTACTTCACCCGAAGCTCCTCCACGTTGATCCTTCCTTCGATCGCCACCGCGTTCGCCACCGCCGACTTCAACACCTTGCCGATCAACTTGGCGACGTGCTTCGGCGTGAAGTCGAGGATCTCGGTGCACTGGTCGACGCGCTTGCCGCGGATCAACTGGAGCACCTGATCCGCCTTACGCGGCGTCACCCGTACGAATCGTGCGATCGCTTTGGCTTCCATGTCGTCTCTCCGGCCGGCCTACTTGGGAGGTCCGGACGGCGCGCCCGGTCCTGCCGCCGCGGCGGCCGCGGCCTGCTTCTCCACGTGCGAGCCGTGCCCGCGGAAGATCCGCGTCGGGGCGAACTCGCCCAGCTTGTGGCCCACCATGTTCTCGGTGATGTAGACCGGGATGAACTTGTTCCCGTTGTGCACCGCCAGCGTGTGCCCGACGAACTCCGGCGAGATGGTCGAACGGCGCGCCCAGGTCTTGAGGACACGGCGCTCGTTCACGCGGTTCATCGCCTCCAACCGCTTCAACAACTTTTGGACCACGTACGGGCCCTTCTTGACGGAACGGCTCATGAAATCCTATCGCTCCTTTAGGTCTTGTTCCGACGCCGCACGATCAGGCGATCGGAGAGCTTCCGTTTGCGGGTCTTCTTGCCCTTGCTGAGGAGGCCCCACGGGGAGCACGGATGCCGCCCGCCCGAGGACTTTCCTTCGCCTCCGCCCATCGGGTGATCGACCGGGTTCATCGCCACGCCCCGGACGCTGGGACGGCGGCCCATCCAGCGGGACTTACCCGCCTTGCCGATCACGATGTTCTGGTGTTCTTCGTTGCCAACCATGCCGATCGAGCAGATGCAGACCGTGGGCACCTTCCGCATCTCGCCCGAGGGGAGCCGGAGCTGCGCGTAGTCTCCCTCGCGGGCCATCACCTGGCAGAACGTGCCGGCGCTCCGGCTCAGCTGGCCGCCCTTGCCGGGCACCAACTCCACGTTGTAGACGAAGGTGCCGAGCGGAACGACGCCCAGGGGCATCGCGTTTCCCGGCTTCACGTCCGCGTCCGCGCCCGACGTCACCATGTCCCCCACCTTGAGCTGCTGCGGCGCGATGATGTAGCGCTTCTCGCCGTCCTTGTAGTGGAGGAGCGCGATGCGGGCGCTCCGGTTCGGGTCGTACTCGATGTGCGCGACCGTGGCCGGAATCGCCTTCTTGTCCCGCTTGAAATCGATGATCCGGTACTTCTTCGGATGGCCGCCGCCCCGAAGCCACGCGGAAATGTGGCCCCGGTTGTCGCGTCCGCCCGTCTTCTTCAGCTTCTCGGTCAGGCGCGGCTCGGGCCTCGAGCGCGTGATCTCGTCGAACATCGCGACCGTCTTGAATCTCTGGGCCGGAGTGAGCGGCCTGAATTTACGTAGCGGCATGGGCTATACCTGCTCGAAGAGCTCGATCGTCTGCCCCTTCTTCAGGGTGACGACCGCCTTCTTCCAATCGGGTCGATGTCCCGCGTACCGGCCCATCCTCTTCGGCTTGCCGTGCACGCGTAGGGTGCGAACCGACGCGACCTTCACCGGGAAGATCGCCTCGATCGCCTGCTTGATCTCGATCTTGTTGGCGTCGCGCGCCACCTCGAAGAGATATCCGTTCTCGCGCTCGCGAATTTGGGTTCCCTTCTCGGTGACCATGGCGCGCCGCACAATGCTTCTGGGTTCCCGAATCATGCGCTCAACCTCTCCGTCAAGCTCTTGAGGCCGTCCTCGGTGAGGACCAGGCACTCGCAGTGCATGAGCTCATAGGTGTTCAGCGTCCTGCTCTCCGACGTCTCGACCTTGGCGATGTTCCGCGAGGACTTCCGCATCGGGTCGCCGGTCCGGTCGAACACCCAGAGAACCTTCTTTCCGTCCAGGCCCACCTTCTTCAGAAGCTCGGCGACCGCCTTGGTCTTGGGCGCCTGAAGCGGAGGGGCCTCCACGATTACGATGTTGTCCTCCCGCGCGCGCACCGAAAGCGCGCCGAGAAGGGCCGTCCGCCGCGCCTTCTGGTTCATGCGCGTGGTGTAGTCGCGGCCCGCCCTGGGGCCAAACGCCACGCCGCCGCCCGGCCAGAGCGGAGACGTGTTGGAGCCGGAGCGCGCGCGCCCCGTCCCCTTCTGCTTCCACGGCTTCTTGCCGCCGCCGCTCACCTTGGCGCGGTTCTTCGACGCCGCGTTGCCCTGACGCTGATTCCCCAGGTAGCCCTTCACCGCTTCCCAGATGAGGTGCTCGTTCACCGGCGCCTCGAAGATCGCGGCGGGAAGCTCGACCGTGCCGAGCTGCTTGCCGTCGCTCCCGTATTTCTTCGCCTTGGCCATCGCGCTATCCGTTCTTTCGAATCATGACCATGGCGTTCGGGTGGCCCGGAACCGAGCCCCGAATCCAGATCAGGTGCTGATCGGCGTCCACCCCGATCACGTCCAGGTTCTTGACCGTGACGCGCGCCCCGCCCATGCGGCCGGGCAGGCGCTTGCCCTTGATGACGCGGCTCGGATAGGCGCTCGCGCCGATCGAGCCGGGCTGCTTGTGCGTGGTGCATCCGTGGGTGGCGCGACCCGCCGTGAAGTGATGGCGGCGCACGACGCCCGCGAATCCGCGGCCCTTCGAGGTGCCCACGACGTCGACCTTCGCGCCCACCTCAAAGAGGGAGACGGTCAGCTCCTGGCCCACCTGATAGGGGCTGGGATCGTCGAGGCGGATCTCGCGGAGCATCCGGACCCCCGAGACGTTGTGCTTCTTGTGGTGTCCCTGGAGCGCCTTTGGGATCAGCTTCTCGCGCCGCTTCCCAAAGCCGATCTGGAGCGCCGTGTACCCGTCGCGGTCCGCGGTTTTCACCTGGACCACCGGGCACGGCCCGGCGGCGAGGACGGTCACCGGAATCACGCGGCCGCTCTCGTCGTACACCTGGGTCATTCCCACTTTCTTTGCGAGCAAGGCGATCATGGTGGTTTCCCTAGAGCTTGATTTCGATGTCCACGCCGGCCGGCAGATCGAGCTTCATCAGCGCGTCGATCGTCTGCGGGGTGGACTTCACGATATCGATGAGACGCTTGTGCACCCGGACCTCGAACTGCTCCCGGGACTTCTTGTCCACGTGAGGCGAACGAAGAACGGTGTACACGGACCGCTGCGTGGGGAGCGGGATCGGGCCCGCCGTCCGCGCGCCGGTCCGTTTGGCCGTGCGCACGATCTCGCCCGCCGACTGGTCCAGGACCGCGTGGTCGTACGACCGAAGGCGGATGCGGATGCGCTGTCCGGGAGCGGTTCCAGCCATCACTCGATAACCTCCGCGACGACGCCGGCGCCGACGGTCCGTCCACCCTCTCGGATCGCGAACCGCAGCTCCTTCTCCATCGCGATCGGCGTGATCAACTCGATCGCCAGCTCCACGTTGTCCCCGGGCATCACCATCTCCCGCCCCTCGGGCAACGTCGCCACCCCCGTCACGTCCGTCGTCCTAAAGTAGAACTGAGGCCGATACCCATTGAAAAACGGCGTGTGCCGGCCCCCCTCCTCCTTCGTCAACACGTACGCGCTCCCCTTGAACTTCTTGTGCGGCGTGATGCTCTTCGGCCACGCCAGCACCATCCCTCGCTCCAACGCCTCTTTATCGATGCCGCGAAGCAAGCAGACCCACGTTGTCCCCCGCCTGCGCGTCATCCAGCAGCTTGCGGAACATCTCCACCCCCGTCACCACCGTCTCCCGCGTCTCCCGCAAGCCGATAATCTCGATCTTGTCCCCCACCTTCACCTTCCCACGCTCCACACGACCCGTCCCCACCGTCCCGCGCCCCGATATCGAGAACACGTCCTCCACCGGCATCAAAAACGGCTTGTCCACCGCACGCGTCGGCGTCGGTATGTAGCTGTCCACCGCGTCCATCAGCTTCAAGATCGCCTCGTTCGCCTTCGCGTCCTTGCCCCCGGCGTCCATCGCCACCTTCGCCGAGCCCCGCACCACAGGAATGTCGTCCCCGGGGAACTCGTACTTCTTCAACAGCTCTCGAATCTCCAACTCCACCAGATCCAACAGCTCCGGATCGTCCACCATGTCGCACTTGTTCATGAACACCACGATGTACGGCACTCCCACCTGCCGGGCCAGCAGCACGTGCTCCCGCGTCTGCGGCATCGGACCGTCCGCCGCCGACACCACCAGGATCGCCCCGTCCATCTGCGCCGCTCCCGTGATCATGTTCTTCACGTAGTCCGCGTGACCCGGGCAATCCACGTGCGCGTAGTGACGCTTGTCCGTCTCGTACTCCACGTGCGCCGTCGCGATCGTGATCCCTCGCTCCCGCTCTTCCGGAGCGTTGTCGATCGACCCGTAGTCCCGCACCGCGATCTTCGGATTCTTCTGCGCCAATACCATCGTGATCGCCGCCGTCAACGTCGTCTTCCCGTGATCCACGTGACCAATCGTTCCCACGTTCACGTGCGGCTTGTTCCGCTCAAACTTCTGCTTCGCCATCCTTCGTTCCCCTCCGTCCGTTCCGGATTTTCACCGGAGCGCGCGGTTCTTAAGCTCCCTTTACCTTGGCGATGATCGTTTCGGCCATCGCCGCCGGCATCTCTTCATAACGCGAGAACTGCATCGAATAGACCGCGCGGCCCTGCGTGATCGAGCGGAGCCGGGTCGAATAGCCGAACATTTCCGACAGCGGGACCGACGCCGCCACCACGCGCGCATCGGAGCGCTGGAACATCCCGCCAATGCGCCCGCGGCGAGAGCTCAAATCGCCGATGACGTCGCCCATGTACTCCTCGGGCACGACCACCTCGACGTCCATGATCGGCTCCAGCAGCTTGGGAATCGCTCTGGCCGCCGCTTCCTTGAACGCCATCGAGCCGGCGATCTTGAACGCCATTTCGGACGAGTCCACCTCGTGGTACTGGCCGTCGATCAGCTCCACCTTGACGTCCACCACGGGATAGCCGGCCATGATCCCGTTCTCCATCGCCTCGATGATGCCCTTCTCCACCGAGGGGATGTACTCCTTGGGGATCGCGCCGCCCTTGATCTCGTTTTCCCACACAAAGCCGCCGCCCGGAGGCATGGGCTCGAGAGTGATTGTCACGTCGGCGAACTGTCCGCGGCCGCCGGTCTGGCGCGCGAAGCGGGTCCGCTGCTCGATCTTCTTGCTGATGGTTTCCTTGTAAGCCACCTGAGGCTTGCCGATGTTCGCCTGCACGGAGAACTCGCGGACCATGCGGTCGACGAGAATCTCGAGGTGCAGCTCGCCCATTCCCGAGATCAGGGTCTGGCCCGAATCCTCGTCCGTCTTCACGCGGAAGGTCGGATCCTCGTCCTGCAGCTTGTTGAGCGCGTTCCCCATCTTCTCTTCGTCCGCCCGGGTCTTCGGCTCGATCGCGACCTGGATCACCGGCTCGGGGAAGTGCATCGCCTCGAGGACGATGGGGTGTTCCTTGGAGCAGAGGGTGTCGCCGGTGTGGACGTTCTTCAGCCCCACCGCCGCGGCGATCTCGCCGCAGAACACTTCCTCGCGCTCCTCGCGCTTGTTGGCGTGCATCTCGACCACGCGGCCCAGGCGCTCGCCCTTCTCCTTGTTCGCGTTGTAGATGTGCTGTCCCGGCTGAATCTTGCCGGAGTAAACGCGGAAGAAGGTGAGCTTCCCGACGTACGGGTCGGTCATGATCTTGAACGCCAGCGCCGCGAACGGCTCGTCGTCCGACGCCTTCCGCTCCTCGGGCTCCATGGTGTCGGGGTTCGTCCCCTTCACGGGCGGCATGTCCGCGGGCGCGGGCAGATACGCCACGACCGCGTCGAGCAGCTTCTGGATGCCCTTGTTCTTGAACGCCGTGCCGCCGAGGACCGGGACGATCTTCCCGGCCAGCGTGCCCTTGCGGATCGCGCTGCGGATGAGGTCGTTGTCCGGGTCCTTGCCTTCCAGATAATCGTGGAGGAGCTGATCGTCGTGCTCCGCGACCGCCTCGAGCATGTGGTGCCGATGCTCGGCCGCGGCCTTGGCGAGGTCGCGCGGAATCTCGCCCTCGACGTAGGTCGCGCCCAGATCGTCGCTCTCGTACGTTATGGATTTCATGTCGATCAGATCCACCATCCCTGTGTAGACGTCGCCGACATGGATCGGCATCTGAAGCGGCACCGCCGTCGCGCCGAGGCGCGTCTTCATCATGCCCACGACGAAATTGAAGTCCGCGCCGACGCGATCCAGCTTGTTGACGAACGCGATCCGCGGAACGTTGTACTTGTCCGCCTGCCGCCAGACCGTCTCGGACTGGGGCTCCACGCCGCCCACGCCGCAGAACACGGCGACGGCGCCGTCGAGCACGCGAAGCGAGCGCTCCACCTCGACGGTGAAGTCGACGTGGCCTGGCGTGTCGATGATGTTGACCTGGTGGTCCTTCCAAAAGCAGGTGGTCGCGGCCGAGGTGATGGTGATGCCCCGCTCCCGCTCCTGCTCCATCCAGTCCATGGTGGCAGCGCCGTCATGGACTTCCCCCATGCGGTGCACCTTCCCCGTGTAATAGAGGATGCGCTCCGTAAGGGTCGTCTTGCCGGCATCGATGTGGGCCATGATGCCGATATTGCGCATATGAGAAAGATCAAACAGCCTCGGCACTTCGAAACCTCTTCCCTAACCGCTTACCAGCGATAGTGGGCGAACGCCTTGTTAGCCTCCGCCATCTTGTGGGTATCTTCCCGCTTCTTGACCGCCCCGCCCTCGTTCTTGGAGGCGGCGATCACTTCTGCGGCCAGCCGTTCGGCCATCGTGTGGTCGGGACGGCTGCGCGAGTATTGAATGAGCCACCGGAGCGCAAGCGCGGTCCGGCGGTCCTGACGAACTTCGACGGGAACCTGATACGTGGCGCCGCCGACGCGCCGCGACTTCACCTCGAGGACCGGCTTGACGTTGTTCATCGCCGACTTCAGCGCGGTCAGCCCGTCGGCCCCGGTCTTCTTCTCGATGATGTCCATCGCCCCGTAGAAGATGCGCTCGGCCGTGCTCTTCTTTCCCGACAGCATCAGGCAATTGACGAAGCGGGTGACCAGCACGTTGTTGTACCGCGCATCCGGCTGAAGCTCGATTCGATGAATTTTCGCCGCGCGACGCATCGGTTACTGAGCCTTCTTTCGTTTGGTTCCGTACTTGGAACGACTCTGCTGACGGCCGTCGACGCCCGAGGCGTCGAGCGTGCCGCGGATCACGTGGTACCGAACGCCCGGGAGATCCTTCACGCGGCCTCCCCGGATCAGAACGATCGAGTGCTCTTGGAGGTTGTGCCCCTCGCCCGGGATGTAGCAGGTGACTTCCATCCCGTTCGTGAGGCGAACGCGGGCAACCTTGCGGAGCGCCGAGTTCGGCTTCTTCGGCGTTGATGTATAGACGCGCGTACAGACGCCGCGCTTCTGCGGCGCCGACTTTAGGGCCGGCGAAGCGGTCTTGGCTAATTGTCTCTTGCGGCCTTGCCGCACGAGCTGGTTCAGGGTCGGCACCTAAATATCTCCTAAATAAGCGGTTCTGGGCGCAAAGAATCGGATCCTAGAGAGATTTGCCCCACCGGTCAAGCTGTTTTTGCCTCTTCCTCCATCGCCGCGGGCTTCTCCACCTCATCCTCATCATCTTCAACGACTTGGATGCTCCGGTAACGGGACAATCCGGTCCCGGCCGGGATCAAGTGGCCGATGATCACGTTCTCCTTGAGGCCGCGCAGGTGATCCGTCATTCCAAGGACGGAAGCCTCTGTCAACACACGAGTTGTCTCCTGGAACGAGGCCGACGAGATGAAGCTCTGCGTGGAGAGCGAGGCCTTCGTAATTCCAAGCAATAGCGGCTGATAGGTGGCCGGCTGGCCCCCTTCCGCCTCCACGCGGATCTGTTCGATCTTCAAGAGGCTCTTGTCCACCGACTCCCCTTCCAGGAAGTTGGTGTCGCCCGGATCCTCGATCCGGACCTTTTGGAGCATCTGCCGGACGATGACCTCGATGTGCTTGTCGTCGATCCGCACGCCCTGGAGGCGGTAAACCTCCTGGATCTCGTTGACCAGGTATTCCTGTACCGCCTGGATTCCCTTGATCTTGAGAATGTCGTGCGGGTTCACGGGGCCCTCGGTGAGCCGGTCGCCCGCGTGGACGTAGTCGCCTTCCTGAACGTGCAGGTGCTTCCCTTGCGGGATGAGGTATTCCTTCTGCTCGCCCGAGTCTCCGGTGACGAGCATCTTCTTCATGCCTCGGCTCACGCCGCCGAACTCCACCCGGCCGTCGATTTCCGAGACCGAGGCGGCGTCCTTGGGCTTCCGGCCTTCGAAGAGCTCGCTCACGCGGGGTAGACCGCCGGTGATGTCGCGGGTCTTCGAGATTTCGCGCCGGATCTTGACCAGCGCCTCGCCGGCCGTGACCTCCTGCCCGTCGCGCACCAGAAGCCGCGCGCCGGTCGGAAGCGGGTAGCTGGCCACCCTGCGGTCGCCCTTGCCCACGATGTCGATGTGCGGATGGAGGACCTTCTCGCGGTCGTCGATGATGACCATGAGCCGGAGCCCCGTGTTCTCGTCCACCTCGTCACGGACCGTGACCTTCTCCTTGATATCCACGAACCGGACCACACCGGGCTTCTCGGTGAGGATCGGGGTGTTGAACGTGTCCCACTCGAAGAGGTCGTCGCCCACCGCGACGTCGGTCGCGTCGTGGACGTGGACCGTCGCGCCGTACGGCGGCGAGTAGCGGTGGCGGATCTTGCCGTCGACTCCGTGGAGCTCGATCTGGCCCTTGTGGCCGACCACGACCAGCTGGCCGTTGGACCGCTCGACCGTCTCCAGCTCGCGGAAGGTGATCTTTCCGATCGTCTTGGCCTTGATCTTCGACTGCTCGACGATGCGGCCCGCAACGCCTCCGATGTGGAACGTCCGGAGGGTGAGCTGCGTGCCGGGCTCGCCGATCGACTGAGCCGCGATGACGCCGACGGCCTCGCCGAGATCCACCATGCGCCCGGTCGCAAGATTTCGTCCGTAGCACTTGCCGCAGGCGCCGCGCGGCGCCTCGCACTTGAGCACCGAGCGGATCGAAACCTTCTCGATGCGCCCGCTCTCCTCGATCGCTTCGGCCGCGACCTCGTCGATCTCCTCGCCCGCGCGGACGATCACGTCGCCCGTGTTCGGGTCGATGACGTCTTCGATCACCACGCGGCCCAGCACGCGATCGCTGAGCGCCTCGATGATTTCCTCGCCTTCCTTCAAGGCGCCCACCTCAAGTCCGTTCACCGTGCCGCAGTCCGGGATGTTGATGATGACGTCCTGGGCCACGTCGACCAGACGGCGCGTGAGGTATCCGGCGTCGGCGGTCTTGAGCGCGGTGTCGGCCAGACCCTTGCGGGCTCCGTGCGTCGACACGAAGTACTCGAGCACGGTGAGGCCTTCCTTGAAGTTGTGGATCACAGGCGACTCGATGATTTCGCCCAGACCGCCGGTGATCTTCTTCTGAGGCTTGGCCATAAGGCCGCGCATCCCGGCGAGCTGGCGGATCTGCTCCTTGGTGCCTCGGGAGCCCGAGTGCGCCATCATGTAGATGGGATTGAACCCGTGCCGGTCCGCCGCGAGGCCGTGGAACGTCTCCTCCTCGACTTCCGTGGTCACGAGCGTCCACGTGTTGATGACCTGGTTGTAGCGCTCGCCGTCGGTGATCACCCGCTGCTGGTACTGGCGGTTGATGTGGGCGACGTCGGCCTGCGCGCGGGTGATGATCTCCTGCTTCCGCGGCGGAATCATGATGTCGTCGATCCCGACCGTGATGCCGGCCTGCGTTGCGTAGGTGAAGCCGAGGCTCTTGAGCGAATCGAGAATGAGCGCCGTGGTCTTGTCGCCCAGCTTCCGGTGGGCGTCGCCGACCAAATGCTCCAGCGCCTTCTTGTCCATTTCGACGTTGGTGAACGGAATTCCCCACGGGGCGAGCGCCTCGTTGAAGAGCACGCGGCCCACCGTGGTATCGACCCGCTCGCCGTTGATCCGGCACAAGATCGGATCGTGGAGCGAGGCCTGCGCGTGGTCGTACGCCGCGCGCACCTCCTCCATGTTCGTAAACATCTTCGGCTTCTTCCCGGCCGCCAGCGGACGCGCCTTGGTCAGGTAGTTACAGCCGAGAACGATGTCCTGGTTGGGAGCGGCGACCGGCCGTCCGTTCGAGGGGAGCAGGATGTTGTTGGTCGAGAGCATGAGCATCCGCGTCTCGATCTGCGCCTCGAACGAAAGCGGAACGTGGACCGCCATCTGGTCCCCGTCGAAGTCGGCGTTGAACGCGCCGCAGACCATCGGGTGAATCCGGATGGCCTTGCCTTCCACCAGCACCGGCTCGAACGCCTGGATGCCGAGGCGGTGGAGCGTCGGCGCGCGGTTCAGGAGCACCGGGTGGCCCGTGATGATGTCCCCGAGGATGTCCCAGACTTCCGGGCGCTCGCGCTCGACGAGCCGCTTGGCGCTCTTCACCGTCTGGACGAAGCCCTTGTCCTCGAGCTTCCGGATGATGAACGGCTTGAACAGCTCCAGCGCCATGTTCTTGGGAATGCCGCACTGGTGGAGCTTGAGCTCGGGGCCGACCACGATGACCGAGCGGCCCGAGTAGTCCACGCGCTTGCCCAGGAGGTTCTGGCGGAAGCGGCCCTGCTTGCCCTTGAGCATGTCGGAGAGCGACTTGAGCGGCCGGTTGCCCTGGCCGCGTACGGCGCGGCTCCGGCGGCCGTTGTCGAACAGCGCGTCGACCGCCTCCTGGAGCATCCGCTTCTCGTTTCGGAGGATGACCTCCGGCGCCCGGATGTCGATCAGCTTCTTGAGCCGGTTGTTCCGGTTGATGACGCGCCGGTAGAGGTCGTTCAGGTCCGAGGTGGCAAACCGCCCGCCCTCGAGGGGCACCAGCGGCCGGAGATCCGGAGGCAGCACCGGAATCACGCCCAGAATCATCCACTCGGGACGATTGCCGCTCTGGCGGAACGCTTCCACGATGCGGAGCCGCTTGAGCGTCTCCTTCTTCCGCTGGACCGAGTTCTCGATCTTGGCGATCGCGCGCAGCTCGGCCGACAGCTCGTCGAGGTCGATTTCTTGTAGAAGATCGCGGATCGCCTCGGCGCCCATCTTGGCCGTGAGGGTGATCGTCTCGTCTTGCGTCAGTTCGTAGTACTCGTCCTCGGAGATGAGCTGCTTCTTCTTCAAGCCGCTCGTCCCGGACTCGATCACCACGTAGCTCTCGTAGTAGAGCACGCGCTCGAGGTCGCGGATCGACATGTCCAGGAGATGCCCGATGCGGCTGGGCACCGCCTTGAAATACCAGATGTGCGAGACCGGCACCGCGAGGTTGATGTGTCCGAGCCGCTCGCGGCGGACCTTGGCCTGCGTCACCTCCACGCCGCAGCGGTCGCAGATGACCCCGCGGTAGCGGATGCGCTTGTACTTGCCGCAGTTGCATTCCCAGTCCTTGACCGGGCCGAAGATCTTTTCGCAAAAGAGCCCGTCCCGCTCCGGCTTGAAGGAGCGGTAGTTGATCGTCTCGGGCTTCGTCACTTCTCCGTGCGACCAGCTCCGAATCGTTTCCGGCGATGCCAGCATGATGCGGATCGAGTTGAAGATCAGCCGGCGGGAACGAGTGTCCCGCTCATCCGGACGCGTCAGTGAAAACCGCTGGCGCTCGGTCGCGAGGGGAGACTTGATTCCGAATAATTCCTGCATTGTCGAACGCCTCCTCGGCTAGGCTTCGTCCCGAAGCTGGACATCCATGCAAAGACTCTGAAGTTCCTTGACCAGCACGTTGAACGACTCCGGCGTGCTGGGTGATGGCGGGTTCTCTCCCTTCACGATCGCCTCGTAAATGCGCGACCGCCCCGTGACGTCGTCCGACTTCACGGTGAGCAACTCTTGCAGCGTGAAGGCAGCTCCGTAAGCTTCCAGAGCCCACACTTCCATTTCACCGAACCGCTGGCCTCCGAACTGCGCCTTGCCGCCCAGCGGCTGCTGGGTGACGAGCGAGTAGGGGCCGATGCTGCGGGCGTGGATCTTGTCGTCGACCAGGTGCGAGAGCTTCATCATGTAGATGTAGCCCACCGTCACCCGCTGATCGAACGACTGCCCGTTCCGCCCGTCGTAAAGCACGGTCTTTCCGTCCTCCGGAAGATTGGCGTCGCGGAGGCAGGCCTTGATCTCATCCACGGTCGCGCCGGCAAAGACCGGCGTGGCCGCCGTGGTATCGAGCTCGTGCGCGGCCCACCCCAAGTGGGTCTCGAGCACCTGGCCGATGTTCATACGCGAAGGCACGCCGAGCGGATTCAGCACCATGTCGACGGGCGTTCCGTCGGGGAGGTACGGCATGTCCTCCTCGGGAAGGATCTTCGCGACGACGCCCTTGTTGCCGTGCCGTCCCGCCATCTTGTCGCCCACCGAAAGCTTCCGCTTCTTGGCGACGTACACCTTCACGAGCTTGACCACGCCGGGAGGCAGCTCATCGCCGCGCGTGACCTTCTCGATTTCCTTCTCCAGATTCTTCTCCACCCGGTCCATCGCCCGCGCGGCGCCTTCCATGATGCTCCAGAAGCGGTCGTTGACCGCGTCGTCGCGGGTGATCTGGGTCCGGTACGGGATGGCGTCGAGATCGGCCTTCGAGAGGAACTCGTCGTCGATCTTCTTGCCCGAGCGCGCGACCGCCTTGTCGGTCTCGCCTTCCACCCACCGGTTCACGAATTCGCCGGAAATCGCCTTGGCGACCTCCGCGGACCTGGTCTCGAGAATGCGGTCCTTCTCCTTCTTCGCCGTGCGGCGGAGCCGGTCGATCTTCCGCTTCTCCTGCTTCTTGGTCGATTCGTCCTTCTCGCGCCGGCTGAACACCTTGGTGTCGGTCACGACGCCGTCCATTCCCGGGGGCGCCTTGAGCGAGGCGTCGCGCACGTCGCCGGCCTTCTCGCCGAAGATCGCGCGGAGGAGCCTCTCCTCGGGCGTGAGGTCGGTTTCGCCCTTGGGCGTCACCTTGCCCACGAGAATGTCGCCCGCCTTCACCCGGGCGCCGATCCGCACGATGCCCTCTTCATCGAGGTTCTTGACCGCCTCCTCGCTGACGTTGGGAATCTCGCGCGTGATTTCCTCGGCGCCGCGCTTGGTGTCGCGTACTTGTAGTTCGAACTCCTCGATGTGGATCGAGGTGAAGCGGTCGTCCTTGATGAGGCGCTCCGAGACCAGGATGGCGTCCTCGAAGTTGTATCCGCCCCAGGGCATGAACGCGACCAGCACGTTCGCCCCGAGGGCAAGCTCGCCCTGGCGCGTCGCGGCGCCGTCGGCGAGGAGTTGACCCTTTTTAACCTTGTCGCCCTCGGAAACGAGCGGGCGCTGGTTGATGCACGTGTCCTGATTCGAGCGGCGGAACTTGGTGAGCCGGTAGGTGTCGATCCCCGCCATTTCCGAGTAGTCGACGGCGTGCGTCTTGCCGTCCGGCTGATCGTAGCGGACCAGGATCGAATCGCCGGCCACCGCCTCCACCGTGCCCGCGCGCTTGGCGATGACCAGCGCGCCCGAGTCCTCGGCCACCTTCCCCTCCAGACCGGTGCCGACCAGCGGCGCCTCGGTGAAGAGGAGCGGAACGGCCTGACGCTGCATGTTCGAGCCCATCAGCGCGCGGTTCGCGTCGTCGTGCTCGAGGAACGGAATGAGCGCGGCCGCGGGGCTCACCAGCTGGATCGGCGAGATGTCCATGAAATCGACGTTGGCCGGATCCACGAACGGGAACTCGCCCCGCTCCCGGACGTTCTGCGGCCCGAGGAGCTTGCCGTTGGGGTCCACCGACGCGTTCGCCTGCGCGATCTTGTAGTGGTCCTCCACGTCTGCCGACAGGAACTGAATCGCTTTCCGGTCCACGTTGCCGCTCTGGACGCGGCGGTAGGGCGTCTCCAAGAAGCCCAGGTCGTTCACCCGCGCGTAGGTCGCGAGCGAGGAGATGAGCCCGATGTTCGGCCCTTCCGGCGTCTCGATGGGGCACATGCGGCCGTAGTGCGTGTAGTGCACGTCCCGCACCTCGAATCCGGCGCGGTCGCGCGTGAGCCCGCCCGGCCCGAGGGCCGAGAGGCGGCGCTTGTGCGTCAGCTCCGCCAGCGGGTTGGTCTGGTCCATGAACTGGGAGAGCTGGCTCGATCCGAAGAAGCTCTGGATCACGGCCGAGATCGTCCGCGCGTTGATCAGGTCGTACGGCGTGACCTGGTCGGCGTCCTGGAGCGTCATCCGCTCCCGGATGATGCGCGCCATCCTCGCGAGCCCGACGTTGAACTGGTTGGCGAGCAATTCGCCCACCGCCCGCACGCGCCGGTTTCCGAGATGGTCGATGTCGTCCGTGGTCACCACCACGCCCGGCACTTCCCCGCCGAGGCGGAGATGCGTCAGGTAGAGGATGATGACGAGAAAATCTTCCGGACAGAGCGTCGTCTGGCTGTCGTCCGGAATCTCGAGCGCCAGCTTGCGGCGCCGCTCGCGACCGCCGAGGAGCGCCTCGTGCGGAAGCTTCCGGTTCAGCTTGTACCGGCCCACCTTGGCCAGGTCGTAGCGCTTGGGATTGAAGAAGAGCTTCTTCAAGATGTCGCGCGCGGTGTCCGCCCGAGGGGGCTCGCCGGGACGCAGGAGGTTGTAGATGCGGGTGAGCGCCTCCTCCTCCGTCTTGGTGGAGTCCTTCTTGAGCGTGTTCCGCACGATGTCGGCTTCGTCGCTGTGCGCGATGATGAAGGTGCGCACCGTGGAGAAGCCCGCCTTCCGCAGGCCCTCGATGCGCTCCATCGTGATGATCTCGTTGGCCTCGAGAAGGACCTCGCCGGTCTTCTCGTCCACGACGTCCTCGGCCGCCACCTTGCCCAGGCAGTCCGGTTCCTTCTTGGACCGCGCCCCGCCGATCTCCTCCTCGTCGGTTTCGTAGAAGAGCTGGAGGATCTCGCGGTCGGACACGTAGCCGAGCGCCTTCAGAAGCACGGTGACCGGGAGCTTCCGCTTCCGGTCGATGTGGACGTACATGATGTCGTTCACATCGAGGCTGAACTCCACCCACGATCCCCGGTAGGGGATGATGCGCGCGGTGTAGAGCTTCTTGCCGCTCGGATGGACCGACTCGTCGAAGAAGACGCCGGGCGAGCGGTGGAGCTGGCTCACGATCACGCGCTCGGCGCCGTTGATGATGAAGGTGCCCTTGTCGGTGATGATCGGAAGCTCACCGAGATAGACTTCCTGCTCGATGATGCTCTTGTCCTTCCGCCCCTCCTCCGTGTCCTCGCGGATCCGGAGGCGCAGCGTGGCCTTGAGCGGGACCGAATAGGTGAGGTCCCTCTCCTGGCACTCGTCGACGCCGTACTTCGGCTCGCCGAGGTCGTAGCGGACAAATTCGAGCGAGAAGAACTCGCGCGGGTCGCTGATCGGGAAGACGCTCTGGAAGACCTCCTGGAGGCCCTCGTTCTTGCGCTTCGCCGGGTCGATTTCAATTTGTAAGAAATTGCGGAACGAGTCGAGCTGGACGTCGAGCAGGTTGGGAATCTGGATGTCCCAGTCCCGCTCGATCTTGCTGAAGCTGCGTCGCTCCTTGCCGCGAATGGCTTTCACGTCGTTTGCACCCTTTCGGTAGGGCCCAGTGCTCGGCCTGCCTGCGTCTTCCTATCGGATCTCGACGGACGCCCCGTTCTCTTCCAGCTTGGTCTTGACGGATTGAGCCTCTTCCTTCGAGACCTTCTCCTTCACGGGCTTGGGCGCGCCATCCACCAGGTCCTTCGCCTCCTTCAGGCCGAGGCCGGTGACCTCGCGGACCACCTTGATGACCTGGATCTTCTTGTCGCCGGCCGCCATGAGAACGACGTCGAACTCGGTCTTCTCCTCGACCGCCGCCGCCGCACCGCCGCCCGCGCCCGGCATGGCCGCCATCATCGGCATGGCCGCCGTGACTCCGAAATGATCCTCCAGCTTCTTTACGAGGCCCGAGACCTCGAGCATCGTCATACCTTCGAGCATCGTGATGATCTGCTGATCCTTGGTCGCTGCTTCCACGTTCCGATCCTCCTCAAGTGGCCCCGGGCGGCGCCGCGGGGGTTGTCCGCGGGGGCTACCCCTGCTTCTTTTTGCCTATGGCGTCGATCACACCCACCATCTGTCGCAGCGAGCCCGAGAGCACGCCCACGACGCCCTGCATGGGGGAGCGAAGACCGCCGATGAACTGGGCCAGCAAGACCTCTCGGGGAGGCAGCTGCGCCAGCTTCTTGATTCCATCCGGCCCATACACGTGGCCGGCGACGTACGCCGCCTTGAGGGCCGGCTTCTCAAATTCCTTGGCAAAGTCCGAAAGGATCTTCGCCGCGCTCACCTCGTCCGAGCCGAACGCGATGCCGGTCGGCCCTTCGAGGTAGGTGTCGAGCGCCGCGATCCCCTGCTCTTTCAGCGCCCGCTTCGTCAGCGTGTTCTTGGCGACGCGATATTCCACGTTCGCGTCGCGGAGCTTCCGGCGCATCTTGGACGCCTGCTCCACGTTCATGCCCTGAAAGTCGGTCAGGTAGATCGACTTGGATCGGGCGATCGTCTCCGCTAACGAACGGACGGTTTCTTCTTTTTCTGCGGTCGCCATGGGAGGTCTCTTCTCTCTCCGGTCGCTTGAAGGTTCGCTGTCAGGACTTCAGGGTTGTCTGAACCGCGTTGGGATCGAGCCGCACCGGCGGCCCCATCGTCGAGCTCAGCGTCATGCTCCGCACGTACTGTCCCTTGGACGATGCCGGCTTCTGGCGCATCACCTCGCGGAGGAACGTCACGACGTTCGCCACGAGCTGGTCCTTGCCGAAGGAAGCCTTGCCGACCGGCGCGTGCAGATTGCCGGCCTTGTCCACGCGGTATTCGATCTTCCCCGACTTCACCTCGCGCACGGCCTTGGCGACGTCCATCGTCACCGTTCCGCTCCGAGGATTGGGCATGAGGCCGCGGGGCCCGAGCACGCGCCCCAGCTTTCCCACCTCGCCCATCATGTCCGGCGTCGCGATGATGCTGTCGATGTCGAGCCATCCTTCGTTCAGCTTCTTGATGAACTCGTCCGACCCCGCGAAGTCCGCGCCCGCTTCGCGCGCCTCGCGCTCCTTGTCTCCCTTGGTCAACACCAGGACCCGGATTTTCTTCCCGGTCCCGTGGGGCAGGACGACCGTGCCGCGCACCTGCTGCTCCGCGTGCCGCGGATCGACGCCGAGCCGCATGGAAACCTCGACCGTCTCGTCGAACTTGGCGGTCGCGGACTGCTTGAGCCGGTCCACGGCGTCCGCCAGATCGGTCAGCTTCTCCAAACCGGTCACCCCGGCGCCCTTCCGATATCGCTTTCCGGTTTTCATGGGCGCCCCCTATCCGACCACGTCAATTCCCATGCTCCTCGCGGTTCCTTCCACCATCTTGATGGCGGCGGCGAGGTCATTGGAATTGAGGTCGGGCTTCTTCAGCTCGGCGATCTCGCGGACCTGGGCGGCGGTTACCTTGGCCACCTTGTTCCGGTTGGGCTCGCCCGAGCCCTTGGCGATGCCCGCGGCGCGCTTCAGGAGCACCGCGGCGGGCGGGGTTTTGGTGATGAACGTGAACGAGCGGTCGTTGAAGACCGTGATGACGACCGGGATGATGAGTCCCGGCTGTCCCTGCGTCCGCGCGTTGAACGCCTTGCAGAACTCCATGATGTTCACGCCGTGCTGGCCCAGCGCCGGCCCGATGGGGGGCGCGGGGGTCGCGTTTCCGGCAGGTACTTGTAATTTGACGATGGCCTGTACCGGTTTTGACTTCGCCATTCCCTAGTTCCTCTCGTCTCGCGCGGGGGGTTGGCCCCGCTCCCACGTCGCGTGGTGGCGCGCGGCGGCCGGAAGCCCGCCGCTGACCGGTCGCTAGACCGGCTGTACTTGCAAGAAATCGAGCTCGACCGGTGTGGCGCGGCCGAAGATCGAAACCATGACCTTTACTTTTTGGCGTTCGGGATTCACCTCGTCCACCACGCCGGTGAAGTCGGTGAACGGCCCGTCGACAACCTTCACGTGCTCGCCGGACTTGAACGGAACCTCGGCGGACCCTCTCAGGCGACCGCCCGTCTCCATGTGGCCCAGGATCCGCTTCACCTCCGCCTCGCGAAGGGGAATCGGGTCCTGGCCCGAGCCGACGAACCGGGTCACGCCCGGCACGTTCTGGACGACGAGCCGCGTGTCCTGGTTCAGGTCCATCTCCACGAGCACGTACGAAGGGAACGTCTTCCGCTTCGACGTGATCCGCTTGCCGTCCTTCATCTCGGCGAATTCCTCGGTTGCGACGAGGATTTGGCCGAACTGAGGCTCGAGGCCCGCGGCGTGGATCGCCTTCTCGAGGTTCACCTTCACCTTGTTCTCGTGACCCGAGTACGTGTGGATCACGAACCACTGCATCGGACGCCCTTCCGCCATCGCTTCCCCCATCATCTAGCCCAGGAGGCGCACGAGCGCCTCAAACGCCTGCGTGAGCAGGCGGTCCACGACGCCGATGAAGACCATCATGAGGAACACCATCACGATCACGACGAGCGTCGACTCGCGCAGCTCGGCGCGGGTCGGCCAGCTCACCTTGGTCATCTCCACCCGAACGTCCTTGATGTAATCGCGGATGTTCTGCAGCAAACCCGTCTTGGGTTCGGCTTTTTCGCTCGTTATGTCGGTTTCTGCGCGCAAGCTTCCGCCTCTTCCTGTGCGTGCGTTACGTGGCAGGCCAGGAGGGATTCGAACCCCCGACACCCGGTTTTGGAGACCGGTGCTCTAACCGGACTGAGCTACTGGCCTACCCGGTCCCGGCCCGGTGTCTTACCGGGTCTCTTTGTGCAGCGTGTGCTTCCGGCAGCGGGGGCAGAACTTCTTCCACTCCACGCGATCCGGATGCAACCGCTTATTCTTCGTATTGGTGTAGTTCCGCTCCTTGCAGTCGTTGCAGGCGAGCGTGATGAGGTCGCGCATGTTGGTCCGTCCGTCTCCTTACTCGATCACTTCCGCGACGACGCCGGCGCCGACGGTCCGTCCACCCTCTCGGATCGCGAACCGCAGCTCCTTCTCCATCGCGATCGGCGTGATCAACTCGATCGCCAACTCCACGTTGTCCCCGGGCATCACCATCTCCCGCCCCTCGGGCAACGTCGCCACCCCCGTCACGTCCGTCGTCCGAAAGTAGAACTGAGGCCGATACCCATTGAAAAACGGCGTGTGCCGGCCCCCCTCCTCCTTCGTCAACACGTACGCGCTCCCCTTGAACTTCTTGTGCGGCGTGATGCTCTTCGGCCACGCCAGCACCATCCCTCGCTCCAACGCCTCTTTATCGATGCCGCGAAGCAAGCAGACCCACGTTGTCCCCCGCCTGCGCGTCATCCAGCAGCTTGCGGAACATCTCCACCCCCGTCACCACCGTCTCCCGCGTCTCCCGCAAGCCGATAATCTCGATCTTGTCCCCCACCTTCACCTTCCCACGCTCCACACGACCCGTCCCCACCGTCCCGCGCCCCGATATCGAGAACACGTCCTCCACCGGCATCAAAAACGGCTTGTCCACCGCACGCGTCGGCGTCGGTATGTAGCTGTCCACCGCGTCCATCAGCTTCAAGATCGCCTCGTTCGCCTTCGCGTCCTTGCCCCCGGCGTCCATCGCCACCTTCGCCGAGCCCCGCACCACCGGAATGTCGTCCCCGGGGAACTCGTACTTCTTCAACAGCTCCCGAATCTCCAACTCCACCAGATCCAGCAGCTCCGGATCGTCCACCATGTCGCACTTGTTCATGAACACCACGATGTACGGCACTCCCACCTGCCGCGCCAAGAGCACGTGCTCCCGCGTCTGCGGCATCGGACCGTCCGCCGCCGACACCACCAGGATCGCCCCGTCCATCTGCGCCGCTCCCGTGATCATGTTCTTCACGTAGTCCGCGTGACCCGGGCAATCCACGTGCGCGTAGTGACGCTTGTCCGTCTCGTACTCCACGTGCGCCGTCGCGATCGTGATCCCTCGCTCCCTTTCCTCGGGAGCGTTGTCGATCGACCCGTAGTCCCGCACCGCGATCTTCGGATTCTTCTGCGCCAATACCATCGTGATCGCCGCCGTCAACGTCGTCTTCCCGTGATCCACGTGACCAATCGTTCCCACGTTCACGTGCGGCTTGTTCCGCTCAAACTTCTGCTTCGCCATGAGACCGGTTCCTCCCTGTACGAACTCTTCTATGGGTCACAGGACCACGAGGGGCGAGATCACGACTGAATGCGTTGCTTCGAACTCGACCTTTCTCGTTGCGGACAATGGAGCCCACGAGCGGAATCGAACCGCTGACCTTTTGCTTACCATGCAAATGCTCTACCGACTGAGCTACGTGGGCGGTGATGCGGCGCGCGGAACTCCCAAACGCGGTCGAGGCCGACCCACTGCGCTCTCGAGCCGACCCGCTCGGCGCCAACGTCGTTTCACAAGGCAAAAATTCCCGACCGGCCCTCCTCATCCCTAAAAGAAGGCCGTCAGTAGTGCGAACGTGAGAAGGTACGACCGCTTGAAATCGCAGTCAACAGGAAATTTGCGGGTCTTGGCACGGGATCGATTTTGGGCCCCGTGGGTCCCATTCCCCACCTTGGACGCCTCCAGGAGACCAAACGATCTCCACCGGGGGGTCATCGAGGGTCATTTTCTCGGGCGACGGGCCTGTGGAAAGCTGGATAAGTTAGTTAATTACTGACTATTATCGGTGTTGATGGCGGTGGACAACTGAGGCTTCGAGGGGAAAATCTGGAGCGGGAAACGGGATTCGAACCCGCGACCCTCAGCTTGGAAGGCTGACGCTCTAGCCACTGAGCTATTCCCGCTCTCAGAGAAGCAGGATATCACACCGGCCGGGTTCCGGCCGGGCGATCCATCTCTCTCTAAGTCTTAGGTTTGGAGGGGGAAGGATTCGAACCTTCGAAGGCTAAGCCGGCAGATTTACAGTCTGCTCCCTTTGACCGCTCGGGAACCCCTCCGGCAACTGGCTTCGGTGGACTTTGGCTTGGAGCTGGCGAAGGGACTCGAACCCCCAACCGCCTCATTACAAATGAGATGCTCTACCAATTGAGCTACGCCAGCCGAGTCGAGATCGTCGTTCGGAGTGAGGGTAGCCGCCGAATCCGCCGGCGCGCAGTGTACGGGCCGCGCCGGGCCGGCGTCAATCGCGGGAGCGTGTGGGGCGGGGGCCTTCGGACCGGAGTGAAGAAAGAAGGGACGGCACGGAGACCCGCGTGTCGCGAGGATCCCGTCCCGAGGCGTCGACCCAGCACGCGAGCGTGAAGTGGAAGCTGCTGCCGTGGCCCAGCTCGCTCTCGGCCCAGATCTCTCCACGGTGCGCTTCGATGATGCCGCGGCAGATGGCGAGGCCGAGCCCGGTGCCGCCCTGCTCGCGCGTCGTCGCCTCCTCCACCTGATAGAACTTTCCAAAGATCTGCTCGAGTTCCTCCGCCGCGATTCCCTTGCCCTGGTCGCTGACGATCACCTCGTAGTCGCCCTCGCGCCGGCGAACCTCGATCGACACCTTGCCGCCCGGCTTGGAGTACTTGATGGCGTTGGACACCACGTTGTCGAGCACCTGCGAGATCCGGTTCGCGTCCGCCATCACCATCGCGGGCACGGACGGCAGGCGCGCCTCGAGCTCGATTCCCTGGCCGCCAGGGACCTGGGGCACCCAGTGCATGCATTTTTCGATGAGATCGTTCAGCGAAGTCGGCGTGAGCTGAAGCGACAGCACGCCGGCCTCGATCCGCGAGATGTCGAGAATGTCCCGAACCAGCCCGATGAGCCGCTCCACCGATTCCTGGCAGAACGCGAGCATCTGCATCTGGTCGTTGTTATACGTGAACTGCGGCGTGTGCATCAGGATGTCGAGCGAGCTCTTCATCACCGTGAGCGGGGTCCGCATCTCGTGCGACGCGATGGAAAGGAACTCGCTCTTCGAGCGATCCAGCGCCTTGAGCTGCTCGAAGTTTCGGGCGTTGCTGGCCGCGGCGGAGACCTGGGCGGCGAAGAGCGAGGCCACCGAGATCGAATCGTCGTGAAACGCAGCGCGGTCTCCCAGCGACACGAGGAGGCCCAGCGGCTCGTCGCTCACCCTGAGCGGCGAGACCAGCGCGCACTCGCCCGGCCTCGACTCGAGGCACTCGAGACCGGCGGCGCGAAATTCCGACCGGCTGAGAAGCCGCGATTCTCCGCCCAGCACCGGGGACAGGCGGTCGAGGGGCGCCTCCCACTTCGAGACGTCAACCGCGTCCGGCCCGGATTGGCCCCAGAGACGGACGACCGGTTCCCGCCGCGTCGAGGCGCCCGCGAAGGCTTCCGTTCCGCCGCAGATCGCGCGCAGTCCGCCCGCGGCGATGTCGAGGATCGTCCGAAGCTCTTGGGTCGAAGCCGCGCTCGATCCCAGTTGATGCAGCTGGTGGAGGCGCGACTGGTGGGCAACGTTTCGCGTCTGCGACACTTCCAGCCCTTCGGCCATGTGGTTGAACGCGCCCGCGAGCGCGCCCAGCTCGTTCGCCTGGAGATCCACGGCGACGCGCGCGCTCAGGTTTCCCTTCGCGATTTCCTCGACGCCCTTGAGAAGGTTCTCGATGGGCCGCGTCACCCACCTCGAAACAAACGTGCTCGCGAGCACGCTCGCGACGAGCCCGAGGAGAAAGACGCCGATCGACACGTACCAGAGGAGCCGCGCCTCCGAGATGAGCGAGGACGCGCTCAGCTCCACCACCACCAGCCCGACCGACGCGCCGCCCACGGTGCGGATGGGCGAGACGGCGACGACCCGCGCCTTCTCGGGGTGCGTGATGTCCAGAATCTCGGCGTTCGTGCCCGACATGCCGCGCACGATGAGCTCCGGCGGCACGCTCGTCGGAGGAGGCGAGCCGATCGGAAGGCGGCCGCGGCGCAGCTCGCCCTCGTCCAGCACGGGCGCGGTGCCGCCCATGTCGACGACCAAGCCCCACCGGCCCAGCTGTCCCAGCGGCGCGAGCGTGAAGAGGTGGTAGATCGAGGGATTCGCGCGCCGGAGCGCGCCCAGGTTGGTGACGATGGTGCGGAATCCCGGCGTGTTCATGTCGGCCGGAGTGCGGATGAGCTGGTGGTCTTCCACCGCGATGAGGGACGCGGCGGTCTCGGCGGCGGTGGTCGCGGTGCCCAGAATCTGCCGCCTCAGCGCCGCCTGTCCGTTCTGAAAGAGGAGGATGGTCGCGAGAACGAGGAACGCGCTCCCGACGCAGAGGAAGAGAATCTGAAGCTCGCTCTTGAGGGAGCGTGGACCGGAAAAGAACGACATCGCGCGGTAGGAAAACCCCTTCGGTTCTCAGACTTTACGCCGCGCGCGCGTCCCCTCCTTCGAGTCCTCGAGGACGTAGCCCAGCGCCGATATTTCGTCTCTCAGTTCATCGGCGCGCTTCCACTGCTTCTGGATTCGGGATTCATCTCGTTGCCGCACAAGGGATTGGACGTGTTCGGGGACCGCTTCCTCGACGGCCACCCCTCCCCAGAAGAGACCGATCACTTCCCCAAGCGAGCGAAGGGTTTGGCCGGCCTCCGCCACCGCCGCGCGGGCCGTGGCATCCGACGCGCCGCCGGCCGCGCGATTGATCGCCTTGGCGATCTCGAAGAGATGCCCTTGGGCCTTGGCGGTGTTGAAGTCGTCCTCGAGCGATTCCTCGAATTGCGTCGCGAGGCCGGCGACTTCGGCCGTGACCGGCGCCGTCGCGTCGGGCTTAGCGTGCGGCGCCGTCGCGTCGGGCTTTGCGTTCGACGCCGTCGCGTCGGGGTTTGCGTTCGGCGCCGACGCGTCCGCCGCGGTGGCCAGCGCTTCCGTGAGGCGCGAGTACGCGATGCCCGCTTCGCGGAGGCGCTCCTCGTTCCATTCGATCGGGCTACGGTAGTGGGTGGACTGGAGGTAGAAGCGGATCGACTCGGCGTCGAAGTCCCGCGCCGCGTCCTCGATCGAATAGAAGTGCTTCGACGACTTGGACATCTTCTCGCCGCCGAGATTGACCAGACCGTTTTCCACCCAGTGCCGCGCGAGAGGCTTCCCCGTCGCGGCCTCGGACTGCGCGATCTCGTTCTCGTGGTGCGGGAAGAGAAGGTCCTGCCCGCCGCCGTGGAAGTCGAAGGTGTCGCCCAGGTATTTCATCGCCATCGCCGAGCACTCGATGTGCCATCCCGGCCGGCCGGGCCCCCAGGGGCTCGGCCACGACGGCTCGTCCGGCTTGGCCCCTTTCCACAGCGTGAAGTCCACCGGATCGCGTTTCGCCTCGCCCACCTCGATGCGGACTCCGGCGCGCATGTCGTCCACGTTCCGGCCCGAAAGCTCGCCGTAGCGCGGGTACTTGCGCACCTCAAAGTAGACGTCGCCGCCCGCCGCATAGGCGAATCCCCCGTCGATCAGGCGGCGGATCAACGCGATGATCTCCGGAATGTGCTCCGTCGCCCGCGGGTAATGCGTCGCGGGCTTGATGTTGAGAAGCTTGGAGTAGCGCAGGAAGGCGTCGATATTCCGTTGCGAGACCTGCTCGAACGGAATCCCTTCCTCCAGGCCGCGCGCGATGATCCGATCGTCGATGTCGGTGAAGTTGGTGACATAGGTGACCGGATAACCCTTCCATTCCAGGACACGCCGGATCACGTCGCCGGAGACCGCGTAGCGCATGTGGCCCACATGCGGCTTGTCCTGGACCGTCATGCCGCACACGTACATTCCCACGTTTCCCGGGCGCACCGGCTCAAACGGGATCTTGGCGCGCCGGCGCATGTCGTAGGCGCGGAGGCTCACGTGGCTTCGTCGCGGATGACGGGCGGGGCCGCCGGCGCCGGCGAATCCTGTCCGGCGGCCGTGTGGATTTGGATCCCCTCCGCGTGGAGCCGCTTGAGCACCGCCAGGCGTAGCGCGCGAGCCACCGCGAGTCTCTGCTCCGGGATCGTCTTGGCCTGCATGAGCACGGTGAATTGCCCCTGGCCGACGTCGTCGATGCCGAGGACGCGCGGGGCCTCCAGAAGATGCGGCTTCGCCGCCGGGTTCTCGCGGAACGCCACGAGGATCGAGTCCATGATCTCGAGGACCCGGTCGGGATCCTCCATCAGGCTGATCGGAATCCTCACGAGCGGCGTGGACCAGCTCCTCGTGAGGTTGGTCACGACCTTGATCTCGCCGTTCGGGATGAAGTAGATGAATCCCTCCGAATCGCGAAGCTCGGTGTGCCGCAGCGAGAGCATCTCCACCGTTCCCGACGAGCCCGCGATGCGGACCACGTCTCCGACCGCGAATTGGTTGTCGTGGATGATGTTGAACCCGGCGATCCAATCCCGGATGAGCGTCTGGGCTCCGAGTCCCGCGGCGACGCCAAACCCTCCGGCCGCGGCCAGCGCCGGCGTGATGTCGAGGCCCAATTCGCGGATTCCCATCAGAATCCCGATCACGATCAGGATCGTGCGCGTGAACTGGCGGAGCACGCCGCCCACGGTTTTCGCGCGCATGTCCCGCGCGACTTCCGTGCTGCGGTTCTCCTCCCGAATGGCCGTCTCAATCCTGTGGATCAGGTAGTACGCGATGCGCACCGCGACGACGGTGCCGACCACAACGAGGCCGAGCCGGAGGGCCAGATTGACGACGTTGAACGCGGCATCCTGCGACGCGGGATGAAGCGGATTCATGATTTCTGCGCGGCCCGCATCGGGGCCGACTCCACGATGGCGCGGATGAGCTCGGAATAGCTCATGCCCGCGGCCGCGGCGGCTTTGGGAACCAAACTCAGCTCGGTCAGTCCGGGCACCGTGTTCACCTCCAGGCAATGCGGAACGCCGTCCTCGCCGAGGCGGAAGTCCACGCGCGCGACGCCGCGGCACCGGAGCGCGCGGCACGCCTTCAGGCTCAGATCGAAAAGCCGCTCGCTCATCTCAGGTGCGATGGCCGCGGGCACCTCGTAGCGCGACGCGCCGCTCGTGTACTTGTGCGCGTAGTCGTACCAACCCTCCTGGGGAATCACCTCCACCACCGGGAGCGCGCGGTCGTCGATGACGCCGACCGTTAGCTCCCTCCCCTCGATGAACGACTCGACGAGGACGAGACGGCCGTAGCGGCGCGCGAGATCGAGCGCGGGGCGGAGCTCCGAGGGTTGCTTCACCAGCGAGATCCCGACGCTCGACCCTTCCTCGTTGGGCTTCACGACCAGCGGATATCCGCCAAGGCGGTCCAGCTCCTCGCGTGCGAGATCGGGATTCCACGGCGCCGCCGGGTCCTCGGGCGCCCATCGCTCCACCCATTCCGGCGTGGGAATCCCCTCGACCTTGAAGATCCGCTTCGACATCACCTTGTCCATGGCGAGCGCGGAGGAGAGAACGCCGGAGCCGGTGTAGGGAATTCCGGCGAGATCGAGGAGGGCCTGGAGCGTTCCGTTCTCGCCGTCGCCGCCGTGGAGTGCGATGAAGACGAGGTCCGCGCCTCGGGGGATGGTGCGCACGTAGGAATCGAGGCTCTCGGCGCCGCGGATCACGGGGAGATCCCCGCCGGCCGCGTGGGCGCCGCCCGGGCCGGAGCCCGCCGCCGCGCGCTGGGCCGCGGCGCCGCTTCCCAGCGCCATCGCCTCGTTCGCGTCCTTGAGGAGCTTTCCGGTTCCCGTGTCGAGGAGCACCGCTTCGTGGCCGAGCGATTGAAGCGCCCGCGCCACGCCGGCGCCGCTTCGGAGCGAGACCTCGCGCTCCGAGGTGTTGCCTCCCATCAGGACGACGATCCTCACACGGCCCCCCCTTCCGTTCCGGCCCTCACGTCACCTCCACTTCCACCAGCGCGACGGCCATCGCCGCGATTCCCTCCTCGCGGCCCACCGCGCCGATCGTCTCGTTCGTCGTGGCCTTCACGGAGATCCGCTCCGGCGTGATGCCCAGGGCGCGGCCCAAGCTCTCGCGCATCGCGGATAGGTGCGGCGCGACCTTGGGCGCCTCGGCGATCAGGGTGGCGTCCACGTTCACGAGGCGCGCCCTCTGCCCGCCGAGCATCGCGCGGATCTCTTCCAGGAGCCTGAGACTCGACGCTCCCCGCCAGCGCGCGTCGCTGTCGGGAAAGTGCGCTCCGAGATCGCCCAGGGCCAGCGCCCCCAGGAGCGCGTCCCCGATCGCGTGCGCGAGCACGTCGCCGTCGGAGTGAGCCTCCGGTCCCCGGTCGTGCGCCAGCGCCACTCCCCCCAGGACCAGGGGGAGCCCGCGCTTGAGCCGGTGGATGTCGTATCCGATTCCAACGCGAAGCTCGCGCGCGTTCGCGGTCATCAAGAGCTCCCCGGCGCGCGAAGGATCGATTCGAACGAGATCAAGTCGGACGGCTCGGTCAATTTCAGATTTGAGGGATCTCCGGGGACCACCGCCACCGGGAGGCCGGCCGATTCGACGAGCCATGCGTCGTCGGTGGCGTTGGGCTCCGCGTCCGCCGCGCGCGCGTGAGCGTGCGCGAGTATATCACGCGCGAAAATCTGGGGCGTCTGGGCGGCCTGAAGGCGATCCCGCGCCAGGGTGCGAACGATTCGCCCGCGCTCCACTTCCTTCACGGTGTCGCGCACGGGAAGCGCCGGAATGGCGGCGCCCGTCTCCCGCGCCGCCTCGAGGACCCGGGTGACCAACGCCGGCGAGACCAGCGCGCGCGCGACGTCGTGAACGCCCACGTAGGCCAGCGACTGCGTGAGCGCGGCGATCCCGGCCCGCACGGATTCCTGCCGCGTCGCTCCGCCCACCACGATGGCCACGCGCACGCCGCGCGGGTTGGGAATCGCGTCCAGGATGACGCGGCTGTGCATGACCAGGCGCTCCGGTACGACCGCGATCAGCTCCCCCACGTCGGGATGGTTGATGAACGTGGATGCCGCGCGCGCGAGGAGCGTGCGCCCGCCGACTTCGACGAGGAGCTTGGGCCCGCGCCCTTCCATGCGCGTGCCGGCGCCCGCGGCGGCCAGAATGATCGCGAGATCGGGGCTGGGAGCGGGCCGGCTGCCCGGGGAGGGTTTCGGGGTCACGCCGACGAAGCCCTGGGACTCACGGCGCCTCGCGGACGCCGAACGCGAGGGCGATCGCCTCGGACAGGGTGGCCGCGCTCAGAACACCCTTCTCCGTGGCCACGCCCTTATCCCCGCCGGCGGCGCCCCTTCTTCCGCGGCGGCGCCCCTTCCTTCCGCGGACGCCGACCGCTTGGGCAGGATCGCGCGGCGGAATCCCAGACGGCGCGCCTCAGCCACTCTCCGCTCCGCCTGCGATACCGGCCGAAGCTCCCCGCCGAGGCCCACCTCGCCGATCGCGACCAAGTCGGGCGGAAGGGGTTTGTCGCGGAAGCTGGACGCCAAGGCCAGCGCGAGCGCCAGGTCGGTGGCGGGCTCTTCGAGCCGGATCCCGCCCGCCACGTTCACGAACACGTCGGCGCCGGCGAGGGAGAGCCCCGCGCGCTTCTCCAGAACCGCGATCACCACGGCGAGGCGGCGCGGATCCACTCCCCGCGCCACCCGCTGCGGGTTCGGGAAATGGGTCGGCGCGACGAGCGCTTGAACCTCGACCAGGAGAGGGCGCGAGCCCTCGATCGCGGCCACCACCGCGGAGCCCGGCACCGATTCCCCGCGATCGCGCAGGAGCCGCTCGGAGGGATTCTCGATCTCGGCAAGGCCGTCGCCGCGCATCTCGAACACGCCGATCTCGTGGGTCGAGCCGAAGCGGTTCTTGGCGGCGCTCAGGATTCGGTATTCGTGGTCGCGGTCTCCCTCCAGGTAGATCACCGCGTCCACCATGTGCTCGAGCGTCCTCGGGCCGGCCACCGCGCCGTCCTTGGTCACGTGCCCGATCAGGAGGATCGGCATCCCCCGCTCCTTCGCCATGCGGAGGAGCCGGAGCCCGCACTCCCGCACCTGGGTCACGCTCCCCGGCGCGGCGTCCAGCGAGGACAGGTAGAGGGTCTGGATGGAGTCGATCACGACGAGGGACGGATTCAGGCGCTCGATCTCCACGACAATCGCGTCGAGATCGATCTCGGCGTGGATCCAAAGCTCTGCTTCGCCACGCTTCAGGGCGAGCCGCTCGGCGCGCATCTTCGCCTGCCGCGGCGACTCCTCGCCCGAAACGTAGAGGGTGGATCGTCCGGTCTTTCCGAGCGCGGCCGCGAGCTGGAGGGCGAGCGTGGACTTGCCGATGCCGGGATCGCCGCCGATCAGAACCAGGGAGCCCGGGACCAGCCCTCCCCCCAGGACGCGGTCCAGCTCGCCGATGCCGGAGCGCCAGCGGTCCTCGAGCGAAGCCTCGATCTCGTCGAACGGGATGGGCGCGGCGGCGCCGGGGCCGTAACTGCGCGGGGACGAGGCCTCGCGGCTGGCCTTGGCCTCCCGGGCGCTGTTCCAGGCGGAGCAGTGCGGGCAGCGGCCGAACCATTTGGGACTTTCGTTCCCGCATTCGGCGCAGACAAAGACGGCCTTCGCCTCCCGGGCGGCGGCCGAGGAGCGGTCTCTACGTGGCATCCGACTAGAATACGCTGAGCTTGAAGTACTTCTTTGGATTTTTCTGGATGTCGCGGACGAGCTGGTTGGTGTTCTTCAGGGTCTCGTGAAGCTCCACGTAGACGCTGGAATCGGAGATCGCCATGCCCACCGTCCCGCGGCCCTGGTCGATCTTCGTCACCACGCGGTCGAGAGAGGCCGCGGTGGTGGAGAGCTGGTCGGAGAGGGCGGAGAGCTTGCGGGAGGCGGTCCCGAAATCCTCGATCGAAGTGGAGATCTTCTCCGAATTGGAGCTCGCCAAATGGTGAAGCTCCTTGGCCGCGTCGCGGAAGTCGAGGATCGTCTGGCGGAGATCGGCGCGATTCTGGTCGAGCGTCTGGTTCAAGTTCGCGGTGGCCGCCTCGATGTTCTTCGAGGCGCGCTCCACGGTGGCGGGATCGAGCGCGTCCAGCATCACGTTGAGCCGCGACGATAGCTCGGTCGCCTCGATCAGGAGATCGCCCGCGCCCGAGATCACCTCGGGGACGCCGGACTGGAACCGTCCGGGGATCGGCTTCTTGCGGTCGAAGAGCCCCGGCGCCGAGCCGGGGTCGAGCGCCAGGAACTTCTCGCCCATGAAGCCGATATTGGCCACGCGCAGCTCCACGTCCGGGTGGAGGACCACGCTCTTGTCGATCTCAAACTCCACCCGCACGCCCTGATCTTGAAGCTGGATCCCGGTGACGGCGCCCTTCTTCACGCCCCGCACAGCGACCGGATCGCCCACCGAGAGGTTTCCCACCTCCTCGAATCGCGCCGCGAAGTAGGTCTTCCGCTTTCCGACGCGATACTCCTTGATCCACGCGATCCCCACGAAGAGGAGCACGATGGACAGAAGGCCGGCGAACCCAACCTGGATCGCCGCGCGTCGAGACGTACGGTTCATCCGTGAACCCCTTACGTGGGAAGGAGGGGGCCTTCCGAGCTCCCCTCGATGAACTGGCGCAGCGCGGGATCGCGCGTCGCCTGGATTTCCTTGGGCGTTCCCACCGCGTGGATCCGCCCCTGATGCAACATCGCGATCCGGTCGCCGATGTGGTACGCGCTCCGCATGTCGTGCGTCACGGCGATCGAGGTCATTCCAAGTCTCTCCTGAAGCCGGCGGATCAGGCGGTTCACCACGTCCGCCGTGATCGGATCGAGCCCCGTCGTGGGCTCGTCGTAGAGCATGATCTTCGGATTGAGCGCGATCGCCCTCGCGAGCGCGGCGCGCTTCTTCATCCCGCCGCTCAGGCTCGAGGGTCGCTGGTTCTCGGTGCCGGTGAGGCCGACCAGGGCGAGCTTCTCCGACACGACGTGGTCGATCTGGTTCTCCGGCATGAGCGATCGTTCCCGGAGCGCCAGCCCCACGTTCTCCCCCACGGTCATCGAATCGAACAACGCCCCTGCCTGAAAGAGCATCCCCATCTGCTCCCGAAGGGTCAGAAGCTCGTTCTCGTTGAGCGAGGCCACGTCCGTCCCCTCCACCGTCACGGTCCCCTTGTCCGCGGTCAGGAGGCCGATCACATGCTTTAACAGCACGGACTTACCGGTTCCGGACCGTCCAATGACGACCAGGCACTCGCCCCTCGATACGGAAAGATCGACACCCCGGAGCACATCTTTCGCCCCCAGGCGTTTCCATACGCCGGCGAATTCGATGGCCGAATCAGGCAAAGAGCACCCGGAAGAGGAAGGAGGCGAGCAGGTAGTCCACGATCAGGATGAGGAGACACGAGGCGACGACCGCTTTGGTGGTGGCCTCGCCCACCCCTTCGGCCCCGCCCTCGCTGCGGAGCCCGTAGTGGCATCCCATCGTGGCGATGATCCCGCCGAAGAAGAAGGCCTTGATGAGCCCCGAGAAGATGTCCTGGATCTTGAAATACATCCTGAGCCCGCTCGCGAACGTGTGCCCGCTCACGTCCAGCGTCAGCGTGGAGACCAGGTACCCGCCCAGGATCGCCACGATGTCGGCGAAGATCGTGAGGATGGGAAGCATGACGATGGCGGCGAGGAACCGCGGAACCACGAGGTAGCGCACGGGGCTGATGCCGAGCGTTTCCATGGCGTCGATCTGCTCCGTCACCCGCATCGTTCCCAGCTCGGCCGCGATGGCCGCGCTCACCCGGCCACCCACCACGAGCGCCGTGAGCACCGGGCCCAGCTCGATCACCACCGATTTCCCGATGACCGTGCCCAGATAGATCATGGGGACGTAGTCGCGCATCTGGTAGGCGGCCTGGACCGCGGCGACGGCACCCGTGAACAGGGCGACGATGATCGTGAGGGGCATGGAGCCGAGGCCGATCGCCCCCATCTGGACGGCGACGAGGCCGACCTTCTTCGAGCCGGCGGGGATCTCGCGGAGGATGTCGCCGAGGAGAATGAACACTTCCCCGGCATTCTGGAGACGGCCGAGGATGAAACGCTTCGGCCAGGACGCGGCGTTTTCGACCGCGGTGACGTCGGCGGCTTCTGGGGCCGTCTCGTCCACCGCTAGGGCCGCTGCTCCGGAACGGCGCGCAGCGATTCGAAGCGCGTCGACTCGCGGAGGAACGCGAGCTCGGCGCTTCCGGTGGGTCCATTCCGTTGCTTCGCGATGATGATCTCCGCCTTCCCTTCCATCTTGCTCGGGTCGGTCTCGTAGACGTCGGGGCGATAGACGAAGAGCACCACGTCGGCGTCCTGCTCGATGGCGCCCGATTCGCGAAGGTCGGAGAGCATGGGCCGCTTGGTTCCGCCGCGGGTTTCCACCGCGCGCGAGAGCTGGGAGAGCGCGATCACCGGCACCTGGAGCTCCTTGGCGAGCGCCTTGAGCGAGCGCGAGATGCTCGAGATCTCCTGCTGGCGGTTTTCGGCGTCCTGCGGGCCGCGGATGAGCTGGAGGTAGTCGACCACGATGAGGCCGAGCGGAACCTCGGAGACCAGGCGGCGCGCCTTCGCGCGCATCTCGAGGATTCCGATGGCCGCGGTGTCGTCGATGTAGATCGGCGCCTCGTGAAGCTGGGCGGCCGCGTTCTGGAGCCGCTTGTACTCCTCCGCGCTCGCGTAGCCGCGGCGGATCTTGTGGATGTCCACCTTGGCCAGCGAGCAGAGAAGCCGCTGGACCAGCGCCTCGCGCGACATCTCCAGGCTGAACACGGCGACCGTCTGCCGGTCTTTCGGCTTCAGTCCCACCGCGACGTTCTCGGCGATGTTCATCGCGAGCGCCGTCTTTCCCATCGACGGGCGGCCCGCGATCACGACGAAGTCCGACTTCTGGAATCCGGCCGTCATCTCGTCGAGATCGTAAAAGCCCGACGGAACGCCGGTGACGTGCACCTTCCGCTGCCGGTATTCCTCGATCGCCGAATACCCCTGGAGGACGAGCTGGCGCATCGGCTGAAAACCCGTCCGGAGCCGCGCGTCCGAGATCGCGAAGATCGATTGCTCGGCGCGGTCCAGGAGATCGGCCGGATCCTCGCGGCCGTCGTAGGCTTCGCCCACGATCCCGGTCCCCACTTCGATGAGCCTGCGGAGGGTCGCCTTCTCACGAACCAGCTTGCAGTAGTGCTCGACGTTCCCCGCCGTGGCGACGAACTGATCGAGGGTGGTCAGGTAGGAGATGCCGCCGACCGCCTCCAGCTCCTTCCGGCGCTTCAGCTCTTCCACGAGCGTCACCATGTCCACCGCTTCGCTCTTGTCGAAGAGATCGATGATCACCCGCCAGATCTTGCGGTGAGCCTCGCGGTAGAACGCGGCGTCCTCGAGATGCTGGATCGCCGTGGCGATGGCGTCGCGCGAAAGGAGCATCGACCCGAGCACCGAACGCTCGGCGTCCAGCGCCTGCGGCGGGATGCGGGAGCCGTCGCCCTCGGCGACGCCCTCGCCCATCATGGGGCGAAGGCTGGCGTGGTCGCGACGCTGAGCGGTCACGCGGCCCTCCCGGCAAGCAGGAGATCACGCACGCGCTGGAGGTCGGTCCACGCGTCGCGCTTCAACCCGGGATTCCGGAGAAGCGCCGCGGGATGGTAGGTGGGAACGAGCGGCACGCCGCGGAATTCAAACGTCCGCCCGCGCATGGACGTCATGGAAGCCTTGGTGCCGAGAAGCGCCTGCATGGCCGAGAGCCCAAGCGCGCAGATGAGCGTGGGGCGGATCAGGGCGATCTGCTGCTCGAGGTAGGGGAGGCAGCGCTCCACTTCCTCGGGCAGCGGCGTCCGATTATCCGGCGGACGGCACTTGAGCACGTTGCAGATGTAGACCTCCTCACGCTTCAACTCGATCGCGGCGAGCATCTTGTTCAGGAGCTGCCCCGCCCGGCCCACGAACGGAACTCCCTGGGCGTCCTCGTCGCGGCCCGGGGCCTCGCCCACGAGAACCAAGCGCGCGTTCGGCGGACCGTCCGAGAAGACGGTTTGAGTGCGCGTCTCGCAGAGCCCGCACTTGCGGCAGGTGGATACGAGGGTCGAGAGCGCCGCGAGGTCTTGAGGGAGGTCGGCGTGGAGCGTGAGTCTTGGGGCCGTGACGTGCGTCGGTGCTGCGCCGGGCGCGGGGCGCTTCGGCACCACATCCTCGAATCCCGGCAGCGCGAGGACCTCGGGGAGAGGCGTCGAGGATCCAACCTCCGGGCCCCCGGTCCTCGCCCGCGCGGACGCGTCCGTGTAGTGCGGTTGCGCTACCGCGGCGCGGGCTGCGGAGGGTCCCTCCGGTTGATCCTCGACGCCTCTTCCCGCGGCCGTCCCGAACTCCCCGAGCACGAAGCGGCGGCGGCCACGATTGCGCTCACGGTCCAGGAGCGCCCTTGCGTCCCTTGCAATCGCCAGCAATTCGCCCCGCCCGTCGTCCGCCACGTTCCCCTCAGGTCTTGCTTAGCGCCTTCGCCACGCGCATCAAGATGACTCGAGCAATTTCACTCTTCGGTCTCAGACCCAACGCCTCCACCTTGCCCTTCGAATCCACCAGCGTCACGTTGTTCTGATCGGAGCCGAAGCCGGCGCCCGGCTTGAGCGGGTTGTTCACGGCGATCAGGTCCAGGCCCTTCCTCTTCCGCTTTTCCGATCCGCGCCGGACCTCGTCCTCGGTCTCGAGGGCGAACCCGACGAGGTGCTTCTTGGGGAAGCGCTCGCGGACCTTCGCCAGGATGTCCGGGGTCGCCTTGAGCTCCAGGGTCATTCCATTTCCACCGCGAGGTATTTTCTTCCCGCTCGGCTTGGCCGGTGTGAAATCGCTCACGGCGGCCGCCATGATCAGCACGTCCGCGTCCCTCATTGCCCGGTTCACGGCCTCCGACATTGCGCCCGCCGTCGAGGCCTCGACGCGTGGAACGCCGAACGGCGCCACGGCCGACGTATGCGCCGTGATCAGACGCACCTCGGCGCCCATATCGCGCGCCGCTTCAGCCAACGCGAACCCCATCTTGCCGCTCGAGCGATTCGTGATCACGCGCACCGGGATCGATGGGCTCTTCGGTACCGCCCGCCGTGATGACGATGGTGCGTCCGTGGAGTGGGTAGCCGTTCGGTTGGGACGGCGAAATCAACCCGGAGGGACCCTCCGCAGCCCGCGCTCCCCGGGGGGAGTTCCCGGCACCGGCGCGTCCGCGCGGGCGAGGACCGGGGGCCCGAAGGTTTGATTTCGCCGTCCTCTCCAGCACAGCTCCGCACGCCGCGACGATGGCTTCGATCGTTGCCATCCGACCAAGCCCATACTCACCGTCGGCGAGTTCACCCACGTCCGGGCCCACGAACGACACACCACGCTTCCGAAGCGCCGCAACGTTTTCCTGCACCGCCGCGTGCTCCCACATGGCGACGTTCATCGCCGGAGCGATCAGCAGAGGGGAGCGGGTCGCGAGCAGTGCGGTGGAGAGAAGGTCGTCGGCCAAGCCGTGTGCCAGCTTGCCGAGGATGTTGGCGGTCGCCGGCGCGATCAGAAACAAGTCCGCCTCGCGCGCCATGCCGATGTGCGCCATCCCCAGCGAAGAGGGCGCGGAGCCCTCGAACCAGGGGCCCACGCCGAGCGCCGCGGGCTCGAACAGACCGGTGAGCACCGGACCCCGGGTAACCGAGCGGAGGGCGTCGCGGGTCACGAAGCGGCGGGCGCTCTTGGTCAGGATCACCGAGACGTGGGCCTTCTCGCGTCCCAGCGCCCGGACCAGCTCGGGCGTCTTGTACGCCGCGACTCCTCCCGTGATGCCGAGAAGCACGCGCGCGCCGGCGAGAGTCCCCGTCGTCATGTCAAACTATTCCTCCGCCTCCGCCGCGGGCGTCTCGGCCGGCACGTCCGGCTCCGCGTCGTTGTAGCGGTAGAGCACCTCGCCCTTCAGCGCTTCTTCCAGAGCGATGTTGGTCACCTTGCCGCCCAGGTTGAGCCCCGTCACGCGCGACAACTCGTTCAGGCGGCGCGCTTCTTTCGCCGCCACGATGATCAGCTCGTACTTGCTCGGGATGTTGCTGGACCGAAGCACATCGTCTTTGTCGCTCAAAATGAACCCTCCTTACCCGATCTTCCCCGCTTGCCGCGACGTCCGGCAGGCCTCCACCTCAATGATGGCGGCCACCTTCCGCGTCGCGTCTTCCAAATCCTCGTTCACGATGGCGTAGTCGTATTCCTTTTGAAGCTCGATCTCCCGCCTGGCGTTCTCCAGCCGGAGCTTGATCCGCTCCTCCCCGTCGGTGCCGCGCGCCCGAAGCCGCTCCTCCAGGCTCTGGAGCGTGGGCGGCAGGACGAAGATGAACACGCCGTCCGGATAGATCTTCCGCACCGACCGGCCGCCCTGCACGTCGATGTCGAGCAGCACGTTCTGGCCCGAACCCAGGATCCGATCAATCTCGCGCCGGAGCGTGCCGTACCGCTCCCCGTGCACCTCGGCCCACTCGACGAATTCGTTCGCGTCGACCCGGCGTCCAAACTCATCCCGCGAGATGAAGAAGTAGTCGCGGCCCTCCGTCTCGTGCGCGCGGCGAGTTCGCGTGGTCGCCGAGACCGAATAGGCCAGCTCGTCGGGATAGCGACGGAGGAGCTCTTTCACGAACGAGCTCTTTCCCGCGCCCGACGGTCCCGAGATCACGACGACGAAGCGCCGGTACTCGGTGCCGAGCCGCCCCGGATCACTCGATGTTCTGGACTTGCTCGCGGATCCGCTCAAGTTCCTCTTTGACTTCGACGACCTGCTCCACAATCGAAACGTCGGCCGACTTGGACCCGATCGTGTTGATCTCTCGATTCATTTCCTGAAGGAGGAAGTTGAGCTTCCGTCCCGGCGCGGACTCTTCGCCCAGGAGTTTTCCAAAGTGATCGCAGTGCGCCTCGAGCCGCACGCATTCTTCCGTGGAGTCGAGACGGTCGGAGAGGAGCGCGATCTCCTGAGCCACGCGCTCCTCCGGGAGATCCTTGCCCTCGAGCAGAACCCGCACCCGCTCGTGCATCTTCTCCACGGTCTCGCGCACCTTGAGCGGCGCCCGCTCCCGAATCTTCGCGACGCGGCTTCGAATTCCATCCACCCGCGCGTCGAGGTCCTTCTTCAGCGCGGCGCCCTCGGTCTCCTTCATCCGGATGAGATCGTCGGTTGCCTGGTTCACCACCTTCTTGAGCGACTCGGCGTAGTACTCCGGATCACGGCCTCCGCCCGCCCACACGAACACGCTGGGGAGCGCGGCGAACGTGTTGAGGTCGACGTCGCCGGTCAGCTTGTATTTCTTCTTCACCGCCTGGAGTAGCTCCATGTAGCGGTCGGCCGTCTTTTCATCCAGCGAGAGCGTGCCGAGCGGCTCTTTCCCCTCGTCGCCGTTCTCGCCCCAGGTCACGACCAGGGTCACCTTCCCCCGGCTCGTCCGGTCCTGGATGATCTTCCGGGCGTCGGCCTCGTAGGGCGCCAGGGCCCGGGGCAAACGCGCTGAAAGCTCGCAAAATCGATGGTTTACGGATCGGACTTCGGCGGCGAGGCGGAGGCCGTCCACTGTGGCCTCCCCCCGGCCGTAGCCCGTCATGCTTCGGACCATGGTTGTCTTGGAATAGCTCCTTGGGGGTGAACTCGTACTTTAACCCGCCCCGGGTGGGGCGTCAACGCGGGCAGGCCCGATTTTAGCGCGAGGCCGCCGCGGCGGCCCTAACCCTCGAGGAGAGAAGCAGAAAGGATCTTTCTGCGGCCCATCATGGCGCGGAAGCCCCAGACCGCTATGAGGAGCAACAGGGCCGCGATAACCCCCGTCCGCCACGCGTACCAACGGCTGAAATCGAGCGTCAGGGGAGCGCAGACTGAGATCAGGTTCGATGTGAGAACCGACAGGGTCACGGCGATGAGCCCGACGCGCGCGGCCATAATGATGATCGCGCTCCCGAGGACGATGTTAATCCATTGAGCGGCCGTGACATTCCCCGATGGGATCCCCACCAGCGCGAAGATCAACCCAAGCCCCACCCATGCGGCTGCGTCGCGGCGGAGGATGATCCGCAGCGGGAGGAGCAAGGCGTACGAACCGAGTCCGTAGAGAAGAGAAGTGGCAATGGAGTCGGTGATCGCGCCCCAGAAGTCGGCGGCGCGTCCGAGCGGGAGTGTCGAAAGCAGCAATTCCACGTCGCGGCGCCGCTCGACAATGGCCGGGATGCAGCCCGCGAGGGCAGCTCCGGCCCCGGCGAGGAATCCGATGAGCACTTCCCGCCCCACGCGGGCATCGGTGAAGCGGCCCTCGAGGAGCCGGGTCCAGCCGATCAGGCGATGGGGCCAGCGACGCCTTAGAAACGGCTCGACCGCGAGGTAGTAGAGCCAGGCGGACAGCGCCGGGAAGAAGGGCTCGCGAATGATCCAGAGCCAAATGTAGAGCGGGTCGGCTACCCAGCGATGATAGAGGGCGGAGGCAAGCTCAAATGCCAAGAAGACGGCTACCCCCACCCGGAGCGCGCCCCGAGTGTCGCTGCGTCCAAGCCTGAGGTTGTGCCGCGCCAGCACTGCGGAGACGACGAACATCACCAGGATGATCCCAACGAAGAATGCGAATCCCTTCTCCCCGCGGGAACGCACGGGCTCGTCGCGCTCTGCCTGCTCCCATGGTGCGATCGTCCGAAACCAGACGGGTTTCCCCTGCCACGCGGCGGCCTCGAGCCGAATCGGCACTCCGCCGTCGCTGGTCACCCACGCCGCCCTCGTGTCGGCGGGAACGTCTGGGGTCCAGAGCGGCTCCACCGCGCGCATGCCGTGGACGTCACGGCCTGTGAGGGTGAGGAGCGCGTTCCAATCCATCGGCGCCGCGCGGCTCGAGTCGGCCGGCGCCGCCCGCCCCGAATCCGACTGCGCGAGCTGTCGATCGATCCGGGAAAACGCCAGGAGCCGCCCCTGCGGGTCCATCGAAACGTACGCGTCTCCGCTCCAGTGGGGGATCGGATCGCGGCGTGTCACAAAACTTGCCGAAGCAGGGACCATGGGTCTTGGACTCTGCCGGTATTCAAATCGGAGGGCGGCGGGCCGCGCGGCGGCGACCGACGGTGTGCGGCCGCGGTTCAAGGACCAGACCGCGAACCCTTGATCGAGGTTGACCCACGACTCGATGGAGCGCGGCGGCACGTCGTCGCCAAGCTGGCGCGCAATCTCGCCCGCGCGCTCGCGCAGCGCGTCCGGTGTCCGAGGCATAGCCACTTCGTCCAGGCCGCTCAGGCCGGCCATGAAGTAGATGGCCGCGGCCGCGACAAGTAGACCGAGGCCAAAGAGCCCCCACGTCATGGCAGGCGACGGAAGCTCCTCCTCCACCGCGGCGGCGACCATCTCGGGAGACGGCGTCTGGCCCGCAAGGACCGCCGCGGCCAAGGGGTCGCCCCCGGGAAGCATCGCGAGGAGATCCACCGCCGAGCGCGGGCGGCTCGCAGGCTCGGACTCGAGGCACCTTGAAATCGCGGCATCGATCGCCGGGTCGAGTCCCGGAACGAGTCTCGAGGGCGCCTCGGAGGCTGGACGCGAGCCCGAGCCGGAACTGGGTTTGGCAGATCCGTCGAACGGCCTCTTGCCCGTGAACATTTCGTAGAGCACGAGGCCGAGGGCGTAGACGTCGGTCCGCGGCGTAATCGTCCCGCCGGCCAGCTGCTCCGGAGCCATGTACGCGGGCGTGCCCGACTGGGCTTCTTTCCCGCGCACCGCCTCGGCTGCGGCCGCGAGCCCGAAGTCGGTGATGCGCGCGCGGCCCCGACCGTCGAGCATGATGTTGGCCGGCTTCAGATCGCGGTGGACGATTCCATCAGCGTGTGCCGCCGCGAGCCCGGCGCAAATCTGCCGCGCGAGGTCGAGGGCCTTCTCTTGTGGAAGCCGGCCGATGCGCCGCAAGAGCAACGCCAAGTCCTCGCCGTCCACGTATTCCATCGTGATGAAATGGTGTCCCGCGAACTCACCGACGTCGTAGACGCGGCAGACATTGGGATGGGAGACCTGGCGCGCGATCCGCACCTCGCCCATGAGCCGACCCAACCGCTCGGGGTCCCGCTCCACATCTCGGGGAAGGAATTTGAGCGCGACGGGCTGGCCTACCTTGAGGTCGTCAGCCCGGTAAACTTCGCCCATGCCGCCCCGACCAGCAAGGGCGACGATCCGGTATCGGTCCCCGATAACGGTTCCGGGCAGGAAGCGACCGTGCTCCGCCGAGAGCGCGAGGCTCTCGGAGGCTGCGGTCAGTTCGGGGTCGTCGGGATTGGGCGACATCTGTTCTCCGACTGTGAACATCGCCTCGGATAGGAAGACCGCGCCGGGTGAGCCACAGAATGGCCGAAAGCACGGTCGATGACCAGCCCAGGCATTTCACGAGGAAGAGATTGCGATTGACCGCCGCGCCGGACGCTCCCTAACGTCGCTCCATGCCGCGGCGATCACAAACCAGGAATTCACAAGGAAGTCCGAGCCACACACCTGCCCGCCTGCCGACCTGGTTCGCCGTGACTCTGGCCGCGCTGGTCGTCCTGGCGGCCTTGGTTCCGACCTGGAAGTCGCTCGATTACGACTTCGTCTGGGACGATCCATTCCTGATCGGCCCGCAGCTCGCGGTTCACGGCGTGGGCGACGTCGCACGGCTCTGGAATCAGCCCTTCGACTTGAGGCTCAAGGACGAGGCGGTCGGCCGAACGTATTTCCGGCCCACGACGCTCTTCAGCTTCGCGCTCGATTGGGCGACGTCGGGGGAGAACCCGCGCGGATACCACGCGCAGAATCTCTTCTGGTACGCGCTCGGCTGCGTGTTCCTCTGGCTTCTCGCGTGGGAGATTTCGGGCCGCCCGCTCGCGGCGACCGCGGGCGCCGTGCTGTTCGCGCTCCATCCAACCCACCCTGAAAGCGTGTGTTTCATCGCGGGCCGAACGGATCTCCTGGCCGGCGCGTTCCTCTTCGCCGCGCTCTGGGCCGCGGCGCGGTTGGGGCCTCGCGAGGAATCGCCCTGGAAGAAGCTGCTCCCGTCCGCGCTGCTCCTGCTTCCGGGCATGCTCTCGAAGGAGGTCGCGGTGTTCGGCGCGCCGCTCCTTCCCCTCGCGCTCTGGCTCCAGGATCGACGCGCGAAGGCGGCCACCATCGGGACGGCGAGCGTCGCGGTGGTTGCGGCCGTCGCGCTCTACTTCGTCGCGCGGTTCGCGGCACTCGGGCCGACTCCGCTCCCCGCGATCGCCCCGGTGCAGGGCGCCTTGCCCCAGATTCTCACCAGCGTTGGACTGGTCGCGCGCTACGTCCAGCTTCTCTTCGTGCCGATCGGGCTCTCGGCGCGGCACGAGATCGCGCCGAGCACGACACCCGACACGGTGTTCTTCCTGGGAGCATTCGCCCTGGTCGCGATGGCCGGCGCGGCGGCGTTCCTCGCGGGAAGGCGCTCCCGGTGGCTTCTGCCGCTGGCCCTCTTCGCGGCGACGCTCCTTCCGATCTGCTACGTCCGGCTCTTGTCCGGCGCCCTCGTCGCGGAGCGCTTCCTCTACGTGCCGAGCGGCGCGCTCGCGCTGGCGGTGGCGCTCCTCGTCGCCGATCGCGAGGCGCAGCTCTATGTCTGGGTGGCGGTGGGCGCGTATGCGGCGTGGTTCTGCGCGCTGCTCCTCCCGCGCGTCGCGATCTGGAAGGACGAGGGAACGCTGTACGGCTCCATGCTCCGCGATTCGCCCGAGTCGGCCCACGTTCACGGGATCATCGGCGACTACTACTACCGCCAGCGCGATCTCAAGAAGGCCGCCGAGCATTTCCGGCGCTCGTACGAGCTGTACCCACAATCCGGCGTGATGCTGCTCAATCTGGGCGCGGCGGAAGACGAGATGGGAATGCCGGACTCCGCCTTCGCCCACATCCGCCTGCTGAACGCAACGGAGCCCGACTACGGGCCGGGGTGGTACGCGCTTGGAAACCTGCACGCGCGCGCCGGCCGTCCCGACTCCGCCCGCGTCGCGTACGAGCGCGCCATTGAACTCATGCCTCACTTCGCGGAAGCGGAGAACAATCTCGGCGCGGTGCTCGAGCAGCTCCAGCGCAACGACGACGCGGTCGCGCACTACAGACGCGCGCTCGAGGTTGAGCCGGGATATCCCGAGGCCGCGCGAAACCTCAATCGGCTCACCGCGGAGATGAAGGCAAAGGCGCGATGAAGCCGCTGGTCGCATCGCTCATCGGACAGCGGGTGAGCGGCGTCATCGCGCTCTCGCCGCGTTCCCTGGCGATCGCCTTCGGCGCCCGGCCCCGCCGCTACCTCTGGATTCACCTCGAGCGAAAGCGCGCCGACCTCGCGTTCGCCGACAAGCTCCCCACCGCCGCGGATCCCCGCGGCTCGCGCTACGGCGCGATCGAGGAGGCGGTGCGCGATCGGACCGTCTTGGGCGCGGAATCGCTCGAGGACGGCTCGTTCACTCTTCGGCTCGGGGCGGAGGGTTCGAGCGGCGCGACCCATGAAGTTCATCTCGCGGCGGGCGGGACTCGTACGAATCTCATCGTGCGCAGCACGGAAGACAGCACGGTGCTCTGGGCTCTTCACCGCGACGAGACAGACGCGCCGAGGCCTTCAAGGGCCGACGCTGCAGCGGGCCAATTAGCGGAGCCTCCGAAAGCGCCGCCCCGCGAATTCCACGCGGCGGAGATCGGTGTCGCCGAGAGCGAGGAAGACCAGGCGCGGCTGGCCGCCCAGATCCAGCGCGCCTTCGACGACGACTTTCAGCGGGAATTGGCCCATGAACTGAACGCCGCGGAGCGAGGGCTCACGCGGCGTTTGGAAGCACAAGGGGGGGACCTGGAGCGGACGCGGGCCTTCCTGGCCTCGCGCCGCTGGGGGGAAATTCTGCTAGCCCATTACCACGACATTCCAAGGGGGGCGAGCCGCGTCCGTCTCCCCGACACGTTCGCGGACTCGCCTGGAGCTTCGGTCGAGATCCCGCTCGATCCGACACTCACCCCCCAACAAAACGCGGCGCGTCTCTTCCAGAGGGCGAAAAAGGGCGAGCGAGGTGTGAGGCTGGTGGAGCAACGCATCGCTCAAACCCGGAAGAGCCTAGCGGGGCTCGCTGGGCTGCGCCGCGACCTCCTTACCCGCCCGCCGAAGGAAGCGCTCCAACTTCTCGACGCCTTCCTCCGCGAAGCGGGGCTGAGTTCAAAGACGCGGGGTGACGGTCCAATCCATCTGGGTCGACGGACCGCCGCCAAGCCCCGCGCTGTCCGTCCAGGGCACCGATCTCCAGGGGCGCGCGAGTCGATCAGGCCAAGGACGTTCGTCACGAGCGATGGATGGGAGGTCTGGGTCGGCCGCAACAACACCGACAACGACCGCATCACCCACCGGCTATCGAACCCCCACGATCTCTGGTTCCACGTCGTGGGGGTCCCGGGTTCCCACGTCATCCTCCGCCGTCCTTCGCGTAACGCTGTACCCAAGCCACGTGCGCTCGAGGAGGCGGCCGCGATCGCCGCCTACTTCAGCAAGGCGAGGAAGCTTTCGCGGGTCCCGGTCATTTTCACAGAGCGAAAATTCGTTTCGAAGCCGCGCCGCGGCAAACCCGGACAGGCGATCTGTTCGCGAGAGCGGGAGCTGCTCGTCCGGCCCGGGATACCCGAGACGAACGCCGGCGGTGACCTTGGAGCGCGAGATGTCTAGCTAAGGTGCGGAGCGATGCGCGGTGGGGGGGACCCATCCTGGATCACTGCACTTGCTGCTTCAAAACAAGGGGTCGCGGACAGATGAGGCACCCAAAGAGAGTCAGTCTAGGAGCCTTTATGTCCAAACGGACTCGAGAGGAGGAAGGTTTAGCCCTGGCCTTGGCATCTCCAGAGTGCTCCCAGTCGTCCGCGGCCCTGATGTCGTTCGTCTTGCCTTTAGGAAGCCACCCCGATTCCGGCGGGCTGACGCTGGACGTTAAAAGCATCGCTCGTGCCGTGAATGGCTGGACCGAGCCAGTAATTCGGGCGTGGCATAAGTCGCTACTGTATTTAGTTTTACGTCACCGTTGCACCGGCCATCCACCCTGGCCTCTCGGCGTGAAGTGCCAATCATGGGACCTAAATGTCACACTTTGACAGGGATAATATCGGCGAAGTGGCTATCTCTAGGTAGCTTAGGCCAATGTCACACGCCAAGCAGGCCTGAGACATGAATGTCCTGCCCGGTGGGAGCTCCTCGACCCGGGCTCAGCTGAACCCCACATAGCTGAAACCTCCGCCTCGATCCAGCCGTCTTACCAATGACCAGAATGTGATTTTGGTCATCGCGAGACGGAGGGCTGGTGATGAGCGTGCTCGAGGTTCAGACGACGTGGCCGGCGGCGGCGGAGAAGATCCTGGATGCCGCGGACCGGCTCCTTGGCCGGCACGGGTATCAGAAGATGACCGTCGAGAGCCTGGCCAAGGAAGCGGGGATCGGAAAGGGCACCGTCTATCTCTCGTTCGAGAGTAAGGCCGACGTCGGCCTCGCCTGTATCGATCGAATGGCCGCGCGCGTGCTTTCCAGGATTCAGGCGATCGGGGCGGGCGCGACTCCTCCCGAGCAGCGGGTCCGGGAGATGCTCCTGGAGCGCGTGCTCTACCGCTTCGATTACGCGCGACCTCACTCCTCCAGCATCGACGATCTCTTGGCCTCCTTGCGCCCCCGGCTCGTCGAGCACCGAAACGAATACTTCCGCGCCGAGGCCGAAGCGCTGGCGCGGGTGCTCGAAGAGGGCAACGCGGACGGGACCTTCGAGGTCGCGGACTCGCGCGCCGCTGCAGCGGCGATGGTCACCGCGACCAACGCGCTTCTCCCCTACAGCCTGAGCGTTGAAGAGCTGGGCCGCCGCGACGAAATCTCGCGCCGCGCCCACGAGATCATCCACCTGCTCCTCCGCGGCGTTGTCGCCGGACGCGGGAGCGCCAAGAAAGTGAGTTCGCCATGAGATGGTTTCTCGCCGTATTCACGTTCCTGTCCGTCGCCGTCCCAGCCAGGCCCGCGCACGCCCAATTCGGCGGCCCGCCACAGGACCAACCCAACATGTACGTGAGCGCCGCGATGCGTGCGGCAACGGTCGAGAGCCTCGCGACCGCGATCGAGCGGAAATACGTATTCCCGGACGTCGCCAAGAAGACGGCCGCCGAGCTTCGCGCCAGGCTGAAGAAGGGGGCCTACAACGGGCTCGACAGCGCCTTCGCCTTCTGCGATTCGCTCTCCGGGGATTTGCGCGCGATCGGAAAGGACCGGCATTTCCGCGTCGGCTACTGGTACCGCGATCTTCCCGAGAGCGTGTTCCTGGATTCGAACCCCACAAACGAGGAGCGGGTGCGCGCCGACCTTCAGGTCCGCCGCCTCAACTACGGGTTCGAGAAGGTCCAGCGGCTCGCCGGGAACGTCGGCTACCTCGAGCTTCGCGCCTTTGACGGATCGCCGAACGGCGGACGGCTCGCGATGGCGGCCATGACGCTATTGGACGGGAGTGACGCGTTGATCGTCGATCTGAGGCGTAACGGCGGCGGCGATCCCAACTTGATCATGCTCATCCTGAGCTGGCTCTTCCCTTCGGACGAGCGCGTCCACGTGAACGACTTCTATCTGCGCGAGGGCAACGAGACGCGGCAGTACTTCACGTCCACGGCGGTTCCCGCCACGCGCTATCTCAACAAGGAAGTCTACGTCCTCACGAGCCGCAGGACTGGCTCGGCCGCCGAGGAGTTCGCCTACGATCTCAAGAATCTGAAGCGGGCGACGCTGATCGGCGAAACCACCGCGGGCGCCGCCAATCCGGGCGGGCCGGTGCGGCTCAACAGTCACTTCGCGGCGTTCGTCTCCCACGGCCGGGCGGTCAACCCGATCACGAAAACGAACTGGGAAGGGGTGGGCGTCGAACCGGACGTGAAGACCTCCGCGGACGACGCGCTCAAGACCGCGCACGTCGCGGCGCTCAACAATCTGATCGCTAAGGAAACCGACCCCGATCGGAAGCCGTCGCTCGAGCGCGCGCTTCAGCAGGCCAAGGACGCGCCGGTCGAGGCGCTGGATCTGGGCGGACCGCGCAAAGCTCCCGCAGGCGGAAAGTAGCGCTTGGCTTGAGTGAGCGAGAGGGACGCGGCGGAGGAGGCTAGTAAATCTGCTTCAGCAGGCGGATCAGGTGGCGGCGGGTGATGCCCAGTTCCAGCGCCGCGCGGCTCCGGTTCCCCGCGTTCCTCGAGAGAGCGGCGAGAATCTCCTCGCGCTTCACGAGGTCCACCTTGCCCCGGAGACCGCGCGCCGGATGGGCCTCGGCGGCTGGATTGCCGCCGGGGTAAAGAAGCCTCAACAAGGTGGCCCGATCCACGATCTCCTGGCGACCCGCGCACAGGAAGACCGATTCCACCTTGTGCTTCAGCTCACGCACGTTCCCCATCCAGGGGAGCGACACCCAATATTCCAGCGCGTCCTCGGAGAGGACCACCTGGCGGCCCTCGCGGACAGCCAGCTCGTCGAGGAAGTTCCGAATCATGAGTGGGATGTCCTCGCGACGCTCGCGGAGCGGCGGCAGCGAGAGGACAACCTGGCCCAGCCGATAGTAGAGATCCGCGCGGAACCAGCCCGCCTTCACCGCCGCGTCCAGGTCCTTGTTGGTCGCCGAGATGATGCGGACGTTGAGCCGCCGGGAGCGGACTTCGCCCAGCCGGCGATACGTCCCGTCGTCGAGCACTTGTAAGAGCTTCACCTGAGTCCGCTCGCTCAGCTCTCCGATCTCGTTCAGGAAAATCGTGCCGCCGTCGGCCTCTTCAAAGATCCCGCGCTTCGTGATCGCGGCGCCGGTGAACGCCCCGCGGACGTAGCCGAACAGCTCGCTCTCGACCAGGTCGCCGGGGAGGCTGGTGCAGTTGACTTCGACGAAGGGGCGGCCGCGCTCGATCTCGAAGGAGCGGAACATGTAGGCGAGGAGATTCTTCCCGGTGCCGGTTTCGCCCTGGATGAGGACGCGCGCCGGCGTGGTCATGAGCTCCGATGCCTTCCGCACCAATTCCAGCACGCGAGGATTCTGGCTGATCACGCCGAGCGCCCGGGCGATGTCCTGAGCCTGCGAGGACGGCGCCGCGACGGCGCGTGGTCCACGCGGCGCCACGATCCAGGCTGGCGCGTTCAGGTCGCGGAGCGCGGCCTCGCACGCCTTGATCGCGTCATCGATACCGAGCTGTTCGAACAGCGACATCGCCTTGAACGCGAGGTTCTGCGCCTCGCGGGTGTGATCGGCGTCGCCGCCGCCCGTCATCCGTTTGGCCTGCTCCAGGTAGGCGCGGGCCAATTCGAAGCGCTCGTGAATCGATTCCAAAAGATGGATTGCCGCGCGTGACTGCTCGTTCGCGTTGGCCAGGCGTCCTTCCAGCGTGTGGATCTGCGCGAGCACGCGGCGGGCGGCGCCCTCTTCGAGCTGATCCTTGAGCCGGAGGGCGCGATGGAGCGCGTCCTCACCGGCCTTGAACGCAAGCGGCAGATCGCCGCGCGTCGCGAACGCTTCGGCGCGCCGGCGTTGAAGCTCGTGAACCATGTCGCCTTCCGGCGCGATCTGCCGTGCCATCTCGAGCGCTTCGCCGTAGAGATCGATCGCCTCATCCAGCCGGTTCATCTCGTGCTGGAGCTCGGCGCGGCTGAACAGACAGAGAACCTGCTCGCGCGACGTGCCCAGCCTGGACGTGATCTGCGACGCCGCCGTCAAATGCGCCTCGGCCGTCGCGAAGTCATGGCGGTAGGTGGCGATGGTCGAAAGCGCGATTCGCATTCTCGCGACGCCCGCCTCGCGACCGATCTGCACGTACGAGTTCAGCGCGCGGTCGAAGTGCTCCATCGCCTCGTCCCACGATCCGGACTTCAGATGGACGATGCCGAGGTTGGCGCAGGAGACGGCGATGTAGGCGAAGTTGCCGAGGCGGGTGGCGATTTCCATGGAGCGCAGGAGGTGCCAGGTGGCCTGCCGCCAATCGGAGAGATGGCGGTAGAGCACCCCGAGATTGTTGTGGGCGCGAATCACGCCCTCTTCGTCGTTGAGATCCCAGCGGAAGAGGTGGAGCGCGGCCTCGTAGAACTCCTTCGCCTTGTCCAGATCGCCGAGACGGAAATGGATTCGGCCGAAGCAGTTGTACGAGTGGGCGAGCGGCGCCATTAGATTCTTCTCTTTGAAGTAGGCGTGCGCCCGCTCGCAGGTTCCGAGGGCTTCTTCGTACTGGGACAGCTCGATCAACGCCCGCGCGCTCTGCAGCTGGAGCCGGGCCATCAGCTCCGGGCTGGTCTCGGGGACGACGCGCGCCCGCGCGCGGGCCAAGTGCTTGAGGGCGCCCGGAGCGTCGCCGCGCTCGATCAGAACCTGCGCGGCCTTCAGCTCGAGCGCTCCCACGCGGGCGGGGTCGAGGCCCAGCCGCTCCGCGGAGTGGATGCACTCCTCGAGATTCTGAAGCGCCGGCAGGTAGCCGTCGGCGCGCAGAAAAATCTCCGCGAGATCTTCGAGGGATTGGAGGTGTCGTTCGGGATCCTGGGTGAGGCGAGCGGTGGATACCGCTTCCTCACGTTCCCGTATCAGGTCGGTCGTGGTTTTGTCCACGTTCGGTCTTGGGGTGGATCGGTTCCGGGGCCCTCAGGGCCTACCGTTAGAAACGAAGCGCCAATGCCAAGTAGTGCTTCCACACCAACAACATCCGTTCGAACCGCCCCAGCTCGACGGTCGGACGCGTGGACGCAACGCTCGCAACGTCCCGATGAGTGGACGCCATACCGGGCATTGCCGCCGAGTGGTACTTACCAGTCGGTGGCGTGGGGGGGGGATTCAATGTCTCGTCGGGCGAGTTGGCGTACGCGGTCTTGGCCCCCACCCAGAACGGGGTGGAATGCGACGACCAGAGCGCGGGCCCGGCACTCAGCGCGAGGAGACCGAGGATTAGAAGCGAAAGTTTTGCGTATCGCGAGGGGAAGCTCATCTCGGCTATCACCATCCCAGAGGATGACGACCGGGGCCTAGCGGTGAACCCACCCCGATTCGGCCGGCCGCGAGGGCGACCGACGCGCTTACCAACGCCTTTGAGAATAGCCGATTTCGGGTCAAAAATCAATCGAAATGGGTGGGACAGGAAGGTCTCACCCTTCTTTCGACACCTCAAGGCTTTGCCTTGGGGCCCGGCGCTCGGGCGTCGCCCTCCCGGCGGGTGAGCCCGGTCCGATCCAGGTGCTCGAGGACCGGCACGGCGTACTTGCGCGACACCTGTAACAGGTCCTTGAACTCCGCCATGGTCAGGGATGGCCTTTGGGTGAAATGGGCGCGGACACGTTTCTCGATCTCGGCCCAGAGGGACTGCGGATAGAGAATCTCGGATGTCACCCTGACGGCGCGGCCCGCCTCCACCATGTGGCGCACCAGCTCGCCGGAATCGAGCCCCGCGGGGACCTCGCGGAGGGCCTCCGAGAGATCGGGCACCTGAAATCCCTTCCCGCCCAGCTTTGCTTCCAGGCGGTCGATCGCCCTCGACTGCTCGGTCGTGAGCGTGGGCCCGCCGTCGGGAAGGCGGATGCGATCGCCCGACACAACCAGCGTTCCTTCCGTGACGAGCGTCTCGAGAGCCTCGTCGAACACCACCCCTTCGACCGCGCCGAGAAGGCGGCTCTTGATCTCGCCCTTCGGCGCGCCGTGACGCAGGCGATGCTCCTCCGCGTAGGACCGCACCGCGTCGAGCAGGCGCCCCAGCGCGCTCGACCACTCCTCGCGGGCCAGGTACCGCCCGTCCTTCGCGCGCACCATTCGCTTCGCGTCGAACGCCGCCTCGATCTGGGCCGGCTCGGCGTTCAACCGGAGCGCGGCCGCCGCGGGCTGTAGCCCCGCGAACGACGATTCGCGGGTCAGGATCGCGAGCGAGTCCGCGAGCGGTCCCTGTTCCATCGCGTGGAGCCGCTCCGAGTCCTGGGCGCTGAGCCGCTGCCGCCGCGCGGGGCTTGGGTCGAGCACGGTCGCGCCACCGATCGTCGCGCTGGGCGAATAGGACCGGACGATCGCCCGATCGCCGCGCGCGGCGACGAGGGGCCCTTCGAGGCGAAGCTGCGCGTAGGCGGAGCCGCCCGGCGCGAGCGTCTCCCCATCCAGGAGCACGACGCGGCCCAGGACCTCGCTCGCGCCCAGATGGATCCGGACGCGGGCGCGATTGGCGAGCGGCTTCGCGAGCCCTTCGAGAAGGTGGAGTCTCACGTCGAGCATTTCCGTCGCGCGGAAGCGTCCGCGCGCGACGAGCCAGTCGCCGCGCCTCACGTCCTCGCGCGAAACACCGTGGATCGCGACCGCCGTGCGGTTTCCGGCGCCCGCAGCGTCCACCGGTTGATCGTGCACCTCGACCTGTCGCACGCGGACGGCGCGGTCGTCGGGAAGGATGGTGAGACTGTCCCCGGCGCGGATCGAGCCGCTCCAGAGCGTGCCCGTCACGACGGTGCCGATCCCTTCGACCGAGAACACGCGATCGACGGGGAGCCTGGCACCGCCGCCGGGATCGCGGCCTTCGATTTTCGAGGCCTCTTCGTCGAGCGTGCGGAGGAGATCCGGAATTCCGGCGCCGGTGACGGAGGAGACCGGGAGGATGGGAGCGCCGGCGAGCGTGGTGCCCTTGAGGAGCGCGCCGACCTCGGCCCGGCTCCGCTCGATCCGCTCCGGAGACGCGAGATCGGCCTTGGTGAGCGCGACCACGCCCCGCCTCACGCCCAGAAGATCGACGATCGCGAAGTGCTCGCGCGTTTGCGGCATCACGCCTTCGTCCGCCGCGACCGCAAGGAGCACGAGGTCGATCCCGGTCGCGCCGGCGAGCATGTTCTTCACAAAGCGCTCGTGCCCCGGCACGTCGACGATCGCGACGCGGCGGCCGGAGGGGAGCGTGAGGGGCGCGAATCCGAGGTCGATCGAGATGCCGCGCTCTTGTTCTTCCTTGAGGCGGTCGGTGTTGATGCCGGTGAGGCGGCCGACCAGCGCGGTCTTACCGTGATCGATATGCCCCGCCGTCCCGACGACGATGGGGCGCGCTGCGGTCGTGTCAGCCCTTGACGCGGCGGATCGATGCTCCAAGAGCCTTCAACTTTTCCTCAAGCCGCTCGTATCCGCGGTCGAGGTGGTAGACGCGCGAGACGCGCGTCTCGCCGCCGGCGACGAGGCCGGCCAGGATGAGGGCCGCCGACGCGCGGAGATCGGTCGCCATCACGGGCGCTCCGCTCAGGGTGTCGACGCCGTGGACGTGGGCGATGTTCCCTTCCACGCGAATATCGGCGCCCAGCCGCTGCAATTCGGCGACGTGGGTGAAGCGGTCGTGGTAGATCGTGTCGACGATCGTGCTCGCTCCGGCGCCGACGGACAGGAGCGCCATGAACTGCGCTTGCATGTCGGTCGGGAATCCGGGATAGGGCTGAGTCGTGACCGAGAGAGGCTCGGGGCGCTCCGGCGCCCGGATCCTCACGGCGCGATCGGAGGTCTCGATGGAGGAGCCCGCCGCCTCGAGCTTGGCGAGCACGGCGCCCAGATGCGCGGGATCGACCAGCGTCGTCTCCACGTCGCCGCCCGTGATCGCGGCCGCGGCGAGAATGGTGCCCGCTTCGATCCGGTCGGCGATCATCATGGCGTCGGCCGGATGAAGCTCGCGGACGCCGTTCACCACGACGCGCGGACTTCCGATCCCTTCGATCTCGGCGCCCATCGCCACCAGAAAGTCGGCCAGCGCGCCGATCTCCGGCTCGCACGCCGCGTTCTCGATGACGGTGCGGCCCGCCGCGGTCACCGCGGCCATCAGGATGTTCCCCGTGGCGCCCACGCTCGAAACGTCGAACGTCATGGTGGCGCCGCGAAGGCCTTCCGAGCGGGCGACGATGTAGCCGTGATCGATCTCGACCTCGGCGCCGAGCTGCTCCATGCCCTTGATGTGGAGATCGACCGGACGCGGCCCCCAGGCGCAGCCGCCGGGGAGCGACACGCGGGCCTCGCCGTACCGCGCGAGGAGCGGTCCCAGGACGTAGATCGAGGCGCGCATCGTCTTGACGAGGTCGTACGGCGCCTCGGCGTTCTGCGAGTTGGTGGTGTCGACCGTGATTTCGTGCGGAGCGACGCGCTGGCTCACGACGCCGAAGCGCGAGAGCATCTGGAGCATCGTCGAGATGTCTTTCAGATCCGGGACGTTGGTGAAACGGTAACGTCCGGGCACGAGGAGCGTCGCGGCGAGAATCGGCAGCGTCGCGTTCTTGGAGCCGCCCACGGCCACGGAGCCGTTCAGCCTGCGTCCTCCTTGCACCCAGATCTCGTCCATTTTGGTCGCCGTCTTCGAAGGTTGGGTGTTGCGCTCGGATCCCGATTCGGTCTTCATACGCCTCCGCCTCGCATCGTGCCGATCACGAATCGCGGCCGTCCTGCCCGGTCCTGCAGAACGCGCGTGTCCTGGATGAGGCCATCCAAAGCCCCCAGAACGTTATCGGCCTGATCGGCTCCCAACTCGAGGGCCAGTAGGCCCCCCGGGCGCAGCCACCGATCGAGGCCGCGCGCCAAGTGGCGGAAAGCATCGAGACCGTCCGGCCCGCCGTCAAGCGCTTCCCGCGGATCGTGGTCCCGGACCTCCGCCATGAGACCGGGAATGTCCCCGCGGCGCACGTACGGAGGGTTGGAAACGACCACATCGAAGAGCCCGCCGTGGATGGCGGGCGTGGCGGGGCCGACGGCGTGGCGGAGCGAGGCGGAGTTGAAATCGGCCTCGACGGCTTGGAAGCGGTCCTGGACCCCGGTCCGGGCGGCGTTTGTCGCGGCCAGCGCGAGCGCCTCGCGGGATCGGTCGGCGCCGACGGCGGTCCAGCCGGGCCGCGACGCCAGGAACGCCACCGCGATCGCGCCCGTTCCGGTTCCCCAGTCGAGGAGGGCGCCGCGCGAAGGCAGGGGCCGGGCCAGGATGGCCTCGACCAGCTCCTCGGTCTCGGGCCGGGGCACGAAGACGCCGGGCAGAACGAGGAGCGAAACGCCGTGGAAGGGCACGTCGCCGAGGATCAGCTGGAGCGGCACCCGGCGCTCTCTCCGCGCGACGATCGCCTCGAGGGCGGCCGCCTGGTCGGCGGCCAAGGGCGCCTTGGGCTCGGCCCAGTATGCCGCGCGGTCGATGCCGAGGGCGCGAAGGAGGAGCCACTCGGCCTCCCGCTCCGCCGACTCGACGCCCACGCTTCGGAGGCGATCCGCAACCTGGCGCAGCGCCTCGGCGCGGCTCACCCCAGGGGCCGGCCGCATGGGGCCCGCGTCCGCCACGGCGGCTCCGCTCACGCCGACGCCGCCAGCCGCTCAGCCTGCTCCGCGTTGAAGAGCCCGTCGATCAGCTCGTCGAGATCGCCCTCGAGCACGTCGGTGAGCCGGTAGAGCGTCAGGCCGATCCTGTGATCGGTCACGCGGCCCTGCGGATAGTTGTACGTGCGGATCTTGGCGCTCCGGTCGCCGGTCGAGACCATCGACTTCCGCGTGGCGGAGAGCTTCCGGTCGCGCTCCTGGATTTCGAGATCGAGGAGGCGCGCGCGGAGCACCTTGAGCCCCTTCGCCTTGTTCTTGAGCTGGGACCTCTCATCCTGACACGAAACCACGATCCCCGTGGGCAGGTGCCGGATGCGCACCGCGGAGTCGGCCGTGTTCACGCTCTGCCCGCCCGGGCCCGAGGAGCGGAAGACGTCGATCTGAAGGTCCGACGGCTTGATCTCCACGTCGACTTCCTCCGCCTCGGGAAGGACGGCGACCGTGATCGCGGACGTGTGGATCCGGCCGCTCGCCTCGGTCTCGGGGACCCGCTGCACGCGGTGGACGCCGCTCTCGTACTTGAAGCGGCTGTAGGCTCCCTGCCCGTCGATCGAAACCACGGCCTCCTTCACCCCGCCGATGCCGCTCGAGGCGCTGGTGCTGAGGACCTCCGTACGCCAGTTGTGTCGCTCGGCGTACTTCATGTACATGCGCAGAATCTCGGACGCGAAGAGCGCCGCCTCGTCGCCGCCCGTTCCCGCGCGAATTTCAACGATCACGTTCTTGTGGTCGAGGGGATCGGGCGGGAGCAGCAGCTTGGGGAGCTCGGCCTCGAGACCCGTGCGGGCCTGCTCCAGCTCTTCCAGCTCCGACTTGGCCATCGCCACCAGCTCGGCATCCTTCTCGTTCCGCACGATGGAGGTGTCCTCGGCGATCCGCCGGAGGACGTCGTCGTAGCGCCGGGCCGCGTCGACCAGGGCCTCCAGGCCGCTCCGCTCCTTGCTGATCCGCTTCAATTCGGCCGGAACGCTGACCACGGCGGGATCGGAGAGCTGGGTGGTCAGCTCGTCAAAGCGGGCTTTCGCCTTTTCCAGGGCTTCACGCATGGTGAGGAGAAACTAGAGGACGGCGCGGAGCGCCGCAATCGCCACCTCGAGCATGTCCCGGCTGGGCTCTCGGGTGGTCAAACGCTGGAGCTGGAGGCCCGGCTCGCTCAACCAGCGAACGAGCGGGTTGTCGTAGTGCGCGCCGGCGAAGCGGATGATCTCGAAGGAGAGACCCGCGATCACCGGGATGAGCGCGAATCGGAGCGCGCGGGCGCCGATGGTGTCGGGGCGGCCCAGAAACGCGAACACGATGAAGCTCACGATGACCACGAGGAAGAGAAAGCTCGTTCCGCAGCGGGGATGAAAGCGGCTCTGGGCGCCCGCCGCTTCCGGGGACAGCTCCACGCCCGATTCTAGATTGTGGATCGTCTTGTGCTCGGCGCCGTGATACTGGAAGACGCGCCGCATCTCGCCCCAGAGGCCGATGGCCAGAATGTAGATCAGGAAGAAGAAGAGCCGGATGCCGCCGTCGATCAGGTTGTAGACGAGAGGGTCGCGCACCCCGGTCAGATCTGTGAGCTTGAGCGGCAGGTAGAAGAAGATGAGGAACGCGGCGGCAAACGAGAAGAGCACCGTGAATCCCATTCCCAGGCCGAGGGTGCCGTAGCGCCGCTCCCCCTTCGGCTTTTCCTTCTCCACCTCCACCGCCATCTCCGCGGAAAAGGCGAGCGACTCCACGCCGATCCGAAGCGACTCGATCAGCACCACGGCGCCGCGCAGGATGGGCAGTCCGAGGATGGGATAGCGGCGGGAAAGCGAGACGTAGTCCCGCGTCTTCACCTGAATCGATCCGTCGGAAAGGCGAACGGCGGTCGCGACGCGCTTGGGCGAGCGCATCATCACTCCCTCGATGACGGCTTGTCCCCCGACGGGGGCGTAGCGGTCGGCCATTCCTTTGGGCGAGGTCGGAAGCGGTTAGGCCGGCACTAAGCGGGAGGCGCTTCGGCCGACTGCTCCTTCATTCCGTACTTCCGGCGGAAACGCTCGATGCGGCCCGCGGTGTCGACCAGCTTCTGCTTGCCGGTGAAGAACGGATGGCAGTTCGAGCAGATTTCGACGTGCAGCGTCTCTTTGACCGTGGCGCGCGTTTCGATGACGTTGCCACAGGCACAGACGATCTTGGTGTTGAAGTAGCCTGGATGGATGCCCTTCTTCATCGTAAGTCTCCGTTCTCCCCGTAGCTTAGGTGTTCATCATGGCCAGGAACTTCTTGTTCGTCTTCGTCTGGCTCATCTTCCCTATTAGAAACTCCATGGCTTCCAGTGGATTCAGCTCATTTAGGAACTTGCGCAGGATCCAGACCTTATTCAGCTCCTCGGACGTCATGAGGAGCTCTTCCTTACGCGTTCCCGAGCGGTTGATGTCGATGGCCGGGAAGACGCGCTTGTCGGCGAGCTTGCGGTCGAGCACCACTTCCATGTTACCGGTGCCCTTGAACTCCTCGAAGATGACGTCGTCCATGCGGCTTCCGGTCTCGATGAGCGCCGTGGCGATGATCGTGAGGCTGCCGCCGTTCTCGATGTTTCGCGCCGCGCCGAAGAAGCGCTTGGGCTTCTGAAGCGCGTTGGCGTCCACGCCGCCCGAGAGGATCTTGCCCGAGTGGGGCACGACCGTGTTGTGGGCGCGCGCGAGGCGGGTGATGGAATCGAGCAGGATCACGACGTCCCGGTTGTGCTCCACCAGGCGCTTGGCCTTCTCGATGACCATGTCGGCCACCTGGACGTGACGCTCGGCGGGCTCGTCGAACGTGGAGGAAACAACCTCCCCCTTCACCGAGCGCTCCATGTCGGTGACTTCCTCCGGCCGCTCGTCGATGAGAAGCACGATGAGCATGACCTCGGGATGGTTCTCGGTGATCGCGTTGGCGATCTTCTGGAGGAGGACCGTCTTGCCCGCTCGCGGGGGCGACACGATCAGCCCGCGCTGGCCCTTCCCGATCGGGGTGAGGAGATCCATGATCCGCGTCGGCATGTCCTCTCCGCGGAACTCCAGCCGCAGCTTCTCTTGCGGGTAGAGCGGCGTGAGGTTGTCGAAGAGGATCTTGTCCTTGGCAACGTCGGGGCTCTCAAAGTTGACCGCCTCGACCCGGAGGAGCGCGAAGTACCGCTCGCCGTCCTTGGGCGGACGAACCTGGCCCGAGACCGTGTCGCCGGTGCGGAGGTCGAATCTCTTGATCTGCGAGGGTGAGACATAAATGTCGTCCGGGCCCGGCAGATAGTTGTAGTCGGTTGAGCGGAGGAATCCGTATCCCTCCGACAGTATTTCGAGCACTCCTTCCGCGAAGATCAGGCCGTTCTTCTCGGTCTGGCCTTCGAGGATCTTGAAGATCAGCTCCTGCTTGCGCAGTCCGCTCGTGCCTTGAATGCCGAGCGAATGGGCCAACTCCATCAACTCCGCGATCGTGCGGCCTTTGAGTTGAAGGATGTCGAGACCTTTGGGGGATCCCTGCGGGCCGTTTGTGGCCGCAGGCGGCGGGGCTTCAGTCTGCTGCTGCTCCATTTCGTTTCCAGACTCCTCGAGGGTGGATGGGGCCGCGGGCGCGGTCGCGCTTGGGCGGCGTGGTTGGGTTTGTGGGCGGGACATGGGTTACAGCCGAAAGACGGCCCTCAGAGATTTGGGGGATTTCCGTGCTAGAGAAGGGTTGAGTTCAGGCGTTGCCTGACTCGGGATCGCCGGTCTCGCGATCCGATACGGGTTAGCTAACGAGGGGCGCTACCAAAACCGCCCTCGGGCTCCCGGGTCGGTGCTCAACCATGAATCTATCGAACCCTACCCGCGCCTGTCAAGGTCAATTCTCGATCAGGCCCGGCGGGATGGTACAAGCGTCACATCTTCGGGTGCGGGAACGTCACTTGCGAGAGTACCTGGCCGTCCAAGAAGGTGATCGACTTTCCCTTGCTCCAGTAGAACCAGCTCTCCAGCATCTTGTCGCTGTCGGTGTAGGTGCGAACCTCCTCGGGGTATCCCTCGGCGGAGGAGGTCTTCGTGCACTGCTGCCCCGGCGGGAGGCGATTGGGAGCCGAATCCACCCAGGTCTTGAGCTGCGACCCGGTGCGCTGCTTCCCGTCGGTCAGAGCCCTGTAGACGGTATATTCGGCAACCGACTCGTCTTTCTTATTCAATTTATTCAGGGCCCGGAACAGGTACTCGTGGGCGGTCGGATCTTTGGGATCGATCTCCAGGGCGTGGCGCATGACCTTGACCGACCCGTCGAAGTCGTCCGTCAGGAACTTGGCCTGGCCCGCGAGAAGGGTGATGTCCTTGCTCATCGGGAACCTCACCATCCCGTCGTCCAGGATCTTCACCGCCTCCTTGTTCTTGTCCAGGCTCACCATGATCACCGCGGCGTTGTAGATGGAGCTTTCCCGGACCAGCTGCCCCAAGGAGTCGGTCCCCGCCTTCTGCACCACTTCCATGTAGGTCGCCACCGCGCTGTCGAGCGCCGCCGTCTTCCCCGCGCCGTCCGTCATGCCCTGGGCCGCGAGCTGGTACGACTCGGCGATCCGCGATAGATACGTCACGGTGCCCGCGCTGTCGTAGGCCATCGCCGCGCGATACGCGGGGGCCGCTTCCATGTACTTCTTGCTGTTGAAGAGCCGGTTGCCGCGACCGAGCGCGGCGGCTCTCAGATTGCGCGTGAGCTGCATGTCGCCCGGCTTGAGATTGAGACCCAGCTGCGCCGCGTGAATGGCATCGTCCGGCCGGCCGAGCACGCCGTAAACGTAGCTCAGGTTCTTGTACACGTCCGACGTCGACGGATCCACCATCATGGCCAGCTCGAACTGATACGCGGCCTCGGCGACAACCGAGGCGCCCTGGAAGGTCGGGAACACCGTCGTGTCCGTCACCGCGATGGCGGGATCGACGGGTCCCAGGAACGGCTTGTACGGGAACGGAATCGCCTCCGTGGCGCCCGGCGGGAACGTGTATCCCATCTTCTGATCCGGGTAGTACCAGAACTCGTGGGTCTTCCCGCCCTCGCTGAAGCGGCCGAAGTCCTTGGGTTCTCCGCGCTCCTTCTCCAGCGCCGCCTGCGGCGTGCCGGCGTCGGTCGTGCGGTCGTCGAACTCCTCGATCTGTCCGGCGCGGGAGAGCGCCTTGACGCCGGGGTTGTAGAGCTCCGCGTTCAACGAACCGCGGTTTTGAATCATGTCGTTGAGCTTGGCCTTGTCCTTCTTGTCCGTCGCGACCTTGATGCCGATGGCAAACACCCCGCCGGACGAGGCGAATTCGCGCATCTGGTACCGCGCCACGCCGAGGAGCGAATAGACCTGTGTGTTGTCCGGCTCCTCGCGACGCGCCAGTTCCAGGAAGTGGCAGGCCTTGTCGTACACCTTTTGCTGCATGTAGACCTTGCCGCTCGTGAAGTTGACGCCCGCGAGTGCGGGGCTCGCAAACCCAAGCGCGAGCACGGCGACCCACACCGCGCCCAGTGCCGGACGACGAATCTGGTCCATGTTCATCCATTCCTCCTTACACCAAGAACCCGCCAGAAGGGCGGGGCGTTCCAGGCTAACAAGGTGGATTGAAGGGCCGACGGCACGGACTGTCAAGCCCAAAGCCCGCCCAAGTTGCCTTTAACCTATTGTGAATTATTGTCTTAGATTAGCTGTCTGGGGTCGACGTCGACGGCCACGTGGATCCCCGCGGGACGACGCTCGCGGAGTCCCGGCAGCGCTCGCTCGATGACCCCGCGCAGCGCCTTCCGGGAGGAGGAGCGGAGGAGGAGGTGCCACCGCTCCATCCTTTTGATGCGGGAAACCGGTTTCGGTGCGGGCCCCAGGATGGAGACCTCGGTCCCGGAGGCGAGTCGCGCGAGCGCGCGGCGGATCTCCGAGGCCGCCTCGATCACGCGCTCCTTCGCGCGCCCGCGGATCTCGATCTCCACTAAGTGCCCGAACGGCGGATACGCGAGCTCGCGCCGCTCCGCGGCTTCGTGAAGGAAGAACGCCGCGAAGTCCTGCGCGGCGGCGCAGCGGAGCGCGGGGTGTTCGGGATCGTAGGACTGCATGATCACCTCGCCCGGGCTCTCGCCGCGGCCGGCGCGGCCGGCCACCTGGGTGAGAAGCTGAAACGTGCGCTCGCCGGCGCGGAAGTCGGGAAGGTGGAGCTGAAGGTCCGCGAGGATGATTCCGACCAGCGTGACCCCGGGAAAGTGAAAGCCCTTCGTCACCATCTGCGTGCCCAGGAGAAAGTCGGTCTTCCCGTCGCGGAACGCCCCGAGAATGGAAGACGCCGCGCCGCGTTTGCGGGTGGCGTCCAGGTCGAGCCGCGCGATCCGCGCCAACGGGAAGAGCCGCGCCACCTCGCGCTCGACCTTCTGGATTCCCACCCCGCCAAACCACAGGTCCACGGCCCCGCACTCCTTGCAGGCCGGCAGAAGCTTTCGCTGCGCGCCGCAGTAATGGCAGCGAAGCATCTGATCTTCGGTGTGAACGGTGAGGGACACGTCGCACCGGCTGCACTCCGCCACCGTGCCGCAGCCGCGGCACTGGAGATAGGTCGAATGTCCGCGACGGTTGAGGAAGAGAATCGCCTGCTCCTTCCGCTCGAGCGTGCGGGCCATGGCATCGAGGAGGAGCGGGCTCAGATACCGGGAGTCGACCCCGGCATCCACCGTCCCCTGTCGAGCGCGGTCGCGGCGAATTCTCAAGTCCGCCACTCGTACGGTCGCGAGGGGACGCCCGTCGACGCGGTGCGGCAGGCTTAGAAGCCGATAGGTCTCCCGCGCGGCCCGCGCGTAGCTTTCAAGGCTTGGAGTGGCCGATGAGAGCACGACGGTCGCGCCGAGGCGCTGCGCCCGGACCAGCGCCACGTCCCGCGCGTGGTAGCGCGGCGATTCCTCCTGCTTGTAGGCGCCGTCCTGCTCCTCGTCGACCACGATGAATCGGAGATCGCGAAACGGGAGCAGCACCGCCGAGCGCGTCCCGACGATCAGATCGAGCTCTCCCGCCGCGGCCGCGCGCCATACTTCCGCTCGCTCGCGCGGGCGGAGCGTCGAGTGGTAGAGGGCCACGCGCTTGAGACCGACCCGTTGAAACGCGTCGAGCGCCTGGGGCGAAAGCGCGATCTCGGGCACGAGGATCAAAGCCTGTCCGCCCCGGCGGATCGTTTCGAGCGCGGCGTGGAGGTAGACCGCGGTCTTCCCGCTCCCCGTCACCCCATATAAGAGGAAAGGACGAAACGCGCGCTCGGCCAGCGCCGCCTCCAGAGCTTCGAGCGCCGCGCGTTGATCGGGGTTGAGCGCGTCGCGCGCCGGGGGCTCGGTCGCATGCCATCCGCCCTCTTCTTCGGCGGGGCGCGCGGCGCGGTGGCGGAGCGCCGCGGGCGAGGGCGCCGCGGCGTGCAGCACCTCGCCGAGCGTGCTCGCGTAGTAGTCCGCGATCCAGCGGCAGAGGCCGAGCAGCTCTTCGGTGAGGATGAGCCGCGGCTCCGGGATCCCCGCGATGGGCCGGACCTTGAATGCCGGGGCCTTGGTCTCCCGGTCGAGCACCGTCCCCCACACGCGCCGCGGCCCCACGGGCACCAGGACGCGCAGCCCGGGGGTGAAGATCTCGTCCTCAGGCAACTCGTAGACGAGCGTGTCGCGATCGAGGAGCGGAATGGGAACGGCAACGCGGACCAGGCTCATGAGGGGACGAATGGTAGCACCGCGAGAGACGAGACGTGCGACTGCGGGTGAAGACTAAGCCGACGGGGTGGTGGGCTTCTCCGTGGCGGCTTGACCCAGGAGCTGGTTGATGCGCTCGACCAGCTTGCGCGGGCTGAAGGGCTTCGTGATGTAGTCGTCGGCGCCGACCTCGAAGCCGATCTTCTGGTCGACGTTCCGTCCCTTGGCGGACAGGAGGATCACCGGGATCTGCCGCGTCTCGGGGTCCGACTTGATCACCTTGCAGATCTCGTAGCCGTCCAGCTTCGGCATCATGATGTCGAGCACGATGAGGTCGGGCCGGTCGCTCTTCAGCTTCTCGAGCGCCTGCTCGCCGTCGAGCGCCGTGACCACCTCGTAGCCCTCCATCCCCAGGCTGAAGTCGAGGATGTGGACGATGTAGATCTCATCGTCGACGACGAGAATCTTGCCCTTGCTGGACATCCGTTCCCCTCCTGAGAGATTCCCTATCAAATCCAGTATCGGCCGGTCAGGCGGCTTCTGGAGCCCGAATCATGTCCGTAATCTTCTGCCCGCCAAATAGTTGCGTGAAGGCGTCGACCACCTTCGGGTCGAACTGACTGCCGGCGCAGCGGCGAAGCTCCCGGACGGCCTCGTCGTGGCTCATGGCCTGGCGATAGGGCCGCCCGCTCGTCATGGATTCGTAGGCGTCGACTACGGAGATGATCCGCGCGCCCACCGGGATCTGTTCTCCCTTGAGCCCGCGCGGGTAGCCGCGCCCGTCGATGCGCTCGTGGTGCGCCATGATGATTTCGATCACCTGCTCCTGGAACTCGATCGGGCTCACGATCTCAACGGTGCGGGCCGGATGCTGCGAGACCTGGGCCCAGGTGTCGGGATCGAGGCGTCCGGGCTCGTGGAGCACCTGGGGCGCGATGTGCGCCATGCCCACGTCGTGGATGCTCGCGACGTAGGCGAGGACGCTGACTTCTTCTTCCTTGAGGCCGAGGCGGCGGCCCATCGCGACCGCGCGGTTGGCCATCGTACCCGAGGTGAGCTTGAGGCGGCTCCGCCGCGCGTTCTCGATGATCGCCGTGAGGGCCTGCGAGGCCTTCTCCACCCGCTCCGCGCTTTCGTCGTGGCTGGACGCCTGCTGCCACGCGCGCGCCACGCGGTCGGCCAGGGACGTCAGGAGCGCCTGGTCGTCCTCGGTGAACGGCGTGCAGGAAACCTTATTGTTGATGTTGATCACGCCCACCACGCGCCCGTCGACCTTGACGGGCACGGAGAGCAGCGACTTGGTCTCGTACTGGTGGCTGTTCTGCCGGCGGCCGAAACGGGGATCCCCCTCAACGTCCGTGACGAGGAGCGGGGTTCCGTGCTTCGCCACCCAGCCGGCGATGGAATCGCCCATCTTGATCCGGGTCCCGCAAACGACCTCCTCGCGGAGCCCTCGCGCCGCCTTGATGTAGAGCTCCTCGTGCTCCTGGTCGACCAGCATGAGCGAGGCGATGCGCGCGTTCATCACCTCGGCCACCATTTCCACGGTGAGCCGCGTGAGGTGATCGGAAACCGAGCGGCCCGGAGACCAGGTGGAGTGTGTGATCACGCTCGCGTCGCCGGGGGTCATGGGAAGGACGATGGTAAAGCGCGAGCCGTGGCCCGGCTCGCTGTCCGCCTCGATCTCGCCGCCGTGCCACTCCACGATGCTTCTCGCCACGGAGAGGCCGAGCCCAACGCCGGGGTACTTGCGCGCGAGCCCGTTGTCCACCTGATGGAACTTGTCGAAAATCCGGGTGAGGTCTTCCTTGGCGATCCCGATCCCGGTGTCCTCCACGGTGATCCGGATCGTGCGCCCCTCCGGCGCCGCGCGAAACGTGACGCGCCCTCCCTCGTCGGTGAACTTGATCGCGTTGCTTCCCAGGTTGAGGAGCACCCGTCGCAGCAGTCCCCGGTCCGCCTCCGCGATCAGCTCCTGGCTCGCCGGCTCGATCTGAATCGCGATCTCCTTGGCCTCGGCCGAGGGCTTGAGCGTCGCCACCGTCTCCTCGATCACGTCGAGCAGGTTGAGCGGCTCCCGCATCATTCGAAGCCGGCCCGACTCCAGCTGGCTCAGGTCGAGGATCGAGTCGATCAGGCGCTTCAACTTCAGGCTCTCCTCGTCGATCACCTTGAGGAAGTTGCGCTGCATTTCGGTGTTCGCGCTCCCCACGTTGGTGAGAAGGGGCTCCACGTAGGAGCGGATGTTGGTCAATGGGGTGAGAAGCTCGTGCGAAACCACCGAGACGAACGAGCTCTTGAGATCTCCCAGCTCCTCCGCCCGGTCGGTCGCTTCCTCCAGCTGCCCCATGCTCGCGTGCAGCCGCTCGTAGAGGGAGGCGTTCTGCAGCGCCACCACCGCGTGGGTGGCCAAGATTTCGATCGTCTCCACGACCTCGCGCGTCGGCACCCTGCGGTCGATGGGATCGTCCACGGAGAGGTATCCGACGATCGATCCGTCCTTGATGTGGAGGGGAACGAACAGGACGTCGTCCTGGTGCCACTCCCCTTCCTTGCGCACGCCGAGGTCGGGGGTGTAACCCTCGTGGTCGTTCTCGGGCCAGAAGTTCGCCTTGTGGCTGATGAAGTAGGAGCGGCTCACGCGGAACTCTTCGCGGAGCCAGCTCTCGAACTCCGCCTTCGGCACGTCGTGGCGTTCCAGCTTCTCGATCGCATCGTGATCGAGTCCCGCGAACGCCCTCGCCTCGAACATGTCCGAGCGGTCGTTCAGCACGCGGAGGAGCACGATCCGGAATCCCACGGCGTCCGAGACCGCGTTGACGATCTCGAGGAGCACCTTGTCCAGGCTGAGGTCGGAGTTGATCGAGGTCGCGATCTCGAGGACCTTCTTCAGGCGCGCGGACTGCTTGCGGCTCGTGAGGAGCTGGTTCCGGTAGAGCCGGCCCATCTCGTCCGTGGCCTGGGTGAGCTGCTCGTTCCGCTGGATGACCACGTCGTAGGAGCCCTTGAGCGTGCGGACCTCCTGCTTCAGCGCGCGGCGGTGGCGGACCTGCTCCACCATGAGGAGCGCCGAGGCGGCGAGGGCCCAGCAGAGCTCGAAGGTCGACATCAGTTGGCCTCCACCGCGTGCGGGCTGGGCGGGCCCGATGCGGCCACCAGCTTCACGAACTCCTCGACCACGCGGGGATCGAACTGCGTCCCGGCGCAGCGGCGCAACTCGGCGATCGCCTCGTCATCGGTGAACGGCTCGCGGTACGGCCGCCCGGCGGTCATCGACTCGTAGGCGTCCAGAACCGCGAGGATCCGGGCGCCCAGGGGGATCTGCTCGCCCTTGAGACCGCGCGGATAGCCGTGCCCGTCGAAGTGCTCGTGGTGGCTCAGGATGATCGCGTTCACCCTGGACGCGGCCTCAATCGGCTTGAGGAGCTGGACGCCGGCCTGAGGATGTCCCTCGATCCGCCGGTGCTCGCTCTCCGACCAGCGGCGCGAGCTCAGGAGCAGGTCCTCCCCCACCGAGAGCATGCCCACGTCGTGGATCTTCGCGACGTAGCCCAGGACGGCGATTTCCTCCTCGTCCATGTGGAGTCTGCGGCCGAGGGCCGGCGCGAGCTTGAACGCGCGCCGAGAGCTGGGAAGAAGGTGGGTGCGGCGCGCCCGCACGATGGCGCGAACGGTCGTGAGCATGGCGGCGATGTCGCCGCCTTCGCCCGCCGCGCGAACCCGCTCGATGGCCATCCCGACCCGCCGGGCGATCGCGACCGCCAGGTTGAGGTCGTCCTGGTCGAAGGCGGCGCCGGCCGCCTTGTTGTTCACGTTCAAGACCCCCACCGTTTCACCGGCGATTCGAAGCGGCACGCAGAGGAGCGACTTCGTCTCGTACTGCGGGTGATTCATCTTCCGGAAGCGGCGGTCGCTCTCGATATCGGTGACGCACAGGTTCTCGGAGGTCTGGGCCACCCAGCCGGCGATCGAGTCGCCGATCCGGACGCGCGTGCGGGCCACCATGTCGCGGTCCAGGCCGTGGGCCGCCTGGATGAGAAGCTCCGAGCCGGATTCGTCGAAGAACATGATCGAGACGATGCGGGCCTCCATGACCTCGGCCACCATCTCGACGCAGCTCTGGAGCAGCGTCTGGAGCTCCGGCCGCTCGAAGAACGGAGACAGCGAGCGCATGAGGTCGCGGAAGCCGTGCTGGCGCAGGGGAAGCTCGAGGATGAACCGGCTCCCCTTCCCCACTTCGCTCTCCACGCGGACGGTCCCCCCGTGAAGCTCCACGACGCTCTTCACGATGGCGAGCCCGAGGCCGGTCCCGGCGATCCGCTCGGCGCCGCTGTCCTCGATGCGGTAAAAGCGCTCGAACACCCGGGCGAGCTTGTCGGGCGCGATCCCCACGCCTTCGTCCTCGACGGCGATCGTCATCCGTTCGCCCGTCTTGGCGGCTCGCACCGTGACGTCCGTGGACGGCCGCGAGAACTTGGCGGCGTTGTGGATCAGGTTGACCAGAACCTGCTTCAGAAGATCCGGGTCCGCCTCGATCTGCGGCAGATTCTTCTCGAGCGCCGGGATCAGGTGAAGCCGCTTGAGGCTCAGCTCCGGCGTGACCGTGGGCTCCACCTCGTCGAGCAGCTCGTTCAGGGCGAGCGGCTCCGCCTTGAGGCGGCGCCGGCCCGATTCCATGCGGCTCAGGTCGAGCACGTCGTTCACGATTCGAGAGAGCCGGTCGCACTCCTCGTTCACGATGCCGAGAAACTTCTCCTGCATGTTGAACTCGGGCGTGTCGAGGTTGTCGAGCAGCGTCTCGGTGTAGGCCTTGATCGCGGTCAGCGGCGTCCGCAGCTCGTGCGAGACGACCGAGATGAGATCGGATTTGGACTCGTCCATCCGGCGGAGCGCCGTGCTCGCCTCGTCCAGCCTCCGGCGCTTCTCCTCGAGCTCGGTGTGGGTGCGGATGCGATCCACCGCGAGGCCGATCTGATCGGCGAGGAAGAGGAGCACGCGTCGCCGCCGGTCGCCGACCGAGGCGCGCCGGCGGTAGCCGACCACCGCCACGCCCAGGAGCGACGTGCCGATGACGATCGGGATTCCGATCAGGGTCTCCGGCGGCCCGGATTGCCACTGAAGCTCGCCGCCGCTCTGGCGGATCCGCTCCGGGTCCTCGACCACCAACGTCTCGCGGCGGAGGATGCGGCCCAGGAAGCTCGTCGACTGCGGCGTGACGCGCGTGCGGCCTGTGGAGCCGCTGACGCCGCGCTCGAAGTGATGGCCGTCCAGCTCGCCGGTTTCGTAGTCGAGGAGGAGAAGGGAGAAGTGGTCCGCGCGGGCGAGGTCGAGGACGTTGTCGGCGAGCGAGGTGACGAGGCCCTGCGTGTCAAACGCCGACTGAACCGCGAAGCTGAGGCTGCCGAGGCTCGCGATCAGCCTCAGAGGGGTCCTTCCCCCGGGCGTGGACCGCGAGGACTCCGGGCTCACACGCCCTCCGGCTCCGTCGTGTCGGTGACCGGCAAGACCAGAGAGCCGTCGGCCCGGCGATCCGGGACCACGACGCTTCCCTTGGTCGCCTTGCCGCGCTTCTTCAGCTCCTTCGACACGTCGGATACCTGCGCGCTGTGCTGGATGTCGCGCGCGACGTTGGTCACGATCAGGATCGTGATCGAGAGGATGTCGAAATTCTGAACGCCGCCCTGGCGGCTGGAGTGGACCGTGATCAGGCCGGCCTCCCGGTCTTTGGCGTCGTACTGCTCACCGACCGTGGCGTCGAACTGGGCCCGGATCGACTCGGCGATCCGGTTGGCCCGCTCGGGAGCCGTGATGATCACGAAGTCGTCGCCGCCGATGTGCCCGACGAAGTCCTTGTCGCCGCCGTGGTGCTTGATGGTCTGGTGAAGGATCGAGGCGGTGAAGCGGATCATCGAGTCGCCGCGCGCGTAGCCGTAGTAGTCGTTGAAGGCCTTGAAGTAGTCGAGGTCGAGGTGGAGGAACGCGAACTTCTCGCCCGCGGCGATCCGCCGGGTCAGCTCGGTCTCGATCAGCACGTTGCCGGGAAGGCCCGTGAGCGCGTTCGACTGAAGCTGCGCGCGGCGGGTCTTGAGCTGGTTGCGCACGCGGAAGAGGAGCTCCAGGTGCTCCCACGGCTTCGTGAGGTAGTCGTCGGCGAACACCTCGAGGCCGCGGAGCCGGTCGTCGAGTGCGGACTTGGCGGTGAGGAAGATGACCGGGATGCGGCTCGTGAGCGGATCGGACTTGAGGCGCATGCAGACGTCGAAGCCGTTGAGCCCCGGCATCATCACGTCGAGGAGAATCAGGTCGGGCGGATCGCGCTGGATCTCCTCGAGACCCTTCAGCCCGTCTTCCGCGGTGCGGACCTCGTACTGGGCGTCCTTCGCGTCCTCGAGCTGCTTCTTCAAAATGAAGCGAAGGCGCGGCTCATCCTCGATCACAAGGATGCGGCCGGAATCCGCCGTCGGCGTCTGGTTTGAAGGCACGCTCACCGGTGAACCTCGCATGACGTTCGTGGAAGTTGGTTTCTCTGTTGCGATTAATCGACCTGCGGGGGATTCATCTTGAGCGGGAAGGGGTTGAGGCGTTGCGCGGGGGGCCGAAGCCTGCGCGATCATAACTTATTTTAGGACAACGCTTTATGGGCCGCCACGTTTCGGGCCGCCCGCAACTCTCATAACTATCGGCAAATCCTCGTCAACCTAGCGCGAAGGAATCGAGGTTGGGAATCGCCGTGGCGGTGAGCGGAGTGGGGCCGCCCCGCTTGAGCGCGAGCCAGCCGGCGTAGGCGATCATGGCGCCGTTGTCGCGGCAGAAGGCCGGCGACGGAAAGAGCGCCGGGATTCCATGTTTCTCCGCGAGCCGCGCGGCTTCAGCGCGGAGCAGCGTGTTGCACGCGCATCCGCCCGCGATGGTCAGCGCGCGGGCGCGGTGGCGGTCCAGGCCCTGTGCCAGGCGCTCGATCAACGCGGTCACGATCGCGCGCTCGGCCGATGCGGCGATGTCGCGGACGCGCGCGTCGGGAATGGGCCGTGGCTCCTTCTCGACGAGCAGCTTCACCGCGGTCTTGAGTCCGCTCATGCTCACATCGAGGGAATCGCCCGCGAGCTTCGCCACCGGAAAGTCGATCGCGCGCGCGTTCCCATCGCGCGCGAGGCGATCCACCTCGGGTCCGCCCGGATAAGGCAGTCCGAGCAGCTTCCCCACCTTGTCGAACGCTTCGCCGGCGGCGTCGTCGCGGGTCCCGCCGAGGCGCCTCACCAGACCCGGCTCCGCGACGTGATAGATCTCGGTGTGCCCGCCTGAGGCGACCATGCCCAGAAACGGAAACGGCAGCTCGTGCTCGAGGCCGGCCGAAAGCAGGTGCGCCTCGACGTGGTTCACGCCAACGAACGGAATCCCACGCGCCATCGAGAAACCCTTCGCGAACTCCAGGCCCACGAGGAGCGAGCCGACGAGCCCCGGGCCGATCGTCGCGGCCACGGCGTCGATCGAGTCCATGGAAGCGCCGGTCTTCTGGAGGAGTTCTTCGAGGACTTTGGGGAGCAGCGTGATGTGCGCCCGCGACGCGTGCTCCGGGACCACGCCACCATACGCGACATGCACGTCCTGGGCTCGCACCACGTGGGCGACCAACTTGCCGTCGTCCAGCAGCGCGACGCCCGTGTCGTCGCACGAGGTTTCAATTCCTAGAACTCGCATGAGGGAGAGTGTAACTCGTCGGGTCAATGCGAGGGGTTGACGCCGTGGAGGGGGCCCATTGTGTCCCTTCGCTCAGACATCGGCCCGCCCACTCGGCCGCGGTGGTCATGACCCTTGGCGGGGCCGGCGGACCGATACTCGCTCGGGGACACAATGGCCCCCCTCCCCGGCATCAACCCTTCGGGATGGCCAGCCGGTTACGCGCGCGCTCGAGCGCCGCCTGGGCCCGCATCACGTCGATGTCCGGGCCCGCCGCCTTGAGGCGATCCTCGGCGCGCTTCAATGCCGCCTCCGCGCGGCCCCGGTCGATTTGGTCGAGCCGCTCGGCGGAATCGGCGAGCACGGTCGCGCGGTTGTTCGACACTTCAAGGAATCCGCCGCTCACCGCGAAGCTCGCGGCCTGTCCGCCGGGCTCCTTCACGTCCAAACGGCCGGGCTTGAGCATGGTGATCAGGGGGGCGTGATGGGCGAGGATGCCCAGATAGCCCTCGCTCCCCGGAGCCTGGAGCGACACGACCGGCGTCTCCAGCACGAGACGCTGCGGCGTGACGAGACGGAATGTGAACGTGGAATCGGCCATCGCTGTGAGCCGCGGCAGCTACGCTGCCGCCGAGACCCCCATCTGCTCGGCCTTCTGGAGCACGTCGTCGATCGTTCCGGCCATGTAGAACGCCTGCTCCGGAATGTGGTCGCACTTTCCGTCGACGACCTGACGGAAGGAGCGGATCGTGTCCTCCAGCTTCACGTACTTGCCGGGCTGGCCGGTAAAGGGCTCCGCCACGAAGAAGGGCTGCGAGAAGAACTTCTGAATCTTCCGCGCGCGGGTCACGATGATCTTGTCGTCCTCGGACAGCTCGTCGAGGCCGAGAATCGCGATGATGTCCTGGAGGTCCTTGTAGCGCTGGAGGATCTTCTGCACCGCGCGGGCCAGGTTGTAGTGCTCCTCGCCCACCACGTGCGGGTCGAGAATGCGCGACGTGGAGTCGAGCGGGTCGACGGCCGGGTAGATGCCCAGCTCCGAGATCCGCCGCGAGAGAACCGTCGTGGCGTCGAGGTGGGTGAAGGTCGTCGCCGGCGCGGGGTCGGTCAGGTCGTCGGCGGGCACGTAAATCGCCTGCACCGACGTGATCGAGCCCTTCTTGGTCGAGGTGATGCGCTCCTGAAGCGCGCCCATCTCGGTGGCCAGCGTGGGCTGGTATCCCACGGCGCTCGGCATGCGGCCGAGAAGCGCCGACACCTCCGAGCCCGCCTGCGTGAACCGGAAGATGTTGTCGACGAAGAAGAGCACGTCCTGGTTTTCTTCATCGCGGAAGTACTCGGCCATGGTCACGCCCGTGAGCGCGACGCGGAGGCGCGCTCCGGGAGGCTCGTTCATCTGGCCGAACACCATCACCGTCTTGTCGATCACGCCGGATTCCTTCATTTCCAGCCAGAGATCGTTCCCCTCGCGGGTCCGCTCGCCCACGCCCGAGAACACCGAGAAACCGCCGTGCTCGGTGGCGATGTTGCGGATCAGCTCTTGGAGAATGACCGTTTTGCCGAGGCCCGCGCCTCCGAAGAGGCCGACCTTTCCGCCCTTCGCGTAGGGCGCCAGAAGGTCGATGACCTTGATGCCCGTCTCGAAGATCCGCGTCACCGTCTCCTGCTCGTCAAAGGCCGGCGGCGCGCGATGGATCGGAAGCCTCTTGTCCGGCTCCGGGACCTTGGGCCCCTGGTCGATGGGCTGGCCCAGCAGGTTGAAGACGCGGCCCAGCGTCTGCCGGCCGACCGGGACCGAGATCGGTCCACCCGTGTCGACCGCGTTCATCCCGCGCACCAGGCCGTCCGTGGAGGACATGGCCACGCAGCGGACGATTTCGTCCCCGATGTGGAGCGCGACCTCGACCGTCAGGTTGATGCCCGTTTCGGGGTACTCGATCTTGAGAGCATTGTTGATCGTCGGCAGATGCTCCGGATCGAAGCGCACGTCCACCGTGGGCCCGATGACCTGGATCACCTGCCCTACCGTTCCCGCCTTGCCGTTCGACTTGTTTCCGCTCGCCATGTCCCTCTTCCTTACTTGAGTGCTTCGGCGCCCGCCACGATCTCCACGATTTCCCGCGTGATCGTCGCCTGCCGGGTCCGGTTCATGTGAAGCGTCAGGTTTTGAATCATCTCGTTCGCGTTCTTGGTCGCCGAGCCCATGGCCACCATGCGGGCCCCGTGCTCGGAGGCCGCCGACTCGGCCATCGCCATGTAGAGCCTCATCGCGAGAAAGTACGGGACGATCTTGGCCAGAATGGCGTCGGGATCCGGCTCGTACAGATAGTCGCGCTTGCTCGCGACCTCGCCCCCGGCGTCCGGCCCCAGCGGCAGGTAGGCCTCGACCGCGATGGAACGGGTGAGCGCGCTCTTGAACTTGGTGTAGACGAGATCGACCTCATCCAGCTCGCCGGCCTCGACCTTGGACAGGATGAGGCGGCTCATCTCCTCGGCAAACTTCCAATCGGGTTTCCCGGCGAGGTCGCTCTTGAAGGCGAGCATCGGCGCCGAGCGCCGGCGGAAGTAGTCATAGCCCTTCTTACCCAGGAGCATCCACTGGGTCGGCTTTCCCAACTCGCTCACGCGCTGCTCGGCCGTGCGGATGAGGTTCCCGTTGAAGGCGCCGCAAAGGCCGCGGTCCGACGTGACCAGGATGATCGCGCGGTTCTTCACCTCGCGCTTCGCGAACGCGGGATGCATCGACTCGCCGGAGGCCTGCGCCAGGTTCGCCAGCACGGCCCGAAGTTCCGTCGCGTAGGGCCGGGCCGACTCCACCGTCGTCTGGGCGCGGCGCAGCTTGGACGCGGAGACCATTTCCATGGTCTTCGTGATCTGCGCCGTGCTCCGGACGGAGCGGATCCGCCGGCGAATGTCGCGGAGGGTCGCCACTTACCGCCCCGTGGATCCCTTCTTCTTGTAGATCTCCTTGAACTCCACGATCGCCCTCTTGAGCTTGGCCTCGATCGAGTCCGTCAGCTCGGCTTTCGCCTTCAGCTCGGCGACCAGGTCGGCGTAGCTCTTGTCGAGGTGGGCGTAGAGGCCCTCCTCGAAGGGGCGAACGTCCGCGACCGGAAGATCGTCGAGATAGCCCTGGGTTCCCGCGTAGATGATCGCCACCTGCCGGTCCACCGGAAGAGGGCGGTACTGGCCCTGCTTCAGAAGCTCGACCATCCGCTCGCCGCGCGTGAGCTGTGCGACCGTCGTCTTGTCGAGGTCGGAGCCGAACTGGGCGAACGCGGCCAGCTCGCGGTACTGGGCGAGGTCGAGGCGGAGCCGGCCCGCGATCTTCTTCATCGCCTTGGTCTGCGCCTTGCCGCCGACGCGCGAGACCGAGATCCCGACGTTGATCGCAGGGCGGATGCCCGCGAAGAAGAGGTCGCTCTCGAGGAAGATCTGGCCGTCGGTGATCGAGATGACGTTGGTCGGAATGTAGGCCGATACGTCGCCCGCCTGCGTCTCGATGATCGGGAGCGCGGTCAACGAGCCGGCTCCGAGCTTGTCGTTCAACTTGGCCGCGCGCTCCAGAAGCCGCGAGTGGAGGTAGAACACGTCGCCCGGATACGCTTCGCGCCCCGGCGGACGGCGCAGGAGCAGCGACAGCTGCCGGTACGCCTGCGCGTGCTTGGAAAGATCGTCGTAGATCACGAGGGCGTGCTTGCCCTGGTCGCGGATGTCTTCCCCGATCGCGCAGCCCGTGTAGGGCGCGATGTACTGAAGCGGGGCCGACTCGCTGGCGCTGGCCGCGACGACGGTCGTGTACTTCATGGCGCCCGCGTCTTCCAGGATCTTCACGACCTTGGCGACCGTGAAGTCCTTCTGGCCCACGGCCACGTAGATGCAGTGAAGGTCGCCGCCCTTCTGGTTGATGATCGTGTCGATCGCGACGGCGGTCTTCCCCGTCTGGCGGTCGCCGATGATCAGCTCGCGCTGGCCGCGGCCGATCGGGATCATCGCGTCGATGGCCTTGAGCCCCGTCTGAACCGGCTGGTTCACGGGCTGGCGGTCGACCACGCCCGGCGCCCCTCCTTCGAGAGGGCGGTAGCGATCGGTCGCGATCGGACCCTTGCCGTCGACGGGCTGGCCGATCGCGTTGATCACGCGGCCGATCATCGCTTCCCCGACGGGGATCGACGCCAGCCGTCCCGTGCGGCGCACGGTGTCACCCTGGCGGACGGAGTCGGCGGAGCTGAAGAGCGCCGCGCCCACGTTGTCCTCTTCGAGGTTCAGGGCGATCCCGGTCACGTCCCCCGGAAACTGGAGCAACTCGCCGGCCATCGCGTCGTCCAAACCCCAGATGCGGGCGATGCCGTCGCCCACCTGGAGCACGGTGCCGACGCTCTCCACCTTGAGCCGAGATTCATACCGCTCGAGCTCCTGCTCGAGGACCGAACTGACTTCTTCAGGCTTGAACGCCATGCGTCAACCTCTTCCGTGGACCCGCGTCTGAAGGAGATGCTGGCGGATCCGCCAGAGCTCCGTCGCGAGGGTTCCGTCGATGACTTGGTGGTCGAGTGAGACCGCGGCGCCGCCAACGACGTCCGCGTCCACTTCGCGCGTGAGCAAGATCTTGAGTCCGGTGCGTCGGGCCAGCACGCGCTCCGCTTCCTGGGCCTGACCATCGGTGATGGGTACCGCGGTGCGTATCACCGCGCGGCGGATTCCGCGCGCCTGCTCCGCCAACTTCTCGAATTCATCGCCGATCGCGACCAGATGATCGAGACGGCGGCGGCGCAGGAGCACGTGGAGAAGCCCGTAGATGGGAAGTCCCACCTGAGGCTTGATCCGTTGCTCCAAGAAGGAGAGTTTTTCCGCCCGGCTGATGGACGGCGATTCGAAGAAGCGCCGGACCCGGGGATCGTGGCGGAACAGCGCCGCCCATTCGACCAGCTCCGTCTGCGTGCGCTCCAGCTCCTTTTGCTTCTCCGACAGAGCGAGAAGCGCGCGGGCGTAGCGCCGGGCCAGCGTGACCGAGATCATTTCGCCTGCTCGACCTCAGCCAGGAACCGATCCACCAGCTTCTTGTGCTTGTCCGCCGTGAGCTCTTCGTGGACCACCTTGGTGGCGATCCCCATGGCCAGCTCCACGACCTCGTTCTTGATGGCGATCTGCGCCTTGTCCCGCTCGATCGCGATCTCCTGGCGGGCCCGCGTGATCATCTCCTGCGCCTCGGTGCGGGCGATGTCCCCAATTTCCGCGGCGAGCCGCTGCCCCTCGGTGACCGCCGAGTGGATGACCTCCCGGCTCTCCGCTTCGATCCGCTTGATGCGGCTTTCGTAGTCCTCGCGGAGCCGGACCGCCTCGGCCTTCTCCTTCTCGATCCGCTCCTGCTCCGCGATGATGCGCTCGCGGCGCTCCTTCATCGGCGGATAGATGATCGAAAGAAACGCCCCGCGGACGAGGAAGAAAAAGACAATGAAGCTCAGGACATGGGCGATGAGCTGATTTAAGTGAACCATCTGATCCATAAGGCCCTTCCCAGGTCGGGGCGCCGGCTGAGCCGGCGTGACCCGCGACCTGTTACCCGATCCTGCCCTGAAGGAAGAACATCGTGACGAACGCGTAAATCGTGAGCGCCTCGGCGAAACCGAAGCCGATGATCATGGCGACCTGGAGCTTGGGGAGAATCTCCGGCTGGCGGCCCATGGCCTCCATGGCGCCCTTCCCCAAGAAACCGATCCCGATCCCCGAGCCGATGGCGGCGAGGCCGATTCCGAGCGGAAGCCCGAATCCAAGGGTGGCTGCGAAGTTCACTTCATTCACCTCCTTCGTGTGCGTGAAACGACGTGCTGCGTGACAAACCTAGTGCGCGTGCCCTTCCCCTTCCGCGTGCGCATGCTCCTCGTGCGGCAACATCATGTAGAGGTAGACCGTCGCGAGCAGGGCGAAGATCAACGCCTGGACAATCGCCGTGAGCGTTTGAAGCATCATGAACAGGGCCGAAATCCCGAGGAGCGGCGGCACCGCCAGCGCGGTCAGGCTCGCCTTGAGGCAGAGCGCCGTCGCGCCGACGAACACCACGATCAGCGTGTCCTCCCCGAAGATGTTCCCAAAGAGACGGCACGAGAGACTGACCGGCTTGGCCAGCTCGCCCAGGATGTGCACGGGGAGCATGACGGGCAGCATCGCCCAGCCGATCGGATCCCGCGGCGATCCCGCCAAATGGTCCAGATATCCGATGAGACCGAGGTTTCGAATCCCCCAGAACTGGACATAGAGGAACGTGATGAGCGCGAGCGCCAGCGTGAGGTCGAGCGTGGAGGTCGCGGACATGAAGCCCGGGATGATCCCGAGCAGGTTGATCGTGAGGATGTAGAAGAAGAGGGCGAAGATGAACGGGAGGTACCGCTCCGCGTGCCGTCCCAGAAGCCCGCCGCACACGTCCTCCATGCTCTCGACGATCCATTCGAGGCCGTTCTGGAGCTGGCCCGGTACGGCCTTGGGCTTCCGCATGGCGATCCACGATACGAGGAGGAACACGAGCCCGCCCAGCCACGCGAACACCAGATACTCGTTCTCGTGCATCCAGTGGACGACCGGATTGTGCGGGAAGTAGTCGTTGAGCAGGATCACCCAGTTCGGAAGGTGCTGCACCCCGCCGCCCTCTGCCTTGTGCGCCTCTTCCTGAGCCAGCGCGAGCGAGGGAGTGACGAGGGCCATCGCGCTGAGCGCGATGAGAAGAAATAGGGCGGCAGGCTTGGCGGCGTTCCCGGAGGTAGCCGCTGTTTGGGTCGCCCGCCGCACCCAAGACGAAGGCCCGGAACCAAAGGCCAGCATGACGGACTTGAGGAAGAGCGTGAGAAGTGGAATTGAGAATCCGCCCATCAAGGCGAGGGGCTCGACCCCGCGCGTCACCACGAGGGCGACCAGGGGGACGTAGACGAGTACTATCTTGAGACCGAGATGGAGGAAGAACGAGCCCGGAAGCGACGCGTCGCGCCCCTCGCGCTTCGAGGCCGCGGATTGCGTGAAGAGTTTCACAAGCCGGCCCAGGAAGAAGAAATTGAGGACCGCGAGGATCTGCCCCACGGCCACGGCGATCGCGGCGGAGGGACGGCTCGGAAGAAGCAGCGCGATGAGCGCCAGTGCGACAAGCCAGGATCCGCGAAGCGAGCGGCTCAAGAGGCTCGGTTCCGTCATGGCCTTCAGGGTGTTCAGGTTCAATCCTCCCGCTGCGACATCTTGATGATCTTGATCGTCTCGTTCACGCCGGCCACGAAACCCAGGACGAGCAGGATGATGCTCAGCCAGGGTTCCGTCCGGAACTTCTGATCGAGGAATTTCCCGAGGAAGTATCCGACGATTGGCGCCAGCGCGAGAATGAACGGGATCGAAGTGAGCAGGCCGATCTGCCGCCAGCCAGCGACCTTTTTTGGATCGATGCCGGTCACAACGGGCCTCCGCCCCATCTGAAGCTCGCGGGACCCAACCCCCGCCGCAACTTCCAATCAGCAGAGGAAATCGATCCGCCGACCCCGAGCCAGGGAAGGTACTTGAGCGCGCGCATTTGGGTCAACGGGAAAAGGGGTCGAAGCGCGGGACGCCGGGCGCTTTGACGCGCCGCGCGGCAGCTCCCCACGCCGACCCCAAGTTCAAGGCGGGACGCCTCTTCGCCTCCTCGGCTTCACCACACCGCGGCCCCGACTCCGCGATGCTCTCCCCCAAACAGAGGACGCCCCGCCAAATGGCCTCTCTACATATATGTCGTCGCGCGGCCCCTTCCGGCTCGCCGGTCCTTCCTCCAGCGCCCCGTCTGGGGCCGCCGACGGGCATATCCCAAGGCAAAGGGCATGCCGCCCCCACCCCGCGACAACTTGACCCGTAACAGATATGTAAACAAATCAGTTGCGAATAGGGCTGGGCTCTTGGGTCCCGGTACCCCCCGCCGCCTATGGTGGACCCGGTTGACGGGACGCCAACGGCCGTTGCCGGGGCCGGGTGGCCCGGGCGCGGTCCGCCGAAACCGCATTCAAAGCCCAAGTTCGCCCGGGGGAGGGCCGATCAATGAAACGATGTCTCTTGCCATGTTCGCGCTCACAAAACGGCCAGGGGCCAACACATGACGTCACAGGCATCGCCGATTGCGTGGATGGATTTGTCGCGTGAGAACGAGCTGGTCGCCGCGGCGCAACGCGGGGACCGCGAGGCGTTTCTCGAGCTGGTGCGCCATTACCAGCGCTCGGTCTATCGCCTCTCCTTTGCCATGACTCGAAACGCGGACGACGCGGCCTCGCTCGCGCAGGAGACGTTCGTGCGCGCGTGGAAAGGCATGCGCGATCTGCCGGAGAGCCGGCGCTTCTTCCCGTGGGCGCTTCGCATCGCGCGAAATCTCGCGGTCTCGCTGTCGCGAAAGCGCGCCGGCACCCAGAAGCCGGGTGAGGGCGACGCGCTTCTCAACTCGTTCGCCGAGCTTCGCCCCGACGAGCAGATGGCGCTGTCGCTGCGGGTGGTGGAGCGGCTCAAGTACTCCGACATCGCGGCGCTGCTCGATACGTCGCTCGGCGCGGCGATGGTGCGGATCGCGCAGGGACGGAGCCTTCTCCTGGGCCGGACGGCGGCGGAAGGAGAGAAGGCGTGATCCACCTCACCCCGCAGCAGCTGTCGTCCTACATGGACGGCGAGCTGAACGAGGCCTCGACGGAGCTGGTTCGCCGCCACATGGGCGCGTGCGAGGAGTGCACGCTCAAGTTCGCGCAGCTCGAGATCCAGGAGGATCTCCTCTCCAAGGCGCTCGTGCACGATCCGGGCGACGAGTTCTTCGAGCGGTTCACCGAGGCCGTCGGCAAGCAGATTCCGTCGACCAAGGGCTCGTCCAAGCCGAGCCCCGCGCGTTCGTCGTCCAGGAACGCGCCCACCACGCCGCTGCCCTCCCGGTTGGCGATGTCGCGCCGCGCACCCGAGCCGACCGCGAATCCGGGCACGGCCGCGCGTCCCGTGGAGCCGGTCCCGGCCGCCGGATCGAGGACGCCCGCGCCGGAAGACACGGGGATGGGAGCGAGCGAGGGCGCGACGACCGATTGGACGACCGACGCCGATGAAGAGCTCGTGGGCGAAGCTGAGACGCCGACGCGAGACATGGAGACGTCGCGGGCAGCCCAGACGGTGGAGGAATCCGAGCCCGCGCGCGCCGCGGATCGGATGACCGCCGGTGATCCAATGGACTCGTCGGATTCGCCGCGCGCATTCGAGAGCTCGTACGACGACGCCTCGGACCCCCACGCGGCCGATTCGCCGTCGCGCCCCGTCGAGCGGCCGGCGCGCGCCGAGCGACCCTCGCCGCGGCCCAAGACGCCGCAGCCGCACAGGCCGGCCCGTCCTCACGTCCACAGGCCCGCACCCTCCATTCCCTGGTACGCGGCGCTCATCCTGGCCGCGATCTCGGCATCGGCGGGCGTGATGGTCTCGCGCACGCAGCCGGTCTCGGCGTGGCTCGACTCGATGGCGCCGCGCGCGAAGTCCGCTCCCGATTACCAGGCGCCGAGCGACGAATCACCGTCGCAGGCGCCGTCCCAAGCGCCGACCGAGGAGATGGTTCCGGCGCCGTCCAAGCCGGCCCCGTCCACCACCAAAAATTCCACCACGGCGCCCAAGGCCGGCGACGCGCCCGGCCAAGGGAACCGACGCGCCGGCGAAGGTCGCGGATGATTCGCCCGCGGTCGACGACGAGGCGATGGACCCCGAGATCACGAGCAGCGACGACGAAGCGTCGAACGGACCCGACCTTCCCGACATTCAGCCGCAGGAAGCGTCGCGCATTCTGGCGGCGGACACACAGGGCCGCGCGGGCGGCGGAAAGGATCCCTACGCCTCGGTTTCACCCTCGGCGCTCGCGGTCGTTCGCGCCGCGCAGAAGAGCGTGACCGCGGCGGACAACGATCCTTCCGCGACGCGTTACGAGAGCGCCGCCGCCGACTGGGACCGGGCGATTCCGCTTCTCCGCGGCTGGCAGCAGAGTTTGGGCCGGTTCGAGTTGGCGTCCGCGCGGTACCGCGCGTGGGAGATGGCTCCCACGCCGGCGCGCGCCTCCGCGGCGACGGCGGCGATCCGCACGTACATGGCATCGGCGGCACAGGGACCCGCGCGGGATCAGGCGCGGGCCTGGATGGCGCGGCTCGCGCGCTGACGGGACGGGGAGACGATGGACGAAAGCATCATTAACGAATTCCTGGTCGAGAGCCACGAGAGCCTGAGCCAGGTCGAGCGCGACCTGGTGGCCCTCGAGCAGGAAGCGTTTGATCCCAAGAAGCTCGCGAGCGTGTTCCGGACGGTCCACACGATCAAGGGCACGTGCGGCTTCTTCGGCTTCTCAAAGCTCGAGGCGGTCGCGCACGCCGGCGAAAATCTCCTGAGCCAGCTTCGAAACGGAGAGATCGCGCTGAACCCGGACATCACGGGAGCTCTTCTCGTTCTGGTCGACGCCATTCGCGAGATCTTGGGCTCGATCGAGCAGACCCGCGCGGAGGGCGACAAGGACTACTCCGCGCTGATCGCGACGCTGACCCGCCTCCAGCTGGCGCGCACGAGCGCGTCCGGCTCGGCCGCGGCGCCCGCGACGGCCGCTGAGCCGACAACGCCGGCGGCGCCGGCGGCTTCCGAGCCCGCAACGCCCGCGCTGGCGGCCCCGCCCGCGCCGGCGCCCCCGGTCGCGCCCGCGCCCCACGCCACCGTGGCCGAGGCGAAGGCGGCCCTTCCTCCGGGAACGATCGGCGGCGGGCTTCTCGACTCGCTGGTCGAGAGCGGGCGGCTCGATCCGGACGCCGTCATGCTCGCGGCCCAGCAGCAGCGCCTGGGAGATCCGCGCCGGATCGGCGAGATCCTCGTGGACCACGGCGCGCTCAAGCCGCAGGACATTCTGGAGGCCCTCATCGCGCGCGGGCAGGCGCCCGCCTCCGCGATCACCGAAGCGAACATCCGCGTCGACGTTCATCTCCTCGACCTCTTGATGAATCTGGTGGGCGAGCTGGTGCTGGCGCGCAACCAGATGCTCCAGTACGTCACGTCGCAGGATCACGCGTCGCTTCCGGCCGCGACCCAGCGTCTCAGCCTGATCACCACCGAGCTGCAGGAAGGGATCATGAAGACCCGGATGCAGCCGATCGCCAACCTCTGCAACAAGCTCCCGCGCCTGGTCCGCGACGTCGCGGCGGCGTGCGGGCGAGAGGTCCGGCTGGAGATGGAAGGCATCGACACCGAGCTGGATCGGACGGTGATCGAGGCCATCCGCGATCCGCTGACGCATCTGGTTCGAAACGCGATCGATCACGGGATCGAAACCCCGGACGTTCGCGTGGCCAGGGGCAAGTCCGCCGAGGGCAAGCTGCTCGTGCGGGCCTTCCACGAGGGCGGCAAGGTGATCGTCGAGGTGACGGACGACGGCGGCGGCCTCAGCGTGGAGCGGATCCGTGAGCGCGGAATCAAGGCCGGTCTGGTTCCCCCCGAGCGCATTCCGCTCCTGACCGACCGGGACTGGATCCACCTCATCTTCACGCCCGGCTTCTCCACCGCCGAGAAGGTCACGAGCGTCTCGGGCCGCGGCGTGGGCATGGACGTGGTGAAGACCAACGTGGAGCGAATCGGAGGCACGATCGAGGTGGATTCGATCCCGGGCAAGGGCTCGACCATGCGCATCTGCATTCCGCTCACGCTCGCGATCATCCCGGCGCTGGTCGTGGCGGCCGGCGACGAGCGTTACGCCATCCCGCAGGTGAATCTCCTGGAGCTATTGCGCACCCAGGGCGACGTGGGCGAGAACGCGATCGCGAAGGTCTACGACGCGCAGGTCTACCGCTACCGGGACACGCTGCTCCCGTTGGTCTTCCTGCACGATGCGCTCCAGATCGAGGGCGCGGTCCAGGCCTCGCTGACCGAATCGGGCCAGGCCTCGCTCAACATCGCGGTTCTCCACGCGGAGGGCTGCACGTTCGGGCTCGTCGTGGACGAGATCCTGTCGTCGCAGGAGATCGTGGTGAAGCCCCTGGTCGACTCCCTGCGTCAGACCCAGGTCTTCTCGGGCGCGACGATCCTGGGGGATGGACGGGTGGCCCTGATTCTCGACGCGCCGGGGCTGGCGCGGCACTGCGGGGTGGGCGCGACGGGCGCGACGCGCCGCATCATGCCGATCCGGAACGTCGTCGAGCCGATCACGGAGACGCAGACGTTCGTGCTCTTTCGGATTCGCAACGACTGGTGGGTGGCGATTCCCCTCTCGGACGTCGCGCGACTGGAGGAGCTGCCGCGCGCGGCCGTGGAGCGAGTGGGCGATCGGAGGGTGGTCCAGTATCGCGGCGGCCTGATGCCGCTGCTCCCGCTGCGCGATCTATTGGAGGGAACCGCCGCCGAGGCCGGCTCCACGTCCGGGCGAGGCGAGACCGCCCACTTCGCGTCCATTCCCTCCCCTTCGCTTCAGGTCGTGGTGCACGAGGAGAGCGGGGCGCGCGTGGGTCTGGTCGTGGAGGAAATATTGGAATTGGTGGAGCAGGACTTCGAGATCGATACCGTCACCGGCCGGCACGGCGTCACCGGCTCGGCCGTCATTCGGGGGCGCGCCACCGACATCCTGGATGTTCCGGAGCTTCTGGCCCAGGCCGAAGTCCCGGGATTTGGTCCGCACTCGATGGCGGCGGGAGCGTAACGATGGCCGAAGACCAGCTCCTCTGCACGTTCCGCCTGGCCGAGCATCTCATCGGCATCGAGATTTCGGCGGTCCAGGAGGTCCTTCGAGAGCAGGAGATCACGCGTCTCCCGCTCGCGTCGGCGGCGGTGCGCGGGGTGATCAATCTCCGGGGGCGGATCGTGCCGGCGATCGATCTCCGCCGTTGCTTCGAAATGGAACCGGCGCCGCGCGTCGAGGCGTCGCCGAACATCGTCGTCCGGGGGGGCACCACGTCGTCGGTGAGCCTCCTGGTCGACCAGATCGGTGACGTGATCGAGGCTCCGGCCTCGGCGTACGAGCGCCCGCCCGAGACGCTGCGGGGCCGGGCGCGCGAACTGATAGAGGGTGTGTACAGGCTCCAGGACGAGCTTCTGCTCGTGCTGGCGATCGGAAAGGTATTGCGCGTCGCCTATTCGTAGGCGGCATTCGCGCGGAAGGAGTTGAACGTGTTGACCTTGACCATACGACGCCAGATGTTGGGGAGCGCGCTGCTCTCCCTCCTTGGGTTCGTGGTCTTCGGCATCATCGCCTACACCACGCTCCAGGAGCTGAAGATCGCCGGCCCCCGCTACAAGAAGATCGCGCAGGGGAAGGACCTGATCGCCGACGTCGTGCCGCCGCCGGAGTTCCTGGTCGAGGCCTTCCTGGCGGTCCACCAGATGATCGACGAGGGGGATCGCCGCCGGCTGGAAGACCTGATCCAGCAGTCGCAGCAGTTCCGGGCCAATTTCGAGGAGCGCCACGAATACTGGTCGAAGACGCTCCAGCCGGGACCGATGCGGGAAGCGATGAACGTCCGCTCCTACCAGCCCGCGGAGGAGTTCTTCCGGGTGCGCGACGAGGAGTTCATTCCGGCGGTGCGCCGGGGTGATCGCGATACCGCGCGGACGCTCGCCAACTCGACGCTCAAGACGCTCTACGAACAGCACCGGAAGGCCGTGCTCCAGGTGGTGCATCTAGCCATGATCCAGAACTCGCTCGAGGAGGAGTCGGCGACCGCGATCGCGGAGCAGCGGTCGACTCTCATCCCGTTCGTCGGGGTCCTGATCGCCGGTTTCACGATCACGCTCACCCTCTGGCTCTCGCGCCGGATCCTGCGCGCCATCGAGCAGACCAGGCGCGTGGCCGAGCGCACCGCGAGCGGCGACCTGACGTGCAAGGTGACCTACACGGCCCAGGATGAGCTGGGCCAGCTGGCCGTCTCGACCAACCAGATGGTCAGCTCCCTCCGCGACATCCTCTTCCACATCGGGAAGCGCGCGGTGACGCTCGCGGGCGCCTCCGAAGAGCTGTCGTCCGTCAGCTCGCAGATGATCGTGAGCGCGGAGGAGACCTCGCGGCAGGCGAGCGTCGTCTCGTCCGGCTCCGAGCAGATCAGCCGGAACGTGGAGAGCGTCTCGGTTTCCGTCGAGGAGATGATCGCGAGCATCCAGGAGATCTCCAAGAACACCAGCGAAGCGGCCCAGGTCGCGTCGATCGCGGCCACCGAGGCCGCCTCGACCAACACCGCCGTCAACAAGCTGGGCGCGAGCAGCGCGGAGATCGGCAAGGTGGTCCAGGTGATCAACACGATCGCCCAGCAGACGAACCTCCTCGCCTTGAACGCCGCCATCGAGGCGGCGCGGGCGGGCGGCGCCGGCAAGGGATTCGCCGTGGTCGCGAACGAGGTGAAGGAACTGGCGATGGAGACGGCGTCCGCGACCAAGGACATCAGCCTGAAGATCGAGGCGATCCAGACGGACACCACGGCGGCGATTCAAGCGATCGGCAAGATCAGCGACACCATCCAGCAGATCAAGGACATTTCCAACTCCATCGCCACCGCCATCGAGCAGCAGCTCGCCGCGTCGGGCGAGATCGGACGGAATTTGAGCGACGCGTCCCGCGGCAGCACGGAGATCTCCGCCGGCATCGTGCGCGTGGCGCAGATCGCCAAGGACACGGCGGGCGGCTCGGAGAACACGCAGAAGGCGGCGGAGGACCTGTCGCGGCTCGCGACCGAGCTGCGCGAGCTCACCCTGCGCTTCCAGTACGGTGAGGACCAGGAGCCGCCGGCGCCCGCGAGGGCGCCTCAGGTGCTGCGGGGGCGCAACGTCCCGCTTCCCCGCGACGATCGTCAGTTCAAGGCCGCCAGCTAGACATTCAGCCGCGCCCCGAAAGCGCGAGAGAGGAGGCAGCAACCATGAGAGCCCTTGTCGTCGATGATTCGCGATCGATGCGAAGCATCATCACCAAGCAACTCAAAGAACTCGGATTCGAGGTGTTCGACGCCGAGAACGGCCAGGAGGCGATGGCCAAGCTGCACAACACCAAGGGCATCAACCTCGTCCTGCTCGATTGGAACATGCCGGAGATGGACGGCCTCGAGGTGCTGAGCCTGATCCGCTCCGAGCAGGAGTACAAGGACGTGCGGATCATGATGGTCACGACCGAGAGCGAGATGTCGCAGGTGGCGATCGCCCTCGAGGCGGGCGCGAGCGAGTACTTGATGAAGCCCTTCGACCGCGAAGCCCTCTTGGAGAAGCTGATCCTCCTGGGGATGGACCCGAGCACCCGGAACATCTAGGAACCCGTCCCGCGAACCCGGGCGCGTCAGGCGTCCCGCAAAAGGAGCCCATGTCCAAGATCCGAGTCCTCGTTGTCGATGACGTGGCGATGGTCCGCCGGCTGGTGGTGGACGCGCTTTCCATCGACCCGGACATCCAGGTGGTCGGCACGGCCGCGAACGGCCGCGAGGCCATCGACAGGATCCCGGAAGTAAAGCCGGATCTGATCGTTCTCGATTACGAGATGCCGGAGATGGACGGACTGGAGACGCTGATCGAAGTGCGGAAGAACCATCCCGCGATTCGGGTCATCATCTTCAGCTCGCACACGCGCCACGGGGCCAAGGTGACCCTGGACGCGCTCTGGCACGGCGCCGACGACTACGTTCCAAAGAGCCCGGCCGATAATCTCACCGCGGCCACGGCGCTCATCCGGACCCAGCTCATTCCCAAGATCAAGGGACTCTGCGGCGGCTCGGAAAACGGAAACGGCGAGGGCGCGCCGGCCCCGTCGCGCCGCGCCGCGGACGAGACTCCGCTCCCGGGATCGCGGATCCAGAGCCTGACCCAGACCCGCCCCGAGATCGTCGCCATCGGCGCGTCGACGGGAGGGCCGAAGGCGCTCGCCCGCGTCCTCGAGGGGTTGCCCCCCGACTTCCCGATCCCGATCGTGATCGCCCAGCACATGCCGCCGATCTTCACGAGGCTCCTGGCCGAGCGGCTCGGCACGCGCACCCAGCTCCAGTGCTCCGAAGGGATCGAGGGCGCGGCGCTCGAGCCACGGACCATCTGGATCGCTCCCGGCGATCACCACATGACGGTGGAGCGCGAGCGAAACGGAATGCGCATCCGGCTCACCAACGATCCTCCGGTCCACTCCTGCCGGCCGGCGGTCGATCCTCTCTTCCTCTCGGTGGCGGACGCGTACGGGTCGGCTTCGCTCGGCATCGTTCTCACCGGCATGGGCCATGACGGATACAAGGGGTGCGAGCGAATTCGCGACGCCGGCGGAACGGTGCTGGTCCAGGACGAGGCTTCGAGCGTCGTCTGGGGCATGCCCGGGATCGTGGCGCGCGCCGGGATCGCGGACCGCGTGGTCCCGCTCGACGAGATGGCGGCCGAGATCGTGAAGCGGGCTTCGGTGGGCGTCCGGCGGAAGGCGCCGGTCGGCTGATCCCATGACCGTCATCCGACCGACACACGCGAGCGGCGTGACGCCGCAGAGCTTCGCCTACTTGCAGAAGCTCATGCTTCGCCGCACCGGAACCCTGCTGGAGGCAGGCAAGGAGTACGTCGTCGAGACGCGGCTCCACGGCCTGGCGGCGGGCGAGGGGTTTGGCTCGGTGGCGGCGCTCCTCGAGGGGCTCCAGACCGAAGAGGAGTCGGGACCGCTCCACGGGAAGGTGACCGAGGCCATGCTGAACGGGGAGACCTCGTTCTTCCGGGATCTCTATCCGTTCGACGCGCTCCGCGACACGCTTCTTCCGGAGCTGATCGCGAAGCGCGAGACCGGCCGCACGCTCAACATCTGGAGCGCCGCGACGGCGAGCGGGCAGGAGGCCTACAGCCTCGCGATGATGCTGACCGAGAGCTTCCCGCAGCTCGCGGGCTGGCGGATCCGGCTGATTGCGAGCGACGTATCCGAGTCCATGCTCTCGCGCGCGCGGGCGGGGGTGTACAGCCAGATCGAGGTGAACCGCGGCCTTCCCGCCCGGCTCATGCTCAAGCATTTCGATCGCGACGCGGCGGAGTGGCGCCTTCAGCCGGGCGTGCGGCAGATGGTCGAGTTCCAGAAGATCAATCTGGCGGCGCCCTGGCCGGCGCTTCCGCCGATGGACATCGTCCTGATGCGGAACGTGCTGCTCTACTTCAGCGCCGAAACGCGGAAGGCGATTCTGGCGCAGGTGACGAAGACGCTGCGTCCCGACGGGTACCTGTTCCTGGGAGGCGGCGAGACCACGATGATCACGGAGCGGTCGTTCGAGTCGGTCCGCGTCGGCAAGGCAATGTGCTATCGGGTGGTTCGCGGTGAGACGGCCCGGCCGAAGAGCGTCGGGGAGAATCCAGGAGGGCAAGAGTCATGAGCACGGCAACGATCGAAGTCCAGGAGTGGCTGGGCTGCTTGACCGACGTCTCGCAGGAGTTTGCCAGCGGGTCGCTCCGGTTCGACGGGGGCGTGATGGCGAACGATCCGACCGCGAAGTCGGGGACCCGCCCCGCCGCCTACATCTCCATTCTGAGCGAGACCAACTCGATGCACCTTGGCCTCGCGACCAGCATGCAGGGCTGCCGGACGCTCACGCGGGCGTTTCTCGGCGTGCGCGAGAAGGACGCCATCTCGGAGAAGGACGTGGTCGACGCCATGAGCGAGATTCTGAACATCGTGGCGGGAAAGGTGAAGTCGCGGCTCGCGACGCGGGACAAGTCGCTCAAGCTGGGGCTCCCCATCTTCATCACCGGCCAGATCCAGGTGACGGACAACATGGAGCGCGCGGTGGCGAACGTGGAGCTGGGCCCGGTTCCCTGCCAGCTGTTGGTGTTCCGGAACAAGAAGAGCTAGTCGTTCGGCGCGGCGGCCTGGGTCGGCGCCGCGACGGCCCGTCGGGCCGCTACCGCTCCGCGATGGGTCGCGTGCGGCCGGTCGGCGAGCAGAGGTAAACGCGGCCCGCGCCCGCGAACGGCGCCGCGACGGCGGCATCCGCCATCCCATCCCCGTCGAGATCCCCCACCCCCGAGACCGCGTAGCCCAGATTGTCGAGCGACGCCTCTCCCGTCACGGTGAAGTCGGAGACCGCGTCCGGCCCGTTTCCGCCGAAGTAGAGGTACGCGCGACCCGCCGCGGATCCGCCCGCGTCGTTTCCGTAGGCTCCCACGATCACGTCGGAGAATCCGTCGCCGTTCGCGTCGCCCAGGCCCGCCACCGAATAGCCGAAGGCGTCGCCGGCCGCTTCTCCCGTCAGGATGAGGTCGGGCCGGTCGTCCGGCCGGGCGCCGCCGAAGTACACGTACGCCCGGCCCGCATCGGAGCCGCCGGTGTCGTTGTGGTAGGCGCCGACGATCACGTCGCCGTAGCCGTCCCGGTTCATGTCGCCGGCTCCGGCCACCGAAAATCCGAACGAATCTCCGGCGGAGGAACCGGTGAAGATGAGGTTGGCGCGATCGTCCGAGCGCGGGCCGCCGAAGAAGACGTACGCGCGCCCGGCGTCGGTGCCGCCGATGTCGCACTGGTAGGCGCCGACGACCACGTCGGCGTAGCCGTCGCCGTTCACGTCCCCGGCGCCCGCGACCGAGATGCCAAAGTAATCGCCGGCGGCCTGGCCGCTGAAAATGGCATCGGCCGTGCCGTCCATGCGGCTCCCGCCGTAGTACACGTAGACCCGGCCCGCTCCATCGGCGCGGGTGCTGTTCTCGTACGCGCCCACGATCACGTCGGCGTAGCCGTCGCCGTTCACGTCGCCCGCGCCGGCCACCGAGTAGCCGAAGGCGTCGCCGGCCGCCTCGCCGGTCAGCGTGACGTCGGGCCTGTTATCGCCGGCGGGTCCGCCGAAGTAGATGTACGCGCGGCCTGCGTTGGCGCCCGCCGCGTCGTTCTCGTGGGCGCCGACGATGATGTCGGTAAATCCGTCCTTGTTGACGTCGCCCGCGTTCGCGACCGAAACGCCGAAGAGATCGCCTGCGGCCTGAGCGCCGAAGGCGGCATGGGCCTTCACTTCGATCTTCCGTCCGCCCTGGAAGACGTACGCGCGGCCCGCGTCCAGGCCGCCGACGTCCGATTGGTAGGCGCCGACGATGAGGTCGGCCATTCCGTCGCCGTTCTGATCGCCCACGCCGGCGACCGCGCCGCCAAACGTGTCGCCCGGGACGTTCCCGTTCAGCACGGCAAGCGTCCGCGCGCACGCGGTTCTTGGGGAGGCGAGAATCGCGAGGCAGGCCAGGGATGCGATCAGGTTGCGTGCGCCTCGGAACGCGGAGATCACGGCGCCGGAGCGCCCATCATGCCGCGCGTGACCGGAATGCGGCCCTCGCGAATCGCGGGGACGAAGACCTGGACGATCTCGGCGGCGAACTGGGTCCCCGCCTTCTCGGTGAGCTGGCCCATCGCCTGCTCCACGGTCAGCCCCGCGCGGTACGGACGATCTGTGGTCATCGCGTCGAACGCATCGGCCACGTTCACGATCTTGGCGCCGACCGAAATCTGCTCTCCCTTGAGGCCGTCCGGATAGCCGCGGCCGTCCACGCGCTCGTGGTGGTGGCGGACCATGTCCGTGACGCGCTCGAGGAACTTGACGCCCTTGATCATCTCGGCGCCCCGGACGGGATGCGCCTTCACCATCATCCACTCTTCCTCGGTGAGCGCGCCCGGCTTGAGGAGCACCTCGCTCTGGGTGTGGACCTTTCCGATGTCGTGGAGGAATGCGCCGAACTGGATCCGCTGGACTTCCTCCGGCGTGAACCCCAGCTCCTTCGCGATCGCCACGGAATATTGAGCCACGCGCTCGGTATGGCCGTGCGTGTACGGGTCCTTCTCTTCAATCCGCGACACGAGGAGGCGGACGGTGGAGACATATGCTTCTTGAAGGTCTTTGAAGAGGCGCGCGTTCTCGATCGCGATTCCGGCCGACTCCGAGAGAGCCTTGAGCATCTCGATGTCGGCGGACTGGAATTCCTGCCCGCTCACCTTCTCGCCCACGGCAAGGATCCCGCTGACCCGGGCCTTCATCAGCACCGGCACGACGACGGTGAGACCGGCCGCGAAGAGTGGCCCCACGGCGGATTCCAGCGACGGATCGTCGTCGATGTCCGCGAGCCGGAGCGGGCGGCCCTCCTCGCCTTCCGTCGGGAGGAGCGCCTTCACAAAAGGGCCGTTGTAGTCGAACGTGATCCCTCGGGCCTGTTCTTCCTTGAGACCCTTGAACGTCGACGCGTTGAGCTGGCTGGGATGCTCGCGCTGGTCGGTGAGGAAGAGGCAGGCCGAGTTGACCCGAAGCTGTCCCACCACGCTCAGGATCAGGGTGTTGAGCAGCTCCTCCATCTCCAGCGAGGAGTTGAGCTGGTGGGTGAGCCCCATCAGGGTCTCGAGGCTGTAGACCTGGAAGCGAAGCTCCTTGTTCCGCACCACGAGGTCTTCGCGGTTACGCGCCACCTCGCTCTCCAGCTCCTTGTTCTTGCTCGCCAGGGTCTCCGCCCGATCCAGGCGCTCGAAGATCCGGCGCACCTTGATGAGCAGCTCCTTGGGCGAAAACGGCTTGGTCATGTAGTCGTCGGCGCCGTGCATGAGACCCTGGAGGCGCGAATCGACCTCGGCGCTGGCCGAGACCATGATGATCGGGATCTGGGCGGTGTCCTTGCTGCTCTTGAGCGCGGCGCAGACCTCGAAGCCGGTCTTCCGCGGAAGCCTGAGGTCGAGGATGACGAGATCGGGAGGTTCCTTGCGGACGCTCTCGAGCCCGTCCTCGCCCGTTCCGGCGGTCGACACCTTGAACCCGTTCTGCGTGAGCGAGATCTGGAGCAAGCTCGAGCACGCGGCGGTCGTCGTCGATCACGAGGATCGCGCGCTTGGCTTTCGTGGAGCTCTGCTCGACGGCGGATCCGGCGCTTTCGAAGGTCACGAGCGGCTCTCCATGGGGATCATGGCCCCGGAGCTGAGCGGGTCCAGCTCCGCGCGGGCGCTTGGGAGGTCGGCCGCGACCGGGACCGGCGCGCCCGAACGCTGCCGATGTCGTTTCTCGATCTTGTCCAATACCTGTAGGAAGACCTCGACGATCGTCGGATCGAACGGGGTTCCCCAGTTCTCGGCGATCACCTGGCGGGCCTTCTCCGCCGGGAGCGCGCGCCGGTAGGGCCGCTCGGCCGTCATCGCGACGTAGCCGTCCACCAGCGAGACCACGCGCGCGCCGAGCGGGATCTCGGTTCCCCGGATGCCGCGCGGATAGCCTTCACCGCCCCAGCGCTCGTGATGGTTCAGGACCACCTCGACCACTTCCTTGGGCAGGTTCATTTCTTCCAGAATTTGCGCGCCCCGGGTGGGGTGCTGCTTGATCAGCGCCCACTCGTCGTCGGACAGATGCGCCGGATTCTTGAGAATCACGTGGCTGACCGTGATCATCCCGATGTCGCGAAGCACCGCGCCGTAGATGAGCGCCTTGAGCGATTCGCGGGGGTAGTTGAGGAGCTTGGCCACCGCGGTCACGTAGCGGACGACGCGCTCGGTATTGCCCTTGGCGTAGGGATCGCGGCTCTCGATGAGCGACATCATTCCCCGGACGAGGCCGAGATTCCGGTCCTCCTGCACCCGGTGGAACCGCGCGTTCGCGATCGCCACGGCGCCCTGGTGGGCGAGCGTGGTCAGGAGATCGCGCTCGTCCTCCTGAAATCCGCGCCGGCCGCCGCGGCCGCCCAGGAGCAGGATTCCTTCCAGGTCGCGCCGAACCCAGAGCGCGACGCCCCACTCGAACCCGGACTGACGCAGCGCCTCGATCGTCTCTCCCGTGCCGTCGCTTTCCCGGATGTCGGCGAGCCTGAAGAAGCTCTCCTCCGCCGTCGCGTTTCGAAACGGCGTCGGCGGCACGGCGAAGTCCTGGAAATGCCCCTGGGGGAATCCGCGGACCTGCTTGGGAACGAGGGCGCCGTCGCGGCGCGGGTCGGAGAGGAAGATCGCCAGACGGTCGACGCCGAACTGTCCCATGACGCTCAAGCTGAAGAGGTTCAAGACCTCGTCGACATCGAGTGCTAAGTTGAGCGCGCGCGTGATCTCGAAGAGGTTCCGGAACTCGACGATCTTGAGCTTGAGCTTGGCCTGGAGCGACGCGACCTCGGGCGCCACGGTGGAAGCTGCGGGCGCGCCGACCGGCGCTCCCACCATCTCGAGCGCGGGCCGCGACACGACGGGAGCGGGTTGCGCGATGGCCGGGGTCTTGGCCGCCGGCGCGGGAGCAGCGGGAGCCGCGGCGACGGGTGCGGGCGCGGCGGGAGCCGCAACGGCGGGCGCCGGAGCCGGCGTGGTCTTCGCGGCCGCGGGCTTCGCGACCGCGGGCGCCGTGGCCGGCGTCTCCGAGCCGTTCGACTCGTAGAGGATCGCCTCCACTTCGGCGAGCGCGGCGCGGATTCCCGCCGCGAGGCCCGTCACGTGGATCTTCCGCTCGGTCTCCTCGTAGACGCGCCCCTGGCGCGAGAGGACGTTGGATCCCAGCGTGCTGATCGATGTGACCTTGGAAAAGTCGAGGTGAACGGCCCGGGCTCCGCGCGCCTGGCACTCGAAGAGGAGCCGGTCGAGCGACCGCGCACCCTGGCCGTCGATCACCCCTTCCAGCGAGAAGCGGAACCGGTCGCGCGTCCCGACGCGCTCGATTTTTAGCTCTTTCACTCGGCCTTCCCCTCCGCTTCGCCTTCTTCACGTTTCAGCCGGCGCACCAGCGCGCTCGGGTTCAATACAAGGATCACGTTGGAATCGGGCGACACGATTCCGCCGAGCACTTCGTCGACGGGGCAAAGCCGGGGCGGAAGCGGCGTGAGCCGCGCGTTCTCGCGCCACACGATCCGGTCGAAGCCCACCACCACGGCCCCACCGCCACAGCGAAGGATCGCGAGCGGACGTCCGCGCTCCTTCTTACCGTCCCCTCCGAAGTACGAATCGCCCGCCGAGTCCGACTCCCCGGCCAGCGCGGCCGCCTCGCCCAGATACCCGCGGCCAAAGAGCGCTCCCAGAGGGTGGATCGGACCGCGAACGGCGCTGCCGCTCCACTGAAGCTCGTCTTCGGTCGCATGGATCCGCTCCACCGCGCTCCACGGGAGCGCGATCCGCTGGCCTCCGGCTTCCACGATCAGGAAGCTTCGGAGCGCGCGCGCCATCGGGAACTGAATGCGCAGCGACGCGATGTCCGAATCCCCGCCCTGGACGTGGACGAATCCGCCCATCCCTTCGAGCGCGGCCTCGAGCTGGCCGATCCCGCTCGGATCGAACGTCAGAAATCCCTCGATCGCGATCCGAGCCTCGAGTCCTTCCCTGGCCGCGTTCACGCGAATCTCGATCGGCCCGGAATCGGAGTCGGAAGGCTTGGCGGTCTCCAAGAGTCGGACGATCAGGGGAAGCAGGATGGAGCCGATCTCGGGCTCAAAGCCCACGCCGCCCGTGTGGACGGTGAGGATCGGCGCCCGGCCGCCGTCCGAGCGGCGCGACACCGCCTGATACATGTCGTCGACAAAACGATCCAACGGATCGAGAAATTCCCAGAGCAGATGCTCGTCCAGATCGCGCGCGCGGCGCTCGAGCGAGTATTGAAGTCCGAGGAGATGGTTCATCTCGTGCGATAGGGACCGAAGGCCCGAAGCCGCGTCCTGGAGCTGTTGATGCACGGTGAGCGTGCGGCCGTCGGGCGGATCGTTGGCGCGGGATCCCTGGCCCGACATCCGGCGCCGCTCGCTCCCCTTGATGTGAAGCTCCCAGTCGGAGAGCGCCGCCTGCAAGGAACGAAGCGTCGCGTCCAGCGTCTCGTTCATGGAGGCGATCCGCTCGTTCTGATGGACGAGCGCGCTCTTGATCTCGAAGGTCAGCGCGAGGAGGTTTTCGTGCGGCCCAACCTCGGGCGTCGCCTCGTCGATCACGCCCCGCGAGGCCGCCATCGCCTGCGCCTTGGCGCGGGTCATTCCGTTCCGAAGACTGTCCACGGCGTCGCCCACCGTGCCCGCGTGGGCGAGGAGGGCGCCAAAGCCGTCGGTGCGGAGCTGCTCGGCGAGCTTCGACTCCGCCTCGAGGGCCACGTTGCAGTGGGCCACCATCTCCTGGCGCTGGGTCGGCCTTAGCTGATCGAGCTGGGTCAAGGTCTCCCGCAGCTCGCGCGCGAGATTCGCGACTTCGGTCAGTTCCAGCCACTCCGCGCTCCGCTCCACCAGGCGCACGGCGAGGTCGACGATGGGCCCCATCTCGCTCGACTCGAGATCGACCTGATCGCTTTCGAGGAAGCGGCGGACAACCTCGATCTGCTCTTTGATGAGCGCGCTGAACGTCGCGCTCAGGCGCGACATGACCTGGGCGTGGCTCAGATGCTCGGAAGCGGCGGTACGCATTCGCGTCGATTCCTCCGCGAAACGGTCTGTCTAGCTCGGGTATCTCTCAGAAGGCTTCAGCCGCTCCAGCATCATCATGTGCTCGGGCGGCGCGTCATCGCGCGGCGGCGCCACACGCGGCGGCTCGGGCGCCAGGTCCGAGGCCAGCTCGATCGGCGGCGGAACTTCCCTCATCGGCACGTCGTCGTCCGGGATGGAGGACCCGCGGGGCTTGGGCGGCTCCTCCAGGCGGCTCGCGCGCTCGATCTGAAACGAGGACTCGTCGAAGTCCGACGGGCCATTGTTCAAGCCGCTCCCGATCATGCCGTCCGAACCGCTCCGGATCATTCCGTCCGAGCCGCTCCCGGGCGTGGCGCTCCCGCCACCGCCGCCGGAACCGCCGGAGCCGCTGCCGCCCGATCCCGCGCCCGCGCTCCCGCGCGCCGGGCCCGACACGGCCGTCAACGTCTGCCGCACTTCGCGCGCCCGCGACAGGAGCCCTTCGATTGAATCCAGGTGGGTCGGCGGAAGGGTCACGGTCGGAGGCGGCGATCCGGAAAGCGCGGCGATTCCGATCTTCGCGTCCTCGCTGGTCGAGTGGATCGCGGTGATCGTCTCGCCCACCTTGTATTCGATCTCGCTCGCGAGCCGGGAAATCGTGTCGGTCGCCTCGCGCGCGAATTCCGCGAGACGGCGCGTTTCCTCGGCGATCGCGGCGAAGGCTTCGCTTCCAGACCGCGTCGCCTCGAGCGCGGCGTTCAGGGCGAGCAGGGTCGCGCGGTTGGTCACGCGTTCCGCCACCGAGGCCAGCTCGTTCGCCCGCATGAGGCCCGCGGCCAGATCCTCGATTCCATCGGCGGCCGTGTGAACCACCTCGTCGACCAATTGCGCGGGGGTCCGCGCCGCACCACCGTTGGCGGGCTGGGTCACGGCGGGAATCGGCCGCGAGAGCATCCTCGTGAGGGACTCCAGACCCGAAACCAGAGCGTCGAGCCCGCGCAGCGCCTCCGCGCGGACACGCGGATCGAACGAGGGAGGATTGTTCGCATCGGCCGGCCAAGGCTCGGGAAGCGGCACGCCATCGGCCCCGACCAGTTCCGCCTCGTCGATCGCGATCCGGCTCACCACCGGCCCGGACTTCGCGGCGTCGCGCGCCGCTGCGAGGAGGGCGTTGAGCGGTCCCAGCCCCAACTCGGAGCCCGCGGCCAGGGGATCGCGGTTGCTCTTATAGCTCGAGATCGCCACCTCGATCTGGCGCTTGAGGGACTCGAGCTCGAGGAGCGCCGGTCCGGCGGCCTTCTTCTCTTCCTCGAGCTGGCGGATCTGGCGGCGCAGCGCCACGTCGATGTGCTCGCTGGGTCCCTTGACCAGAACCAGCGCGGACGCTCCACCCAACACCGCCAGAACGCCCGAGGCCACCCATCCGGCGGCGCCGGGAATCAGGTGCCCGGCCGCTCCCGCGACCATCGCCGCGAAGACGGTGACGCCGAGGACGGCCCAAGGGGGCGACGTCTCCTCCGCGCGCCGGCCGGCGGGCCGGACGATCGGAGCCTTATCGCGCGAGCTGTCTCCCATGTTCAGGGCCTCCTCAATGGCCCGCCGCTGAAGGCTGAACGCCTCCGGACGGCGGCATGATGGAATCGATGATCGACCAGTAATTCAGGCAGTGGATCCGAAGCTCGCCGGATTCGAAGACGGACTGAAGCATCGATTGAAGCTCGGGATCGGCTTCGGCGAGATCCGCCTCGCGCAATTCCTTCGCGGGCACCAGGTGCGGGATCTCCGGAATCATGACGCCGAAGCGGTCGGCGCCGCGCGCGAGGATGAGCGCGTACGAAGGCGCGCCCGAGCGCGACGACTCCAGGCCCAGGTAATTCGAGATCTCGAACGTGGGAACCATGGTTCCGCGAAACGCGATGACGCCTGAGAGAGGGTCGCGTTGATGAGGCAGTGGCGCGGGCCGGTCCGCCTGCATCAGGCCCGCCACTTCCTCGACACGCGCGCCAAACCAGATGCCGCCGACGCAGTAGGCGAGGACTCCGCGCGTCCTCTCGCTCACTGACGACTCGCTGCGCATCGTCGACTCCCTCCGTGGACCAGAGACCCGTAAAGCATTGATACGAAACGCAAATAGCGTGCCAAGACGGCCCGCTCAGATCGTACCTAAGTAATTGACCTGAAACGCTTTACTCCACTCTCGCCGCGGCCCCGGAGTGGCCCTGGCCCGCCCGCGCCATCCGCGTCGGGCAGGTTGCAAACCGGCCCGCAACCCGCAATCCCCACAACCACCGAGGTCTGGGTCCTTCAACCCGCTATTTCGGTTGGAAGAAGCCACTTCCTGAGTCAAATCAGCCTGTAGTGAAACGGAAAGTTTTCTGCCGATCCGACTAAATAGTTGCGGCTCTTTTCATTGGATCGAGGGGGCAAAGCCGGGTTTTGGGCGGCATGGAGGATGCATTGACCTGTGTCCGGAGGTTGCGAGTTGGGGCCTCCACCAAGGATCCAGACGAAGTTGATCTCAACGTAGTACGACGGAGAGCTGAGGTAGCCATGACGGCAGCCCGCAAGTATCTGGCGAGCAAATCGAGCCCACGGAAGGTGCGGCCGACCGCGTACGTCGCGATCAATTGCCTCTTACTCACGAAGGCGAGCGGGACTCCCAAGAACGGCGACCCGCTTCCTCAAGAAGATGTGGATGCGTACCTCGCCGCACTGAAAGACCAGGTGGAGGCGCAGGTTCCGCTTCCCCCGGAACGCTCCAGGCTCCTGTCGCGCTATGACGTCGCCGCGTGGCGGCGTCTCGCCGGCGCGCAGCGTGGCGCCCTTCGCTACAAGATCTACCGGACGCCGGAGGACCTGCTCCTGGTCTCGGTCGGCCACTTCGAACACAACGGCCCGCATGTGCCCAACCGCCGCGAGGGCATCATCACCGGCGAGGAGGCGGACGTGGGCCGGAGCCCGAACTGGTATCACTTCTCCTATACGTACGGTGAGCTGCTGGAGAATCCAACCGCTGCCATGGGCGGGCTCTTGGAAAAGTTGACGATGGCCGTCGAGCGCTACCACAAGATGCTCTCGCACATGCGCGGGGAATACTGGAGCTTTGCGAAGCGGTTCAAGCACGCCCAGGTCCTCCGCATCGAGCGGAGCGTGGACGAGGACGCCCGCGAGGAATCGCTGCGGGTGATGCAGGACCAGCTCCTCGACGCCTATTCGGAATGGAAGAAGACCGGCGAGCGGAAGCACCTGGACCAGATCCGGGGGCTCACCCGCGAGATCCGGCTGATATCGCCTGACTTTCAGTTTTCGCTCGAGGCGGGAGGCGCTTAGCCCGAGCGACATCGATCCCCCCGCGTGCCCTTCGGCCCCCGACCCGATCTTTACCGGAGGGCACGCACCCCCCCTGCACACCGATAGCCGGCGCGGTACGGCCGGCTATCGTGCTTTGTGGCGAACGCCCGCGCTGTGACGCGGCGGGCTATCGGATTTCGTAGTTGGGAGCTTCCTTGGTGATCGTGAGGTCGTGCGGGTGGCTCTCGCGGAGCCCGGCCTGCGTGATGCGGACGAAGCGGCTCTTGGTGCGGAGTTCCTCGACGGTCGCGGCGCCGCAGTAGCCCATTCCCGCGCGCAACCCGCCGATCAGCTGGTAGACGACGGCCGCGACCTGCCCCTTGTAGGGAACGCGGGCCTCGATGCCCTCGGCCACGAGCTTCTTGAGATCCTTCACGCCTTCCTGGAAGTACCGGTCGCCGCGTCCCCCCGACATCGCGCTGAGCGAGCCCATGCCGCGGTAGACCTTGTACGTCCGCCCTTCGAGGAGAATCGTCTCGCCGGGGCTCTCCTCCGTGCCCGCGAGGAGATTGCCGAGCATGATCGAGCTGGCGCCCGCGGCCAGCGCCTTCACGATGTCGCCCGAGTACTTGATGCCGCCGTCGGCGATGATGGGGACGTTTTCACGCGCCGCGGCCGCCGCGCATTCGAGCACGGCTGAAATCTGCGGAACGCCGACTCCCGCGACGACGCGCGTGGTGCAGGCGGAGCCGGGCCCCATCCCAACCTTCACGCAGTCGGCGCCGGCCGAGATGAGATCGCGCGTTCCTTCGGCGGTCGCCACGTTCCCCACGATGAGCGGCATGTTCCCGTGCTTGCGCTTCATCGCGCGGGTGGTGTCGAGCACGGCCTTCGAATGGCCGTGCGCGCTGTCGACCACGATCACGTCCACGCCCGCGCGCACCAGCTCGTCCGCCCGGTCGAGATTGTCCTCGCCCACGCCGATGGCGGCGCCCACGCGGAGCCGCCCCAGATGGTCCTTGCAGGCGCGCGGGTAGCGGATGCGTTTTTGAATGTCCTTCACCGTGATGAGCCCGCGGAGGTTGAAGCTCTGGTCCACGACCGGGAGCTTCTCGATCCGGTGCTTGTGGAGAATCCGCTCCGCCTCCTCGAGGGTGGTGCCCACGGGCGCGGTGATCAGGTTCTCCTTGGTCATCACGTCCTTCACCTTGAGATCGGCGCCGCTCACGAACCGGAGATCGCGGTTGGTGAGGATTCCGACGAGCCGCTTCCCATCGGTGATCGGAACGCCCGAGATCCGGAACTTGTCCATCAGCTCGCGCGCGCGGGAAATGGGCACGTCGGAGGGGAGCGTGATCGGGTTCACGATCATGCCGCTCTCCGAGCGCTTCACTCGGTCCACCTCTTCCACCTGCTCGAGCACCGGGAGGTTCTTGTGGACGATGCCGATCCCGCCCTCCTGCGCGATCGCGATCGCGAGGCCGCTCTCGGTCACGGTGTCCATCGCCGCGCTCACCAGGGGAATGTTGAGGGTGATGTCGCGGGTGAGCTGGGTGGACGTGTCGACGTCGCGCGGGTGCACCTCGGAATAGCCGGGCACCAGGAGAACGTCGTCGAAGGTGAGCGCGAGCTCCTCCGTGACCCGCGGCGGACGGCCCTCTGGATTCATGTCTGAGAGCTTGCCACCAGGGTTCGCGAAGGTCTTCATCGGATTATTCGGGGAGCCCCGTATCGATGCGCTCGCTGAGCGAGAACCAGAACGTCACGCCGAGGCGGAATTGAAAATAGGCCTTGTCGCCGCTGTAGCCCGAGGGGAAGTCCTTGCTCACACCGTTGTCTTGAATGTCGCTGGCGAATATATGGGTGTAGTCCCCTTCCCCAACCATGCTGATGTGCCTCGACATTTGGCGCTCGACCCCCGCGATCCCGTAGACGCCCAGGTCAACGCGGCGGAGGCGCGCGAACGTAACCGGATCCTTGGCCGCGCCCAGGTCCTGCGACAGGATCGTCCAATTATAAAGCCCGGCGCCGCCTCCAATGAAGGGCCGCATCTTCTTTCCGTCACTAAATTTGTAGCGAAGCCCGATCGGGAAGAGCGGAACGACGTTGGCGACGTAGAAGCTGTCCGTCCCGGAATTGAGCTGGCTCCAGTCCCATCCGACCGTGATGTCGGCGGTCAGGTGGTCGGACCAGTTGTAGCTCATCACCAGCTCCCCGGTGAGGCGGGGGGAGTCCTGCGACGCAATGGTCGGGTCGGCCGTGAAGAACATGGTGCCGCCCCGGAAGCCCACGCCGCCGAACCCGGTCAACTCCGACGCGGCGCAGGGTGTGGTTGTGCCCATCAGCGCGAGGGTCAAAAGTCCCCCGGCAAGCTTGCGGATCATGGAATTGGAATGCTCCTTACGGAATGGCGGCCGGGATGATCCGGCCAGCCCGGCACTAGGGACGTGGTAGCCGGGTAGTCTATGGGGGATCGAAGGATGTGTCAATCGGGCTCCCTCCCTTGACGCCCGAAGCTAAGGCTCGTAGAGTTCGGCGCTTGGCGGCGGTGTAGCTCAGCGGTAGAGCAGGAGAATCATAATCTCTTGGTCCGGGGTTCGAATCCCTGCGCCGCCACCAACTTACCCCCGGTATACTTTCCGCCATGCGCCCCAATCCACGCGACCAGACCCTCGAGTTCTATGCCGGCCGGCTGCTCCGCGCCGAGCGCCTTTGGCCCCGGCGCGGCCCGGTCCTGGTGGCCGTTTCGGGGGGCCCGGACTCGGTCGCGCTCTGGCACTTCCTGGCGGGGTACGGCGCGCGGCGGGGCGAAGGGAGCGGCGGGCGGGGCGCCGAACGAGGCGGGAGCCAACCGGTCATCGCCGCCCACGTGAACCATGGACTCCGAGGCCCGGAATCGGACGGGGACGCTCGCTTCGTGAGGGCGCTCGCGAAGCGATGGAAGCTCCCGTACGTGGAGTCGAGCCTGGGTTCGCTCCCCGGCTCCTCCGAGGAGACGCTGCGAAGCGCGCGCTACGGGGCGCTCCGCGCTCTCGCCGAAGAAGCCGGCGCGGGTCGCGTGTTCACCGCCCACACCGCGGACGACCAGGCGGAGACGGTGCTCTTTCGCCTGGTCCGGGGGGCGGGCTTGCGGGGTCTTGGAGGGATGCCGGTCCGAGGGCGCGTCGAGGGCGTGCGGATCGTTCGCCCGCTGCTTCGCACCACGCGCGATCAGGTGATCGAGTACCTGGGTCGCCACCGGCTTCGCTACCGGACCGACTCCACCAATCTGAGCCCGGAGCCGATTCGAAACTTCCTCCGCCTGGAAATCATGCCGCGTCTTCGGGAGCGGATGAACGCCTCGGCGCGGGACGCCATCCTGCGCGCGGCCGATGCGATTCGCGACACGGATGGGTACCTCGCCGCGGAATCGCGGCGGCTCTTCCCCATGCTCGCAAGGCGCGACGGCGCGGGAAAGATCTCCCTTGATGCCGCCACCCTGCTGGATTACCCTAAACTATTGAGAAGCTATCTGTTCCGCGACGCCGTGCAGGAATTGAACGGGGACGTCCGCAACCTTGCTGCAACGCACATCGACGCCCTCCATTCCCTCGTCACGCCCCCCAACCGTCGTGCGGTCGACCTTCCGGGCGGCCTTAGGGCCCGGCGGGAGCGAGGGCGCGTGCATCTGGAGCTTCGGGAGCTCCGGATTTCCGAACCGGCGACCGCGGCGCACCATCCAAGACTTGAGAGGATCGGCATTCCTGCCGATAAAGACTGAGGAATCGTAGCACCGTGAATCCCCTGAAAACCGAGGAGACGACTTGAACCGCAGCCCGGAACGGGACCGTACTCCCGTCGCACGCAAGCAGTCGCCACGGACGCCGCGCCGCACTCCGCCGCCGACGCCTCCGCCGCGCGCCCCGCAGCGCAAGCCGACGCCCTTTGGTCCGGCCAAGCCGCTCCGGACCGCGCTCCTTTGGGTGATCCTGGTACTCGCGGTGCTCGTGTTCGTCCAGGTGTACGGCGAGATCAAGGCCAAGACGCACGAGATCCCCTACTCCGAATTTCTCCAGCAGATCGACCAGGCGAACATCAAGGCGGCGACCATCGTGGAGCGTGAGGTGGCCGGCGAGCTGAAGCAGAGCGCCCTGACGCACGTCGAGGGACGCCCGGTCTCCTACGTCTACTTCAAGGTCTACCTCCCGGCCGAAGACAAGGACATCGGCCGCGCGATTCTGGCGAAAGACCCCAACACGCTCGTCAATTCCAAACCTGCGAGCATGAACTGGTGGGGGATCGCGCTCGGCTATCTCCCCTTCATCGCGCTGGTCGTGCTGTGGTTCGTGATGATCCGCCAGCTCCAGTCGGGCGGCGCGAGCGCGATGAAGTTCGGAAAGAGCCGCCCCAAGGTGGCCCTCGAGTCGAGCCCCAAGGTGACGTTCAAGGACGTCGCGGGCGCGGACGAGGCGAAGCAGGAGCTGGAAGAGATCATCGAGTTCCTGCGCGATCCGAAGAAATTCCAGCGCCTGGGCGGACGCATTCCCAAGGGCGCGCTGCTCCTCGGCCCTCCCGGCACGGGGAAGACGCTCTTGGCGAAGGCCGTGGCCGGCGAAGCGGGCGTTCCCTTCTTCTCGCTCTCGGGCTCCGACTTCGTCGAGATGTTCGTCGGCGTCGGCGCCTCGCGCGTGCGCGACCTCTTTGACCAGGGCAAGCGAAACGCGCCCTGCATCATCTTCATCGACGAGATCGACGCGGTGGGCCGCCACCGCGGGGCCGGCCTGGGCGGCGGACACGACGAGCGCGAGCAGACGCTGAATCAGCTCCTGGTCGAGATGGACGGCTTTGAGTCGAACGACGGGGTCATCCTGATCGCGGCCACCAACCGGCCCGACGTGCTCGACCCGGCGCTCCTGCGGCCGGGCCGCTTCGACCGGCAGATCGTGGTCGACGTGCCCGACGTTCGAGGCCGCGAGGGAATCCTCCGCGTCCACACCCGGAACATCCCGGTCTCCGAAGACGTGAACTTGAACACGATCGCGCGCGGGACGCCCGGAATGGTGGGCGCCGACCTCGCGAATCTGGTGAACGAAGCCGCGCTCCTGGCCGCCCGCCGAAACCACAAGAAGGTCCACGCGCCCGATTTCGAGGACGCCAAGGACAAGGTGATGATGGGCACCGAGCGGCGGAGCCTTGTGATCTCCGACGTCGAGAAGAAGAGCACGTCCTTCCATGAGGCGGGGCACGCGCTGGTGGCGTGGCTCCAACCGGGAAGCGACAAGGTTCACAAGGTGACGATCATTCCCCGCGGACGCGCGCTCGGGCTCACGGCGTATCTGCCGCAGGACGAGCGCCATTCGTTCTCGCGCGACTACTGGCTCCAGATTCTGACCCACCTCATGGGAGGCCGCGCCGCGGAGCAGATCGTCCTGGGTCAGCTTACGACCGGCGCCTCGGACGACATCCGCCGCGCCACGAACATCGCCCGCCGCATGGTCTGCGAGTGGGGCATGAGCGAGCGTCTCGGCCCGCTCACGTTCGGCAGCAAGGAAGAATTCGTGTTCCTCGGCCGGGAGATCTCGCAGAGCCGCGACTACAGCGAGAAGACCGCGATCATGATCGACGAGGAAGTGCGAGGGCTGGTGGAGGGCGCGTACAACCGGGCCCGCCAGCTCCTGTCCGACAATCTCGACAAGCTCCACGTTCTGTCCCAGGCGCTCCTCGAGCGGGAGATCCTCGACGGCGACGAGGTGGAAAAGCTTCTGCGCGGAGAGCAGCTCGAGCCGTTGGCCCGGGATCGTGGAAACGGCGGCGCGGACGCGACGCCGGCCCCAGCCGAGGCCGAGGGCCGGACGCGCGAGCAGGCCCCTCTCCCTCGAGTCGCCCCCAGCGAGAGCCCAGGCTTGGCCTGAGACCGTGATCTTCACGCACCGCTCCGGCTCCTGGGACTTGAGCGAGCGGGCGCGCGTGGTGGGCATCCTCAACGTGACCCCCGATTCCTTCTCGGACGGGGGTCGTTTCGTTGTTACGGACCAGGCCGTGTCGCACGCGGAGGAGATGGTCGAAGCGGGCGCCGACTGCATCGACGTCGGCGGCCAGAGCACCCGGCCCGGCGCCGGCGAGCCGGTGGGGGCCGAGACCGAATGGACGCGCATCGGCCCGGTGATCGGGGCCTTGACCAAGCGTCTCCGCGTTCCCCTCTCGGTGGACACCTACTGGGGCGAGGTCGCGCGGCGCGCGCTGGAGGCCGGCGCCGCGATGATCAACGACGTGAGCGGGCTGAGCGTGGATCGCGCCATCGCGGACCACGCGGCGCGCGCGGGCGCGGGCCTGGTGATCATGCACTCGGTGGGCGCGCCGTCCCGGTTCCACGAGGCGCGGGAGTACGGGGACGTGGCGATCGAGGTGCGGGATTTCCTGCGCGGGCGGATGGAGGAGGCGGTGGCGAGGGGCGTGGCGCGGGAGCGGATCGCGCTCGACCCCGGCATCGGCTTTTCCAAGCGCGCGGAGCAGAGCGTCGAGGCGCTCCGCGGGCTTCCGCTCTTGACCCCGCTGGGCCGTCCCCTGTACATCGGAGTATCGCGGAAGTCGTTCCTTCGCGAGTGGAGCGGCGCCACGCCCGAGGGGCGGATCGCGGCCGGCCTCGGGGCCACCGCGGCAGCCTACGCCCTCGGCGGTCGCATCTTCCGAACCCACGACGTCAAGGAAACGCGGGAGGCCCTCGGAGCGCTGGAAGCGATCCTGGCGCCCGAGGCCGTCGCCGCGCGGCGCGAAATCTTGGCGTCCAGCCCCAAGCCATGAAGCACACGGAGCCCCGGACTTGATCGAGCTGAAGCCCCAGTTCCTCGTCGACATCATCGACATCCTGATCGTGGCGTTCCTGTTCTACCGCCTCTTCGCCATGATCAAGGGGACGCGCGCGGCTCAGATGTTCGTTGGGCTCATCTTCATCGTGATCGCCTCGATCGTCGCCCAGTGGTTCCGCCTGAACGCCCTCAACTGGATCATCGGGAGCTTGAAGACGGTCTGGGTCATCCTCTTCGTGATCCTCTTCCAGCCCGAGTTGCGCGCGCTTTTGACGCACGTGGGCCAAAACCGGCTGTTGCGCGCCCTCATCCGGGTGGGCGACGGCGGCGTCTTGAAAGAAATTCTCGGCGCCGTGGAGGACATGAGCAAGGAGCGCCGCGGCGCGATCATCGTGGTCGAGCGCGACATGGGCCTCCGCGACTACATCGAGACGGGGACGAAGCTCGACGCCGCGGTGACGAAGGAGCTTCTGGAGACGATCTTCACGCCCCACTCCCCGCTCCACGACGGCGCCGTGGTCATCCGTGGCGACCAGATCGCGGCGGCGGGCTGCATCCTTCCGTTGAGCCAGACCCCGGGGCTCTCGCCGATTCTCGGGACGCGCCACCGCGCGGCCCTCGGCCTGGCCGAGGAGACGGACGCGTGCGTGTTCGTGGTCTCCGAGGAGACGGGCGCGATCTCGATCGCGCACAAGAGCGAGCTGAAGTGGAACCTCGACGAGGGTCAGCTCCGGAGCGAGCTGGCCGCGATCTTCAATCCACGGCCCGAAGAGACGAGCGAGGTCGAGAAGGAAGCGCCGCAGGGGGCGTAGGGGGCGAGGGGAGGAAGTTGTCCCCGCCGCTCTGTGAGGCGTCGGCCCGGCGCGCTCGGTCGCTGACTATCGTTGAGCCCTTACGAGGCGCGCCGGGCCTCCAATCGCGGCGGCGACAACTTCCTCCCCTCGCCTCTCAACGAGCCCAGCGGCTATTCCACCTCAAGCTCCAGGGGGTTGCTCCGGAGCTTGCAGGGTGTACTCCGGCGAAAATGAAGAATCGGCCACGATCTTTCGATCGTGGCCGACGTTCAAGCGGGAGGGCTTGCTGGCTCGGGATGTCTGTTGGGGGGGCACCTCCCGCACACCCAGTCTTCCTTACTTCACTTCGGCGACTGCCTGCTTCGAGTCGACAAACCAGACACCGATCTCTTCCGCGGTCGGCACCGGGCCCGTCAGATTCTTCTCCGTGACGACTTCGGCCAAGCGCTTCCCGAGCTTCTCCGGTGTGTATTCGAAGAGGCTCCTCGGCCCGTCGATTCCGGCGGCGATCAGTACGCCGACGTACTTCGGCCCGACATTCCTCACCCGCGCGAGCCGCGACATCGAGGCCAGGTCGGTGAGGTGGTCGATGGAAATGCCGGTTTTCTCCAAGAGCCCCGAGCGATTCGGCTGATCGGCCCAGACGCGCATCATGTCGTCCGAGTTCTCGATGCCGGCCTCGCGGAGCTTGTCGATCTGCGCCGGATTGATGCCCTGAAATTCACTCATCTTGTAGGTCATGGACAGCTCCTTTGCGTTCGGTTGCGTTATGAGGCCGATTCCTACCTCGCCACGATCGTTTCCGGTTTCGGGTCGACGACCGGCTCCGCGGTCGACTCCATACTCCCGTTTGTCTTCTGGTCCGCAAACCAGGGACCGATCTCGGCAAGAGTAGGAACCGAGCCAGTCAGCTTCTTCTCGGCGGCCAACTCACCCAGGTGCTTGGCGAGCGTTTCCGGCGTGTGACGGAAGAGGCCCTTCGGCCCGTCGATTCCGGCGGCGACGAGAGCGTCGAGATGCTTCAAGTCCATCCCCTTCACCCGGCCGAGACGCGCCATAGCCGCGAACTTCAAGAACCGCTCCTCCGGGATGCCCGTGCTGGCCGCGAGGCCTGCACGCTTCTCCTTGTCGGCCCAAATCTTCATCAGGTCATCGGTGTTCTCGATGCCCGCGCCGCTCAGCTTTGCGATGTCTTTCGGATCGATACCGTGGAACTCGCTCATCTTGAGACTCATCGTGCGACTCCTTCCTAAGTCCAAACCAACGCGCGCGCGTTCGGGCGGGAAATCCCGCTCGTCGCAGACATGCGGCGGCTGCTCGGGGGTTCGCCCCGGAACGATTGGACCGGATGAGGGAGGGATGCGGCGTTGGCCGATGCGAGTGCGGGCGGCCCGGGACTCGATTCCCCGGAGCGCAGGCCTAGTGCCGTTCGGACCCGTGTGGCGGGATTTCCGCCGTCGCGGGGATCGACCACCCCCTGCGGATCTCGGGGGGTTGGCCTGGAGGGCTAGCCGGCGATGCTGGGCGGGTTGTCTGAGCCGGGCTTGCCCTGGAGCAAGCTACTTAAGTTACGATAGCTCAATAATTTACTCCGCGCCAGCTTATTCGAGACTACGACCCTAAGCGGCGTGTGGCACGGGAGTTGAAGGTGTGGCCCTGAGCCAAGTTTCAGCGGCCGGTCGTTGCTTTCGGTCCCAGCCGCCCCTTGAGATACCCGAATAGATACGCCAGGTCGTACGCGACCTTGAGCGGCGGCACGAGGAAGATCGCCTCGAGCGGCGGAATGCGGCCGAGCCCGCGGCGGGCCTGCGAGGCCGCGAACGCCGCAACCGCCACCGCGAGCACCCACCACGCGGCGCGAAACCAGAATCCCGCGATCGCGAGCGCCAATCCCAGGGCGTACTTCGCCGCGATCGTCGCGTAGAACCAACCCTGCACCCGCGACTCGCCGTCCCCGGTACCAAAGCGCCGGTGCTGGTGCATGAACGCGCGGAGATTCCCGCGCGGCCTCCAGAGCACGATCGCCCGCGGCGCGAACGCGAACTTGCAGCCGGCCGCCTTCAGCGCGAGCGCGAACGGCGTGTCCTCGTTGTGGGCCAGCGCCTCGTCGAACCCTCCCACGCGGTCGAACGCCGCGCGACGAAACGCGACGGAGCGGGTTGAGGGAAGGAACCGGTCGCGGTGGATTTCGCGAAGAGCCGGCGCCGAGACCACGCCCGCGGCGCGCTCGAACGGCGTCTGCCCTTCCGCCCGATAGAAGCCCGCCACCACGTCGACGCCGGAATCGTCTTCGAACGGCTGGATGATCTGCTCGAGCCACTCCCGCTCCACACGAACGCCGGCGTCGGTGCACGCGATGACGCCGCTTCGCGCCGCGCGCACGGCGGCGTTGCGACCGACGCTGCGATTGCCGGGGGCCAGGAGGGCGCGGACGCGGGGATCGGCCTTGGCGCGCGCGGCCAAACGTTCGTAGGTGCCGTCGGTGGAGCCGCCGTCCGCGATCACGATCTCATCGGGAGGGCGCGCGCCCTGGAGGAGCGAATCGAGGAGCGCGTCAACGGCGCCCGCTTCGTTTCGAACCGTCGCGATGACGGTGACCGCCTCGCGGGTCACGGTCCGGTGTGACGGCCCACGGCTAGGCGGCGAGGCCCGCGGGGGCAGGCCCGCGGCGAGGCGTCACCAGCCTCCCGGCCGCGTTTCCGCCACGGCGTAGGGCTGGCGAATGAACTCGTTCTTCTCGAAATACTTCATCCCGATGCGCTGGATGTCGGCGGAGGTGATCGCGTCAATCCGCGCGGGGAGAATCAGAGGGTAGTCCGCCGGGAGTCCGAACAGCTCGCCGCGGCCCGCCTGAAAGGCGCGCGCCGTGTTCGTGGTGAGCGTGGCCAGGTACGTGCTCACCGCGTGCGTCTTCGCGAAGAGAAGCGTGTCCGCCAGCGCTCCGGTCAAAGGCAGGAACGCCACCTTCTTGAACTGGCGGAACATCAGTCTCACCGTGTCTTCTTCCTGCACCGGCCCCCCGATCGTGACCGTGGCGACGATGGGCGATTCGTCGATGGCCTGCGACACGATCGAGTTCACGTTCTTCACGGCCGGATCGGCCATGAGGTATTGCTGGAACCATCCGCGCGGCCCGCCCAGGAGCGAGTTCACCACGTACATGGCGGGCATGTCGGGGCTCTTGGCCTGCGGTCCGTCGAACGCGATCGTCACCGTGCAGTCGGGCCCGCCCCCCAACTCCCACTTCTCTCGGAAGCCCTCGAACTCCCCTTCCTGCGCGACGGTGCCCGTGTCGAACGGACGGTTGGGCAGATCGGCGAAGGCCGCTTCGACCGCCGGCCCCACCTCGGCCGTCTTCACGTCGCCGAAGACCGTGACCACCGTGTTGGGACGGACCACGAGCTTCCCGTACCAGGCTCGAAGATCGGAGAGCGGCATCTGGATGAGATTCTTCCGCGTGCCGAGGCCCGGCAGGCGGTAGCCGCTCACGAGGTACTTCGTCGGGAAGATGAGCCGTGCGCGCTGCGACGCGTCGTCATCCAGCCACTTATCGAGGGCGCTCAGAACGTAGATCCGGGTCGCGTCGACGGTCACCGTGTCGAGATCGGGATGCGTGAACATCGTGCCGAGCCGGGAGAGCGCGTCTTTCCAGGTATCGGCCGGGACCGAGACCGACAGTCCCCACATGTCGCGATCTTGATACGGAAGGAGCCGCCCGATGTCCGGGAGCGAGAGGCGGTACGCCATTCCCCCCGCCCTGGGATCGCCGGAGCTGAGCATCGCTTCACGAAGGAGGGACGTCGCGCCGTTGTTGAGATCGTTCTCGTAACGGACGCCGCCGCCCAGGTAGACCCCGATCGTCACGAGCGGGATGCTGTGATCTTCGCTGGTCATGGCGCGCAGGCCGCCGCCCAGCACGGTCTTGTCCACGCGGGAGCGTCCGGCGTCCAGCGGCGTCGACGGTATCTGCGCGAGGGGACCGTCCACCCGCTTCTTCCGGTCCTGATCGGAACTCTGGATCACCTTCGGTCCGGAGCCGAAGGCCGCCTCGTTGATTCCCACCTTCTCGCGCATCCGCTTCTCGAAGGTGCTCCGGAGGTCGAGGCTGTCCGCCAACCAAGACGGCATCATCTCGACAATCGCCGCATGCTTGGGATCGAGATACTGATTGGCCACCGCCGCGAGATCCTCGGGGCGAAGCGCCTTCAGACGCTGCTCGTAGACCTCGTCCCCGCCCGTGCGTCCCTGCAGATACGACAGGGCCGTGGCGCGCGCGAGGCCCGGAAGGTCGGCCTGGTAGAAGAGGTCGCGGGCAAGGATCGTGTGCACCGCCGCGCTCAGCTCCTCCTGGGACACCGGCGTCGAACGGGCTTGCGAGATCAGGTTGAGGAGCGCGCTTTCGGCATCTTTCATCCGCTCGGGACCCGCGCGCAGGGAAAGGGACACCGTTCCGCCGTCCTCGTCGAAGGACCGCTGCGCCGCCGCGAGGATGAACTCGCCGCCGCCCTCTCCCAGCTTCTTCTGGGCACGGGATGTCGGAATGTCGACGATCACGGCCATGAGCGCGTCGAACGCGAGCGCGTCGGCACTCCCCCACGCGGGCGCTCGAAACGCCGCGCAGATCGCGGCGCCTTGCGTGTCTTCCGGATTGGGGGCCGTCACGAAGGCGGTGGCGGAAAGCGGCTTCTCCGTGACGCGTTGACGCGACGGCGCCTTCTGCTTGGGCGCATCCTGGAACGCGACCTCGATCTTGCGGGCCGCGTCCTCCGGGTCCACGTCCCCGACCACGACGATCGTCATGTTCCCGGCCACGTAGCGTTCGGCGTAGAACGTCCGCGCCATGTTCAGGATGATGTTCGCCAGCTCCAGTTCCGGGACCGCGAGCGGCGAGGCGAGCGGAGTTCCCGGATGGAGCGCATCGCGTGCCGGGTCCACGGCAGCGCGCTCGGGCACGCTGAGCACGGAGCGCGTGGCCACGCGCGCCTGCGCGATCCCCTGATCCAAGTCCTTGGGCTCCATCCGCGGGCGCAACACGATGTCGCTCAGGATGTCGAGCCCCGTTCCGAACGAGCGCGCGGGGACGGTGATCTGATAGGACGTGTAGCTGTAGCCCACCTCCGACCCGATCGAGCCGCCGATCAAATCGAGATCCGCCTGGATCTGGCCGGGCGGCCGGCTCTTCGTCGCCTGGAGCACCGTCTTCGAGACCACCGTCGCGACGCCACGCTGCTGCCGCGACTCGTCCTTCTGGCCCGCACGAATCCACGCCTGAATGGTGACCAGGGGTCGCGTCCGGTTCTCGCGGATCACGACGGTCATCTTGTTGGGGAGAGTGCGGACGACATGGGGAGCAGCGGAAGACGAAGAAGGCAGCCCGGCCAGGGCCGCCAGAACGGTCACGAACGCCAGGCGAAAGCGCATGCGAATTCGATCCTCCGAGGCTGTATCAGCGCGACAAACCGGCCAATCACTCTACCGCATCGGCTATGAAAAACGAACCCCGACGGGGGAAGTCCCGCCGGGGGTCGCTTGATGCCGGCCGCTTGGCTTGGCGCCGCTCAGGCGTCGAGCTTTACGACATTCTCAGCCTGTTTCCCCTTTTGTCCTTCCGTCGGGTCGAACTCGACGATCTGGCCCTCGGCCAGGGTGCGGAATCCTTCCGCTTGAATGGCCGAATGGTGGACAAAGAACTCCTCTCCCGAATCCTCCCGAATGAATCCGTACCCCTTTGCCTCACTGAACCACTTGACCGATCCGCGATGCTTCAAGTGCGGGTGCCCTCCTTCCGGTCCGAGATGGTCGGTTGGGGATTCGCGGGTACCGGCAGCCCTACATGCTCACCCCCTTGGGGGAGCGTACCGATTGGAAGCAGTCGCGGCAATAGACAGGCTTGCCAGGCGTGGGCCGGAACGGCACCTGGGTCGTCACGCCGCACTGGGAGCAGACCGCCTCGTGAAACTCCCGCGAAGACGTGGAGATCGGCGAGGGTTGTCCGCCCCCTGCCGGTCCTCCCCCGACTCGTTTCTTTTCGTCTCTACACCGGCGGCAACGAGTGGGTTCGTGCTGGAAGCCGCGCTCCTTGTAAAACGTCTGCTCCCCCGCCGTAAACACGAACTCCTCACCGCAATCGCGACACTTCAGAACTTTGTCTTCCACAGCCATGAAACCTCCGGTTACGCCCTCACCCGTCCCAAACGTAAAATCCCCCAGTGGGCGAGGAGCGCTGGGGGTAGCTTTGGAGCAACCGAGGGGTTTGCGGAACGGCTAGGGAAGTGAACGTTCGGTGGGGACTGGGTCACTGCATTCCGCTCGTTGCTGCCGGGATCTCCGGAAATTGCGGGGATCTACTGGATGACAGGCATAACTATATACCATACTGGGACTTGTGTCAAGTGATTTTGGTCACCGAGGGTAGGTGTCAATGAATGGTGGCAGGCCATGAGAGGGCGGATGGGGCCCAAGCCCCGATCCCTACGGCGCTTCGGCCTGCGGGGCGTGGCGTGCTGGGTGGCGGTTGGAATCGCCGGGGCGGTGCTGGGGGCGGCCCTCGTGCTCGGGGCATGCTCCGCGAGCCCGGCAACCGTGGGCTCATCGAGCCCCGGCCTCGACTCCCTCATCATTTTTCACACGAACGACACCCACGCCCACTTGATGCCGTTCAAGAACGAGCGCGGCGAGCTGGTGGGAGGCGCCGCGGCGCGGGCGGCGTTGTTGGAGCGGGAGCGCTTCCTCGCGCCCCACTCGCTGACCCTCGACGGAGGCGATGTCTTTCAGGGCACCGCATTTTTCAATCTCTTCCACGGAACTCCTGACTACCGGGCGATGACTATGATGGGCTACGACGCCGGAGCGCTCGGGAATCACGATCTAGATAACGGCCCGGTGAGATGGCTGGACGTTGTGGGACGAGAGGGAATGCCCGTGCTTAGCGGGAACGTCTTCGGGAATGCTGAGAGTCTTTGGGCGCGTTTGGAGAATGCCCCAAACAATGTCGTGGCCGATTGCCGGCGAGGGGCGCGATGGATTGGAGACGGAAGGGTCCCGGATTCAACGCGGCTCAGTTTTCTAACCAGGCCCGGGATCATGCTAGACCCCGTGGTCCGAGTGGGTCTCTTTGGTCTGACGACCCCAGAAGTTGTGACGATCGTATCTCCGCGCCCAAACGGAGGCGTCGCGGTCGGGGATCCGGCCACTGCCGCCAAGACGCTCATACCCTTCCTCAAGAGACAGGGAGCCAACTGGATCATTTGCCTCTCCCACCTCGGCCTCGAGGCCGACAAGGAGCTGGCGCGGCGCGTTTCGGGAATCGACGTCATCGTGGGCGGGCATTCGCACACCAAGCTCGCGAAGCCGATCCTCATCCCGAACGGGACGCCGAACGGCTATCACGGCACCGTGATCGTGCAGGCGGGCGCGTACGGCGAATACCTTGGGCGCCTCGCGATCTACTTGGACAAGGGGCGGCCGGTCGGGTACTCGGGTCGGTTGATTCCGGTGCGGCCCGCCGACGGCGAGGATCCCGACGTCGTCGCGCTCCTCAAGCCCTACGCCGATTCGATCGGCGGCTCGATGTCGCAGGTCGGTGTTCCATTCGCCGGCGCGTGTCCCATCGAGCGGGGCTCGCGAGGGAGAGACGCCGCTCGGCAATTTCGTGGCCGATGCGATGCGCGAGGCGGCTGGCGCGGACATCGCCTTCATCAATTCGGGCGGGATCCGATCGCCCATCCCCCAAGGCGACGTGACCGTCGGGGACGTCTATTCCACGCTCCCCTTCGAGAACAGGATCGTCGTGGTTCCCATGCCCGGATGGCAGGTGCGCGAGCTGTGCGACATCGCGGGGCGCCGGATCGGGAAGGGCGGATTCCTGCAAGTATCCGGCATTTCGTTTGCGATCAAAGGCCAGCGCTCGGGGAACGTCCGCGTGGGCGGAGACCTGATCGACTCGGACCGGATCTATCGCGTCGCGACGGTGGACTATCTCTACGACGGGGGTGACGGCTACACGATCTTCAAGAAGACGTCGCACGTCGAGAACACGGAACTCCTGCTGCGCGACGCCGCGATCCATTTCTGATCGCGCACCCGGACTACGAGTTCCGCAAGGAAGGCCGCATCGTCTGGGAAGGGTCAATGCGAGGGTTCTAGGGCCGCAGGCCCCGGCACGCCTCTAGGGGCCGCTAGGCGCGGTCCTACGGGCGGCGCTCCAGCGCGAAATTCACGTCGCCCAAACTCGGCGGCACGTCCAGCGGCTCCGACACGGCATCCGCATATCCCTCCGCGCTCACGCGCAGGCGATAGCGACCCGGCGGCAGATTTGGAACGACGTACGCGCCGGTTGAATCCGTGACCACGGAGCCCCGAGGCGGCGAATCGCCGGGAGCCGCGGCCAGCGAGTCGACCGCGCCGGCGGGTTCCCACGCGACCGTCGCGCGCGCGATCGCCTCGCGCGTGCGCCCATCCGTCACGCGTCCGTCCACGAACGGATAGAAGATCGCGTCGCGCACGTTCGGGATTCCCCAACCGTAGCGATTGTTCGGCGATCCCGCCCGATCCCCGCTCAGGACCAGCGCGTCCCTCACCATCTCCGGGCCCCAATCGGGATGCGCGCTCAGCACGATCGCCGCGCACCCCGCGACGAGCGGGGTGGAATAGGACGTACCGGCGCCGCTGCCGTAGCGGTCCCTGGAGCGCGGGATGACGTGGGCGACGCCGGAACCCATCGCGACGAGATCCGGCTTCACGCGCCCATCCCAGGTCGGCCCGAGCGAGCTGAAGCCGGTTAGGCGGCCGTTCCAGTTGGTTGCGCCGACCGCGATCACGTCCGGAGAATCGGACGGCGGGCTCAGCGTGCGCTCGTCCGGTCCTTGATTTCCGATCGAATTGAAGACCAGCACCCCGCGCTCGAACGCGAGATTCGCCGCCTGGGTGATCAACGCCGTCCTACCGTCCTCGTCCTGCGGCCGGTACCACTTGGAATAGGAGAGCGAGCTCGTCACGATGTCGGCGCCCATCGCTTCGGCCCACTCGACCCCCTCGATCCACGCGTCCTCTTCCGCCTTGGTCTCGGAGGGCAGGTACTCGGTCTTCCCGAGAATGAAGTCGGCGCGATAGGCGGGTCCGACGATGTGGCCGGGAGCGAAGCCCGCTAGGATCGAGAGCACCTGCGTGCCGTGATTGGACTGGTTGATGATGTCTTCCTTCGGATCGTACGCCACGTTCTCGTCGTGGAAGAGAAAGTCGCGCGTGGCGCGAACCTCGAGCTGGTCGAAGGCCTCGTGCTCCAGCTCGAATCCGGAGTCGAGCACGCAGACGAGGATGCCCTCCCCGTGGTAGCCCATCGCGTGCGCTTCGGGAATGCCCAGCATTTCCAGCTGGTGCTCCGCCGGGCCATACCAGAATTCGTCGGCGCCCCGTTCGGATGACGTCCCGCCGGGGGAATCCACCCCGGGAGCATCCGTCCCTTCCAGGGCCACAACCGCGACCGGCCGGACATCCAAGACGAAGGGGAGTTGGCGAATCGTTGCCAGCGCCTCGGGCTCCGCGTCGACGCTCACCGCGTTGAGCCAGCGAGACGTCGTCCGAATTCGCGCGCCGGCGGCTTCGACCGCCGCTACGTACGGAGCGTTGGGCTCGAGATCGCGCACGTCGACCGGTGGCGACCGATTCACCGCGCTCGCGCGCCGCCTTCTCCCGCCGGGCGATGGCTCGAGGCGAGAGGGTTCGGGCCGCCGCGGCCAGCGCGGAATCGACCGACGCCGGGGTTCCACGATCGCGGAACAGAATCCATTGCGGGGACGCGGCTGCGTCGGTCGTCACCGCCGCGCAGGACGCGCCGCAATGGAGGCCGGCCCGAGGAGGAGTGCCGCCAGGAGCAGGATCGCGGAGAGGCGCCGCGCGCCGCCGATCACGTGCCGCACGTCCCGGCCTAGAACGTGTACCGGACCGTGTACGTGAGCGTCGATTCCTTGCCCGCCGGCACGCTCACGTCGAACTCCGCCGTGTCGGCGTCCTTCTTCCGGAACTCGGCCGACTTCTGCGTGATCTCCCAGTTGCCGTAGAGATTCTCGACCACCGTCACGTTCGCCGCCTTCCCGCCGTGATTTCGAATCCGGATCTGGAACTGATCCTCGGTGACGTTGCGCGAAACCCGCGTGTGCGACACGCGACTCCGGTCCCCCACCAGATCGAACGCGACCCCGCTCAGGATCTTCACGCGCTCCCCCGCCGCGGTGTGCGGGATTCGATCCTCGCCGACCAGGGTCGGCGCGCCGCTCGCGTCCGCCGCGTAGACCCGGACGCGCCCTTCGGGCAGCGGGAGTCCGAGCCCCGCGCCCTTCTCGTTCCCAAACTCCACCTGGACGCGCACCTTGGAGCCGTCGCGCGCGCCGTCGTAGCGGTACGTGCGCTGCGCGTTCACCCGGGTTGGGGGAACGATCGCCGCCTGGACGGTTTCCAGCGGATCCAGATCCATCGCCCCCGCGATCGGGTAGAGGTGATAGGCGAAGAAGTCGGTCGGCTTGGCCGCCTCCCCTATCGACGCGCCTTCCGCGGACGCGCCTCGGTCGATCGTCTCCCCTTCTCGATGCACGTCGCCGGCGATCAGCGACACCTTGGCGTGATCGAAGGCGCTCCCCGACCGATTCACGATCGTGGCCCACCCGGTCAGCTCGACGTTCTTCTCGTCGGCATCGAGGATCGCCGAGTATTCGGCCGTCCACCCGATGCCGCCGGTCAGATACGAGAGCAGCGCCGCGGCATCGCCGGCCTTGTCCGCCTCCAGCTCCCACGACAGCGATGGCCGCGTCTTGAACCGCATCTTCGCCGGAAACTCGATGTCGCTGAGCGACGCCCGGTTCATCATCGTCAACACGTCCGCGGAATCGCGCCGCTGAATGAAGAGATCGTTTCCGTCGATGCCCGCAAGCAGGCCGTGGTACTGCCTTCCTCCGTAGCGGTAGACGATCGTGTCGCCCAGGAAGCGCCGGAACACGCGGTCCCCGTTCCAGAGATCGAAGCGGTAGGTCTGCTTCAGGACGCGAAACCCCGCGCCGCGCAACCGGACCGAGGTGGAATCGATCCGCTGGGGCACGCCGTCGAGCGAAACCTGATTCAGTCCCTTGGCGAGGGAGAGGGTCCTCGGTTCCCGAACCAACGCGGTCTCGTCGTTGTAGATCACGATTTCAGGCGGCCCGGATGCCCGCATCGACGACTCGGCGAGGGCAGAGCCCGGTACCACGAGGGCGCCAACGGACGCAGCCGCCGCGCAGGCGGCCAGCACGACAAACGCGCACAAAATGAGGCCGTCGCAAGAGAAGCGGCGCATGGCACCTCCGATGCTCCGTGGTGGTAGGGCGTTTTTGCGTCGAGCGAGGCCCACGGTACGGTCCCCCCGAAGCCGGGTCAAGGCGCCCGGCGCCGCCGAGCTGCGACCACCCCGCGCCACGCGGCCGCCCGCCCGGTTTTCGCGCGTCCGCACCGAATTTTCCTTTTGACAGCCCCCACCCCCGGGTCTACCGTCAATGTGTACTTCGGACCGGCCACAAGCCGGCCAAAACTCGGTTTGCTTTGGAAACCTGCAATGGTGTCGCCTCGCAATCGCAATCGAAGCTTCAGGCCCGGCACGCGGCAAGGTTCAAAGCATTTGACGGTGCCAGAACGCTGAAGCAATCCCAACAGACAGATCGAAATCAGGTCCCGGGATCCCGTGGGTGCGCCCGCGCGTGGCGGTCGTTGTGCGCCGTCGCGGTTGCCTCCGTGTGCCCGGGAAGAACGGCGTGGAACTTGGCTCCAAGAACACGCTTTGCGAGGGGAGGTGATTTGCTCCATGCGTAAACGCGGAACGGTGAAGTGGTTTAACGAGGCTAAGGGATTCGGCTTCATCCAGCAGGCCGGTGGGGAGGACGTGTTCGTCCATTACTCCGCCATCCAGGGTGACGGCTTCAAGACCCTGGCCGAGGGCCAGGCGGTCGAATTCGAGATCGTCGAGGGTCCGAAGGGAAAGCAGGCCGCTAACGTTACGACCGTCTAGTCGAGGTCTTGCTGAAGATCGCCCCGGCGGGCTTGTCCCGCCGGGGCGCACCTGTTTGCGGGACCAGGGCGCGAGGTATATAGTTCCCCGCTCGCATGGATGAACGCCCGCAGGACGAGCCGGACTACAACGCCATTCCGGAGCCGCCGTCCGATCTCCCCCCTCCGGACCACATTGAGTATCGGGTCCTCACGTTCATCAAGCGGGCCTTCGCCTTCGTCATCGGCCCGGCGAGGGCGCTGACCGACCCGCAGCTCTTCCACAAGATCTCGCTCGCCGCCTTCCTCGCCTGGGTGGGCTTGGGCGCGGACGGGCTCTCGTCGAGCGCGTACGGTCCCGGACGCCGCGTTCCGCGCGCTCCACGAAAACACCTTCCTCGCGATTCCACTCGCCCTCATCACCGCGATCACGGTCACGGTGATCGCCTCCAGCTATATGCGGATCATCGAGCGCTTCCCCGCGGGCGGAGGCGGCTACGTGGTCGCCACGAAGCTCTTGGGGCCAAGCGCGGGGCTCGTATCGGGAAGCGCGCTCCTCGTCGACTACGTGCTCACGGTCGCCATTTCGCTGGCCGCGTGCTCGGAGTCGATCTTCAGCCTGGTTCCCCCGAGCTCCAGGCGCGTCAAGCTGCCCTTCACCGTTCTGCTCCTCGGAATCCTGACGGTGCTGAACCTGCGCGGAGTGCGGGAGTCGGTGCGGTCATCTGGCGCCGATCTTCCTCTTGTTCGTGGTGACCCACGCGGGTGGTCTCATCGCCGGGCATCGTTCTCAGTCACGTCAGATCCCGACCGAGGTGCAATACCTCAACGACCAGTCCGACCAGCGCCGTCCAGTCGACCGGCTGGTTTCCTCTCCTCTTCATTCTCTTCCACGCGTTCACGCTCGGCGGCGGCACGTACACGGGAATCGAGGCCGTTAGGAACGGCATCCCGATTCTCCGCGAGCCGAAGGCGGAGACCGCCAAGCGGACGATGCGCTACATGGCGGTCTCGCTCGCCGTCATCGCCGGCGGCATTCTCTTCTGCTACCTCCTGTACCAGGTCCGGGCCGGTGCCAGGAAAAACGCTCAACGCCGTTCTGTGGCATGCCATCGCGGGGCACATGTTCGCTCCGGGAAGCGCGCTTGGCGAAATCCTCGTCACGATGACGCTGCTCTCCGCCGGCGCCCTGCTCTTCGTGGCCGCGCAAACTGGATTCGTGGATGGGCCGCGCGTTCTTTCGAACATGGCTCTCGATCGCTGGGTCCCTTCGCGGTTCGTGAGTTTGTCCGAGCGGCTTGTCACCGCGAACGGCGTGGCGCTGGTCGCGATCTCCGCCGGGTTCGTGATCCTCGCGACCGGCGGCGCGGTGCACATCCTGGTGGTCCTCTACAGCATCAACGTATTTCTCACCTTCTCGCTCTCGCAGCTCTCGATGTGCCGGGACGCGATCCACCTGAGACGGGAGGGAAAGCGTTGGAAAGGGGCCCTCTTCATCAGCATGCTGGGTTCTCTGGTGACCGGATCGCTGCTTGTCGGCACGGTCGCGTCGAAATTCCTGGAGGGCGGGTGGACGACCCTCTTCGCCACCGGAGTTCTCTGTCTCGCTTGCGCGACGGTCCGCCGCCACTACGCAAGGACTTCGGTGAGCCTGCGACGCCTGGATGAGAGCCTTCTGAACGTGCCGCTCCCAAGCACCGCGCCGACAGAGGCGCCGCTCAAGAAGAACGCCCAGACGGCGATCCTCACGGTGGTGGGCTTTGGGGGTCTCGGCATCCACTCACTCCTGAACCTGTTCCGGGTCTTCCCGAATCAGTTCAAACAGGTCGTCTTCGTATCGGTGGGCGCCATCGACTCCGGAAGGTTCAAGGGCGAGGACGAAATCGACGCGCTCCGCGCGAGCACCGAGGCGGAGCTTCAGAAGTACGTCGATTTCTCTCGAAAGCTGGGGCTCCCCGCGGAGTATCGCTATGCGATCGGCACCGACATCGTGGACGAGCTGGAGCAATTGATCGTGAAGGTGAGCGAGGACTACCCGCGGTCGGTGTCGTTCGGCGGACAGCTGGTGTTCCAGAGGGAGCGGTCGGTGCTGCGCTGGCTCCACAACCAGACGTGCCCCGCTCTGCAGCGGCGCCTGGCGTTCCACGGGCTGCCCATGGTGATTCTCCCGGTGCGGGTGTACTGAGGACCGCGTTGGCAGCGGGTTGGCCCGGGCGCGGCGGTCGCGTGGCAGCACCGGGGTACGCGGACGGGACCCGACCAATTCGCTAGTGGAGGTGGGGACCGGGTCCCGTTCCGGCCTGACTCCGCGTGGTTGTTGCGACGTTCCGCGAGCCGATCGTCCCATCCAAGGAACAGTCCCTCGGCTGCTCCCCGAGAGCGGCGACAGCCTCTCTCGCCGTTCTCCCCATCGTCCCCGACTCGCGTGTTCCGCCGTTCCAGCGGGTTGTGCCGCGGCAGGGCGCGCATGCAGGGTCGCGCCGGCGACAGCACGGTGCCGGGCCCGTGCACCCGGCGTGCCTGGCGCACGGAGGTTGCGGAACAGCGCAAACTCTGATGGGATCAGGGAATCGCGCACGGACGGCCCGAGCGTCCGCGTCGGCGATCTGACGATGACAACCTGTCCGACGCGTCGGAAGTTCGACGCCGTCGGATGGAACGGCCCCGCGAGGCCGGACAAAGAGGATTGCAACCGGTGCGAATCGAAACCAAGCGGATGACCTTGATTCCGGCCACCCTCCCGATGCTTCGGGCGGAGCTCACGAATCCCGAAGAGTTCTCGCGCCTGCTCGGGGCCGAGATCGCGTCGCCCTGGCCCCCTCCGTTGAACGACGAGGCCTCCAACCAGTGGATGATCCGCCAGCTGGAACAGAACCCGGAGACGGGCGGATGGGGGATGTGGTACTACCTACTGCGCCGGAGCGGCGGCCAGCGCCCGATCGCCATCGGGAACGGCGGGTACAAGGGACCGCCGACCGCCGACGGAACCGTGGAGATCGGCTACTCGGTCGTGGAGTCGTACCAACGCAAGGGGCTGGGATCGGAGGCGGCGCGCGGGCTGGTCGATCGCGCATTTCAAGATTCCAGCGTGAAGCGCGTCATCGCCGAGACGTTTCCGCACTTGGTGCCGTCGATCGGCGTCCTGATGAAGAATGGCTTTCATCTGACCGGTCTCGGCTCCGAACAAGGCGCCATCCAGTTTGAGCTAAAGAGGAAACCCTAGATGAGCGACAAACCCCTGCCCCACGCGCGCACCTCCCGCCGCTTCGATGTCCCGCCCGCCGAGGTGTTCGACGCGTGGCTCGACCCCAAGAAGGTCTCGATGTGGTTCGCCCCCGGCATGGGCGACATGATCCGGGTGGACGTGGACCCGAAAGTGGGGGGCGCCTTCTCGTTCGTCCAGCGGCGCGACGGCGAGGACATCGATCACACCGGGCAGTATCTCGAGATCGCCCGCCCGACGCGACTCGTGTTCACGTGGTCCGTGCCGGCGTATTCGCCGGAAACCGCCCGCATCATCGTCGAGGTATTCGCACTGGACGGAGGTTGCGAGGCCACGGTGACCCACGAGCTTCGTCCCGAATGGGCCGAGTTTGCCGATCGCGCCGCGCAATCGTGGGCCGAGATGCTGGACGCGATGGCCGCCGCGGTGCGGTCCAGCTAGCGCGGCGCGACCGACTCGTCGAAGAGGGGCGGAATCAACTCGACCATCGCGACCACGTCGAGCAGGTTGTGGTGGAACACCGGCAGCAGACGATGCGGCTCCCCGCGTTTGACGTAGTCGTGATAGAGCCCCGGAATCTGGTCCCCCGACACGTCCCCCGCGCGGCGCCGCCTTAGAATCCTCCATTCCAGCGTCTTCAATCTGCAGTCGGGCAGGTCCTTCTTCCAGCGCCGGCGCGCCAGCCACAACAGGTCCAGGTGCGGGATCTCGTCCGGGAACCGCATCCGGTGGTGGACCGCGCGGTCGCGGAGGAACGGCACGTCGAACGACTTCCCGTTGAACGTGACGAGAAAGTCGAACTGGCGGATGAGCTTGCCCAGTTCGTGCAGCAGCGCGCGCTCCTCCGTGTAGTCGCGCGCGAAGAGCTGCCGCAGCACGATGTTCCGCTCGACGATCATGCCGAGCCCGACGAGGAACACCGGCGCCGCCGATAGCCCGCAGGTTTCGATGTCGAGAAAGAGCATTCGCCGGTGTCCGAAGCGGCGAAAGAGGCCGCGCTCGCGGGAGTCCACTTCGGCAATCACGTCCGGAAGCTCGCGAACGGGCTCAGTCCCGCGCCCGTACCGGCACGCGCCGGGCCCGCTCGGGACCGATGGCGGCGCTTGGCGCGCGCGACACCGTCATCCGGCCAAGGAGCCGGCGCCGAGAGCGCCGCGAATTTCCTGAGCAGAGGAGCCGGACGCTCGCCCAATTCCGTGTAAAGGCGTTCGTGGATGAAGAGCGAGCCCTGCGGACTGGTCAGCACGCCCCCGGGGAGGATCTCCTCGATCCCGGTCCGAACGATGAGCCGCTCTTGGATGGCGACCGCCTGGTGCGGGGCCGAGGCGTGCACCGCGGCAACCCTCGCCGCGGCCGCGCGCGATCCGGCGATTCGTGACCCTTGGGACGGACCCCGCGGCTTGGCCTCGCGGACGATCGCGCCCAGCTTCAGCTGCAATGCGCGGGAGATCATGGTCGCGCTCCCCCCGCCCTACGCACCCAGCATCCGTCGCAGAGAGCGCCATCGTCGCGGCCTTGCTCGGGATCGGCCAGCCGCCGTGGAGGTCGTAATCCTGTTGCTGCGCGGGACGAAGGATCGGGAGCCCGACGCAGGAGGGGCAGCCCATTTCACAGGGACAATCCTCCACCATGCGTCGAGCCGCACCGATCAACTCGTCGACGATCGCGTAGCCGCGTTCCGCGTAGCCCAGCCCGCCGGGATAGCGGTCGTACAGAAAGACAGCCTGCTGCCCCAGGTTCCCGCTGTCGAGAATCCCGCCCAGATCGGGGCGGTCGCACATCACGTGGAGCGGGAGGAGCGTGATGAGCAGATTTCGAAGCCCCGACATTCCTTCGGCGGGGTTGAGGCTCTGCACCTGTACCGCGTTTCGGATCGACTCGTCGGGGCGGATCCAGAGCGCGACGGTCTCTAGATTTAGACGCGGGAGATCCAGCGGGTGATATCCGATCGCGTCCAGACTCCGAAACTTGATCTTCTTCATCGCCACGGTGGCCCACGACACGTCCGCGGTGCCGAGCCCGACCTCGCACTCATTCCAGCGACGGGTCTCCCGCGATTCCAGGAGTTTGAGGCGAGTGTCGAGCACCGGCTGCGTGTAGTAGTCGACCTCGCGGCGTTCGACGTAGGCGATCTTCTGCTCCAGGTCCAGCTCGCGCACGAAGTAGGTCTCGCCCTCGTGCAGGTAGATCGCCTCGGGGTAGACCAGCTCCAGCGCGCTGATCGCGTCCACCGTCGCGATCACCGCGTTCTCGGCGCCCTGGTTCAGGATCGTGTACGTGTCGTCGGAGATGGTGCGCAGGTTCACCTTCCCGGCGGGATAGTCGGCGGACGACCAGTACCGACGCCCGTCGAGCGCTTCATCGAGCCGTCCTCTTCGAGGAGGGCGGCGATTTGGAGGCCCGGGGCCCGAAGAGCGATTCGTCGTCCGGCGAGAGCGGCAGCTCGTACGCCGCGCACGCGAGCTGCGACGCCAGGATGTAGGGGTTCTCCGGGTCGAGCACGGCGCTCTCCGGCGACCGGGCGAAGAAGTACTCGGGGTGGCGCATCAGGTACTGGTCGACGGATCGTTGTAGGCCACCAGCACGGCCAGCGCGGGGTGGTGCGCCCGGCCCGCGCGGCCCGCCTGCTGCCAGGTGCTCGCGATGGTGTCGGGCAAGCCGACGAGCACCGCGGCGTCGAGCCAGCCGACGTCGATCCCCAGCTCGAGCGCGTTGGTGGAGACCACGCCGCGCAGCTCGCCGGCGAAGAGCCGGCGCTCGATGGCTCGCCGCTCCTCCGGCAGATAGCCGCCGCGATAGGGACTCAATTTCCCGGCGAGCCCGTCTTTGTCGCGCTCCAGCCGCTCGCGCGCGTAGCGGTAGACCAGCTCGGCCGCGACGCGCGACTTGGTGAAGACGATGGCCTGGGCGCCCCGGCGCATGAGCTCGACCAGGATGCGCTCCGCCTCGACGGACGTGCTCGCGCGGCCCGCTCCGCCGGCGCCCACTCCGGGTCCGCCGGTCTCCGCGGCGGATTCCAGAAGACGAAGTGCTTCGGCCCGCGCGGCGCGCCGTCGTCGTCCACCACCTCCACGTCGTCGCCCACGAGCAGCTCGGCCAGCTCGCCGGGATTTCGGATGGTCGCTGAGGAGAGGATGAAGCGCGGATCGGCGCCGTAGTGGCGGGCGACGCGGCGCAGCCGGCGCAGCACGTTCGCGACGTGCGAGCCGAAGATGCCGCGGTAGGCGTGCATCTCGTCCACCACGACGTAGCTGAGGTTCGAGAGGACGCGGCCCAGCGCGCGTGATACGGCAGGATGCCCTGATGCAGCATGTCGGGGTTCGTGAGGATCACGTTCGCCTGGTCGCGCAGCTTCCGGCGCGTCTGGCCCGGCGTGTCGCCGTCGTAGGTGCCCGCGACGAGCGCGCGGCGCAGGAGCGGCGAGCCGTCGGCGAGCCGCGAGAGCCCGCGGAGCTGGTCCTGCGCGAGCGCCTTGGTCGGGAAGAGGTAGAGCGCGATCGCGAGCGGATCACGAAGCAGGCGCTCCAAGATGGGCACGTGGTACGCGAGCGACTTTCCGGACGCCGTCCCCGTCGCGATCACCACGTTCTTCTCCGCCCGCGCGAGATCGATGGCGCGCGCCTGGTGCGAGTAGAAGCGGGTGATCCCTTGCCCTTCCAGCGCCTGGCGCAAGGAGTCGGGAAGCGGACGCTCCAGATCGCCGTAGACCGCCTCGCGCGCGGGGATCCGCTCGAGGTGGACCAGCTCGGAAGGGCGGCGCTTTCGGCCGTCCTCGGTGTCGATCCACTCGCGCCGCCGCGGCCCGGCACCGCCCGCGGTGAGCGACGAGAGGAGCGCTTCGAACTGGGCCAGGGTCTCGGGCCCGTCCCCGCGCGGTGCGCGCTCGAAGAGACCCGGCCCGCTTCCCCGAAGGGGAGTGCTCGCGCGCACGTTCATCGGCGAACCTCCCGGCTCATGGGCCCGCGCGCGATCACAGCAGCCCCTCCCCTTCCAAAAGCCGGCGCATCAACTTCGCCCCGGTCGCGGCCTGCCCCACGTGGCAGTTGTTGAAGAACACGAAGGTCTTTTTCACCTTGGTCGAGATCTCGCGGATCTTCTCGACCCACTCTTTGAGTTCGGCCTCGGAGTAGAGGTAGTCGTAGCGATCGCCCGAGTTCCATGGACGGGGCCCAACCTCGCCGGGCGCATCCGCGCAAAGAGCGGCCCGAAATCATCCAGCGGGCGGATGCGACGAATGGACGTGGTGGGCCCCGCGTATTCCTTCATCCCCGAATTGGGTTGCCACCAATTCACCTTGTTGCGGCCGTGCAGCCGCACGTATCCCACTGCCCCCGTCACCCTGGCAACCGGCGGCACCAATCCGGGGAGATCAGGCTCATCCACGCTCACGTATCCCAACCCCTCGCTCTCCATCCATGGGAACAGGTCGTCCTTGATCCAGGAGGCATGGCGGAACTCGACAAAGAGCGGCGCTTCGGGCAGGAGCCGTTTCATGGCGACCAGGAACTCCTGGTTCTCCGCCGTTCGCCGAAACGCGTACGGAAACTGGGCCAGCACGCCGTTCAGCTTTCCCGCCATCCGCAACGGGTCCACCGCGCGCCCGAACGTGGTGTACAGCTCCGCATCCAAACTCCGCTTGTGCGTCATGTCGTGGTGCGCCTTCACCACGAACTGAAATCCCTCCGGCGTCTTTCGCTCCATCGCGTGAAGCGTGCTCGGCGGCGGGATCCGGTAGTAGGTTGCGTTCACCTCGACCGTCGGGAAGTGCTGGACGTAGAAGTCCAGCATCTTCCCTTTCTCGGTGCCCGCCGGATAGAACGGTCCGACCCAGTCGGGAAATGAGTAGCCGGATGTGCCGATCAGGATCATGGAGGTAACCGCCGCCTCTCAGTGTGCGCGCCCCGGCCCCCGCCGCCCCGTTCCCTATTCGAGAACCCCAGCCCTCACCAACGAAGCATCGCCAAACCTGTTCCTAAGCGAATCCACCGCTTCCGTCATCTTGCGTCTGTGCTCGTCGTCATCGAAGAGACTGGCTTGCTCCGCGTCGCCCGATTCCACCAAACTCGAGACCGACACCCCAAGCAGTCGAAGCGGCTTCCCGTCCCAATTTTCGTCCAATAATGCCGACGCGGTCCGGAAGATCAGGTTTTCGTCGTTCATGAGATTGGGAACCGCTCGCTGGCGGATGGTGGTTTTGAACTTGGAGTCGCGTAGTTTCAGCGCGACCACCCGTCCCATGTATCCGTCCTGCCGCATCCGCCTCGCGACCTGATCGCTCAATCGCAACAGATGCGCCCCAATCCTCTCCCTGGAGTCGATGTCCTCCGACAGCGTGAACTCGTGCCCCATCGACTTGACCGGCACTCCCTTGTAGTAAGGAACGACCTCACCGTCGTCGTCTCCGAGGGCTGAGTTCCGCATGTTGTCGCCGTTCAGGCCGAAGTGGTAGGTGAGGAACTCCTTGGGGAAATGCGCCAGCGCGCCGATCGTAGTGATCCCCAGCTTTTCCAGCGCGGCACGCGTCTTTTCGCCGATTCCCCACAATTCCTTCACGTTGAGCGGCCAGAAGTGGCGGCGATAGCGTTCCACCGTCATCACGGTCAATCCTCGCGGCTTTTCCACACCGCTCGCCATCTTGGCGATGTACTTGTTGGGCCCCACGCCGATCGTCGCGGTGAGATCGGTCCGGCGGTGGATGGCCTTCTGGATGGCGCGCGCGATTGGAATGGCGGAATCCAGCACCGCGTCCGGATCGTGCGTATCGATCTCCCCTCGGGCCGCCACCAATCTCGGCGCCCCCGTCAAATCCAGAAACGCCTCGTCGATGGAGAAGGGCTCGACGAACGGCGTGAAGTCTTTCAACACCTCGAGGATTTGGAGCGAGAGGTGGACGTACTTCTGCGGATTCCCTTCGACCAGCTGAAGCTCAGGACAGAGGCGCAGCGCCTCCGCGTTGGGCATTCCCGCCCGCACGCCGAACTTCCGCGCCTCGTAGTTGGCCGACGAGACCACGCCCCGCCGCTTGAGATCGCCCCCCACCGCCAGCGGGCGTCCGGCGAGCCGCGGATTCATCTTCTCCTCGACCGAGGCGAAGAAAGCATCCATATCGACGTGGGCCACGATGCGCACCCCGGGTCATCCCTCCATCCATACCCGGGTGAGCTGCCATGTCATCTCGCGCGAGTCGTAGCGGATCTCGTAGAAGTCGGCGTTGTCGGCGAGGAGCGCGAAGTAGTGGATCTTGTTCTGCCCCTCGTGGCGGACCCAATCGCCGGTCACCTTGGCGATCTTGACGGTCTTCCCCTTCCAGCGGAATCGGATCGGCTTCATCCGCCCGGCGGCGAACATGGTGATGACCTCGATGGGATCGTGGATCGACTCGATCATGAAATACCCGTCTTGTTCTTTGGGGAACGAGTGCGCATGGAGCATCAGCCAAGCCTCCGTATGACGCCGACCACCCGGCCCGCCACCCGCACCTCGGGGTCGGTGGGAAGAACCTCGATCGGCTTGTAATCTTCGTTTTCCGGAATGAGGAGGATCTTGTCGCGGCGCGGGAAGAAACGCTTCACCGTCGCCTCTTCGCCGATTAAGACGACGGCGATCTCGCCGCTCTTGACCTCGGATTCGTGGCGGACGATGACGAGATCCCCGTTCAGGATTCCCGCGTTCTTCATGCTGTCCCCCCGGACGCGGAGGGCGAAGTGTTTGCCGGGCCGCACGAGCGCGCCGTCCACGATGAGCACGTCCTCGATGTTTTCTTCGGCAAGGATCGGCGCGCCGGCGGCCACACGGCCAAGAATGGGGATGGAGTAGGATTCCGCCGCCGGGTGCTTGGGGGCGGCGTGGAGCCGGGACGCGCGCGGCACCATCTCGTGAGGCACGCTCTGGGGCGGCATCGCCTGCTGCAGCTCGATCCCGCGCGACGTCCAGCGGTCGCGGCGGATCCTCCCCGACTGCTCCAACCGGTCGAGGTAGTATCGGACGCCGTTGGTGGAGGCGATGCCGAACGCTATCCCGATTTCCCGGATTGTGGGCGGGTAGCCTCGCTCGCGGACCGACTCCGCGATGAAGTCGAGGACCTGCCCTTGGCGGTCGGTTCCCGTCGCTGGGCGAGCTGGGCGGCGCTTGCGGGCGCCGGGGGTTTTGGGTCGAGTGGGCTTCTTCATGACGTAAGGAAGGATACTGCACATTTGTGCAGGTGTCAAGGGGTGGGACTCGAGGGCTTCAAGATTCCCGGATTCGCTTGCCACACAGCCACTTCCCGATTCATTCTCCGGACATGAAACCGGCCGCCAAGATCGGCTTCATTGCGGCGGGATACGTCGCCGCCATCCTGGTGGCGACCGCGGCCGTCGCCATCCGCACCGCTCTCACGCCCGCCGCGGTCGAACAGGCCTCGAGCGGCATGTACGCCTTTGGCGACTCGCTCCTCTTCATCGGCGTCTTCAGCGTGGTTGCTCTCATTCCCACAGGCATGGCGCTCTTCTTCCTGAGACCGTATCGGCGCTTCTGGCAGATTGTCTCCGGGCTGGCCCTTGCGATCGCGGTCACGGGCGTGGCCGCGGCAGTAATTTTCCAGACTGGTAGACACGCGGTGACGCCATCGACGCTTACCGTCTGGATCGATCTTTCAGTGCTCCGAATCCTCATGGCGCGGCCTCTGGCCCTGATGTTTTTCGTGTGCACACTGTTCTCGCCCTATCGTGCCCCTCGGCTCGCGCTCGCGGCTGCGACCGCGATGGAGGTCGCGGTCAGCGCCTACGCGGTGATCGTTTGGTTCCTGCCGCATCTCGTAGGCCCGCGGTAACGCGGACGCCGAAGCGGATGACCATGGACTTCGACACCACCGTCAAACTCGCGATCTACCGAACGACGGCCGAGACGGGCGCGCCGCCTTCGGCCGCGGCGGTCTCCACCCGCTTGGAAGTCGAGGCGGGCGCCGTCAAGGAGGCCTACGCGCGTCTGCGCGCCAAGCGAATGCTCCTCCTGAATCCAGGCGGCGAAACCATTCTCATGGCTCCTCCCTTCTCCGGCGTCCCGACGCAGCATCGGGTCACCATAGGGAGCTTGAGCTACTACGCGAACTGCGCATGGGATGCCCTGGGGATACCGGCGGCCCTGCACGGGTCTGGACTCGTTGAGTCGGAGTGCGCGGAGAGCCACGAGCCCCTTCGTCTATCCGTCGGATTGGACGGCCCGGAGCCGTCGTCCTGGCTGTTTCATTGCCTCGTGCCGGCAAACCGGTGGTGGGATGACCTGGTCTTCACCTGAGGAAACATGCTCTTCTTCCGGTCGGAAGAACGAATCACGTCGTGGTGTCGAGCGAGGGGAGTTGCGCCCAATCCGATCGTCAACATGAACCAGTTGTGGCGGCTTGCGGTAACGTGGTACGGGACGCGGTTGGAGCCCGAGGCACGCCGTCCGGCCCCCGAGGAGATCCGCGGTATTTTTGAGGGCATCGGACTCTACGGAAGCTTTTGGGATCCGCTGGCCGGAACCCATTAGATTGACCCGATACCGATAGCGGCCAATTCCGACGGAGGTATCGAAGTGCCCGGTCCTCGCAGAAGCATCCTCCTCGGGTGGCTCCTCGCGGTCGCCCTCTTCGTCATCGCCGGCGTTTGCTTGCGTGGTGGCATCTTCCCTCCCGCTTCCATTGCCCGAGCGAGACTAGGGTTCTGGTGCGGCGTCCTTGGCGTTCTCTGGACGCTGAGGATGGCTTGGGTGGCTGGCATACGAGAGCTTGGAATGGCCTGGTCGGTGCGTGCCATGGTCTTGATGCTCGTGCCGCTCCAAGGCTGCAACATCGCCGTTGTTTGGGGCACCATTTGGCTTCGTCAGCACGGGTTCCTGGAGGGATTGCAGGGCGTGATCGCCCTATTGGCCGTTCCGTCGGTTTTCATCCTCATGGCCGGGAGCCTCCTCGCCGTCGGGATTGGCGCCGACATACTCAAGAAGAGGATCACGCCGCGGTGGCCGGCTATTCTCCTCATCACCCTGGCGCTGTTTGGGTTCTTCTCCCTGGTTGCGCTCTTCGCGCCGGGCGCGCCAGAACAAGAATCCGAGGAAGAAGTGCCTCATACCGTCGTGGGCCCGCCCGACACATTGTCCATGATTCGGGCCGAGCTGGAGAAGCAGTACGACGAGAACCGGCGCGCGTTTCTCGCCAAGGACTTCGACGCCATCATGGCGCTCCGAACGCCGGAATTTCACACCGTGACGACGGAACACCTGGTCCACGAACGAGCCGAAATGGAATGGGCGACTCGCGCGCTGCTGGATAGCACCGAGCGTTGGGGGGAGCTATCCGTTCGCATAGACAGCCTCGGCCTGGCTGGCAGCGGGGTGTGGATCGACGTGGGGACTTGGGTGGAGCGCATGGCGGTCGGCAGCGACGGCCGCGCGCACTCCATATTGGCAATGAGCGATCGGCGAGAAGACTGGCGGAGAACACCCGACGGCTGGAGACTGTGGCGCATCGTGGTCACCTCCAATCAATCAAGGGTCGACGGCCGTAATGTATTGGACCTGCACCCACTCCCGATCCCGTAGCATGTTTCGCCTCCGATTTCCCGAGTCCCAAATCGCGTATTGGGCGGCCCGCTTTCCGGTCACATCGGACGACCCGGTGCTTCGGATCGCGGCCCGCGCCCGTGAGCGGGGCTTTCTCAACAAGCGCGAATTCCTCGTGCTGGGCGACTGGAAGACACCACGCTCCCGGCCACTCCGGAAGCTGAACTCGGACCGCCTCGTGCGCGAGGCCACCGGGATGGCTCTCGCCGCGCGCTCCGAAGAACTCAAGATCGGAATCCTACGCACCCTCTCCGGGGTCGACTGGCCCACGGCGTCCGTGATCTTGCATTTCTGCGATCCGGACCCTTACCCGATCCTCGACGTCAGGGCCCTATGGTCCGCCGGGTGCAACAGGCCGCTTCCGGCATTTTCCTTTTCACTATGGTGGAATTACACTCGCCTCACTCGCGGCGTCGCGCGGCGAAGCCGTTCCTCGATGCGACAAGTCGACCGCGCGCTGTGGCAGTACTCCAAGGAACGCCAGCGGGCGTGACACTTGCTTCCGGAGGACTCTGGGTGATCGAAGAGTGAAGGCTCCAGCCAAGGTCGCCCTGGTTGCCGCCGGGTACGTCGCCGCCTTCCTCATCGCATCGGCGGTTGTGGCCGCCCGGGTGGCGGTCACGAGCGGTCCCGTTGCACAAGCGTCCAGCGGCATGTACGCGGCCGGGGACGCATTTCTCTTCGTCGGAGTCTTCGGGGTGGCCGCCCTTGTCCCCACGGGCGCGGCGCTCTTCTTCCTCCGACCTTATCGTCTCTTCTGGACCACGATCTCGCTGTTGGGTGTGCTGGTCGCGGCCACGGGGATTGCGGCGGCCATTCTCTTCGCCGTCGGCAGGAATGCCACGTCTCCCCCTCTCGCGACGTGGGCCGAGTTCTCCCCGCTGAGAATCCTCCTGGCGCCGGTCCTCGCCCTCACCTTTCTCGTGTGCACGCTCTTCTCGCCCGCCCGCTTTCCTCGGCTCGCATTTCTCGCGGCGGCCCTGATGGAGGTGGCGGTGAGCGCCTACGGGGGACTTGTCTGGTTCGTCCCGATGCTCTTCCACCGATGACCCGATGAGTTGGACCATCCAACGCCCATGACCTCTCTCCCCGACTACGTACTCCAGAATCGAGCCCACTGGGACAAGCAGGCCGCGGATTACGCCGCCTCGGGAGAGCGGCACTGGGCGCAGCCGGAGCCGACGTGGGGCATCTGGGGCGTCCCGGAATCCGAGCTTCGCATGCTCCCGGACGATCTCGCCGGCAAAGACGCGATCGAGTTGGGGTGCGGCACGGCGTATGTTTCCTCGTGGCTCGCGCGGCGTGGCGCGAAGGTCGTGGGGATTGACAACTCGGAACAGCAGCTCGAGACGGCCCGGCGCCTCCAGCGGCAACACGGCATTGAATTCCCGTTGATCCACGGCAACGCCGAGTCGGTTCCGCACCCGAACGCATCCTTCGACTTCGCCATTTCGGAGTACGGCGCGTGTCTCTGGGCCGATCCCAAGAAATGGGTGGCCGAGGCCGGGCGGCTGCTCCGCCCCGGCGGGCGGCTCCACTTCCTGACGAACGCGTTCCTTCTCATGCTCTGCGCGGACGAGGATGAGACCAAGCCCGCTACCGATCGCCTGCTGCGGCCCGCGTTCGGCGTGTATCGCATGGAATGGCCCGGCGACTCTGGCGTCGAGTTTCATCTCTCGCACGCCGACTGGATCCAACTCTTCCGGAGTTCCGGTTTCGAGATCGAGGATCTCATCGACGTGAGACCGCCCGAGGGCGCGACAACGCGCTATCCCTTCGTCACGGTCGACTGGGCGCGGAAGTGGCCATCGGAGGAAGTGTGGAAAGTGCGGAAGCGGGTCTAGAGTAAGATGACGGCATGAATCAGGTCGAGCCGGATCACGCGGTCCATGGAGTCGCGGCGGCCAACAACTATCTCTTGCCCGTGTGGATGATCGGGTTCGGCGTGTGGCTTGTGGTGGCGAGCCGTCGAGTTAGGGTGGAAGTCGCATGATCCGCTTGGCCCCGATCACGCTCGAGGGCTTGGGCGTCCAGCTGGAGCCGTTGACTCCGGATCACCGCGACGCGCTCGCGGCCGTCGCGGCCGACGGAAAGCTCTGGGAGCTTTGGTTCACGTCGGTTCCGGAGCCGGCCGCCACCGAGGCCTACATCAAGGATGCGCTCGAGGGGCAGCGCGCCGGCCACATGCTCCCGTGGATCGTCCGGGAGCCCGCGACGGGCGCGATCGTGGGGACCACCCGGTATCACGACGTGGTGCCTCAGGTCGATCGCGTCGAGATCGGCTACACGTGGTACGCGGCCAGCCGGCAGCGCAGTCACGTGAACACCGCCTGCAAGATCCTCCTCATGACGCACGCGTTTGAGACGGTGGGATGCAAGGTCGTGGGATTTCGGACGGACAACTTCAATTTCCGGTCTCAACGTGCGATCGAGGCGCTGGGCGCCAAGAAGGACGGCGTGATCCGCCATCACCATCCCAGGCGCGACGGAACGGCCCGCGACACGGTGATCTACAGCATCCTGGCCGCCGAGTGGCCGGACCTGAAGCGGCACCTCATGACGCGCCTCGCGCGGCACGGGCCGCGATGAGGAGTTTGACGACGGCGAAGAAGCGCACTCGCGGCGTTCCCTTCCTGGCCATCCTCGCCCTGGCGATCCTGCTCTGCCCCGCGGCGGCGCTCGCAGTAAAGACGGATACCATCATTCTCAAGAACGGCGACAAGATCACCGGTGAGGTGAAGGGGATGTCGCGCGGAAAGCTTGACTACAGCACGGACGACGCGGGGCGCCTCTCCGTCGAGTGGGTGAAAGTGGCGCGGATGACCAGCCCCCACTCCTTCGAGGTACAGGTGGCGTCGGGAACCAAGTATTTTGGCCAGCTGGCCGCGACGGGCCGCGACGGAATGATGGCGGTTCAGGGTACGACGACCGACTCGCTCCCGATTCCAACCGTGGTGGAGATCAGCACGCTCGACGCCGGATTCCTGCAGCGCGTGAAGGCCTATCTGGATCTCGGGCTCACCTTCGCGAAAGCCAATCAAGCTACCACCTTTACGTCGGCCGGAGAGGCGGCGTACCGGGGCGACCGGTACGGCAGCACGATCTCATTCGACTCGTACGCCCAGGGTCAGGAGTCGGCACCGACGGCCACACGGAACACCTTGGGGCTTCAAATCACTCGCTTCCTACCCGAGCGATGGTCGGTGATCGCGCTGGGTGGGACGGAGCAGAACGACGAGTTGAACCTCGATCTCCGGGTGACCGGGGCCGGGCTCCTGGGCCGGAGGCTTGTCCATTCAAATTCATCGGAGCTAGGCGTTGGGGTGGGGCTGGCGGTCAACCGGGAGCGGTTTTCTCCAAGCGACGCGGACTCCGGGGCGAGCGATACGAGCAACAACAACCTCGAAGCCTTGGTGGCCGCGAAATGGGAGACCTTCCGATACGACAGTCCAAAGCTGGACTTCTCCACCTCCATGAATCTCTTCCCCAGCCTCTCGACGGCGGGGCGTATTCGCGGCGAATTCACCCTGCGACTCAAGTACGAGCTGTTCTCCGATTTCAACGTGGGGGTGAGCGGCACCGACACATTCGACAGCAAGCCGCCGGAGGAGTCCGCGACGCACAACGACTACATCACGACGTTCACGATTGGGTGGTCGTATCGCCGGTAGTGGATGGACCCAAAGACGATGAACAACTCGCGTGACGCTGCCAAGCCGGTTCCATGGGAGGCGCGCAATCCCGATTACGACGCCGTCGTGCGGGAGAGCTTCGCGCGCCAATCCCACATGGCCACGCTCGGGGCGCGCATCACGCGGCTCGAGGCCGGGGCCGTGGATCTCACCGCGCCGTACGACGCCCGCTTCGGGCAGCAGAACGGGTTCTGGCACGCGGGCGCCGTGGCTAGTTTGGCCGACTCCGCGAACGGCTACGCCGCGTACAGCCTGGCGCCGGCGGGCACGGACGTGCTCGCGGTGGAGTTCAAGATCAACCTGCTCGCCCCCGCGCAGGGTAAATCGTTTCGCGCCGAGGGCCGCGTCCTGCGCCCGGGGCGCACGCTGACCGTGTGCCGCGCGGACGTGTTCGGCATCCAAGGCGACGCGAGCACCCTGATCGCCACGATGCTCTCGACGATCATCATCCGGCCTCCGGCCCCCCAATAAGGCCATACCCACCCCCCCTTCGATTTCGATATCGTCGTAGGTCTATGGAGCGAGCGAGCGCGAATGCAACGGGCGCCGGCGCCGTACAGCCGACGCTGAGAACCGAGCGGCTCGTCCTGCGCCCGTTTCAATTGTCCGACGCGGGGACGGTGCAGCAGCTTGCCGGCGAACGGTCCATTGCAGATACGACGGCTGTGATCCCGCATCCCTACCTGGACGGCGTGGCGGAAGCGTGGATCGCAACGCACGAGAAGGCCTTCGCGGATGGGGTCGCGGCGCACTTCGCCCTCACGCTTCTCGAGGGAGGCGAGCTGATCGGTGCGATCGGGCTGCACATCGTTCCGGAGCATGGGCGGGCGGAGCTTGGATACTGGATCGCGGTTCCCCACTGGGGCCGCGGGTACGCAACGGAGGCCGCGCGGGCGGTCGTTGCGTTCGGCTTCGAGAGCCTGAACCTCCATCGGATTCAGGCGAGCCACATCACGAGGAATCCTGCCTCGGGCCGGGTGCTTGAAAAGGCGGGGATGAAGTTCGAGGGAATCCGGCGCCACGCGTTCAAGAAGTGGGACGCATACGAGGACCTCGCCGGCTACGCAATCCTGGATGCGGAATGGGCCGAAGCATAAGGAGAGAACATGGGGAACAACCGTATCGTCCACTTCGAGATTCCCGCGAACCAACCGGCCGCGCTCACCAAGTTCTACACCGAGCTGTTCGGCTGGACGTTTGAGAAGGCACCCATGCCGGGGCCCGAGTACTGGCTCTGCAAGACCGGCTCGGACGGACCGGGAATCGACGGCGCCGTGATGCAGCGTCAGCACCCGCAGCAGCCTTGGATGAACTACGTCGACGTCTCGAGCATCGACGCCTCGCTCGCACTGGCCACCAGGCTCGGCGCGACCGTCGCGCTCCCCAAGACCTCCATCCCTGGCGTGGGCGCGTACGCGGCGATCATCGATCCGCAGGGGAACATCTGCGGGCTCTGGGAGCAGACGGGCAAGTAGGCGACGGGTGAACCGACTCGTCGAGATCCGCTCGTACAATCTCGTTCCGGGACGGCGCGCCGACTTTCACCGCATGGTCGTCGAGAAGTCGATGCCGCTGCTTCGCAAGTGGAAGGTGGATGTCGTCGCGTTCGGTCCCTCCGCGCACGACGGCGATTCCTACTATCTGATTCGCGCGTACTCAAACCTCGCCGATCGCCAGCGGAGCCAGGACGCGTTTTACGGCAGCGCCGATTGGCGGCAGGGACCGCGCGACGAGATCCTCCCCCTGATCGAGAGCCACACGTCCGTCGTGCTGGATCTGGACGAAGCGATCGTGAACGCGATGCGCCGGATGATGGAAGGGGATCTTCCTGGGTCAACACGCGGGTAACTCAAGGGCGCTGCGGACGATCTTGAAAGCCGGCGCCATCGCCGGGCTGCTCGACATCGCGGCCGCGATCATCATCTGGGCCCTGCGGGGCGCTCAGCCGATCCGGGTTCTGCAAGGCGTCGCGAGCGGGCTCTTGGGCCGCGCCGCGTACTCGGGCGGAATCCCAACCGCGGCGCTCGGACTGTTGCTTCACTTCTTCATCGCCACCACCGTCGCCGCCGTCTATTACGCCGCGAGCCGCAAGTGGCGGAGACTTGCCCAGCAGCCCGCTCTGTTCGGGCCACTGTACGGGGTCGCGGTCTATCTGTTCATGTACCGCGTCGTGCTCCCTCTGTCGGCCTTCCCCGGCCGTCCCCTTCCGCTCGGCATGGCCCTTCTGATGGTGGCGGTGCATATCACGTGCGTCGGCATTCCGATCGCCTGGGTCGTCCGGAACGAAGCGGCCGCGGCTACTCCCTCCGGCCCGTAGCGGCGGGAACGCCGGTGGAGTACACTTCTGGCACCTTCGAAACCCCAACAGTGGACCCACATTTGTCGAGGAGAGACACCATGAACCACACGATGTCGAACACGGGCGCCGCGCGCGACCAGCTTGTCTCGGACATGAAGGCGGTCATCGTCGACGCCGAGGAACTTCTAAAGGCGACCGCCGGCGCGGCGAGCGAACGGGTGAGCGCGGCGCGCGCCCGGGCCGAGGAATCCGTCCGGGCCGCCAAGACCAAGCTCTCGCAACTCGACGACGTGATGATCGAGCACGCCAAGGAAGCGGCCAAGGCGGCCGACGACTATGTGCGCGAGCATCCCTGGGGCGCGATCGGCGCCGCGGCGGTCATCGGCCTCGTGGCCGGCGTGATCATCGCCAAGCGCTAGGACGCCATGTCCATGGACCAAGAGACTCCCCGATCCGACGGACTGTTGGGCTCCCTGCACCGGTTGGCCGACGGCTTGCTCGGAGTATTCCAGAACCGGCTGGAGCTTCTGTCCATCGATATTCAGGAGGGGCGAGTCAGTCTCATCCGCATGGTGCTCGTGACCCTCGGGATCCTCTTCTGTTTTCAGGCGGCGATCATTCTTGCGGTGCTGTACGTGGTTCTCACGGCCGCTGAGGCCCATCGAATGGCCGCGGTCGGGATCTCGGCCTTGGTGCTGTTTGCCGCCGCGTTCGGCGCCACCCTCTGGCTCTGGAGCTGGCTCAAGGCCAGGCCGCCCTTCTTCGCGGCCACAATCGACGAACTCAAGAAAGACCGCGAACGGCTGGGGAAGAGATGAGTCGAACCCAAGCGGAACTCGCCGCGCGGCGGCAGGAGCTGATCGCCCAATCCGCCGCGTACCGCGAGGAAATCGCGGGCGCGTTCGCCATCTGGCACGGCCCCTTGAGCCGCGTCGATCGCGCATTCCAAGTCGTTACGCAAGTCCGGCGCTCCGCGCCCTGGCTCGGCCTGATCCTCGGCGCCGCGACCTTCCTCCTCCCAAGCGGTATCGCCGCATGGATCGGCCGCGCGCAAAACGCGTGGAGATCGGTCGGCTCGGTTTTCTCAATTGTTTCCGGACCCAGGGGGTGAAGCATGACCGCACGCGGTAATCGTGGATCGCTCGCAGGAATGGCCGCACTCGCGGCGGCGGCGCTCTTGAGCCTCCCCGCCTGCACCCGGCAGTCGGCTCCGTCCGCGGTGGAGTCGCTCACGGCGAAGGCGGCGGTGGATTCGCTCTGGTCCGACTACGTGCATGCGGCGAAGGAAAAGGATCCCAACGGGTTTGCCAAGCTCTTTACGGACGACGCCGTGGTCGACTTCTCCGGCTCGCCCACCGCCCGCGGCCGCGACGCGATCGCGACCTTTCTTACCTCCCTCTCCGCAAGCATCGATCCGACCGCACTCCGCGTCGTGCCTGACGAGACCCGGGTGTCCGGCTCCACGGCCATCCAATCCGGCGCGTTTCAGGAGGACTACATCGATCAGAGCAAGCAAAGGACCGAATACGGTCGCTTCGTCATGATCGCCGAACAGGGTGACAAGGACACGTGGAAGATCCGCCGCCTGATCGCGATCGTGGACTCGACCACGGCGGATTGACGGACCCAGCGCCCCGACGCTGAGCCGGGCCGCCGATCCCCTGGCGCGGCATCGCCGCGCCTGATACGGTAGCGTCCCATGGCATCGCTGACGCTCACCGGGCTCTCGCTCACCTATCCGAACAAGACCCGCGCGGTCGACGGGATTCATCTCGCGATCGCGGACGGCGAATTTCTCGCGATCCTCGGCCCTTCGGGCTGCGGAAAGTCGTCGCTCTTGCGCCTCGTCGCGGGCCTTGAAATACCGACGTCGGGCTCGATCGCGATGGACGGACGCGACGTGACGGCGCTCGAGCCCAAGGAGCGCGACGTCGCGATGGTGTTCCAGGGGCTCGCGCTCTACCCGCACATGACGGTCCACGACAACATGGCGTTTGGGTTGATGGCGCGCCGAACGCCGCCCGAGGAGATCGAGCGCCGCGTGCGCGAGGCCGCGGAAACACTCGGGCTCACGCCGCATCTCGAGAAGCGCCCACGCGAGCTATCGGGCGGCGAGCGGCAGCGGGTGGCGCTCGGCCGCGCGCTCGTCCGCCGGCCCAAGATCTTCCTGTTCGACGAGCCGCTCTCGAGCCTGGACGCCCAGCTGCGGCAGGAGCTCCGCGAGGAGCTGGCGCGGCTTCACAGGCTCACGCGCACCACCTCGATCTACGTGACCCACGATCAGAAGGAAGCGCTCTCGCTGGGCGACAAGGTGGCGGTGATGCACGGCGGAACCCTGCGCCAGCTTGCGACGCCCGAGGACGTGTATCGAAATCCGCACGACCTGTTCGTGGCGCGATTCGTGGGCGAGCCCCCGATCAACTTGATCCGGGGGGATGTCGTGGCCGACGGCGGCGGCGCCGCGTTTCGCGCGCCCGGATTTCGAATGGCGCTGAACGGACGCTCGTGCCGTCCCGGTCCGGCAACGCTGGGACTCCGCGCCGAAGCGATCGCGATCGGTGGGGCTGGGCCGGCGAACGCGACGGACGGCGGACGCGACGGCGGCCATTCCCCGGGCGCCACGGTGGACCGCGTGGAGCATCTCGGCGGCGACACGCTGGTGCACCTCCGCGGCGAATGGGGAACCGTCGTCGTGCGCGCCCACGCCGCCGCGCCCGCGGAAGGGACCTGGGTCACACTCAGGCCCGATCCGGCGCGGGCCCTCCTCTTCGACAGCTCCGGCGCGAGGGTCTAGGGCGGCGCAACTCCTGCACCGGCCGCCGTCCGGCCGCGCTTCCGCTGTGCTACAATTCACCGCATTGTCATCGCGCCACGAGCCCCGATCCTCCCCCCGGACCGGTCACTCCTCGCGACGGTTCAGCCGGATCCAATCGCCTCCGGGAGGCCACTTGATTCGCCCCATCCTCGTCGCCGCCGTTCTTTCCGCGACGATCGCCGCCGCGCCGCCCGCGTTCGCGTCGACGGCCTTTGAGGAAGCCCGCGCCGAGCTGGAAGCCAAGCAGACCTCGGTCCGCATCGCACCGGCGCAGCTCCTCGTGAAGTTTCCGGACGGAACGCCCGTCGCCGCCATTCAGCGCGCGGCGCAGGAAATGGGCGGCTCGTTGATGGAGATGGTGACGCCCGACGGTCTCGCGAAGGTTCGGCTGGATCCCTTCGTCGACGTGCGCGACGCCATGCGCCAGTGGCGGCTGCGGCCCGACATTCAATACGCCGCGCCCAACGTCATCGCGCACGCGTTCTCGGTGCCCAACGACACTCTAATCGCGACGTACGCGGGCTGGAATCTGCGGCAGGTGGGCGCGTTCGACGCGTGGGACTACGCCACCGCCGATCCGAAGATCGTGCTCTCGATCGTGGACAGCGGGGTGGCGTTTGAGGACTACGCGATTCCGTCCTACGAGCTTTCCAACATTTGGCCCGGAACGACGATGTACCGCCGCTCCCCCGACCTGCCCGGGCCCTTCGTGCCCGGTTGGGACTTCGTCCACAACGACGCGCACCCCGACGACGACTTTGGCCACGGAACCTCCGTCGCGACCCTGGCGGCGGGGGCGGCCAACAACGTCACCGGAAGCGCCGGGGTCGCGTTCGGCGTCACGATTCTCCCGGTCAAGGTGCTCGACTTCCAGGGTGACGCCGAGAACGCCCACATCGTGCAGGGAATTCGCTTCGCGGCGGATCACGGCGCCAACATCATCAACCTGAGCCTCGGCTACCCGCCGATCCCGCTCTTCCTTTTCTCGGGGTACACCCCGCAGCAGATCTTCGACATTCTCAGTCCGCTGGGCGACGCGATCTCCTACGCCCAGCACAAGGGCGCGATCGTGGTCGCCGCCGCCGGCAATTTCGAATTTCCCGAGGTGAGCTACCCGGCGGCGTTTCCGGGTGTGATCGCCGTGGGCGCGACCAACGTCGACGGAAGCAGCGCCTACTATTCCTCGTGGGGGAAGGACCTCGACTTCATGGCGCCCGGCGGCGAACCCAGGCTCAACGAGGACTACATCTACACCTACAGCATTAAGCCAAACCGATCGGCGGGCTCCCTCGCGAAGCCGGATTCCTTTGGCGTCTTCCCCGGAGTCGGTACGTCCTTTTCCGCGCCTCTCGTGTCGGGGGCGGTCGCACTTCTGATGTCCGCCGGCGCCACGGACGAAAACACGATCGTGCGCACGTTACGAGCGACAGCGGTCAACGGCCTGGTCTCCGGCCAGCACTTCGACCCGGGCTCTGGCTGGGGCATCATCCAGATCGGAGAGGCGGTCCGGATGATTCGGGGCTACCGGCGGATCCCACAATGGGAGCCGTTCGCCCCCCAGGGCGCGGACGTCAGGATGATCACGGAGAATCCCGCCCGCGGGCCGGTGGAGGCGGAGCTGCGCTTGAGCCAGCCCGGGGCCGTGACCGCGCGCATCTACGACGTGCGCGGCGCGTTGGTGCGCACGATCCAGAACGGCCCGGCTCCCGCCGGGATTTCCGTCCTTCGCTGGGACGGGCGGGACGATCGCGGTACTGCCGCGTCGGCGGGGATCTACTTCCTTCGCATCGAGACGCCCACAGGCCGCGCGAGCCACAAGGTCGCCTTGTTGCGCTGAGCTGCACGCGGCGATAGAGTCGGGCGGTTCAAGCGTTCGCACGCCGCCGTGGGGCTGTCCCGGGTCCCACCGGCGCGGCCCCGCACACCGAAATCCAGGAGGATCTGGTGAGCCGACCGCGAGTCCTGTTGTCGATTCTCGCTTCCGTAGCCGCGCTCTCGGCCTCGCACGGCCGGTCCTACGCACAGGCGACGCCCGTTCCCACGGCCGCCGAGCACGCCACGCCGGTTCCGCCCGCGACCCCGAACCAAGGCAACAAGGAGACATCGCTCCAGCGGATCCAGCGGTACGTGATCAGCATCGACCATGAAGCAAGCACGCCCGAGGGCGAGCAGGCGGTCATCGCCCGGCTCTCGCAACAGCTCCATGCGTCGCCCGACTCGCTTCAGTCGGAACACGCGCGGTGGGGTTTGGGCTACGGCGAGATCGCGATGGTCCACGGCTTCGCCCGCGACAGCAAGATCTCCGGCGTGACGCCGGACGACATCGTGGCCCTGCGGCGGTCCGGCAAGTCGTGGGAAGACATCGGCAAGCAGCTTGGCGTGAAGGTGGACAACATCGCGGCGCGCATGAAGAAGAACGTGAATCCGCACGCCAAGCCCAGCCAGCCTCCCAAGAAGGAACAGAAGTAGCGTTCGTCTCATGGCCGCTTCCCGAAAACGCGCGGCGCCGAAGCGTGGCGCGAACCCTGCCCGTGGCGCGGACCCTCCCCGCGGCGCGGAGGCGGCACCCGCGAAGGCCGTCCCGTTGAAACGCGCCGCCACTCCCTCACTTGAAAGCTGCGCGTGCATCGCCGACCTTGAGGCGATCGCGAAGCGCAAGCTTCCGCGCGCGCACTACGACTACTACGCGGGTGGCGCCGAGGACGAGGTGACGCTCGACGCGAACCGGGAGGCGTTCCGCAAGGTCTTCATTCGCCCGCGCGCGCTCGTCGACGTGAGCCGCATCGACACCGGGACGACGGTGCTCGGAACCTCCGTCTCCATGCCCATCCTGGTCGCGCCCACCGCGTACCAGAGGCTGGCGCATCCGGACGGCGAGCTGGCGACGGCGCGCGCCGCCGGCCAATCCAGGACGCTGATGGTCGCGAGCACGATCGCGACGCACGATCTGGAATCGATCGCGAAGGCGGCCAGCGGGCCGCTCTGGTTTCAGCTCTACGTCCCGCCGGAGCGGAACATCGCGCGCGATCTCGCGCGGCGCGCGGAAGCGGCGGGCTATCGCGCCCTCTGCCTCACGGTCGATACGCCGCAGCTCGGCCGGCGCGAGCGCGACGTGCGAAACTCGTTCACGCTCCCGCCCGACGTGAAGATGATGAACTTCGAGGGCGCGCATCGCGACATGCCGCGGCGCGCGCCCCCGGGATCGTCGGCCATGGCGGCCTACTCCGCGGCGCTTCTCGACCCGTCGCTCACGTGGGACGCGATCGCCTGGCTTCAGAGCGAGACCAAGCTCCCGATCATCGTGAAGGGCATCATCGCGGGCGAGGATGCGCGGCTGGCGGCGGATTCGGGCGCCGCGGCGGTCATCGTGTCGAATCACGGCGGACGCCAGCTCGACGCGTGCGAGCCCACGCTGGCGGCGCTTCCCCACGTGGTGGAGGCGGCCGCGGGACGGATCGAGGTCTATCTCGACGGCGGCGTGCGCCGCGGCACCGACGTGATCAAGGCGATCGCGCTGGGGGCGCGCGCCGTGCTCGTCGGGCGGCCCGTCATCTGGGGCCTGGCGGCGGGCGGGCAGGCCGGCGCCCACCGCGCGCTCGAAATGCTCCGCGAAGAACTCGTTCTGGCCATGAAACTGTCCGGGTGCCCCAGCATCCAAGCTCTAGGCCCCGAGTTCATCGCCGGTCCCTAAGGTCTTGACACCCCGTCCCCCGGGGAGACAATCATCCGATGCGCTCCGAGATTTCTCTCTGGATCGACGCTTCTCCGGACGCGGTGTTCCCACTCGTCGCGGACCTCCCGCGATGGCCCGAACGCCTTCCCCACTATCGCTACGTGCGGATCTTGCGCAGCGCCGCCACCGAAACGCTCGCCGCGATGAGCGCGCGGCGCGGCCCGATTCCCGTGTTCTGGCACGCCGTGCAATCGCCCGATCCCAAGACGCGGCAGATCGCGTTCCGCCATGTGCGCGGAATCACACGCGGCATGGAGGTGCTCTGGACCCTGGAGCCGGAGCGCGGCGGCACGCGCGCGCGCATCCTGCATGAATTGGACCTTCGCTGGCCGTGGATCGGCCCCTGGTTCGCCGAGCACGTGATCGCGCGCGGATTCATCCACCCGATCGCAAGCCTCACGCTCGCCCGGTTCAAGGAGATCGCCGAGGCCGCATGATCGCCCCCGTTCCCAAGCATCGCGTCGCCATCACCGGGCTCGGTCTCATCACGCCGATCGGCGTGGGCAAGGTCCCGTTCTGGCAAGGGGTCCGCTCGGGGCGGCGCGGCGTGGGTCCCGTCACCCGCTTCGACGCCTCGCAGCTCCGCACGCGGATCGCGGGCGAGGTCGCGGATTTCGACGCGAGCGATCACTTCGCGGCGCGCCGCCGCTCCCGGCTGGATCGCTTTGCGCAGTTTTCGATCGCCGCGGCGCGTCTGGCGCTGGAAGACTCCGGTCTCAGGATCGGCGAGGGGCCGGGCGCGGTTTCCGGCGAGCGTCTCGGCGTGGCGATTGGGTCGGCCCTGGGCGGCGTCTCGGGCGCAGAGGAAGATCACGCCGCGTTCCTGCGCTCCGGCCAGCGCGCGATCCCCGCGAGCCTGGCGCTCCGCGTGTTCGCCGGAGCGGGCGCATGCAACGTCGCCATCGAGTGCGGCGCGCGCGGTCCCGTGATCGGAAACTCCAACTCGTGCGCGTCCGGCGCGATCGCGATCGGCGAAGCGCTCCGCTCCATCCGCAACGACGAGGCGACCGTCGTGATCGCCGGCGGCGTGGAAGCGCCGCTCGCGCCGCTCACGTTCACCGCCTTCGCCGTGATCCGGGCCATGTCGACCGCGAACGATAATCCCGGCGTGGCCTCCCGGCCGTTCGACGCCCGGCGCGACGGATTCGTCATGGCGGAGGGCGCCGCCATCCTGATCCTCGAAGAGATGGGCCACGCGATCGCCCGAAACGCCCGGATCTACGCCGAGATCGCCGGCTTCGCGACGACCAACGACGCGCACCACATGACCGCGCCGCACCCCGAGGGCCGGGACGCCGCGCGCGCCATGCGGCTCGCGCTTCGGGACGCTGGGATCACGTCCTCCGAGATCGAGCTGGTGAACGCGCACGGGTCCTCGACCCCGCTCAACGACCGGATCGAAACCCGCGCGATCAAGGACGTGTTCGGCGAGCGGGCGCGCCGGATCCCCGTGAGCGGGACCAAGGGCATGCACGCCCACGCGCTCGGCGCGACGGGGGCGATGGAGGCCGCGATCTCGGCGCTTTCCATTTCCGAGGGCTTCGTGCCCTCGACGACGAACCTGACCCAGCCGGACCCTGAGTGTGACCTGGATTACGTCCCCGGAGCCGGCCGCGCGGAGACCGTGCGGACCGTGCTCTCCAACTCGTTCGGATTCGGAGGGAGCAACGCGTGTCTCGTCTTGCGTCAGTGCGCGTAGTGTTGGCAGCGGCCTTGGCCGTGGCCCTGACCTCGGGCTGCGGAACGTCGGGCTCCAAGATCCCGGTCAGCGAGATGACCGCGACAACCGACGCCTCGGGTGTGCAGAAGGTGACGGTGGAGATTCACTCGTTCTACTTCAAGCCAAGCCGGATCATCGTGAAAGCGGGTGTTCCGGTGGACATGACCTTCAAGTTCAAGAACATGTTCACGCCGCACAACTTCACGTGCAACGGCGAGGAGGCGGGGATTCAGATCGACAAGAGCGCGGGCTTCATGAGCTTCCATCGCACGAAGGAGCTCAAGTTCACGCCGACCAAGCCGGGGGAATATCCGTTCTACTGCGCGGTCGACTCCCACATGAAGAAAGGAATGACCGGAACGATCGTGGTGCAGTAAGAACCAGACGCTCGATACGGAGGCGGGCGCGGCTCTCGCGCCCGCTTCTATTTTCGGGTCGTTGTCTTCCCTGCGCCTATTTCTTCGCGGGCGTCTTCTTGGCGGCCGGCTTGGACGCCGGCACGGCGAGCGTGAGGTTTTTCGCGACCCAGAGATCCTCGTCGTTCCCCTTGTTGAGCCGCGAGTAGTAGATCGACTGGCCGTCGTAGGACCACGTGGGCTTCATGCAGTTTCCGTCGGTGGTGAGCGGGAAGGACTTCTTGGTGGCGACGTCCATGATCCAGATGTTCTGCTTCCCGCCGATGTTCCGACCGAACGCGACCCACTTTCCGTCCGGCGAGAACGAGGGCCACGTGTCCTCGCCCTCCTCGGAAGCGGTCAGCCCGGTCAGCTTGATTTCCTTGCCGCCCTCGGCCGGGATCCTGAACACGCGGTACGGCGAGAACATCGGCGTCTGCTTGGTTTGCATCCCTCCGCCCATGTCCACGGTGCGGGTCGTGTCGTAGTCCTTGGAGACATAGCCGATCCACCTTCCGTCCATAGACCAGATCGGGTGGCCGGGGCCTCCGCCGCTGAACGTGAGCCGCTTCGCGGGCGGGCCGTTCACTTCGCCCTTCGCGTCCATGACGTAGAGGCTGAAACCGAAGAGCGAATTCGGTTCCAGGCGGCTGGACGGGAAACAGATCTTCGCGCCGTCCGGCGAATAGACCGCGAACCGCTGGCTCCCCGGCGCGTTGGAAAGCGCCGTCGGCGTTCCGCCGTCGACCGGAATCGTATAGATGTTGTAGGTACCCGTGCGCGTGGAGATGTAGAGGAGCGATTTGCTATCGGGCGCCCACGTGGGCGTCATGACGCGTGTCCCGATCTTTTTCGCTCCCTGAGCCTGCGAGGAATCCGGCTCCGACGTCAGCTTGCGCGGCGGGCCGCTGCTGTCGAGCGGCAGGAGCCAGATCTGGCTCGACTTGCCGCGATTGCTCTGGAACGCGAGCCACTTGCCGTCCGGGGACGGCGCGGGGTCGGTATCGCGAAACGCGGTGTCCGCGAGAACCGGCCGGAACGTGGTTGCGAATGCGGGCAGGGCGAAGCCAAGGCCCAGCGCGAGCGATAGAAGCATTGTCAGCCGGCGTGCGGTCATATCTCCCTCATAAGTACACAGATACGATGTCCCGGGTTCCAGCGATCAGGGGCGCGGCGTAAAGCCTTCGCCGACCGTCAATACCTCGTAGGACGCGACGCTCAGGGCGTGGCGCCTCACCTGGCTCCACGGGCGGTCGAGAATGTAGCACTTGAGCACGGCGAGGACGATCTGGTGAGACACGACCGCCACCAGGCCCTCGCCTTCGCTGTGACGGGCGAGGATGTCCTTCATCGCCGCCACCGCGCGGTCGTGAACCGACTGAAGCGTCTCGCCTCCGGGGAGCGTGTGCGCGCTCGGATCCTCGCGCCACTTGAGGTAGAGGTCGAGATCGGGCAGATCCGATTCCGCCATCCCTTCCCACTCGCCGTGGTGGATCTCGTTGAGCCGCGGTTCCGCGGTCACGTTCAGCGAGTGAGGTCCCGCCACGTAGGACGCGGTCTCGAGCGCGCGCGGCAGCGCGCTGGAGTAGATCGCCTGGAGCGGCACTTCCCAGAGCAGACGCGCGAGGCCCTTTGCCTGCTCGCGTCCCGCCTCGTTAATCGAGGCGCCCTGACTTCCCTGGACCCGCCTCTCCCGGTTCCAATCGGTTTCGCCGTGACGGACGAAGACGACGTCGCGTCCCGGCTTCATCTCGCATACTTGAGGCGTCCATCGCGCGCGAGGATCTCGGCGTTCAGGATCGCCGCGCCGGCGGCGCCGCGGATCGTGTTGTGGCCGAGAGCTTCGAATTTCCAGTCGAGCACGGGACAGCTGCGGAGGCGGCCCACCGACACCGCCATTCCGCCGGCGCGGTCGGCGTCGAGGCGCGGTTGCGGTCGGTCCTCCTCCATGCGGACCTCGATCGGCTGATCCGGCGCGCTGGGAAGATCGAGCTTCGCGAGCGGCCGGAACGAGCGCCACGCCGCGAGTATTTCCTTCTGCGTGGCGCGCCTTCCAAAGCGGACGCTCATGGCCACGAGGTGTCCGTCGAGGACGGGCACGCGGTGGCACTGCGCGCTCATAGCGAATTCCGCGTGCGCGATCCCCTTCGTGCCGATGCGCCCGAGAATCTTCTGCGTCTCGGTTTCCACCTTCTGCTCTTCGCCGCCGGGAATGAACGGAACCACGTTGCCCAGGATGTCGAGGGACGGAACGCCGGGATAGCCCGCTCCGCTCACCGCCTGGTACGTCGACGCGACCACCGCCTGGATGCCGAAGGCGCGGAGGATGGGCGCCAATGCGATCGCGATCACGATCGCGGTGCAGTTGGGGTTGGTCACGATCCCGCCGCCGCTCCCGAAGGCCTGGCGGTCGAGCAGCTCGAGGTGATCGCGGTTCACCTCGGGAATCACGAGCGGGACGAGCGGATCCATCCGATGGTTGCGCGCATTGGACGAGACGAGATGCCCCGCGCGCGCGTAGCGGTCTTCCAGCTCGCCCGCGACCGAGGCGTCGAGCGCGGAGAAGAGGACGCGCGCGCGCAGCGACTCGGACGGCCCCTTCACGCGGAGCGCCGCGGCCTCGGCGGGGATCAGCGTGGGGAGCTTCCATCGATTCCCCACCGCTTCCGCGTAGGAGCGGCCCGCGCTCTGGTCGGAGGCCATCACCTCGACGACCTCGAACCAGGGGTGGCCTTCGAGGAGCTGAAGGAAGCGCTGCCCCACCGTCCCGGTGGCGCCGAGGACGGCGACCGGCACCTTCCGGGGGCCGGCGGCACCGGCCCGGGGCTTCGCCGCTGCAGCGGAGCGCTTCGAAGTCGTTGTGGCTGCTCGCTTTCTTGACACCATAGGGGGCGGATGATACGGTTTGGGGCGGATATCTGGCAACGCCAAACCCCACCCCTCGGGCCCCAACTTGTCCTTTCGATCCGCATCCCTTGGCCTGATCGCGTGCCTTTTTCTGGGGACCGCCGCCATGCCCGCGGCCGCCGCGCCTCAAAAGGCCCCCCAAACGGCGCCTCGCTCCGCCCCCGCCGCCTGGCTCAAGCGGGGCCAGTTTCCGAACGTCGGCGGTCAGCTCCCGAACCCGGGTATTTCGGCCCCGAATACGGGCTTCAGACCCCCGGTGTCCGGCCGGCCCCCGATCCGGGTCATCGCCTCCGGCATCACGACCCGGGCGCCGGGCGCCACGGCGAGCAATCCACAGGTACGCGACTCCTATCCGCGCGACGGCGGCCATCACATTCCCCCGGACGCGGTTCTCTACTACGTCTTCGACCAGCCCACGCTGAAGGTCGGGATCTTCTCGGTGGCCGACCTCGACTCCGCCACGCTGCCGCTTCTCAACTTGAATGCGCCGGTCTGGTCGGCGCTGGGCGACACCGTGTTCCTCAAGCCGGTGGCGTCGATGACGCGCGGCCATCAGCACGGAATGCTGGTGAACCTGATCGTGGCGGTGGACAGCACGGCTTCCGTCGACGTCGGCGGCGTTCGCTATTTCCGAATCTTCCCGTGGCCCGCGATCGAGGGAATTCCAAAGAACGCCGCGTTCTCCTCGGTCACCCTGGTGCCCGGGACCCCGGTTCCGGTGACCGCCAACGTGCGCGAGCGGAACGGGGACGGCGTCACCTTCACGAGCGCGACGATCGAGTTCTGGGATTCGGAGTCGCAAACGCTGAGCGGCGGCCCGGGCCCCGCTCCCCTCCTCACGACCACGATCCCGGTCATGCAAACCGTGCCGCGAGCCGGCTCCGCGAGACTCACCGTTCCGGTCACGCTCCCCACGTCGCTGGCGAGAACCGCGGCGAGCGGAAGGCTGGGACTCAGGATCGTGTATCAGGGGACGGACGAGACCGGCTACCCGATCACCTACGCGTCGAATTCATCGCTCACCCTCTCCTCGCCGCCCGACACGCTTCTCGCGATGTCACCCGCGCTGGTCACGCCCGCGATCGCGGCGAACCTCGTGGTTCAGGCCGCTTATCTAGAGCAACCGCTCCCCGGCGCGACGTTCGCGGCGGGAGACACCGTGCGGGCGCGCGGTGTCGTGACCGGCATCGGCACCGGACCCTTCCGCGCGGTCTTCTATCTCGACGGCACCCCGGTCGCGATGGAGGAGGGATACATGGAGACGGGACGACCCGTCACCGTTGAGCCGCGGGGCCCGATCGTGTCGCGGCGCTTTGGCGAGCACCGATTCCAGTTCGTGGTGGAGTCGCCGCAGAACGTGGCGTCGCAGCCGATCACCTTCCTCTGCGTGCCGCCCGCGAACGGCGTGATCATGCCGGTGAGCGAGGTGGTCGGGGACGATTCGGTGGCCGCGCCGCCTCCTCCCTCCGCGCTCCAGTTGAACGGCACGTACCTGCTGGTCGGGAAGTCGGACTACCGCGACCAGGGATCGGCCGGGATCGCGTGGTCCGCGTGGGACGCCCACTACGACGTGAGCAAGACCGCTTCGATTCGGACGAACGTGCTCTGGCGTCTCCGCGTCGACGATGTGGAAAACGGAACGGCCGCGCCCGAGCAGTTCAAGATCCGCTACGAGGGAACGAACCGCGCGCTCGAGTGGGGCGACGTGACGCCCACCGTCGCGCGGGACGCGCCGCTCTTCGCGAGCGCGCTCCCACGCCGCTCCGCGCAGGTCGAGTGGACCCACACGCCGCTGGGCGACGTGGAGGGCTTCGTCGCGCTCGATTCCCATCCCCGCTCGGCGTCGGGGCCGATCCTCACGGTCAGCTCGGATCTCTACGCGGGCCGCATCTCGCATTCGTTCGCATCCGACCGGCTTCTCGCGTCGCTCTACGGCGGGTACACGCACGACGACCCAACGCCCGGGAGCGTGGATTCGGTCACGACCGCGAGCGCCGTCTACGGCGGCATGGGCCGCCTGGGACTGCCAGGCGACTGGACCCTGATGGGAGACGTGGCGACGGTTCGCCACCGCGCGATCGAAGGGGTGGACCCCGGCCGATCCCGCACCGCGGTCCGCTCGGAGCTGAAGGGCGACGTCGCCGGCTTCACCGCCAAGGCGGAGGGCTTCCGCTACCAGCCCGATCTTCAGACCACGCTCAATCCCTACGCGATCTCGGACCGCCGGGGCATGGCCGCGGAGCTGGCGCGCGACGTGAGCCAGTGGCGCTTCTTCGCCACCTTCCGCACCGAGCAGCCGGAGGAGGCCGTCGGGGTGGCTCCGGTGATCAGCGTGGACCGGTGGACGCTGGGCGGGCAGCTCAAGCTGAACGAGGTCAGCGTGGTGATCCCGACGTTTGTCCGGATCCAGCAGCGCGGCGACAACACGGAGTACAGCATGTCCCGGGTCGCGGGCGAGCTGGTGGTGGGCGAGGCGCTGGGCGGCCAGACGAGGGCGCGGATCGATCTGACCAAGATCAGCGACCCGAAGGGCGTCAACGCCGGCCGCTTCGTGGGCTCGGCCTCGCTGGTGACCACGCGCAAGCACTCGGACACCATCACGAGCACGATTTCCGCCGCGCTCGAGCACGACGAATTGAAGAACCTGGACTTGACCGACCAGACGATCCAGGCCGCTCTGGAGATCCGGTTCGAGGCGATCCGCGGGAAGCTCCTGATTACCCCGCTCGCCACCTACTACGACCGCGACATGGCGACCATCAACCTGGACCAGCGCCAGATTTCGGGGCGGCTCCAGATCTCCCTCCTCCGCCTGCCCAAGCTGGGCGAGAACGCGCTCTCGATCGAAGGCCGGATCGACAACTACCAGGAGACCGGCGTCAGCGAGACCAGCAGCACCGAGGGCGGCGTGGAGATTTCGTTCGGGCAGAGGTTCAACGTTCTGAAGTAGCGGGCCGCGCCGCGGATGTTGATGAAGCGGTCCGAGCGGGCCGGGCCGGTGGCGGCGGTCCCGTGGCGGGGCGCCGCACATCGTCAAACGTTCGACGCGGTCCCTCTTCGATTCCCCCGCGCAACCTCAAATCCCGCCGCGGCCCTCTGTGGAACAACCCATGCTGTAGCGCTTCCGTCCCCTCTCCTCGGCGCCCACGGCGCGCGGAATGATCCGCGCCACATCAGGGAGGGTGCCGTCATGAAATTCGTCCGTTGTTTCGCCATCGTTCTGCCCATCGCTTTCGCCGTCTTCGGCTGCGACCGAGGCGCGCCGACCCGCCTGGTCGAGCCGCCCCCGCCGGCGCCCTCGAAGCTCGAGGTGGTGGAAGCGCACTGGGACGACGGTGCCGCGTCCATCGACGCGGCCGCCCAAAGCCCGCTCGTGCGCTCGACCCTCCAACAGTCGCCTCACCCCAGGCTCACGGAGATGCGGCGTCTCGCGGTCCGCTCCGTTGGGACGCTGACAGACGGCTCAACCGTCCAGGCCACGATCCTTCCTTATATGGTCGATCAGGATCGGACCCACGCCGTCTTCGTGTCGCTCCTCAAGCGAGGCGACGCTCAGGTCGCCGAGTACTCCGAGCTGATTCTGGGCCGGGAGCCGACGTCCCTCGAATCGGGGTTTGAGCCGGTTCAGATCGGAAACGCCATCGCGTGGACCAAGAGCGGCACGTCGTTCCTTGCCGGCGCCGATGGGTCGATCGCGGAGGTGCCTCGGGCGCGCCAGTGGATGAAATTCGTGGACTGCGCGATCACGTCCGCGCCCGCGGGTTGCGCCGCGGGAGCCCAGATTGCCGATCAGATCGCACCGGGTGTGCCGTCGGCCCAGCGAATCGGCTGCGGCGTCGGCGCGGCAATCGCCATCGCGGGCTGCGCCGCGCAGCACCTCTTGAAGTAGGAGGGACGGGCCATGATCAAGCCGTGGATTTGGATCTACGCCGTCTCGCTGGGTGTGGGCCTCGCCGTGGGAGCCCTGGCGCCGGCGCGCTGGGGCTTTGGCCCAACGCAGAGCCTCCTCCTGGGATCGGCGATCTATTTCGGCGGGCTCAAGCGTTACGTGGCGTGGCGGGTGACGGAATGGGCCGGCGCCTCCACCAATAGGAGCCTCATCGGCGCGCTGCTCCCGGGAGTTGTCCCGAGGATCGTGGGATTCCTGCTCATCGCCTGGCTCCAGGCGGCCGTGTGCTTCGACTCGGGCCGGTCGCCCGACGTGCGCTTGGGATTCGTGCTGGTTTCGACGTGGCTCGTGGCGCAGGGCTTGATCGATCGCCCGGAGCGGGCGGGCCTACCGGAGCGGGCGGGGTCGAGCGGGGGAACGGTAAGTGAGAGCTAGCGGGGCCGGGCGGCGCGGCGGGGCGTCGTGCCGGAGCGGCGTCGCGAATGCCGAGACGGACGGGCGGTGCGCACGGCGCGAGCGGCCGCCTTCCGCTTGGCCGCCATCTTGGCCTTGCGCTTCTTGGCCTGCGCCTCCAGCTCCGCGATCCGCTCGGCCACGCCGGCGAACGCGTGCTGGAACACCTCGTCGACGAACGCGACCGGCAGGAACGTCATCTTGTTCCGAACCTGCTCGGGCACCTCGACCAGGTCTTTCTGATTGTCGGCCGGGAAGATGACCGTTTTGATCCCGGCGCGGTACGCGGCCATCACCTTCTCCTTGATGCCGCCCACCGCGAGCACCTTGCCCCGGAGCGTCACCTCGCCGGTCATCGCCACGTCGTTTCGAATGGGCGCCTCCGCGAGCGCGGACGCGATCGCCATCACGATCGTGATTCCCGCCGAAGGGCCGTCCTTGGGCACCGCGCCTTCGGGGAAATGGATGTGCATGTCGAACTCGTCAAACTGCTTGGGATCGATGCCCAGCATTTCGGCCCGGGCGCGCACGTAGCTGTGCGCGGCCTGGACCGACTCCTTCATCACGTCGCCGAGCTGTCCGGTCACGATCACCCGCCCCGCGCCGCGCATCTTGAGCGCCTCGATCAGGAGCAGGTCGCCGCCGGTCGCGGTCCACGCGAGCCCGGTCGCGACGCCGATCTCGGCCTGGCCCTCGGGGCGATCCGGCAGCACGTACGGCGGGCCCAGAATCTTCTCGACGTCGGCCTCGTTGAACCGCCAGTTCCCCGTGTAGCCGGTGGTGCGCTGCCGCGCCGCCTTCCGGCAGAAGTTGTCGATCGCGCGCTCCAGCTGCCGCACGCCCGCTTCGCGCGTGTACTCGCGGAGGACCTTGATGAGCGCTCCGTCGTCGAAGGCGATGTCGGTGGCCGCCAGCCCGTTCGCCACGGCTTCCTTGGGGATCAGGTGGCGCCTCGCGATCTCGAGCTTTTCCTCGTCCATGTACCCGGGAATCTGGATCACCTCGAGCCGGTCGAGGAGCGCCGGCGGGATGAAGTCGAGCACGTTGGCGGTGGTGATGAAGAGGGTTTCCGAAAGATCGAACGGGATCTCGATGTAGTGGTCGACGAAGTGCGTGTTCTGCTCGGGGTCGAGAACCTCGAGGAGCGCGGCCGCGGGATCGCCCTGGGCGTCGTGGCCCAGCTTGTCGATCTCATCGATCACGAAGACCGGGTTGCTGGAGTCGCAATCGCGGAGGCTACGGATGATCTTTCCCGGACGCGATCCGATGTAGGTGCGCCGGTGCCCCCGAACCTCGGCCTCGTCGCGGACGCCGCCCACGCTCATCCGGATAAACGCGCGCCCCAGAGCGCGGGCGATGGATGAAGCCAGCGACGTCTTCCCCGTCCCGGGCGGTCCCGCGAAGCAGAGGATGGGGCCCTTGAGATCCTTCTTCAGCTTCAGGACCGCGAGGTATTCGAGGATCCGCTCCTTCACCTTCTCCAGGCCGAAGTGCTCCTCGTCCATCCGCCGCTGGACTTCATCCAGGTTGATCTCGGTGGTGGAGCGCCGCGACCACGGGAGCGAGAGGAGCCAGTCGACGTAATTGCGGATGACTCCCGATTCCTGGGACGCCGGCGGCAGGTAGCGGAGCCGGTTGGTCTCCTCCTGCACGACGACGAGCACGTGATGCGGGAGCCCGAGGCCGTCGGACCGCTGGAGAATCTCGCGGACCAGGATCTCCTGGGGATCGTCCTCGCCCAGAAGGCGGCGGATCTCCTGAATCTGCTGGCGGAGGAAGAACTCGCGCTGGCTCTTCTCCATCTGGGCGCTGGTTCGCCGGACCACGTCGTCGGCCACCGTGAGGCGGGCGATCTCCGAGTCGAGCGATTCGGCGACCAGGGTGAGGCGCTCGGTGATGTCGAGGGTTTCCAGGGTCCGGCGCTTGATCTCGAGCGGGAATCGGACGATCGAGGAGACGGTGTCGGCGAAGAGCCCGGGGTCGCCCAGGTTCATGCTGAAGATGTTCTCCAGCTCGGGCGGGTAGGTCTTGTCGAGCTGGGCCAGCTCGCGGAGGGACTTCAGCATTCGAGCCACGAGGCCCCGGACCTGTTCGGGCTCGCCGTGAGACTCGATCGGGCAGCTCACGCGGGCTTCGAGGTAGGGCTCGGTCTTGAGAATCTCCTCGATTCCCACGCGGCGGAGCCCTTCCAGGGTGACCTGGACGTTCCCGCCCGGCATGTTGAGGATCCGGATCACCCGGGCCGCGAGACCGATCTTGCTCAGCTCGGCCGGGCGGATGTCCTGCTCCCGGCGGGCCGGGCTATAGACGAGGGCGATGAGGTTGTCGGGGTCGGAGTAGTCGCGGAGGAGCGCCTTCGATTGCTCCACCCGGACTTGAAGGGACGTGACGCCCAGCGGGAAGACGATGGTGCTCATCAGCGGGAGCACCGGCATTTCGGGCGGAACGTCGCATTCGAGCATCGGCCCGATTTCGGCCATCGGTCGCTTGCTCAGGCGGCGCTCCTTTCGTGGCGAGACTGGGTGCCCGGGAACAACAAGCACGGTAACACACGCCCCGCGAGCGGCCAACCGCCCGCGGGGATGGCTACGCCCCCCAACGAAGAGGGCCACCAGACTTCTCCGATGGCCCTTCTTCCCTTCTAACCCCCCGCAGGGGTTCGCCCTCCCCACGGGTGCTGGTACGGTGACTACGTGTTACTACCAGCCAGCCTTGCCGCCGCCTCCACCACCAGCGAACGACACCACGAACAGGATCAGAGCGAGAGCCGCCATTTGATTCACCTCCTTCCGCGAGCTTGTTTGGATTGGGACTTTGTTGATCTCACCGGCACCAGACTTCAGCTACTTACCAGCCAGCCTTTCCACCCTTGGAGAACGTCACCACGAACAGGATCAGAGCGAGAGCCGCCATCACACACCTCACGTCGGTTGGGGTTTCCTGCTTCCCTGCATCTTCGCTCGCCATCTGCGAGCCTCCGTACGCCGGGTAGCTAAAGCAGCCGCCATGCCATTTGCACGATTGGGTGGCGTAATAGTCCGTATGTCGTTGTTGGATAATTGTTTAAAGGAAGTGCAGATTGCGATTCTGGGGCAGGTCGGGGGGCCTGAAAGTGTCAGGTGGGGGTTACAGTTTGTGGATAAGTTTGTAAGACGCTGCGACTGGCGTAGTTAGTATAGTCGTCTGGTTTTTACGCGGCCTGTCGGCCAGTGTTGTCGGCTTCGGGGGTCGTGCTGGCGACCGGGGCTGCGCTGCGCGCACCCGCACCCGCCGTCCCTCCGGCAGCCGGGGTCGCGGGGAACGGGAGGTCCACGACAAAGCGGTTCCCGACGCCGGGCTCGTTCCACGCGCGGAGCGCGCCGCCGTGCGCCTCCACAATCCCGGCCGCCACCGCCATGGCCAGGCCACCGCGCTGCACGTCACCGGCCGGTGAGTGCTCGGACCCGCCGTTCACGGGCGGCGCCTGGGCGTCGGCGATGTAGATCCCAATCCCACGATCAATCCGGCGCGCTCCGACCTCCACCTTGCCGCCGTCCGGCGCCAGCCGAACCGCGTTCATGGCGATGTTCGAGATCGCCTTGGTCAGGTGCTGGGAGTCGATGCGCGGATGGATGAGGCCGGGCTCCACCGAAACCGTGAGTGTCTGACGGCGCTCCGAGGCCATCGGGATCACCTCCACCGCCGCGGTCTCCACCAGGTCGCCCACGTCGCCCTTGTCGAAGTCGAGCGCCAGCTCGCGGCGATCGAGGAGCGTCAGATTCGCGAGGTCGCTGCCGAGACGGGACAGCTCCTCGGTGGCGTTTCGAATCGAAAGGATTCCCTCGAGCTGCGGCCCGCTCAGCTCCCCGAGCGCGCCCTGCTCGATCAGATCGATGACGGTGCGGATGGAGGTCGCGGGATCGAGGACCTCCTCCGACGCGGTGGCGATGAAGCCGGAGCGCATGCGGTCGATCGCGATGAACCGGTCCAGCTCGGCGCGGTGCGCCTTCTCGGTGCGGGCGCGACTGCGACGCGCCCAGACCGCGACGATGGTTCCCGCCGCGAGCGAGAGGAACAGCCCGATCCCGGCGGCGATGAGAAGCTCCTTCCGGATCGCCGCGATCGGCGAGGACGCCAGGACGAGCGGGCGCACCAGCACGTACGCCAGCTCGCCACCGATCGAGGGGCCGCGCAGTATGCCCCGCAGCGCGACCAGCCGGTCCCCACCTACGGTGATCACGTCGACGTTGTCCGCGGACACGCGGCCCAGCGGGACTTCCTTACCCTTGGCCGCGCCGGCGAGGCTGCGCTCGGCGACGCGCTGGGCGAGGATCTTCCGAAGAGGCGACGGCGCGATGGTGGACGCGTGAATCTCGTCGCTCACCACGAACACCACCTCGCACGACATCGCGGTCTTGAGCCGCTCGGCGATGTCCTGGTCCACGCTCTCGCCGAGGCAGAGCACGCCGAGGATCGAGCCGCCCGCCGATATGGGCACGGTCACGATGCGGTAGACGTTCCCCGTCTCAACGAGGTAGCCCTGGCCGGCGCGCCCCGCAAGCGCGGAGCGGACGAACGGGGCGCCCGAGAGGTCCGCCATCTCGGTGGCTGGCTTGAGCGCCCGGCCGAGAAGGGCGCCGCGCTCGTCGAGCACCTCGAAGAACGGGGTGCCGGCGTCTTTCTGGAAGTCGCGCATCACGTTGTCGAGCGCGTTCTTGAAATCGGCGCGCGTCCGTTCGCTCTTGGGCAGGGTGAGCACCGCGAAGAACTTTGGGTCGCTCGCGATCACCCCGCCGAGCCGCTGGATGTAATCCGACTCCACGACCAGCGCCTGCTCCACCGCCGGCGCCTCGCGGGCCAGCGTCGCCGCGGCGTTCCTGTCGTTCTCGTTGTCGGGGTGCAGCGAAAGCGCGAGCACCGCGAGCCCGCCCGCGATGACAAGCGGGCCGCTCGTGAGCAGGAAAATCCAGGCGGTCATGGACGGACGGGGCTTTCCCGGCATGCGTGGCGTCACGCAGTTTCCATCGGCCCGGCCGGCTCCGTTCTCGAGCGCATTCTGAAGGGGCGCGCCGTGTTGTAGACTTCGCGGATGAGCCTTTCCGAAGCTGTCCCGACCCCGGTACCACCCCAAGCCGCAGCCGCGGGCGCCCCACCCGTGGAGGTCCGCCGCGGGCAATCCCTGGAGCTCGAGGTGGAAGACCTCGCGTTTGGGGGGCGCGCGCTGGCCCGGGTAAACGGGCTTGTGGTGTTCGTCGAAAACGCGCTGCCCGGCGACCGCGTGGCGGCCACGGTCTACCGTCGAAAGCGCCAGTACGCCGAAGCGCACGCCGATCGAATCCTCCGCTCCGCTCCGTCCCGAGTGACACCGCGGTGCGCTCACGTCGCAATCTGCGGCGGATGCCGGTTTCAAGACCTGGCCTACCCGGAGCAGCTCGCGCACAAGGAGCGGCAAGTGGCGGAGTGCCTCGCGCACCTGGGCGGGGTTCAGGCCACGGTGCGGCCCGCGATCGCGGCGCCGGATCCCTTTCACTATCGAAACAAGATGGAGTACTCCTTCGGCCGCGATCCCGGCGGGGCAACGATCCTGGGCCTTCACCGGCGCGGCTTCTTCGACCGCTCCTTCGACCTCGAGCGCTGCCACATCGCGACCCCGATCTCCAGCGAGATCGTCGCGTTCGCTCGCGAGTGGGCGCGGCGGGAACAACTCCCGGTCTACGACACGAAGCGCCACGAGGGACTTCTCCGCTACCTCATGGTCCGGGAAGGCGTCCGGACGGGCCAGGTGATGGTGAACCTGGTCGCGACCGCGGATCATCCCTCGTTTCAGCCCTTCGCGGCCGGCGTTCACCGCGCGTTTCCCCGCGTCGCGAGCGTGGTGCTGAATCTCACGAGGCGGCGCGGCCAGACCGCGATCGGCGAGGAGGAGCGCGTGCTCTTCGGCGGGGCGACGATCGAGGAGACTCTGGGCGGGCTGACGTTCGAGATCTCGTCGAGCTCCTTCTTCCAGACCAACACGGCGCAGGCCGAGCGGCTCTTGGCCTCCGCCCTGGAAGGCCTCCAGCTCACCGGGAAGGAGCGTGTCCTCGACATCTACGCCGGCACGGGCACGTTCACGCTCCCGATTGCCAAGGCGACGCGCGAGGTGATCGGGATCGAGTCGTCCGACGTGGCGGTGAAGGACGCCGAGCGAAACGCGGAGCGGAACGGAATTCAGAACGCGCGCTTCTGGACCGGCGAGGCGGTGGAGGTTTTGCGGGACCGGATGGGATTGGGAGCGCGGGACACAAGCCAGGCGTTCGATCGTCCCGAGATCGACGCCGTCCTGGTCGATCCGCCGAGGGCGGGGCTCCACGCGGGCGTGGTGAGCCGCCTCATCCACCTGGGCGCGCCGAGGCTGGTCTACGTCTCCTGCAACCCGAGCACGCTGGGGCGCGATCTCGGCCTTCTCTGCGAGAGCCGATACCGGGTACTCTGGGTGCAGCCCGTGGACATGTTCCCGCACACGCCCCACATCGAATGCGTCGCGGTTCTCGAGCGCGTGGACGCGCCCGTTCCCGCTGGCGCGACCGAGCGCCCGGAGGAGTGATCGCGCCCGTTCGTGCTACTCTTGTCATCGCACTTCTTCTCGGCGCGATCGTCTCTCCGCCGGCAGAAGCCGGCAGCACCCCCAAGCCAAGGAAATCATCCATGACCGGCGGCACGGCTACCCTTGTCTCGCATCCTCCCGTTCACGAAACCATCCTCGCGAACGGGCTCAAGGTGCTGGTCCAGGAAGTCCACACCGCGCCGGTCGTCTCGTTCATGGTCTGGTACAAGGTCGGCTCGCGAAACGAGAGCGCCGGCATCACCGGCATCTCGCACCTCCTCGAGCACATGATGTTCAAGGGAACGCCCACGTACGGCAAAGGCGAGATCGCGCGCCTCCTCCAGCGAAACGGCGCCTCGTTCAACGCGGGGACCTCGCTCGACTACACCAACTATTTCGAAGTTCTGGCCTCCGACCGGCTGGAGATGGCGATCCAGATGGAAGCCGACCGGATGCGGAACGCCTTGATCCCCGACGAGGAGCACCGGCTGGAGATGACCGTGGTCCGGTCCGAGCTGGAGCGGAACGAGGACAACCCGCACCGCGCGCTCTATCTCGAGACGTTCGCGCAGGCCTTCAAGGCGCATCCGTATCACTGGCCGACGATCGGCTGGCGGACGGACGTGGAGCAGATCACCACGGACCAGATCCGCGACTACTACCACTCGCACTACATGCCCAACAACGCGACGGTGGTCGTGGTCGGGGACATCGATCCCGCGAAGGCGCTGGCGTTGGTCGAGAAGTACTTCGGCCCCATCCCGCGCGGAACCGATCCGCCGCCGGTGAACATCGTCGAGCCGCAGCAGCAGGGTGAGCGCCGCTTCAAGATCCGGAAGCCGGGCGATACGCGTTATCTGATGGTGTCGTGGCGGAACCCGGCCATGACCGACCCGGACACCTACGCGCTCGACGTGCTTGGAATCATCCTGGGGCACGGCAAGACGTCGCGGCTCTACCGCGGATTGGTGGAGAAGAAGCTCGCGACCGACGTCGACGCTTCCAACGAGACCGCGCGCGATCCGTTCTTGATGATCGTGCAGGCGACGGTGGCCCCAGGCGCCACGCTCGACAGCTCTGGAGTCGGCCCTCTACCACGAAGTGGACCGTCTCAAGAACGAGCCGGTCACGCCGGTGGAGCTGGCCCGCGCCAAGCGGCAGGTGGAGGCATCGTTCGTCTACTCGAAGGATTCCATCCGCAGCCTCGGGCAGCAGCTGGGATATTTCGAAACGATCGGCTCCTACAAATACCTCGATACCTACGTGGATCGGGTCACGGCGGTGACCGCGGCCGATCTTCAGCGCGTGGCGCGGACCTATCTGGGCGAGGATTCGCGGACGGTCGGCGTGTGGGATCCGATCCTGCCTGATTCGGCGCTGGGCGATGCGGGTCGGAGTTCATAGCGCGCCCCCTTGGTCGAGGCGTATCGCGACGAGCGAGGTACGCGTCGAACCCCACCATGATCCCTGAAGCCGCGGCCGGCGCAACGACGACCGGCGCCGGCGCCACGGCGACCGCGCCAACCACCAAGGCGGCGGCCGTCCCGTTCCGGGTCGTCCTGCCCAACGGGCTCACGCTGATCGTGCGCGAGAATCACGCGAATCCCACGATCGCGCTCCAAGGTGCGATCAAGTCGGGCTCGATTCACGACCCGCCGGGCAAGAGCGGGCTCGCGTCCTTCGTGGCCGGGATGCTCGATCAAGGAACCAAGACCCGGAGCGCCCAGCAGCAGGCCGCGCTGGTCGAGAGCTTGGGCGCGTCGCTTCGGTTCGACGGCGGCCCCGAAACCATCGCGGTCAGCGGCAACATGCTCTCGTCCGACCTCGAGGTCGTTCTCGGCGCCGCGGCGGACGCGCTTCAGAACCCCGTTTTCCCCGCGAACGAGATGGAGACGGTTCGCGGGGAGATGATCATCGACTGCCGGGTCGCGGAGAATTCCACGTCCAGCGTGGCCGGGCGCCGGGCGAACGAGCTTCTCTATCCGGCCGAGCACCCGTATCACTTCAGCCCGGGCGGCACGGAGTCGACCGTCACCGCGATCACGCGCGACGACCTCGTGAAGTTCCACGCCGCCAACTACGGCCCGAACAACATGATTCTGGTCTTGGTCGGGGACGTGACGCCCGCCCAGGCGAAGAAGCTGGTCGAAAAGGCCTTTGGCGGCTGGAAGCAGCTCAAAGATGCGCCGGCGTTCCGCGTTCCCGCGGCGGCGCCTCCCGCGGCGACCAAGCGCCTCGTCGCGCCGATGCCTGGAAAATCGCAGGCCGACGTGGCGTGGGCGGTGCCCGGTCTCTCGCGCACGGCTCCCGACTACGACGCGGCCATGATGATGAACTACCTGCTCGGGGGCGGGTCGCTGAGCAGCCGCTTGATGAACAATCTGCGCGACCAGCAGGGCCTGGTGTACGGCGTCTACTCGAGCATGCTCTCCGGAATCGGAGCGGGCCCCATCCAGATCCGGGCCGGCACCAACCCCGAGAACGTGGATCGGACGGTCACCGCCATGCTGGAGCAGGTGAAGCAGTTTCACGATTCCGGGCCGACCGATGAAGAAATGGAGGAGGCAAAGGGGTTCTTAACAGGCGTGTTCCCCGTCCGCTTGGAAACCAACGCTGGGGTCGCCGGGCAGCTCCTGAGCGCCGAGGTCTACGGATTGGGCCTCGACTACATCGAGCGCTACCCTTCGATCGTGCGCGGGATCACGTCGGCGGCTGTCGCGGCGGCGGCGCGGAAGTACCTGAACCCCGATGTCTACGTTCTCGTGATCGCCGGCTCCTACGAGGAACCCAAAGGAACTTCCGGTGGTCGCTGACCGCCGCGTGGCCTCCGCCCCCGGTCGCCGCGCCCACCGCGCTGCCTTCGCGGCCGGGCTCGCCGCCCTGGCCCTGCTTCTCGCGCTCGCCCCACGCGCCGAGGCGAAGCGCTTCTTCATCCCGCAGGAGTACAAGACGATCCAGGCGGGCATCGACAAGGCCTCCACCGGAGACACGATCTGGGTCGCCGCGGGCACCTACCCCGGCGGCATCGTGATGAAGAAGAGCCTCGTGCTCTTTGGCGACGCGGGCGCGGAGAACACGATCCTCGACGGCGGCGACAGCGTCCGCGTGCTCGAGATGGAGGGCCTGCGGAACGCCGCGGTCGTCGGGTTCACGATCCGGCGCGGCAAAGCGAACTCCGGCGGCGGCGTCCATTGCGTGCGCGACACCAGCATCCTGTTCGCCGGATGTTTCTTCGAGAAGAACTGGGAGAGCGCCATCTCCGCCTGGGACACCCGCGACGTCAATCTCACCGAGCTCCGCTTTGAGGGGAACACGGGCAGCGCGGTGACGCTCCAGTACTCGTCGGTCATCGCGCGCTCGTGCGAGTTCGTGAAGAACCACGGGTACGTCGGCGGCGCGATGAACTTCGTTCACTCCTCGGCCACGCTCCCGATCCGCAACTGCGCCTTCTCCGAGAACAGCGCGGACGACGCGACGGGAGGCGCGGTGAACGTGGATTCCTCCGACGTGCTCATCGCCGAGTGCCTGTTCCGGAATAACTCGGCCAAGGTCGCGGGCGGCGCGCTGGCCATCATGAACGGATCCAAGGTGGCCCTCTCCCGGCTTCATTTCGTCGGAAATCACGCGGCGGCGAGCGGCGCCGTCCACGCCGATCACGGCGGCGTGAACATCGCGATGTCGCTGTTCGAGAAGAACGACATCCACCGCTCTGGGGTCGGCGATCGGGGTCGTGGCGCGCGCGGTGGCCGGCATCAATCCCATCATCGTGAACAACACGTTCTACAAGAACGTCGGCGAAGAGCGAGGGGACCACGATCTGGGCGGAGCACGTCTCGCCCGAAATACGAAAGAACATCTTCGTCGTGGAGGGGGATCAGAGGGCGGTCACCGGCTCGGATTCCTCGCCGCTCTACGAGTGCAATCTGATCTACGACCCGACGGGAGGCGCTCTGGGCAACGCTGCCGTCGGCGGACACCCTCGTCGGCGATCCCCTCTTCTGCGATCCCGAGAACGGGAATTTCTACGTCCGGGACCTCTCTCCGGCCGTCCTGGCCGGATGCGCCCCCATCGGCGCCCTCCCCAAGAAGTGCACCAGCTTCAAGATGGCTCCCAGCCGCTAGAGCGTTTTCCCCGCAAGACCTGGAACTTTAGGCGCTGCCGGGCCGGTAAAGGGATATAGCCGCCCGGAAACCACCCCTTTCGTTGGAGGAAGGAGACTTACGCCATGAGTTCCACGAGTATCCGCTGGCCGCTGGCCGGCATCCTCGCCGGCACGCTCTGTTTCGCGCTGTCGGCCCCGCCCGCGATCGCCGATTCCAAGAGCGATTCCAAGAGCGACTCAAAGAGCGACAAGAGCGATTCGGGCACGAAGTCGAAGAAGGAAATTCGCGTCTACAGCGACGGCGACGACGACGATTCCGGCGTCCGCGTCTACCGCATCGAAGGCGATGACGACGACGCGACCCCGGGCTCGCACAAGGAATTCCGCGTCTACAGCGACGGTGACGACGAAGACGCCAAGATGCCCGGGGGCTATCTCGGCGTCCGCGTCCAGGACATCACCCGCGAGCTTCAGAAGGCGAAGGATCTTCCCAATACGTCGGGCGCGTTGATCAGCCGGGTGGAGAGCGATAGCCCGGCGTCGCGCGGGGGCGTTCAGCGCGGCGACGTGATCGTCGAGGTGGATCATCACCAGATCGATGACGCGTCCGACCTGACACGCCGCGTGAGCGATCTCGAGCCCGGCTCCAAGGCTCAGGTCATCGTGCTTCGAAACGGCATGAGGAAGACGCTGACGATCACGGTTGGAAAGCGGCCCAAGGAGGTCGCGTACATGATGCCGCGCCGCGTGCCCATGTGGACGCAGCACATGGATGGCGACATGCCGATGCCGCCGGACCTGGGCGAGCAGCTCGACCGGATCCGCGTGTATCGCCAGGACGTGCAGCGCCAGCTGTCGGACATCCAGGAGCAGCTCTCGCGGCTCCGCGAGGGCGACCTCCAGCGGCTCGAGGATGAGATCCGGGCCCTGCGGGAAGAGCTTCGCGCCCGGGACGACCACAAGTCGGGAGGCTCCGACTAACCCCTCTTTCGAGGCAAGCGGGCGGCTCCGCGCCGGGACATGAGGTCCCCCAACCCCCCGGAGCGGCCGCCCGCCCCTCCCTCAGCCGGAAGACCACCGGAAGCGATTGGCTTCGGTTTCCTGGGCGTGCTAGACTTGGATGTCAGGCGCCTCCACGCCTGAATGAGCGCTTTTTTCGCTTCATATCGGCCTGCCCAGTCCGATAACCCTGGAGAGGGCAATCATTTGCCCTCTTGCCTTCCGTACCACAGGGAGTCCCCACGGATGAGGGCTAATTGACTATGCGGAAACAAGTTACAACTATTTTCGCCGTTTTGGGCCTCGGGGTTTCCCTGAGCCTGGCTGGATCCGCCGTTCCCGGAGCCGAGGCCAGGCCCAATCCGCCCTGCGTTCCGGCCCAGGAGGGCGCCCGGGAAGGCGCGGCCAACGGGCCGGGTTCCACGTCCCGCGAGACCCGGATTTCAGCGGGCAAGACCCAGCTCGCCGCCACGACTCGCCGGACCCCGCGCCGCCGCCGTCACCGCCAGCCGCCCCTTCGGTTGCCGGCCGTGACCCAGTACGGCATCCCGCGGCTTCACGTGAAGGCCGCCTACGTCTTCGACACGACCAACAACCGGGTCGTCTTCCAGAAGAACCAGGAGCGCATCCTCCCCATCGCGAGCCTGACCAAGCTCATGACCGCGATGGTGTTTCTCAGGACGCAGCCCGAGTGGGATCGCGTGATCGAGATCGTTGCCGATGACGTCCGCAACTCCAGCCGCACCCGGATCCGCGCGCGCGAGGAGATCACGGTTCGCGATCTGATCCACGCTTCGCTGATGTCGTCGGACAACTGCGCGACCAAGGCGCTGGTCCGCACCTGCGGCGTTCCGCGCGATGAGTTCGTGCGCCGCATGAACAGCCTCGCCGATTCGCTCAAGCTCGCCGGCACGCACTTCGTCGAGCCGACGGGGCTGAGCGAGCAGAACGTGTCGACCGCGCAGGCCCTGGCCCAGATCCTCCAGGTGGCTTCCGGCAACGAAGTGGTCAGCGCGATCACGCAGAAGACCGACTACAGCTTCACCACGAACCGCCGCGTGCATCACCTCGTGAACACGAACCGCCTGCTCCGCAGCCAGTACGACATCACGAGCGGGAAGACCGGCTTCATCCGCGAGGCGGGCTACTGTCTGGTCACGAACGTCAAGGGCCCCACCGGAATCGACATCACCGCCGTGGTCCTCGGCGCCCCCAGCAATGCGCTCCGTTTCGCCGAAGCCCGGAGGATCCTCGACTGGACCTTCCGCTTCGGCCTCGCGCGCCCCGAATCGACCCCGGAGAGCGATTAGGTTGCGCCGGACCGAAGGACGACGCCAGGGAATCGGCGCCGCTTCGGGCCAGGCGCTAGCCGCACTCAGCCTCGCCGCCGTCGCGGGCGCGTTCGCGGCGGGCGCGTGGTCGATTGTGGCCGCCGCGTGGTCGCCGGCCGCCGCCGCCAACATCCCCAACGGCACGCACGATGATGGCTCCGCCCCGGTCGCCGGCGCGTTCGTCTACCCGGTCGGCAACGACCTGGATTACCGGAAAGCGCGCGAGGGCGAGACCCGCGGCTATTACGTCTCCGATCCCTACCTGGCCCGCCGCGGAAAGAAGAAGCAGCGCACCCATCACGGCGTGGACCTCGCCTGCGGCCAGGGCGGCGCGCCGGTCCACGCGATCGCGTCGGGAGTGGTCACGGTGGCCGACGCCAACGCGCTCATCAAGGTGAGGACGAGGCAGAAAATCAGGCTGCCGGTCGTGGAGAACGGTCAGCGCGTCTACAAGAACAGCTGGCGATACAGGACGACGTACAAGTGGCGGACGGGCTGGGGCAACTACGTGGTCATCCGCCACACGTTGCCTTCCGGCGAGACGGTCTACTCCCTTTACGCCCACATGATGCCCAAGTCGATCCTCGTTCGCCGCGGCGATGTGGTGGCCGCCGGCGAGCCGATCGGCCGGGTCGGGCGCACCGGACGCGCCACCTCGTCGCACCTGCACCTGGAAGTTCGCCGCGCGGTGCCGGCCGATCCCGACGACATCGCAGCGGACGAGGAGTTCGTCGAATCCGAGGACGACTCGATGGGGAATGAGTCGACGCCCGAGGAGCGGACCTACGCCCAGTACCAAACCGTGGATCCCGTGGACTTCCTGGCGCGGCACGTCCGCGTGTACAAGGATCTCGATCCCAACACATGGCAGTCGCGCTACGCGCTGGCCGCGTGCCGGGACGGGGTCGTGGCCGGCGACAAGGACCAGTTCGATCCCGACGACAACATGACGCGCGGCGACTTCTACCGCGCTCTGGTGCTGACGTTCCGCCTGGCGTCGCCGTTCACGACGCGCGAATGGGATTCCACCGTGGACGCGCTGGTCGACAACCAGATCCTGGACTCGAACGGCGCCCGCGGTGAGCGCGCGGGAGACAAGATCTCGCGGTCGGAGGCGCTCGAGATTCTGCTCCGTTGTCTCGACCGCCATCAGGCGCGCGCCGCGAACCTGGCCTCGATCGACCCGATGAAGATGTCGCGCGACTTCAACGCCCAGTTCGCGGGAAATGACGCTGCGGTTGAGGCCGAGGCCAAGGCCAAATCTCTCGCGACCGCGGAGACCAAGTCCCGGCAGAAGGCCGAGTACGATCGCGTCTCGCGGGCACGAAAGTTCGCCCGGTCCCAGGGGAAGACGTCCAAGGCGGTCGTGAAGAAGGTGCCGCCGGTCAAGCCGACTCCCCTCCTCGACCCCGGCTTCGAGGCGGTGGCCAAGTCGAAGAAGAATCTGACGCGCGCGGAGTCCTGTCTGCTGTTGGCAACGGCGCTTCGCTTGGGACAAGAACGCTACTCGGCCCTCGAACGCGCGGCCTCGCGCGTCGCGGATTCGGGGTAGCCGGCGGGCCTGGTGCCGGCCGGGTAGCCGGAATCCTCACCCTTCGGTAATCTCCCCTCGATGAACCCCTCCCACGCCTTCGCGGCCACGGAACTCGCAGCCTCTCAGCGGCTCGTTCTGGCGAGAGCCGAAAACCTGCACGTCTGGGACCGCGGCGGTCATCGCTATCTCGACGCGACCTCCGGCGCCTTCTGCGTCCAGCTTGGATACACGTGTCCGGACCTGGTGAAGGCGATGGCCGAGGCGGCCGCGCGGCTCCCGTACGCCCGTCCCTCGCAATTCGAGAGCGAGGACGGCGAGGCGTATCGGCGGGAGCTGTTGCACGCCGCCGGTCCGCCGTACACCCGCGCGATCCTCACCTCATCCGGGAGCGAGGCGGTGGATGTCGCGCTCAAGATCGCGCACCGGTACCAGCTCGCGACCGGGCCCGGGCACGTGCGTCACCTGAGCGGCCACTTCCACGGCGCGACGCTCGGCGCGCTCGGCGTCACCGGCGTGCGCGCGCGACGCGATCCCTACGAGAACTTGGTCGGAGGCGCGGGCTTGGGGCCGGCTGCGGCGTGGATTCTGGAGACGATTCCGGCGGTGGGCCTCGGCGCGCCGGTTCCGCCTCCCGGGTACCTCGCGAGCGTCCGCGCGCGGTGCGACGAAGCGGGGGCCCTCTGGATCGCCGACGAAGTGCTCACCGGCTTCGGGCGCGTGGGGTCACTCTTCGCGTGGCAGCGCCTGGCGGAGCGCCCCGCGGCCGACGGCTCGTCGCCGGACCGCGACGCGCGGCCCGACGTGATCGTCTTTGGGAAAGGCGCCGGCGCGGGCTTTGCCCCGGTCGCGGGAGTTCTCATCGCGGAATCGGTCGCGCTGCTCCTCGAAGCGGACGGCTTCGGCCACTTCCAGACGTACGGTGGGAGCCCGATCGCCTGCGCGGTGGGACGCCGGGTGCTTGAGGCGCTCTCTGAGGAGGACATTGGCGCGCGCGTGCGGGGCTCGGAAGCGGATCTCGAGCGCGCGCTCCGTTCCCTCCTCGAAATCCCGGCGGTCAGCGACGTGCGCGGCATCGGCTATCTCTGGGGGATCGAGCTTGTGGAGGATCGCGCGAGCGGACGGCCGTTTCCACGAGATCGGCGCGTCGCGGAGCGCGTAGCGGACGGCTGCCGCGAGCGCGGCGTGCTGGTCCACGCCGGCTCCGGCTGCTACGACGGCGAACAGGGGGACTTCATCCTGATCGCACCGCCGCTCATCACCGGCAAGGGATCGTTCGACACGATCGTGGAGGCGCTCGCGGAGGCGATTCCCGCGGCGACCGAACGGGGAACTCGATAGGTGGATCGCGACCGCCCGCTCGTTTAGGCAGTCGGACGGGGCTCCGTCCTTTCCGCTCCCTTCGTCTCGAGGCGGCCCAACAATCGCAAGCAATCCATCCAGAATCGTGAGCGGATGGGGCGGGCAACCAGGCACGTAGAGATCGACCGCGATGTCGCTGGGGACGCCCCCGTGCGATGCGGCCGCGCCGGCGAACGGGCCGCCGCTGATCGCGCACGCACCGACCGCGATCACCAGGCGCGGCGAGGGAACCGCGGCGTAGGTCTCCCGAAGTGCGCGCGCCATATTGTCGGTCACCGGTCCCGTCACGACGATCCCATCGGCGTGCCTCGGTGAGGCAACGAATTCCACGCCGAACCGGCTGAGATCGAACACCACGTTCCCAAGCGCGATCAACTCCGCCTCGCAGCCGTTGCAGCCCCCCGCCGAGACCTGCCGAAGCCTCAACGATCGGCCGAAGAGCCGCCGCATCTTCGCGTCGAGCGCTTGGGCCAGCGGGTATTCGCCCTCGGTGACCACCAATCCGTCCCGGGATCGCGCGGCCATGCGGAAGTCCGTCGTGTAGGCGACCGCGCCGGTGGGGCACGCCTCCTGGCACGCGCCGCAGAAGAGGCACGCGCCCAGGTCCACCCCCAGCGGCTGCGTCCCAATCGCGTTCGTCGGGCAGACCTCGACGCATTCCCGGCAGCTGTCGTCGCAGCGCGAGGCGTCCACGACCGGCCGCCCCCGGAACCGCTCCGGCAGCTCCACAGGGACGAGCGGAAATCGCAGCGTCTGCCGCCCCCTCGCGATTCTGGTCTTCAGCAATCGAAGCAAATCCCCTCCGCGCGTACTCCTACAAATCGTGCCCGGCGTACGAAAGATTGAAGCTCTTGTTGCAGAGCGGGAAATCCGAAATCTGCCGCCCGCGCATGACCATTGCGAGCCCGAGCCAGTTGTGAAAGGACGCGTCGACGACCTTGTAGCTCGCGAGATCGCCGGCCTCTCCCGTGACGGCGAGATGGACGATTTCGCCGCGCCATCCTTCGACCATCGAGGCGACGCACGCGCGCGGGCGCGGCGCGCCGAGCGTCGTGGCGAGCGGGCCTTCCTTCAGCTCTTCCAGGTGCTCCCGAATGAACTGCATCGATCGCTGGGTCTCGGTCCAGCGCAGCACCGCGCGGGCCATGACGTCCCCCGTCTCCTGCAGAGCCACCGGAATATGCGCGAATCGATAGATACCCGACGGGTGGTCGCGCCTCACGTCCCGGTCGCATCCGCTGGCGCGGGCCGCGGGGCCCACGATGCCCAGCTCCTCGGCGTCTTCTTTCTCGAGGATCCCGGACTGCTCCATCCGGGAAACGACGGAGGGACATTCGAAGACGATCTCGGACACCTTGCTCAGATCGCGCTCGAGCCGATCGAGCTGCGCGACGAGCCCGACCTGGCGCACGGGGTCGATTCCAAACCGGACGCCTCCGGGAATGACGAGACTCCGCCCAAAACGGCTTCCCGAAATCTCGAGGAGCATGTTCAGGAAATCACCGCGGTGCTGCCCGAACCAGGCGGCGCCCGGGAGATATCCGGCATCGCCGCAGAGGGCGCCCAGATCGCCCACGTGATTGGCGCAGCGCTCCAGCTCGAGCGCGATGCCGCGGATGGCCTGGGCGGCGAGCGGCGGCTCCGCACCGCATAACCCTTCCAAAGCGGCGCAATACGCGAGCGAGTGGCCGATGACGGAGTCGCCCGCGATCGATTCCGCGATGGCGAGACGGCGAACGGGCTTCGATTGGAGTAGCAGCGCCTCGGCGCCCCGGTGCTGGTAGCCGAGCTGTATTTCAAGATGGAGCACCGTCTCGCCGTGACATTGGAACCGAAAATGGCCCGGTTCGATGATACCCGCATGCACCGGCCCGACCGCCACCTCGTGGACGGTCGCCCCCTCGACCGCGAGGAAGGGATAGGCGGCACCTCGGGCGCCTGCAGTCACGCCCGTTCCGGCGAGCGCTTCGGTGCGCGTGGGCTCGAGATCCGCGTGGCGTCGCAGCGGTTTGAGCCACGGGTGCTCCTCGGGCACCAGCCCGAAGTTCTCCGCCAGCTCCCTCTCGAAACCCTGGGCCTGCGGAACGTCGGCCGAGAGGGCGCGATACGTTCCTGAATCCGGCACCGGGGTCCGCAGGAGTCCCAGGTAGGACCCCGTATCGTCGGCGAGCAGCGCGAGCATCTCCCGGCCTGGATCGCCCGGCGACTTGGAGCCCAGGACGGTGAGCGCGCTCAGCCGCCCTCCCGACTCGAGTACGGAGACACAAACCTCGCGAAACGCCTCCATCGGAAGCGTTGGAATGTCGGAGAGTGCGACCGCCGCGCCGTTCCCGACCATGCAGATGGATCCAGTCTGATCGACCACGCTCAGCCCCCCAACAGGGCCGCGGCGTGCCGCAGCGTCGCCGCGAGCAAAGGCGGCATGTAGATGCCGAGGAGGAGCACGCCTGCAAGGGCCAGCAGCGGCGCGACCAGCGAGAGCCGGGCTTCGCGCGGGGCGGGCCGCGCGGGGTCGGGCTCCCCTTGGAACATCGGCAGGAGCACGCCCGCCATGCCCAGGAAGGCGATCGCAACCAAGGCAAGGAATAGGGCTCCGATCGCGAAGCTCTCCTGCTTCATCGCCGCCTGAAAAATGAGGAGCTTGCTCCAGAAGGCGCCGAAGGGCGGCATTCCTCCGAGGGCGAGGAAGAGAAGCAGGAAGAGAACCCCGGTCGCGGGCTGGCGGCGCAGCATCCCGCGCACCTCCTGCGTGTCGGTGGTCCCGAAGCTTCGAAGCACGTTCCCCGCGCAATAGAAGAGTCCCGCCTTGGAGAGCGAGTGGTTCAGGGCGTGAAAGAGCGCGCCGAACACGCCTCCGCCTCCCACCCCGATGCCCACGGCGATGATGCCCATGTTCTCGATGCTCGAATACGCGAGGAGCCGCTTGTAGTCGCGCTGCCCCACCAGGAACGAGCACGCGACCACGAGCGACGCGAACCCCAGGACGAGGAGCAGCGTGTGCGCGAACGCGCCGTTTCCGGACGCGAGCGCCACCTGGTAGAAGCGGAGCAGCGCCAGGAGCGCCCCGTTGAGCAGCGCCCCCGAGAGGAGCGCCGAGATCGGTGACGGCGCCTGGCTGTGCGTGTCGGGAAGCCAGGTATGGAGCGGCGCCAAACCCATCTTCGTCCCGTAGCCCACCAGTGCCAGGATGAATCCCGCCTTCAACCAGGAGCGGGAGAGGTGCGGCGCGGCATGAACCAGGGACGCGAGCGAGAGTCCCGGCGAAGGCGACACGGCCGAGCCCGCGATCCCGAGGAAGAACGTACCGAGGAGGGCCAGCGCGATCCCAACCGAGCAAAGCAGAAGGTACTTCCAGGCCGCCTCCAGCGCCCCGCGGCGTCGATAGAAATAGACGAGCGGCGCGGTGGCCAGCGTCGTCGCCTCGACGGCCACCCAGAGAACCGCCAGGTGCTGTGTCGAGGCCACGAGCGTGAGCGCCGACAGGAACCAGAGCAGACACGGAACGAACCGATGCGGCGCGGCCTGCGGATCGTGCGTGCCGTGGCGCAGGTACGGCACGGTGTAGAGGCCCGTCAGAAAGAACAGGAAGCTCGTGATCGAGAGAAAGATCAGCCCGGTCGCGTCCAGCTGGAGCACGGGGCTGAAGAGATGGGTGCCCACGCCGGCCCACAGGAGCCCGGTCCCCACCATGTGGAGTATCGAGACCGAGACGAGGAGCGTGAGATGGAGGCCCAAGCGTCGCTCCGGCCAGAGGACAAGCCCGACCACCGCCGGCACGAGGATCAGGAAGAGCAGCGTCATGCCGACTCCTTGAGCCCAGCGAGACGCTCCGTGTCGATGTCCTCGAATTCACGGCTGATGTGATGGATCGCGATCCCCATCACGAAGACGCCGACGAGAAGGTCGAGGAGGATGCCCAGCTCCACGGCGAACGGAAGATCGCGGGCCAGCATCTGGCCGAACATGAAGACACCGTTCTCGAGCATCAGGTATCCGACCACCTGCGTGATCGCCTTCCGGCGCGTGACGAGGACGAGAAATCCCAGGAGCAGCGTCGAGAACGCCGCCGGTAGGAGGAGTCCCGAGGGAGCGGGCCTCGGCAAGATGAGGACGCTCGCGAACCAGAACGAGATCCCGACAAGCACCGCGCCGATGAGGAGCGAGCCGTGCAGACTGATGAACGGATCGACTTCGCGCCTCACGTTCGCCTCCCGGATCGCGCTCCGGAGCAGGAGCGGGATCACGATGACCTTGATCGCGAAGGTCCCAACGCTCATGAGAATGATGTGGAAGATCCGGCCCTCGGGATGCGGGCCCCAGAGCGTCACCGGGAGGAGCGCCAGCGCGAAGCCCTGGAGCGCGGTGGAGCGGACCAGCGAGTGGAGCCGTCCAGTCGCGACGATGTAGAGGTCGAGCATGACCACGGCGAGGAGGAGAAGATCCGGCGCGCCGCTCACAGCCCACCCCGATAGAAGAGCGCGACGAGTCCGATCGCCGCCAGGACCGAAGCGCCGATGAGAAACTGGGGCACGCGCGGCAGGCGCAGCCGTGCCACCGACGATTCGATGCCGCCCACGAGGATCGCGATCAGGAGTTGTCCGGCGAGGAGTACCGCGAGCCCGGCCCAGCCTCCAGTCGCCGGAACCGGAAACAGCACGTGAACGACGAGCGCCGCGACGACGAACAGCTTCATCGCGCTTCCGTAGAGGATGAACGCGAGGTCCGGGCCCCCGTGATCGAGCACCATGACCTCGTGGACCATCGTCAGCTCGAGGTGGGTCGCGGGGTCGTCGACCGGGATGCGCGCGTTCTCCGCGAGCAGGTAGATGAAGAGCGCGCCCGCGGCGGCCAGCATCGCGGGATGCGCGGCGCCCCACGTCTCCCACGGGAGCCGCGCCCACGCCGCCTCGAACGCGGGCGAGCCCGCGGGAATGCAGACGACCGCGAGGCCAAGGAAAAGCGCCGGCTCCGTGAGGGCCGCGAACGTGGCCTCGCGGCTCGCCCCCATGCCCTCGAAGCTCGAGCCGGTGTCCATGGCCGCGAGGAGTGTCGCGAAACGGGCGAGGGCGAAGAGCGCGGCAAAGGCGATCACGTCCCCGCGAAAGCCGAGCGGGGCCGCGCCGGCATGGAGCGGAACCAACAGCCCCGCGCAGACGACGGTGGAGAGCGACACGATCGGCCCCGCCCGGAAGAGCCACGTGGTCGTGCGGCTGTATACGGCGCCCTTCCGGAGGAGCCGTGCGAGGTCGCGGTACGGTTGCAGGAGAGGCGGGCCTCTGCGGCCGGCGACGAGCGCTTTGACGCGCTGGATCACCCCGATGAAGAGAGGCGGCGCCACCAAGAGAAGCGCGACGTGGAGAATTTGGTCCGCCATCGTCATGGGCCGGCCCTCCCACCCAATTGCCAGAGCAGGAGCGCGATCAGCGTCACGAGGATGTACGCGAGGTAGAGTTGCACCCGGCCCTGCTGAATGATCCGGATGCGGGAGAACACTCCCAGGAGTTGGCGCATGGCCGGAAGGAGGATCCGCTCGCCCGCCGGGTCGCCCGTGTGCACCTCAAACGCGGCGTCGTGGGGGAAATATCCCTCGGGCCCGCGCCGCCTCACCTGCACGTCGAGCACCCCGCCGAACGGCGCCAGCAAGGGCTGGGAGAAGGACGCGCCGGTGTATTGCATCCGTGGCGTCACCGCGGCGTATCCGCACGCCCACGTGTCCGCGACCCGTATCTCCCGCCCTCGCAGAAGGAGGATGCGAAGCAGCGACACGATCGCCACGGTCCAGGCCAGCACCGCCGCGACCCGCGTGATCGCGGTGAGCGCGCCCAGCGCGTCGACGGGCGGCGCTGCTCCGGAAATCGAAGCTACGGCCGGCGCGACGAGGCGCACCACTTCCTGCGGCCAGACGCCGATCGCGAGGGAGGCGACGGCTGCCAGAAGCATGGGGACCGTCATCGAGGGCGTGGCCTCTTTCGCTCGGGATGTCGCGTCCGTGCGCGCGGTCCCGAGGAAGACGACACCGTAGAGCTTCGCAAAGCACGCGACCGCGAGGCCGCCGATCAGTGCGAGCGCGGGCACCGCGATGATCGCCGATATCGCCCACGGAGGCGTCAGCGTCCCCGCGCCCACGAAGGCCGCGACGTAGAGAAGCCACTCGCTCACGAAACCGTTCAAGGGAGGAAGTCCGCAGAGCGCGGCCGAGCCCACCAAGAACGCCGAGCCGGTGACGGGCATCCGCCGCGAGAGGCCCCCCAAGCTATCGAGATCGCTCGCGCCGGTCGCCTGGATGACCGCGCCGGCTCCCTGAAAGAGGAGTCCCTTGAAGAGCCCGTGGTTCAGCACGTGGAGCAGCGCGCCGGCGTATCCGAGGAACGCGACCGCGGGCGCGCCGCGGCTCTGTCCGAGGACGCCCAGCCCGATCCCGATCGCGATGATTCCCATGTTCTCGATACTCGAGTAGGCGAGGAGCCGCTTCAGCTGATGCTGGGCGAGTGCGTGGAGCACGCCGCCGAGGCCGGTTATGGCCCCGAGGATGATGAGCATCGTTCCCCACCACGCCTCGGGCGGGCCGAGGAAGGTCAACGTTCTCAGAAGTCCGTAGATTCCCATCTTGATCATCACGCCCGACATGAGCGCCGAGACGTGGCTCGGCGCCGCGGGATGCGCGTCCGGGAGCCAGACGTGGAACGGCCAGAAGCCGGCCTTGGTGCCAAAGCCGGCCGTCGCGAGCACGAAACAAGCGCCCGCCATCCCCGCGGGCGCTCCCGCCGCTGCGAATCGATCGAAGTCGAACGACCCGGTGCCAGCTCGAGAGGATGACGAAGAGGACGAAGAGGCACGCGGCGCCGAGGTGCGAGGCGATGAGGTAGGTCATGCCGGCGCGGCGCACAACCTCCTGCTCGTCGTCGAAGGTCACCAGGAAGAACGAGGCGATCGACATCAGCTCCCAGGCCACGAGGAAGAGCACGCCGTCGCGCGCGACCACGAGAAGGACCATGGAAAGGACGAGCAGGTTGAAGAGGGCGCGGCCGGCGCCACCGGTCTGTGCCCGATGTAGTGCTTCAGGTAGCCCCATCCGTAGAGCGCGCTGAGGCCCGAAACCGACGAACACGCAGAGAAGGAAGAAGGAAGCGAGTGGGTCGAGGGCCAGGTGGATCTCACCCGATGGGGAGCGGCCACGCGACGCGGAGCGATTCCTTGCTCCCGAGAAGGAGCGCCGCGACGCTCGCCGCCAGCGCCCAGCACGCACGCCGGCGATGGCCGTCAGCGATCCGAGGGCAAGAGCCAAGCGGTCGGACCGGCGCGCGAGGAGCGCGGCGAACGATCCCGGCGACCAGGAGCGCCGCCGACCCACCGATCCATTGGAGCATCACTTCTGCGGCGCCCGCTCTTGAAGCTCGATCGCTCCGAGGCGATCGAGAATCGCCTCGGCCGTCGTCGGCTTCTCGAGCAGCTTCGACAGCTCGGAATCGTGCAGCGCGTAGGTCAGCCGCGAGAGCATCTGAAGGTGGGCCCGGATCGATGGGAGAGAGCAGCGTGAAGAGCACGCGGACCGGCGCTCCGTCGATCGCGTGGAAGTCGACCGGTTGCTCGAGGAAGCAGGCGAGGACCACGGGCTCTCGGACCTGCACCACGAGCGGGTCGCGAGGGATGTGGGATCGCGATCCCGCCGCCGATGCCGGTCGACATCAGCGCCTCGCGGCCCACGAGCAGCTCCCGGAGGAGAGAGCGATTCGCGCCGCTCGGGAATTCCCGGGAGCCGCGTGACCGCGTCCAGGACTTCCTCGGGCGTCTTCCCCGGCACGCGGAAGTGGATTCCGCCCCGCTCGATCGCCGCGCGCAGGCTGGACGCCGGCATCGGGCGCAGCCCTGTTGTCCGAGAGATCGTGGGCGAGAGCTTCAGGCCGCGCCCCGCGGCCCACTCCTGAATCTCAACGCGGTTGAAGAGGAACTGGTCATGAAGCCGGTGCGCGGGGATCGCCTTCTCTCGAAGCCAGCGATGCACCGTCTTCTCCGTGACGCCCAACAGCTGGGCGACTTCACGGATGGAAAGATCCAAGTGGCTCCTTCTTCAAAGGCTCAATTCGGTACGGGGTAGCCCTGATTATAGCTCCGCCGGGGTCTCTACGGAGCCACGTCGCTGGATGATCGTGTCTCGGTTTGGAAAGCGCCCGACCTGCGTCGCCTTCCAGACGCGGGACTCCGGATCAACAACACCTCCAGTGAGATCGGCATCGACGAAATGCGCGGCCGGCTCGTGGGTAGGGAAGCCGGGACCCAGCACTTTGGTGGGCTCGATCTGAAAGCCCTGCCAGTAATAAGTGTGGTCAAACGCCGCCATATCTTCGAGTTTGTCGCCGTGAAAGTGAACCGTCGGGAAGAAGATACGATCCGCGGTGCGCGACCTAAACTCGAAAGCCATTGGATGGACTTCGCTTTCGTCGCCGTTCCGCTTTCCGACGGGGCCGCCCGTCGTGACCGGCGAGAGCTGAAACACCGCAAACCCATAGTCCTCATACTCGGGATACCGATCGAAAATGATCTGGGGGACGCGGAAGGCCTCGTCGAGCCGATCGAAATCGTGTGGGGTCGGGACAAACGATGCGACGAAGCTCCCCACCTCGTGCACCTTAAGCTTCTCACGAATTCCCCCCGCTAACGACCCGAGACTGACGCTCCTTGTTCGCAGTTCATAGCCATGTTCCAGGTCGGAAAACAACTTGGGGTATTCGGAGAGGTCAACCCAGCGAACGCCTTCATCGGTTCGCTCTGAAACCGGCAGCGGCAGGACCATGGCCACGGGATCGTCACGCTTGAGCCCCACGGTCATTGAGTAGACCAGATACTGGGTCCCTCGCCCGCTCAACCGGGCAAACAGGCGAGTCCCCTCCACTCGCACGTGCTTACGGTATTGGCTCAGCATGATGCACATGACTACTTCCCCGCCCGGTACGTAATCACCTGCACGCGCTCGAGCGTGACGAGCCCGTCGGCCACCATTTCGTCCAGCTGCGGCAGGAATGCCTGGATGCGATCGGGCTGGTCGACGATCTCGACCACGATCGGAAGATCTTCGCTCAGTCGCAGAACCTTCGCCGTGTGGATCCGACTCTTGGCTCCGAAGCCCATGAGCCCCCGCAGCACGGTCGCGCCGGCGAGCCCGGTTTCCCGCGCCTTGGCCACGATCGCCTCGTAGAGCGACTTCCCGTGCCAGCGATCGTTTTCGCCGATGAAGATCCGGACCAGCTGTCCTTCGCCCTCGAGTTTCATTTCGCGCCTTTCTACAGCTTCACGGCCGCCGCGTATCCCGCCCAGACCGCGGCCATCCCAAGAACCACGTGCGCGCCGAGGTTCAGCGCTCCCCGCAAGGGGTCTCCGGTTCGGGCCAGCTCGAACGTCTCGTACGCGAGGGCGGAGAACGTGGTGAATCCGCCGCAGAATCCGATCAGGATGGCGCTCCGCCACGCGGGATTCATCGCGACCCGCTCCAGCGTCAGCGTTGCGACGAACCCGACGACCAAGCACCCCAGCACGTTGACCACGAGCGTCCCATATGGGAACGTCCCATGGGTGAGCCGCTGCGTGAATCCCTGGAGGTAGTACCGGCAGAGCGTTCCGATGAGCCCGAACCCGCCGATCAAGAGAGCCCGAAGCATCGACCGATCATGGGGTAAATGGCCGCGCCGGCGCAAGGCGCTCCTGTTGGCACTGTTGGCGCTCGGCGCCCTGGTAGCCCTCGCGGCCGGCTGCGCCCACGTCTCCGACGTGCGCGAGGCCGATCCCGGATTCACGGCGGATGCGCTCCGGTCCGGCGGCCTGGTCGTGATGGGCGTCGTTCAAGTGAACGAGATACCCCAGGTTCGCCCGCCGCTCATCGCCGCGCTGGAGCGGGTGCTCACCGCGACGCGCGGTGATATCCGCCTCATCCCAGCGGCGACCGCCGCCGCCGCGCTCGACGACTCCACCGCGCGGTTTCTGCTCCTGAGCTACCAGATGCAGGGCGTGCCCGACCCTGCCTGGTTGAACCAGGCCGCGCCACGGCTCGCGGTGCTCGGACGCTACGGGGTCCTCGCGCGGGTGGAGTCGGACAAGCTTCGCTACGCGGGCCGCGACGCGCCCGCGAACGATCCAAGCCTCCAGTCACCGTCGGGCCGAATTCGCGTCACGGGGAGAGACGTTCACGTGCTGGTCCAGGTCTACGAGCTGAAGACGCAGACCAAGGTTTTCGACGCGAAGTACATCGGAGTCGCGGAGGTCGCGGAGCCGGATACGCTTCCCCTGGCGCTCGCCATGCCGAGCGGCGCCACCGGTGTCAGCGGCACCTCGCGGGCCGCCCCCGTCGAGCAGGAGTATCCCAAACCGCCGCCCCTCGCCCGCGCGCTGGAGCCCGCCTTCCTAGAGTTCGCGCGCTCGCTGCCGGGTGGGCCGCCTCAGCCCAAGTGAGGACCGTGAGAACGCCATGCGCGTTATTGCTGCCGGCGATCGTGGCGACCTGGGCCGGTTGTGCCCACGTTCCGGAGATCGAGCAAGGCGACCCGAGTTTCTCCTTCGAATCGCTGGAGAAGGGCGGCGTCGCGAACATCGGCGTCGTCCAGCCCGGCGAAGTCCTCCGCCCACCCGGTCCGGACACGCACGCGCTCGAGAAGGTCTTGGCCATCATGTGTCCCAAGGTTCCGGTGATTCCCGCGGCGCGCGCGCGCGACGCGCTGGGTGCTGAGACCGTTCACTTCGTGCTCCTCAGCTACCAGATGCAGGGCGTTCCCGAGGAGCCGTGGCTCTCGCGGGCTGCCGATTCGCTTCGCGGCGTGGTCCGGTACGCGGCTCTCGCGCGGGTCGAATCGAACGCGATCCGATACGGCCAGCGCCCCACGCCTCCGCCGGCTCCCACAAAGAACGCCGCCTCGTCCGACACCGCGCGGGTCGCCATGGAAGGGAACGTCCCGGCCACCATGCGGGATATCGTGGTCCGCGTGCATCTCTACGATCTGGAGACGGGCAGGCTGGCCTTCAGCGGGAGCTACTTTGGAACCGCGACTTCCGTGGAGCGGGACACGATGCCGCTCCCGCAGGAGCCACTACAGAAGCCGCTTCCCTCGGCCCACGGAGTGTTCGGGGTCGCCACGGTCGATGTCATCCCGACGGATCACCCGCTTGGGTATGGTTACCCGGCGGTGCCTCCGCTCGCGCACGCGCTCGAAGCCGCCTACCTTGAGTTCGTTCGATCCCTACCGGGGATACCGTCGGGCCGGTGAAACGGGCCCTCGAGGAACAAAAACGTGCACCTCCGCGCCGGTATGACTCGCCAGTCCACCGGGCAGAGGTGCACGCGTCGGCGAAATCCCGTTCGCCAACACTCTTTGAGAACTTACGGAGTCGGCATAACGACAGTATTGGCCGCCATTGTCACGGCGCCGATTCGTGCGAGTGCCCTGCCGTTAAGCGTTGCCCCTGTATTCAGCGTGATGGACTGGTCCGCCATGATCGTCCCCTTGAACACGGACGTCGTTCCCAGGGTCGCGGAGCTTCCGACCTGCCAGTAGACATTGGTGGACTTGGCGCCGCCGGCCAAAATCACCGCCCGGCCGGAAGTCGTGGTGAGCGTCGATGCCATCTGGAAGATGAAGACGGCGTTCGCATCGCCTTGCGCGTCAAGCGTGAGATCGCCCGACGAAATCGATAGGGACGAAGTGGACTTGTAGAGGCCCGGCGGAAGCGTCAGCCCGCCGAGATTCCCCGCGACCGTAACGGGGCCCACCGTTCGTCCGGCAGCGTCGTTGTACGCCGTGGTCAAATCCGCCATGGCCGCCGCTGACGTGACATCGCCGGCGTGAACCGCGCCGGTCAGGGTCCCCGGCGGGAAGCCGGTCACCGCGGTACCGGGGCTCACGCCCAGGTCACCCGTCAAAGCCGTTGCTCCCGTTCCCGTGACCGTCGAACCAGCCAGAATCACGAACGCTCCAGCACCGGCGAGATCAGGCGACGCCTGACCGCTTGACGAAGCTGCCGTCGTGAAACTCCACGGATGGGCACTCGCGAGGGAATTGCCGGCGACATCCTTGACTCCGGTCGTGATCGTCGCGGTATACGGCGTGCCGGGCGCGAGCGCGGTTGCGGGCGTGAAGGTCGCGAGGTAGGTCGACGAATTGTAGGCTACGGTCCCGAACACGGCCGCCGGGCCGGGTCCGCTGACGGTAAAGTTGGTCGCCGTGATCGTTGACGCGGACATTCCCTCACTGAACGTTGCGGTGATGACCGCAACGCCCGTGGCGCCATTGGCGGGATTCGTAGAGCTGACCGTCGGCGCCGTGGTGTCTCCTGCTGGCGCCACGGGATTGTCCTTGGTGTCGCCGCATCCGGCCATCGAGACCAGCAGCATTGCCATCGGCAATGCCATGAAAGCGTTTCTTCGGAGCTGCATTGGGAGTTCCTCCTGTTGCGGTAGTGGTGCGTCGCGTGCGTGCTGCCCCGCAGAAGTGTCGTGGGCTTGTCGATGTGATTGGTGCCGCACGGGGTCAGCTGGACGCGAAGGTTGTCCTGAGGACAGCGCGGATCGGTGGAATTGGTGACCTGTGGCTTGCGTGCCCTAGAGGACAGGACCTCACGTTGCCCCCGCGCGGCGGAGAAGCCCATACCACCGCGCCCGACGAACTCCGCAACCCACGCAGTCTGCTAAAGCAGTTTCGGTGCCACGGTGGCGGAGGCACCCTGTGCGTCTCGCTAGGTCGCTGTGGGCGTGTCCGCTAGCACCCTCTTTCCTTGCCGCGAGCGCCGGTTTATCGAGGGGCCATCACCGGTGGGAGAGGTAGGAAGTTCAAAGTCAGGTCGAGTTCTTCAATCCCCGGCTGGAGCGCCTGCCGCGACCAGCACGCGCCGCGAGTGGCCGCCAGATTTCCGTGATCACCACCGCGGCGATGATCAGGGCGCCGCCCAGAATCTCGCGACCGCGGATCACCTCGCCGAACCAGGTCACCGCGAAGATCGTGGCAAATATCGGCTCCGTCGCGAAGATGAGCGCTGCCTTGACCGGCGTGGTCCGGGCCAGCGCCCACGTCTGGATCAAGATGACCGTCGCCGTCGCGACCACCGCGAGGTAGATCAACACGCCCCAGGGAATACGCTCGAACGGTGTTTGGAAGCCGCCCCGGCCGATCACGCAGGCCCATCCGATCAACGCCGCCACCACGACCTGGACAACGCTCAGCGCGACGGGGTCGCTCTTCTTCGCGACGATGTTGGTGATCACGATCTGGATACCGAAGCAGAGCGCGCAACCCAGCGTCCAGAGTTCACCGGAGCGAAGCGCGAAGCCGGCGTCGGAACTGAACATGGAGATCCCGGCGAACGCGAGGACCACGCCCACGATGTCGCCGACGCCGGGGCCGACCGCGCCCAGAGGGATCGCGAGGAAGGGTGTGAAGATGATGTAGGTGCTGGTGATGAAGGCCGAGCGGGACGCGGTGATCGTGGCGAGGCCGATGACCTGGGTGAGGTATCCCGCCGCGAGCCAGAGTCCAAGCCACGAGCCGTCTAAAAGCCACCGGCGGCGGATTGGCCAGAGACGCTGTCCGAAGACAGCTACCAGCACAATCGCCGCCAGTGAGAACCGTATCGCCATGAGCTCGACGGGGTGAATGACCCGCAGAGACTCACGCAAGAGCGCGAACGTCGTCCCCCAGATCGCGGAGACGAGGAGCAGGAGGAGGTCCGCGCGACTCAACATGGGCGCCCTCCCGCCATTACCTGCCGTCAGCAGTGAAACCCAACCCCGATCATGTCGATCGGCGACGCTTTCCGTCCGGCGACGGCTTGGCGTTCAAGACCTTGATCGCGAACGCGAGGCTTTCCAGCTCGATGGATAGATTGACGGTACGGAGCGCGATGGTTGGCGGGATCTGGATGCGTCGATGCGCGAAGTTCAAGATACCACGCATTCCCGCCAGGACCAAGCGATCCGCGACGGCCTGCGCCGCGCGCGCCGGCACCGCGATCACCCCGATCTCCAGCCCCAGGCGCGCGGCTTCCTTCTTGAGGTCGTCCACGTGCCGGATCGTCAGGTCGCGGCCCCACTGCTGGCCCACGCGGCTGGCGCTCACGTCGAACACGCCGACGATATCGAAGCCCTGGCGCCGGAATTCCTTGTAGGAGTAGAGGGCCGACCCGATGTTTCCGGCGCCCACCAGCGCCACCTTCCAGCGCCGGTTGAGCCCCAGGATCAGCCGAATTTCTTTGCGGAGCCGGGAAACGCCGTAGCCCAGGCCGCGCTTCCCGAAGTTGCCGAAGTAGGAGAGGTCTTTTCGAACCTGGGCGGAGGTGACGCCGCTCTGGTGGGCGAGGCCCTGCGAGGAGATGGTCGTTTGCCCGGCGGATTCCAACTCTTCCAGTACGCGGTAGTATCCGGACAGCCTGCGGATCGTTGATGCGGAGATGCGCGGGTCCAGCTATTCCTCCTCGCCTTCCTCCGTCTCTTCGACGCGCGCGACATCGATGAGCTGGTCGCCCTGCTCCAGATTGATCAGGCGAACGCCCTGCGTGTTGCGTCCGATTTCCGAGATCCCCTTCACCTGGGTGCGGATGACGATCCCGCCGCGCGTGATGAGCATCACCTCGTCGTCGGTCACCACTTCGAGCGCGGCCACCACCTTGCCGTTTCGCTCGGTGGTCTGGATGGTGATGATTCCCTTCCCGCCGCGGCCGGTGATCCGGTAGTCCGAGATCGGCGGTGCGCTTGCCGTAGCCGTTCTCGGTGACGACCAGGACGTCCGCCTCGCCCTTCACCGCGATCACGCCGACCACCGCGTCGTCCTCCTCCAGCGTCACGCCGCGCACGCCGTGCGCGGTGCGGCCCATCGGCCGGACGTCGGTCTCGTTGAAGCGGATCGCCTTGCCGTTTCGCTTGGCGAGGATGATCTCCTGCGTCCCGTCGGTCTGGACCGCGTCGATCAGCGCGTCCTCGGGTCGAGCCCGATCGCCACGATGCCGCCGCGGCGCGGGTTGCGCGAACGCCGAGAGCGGCGTCTTCTTGACGGTGCCGCCGCGAGTGCAGAGGAAGATGAAGCGGTCGTCCTGGAAGACCTTGACCGGCACGACCGCCGCCACGCGCTCCTGCTGCGTCATCTCGACCAGGTTCACGATCGCCTTCCCCTTGGCGGTGCGCCCGCCCGTGGGGATCTCGTGGACCTTGAGCCAGTGGCACCGGCCGCGGTCGGTGAAGACGAGGATGTAGCTGTGCGTCGAGGCGATGAAGAGGTGCTCGATGAAGTCCTCCTCGCGCGTCGCCCGCGCCCGTCACGCCGCGCCCGCCGCGCCGCTGGCTCCGGTAGGTGGTGACCGGGAGGCGCTTGATGTAGCCGGCGTGGGTGATCGTGATCACCATGTCCTCTTCGGCGATCAGATCCTCGACCTCGAAGTCGCCCGCCGCGCCGACGATCTCGGTGCGCCGCTCGTCGCCGAACTTCTCCTTGATCGCCCCCAGCTCGTCCTTGATGAGCTCGAGCACCTGCGCGCGGCTGAATCGAGGATCGCGCGGAGCTTCTCGATCAGCTGGATCACCTCGAGGTACTCGTCCTCGATCTTCTTCCGCTCCAGACCGGTGAGCCGCTGGAGCCGCATCTCGAGGATCGCCTGCGCCTGGATCTCGCTCAGGCCGAACGTGGCCATCAGCCCCTCGCGCGCCGTCTCGACGTTGGCCGACGCCCGGATGAGCGCGACGATCTCGTCGATGTGGTCGAGCGCGATCTTGAAGCCTTCGAGGATGTGCGCCCGCTCCTCGGCCTCCGGCGAGGTCGAACTGGGTCCGCCGGACCACCACCTCCTGCCGGTGCGTCGATGAAGTGCTGGATCATCTCCTTGAGGTTCAGCGTCATCGGCCGGTTGCCGACGAGCGCGAGCATGTTCGCGCCGAAGGTGGTCTGCATCTGGGTGTGCTTGTAGAGCTGGTTCAGGATGACCTGCGGCTGGGCGTCGCGCTTCAGCTCGATGACGACCCGCATCCCCTCGCGGTCCGACTCGTCGCGGAGGTCGCGAGATGCCCGTCGATGCGTCCCGTCCTTCACCAGGTCGGCGATCTTCTCGATCAGGGCCGACTTGTTCACCTGTAGGGGATCTCGGTGACGATGATCGCCTGGCGGTCCTTCTTGATCTCCTCGATCGTCGCGCGCGCCCGGACCGTGATGTGGCCGCGGCCGGTCGTGTAGGCGTCGACGGATCCCCTGGCGGCCCGTAGATGATGCCGCCGGTCGGGAAGTCGGGGCCCGTGACGATGCGCAGCAGCTCCTCGATCGGGCACTCGGGGTCGTCGATGACGTGGTCGATCGCGTCGACGATCTCGCCCAGGTTGTGCGGCGGGATGTTGGTCGCCATCCCGACCGCGATCCCCGACGAGCCGTTGACGAGCAGGTTCGGCACCGCCGACGGGAGCACCACCGGCTCCTCGCGCGTCTCGTCGTAGTTCGGCCGGAAGTCGACGGTTTCCTTCTCGAGGTCGCGGAGCATCTCCTCCGCGAACTCGGTCAGGCGCGCCTCGGTGTACCGCTCGGCCGCCGGCGGCGTCGCCGTCGACCGAGCCGAAGTTCCCCTGCCCGTCGACCAGCGGGTAGCGCAGCGAGAAGTCCTGCGCCAGGCGGACCATCGTCGTCGTAGACCGCGGCGGTGCCGTGCGGGTGGTAGTTACCCGTCACGTCTCCGGTGATCTTGGCGGACTTCCGGTACGGGCGGTCGTGGAGGAGGTTCAGGTCGTTCATCGCGACGAGGATCGCGGCGGTGGACCGGCTTCAGCCCGTCGCGCACGTCGGGCAGCGCGCGCGACACGATGACGCTCATCGAGTAGTCGATGTAGGAGTTGCTTCATCTCGTCTTCGATGTAGATCGGTATGACTTTGTCGCGCGTGGCCATGATCGATCCTCGTTCAGGTGGTCGCATTCGCCGCCTGCCATGCTAGACGTCCAGGTTCCGGACGCTGTCGCGCGTTTTCCTCGATGAACTTCCGGCGCGGCTCCACCTCGTCGCCCATCAGGATCGTGAAGATCCGGTCCGCCTCCACGACGTCGTCGAGCGTCACGCGGAGCACGCTCCGGTGCTCGGGATTCATCGTCGTCTCCCAGAGCTGCTCGGGGTTCATCTCGCCCAGGCCCTTGTAGCGCTGGAGGTGGATCCCCTTCCGGCCCATCTCTTCCAGCGCCTTCTCGCGCTCCGCGTCGTTGTACGCGTAGCGCACGTCCTTCCCCTTCTTCACGCGGTAGAGCGGCGGCTGCGCGATGTAGATGTAGCCCCGCTCGATCAGCGGCCGCATGTAGCGGAAGAAGAAGGTGAGCAGGAGCGTCCGGATGTGCGCGCCGTCCACGTCGGCGTCGGTCATGATGATGATCTTGTGGTAGCGCGCCTTGTCGGCGTCGAACTCGTCGCCGATCCCGGTGCCGAGCGCCGTGATGATCGTCCGGATTTCCTCGTTCGAGAGCATCTTGTCGAGCGCGCGCCTTCTCGACGTTCAGGATCTTGCCCCTGAGCGGCAGGATCGCCTGGAAGTTCCGGTCGCGGCCCTTCTTGGCCGAGCCGCCGGCCGAATCGCCCTCGACGATGTAGATCTCGCACTGCGCGGGATCGTCGCGCTGGCAGTCGGCCAGCTTCCCGGGCAGCGAGCCCGAGTCGAGCACGCTCTTCCGCCGCGCCAGGTCGCGCGCCTTCCGCGCCGCCTCCCGCGCCCGCGCCGTCGCGACGCACTTCTCGATGATCTTCCGCGCGACGCGGCGGGTTCTCCTCGAGGAAGTCGGCGCAGCCCCTCGCCCACCACCGACTCGACGATCCCCTTCACCTCGCTGTTCCCGAGCTTGGTCTTGGTCTGCCCTTCGAACTGCGGGCTCGGGGATCTTCACGCTGATGACCGCGGTCAGCCCCTCGCGCACGTCGTCGCCGCCGAGCGTGACGTCCTTCAGCGCCTTCAGCATCCCTTCGCGCTCGGCGTAGTTGTTGAGCGTGCGGGTGAGCGCCGGCGCGGAAGCCGATCAGGTGCGTGCCGCCCTCGATCGTGTTGATGTTGTTCACGAAGGAGAAGACGTTCTCCGCGTAGCCGTCGTTGTACTGGATCGCGATCTCCACGATCACGCGGTCCTTCTCGCGCGCGTGGTAGATCGGCGCCGGGTGGAGCACCGTCTTGTTCTCGTTGAGGTACTTCACGAACGAGACGATGCCGCCCTCGTACTGGAAGTCGTGCTTCTTCCCCGTCCGCTCGTCCGCGAACTCGATCCGGATCCCCTTGTTGAGGAACGCCAGCTCGCGGAGCCGCTGCGACAGGGTGTCGCAGTTGAAGTCGACGGTCTCGAAGATCTCGGGGTCGGGCTTGAAGTGGACCTTGGTGCCGCGTCTTGTCGGTCGTCGCCGATCACCTTCGAGCTCGGTGTTCACCTCGCCGCGCTCGTAGCGCTGGTGGTAGCGCTTGCCCGTCGCGATAGACCTCGACCTCGAGCCACTCGGAGAGCGCGTTCACCACGGAGACGCCGACGCCGTGCAGCCCGCCCGAGACCTTGTACGACGTGTCGTCGAACTTGCCGCCGGCGTGGAGCATCGTCATGACGACTTCGAGCGCCGGGCGGTTCTGCGTCGGGTGCATGTCGACGGGAATGCCGCGGCCGTTGTCGACCACCGTCACGCTGCTGTCGGTGTGGATGGTGACTGCGACATAGGTCGCAGAATCCCGCCAGGGCCTCGTCGATCGAGTTGTCCACGACCTCGTAGACGAGGTGGTGGAGCCCGCGACTGACCGGTCGAGCCGATGTACATCGCCGGGCGCTTCCGGACCCCCTCCAGGCCCTTGAGGACCTGGATGTTCCGCGCGTCGTACGAATGTCCCTCTTTGGCCGCCGTCAACGTGGCCGTCTCGTCATGTTCGTGGCTCAATCCCCGATCCCTCCTTGCAGCGCATCGGCGTCAACCGGATCGCGCGGAGCCTCGCTTCGGCCGGGAGCTTCGCGTTGATCTCTTCCATGATTCCCTGGCGGAGGATGGCGAGATGGCCCATCCAGACCGCGCCCTGCACTTCCACGAGCAGCTCGCCGTCGCGCACGCCCGCGGCGCGCGTCCGCTTGGCCACCTCCGGACCCACCAGCTCCTGCCACAGCTCCGTCGCCTGCGACGCGGCGAGGTGCTCGTCGAGCTTGAGGGTCGAGAGGACCTCGTCGAGTACCACCGAGAGAGGTTCGAGATATCTGCGACCAATCGATCTCATGCGGCGCCTCGTGTGGTTGCGTGTGCTGCGGCCCCCGGATCCACGCCCACTGCCCCCACCGCCAACGATTCGATCTCGATCACCCGGTACCGCGACGGCATCTCCGAGAGCGGCCGGCACGCGGTGACCACTGCTTGCGACGTCTCCGGCACCAGCTCGAGCAGCCGCCCGATCCACCGCGGATCCAGCTCCGACTCGGGATCGTCGAGGAAGACCACCGGCGGCTCTTCGAGCCGCGCGTCCAGCACCCGCGCGAGCGCGAGGCGAAGCAGGATCGAGTAGAGCCGCGACTCACCGCGCGAGGCGCCGTCCACCAGCTCCTGGCCGCCGATGCGACAGCCCACCGCCGCGCGGTGCGGGCCCTGCGTCGTCCAGCCAAGGCGCCGGTCGCGTTTCCGCGCCGACTCCAGCTGCGCCATGCGCTGATCGGCGTCGGCCGCGCCTACTGAGGCCCCGCCGTTCACCGCCGGCCCGCTCCCCTCCATCCCTGACATACTCCAGCCCCGGCGCAAGCGTTGGGTCGAGCCCCTCCGCCAACTCGCGAAGGACGCGATCCAACTCCGCCGTCAATTCCCCGCGGCGCCGGTCCAGCTCAGCACCCGAGCGCGCCAGGATCTCTTCCCAGGCCGACAGCTCGCGGTCGTCCACTTCGCCCTGCTCCGCCAGCAATCGATTCCGCTGCTTCAACGCCGCCATGTAGTCGCGCAGGTGCCCCACGTAGGCCGGCTCCAGCTGGCAGAGCGCGACGTCCAGAAACCGCCGCCTTCCCGCCGGCGCCCCGTTGAGCGACGCCACGTCCTCCACCGAGAAGTGAACCGTCGGGAAGCGGCCGAGCAAGTCGGCCAATCGCGGCAGCGCCTCGCCGTCCACCAGAACCTCCCGTGACCCCCGCGCCGACCCTCGAGCCACCACTTCGCTCCTCACCCCGGCCCGTCCCTCCACCACACCGCGAACCTCGAACCCGTCCTCGCCGCGCCGGAGGAGATCCCGATCCCGCGCGCCCCGGAAGGAGCGCCCGATCGAGAGCAGCACCGCCGCCTCGATCCAGTTGGTCTTCCCCGAGCCGTTCTCCCCCAGGAGGAGCGTCGGCTCGCCGTCGAGCGGCGCCAGCGCCTCCCGGTGGTTTCGGAAATCCCTCAGCTCGAGCGACAGGAGCCGCACGCGAGCGCGATCAGCCTGCGAGTCGGAGCGGCATCACGAGGCAGAGGAGGTCCTCCTGCGGCGGCGCGCCCTTCGCCTCGTCTTTGGGCGCGGGGATGACGAGCCCCGCAGTGACCGGCGTGTTGAGTTGGATGATCACTTCGTCCGAATCGATGGTGCGCAGGATGTCGAGGAAGTAGTTCGCGTTGTATCCGATGTCGAGATCGTCGGCGGTGTACTTGACGTCGATCTCTTCCGTCGCCTCGCCCTGGTCCGGCGTCTGGACGACGAGCTTGAGCTTGTTCGCGGTGATCGAGAACTTGACCTGGCGCGTGAGGTTGTCCGAGAAGATCGAGACGCGGTCCAGCGCCTGGGCCAGCTCGCTGCTCTTCGCGCGCAGGATCTTGGTGTTCTGCTTGGGCAGCACCTGCTCGTAGTTGGGGAATGGGCCCTCGATCAGCTTCGTCGTGAGCGTCGTGGTGCCGAGCGTGAAGCGCGCATGATTCTTCGAAAGCTCGATCCGAACCGGATCGCTGTTGTCGGAGAGAAGCCGGTTGAGGTGATTCAGCGCCTTGAGCGGGATGATGATGTCGCCCTTCATGGGGCTCTTGGACGCGGCGGGATGCTTGAGGCCCGCGCGCGCGAGGCGGTGCCCGTCGGTCGCGACGAGCCTGATTTCGCCGTCGGAGATCTGGAATAGTGCGCCGTTCAGCGCGGGCCGCGTCTCGTCGGTGGAGACGGCGTAGATCGTGCGCTTGATCATTCGCTCGAGGAGTTTTGATTCCACGGTCATCGTGAAGTCGGGCGTCACCTGGATCCGCGCCGGGAATTCTTCGGGACGGATGCAGAGGAACTTGAAGCGCCCCGTCTTGCTCACGACGTTCAGCGTGAGATCTTTCGATTCCAGCTTCAGCTCTTCCTTGGGAAGCTTGCGCACCAGCTCGAAGAGCCGCTTCGCGGGAACCGTGAGCGAGCCCTCGCCTGTGACGTCCGCGGTCGCGCTTGCGGCGATCGCGAGATCGAGGTCGGTGGCCGTCATCTGGATCAGTCCGTCTTTTGCTTCGAAGAGAATGTTCGAGAGAACCGGCAGCGTTGTTCTGCTGGGTACCGCGCTCGAAACGAGCGTCAGAGCCTGAAGAATTTCGGTCTGTGCGACGGATAGTTTGAGAGCCACGTCCTGAGCGATGACCATAGTCCGTTAATCCTTTGAACGGTTTGAGGTTGCGGTCGGTTCGGGGGTGGCTTTTTCGTCCTTCTGGAGTATAGGTGGAAGGGGGTCAAATCACAACAGGGAAACGGGGTGTTTTCGAGGGTCGCTCTGGGGCGGTTATCCCCATGTAAGGGGTTGCCTACGAAACAGCTAGTTCCTTGAATAGTAGTACTAGTAGTAGGGGCTGGGGATATGTGGGGGGAGCAGCTTCATGGGTCGGGTAAACCGCTGCTGCAGCGGCTCTTGATGAAGTTCAAGCGGTTGGTCCCGTGTGCTCGTGTGTTGGGGAGGGTTGACCAAGGATCAACATCCGCGGAGGCCGTTTCCTGTACCACTGACGTCTCCCATCATAAATCCACCATCCCGCACGTGTTCTTCCTGTTCCGCCGAGGGCACTCCAAGCGCGTCGCGGACCAGAGGATCTGTCCTAGCTAGCCTAAGCAACCGATTATGGGATATGCCAAATGGGGATATAACCTATTGCCCGCATGTCCATAACCCGAAACCCCGAGTACAAGCATTTCTTGAACCAGCTAAGGGCCGCCCGTGAAACGGCCGGCCTAACCCAGGCTGAAGTTGCCAAGCGGTTGGGCCAGCCACAGTCGTTCGTCTCCAAGTGTGAATCCGGAGAGCGGCGAGTCGATGTCGGCGAACTGACGGCGTTCGCGAGGGTATACCGGAAGGACCTCGAGTTTTTCATATGACCCAGAGGCTGTTGTCACTCAGCCAGGCGAGAGCGGTCGCCTCGGTGAGCTTCTGAAGGAACACCTCGGAAATACCAGCGCCGGATGGACCGAGTTCGAGCGGCTGTGGCCTTCGTAAAGAGGTCCGGTGTTCGGCACATCGCCCAAGAGCTGGGCGCTTTCGCCTCGCGGGCGACCATCAGAATGAGCATCGGCGTGGATAGGAGAGGTAGTTCGCGAGAGGGCCTGCAAGTGCTTCATGATTCGGTCACTTCTAACGGCGGTCAGGTATGGGTATTTCGCAACGCTGATCCCAACGTCGAACCCACCCTTCATCCCAAAGTGTACCTGTTTAGACACCCGGTCGAGCGATGGCCGTAGTTGGCTCGGGCAATCTCACCAGCGGTGGCCTATGGACCAACTACGAAGCTGGCGTCGTCCTTGACCTGGACCTTTCGGACCCGGAGGACGCCGCGACCTTGAGGGAAATTGAAGCTGCGCTGGACGCCTGGTGCGACGAAAGCCAAGGGCTTGCGCGGAAATTGACGACCGAGTACTTAGCCAAACTAATTGCTGCGGGGCATGCGCGACAGAAGCGCGGGCCAGTCGAGAGACGAGCCTGACGGCGAAGCCGGGGACGCGAAGGAAGGACCGGAGGCCGGCGAGGATCTCCGGGCACGTTCGAGTCCGCGGGCACCCAACTCACCCCGACCTCGTAGTGCGGGTATGCCGCCGGTGCTCATCGAGACACCAACTCCGATCCCAGCAGCGACAACGCGCGGTCAACTCCTCTGGCAGAAGCGCCTTCCAAGTACCGACGCCCAACAGACCCAGGCTGGGACAAATCCGGTCGGTGGGGTCCGCCTCACCCAGGCGCGTTTCCGCGACGCGAGCGGAGAGCGGATCAACCAGAAAACCTATTTCCGGCGCACCCTGTTCGGTCACCTCGGTTGGAGAACGATTCGAGAAAGGCCCCTGAGGGAAGAGGCGCGCGTTCCGTTCGAGGTTCGACTACTTGGCCAATCGTACGGCGTTCACGAACTCGCGATCAGTGACAAGCCAAGTGGCGAGGCGAAGCAGGGCAACTACACCTCGATTCTCCACTGGGGAGACCTATCGCCTGTTGTCCGAGACCTGGAGCTGACTGGAATGACGCTAACGATGTACGGCCCTGCCAGGGAGGGCGGTCCCTACGTGCTCGAGGTCGCCTGAGTCGGCATCATCGTGGCCGTTGCGCTGCCGGCGGTTCCTAAGTCGTGCCCAAGCGGTGAGAAGTGCTTCGCAGTCACTGGCACTCAAGCCGATCGGACGCAGAATCCGCGCGTCTTGGGAGGCGAGTAGGTGGCGTGGCGGCAATCCTGCGCGCACAATTCGGTCAAGCCGCTCTAGCCCCGAGCGCGGGGCAGGCAAGACTGGGACGAGAACGCGTTCGATCTCCGAAGGGACGAGCTCCAACACCCCGCCCCCGTAGTGTCGCCCCTCAAGTTCGGTGCTTAGAGCCGTCAGACTATTCACGAAGCAATAGACCAGCCGCGCGGCCTCGATCTTGGTCGGCCGGACGCGATAGGCTGTGTCCGTTGTTAGCACGCCCATGCGGTTCAGGGTAAGACGCGGAAAATCGTGGCTCCTCTTGAGCATCCCTACCGGAGTCGGAAAGACTGAGGGCACGTTGTACCACGGCGTCCGAATCCGGCACTTGTACCGCAGATGGAGCCCCTGGTTCTCGCCGTCGGCAATGTATCGCCGCACGGAAGCTGGAAACTCGTGCGCTGCGCGATCCCCAAACCAGAGGAAGTTCGACGGCAGATCGAGTCGACCGTTCTCGGCGTACGCCCGCTGATCGAATATGACGCCTCTGACATGATCGCTGCGCCCAAACATTGGGTGGGCCCAGCGGGACAATCCGTGCTTCTGAACCAATCAGGAACGAGGAAAAACTACGCACCCATGACGATACCGACGTCCACGCTTGCGATGTCCTGAAACTCGTGCACCGCCCGATGCTCACGCAACCTAGCTAGAAGCGACCGCTCGTTTGCTGTCAATAGCGCCGGCATCCACTTATGCCTCAAGTCGCTCGCCTGAACGAAGTCGGCTCTCTCGAAGAATGCCTGACGTCGCTGGCTCGGAGAATTCCTTGCTCTTCACGGGAACCACCGCCGCGCGCCGCCGGCGGTGCCCTGCTGGAGCTCGACGAGGAGTCGAGCAATGCGTA
>CAVUEC010000012.1:0-67500 GCA_963740415.1 Candidatus Eiseniibacteriota bacterium
CCGGTCGCGGTCGAGCGTCTCGTGCGCGAAGCCAAGCTTGCCTCCTCGCTCAACCATCCCCACATCGTCACCATCTACGCGATCGAGGAATTCGACTCCCTCCCGTTCCTCGTCATGGAGTACGTGGAAGGCGAGACGCTGCGCGACCGGCTCGGCCGAAAGCCGCTCGAGGCTGCCGAGCTGGCCGCCATCGGAGCCGAGGTCGCGGACGCGCTGGAGTCGGCGCACCGGATCGGTCTGATCCATCGGGACGTCAAGTCGTCCAACATCTTGATCACGAGCGATGGCCACGCGAAGGTCGTCGACTTCGGCCTCGCCAAGAGGCTTCCCTCCGAACGGCCCGATCCGGACGGCACCGCCGTCCAGAGTCTCACCGCGACCGGCGCCATGGTGGGAACCGCGGCCTACATGTCGCCCGAGCAGACCCGCGGCGAGCCGCTGGACTCGCGCACGGACCTCTTCTCCCTCGGCGTCGCGCTCTACGAGGCGGCCACCGGACGCCTTCCGTTCGAGGGCCCCTCGATGCTCTCGGTGCTCCACGAGATCGCGCTCGTCGAGCCGCCCGCGCCGTCGCGGGCCCGACCCGGACTCCCGCGAGCGCTCGATCAAGTGCTCCTTCGCGCGATGGCCAAGGACAAGGCGCGCCGCTACGCGAGCGCGGCCGAGCTGGCCGCGGCCCTCCGCGGCCTCGTGCGGCAGGATGACGGTCGCGAGGATGGAGGGGACGCCCGAGACGAACCCTTCGCCGGCGTCGCGTCGCAGGTGCCGAACAACCTTCCCGTCCCGCTCACCAGCTTTGTTGGGCGGCGGGACGAGATGGAGGAGATCGCGCGCCTTCTTGGTACCGCGCGGCTCGTCACGCTGACGGGCGCGGGCGGGTGCGGCAAGTCGCGTCTCTCCGTTCAGGTCGCCCGGAACGTGCTGGAAGGGTATCCGGACGGGGCCTGGATCGCGGAGCTGGCGCCGATCTCGGATCCGAGCCTGGTGCCTCAGCGCGTGGCGGCCGCGGTCGGCGTTCGGGAAGAGCCGGGCCGCGCGATTCTCGACACCCTCAAGGAGTCGCTCCGCCACCGCTCGACGCTCATTCTCCTCGATAATTGCGAGCACATGACGGCGGCCTGCCGCTCGCTCGCGGCGGAGCTCTTGCAAAGCACCGTGAACCTGAGAATCCTGGCCACGAGCCGCGAGGCTCTCGGCGTCGCTGGGGAATCGGTCTGGCGCGTTCCCCCGCTTCACGTGCCGGATCTTCGCGCGTCCGGACACCTCGGCCGGCGCGAGCTGGGACGTTACGAGTCGGTGCGTCTCTTTGCCGAGCGCGCCACGGCCGCGTCGCCGGCGTTCTCGCTCACCGATCAGAACGCGGAAACCGTGGCGCAGATCTGCGCGCGCCTCGACGGAATCCCGCTCGCGATCGAGCTGGCGGCGGCGCGGGTGAAGGTTCTTCCTCCCGCCCAGATCCTCGCGAGGCTCGAGGACCGGTTCCGCCTTCTCACGTCGGGCAGTCCCGGCGCGCTCCAGCACCAGCAGACGCTCCGCGCGACGGTCGAGTGGAGCTACGGGATGCTGACCGAGAAGGAGCGCGCGCTGTTCGACCGGCTGAGCGTGTTCGCGGGCGGCGCCTCGCTGGAAGCGGCGGAGACCGTGTGCGCCGGAGACGGACTGGAGAACGTCGAGATTCTCGATCTCATCTCGCACCTGGTCGACAAGTCGTTGGTCCTTCCGGAGGAAGGGGTCGGCGATGCCGCGCGATACCGGCTCCTCGAAACGCTGCGCGAGTACGGGAAGGAGCGGCTGGAACAGGACGGAAGCGCCGAGTCCTGCCGCGAACGGCACGCCCGGTTCTACCTTGCCCTGGCGGAACAGGCCGAGCCCGAGCTGAGCGGGGAGCATCAGTCGTCTTGGCTCGCGAGGCTGGAGCAAGAGCATGACAACTTCCGTCAATCCGCCGAGTGGGCGATCCGCTCCGGGTGGATGGAGGAGGCGCTCCGGCTGGCGGGCTCGCTGTGGCGATTCTGGCGGATCCACGGCCACTTCGGCGAGGGACGCCGGCGGCTCGAAGCTGCGCTGGGCGGCGAAGGAGCGAGGCCCGGCGAGCGCCGCGCCCGCGCGAAGGCATACCTCGGCGCGGGGGCGCTCGCGCGGAGTCAGAGCGACTACGAGCGCTCGCGGTCCCTGTTGGAGGAGGGCCTTGCGGTGGGGCAGCTCACAGGGAATCAGGAAGTGACGGCCGCCATCCTGCTCGAACTGGGTACCGTCGCAAACGATCAGGGGCGGCTCGCCGATGCCCGCGAGAACTACGAGGGATGCCTCGCGATCCGGCGGGCCGCCCGGGACAAGCGCGGGATGGCCATCGCGCTCCACAACCTCGGGGTGGTGTCGCAGGCATTGGGCGACTACGACGACGCTCGGTCCCTCTACGAGCAATCGCTCGCCATCAACCGCGAGTTGGGGAATGAAGGATGGGAGGCGCTCAACCTGAACGCTTTGGGAAGTGTGGCCCTGGACCACGATGATTACCCGGCCGCTTCCCAGTATCACGAGGCCGCCCTGGCGATCCACACGCGCCTGGGAGACCGGTGGGGCGTGGCCTATTCGCTCCACGAGCTGGGGCGAATCGCGGTCGGGCAGGGGGAGTTTTCGAAGGCGAGTGATCTGCTCGCCGACAGCATCCCGAGCTTTCAGGCGTTGGGGGACCGTGTCGCGGTCATCGAGTGCGTGGAGCATTTCGCCGCGCTCGCCGCCGCACGCGGGGAGGACGAGTCGGCCCTCAGGCTGGCCGGGGCCGCGTCGGAATCCCGGCAGTCGCTCGGGGCGCCGCCCACGCCGCCCGACCGAAAGAAGCTGGAGCGGAGCCTCGCCGGACCGAATGAACGCCTCGGCCAGTCGAGAGCAAAGGCCGCGTTTGAGGCCGGAAGGGCCATGCCTCTCGAACAGGCCGTCGCGCTGGCGGTCGCAAGCCGCGAGACCCTCTCAAGGATGAGGTGAGCCTGCGCAGGTCCCCGGCCATGGCAGGCCCGTGAGGCGGGAACCCATTGACATTTCGATAATTGTGTGGTAACATGCCGTTCAATCTACTGGGGCGCTGATGGGGGGACACAGTGCTTCGACGTCGGCTTTCCGTCGCCCTAATCCCTCTGGCATGGCTGATCTTGCCCCACCCGGTGGACGCCCGTCCCCCGACGGGTAATGGCGGCTACCCGGACGGCATTCCCAAGCGGTACACCGCCCAGATCTGGTGGGCCGGGTCGATCACGCGGAAAGCGGCCGTGACCACGTCCTGGTTCCTCTACCCGGGCGCCTGCGTTGAGCGCGCCCTCGGGACTTGGTCGGCGAAGTCGACCCCCGTCGCGGACAGCCTCCAGCCCACCTCCGGCTTCGCAAACTCGTTCGGTTACACGGACAACCAGCCGGACATCGCGGGTAACAACAACACGATCGCCTACACGCGGAACGACGGTTCTCTGGCCGAGAAGCTCTGGCACGTCGTGAACGTTGGCGTCCCGTCGAATCAGCGTCCCGCGATCATCAACGGATCCAACAGCCTCTGGTGCGGCAAGTACGATCCGGCGTGGGTGTACAAGGTGGGCTATCCGAACCGGACGTATCAGATTCTCTACATCGATACGGGCCCGCACTCCGCCGCGTATCACCTCACGTTCAGCGGCAACCTGAGCTCCGAGCAGAACTACGACTACAACTCGATCCTCGGTGGCGGCGGTGGCAACTCCGATCCGCTCCAGAATCGCCGGGATCTCATGAGCGACATGCTCCCGCCGGCGGGTGTTGTTACCTCCGGTCCGAACGGTGACTCCGACAACATCTGGACGTTTACGGGCAGCATCATCGCGGATCAGGTCCACACGCAGAATCACACGGCCTCGCTGGATAACGGCATCACGGTCGGTTCTGCTTCGGCCCAGCCGACCACGCAGAACTTCGACATCACGATCGACGCGGATCACCGCGCCATCTACTGGGTCATGACCTCGGACCACTTGCTCTCGAGTGAAGACGGCCTTTGGCCGCTGGGCAAGGGCCAGATCCTCGACGACATCGCGACCAGCGACAACGGTGCGATGTACACCGATCAAACGGCCGTTGGCGGCGTGGATCCGTTCTCAGGCGACATCATCAAGGGCACGTACGGCAGCGCCGGTTTCATCTCCGCGCGCGTGCCGGCTGGCGTCGGCGAGCTCTGGCAGCTCGCGCCCGGGAGCGAAAACGTCACTTCTGATCTTTGCGTCCCACAAAAGGCCTTCGCGTCCGACCTCTTCTTCGAGGGCGGCGACCCCAACACCAACCTGGCCATCAACCGCCAGACCAACTCGCTCGTGAGTTGCACCTTCCCCATCCCGCCGGGTACGGGTTCGGTGGTCGCGCAGTGGAGCGAATATCTCGACCTGCCGCGGTACGCCGGCTATGTGCGATACGGCGAGTACCGCTATTTCATGAACGGCGTCTGGTCCCGTTGGAAAAGCGATGAGGCGTCCGGAGCCGTGCGTCAGGACGGGTCCAGGAACTGGGGAACGGCCAGCTTCGAGCTGGCAGAGGCCACCCGGGCCGACTCGGTCCAGCTCCGCTTCAACCTCGATTGCGTTCCCGAGCTCGCCGGAGACAAGTCGAACTGCGCGGCGTCCCTCACGAACGCGCTTCTCTACGACGACCTGAGACTTCAAGTGACGAGCGGCACTCCCCCGCCGATCTTCGGGATCTTTGTGGGCAGTCTCGGGAAGACCACCTTTGTCGACGGGACCATCCTTGGAATCAACTGTTCCACGCCCCCTTGCTGGCCCGGTATCCGCGGCTCCGCGCTCCCCGGCGGAATCGACGACAACTTCAATTCCTCGCTGGGTGACTCCATCACCGTGGCGTGCGTGAGCGGGCTCCGGCGAAACGGGATGGGGATCAACTGGCAGCAGGGGTTCGACAAGTCGGTCAATTCGGGGGGCACGATCGCCTACACGAACGCTTCCTTCAACAGCGCCTTCGACAGGCCACGCTTCATCTACCGGCTATTCGACCCGGCCACCAAGACGTGGAGTCCGTTCGATTCCTCGGCCATGGACGCCGACGCCGTCGCCATCGTGGGATCGCCCCCGGAGACGACGGTCATCAACAACAATTTCAGGATTGACTGGCCGCCCCGAGACCGGGTGGCGGCCGCCGCGTCGCTCCCCGGCGGGTTCACCATCAACGGCGAGGGCAGCTACGCCAATCTCAGCTTCCTGCCCCGCGGCACCAGAATTCAGTACTACTTCAAGACGGTCGACATCAACGGCGGCACCAGCTACCAGTTCTCGTCGGATCAATCCGCCTACGAAGTGGAAAGCCTTCCCGCCCTCCCCGGAGGCAGCGCGCGGGCCCCGGACATCATCGAATACCAAGTCTTGCCCGGAGTCTATCCGTCCGGGCCTGCAGGCTCGCTCCTGTTTGGCAGGCTCAACACGCCGATCCTCAACTTGGATGGGGCGTACACCAGCTGGAGCTTCGGCTACGATCCGGTAACACAGGCTCTCCGCGGGCTCGGCGTCCGCGTGGATCGCTACCGGTTTCTGCAAGGCTACGACCTCGGGTCCAACATCGGCGGCCACGAGCTCCCAGGCGGACGCATCGGCCACCTGTCGAACTTCTTCCCCAACTACACGGAGTACCCGATCGCGGATTCGCTCGCGACGTGGTACCGGATCATGATCCAGTCCTCCCATGTCCGGACCTTCACCGTGCTGGACGAGCAGGACGCCGCGCTGGCGGAGCAGTGGTGGAATCGGGATACGGGCTCGAATCAGGGCGACCGCTGCATCTTTGCCGCAGGGGACAACTTGTTCGACATGCTGTTCGGGCCCTTGGTCGTGACGCATCAAACGTCGCTGGCCCAAAACGTCTTCGGCGTGTCCGCCAGCGCGAGCCAATGGTCGGGAACGTCGACCACGCCGTACCCCACGATCGACGACCGCTTCGCCGCGGCGAGCGCTGGCCCGAGCCTCGCGGCGGCGAACACGTTTACGTATCCTCTCGACGGCGGATGCGCGGCATACAACGGCTTCGACGCCCTCACCAAGGTCGGCTCCGCGGATGCGGCCTCGGCGGTCTTCTACCCCAACTCGCAGATCGCGGGCATCGCGCGCATGAGCGAGAACGACGGCGTGGCGGACAAGGACCGGAGCAAGGCCATCGGCTACGCCTACTCGATCCAGTTCATCCGCGACCCGGCATACGCCCGGACGAACGCGAACTATGTCCGTTCGGGTGTGGAGAACCGCATGCGCGTGCTCTACAAGTTCCTGACGAGCTGCCGCGGGCCGCGGACCGGCGCCCCCGCCGACACGGGGAAGTGCTGGCCCTGCCCGAGCCCGGGAACAACGCTGCCGCTGATGCAGGCGGATTGGGCGGGACAGTCGTCGGGGTTCGCGACCGGCACTTGGGGTCCCCTGTACCCGATCCAGGCGGGCGCCTTGGCCACCGCGATCGAAGAGCCCACGCAGGCGCCTCCCGTCTTCGTCAACGCGCTCCTCCAGAACCGGCCCAACCCGTTCAACCCGGAGACGGCGATTCCCTACAGCTTGGCGATGTCCGGTCGCGTGGCGATCCGGGTCTTCGACATTTCCGGCCGATGCGTCCGGACGCTGGTGGATCGCGTCGAGCCCGCGGGCCCGCACTTGATTCGCTGGAATGGGAAGAACGACGCGGGGCTTCGCGCGGCGAGCGGCGTCTACTTCTATCGAATCACGTATCCGGACGGAGGGGTATCGGCGAAGAAGCTCATGATTGTGCGGTGAGCCCGCTTGAAACTGCGAGGCGCGCCCGGCGCGGCGCGGCTCGACACCGCCGCCGCTAGCGCAGCAGCGTCATCTTGATGCGATCCTGCGTCCCCGCGGCGGTGGAGGCCTTCGCATAGTAGACGCCGGACGGAACATCGTGTCCGCGGCTGTCCTTGCCGTCCCACCCGACGGAGTTGGTTCCCTGCGGATACCACGTGCCGCCGAGCGCCCGGAGAAGGCGGCCCTGGGCGTTGAAGATTCGCACCGTGACCACTCCCGCGCCGCCGGTTGCGAAACGAATGGTCGTCTGCGGGTTGAACGGATTGGGGGCGTTTTGCTGGAGCGATACAGCGGAAGCGGCGAGGGCCTCCTCGGGGAAGACCTTGATATATCCGATGCCCCGGAACCCGCGCCCCACACCGTTGGAATAGGCATCCACGATGATCGGGACGTGGTTTCCGACCAGCCCGTTCGACCGGAGCATGTCCTCGAACTCGGCGCGATCCCACTCGACGTCGATTACAGGCTTTCCCGCCTGCTTGCGGTCCACGAAGACCGGGATCGACCCGTCGTTGTCCGGGTCCGTGGAGAGCGGAATGAGTCCGTTCAGCGTCGGGCTCGGAAGGATGCTCCGTCGCATCCGGATGCCTTCCTTCGGCCCGTCGAACGACGCCGACTGATAGCCCACGTTCCTCGTTTCGGGCGGGAAGCTCAGGGTCGCGGTCACGGTCTCTTCAGGGCCGCCGAACGTGAACGGGTCCGGCGTGATCTTCACGCCCATCTTGAGAGGGAGGAGGCAATTGAAGATCATCTCGCCCCTCCACGTGTTGGGCCCGAGGAACGTGGGATAGCCCGCCATGGACGTGAAGAGGAAGTAGTTGAACGGCACGCCGTCGGGAGACGTCTGCGTGTAGTGCGAGACGTCGACCTCGGAGTCGTCCGTGCGGTCTATGGAGATGGCGCACTTGGCGCCGGTCGCGAGGTCGAGCTTCCAGATGTCCGGGAGCTGCTCCGGATCCTCGTTCTTGGGCGCGTGGTAGTAGATGGAGCGGCCGTCGCTCGACCAGGAGGGGTGCGAGTGAATGACCGGCGCGGCATTGACCTCGGCGAACGTCCACGTGTGCGGCGCCGGCGTGGCCAGATCCACGATCGCGATCATCAATGTGCCGAAGTAATTTGTTTCGTACGCGATCCGGTGGCCGTCGGGGGCCCAGGCCGGGGCCATCTCGGCGTGCGCGTCGTCCAGGGTCTGCCGCACCAGGGGGCCGAGCGCGGGGAAGACCTGCACGGTGTAGACGTCCCACGTTGTCCCCGAGCGTGTCGAGGCGAACGCGAGCGTGGTGCCGTCCGGGCTCCAGTTGGGGCTCCGCGTGGAAGAATTGGGCGCGCTCGGCACGACGACGACCGGGTCGCCGACCGGCGTGGACGCTTCGAAGATGTCGTCGGAGACCTGGAACTCCTGGACGTCGATCTCCATGTTCGAGCCGATCGCGTCGGTCTTCACGTACGCGAGGAAGCGCCCGTCCGGGCTCCATGCGGGATCGAGATAGGAAACGCGCCCGGTCAGGTCGCGGAGCAACGGCTGGCGGGCTTCCTCGAGATCCATGACCGCCCCGGCGCGCGAGACGTTCTGGTGGAGCCAGATCTCGCGGCAAGCCTCGTGACCCGCCACCGGGCTCCGAGTGGTGAACGAGAAATAGAACTCGATTCCATCCTCCTCCGGCACGGGGCGATAGACCGGAGACTGGTATCGGTTCCAAACCTTGCTGTCGGTGGTAAGCGGATCGAATGCGCCACGGTATCCGGCGCGGGCGTCGGCGGGAACGAGCGTGCATGCGAGCACGAGGGCGAGGAACGCGGGCACGATTCGGATCACGGCACCCCCCCTTGAGAGGCGCGCATGATAACACGCGGATGCCGTGAAATCAACCGTTTGCTCGGGATTCTGGCCCTCGATGGGAGTATAGTTGCATGCTGAGATCGTACCGCTTTTTGCGGGTCTTTCTGCCCTTTGAGGTCGAAGCCACATGACCCCGGCTCCCGCTCAGATCTCCCACTACAAGATCGAATCCACCCTGGGCCAGGGCGGCATGGGCGTGGTGTATCTCGCGGAGGACCTGATCCTTCGCCGCCGGGTCGCCCTCAAGTTCCTCAATCCCGAGCTGGCCCGTGACGCCGACGCGAGAAAGCGGTTCCTCAACGAGGGTCGCGCCGGCGCGACCCTGGGCCACCCGAACGCCGCGGTCCTTTACGAGGTGGGAACCGATGGTGACGACCTCTTCCTCGCCATGGAATTCGTCCCAGGGGTCACCCTCTACGAACTTCTTTCGGGCGGTCCGCTTCCTTGGATCGAGGTGCTCGACGCGGCGCTCGAAATCCTCGCCGCGCTGCGCGAGGCCCACGCAAAGGGAATTGTCCACCGGGACATCAAGAGCCAGAACGTCCGTCGCACTCCGGACGGTCGGATCAAGGTGCTCGACTTCGGCCTCGCCAAGATCCTCGGCGGAAGCACGATCACGCGCGAAGGCACAATTGTCGGCACCGTCGCCTACATGTCGCCGCAACAGGTCGTGGGGGAGGACGTGGACGGCCGGAGCGATCTCTACTCGCTGGGCGTGGTCATGTACGAGCTTTTGACCGCGCGACTGCCGTTCACCGGAGATCAGCAAGTCGCCGTGGCCCACGCCATCCTCCACGAGGATCCGATCACGGTCCGCGAGCTATCCCCGGAGGTGCCCGCCGAGCTGGAGCACATCGTGTTCAAAGCGATGATGAAGAACGTCGCGTCGCGGTATCAGAGCGCCGAGGAGATGACCGAGGACCTGGCGCGGTTCCGCGAGCACGACCGGCGCCGCCGGGCCGGGATCCACGAAGAGCTGGATCTGATCGCGACGCAGGACGTGTTCGCGGTGCGGCGCGAGCGGTTCCTGGCGCCGATGGTGGGCCGCGACGCGGTCCTGGCCAAGATCCGCGGCTACCTCCGCGAGGCTCGCTCCGGGGAGGGGATGGCGATCTGCATCGCGGGCGAGGCCGGCGTGGGGAAGACGAGACTTCTTCAAGAATTGCATCAGACCTGGCGGCGCGAAGGCGCGCGGGTGATCGTTTCGGCATGTCTCTTCGGCGGCACGGCCGGCTCGTACTCCCCGTTTGCCGAGGCGTTCCGGCACTACTTCTCGCTGCGCGGAGTCACGACGGCCGCGGCCCTCCAGACGTTCCTCTTCGATCGCGCGCCGCGCCTGGGCGGATCGCTGCCGGTCCTGAACCGCTTCCTTCGATTTACGTTCGCCTCCAACGGGCCTACGAGCGAGGAAGAACTCTGGGAGGTCCTCGATCAGCTCGTCGCGTTCATCGCGGACGAGCGGCCGTTGGTGCTGGTCCTCGAGGATCTGCAATGGGCGGACGAGGCGTCCCTTCGACTCTTCCACTATCTGGCGGGCCGGGTCAGCCGGCGGCGCCTGCTCCTCGTGGGGACCTACCGCCAGGAGGAAGTCGTCACCGAGCCAGGCGCGCCGGCCGCACCCGTTGCCCGGAGTCCTTCAGCTCCTGAATCGCGAGGATCGGTTCGACCGGATGGAGTTGCCGCGGCTTCGGCGTGAGGACGTGCACGAGATCCTGAGCCGGCTTTATCCGAAACACGCGTGGGGCGAGGATTTCCCCACCCTCCTCTTCCGGGAGTCGGAGGGGAACCCCTTCTTCATGGTCGAGATCTTGAAGCTCCTCGCCACCGAGCGGATTCTCGAGGAGCGAGATGGGATCTGGGCGCTGAAGACCACCGTCGACAAGATCTCGATCCCCGACAAGGTGTTCGACGTCGTGATGCGGCGCCTGGGGCGGCTGGGACCCCGCGAGCGCGAAATTCTCGAGCTCGGCGCGGTCGAGGGCGACATCTTCCACTCCGGCACCATCCTGCGCGGGTTGCGGATCGAGCGGATGGCGCTCTTGAAGACGCTCCAGTTCCTGGAGCAAATCCATCATTTGATCCACGCGGCGGGACCCTCGTACCACTTCGATCATTCCAAGATCCGGGAGATCCTCTACGACAGCATTCCTCCCGAGTTGAGGATCGAATACCACACGGTGGTTGGGCAATTTCTGCACGAAAGTTTTGGCGACCGCGAGGAATACGCGGGGATCATCGCCCACAACCTGCTGGCGGCGGGACTTCGGGAGGAGGCCATTCCCTATCTCACCCGCGCCGCCGCGTCGGCCGGGCGGCTGTTCGCGCACAGCGACGCGATCCATTACCTGGAGCAGGCGGAACGAATGCTCCACGAGCTCTACCCGCAGCGGACCCCCGTGGAGCAGGTAAGGAGGCTCTGCGAGATTCGCGAGCGGCGCGGCGAGGAGGAGGTGGCCAGCGGCCATTACCGAGAGGCGCTCGAGAGCTTCGAAATGGCGCTCCAGCTGGACCGGGCCGCGGGCGAAGCGCGGCGCGAGGCGGAGCTGACCCGCGCCGTCGGCCGCGTCCAGTACCTGCTCGGCCGATCGGCGGAATCCAAGATGTCCTATGACAAGGCCATCGCCCACTTCACCCAGGTTGAGGCGCGCGAGCGCGCGCTCGGCGACTCCGAGGCGCTGGCCGTCGCGTGCCGTGAGCTCGGTAAGCTCTATTTCTTCCGCGGCGAGCTCGAGCCATCGCGGCACTTCATCGACGGTGCCATCCAGATCGCCGACCGGGTGGGCGCGATCCGCCTCAAAGCCGCGGCGCTCAACAATCTCGCCGGCATCCACTACGAGCGCGGCGAATTGGAGGAGGCGCTGGCCTGTCACCGCGCCGCGCTGGCCATCCGCCAGGAGATCCGTGAGCCCCAGGATCTCGCGCAGACGTTCAAGAACCTCGGCATCACCCATTGGCGTCTCGGCGAGCCGACGGAGGCGACGTCGTATCTTGAAGAGGCGCTCGGCCTCTTCCGAAAGACGGGAGACCGGCGCGGCGAGGCCGTCACGCTGCGCCAGCTGGGGAACGTCCACCACGCGCGGGGCGACAACACCGGCGCCCAACGCCATTGGGAGGCGTCGCTCTCTCTGTGCCGCGAGCTGGGCAACAACGAGGACCTGTGCAGTTGCCTCAATAACCTGGGCTCGCTCCACTTCGAGCGGGGCCACTACGCGAGCGCCCATCGCCACTACCAGGACGCCCTCGAGGTATCGGCATCGATGGGCTCGATGCCGCGCCTGACGGTGCTGCATGTGAACCTCGCCGAGCTGCACCTGAGCCTGGACCAGCTGAACCGCGCCGAGGACGATCTGGTGCGCGCGCGGGAGCTGGCCGAGGCGCTCGAGGCGACCGGGAACCTGTCACTCATCCACGCCGTCTACGCCGAGCTGCAGGTGGAGCGCGGCGATTTGGCGGCGGCTCGGGCGGAGGCCGATTTGGCGTCCAACCTCGCGGAGCCGACCGGGCACGCGGAACATCTCGTGAGGGCGCTCCTCGCGTGCGCGCAGGTGGACTACGCCTCCGAGGACTTCCGGGCGGCGCGGCAATCCGCGAAACGGGCCGGCGACGTCGCGCGGTGGTCGCGGATGCTCCGGTTCGAGCTCTTGACTGCGTTCGAAGCCGCGCGCGCGGCGTGGAAAGAAGGCGAGATCGAGGTCGCCGCGCACGAGCTTCGCCAGATTTCGCCCCGGGCGGAGGAAGGCGGATTCCGCCCGCTCGCCGCCAAGATCCGCGGCCTCCTCGGCGAGATTCTCTGGGGGGCGGGCGACCTGGACGGGGCGGCCCTGGAATTCTCCCGCGCCGCGGACCAAATGAAGGAGATCATCGCGACCTTGAACGAAGAAGACCGGCGCTCGTTCGTCCATCATCCCGAGTGGAAAGCTGCGATCGGGAACCTTCTCGATACGCTGATGCGCCTCGGCCGGAGAGAAGAAGCGCTGGCCTACCTGGTGCCCCTCGGCGTGGGGACCTGCGACATCGATTCCGCGCCGGCGCGCGCCGTGTCGCCGGCGGGGGTGTCGTCGTGAGAGCGGCCTCGTCCGGCGGCTCCCGGTCCGGTTCCCCACCCGGTCCACGTTTCGCTCCCGGGTTGCGTCTCGCGCTGGCGTGGGTTCTCGCGGGCCTCCCGCTCTTCGCGGGCTGCTCGGGGAAGCCTCCCGATCCGGCGTCGCAAACCGACGCGGCGACGCTTCAAAGCACCATGCCCCGCGTGAAGATCGCCCCCGCGCGGACCAACTCGGATGTGGCGGCCTCCTTCGCGACCTATCTCGAGGCCGAGCGCGAAGCCGAGCTGGTCGCGGAGACGGACGGCGAAATCTTTTCGCTCCGCGTCCGCGAGGGCCAGCGGGTGTCCGAGGGCGACACGCTCCTGATCATCGACGACCGCGACGAGCGGCTCGCGCTCCAGCGTGACGAGGCCGAGCACGCGTGGGCCGTCTCGCAGCTCAACCGGGCCAAGACGCTTGTCGGCGAGGGTCACGTGAGCACGGCCGAAGTGGACCAGGCGCAGCTCCAGCTGGGGCGCGCCGAGGCCGCGCTGGGGCTCTCGCAAGGTCGCGCTCTCGCGGTGCGCCGTGCGCGCGCCCATCGCAGGGCTCGTCTGGATGATCCGGGTTCAGCCGCTCCACCGCGTCACCGTGGGGCAGCCGCTCCTCCGCGTCACCGATCCGGACCAGCTCCGCGCCTCGGCCTACTTGCCCGCCGAATTTCGCGGCGCCGTCGACGTCGGAAGCAGAGTTCGCATCGAGCCCGTGCGGGGCGGGGTGCCCATTCAGGCGGTGGTGAGCCGCGTGGATCCGCTGACCGACCCCGCGAGCAACACCTTCAAGGTGATCGCCACGTTCCGGCGGGGGTCGACGCGGTCCGAAGCGGGGACCGAGGCGCGGTTCGTCCTCCCGGCGCGCGCCGGCGACGGCGGATGCCTTGTGCCGAGAGGCACGATCGTTCAGGCGGAGGGCGACTCCACCTGGGTCTGGCGTTACGACCAGGACCGGGTTCGCCGCTGTCTCGTGGACCTCGGCGCCGTCCGCCAGGACGGCCTCCAGATCGATTCCGGCCTGCCCGGCGGGAGCAGCGTGGTGATCGCCACCGACCGGCCGCTGCGCGACGGCGCGGCCGTGGAGGTCGTGGATTCCCGGTGAACCGAAATCCCAAGCTCCGGACCGGGCTGGTCATCCGGAAGGTCGCCGAGGGGGACGACGTCGCGTTCACCGTCTGCGACTCGGCGCGGGACAAGTACTTTCGAATCGATCCCTACACGCGACTGGTCGCCATCCACCTGGACGGCCGGCGCACCATTGAAGAAGTCTCGCGCCTCTGCCAGGAGGCGATGCCGCATAACGACCTCTCGCTCCCCGTTGTCGAAGAGGCGATCCAGGACCTGAGCGCGATTGGCCTTCTCGAGGATCCCTACACAAAAAACCTTCTCCTCATCGAGCGCGCCCGGGCGCGGCGCCCGCGCGCCACCGACTTCTTCCGGAACATGCTCCGGTGGGAAGTGGGCATCTGGGATCCGAACTCGCTCCTCGACAGGACCATGGACCGCGTGCGGTGGCTCTTTCACCCGGCCCTGGCAGGCGCGGTCGCCGCGGGCCTTCTCTGGAGCCTCTGGCTCGTGTTTGTGAATCGCAATCGCGTGAGCTTCAGCCCCAACGCCCTCCTCGGCGTCGGAGGCGGAGGCGACGCCGTCCAGGGCATTCTCTTTCTCATCGTGATTCTCACGGTGGTCGGCGCGGTGCACGAGTTTGGACATGCCTACGCCTGCAAGCATTTCGGCGGCGAGGTGCACCGGATGGGAGCCATGCTGATGTACTTCTCGCCGTGCTTCTTCGTCGACGTCTCCCATTCGATGCTCTTCGAGAACCGGTGGCACCGGATCTGGGTCGCGATGGCGGGGATCTACTTCGAATCCTTCATCACCATCGTGGCCGCCTTTCTGTGGTGGATCACGCCGCCGGAGCTGGCCATCAACGACCTTTCGTACCGGGTGATGATGATGGGGTTGATCCTGGGCGTTCTGATGAACCTGAATCCGCTGCTCAAGTTCGACGGATACTTCGTGCTGAGCGATCTGCTCCAGATTGGAGAGCTTCGCGAGAAGTCGCTGCGATACGTTCGAAATCTTCTGCGCCGTCCGTTCACCAAGTCGGACGAGCCGGTGGAGCGCGTGGTGGGAAAGCGCCGGAAGCGGGCGTACATCATCTACGGGGTGGTCAGCTTCGTCTACTCGTACACGGTGCTCGCCTGCTTCTTCCAGTGGCTCAGGGTCACGCTGATCGGCGCCTGGTCGGACACCGGGTTCCTCATCTTCGCGGGCATGCTCGGGCTCTTCATCCGGAAGCCGGTCGGGCAGGCCCTGTCCCATGCGGTCGGTGTCGCGCGGAGGCCAATCCGGAGCCTCCTGCCGTGGGCGATCGGCGCCGTGCTGCTCCTGGTCCTGGCCCAGTTCATTCACACCCCCGGCACGATCGACGCCCGCGCGCGCTACGTGAGCGCGGTTCGGACCGCGGTGCGCGCCGAGCAGCCGGGCCGAGTCGCCGCGGTCCTGGTCCATACCGGGGAGCGGATCCTGCCGGGCCGGGTCGTGGCCGTCCTCGAGAACGACAGCCTGCTGGCCGCGTGGCAGGACGCCAAAGCGCGGTCCGACCAGAGCTCGATCGACCTCGCGCGCGCGCTCCAGACGTCCGACCCGGTCGGATATCAAACGGCCTCGCTCGAGCGAAACGGCGCGCTCGCGGGCGAGGGCGCCCTTCGAAACTCGCGCGCTCGTCTTGCGCTCGCGTCCCCGGAGGGCGGCGTCGTGGTGACGCCGCGGCCGACGGACCTCGTGGGGGCCCGTCTCGAAGCGGGCGATACGCTACTCGTCGTGGCGCGGGACGAGAACTCCGAAGTGGAATGCGAACTTAAAGAACGCGACCTGGGTGACATCGAGCCGGGACAGAAGTTCACTTTGAGATTGCGCGGCAATCCGGGCCGCACCCTGACGGGCCGCGTGGAGAAGGTCTTCTCCCTGCCGCCGGAAGCACCCGGCGACAAGGTGCGGTTCAAAGTGTGGGGACGCCTGGACCGCGCTCCCGGGGACATCCGCCTTGGCGAGAGCGGCATCGCCCGCATCGAGGTGGGCCGGTGGAACGTCTACGAGCGGGCGGCGCGAACCTGGTCCCACTTCGTACGCGCGGACTTCTGGCTATGACCATGGACCCGCGACCCGGCTCCGGCATCGATCGCATGACCACCACGAGCGGCGTGTTCACCGCCGTCACAACGCGCGCGCTCGCGCTTCAGGAAGTGGCGCTGGCCCTGGCGTCGAGCGACGATGTGGACGAAGTCTCGGCCGCGTTTCTGCCGCTCGCCTCCGGCGCTCTGGGAGCGCGTGAAGGGGCTCTCTTCCTCGTCCCCGCGGAGAACGAGTACCGCCTGAACACGCTCCACGGAGCGCCCGATGACCTGCGCGAGCGCGTGGAGGAGAGCCTGGTCGAGCAGGCGGCGGCGGGCATCGCGGGAGGCTCGGACGTGCCCGTCACGCGCGAGCAGATCCTTCAAGACCCGGAGTACGTCGAGTGGGCCGACGAGCAGGAGCTTCAGGGGGAAGCGAGGCGGCCCTACTTCGAGATCTACGCGCCGCTCCGGTCCCAGGAAACGGTGGTCGCCGTGCTCGCGTTCGGCCGCCGCTACGACGGGCGCGACTTCAGCCCCGACGACATCCTCTTCATCGAGCACATCGGGTCCAGCGCGGCCGTCGCGGTCAGCCGCTGCCTGCTCGGGCGCGAGAACGAGAAGAAGATCGAGTTGCTCCGCGCCCTGGCCCGGTTCACGAGCGAGATCACTTCGACCCTGGACTTGAGTCGCGTTCTTCAGACGGTCGCCAACACCACGGAGGCTGTCGTCGCCCGCGACCAGGCCTCGGTCGCGCTATTGGAGGGCGGGATCCTCAAGATTCGCGCGGTGAGCGACAAGGTGACCGTCGAGGCCAACGAAGGGGAAGTGCTTGGCCTCGTCGACGTGCTGGGCGTGATCCTCCGCCACGGAGGCCGGCTCCGGGCCACGGTGGGCATGGCGGCGGACGAAGAATCGCCGATTCCGGACCGCGAGGTGTTCGCGCGGTACTTCGAGGCGGGGGAGATGCAGTCGATTCTCGCGCTCCCGCTTCGGGACGAGGAAGGGCTTCTCGGCTACCTGGTCCTCGAGTCTCGCGATCCCGAGGGGTTCGGCGACGCGAACGCGGAAGAATTTCTCGGGATCTTGAGCGGTTCGGTGACGGTGGCCATTCGAAACGCGGACCTCTACCGCCGTCTGCCGATGGTGGGGTTCCTCGCTCCGTTCGCGTCGTCGCGCCGGCGGCTCGAGGCGATGAACCCCAAGCGCCGCTTGCTTCTCCTGGGGAGCCTGGCCGCGGCGGCGCTCTTCGTCGTCGCGGTGCCGCTCCCTCGAAACGCAGCCGGCCCGGCCGTCGTGCGCCCATCCGAGATTCTCCCGGTGGTCGCACTCGCCCCGGGCACCGTCGACCGGGTATTCGCGTCCGGCGGCGAGCGTCTCGTGGCTGGGGCGCCGGTCGCAAGCCTGCGTAATATGGAAACCAGCGCCCGGCTCTCCGCCGCCGAGGCCGATCTCGCCATTGCGGAGCGCCGAGCGGCCGAGGCCTCGCAGAAGCAGGACCCCGTCGAGGCCCAGCGCTGGGCCCTGGAGGCCAAGAACCTGTCCGGCTGGATGGAGTACGCCCAGTCCGAGGAGCGGGACCGGCGCCTGACCGCGCCGGTGACCGGCTCGATCCTCACGCCACGACTCGAGGAGAAGGTGGGCGAGCACCTGGAGCGCGGCGACGTCCTGTGCGAGATCGCGCGCCTCGATCCGGCCCATGTGGAGGTCCAGGTCTCGGAGGAGGACGTGGGCGACGTGCGGGTTGGGAAGCAGGCGAGGCTCAAGGTCCTCTCCTACCCGAGCCGTCAGTTCCGGGGAACGATCCTCTCCGTAGCGCCCGAGGGGACGTCACTGCCAGGCAAACCCGCCATGTTCACGGTCATCGTGGAGTGCCCGAACCCGGATTTGGGGCTCCTGGCTGGAATGTCCGGCCGTGCGAAGCTCGAAGCCGGGTCGAGTCCCCTTCTCTGGAACTTCCTCAGGCCACTCGGCCGCGCCCTGCGTATGAAATTCTGGATTTGATGCGACAAGTTTGCGGAAATTCCAAAGGCCGCTCGGTTGGTGAAAGAGGGCCGGCCGCGCCGCCGACGCTCGCGCGCAGTTGCGGCGCAACGGGTTCCAGCAATCGCACCGCAGCGGAGGAGTCCGGCACGGCGGTTGCCATAGCATGATGCCGTGAGCCGGTCGTCATGGTGACACCGGCCGGATGAAACGAGGAGGGTGTCATGGCTGCCAAGAAGATCTCCGCAAAGTCGAAGAAGACGGCTGCGAAGAAGGGTGCTCGCAAGGTTTCGCCGACCACGCCGCGTGGAATGGCCCGTCGCCAGTTCCTCACGCCGCCTTCGAACGACTAAGTCCTTCGATCCATCCTGTAGCAGATCGGGGCGGGACCCGGACAAGGGTTCCGCCCCGAATCGTTTCCGCTCCGAGGGCGCCTCCAGTCGGCGCCCGGTCGCCCGGGCTTTCGCTCCCGGCCTAGCCTAGCCCGCCCATTTCCAGCCCGGATCGAGATAGCTCTTCAGCGCGCTGTCCAGGTAGTCCTGATAGGCGGCCGGAAGCTTTGGCATCCGGCGCTCGCAGATCTTTCGCGCGTGGGCGAGCCCGCCGTCCGCCTGGGCCGCCGACGCCACCAGCCTGAGGACAGCCCGAAGGCGCCGTTCCACCACAGCGGTCAGGTAGGGCCCTCCCGCGAGCGACCGAACGGCCCGGTCCAGATCGAACCCGGCCTCGCAGAATTCCCGCAGGCATTCTCCCTGGAAGTAATAAGTGAGCGTGGTCCGGTCGGCCACCGGCGCGTCCTGCGTGCCTTCTCTGGCTTGCGCCACCTTCAGGGTCCGGCCCGCGGAGGCCACATTGAACCCGTGGCGGCGGAGGTGGGTCAGCACCCAGTTGCCCATGCTCCGGTCGCCGCGCTTGGGTGTGTCTGCGGTTGAGACGAGCGTGGCCGGGCGGCGAAGGATTCGTCCCAGGTCGGGTCCCACGCCCCCTCCGGTGCCTCCAACCGCGAGGGCCGTGATCAAGTTCTGTAGCTCGCGGATATTACCTGGGTAATCGTGCTCGAGAAGGCGGGACTCGAGCGCCGCATCGATCTTGAGGACCGGCGTCCCCATCTCCTCAGCCGCAGCCCTGGCGAAAGAACGCGCGAGAAGCGGGATGTCGCCCTTCCGCTCGCGGAGCGGCGGGATGTGGAGGGTGAGGACGCTCACCCGGTAGTAGAGGTCGCTCCGGAATCGGCCGGCCTCAACTTCCTTCCAGAGATCCCGGTTCGTCGCCGCCACCATCCGCACGTCGACGTGGACCGTTTCCTCGCCGCCCACGCGCCGGAACACCCCTTCCTGAAGGACGCGCAGGAGGCGCGTCTGGGCGGGAAGGGGAAGCTCCCCCAGCTCGTCGAGGAAGATCGTTCCCTGGTGGGCCATTTCGAACATCCCGCGCCGATCCTTCACCGCGCCGGTGAACGCGCCGCGCTCGTGCCCGAAGAGCTCGCTTTCGATCAGATCCTTGGGGATGGACCCGCAGTCCACGACCTCAAACGGTCCCTTTGACCGCGGCGAGATCTCGTGGACCGCGCGGGCCAAAAGCTCCTTGCCGCTCCCGGTCTCCCCCTGGATCAGCACGGGGCACCGCGTGGGGGCTACGCTGGCGGCCTCTTCCAGCAGGCGGAGCATGGCCGGGCTATCGCCGAGGATCTTGTCGGTGAAGGGATGCTTGGCGCGGAGATCGCGGAGCCGCCGCGACACCTGAGACGGCGCGCGAGCCTCCGGGTTGGGAACGGTCGGGTAGCGAGGCTCGGCGGGCACATCGGTGCCGGCGCCCGACTCGATCGCCTGCGCGGCCATGTCCGCGGCGCGCACGAGAAGCTCGAGAGTCTCCGCCGCGTACGGCTCGCCGCCGATCCTGGGTCCCACCGCGGCCACCCCGACGAGATCGGAGCGAACCACGAGAGGAAGGAGGAACGCGGCCTCCAAGCTCTCCGCCCAACGGCGAAGAGGTCCGCTCTCCAGGGGTCCGAATCCGTTCACAGACTCGGTCAAGACGGGAAGGACGCCGTCTCCTTCGGGATCGGTGAGGAGTCGATGCGTCGCGGTTGAGACGGCTAGCTGCTCGCTCTTGCCGGGCGGGGTGAGACCGAAGGCGACCGAGATTTGCAGTCGCCGTCGCGCCGTGGCATAGACGTAGCCCACCGCGTGCGAAGCGCCGGTGGAACCCAGTATGGAATGGAGCAGGCGGCCCAAGATTTCGGCCGGCCGGCTGGCGCCGAGGAGAGAGCGCGCGATTTCGAGCAAAGCGTAGGCGTCGGAAAAGCTGCGGGCCAGATCGGGGTCGGCTGCGTCGATTGCTAGAGGTTCTGGGGCCCGCATCCGCCGCCTCACGGGGGACTGGGACACTGAAAAGCCCTCCCGGTGGAATTCGCGGATCAGCCCGGAAAGGATAGACCCGGCTCCCGCGCGGGTCAACGGCGCGAGCGGATTTTTGAGCGCGAAAGTGAAAACGCTTGGGCCGGCGCCGGGGCCTTCGTGAGGGGAGCGCTAGAGCCGGCGGAGCTTGGGCGATAGGAGCCCAAGGAGGCCGGTCAGGCACCCCAGGGATCCCCCGATGGCAAAGAGGACCGGCGCCGAGACCCGCTCGAGGACCAGACCGGCCAATCCGGAGGAGATGGCGGTGACCCCCACCACGACGACGTTCTGAAGCGCGAAGACGCGGCCCACCAGCGAGGGCGGAACGATCCGCTGCAAGATCGTGGCGCGGGGGATCGTGATGAGCGGAATCACCGTCGAATGAATCAGGGAGACCACGAGGAGATAGGGAAGCGAGCGGCACGCGATGAGCGGCACGTAGGTGAGCCCGTCGAGTGCGATCCCCAGGACCACCAGGATTCCGCTCGGATAGCGATGGCCGTACTTGGCGATCAGCAGGCTCCCCGCGATCATCCCGATCCCGTACACCGCCTCGACCATGGCGTAATTGGCCGCGCTCCCGCCCAGGGTCTCGCGGACGATGACCACGTTGCCGAGAATGGAGGGACCCATGATGAAGAGGTTGTCGAAGGCGGTGAGGACGAGCAGAAGGACAAGCGTCCGGTCCGACCCGATGGCGCGAAGTCCGCGCCGAAGATCCTCGAGAAGCGAGAGCGGCGCCTCGGTCCCTCGGTGGCCGCGCCCCACGCCCCGCATGCCGAGGAGCAGGAAGAGCGAGCCGGCGAAGAGGAACACGCCGGCGGGGAAGGTGGAGCCCACCCCGAACCGTTGAATGAGGAGGCCCGCCGCGAGCGGCCCGAAGAGGAGCGCCGCCTGCTGGGACGATTGCACCCACGCGTTGGCCCGCGTGAGCCGGTCCCGCGTGACGATCTCGGGAAGGAGCGAATCGCGCGCGGGATTGAAGAGAACCGCCGACGTCGCCATCGCGAACGCGATGACCGTGAGGACCTGCGGCGTGAGCGCGCTTTTCCAGAGCAGGAGCCCGGCCAGGCCCATCAGGAGCGCGCGTCCGAGGTCGGCGCCGGCCATGACCCACCGGCGGTCCCAACGGTCGACGAGGAGTCCAGCCACCACGCCGAACACGAGCGCCGGCAGATACGAGACGGTCGCGGCCGCGCCGGTCGCGGCCTTGGAGCCGGTCAGATCCAGAACCAGCCAGACGAACGTGATCTGAAAGATCGAGTCGCCGAACTGCGAGAGAAACTGCGCCGCCCATAGAAATGTAAACGGGGCGGGAAGGGCCCGCCCCGTTCTGCGCCCGCGGCCCTGCTCGGGCCCCGTGCTCACCCTCGCGTCCGGCTCAGGCCTGCTGCGGTTGCCTGGGCTGGTACTCGGGGGCGTTGTTCGCGAAATCCCACATCATGATCGGTGCGATGCCCATCGCCCTCAGATAGGCGTACAGCTGGCCCCGGTGATGCAGGTGCTCGTCGTAGATGATGTTCACGCAGACGAAGCCCGGGAAATCCTTTCCCCAGGGGGACTTCACCATCGCGTTGAGCTGCGCGTCGGACATCGAGCGGACCGCCTTGTCGGCGGCCTTCCACGAGGTCTCGACGAAACGGACGATGTCGTCGTGCGTTTTCAACTTCGCGAGGTCCGCCGCCTCCATTTCCTCCGTGAGCGTGATCTCGCCGCGCAACGCGCCCTCCGCCATCTCCCTCATCGTCGTGTACATGTGGGAGATGAGTTCCTTGGGCGTGCGCATGTCCTTCACGGGGTGGCTGTCGATCTTGTCCTTCGGAACCATCTGAACGATACGCACCGTCATCCCGTGGATCGTGCGGAAGTGGTCCCACCATGCCAGCATGTCGTTGCGATTCACGAGTTGGTCTCCCCCCGGCTTCTGCGAATCAGCTCTTCTTGGCCGCGACGGCCGCGACGTCCTTCGAGTTGATGTCGAACGTGATCATGAATCCGTTCGTCCCCTTGTACTCGAAGGCCTTGTCGCCCGTGCGGTAGGCTTCCACTTCATTCTGCATGAGGACGAAGCCGGTGTTCCGCGGCACGCCCCAGTACCTCAGATTCTGGATCACGATCGGGCTGTTGGACATGCCCTGGTTCCGATGGAGGACCACCTCTCCCATCTTGCCGCCGTCCATCTTGGCCACGGCCTTGTCGGCGGTGTAGCTCCATTCGATCGGACCATCGGCTCCCACCGAGAACGAATTCCACTTCACCGGATAGACGTAGGCGAGGATCGCCGCGATTCCGTCGCGCTGGGCCTTGGTCACCGACGGGTCAAAGTGAACGACCGCCCAATCCATCTGTCCCTTGGAGAAATCGCCGCCCAGGTCGCCGCCCACCCAGAACTTGGCGCCGTCGAGCTTGGTGTTTCCGTACATCCCCTTGTTCACCTTGAGGACGTTGTTGAATTTGCAGTAGTGAGCGTCCATACCAGCCATGCCCTCGTGCCCTTCCATCGAATGCCCCGCGGGCTTGGTGTCGAAATAGCACTGGCAGAACATGGGGCAGGAGCATGCTTCGATGATGGTGGCATTCATGGACCAGTTCGGACCAGCCATGTTGGCGTCCGCCGCGAATGCCGTTCCGCAGCAAGCGAAGACCAGTGCCAGCGCGATGGCGAGTGACTTCATTGCTCGTTCCCCCCCTTGGAGTTGTGCGGTGTAGTGCGGCGCGACTTCTGAGTCGAGTCGGTTCGGCCGAAATCGCAGGGATCATGGTGACGTTCGGATGCCCAATCTTACACGTTTTTCCGGAGAGAGAAAGGGGCCCCTGGCTCGCAAGATAAGTTGTTATGAATCACAGTGTTATCGCATCGGCCGGACCGGTCGCCGGCGGCCCCATGGCTTCAGACGCTACTGGTCGAGAAGCCTGCGGATCGTCGGAATGTCGAGCCGGCCGGCCAGGGATTCCACGTCGCTCTTCGCGCCGTAGAACTCGACGATGATCGCGCGCACCGTATCGGGATGATCTGAGGGGAGCTGGCCCGACTTGAATCCGGGATAGCCGCCGGACGTTCCGAACTTGGCGCGGAGCTGCGACTCCAAATTGGACCCCACCACGTAAACCCGCAGCAACGTGATGGGCTCCTGCGTCGTCCTCTGATCCGGCGCGACCTCGACATGGGTGGAATCGGTTCCCACGGTCGACTGTTCGACCGCGAACGCTCCCGCCACGTTGTACAGATGGGGCTTGTCCGCCTTGGACGCGATGCCGGTCGAAAGTCCCCGAACGCTGTTGAGCGTCACCATGATCTCAACCGTGCGGTACTCGCCTTCCTCGGAATTCGTGGGCAGGGCCTGGAAGTCCCGCTCGGCCCACGCCTCAATCGGCGCCCACCGCGGCGTCCCCAGGATCAGCCCGGTGTACTCGGAAATGGTCTCGGACGATCCGTCCTCCGCGAGCTGGAACGGCGCCGGCGGACGCGGAATATTGAACACGATCTTCGAGAGGCGCTTCGACATCTGATCCCGAGTCTCCTGCGCCGCCTTGGTCCAGTTCACCGTCGAATCGGACGGCGCGGCCTGGGGCGGGGGCGGAGGAGGCGGGGTGGCCGTCTCATCGGAATCGGGAAACGCGTCCTGGGCGCGGGCCGGGAGCGCGATCGCGCAAGAGAAGAGGGCGCAGAGCACTAGCATCCGGGCGCGTAGGGCGAATCGCATCGAGAATGTCTCCGGGGGTATGGGCGCCGAAACGGCGCTCGAAGGTACGTACCCTTCAGTCTACATGGGGGTTCCGGCCCCAGCCATTCCGAATGCGCTCCAGCGCTTCCTCAAGCAGAGCGGGTTCGGTGAGCAGGCTCACCACGCAGTCCTCGTCCAAGGGAAGCTGATAGAACTCGCCGGGATGAAGGAGCACGTCGCAATGCCGGAGCGCCCACTCGGCCGGGTTGTGCGCGCGGTCCTGAGAGGCGCGCGGCGCGAATCGCGCCACCGCGCTCCAGCCTCCCTCGCCCGCGAGAAGCGAGAAGGGCGCGCCGGGCGCGCGCGCCGCCGCCGCGAGGGCATGCAGATTCGCGTCGATCCGCGCGGCCGCAGCGCGTTGAAACGATCCTCGTTCGGCGAGAAGGCGATGAAGCGCGAGCTGGACCGGCGCTCCGACCGAGAGAAAGAGGTCCGCGATCCATTCCAGTCCTTCGAGCGCATCGCGCGCCGCGGCTTCGGGGCCCGCGACCAGGATCCAACCCAGCTTCATTTGAGGCAGGCCGCAGAGCTTGGAGATTCCGTTGAGCACGAAGGTCGGCACGCGCCGCGCGCCGCACCAGCCGGGAAACGATTCCGTTCGCGGCGGCCAGGGGAACTCGCCGAAGACCTCGTCCGCGATGATCGCGAGGCCGCGCTCCTCGCAGAGCGATTCGAGGCGGTTTCGATCGTGGGGCGGCAAGCAAGAGCCGGTGGGGTTGTTGGGTTCCACCACGACGACCGCGCGCGTGCGCGGACTCAGCGCGGCCTCGAGCGAATCGAAGTCGAGCGCCCACGGCGGCCCGTACGCCAGGCGATAGGGCCGAAGAGCGACCGATTCGAGGCGCGCGAGCGGTTCGAACAGCGGATAGCTGGGGCGCGGAATCAGCACCTCGTCCTCCGGCGCGCAGAGCAGGCGGAAGAGGTGCGCGTACGCCTCGCTCGTGCTCGACGTGAGAACGATCCGTCCCGGATCGATGGGGCTGCCGCCCCCCGCGCGCGATCCGTAGTACGCCGCGACGCTTTCTCTCGCGGTCAGCCATCCGCGTGGATCCGGCTCGTACACGGCGGCCCTGGGATCCGAAAGCGCCGCGAGGTCGCGGGCGTCCGGGACCGGGAGCCCCACCCGCGTCGGGTTGGTCGCGGTCAGGTCGAGCACGCGGATCCCGGCGCGCCGCTTTTCCAAGAGAAGCGATTGAAGCGGGTTCGGAGAGAAGTCGCGCGGGACGCGACCGGAGTTCCAGAGGGAGCTCATCCGGCGCGGCGCGCCGGAACGGACGGGATCGGCGGGATTGCTAGTTCGTCTCGCGTTTCCGCGTGAGGGCGACCCAAGCGAAGTTCACCAGAGCAAGAACCAGCGCCCCGAGAAGCGCGGGCAGGAAGCCGTTGATGCTGAAGCCCGGCACCACGGCCGCGACGGCGAGGAGGACGATGGCGTTCACAACGAACGAGAACAATCCGAAGGTGAGGAGGATCAGCGGGAACGTGATCACCTTGAGCAGGAATCCCAAGGTGGCGTTCGCCAGCCCGAGCAGGAGGGCCGCGATCGCGGCCACGCCCCAGTTCTGCACGTAGAACCCCTGGAGGCTGTGCGACATCAGCAGAAACACGCAAACGGTGATCGCGAAGTGAACGATGGCCTTCATCATGGGGTCTTCCTCCGGCGGCCCGCGTGGGGCGGGCTTGGGGGAGTGCCGAAACGCTGCCCGGATCGTCGAACCTCGAAGCTACCATTAAAGATATCGCTTGCGGAAGCGGCGGCCCGCGCCTTAGCCTTTGGTCGCTCTAAGCTGTTTAGAGTCGGCGCGTTCGCCCGCGCCGGTGGGTCGTTTGCAGTGGCCATATCCCTTCAACCCTCCGCAGCAGGGGCAGCTCTCCGCCGCAAAAGGGAGAGCTCCATGGATCTCAAGCATTGGTACCGCTGCAATATGTGCGGCTACATGTACACCCCGCAGCAAGTACAGGCGCTGGTCCAGTTGCTGGCCTCCCGCTCCGGCGAGTCGACCGCCGTGATCGAGCCCATTCCATGTCGCAAACGAGGTTGTGAGGGGACGCTCGCTCAAACCTCCGACCTGTACCGGGACGCGCGACCCTAGAGCCGCCGCGGCGCCTCTCATGCGCCGCGACGGTGCAGCAGCTCCACCCGCCCAGCCGGCCGAACGTACGGCCGGCCAAATCCCCTTGTTCCAGGCTTTGCCGCGGGACTATACTGCCCGGCTCGCAAAAAATTGCGGAGTCACCCAAAACGCCTAGCGTGGAACCTCTTTCAGATCGGCTCCAACAAATCCGGGAGCGGATCGACGCGGCGGCGAAGCGATCGGGCCGGTCCGCCGAGTCGGTTCGGCTTCTCGCCGTCACCAAGGGCGTTCCCGTCGAGATGGTGCGCGAAGCGGTCGCGCTGGGGCTTCGCGAGTTGGGCGAGAGCCGCATTCAGGAGGCGGAGGGGAAGGTCGCCTCGATCGGGGGCGGCGTGCGCTGGCACCTCGTGGGGCATCTCCAGACCAACAAGGCCCTGCGCGCGGTTCAGCTCTTCGACGCGATCCACTCGGTGGACTCCGAGCGCATCGCGGCGGAGCTTGCGAAACGGGCGGCGGCCGCGGGGAGAACGCCTCAGTGTTTCGTCGAGGTGAACACCTCGGGCGATGCCGCGAAGTTCGGCGTCCCGCCGTCCGAGGCACTCGCACTCTGGGCCCGCCTGCGACAGCTTCGGCCGCTCAAGCTTGCTGGATTCATGACCATCGGCCCGCTCGCGGGAGGCGCAGAGGGTGCCCGCGCCTCCTTTCGAGCGCTCGCCGCGCTTCGGGACGCGGCGATGCGAGGGGGCGGACGCGAGGACGAGTGCGCGCTCTCGATGGGCATGTCGGACGATTTCGAGATCGCGGTGGAAGAGGGCGCCCACTGGGTCCGTGTCGGGAGCGCGCTCTTTGGCGAACGGCGCGCGTGACCCGCGCGCACGGCGCTGAGCGCCCTGCGGGAAACGCGCGACGATGAGGTTTCGGGTGCATGTCACGCCGCGCCGCGCGGAGGCGCTGACCGCGAGTCGCAAGGAGGGCGTCCTTCGCGTTTCGGTGAGCGCCTCTCCCCAAGAGGGCGAGGCGAACGAGGCGGTGCTGGCGCTTCTTCGGCGGAAGCTCGGCCTACGGTCCGGGGCCCTTCGGATCGTGGGCGGCGCCTCGTCGCGATGGAAGTGGCTCGAGGCGGAAGGTCTTTCCGAGGAGGAATTTTGGCGCAGGCTGGGACCGCTGGAATGACCGCGGACGCCGCTTCGAGGTCGACGCTCCTCAAGGAGATTGAGGAAGCGCGCGCCTTCGTTGCCTCGCGCTCGAGCGTCAAGCCCAGGGTCGGGATCATCCTCGGCACCGGCCTCGGCCGCTTCGCGGAGGCGATGACGCGTTCCGTCACCATTCCCTACGGCGACATCCCGCGCTTCCCCCACGCGACCGTCGAGAGCCACGCCGGCGAGCTGGTCCTGGGAGACCTGGGCCAAACCCCGGCCGCGGTCATGAACGGGAGGGTTCACTACTACGAGGGCTACACGATGAAGCAGGTGACCTTCCCGGTCCGCGTCCTTCGGGCTCTGGGGATCGACACCCTCATCGTGACGAGTGCCGCCGGCGGGATGAACCCGGCCTACGGGCCGGGGGACATCGCGATGGTGGTCGACCACATCAACCTAATGGGCGACAGCCCGCTCGTGGGGCCGAACGAGGACAGCCTCGGCCCGCGATTCCCGGACATGTCGGAGCCCTACGACCGGTCTCTCCAGACGCTGGCGAAGGAGATCGCCCTCGCCGAGAAGATCCGGCTTCGTGAGGGCGTTCTGGCCGCCGTCGCCGGTCCCAACCTCGAGACGCGCGCCGAATATCGATTCCTCCGCTGGGCGGGGGCGGATCTCGTGAGCATGTCGCTCGTGCCCGAGGCGATCGTGGCCGCGCACGCGGGTCTCAGACTCCTCGCGTTCGCCGTGGTCACGGACCTCTGCCTCCCGGACGCGCTCGAGCCCATCAGCGTGCCCGCGATTCTCGCGAACGCGGCCGCGGCCGAGCCCCATCTCACGCGATTGGTCTCGCGGATCGTGAACGAGCTTCCCGCGCCGGGCGGCCGCTCATGACCGTCAAGGCGGATCGCTTTCTCGAAGGGTCGACCAAGCTCGACTTCCCGGCGTCCGAGGCGAAGATCCTCGAGTTCTGGAAGGAGACGCGCGCGTTTGAAGAGGGGCTGAAGCGCCGCGAAGGGTCGCCTCCGTACATCTTCTACGAGGGTCCGCCCACGGCGAACGGTCTTCCCGGCGTGCATCACGTCATCTCGCGCACGGTGAAGGACGTGGTCTGCCGCTACCAGTCCATGCGCGGCCGCTACGTGCCGCGGAAGGGCGGGTGGGACACGCACGGGCTGCCGGTCGAAATCGAGATCGAGAAGCAGCTCAAGATCAGCGGGAAGGACCAGATCGAGACGTACGGCATCGCCGAGTTCAACGCCCTCTGCCGGAAGAGCGTGCTCAAGTACGAAGGGGAATGGCGCCGGAACACGGAACGGATCGGGTTCTGGCTCGACATGGACCATCCGTACTTCACCTTCGCGAACGAGTACATCGAGACGGTGTGGTGGCTTCTGAAGCGGATCAAGGAGCGCGGGCTTCTGTACCAGGGCCACAAGATCGTTCCGTACTGCCCGCGCTGCGGCACGCCGCTCTCGAGCCACGAGGTGAGCCAGGGGTACGAGGACGTGACCGAGCCCTCGGTCACGGTCAAGTTCGCCCTCGTCGACGAGCCGGGCGCCTACGTGCTCGCGTGGACCACCACGCCGTGGACGCTGCCCGGGAACGTGGCCCTCGCCGTGGGGCCGGGACTCGACTACGTCCGCGTGCGCCAGCGCGTGGGCGATCACGACGAGCGCTACTACCTCGCGCGCGCGCGGCTCGCGCAGCTTGAGGGCGAGTACGAGATCGAGCGGGAGATGAAGGGGCGCGACCTGGTTGGAAAGTTCTACCGCCCGATCTTCGACTTCATGGACCTGGGCCAGAAGACCGGAAAGAACGCCTATTACGTCACGGAGGCGGATTTCGTCACCACCGAGGACGGGACCGGCGTCGTCCACACCGCCGTCATGTACGGCGAGGACGACTACCAGCTCGGCCAGCGGATCGACCTGCCGCAATACCACACCGTGGACCCGCAGGGACGGTTCACCGCCGAGGTGACGCCCTGGGCCGGGATGCACGTGAAGGACGCCGAGGGGAAAATCCGAAAGTATTTGCGTGAGCGCGGCGCCCTTTACAGGGAGGAGATGACCACCCACGCCTACCCGTTCTGCTGGCGCTGCGAGTCGCCGCTCCTCTATTACGCCTGGAAGACCTGGTACATCGCGACCACCAAGATCCGCGAGGACCTGCTCGCCGCGCACGCCTCCGTCGAATGGCATCCCGGCGACATCGGCGCCAACCGCTTCGGGAACTGGCTCGAGAACAACGTCGATTGGGCGCTATCCCGCAACCGGTACTGGGGGACGCCGCTCAACATCTGGCGGTGCGAGGGCTGCGGCGAGGATCGCTCCGTGGGAAGCGTCGCGGAGCTGCGCGAGGGGTCGGGCGTTCCCGAGCCTCTCGACCTCCATCGGCCCTACGTCGATCAGGTCACGTTCCGGTGCCCCAAGTGCGGCGGCGTCCAGCGCCGGGTCCCCGAGGTCATCGACGTGTGGTTTGACTCGGGCGCGATGCCGTACGCGCAGTGGCATTACCCGTTCGAGAACGAGGACCGCTTCGACCGGCTCTTCCCGGCCGACTTCGTCTCCGAGGGGATGGATCAAACGCGGGGCTGGTTTTACACCCTGATGGCGATCGCGGTGGCCGTCTCCGGGCGCGCGCCGTACCGCCACGTCCTGCCGATCGAGCTGATCCTCGACAAGCAGGGCAAGAAGATGAGCAAGTCGAAGGGGAACACGGTCGATCCCAACACGATCCTCGATCAGCGCGGCGCGGACGCCCTGCGGTTCTACCTGATCGCGACCAGCCCGCCGTGGATGCCCACGCGCTTCGACGCCGAAGGGGTCACCGAGGTGACGAAGAAACTCCTGGGCACCCTCAAGAACGTGGCCCAGTTCTTCGCGCTCTACGCCAATATCGACGACTACGACCCGGCGCGGAAGGAAGCCGCCACCCCGGCGCTCCTCGATCGCTGGATTCTCTCCCGGCTCCACACGGTCGCGGCGTCCTGTCGCGAGGCGCTGGACCAATACGACCTCACCCGCGCGGCGCGACAGATCCAGGACTTCGTGCTGGAGGAGCTTTCCAATTGGTATGTGCGCCGCTCCAGGCGGCGCTTCTGGAAGTCGGGCGACCCCGCCGATAAGCGCGCGGCGTACGACACGCTCTGGGAGTGCCTCCGCGTCGTCACGCGGCTCCTGGCTCCGTACACGCCGTTCATCGCGGAGGAGCTCCACCAGCAGGTGATCCGCCCCGGGGCCAAGGCGGAGCCCGCGAGCGTCCACTGGTGCGACTATCCGGAGGCCGACCGCGCGAGGATCGACGAATCGCTCGAGCGCTCGATGGATCTGGTGCTCCGCGTCGTGAACATGGCCCGGGCCGCCCGCAACACTTCGTCCGTGCGGGTGCGCCAGCCGCTCCGGCGGCTAGCGGTTGCCGGACTTAAGGAAAGGGACGTCCGCGACCTCACGTCGCTCGGGGATCTGGTCAAGGACGAGCTCAACGTGAAGGAGATCGTGTTTCTTCCCGACCGGTCGGAGCTTCTCACGACCGGGGTGAAGGCGAACTTCGCGGTGCTGGGGAAGAAGGTCGGCGGCGCGATGAAGGAAGTGGCCGCGCGCATCCAGGCGGCCGCCCCGGAGGAGATCCGCTCGGCCCTCGCGTCCGGCGGATGGGAGGTCGAGGCGGGCGGACAGCGCCATACGCTGGTCGCCGAGGATTTCGTGATCCAGGAGACGTCGCGCGCGCCGTGGGTGGCGCAGGGGGACGGGGTAATCGCGGTCGCGATCGATCCCGCGCTGGACGAAGAGTTGAAGACCGAGGGCCTGGTCCGCGAGTTCGCACACCGCATCCAAGCGCTTCGGAAGGGGGCCGATTTCGACGTGACCGATCGGATCCGCCTCTATTGGGACCTCTCGCCCGGCCTCTCCAAGGCCTGCGAGCGGTTTGAGGGGTACATTCGAGAGGAAGTGCTGGCGGAAGAGCTTGTGCCGCGCGCCTCGGGAGGCGACGCCGTCGAGGAGTGGACGTTCGACGGCGAGCGCGCCCGCGTGGGCATCGAGCGCGTTCGAAAAGGAGGATGACGTTGCTCACCAAGAAGGATCTCAAGCACTTCGAAGAGCGTCTGCTGGACGAGCGGAAGAAGCTCCTGAGCCAGCTGGGCTACCTCGAGAAGACCATGAACCAGACACAGCGCGACGCCGGCGGGGACCTCTCCGCCTACTCGTTCCACATGGCCGACATGGGCACCGACGCGATGGAGCGCGAGAAGGCGTTCCTGTTCGCGTCCGCCGAGGGCCGGCTCCTGTACAACGTGGACCAGGCGCTCCGCAGGCTCTATCGGAGCGAGTACGGAGTTTGTGAGGTCTGCGGGAAGGAGATCGGAAAGGCGAGGCTCGACGCGATCCCCCACGTCATCCTCTGCGTCTCGTGCCAGGAAAAGGCGGAGAAGGAAAACTCACACCGCGGATGACCCTTCGAGCCGGAGTGTTCTGGCGCCTGCGCGGCGGTGATCATCGCCCTCGACCAGTGGACCAAGTCCCTGGCCTCGTCCCACCTATTGCTCGGCGTGCCCGTTCCGCTCCTGGGCGACACGGTCCGATTCACGCTCGTCCACAACACGGGAGCGGCGTTTGGCCTCTTCCCGGGAAGCCGCGTGCCGTTCATCGTGATCTCGATCCTCGCGATCCTCGTCGTCTTCTACCTCTTCCTCCGCGAGACGTATCGGAGTCTGGCCAACCGGATTCTGCTCGGGTGTATTCTCGGCGGCGCGATCGGCAACTTGCTGGACCGGGTTCGCCTGGGATGGGTCGTCGATTTCATCGACATGGGAGCGGGCACGGTCCGCTGGCCCGTTTTCAACGTCGCCGACAGCGCCGTCACGCTGGGGGTCATCTTCCTTGCCTGGAATCTCGCCCGAGCGGGGCGCCCCGCTCCCGAGCCCGAGAACGCACACGGTGCCCGCCTCGCGGGCGGGTGAGCGGCTCGATCGATTTCTAGCGGAAGCCGAGCGATCGCTCTCCCGCTCGGCGGTCCGGCAGCTCATCGACTCGGGCCACGTGCGGTTGAACGACGCGCCGGCGCGGGCCAGCCGCCGCGTGCGCGAGGGCGACCGCGTCGAGGTCGTTCGCCCCCGCCGCGCGCCGCAGGCGCTCCTGCCCGAGCCGATCCCCCTCGATGTCGTCTACGAGGACGAAGTCCTCGCGGTGATCGCCAAGCCCGCGGGCATGGTGGTTCACCCCGCCGTGGGACACAGGAGCGGGACGATGGTTCACGCGCTCCTCCACCGCTTCGGCGTCCTTCCGGATGGGAACGGGGCCGAGCGCGCCGGGATCGTCCATCGACTCGACAAGGGAACGTCCGGGCTTCTCCTGGTGGCCCGCACCGACGAAGCACACCGGGAGCTGGCACGGCAGATCGAGGCGCGCGAGGTGAAGCGGATGTACCGCGCGCTCGTCTGGGGGCACCCGCAGAGAGAAGGAAGGACGGATCGAGGCCGCCCTCGCGCGTAGCCCCAGGGATCGGAAGAAGATCGCCGTGGTCACGCGGGGGGGCCGGAGCGCCGCCACGCGCTTCCGCGTCGTCCGCTCCTACGATTACCTTTCCGAGATGCAGTTGACTCTCGAAACGGGACGCACTCACCAGATTCGCGTCCACCTCGCGCACCGGGGGCACCCGGTCTTCGCCGATCCGGAATACGGGGGTCGCCGCGGGCCCTTGATGAAGCTTCCGCCGGCGCGCCGGGCCCAGGCCGCGCTCCTCCTGGCCGATCTGGATCACCAGGCGCTCCACGCGGAGACGCTGGGATTTGTCCACCCCGTGACCGGAAAACCCATGGAGTTCACCCAGCCGGTGCCACCCGATTTCGAAGCGGTGCTCCGCGTCCTGCGATGCGAGTCCTAGGCGTGGATTTTGGGCTACGCAGGATCGGTCTCGCGTTGAGCGACCCGGGCGAAGTCGTGGCCACGCCCTTGAAGAGCCTCGTCCTCTCGAGCGTTCGAAACGCGCCCGCCGCCGTGGCCGCGGCCGCGCGCGAGGCAGAGGCCGAAGCCGTTGTGGTCGGTGTTCCGCTCGGGCTCGAGGGCGAGGAAGCGCGCACCGAGGTCCGACGTGTCGAGCGGTTTGCCACGGCGCTGCGCCGTGAGCTGGGCCTCCCCGTCCACCTGGTCGACGAGAGCTTCTCCTCCAGGGAGGCTGAGGACCTGGCCCCAGGAGGCCCTGGCGGCGAAGGCCGGGCCAAGCGCCGCGGCCCGGGCAGCGATTCCCATGCCGTGGCGGCCGCGGTCATCCTCCAACGTTGGCTCGATCGCCCCCGGCGACCCGGGAAGGGCGGTACTAGCTTGAGGCGCAAGCACCGGATCCGCCGAACCCTGATTCTCGGCGGGATCGTCGGGATCATCGTCCTGGCCGGCATCCTTCTCTTCCCGGCCAGCCTGACCAAGAACTTCGAGATGCGCGAGGTCAACATCCCCAAGGGCGCGTCGATCGAGGCGATCGCCGCCATCCTCCAGCACGAGGGCCTGGTGGGGAACACGCGTCTCTTCGTGCTCGCGGCCCGGGTGCTGGGATACGACCGGAATCTCCAGGCCGGCCGGTTCTCGATCCCCGTGGGGTCCAGCACCTATCGCATTCTCCACCAGCTCGCGAAGGGAATGTCCGCCTCGGACATGGTGACCGTGCCCGAGGGGCTTCGAGTGGAGCAGATCGGGGACATTCTGTACCGCGGCGCAAAGATCGACCCGGTCCGGTTCCTCGCGCTCGTGAACGATTCCATCTTCGTCCGCACGCTCGGGGTCCCGTCGAACCGCCTGGAGGGGTACCTCTTTCCCGACACCTATCCCTTCTATCCGCTCCTCAGCCCGCAGGAGGTCCTCCGGATGATGAGCGAGCGGAGCCTGCGCGTATTCGGGGAGGAGATGGCGCTTCCCGGGGCAAAGCTGGGCCTGACCCTTCACCAGCTTGTGACCCTCGCTTCCATCGTGGAGGCTGAGGCTCAGGCGTCTTCGGAGCGGCCAAGAATCGCGGCCGTCTTCTACAACAGGCTGCGCCAGGGTATGATGTTGCAATCGGATCCGACGGTTTCCTATGCCATGGGAATTTGGCGCAATCGGGTCTATTACCGGGATCTCGACGTGAAATCACCCTACAACACGTATCGAAACCGCGGGCTTCCTCCGGGCCCGATTTGCAGTCCGGGGCGGGGCGCGTTTCACGCGGTTTTGTTCCCGCTCCCGGATTCCACCGAGCTCTATTTCGTCGCCCGGGGCGACGGCACCCACATCTTCTCCAAGAGCTGGGAAGCCCACCTGAGGGCCATCGCCATGGTCCGCGCGCAGGCCCGGCGCGAATCCACCTTGGTGCCGATGGGCCCAGGCTTCTCCCGCGAGCCCGCGGTCATGGGTCCCCCCTGGCCGCCTGTGGAGCCGAAGGCGGCGGGCGCCAAGGGCGCGGGCGCGCCGGCGAAGAAGGGCGCGGCTACCGCCGGGGCAGGCACCACAAAGAAGAGCGCGACGGGGGCCCCAACTGGGAAGAAGGCCGCCTCGGAAACCAATCCGAAACGAACCTCCGCGCCCGCCAAGAAGGGCGGGACGTCCACGAAGACGTCCACGAAGAAGACCGCTCCGGACTCCACATCGAGAGGGGGCCCTTGAGCGATAGTTCTTCAGGTAATTGCAGTTAAAAGAGTTAGAGTCTAGTCGGGTGGAGGTGGATCCCGGAGGCGTGCCTCCCGCGGATCCCAACCCAACCCATCCCTTGGAGGAGCCTTCCGATGCCCAGCCCCGATGAAGTCCGGAAGCGGCCCAGGCGCGCCGCTGCCGCCAAGGCCAGCGAGCAAGCGGAACCCGAAATTCCTTTTGGGGTAAAGAATTACGTCATCTTCGGGGTGGCGGTCCTGGTGATACTGGCCGGGTACCTGGCCCTGTCGAGGGGGTCCATCACCCTCGCCCCGATCCTGCTTCTGGTTGGATACATGATCCTGGTCCCTTGGGGTATCCTGGCGAAATGATGGGGGCGAATAGCTCAGCTGGGAGAGCACTTGCCTTACACGCAAGGGGTCACAGGTTCGAACCCTGTTTCGCCCACCAAATTTTCGCCTCCGACGCGGCTTAGCGCGTTCTAGTCCTTGACTTTGAAGTCCATTATTGGTAGTATCTTTGAGTGCTCCAGCGGGCGACACATCGCCAGGAAATTTGGCAGTGCGTCCGCGCAGTCTTGTAAGTGACTATTTTGCAACGACATAAAATAGGATCAAGATCGAAGAAGATTGCTCGAAAGGAGGTGTTTCTAACCGCCAGGGTGTCACGACTACCACTTTCGTGATTCGAAAAAACCTCTACATCCGTGTGCTTGTTCGCAGCTGTTGAGACCCTAGGAGGTGTCATGATGTTGAAAGTGGCCAAGCTGGGCATTGCGATCGCAGCTGTTTTGGCATGGATCGTCCCGGCCGCCTACGCTGGCGTCCCGGATGTTTCGCAATCGTTTTACGTTCCTCAGGCGGGGTCGACGACGGCTCCGTTAGAGGGGGCGTCTTCTCCGAATCCGTCGTTCCGGTTTTTCCGTGCCTGTCCGAACAATGACGGTGGCGCGAGCTTGCCGAACAACGCTCGGGTCAAGGTTGTGGTTCGGGACGTGAATGGCAACGGGATCCAGGGAATCGCGGCGGCGGACATTTGCTTGCTGTTCAATGGTGGTACGCCGGCGCAGAGCTTCTCGGGCGTGGGCGCGGACTCGGTGATTGCGAACGCGCAGTTCAATCAGACGCCTCTGTGTCCGGACGTTCGGTGCGTGCAGGCGGATGACCAGACGGACGCGACGGGAACGGCGTTCATCACGTTCACGGGTTCGACCGCTGGGTCGCCGGGCGTGGGGACGCGCAGCTCGCTTCGCAAGTGGGGCCATTACGACATGGAGATTCCGGTGTACGTGTTGGGCTTCAAGATTTCGGGACGTTTGACGACGGCGTCCGCGAACGGCACGTATACGCTTCGGATCAAGAACTTCGATTGGACGGGTGGATTGGGCACGGCGTTGAACCAGGGCGAGACGGTGACGTCCGCGGACTTCAACGGCGTGGCGGTCAACATTGGCGTGGACAACGCGATTTCGTACTGGAAGGACTTTGACTACACGGGCGGTACGGGAGCGGTTGGAGTCACCGACTTCAACGCGATCTCGCTGCACGTCGGCCACGACTGCGACAGCCCCGAACAACCCGTAATTGTTAGGTACCCCGGCCCTGCCGGGACGGTCGAAGCTCGGAATTAGCGGGCCGAACTGCCCGGCAGGATTGTACCCGAGCCGCGCGATGGTCGCCGGTCGGACAAGGAGGGATCTGGAATGAAGAATTGCTTACTGTTTCTCGCGGTTGTGGCGGCGCTGCTGGTCGGAGTCCCCGCCCACAGCCAGTACGTGTTCCTTGATGTCAATGGTGACGGTCTGAGCAGCACGGGCGGCCAGAGCCCGGGTCAACACGACGTGCTTGGCCCGGCGACGACCAGCGTCGGCTGTCTATTTCGATACGAACAAGAACCGGGACGGAAGCAACGCGATCTGCACCGTCGGATGGCAGTCCGTTCACGATGGTCTCGTACGAGTTCACGCTTCTGGCGTCCGGTTCGGGCTCGGTGTCCTACGGCACCTGGACCGACAACATGGGCTTTACGATCAAGCTCACGCCGTGCGCCGGGCAGTACTGCTCGTCCGGCCCCGCGCTGTGGCTGGCCTATGGCACGGGCACTGCGGCGTCCCCCGGCAAGTACAAGGTCGGAACGCTCGCCGTGACGGTTACCGGCACCCCGGTGATCGATGTGGTCCCCGGCTACGTCGCGCTCAGCCCGGTCTCCGAGACGGCGTTCGGCTCGGCCTGCTTGGGCGGCGATTTCGACAACACGATCAAGCTCTCGCATGATTTCCAAGATGCGAATGGTACGGAGCCGCCGACGCCGACGGTGCCGACGACCTGGGGCAAGATCAAGGATCTGTACCGGTAGTTTGTAATGCCCCACGAACACGTGTGGGGGGTTTGACATAACGAGGGGCGCGCGAGCCTTCGCGCGCCCCTTGAGTATTTTGGCCGCATCATCGGCCTGCTGCGCACCGAAAGAAACACTAGGCGCGCAGCAGGGCGGTTCCGGAGCTCGGGAGGCTCGGACGGCCGCTACTGGGGTTCACGGGCCCCAGGTTGGGCTTTGGAGGCGTCGATCGGGAGACAGGGCTACACGGTCCGGTCGACGGAATGAGGTTCGAATGGCCATGGTCCGCCCGGGACAGGCGGCCCGGCCGATTCGGACACGACCAATGCTGGAGGCTAAGCTTCCAGCGGGGAGGATTCAGAATGCCTGAAAGGTGGAAATCGTCGTTACTGCTCATCGCGATGGTGGGGATGATCGCGATGGCCGTCCCGGCCGCCTACGCTGGCGTCCCGGATGTTTCGCAATCGTTTTACGTTCCTCAGGCGGGGTCGACGACGGCTCCGTTAGAGGGGGCGTCTTCTCCGAATCCGTCGTTCCGGTTTTTCCGTGCCTGTCCGAACAATGACGGTGGCGCGAGCTTGCCGAACAACGCTCGGGTCAAGGTTGTGGTTCGGGACGTGAATGGCAACGGGATCCAGGGAATCGCGGCGGCGGACATCTGCTTGCTGTTCAATGGTGGTACGCCGGCGCAGAGCTTCTCGGGCGTGGGCGCGGACTCGGTGATTGCGAACGCGCAGTTCAATCAGACCCCTCTGTGTCCGGACGTCCGGTGTGTGCAGGCGGATGACCAGACGGACGCGACGGGAACGGCGTTCATCACGTTCACGGGTTCGACCGCTGGGTCGCCGGGCGTGGGGACGCGCAGCTCGCTTCGCAAGTGGGGCCATTACGACATGGAGATTCCGGTGTACGTGTTGGGCTTCAAGATTTCGGGACGTTTGACGACGGCGTCCGCGAACGGCACGTATACGCTTCGGATCAAGAACTTCGATTGGACGGGTGGATTGGGCACGGCGTTGAACCAGGGCGAGACGGTGACGTCCGCGGACTTCAACGGCGTGGCGGTCAACATTGGCGTAGACAACGTCATTTCGTACTGGAAGGACTTTGACTACACGGGCGGTACGGGAGCGGTTGGAGTCACCGACTTCAACGCGATCTCGGCGCACGTCGGCCACGACTGCGACAGCCCCAACAACCCGTAATGGCGCTGCAGTAAGCAACAGGCGGGGCATCCCCTCCCGCTGCTAGATGCAAGCGAGGCTCAGGGTCCTCCCCCCTCCTAGAGCCAACAAGTCAGGGCGGCAACCCTTTCCGGTTGCCGCCCTTTCCATTTTCTCACGCCAACGAGGAACCGAGTCGAGAGGATCGGGGTCCATGTGAGCACCCGTCGCGACCCCAGGGGAGAGGAGGGCCCGGATGTCTGAGAAGTGGAAATCGTCGTTACGGCTCATCTCGATGGCGTGGCTGACCGCCGTCCCGTCGGCCGAGGCTGCGGTCCCGTATCCGGCCAATTCGTTTTACGTTCCTCAGGCGGGGTCGACCGCAGCTCCGCTCGAGGGGACCTCCTCGCCGAATCCCTCGTTCCGGTTCTTCCGTGCCTGTCCGAACAATGACGGAGGCGCGAGCTTGCCGAACAACGCTCGGATCAAGGTCGTGGTGCACGACGCGGCCGACAATGGGATCGACAGGATCGCGGCGGCGGACATCTGGCTGCTGTTCAATGGCGGGACTCCGGCCCAGGGCTTCTCGGGCGTGGGCGCGGACTCGGTGATTGCGAACGCGCAGTTCAATCAGACGCCGCTGTGTCCGGACGTTCGCTTCGTGCAGGCGGATGCCCCGACGGACATGACGGGGACTACCTTCATCACGTTCACGGGATCGACTCTTGGGTCGCCTGGCGTGGGGACGCGCGATCCGTCGCGGAAGTGGGGCCACTACGACACGGAGATTCCGCTGTACGTGCTGGGCTTCAAGATTTCGGGGCGGTTGACGACGGAGTCCGCGAATGGGACGTACACGCTCCGGATCAAGAATTTCGATTGGACGGGCGGTTTGGGCACGACTCTCAGCCAGGGCGAAACGGTGACGGCGGCCGACTTCAACGGCGTGGCCGTCGGCATGGGCGTGGACAACGCGATTTCGTACTGGAAGGACTTTGACTACACGGGCGGCGCGGGAGCGGTGGGAATCACGGACTTCAACGCGATCTCGGCGCACGTCGGCCACGACTGCGATAGCCCCAACAACCCGTAGGGGCTCAGGGTCCTCCCCCCTCCAGAGCCAGGGGAATCAGGGCGGCAACCCTTTCCGGTTGCCGCCCTTTCCATTATCATCCCCCCGATGCGGCGACCCCTTCTCATAACGGCGATCGTGGCGGCCCTGGCCCTGGCGGTCGCTCCCGCGCGGCGCCCAGTACATCTTCCTCGACGTGAACGGGGATGGGCTCAACAGCCAGACCGACGGGGCCCTGCCGCCGGATGGGCTCAGTTCCTCGGTGACCAGCGTCGACGTCTATTACGTGACGGACAAGAACCGGGATGGAAGCGCCGCGGTGTGCGCCACGTCCAGCGATCCATTCACGATGAGGTCCTACGAATTCACCCTCCATGCGTCGGGGGAGGGGGCCGTGACCTACGGCGCCTGGACCGATAACGTGGGGTTTGGCTTCGGCCTCGTGTCGTGCGGGGACGGTGTGGCCTGTTCCCGGGGACAGGACGTCTGGATCGCCAAGGGGAGCAGCCAGCCGCTCTCGCCGCTTTCCCCTGGGACATATCGCGTGGGGACGCTCTCGATCGCGGTCACGGGCACCCCGGTGCTGGACGTCGTCACGCGGAGCGTCCCCCTCCCGGCCGCGAGAACTTCTTTCGGATCGGGATGCCTTGGGAGTAACTTTGTGAACACCGTCTTCCTGGGGGATGATTTCACGGATTCAAACGGCACGGAGGCTCCGGCCCCCGCGCTTGCGACGGTCTGGGGAAAGATCAAGAGTTTGTATCGGTAGGTCAGGGACGCGCCGGATCAACAGGAGGGAAATCGGAATGAGGAATCGCATACTTCTCAGCGGATGGGAACGGCTGCTCGCGGGGTCGCTATTCACGGTGGCCGTGGCGGTAGCAGGGCTCGCCCCTACGGCGTCGGCCCAGTACATGTACCTCGACGCGAACGGCAACGGCATCCACGACGTCGGGGACAAGATGAACATCAACGGGACGCCGACCGTCGTGGATGTTTACCTGGATACGAATCACAACCGCGATGGCTCGAACGCAACCTGCGATTCGGGGCCCGAAGAACTCACCATGAACTCCTACGTCGTGCAATTGGCGACATTCCCCTCGACCAGCAAGGTGACCTTCTCGGGATTCGTCAATCAACAGCCGACGATGACCACCTCGTTCATCGAGGTCATGTCGGACAGCGCCTATCACAACGGGTTCGGGCAGCAGTCCCCGATCGCGGCCGGACTCTACAAGCTTTGCACGATCACGATCACGGGCCAGTCAGGGTCGCCTAGCATCAACATCGTGGATATTATTCCAGAGGGCACAGCGGACCTCACGTCGTTCGGCGGGAACTGCTTCGGCAACGACTTCGACAACACGTACAAGCTCGTGGGGGCCAGCGGCATCGGCTCCGACTGGCACGACACCGACGGTCTGGCCTCCGCGGCGGGAACCCCGGTCGACAAGACCACCTGGGGCAAGATCAAGCAAACCTACCGCTAGGGCACCGCTGTCCCGGTCTCACGCCGGGGTGTGGTCATAGAAGAGGGGCGCGCGATTCCTCGCTCGCCCCTCTTTCTTTTCCCCGCCTTCCCCGCTCTCTCCCCCCGTTCCCGGAACCCTCCGGCGCCTATGGCCGGGCCGGGAGGACGTACGCCAGCGCGAAGCCGATCTGCGCGACGAACATCATGACGTACATGTGGGTCCAGGACGGGTGGTTCTCGGTCCTGGCCAGATCGTCCGGGCGGCGGACCATGAGGTAGACGACATAGGCGCCCCAGGCCGCGAGCACGCCCGCCAGGGCGTAAAGAATTCGGGGATTGCCGGTCAGAAATCCGTGCTGGACCCCGTAGGGGATGAGCAGGAAGGGGAGAACCAGGAACGGCGCGATGATCCAGGCCGCGCGCCTGGCGCCGTGGACCACCGGAAGCGTGCGGAACCCCGCCGCCTCGTCGCCCCGCATGTCCGCGAAGTCCTTGGTCGTCGTGGCGCCGAGGAGGAAGAGCCCGAAGATCGCCCCGATGTACCAGGGCTCGAGCCGTCCGAAGTCCCGTACGCAAGACCACCCAGCTACCTTGAGCAGGACCCCCCTCGGCACCGCGATCACGATGTTGGCCAGGTAGGGGACCGCCTTCATCCGAAACGGCGGGGCCGAGTAGAGAACGGTGAGGACGGCCGCCGTCCCGGCCAGGAGCGTGCATTGGGGCCCCACGGGGGCCGCCAGGATGAACGCGGCGAGGTAGAGCCACCCAGCGATCCCGATCGCCTCCGAAGGCTCGACACGGCCTTCCGGAATCGGCCTCCCGGGCTTGTTGATCCGGTCCGCCTCGAGGTCGGTGACCTGGTTCAGGGTATTGGAGGCGGCGTTCAGGACCGCCGCCATCAACGTGCCCAGGACGATCTTGGCAACGACCCACGGCGTGAGGGGCACCGCCGGGGCGGCGCCGAGGGCGATCACGCTCCCCGTGAACATCCCGAGCGCGGGCGCGATCAGGGTGAAGGGGCGGGCCAGCTCCCAGGTCGTCCGCGCGCGGTCAGCGAGGGACAAGGTCTTTGCCGTCCATGTCGGCCGGAGGCTGGATGCCGAGCTGGCGTAGAACCGTCGGCGCCAGGTCGATGATGTTGGCCTCGGCGCTTCCCATCGGCCGGCTGGAGAAGAAGACGCCGGGCACCTGGGTCGGATCGACGGAGCAGTGGTCCGCGCTCCACCGGCGCTCGTTCAGCTCGATCACCTCGGGCGGGATTCCTCCGAGGGAGGTCTGCCACGAAACCCGGTATCCCTTCTCAAAGCCCACGACCATGTCCGGCGCCTCGCTGAAATAAGGGCCCGAGTAGATCTCCTCGCGCCGGTACACGCGCCGCACCACCGCCTCGCCCGTGTCCGGGTCCCGGAGCGCGCCGAACCGCCGCACGATCTCGCTCCGCAGCGAGTCGTACTCCGCGCCCGGCGCCACGATCCCGTACCGCTCGCGTCCCTTGAGATTCACGTAGATCTGGCCCAGCGCGAGCGCGTACGCGCGCGTCTTCGTCCAGTCCACGTTGGGCCAGAACGTGCCGCGGCCGAAGAGGTCCTCGAGATTTCGGTCGCGCACGGGGTCGCTCCCGGAAAGCGTCATGTACCCGTTCCGCACGAGCCACGTGTTGATGTTCACGGCCTTCCGGAAGCTCGAGAATCCGTGGTCGGAGACCACGTAGAGCGTCCCGCGCCCGTCCTTGCAGCGCTCGAGGACCGCGCCCACCAGGCTGTCCGCGCGCATGTACACCTTGTCGATCGCGTCGCCGTACTGCTCGGCGAGCCGGCGGTTGTACATGGGATGCGTGGGATCGATCAGCCGCCAGAACATGTGCTGGACCTTGTCGGTCGACTGAAACACGCTCACGAAGAGGTCCGGATTCGTCTGATCGAGCGCGTCGAACACGAGCGCCCGCTGATGGTCGAAGGTGAAATTCAGGTCCTCGAGAAACACCCGCTCGTCGATCGCCTCCTCGTTGAGCGCCCAGGTGTCCTCGGGCCAACCCAGCGTTTTGTAGAGCCCGGTGCGCTTGGCCAGCTCCGCGCTGTACGCCGGGCGGTGTCGAGACCGGCACGGGCGGGCGCCTCGGGTCGAAGTTGATCGGCGAGAGGTACACGCGCAGCTCCGGGTACGCCTCCACGACGTGGAAGCGCGCGATCCCATGGACCGTCACGAACGGCGCGACCGCGAACTCGATCGGATACCAATCGCTCCACTCGCCCTGGCGGACGGTGCGGATGCGGCCCTGCACCGCGATTCGCACCGCGGGGAGCGGACCGTCGCCCTGGCCGTCCGCGGGCGGGGCGCTCTTCACCCGCAGAAACTCGACGGGGATCGTGATGTCGGGGATACGTCCCTCGGCATCGCGGTTCGCGAGGGGGTTTCGGGGGCCGTGAATCACCGAAACGGCGCGGCCATTCCTGTCGACCTGGACCCGGGCCACCTTCCCGCCCATCTCCGTATCCCCGACCCCCGTGGCGTTGGTTGCCCAGTAGGAGAATGTGCCCATGGTGCCTCGGATATCGGGAACCCCAAGCCCGGACAGGAGTACGCCATTCTGTAGCTTCTCGGGCGGGAAGTTGATCGGGGCCTCCAGCACCGCCGTCCGCACCCCCTTCGAGGAGGCGATCTGCCAGAACGTCGTGCCCTTCCGGTTGTTGATGATCTTGGGCGCCTGGATCGGCAGGAATCCGAGCGCGAACTTCGCCCGCTGAATGGTCACGGTGGAGAAGTCGGGGAAGTAGGTGTACGGATTCCGGCGCAGAAAATCGAAAATCCGGGTCTTGCCCGGGTTCATTCCGGTGGAGAACGCCGACCAGGCGACGGGGGACTGCGCAGGGTTGGTCGTGGCGAGACGGCGCATCGCCCCGTGCTCTTTCATCCAGGCGAGGTTTGGAAGCTTTCCGGCCGCGATGAGCCGGTCCGCCATGTCGGGATCCATTCCGTCGAATCCCAGGATGTAGATCCGCCCGCGGGGCTCCGCGCGGATCGGGGTGTCGGAGACGAAGAGCGAGAGGAGTGCTACGAGGAGCGCGACCGGTCCGACGATCCGCATCGGTCTACTCCTCACGGTTGAATTCGAGCGATCAGCATACCAGCGCGGAAAATCGTAGCATCGCGCTTCGCGGAGTGTCAAACGGGGGGGCTTGTCGCGGGGCGGCCGACCGGGTTGTCTTGACGGTGCGCAAGCGGCATTTCTATAATCACGGGCCGAGGAATTCTCCCATCTCTCTGACGCGAGGGAACGCCTCCATCTTTCACCTGTCCCGCCTCAGCCGAAACCCCCGCGCGCGCATCGCGCCGTCGCTTTTGGCGGCGTTGCTGGTCTCCGCGGCAGCGCCGGGCGTCTCGATGGCGGCGGCGCCCGTTGCCAAGGCCGCTCCGGCCGGCGCCGCGCCCGCGACCTCCGTGTCATCGCCCTCGCTACGAATGGGCACCGCGCGCGCGGCGGCCCAGGATCCGCGGGGCGTCACGCTGGAATACGTTCCCGGTGAAATTCGCTTCGATACTCTGAGCGTGAACGGGACCACGTACTCGCGCGTGACCGTGATGGGCGCCACCATGGTTGAGCCGCCGGGCCGGCCCTGGCTCCCGACCGCGCAGCTTCCGGTCGCGATTCCCGAAGGCATGAGCCCACGCGTGTCGATCGCGAGCGAAGACTGGAACGAGCGCGCCGGGCCGGCTCCGCCGCTCCCGGTCGCGAAACAGCGGTTTGTCTCCGACGACCCCAAGGCGGTCCCGGTGAGCGAATTCACGACGACCCCGGACCCGGGCGTCTACGGTCGCGCCGCGACGTACCCCGCGCAGGCGGTGGAAGCCGGCCGCGGCGCGGCGGTGGGCGGGATGTGGGTCGTGCCGGTTTACGTTCACCCCGTCCGGTGGAATCCGGCGACGCGCGCGTACCAAATTCTGACGAGAATGACGATCCGGGTGGACTTCGTCCCCGCGAGCGACGCCGAGCGCGCCGCTCGCCCGGCGCTGCGCCCCGGCGCGGACGCGGGGGCATGGCAGCGTGTGCAGGAAGGGCTCGTGAAGAATTATCAGTCGGCGCGATCGTTCCCGGTGCGGACGAAAGCGCTGCCGCGCCGCGCCGCGCGCACGAGAGCGTTCTTGAATCCCGAGTACAAGCTCGCCGTCACCGCGACGGGCTGGACTTCGATCAGCTTCACGGCGGTGAGCGCGGTGGGATTCCCGCCGAACATTCCGCTCAACCAGATCACGCTGTCGGTGAAGGGATACGACGATGTGGGCGACAGCGCGACCGTGACGCAGGTCCCGGTGGTGCCTCGGGACAACAATTTCGACGGAATCTTCAACTTCCCGGACATCATCACGTTCTACGGGCAGAGTCCTCGGGACCGGATGGGCGCCGGCTCGCTCGAGACCCGGTACACCGACGCCAACGTCTACTGGCTCTCCTGGGCGAACTCGGCGGTCCCGCCGATCGGAACAATCAGCGGCGACATTACAGATCCTTCGCCTGTGGTCCCGACATCCTTCCTCGACACGATCCACATGGAGCAGGACCTGGTCATGCTCGCGTCGCCGGATCCGAGCGTGGCATCTCCGGCCGAGGCGGCGGATATCTTCTACTGGACCAACGGAAATTTCGATATCCCCGACCAGGTGGACCAGCCGATCCCGTTCGTCGATCCGGACACGTCGCAGCCGTTTCAGATCCGAGCCTTCTACCAGGGACAGAACAACTACGTTCACCGCCTCAACATCACGTACCAGTCGTCGACGTCGATCACGGATGTTCTGGCCGCCAACCAGACGTTCTTCAATCAGGAAACGTTTCTGCTCGACACCGGCCTCACGATTCCGGGCACGCACATCGGGCCGGGCGTGAACCACTACAAGCACGTCGGGGACGGACAGCCGCTCTCGGGCGGCACCTTCACCAATGGCAGCAAGGCGTGGCTGGATTGGATCGACGTGACGTACGCGCGTCTCTACAAGGCCGAGAATCAGATGCTTCAATTCACGAGCGGGGGTGCGGGCGGCATTCGGGAGATTCACGTCGGGAACTTCACCCCCTCCACCATCGAGATCTACGACGTGACGAATCCGACGGCCCCCCTGCGCGTCACCGATGTGTCGATTCCTCCGGCCACGGTTCCCCCGTTCACCTTCGAGGCGATCTTTCGAACGGACGCCACGGCGGGCGAGCGAAAGTTCGTCGCGATCATCCCGAACTTGGAGACTCCGCTCCCCGCCTCGGCGGTGACTGCCGACACGCCATCCACGCTCACCGTTCCCGGCCTCTACGGAGCGAACAGCGTGGCCCGATCGATCATCATCGCGCCCCAGGCCTTTCTCACTCCGGCCAATCGGCTCGCTGACTACCGGAGGTCGCAGGGATACGTCGTCGAGGTGGCGGACGTCCAGGACGTCTACGACGAGTTCAACGGTGGGGTCAAATCGCCACGCGCGATCCGGCGGTATCTGCGACATTCATACCTGACCTGGACTCCCGCGCCGACGTTTGTGCTGCTCGCGGGGGACGCGAGCATGGACTACAGACACCGCCTCGCGACCAGCGGGGTGGATTGGGTACCGACCTACTTACGCTTTGAGCCCATCGCGGGCCCGCAGGGCTCGGAGCAGGTGGCTGAAGACTCGTACTACTCGATGAACCTCTCGTCGGCAGTGCCGGGCGCGACCGATTTTGTCCCCAGCATCTTCCTGGCGAGGGTCCCGGCCGGGAATGCCTCCGAGCTGGACCAATTTGTAAGCAAGGCGATCACCTACGAGAACTTCCAGGCCTCGGACACGTGGCGCGGGCGGATGATGCTGGTGTCGGATGATGAGTACTCGACGGGAATCTTCTCCGTGGCAGGCTACTGCCACAATCCCGCCGAGGCGCTATTCCACGATTCCAACGTGGCCTTCGCGAATCTGGCCTCCGCAAGCCAGTCGGGGCAGGATATCCATTCCGACTTCTTCGACCTTAAGACCTACACCGATCCGTTGGCCGTGACCTGCGTCAGCGGTTCCGACCCTAACTGTAGGGTTCCGACCTGCGTCTACAACGCCTTCCACGCGTCAGGTGGCGGGGCCGATCAGTTCTTCTCCCAGCTCGGGCCGGGCGCGCTCATCGTGAACGTCGAGTCGCACGCCAACCGCTACATCATCGCCGACGAGCGCCTCTACGCCACGACCGCCACGTTCGGCGGCCCCGACTATCCCCACCTGAACAACGTGGACCGCCCGGCCCTCCTCATGATCTGGGGCTGCCACGCAAACCAGTTCGCGGATGGGCCGTTTTCCTATGGACCCACGGGGTCGTTGAGCGACAGCAGCGACGCGCTGGGGGAGGACTGGCTGCTGATCCCCAGTCGAGGCTCGATCGGCTCCCTGGGCAGCAGCGCCCTCGAGTTCCTGAATACGAACTCGGCCTACAACGACTACGTCGGCCAGGCGTTCTTCACGACGCCGCCGGTACCCACGCCACCGCCCGGGCAGCCGCGACGCGCGCGCTGGATCATGGGTGAAGTGCTGGGGCAGGCCGCGATCGTGAACGGGATGAGCACGTCGGGGTTTGGCCAAACCCAGAACGTGATGTCTCTGACCGTGAATCTCCTCGGCGATCCCATGACCAAGATGGACGCGTTGCCGCCGCGCGTGTTCGAGGTGAAGCTGAACGGCACGGTCTACACGGACGGCGGAGCGTTTACCAACGACACCCCCACGGACAGCGTGACGCTCGTCGCCAAAGTTCGGGACGAGTCGGGCGTGGCGCAGACGACCCTGGCCGAGCGGGATCTCGCGAGCGGGACGATCGCTCCCATCGACTCGACCACCTACACGATCGCGCGGTCAGATTCGGGGCGTCTGATGACGGTCACCACGCTCGCGCGGCCGCACATCGGGAACTACGACCTCCAAGTCAGGGCCATCGACGGAAACGGGCGGCTTCAAGTGTTCGCACTTCAAGTACGCACACCCATCCGCTACCTCGCGAACGGAGTGGCAATCGTCAACAACGTGTTCGTGGAAAACGAGGCGATCCTCCGGGCGGAGATCACGGCGCCCATCCCGGTGACGGCGGACTCGCTCGAGCTCTATCTCGACGGCGTTCCGATCACGGTTACCAAGAAGCAGACCGACGGGGTGGGCCGGCAGTGGGTGCTCGAGGGGCTCCGCGAGGGGCGCGGCCCTGGATCGCACACGCTTCAGGCGGCGATCGGCGGGCGCACCGCGGGCCTCGATCAGGTCTCGTATCAAGTGAGCACGCAATTCACCATGCGCGGCGTCGCGGTGGTGAGCCCCCAGGTGATGGGCACGGGCTGCGGCGGTTCGGTGTTCCAGTACGAACTCAGCGCGCCGGCCGGCAAGGTCGAGCTGCTCCTCCTGACCGTGGCGGGAAGGCGCGTATCCTCGATCCAGATGCCCGGCAACGCTGGCTTCAACGTCTACTGCTGGGATGGCCGCGATTCGGAGGGCCACGACACCGCGGCGGGCGTCTATCTCTATCGGCTCAAGGCGACCGACGCGACGGGCCGCACGGTCACCCAAGACGGTCGGATGATCCGCCCGCGGTGAAAGACCGGCGAAGCGGCAAGGTCATCTACCGGGAGCTGGCCGGCCTCGTCACCGAGACGCGGAATCCGCGCTCCAGGCGCCTCGACCAGCTCTCGACGCCACAAGTGCTTCGTCTCATGAACCGCGAGGATCAGCACGTCCCGCGCGCCGTCGCCCGTGAAATCCCCCGAATCTCGAAGGCCGTGGATCTCATCGTGGAGCGGCTCCTCCGCGGCGGGCGCCTTTTCTACGTGGGCGCGGGCACTAGCGGGCGGCTGGGCGTTCTGGACGCGGCGGAATGTCCGCCCACGTTCGGCACGCCGAGGACCTTGGTCCAGGGAATCATCGCCGGCGGCCGTCGCGCGCTGGTGCGTTCGGTCGAAGGCGCGGAGGACGACGCGAAGGCCGCGGCGGCCGCGCTCAAGAAGCGCCGGGTGGGGAAGAAGGACATCGTGGTCGGCATCATGGCGAGCCGGCGCACGCCTTACGCGCTGGGCGCCGTGGCTTACGGCCGCCGGGTGGGCGCGGCGACCATCGTGGTGACGGCCAATCCGGCCGCCGGCGTCAAAGATCGCGTGCGACGTGATCATCGCGCCGCGCGTGGGCCCCGAGGTGCTGACCGGCTCCACACGGCTCAAGTCGGGGACCGCGCAGAAGCTGGTCTTGAACATGCTCTCGACCGCGACCATGATCCGCCTGGGGAAGGTCTACGAGAACCTCATGGTCGATCTTCGCACCGCGAGCCGGAAGCTGGAGGAGCGCACCAAGCGCGTCCTCGTGCACGCTGCCGGGGTTCGCTACCAGGACGCGCCTCGGTTGTTAAAGCGCGCAGGCGGCTCGCTCAAGGTGGCGATCGTGATGAGCCGCGCCGGCGTCACCCGCGCGGAGGCCGAACGACGACTCAAAGGGGCCCAGGGATGGGTGCGAAAGGCGCTTCGAGGGTAGGGTTTCGCAGGGCGGCCGCCGGAGTTCTCGGCGGAGCCGTCGTCGTACGCGCTCGCGGTTTTGGGTTTTCTTCGGCGCCGGCTGCGCGGGGAAGAAGGAGCCCGCGAAGCGGACCGTCGTCTTCTGGCAGTTCTCCCCGCTCACCGCCATCCAGCCGATCCTCGCCAGGTTCGAAGCCGAGAATCCGACGATTCACGTCGAGGTGGAGCAGCTCACCTGGCAGAGCGGGCGCGAGAAGATCGTCGCCGCGATCGCCGCCGGGCGCCCGCCCGATCTCTGCGAGCTGGGCTCGACGTTTCTCCCCGGGCTGGTCGCCGACAGCACCCTCGTCGACCTCACGGACCGGATCGAGGATGTCCGGAACACGCTCCTCGGGTGGAAGGTGGTGGGGTACCAGGGGCGTGCGTACGCGCTTCCCTGGATGCTGGGCACGCGCGCCCTCTACCTGAACGACGATCTCTTCCGCCGCGCCGGGCTCGACCCCAAGAAGCCCCCGGTAACGTGGCCGGAGATGTACCGCGCGGCCAAGCTCATCAGCGAGAAGGCGCCGGGCGCCAAGGGATTCGGGATGAACGCGGGGGAGCGCGAGATCCTCTTCAAGAAGTTCATGCCGTTCGCGTGGGCCAACGGCGGCGACATCCTCGACTCGAGCATGACGAAGAGCGTGTTCGCGAGCCGCGAGAATCTGGAAGCGCTGAAGTTCTATCTCTCGCTGAAACCGTACTCGCTCCTCGACAAGCAGGAGATGCACGAGGAGGCGTTCGCGAAGGGCCGCCTCGGCATGATCATTTCGGGCCCCTGGCTTTTGCGGAAGCTGCCCGAGCAGGCGCCCGACCTCCACTTCAGCGTGGCGCTCATGCCGTGCCCCGCGCGGGACCACGGGATCCCGGCCTCGTTCGCGGGCGCCGAGGTGCTTGGAATCTTCCGAAACGCCAAGCACCAGGAGGACGCGCTCCACCTTGCCCGCTTCTTGATCCGGCCCGAGAACACGATGCCGCTCTTTCTCACGACGGGGAACGCGTTCCCGGCCGCGTGGGCGTCGGCGGGAGATCCTTATTTCGCCGAGCATCCGAAGGACGTCGTGTTCCTGCTTCAGCTGAAGACCGCGGTCGGCCCGCCGCTCCACCCGCGCTGGGTGGAGATCGAGGAAGCGCTGAACGGGGAGCTGGAGGAGGCGATCTACGGCCGGAAGACCCCGGAGGTCGCGCTCAAGGCGGCCGATTCCGAGATCAACGCAATCCTCGCTCGAGCGGCCGTGAAGAGGGCGCTGAGCGCCCTGACGAGCGGACGACCGTGAGAGGCGCGCGGCCGTGGCTGGGGCTCGCGCCGTGGCTCGCCTGCTTCGCGCTCTTCGGCCTTTTCCCTCTCGCGCACGCGCTCGTCCTCAGCTTCTTCGTCTTACAACCCGCTTCGCCCCGATCTCGCCCGCTGGGTCGGGGCTGAGAACTACGCCCGCGCGCTCGCGTCCCCGTCGTTCTGGCATTCGCTCCGTACCACCGCGTTCTTCGCGGCGGGCACGCTCCCGGTCACGCTGAGCCTCGCGTACGGCGTCGCGGCGCTCCTCGGCCGCGTGCGCCGCGCGCAGGGCTTCTTCCGGGCCGCCATCTTCTTCCCCGCGACGCTCTCGATGGTCGTGATCTCGCTCGTGTTCAAGTCGATCTACGCCGAGGAAGGGCTCTGGAACGGGTGGCTCGCCGCGGTGGGACTCCAGCCCGTCCACTGGCTTCTCGACACGCGGACGGCGCTTCCTTCGATCATGATCATGGACGTCTGGGCGAGCGTGGGGTACTACGCGATCTTGCTGCTCGCGGCGCGCCAGACGCTCCCGGGAGAACAGCTGGAGGCCGCGCGTCTGGAGGGGCTCTCGGCCTGGACCGTCGAGCGGCGGATCGTCTTCCCGCACGTTCGGCCGGTGCTCCTCTTCGTCGTCCTTCTCAACACGATCCGCTCGTTTCAGATCTTCATCGAGGTGTTCGTGCTCACCCGCGGCGGGCCGCTCGAAAGCACGCTGACGCTCGTGTATCACCTCTACGAGCGGGCGTTCTATCACTTCGAGATGGGCTACGCCTGCGCGCTCGCGTTCCTGCTTCTGCTCCTGGTGGGGCTGCTCCTTCTCGCGCAGCGCCGGCTTCTGGGGCCGGGCAGCGGCGCGAAGGAGACCGCGTGAAGCGTCGCGGCGCGGGTCAGCCCGGCGAAGGACGGATCTACGCGGCCCTCTGCGCGATCGCGCTCCTGTCGCTGGTTCCCGTCGTCTACATGGCCCGCGTGTCCCTGGGCCGGGGAGGAGACCTTCCCGATCTCGCCCGGGGATTGGTTCGGGCAGCCGCTGACCCTGTCCCACTACCGCGATCTCTTCGCGGGCGGCCCGATGGCGCGCTTCGCGCTCAATTCGATCGTCGTGACGGGGATCGCCGTGCCGCTCCAGATGCTCCTCGCGGCCGCGGCCGGTCACGCGCTGGCCCGGACGCGGCTCGTGGGGCGCGGCGCGCTGCTCGCGCTCGCCACGGCGTTTCTCATCCTGCCGCGCCAGGTCACGCTGGTCCCGCTCTACCTGTTGCTCTCGAAGGTGGGGCTCCTGGACACCTACCCGGCGCTCATCCTGCCGCACCTGGCCGATCCGTTCGGCGTGCTCTTCATGGCTCACTACTATCAGACGATGTCGCCCGAGCTGGAGGAGGCGGCGCGGACCGACGGCTGGTCGTCGGCCGCGATCTTCTGGCGGATCGTGCTCCCGCTCTCGGGCCCCGGGCTCGCGGTCGTGGGCGTGAATGGTTTCTTGATCACGTGGAACGCCTTCCTGCACCCTCTGGTCCTGACGACCTCGGAGTCGATGCGGACCCTGCCGGTCGGGCTCGCGCTCTTCGCGCAATCGGAGCACAGCGTGGATTGGGGCGCGCTCCTCGCGGGGTCGACTCTGGCGACGGCGCCGGTTCTGATCGCGTTCGCGTTCTTCCAGCGGCAGATCGTGGAGGGAATCTTGAAGGGAAGCGGACGATGACGCGCGGGACGTTGGGCGAAGGGCAACACCGATGAGCCGCGCGGACGCCGCGGGCTACGCCCGCGCCATCGGCATCATGAGCGGGACCTCGGCCGACGGGGTGGACGCTGTACTCATTCGCGTGGAGCGGAGCCTTCCGCCGGCCCGCACGGTGCTCCTCGCCTCGGCGTCGCGGCCCTATCCGGACGCGCTTCGCCGCCGGGTGCTGGGCGCCCAGGAGGGGACGCTTCCGATGCGCGATCTCCTGGCGCTCCACGTCGAGGTCGCCGAGATCGCTGCCGCGGCGGCCCGAGCCGCGCTCGAGTCTCCGGGAGCGAAGGGTCCCGCGCCGACCGTCGTGGGGTTCCACGGCCAGACCGTGTTTCACGATCCGCACGGCGACCGCTCGGGAAAACGCTTGAGCGCCCAGATCGGCGAGCCCTCGGTGCTCGCGGCCGCGCTCGGGTGTCCCGTGGTCTCCAATTTCCGCATGGCGGACATCGTGGCCGGCGGCGAAGGCGCCCCGCTCGTTCCGCGGTTCGACTACCACCAGTTCGCGTCCGCGAAGCGCGACCGCGTGCTCCTGAACCTGGGCGGGATCGCCAACCTCACGCGCATTCCGGCCGGCGCGGGGCTCGGCGACGTGATCGCGTTCGATTGCGGGCCGGGGAACATGCTCCTCGACGGGATCATGGCGTCGCAGAGCTCCGCCGGCGCGCGGTTCGACTCGGGCGGAGCCATCGCGGCCGAGGGCCGCGTCGCCGAGGATGTCGTGCACTACTTCCTGTCGGAGCCCTTCTTCGCGAAGAAGCCGCCCAAGAGCGCCGGACGCGAGGAATTCGGCTCCGGCTACCTGTCCCGGTTCCTGGCGCGGACCGAGCGTCTCACGCTGGCGGACCGGCTCCGAACCGCCGCCGCGCTGACCGCCACCGGAGTCGCGAAGGGGGTCGAGATGTCGGGCAAGGGCGTCCCGAAGGAAGTCCTGGTTTCGGGCGGGGGCGCTAAGAACGAGACCTTGATGGCCGAGATCCGCGCGCGCCTTCGTGGGCCCACGGTAGAGACCACCGAATCGCTCGGCGTGCCCGTCGACGCGAAGGAGGCGATGGCGTTCGCGTTCCTCGCGCTCTTGACGCTTCTCGGGCCGGCCCGGCAACGTTCCGTCCGCGACGGGCGCCAAACGCGAGGTTGTCCTTGGATCGATCACGCCGCCGCCGCAGCCACGATGACGCGGTCGCGATGACCGCGCGACGTGCCGGAGTTCTCGCCGCGGCGATGACTGCGCGGCGCGCCAGAGCCTTCGCGCTGGCGTTCTTTCTCGCCGCCCTCGCCGGCTGCGCGGGCTCGCACCAGAAAGGGCCCGAGCCTGGCGCGGGCACCGCGACGGGCCCGCCTCCCGCTCGCACTCCCGCCACAAATCCACAAGCTTCGATACCACCACCACCTCCTCCCAACGAATGGAGGAACGCCAAGTCCATCAAGATCGGGCTCGTCGTGGGCGCCAACCGGATTCTCGTCGCGGGATCCAAGAAGTGGACGCTCCGGCGCCTGCGCGGCGGCGAGGTGGCCCAGGCGGAAGCAGGCGTTCCGCTTCGCGTGAGCCGTGCGGGGGCGGGCGCCTTCGAGGTGTTGCGCGAGGGCGAGACCGCGCCCCTTTGGTCCGGCACGCCCGCCGACACGCTGGTCCTTGAATCCTCGGGGCACGGCTACGCGGGCTGGAGCGGCCGGTGGTACCGGGGAACGTTTCTCATCTTCACGTCGCAGCCCGGCGGGATCACGCTGGTCAACGACGTCGACATGGAGAGTTATCTGGAGAGCGTGTTGCCGCACGAGATCGGCACCCCGCCGGAGTCCGACTTTGAGGCGGTGAAGGCGCAGGCGGTGGCGGCGCGCTCGTACACGCTCTCGTATCTCGGCCGCCGCGCCGCGCTCGGGTTCGATCTCTACGCCTCGGTCGAGGATCAGGTCTACGGCGGGATCGCGCGCGAGAACGAGCAGAGCGTGCGCGCGCTTGAAGCTACGAAGGGTGAGGTCCTCGTGAGCGCGGGCGAGCCGATTCGAGCCCTCTATTCGTCAGCGTGCGGCGGCCGGACGGCGAACGTCGAGGACGTCTGGCCCTGGCCGTATACGCCCTATCTTCGAAGCATCCGCGACGCCGACGACTCGGGCGACCATGACTACTGCGCCGCTTCCGCCAACTATCGCTGGCGGGAAGAGTGGGACGCGGCCACATTCATGGCGATGCTCCGCCAGTTCGGCCCGCAAGAGGGCGGCGCCCTCAGCGTTCTGGCCGGCGACCTCCTCGACGTCCGCGTGAAGACCCGGGCCCGGTGCGGCCGCGTGCAGGAGCTGGCGATCACGACCACCGACGGCGATTGGATTCTCCGCGGCGACCGGACGCGCTGGGGGCTTCGGCGCCCCGGCGGCGATGCCATTCTCAGGAGCAGCTTCTTCAAGATCGGGGTGATTCGGGATCGCCGACGGGAAGCCCGCGCAGGTGGTTGTGAGCGGCGCGGGGAACGGCCACGGGATTGGGCTCTGCCAGTTCGGGGCGCTCGGGATGGCGCGCGCGGGGAAGGGCTACCGCGAGATCCTATCCCACTACTACAAGAGCACGTCGATCGTCCGGGTGGGGTGAAACGGCCCGCGCGCTAGCCGGGTGACGCCTTGACCCCTCGCCCGGGGCCGCCTATACTCCCCGGTCTGCTTTGAAATACCTCTCGGTGGGGTTGTAGTTCAGTTGGTTAGAACGCCTGCCTGTCACGCAGGAGGTCGCGGGTTCGAGTCCCGTCAACCCCGCCATTTTTTCGATCGTGCCGCTACCCCAGCGCGCACTCGTTCTTACCTGAATCCAGCTCCTGGGCTTCCATGTCCCAGACCTGGATGAGGCCGAGGTTCACGGCCTTGATCTTCCGGTAGGCGTCGGGGCTCTTTCCGATCTTCTGCATCACCCACGAGACAAATTCATCCCGCTCCTTGATCTGAAACGCCGCGTTCGAGGCCGAAATCGCCGCCAAGCTCTCGCCCCACACTGCGATCCGGCTCCCGCTCAGAGTCCGACGCGTAGTGGGCCGGGAAAACTAGAACGTCCTTGGGCCATGAGGCCCGGGCGCGCTCGAGGCTCTGCCAGAGCATGGGAGTCCACTCCTCGGCCTTTCCGCCCAGATCGGGCCGGCCAACCGACGCGATGAAGATGAAGTCTCCCGTGAGCGCGGCGTCCGCGCCCAGGTGGTACGTCACGCTTCCCAGGGTGTGGCCGGGCGTGTGCTCGATCCGGATCGTCGCGCTCCCGAGCGGGAGCGTCTGTCCGTCGGCGAGCGCCGCGTACTCGATCTTCGCGGGCGAGCCGTCGTAGGGAAGGATCGCGTCGGCGGAATGGAGGTAATAGGGGATGCGGAGCGCCTTCGAGAGCCCCGGCCCGCCGCTGATGTAATCGGCGTGCGCGTGCGTGTCGGCGACGGCGACAACCTTGAGCCCCAGATCGCGCGCGGTGTCGAGCAACAGTCGCGCCTTCCGCGGCGGGTCGATGATGATGGCTTCGCCGCCGGCCGCGACCAGATACGCCAGCGATCCCTTTGCCACCCGGTCGAATTCGATCAAGTGATCGAATCCCGAAGGCGGGCGGAGCGTGCGCGCCACCAGAGCGTCGGCCCACGCGGCCATTCCGCCGCGCATCGACGTCGCCTGGAATCCAATCTCGTTCAGGTGGGTCGCGATCTGCTTGCTGCTGTTGCCGCGCCCGCAGACCACCGCGATCGGGCCGTCCGCCTTCAGGGTCTGGCCGATCGCGTCTCCCTTGGCCAGGATCTCCGACCCGCGAATGTTGATGAAGCGGTCCGAGGGGACGATGTCGATCCGGCCGCCCGCCAGCGCCTCGGGGGCGCGGACGTCGAGCACACGGATCGGCGATCCCGACTCGACCGTTCGGATCAGATCTTCGGGGGTTATCTCGGGAGATTCGGTTCCGTGCATGAGTTGTTCAGTCTGAAACCGGGGCATGGCTGCCGTCAACCCTGTTTGACCCGGGCGGCGACACAAGGCAAGATGGCCGGATGACGGCCAGAGCGTCTTCCCCCGCCACCCCCAAGCTGCGTCCCGTCGACATCCTTCCCGGCCTTGCGCTCTCCGTCATGGTGGGGCTCGCCGCGCGGGTCATCCACCGGGCGCTCCCGGCGTCCGCCGCCAGCTCCCTGGGCGAGGTGATCTTCGCGGTCCTCCTTGGGCTTCTCGTGGGGAACGTCGTTACGCTCCCCAAGGGCGTCGCACCCGGCGTCCGATTTTCGTTCCAGGCGGTGCTGCGCGCCGCGATCGTTCTCCTCGGCGCCTCGTTCTCGTTTCACCAGGTCGTGGCGATCGGCGGGAAGTCGTTGATCATGATCGCGGCCTTGATGGCCATCGCTCTCACCACCGCGCACGTGCTCGGCAGGCTTGCGGGCGTGCCGGGACGGCTCGCGACATTGATCGGCGTGGGGACCGCGGTCTGCGGCAATTCGGCGATCGTCGCGACCGCGCCGGTGATCCGGGCCCTCGACGAGGAAGTCTCCTTCGCGGTGGCCACCAACACCCTCTTCGGCACCGCGGCGGTGCTCCTCTACCCGATCATCGGCCATGCGTTCCATTTCAACGACCACGTCTTTGGGACGTGGGCGGGCACGGCCGTGAACGACACGTCGCAGGTGGTGGCAGCCGGATTCGCCTACAGCGAGGCGGCGGGCCGGCTCGCGACCGCGGTGAAGCTGACTCGGAACGCGCTCATGGGCCTGGTCATCGTCGGCGTTGGCCTCGCGTACGCGCGGTCCGGTGCTGCGACAGGCGCCACGCCGCCGCTCGCGCAGCGGCTGAAGCAATCGATCCCGCTCTTCGTGCTCGGCTTTCTCGCCATGGCCATTCTCAACTCCTTCGGCGTCTTCGCATCGCTCTCGCGCTCCCTGAACGTCGATCTCGCCGGCATCCTGCGCGAGGCGTCGCGCGCGATGATTCTGGTCGCGCTCGCGGGCGTCGGCCTGTCCACGCGGATCGACGCCATGCGGCGAACCGGCATCAAGCCCTTCTTCATCGGCCTGATTGTCGCGCTGCTCACTTCGGGGGCGAGCCTCCTCCTCATCCGGCTGATCGGCCCCGCATCGGCATGACCGAGCTTCCCGCGGGGTACCTCCTCCGCCGTCCCGTGGACGCGGACGCGGAGGGGATTCTCAAGCTGCTCATCGCCGTGCGACCTCGAGGACGAGGGCCACCCCGACTCCACGCATCGAGGACGTCAAAGCCGATTGGGGCATGCCGCGGTTCGACCGCGAGCGCGATTCCTGGATCGTTACGGGACCGGATCGCGACATCGTCGGGTACGCCTGGGCCTGGGACCGCGTGCCCCACGTCGACATTCAAGCCGACGTCCACGTTGGCCCCTCCCTTCGAAGCGGACCGATTGGCGAAGCGCTCCTCGGCCTGGTTGAAACTCGCGCCCGGGAGCACGTCACCGCGGCGCCGCGCGGCGCGGCCGTGGAGCTCCACCTCTTCGCCAAGGTGGAGAGCATCCTGGCGCGGCTCCTCGAGTCGCGGGGATACCAGCGGGTGCGGACGTTCCTCCGCATGACGATCGAGCTCACCAAGGGCTACCCAGCGCCCTTCACGCCGCCCGGCATCGACATCGCCCCGTTTCGCCGCGGCGCCGACGAGAGGGCGCTTCAAGACGTGATCGAGGACGCATTCGCGGACCACTTTCGCTTCGCCGCGGAGCCTCACGAAGAGTGGGTCGCCCGAAGGGTGGGGCACCCGGAGTTCGATGCGGACCTCTGGCTTCTGGCGCGCGATGGTGAGAAGGTTGTGGGAGGCATCCTGCCGTACCCGTTCGGCGAGCTGGGCTGGATCCGCGAGTTGGGCGTGCGGTCGGGCTGGCGGGGTCGGGGGATCGGCAAGGCGCTGCTCCTCCAAACCTTCCGGACGTTCGACGAGCGAGGATGGAAGATGGTCAGCCTGGGCGTGGACTCCGCCAACGCTTCGGGAGCGACCAAGCTCTATCAGGACATGGGGATGTTCGTGGAGGAGCGGCACGACCTCTACCGTTTGGAGGTTCGCGCCTGACCGAGGGCCCCCGCGCCCGGCGAGGCCGGCCGTCTCCACCGGCGCAACTCCTTATCTATCAACGGCGGCAATTTGGCGGGGCGCTGCCGGAAGCGATTTCTCGCGTCCGAGCCCTCCGTCGAGCGGTTTTCCGTTGACGGGACTCCGGGGTCTACTTAATTTCCCGACGCGGTTTTTGGCAGCCTTTGCGTACCGTACGCACCCACAGTCTTTGGAGAGTCGGATCATGATCGGGCAGAGCTTCACCAACGAATTCGAGTCCTTGGAATCATCGGACCGTCCCCGCCTTCTTGGATGGGAGGCCCGCGACCGCTACGACGACGTCTTCGACGGCCTCGACGGTGACGACGACGAGGAGTACGAAGACGACGAGGAAGAAGACGAGGACTACGACGAGGACGACGACGAGGACGACGAGGACGACGAGGAAGAAGACGAGGAAGAAGACGAGTAGGTCCCGCGAATGCGCGGCGCTCTGCTAGACCCGAGCATTCATCCCGATTTCCTCCCCTCGAGGGACCTAACGTGCCCCGGCCGCCACGCGCGCGCCTCAATCCGCCCGAGCCGTATCTTTTCCTAGGGCTCGGCGCGTCCGATTCGGATCTCTCCAAGGCGCGGGTCGTTGTGATCCCCGCGCCGTTCGATCAGACGACAAGCTACCTTCCCGGGACCCGCTTCGGCCCCAAGGCCATTCTCGAGGCTTCCCGCCAGGTCGAGTTCTACGACGAGGAGCTGGATCGCGAGCCGTTCGAGATCGGCGTCGCGACGCTGGCCGAGATCGAAGTGGAGCCGGCCGACCTCGAGGCGGGGATGCGGAAGCTGGAGACGGTCGTGGGCGAGGTGGCCGCCAAGGGGAAGATCCCGCTCACGCTGGGCGGTGAGCACTCGCTCACGCTGGCGCCCGTGGCCGCGCTGCGGGAGCGCTTCCCAGGGCTCGCCGTGCTCCAGCTCGACGCCCACCTCGATCTACGCGATTCCTATCAGGGGACCAAACTGAGCCACGCGTCCGTCATGCGGCGGGTGCGGGATCTCGGCGTGCCCACGGTCGCCGTGGGCATTCGGAGCGTCTCGCGCGAGGAAGCGGACTACGTCCACGCGGAGAAGGTCCCGGTCTTTCTGGCCCGCGAGATCCGAGCCCGCGGACTCGACGTGGGGGCGATCCTCGCGGCGCTGCCGAATCCGGTCTACGTGACGATCGATCTGGACGCTTACGATCCCGCCTACGTTCCCGCCGTCGGCACGCCCGAGCCCGGTGGCCTCACGTGGGACGAAGGCCTTCGACTCCTGCGCGCGGTCTTCGAGCGGCGCCAGGTGGTGGGCTGCGACATCGTGGAGCTTTGTCCCATTCCCGGCCAGCCCGGGTCCGACTTCTTCGCCGCGAAGCTCGCCAACAAGCTGATCGGCTACATGGGGCTGGGCCGCTAGATGGGCCTGGGCCGGATCGTTCTCGGGAAGAACCAGGAGCGGCGGCTTCGGTCGGGACACCTCTGGGTCTTCAGCAACGAGATCGAGACCATCGAGGAGGCGCCCGAGCCGGGCGGCGAAACCCTCGTGCTGGACCGCCGAGGGGGAATTGTCGGCGTGGGCCTCTACAATCCCCACTCGCTCATCGCGGTCCGGCTGTTCGCGCGACGCCAACGCCCCATCGACGAAGCGCTGTTCCGCGAGCGGATCCAGCGCGCGGTGGAGTTGCGGAAGCGGATCCTGCCGGTCGAGGAAACCTATCGGGTCGTCTTCAGCGAAGGGGATTTTCTGCCGGGGCTGATCGTCGACCGCTACGGCGAATATCTCTCCGTGCAGAGCCTCACGCTCGGGATCGAGAAGCGGATCGAGATGGTGCTCGACCTGCTGCAAGAAGCGCTCAAGCCTACCGCGATCATCTGCCGCCGCGATTCGCGGTCGCGCTCGCACGAACAGCTCCCCATGACCGAGCCTCTATTTCGCGGCACGGTTCCGGACCGGATCGACACTCCCTACGAAGGCTTCGTCCTCGAGACGGATCTCAAAAGCGGCCAGAAGACAGGCGAATTCCTGGATCAGCGCGAGAACCGAAAGCGCGTGGCCCAGGAATCGCGGGGCCGCCGCGTCCTCGATCTGTACTGTCACACGGGGCTCTTCTCGCTTCAGTGCGCGGCCGCGGGCGCGGCATCGGTCGTCGGGGTGGATAGCTCGGGCCCGGCCATCACGCGGGCGCGGAACAATCACAGGCGCAATGCGTCCACCCGCCCGGTCGAGTTCCGCGAGGAGGACGTCGAGGCATCGCTCGAGAAGATGGAGCTGGATGGACACCGGTTCGAGATGGTGGTGATCGATCCGCCCTCGCTGGTGAAGAGCCGCAAAACGTTCCGCGAGGGCGCGGCGAAGTACGAGGCGCTGAACGCGTCCGCGATGAGATTGATCCCGGCCGGCGGGATGATCGCTTCGGCAAGCTGCTCCCATCACGTCGACGCGACGGCATTCCTGGAGATCTTGAGAGGCTCCGCCAAGAAGGCCGGCGCGGCGTTCCGCGTGGTCGAGGTGAGGGGGCAGAGCCGCGACCACCCCATGCTCCTGGCCATGCGCGAGACGTCGTACCTCACGATGGTTCTCGCCGAGCGCATCCATTGAGGCCGGCAGGAACGCGCCCATGACCGAATCCAAACCAGAATCCCAGCCCGAACCGTCGGCAAGTCCCGAGGCGGGCCTCAGCCAGAAGGATCTCTTCCTCGGCCTGATCCATTCATTCCAGGCCGCCGCCATGCAGCAGATGGGGAAGATTGCGAATCCCTACACCGACAAGATCGAGCGGGACATGCGGCAGGCGAAGCTGTCGATCGACATGCTCGAGATGATCGAGACGCGGACGAGCGGCAATCTGACGGGCGAAGAGGCGCGGTTCCTGAAACACGTGCTTACCGAGGTGCGCCTGAACTACGTGGCCGAGGTGGAAGAGGACAAGAAGCGCGCCTCGGTGCCGCCGCCGCAGGGCGCCTAACCCTCGGCGCCGCCTCCCTGGGCGCGCTCCTCCCGCTTCGCCGCCTCCCAGTAACGATCCAGCTCGTCCAGCGCCGCCTCGCCCAGCTGCGCCGCCGCCGGCGCGCAGGAGCTCCACCATCCGGTCGAATCGCCTTCGGAATTTCTCGGTGGCAGCCCTCAGGCCGGCTTCCGGATCGGTCTTCAAGAAGCGGGCGAGATTGACGGCGGCAAACAGCAGATCCCCGACTTCCTCCGATGCCTCTCGCTCGCGGCCGGCGGCCAGCGCCGCCTCGACCTCGCCGGCTTCCTCGCGGAGCTTGGCCAGGACACCCTGGACGTTCTCCCAATCGAATCCCACCGACGCGGCCTTCTCCTGAACGCGGTAGGCCTTGAGGAGCGCCGGGAGCCCGGCCGGGCTCTGGCCCAGGAGCGAGCCGCCGCCCTTCTGGCTGGCCTTGCGGCTCTCCCATTCGCGAAGAACGCCCTGCGCGTCCAGCGCGCCGCGGTCACCGAAGACGTGAGGGTGGCGCTCGATCATCTTGGCGATCGACCCACGGGCCACCAACGCCGGCGTCCCGCCACCCTCCTGTTCCAGTCGCACCGCGAGAAACGTGACCAGGAAGAGAAGGTCCCCCAGCTCCTCCGTCGTGGCGCGTCGATCCTCGGCCGCGATGGCGTCGGTCACCTCGTGGGCTTCCTCGACTAAGTACGGAGAGAGCGTCCGGGTGGTCTGCTCCCGATCCCACGGGCATCCGTCCGGTCCCGAGAGATGGCGGACGATGTCGATGAGATCGGCCGCGGCCGCGGCGAATTCGGAGCGATCGGGAGCGGGGGGAGAGCGCCGGGGCTGAGACGTCATCGCGGGAGTGTAGACTTCGAGGAGAGCCTATGGTAGTCGTGAAGTGGCCGCTGCTCGGCCGTCGCCACTATGGAATTCCCCACGTGGGTCGAAGTTGATCTGGATCGCTTCCGCCGGAACCTCGGCGCCATCCGCGCTGCCATCGGCGCGGGTCGTGGAATCCTTCTGGTCGTCAAGGCGGACGCGTACGGGCACGGCGCCGTGGAGATCGCCCGCCACGCCGTCGAAACCGGCGTCACCATGCTCGGCGTGGCCACGCTCCACGAGGGCATCGAGCTTCGCTCCGCCGGAATCACGGTTCCAATTGTCATCCTGAGCCCCACGCTTCTCTCCGAAGTCGACGAGATCATCGAACACCGGCTCACCCCCTGCATCAATTCGATCGAGTTCGCGGATCTGTTCTCCGGGCGCTGCGTGGCGCACCAGGTGCTCTCGCGGTTCCACGTCGAGGTGGATACCGGGATGGGGCGCACCGGGATCTCGGACGGGGACGCGATCCCGTTCATCGAGCGCGTCGCGGGCATGCCGAATCTCACCCTCGAGGGGGTCTTCACCCACTTTCCGCACGCGGACAGCGGGCGCACGGACGTCACCGAGGAGCAGCTCCGCCGCTTTGGGGAGATTCTCCGCGGGCTGAGTCTCCGGAAGATCGAGGTCCCGATCCGGCACGCCGCCAACAGCGCCGGGATCCTGAGCGTCCGGGATTCCTTCCTCGACATGGTGCGGCCGGGCATCCTCGCCTACGGGTTTTATCCCAGCGCCGAGGTGCCCCGGTCGATCCCGGTCGAGGGGGTCATGTCCTTCAAGACCCGCATTGTTCAATTGCGAGATGTTCCTCCCGGTCGTTATATCAGCTATGGTCGCACCTACCAGACGGCGCGCTGGACCCGGGTCGCCGTGCTTCCGGTGGGATACGGGCACGGGTACCCCTGGACGCTCTCCAATCGCGGCCAGGTCCTGATCCGGGGAAAGAGGGCGCCGATCGTCGGAAGGGTCACCATGGACCTCACGATGGTGGACGCCTCGGGCATCGACGAGGCCGAGTTGGGCGACGAGGTCGTTCTCTGGGGAGAACAGCGAGGATCGCGGATCGGGCTGGATGAGGTGGCTGCGTGGGCGCAGACCATCCCGTACGATCTGCTCTGCAGCATGGGGAAGCGCGTGGTCCGGATGTTCCTGGAGGACGGGCATCCCCCCAAAGTGCTGACGCTCATTGGCGAGCGTCAGGAAGTCGAGGTGGCCGAGCAGGGAAACGCCGGCGCGGCGGGAAAGCGTCGCCGGCGGAAGGTCCAATATCGGACTCGGGCCGGCTCCTCGGGGTGAGGAGGGAATGAGCGAGCGGGATTTTCAAGTTGGCGATTGGGTGAGACACCCGGAGTTCGGGGACGGCTTGATCCTCGAATCGAAGGGAGGGGGAGAGTCGGCTTCGGTGCTGGTCTCCTTTCCCGACAATTCGCGGCGACGGCTCATGGTGCGCTTCGCGCGCCTGAGCCTTCTCGAGCCCCCACCTTCGTCGAAGGCGAAGGCGGACGGCGAGGGAAAACCGGCCCGCGCGAAGGCAAGCCGCAAGAAAACCGGAAGCCGGTAGGGTGCCGGGCGCCGACGCCCCCGCCGCGCGCCTCCTGGCCGCGGCTCGCGCCTTGCTTCCCTCGGCCGCGGCTCGCTATTCCCATTTTCGGGTCGCGGCCGTCATCGAGGACGCCTCCGGCCAGACGCACCCCGGGGTCAACGTGGAGAGCGTGAGCTACGGGCTCACGATCTGCGCGGAGCGGGTCGCGCTCACCGGCGCGCTGACGCGGGGCGCCACTGAGTTTCGCAGCATCGCGGTCGTGGCGGACCGCGCCCGCCCGGTCCTCCCCTGCGGCGCCTGCCGCCAGCTTCTGCTCGAATACGCCCCCGACCTGGTCCTGATCCTGGAAGGCGCCGACGGCGCGCCCGAATCTCTTCCGCTCCGCACGCTCCTCCCCCGACCGTTCCTCGATCTTGGCCCTCGCTCCTGATCTTCGTGTCCCGGCCCCGCCCCTGGCCCCGTCGATGAAGGACCTCATCCGGCGCAAGAGGGACGGCGGCGCGCTGACCGAGGACCAGATCGAGCGATGGGTGCGCGGGGTCGCCGACGGGACCGTTCCCGACTACCAGAGCGCGGCGCTCCTCATGGCGATCACGCTGCGCGGCATGTCGCAGGACGAGACCCTCGCGTTGACCCGGGCGATGCTTCGGTCCGGCCGCACGCTCGAGTGGACCAAGCTCGGCCGTCCGACCGTGGACAAGCATTCGACCGGGGGCGTGGGCGACAAGGTCTCGCTCGCGCTCGCGCCGTGGATCGCCGCGTGCGGCGCGTGCGTGCCCATGATCGCGGGCCGCGGCCTGGGGCATACGGGCGGGACGCTGGACAAGCTCGAGGCGATCCCGGGGTACCGTGTTCTTCTGACCCTGGATGAATTCTCGGCCCAGGTGGCCTCGGTCGGCGTGGTGATCGCGGGCCAGAGCGACGAGCTGGTGCCGGCCGACCGAGAGCTGTACGCGCTCCGCGACGTGACGGCCACGGTCGAGTCGGTCCCGCTCATCGTGGCGAGCATCGTGAGCAAGAAGTTCGCTTCGGGGGCCGCCGGCGTGGTCTTCGACGTCAAGTGCGGAGGCGGGGCCTTCATGCATGGACGCGAGGAGGCTGGCACGCTCGCTCGCGAGCTCCTCCGGACGTCGCGGGCGCTGGGCCGGAAGGCGCGCGCCCTGCTCACCGACATGGAACAGCCGCTGGGGGCGGAGGTGGGGAACGCCTGCGAGGCCGAGGAAGCGTTCGCGCTCTTGCGGGGCGAAGGCCCCGAGGACTTGATGTCGATCACGCGCGATCTGGGCGCCGCGATGCTGGTGCTCGCCGGCGTGGCGCGCGAGAAGCACGAGGCGGAGGCCCGGCTGGGGCGCGCGCTCGATTCAGGCGAGGCCGTGCGCCGCGCCGAGAAGTGGATCGAGGCGCAGGGAGGCGATCCCGGCGTGGTGACGGATCCCTCGCAAGCTTCCGCGGGCGGAGGTGGAGACGGCGGTGGTGAGCCCGCGATCCGGGTACGTGACGCGGATCGACGCGCGCGCGATCGGGGACCTGCTCGTCGCGATGGGCGGGGGACGCGCGCAGAAGGAAGATCTCGTGGATCCCGCGGTGGGAATCCGATTCCTGCATAAGGCGGGAGCCAAGGTGGAAGCAGGCGAAACGGTGGCGATCCTTCGCGCGCACGAGGATGCGCCGCAGTGGGCGGACGCGGCCGGGAGAGCCTTCTCCTACGCCGACGCGCCGCCGGCGCCGCGGCCCGTCGTGCTCGAGGAAGTCTCGGGGTGAGGGCGCGCATCGTTCCCGTGACCCCCGATCGCTGGGACGATCTGGAGCGACTCTTCGGTCCCCGCGGCGCGTGCGCAGGATGCTGGTGCATGTGGTGGCGCCGCCAGGCCAAGGAGTGGTCGCAGGGCAAGGGCGACGGGAATCGAAAGGCCCTGCGCGACGTCGTGCGGGGCGATGAGCCGCCCGGCCTCCTCGCCTACGTCGACGGCGAGCCCGCGGGATGGGTCGCGCTCGCCCCGCGCGAAGCGTACCCGCGGCTTCAGAAGTCTCGAAATTTCAAGCCCCTCGACGACACCCCGGTGTGGTCGGTCACGTGTTTCTTCGTCGGGCGCGGGTTTCGAAAGCGCGGGCTCACGGTGGAGCTTCTGAAGGCCGCCGCGGATCACGCGCGCAAGCGCGGCGCGACGGTGCTGGAAGGCTATCCGGTCGAGCCCGGCAAGGGCCCGATGGCGGACGCGTGGGTCTTCACGGGGCTCGCGGCGGCGTTTCGGCGCGCGGGATTCCGGGAAGTGGCCAGGCCTTCGAAGACGAGACCGATCATGCGGCGGACGCTGGGTGCGCGGAAGCGGAAGGCCTAGAGCCTCAGGCGCTCCTCGGGCGGAGCTTCGCTGTCGGTCTTCTGGAAGTCGTAGGTCTCCGGCGACGGGCGTTCGGTCCCCGTGTGGACGTTGCAGTAGCTGGTCGGCTGCATCCCCTCGCGGAATAGCTCCAGTTCGGTCTCAGGACACGACGGATTGGCCAGCAGCCCCGTCTGCGCGCAGATGAGGACGCTCACCACCCCGCTTGGCACCGGGAAGTCCTGGGGCGCCTTGCCCTTTGTCGCCGACTCGATGACGTCGACCCAGATGGGAAGCGCGGCGGCCGCGCCGGTCATGCCGGGGCCGATCTTCTGCTTCCGATCGAATCCAACCCAGACGCCGGTCACAAGCCCCGGGACGTAGCCGACGAACCAGGCGTCGCTGTAGTCGTCCGTGGTTCCCGTCTTGCCCGCCGCGGGAACGGTGAGCCCGAGCGCGCGGGCCGAGGCCGCGGTGCCGTTCTCGATCACGCTCGAGAGCATGCTCGTCATCGTGAGCGCCGTCTCAGGGCTCAGCGCCTCTTCCGCGGAGGGCCTCGCCTGCTCCAGGACCTTTCCGTTCTTGTCTTCCACGCGCAGCACGTACACCGGCGCCACCCGGATGCCCTGATTCGCGAAGACGCCGTAGGACGACGTCAGCTCGAGCAGGTTTACTTCGGACGTGCCGAGCGCGAGCGAGAGGTCGGGCAGGAGCCGGCTCCGGATCCCCATTCGCTTCGCGTAGTCGGTGACGACGTTGGTGCCCAGCTTTTGGAGCAGCTTGGCCGCGGGCACGTTGACCGAGTGGGCCAGCGCGGCGCGCAGCGTCACCGGCCCGCGGAATTTCTTGTCGTAGTTCTGGGGCGCCCACTCCTGGCCGTTTCCGCCGCGGAACGAAACCGGCGTGTCGAGGATCACGTCGGTCGGCGAGAATCCGTTGTCGATCGCCGCCGCATAGATGAACGGCTTGAACGCCGAACCGGGCTGGCGGCTCGCCTGCACGGCGCGGTTGAAGTTCGATTCGTTGAAGTCGCGGCCGCCGATCAAGGCGCGGATCTGCCCGTTCGTCGGGTCGAGGCTCACCACCGCGCCCTGGAGGTATTCGGTCTGGGACCTCTCCTTGGGCGTTTGAGGCACCGGCTTCGCCGCCAGGGTGGCGCGCGTCCGCTTGTACTGGTTCCGGGCCTCAAGCGCGGTGAGCCGCCGCTCCAGCGACTCCTCGGCCGCCACCTGCAGATCGATGTCGAGCGTGGTGTAAACGCGGAGTCCGCCCTCGTAGATCTGGTTCGAGCCGTAGCGTTCGTCGAGATACTGGCGGACCATTTCCATGAAGTAGGGGGCCGACTTCGTGTCGACCCGTGTCTTCGTCACTCCCAGCGGCGCTTCGCAAGCCGTCTCGTATTGCGCGCGATT
>CAVUEC010000012.1:72500-344616 GCA_963740415.1 Candidatus Eiseniibacteriota bacterium
AAGTACCGCGGGACACGTGAAATCCTGCGGGAATCTGGAGGGACCACCCTCCAAGGCTAAATACTCTCTGACGACCGATAGTGAACCAGTACCGTGAGGGAAAGGTGAAAAGGACTCCTGGCGGAGAGTGAAATAGAACCTGAAACCATGTGCTTACAAGCGGTCGGAGGCTTAACCGGAGCTTCGGCTCCGGAGCGGCTGACGGCGTGCCTTTTGCATAATGATCCGGCGAGTTACTCGTACGTGGCGAGGTTAAGCGTCTAAGACGCGGAGCCGTAGCGAAAGCGAGTCCGAAACGGGCGTCTAGTCACGTGTGGTAGACCCGAAGCGGGAGTGATCTACCCATGGCCAGGATGAAGCGAGTTTAACAGTTCGTGGAGGTCCGAACCGGTTACCGTTGAAAAGGTATCGGATGAGCTGTGGGTAGGGGTGAAAGGCCAATCAAACCCCGTGATAGCTGGTTCTCCCCGAAATGGATTTAGGTCTAGCCTCGCGAGATTGTGTGGCGGGGGTAAAGCACTGATTGGGCTAGGGACCCTACCAGGTTACCAAACCCTTTCAAACTCTGAATACCGTTCACATGTACCGCGGGAGTAAGGGCGCGAGGGATAAGCTTCGCGACCGAGAGGGGAACAACCCAGACCGTCAGCTAAGGTCCCTGAGTGTGGGCTAAGTGTATAAGGATGTGGGATCTCGGAGACAACCAGGATGTTGGCTTAGAAGCAGCCATCATTTAAAGAGTGCGTAATTGCTCACTGGTCAAGTAATCCCGCGCCGATAATGTCCGGGACTAAAGTCCACCACCGAAGCTGCGGGTGTGCGATGCCTTCGGGCGTCGTACGCGGTAGGGGAGCGTTCTGTTGTAGGATGAAGCGGAACTGTAAAGTTCCGTCGACGAACCAGAAGTGATTATGCCGGAACGAGTAGCGAGAAACCAGGCGAGAAACCTGGTCACCGAAAACCTAAGGTTTCCTGAGGAAGGTTAATCCGCTCAGGGTTAGTCGGGCCCTTAGCCGAGGCCGAAAGGCGTAGGCGATGGAAAACAGGTCAACATTCCTGTACCGGTCCGTAGACGATCAAGACGCTAAGGGGTTACGCAGAAGTGAAAGGCCAGCCCACGATCGGAAGTGTGGGTCTAAGCCTGTAGGAGGATCCCGTAGGCAAATCCGCGGGGTCACTACTCCGAAAGGTGATGGGGAGTGCGAAAGCACACAAACTGGTCCTAATCAGGCTGCCGAGAAACACCTCTATGCGAGTTTACGGGCTGTCCGTACCGCAAACCGACACAGGTAGGTGGGGTGAAGATCCTAAGGTGCTCGAGTGAGTCTTGCAGAAGGAACTCGGCAAAATAGCCCCGTAACTTCGGAAGAAGGGGTGCCTCTAGTATGTGAAGGACTTCGTGTCCGGAGCTGAACGAGGCCGCAGTGAATGGGGTCAAGCGACTGTTTACCAAAAACACATGTCTCTGCTAAGCCGAAGAGGCGACGTATAGGGACTGACACCTGCCCGGTGCCGGAAGGTTAAAGGGCGCGGTCAGCCGCAAGGCGAAGCCGCAAACTGAAGCCCCGGTAAACGGCGGCCGTAACTATAGAACGGACCACTGTAGTTCTAAAATCTGGCCATATGCTGGAACACCCGGCGTATCCGCCGCTACTCGCCACGAAGTAGGTGGCAGTGACAATGCGAGCGGTGCGGGCAATCAGCAGGAAAGGCTCGGACGATGCTTGACACCAGGTCGATCCCGATCGAAATCGGGCATTACCTGGCCGGATTTGCCGACGGAGAAGGAAGCTTCAACGTTTCCTTCAGACCGCGCGGCGATTACCGGATGCCGTGGAAAGTCTCCCTCTGCTTCAACATCTCCCAACGCGACGAAGTGATCCTCTCGAAATTCAAGCGGTACTTCGGGTGCGGGACGATGCGCCAGAGGCGAGACGGCGTGTGGTACTACGAGGTGAACAACCTCAGCGCCATCCGCGACAGTGTTATTCCATTCTTCGACCAGTTCCGATTTCTGTCTGCCAAGAAGCAGCGCGATTTCGCGAAGTTCAAGGACCTCGCAAAGCTCTTGGAAGAGGGTCGGCATCTGAATCGAGATGGGATCGAAGCAATTCTGCGAATCCGATCGGACATGAACGACGGCGGCAATCGTCGATACGTGGACGAGGCGATTCTGGCAGCGTTCGAGAATCCTCAGAGACTAGACGCCAGACGCAGCTGAACAGCTGTGATGGGATAGTCCGGTCTTCACGGCGACGTGAAGAGCGCCACAGAAATGTTGGCGCCCCCGACATCTTCAGTCGGGAGTAACAATCAACGAACGGTCCTAAGGTAGCGAAATTCCTTGTCGGGTAGATGAAACTGCCCGGAATGCGAGCAATCGCATTCATTCAACCGGCTCAAATCGGTGGAGCCCTAGCGGTGCCGTGCAGGCGCCGTGGGTAATACCGAGGGTAAGATCGTGGAAACACGATCCCCGTAACGACTCAGGGGTGAGATCCCTGGATGGAGCAATGTTCAACGCTCCATAAGACGCCGGCCCTGACCCTCGCGACAATCAAGCGAGCAAGTATCGGAAGTGAGATCCTCAGCTCACTTCGGTCAGGTGAACGTATAGTCTGCGCCACGAGAAATCGTGGATGAACGTGAAGTTCCGACCTGCACGAATGGTGTAACGACTTGACCGCTGTCTCCTGCAAGAGCTCGGCGAAACTGTAGTAGCGGTGAAGATGCCGCTTACCCGCGACTGGACAGAAAGACCCCGTGCACCTTTACTGTACCCTGGTATTGGGTTTTGACACCGCATGTGTAGGATAGGTGGGAGGCTATGAAGCGGGAGCGCTAGCTCTCGTGGAGCCAACCTTGAAATACCACCCTTGTGATGTCGGAATTCTAACCTCGCGCCGTGAATCCGGCCGAGGGACATTGCCAGGCGGGCAGTTTGACTGGGGCGGTCGCCTCCCAAAGAGTAACGGAGGCGTACAAAGGTTCCCTCAGTGCGGTTGGTAATCGCGCGTGGAGTGCATTGGCATAAGGGAGCTTGACTGCGAGACCAACAAGTCGAGCAGGTGCGAAAGCAGGTCAAAGTGATCCGGTGGTTCTGTGTGGAAGGGCCATCGCTTAACGGATAAAAGGTACGCCGGGGATAACAGGCTGATCCCGCCCGAGAGTTCACATCGACGGCGGGGTTTGGCACCTCGATGTCGGCTCATCGCATCCTGGGGCTGGAGAAGGTCCCAAGGGTTCGGCTGTTCGCCGATTAAAGCGGTACGTGAGCTGGGTTCAGAACGTCGTGAGACAGTTCGGTCCCTATCCATCGCGGGCGCAGGATATTTGAGGGGAGCTGGCCCTAGTACGAGAGGACCGGGTCGGACGGACCTCTAGTGTACCGGTTATCGTGCCAACGGTATTGCCGGGTAGCTATGTCCGGATGAGATAAGCGCTGAAAGCATCTAAGCGCGAAACTCGCCCCAAGATGAGATATCCCCCAGCATAAGCTGGCTAAAGGACCCTCGGAGATGACGAGGTTGATAGGCCGAAGGTGTAAGCACAGCAATGTGTTCAGCCGATCGGTACTAATCGTCCGTGAGGCTTGATCGGACTTTCAGATGTCAGATGGTTCGCACCGTCAACCCGTATCGGTTGTTCTTGGTTACGGCGTTGCGCCGGAGACGGCGCGCGTCGGCAGGAACTTTCCGGTGGCTACGGCGGAGGGGAAACACCTCTTCCCATTCCGAACAGAGAAGTTAAGCCCTCCAGCGCCGATGGTACTGCACGGGAGACTGTGTGGGAGAGTAGGTCGCCGCCGGGAGTAATTGAAACGGCCTCGCGTGGAAACACGCGGGGCCGTTCTTGTTTTCTGACACTCCACTCAGGGCCGGCCCTACAAACCCGCTACTTCTTGCAGCCGCCGATGCACAGGAATTGCGGGGTAAACAGCATGGCGCCGACCTCAATCCCGGCGCCGTTGTCGCCATGGAACTCATCGCCATAAGTAAGCGCGAGGACCACGTGCTGATTCGGCTCCCATCGCCAGCCGATCTTGTATTCGGGGATCGTCTCCGCTTCTCCGGTGGCGCCGAATACCTCCCCAACGAGCGAACCCGTTGGCCCAAAAACGTACCAGGCCACGCGGGTTGAGTAGGTGAAGGCTGTCGCCGCGCCGCCTCCCGCGTAATCCCGCGTCACGCTGGCGCCCGGCATGAGGTCCCAGGAAATCTTGTTGGCGAAGAGAGGCAAGGTCGTGGGCGCGTTCATCCAGTAGGTCTGAAACGCGTCCTGGAGCCCGACGGTGGCCAGATAGCCGGGATCGATTCCGGTGCCGGCCTTGACCGCGAAGCCGCCGGTCTTCGCTTTGTTCTCGTAGAACATGTACTTCGCGTAGAACGTCGTCGAGTACCCGTCGTTGGTCTTCTTGTTGGCATCGCCGTTGTAGATGTAGGCCGCGGCCGTGAACTCCCATCTGGGGAAGAGGGAGAAGGTATTCATGAAGATGGAGTTTCGTTCCCCGACGGTCAAGATGATGGTCGCCATGCCGTGGGGCTTGGATAGATAGCTGTCGGAATTGAACTGCTGGGCCTGAGCTTGCTTGCCGCACAACACCGTCAGCCAGGCCACTGAAATGAGAAGAAGAGCGAATCCTCTTGCCGCACCACTCCATCTTGTCCCGCGCATGACGTAGGTTGAACCTCCGGTCCTTCCCCTCACAAGTCGAAACTCCCGCGAACGCCGGCATTGGTGGATAAGTTGGGGACTATCTAGAAACACCTCGCGACTCCTTCAACTGTCGGAAACGACCAGCATCCGTGTAGGACAACGCCTGACGCCAGAATCATCGCTTATCCCACGCGGTTTTCCAACATCTCCTCGTGCATCCGCGCCGTACCGTGGCCGATACTTCCCTCATGAATCGCTACGAACCGCCATTTGATTCCTCGAGGGACCGCCGACGGGAGCGGGAGGGGGACACTCATGCGGATGAGATCGTGAGCGCAAGGATGGATACGGGAGAACTCATCCGATCGCTCGCCGCGCGTTTCCGCTTTTCGTCGGCGGTCAAGAGGGGGACACCATCGAAGCGCAATCCCGAGTCCAATGGGCCGGAGGCGATATGAGTGAACTGCCTCAGGCGACCGCGATCCTTCCGATGTGCGTCGGGTTGGTCGGATCGGTCACCCTCGAGCAGCGCGACGTCCGTGTTGCCTTCCTCGACTTCAGAGGGACGATGATTTTCGGTGGATTGCGGGCGGAAGTGGGGTTCGGGCCGCGCAGCCATGTGCGCCGGGCCGGCGGTGTGGGAGCCGGGCCCTCGCGCGCTGGCAGCGCGGTTTCGACCACCGTCTCCCTCCTTCAGTTCGAGGAGCTGTACGAGGTGCACCTGGGAAGGGCCTTCCCGAGGCTCGAAGGCGATTCCTGCGCATGGATTCAGATCGCCGAAGCCGACGGAATCCCGATCACCGCCCACCTTCATGTCGGGCGGCTCGGCGGGCGGCCCCGCCCATTCAGTTTTCGGTTCTCGCCGCAGGTCCGCGTGGCGGCCTCCGTCGTCTACACGCCCCGTTCGAACACGGTTGCCCCGGGGATGGAGGTCGTCGGCGAAGTGGAGTTCGTCCGCGGCATCTCGGCGGCGGTTCGCCTCGTGACGGACACCGCGGAGGGCTCGCCTCCCATCGTCAAGGTCGCCTCCCTGGAGATGGTACCCGCGGCAGGCGGGATTCGTTTCTCGACGAAGCTTCCGTGGATCGGTAGCCGCGACCTGGGCGCGACCTCAATGCGATTCCTGGACGGGGCGGGGCGTCCGTTGAACGGCGAGCGCGTCGATCCCGCCGCGCGCCGGATCATCGGCCATGAGAAGCTCACGCCTTCCACCCTCTCCATTCACTAGCGGAGATGCCATGGCGACGAATTGGAAGAACCACGTTCGAAGGGGACATGATCCCCGGTGGCATCGGGGGAACGTCGCCGCGCTCGGCTCCGCCCTAAGGACACGCGCCGTACGCACGACGCTCTCGATGCCGGCCACCTTGCACGTGGCCCTGACGGTCACGGATGGAGTCGATCGGACCCGAACGCGTCTCGACGTGCATGGTGGGCTCCTGCTTCGCGGCCTGAGCGTCGACCTGGTGTTTCAGCGCCGCTTCATGCGAAGCCACGCGGAGGCCGACGCCACCAGGCGGGCCGTCCTCGTCCCCACCGGAGAGTACTTGGAGTTTGACCGCCAGCGCTTCGTCAGCCCCGTCGGCGGCGATGTGGTCGCGTGGATCCAAATCCGCGACGGCCTGGGCAATCCTGTGACCGCCGAGTGCTACCTCGGCCGGCTCCGCCAGGGCACGTGCGAATTGAGCCCAAGCTTCACGACGCTCATCGACGCGGAGACATCCATTTGTCCATTCACAAGCGGCACGCTGGGGGGGAGCGACCTCACCCTGACCGGGGAAATCCGCTTCGTGGCGGGCATCTCGACGCGAATCGTCCTGCGTCGCCGCGAGGGCGCGCTATGGTGGCGGCGGCCGCCCGACGGCGTGTTCGACTTCGGCGTCGCGCCATCGGGCCAGAGGGTCCAGTTTCCGGCTCAGTCCGTATGGGGCGGAGACCCGGATGACACGCTCAAGTCGCTGGTGTTCCTGGGCCCGGACGGCGATCCCATGGGCGACGAGCATCCTCTGGAATCGGCCGCGTCGATGCAATAGGAGGACCGCCGCCCTGCGGCACGATCGGGTTCGACCGGCTCTCAGGGAATCGTCGGACCGGGCCCGACGCTCTTACGGGATCGTCGGCCCGGCCGGCTCGCTGATGCCGTTGAGCGTGCGGCACGCCTTGAAGAGGTCGCCGGTCTTGTAGAAGTCGACCGCGATCAAGTTGGGAACCATGCCGCGCTCGCGGATGCAGGCCCGGCCGCGCTTCACCAGGAAGTCGTAGGCGTTCACCGGCTCCGCCTTGGTGGGGACCGGCGGAACGGATTCGATGAAGTTGTTCATCAAGAGCAGCGACCCCGTGGTCCCACCCCGATTGGGAACGTTCGAAAACTCTTCCGGCGTCCGGAACTTGTACGGCGTCTCCTGGAGGATCCCGATCATGTGATGGTACCAGGGCACGCCCTCGGCGTGGTTCTCGGCCATCACCACGATCCGCTCGTTCCGCGCCACCATCTCGCCCAGCGTCGGCCAAGGCGGCGTCACCGGCCCTCGGTAGACAAAATCCAGCAGGCCGCTCTTCTCGAAACACCCGGCCACGTCGGCGGGCGTGACTCCCTCGTCCTGAATCACCATGATCAGGACCTCGCTCGGATTCAGGACGAGGAAGTCTTTGATCTCCTTGAGCGCGCCGACAAACTCCGTCGAGCCCAGCTCGCAGAAACCGTGGGCCATGTAAACGTCCTTGGGCCCCTCCGGCTTCCCGACCAGGCGGTCCCGGATGCGCATGGCCGCCTCGACGCCTTCCTTCCCAACGACCTCCTCGTACGTGGCCCGGGCTTTCGCCTCGTCATCGATAATGGTCTTGATGCGGCCCTTCACCGGCTCGCCGTAGTGAACGTCGATCAGCAGCCCGCGGACTCCGTCCTCGAGTTGCTGGCGAATGCCCTTCTCCTGATTCGGCATGTACCAATCGGAAATATTCAAAGACGCCATCGAGTTGTGCGTCGTCGGGAACACGACCTTGTTCAAGCGGCGGTCCCGCAGCTCCGGATACCCGTTGCACGCCAGGATGGCCGCCGGGCCTTCGGCGGCCTTCGGTTTGGGGCCTCGCGCCAGCCAGACGACGCCACCGGCGACGAGGAGTGCCACGAGCCCGATCCCCACGACGGCAGGGAACATCGATGCCCGCCGCTTCTTTTCGGCGGCCTTTCCGACGTGACCCTTTCGGGCCGCTTGGGCCGCGGTGACGAAGATGTCCTGAATGCCGACGAAGAAGACAAGAGCCGCTGCGATGACCGCGACGGAGGCCACGGCGGCCACCGGGTGGAGCATGGTGAGGACCGCGATCGTGGCCAGGCCCAGGCCCCGCGCCATGACCCACTCGACACGAACCGGTCGCCGCCACACGAACGCCCAGAGTTTCCGGGCGAGCGTGCCGGTCTCGACCTTCTCAAGCAAGGTCGTCACGGCCGCGACGAGGACGATCCCCAGGCCGGCCAGCACCAGCATGCGCCAGGCGAGCGGCGCCAGGAACACGAGCCATCCGCCGGTGATGAGGTCGGAGAGGACCGGTGAGCGGGTCAATCCGGCGACAGCGTAGCCCCCAAAGCGGGCGATCGCGGCGATGAGAAGCGCGACGATCGCGAGGCCAAGCCCCACACGCAGGAGATAAAGGTCCTTTCGGCGCGTGAGGATCAACCCGAGCGCGCCGAATAGGATTCCGATCGAGGGCCACACAATCCCGCGCTGCTGCGTCCGACGTCCGATGTGCAGCACCCGGAGCAGGTTCCTCCCGAGCGGCTGTGTCTCTGTCGAGCCGAGAATGATCTGCGCCTGCGCGGGCACCTTCTCCGCCACTTGCGGGTAAAGGGCGAGGGCGTTCTGGAGGACAACACCGAGATCCTGGACCCCGAGGGCGAGCGATTCGCCGTGGGTGATGAGGGCAGGATGGACCTTCCTGGCGGCGAGCTTCACCATCGCCCGGAAGGGAGGCGACGTGACCACCCGCTCGACCACGCTCAAAAGGACGGGCCGGAAGGGGGTCAGCTCGCGGCGCATGGCCACGATCTGGTCGGTGACCTGATTGGAAACGACCCGCGCGATGTGAGGCTCCGCGAGGCTCTCGGAGACCCGCGTCGCGAACATCTCTTCGTCGAAGAGGGTGCGGGAGGTGTAGATCGAGATCGTTCCGCCCACGATCCCTACGACGAAGAGAATTCCGCATGTGACCGCGGTCACACTTCGAAGACGATTCATAACGGTGAGTCCTCCCCCCAGCAGGAGTGCTACACTTCCGCAGTCGTTGGGAAGGCTACATCAATAAGGCACCTGTTTGCAGACGATTATGGCATATTCCTCCTGTTTGGAGGTTGCACTCTACAAGCAGGGAAGGGGGGCAAAGGAATGACCCGAACGTCGTTGCGCCCGGCGCGCTTCTTCGAGGAGCGAAGGTCGCCGGGATGGTTTCTCCTCGTCGCCGTCTGCATCGTCGCATCCCTCATGGCGGCGCATCCAGGCGCGCTGGCCCAGCCGTCGGGCGCTCCCGCAGCGCCGGCCGCCAAGTACGAATTCAACGACTCTCACTTCCACCTCACCAACTACATTCAAGTAGGCATCACGCCTCGGCAATTCCTCAAGATCATGGGTACCCGGGTCGGACGGTCGACCCTGTTCGGGATCCCCCTCCAGCAGCAGTGGTCGTATCGAATTTCCGGCGACAGAGCTCCTACCTACTATCTCGATACCGATGCGCGCCTCTACTACTACTCGTTCACCGACGCGACCATTGCGATGGCGTACAAATCGCTCTCCAAGTCCGAGCAAGCCCGTTTCGATCCGATGATCACCGGCTTCAACCCGACCGACATGTACGCGGCGGACCACATCCGCCGCGTTCTCCAGACCTTTCCCGGGGTGTTCAGCGGAATCGGCGAGTTCACGATTCACAAGGAGTTCGTCTCTTCCAAGATCGCAGGGGACGTCGCGAGCCTCACGGACCCGGCGCTGGACCGGATCCTCGACTTCGCCGCCGAAGTCGGCTTGGTGGTCCTGATCCACAACGATGTGGACCAGCCCTTCCCCAAGAAGGGTGCGCCGCCGGCGTTTCTGACCCAGTTCAAGGACCTCCTCAAGCGGCACCCGAAGAACTCCATCATCTGGGCGCACACGGGGGTCGGCCGGGTGGTTCATCCCGTTGAAAACCACCTCGCGATGCTGGAGAGCATCCTCGACGATCCGGTCTGCAACCACGTCTGCTTCGACCTCTCGTGGGACGAGGTGGCCAAGTACGTTGTGTCCACCCCCGAGGCCACCCAGCGCACGGCCGACCTGATCAACAAGTATCCGGACCGGTTCCTCTTCGGTACCGATACCGTGGCGCCCAAGGATGCGCAATCCTATTACGGGGTCTACGAGATGTATCAGCCGCTTTGGAAGTTGCTGACGCCTGAAACCAGAGAGAAGGTTCTAAAGAAGAACTACGAGCGGATCTTCGACGAGGGAAGGAGAAACGCGCGCGCGTGGGAGAAGGCGCATCCCGGCCAGTAACCACGGCATGCACTGGTGGCAACGGAGGAGGAACGAGGCATGAACGGTTCACTTGAAGCCAAGGAGGGTGGAATGAGGAACTATTGGGGAAAGGTCGCGGTTCTTGCGATGGCGATGGCCCTGGGCGCCTCGGGTGTCGCGCGCGCCGAGACCAAGGCGCGCACCGACATCTACGGCTACGTCATGATGGACGCGGGATACAACACCATCGGAGTCGACCCGGCCTGGTTCGACGTCCAGCGACCAACCAAGCTGGCTTCGTTCGAGAACCAGTTCGGGGACAAGGGCAACACGTTCTTCAGCGCCCGCCAAACGCGGTTCGGCGTGAAGTCGTACATCCCGACTACGAAGGGCGAGGTCAGGACCACGTTTGAATGGGAAATGTTCGGCGTGGGCGCCGATGCCGGCCAGACGACCATCCGCCTGAGGCACGCGTACGGCGAGCTGGGCAAGTTTGGGGCCGGCCAGTACTGGAGCCCGTTCATGGATATCGACGTCTTCCCGAACACGATCGAGTACTGGGGCCCGAACGGCATGGTGTTCTTCCGCAACGTCCAGGTCCGGTACATGCCCATCCAGGGCGACTCGCGGCTGACGATCGCGCTCGAGCGGCCGGGCGCCAGCGGTGACGCCGGGGCGTACGCCGGCCGTGTGGAATTGGCCGGCATTACGCCGCGATTCCCCCTGCCGGATCTCTCCGCGGAGTACCGCAAGGCGCTGCGTCGGGGTTACGTGGAGCTGTCGGGAATCGTGAGGCGGATCGAGTGGGAGGATCTCTCGGGCGGCCCCGTGGATCTCTCCGGCAAGGTGACCGGGTGGGGCGCCCACCTCAGCTCGAACCTCAAGCCGACCAAGAACGACGTCCTGCGACTCTCCATCGTTCATGGTGAGGGCATCGAGAATTACATGAACGACGCTCCGGCGGACGTGGCCATCGAAGTGAGCGGGGGCGGCGCGACGGTCGAGGGTGTCGCCATTCCGGTGACGGGGGTCGTGGCGTTCCTCGACCACACGTGGAACGAGAAGTACACCAGCTCGATCGGCTATTCGCAGGTGAACATCGAGAACACCAATGGCCAGGCGCCGGACGCATTCCACCTGGGGCAGTACTTCCTCGCCAACCTTCTCTATTCGCCCGTCGCCAACGTCATGATGGGCGTGGAAGGCGGCTGGATCCACCGGGCGAACTTCACGGACGGATGGACTGAGGACGACGCGCACGTACAGGTCTCATTCAAATACAGCTTCTCGACAAGCATCGGAGGTGGGCATTGAACGCACAGCAGAATTTCCAAAAGTGGCTTCGCTCGGGGCTCGTGGTCGCGATAGCGGTCGCTCTGGCGATCGGAGCGGGGCCGGCACTGGCCGCGAAGGCGGCCAAGCCGGCGGCACCAGCACCGGCGCAGACGGCGATCGACCAAGCCTACGCGAAGTACAAGGACCTCCAAGAGGGGAAGAACGCCGACTACATCCCCGCACTGGCCAAGGTCGATCCGAATGTATTCGGCATTGCGATCGTGACGGTGGACGGCAAGGTCTACACGACGGGCGATATCACGACGCAGGTGTCGATCCAGTCCATCTCGAAGGTGTTCACCATGGCGATGGTCATGGAGGAACAAAGCCCTCAGGCGATCATGGACAACATGGGCGTCGACGCGACGGGGCAGGTCTTCAACTCGATCGTCGCGGTGGAGCAATACAAGGGCGCTGAGATGAACGCGATGGTCAACCCGGGCGCCATCACCGCGACGAGCATGATCTCGGGCGCCACCCCGGACGAGATCTGGGGGAAGATCATCGGCACGTACAGCGACTTCGCGGGCCGGCCGCTCACGGTCCTGCAGGACGTCTACGAGTCTGAAGCCGCGACGAATCAACGCAACCAGGCCATCGCGATGCTCATGTACGCCTATGGGCACATCAAGGACAAGCCGCTCCAGGCCTGCGATATCTACACCAAGCAGTGCTCCGTCGGGGTCAACGCCAAGGATTTGGCGGAGATGGCGGCGACGCTGGCGAACGGTGGGAAGAATCCGGTGACGGGAAAGCAGGTCGTCACCACGGCGAACGTTCCCGAGATTCTGGCCGTCATGGCGACCGCCGGACTCTACGACGACACCGGCAAGTGGCTCTTTAGAACCGGGCTGCCCGCGAAGAGCGGCGTTGGGGGCGGTATCATCGCGGTTTCCCCCGGCAAGTTCGGCATCGCGGTGATTTCGCCACCGCTGGACGGCGCGGGCAACAGCGTGAAGGCGCAGAAGGCGATCGCGGACATCTCGAACGCGCTTGGCGGGAATCCCTACGCGATGCAGCCGAAGGCCGCCGCGCCGCCAGCCAAGAAATAAGACGCTCATCTCGGACGGGCTGGACCGCGGGAACAATCGCCGAAGATGTTGAGCCACACCGAAGAGGGGGGTGAATCATGAGTCGCCGATTGGACAATCGCCGCGGGGCCGTCCTGACATCGACGGCGGCGGCGATCGTATTCGGATTTCTTTACCTGGCGTGCGCGCCGCCGGTCGCGAGAGCGGCCGCCGCGAAGGCCGCCAAGCCGGCCAAGTCGGCGGCTCCAGTCCCGGCCGTGCGAGTGGAGAAGGATCTCCTCGGGGAGAAGGACATTCCAGCGTCGGCCTACTACGGCGTCCAGACGGCCCGCGCGCTTGAGAACTTCCAGCTTTCCGGCATCGCGATCAATCATTACCCTGGCTTCATTGAGGCGTGGGCCATTGTCAAACTGGCCGCGGCCCGGGCCAACACCGATGTCGGGGCCATGAAGCCCGAGACTCTTGCGGCGATCGAGAAGGCGTGCGCGGCCGTTCGCGCCGGCAAGTACAACGATCAGTTCATGGTCGATTGGTACCAGGGCGGCGCCGGCACTTCCACGAACATGAACGCGAACGAGGTTCTCGCCAACGTGGCGCTCGAACTGAGCGGCCACAAGAAGGGCGAGTACTCGATCGTGGATCCGCACGACGACCTGAACATGTCGCAATCGACAAACGACTCGTACCCGACCGCGATCCACGTCGCCGTTCTGCTGCGAAACGACAAGCTCGTCGCGGAGTTGGAAGAGCTCGCGGCCTCGTTCCGGAAGAAGGGCGCCGCCTACCTCAAGATCGTAAAGATGGGGCGGACGGAGCTGCAGGACGCGGTGCCCATGACGGTCGGCCAGGAGTTTTACGCCTTTGCCGCCTCGATTGAGAGCGAGATCGCTCTGCTGCGCGACTCGGAAAAGTACCTGTATCACGTGAACATGGGTGCGACGGCGGTCGGCACGGGAATCAACGTGCCCAAGGGTTACTCGGAAAAGTGCGCGGCGCACCTGGCGGAGTTGACGGGGAAGCCCATCGTGCCGGCCGAGGACATGATGGCCGCCACCTGGGATCAGCAGGGGTTTGTCGTGTATTCGAGCGCGCTGAAGAGCGTCGCAATCAAGCTGGCCAAGATCTCGAGCGATCTGATCCTTCTCACCTCCGGGCCCCGTGCGGGGCTGGCCGAGATCAACCTGCCGGCGCTTCAGCCGGGCTCGTCCATCATGCCGGGCAAGGTCAACCCGGTCGTCCCCGAAGTCGTGGGAATTGTCGCCTACCGGGTGATGGGAAATGACTACAGCGTGACCCTGGCCTCGCACAGCGGCCAGCTTCAGCTCAACGCCTACGAGCCGCTGAACGGCTTGATGATCATCGAATCGCAGCACCTGCTCTTCAACGTCTCCAAGTTGTTTCGGACCAAGTGCATCGATGGGATCACGGTCAACGAGAAGGTCCTGGAGCACTACCTGGAGACCACCGTCGGCATCGTGACCGCTCTCAATCCCGTATTGGGCTATGAGAAGGCGACCGAGCTGGCGAATGAGGCGTACAAGAGCGGCAAGGGCATTCTGGAGGTCATCCGCGAGAAGCATATCCTGACGGAGCAGCAGATCGCGGACTTGCTGGATCCCATCAAGCTCACGAACCTCGATCCGAGTCTCTATCAGAAGAAGTAGAGGAGCTCGCCGCTCGCAATCTAGGAGGACTTGGTCATGAAGATGCTGAGAATTGTCATCGCGCTCGCGGCCGCCGGCTTGGTCGTCGCGGTCGCCGCCTGCGGTCAGAACGCAAAGAAGCCTCAGGTCGTCATCGTGGCAACCGGCGGAACCATCGCCGGCGCCGCGGCTTCCCAGACCGAGGCGGGCTACAAGTCGGGGGCGGTCGGGGTCGATCTCCTCATTCAGGCCGTGCCGCAGCTCAAGGAGCTTGCGGACGTCACCGGAGAGCAGATCGCCAGCATCGGCAGCCAGGACATGAACGACGAGGTGTGGCTCAAGCTCGGGAAGCGCGTGAACGAGATCCTGGCGAAGCCGGACGTGATCCGGGGTGGCCATCACCCACGGCACCGACACCATGGAAGAGACCGCGTACTTCCTGGATCTGGTGGTCAAGAGCGACAAGCCGGTGGTGTTGACCGGCTCCATGCGGCCCTCCACGGCGATGAGCGCGGACGGCCCGTTGAACATCTACAACGCGGTGGCGATCGCCGCGGACCCGATGGCCCGCGGCCGTGGAGTGCTGGTCACCGTGGACGATGACATTCATTCCGCGCACGACATCGTGAAGACGCACACGACGGATGTCGGGACGATGAGTTCGAGCGAGGCGGGATTGGTCGGCGCGACGTTGTTTGGCAAGAACACGTGGTTTCGGATGCCGTCCAACGTTCACACGACGAAGAGCGAGATGAGCATCGACGGCGTGACCGCCCTCCCTCGCGTGGACATCATCTACGCTCATGCGAACATGTCGCCGGACGTGATTTCCTCGGCCGTTCAGAATGGCGCCAAGGGATTGGTGATCGCCGGCGTCGGAGACGGCAACATGACCGCCCCTGCCGTCGAGGCAGTCAAAGCAGCGGCTGCCAAGGGCGTCGTCGTGGTGCGCTCGTCTCGCACCAACGGAGGAATCATCCGCCGCAACATCGAAGTCAGCGACGACGAGTTGGGAACGGTGGCCTCCATGGAGCTCAATCCCGGAAAGGCCCGAGTGCTGCTCCAGCTGGCGCTCTTGAAGACGCACGATCCGAAGAAAATTCAGGACTACTTCAACCGGTATTAGGAGCTTGGTCTTAATCACGACTCGTTCCTTGGCGGCGATCGCTCTGGCCATGCTGTTGTTCCTGGCGCCAGGCCGGTCCCCAGCTCAGGATTCGGGCGGCACGAATTCAGACTCCACGGTGGTAACAACCGTGCAGGCCGGAGAGGCCGAGGCGGAGAAGCCTCGTCGCAGGCTGGTCAAATGGAATGAGTACGACGGGCCGATCTCGACGTTGCGGATCGGATACGGCTTCCTGGTTGATTTCACAGCGTACTCCCAGGATAGGAAGAGCGAGCAGCAGGTTTCATTGGAGCCCGACGTGGGCCTGCGCGATTTTCGTCTTCTCTTCAAAGGAAGATTCAAGACGGGGCGCCCGATCTCCTGGACGGCGGGAGTCATGTACGATGGTGCCGACGAACATTGGCACTTCCGCCAGACCGGCGTCATGGTTGCCGTTCCGGAACTCCTTGGGAGCTTCTTCATCGGGCGGACCAAGGAGGGCTATTCGCTCAACAAGGTCATGGTGGGCTACGACGGCTGGACGATCGAGCGATACACGGCCAACGACGCCTTCGTGCCCATTCTCGCAGACGGGGTGAAATGGTTGGGCTATGCGCCCCGGCCGCGAGCCTTCTGGAGTCTCGGCTACTACATGAACGCGCTCTCAAAGAACGAGTCATTCTCCACCAACAGGGATCAATGGGTAGCTCGGCTAGGGTGGCAGCCGGTCCTTTCGGAGGAGAAGGTGCTTCACCTCGCTTTGATGGGCCGGCACGCGCACCCCGAGGACGACACGATCCGGCCTAAATCGCGGCCCGAAGCGTTCCTGGCCCCCTTCTTCGTCGATACGGGAAGCTTCACCGCGGACGTTTCAAATACGGCCGGAGCCGAGGCGTACTATAGGGCTGGCCCTTGGCTGTTCGGCTCGGAATACAACGTAGTCACATTCGACACTCCGGTGGGCGGAGATCCGACCTTTCACGGTGGTGATGCGGCCGTATCTTGGCTGATCACGGGAGAGACCCGCGCCTACAACGCGGCTCAGGGGTATTTCAAGGGGGTATCTCCGAAGCGGACCGTCTTCGAGGGAGGGCCGGGCGCCTGGGAGGCCGTCATGCGATTTTCCTACATCGATCTCGACTCTGGTGCGCTTCGTGGAGGGAAGTTCTGGAGAATCACCCCGATGGTCAATTGGCACCTCTCCGACAATCTTCGCGTCGATGCGGCATATGGCCTCGGGGTTCTCGACCGGTATGGCATCAAGGGCCAGACGCAATTCTTCCAGCTCCGACTCCAAACGACTCTCTAGAGGGATTCCCGCATGAACCGGCTTCAACCGACAGCTATGGGTCTGCTTCGCGTGGCGCTGTTTGCCGGCTTGAGTCTGGCGATTCTCCCCGTTGCGGGCCGCGCGCAGGATGAAGCGCCGGTAAATGTCGCAGAGGAGGATTCCACCCGGGAAGCCGCTTCCCCAGCGGATACGACGAAGGAAATCTACTCCAACGAACTCCTCGGGCAATTCTCTCCAGGTGCGGGTTTCGACATCCTGAGAACGAAGCGAGGCAGCCTGAACATCAGCGTCTACGGGCTGTTCCGCTACGTGAACCAACTTCCCGCCACTCAGACGTTCACCGACCATTTGGGCCGGGAGCGCGACGGTCAAGACGAACAACATGATCAACTGGCACCGAACCTTCGTGTGGCTGACCGGCTTCTTCTACGACCCGAAATTCCGGTACAACATCTCTCTCTGGTCGCTTCCGACAACGCAACAGACGCTCCTGTTCGGAAATCTGCGCTACATCGTCAACAAGCCGATGGTGTTTGGCGTCGGCCTCGGACCCAACCTGACCGCCCGATCGATGCAGGGATCCTGGCCCTATTGGGCATCGAGCGACCGCCAGATGGGGGAGGAGTTCTTCCGAGGCGGATTCTCGTCCTCGTTCTGGATCACGGGCGAGGCGATGCGGCGCTTCTGGTATACGGCTTCGGTGACGAACAATCTGAGCCAGCTCGGCGTCACCGCGGCCAACGACACCCGGAACATGGGCTACAGCGCCAGCGTGTGGACGATGCCCACGACGGGCGAGTTGGGGCCTCGCGGCGGGATGGGCGACCTCGAGTACCATCACGAAGTTCGCCACCCGGTTCGGCGCGTCCGCGTCGCACAGCCGCGAGAGCCGCTACGCGCAGCTGAACCAGCCCCCAAACGCCACCCAGATCCGCCTCTCCGATGGCGTCTTCCCGTTCGAGGCGGGGGCCCTGGCGGACACGGTGACGGTCAATACGCTCGACTATGACGAGATGGCCTTCGACGCCGGATTCAAGTACAGGGGCTTCTCGTTCCAGGGCGAGGGCTACGTGCGGAGGCTCTCGCAACTTCGACGCCACCGGCCCGCTACCCACTCAGCTCGCATCACGGATCGCGGGTTCATGGCCGAGGCCATGCACATGGTCGTGCCCAAGAAGTTGGGCCTTTACGCTGCCACTGGGTATGTCTGGGATGATTTCAAGAGGCATCCGTGGGAAGTCGCGGGCGGCGCCAGCTTCTATCCGTACGGGACTCGGCAGTGGCGCCTGAACCTTCACGTGATCCGCGTCGAGAAGTCTCCGACCGGATCGAGTTTCGGCTTCTACACGGCCGGGCAGACCGGAACCACCATCTCGCTCGGAACCGACATCCTGCTCTAATGGGCCGCACATTCCGCATAAGCACGACCGCCCTGGTCGCCTGGGCGGTCGTGCTCTTTCTGACCCCATGGACGACGCCCCGCGCGTCCGCCGCGGAGCCTGCCAAGAAAGCCCCGTCCAAGAGCGTCTCGGCTCAGCTCAAGGAACAGAAACAATTGATCGAGGCGCAGCAGGCGCAGATCGAAGCGCAGAAGGCCGAGATCGAGAGCCAGAAGACGCGGATCGAGGGCCAGGCCGCCGCGGCCGACAGTCAGGCGGTGAAGACCCAAGAGCTGGAGGCGAAGCTCAAGGAGCTCGACGAGCAACTCACCAGCTTGAAGTCCAGACTCGCCAGTGTCGAGCTGGGCCTTGGCAACGCCGCTCCCGACAGCGTCATCGAAGCGAGACTGAAGGCGATTGAGGACGAGACGAAGAAGGCCCCAGAGCTTCCACCAGACATCGTGTCGGCCGGGGATTTCCCGGGATCCATGCGGATTCCCGGGACCGACGCGGCCATCAAATTCGGTGGCCGGGTGCGCACAGCGGCGGTCTTCACGCTGGATCCCCTGGGGACCGACGACCGCTTTCTCACGAACTCGATTCCCGTGGGCGTGCCCGTAATCAGCGGCGAAGACAAGCGGACGAACATCTCCGCACGGGCCAGCCGGCTCAACACCGAATTTCGTACCCCCATTGGAGCGCAGGAAGTCCGGGCCTTCTTCGAAGGCGACTTCGCGGGCGCGAACAACACGTTTCGCCTTCGACATGCGTACGCGCAGTTTCTCGGATTCATCGTGGGACAGACCTGGTCGACGTTTTCGGATCCGGCCACCAATCTCGAGGACCTCGACTTCGAGGGGGTGAGCTCGGAAAACATTATCCGGCAGCCGCTCATTCGCTACTGGTGGAATACGGACCCGAAGACGCGCGCGGCGATCGCGATCGAGAATCCGTCCGTGTCCATCACCGGCGGCCAGGGCGTCAACCTGCTGCCCGACATCGTTCTGAGGGCGGTGAGGGAGGGTTCGAATGGCGGCCATGTACAGGCGGCCGCCGTCATCCGCGAGATTCGTGGCGAAGCCACCCCGGGCGATGTGCGATCCGACTGGGGGTGGGGTTTGAGCGCGAGCGGCGTGTTTCCGTTCAAGGTCGGGACGCTCCAAGATCGCGTGATCTTTCAGGCAAACGGTGGGAGGGGGATCGCGCGGTACATCAACGACCTCAGCTCCCTGGGCGGCCAGGACGCGGTGTTTGATACGACGACCGGAGACTTGAAGGTGTTGCCGGCATTCGGGTGGTACATCGCGTACGAGCATGCGTGGAAGGAGTGGAAGGGGGCCGAGACGATGAATCTCCGGTCCACGTTCCTTTGGAGTTTTGTCGATCTCCTACCTTACGATTTCCAGCCCCCGGACACTTATAGCAAGACCCATCGCCTCGCCGTCAACCTCGTGTTCTCTCCAGCCAAGCGGGTCGATGTCGGGATCGAATATATCGATGGATACCGGGAGAACAAGGACGGGGAGCACGCGAGCGCGAATCAGGTGCAGTTGGTGACGCTGATCCGGTTCTAGGCGCGGGCCGCGCCGCCCGCGCCTCCATTCGATCGGTCTGCCCGCGCCGAGCGGCGCGGGGAACTTCCCTAGTGAATGATCTGCTCCAAGGCGTGGAACGCCTCTTCCCACGATTCCGCTTCCGCGATCGGAAGCTCCAACGCAGCGAATCCGACACAGTAGAGATCGATGGTCCTGGACTGACGGCCGACAGCGACGGCCTGGGTGACCCAGACAGACAACCCCAGCTTCCGCGCGCGAATCTCGGCCTCTCTTCTCGTCATGGTTTGTTTCACCTCCCGCAATGGGAGATGAGCAGAGGGCGTGCCATTTGCTTTGGTGGGGTCCACGAGGCCGAAGGAAGGACTGTAAGGCCAGAACCCGTCATCCGATCGGGCTAGTGTGCGCCATGTCACAGTTTGCCTCGTGGGGCCACCATTCCGTGCCTTTAAGACGCACCTAGGCGTCACACTGTGACTGGGGGGCACGGCCCGAACCCAGGGCCGACCCATGGGGGGCTTGAGCCGGCCACGTACCGGCGGTACCGGCGTTGGCGTGGGCCAGCCGGCCTACTTCTCCCGCATCTCGTACGACAGCGCGCCCGACGGGCAGCGCTTGATCTGCTCGGCTATGGCTTCGGCCGACGCCCCCTCGACGTTCACCCAGGGCCGCTTCCCGACATCAAACACGGCCCGGAGCCCGAGCATGCAGACTCCCGAGTGAATGCAGACCTTGGGGTCGAAGCGCACGATGATCGCGTCGTTCTTGTATTCCTGAACCGTACCCTTGCCCTGCATGGCTACACCTTCTTCGTTCGCTGAGCCCAGAAATCGGCCGACGCCAGGACCGGCGTCACCTCGAAATCCATGAGGTCGTCCCACTTGTCGAACCAAGGCTGGAGCGCCTCCGGCGTTGGGGCCTCCATGAGCTGGTAGCAAATCGTGCCGTCGGGATCGAGCCAGCTCGACGCGTAGCCGACTCCATCCGGAAGCATGCGGCCCTTCGCGCGGTATCGCTCGCCCACCTTGTCGATCGCGTCCTTCTTGAACCGCTCGATGACCATGAGAAGCATAGAACGCGCAGCCTCCTTTCGACAGCCTATGACTTCGTCTTGCCCGCCGGTTCGGCCCGCCCCAGCTCGCCCAGGTTCCGCACCACCCGCCGCATGAGCATCGCCGCCATTCCCAGCGCCGCGCCGGCGCCGAGCACGTCGAAGATCGTGACGCCGCGCCCGATGACGTGGAATGGAAGCGGTCCGACCGTCAGGGCGAGCACGTTCAGCGCGAACAGGATGATCCGCGCCTCGGTGGGACCCGTGACGCCGTATCCGAATCGAAATTTCCCAAAGACGTGCGTCTCCAGGTAAACGTTAATCGACAGCACGAGGTAGGCGATCACGATCGCGAGGCCGACGGCCAGGAGCATGAACGGCGAGAATCCGAGCCCCAAGCCGATGACCGTGGTCGAGTACGCGTCGGTGAGGTGGTCGAGGTAGAACCCGTATCGAGGACGCTCGATCTTTCGAACCCGCGCGAGCGTTCCGTCCAGGCTGTCACCGAACCAGTGGATCAGGAGCCCCACGTTCGACAGCCAGAGCCACCGCCAGTCGTGGTTCGAAAGACCGTATCCGACGGTGATGATGGTCGCGCCCAGAACTCCGAGCGCCGTCAGGTGATCGGGGAGCACCCATTGGGGCAGCGAGGCGGCCAGGCGCGGCAACGCCCACCGCTCGAATCGGGTGGTGATGAACGTGGATTGTCGTTCGGCCTCGGACAAGGCTCTGATTCTAAACCTCGCCGGCACCCGATGCGCTAAAATTGAGGGCGCGCGTGGTTCCCGTCGAGCACCAAACCCCAGAACCGCAAGGCATGCGACCACCCTACAAACCCCAGCGAATCCTCCTCACCGGAGCCGCGGGCGCACTGGGACGGCTCGTCCTCCCGTCGCTCACCCGTCTCGGCGCGCCTGTTCGCGCGCTGGCCCACAAGGGCGGCCCTTCAATCTCCGCGCTTCGCATCCAGGACGTGAGGGACGGCGACCTGGAGCGTCCGCTCAGCCTCCATGGAATCGCCGACGGATGCGACGTGGTGGTGCACGCCGCGATAAGGCCCGGCTTCACGAGCCTCGATCGCCGGCGCCAGCGGCGCATTCACGTGGATGGGACGGCGGCCATCCTGCGCGAAAGCCAGAGCGCGGGCGCCAAGCTCTTCGTTCTTCTCGGATACACCGGAACGGTTCAGGAGCGCGCGGACCGGTCGAGCCCTGTGAACGAGGAGACGCCCCCGGAAGCGGAATACGTCTCCGATTCGGTGCGGATGATTTACGAGGCCGAGGCGCTGGTCCTGGAAGCCAACCGCCCGCACGGCCTTCGCACGATGGTCGTGAGCCAAGGGGTTCTGGCCGCGCCCGGCGTTCCGACCTCGCTCGGTGGCCTCATCGCGGCCTTCCTTCGCCGCGAGCTGCCCTTTCGGTTGCTGGACCAAGTTTGGCTGGCCCCGAGCGACGGGGGCGACTTGGGGCGCTGCGTGGCGGCCGCCATCGAGCACGCCCGTGGCGGGAGGCGGTATTTCGCGACCGGCGAGTGCCTGCGCCTGACGGATCTATTTCATCGGATCACCCGTCTGACGGACGTTCCAGCGCCGCGCCGGCGACTACCGGACCTCCTTGCGGAAGAGCTCGGGCATCTGGCGCCGATCCTTCCGCCCCATTCGTTCCTCCGCCAGCTCGTCCTCCCGCGGGAGCTGGTGCTTCATCTGCTCCGGTTGGCGCCGCTCGAGAACGCGCGTACACGAAGCGAGCTGGGCTTTGCGCCCACGCCGGTGGACGATCTGATCCTGAGATTCGCGAGGGCGGAGGGTGTGCTAGCCGGCCACGTGGCTGGCGCCGCGGGCTGATCGGGTCCCTTTGGCATCCAGAATCTCGCGCACCTTCCGCGCGAACGTGAGCTGCGTGTAGGGCTTCTCCAGGAAGTGGAATCCCGCCTCTTCCGAGCCCTTTGAGAGCGCGGAATCGCGGGTGTATCCCGAGACGAAGAGGATGGGAAGGCCGGGGCAGATCTTCCGCACGCGCTCGGCCAGCTCGCGCCCGCCCATTTCCGGCATCACCACGTCGGTTACCAGCATCGAGACCGTCGCTTTTTCGCGCTCCAGCACGCGGAGCGCGCCTGTAGGACCGGGCGCGCCCAGAACCCGATAGCCCAGCTCGGAGAGCGCCTCACTCGCGAGCGTCAGAAGGCTTGGATCGTCCTCCACCAGCATCACCGTTTCGTTCCCGGCGGGGAACGCGACGGGAGAAGGCTCCGGCGGTTCGTCGCGCTCGGCGTCGCCCGCCTCCGGAAGAAGGATCTCGAACTCGGCGCCCCGATCGGGCTGAGTGATCGCGCGGACGCTCCCTCCGTGCTGGCTGACGATCCCGTAGACCGTGGCGAGCCCCAGTCCGGTTCCGCGCCCGGGTTCCTTGGTTGTGAAGAAGGGTTCGAAGATGTGTTCCAGCACCGACGGGGAAATTCCAACACCCGTATCGGAGACGCGAATGCGCGTGTACGTGCCGGGCGTCACCGACCCGCTGCCCGCGATCTCGCCCGGCTCGGACACGTATCGATCGGTACGAATCGTGATCACGCCGCCCTGGGGCATGGCGTCGCGCGCGTTGACGACAAGATTCACGATGACCTGCTCCAGCTGGACCGGATCGACCCGCAGCCGGCGAAGGGAATCGCTCAGCTCCAGGTGGAACCGGATGTTGTCGCCCACGAGCCGCCCGAGCATTTCCTGCAGGTTGCGGACGGTCGCGTTCAGGTCGACGATCCGCGGCTGTGTCGTGGCGCGGCGGCTGAACGCCAGGAGCTGGCGCGTGAGCGCCGCGGCACGCTCTCCGCCCTTGCGGATTTCGTCGACGGCCGGGCGCGACGGATCGGCGGGGGCCATCCGGCCGAGCAGGAGATCGGCGTACCCCAGCACGGCGGTCAGGATGTTATTGAAGTCGTGCGCCACACCTCCCGCGAGCTGTCCGACGGCCTCCATCTTCTGCGAGTGGCGGAACTGCTCTTCCAGAACCACGCGGTCGGTGACGTCCACCTCGATGCCGTCGACGTGGATGATGCCGTCCGGCTCCAGCCGCGGCGTCCAGCGGCTCCGGTGCCACCGCCAGATGCCTTTGGACGTCTCGTAGCGGACCTCGAGGGACGCGGGTTGGAGCTTCAGGAGCTGCTTCAGCGCCGGGATCGCGATGTTCTGCGCGTCGTCGGGATGCACCCGGCGGAGCCAGAAGTTGGGATCCTGATCCAACTCCCTCGCCGGCAGTCCGTAGAGCGCCTCGGCCCCTCGCGACACGTATTCATAGCGGAGGATTCTCGCGTTGGGATCGAGGGCAAACGTGAAGAGCGCCGCGTCGAGATTGCGGGCGATCGCGGCTTCGCGATCCATCGCCAGGCGCTGCTCGACCAAGGCGTGCTCGCGATCGCTGACGTCCCGAAAGCTCCAGACGCGTCCGACGATCTCGTTGCCCAGCCGCTGGGGCAGGGAATAGCGCTCGAAGACGCGGCCGTCACGGAAGCGCAGCGTGTCGAAGCTTTCGGCCTCCGGCGTCGCGTAAAGTTTTCTTACTTTGGACAGGAAGTGCTCCGGATCCTCCAGCTGCGAGAGGACGGACTCCAGCGCCCGGTCGTCGTTCCGGCTCTGCAAGATTTCCGACGGAATTCTCCACATGCGGGTGAAGCGCTCGTTGAAGCGAACAATCCGTCCCTCGCGATCGACGACGAGCAGCCCGTCGGCCGTCGACTCGAGCGCCGCCTCCAACAGCGACAGCGCGTTGTGCCGCGCCGCCTCCCCCTCGTGGCGCGCGGTGATGTCGCGCACGATGCCGAAGCCTTCGACGAAGCGGCCGGCCCGGTCGAGGATGGGGTGGGTGGTGACGAACACGCGGAGGTTGGTGCCGTCTTTGCGGCGGAGCATGGTCTCGAACTGCGTGGGCTGGCCCTGAAGGCCCTTCGCGAACGCGTCCATGGCCACGTCCATCGACTCGGGCGGGACGAACTCGCGGAAATTGCGCCCCTCCACCTGGTCCCGCGCGTATCCCAGCATGGCCGCCATGGAGGCGTTGATTTCCAGGGTGACGCCCTGGGGATCGCAGCGCCAGATGCCCTCGGGCGAGTGGGCGAGGAGGCTTCCCAGGCGGGCGGACGATTCATCCGCGGTGGCCGCCCCGCCGCGCTCGAGGGTTCGAACGCGGCGAAGCAGGACGAGGACAGCGACCAGCCCCGCGGCGGCCAGCAGAGCGAACACCGTGGCCGTCACTTCTTGTCCGGCGGCGTCTCCGGCGTCCCACCTTCGGGCGCGGGTGGCGCCTGCCCCTCAGGGGGCGGCGGCGGCATCTTGGGCTCCAGGCCCGGGGCGGGAGGGACCGGCGTCGAGCCAAACGACTCGCGACGGGCCTTCTCGTGATAGAGCACGTTCATGTTCATGACACGGAAGTCGACCCGCCGGTTGATCGCGCGGTTCGCCGACGATGTGTTTGGAACGAGCGGATCGGTGTCGCCGTATCCCGTGATCCAGTAGCTCTTCGCGTTGAGCTTCGGATACGTGCGGAACAGGTACTGGAGCACCGACCGGGCGCGCATCTGAGAGAGCGGAATGCGGTAGCCGGGCTCCGGCACGTCGTCCACGTGAACGCCGATCTCCACCTTCACCGTCGGCCACTGGAGGAGCACCACCGCCACCGAGTCGAGCCGCGCCATGGCCTGCGGGCGGAGCACGGAAGAATCGGGCGGGAATTCGAGATCGGTCAGCCGAACCATCCACTCCTCGGTCAGCTGCCGCTCGACCGGGGACAGCGTGATGGGACATCCGCCCGCGTTGACCGCGGTGCCCGCCGGGGTGAACGGGCAGGTGTCGATGCCGTCGGGAACGCCGTCGCCGTCCGCGTCGAGCGGACATCCGGAAGCGTCGACCAGGGCGCCGGCGGGCGTATCGGGGCACTTGTCCAGACCGTCGAAGATCTTGTCGCCGTCGGTGTCGACGCCGCAGCCCTTGGCGTCCACCACGACGCCGACCATGGTCGAGTCGCACTGATCGATGCCGTCCGGCACGCCGTCCTTGTCGGCATCGGTGGCGACGCCGTCCGCGTCCACCTTGGCGCCGAGAGGCGTGGCCGGGTCCTTGTCGAGGCCGTCATACACGCCGTCCTTGTCCGTGTCGAGCGGGGTGCCGGTGGCGTCCACGACCGCGCCGCGCGGCGTGTTCGGACTCTTGTCGGTCTTGTCGGGCACGCCGTCCTCGTCGGTGTCGCGCGGACGGCCGCCCCAGAGCGCCGTGACGCTTCCGGAGAAGATGAAGTCGTTGACGCGCGTGTCCCGGCCGAGGCCGCCCACCTGGTTGTACGTGATGCCGCGGCCGTCCAGTCTGAACCCGAGGCGCTCGCCGGCCCTGGCCAGGACGCCCACTCCGGCGTGAATCGCCGAGTTGCTCTTGGTGTCGGGTAGGGCGATGTCCAGCTTGGCGGAGCCGAAGCCCGCGTAGATGTAGGGAAGGGTCCAGCGGAAGCGATCGGGCGTGAGGATCAGCCCGCCGCCGAAATGCGTGAACGTGGACTTTCCGACGTTGGGTGCCTCAACATCCGGATGGGCGTAGAAGTAGAGGCCTTCCACGCCGACCCACCGGTTTAGGAAGAAGGCCGCCCGTCCGTCGTAACCCACGTTGTCTTTGACGCCCTGCTCCGGGTCGTAGAAGACGCCGCCCGCCCCGAGCGATACCCAAACTCTCTCTTCGACGGCCTGGGCCGTGGAGGTGGCCGCGGCGAGGGCCAAAACAAGGAGAATGGGCAGTCGAAGGGCTCGGGTCAGGGGCGAAGCCATGCTGTTCCTCCGGAGACCGACAGGCTGGGGAAAGAGTGGGCGGAGTCTGCCGCTTTTTCGCCCCTATGTCAACAATCTGCTATACTTTGAGCCTGTCCCGCCCAGGGCCCCAGAGGGTTCCCCCGGGCCACCCGCAAAGGGAGAAAAGCTTGCTGGAACAGCGCCTGGAAGAGGACATGAAGTCGGCTCTGAAGGCGGGGGACCACGCCCGCCTCTCCACGATCCGGATGGTCCGGAGCCAAATCCTGCTCGAGAAGAAGAAGCTCCCGTCGGGGACCCCCCTCACGGACGACCAGGTGATGACCGTCGTCGGCGCCTATGGCAAAAAGCTGCGGGAATCGGCGGCGGAGTATGAGAAGCTTGGGCGCGCTGCGGAGGCCGCCAAGATCCGAGAAGAGCTGGCGGTCGTTCAGTCCTACCTACCGCAGCAGCTGACCGAGACCGAAGCCAGAGAGCTGGCGAAGCAGACATTGACCGAGCTGGGGATCACCTCGGTCAAGGATTTCGGCCGGGCGATGAAAGAAGTCCAATCGCGCGTAAAGGGCCGGGCGGACGGAAAGCTGGTCAGCGAAATCGTCCGATCGATGCTCGACTGAAACACCTCCATGAGCCCAACCAAATTCGAATGATGAGTCAAAACCGATGATGCGCCCCAAGCGTCGCGGCCCTCGGCCCGGCCCGGGAGGAAACTCTCCGCGGTCCAGTCGCGGTCCCATACCTACATCCCGTCCGGATCCGCTGTCGCGTGGCGGATCGCCTCGGCCGAGCGTCGGGCCCCCTCCAAGGCCCAGCGCGGGTCGTCCGCGGCGCGACCGGCCGAGCAGTGGACCTCCGCCGATCAAGGAACACCCGCAATACGGGAACCGCATTCCGCCTGAGGAGCTGGAGTTGATGCGCGAGCTGGCTCAGGAGACCGCGCGAGGATCCCGCTCGCAACCCTATGTCCAACGCCGGCCGCTCGGCTCCACGCCGGGACCGCGTCCTCAGACGCCGCGCGGTCCGGGCTACCCGCGAGGCGGCGCGATCCAGCGCCAGCACTCTCCGGCGAGCCCCATGGCCCCGCGCCAAGACCGGCCGCGTCAGGACCGGCCGGGGCGTCGGGATAGGCCGGACCGGCCGGATAGGCCAGATCGGCCGCCGCAGGGACCGCGCAAACCCTATCGGACCGGAGTTCAGAGCGCGGGTGAAGGGCCGCCGCGGCCCTCTCCCCTGCCCGAGGAGCCGGCGCTCGGCCGTCTTCGCACGCTCCTCTCGGGGTATCAGGTGACCTCGGCGCTCCACGCGGCCTTCGCCAACGGCGTGTTCGAGGAGCTTCACCGCCAGCCGCAAAGCGCGCAGGACGTCGCTCGCGCGTGCGCGACCGATCCGCGCGGGACGGAGATTCTCCTCGATGCTCTCGTTGCGCTGGGCGCGCTCCATCGTCACGGCCCGACCTACGTGCTTCCCCGCGACATGGCGGCGTACTTGGTGCCTGGCTTGGACGGGGATTCCACCGGGTTGATCGAGATGGTCCCGGACATGATGCACGCGTGGACGGATCTCTCGCGCGGCCTCAAGGACGGGACCCCGCGCTTTCGCCTGACCAGCGAGGCTCTCCTCGCGGGAGACCCCGAGCGGGTCCGGCGCTACATCCGCGCGGTTCACACCGGCAGCCGCGAAGCGGCGAGGCGCGTCGCGGAGATGTCGCCGCTTCTGCCGGGGAGCAGCCTGCTCGACATCGGCGGTGGCTCCGGGATCTTCGCGGCGGAGTACGCCAAGCGGACGCCTGAGCTGAAGGCCTATCTCTTCGACCTCCCGCCCACACTCGAAGTGGCGAGGACGATTCTCAGCGCCGAGGGACTGGAAGACGCGATCGAGTACGTGCCCGGCGACTACAGGCACGATCCGTTCCCCGGTCCGGTGGACGCGGTTCTGATCTCCAACGTGTTCCAAACGGAGAGCGAGGAGAACGCGCTCCTGATTCTCAAGAAGGCGCACGAAGCGCTGCGCCCCGGCGGCACGCTCCTCATCCACGGCACGATGAGCGAGTCGACAGGTCCCGTTCCTCCGGCCGTTGCCATGCACTCTCTCACCATGTTCGTGCTGTTCGACCACGGCCGCTCGTGGAGCGCCGAGAAGATCCTCGAGTGGCTCGCGCGGGAGCAATTCGGCGCCCGATTTGTCCGGCCCCTCGGGCCCCCGTTCCACACCAAGCTCATCGTCGCCTCGCGCCTCGAGTAGCGCCGCGCGGGCAGAGCGAATCCCCGTGCCTGAACTTCCATTTCTAGAGATTCTGGCCGAGAATCTCGCCCCCTTCGTGTCGGGGCGCTGCATCCATTCCATCGACGTCCGCCAGCCGGCCCTTCTGCAGCAGGCCGAACCCACTCCAGAGAGCTTTCATGGGGAGTACCTGAGCCTTCCCGCGCGGGTGGGGAAGTACGTCGTTCTGGAAACCGAGTCCAGGCGCGCGATCGTGATTCATCTGATGCGGGCCGGGCGCCTTCTGATGGCGAAGGCGGGGACGCGCAAGGGGATTTCCGCGCGGATCGTCTTCGACGATGGAAATAGTCTCTGCCTGGTGGAACACGGCACCGAGAAGAAGGCCCGTCTCTGGCTGGCGGACGAGCTGGACGCGGTGGAGGAGCTGCGCGGCATCGGGCCCGACCCCACGCGCGATGACCTGACGGTCGAGCGCTTCGCGGCAGCTGCGCGTGCGAGCGCGCGCCAGTTGAAGACGTTCCTCACCGACCAGCGATCGATCTCGGGGATCGGGAACGGCCTCTCGGACGAGATATTGTGGGAAGCGCGACTGTCACCGCTTCAGCGCACCGACCATCTGGACGACGGCGAGATGGCGCGGCTTCACGACGCGACGCGCACGGTGCTCGAGCGCCAGGTAAACCTGCTCCGCGAGAGCGCGGCCGGGGCGCTTCCGCAGAAGGAGCCGGTCGAGCACTACACGGTGCACGACCACAAAGGCAACCCCTGCCCCCGATGCAAGACCCCGATCGCTTGGGTCTCCTATGCGGACCGCGACACGTTCTATTGCCCCGGATGCCAGACGGGCGGCGTTCCGCTCAAGGACCGTAGGATGTCGAAGTTGCTGAAGTGAATAGGGTTCAAGGGGTCGAGGGGCCCAGCAGGGTCGCCGAGTCAAGCCCCCACCAATACTGCCGATGATCCCAAAGGAGCCCATCGTTCCGTCCCAACGGGGACCTTGCGCTCTCGAAGCTGGGGGAGCATCCTTGGACGGATGGGGTATGAATTGAACATGACCCAGCAGAGAACAGCACCCGCGCGGCGCTCCATGGCGGTGCTTCTGTTGGCGACCGTCCTGGCTGGCATCGTTCCGTGGCAAGGCGCTCGGGCCATGATCTGCCGGATGGATGGGCCCGTGTCCACCGCTCCGGCCGCCTGCGGCTCCTGCGACACCGGAACCGGCGATGCTGACGCGCCCTCGCTGGAAGCGGGCTCGTGTTGCCGCTTTGCCTCGCCAGAAGAGGTCTCCACGCTCCCGGCGTTCACCCCATCGACGCACCGCGCGCCGGCGGGCGACGAGCGCGTTTCGACCACGCTTACCGGTGGAGTCGCACTCGGCGGTCGCCACGGTCGCCGCGGTGAGCGCGCTCGCCGCCTCGAACACGACGCACCCCTCTGCACCAGAAGCTCTCTCGACACACCTCCGCCTCTAGAAGACAGGGTCGAACGACGCACCCCGCTGGGCACCGTGCCCGGGTCGGGATCCGTGTGCCGCGCTCTCGGCGCAACGCCTTTAGGGTCGCGCCGCCGAGCCATCGTCCCGTCTCAAGGAGGTGATCTCGCATGGCTTCACGCGCCTGGCTCTCATCGGCTCTCGTCGCCGCCTGGCTGACGCTTCCCGCCGCGTCCTGGGCCGAAGATCGCCCGCCGTCCGGCGGCGACGCCTCGGCTGTCTTGCTCGACTCGCTACTCACGACAAACCCGCTCGATCTCCCGCTCCTCGAACGCGCGGTGGTTGCCCGGAATCCCACGTTGGCGGCCATGCGCGCCGCGGAACGGGAGATGTCGGCCCGCGCGGACGCGGCTGGGTCGCTCGAGGATCCAAGGGTTGGCCTCATGGCGGCCCCGGAAAGCTTCGGCAAGAGCACTGTCGAGGAGGCGTATTCCATCGCGCTCTCGCAGAATCTCTCGATCTTTGGGCAGAGGGGACTTCGCGGGAACGCGGCTCGCGCTGTGGCACGATCGGCGGCGGAGGAATATCGCGCCGCGGGTCAGGACCTGGTGCATGAAGCCAGACGTCTCTACTTCGAATTCTACGCCGCGGCGCGAGGCGCGGACGTCAATCGGGAGCTGTCCGACCTCGTGGGACAGTTTCGCCGGGTGGCGCTCCAGAAGTATGCGGCCGGGACCGCCGGAGAACAGGATGCCCTTCAGGCCGAGGTGGAAATCGCCATGCTCGAGCACCAGCGCGTCATGCTGGAACGCTCCCGCCGCGTGATCGTCGCGCAGCTCCGCGCGCTTCTCCATGAGGAGGGGGGGCGCGATCTTCCTCTGCCTGCGCAGGAATTGGGGCCGCCCGCGCTCGGCGGGTACGATGTGGCCGCCGAATCGACTGCGATGAAGTTGCGGCCCGAATTGCGCGGACGCGAAGCGCTTTGGGAGGCGCGGCAGGAAGAGCTTCGGCTGGCAGAGCGTGAGCGCTTTCCGGAGATCGCGTTCCAGGTCCAATACAACCGGTTCATGGACTTCCCAGAATGGAGAACCGCCGTTGGCGTTGAGTTCAATCTCCCGATCGGCTGGGGCCGGATTGGCGCCAACGTACGGGCCGCAGAGGCGGGGCTGGATCGTGCCGAGCGCGAGCGGAGCGCGGAGCGGGACCGGGTCCTCGCCGAAATCACCACGGCTCGTGCCCGCGTGGAGGAAACCATGCATGAAGTGGAGATCGTCGAGACGTCGGTGGTCCCCGCCACCGAGAGGGCGTTGGCGTCGGTGCGCGCGGGATACGAGGCGAACCGGACTGACTTTCTCTCGCTCCTGAACGCCGAGAGGGACCTGGCGCGCGCGCGGCTCGACGGCTACCGCGCCCGAGCCGAGCGGGGAATTGCGCTGGCGGATCTCGAGCGCGCGGTCGGCGCCACGCGGATCGCCGGCGAGGAGGTAGGGCGATGAACCGGAAAGGACCCAATTCAGACCGCATTGTCGCTCGGGCGGCACTTGTGCTCGCGCTTGCATTCGCGGTGATCGTCGCGGGCTGCGGCCGCGGCGAAAGGGCCCAAGCACCAGGCACGGGAGAGGCCTCGGCCCGCGCCGGCGCCTACACCCTCTCCGTCGAGAATCGGCCAAACCGCCCGATCGTCGGGGACAACACCCTCGTCGTCGCCGTGCGCGATTCCTTGGGTCGCCCCGTGGAAGGTGCGGATGTGCGCATTCTCGTCGCGATGCCGGCGATGGGAACGATGCCGAGGATGGAAAGTCGCGGCGCCGCCCGCGCAATCCGGCCGGGCGTCTATCAGGCGGGCTACGGAATCGCCATGGCAGGCGATTGGACGCTGAGTCTCTCGATAGGGAAGGCCGGAGGCGAGTCTCAAGCCGAATTCCGGCTCAGCACGAGCACCGACAAGATCGAATTTCTCAGCGGCTCGGGAGAGCCCTCTTCGGGGCCCGCCGGAATCGTGACGCTGGATGCCGGCAGGCGGCAGGCCGCCGGAATTCGCACCGAGCCGGTTCAGGTGCGCCGTCTCACGGTTCCGATCCGGGCCGCGGGCCGCGTGGGGTATGACGAGACTCGGCGCGCGGAGATCTCCCTCAAGTTCTCCGGATGGGTGCGTGAAATCCACGTCGACTACACCGGGCAGCTGGTGCGGGCCGGGGCGCCCCTCCTCTCGGTCTATAGCCCCGAGCTGCTCACCGCGCAGCAGGAGTACCTGGAGGCCAGGCGGAGCGCGCCCTCCGGCTCGGGGACTTCGGGCGCGCGCGATCCCGAGCTGGCGGCTTCGGCGCGCCAGCGGCTCTCACTCTGGGACGTGGCGCCGGAACAGATCGACGAAATCACGCGAACCGGAAAGCCGATGGACTCCGTCCCGATCTTGGCGCCGGTCGGCGGCGTCGTCATCGAAAAGAACGTCGTTCAAGGAAGCTCGTTCACCGCGGGGCAGACGCTCTACAAGATCGCCCCGATCGACCCGGTGTGGGTCATCGCGAGCGTGTACCAGTACGAGCTGCCGCTGGTGCACGAGGGAATGCGCGCGAGCGTGATTCCCGCGTTCCAATCTCAGGAGACCCGGACCGGGACCGTTTCCTACATCAATCCTTACCTCGATCCGGAAACCCGCACGGGTGAGGTCCGGATCCAGATTTCCAATCCCAAGGGAGATCTCAAGCCGGGGATGTTCGTCGACGTCTCGCTGGAGCGGGAGCTGGGAGAACGGTTGGCCGTGCCGGAGAGCGGTGTGATCTTTTCCGGCGATCGCCGTGTGGTCTTTGTCGATCTCGGCGACGGGCGGCTGGAGCCGCGCGATGTGGCCCTTGGGCCCAAGGCCGGCGATTACTACCAGGTTGTCGGCGGGCTCAAGGCGGGGGACGTGGTCGTGACGTCCGGGGATTTCCTCGTCGCGGCCGAGAGCCGTCTCCAATCGACGGCCCCCAGGAAGTGAAGGCGCCCTCGTGATCGAACGCCTGATCGCATTCAGCGCCCGAAACCGCGCCCTGACCTTGACCATGGTGGCCGTGGCCGCGTTGCTCGGCTTCCGCGCCCTCCGATCCACACCGCTCGATGCGATCCCGGATCTCTCCGACACGCAGGTCATCGTCTCGACGGAATGGGCGGGGCGGAGCCCGGACCTGGTTGAGGATCAGATCACCTATCCGATCGTAACGGCGCTCCGTTCGGCTCCCGGCGTTCGCTACGCCCGGGGACTCAGCATGATCGGGGATTCCTTCGTCTACGTCGTCTTCAAGGACGGTATCGATCCCTACTGGGCGCGGAGCCGCGTCCTGGAATACCTCGCCTCGATCCGCGAGAAGCTCCCCGAGGGCGTCACGCCCAGCCTGGGTCCGGACGCGACCAGCGTGGGCTGGGTGTTCGAATATGCGCTGGTCGACACCACCGGCCGGAACGACCTCTCGCAAATTCGATCGTTCCAGGATTGGTACCTGCGCTACTGGCTCCAGAGCGTCGAAGGGGTCGCGGAGGTCGCCTCCGTCGGCGGCTTTGTGAAGCAATACCAGGTCGATCTCGATCCGCGCCGGCTGGAGTCCTTCGGCGTTTCCATCCGGGACGTCGCCGACGCCATTCGGCGCTCGAACGGGGACGTGGGTGGAAGTGTCGTCGAGATCGCCGAGCACGAGCATTTCGTTCGCGGCCGCGGATACGTGCGTTCCACGGAAGACCTCGAGCGCGTCGTCGCCAAGGTCGGCGCGGGAGGCGTGCCGGTGACGGTGGGGCAGCTTGGGGCAGTCCACTTGGGACCGGAGCCCCGGCGCGGAATCGCCGAGCTGAACGGCCAAGGCGAGGTGGTCGGTGGGATCGTGATCATGCGCCAGAAGGAGAATGCGCTTCGCGTCATCGAGGCGGTCAAGCGCCGCCTGACCGAGGTGGGCGGCTCGTTCCCGCCCGGGATCCGGTTGGTTGTGACCTACGACCGCTCGCAGCTCATCCACCGGGCGGTTGAGACCCTCTCGCACGAACTGATCCAGGAGATGGCGATCGTCGCCCTCGTCATCGTCTTCTTCCTCTTCCACTTCCGCAGCGCCCTGATCCCCATCCTCACGCTCCCGATCGCGGTGCTGCTCTCGTTCCTTCCGATGTCGGGCCAGGGCTTGACCGCGAACATCATGTCCCTGGGCGGCATTGCGGTCGCCATCGGCGCGATGGTCGACGCGTCGATCATCATGGTCGAGAACGTTCACAAGCGCCTGGATGCCTGGGGGCAGGGCGACCGCTCGGAGCCGCGGGAGCAAGTGGTCGTGCGCGCGCTTCAGGAAGTGGGCCGGCCGATCTTCTTCGCCTTGATGGTCATCACGATCTCTTTCCTGCCGATCTTCACGCTCGAGGGCACGGAGGGCCGGCTCTTCAAGCCACTCGCGTTCACGAAAACCTATTCCATGTTCTTCGCGGCCCTGCTCGCCGTGACGTTGACCCCAGCGCTCGCCGCCTGGTTCATCCGGGGAAAGATCCGCTCGGAGCAGCGCCATCCGGTCACCGCTCGATGGGCGCACGCGTACGCGAGCGTCGTCCGCTTTTCGGTCCGGCGGCGCCGGTGGGTGGTCCTGGGCTCGCTATTGCTCGTTCTCGGCACGATCCCGGTTTTCCTGCGTCTCGGGAGCGAGTTCATGCCGCCGCTGAACGAAGGGACGCTCCTCCACATGCCCACCGCTCCGCCCGGCATCTCCGAGGCGGAGGCGGGCGCCGTTCTCCAGCGCATGGACCGCGCGCTCAAGCAAGTGCCGGAAGTGGAGACGGTCTTCGGGAAGATCGGCCGGGCCAAGACGGCGACCGATCCGGCGCCACTCTCGATGGTCGAAACCGTGATCACGCTCAAACCGGAGTCGAAGTGGCGCCCCGGCCTCACGTGGGAAGGGTTGGTCAACCAGCTCAACGCCACGGTCCGCATGCCAGGAATGCCCAACATCTGGTGGATGCCGATCCAGACGAGAAATGAAATGCTGGCCACCGGCGTCCGGAGCGCCGTGGGCGTCAAGGTGTTCGGGCCCGATCTCGCGGGAATCGAGGCGATCGCGGTCCAGATCGAGGGGGCGCTTCAGGGAGTGCCGGGGACGCGGAGCGCCTTCGCCGAGCGCCTCACCGGCGGATCGTTCCTGGACTTCGATATCGACCGCGACGCGATCGCGAGGTACGGCCTGACCGTCGGCGACGTGCAGGATGTGATTGAGACGGCCGTCGGAGGAATGGTGGTATCGCAAACCGTGGAGGGAAGGGAGCGGTACGCGATCAAGGTGCGTTACACGCGCGGCTTCCGGGACGATCCGGCGGCGCTGGAGCGGGTCCTGGTTCCAACGAAATCGGGGGCGCAGGTTCCGCTGGCGCAGGTCGCCCGCATCGTATTTCGCGGCGGACCCCCGATGATCCAGGAGGAGGACGGACAACTCTTCGGCCTCGTCTCGATCGATGTCGCCGACCGGGCCCTCGCCGACTACGTCTCGGACGCGAAGCGAGCGGTGGCGCGGAGCGTCACGATTCCTCCCCGGTACCGAATCGACTGGTCGGGACAGTTCCAGTACTACGAGCGCGCCAAGGCCCGGCTCTCGTTCGTCGTCCCGCTCACTCTTCTGCTCGTATTCGCTCTCCTTTACTTCAACATGCGGTCGGCGCTGGAGTCGGCGTTGGTCATGCTCGCGGTGCCGTTCTCCCTCGTCGGAGCCGTCTGGATGCTCTGGCTCCTCGGGTACCACTTGAGCGTGGCCGTTTGGGTTGGGATGATCGCCCTCGCGGGCCTCGACGCCGAGACCGGCGTGGTGATGCTGCTGTATCTTAAGCTGGCCCACAAAGAGCGGGTCGAGCGGGGACAGCTTCGAAATCGGGCGGAGCTGACCGAGGCGATCGTGGAAGGCGCGGCACACAGGCTTCGTCCCAAAGTCATGACCGTCTGCGCCATTCTGTTTGGACTCTTGCCGATTCTCCTCGGGACGGGGAGTGGCGCGGATGTGATGAAGCGGATCGCGGCGCCTATGGCGGGCGGCGTGGTCACGTCGTTCCTGTTGGAGTTGCTCGTCTATCCCGCGATCTTCGCGTGGTGGAAGGGACGTCAGTTGCCCGAAGTCGAGGAGGTGCGTCGATGAAACGCGGAATTGTAGCGATCGTGCTTGGGCTCTTGGTGGCGTTACCGCTCGCGTGGTTCGGGTGCCAGAGCGCGCCCGCGGGCCGGGAGATTCAGGTCGCGGTCACCGAGAAGGGGTTTGAGCCGAACGAGATTCACGTGAAAAAGGGAGAAGACGTCGTGCTCGCCATCACGCGGAAGACCGACGTGACTTGCGCCACCGACGTGACGATCGACGATGGCGAGACCCGGACGGCGCTTCCGCTGAATCAAACCGTGCGGATCCCGCTGGGCAAGGTGAGCGGCGAGAAGAAGTTCGCCTGCGGTATGGACATGTACAAAGGGAAAGTCGTAGCGGAGTAGACCCGGGGCGCCGCCGGCCGGGCGCGCCGCGCCTACGCGCGGGGCCTACAGCGCCTTGACCGCCGCGGCGAGTTTCGTGATGGAGTTCTTCGCGTCTCCGAAGAGCATCATCGCCTTGGGATCGTAGAAGAGCTCGTTCTCGATCCCGGCAAAGCCGGGCTTCATGCTCCGCTTGAGCACGATGATGTGCTTGGCCTTGTCCGCGTCGAGGATCGGCATGCCGTAAATCGGGCTCTGCGTGTCGTGGCGCGCCGCGGGGTTCACCACGTCGTTCGCGCCCACCACCAGCGCCACGTCCGCGCGCTCGAACGACGGATTGATCTCGTCCAAGTCTTTGAGCTCGTCGTAGGGAATGTTCGCTTCGGCCAGGAGCACGTTCATGTGCCCCGGCATCCGTCCCGCAACGGGATGAATGGCGTACTTCACCTCGACCCCGCGCGCCTTCAGCATGTCGGCCAGCTCCCGGACCGCGTGCTGCGCCTGAGCCACCGCGAGCCCATACCCGGGCACGATGATCACCGATTGCGCGAAGGCGAGGATCGTCGCCGCGTCCTCCACCGAGACGTCGCGGACGGGACGGTCGGCGAGCGCGGCGCCGCCCCCTCCGGCGGCCGGAGCCTGAGCCTTGGGCGCCGACCCGAAGGCGCCGAACAGCACGTTCGTGATCGGCCGGTTCATCGCCTTGCACATGAGGTACGTGAGGAGCGTTCCCGACGCGCCGACCAGCGTGCCGCTGATGATTAGGACGGCGTTATGGAGCGCAAAGCCGGTCGCCGCCGTGGCGAGACCGGTGAACGAATTCAAAAGCGAGATCACGACCGGCATGTCGCCGCCGCCGATCGGAATCACCGCGAGGACGCCAAGGAGAAGTGCCAAGGCCAGGAACGCGATCAGAACGTGCGGGCCGCCCATTCCCGTCAGCGCCATCCAGCCGAGAATGAGAATCGCGGCGAGCAGGAGACCGTTCACGACCTTCTGGAGCGGGTAGGTGATCGCCTTCTCGGTGAAGATGCCCTGGAGCTTCCCAAACGCGACGACGCTTCCCGAGAACGAGACCGCGCCGATCAAGGCGCCGAGCAAGATGCTGATCCCGCTGTCGAGGGGAAGGGCGCCCGTTTCGCGGATCAGGTGCCGGTATTCCAGCGTGGAGACGAGCGCTGCCGCGCCGCCGCCCGATCCGTTGAAGAGCGCGACCATCTGCGGCATGGCAGTCATGGTCACCGTTCGCGCGGCGATCGTGCCGATCAGTCCGCCGACCGCGATTCCCGCCAGGATCCAGCGATAGTCCAAGATCTGGCGGTCGAGGAGCGTCGCGACCACCGCGATCAGCATCCCGAACGAAGCGAGGACGTTCCCGTTGCGCGCGGTCTTGGGGGAGCTCAGCCCCTTGATGCCGAGAATGAAGAGGACCGCGGCCAGGAGATAGGCCGCGTGGATGGCGGTGCCTAACAACGGGCCGTTCACGCGCCGGCCCCGGCTCCACCGGGTCCCGCGGCGGCCCCGCCCGGTCCCGCGCCGGGCGCAGCCTTCTTACGGAACATTTGCAACATTCGATCGGTGACCAGGAAGCCGCCCACCACGTTGATCGTCCCGAGCACCACGGCGACAAAGCCCACGATCTTCGCCAGCGTGCCGTCGGCACTCCCCAAGACCAGCATCGCGCCCACGAGCACGATGCCGTGGATGGCATTGGTGCCCGACATCAGCGGGGTGTGAAGGATGACCGGAACCTTGGAGATGACCTCGTAACCGATGAAGATGGCGAGCACGAAAATCGTAAGGTCTCCGAGAAGAAGATCCATCACGCCCCCTTCTCCAGTCGCTGCCGCGCGGCCGCGTGCATCACCTGGCCGTCGTGGGTGACGCAGGTGTCCCGGATGATGTCGTCCTTGAAATCGAGCGTGAGCTTACCCTCCTTGAGCATCAGGAGGACGAAGGTCGCGACGTTGCGCGAATACATCTGGCTCGCGTGGACCGGAATCGTCATGGCGAGCCGGATCGGACCGATGATGGTCACGTTGTGCTGCACGGTCTCCTGGCCGGGGTCGGTGAGCGCGCAGTTGCCGCCCATGTCCGCGGCGAGGTCGATGATGACCGAGCCGGGTTTCATCTTCGCGACCGCGTCCGCGGGAATCAGCTTGGGCGCGGGGAGCCCGGGCACGCGCGCCGTGGTGATGATCACGTCGGCCTGGGGGATCCGCGCGAGGAGAAGTTCCTGCGCCTTCGCGCGCGCCTCGGGCGTCAGCTCTTTGGCGTAGCCGGAAGCGTCCTGGGTCTCCGCGGCGGAGAGCTTGGGCCCGACGAACGTCGCGCCGAGGCTCTCCACCTCTTCAGCGGCGGCGGGCCGGATATCGTATCCCTCGACTACGGCGCCGAGCCGGCGCGCGGTCGCGATCGCCTGAAGCCCCGCGACGCCGGCGCCCACGATCAGCACGCGGGCCGGGGCCATTGTCCCGGCCGCGGTGACGAGCATTGGAAAGAATCGCGGCGCGGCGGCCGCGGCCATGAGAACTGCCTTGTACCCGGCGACCGTGGCCATCGACGAAAGAGCATCCATCCGCTGGGCGCGCGTCGTGCGCGGGATCAGGTCCATGCTGAAGCTGGAGACGCGCCGGGTGGCCAGCGTGCGGACCACGTCGAGGTTGCTCAGCGGCCGGAGCATGCAGACGAGGACCGCGCCCTCGCGCGCGAGTTCGGCCTCGTGTCGACCCAGGGCGGAATTTGGAAGGGGCGGCTGAATCTTTAGGACGACGTCCGCATCGGACCAGAGAGAGGCCGCATCGGAAACGATCGAGGCGCCGACGTCCTTGTACGCCTGATCGGCGTGAAAGGCCCCCACGCCGGCGCCGGCCTCGACCAGGATCTCGGCTCCGGCCGCCTTCAGCTGGCGGGCCGAATCGGGAACGATCGCGACGCGGCGATCGCCGGGGCCGATTTCTCGCGGAACGCCGATCTTCATTGCGATACGATCTCGTTCAGAGTCATCAGAACGCGAAACACTAACAGAAAAGGGGGGCTTGTGAAATCCATCACACGGGGTCGGGGTGGAAGACGCACGCGCGTCCGCGGTCGCAGTCGGAGGGCGCGGGCGCCCAAGGTGACCAAGGAATTCCGCGACTACATGCGGAAAATCGACGCCTACCGCGCCGGCCGCGCGCCCTTGCCGCTCCTAAAGACCGGCCCCTCCAAGATCGCCAGGGCCGTCGCAGGGCTACGAAAGGACCAGCTCCGCCGCCGGCCCGCACCCAGCAAGTGGAGCATCAACGAGATCGTGGGTCACCTGGTGGACACCGAATACGTCTATGGATTCCGCCTCAGAATGGCGCTCTCGGAGTCCGGGCGGCCGGTCCTGGCGTACGACCAGCCGACGTGGACCAAGGTGCTCATGCATCAGCGCAGGTCCGCTCCGCAGATGATGGAAGCAATCCAGACGATGCGTCGCGCCACTCTGGAGGTGGTGCAGTCGGTGCCGCGCCGCGCGTGGAATCGGTACGGCCTCCATCCCGAGCGGGGCAAGGAGACTGTCCGCCGCACGCTGGAATTGGTCGCGGGTCACGATCTCAACCACCTGGATCAGATCCGCGCGATTCGCAGGAAATACGGCTGGTAGGGCGAAGCGCGGGGCGCCTCTTGGAGGCGGACGTTCAGGCTTTGACCGGCGCGCCTCGCGCCGCGTCCAGAAACGCGCCCACCAACCGGCGCGTGGTGGGGGATTCGGGCATCCGCTCGGGGTGCCACTGCACGCCGACGTAGAAGGGGTGGTCGCTCCGCTCGATCGCCTCGACCACGCCGTCGCTGCTTCGCGCGGCCACGCGGAATCCCGGCGCCACGCGGTCCACCGACTGGTGGTGGAACGAATTCACGACCGTCTCGCATCCGCTCACCGCCGCGGAGCCTCCTCCCAAAACGCGCGCGAGGAGGGTCCCCGCTTCGATCTTCACGGGATGCTCGGGGTTGTCGTTCGCTTCGTCCTCTTCCTCGTGCTCGAGCGCCCCGGGCAGATCCTCCGGAATGTGCTGGAGCAGGGAACCCCCGAACTCGACGTTCATCACCTGAATCCCCAGGCAGACGCCCAGGGTCGGCGTGCCCCGCTCCTGCGCGGCGCGCGCGAAGTAGCAATCGGACTCGCTTCGCTGCGGCGCGCCGAGCAGCTCCGGGCGCCGTACCGACTGGCCGTAGCGGGCGGGGTCGAGATCCGCGCCGCCCGTGAGCAGGACGCCGTCCACCCGCCCGACCACCTCGCGCGCTTCCTCCAGGGTTGCCGCCAGCGGCAGGATGACCGGGAGTCCGCCGCCGGTCGCCACCATGTCGGCGTAGCTCGTGAATAGAAAGTAGGCGTCCCCGCGTTTCTGTCGCGGCTTGATGCTGGGGCAGATGCCGATCAGAGGTTTGGGCATGGCTCGTCGGGCCTCAGTATCCCCGCCGCGGATCGACTCGGTTCAGGAGGGGCACTCCGTTCGAGTAGCGGGTCAGATTGGCGCGAAAAACCGCCATCGCGCGCGGCCAGAACCCGGACGAGAGCCCGGAGACGTGCGGCGTGAGGATCACGTTCTTGAGCGTATAGAGGCGGCTTTCGGGGGGCAAGGGCTCCGATTCAAACACGTCGAGCGCCGCGCCGCCCAGGTGTCCCGAGGCCAGCGTGTCGATCAGCTCTTCCTCGCGCACGATCTTGCCCCGGGCGATGTTGACGAAGAGCGCGCCCGGCTTCATTCGCGCGAAGGCTCTTGCGTTAAAGGCTCCCTGAGTCTCTGGCGTGAGCGCGGCGCACACGACGACCGCATCCGACTGGCTCAAGAACCGGTTGAACTCGTCGGATCCCATCACGTCGTCGAGCCGCGGTTCCTCGCTGGGGAGGCCGAGCGCTTGGAGAAGCTCCGGCTCCCATTCCATGACCGCCTTGGGATTCCGGCGCAACGCGATGACGCGCATTCCGAACCCCGCGGCCCGCCGCGCGACCTCTCGCCCGATCGCCCCGTAGCCGAAGAGTCCAAGGGTCTTCCCGTGGAGCTCGCCGGGGATCTCGGGTCCCACCCACCAATTCTCGCGCCGCATTCCGGTGGTTGTCTGCTCGACGATCGTGGCCCGAAGGCGACGGGTGAGGCCGATCAGCATCCCGAGCACGTGCTCCGAGATGGGAATGGCGTGGGCGCCTCGCGAGTTGGTGATGAGGGCGTCGCGCTTCAGGAAGCTGGGCGTGAGATACGCTCCCACGCCGGCCGCGGGCGCGTGGAGCCAGCTCAATCGCTCCGCCTTGGCCATGGCCGCGTCGCCCGGCGCCCAGGAGAAGATGATCTCCGCGCTGCCGATCATCGACTCGAACTCTTCCTGATTCGTCGCGCGAGCGGTCTCGACGTCCGGGAAGTCTCTTCGGAGCGACTCCACCGCCGCGTCCGGGATCGACCAGGGCGGCGACGCGTCATTCAAACCGAGGAGAAGGCGCGTTCGCCCGGCGTTCAGAGGATCGATCCCTCTTGTTTCAGGAGCATCCGGCGAAGGAGCGCGACCGGAAGAGAGCCCTGGGACAGCATGGTGGCGTGGAACTTGGCCAGGTCGAAGTTGGAGCCCTGCTCGCGCATGAGATCGTCCCGAAGCTTTCGGATCTCGAGGGCGCCGAGCGTGTAAATGCAGTAGGTCGGATCGAACGTGGCGCGTCCCGCCTCGCCCTCGGCATTGGCCCGCTCCATGCCGGCGTGGTCCATGAAATACTGGACGGCGTCCTCCCTCGTCATGCCGCGCGCGTGCATCCGGATGCCTACCTGTAAGCGGCAGGCGCGGACCAGCGCCCAGCGCATCACGCCGAATTCCACCTTGGGATCGCCGTTGCCGTATCCCTTGTCGAGCATTCCCTCTTCGGTGTAGAGCCCCCACCCCTCGGCGAAGGATCCGCAGCCAAAGGCCTTCCGTGTCAGCGAAGGCGCGTTCTTGCTGTAGAGAAAGTGCGTGTAGTGCCCGGGATAGACCTCGTGGATCGAAACCGACGGGAGGACCCAGCGGTTGAATCCCTGCAAGTGCTCCTCGATCCTTGTTTGCGGCCAGCGTGGATTGGGGAGCGTGATGTTGTAGAACGCCTCGGTCGCCTTCGTCTCAAACGGCCCCGGACCGTCAAAGCTCGCAAACGAGCGGCTCGCGGCGTACTCCGGAGTGGGCCGGACCTGGCAGCGCACCTCGGAAGGGATGTCGATGAAGCGCGAGGAGATGGCGAAGGACCTCGCCCCTTCCAGGAGGCCGCGCGCGTAGTCGAGGAGGCTGTCGCTCCGCGGGTGATCGCGCCGCATCATCGCCAGGACCACGCTCATCGGCTTGCCCGGGGCGATCCGCTCCGCGGCGGCGTGGTAGCGCGTTTCGAGGCGGTGGAGCTCCCGCTCGCCCACCGCGAGGAGCGTGTCGAGCGGAACGTCGATCATCTCGTCGTAGCGAAGCTTCTTGCGGTAGCGATCCTCGCCCAGGATGTAGCTTCCGCGGCTCTCCAGCAACAGCGTGTCCCTTAGCCAGCGGATGTGCCGCTGGGTCTCGTCGATCGCCCCGGCCTTGGCCTGGTCGAAGTTCGCCCGGAGCGTGGAGTCCTTCACCGACGCGAACGCCCGCGTCACGTCGTTCTTGAGATAGGCGATCGTCCCCTCGAAGTCGCCGGCTGCGAATTCCGTGAACGTGGCGGGAGGGTTCTTGAGATTGGCCCTCGCGTTCGCGAGCAGTCGCGGGACCATTCGCAGCCGGTTCGTGAGCGAGCGAAGCCGGTCTTCGGGAGGCGCGTAATTGCGCGCGATCATCGGCTCCAGGATGAAGCCGTAGTTGTACTGGCCGGGATCGGTCTCCCACGGGCGCATCTCGGTCCAGGTCGAAGAGGTCGCGCTCGACACCGTGCTGGAAGAGGTCGTAGTCGATCCGGGTCGCGGCGTCCAACCGGGTCGGCGAAATCTTGGCCAGATCGTTGAGCGCGTTCCGCATCAGGGCCTCGTGCGCGTGGATCGTCTCGCGGGTCCAGTTCTCCAGCGAGTCGTCGTACGCGTGATTTCCCTGGTACGTGGCGTTGGACGGGTTGAACGCGAAGGATGCCTCGACGTAGCCCTTCACCAGGGCCTCGAACCGCGCCTGATCGTTCGGGGTCCGCGTGGAAGAACAGCCTAGAAGCATGGCGACGGCGAGAGCCGGCACGACGACGATCGCGGTACGGAGCGGTGTCATGAACTTCCTCCAGTGGTGGCGGCGGAATTCGCGACCTTACCACGGGGGCGCACGAAAATCATTTGGGCCGCCATGGCGAACAGGAGAAGGGCGAAGAGCCGTGTAAGCGTGGGTGAGTGGATCCGGTGGGCGAGAAAGGAGCCCGCCACCGCGCCCACGGCCCCGCCGGCGAGCAGAGAGGGGAGGCCCCGGCTCGAAAGCTTGCCCTGGCGGGCGTAGCTCACCATCCCGACAATCCCCACCGGCACGATCATGAGAAGCGAGATTCCCTGGGCGATGTGCTGGTCGATGCCCTCTCCCAGAACCAGGACGGGGACCAGAATGGCGCCGCCTCCAATCCCGAGAAGACCCGCCAGGCCGCCCACGGCGAGCCCCAAGAGGGTATGAAGGAGCGCGGGCCAGGGTCCGGCTCCGAGCATCTCGTGGGGGGGCGCCGCGATCAAGCGGATCGCGGTGAGGGCCAGGAGCACCCCGAACGCCACGCGCAGGCGCGGGCCGGGAGTGGCCGCCGCGAGGCGCGCGCCGAGAATCACTCCGGGCACGGCGCCGAGGATGAGGTAGAGCGAGACCGGCAGATCGATGCGCTCGAACGTGTAGTAGGAGCCCGCCGCGACGAGGGCGCTGACGATGATGAAGGCGAACGAGGTGCCCTGCGCCTGGTGCTGGTCCTCGTGGAGAACGTGGACAAGGAGCGGGACGAGGACTGTGCCGCCCCCGACACCCATCATCCCGCCCAGGGTGCCGGACACAGCCCCCAGCAGGAACAAAAGGGCGCGCCGCTTCATGGTTTGAACGCGGAACCTATCACACCGGGGCCGGGCCTGATACCCTAGCCCGTACCGGCGATCCCGCCGAACTATGTTTCCCCGCAGACAGAACATCCGCCCGCGAATCCTGTGGACCCTGGCGTTCCTGGGAGCCCTTCTGCTCCTCGTGAACGGCATGATCATCTATTCCATCCGGACCTCTCAGAAACTGCTCGATCAGGAGTTGGGGAAGCGTCTCCAGGGCACGGCGCACATCGCGGCGCTCCTCGTCCAGCCGGCCCAGTTCGAGATGCTGGAGCTGGCCGTGGCCGATACCGCCGCCGCGGCCGACACGGCGCTCACGGATTTCTCGATGGCGATGGACGCGCAGGAGGCGGCCGACGCCGTCCGGACGGAGTGGAAGCGCCTGGCGCAGAGCGCGGGGCTCTCGAACGTGATTCTGGTCGATCACTCCCGGCGTGTGCTGCTTCGCCTGCGCGATCCGTTCGCGTTCGAGCCCGACGTGGTGACGCTCGACCGGGCGCCCCTCGCCCGCGCGCTCATCGGGGCGGCGTCCCATTCCTCGCTCTACTACAAGGACGGGCAATACCTGCGCTCGGGCTACGCCCCGGTGACCGGTCCGGACGGGGCGGTCTTGGGCGCGGTGGCGGTGGAGGGAGGCTCGGAGGCCTTCCGTCCGCTCCAGATGATCCGCACCTCGCTCTACGGCGCGGCCATCGTGGCCTCGCTCCTCGTGATCGTAATCGGCGTGGGCTACGGCCGGACCGTGGGGCATCTGCTCCGCATCGAGGAGAACCTGCGCCACACCGACCTCCTCGCTTCGATCGGCCAGGTCTCAGCCGGCGTGGCGCACGAAATTCGAAATCCGCTGGCCGTGATCCGCGGCGCCTCCACCCGGCTCCAGCGATTCGATCAGCTTCGCGTGGAGGAGCGCGTAGCGCTTCTCGCGATGATCGACGAGGAGGCGGGCCGGATGAGCGCCTTCGTCCAGAACTTCCTCCATCTGTCGCGGCGGCCCAACCTCGAGCTTCAGGAGTTCGAGCTCCGGCCCGTGCTGGAGCGATCGCTCGGCATCCTTCGCGTGGAACTCGACCGGTCCAACATCGCGACCAGCGTCGAATGGAAGGGGGAGAACGGGATCACGCTCACCGGCGACCCGCTCGCCATGCATCACGTGTTCCTGAACCTGGCTCTGAACGCGCGGGACGTGATGCCAAACGGGGGCCGCCTCGCGATCCGCGTCCTCGAGAGGCGGGGCGAGGTGCGCATCCAGTTCGAGGACACGGGGCCCGGGGTGCCCCGCGATCTCAGGAAGAAGATCTTCGACGCCTTCTTCACCACACGGGCCAAGGGGACCGGCCTGGGGCTCGCCTTCGTGGATCGAATCATCTCCGAGCACGGCGGATCGGTTACAGTTGGGGACGCGCCGGCGGGCGGCGCGCTGTTCGAAATCCGTATTCCGCTCGAGGGAGCCTGACCCATGGCCGATCGCGTCCTGGTCGCTGAAGATAAGGAAAACCTCTGTAGACTCATCGAGACCACGCTCTCCGAGGCGGGGTACCAGGTCTCCATCGCTCTGGGCGGCGACGCGGCCATCCACGAGATCCGGTCCCGTCCGTTCGACCTCGTGATTTCCGACATGCGGATGCCGGGGGCGAACGGGGCGCAGGTCTTCCGCGAGGCGAGGGCGCAGGTCCCGCCCCCCGACGTGATCTTGATGACCGCGTTCGCCGACACCCGCGAGGCCGTCCAGATGATGAAAGACGGCGCCGCCGATTACATCGTGAAGGACAACATCCTCGAGGAACTGCCGCTTCGGGTGAAGCAGGTGCTGGAGACCCGGAAGCTGCGGCAGGAATCGACCGTGCTGAAGGGCCGGATCGAGAGCCTCAAGGAGCAAATTCACATTCACCGCTTCGACTCGATCATCGGCACCAGCGCCGCGATGGCCGAGGCGCGGAGCCTCGCGGAGCGGGTCGCGCCGACCGACGCCAACGTGCTCTTGCTTGGGGAGAGCGGGACCGGGAAGGAGGTGTTCGCGCAGGCGATCCACGCGGCGAGCCTCCGGGCGGACGCGCCGTTCGTGCCGGTGAATTGCGGCGCGCTTCCCGAGACGCTGCTCGAGTCCGAGCTGTTCGGCCACGAGCGGGGGGCGTTCACCGGCGCCATCCGGACCAAGCCGGGCCGATTTGAGACCGCGGAAGGAGGCACCGTCTTCCTCGACGAGATCGGCGAGGTGCCGCAGAGCATCCAGGTGAAACTTCTGCGCGTGCTTCAAGATCGCACGTACGTCCGGGTGGGCGGCGAGGAGATGCGGCGCGCCGACGTGAGGATACTCGCGGCGACCAACCGGAATCTCGAGGAGATGATCCACGAAGGGAAATTCCGCGAGGATCTCTACTACCGCCTCAACGTGTTTCCGATCCGGCTCGTTGCGCTGCGCGAGCGGCGCGACGACATTCCTCCGCTCGTCGAGCATTTCCTCAAGGTCCAGGACCGTTCGCTCGCCGATCTCAGCGCGGACGCGCTCGAGTACATGAAGTCGTACGAATTTCCGGGGAACATCCGCGAGCTCCAGAACCTGATCGAGCGCGCGGGCATTCTCGCCGGGCCGGAAGGGAAGATCGGGCGGCAGCACTTCCCGCTGGACAAGCCGCGCGTCTCCGCCGATCCCAGCGATCTCCTGGCGCTTGGGCTGGGGCTCGAGCAGATCGAAAGCCGGCTGATTAAAGAGGCACTCGACCGCGCCCAGGGCAACAAGACCAAGGCGGCCGGCCTTCTGGGAATCTCCCGCAGGGCGCTCTACTCACGGATGGAGAGCCACGGGATTCCGATCGGTGGTCCGGAGCCCGAGGGGACGGAGGTTCCCGGGACGCCCTAGCTGGGCTCGCATCCGGAGCCCTGGCCGGCTCGCATCCGGAGCCCTGGACGGCTCTCACCGTGGGCCTCCGCCCGCGTGCCCATACCGATTCGTACATCCCGGGTACCGCCCGGTCCAAGATCCGCCGGACGCGCCCCCACCGGCGACCGGATCCAGAATACCGACGGCCGCTAAGCCCGCTGCCTCAAAGGGCATCGCCCCGCCGACCCAAGACTTGGGTCGCGTCCGTAACATGGCACGACCGTTGCCTTATGCAACCCCTCATGCACTCCCCGGCCGGAAACAACTTGTGATGCTTGCCACCTAGCCCTCATTCGGCGCGCCACCCCCATGCGCATCAGGCACCTCAACGCCTTCCTGGTCGCCCTTCTGCTTGGCCTTGCCATGCCACGAATCGCCGGCCAGACCCTCGCGGCGGCTGGTGACGTGGGGCCGACCCCGCCCGTCGTTGCCGCGGCGCCGCCGCCCCCACCGGAGGCTGAAACCCTGGCGCGGGAGCTGCTCCACACCGACCGCCTGATCGCCGTGCTCAGGCCCAAGATCGCCCGCTCCGGCAACCCCAAGGCTCTGGAGCAGCTGGCCGAGGCCGTCAAACGCGAGCAGGAAGCTCGCGAAGCGTACGACCACAATCTGTTCGCGCGCTCGTCGCGTCTCACCCGCGAATCTCGATCGATGGCGCGCGAGGCGGCCGTGCTCGTCGGGCCGCCCGAAGAGGACCCGGTCTACGTGGCAAGAACCATCGATCACGCGGAGGACGCCCTGAATCTTGCGGAGGAGACGATCCACGGTGTGGAGGACCCGGCCGTGAATCGACGGTTCGTCGAGTTGACGAGGGATCTGGACAGCGCGCGACAGCTCTACAAGACCGGCGCGTTCCGTCGCGCTTGCGAGCAGGCCAACGCGGTGCGCGACGGAGTGCTCGACCTGCTCACGGACTGCGAGGGGCTTCCGGTCTCCGCGGACCTCGCGGCGAAGGCGCTGAAGCGCGCCGAACGCGCGGTGGAGCGGGCGGGGAGGGAGCTGGGTCCGAAGCTGAACGCGTCCGCCCAGCGCCTGCAGAAGGAAGCGATGAACCAGATGGTCAAAGCGCGCGCGTCCTTCGCGCGGAAGGAGTACCAAGACGCGGTGATCCGCTCCAAGCTCGTGGAGCGAAACCTGGACGACGCGCTGGCGGCCCAGCGCGGCGGAAAGGCGGGCGTCAGCAGCGACGCATGACGACGACGGTCACGTCGTCGCTTGGTTTTCCCCGGCTGCTGAAGTCTCGCACCTGTTGTATCAGCGCCTCCACCATCTCCTCGGGCCGGAGCGCGCTCGACTCGGTCAGGAACTCCATCAACCTCTCTTCGCCGAACTCTTCCTCGTCCGAATTCCTCGCCTCGGTTACCCCGTCGCTGTAGAGGATCAGGAGGTCTCCGGCCTCGAGCTTTAGAGTGCCCGCCGTGTACTTCGCTTCCGGCATGATTCCGAGAAGAAGGCCGCCCTCCGTGAGGGACTCAAAGGTCCCCGATTTCCGAAGCACGATCGGCGGGTTGTGCCCGCCGTTCACATACGTCACCGCGCCCGACTCGGTGTCCACCTCGGCCAGGACGAGCGTGATGAACCGTTCGCCGCGGACGTTATGGTGGATCGATTTGTTGAGGCGCGACATGATCTCGATGAGGGGGCGTTCGGTCTCCACCTGCGCGCGAACGCTGGCCGCCAGGTGGGTCATGAGGAGGGCGGCCGGCATTCCCTTGCCCGCCACATCGCCCAGCCCGACCACAAGCTTTCCGTCGATTCCGTCCACGAAGTCGAAGTAGTCCCCGCCGACGTCGAGCGAGGGGACGTTTCGGCCCGCGATCTGTAGATTTCCCACCACGCGCGGCTCCGTGGGGAGGAGCGCCTGTTGGAGGGTGGCGGCCCGTCTCAGCTCCTCGTGCTGGCGCTGCGTGGCCTCGTAGCTCTCCGTCTCGCGGATCTTGACCGCGGCCAGGTGCGCGATCAGCGTCAGGAGTCTCAGGTCTCCGTCCTCGAACGGCATCGGCGCCGCCACGTTGTCCACGTAGATCAGCCCGAGCACGTCGCCGTCGTGCCAGAGCGGCGCGCACATCGCCGAATGGATCCGCTGCTGGATGACGCTCTGCTGCTCGCGAAACCGCGTGTCGCTCTGGGCGTCGCTGGTGAGGATCGCCTGGCGCTGATCGATCGCCATGCGGGCGATGCTTCGACTCACCACGATGTCCTCGTTGCTCCCGCGTCCGGTCTGCGCGACCGCCTTCGCGACGAGCGTGTCGCCGTTCCCCTCGCGCAGGAGAATCGTGGTGCGATCCGCCTTGAGCACCTCGGCGGCCAATCCGACGATGAACTGGAAGAGGTCCTCGAGCGGCCGGTAGGCCAGGAGTGCCTGTCCCACGCGATCCATGGCCTGGATGAAGTTTCCGACGCGCTCGGGGGAAAGTCCCGCCGCGAACGAGCGGGTGTCGATCGCACCGCTGCTCGAGATTTCATCCAGGGAGACAACGCGCACGTTGGGCGGCGCGGCGACGTCCGCGACCCGCGCCGAGGCGCTCCCGCTCCCCTCGCCGGTTCCCGAAAAGACGACGTGGATGCTTCCCAGCGTGAGCTGGTCGCCCGGTTTGAGCTTCGCGGGCGCGTCGATCCGCCTGGCGCCGAGCTTCGTGCCGTTCTTGCTGCCCAGATCCTCGATCCAGTAGGAGCCGTCGCGGAAATAGATCTGCGCGTGCTGGCGCGAGATCGACGCGTCGGTGAGCACGACCGTGTTGGACTGGGCGCGACCGAAGGTGCACGGGGCCTCGGGGTCGATCGCGATCTTGTTCGGCTCGGCGCCCGGGCGGCGGATGAGAACGTACTGGTCGGCGGAAGCCATATCGGGCTAGTCTCCGGCCTCGAGCAATTAGTTTCAACTCGTATCCCAGGGACCGAGATGCGTCGAGATTCTCGAGTGGCGTGGGCGTGCGTCGCCGGAGCGGCGCGGGGCTTCCGGTGGCGGGAGTACGCCCCGTTCGGTTGGATCCTCGCCGCCCAGATGCTGTTCCTGATCCTGGCGGTCCGGCTCGATACGCCGTTCTCCATGGCGACCGTCGGCATGCTGGCGGGGGCCCTGCTGGGCGACGCGCCGCTTCACTACCCCGATTTCTACCTCCACCTGCCCACGCTCGCCACCCTGGTCGACGCGTTCCTCTACACCGTGCCCGGGGCGGTGCTGATTCCGCTGTCGCTGATCCGCATGCAGCGGCGGCTGGAGCCCCAGCTGGGGACGCCGGCGACGGGGGTGTGGCTCCGCCGCGCGGTACCGCCCACGCTGGTTGCGTGGCTGGTTCAAGCGGGCCTCATCGCGGCTTGGGACGCCGCCGTGGAGGCGTGGGCCTCCCACCGTCTCACGACCACGTTGCCCGGCGACTCGGGGTTCCTTGCGGGCTGGGCGCTGAATGTCCTCGGCGCGTACGCGATCTCCGCAATCTTCATCTACGTGCCGATCGTCGCGGTCCGCGACGAGGGGACGTTCGCGCAGACCATCCGCGACGGGCTTGCCGAAGGCCTCGCCCTCTTCCGTCACACCTGGCTCTTCATCGTCGTCCTGTCGCTGCCGGCCCTCCTGTTCCTGCTTCTAGCGCAGCTCCAGGCCGCCTCGATCGTGAACCGGCTCCAGCCGGAATTGGTCGCCCTTCTGCTCGCGATCTACGCCGCGATGGTGAGCATCGCGACCTACCTGATCTTCGGGGCCGCGCGGCGCCTCCACTCGCCGGTGGTGGAAGAGGAATGAGGCGCGCGCACGGCGGCGGGCGCGGGCACGGCGGCGGGCGCGCGTGGACCGCTCGCGCGCTCCGGACCATGGCCGCCCTGGGCGCCGCCCTTCTGGTCGCGGGATGCAGCAACTCGGGGCCGATCCGGTCGCGTTACACGGCCGAACGCTCCTACTGGTCCGCCTCCCGCGCGGAGGTTGCGACCCGCATGCTGGGCGAGCGGCCGGACTCGCTCGTGCTCCTCGCCCTGCGCGACGTCTATCGCGGGGTGGGATCCGGGGTGGACCTGGCGACGTTCCCGGTCCGCACCGAGACGCAACGGGCCATTCGGCGCGACGTGAAGCACGTGCTGGCGAGCGCGAACCTGGACGCGGGACGGATCGCGCTGGACGCGAACCGGCTCGACCTGGCCCTCGAGGACTGCGATCGCGCCCGCGGGCTCGCCGACGAGGACTCGTTTCTCCGAAAGACGACAGACTTCTTCAAGGTTGAAGCGCTCCGCGATTCGCGTCGCGATGAAGAGGCCGTGGCCGCCATGCAACAGATCCTCGACCAATATCAGCCGGTGATTCCAAAGGACGGGATCGGCGAGGACCCGGTGCTCGCGCTTCCGGAGGCGATTGTCGCAATCCTGGACGAGATGGGAGATGGCGACCGCGCCGCGCGCGCGATACAGGAGGCGGAGGCGTACTACCGCGCGCAACTCCAGCGGGAATGGATGCCCGAAAGCGAAGCCGGAATCCGGGCCCGCCTGGTCCGGCTGGAGTTGGAGGAACGCGACTGGGACGCCGCGCTCTCCGATCTCAAGCGGCTCCAGGCGCTCGCTCAATCCACGCCCTCGCTCGGCCAGCACGAGGCCGAGATTCACTACTTCGAGGCGACGATCAAGGCCAAGAAGCTCGAAGGGAGCGATCCCAGCGCCGCCGTGGCGCCGTTGGACGAGGTGGTCATGCAGTACCCCCAGTCTCCGTTCGCCGCGCGCGCCGCGCACGACGCGGGCTTGATGCTGGAGGATCACGGCCGGAAGAGGGAGGCGCTGGAGCGCTACCGGATCATCTCGGAGCGTTTCGGGGACAACGGCGACGTCGCACCGGACGCCGCGTATCGCCGCGCTCTCCTTGAAGACCAGATGGGCGACTGGGTGCACTCGAAGAATCTGCTCGAGATGATCCCGATCCGGTATCCGGAGTCGCAAGCAGCCCTGGATGCGCCGATGGCGGTCGTGCGGCACTACGAGGCGGCGGGGGAGTCGGACGCCGTGCGGGCCTCGCTCCGCAAGGCCGCCGGAACCTATCAGGGCCTGATCGTCAGCCGGTCCAAGTCGCCGTTTCGGGGCGGCTATCGATGGTGTCTAGCCCAGGTCCAATTCCAGCAGGGCCAGTGGAACGCGGGGCTCTCGACGATCGACGCCATGGCCGCCGGCGACCCTGGGCATCCGCTTACTTCCCAAGGACTTCTGCAGGCCGCCAAAGTGGCTGAAGCCCACGACCAGAAGGACCGGGCCGCCGGGTACTTGAAGCTCTACCTCTCGCTTCACCCCGATCCGGCGCGGGTCGCCGAGGTGCAGCGCCAGCTGGACCGCCTCCAGTAGGTTTCAGTGCCCGGACCGGAGCCCGATTTCTTGACGCTTCGCCGCGCCCTGTGGTACCATCCTTGTAGGCCTGTATTCCCATGAAATGAATTGAGTTACACCCCGCGATCTGGAGGCGCCGTTGAAGGACTTCCAGCCCAATCAAATTCGTAATCTCGCCCTCGCTTCGCACCACGGAACCGGCAAGACCTCGCTCGCGGAATCCATCCTGTTTCGAACCAAAGCGTCCGCCCGCCACGGAAAGATCGAAGACGGAACCACGGCGCTCGATTTTTCGCCGGAGGAAGTGCATCGCAAGATCTCGATCAGCTTGAGCCTCGCCCCGGTTGAATGGCGCGGCCACAAGATCAACTTGATCGACACGCCGGGCTACGCGGATTTCATCGGTGATTGCGTGGCCGGACTCCGTGTGGCCGACGCCGCCATCTTCTGCTTGAAAGGGGCGGCCGGCGTGGAGGCCGGCACCGAGATGATCTGGGAGCGCGTGCACGAGCGGGGTTGCGCGGTGCTGTGCGCGGTCACCCAGATGGAGAAGGAGCACGCAGCGTTCGCCAAGACCATCGAGAGCGCCAGCGAGCGCATGGGCACGCGGTTCGTCGCGATCGCCTGGCCGTTCGGCGGCGGCGACAAGTTCAAGGGCCTCGTGGATCTCGCTTCGATGAAGGCGTTCGCGTTCGAGAAGGACGGATCGGCCAAGGAAACCACGATTCCCGCGGACATCGAGGCGGACGTGAAGAAGGCCCGCGCGGCGCTTGTCGACGCGGCGGCCGAAGCGGACGACGCGCTGCTCGAAAAGTTCCTGGGCGGCGAGGAATTGAACGTCGACGAAATCCACAAGGGACTCCGCGAGGGAGTTCTCCATCGCTCGTTCATCCCGGCGGTGCCGGTCGCGGCGGTCCCCATGCTGGGGATCGACTTCCTCCTCGACGCCATGATCGACGTGATGCCTTCGCCGGCCGATATGGGCGCGGTTGTCGGGACCAAGCCCGGCACGCAGGAGAAGGTGGAGTTCCAGCCCGACCCCGCGGGCCCTCTGGCGGCCTTGGTCTTCAAGACGAGCAGCGAGTCCCACGCGGGCGATCTCTCCTTCGTGCGCGTGTTCGCAGGCACGCTCGCGCCGGGGAAGGAAGTCTGGAATGCCAGCGCCCAGCGGGCGGAGAAGACAGGCCAGCTCTTCACGATTCGCGGGAAGGACCGGAGCGACGCGGGCCACATTCCCGCCGGCGACATCGGCGCCGCGGTCAAGCTCCGCGAAACCCACACCGGCCAGACGCTCTGCGACAAGCATCATCAGATCCTCCTCCCGGGGATCTCGTTCCCCGACGCATCGCACGAGATCGCGATCGCGCCGAAGTCGAAGGGCGAAGACGAGAAGATGGGCACCGGGTTCCACAAGCTCCGCGAGGAAGACCCGACGCTCCACGTCCGGGTGGACGGTGAGCTTCACCAGACCATCCTTTCCTGCCTGGGCGATTTACAGGTGGATGTCGTGCTCGAGCGGCTGAATCGCCGGTTCGGCGTCCACGTGGAGACGTTGAAGCCGCGCATTCCGTATCGCGAAACAATCCGCCGCTCCGTGAGCAAGCAGGGGCGCCACAAGAAGCAGACCGGCGGCCGCGGCCAGTTCGGCGACGTGCACGTTCGCCTGGAGCCGCTGAAGCACGGCCAGGGATTTGAATTCGTCGACGAGGTGGTCGGCGGCTCGGTCCCCAGGAATTACATTCCGGCCGTGGAGAAGGGGATCATCGAGGCGATGCACGAAGGGGTCCTGGCCGGCTACCAGGTCGTCGACGTGCGCGCGGCGCTCTACGACGGCTCGTACCACTCGGTCGACTCGTCCGAAATGGCGTTCAAGATCGCGGGCGCGATGGCGTTCAAGGAAGGCGCCAAGGAGGCGAGCCCCGTTCTTCTCGAGCCGATCGTCGAGATCGAGGTTCGCGTTCCCAAGGACTTCGTGGGCGCGGTGACGGGCGACCTCTCCTCCAAGCGCGGGAAGATCCTGGGCATGGATGCGGCGGCCCGCTACGACGTGATCCGGGCCCAGGTGCCGCAAGCCGAGCTGTACAAGTATTCCACCCATCTGCGCTCCCTCACGCAGGGACGCGCAACGCACCGCGTGAAGCCCTCACACTACGAAGAGGTCCCCCGAGAGCTCGCCGACAAGATCATCGCCCAGGCCAAGGCGGACAAAGAGGCAATGGCCTCGGCCTAGGCAGTGCCAGAAGGGACCTACGACATGCGACGCATCGCGACCTGCGCTTCACTGCTGCTCACGCTTGGCGCCGCCCTTGTTGTGGCTCGCGCCGCCGTCGCGTCCCCCCGCGTCGAGCCTCACTCCCGCTACGCCCCGCCCGCCGCCAGGGCGCCGCAGGCGCTTTCCGCTCGCTCGCTCGCGCGGCTGAGCGCTGACGGCCGGTCGGTGCTTTGGGTCTTCTTCATCGACAAGAAGGAGCGGGACGCCGCCTCGTTCGCGCGCGCCCTGAGCGATGCGGGGAGGCGCTTCACCGATAGGGCCCGCGCGCGCCGCGCGAAGGAAACGGGCGGGCGGTTTGTTCCCGACTACTACGATCTTCCCGTCGCGTCCGACTACGTCGCGGCGGTCGAGGGCACGGGCGCCGAGACACGCCACGTGTCGCGGTGGCTGAACGGAATGTCGGTGATCGCCGACGAGGCGCAGGCGCGCGCCATCGCGGCCCTGCCGTTCGTGCGGATTGTCACGCCGGCGCTGCGCTCCCGGCGCCTCGAAACGCTCCCCGCCGAGCCTCTCGCGCCCTGGCCGGGAATGGGCGGGCCTCCGAGCCCGCGGCCCGGATCCGAGTCTCCGCGCGTCCCAGGGTGGGAAGGCTCCGCGCCCACGCTGGTCAAGCCGGTCAACTACGGCGCATCGTTCACGCCGCTGACCGCGCTCAACGTGATCGCCGCGTTCGATTCCGGCTGGAGCGCCGCCACGGTGACGGTCGGGATGTTCGACGCCGGATTCGACAAGACCCACAACGCCACGTCGCCGCTTCTGCGCATCGCGGAGTACGACTTTGTCTTCCATGACGGCGAGACCGCGAACCAGGCGGGTGACGTCACCGGCGCCTGGGATCACGGCACGGGCACCTGGTCGGTGTGCGGCGGGTACTACCCGAACAACATGGTCGGCCCGGCCTACAACGCGCGCTTCCTTCTCGCCAAGACCGAAGACATCCGATCCGAGACTCCCGTCGAGGAAGACAACTGGGTCGCCGCCGCGGAATGGGCCGACTCGATCGGCGTGGACGTGGTTTCCTCGTCGCTCGCGTACCTCGACTTTGACGGAACGGTGGACGACTACACCTACTCGGACCTCAACGGATACACCACCGTGGTCACCCTGGGCGCGATCATGGCCGCGAGGCGTGGCATCGTGATCGTGAACGCGATGGGGAACGAAGGGCCCGGCGTCGGATCGATCTGGGCGCCCGCGGACGCGGACAGCATCATCTCGTGCGGCGCGGTCGACTCGGGGAACACCATCGCGGGATTTTCGTCGCGCGGTCCCACCGCGGATGGCCGCATCAAGCCGGAGGTGGTGGCGCAGGGGGTTGCGACTCCCTGGGCCGTGGCGGGCAGTCCCTCGGTTGTCGGCTCCGCGAGCGGCACCTCGCTCTCGACGCCCCTGATCGCGGGCTCGGCCGCGCTCGTGCGGGAAGCCCATCCGGAGTGGAACGCGCAGCAGGTGCGCCAGGCTTTGATGCTCACCGCCGACAAGGCGGGCGCGCCGGACAACAACTACGGCCGCGGCCGGATCGACGTGATGAAGGCCATTTATGCGTCGCCGCTGGGCGGCATCGTCGCTCCAAAGCCGTTCGGACTGCTCGTTCCGTCCAACAACTCGACGGTCAGCAAGCCGCCCAACCTCACGTTCAAGTGGAGGAAGGCGATCGATCCGCAGGGAAGCGCGTTGACGTACAGCGTTCTTCTCCGGAGCACGGTCCCCGACTCGTCGGTCTTCTCATCGACGACCACGGACACCTCCCTCGATCTTTTCCGGCTATCTGGGGCCGAATAAGATCTACGAGTGGATCGTCACGGCGACCGATCCCCAGGGGAACGTTCGGGAGAGCAGGGACCGCTTCCGGTTCACCACGAGCGGGACGACCGATGCGAACATGCCGCCCGCCTCCCCGCCGCGGGTGTCGCTGACGCAGAACTATCCCAATCCGGTCCACTCGGGAACACAGATCGATTTCACCCTTGTGGGCCCGCTCGGCTCCGTGCCCGCGAGCCTGCGCATCTTCAGCGCCTCGGGGAGGCTGGTCCGGACCTTGGTCAACACGAACTTGGCCGTACAAACGGTGCCGACGACATGGTCCCTGCGCTGGGACGGCCTCGACGAGAATGGCCGCCGCCAAAGCTCCGGCATCTACTACTATAAGCTCGACGTTCAGGGGGCCGTTTACTCCAAGAAGCTCGTGCTGCTTCGCTAGTCCGATTCGCGGCGCCGCCCTCGGGGCGGGCCGAGAGGAGTTTCGATGTCCGGTCATTCAAAATGGGCGACCATCAAGCGTAAGAAGGGCGCCCTCGACGCCAAGCGCGGAAAAGTCTTCACCAAGTGGATCAAGGAAATCACGGTCGCCGCTCGGAACGGCGGGGGCGATCCCGCCGGAAATCCGCGGCTTCGCACGGCGATCCTCGGCGCCAAGGGCGTCAACATGCCCGCCGACAACATCGAGCGCGCGATCAAGAAGGGAAGCGGAGAGCTGGAGGGGACGACCTACGAGGAAGTCACCTACGAAGGCTATGGCCCGGGCGGGATCGCAATCCTCATGGATTCGCTTACCGACAACCGGAACCGGACCACCGGGGAAATCCGGCACATCCTGACCAAGAACGGCGGCCGGATGGCCGACGCCGGCGCCGTTTCGTACATGTTCCAATCCAAGGGCGTCATTGCGGTGGCCAAGAGCGCCGCGGACGAGGACACACTCCTGGGCCTGGTGCTCGACGCGGGCGCGGAAGACGTCGACACCGAGGATCCCGAGACCTTCGAGGTCACCACCGCGCCGCAGCAGCTCGAGGCCGTGAAAGGCGCGCTCGCGGGGAAGGGGATTCCGGTAGTATCCGCGGAGCTGGCCAAGGTACCCAAGAACTTCATCGCGCTCAGCGTGAAGGATGCCGAACAGGCCTTGAAGCTCATGGAGGTGCTCGAGGATCATGACGACGTCCAGCGGGTCTCCTCGAATCTCGACATCACGGCCGAAGTCCTCGCCAAGATCCAGCCGTAGCGCGGTGGTTCCGGCGCCCGGCGTGGCGGTGCGCGGGACGGTGGGGACGGGCGGAACGCTCATTCTCGGCATCGACCCCGGAAGCCGCTTCACGGGCTTTGGCCTCGTGCGCCTCGACGGAAGCCGGGTCCTCTACGAACGCTCCGGCGTATTCGCCCCAAAGGCCACGCTTCCCTTCGCCGACCGACTCGCCGCCGTCTACGACGGCCTTCTCGCGCTCCTGGACCAGGTCCACCCGGACGACGTGGCCGTGGAGCGCGCCTTCGTCCGCAAGAGTCCGCAGGCCGCGCTCCAGATCGGGCACGTGCGCGGGGTGATCCTGCTCGCGGCCCGGCAGCGCGGGGCCACGATTCACGAGTACACCGCCACCGAGGTGAAGATGGCGGTCTCGCGGCAGGGCGCCGCGGCCAAGCAGCAAGTCGAGTTCATGGTGCGGCGGCTCCTGCCCGTGGTGGGCGCGATGCGCGAGGACGAGGCCGACGCGCTCGCGGTCGCCCTCTGTCATGCCCACCGCGCGCCGTTCCGCGCGCAGCGCGAGGTGACGGCGCCGAAGTCCGCGGGCCGGCGCAGCGTCGCCGCTGCCTGGAAGAGGATCGCGGCCCGATGATCGACTCCGTCACCGGAATTCTCGCCGCCAAGTCGCCCACGTCCGCCGTCGTGCGGACCGGCGGATTCAACTTCCGCATCCTGATTTCGGTCTCCTGCTTTGAAACGCTTCCCGCGGCTCAGAAGGAGATCACGCTCCTCACCTATCTCCACGTTCGGGAGGACGCCCTCGTTCTCTATGGATTTGCCGACCACGTGGAGCGGAATCTGTTCGAGAACCTGATCTCGGTTTCGGGAATCGGACCGCGGCTCGCGGTCGGGATCCTGAGCGGCGCCACGGCGTCGCGCGTGCGTGAGGCGATCGAGGCCGGCGACGCCGACTTCCTCGTCACTCTGCCCGGCGTGGGGAAGAAGCTGGCGCAGCGGCTGGTGGTCGAGCTGCGCGAGAAGTTCGCGCCGGGAAGCGCCACCTTGCCGACGCCGGGCACCGGCGTTCCGGGCGCGCTTCAGTCCGGGATGAGCGGGGACGCCGCGGCGGCGCTTGTGTCGCTCGGATTCACCCGAAACGCCGCGATCGCCGCCGTCCAGGAGGCGCTTCAAGACTTGGGATCGGACGCGAGCGTCGAGACGCTGGTTCGGAAGGCTCTGAGCCAGGGGACGAGGTAGCCGATGCCGCGAGCGCCCAAGCCGGCATCTCCTCCTGCTCCCGTTCCGCATCCCGAGCACGACCGGATCACCGATCCAGGGCGGCTCGGCGGCGAGGGAGACCTCGACCGCACGCTTCGCCCGCAGCGGCTCGAAGAATTCGTCGGCCAGGAATCGCTCCGCGAGCAGCTTCGGATCGCCGTCGAGGCCGCGAGGCAGCGCGGCGAAGCCCTCGATCATTTGCTGTTCCACGGCCCTCCGGGACTCGGCAAGACCACCCTCGCCTCGATTCTCGCGGCGGAGATGGACGTGCCCATCGTGCAGACCTCGGGGCCCGTCTTGGAGCGCGCGGCCGATCTCGCGGGGCTGCTGACCAATCTCGAATTTCGGTCCGTTCTCTTCATCGACGAGATCCACCGGATGAACCCGGTCGTGGAGGAGTATCTCTATCCCGCAATCGAGGACTTCTGCCTCGACATCATGATCGACCGAGGCCCCAGCGCCCGCAGCGTGCGCATCGATCTCAAGAAATTCACGCTGATCGGCGCCACTACCCGCACGGGGCTCTTGAGCGCGCCGCTCCGCGGACGGTTTGGAATGAGCGCGCGCCTCGACTATTACGGGACGGAGGAGCTGACGAGGATCATCCGCCGCTCCGCGAAGATCCTGGGAGTTCCGATCGACGCCGCCGGCGCCAAGGAACTGGCTGCGCGCTCCCGCGGGACGCCCCGCGTGGGGAATCGGCTATTGCGGCGTGTTCGCGATTACGCGGAAACCCGCGCCGAGGGGAAGATCACGCAGGAGGTAGCGCGTGCCGCGCTCAAGCTTCTTGAAGTGGATGCCCGCGGCCTCGACGACATGGACCGCCGGATGCTCGAGGCTATCGTCGTGAAATACGGCGGCGGCCCCGTCGGGCTTACCACCATCGCGGTCGTGGTCGGCGAAGAGCCCGGAACGCTCGAGGACGTCTACGAGCCGTACTTGATTCAGGAAGGATTCCTGAAGCGCACCGCGCGCGGCCGCGAGGCGACCGACCTCGCCTTCACCCACCTCGGCCTCACCCCGCCCGACCGCCGTGCCACGGGCGATCCGGCCTCCGCGCGCCCCGAAGGGCCCGAAGAGTCTCCGGATACTCCGCAAAGCTCGCTGTTCTGAGACTCGATTCAATGCTTCAGGGGGAGGCGGGCGTCAGTCTTTCTAAGACCGCCAGTCGTCGCCCGGCATGATTCGGTGCATGAACTCGTCGAATAGCGGCACTGTGAATGCGGTGTCGCCATGGTGCGGGCTCCAGATCATGCCCTTCGCAATCAACTGATTCCTCGTCGGACCAAGGGATGTGACTCCTCGGCCAAGCTCGTCGGCAATGTCTCCTGACCGGTGTGGGCCTGGGCCAAGTTCGGCCATCGCTCGGAGGTATCTCTTCTCCGCGGGAGTAAGCCGGTCAAACCTCACGCGAAAGAAGCTCTCGTCAAGCGCGGCAATGGCCGTTGTCGACGCGCTTTCAACATCCTGCTCCGTGATTGGCGAGGCGCTAGCTGTGTCCCACGAATGCTTGCCCCATTCCTGCACGAAGTAGGGATAGCCGCGCGTCTCTTTCACAATGCGAGCCAATGCCGCAGGGGTGATATCGACACCCTGTTCCTTGGCGGGCTTAGTTATGGCGAGCATCGCCGCTTGGGGAGAGAGTGGCCCGACCTCAGGAAAGTCGAAGAGTCTTTCAGCGTAGGATTTCGCCCGTCCCGTTCGGCCCCTTAGCTGGGGCAGCCCGGCCCCAACTAGTACAACGGGAAGCCTCCGCTGGGCCGTGCGATGCAGTGCGGTGATGAGGGCCGCGAGCTCCTCTTCCCCCACATACTGCAGCTCGTCGACGAACATGGCCAGGGCCGTTCCAGCCCTTTGCGCAGCCTGTCCAGCTGTCTCCAGGAGTGCCTGCAAATCATGCTCCAGGTCACCGTTGTCTGCGAGGCCAGGCTCGGGATCAAAATCAAATCCCACCTCTATGTCCTCGTACTTGACCTTCAAGGACTTAGCAAATCCCGCAAGAGCGCGCAGGGCACGTTGAGCGAGTTCCTTTGCCTGCTCGTTTCGTGAGAGTTTGAGCAAGGACTGGCGAAGCTGCGGAGCGAGGATCGCGGGTAGGGAGCGGTCTTCCGGTGCCTCGACACGCAAGGTTTCGATGTCGGCAGCCTCCGCTTCCTCCCTCATCCGGTCCAGCAGTACGGTCTTGCCTACCCCCCTGAGACCCACCATTAGGACGCTCTTTGTCGGGCGACCGTTGCGCACACGCTGTAGGGCGACGCGGACGGTCTCCCTTAGTTCGTCTCGGCCGGCAAGCTCCGGCGGTGGAGTTCCCGCACCAGGGGCAAATGGGTTCGCTATAGGATCCATGGGTCGAATTATACGGTAATTAGTGAATTTATCAAAAGATAATAAATTAGCTAAATTAGCTACCTAAGTACTTATGCGCCGCCATTGGACCAGTAAACTATTGTAATATAATAGCTTATAGGCATGAGTCGGAGGGATTGACAATGACCGACAAAAGTGGTCATATGACCGCTAATGATGGTCAATGGCAATTCGAGTCCATTCGGCAGTTCCGCGCGCACAGGCGTGCTGCTGGCGTTGCAGCTGCTCACTGAGAGCTATGCGCGCGAGCTGGCCCGGCTCCTCGATGCAAATCTCTCGACAATTCAGAAGGCGCTTCGATCGTTGGAACGTGACGGGCTGGTCGCAGGCCGTTCGGTCGGTCGAACTCGACCCTATAGACTTAGTCCACGGACCTTCGCCCGCCGGGAGCTGGAGCGGTACCTTGGCCGCCTCCTCGAGCCGGAGGTTGCACTTCGAACGCGAGCGGCCGCACTTCGCCGCCGGCCCCGCCGCGCGGGAAAGCCGCTCTGAGAAGTCAGCTGGCCCTTCGTGGTCGATTGGCCTAGGGCGACCACCTTGAACACCTCCGACTTCGACTACGAGCTTCCCAAGGAGCGGATCGCGCAGCATCCGGCGGCGACGCGCGACGCGTCGCGGCTCATGGTGCTGGATCGCGCGACGGGCGCGATCGCGCACAAGACCTTCCGCGATCTCCCCGAATTCATCCGCGCCGGCGATCTCCTCATCGTCAACGACACGAGGGTGATTCCCGCGCGGCTGTTTGGCCGGCTCCACCGGCCCGCGGGTAGTGCCGAGGCGACCGGGCTCGAGGCACGGCGCGCGGCCAAGCCGCCCCCGACCGCGAGGTCGAGCTGCTTCTCCTCCGCGAGGAGCCGGCGGTTGCGCCGGAGCGGATCTGGTCCGCGCTCGCGCGGCCGGCGCGATCGCTCCAGCCGGGCGCCACGGTCCGCTTCGTCGACCCCTCCTATGAGGCGACGATTCTCTCCACCGGGGAGCGCGGGCTGCGGCACGTCGCCTTCCGCCCCGCGCAAGACGCGGCGTTTCCCTTCGAAGTCTGGCTCTCGCACGTGGGCCACGTGCCGCTACCGCCCTACATCGATCGCGCCGACGAGCCCGCCGACCGCGAACGCTACCAGACGATCTTCGCGCGGGAGGGGGCGTCGGTCGCGGCGCCCACCGCGGGCCTCCACTTCACCGATGAGGTGGTCGACGCGATCCGGGCCAAGGGCGCCGCCATCGAGACGGTCACGCTCCACGTTGGCGCGGGCACGTTTCGCCCGGTCGCGACCGAGAATCCGGCCGACCACATCCTCGATCCCGAGCCCTACCGCGTGCCGCCCGAAACCGCCGCGGCGCTTCTCGCCATGGCGCAAGGGCCCGTCTCCGCCCCGGGCATCGAGCAACTCGCGGCCGCGTGATCGCGGTCGGAACCACCGCCGTCCGAACGCTCGAAGCCTGGGCCCTGGCGGGCCGGCCCGACGACGGCGCTTGGCGCGAGACCAACCTCTTCGTCCTTCCGCCCTTCAATTTCCAAGTCGTCCAAGGTCTGATCACCAACTTCCATCTCCCGCGCTCCAGCCTCCTCATGCTGGTCGCCGCGTTCGCGGGTCACGAGCACGCGCTCGCCGCGTACAAGACCGCGGTCCGCGAGGGCTATCGTTTCTACTCGTACGGGGATGCGATGCTGATTCTCTAGGCGCCGCCCCGCGCCCGCCGAACCCCGCCGCCTCGCGCTCGGCGCCGCCGAGGCCCCGTTCCCCGAGCCACACCAACCCCCGAAACACCCGCCCAAACCCCCCGGCTTCTTTCTGCACGGAGCCTCGCAATTCGCTCAAGTTTTCACCGCGTTTGCCGATTCATTGGTCGAAGAATCCCCACCGGAACAACCGTTTAACCCACTGCAAGACAACAGCTTCACCCGATCCTTCCCGCATGGCTCAAATCGGGCACGAGCATTGCCCTCCTCCTGCCCCAGATGGGCGGCCGGGCGCGTCCAGGGGGACGCGACGCGGTAGCCCAAACGGGGACACAGGGAGGGACACCTCGATGACTCGCGCCAGAACGCGTAACCGGAAGGGAAGCCGCCCCCGCCGCGCAGAGGACGTGCGCGTGCAAGCCGTGGAAGAGATTCGCAACCGTCGCTACATCGCCTTTGTACGCGCGATCGTCGGCGCCGCGCGAGTCCGCAACTCGTCTCGCTAGGGGAAGGGCCAAACGTGTCGCGCTTACTCACACCAGCAGAGATCCAGGCGCTCCTCGGCGGCGAGCCGTACGTCCCGGCGCCGCGCGAGCGGTTTCACATCGTCATCGACGCCGGCCACGCGGACTTGACGCCCGAGGAGGTCGAAGGTCTCGAGCCGGGCTCGATGATCCGGCTCAACCGCAAGCAGGGCGAGCCGGTCGAGATCGTCGCCAACGCGGTGACCGTGGCGCGGGGAGAACTGGTGGAAGTCGGCGGCAGGATGGCCGTGCGCGTCCTGTCCTTGGAGAACCCGCCGAATCGCGCAGGGAGGAGCCAGTCATGAATTCGATCTTTGTCTACGGCGTGGGAATCGCGGTGGCCTCCGCGACGCTCTACGGAATCCTCCGCGCCTGGTCGCGTCGCGAAGAGATGGAGGACGTCACCAACGGTCCGCCGCCGCCCGAGATTCGCGTGCTCACGCGGACCCGGATGGGCCACGGCCGGCAGCTGATCGTCGTGGAGGTGGAAGGCCGGCGGATCCTGCTCGGATCGACGCGTTCCGATTGGACCGTGCTCGCCGACATGGGTTCCGGCCCGTCGGTCCCCACGGACGATCTGTTCGCGCCGTTCGACGCGGAGCTGTCGCGCGCGATGCACGCCACGCGGTACCGGAAAGGCTGGAAGCATTCGTAGCGGGGACGGGCCGCGGGCGCACGCGCGCCGAGCGACCGAACAGAAGTTGGGCGCCGCGGCGGCCGGGTACGGGGAATTGGCCGCGCGGGAAACAGGGTCGACGCTCCAAGTGATGACAGACAAGCGAATTGAGTCGCGGCATACGCCTTGCTGTTTCCGCCGCGTACACCAAGCGGTTCGTATCGACGGATCACCAGCACTGGGGAACGAGAGCATGGGCGACATCACCGGGACGATCGAAAGCAAGGCCAAGCCGGGCGCTGCTCCGAGCGCCAAGGGCAAGTCCGGGAAGCCACGGGCGCGGCGCGCCGGACGCGCGGCCATCGCCCCTCCCAAGTCGCGCCCCCGCCGCCGCGTCATCGCGGTGACCAGCGGTAAGGGCGGCGTGGGCAAAACGAACATCGTCACCAATCTCGCGATCGCGCTCTCGCGCCAGGGCATCCGGGTGCTCGTGCTGGACGGCGACCTCGGCCTGGCCAACGTGGATCTCCTCCTGGGCGTCGCGCCGCAGTTCGACCTCCAGGACGTGATCCTCGGCAATCGCAGCATCCGCGACATCGTCCTCGAGGGGCCGGACGGCATCCGCGTCGTGCCCGCGTCGAGCGGCGTGGAAGAGCTGGCGAACCTGGACGAGTACCGCACCGAGGTTCTCCTCCGGTCGCTCTCGGAGCTCGACCAGGAGACGGACATCATTCTGATCGACGCTCCGTCCGGCATCGGCCAGCACGCGACGTCTCTGGTGCAGGGCGCCGACCGCATCCTGGTCGTCACCACCCCCGAGCCGACGTCGTTCTCCGACGCCTACGCGATGATCAAGGTGCTGGTGAAGCGCCCGCTCAAGGCGACGCCTGCGCTGCTCGTGAACCAGGCCGACTCCGAGGATTCCGCGCTGGCCGTGGCGCGCCGCGTGAAGGGCGTGGCCAAGCGGTTCTTGAATCTCGATATCGATTACTGGGGCTACGTGCTCGCGGACGAATCGGTTCCCAAGTCGGTCCTCCGCCAGGAGCCTTTCCTCTCGACCTATCCCTACTCGCCGGCCGCGAGCTGCATCTATCAACTCGCGCGCCGGGTGCTCGGCCATTCGGACAAGAGCGGCGACAACATCACGCCGGGACCGTTCGCCCTCGTCACCCGTGACGAAGTGACGGAGGAGGTCTAGGTGAAGATGCGCCGCCTGATCATCCGCATGACCGCCATCGCGTCGCTGCTCGCCGCGTTTCTGTCCACGGCGATCGGCGTTGTGACCGGGATCTCCTGGCCGGTGATTCTCCTTCGCGCCACGCTCGCACTCGTGATCGTCGTTCTTGTGGGCGGAGGATTCGGCCTGGTTTTGATGAGAACCGCCTTGCGCCGCTATTACGAGGAGCGGCGCGTCACCCCCGGCGACCGGCAGGTCCGGGCCGGCCGGTAACGCCCGAGGGAACCCACCATGGCCTCAACGTCCGTGCTTCATTCGCTCGCCAATCGGGCTCCGCGCTCGCGGAGCCGGAAGGAACGCCAAAAGGAAGTGGCGCTCAGCAAGTACGCGCCTCTGGTCAAGTACGTGGTCGACCGCCTGGCGCTCCACCTACCCAAGTCGGTCGAGCGTGACGACCTGGTATCGGCGGCGATCATCGGTCTCTTCGACGCCCTGGAGAAGTACGACGCGTCGAAGGGAACCAAGTTTGAGACCTACGCGATCTGGCGCATCCGCGGCGCGATTCTGGATGAGCTGCGCTCCTTGGATTGGGCCTCGCGCTCGATCCGCCGGAAGGCGAGGAACGTGGAAGAGGTCGCGAGAGACCTGGGTCAGCGGCTTGGCCGCGCGGCGACCGAGAACGAGGTGGCCGAGGCCCTCAACCTGAGCCCGGTCGAGCTATCGCGGCTTCTCGACGAAGTGCACGGAACCGCGCTCCTCTCGCTCTCGAAGTCGGTCTCCAGCGACGAAGAGCAGGATTTCATACAGCTCGAAGACATCGTGGACGACCCCTCGCACCGCGACGCCCTCGACCAGATCGAGACCGACGAGGCCCGCGAGGTTCTCCTGGAAACCATAGACGGGCTCCCCGAGCAGCAACGTCTGGTGGTGGCCCTCTACTACTACGAGGAAATGACGCTGAAGGAGATCGGGGAAGCGCTCCACATCTCCGAGTCGCGCGTCTCTCAGATACACACCCGCGCCGTGAAGACCCTCAAGTCCCGCCTGGGACGCGTCCTCTAATTCGATGACCAAGACCGCCGACGCCACCGCTCTGAAGGCCGTGACCGAGGGAATGGTCGCCCTGCCGACCCTCCCGCTCGTCGCCCACCGCGTGATCGAAGCGGTGGCCCAGCCGGACACGAGCGCCGAAGAGGTGGCCCGGATTCTCTCGCTCGACCCCGCGCTCACCGCGCGAACGCTCCGGCTCGCCAACTCCGAGTTCTACGGCTTCCCCCGCAAGGTGGGGAGCGTGGCCCTCGCGGTCGTCGTGCTGGGCTCGAACACGCTCCGAGATCTCGTCTTGAGCGCCTCGGTCTTCCAGACCCTGGGCGAGGGAGATGCCGGCGGGAACGAGGTCATGGAAGGGCTTTGGAACCACTCGCTGGCGTGCGGCGTGGCCGCGCGATGCCTCGCCGAACGGTGCGGCTACCGGCTCAGCAGCGAGGCCTACGCGGCGGGGCTGCTTCACGACATTGGGAAGGTTGTCCTTCGCCAGACCGATCCCGAGCGCTTTCAGGCGGTGATCGCGATGGTGAAGGAACAGGGCGAGGCGATGGAGGACGCGGAGCGGGGCCTTTTCGGCTCGAGCCATGCGGAAGTCGGCGCATGGCTTGCAGAGCGCTGGGGGCTGCCCGCTGATCTCGTGGAGGCCATCGCTTGCCATCACCGGCCGGAGGCCGCGACAAGGAATCGAGAGCTCGCGACCCTGGTCCACGTCGCCAATTCCCTCACGGAGCGCGCGGGCCTGTCGTGGCCCAAGGGCGTCGAAACGCGCCCGATCGCCGCTTCGGCGTGGGAACTGGTGGAGGTCGACGAGCGGAGCCGGGAGAAGATCCTGGGTCAACTCGTCGAAGACGTGATCCGCGAGACCGAGCGAGAGCGGGAGCTCTTCGCCGAATTCCGCGGCTCACAGGAGGACTGAGTTCATGGGCGTTGCCGCAACCAAGTCCGCGCACGACCGCGCGATCGAGATCCGGGTTCGTTTCGAGCCCGGGCTGGGCGCTTCCCTGTACGCATCGCTCCAGGATGGAGAGGTGAGCCCGGTGACGGTCGCCAAGACGCTCGGGCGGGGGCGCGCGATCCTGCGCTACCACGGCTACACGCTGATGGCGCACGGCGCGCCGGACTGGAAGGTGGGGGACACGTTTTCGGTGTTCGTGAAGGAGATGGGACCGCCGCTTGTGCTCGCGCCCGTGGGGCCGGGGAACAACGGAGGGAAGCCGGTCGCCACGGTCGAAACGGCAGTGGTTCCGGGAGTCGTCGATCGTCCGGGGAACGGCATCCGGCCGTAATCGAGGGAGGCCAAGGAGGAAGGCCATGAAACAGCGCAACGGAGCGGGCTCGAAGCGGCTGGTGGAAGCGACCGAGCGGTTCATTCGGTCGGAGCAGAAGCTGTTGGAGGTGCTGGGGGAGCGCCGCATTCTCAAGAAGAGCGAGTGCGATCACTTTACGAAAGATCTTTCGTTGTCCGCGGCGAAGAAGCGTTCTTCGGACGTCTTCGCGAGCGCGGTCTCGATCAACCGCAAGGTGATGGCCATTCTCTCCAAGGCGAAAGCGTCGGCGGTCCGGCCGGTCTCGGATTCGGACGTGCTTTCGGAGCTGGCGCGGATCACCCAGAGTCAAAACGATCCGATCGAGGCGTTCCGGGAATCGCTCCTCCAGATCCGGACCGCGATCCCGTTCGAGAACGCGACCCTGTTCCTCGTGAATCGCGAGTCGCAGGTGCTCGAAGAGGCGGTGTCCGTGGGCGGCCGGGTCGATCTCATCGGCCACGTCCGGTTTGACCGGGGCCGGGGCTTCTCGTCCTGGGTGGCGCAGCAGATGAAGCCGGTGGTCCTGAACGATCTTCATCGCGAGGGTGGGCCCGACGCGGTCTGTCTCCGGTCCTTTCTCTCGGTTCCGATCCTGGTCCAGTCCGAGGTGGTCGGCGTGCTCAACATGAGCCACTCGCGCCCCGGCGCGTTTGACGAGGAGACCGCGGGGCGGCTCGCGCTGATGGCGATGCCCATCTCCTCCGTCGCGATCCGGACGCTTCTCCGCCGCGAGCGGGAGCGGCTGGCCACGACCGACGACGTCACGACGCTCTACAACAAGCGCCACTTCGACCGGAATCTCGAAGCCGAGGTGGGCAAGGCGAAGCGCTACGGACACAAGGTGTCGGTGGTGGTGCTCGACATGGACGGCACGGCCGAGCGCCGGGGCCGGAACGCCAACGGGATGGGCGATCAGGTCCTCTCGGACATGGGCCGGCTCCTCAAGCGCGCGGCCCGGGGCACCGATTGCGTCGCCCGCTACGAAGGCGATGAGTTCCGCATTCTGCTTCCGCACACCGACGCCGAGCGGGCGAAGGTGGCGGCGGCGCGGTTCCAGGGCGTCGTGGAGCAGCACGCGTTTCCGCGCCGCAAGAAGGTGACGGTGAACGTGGGAGTCGCGACGTACCCGGTCGAAGTGAAAGAGGCCGTCGTCGTCGAGGCGCCCATCCTGGCCGTCGAATAGGGGACCCAAGAACGCACATGGAACAGAAGACCCAGACAACCGAGTCGCCGGCAAGCACGACGAAGGCCCCGCGGGCGCGAGTCCTGGTGGTGGACGACGAAGTCCAAGTCGTCCAGATCTTCCAGGATCTTCTGACCCAGCAGGGATACTCCGTCGAGTCGTGCGACAACGGCGACGACGCGATCCTCAAGGTGACGAGCGGGAAGTTCGACCTCGTGCTCACCGACATCAACCTGCCCGGCGTTGACGGTCTGGAAGTCATCCGGGCGGCCAAGGCGGCGGACAAGGACACGTGCGTCATCCTGATCACGGGTTACGCGTCCACCACCACGGCGATCGACGCCCTCCGTCAGGGCGCGTACGACTACATCACCAAGCCCTTCGATCTCTGGGAGACCCTCAAGGCGATCGAGCGCGGCCTGGAAAGCCGCATGCTGACCCAGGAGAACCGCCGGCTGATCGGCGAGCTGGAGTCGGCCAACGTCGGGCTTCAGCAGCACGAGGAGATCCTGCGCCGCAAGGTGGCGCGGGCCACCGACCGCATGGCCGCGCTCCTCGAGGCGGGAAAGGCGATCTCGACGAGCCTGAGCCTCCAGAGCACGCTCGACGTGGTGGTGGCCCAGGCGGCCCGGCTCGCGTCGGCGCGCGCCTGCCTCATCTTCCTCCACGACGCGGCCTCCGACGACTACGCCGCGGAGGCCGTCCTCGGCGTTCCCGCGGACAGCGTGAAGGCGCTCCGCTTCCAGATGGGGATCGGCTATCACGGCCAGGTGGTGCAGAGCGCCCAGCCGATTCTGGTCGAAAATCTCAAGGACGCCGTGGGTACCGAGGGGATCATTTCCTCCCTCAAGCCCACGAACGCGCTCATCGTCCCGCTCCAGGGAAACGAGAGCGTGATCGGGACGATCACCTGCCTCGATCACGATGGCGGCGCGTTCAGCACGGACGACCAGGACGTGCTCAAGATGCTGGCCAGCCAGGCCACGATCGCCATCACGAACGCGATCCTCTTCGAGCGCACCAAGGAGCTGGATCGCCTCAAGTCGGAGTTCGTGGCCGTGGTCTCGCACGAAGTGCGCACGCCTCTGACTTCGATCAAGGGCTCGCTCGAGCTTCTCGGCGACGACCGTTTCCACAAGCTGCCGCCGCCGCAGAAGGAGCTTCTCAGCATCTGCCAGGCGAACACCGAGCGGCTGATCAACCTCATCAACGACATCCTCGACTTCTCCAAGCTCGAGTCGTCCAAGCTGCCGCTCAACATCGAGACGATCGACGCCGGCGCGGCGCTGACCGAGGCCGTCGAGAACATCCGGAACCTGGCGGGCCAGAAGGAAGTCCAGGTCAACCTCAAGATCGACCCGAGCACGGGATCGATCGAGGCGGACCCGATGCGCGTGGGCCAGGTGGCCACGAACCTGCTCGGGAACGCGATCAAGTTCTCGCCCGAGAAGAGCCACATCGACGTCTTCGCCTCGGGTGACGAGGGCCAGATCACGGTCTCGGTGAAGGACTACGGTCGCGGCATCTCCCAGCGAGATCTCAGCCGCCTCTTCCAGCGGTTCGCGCAGCTCGACTCCTCCACGACCCGAAAGGCCGGCGGCACGGGCCTCGGCCTCGTGATCTCCAAGGGAATCGTCGAGCAGCACGGCGGGAAGATCTGGGTGGAATCGGCCGTCGGCGAAGGCTCCACGTTCTCCTTCTCGCTTCCCCGAAAGAGGGTCGAAGCGGCCGCGTAGTTTCCCGCTTGGGCGCCGGGGCCGGCGCCGGTACTATCCGTCCGCGTGAACCCGCCCGAAACTTCTCGCAAGACCGTCCTCTCCGTCTTCGGCACCCGGCCGGAGGCGATCAAGATGGCGCCGGTCCTGAAGCTCCTCTCCAAGGAACCCGGCATCCGCTCGCTCGTCTGCGTCACCGCGCAGCACCGCGAGATGCTCGATCAGGTCCTCTCGCTCTTCGAGATCCGCCCGGATCACGACCTCGACCTCATGCGGGAGGGGCAGACCCTCACCGAGATCACAACCCGCGCCCTCACCGAGCTGGCGCCCTATCTGGCTCGCGAGAAGCCGGACCTGCTCCTGGTCCAGGGGGACACCACCACGACGATGGCGGCGTCGCTCGCGGCCTTCTACGCGCGCGTGCCCGTCGCCCACGTCGAGGCGGGGCTCCGGACGGGAGACAAGGCCTATCCCTATCCCGAAGAGGTGAATCGCCGGATCACCACGGTCATCGCCAACCATCACTTTGCGCCGACCGAGCGCGCGCGGCGGAATCTGCTCGCGGAGGGGATTCCCGACGCGGAGATCACCGTCACGGGAAACACCGTGATCGACGCGCTGCTCGACGTGGTGAAGCTGAAGCCCGAGCGGCTGCCCAAGCTCCCGCTTCGCGGGAAGCGGATCGTGCTCGTCACCGCGCACCGGCGCGAGAACTTCGGGGCGCCGCTGCAGGAGATCATCGCCGCGCTCCGCGACCTCGCGTCCCGCTTCGCGGACGTGGACATCGTGTATCCGGTTCATAGGAATCCGAACGTGGACGGCCCCGTGCGCGCCGCGCTCGCCGGCGTGGCCGGCATCCACCTGATCGATCCCATCGAGTACAAGGCGTTCGCCGATCTGATGGCGGCGTCCTTCCTCATCCTCACGGACTCGGGCGGGATCCAGGAAGAGGCGCCTTCGCTGGGCAAGCCGGTGCTGGTGCTCCGCGACGAGACCGAGCGGCCGGAGGCGGTGGAGGCGGGCGTGGTGGCGCTGGTCGGGCCGCACCGGGAGAAGATCGTGGCGCGCGGCAGGCGGAACTCCTGGATAACCCCAAGCGTTACGCCGCCATGGCTACCCGGATGAACCCCTACGGGGACGGGAAAGCCGCCGTCCGGATCCTCTCCAAAGTTCGGAGGCTGGTCGGGCCGTAGTAAGGGCTTGGCAACCGCCCCCCGCGGGTACATCATCCTCGACGGGGCAGCGCGCCCCTCCATCCCGGGAGGAGGTTGCTATGAAACTTGTTACTGCCATCGTCACCGTGCTTCTCTGCGCCATCGTGATCGTCCTCGCTCCATCCATCCCGGAACGCGCGTTAGCGACCACGCCCACGCCGCCGGCGGCCAGGACGGGTGCGCCGGGCGAGGCCACCTGCAACAACTGCCACAGTGGCGATTCCGGGAACGCAAGCTTCATACTGACCACGGTGCCGGCGTTGATAACCGAATACGTGCCCGGTCAGACCTACAATATCGCTCTAGGGCTCGAAGACCCAGGCCTGGTGCGATGGGGGTTTGAGGTCACCGCGCTCAAGGATTCCGATAACTCCATGGCGGGGACCTTCACCACCCTCATCGATACGCACGTGACCACCAAGTCCAGCGGCGGTCGCACCTATGCCTGTCACACGACCAATGGCGCCACGTCGTCGGGGGATCCGAACGACGGCACCTGGTGGGGAACCCCGGACGGCCCGGTCGCGTGGGCCTTCCAATGGACGGCTCCCCCGCAGGGAAGCGGGAGCGTGACGTTCTACGCGTCGGGGGTGTCGGCGAATGGCGATGGCGACGATACCGGGGACAACGGTTACAGCGGGCAGATGACGTTGACCGAGGGAGTTCCTTCGCCTGTGGAACAGATGACCTGGGGGAAGATCAAGCAGATCTACCGCTAGGCTAGACTCAGGCCGCGCCAGCCGCACCCGAGAGCCCAGAGCCGCCGCGAGCTAGTGTTGAGAGTTCCGTCGGGCCGTAGTAAGGGCTTGGCAACCGCCCCCCGCGGGTACATCATCCTCGACGGGGCAGAGCGCCCCTCCATCCCCGGGAGGAGGTTGCTATGAGAATCGCTACTACCATCGTTCTTGTACTTTCTCTGGTCCTCATCTGTGTTTCGGTCTTTCCGATCACCCATCCCAGCATGCTGATCGCCAACTCCCTCGCACCGCCCGCTGCGCGGACCCACGCGCCCGGGGATGGCGGCAGTTGCGTCAACGCGGGCTGCCACGTGGGCCCGGGGGTCAATGGGGTCACGGGCGCAGTGGTGTTGGTTCCGACGACGGGAATTCTCCAGTACATCCCCGGTGCGACCGATACCATCGGCGTGATCGTGGAGAACACCAGCTCCCTTCCTCCTTCCGCGAGATGGGGATTCGAAGCCACCGCTCTTCTCGACAACAGCAACAGCATGGCGGGTTCATTCACCAACATCGCCCCTCCGCTCACCATGATCCAATCCTCTGGCGGGAAGAGCTACATCTCGCACACGTCGAACGGCGCCACGACACCGTTCGACCCTAACGACGGAACGTTCTGGGGTTCTCCGGCTGGTGTTTGGATTTTCGAGTGGACCGCGCCGCCACCGGGGAGCGGGCCCGTGACGTTCTACGTGACGGGCGTCGCAGCGAACGGGGACCAGGCCGCTTCGGCCGCGGACACCACGTACGCGTTCACGCTCCAGCTCACGGAGCAGGGTACGCCGGTCAAAGAGATGACATGGGGGAAGATCAAGCAGATCTACCGGTAGGCTAGACTCAAGCCGCGCCGGACGCGCCCGAGAGGCGCTAACCGCTGCGGGCCGCCGCCCGCTAGTGTTGAGAATTCGCCGTCTCGGGAAGGAACTTCCGCGCCACCCAGCGCAGTTGTTCCGCACCGAAGACGGCGTCTTCTTTTTCCTCGCCCTCCGCCTTTGCGGCGGTCGCGTCGAATGCCTGGCAGGAGGCCTCGTACTGCGCGCGGCCCTCGGTCTCGCCCAGCATCGCGCGCACGATGCCCAGATAGCCCGCGTAAAGGAGCACCCCAAAGTCCGAGCTGGCCTTGATCTCGTCCCGCCCCGTTCCCAGGACCGCCAGGCGGGCGAGGCCCGAGGCGGTCTCAAACGCGCCGCGCGCCTCGTGGAGGTTGGCGAGGGAAAGCTGGTGCATCCCCGCGATCCAGTACGCCATCGCTCTGCGATCGGGCGGCTTTCCCAGCTCGCGCCGCCAGCGGATGCAGTCTTCCGCCGCGCGAAGGCCCGCCTCAAAGTGCTGGCGCTCGCGCGGCGCCTCGTCCCCCGGCCAGCACTCGGCCAGGTCGGCCGAGAGGTTGTAGGAGAGGCGGTTTGCGAAGTCGGTGAGCTTCCACGCCTCCTCGCCGTCCTCCGCCACCAGCGCCTGCTGCAGGGTGTCGCCGATGCCCTCGGTCACGATCTCGATCAGCGCGTCGAAGTTTCGATCCGCATCCTTGCGATTCCCAAAGCGCTTCTGCGCGACGGCGTAGACCGTGCGCCGTGTCTCGCCATCTTCGATCGAGTCGATGAAGCGGATCACCTCCGCGGCTCCGCCCCGTCCCATCGCGGCCTTCAGATCTTCCCAGTGGCGTTCTTCCAGGTCGGCGGCCATGTCGGTCATCCCTTTCCGGTCAGATGATGGCGAACCCGGTCCGCGACGCGGTCGACGTCGGAATCGGTGAGGTCGGGATAGATGGGAAGCGACAGCGTTTCCTCAAAGCAGCGCTCCGCGTTTGGAAGGGCGCCGGGTTTCACTCCGAGCCGTTCTTGATAGAAGGGGAACAGATGGAGCGGCTTGAAGTGGACGCTCGTGCCGATCCCGTCCTCCCTGAGCGCGCGGGCGAGCGCCGATCGGTCGAGGCGAGCCTCCTTCACACTCACCGCGATCTGGTACAGATGCCACGCGTGGCGCATCCCCTGGGCCACCGTCGGCGTCTTGAGACCCGGAATCCCGCCCAGCGTGCCCTCATATCGTGTCGCGATCGCCTCGCGGCGGGTGCGCATCGACTCGGCCCGGCCCATCTGCGCCAGCGCCAGTGCCGCCTGCATGTCGGTCATGTTGTACTTGTAGCCCAATTCCGTCACGTCGTATTCCCACCATCCGCCCTTGTCGTAGCGGGACCAGGCCGCCGCGGAGAGACCGTGAAGCGAAAGTCGTCGGATCCGGTCGGCCCACTCCTCGCGCGGCGTGACCGCCATCCCACCTTCGCCCGCCGTGACGCCCTTCGTGGCGTAGAACGAAAAGCAGGTGATGTCCGCCTGGGTGCCCACCGGCGCGTCCCAGATCCGCGCGGTCAACGAGTGCGCCGCGTCCTCGATCACGGGAATCTTGTGGCCGTGGGCGATGGCGGCGATCTCGGTCGAGCGGCAGGGATGGCCCGCGAGGGAGACGGTCACGATGGCCCGCGTCTTCGGCGTGATGGCGCGCGGGAGGAGGGACGGATCGAGGTTCTTGGTGGCGGGCTCCACGTCGACGAAGACCGGCCGCGCTCCGAGGTAGAGGATGGTCTCACCGGTCGCGACGAACGTGTAGGGGGACGTGACGACGTCGTCACCCGCTTGAACGCCCGCGGCGATCAGGGCCAGGTGGAGCGCCGCCGTGCATGAGGAGAGCGAAACCGCGTGCGGCGTACCGGCGCGGGCCCCGGCGCCGTCGTCGCCTGAGTCCGCGCCACCCGCGACGTACGCGGCGACGGATGCCTCCAGCTCTTTCGCCTTTGGTCCTGTGGTGAGCCACCCCGAGCGGAGCACCGCCGCGACCGCGTCCAGCTCTGCGGACGTGATGGAAGGGCGGTGGAACGGAATCGGACCCGACATTCGCTGACCGTACCATAGCCGGCGCCGCTCGCCCGCTCACTTTTCGCGCCCTCCGATCCTTCTAAGTGACGTCAGCCATTGACTTTCTGCCACAAATGCGATATGATGTCTTGCTTGGGGGCAGTGAATCGTTCTCAACTTGGAGGTCCCATCTATGCAAGGATTTGCACGGACAGTTCGCCGGTATCTCCCCGCAGCGCTCTTCTTCTCCGCGGCCCTTTCATTCGCGGTCTTTGTTGGTTGTGGCGACGACGACAACAACAATGGCGGCGGCGGAGGCGGTGGAGCGACCACCAGCTCCTTTGCCGGTTGGCTCGCGAACGGCAATGAGTCCGGCGTCCTAACCGTCACGATCAACAAGGCGGGCTTTACCCGCCCGCGCCCGGGCAGCTTGAGCCCCGCGGCTTCGGTGACTGCGACCGGAATGCTCGTTCTCACGGGTACCACGACGGGCATCGCACTGCCGGGCACGTTTGACGATCAGACCGGCGAGCTTCACCTCACGGGTGGCGGATACACACTCGACGGACTTTACGATGTGGGTCCCCCGAGCGACCTGTCCGGGATCTACAGCGGGCCGAACGGCGCCGGGCAATTCTCCTGTGAGAGCGGCGCGTCGTCGTCGGCTCAGGTTTACGGCGGGAGCTACCTCAGCGACGCATCCGGTAGCGGCGGCACGTTCCTGATGGCCATCCGCGGTACGGCGATTGATGGCGTGGCCACGGCGGACGGAGACTCGATGGGACTCCCCTTCGCGGGCACGCTCGCCGGCACGGCTATCACGATTCAGGCGCCGTCGCTCAACGGGTACACGATGCACGGTACCGGGACCCTCAACCCGACGACGCATCATGTCAGCGGCCGGTACAACATCGACCTCGACGGGCCGACACCGACGCCGGCCGACTCGGGCGCTTGGTCGGGAGATCTGGTTACGCCGCACTAGGGTTTCTTAGGTCTGCAAGGCGGTTTCTAGGAGAGGCGCTGGGTTCCATCCCGGCGCCTCTTTCCTTTGTCCCCGTCTAGGTGGGCTTCGCGGCCCGACCCGGGTCCGCCCCCGACCGGCCAAAATTGAGCCGATTCGTTTTGACAGGCGTTTCCTCGCGTGGTAACAATCCACTGGCCTTCCGGAGGTTCCGCCATTTCCGGCCTCCGCGAGACGCCTGCCCCGAGTTGCAACACCAAGGACGGAGTCGACTACGAAGCAGCGCGTCACAATCGCCCCTCGTCCCGCCAACGCCGCGCCCGCGTTTGGAATTTTCGGCGTTCTCTTGTGCCTCGCCACAACCCTCGTCCCAATCGTCACGCCGATCCGCGCCGACGCCCAAGATGTCGAGGAGTTGAAGAAGCAGGCCGAGGCCGCCGGCGTGAAATCCGAGGCGGAGGCGGTTCGCAAGGCCAAGGAAGCAGGACTCACGCGCGACCAGATCCGCCAAGCGCTTCGTGAGGCGGGCTACAGCGACGCGAAGGCGGAGGAAATCATCGGCGGCGGCGCAGCGAGCCCCGCGTCCGGCGGCTCCGGGCCCTCGTTTACCGCACCCTCGGTTCTCGATTCAGCAGCGGTCGCTCCGCAAATGGTTCCGCCTCCGCGGGGGACCATGAAGCCCGAGGACTATCCCGAGTTCACCAAGGAGATCGCGCGGCGCGTTCCCGGCTCCCCCGCCATTCTTCCTTTTGGATACGAGATCTTCGGCTACGTTTCGTCGACGTTCGAGCCCTCTGGTGGCGGGTCCGGTGGATCCCGACTATCCGATCGGCCCCGGCGACGAGGTCATCATCTCGGTCTGGGGCGACAACGAGTTCACGCACGCGGCGATCGTGACCCGCGAGGCCACGATCAGCGTGCCCGACATTGGCCAGCTCGTGCTGAATGGGCTCACGTTGACCCAGGCCAAGCGCCTGATCACGGACCGGCTCGGCATGGTCTACTCGGGGATTCGGGCACGCCGACCCACGACGTTCGTCGACGTCACCCTGGGCAAGCTCCGCACCATCCAGGTCTTCATCCTGGGCGACGTGGTTCGTCCCGGCGGCTACACGATCTCCTCGGTGAGCACGGTCTTGAACGCGCTCTACAACGCGGGCGGTCCCACGGCCCGCGGCTCGATGCGCGACATCCGGATCATCCGGCACAACCAGATCTGGAAGGACGTCGACCTCTATGGATACATCCTCACCGGCGACAAGGCTGAAGACGTCCGCCTCCAGAGCGGGGACGTGGTCTTTGTGCCGCCGGCGGGGAAGGTGGTCGGGGTCCTGGGCCAGATCCACCGGAGCGCCATCTACGAGCTGGCGCCGGGAGAAGGATTCCGGGATCTCTTGAGGCTTGCCGGCGGGATTCAATCGACCGCCGTGGAGAGTCGCGCGCTGGTGGACCGGGTGGTCCCGTTCGGGCAGCGCGATTCGCTGAGGGGCGAGGATCGCATCGCGCTGGATCTCCCTCTCCGCGAGATTCTGGCGGACACCACGCAGAACCCCGACCTCTACGACCGCGACATCATCCAGATCTTCCGGGTGGGGGAGGAGCGGAAGAACACGGTTTCGATCGCGGGGAGCGTGGTGATGCATCCCGGCACCTACGAGCTGCGGCCCGGGATGAGGGTTTCGGATTTGCTGAACGACGCCGGCGGATTGAAGCCCGACGCGTACATGGATCGCGCGACGCTGGTGCGGACCTCCGAGGACCGGCGGCGCAGCACGAAGCCCTTCAACGTGAGGCTCGCGCTGGACCACGAGCCCACGAACGATTTGGAGCTGCAGAAGCTGGACGAGATCACGCTCCGCTCGATCTGGGAGATCCAGGAGCGCCACACGGTGTCGGTGACAGGTAGCGTCCGTGAGCCTGGGACGTACGAGTATCTCGACGGCATGACGGTGATGGATCTGATCTTCCGCGCCGGCGGGCTCAAGGAGTCGGCCTACAAGCAGGAGGCGGAAGTCTCCCGCGTGGATTCGACCACGATCGTGACCAAGCAAGCCGCGGAAGTCTTCCGCGTCCCGATTTCCGCGAACTACGCGGTCCACTCCGCCGACACCACGTTCGCGCTCCAGCAGTGGGATCAGGTGTACGTCCGGGAGATTCCCGACTGGCAGATGCAGCGCAACGTGAAGGTCACGGGAGAAGTGATTTATCCCGGCACGTATTCATTGAGGGCGAAGGACGAAAGACTGTCCTCGGTCCTGGCGCGCGCCGGTGGATTGAAGCCCACGGCGTATCCGAGGGCGGCGGTCTTCGTGCGAAACAAGGGAGGCGCTGGCCGGCTCGCGCTCGACGTGAAGGACGTGGCCAAGCACAAGAACAGCCGGTACGACATCGCGCTGGAAGATGGGGACAGCTTGAATATCCCCAAGGAGCCGAAGACGGTGAAGGTGGCCGGCGCGGTCGGATTCCCCTCGAGCGTGCTCTACGAGAGGGGAAAGTCGCTGGGCTACTACATCGACCAGGCCGGCGGATACACGGACGATTCGGACAAGGGCCGCGTCAAGATCGTCCAGCCGAATGGCAAGGTGAAGCCGGTCAAGAAGATGTGGTGGGATCCCGAGCCAGAGGCCGGAGCATTGGTCGTCGTCCCGCCCAAGCCACCAGCGGAGCACAAGGAGAGCCTCAAGGACATCGCCACGATCGTCACCATTCTCACGGGATGCGTGACAACGATCTTCATCGCCAGCGAGGCGACGAAGTGAGTGGGGACGAAGAATTTGTTGACCTGAGGGCGCTCCGGGACGCCCTCACAGCAGTCCGTCGAAGATGGAAATTAGTCGCCTCTGTCGCGCTTATTGGGGGGATAGCAGGCATCGGTTTCTCATTCCTCTTCCACCCAATATACCAATCTCAGGCGAGGTACATTCCGGTCTCCCAGAATTCAAGCGCGAGCCTTCTTGGCGACCTGGCTTCAAGCCTCCAGAACTTTGGGCTGGAAGCCGCGAACACCACGAATCCGGTCGTGATGTTCCCTGAGATACTAAGAAGTAGGACGATCCTCGATGAGGCCCTTGGCGCGAGATTCCAGGATAGGGATGGGGATCAGGTGTTGCTCATCGACCTTGTCAGACCCAACTCAAAGGAAACGCGCCGCCAAGAGAAGGCCGCCGAGGACCTTCGAAAGATGGTAGACGCGGACCTCGACCGGCGAACCGGAATATTGACGGTGCGGTGCCGGGCAAGGGACCCGCAGGTTGCCTCCACCCTCAACGATAGCCTGTTTGGCTTTCTGCAGAACTTCATGGTTGCAACGCTCACCTCGCAGGCAGGCGCCACAAGGGAGTTTATTGAAGCGCAGCTTTCCTGGACCAAGAAGGAACTAGATACGGCTGAGGAGACACTGAGACTGTTTCGGGAGAGGAACATGAGGATCGGCAATTCCCCCCAGCTGCAACTCGAGCAGGCGAGACTCGAGCGCGATGTTCGAAGCACTGAGGAGGCATTCTGGACTCTTCGTAAGCAGTTTGAGATAGCACGTGTTGAGGAACACAGGGCGTTGCCGGTCCTCAAAGTTCTTGATCGACCGCTCTCATCCGAAAGGAAGGTCTTTCCGCGGCGGACCGTGTTCGCTCTTGGCGGTGCACTGACCTCGGGGCTGATCACCGCCTACCTCGTGGTGATCGGCGCGGTTCGAGGTCGCAGGATTCCTGGCCAAACTCCGCACAAGCAACCTGGAATGAAAGCCCGCTTGCGTGTACCCGCCGGCGCGGGTTCCTGGGATCCCACATAAGGAGCAATGTCTACTCAGAGCAACGTTGAGCGTACCAATGACGGATCGCGCTTAATCGCGCGTGACTCCTTCTTGAACCTTCTCTCCGCAGTTTTGCCGCTCTTGGCGGCCCTTGTGGCCATCCCAATTACGATTCGGGAATATGGCCTAGACCGTTATGGCGTCATTCTCATTTGTCAAGTCGTACTAGGGTACTTCGCCTTTGTTGACTTCGGGCTCGGCAAGGCCACTTCGAGGTTTCTCGCAGAGGCGATAGCGGCACGCGACAGTGCGCGGATCTCCCAGATACTGTGGTTTTCCGTCGGCGCTAGCTTGGTGCTTGGAGGAGTGGTTGGAGTCGCAATCGCCCTGCTGGCTCCCTTGCTTTCGCAGGGCGTATTCCATGTGAACACCGACCTGCAAGCGGAGACGACCCTTGCATTCTTCTTCGTGGCTTTCGCGGCACCTTTCGGGGCCCTGGGAAACGTTGTGTTCGGTGCCATCGATGCCTCGAAACGTTTTGGCCTATCAAACCTGGTTCAGCTTCCATCGCAGGTCATGGCACATCTCCTGCCCATTGCGCTCCTACCCTTCGGACACGATTCGAGCAAGGTCGTCCTAGGATTTGGCGTCATGCGAGCCTTGACCTGCGCGGGCGGACTCGCGTGTGCGATTCAGACGTTAGGCGCCTCGTGGCTGCCGGCGCGTACAGGCACGCGGGGTTCAGCTCATCTTTTCAAGTACTCGCTGTGGTTGAGCGTATCCAGCTTGGCTAGCCCGCTGCTCGCCTGGCTGGACAGGTTTATCCTTGGTTCCAAGCTTTCTGTGGCCGCAGTGGCGACCTATTCAGTTCCCTCAAACTTGGTATCGCGCTTGCTCCTCATACCAGCGAGCACGTGGCGGGCGCTCTTTCCGAGGATGTCAGCGGCAGGCGCGACCAATTCCTGGGCCGTGACATTGCGGTGGACTAGGTATCAGCTCGTGATGTTGGTTCCAGCTGGGATGGCAATTATCCTTGCCGGGCCATGGTTCATGAGGACTTGGCTTGGGAAATCCGTGGGGGGTGATCTCGGGCCAGTACTGCAGATACTCGTCCTCGGAGGGATTTTCAATTCCGCCGCCTATGGACCCCTCACCTACCTTCAGGCTACGGGACGCCCTGACATTCCCGCAAGGTGGCACGCCCTCGAGCTAGTGCTGTACGTCCCAATACTCCTCTTCGCCGTCGCGAGGGCGGGGGTGATAGGAGCAGCGGTCACCTGGACGGCTCGGGTCACGCTCGATTGCATCCTTCTCATGGTATCAGCGAGATCGGTTGGCCCAGCCAGCGATATCGGCGAGATCTGGCGCGTATTCCTACTCCTGCTCGTCGGGTGCGCGCTGCTGCCCCTTTCAAATCTGCTCAATACCGTTACGAGCCCGGGAGTGGCGCGCGTGGTGTTGTCTGTGGTGATGCTCGGCGGGTGTGCCCTTCTTTCATGGTTTGTCGGGCTTCAGGCCCGCGAGCGGTCCAGCTTCGCGAGAATTCGCAGTGATCCAGTTCTTGCTGCCGGCCAGGTCGCAGCGGAACGCTAGAGTGCCAGAGAGGCGCACTTGGGAGTTCTGACCATTGCAATTGCCGGTCTGCTGGTGGGCCTGGCTGCGGTTTCGCTGCCTTCGGCAACGATCTTGTTCTTCGGTGTGATGTCGATAATCCCTGCCTCTGTCTCGATTGATCTCGGTTCGGGTATGCCTCTCATTACGCCCGGTCGACTTCTCATGCCCGTGCTAGTCGGTGGACTGATGGTGGGTTGTCTACGAGCCGGTCGCCTATTTGTTCCATACCGCGCTAGCCTTCTGCTCGGAACATGCTGTCTCGGCCTCTTCTGCTCGGTCGCGTTTTCTACCGCTGGGCCCGGTTCAGGGCTGTTTCGCGCGGTCGCATTCGCGGTGGAGGACTTCGGCCTATTCCTACTGGCGTACCACATCCTCGACTCGAGACGGAAGGTTCTGGCCGTCGTGAAGGTGTTGACCGCATCGTTGCTCCTTGTGTGCGCTCTAGCCTTCGTTGAACTGATTATTCGACGTAATCCTCTCGCAGAGATGGCACCCACGCTGCGGAGTGGATTAGTTTTTGATTACAGCCTCAAGGATAGGTTTGGGTTGCCTAGGTTGCAGAGCGTCTTTCGAAACCCATTGGATTTCGGGATATTCCTTCAATTGACGGTGCCAATCGCGCTTGGGCTTGGCCTCGCCCTTCGCAGGGGGATGTGGGGAACGCTTGGGGTCATCGGGGGCCTGTGTGGGTGCGCATGCGCGATACTGACCGGGTCGCGTTCGGTGATCTACACGTTCGTAATCACAGTCGGGGCATACACCCTCCTTGGCCGGAAGTGGCTTTGGGGGATGCTTACCCTAGGCTTGGCGCTCGGGACAATCGGCGTAGCTGTCGCGGCTGCTGGATTCCCGCTCCGCGACTACATGATTCGATCAGCAATCGCACCGGAGCTGTATCAGGGAGAGGTCGGAGGGAGTTCCATCTTCTCTCTTCTCCGGGTTAGCGGCGAGCACCTGAGGATGGCGATGCAAAGGCCATTGTTCGGATGGGGGCTGGGCACGCTGCCTCCGAATCCTGGCGGAGAGCGATTTGACATCTTCTACGTTGGACTTGGCGAACAGGGGATTACGTACATGCTCGTCGAGAGTGGGCTCCTGGGCCTGCTCGGCTTCCTAGGAACCTTCGCGGTCGTTTGGCACACCCTACACAGGGCCTGCCGAAGCAGCGGCAATCGCGTTGACCGCACGCTGATGTTGGCGATTCTAGCAGCCTCAATCGGATTCCTGGCTGGTGCGCAACTCGAGGGTATCTGGCACTTGGATCTCTTGTTGGTTCTCTTTGCCGTTGGTTTGAGGTGCGCAAGGAACGACCTGGGTGCTGCCGACCTGGTGCTGAGGGTCAGAGGGCGCGTGCCTTTCCCCGACCGACCCGTTGGAGCCGCGTACCCAGGCGTGAGTGCCGTCACGATCGTCATAGTCACATACAATTCGGCCGACGACATTGCCGACTGCCTCTTGGCTACGAAGGCTGCAGTCGAGTCGGGCCGGGCCAGAGTGGTCGTCATCGACAATGCTTCGACGGACAACACAGTCCCAACGATCAGGCAAATCGCACCGTGGTGCGTCCTGATCTCAAATGCGAGAAACGAAGGCTTCTCGAGAGCTTGCAACCAGGCGCTCAAGATTGTGGACTCGGAGTACGTTCTGTTCCTGAACCCGGACGCCCGCATCAGGGATGGCGGCCTTGGAACCCTCAGAGAGTTTCTGGACGCCAGTCCTAGCTACGTCGCGTGCGGTCCGCGTTTGGTCGATGTTGACGGCAAGCCTCTTCGCCCCTCGGCAAGACGATTACCGACTCTATGGACCCAAGCATGCCAGTTATTTGGTCTTGATCGGTTGCTCTCTGGGTCATCCCTATTCGCGCGCGCATACTATCAACCGTGGGACTACTCGAGCGATCGCGACGTCGAGGGCCTAAGCGGGGCCGCGATGCTGTGTAGAGCCCAGACAGTCGTGGGTTTGGGCGGTTTTGACGAGAGCGTGGCACTCTATCTCGATGATATCGACCTGTGCGCCCGTTTACGCGAGGCGGGAAAGCTCAGGTACCTGCACGGCGTCGAAGTCTTCCACGCGCACAACAAGAGCGGAAGGACACAGCCGCCTGGGCTCATCAGGGCGATGAGCCTTCAGGCGAGATATCTCTTTCTCAGGAAACACCGCGGTAGGGCCACATCAGCTGCCTTCGTTGCCCTGGTATGCGTGAGCGGCTTCCTGGCCCTGGTCGCCAGTGCCATGGCTATCATGGCTGGCAGGGGGCAGCTGTTCAACAGGCTCTGGGATCGTGGCGTCGCAAGCGTGAAGTGGGCGGTAGTCTTGCGGGGAAGCGGCGTTTCGCTCTAGTAAGCGCGCTTTTGGGAGTAGGCCCTCGTACAGCTTCAAGAACGTGGGGGCTACATTATCGGGAGCGAATTGTCTGGTCAGCGTCGGATTTGCGTGTCGTTGCTGTGCGAGCAAGCCTGGCTCAGAGCAGAGCCTCTCGATCTGCCTCGCAAGGCCCGCCGGATCGTGCGGTTCGACCCAGAGACAATGGGTCGGCTCTTGGAGATAGTCGGGAAGAGGCCGGACACGGGTTGCGATGGCGCCGAGGCCGCACGCGAGCGCGGTGAAGAAGGCCATGGGGAACCCTTCGCGGTGCGACGATGGAAAGACGAAGGCATCCGCGCTCGTCAGGTAATAGGGCGGAAGTTCGCTTTCCGGGACCACACCCCTCAGGATCACCCTGTCCTCAAGTCCGAGCTCGCCGATGAGCCGCTTGATTTCCGGAGTCGATGGACCGTCGCCAAAGATCGTCAAGGTGACGCCGGGGGTTTTCAGACGGCTCATCGCCACGACGGCGTCTTCAACGCCCTTCGTCGAGATCAGCCTGCCGGCGGTGACCAGTCTGAGACCTTCCGGACGCTCTCTCTTCCTATCCATGTTGCGGCGCCGACAAGGCCGGATCAATGGCGTTGGGGATCACCGTCGACGGTACGCGACCCTTCATGAATTCGGTCGAATTCCAGCTTCGTCTGTCGGGCGAGGAGCACCACGTGGTCGCAGCCGCCAAGCACGGTTCTTGCAAACCATCTCCAGCCGGGGCTCCACGTGGGAATGAGATCAAAGACCCCGCCATGCGACCTGAGGACGATGTGTCGCCGGAACAACCGGGCGATGCCGATGAACAGCGAATCGCGGATCAGAGTCTTCTTGTCGACGCTGGTTTCAATTTGGACGACGTGGGGAGCCCGACGGATCAGGACGAAGACGAACACGGGCACCTGGGCGAGTTCTCTCAACAGGCGCAACACTTTGGACGAGTAGCGTCCGTACACGGCATAGGGCATGCGGGTGACGGCAACCCGTCTTGAGGCGGAGAGGCCCTGCAGGAGGGAACCCACGGCGGCGGGAATGCCGCCCAAAACGCCGTCAACCGGCGAGCAGATCAGAATTCGGATGGGAGAGACAGTGCCGATCATGGTCATGAGCAGTCCCGAAGGGTAAGATGCGGCGCATCGTACGCGAGGACGGCTCACCGGTCCAGGGAGGTTTGTGAGCGAGACGCGTGTTCGGGGCAGGGGCGGGGCCGATCCATGTGCGGAATAGCCGGCTTCTTCGGCGCAGACGCTGCGTCTCGCGTCGCGGGTATGACCTCGTGCCTTGTCCACCGGGGCCCAGACGACGCTGGGGTCTGGCATTCCGAGCGGTACCCCATGGCGCTTGGAAACCGGCGGTTGCGTATCGTGGACCTGACCCCACAGGGCCACCAGCCCATGCTCTCCTCATGCGGTCGTTATAGCCTCACCTTCAACGGGGAGATCTACAATCACGGCGCCTTGGCGACGGAGCTACGAGCCGCCGGATTTCAGTTTCGATCCCGCTCGGATACGGAAGTTCTGCTGGCGGCCCTAATGCACTGGGGAGAAGGGGCGCTTCTGCGCCTCAGGGGAATGTTCGCTTTCGCGTTCTGGGACGAGAATCAGGGAAGGCTCCTCCTTGGCCGCGACCGTCTCGGAATCAAGCCCCTCTACTACGCGGCCATGGGCGAACAGCTCGCCTTTGCCTCGGAGATTCCGGCGATTCTCGCGAGCGGCGCAGTCACCCCGGCCGTGAACGCCCAGGCCCTGCAGTCCTACCTTCGGCTCCTATGGGTTCCGGAGCCGGGCACGCTTCTGGACGGGGTGCGCAAGGTTCCGCCCGGGAGCGTGCTGAGATGGGACCGGGACGGGGTCCGCGTTTCGACCTACTGGGATCTGCCGTTCGGTAATGAGGGTGAGGAGATCTCGGAGACGGTCGCCGCGGTCGAGGTGAGAGAGGCTGTCCAGGCGGCGGTTCGGGCGCAAATGGTCGCCGACGTGCCCGTGGGCGCCTTCCTCAGCGGTGGACTCGATTCCACGGCCATCGTCGCCGCGGCTGGGCTGGATCCGAGGTCACACCTGCGGACGTTCTCCATCGGTTTTCGCCCGGAGGATCAGCGGGAGGAAGGGGCGCTGGACGACCCGCACTACGCCCGCCTTGCGGCCTCATCCCTGAACTTGCACCACAAGTCGATCATCATCGAGCCGAATGTCACCGAGCTTCTCCCCATGATGGTGCGCCATCTCGAGGATCCCATCGCGGATCCTTCGGCGCTCAACTGTTATCTCATTTGCCGCGAGGCGCGGTCCGAGTGTCTAGTCCTCCTCAGCGGGACCGGGGGCGACGAGCTCTTCGGCGGGTATCGAAAGTACGTCGCGACGGCGGAAGCCGAGCGCTATCAGAAGACTGCCGCAATTCGTGCGGGAGTCCCTGATCGCGCCGATCGCCGAGCGACTCCCGGTCCGCCTTGGCTCCGTGGGCCTCCGCGGATTTCGCTTCGCCAAGAAATTCGTAAAGCACGCGGACTTGGGCCCCTTCGATCGATTCATCGGTTACTCCAGCTACTACGACGGGGACGAGCTGCAACAGCTCCTCGGATTGAACGTCCCGAGGGGCGATGAGAACCGACTGGGAGTCGGAGCATTGCACGATGCATGGGAACGTAGGGCCTCGGACGACATCGTGAACCGGATGACCTATCTCGACCTGAAGTTCTACCTCCCGGGTCTCGGGCTCGCCGTGATGGATCGCGCGAGCATGGCGGCCTCCGTTGAAGTCCGGGTCCCGCTGCTGGATGACGACCTCGTGGACCTAGTCGCGAGGTATCCCGGAAGACTGAAGGTGCGAGGGTCCCAGACGAAGCGTGTGTTTCGAGAGGCCATGGCCGGCCTCGTACCCCGCCCGATTCTCGAACGCCCGAAGGCGCCGTTCGCGGCGCCGATTCGAACCTGGCTCCGGCGGGATCTCAAGGGCTGGACCCACGAGCTGCTCTCCGATGGCGGACTCAAAGAGCGCGGGCTTGTTGACGCCTCCTTCGTGACAAAGCTCATTCGGGAGCATGACTCGGGCTGGGCGGATCACTCGCTCCGGATCTGGGCGCTGCTCACGTTGGAGCTTTGGTTCCAGGCGTTCATCGTGCCTCAACCGGCCGTTGAGCCAGGGGCAGACCTGGTTCACTCGCTGATGGCGGCGCCGAGCGGAACGTACACTGGGTGACTCGAACACCGAAGCAGTTCAGGGAGGAATTAGCGCGGTGACGAGCGGCGAGACGCTCTCCACGATCCTTCGCCACGCCGAGGCGATGGATTGGGCCGGCGCCGACCCATACGACGGCCTCGCTTCCAATCTTGGCGCTTGGGTTATTCCACTTGGGCGGTTTCCACGATTCGCATTTTCCCAGGCGGTGTTGCGATCGCCGTTCATCCGGGGAATCGCGAACCCTCCGTCGAATGAAAATCCAAAGGGCTTGGCGCTGTTCCTGGGCGCCGCCACGCAGGGCCGCGCCATTCTGGGCGACGATCGGGCACGGTCGCTGTTCGAGCGCCTTCTGAACCGGATCACCCGCCAGGCGACCCAGTCGTCTCACGGCACCGGATGGGGATATCCGTTTCCCTGGCAGTCGCGCTCGTTCTGGGCGCCTGCCGGGACGCCGAATACGGTCGTGACGGCCACGGTGGGGTGGCACTTGATTGGGGCGGGGGAAGCGTTCACGGATTCCAACGCGGTCGCCCTTGGACAGTCCGCCGCGCACTTCCTTCGTGACGAGATGCAATTCACGCCGGTGGATGGGGGGACTGCGATCTCATACACCGCCGGTGATCGCACGCGAGTCGTCAATCTCTCGGCGCTCGCCGCGAGGCTCTTCGCGCGCGTCGCGCAGGCGAGACCACAGGATGACCTCTTCGGACTAGCCGACCAGCTCACCCGGTTCGTCTTGAGCGCCCAGCGCGAGGACGGATCGTGGCCTTATGCCGTCGATAGGGGCGGTAACTGGGAGGATTCCTTCCATACGGGATTCATTCTTGAGGCGCTGCTCGACCTGCGGCGGTTTGGCGTCTCCGTGCCGCGAGAGGCAGTGGCACGCGGATTCAGCGCGTACGCCCGCTTCTTCGACGCCGATGGCGGCGCGCGCCTGTTCTTGAAGGCCGGATCTCCCTTGGACGCGCACTCGGCGGCTCAGGGCATCGTTACCTACGCCTCGTGGCTCTCGGATCGCGAGACATCCCCCGCGGAGGCGTCGACGGCCCGCGCCATGGCGGTCGCGATCGCCGACTGGGCTCGAAGCGCTCTCTGGTTGCCGGCCCAAGGCCACTTTGCCTACCGAATCACTCGGGGCCGCCGCGACGAGCGTGACTACACGAGGTGGGTTCAGGCGTGGATGGCGCTTGCCATGGCCGTCGCGGCCCGCGTGGAGGCGGCCGATCCTGCCGCTTTGGACTCCCGCGAAGCGGTGCACGTGGCATGAAGGCCTGGGTCGATATCGACAACGCCCCTCACGTTCAATTGTTTCGTCCCATCATCTCGCGACTCAGGGAACTGGGCGCGGAGGTGGAGGTGACGTCACGGGACCGGACGTTTGTCGGGGACCTTCTTGACGCCGCGGCGATCCAGCACACGGTGATCGGGAAGGGACAGCCCTCCGGAGTGGGTGCCAAGGTCGCGGCTCTGGCCTCGCGCACCGTCGCCCTGTCCCGATTTGCGGCTGGAAAGCGATTCGACGTGGCGGTAGGGCATGGATCGAGGGCGCTGCCTCCCGCCGCCCGCTTTTCCGGCGTTCCGAATCTCACCATGTTCGATTACGAGCACGTGTCCACGTGGCTGTTCCGGCGGTTCTGCGACCGGATCCTCGTGCCGAGAGCCGTGGTGGACGGGGCGGGACAATCCCTCGCGAGCGGCCCGTGGCGCGCGTTCGACGGGTTCAAGGAAGAGATCTATCTGGCGGATTTCCAGCCCGATCCATCCATTCGCGATCGCCTCGGTGTTTCGCCACACAAAGTGATGGCCGTCATCCGGCCGCCCGCGAGGACCGCTCACTACCATGACGCGAGGGCGTGACGCGATCCTCGACGCGGTGACCGCGCGGCTCTCGCGCGAGCCGGAAGTGATCGTGGTGTGGCTGAGGCGCGATCCGGGCGACCCGGTGCCCAACGGGCGCGAGATTTCAAACATCATCGTTCCCCCCGCGCCCCTCGACGGCCCTTCGCTGCTGGCGGCCTCCGATCTTGTGATCTCCGGCGGAGGCACGATGAATCGGGAAGCCGCCCTCCTGGGAACACCCGCGTACAGCATCTTCGCGGGACCGCTCGGGGTGATCGACCAGGAGCTAATACGCCAGGGCCGCCTCACCCCGATTCGCTCGCCGGAGGACGTCGATCTCATTCCGCTGCGGGCGAAAGGACCGGGCGGCCGCTTCAAGCGTGCTTCATTCAAATCTGCGCGAGTTCGTTGTGGACCAGGTCGCCGACCTAGCGACATCAAAGCGAAGCTCAGAGAAAGGGAGGCAGCGTGGCCGTACCGTTCGTTGACCTGGGAGCCCAGTACCGGACGATCCAGGCCGAAATCGACGAAGCCATCCGGGCCGTGATCGCCGGCAACGCGTTCGTGCTCGGGCCGGCGGTGGAACGCTTTGAAACCGATTTCGCCCAGTACCTGGGCGTGGATCACGTCGTGGGTACCAGCAACGGAACCACGGCGCTCCAGCTGTCTCTCCTGGCGCTCGGGGTCGGCCAGGGCGACGAGGTCATTCTCCCCGCGCACACGTTCATCGCGACGGCCGAGGCCGTTTCGCACGTCGGCGCGCGCCCCGTCCTGGTCGACGTCCAGGAGGATTCCGGAAACCTGGATCCCGAGCGCCTGGCGGACGCGGTGACCAGCCGGACCAAGGCGATCATCCCCGTTCACCTCTACGGGCAGCCCGCCGACCTGGAGCCGATCTTGGAGTTCGGGCGCCGAGCGGGGAATTCCCATCGTCGAGGACGCCTGCCAGGCGCACGGCGCAGCCTACGGCGGCTCCAGAGTCGGGCAGCTTCGGCACCATTTCCTGCTTTTCGTTCTATCCGGGGAAGAATCTTGGCGCCTACGGCGAGGCGGGCGCGATCGCGACCGCGGATCCGGAACTCGCGGCCCGAGTCCGGCGGCTGCGCGACCACGGACAGTCGGAGCGCTATCACCACGCCGAGGTGGGCTACAACGCGCGCATGGAGGGAATCCAGGGAGCGGTGCTGGGCGTGAAACTGAGGCATCTCGACGCCTGGAACCGGGCGCGGGCCTCGCACGCGGCGGCGTATGCGGCCGCTCTCGACGATTGCGAGCCGCTCACCGTTCCGCGAACCGGGCCGGCCGAACCCACGTCTTCCATCTCTACGTGGTCCGTTCGCCGCATCGCGACGAGCTTCGAGATCATCTCTCGAGCAGGGGAATCCAGACGGGGCTCCACTATCCGATCCCGATTCACCTTCAGCCGGCGTACGCATCGCTCGGCCTTCGCGCGGGGAGCCTTCCCGGTGGCGGAGTCCTGGGCCAGCACGGGGCTCTCGCTCCCGATGTTCCCGGAGCTGACCCCGGCCCAGGTGGAGGAGGTGGTCGAGGGGGTGCGATCGTTCCCCCTACTTGCTGCGGCACAAGCGAATAACCGTTGACACCCTCCCGTCCCCGGCTGATTCACTACCGCCCGGATGGGCTCCTCGCGACCCGAGCCCAGGGCCCATCCCTTGCGACAGCGGCATGATGCCGCTCGGAGGGCGCTTCTGAACCAGGAAGGTATCGCAAGGCGCGCGAGCGAACCGGCGACAGAGCACCCACCCGTCGCCATCCGACGCGTTGGACCGGCCGCGCACCGAATGGCCATCGCGGCCGCGATCGGCGTGGATCTCGTCGCGGTCGCGTGCGGATTCTTCCTCTCGTCTCTCTTCCGTTTCACCCCCGACGATGTTTTCTCGGCAGCGGCATCGCCCACCGGAATCGCGATGATCGTTCTCACCGCGCTTGTCTGGGTCGCGATGCTGAGCGCGCGGGAAGCGTACGCGCCGCGGACGATGGTGTCGGGGCTGGATCAGCTCGTTCGCGTGGCCAGCGCGCTTCTCCCAGCATGGATCCTCACCCAGCTGCTCGCGTTCTCGTTGAAGGAGACGATTCCTTTCGAGAGCCGCCTTGTGATGGCCTTGTCGCTCCCGGCGGTCTCGCTGTTCCTCCTGGCGGGACGCTCCTGGATCGTGCGGCCGGCCGCCCGCAGCGTGTATCGACGCCTCTACCAAGGACCGATCCTCGTTCTGGGCGACTCGAGGCGGGCGGACCAGCTGGCGGACGAGCTTCGGGAGCGCGACCCACGGTTGCGGCAGGTGGTTCAACACCCGCTGGAGAGCCTATCGCCCGAGGCCGCGGCCAGAATCGTCGAGGATCAGGGCATCGGCGAAGTGGTGATCGAGCCGGCGGGAAGCGGACTCGAGGATGTGCTGGACGTCGCCTTCGCGTGCCTCGACGCGAGGGCCGAAGTCAAAATCATCTCGTCCCAGTTCCAGGTGTTGGTCGGTCGAGCCGCGATCGGCGGCCCGCCTGGAATCCCTGTGCTTCAATTTCGCCGGTTCGATCTCGCGGGGCCGGAAGTGGCAGTGAAGAGGCTGGTGGACATGGCCGGCGCCGCAATCGGATTGACGCTCCTTTCCCCGCTCCTGCTCGCCATCGCGATCGGCGTGCGGCTCTCGTCTCCGGGCCCGGTCCTCTTCAGCCAGACCCGAATCGGCCGGAAGGGGCGCCGGTTCACAATGCACAAGTTCCGCACGATGGTGGACGGCAACGATCCGCGGATTCATCAGAAGTATCTCGAGACGTACATCCGGGACGGCGCTCCGGCCACCGTGTCCGAGGACGGGACCAAGATCTTCAAGTTGACCGCGGATCCGCGTGTGACGAAATTCGGGGGTTGGCTTCGCGCGCTTTCGCTCGACGAGCTGCCCCAGCTCTGGAACGTTCTCCGCGGCGAGATGAGCCTGGTAGGACCCCGGCCCTGCCTGCCTTACGAGTGGGGCATCTACAAGCCGTGGCAGCGGCGCCGTCTCGACGTGCTGCCCGGGTGCACCGGGCTATGGCAAGTGACCGGGCGAAGTCTCGTGAGTTTCGAAGAAATGGTGATCCTGGACTTGCACTACGCGCACCGCGGCTCGGTCGCCACGGACTTTGGTCTCATGTTCCATACGCTGCCTGCGATGCTGCGGGGACGAGGGGGCTTCTGAAGGGAGGAGGCGGGGAATGCACGTAGGGGTGATTGGTTGCGGTTACTGGGGACCGAACCTGATTCGGAATCTCCAGGAAAATAGAAAGTGCTCTTCGGTCACGATCTGCGATTCCAATCCGCAGAATCTTCGGCGGGCTGGGGAACGGTTTCCGCATGCGCGGTGTCTCGACAGCGTCGACGATCTCCTGTCGGAAAGTCACATCGACGCGGTGCTCATCGCGACACCGGTTTCAACTCACCATGCGCTCGCCAAGGCGGCCTTGGAGTCGGGCCGTCACACGTTTGTCGAGAAGCCGCTCGCCGCGACCGCGGCCGAAGCGGAGGATTTGATTCGCGCGGCCAAGCGGTCCGGCGTGACCCTGATGGTGGGCCACACGTTCGAGTATTCGCCGCCGGTCATCAAGATCAAGGAGATCATCGATTCGGGGACCCTCGGCGAGATCTATTACATCTCGGCGATCCGGGTGAATTTGGGCCTCCACCAGAAGGACATCAGCGTGGTGTGGGACCTGGCCCCGCATGACATCTCGATGCTGCTCTACTGGCTGAAGGATGAGCCGTCCGCGGTCGCGGTCATGGGTGGTGCGTTCGTCCAGCCGCTCATCTCCGACGTGGCCTTCATCAATATCCAGTTTGGGAGCGGCGCCATAGCGAACATCCAGGCCTCGTGGCTCTCTCCGCGCAAACTGCGGCAAACGACCATCGTGGGCTCGCACAAGATGCTGATCTACGACGACACGAACGCGATGGAGCGCGTAAAGGTGTTTGACCGGGGCGTGGAATTCAAGGATCCGGTCACGTTCAACGAATTCAACCTGACCTACCGGACAGGGGACATCGTGTCTCCTCACATTTCGACCACGGAACCTCTTCAGCTGGAGATGGATCACTTCCTGGATTGCGCCCTCACGGGCCGCCCGCCGCGGACCGACGGACAGAACGGGTTGCGGGTCGTCAAGGTTCTGGAGGCGATTGAGCGCTCCGAGAGGAACGGTTGTCGTTTGGAGGCGGTTGGATCCCGCGCGTCGGCGGCAGCGCCGCGGGTATTCGCGGATTCCAATGCTTCTCTGGGCGCGTTCCAGCGAGGGACTGAGAGTTGAGCCGATTTATCGCCGAGGAAACGATCCCCGGGATCCAGATCTATCCCAACGTCGAGATTGGATCGGGGGCCGTTCTGGAGCCTCCCCTCGTCCTCGGCAAGCCCCCTCGCGGAAAGGAGCCCGGCGAGCTTCGGCTGGTGATCGGCGAAGGGGCCATCATCCGGCCCTTCACGACCATCTACGCGGGTACGGTAATCGGCGACCGGTTCCAGACCGGGCAGGGAGTATCCATCCGCGAGGACAACGAGATCGGGTTGAACGTCTCGGTCGGCACGAACGCGGTGCTCGAGTTTGGGAATCGCGTGGGCGAGGGCTCGCGGATCCACTCGGGATGCTTTCTCGAAATGACGATCGTCGAGGAGCACGTGTTCATCGGGCCCAACGTGGTCTTCACCGACGACCCGCACCCGATGGGCTGTCCGCGCTACAAAGAATGCCTGGGCGGGGTCACGGTTCGCGCGCTCGCGAAGATCGGCGCCAACAGCACGCTCCTACCGGGGGTGGTGATCGGGAGAGGATCGCTTATCGGAGCCGGGTCCGTCGTTGTGAAGTCCATTCCCGACGGAGTGGTTGCCGCCGGAAATCCCGCGCAGGTCATCAAGAAGATCGAAGAATTGAAGTGCCACCCCGGCTTCTTCGAACGCCCCTACGTCTGGGAGCCTTACCAGAAGAAGTAGCCCGGCAAGTCACCGCGGCCGTATCACCACTCCACCCTCCCACTCACGCGGAACGGCGTATCGTTCGTTGAGGGCGCGGGAATGTGATCCAGGTTCTCGATCGAGGCCGTCCCGACGACCGCCTCCAGGCGCAACCAGCGCGCGGGGGAGTAGGTCGCGGAGCCCGCGAAGCGTGTTTCCCGCTCCACCACGCCTTGGAACGCCGCCGCGTCCACCTCGCCCATCGCGGGGTCCCAGGCGTCGCCCAGCTGTCCCTCGCCTTTCTTCAGCCATTCGCCTCGAGCCCGAAACTCCCAGTTGGCTCCCCACTCCAGCGTCGCTTGGCCGCCCGCGAGCAGAACATCGGGGCCTAGCACGTATGCGGTGGGGAGCCCGTTGTACTCAAAATCGTGATGGTGCCAGGAAGAGTAGACGTAGTTGTTCACGCGCGAGAATTCCGCGGAAAGACCGAGCGCGCCCTTCCCGGCCAGCTCCCGCCGCCATTCGCCGCCGGCCTGGTATCCGAGCATGTCGGGCTTGTAGTCGCTCGAGAACGAGTAGTCGTCCATCATGAACTCGCCCCAGACGCGCAGGCCGGGCCGAAAGACCCAGGACGCGTCGATCGCCCACATCACGTTGTTCTTGGTGAACAGCTCGCCGGTCGAATCTCCGGGCAGGGAGCCCGCGCTCTTCGGCCGTTTCTCCCAGAACGAGTACGGCACGAAGGGAATCATGTAGAGGGGCGCCTGGCTCGTGCCGTCGAAGCGGGCCGCCTCGGTGACGCCCACGTTGAGGGCACGGCACGCCTGCCACTCCAAGCGATGGCCGGCCAGGTAGGTCTCGGCACCGGGATCGAGCATCGCCACAAACTGGTTGTAGCGGAACCGCCGAAACATGCCCAACTCCACACGCAGCATGTCGAGGGCGGGCGCCGCGTCCGAGAGTGCCAGCGTGCCGGATTCGCCCGGCCCCCATCGGAGCCAGGTATGTCCAAAGAGAAGCCGGAGCCTTGAAATCGGGAACTCGACGTAGGCCTCGTTCACGTAAGAATTGAAGTCAACGCCCTGGACGAGCGAGTTGAAGTCGCCGAAATCGGGCGTGCCGCGACCGCCCTGGGACGCGGTCCCTTCGTAGAGATCGACGACGAACACGTTCGTGGAGTCGAGCGCGCCGGCCATCGAGGCGCCGACGCGGTAATCCCGGTTGATGTCGGGGTTGTTCCGGGGATCGTCGGAATAACTCAGCGAGACGTAAGGCGAGATCTCCAGTCGCTCGCCGGCGGACTCGGCATCGTCCGCGGCGGCGGAAACGGAGACGAGAGGCTTCAGCGCTCCCTTGGCCTCAGGGTCCAGGAAACGCAGCGCGCGCTGGAACGCGGGGTCGCTCGCGGCGGTTGAGTCGGCATCCTCCAGCCCGCGCAGAAATCCCAGGGCTTCCGCGCGCCGAAGCGGCCGGCTCGAGAGAAATCGCGGCGCGACACCAAATCGCGTCGCCAACCGCTCCAGATCGCGATAGACGGGGCTGTCGGTGGGAATGCGCTCTTGCGGCAGATAAGTCGCGCGGGCCGGACCGGCCGCGGCGAAGAACGCGGCGAGAACAACGATCGCGACGCGGAGGCGCTTCATCGCGGCGCAGGATAGCCCCTTCTTCCCCGGGGAGTCCAGTCGCCGACCCTGACTAGGCTGCAGGTTCCTGGCGGGTAGGGAGTAGGCCGGAACTCACCAGGAGCCGCCGGGACCAATCTCCGGCATCTTCCCCAAGGGCAACTAGATTGCCGGGCGATGTTGGCGGGTCGGTGAGTTGGATCGTCCACATGCGAACTCGCTCGCCAAGGCGTGCGAGTTCTGATGCGAGGACAGAGTCTTTCGGCACCGTCGCGTGTTGAATGAACATCCCAGTCTCCTGGACTAGCCCGAGGACCATTTCGCGATGATCTGGGTTCGGCGCGAAGGATCGAATTCGCGCAAGATTGACCGCGATGCCTCCAACTTGAACGTCTGGCCCGTCGCTCAAGAACCGATGGAGCCTTTCGGCTGGGTTCTTCATATCCCGCCCAAGAGCCGCCTCGCCACCCGTTCCACTCGCAGGCGAATCTGCGAGTCCAGGATTTCAACTGTTGGGTTTGCTTGGCGCGGCCTGATGTTGATTAGGGATTCGTATCTAACTTCCTGGATCGACGGGACCCAATCAGCGCCCCAGATGTCATCTTGCCTGCTGCCGTTCTCGAGTAACGCGGCCTCGCAGTCAGCGTGCATTATACCCCCACCAGCAAGAACCTCTCGTCGGATGTCGACGGCTAGCTTGACATAATCCTCGAGCGCTTGGAGCATTTCGTCGAATTGCTGCCGAGACGGCTGGCTGTTCAGCACGTGGATAGTCACCCCTACTCCCCCCACCCTACTCCCCGGTCGCCCTCTCCCACGCGAGGTGGAGATCGCTCTTTCGGATTCGCGCCGCGCGCTCCAAATGACCCAGCACGCTCCCAGCGCCGAGAACCAGCTCGCGGTCCTTCTTGGGAACCGTGCGCGCGTACGTCCGCATCCGCTCCCAGAGCGAGACGGCGTCCCGCTGATCGCCCAGGAAATCCTGGAGCGTGGCGGTCCGCTTGGCCCGCCGCAGCGCGCCGTGGCCCTCGATGTCGGCGAAATACTCCACCGCGTAACGCGCCTTTTTGGCCGCGATGCGGAGCGCGTGGAGGTCCGAAAGCTCCATCGTATCCTCGGCCTTGGCGTACGCCTCCCGCATCCCATCCACCCAGCGCGCCACGATCCTCGGCGCGACGGCAAAACCGGGGACCGCGCCTTCCGGAACCGTGGACGCCGCGGGCGGCCCGGCGTCGGCCCAGGCGCGGGCGCGCGCGGCAAAGGCGCCGAAGCGCTCCGAGTCGAGGCGCTCCACCAAGCGCAGACGCCGCTCCGCCCGCCTCACCGCGAGGCCCTGGGCGAAAATCCGGAGCGCGGGCTGCTCGTGGGACGTCGCTTCCTCGGCGAGCCGCTCAACGTGAGCGATCGCGACGTCCAGGTCGCGCACCCGGCCGAGCGCGCGTCCAATCCAGCGCAAATCCTCCGCCAGCTCCGCGATCAGCGCGTCCGGGTATCCCTCGGCGAGCACTTCGAGAGCGGTCCGAAGCCGCCGCGTCGCGACGCGCATGTCGTGAACGTATTCGGGGTCCACGCCGAGCCGTGCCCCCGGCTCGTTCCAGAACAATCGCGCGAGATGCCGCGCAAACGTCTTGTGCGCCACGTCGAGGAGGCGGTCCGCGAGGTTCAGCGCGTAGGCACGCTCGTCGCGCTCCGGGAGGCGCTCTCCCATGGCGTCGAGCGCCGCGGCGAGCTTGGTCTCCACCGAATGCTCGAGCCCCAGCTTGTTCTCAACCGCGCGCCTCACCTCGCCCAGCGCGTCCTTGGCGCCGTTGTGCAGCTCGATTTCCACTTCGCGAAAGTTGGCCGGAGGCGCGCTCACGGAATCGACCGTCAGCGATCCAAGAAGTGTCTCGCCGCGCAGCCAGCGGAAGCACTCGCGATCGTTCCGCACCCGGGCGCGTACTTGAAGCTGCTCCAGCACGTGGCTCCCCGCGAGCGGATGCAGAAGACCGGCCACGGGGCCCGGATCGAGCTCGCTCCAGGGAGGATCGGCGGCAGGCGCGTCCTGAACCCATTCCTCGCGCGCGAGCACCTTCCCGTCGTTCGAGCCGATGGACTTCGCTTCGAGCCGCAGCCGGTGCCCTTCGGCCCGCAGACGGAGAGCGATTCCGGCGCGGTAGAGTGTCCAATTCTCGGTGTCGAGGTAGCGGTCTTCGTGCACCACCGTGCCCGAGGGCTCGAGCTGGAATCCGGCCGACTCGACCGCGGCGCGCACCGTTGCCGGATCGCGGCCCTCGGGCAGGCGGAACTTGATCTCGCGCTCGACCATCGCGGACCGGATCATGACTCGGCGATCCGCCGGAGCGCGCCCGGCTGGAGCAGCCACTCCAGAAATCCCAGTCCAGGCGCGGGCTCGCTGGGGAAGCGAACGAGCGCGGCCGCGCCCTTGCGGAATACGAGCGACGCCGAGTGCTTCGGGCCGCAAAGCAGATACGAGGCGAAACCGCTCAAGTGCGGCTCGTGGCCCACGACCGCGACCGTCTTCACGCCCAGCGCCGCGACGGCGCCCAACGACTTGCCGAAGTCGGCGCTGGGCTTGAGGTGCGGCGTGTACTCGACTTCAAGATGCGGCTGCACCGCGTCGCGCAGAATTTCCGCGGTCTGACGGGCGCGAAGGAGCGGGCTCGACAGGATGCGCTCGGGCCGGGCGTCCAGCCTTTCCAAACCCTTGGCGGCTAGCCGGAACTTGTGGATACCCTCAGGAGTGAGGGGGCGGTCGTCGTCCCATGGGTAGGCAGGGTCGCCGCGCTCGACGGCGATGGCGTGTCGCACGATGAATAGATCCACGTACCCCCCGGGGAACCGACTGGCAACGCGAGACTTGCAGCGAGGCTAGTTGCGCCGCGGCCCTTCGATTGTCCCACCGGACTGGGGTACGGGTCAATCGCGGCCCCGGGCCGCCCAAAAAGCCCCCGGAGCCGCCAATTTTCCTTACGAGTCCAACTAGTCTAGGACCCCAAAGTTGAATGTCAGCCCTGTTGTGATCCCGATGCCCGAGACATCGTCGTCCGGCTTGGCGTACTTGTACTCCGCTTCGATCGGAATCGAGAGCAGATTGCCCGCGCGGATGTCGATGCCGGCCGAGACGCCGAAGCCGGCGCCGCTGTCCGAAAACGATAGCTTGCTCCCGCCCAGGTCGATTTCACCGTCCTCCGAGACAAAGAAGAAATTCGCCTGGATGTAGGGCCGCATCCCCTCCTTCGGCGAGATGAACCGAATCCCCGGGCCGAAGAAGGAAATCGTTGACGAGAGGTCTCCGTCGGAGCTTTGGATCGAAACGGCATCGAGGGTGACGTCGAGATTTTTCTTCACCGATAGCCGGTAGGCGAGGCTTCCGCTGAAGCCATCGGTCAAGTCGAAGCCAAGGGCGTCGTCCTTGAGATCGTCGCTCAGGAACTTGTGGTACCCAAGGCCGAGCGTGATGTGGTGCTTCTTGTTCGCGGCGTGACCGGTTGCGGGGAAGGCGAGGAGGATCGCGAGCGCGAGCGAGGCCGGGGCCATCGCTCGGCGGAGAATCGCTGAGGGTCTCGTCATGGGGCCTCCTTGTTTCGTGAATTCTGAGGCGCCTCCTGGCGCGGGGCCACCATCCCACGCGCCGTGGGCATCGTCAAGGGGGCCGAGTCGTTACGTTTCCCTCCCTTGACGGCCCACCCTCGGGCGGGGGAAGATGGCCTTAATGCCTTCACCGACAAAGACTTCCTTTCCCATCCGCTGCGCCGGCATGGACGTCGGCTCGAACGCCCTCAGGCTGGCCATCGCGGAGTTCACCGGGCCCGACAAGTACGAGATTTTGGACCGGGTCCGGATGCCGGTCCGGCTCGGGGAGTCGGTCTTCAAGACCCAGCGGATCGACGCGGCCACGATGGAGGCCGCGCTCGACGCGTTCCGCGCCTTCCGGCGGAAGATGGAGCAGCACGGGGTCGTGGTGCATCGCGCGGTCGCGACCAGCGCCACGCGCGAGGCCAAGAACCGCGCCGCGTTTCTGGAGCGCGTGCGGAGCGAGACGGGCCTCGACCTCGAGCTGATTCAGGGCACCGAGGAGGCGCGCCTCGTGGCCCTGGGCGTCAAGAGCCGGCTCTCGCTATCAAAGGGCCTCTCGATGATCCTGGACGTGGGCGGCGGGTCCAGCGAGATCGCGCTCGTCGGCCACGGCGAGATCATGGTTGTGGAATCGCACGATGTCGGCGGCGTGCGTCTGCTCGAGCGCGCGGGGAAGGAATCGCCCGAGAAACTCCTCAAGCACATTCAGGCGACGCTGCGCTCGTCGCGGTTTCCGATACTCGACTTCTTCAAGCGCCGGCGGTTGACTCGCCTGGTCGGGACCGGCGGAAACATCGAAACGCTCGCGCTCCTCACGTCGTCCAACGGGCGCGCGCGGGGAAACGGTTCCGAGCGGCCGGTGGCCAAGATCACGATTCCCAGACTCCGGCGGATGCTCCAGCAGCTCTCCAAGCTCACGGCCGCCGAAAGAGCGGAGAAGTTCAATCTCCGGCCCGATCGCGCCGACGTCATCGTCCCGGCGGGCGCGATCTTCGAGTACGTGGCCGCGCGGGTCCGGGCGCGCGAGATCTGGGTGCCGTTTGTGGGGCTGGTGGACGGGGTGCTGATCGACGTGGCGCGAGCCGCCGGCGCCGAGGGGCGAAAGCAGCTTGAGATATCGCAGACCAAAAACGCGGCGATCGCGATCCTCCACAAATACGACCCCGAGCCCAGGCACGCGCAGCGCGTGGCCGTGCTCGCGGTCTCGCTCTTCGACCAGTTGAAGACGCTCCACGGGATGGGGAGGCGCGACCGGTTGCTTCTGGAGCTGGCGGCGCTGCTCCACGAGGTGGGGAATTTCATCGGCCCGAACGGGCACCACCGCCACTCGCTCTACATCATCGCGCAGACGCCCATCCTCGGGCTGACCGACGACGAGCTCATGGTGGTCGCGAACGTCGCGCGCTATCACCGGAAGGCGCCGCCGGACCTGAGCCACGAGTTCTACCGGGACCTCTCGGAGGGCAACCGCGAGCGCGTGCGCATCCTGGCGGCCATCCTGCGCGTGGCCGACGCGCTGGATCACGACCACCGTCAGCAGGTGACCGCGGTGTCCGCGAAGCAGCGCGGCTCGGACCTTCGGCTGAAAGTGAAGACCCGCGGTGACGTGACCCTCGACGAGTGGTCTGTGGGCGACAAGGGCGATCTCTTCCAGGGCGAATTCGGCCTCAAGCCGGTCGTGAGCGTCGATGGCTGACGCGCTTCCTATCATCTCGGTCATCGACGTCGGCGCGAGCGGCATCCGCATGGTGATCGCGGAGCTGAGCCCCGACGGATCGCTCCGGACGCTGGAGCAACTGGAGAAGCCCCTCGCGCTGGGGCGCGAGACCTTCAAGACCGGGACGCTCTCGGCCGCCAGCATCCAGAAGGCGGTGAACGTGCTCCGCCAGTACCGGACGCTGATGGATACGTACGCCGTTACCCACACGCGCGCGGTGGCCACCAGCGCCGTGCGGGCAGCGCTCAACCGCGACACGTTCGTCGACCGCGTGTTCCTGGCCACCGGGATCGAGATCGAGGTGATCGAAGGGTCCCAGGAGACGCTTCTGACGTTCGCGGCGGTTCAGCGCGAGCTGGGCGGGCATCCCGAGGTGGGTGTCGGCGAGGCGCTGATGTTCGAGCTGGGCGGGGGCGCCACGGAGTGGGCGCTCATGCGCGACGGCGAGGTGGTCGCGTCGATCACCCACGACCTCGGCACGGTGCGCATGCGCGAGCTGCTTCGCACGGGCGAATCCGAGCGCCGCGCCAAGACGCGCCTCATCCAGCACAACGTGCGCGAGATGATGAACGCCATCCGGCGCGCCCTCCCGTTCAAGGAGGTGTCCAACCTGATCGCGGTGGGATCCGAGGCCCGGTTCGCGGCGCGCGCGCTGGCCGATCCGCAGAAGGGGAACGGCGCGGCCGACGCGGACACCCTCGGGGCGGTGAGCGCCAAAGATCTCAAGAAGCTGGCGGATCAGATTCTCCCCATGTCGCCGGATCAGGTGGCCGCGTCGTTTGGAGTCGCCGCCGGGGAGGCCGAATCCCTGGCGCCCGCGCTGTTGACGTACGCGGAGCTGATCCGGCTCAACCAGGTGGAACGGCTTCTCGTGCCGCGCGTGAGCATGCGGGACGGGCTGGTGCTTCAGGTCGCGAAGTCGATTCAAAGCGGCTCGAGCGTGTTTTTTCCCGAGCAGACGATCGAGGCGGCGATCAACCTGGCTCGGAAGTATCAGGCCGACGAAAAACACGGAACGCACACCGCGGCGCTGGCGCGGACGATCTTCGAGGCCACCCGGGCCCAGCATCGGATGGGAGAGCGCGAGTTGCTGCTTCTGGAGGTGGCGTCCATCGTCCACGACATCGGCGGCTTCGTGGCGGCCCGCGGCCATCACCGGCACGCCTATTATCTCCTCATCCATTCCGAGATCTTCGGGCTCTCCGGCGTGGACCTGGAAATCGTGGCCAATCTTGCCCGGTACCACCGGCGGAGCGGGCCGCAATCGGACCACCCCGCGTACGCGTCCCTCCCCCGGCCCGAGCGCCTTACCGTGAACCGGCTCTCCGCGATCCTTCGCGCGGCCGATGCGCTCGACAAGGGCCACAACCAGCGCATCCGCGATCCCAAGGTGACCGTTGTGGGAGATGAAATGCGGATCGAGGCGGCGGGGGTTGAGGACCTCGCTCTCGAACGCTTGGCGCTGGACCAGAAGGGCGGCCTCTTTGAAGAGGTCTTTGGGCTGAAACCGGTTCTGGTCGAGAGCGCGTGAGCGAACCGCGCTATCTCAATCGCGCTTTGACCTGGCTGGGATTCAACGGCCGGGTGCTCGAGGAAGCCCAGGACGAAGCGAGCCCCGTGCTCGAGCGAGCGCGTTTCCTTGGAATCTTCGCCTCGAATCTCGACGAGTTCTTCATGATCCGCGTGGCCGGCCTGCGCGAGCTGGTGCGTGCGGGTCTCACGCAGCACGAGCCGGACGGTTCGGCGCCGGCGGAGCTTCTCACCCAGATCGCAAATCGGTCACGAGAGCTCTGCGCCCGCGCGTCGGCGCTCTACAAGAACGAGATCCGGCCGGCGCTCCGGACGGGCGGCGTTCGCCTTGTGGCGCCGGGCGATCTCGAGTCGCGCGAGCGCGCCTTCCTGGACCGGCTGTTCGCGTCGGAGATCTTCCCCGTGTTGACCCCCGCCGCGATCGATCCCGCGCTCCCGTTTCCGCACGTCACGAACCTCGTTCTCTATCTGGCCGTGCGGCTGGAGAAGAGCGGCGAGGAGGACAAGCTGGCCATCGTCCAGCTGCCGCGCACGGCCGCCCGCTGGATCCAGGTTGCCGGGCGCGACGAGGTCCGCTTCGTCCTGCTCGAGGACGTGGTGCGCGAGCACATCGGCGAATTGTTTGGCGGCCACACGGTGGCCGAAGTGATTACGTTCCGGGTGACGCGCGACGCCGACTTCGCGACGGACGACCAGGAGGCCGAGGATCTGGTCGACGCGGTGCGTCAGGTGCTGCGGAGCCGCCTGGCCGGCGATCCGGTCCGCCTCGAGATCGAAGAGGGAGCGAGCGACGGGTTGGTGGAGCGCCTCGCAGGCGCCCTGGGATTGGCCGCGGACGATGTCTACCGGTTGCCGGCGCCTCTCGATCTCAAATTCCTCACCGACTTCGCGCGCATTCCGACGCTGCCGGCCCCGCGCGCGGAGGCGTGGACGCCTCAGCCGCGGCCCGACATCCCGCCGGGCGACGCGATCTGGGACGCGATCGCCGAGCGGGACATCCTGCTCTTTCATCCCTACGAGAGTTTTGAGCCGGTGCTCCGGTTGCTGAAGCTCGCCGCGGAGGATCCCGGCGTCATGGCGATCAAGCAGACGCTCTACCGCACCTCGTCCGGCTCCGAGGTGGTGCGGGCTCTGGAGCGCGCGGCGGAAAATGGGAAGCAGGTCACGGTTCTGCTGGAGCTTCAGGCGCGGTTCGACGAGGAGCGAAACGTCACGTGGGCGCGAAGGCTCGAAGAAGCGGGGGCGCAGGTCCTCTACGGGCTGGCGGGACTCAAGACCCACGCCAAGGCGCTTCTGATCGTGCGCCGCGGGGCGGGCGGGGTCGAGCGCTACGCGCACGTCGGGACGGGGAACTACAACGAGCGCACGGTGCTCGATTACTCGGACCTGAGTCTGCTCACCGCCGACGACGAGCTGTGCGGCGACTTGACCGGGTTCTTCAACGTGGTGACGGGGTTTTCCGAGCCGCTACCCTGGCGGCGGATCGCGATGGCGCCGCTGGGCCTGCGCCAACGGCTCCTCGGGCTCATTCGCCGCGAGGCGGAGAAATCGAGTCCCGACGAGCCCGGCCGCATCCGCGCCAAGATGAACTCGCTGGTCGATACCAAGCTGGTCGAGGCCCTCTACGACGCGTCGCAGCGGGGCGTGAGCATCGATCTGAACGTGCGCGGATCGTGCCTCCTCCGTCCCGGGGTGAAGGGGATGAGCGAGAACTATCCGCGTCGTCACGATCGTCGACCGCTTTCTCGAGCACAGCCGGATCTTCGAGTTCCGAAACGGCGGGGACGTGGAAATCTTCATCGGGAGCGCGGACTGGATGCCGCGGAACCTGGACCGCCGCGTGGAATTGATGGTGCCGATCGTGGACTCCGATCATCGCGAGCGATTGACGCGGATTCTTGATACGTTCCTGTCGGACAACGTGAAGGCGAGAGAGTTGCGCGCGGACGGCACGCTGGCCAAGCGGGATGGACGGAAGAAGGCGGTGCGCGCGCAGCAGACGTTTTGGGAGGAGGCGCGCGACCGCGCGGGCCTCCCTCCCGATCCCGAGCTCGGCGCGTTTCAACCTCTGCGCCGGGCTCCGTAGCGTTGCGGGACCGCGCCCTGCCGGCGCGGAAGCGAACGAACCAAGGAGGGTGACATGGCTACCTTCGTCCAGCGGATGATCGGTGCGGCAAGGCTGGATCCCGCGACCTACGAAGAGGTCGAGGCCGACAAGAGTGCCACGACGCAGGCCGCGATCGTGGTTCTTCTCTCGGCCATCGCGGCGGGAATCGGGGCGATCGAGGAAGGCACGAAGGGCGTGGTGGTCACGATTCTGGCCGCGCTGATCGGCTGGGTCTTCTGGGCGTTCTTGACGTGGCTCATCGGGACCAAGTTTCTTCCCGAGGCCGAGACCAAGTCCGACATGGGGGAATTGCTCCGGACCCTGGGCTTCGCGTCCGCGCCGGGACTGATCCGGGTTCTCGGCTTCATCCCCGTGGTCGGCACGTTCATCATGTTCATCGCCTGGTTCTGGATGCTGGCGTCCACCGTGGTCGCGGTGCGCCAGGCGCTGGACTACAAGGGGACCGGCAAGGCGATCCTCGTCTGCGTGATCGGCTGGCTCGTCTACATCCTCTTCTTCATCTCGGTCGTTTCGATGCTGGGAATCGCGATCATCGGCCTGGGCGGCATGCTGACGGGCTAGCGCGGCGCGCTGGTCGGTGGCGTGGCGGCGCGCCTTAGTACCGAAGCTCCGCCGCCATCCGCATGAGGAACGAGTTCTCGTCGACGCCGTCCTGGTGCTGGACGTTCTCGCGCTGGCGGTAGCCGAGTCCTGCGCTCAGGTCCACGTTGTCGCGGGGAAGCCAGCGAAGATCCCCCCAGACCTCGCGCGCCTCTTCGACCACGCCGCTGAGCGATGAGTTGTCGACCGGGCCCATCGACGGATCCCAGGCCTCGCCGATCTGTCCCTCGCCCTTCCGGATGAAGTCGCCGCTCCACCGGAGCTGCCAGTCGCGGGAGAGGTCGTAGCCCACTTCGAGCCATAGGTCCTCGACGTCGGGGCCCAGCGTGTAGCCCAACGGACGGTTGCGATACACGTAGCTCTCGCCGTAGTAGACGCTGTAGGTGAAGTTCCGCACCATCGCGTACTCCGCGAGGAAGTGGATCATCCCGTTCCCCATCGGGCGGTCGCTCCGAAGGCCCGCCTGCCATCCGAAGCGGTCGGGCATCGATTTGTCCTCGGTCGTGAAATCGTCCACCAGGAACTCGCCGTAGAGCGTGAGCGAAGGCGAGAGCCGAAACTCCGCGTCGGTCGAGACCATGATGTTCGAGCGCACCGCGTTCTTCACGGAGTCGCTCGTCGCCTGCCGGACGTGAATCCGATCGACGAGGGTGTAGGGAAGAAGGCCGATCCCATAGAGAAGATCGATCCCGTCGTTGGAATAGCGCACCGCCTCGGCCAGCCCCAGCGTGAGCTTTCGCGTCGCCGCGAACTCCAGCCGGTGGGCCGCGAACATGCGGTCCTCGGCGTCGGAGAGAACGCCCGACACCGCCGTCGCGGTGAGCCGGCCCGCCGCGTTGCCCTGAAGCATGAAGAATCCCATCGGTCCCGCCGCGTCTGAAAAGAGAAGGGTTCCGCGGTGACCCGGGCCCCATCGAAACACGTCGTAGCCCGCGGCGCCGGTCACGGCGCCGCTTCGGGCGGTCAGATCGGCGTGGAGCACGGCCACCTCGACGTCCGTGTTCTTCGCGGCTGGGTCGACATACACCCGGTCGCCGCGGACGCGGGTGAACGCAAGCTCCTCGTAGGCGCCGAACGCGGGCCAAAGCTGGAGGCCCGCGCGAGCGCCCACGGCGGTTTCGTCGCGGAAGCGATAGTGCGCTCCGTCGCGGTGGTCGTCGAAATCGCCGAGGACGTGGGCCGCGCTCTGGATCCGAAAGCGGCTTTCCTTGGGGCCCAGGTCGATCAGCGGCCCGGTCTCCTGTTTCTCGGGCGGTTGTCCCAAGTCGGTCAGCTCCCGGGCGAACTCCCGCTCGAGACGCTGATAGTTCAGGTTCGCCGTCACCTCGGGATGGAGCCTTCGCGCGCGCAGGAGCGCGTGCGCGATATCGACCCGGACGAGGGGTCGGGTGTAGATACGAAGGGAGTCGACGAGACCGCGCGCCACGAGCACTTCCAGCTCGTTGTAGTGGGAGTTGCCCACGGGCAGGAATTCGGCGGGCGCCGCCGCCGCCGGCGGGGCCAACGTGGCGAGGGGCAGCACGGTAGTTACGAGTAGGAGCGCGGCCGGCCAGACGAGGCCCAGAACTCCGACGATCGCTCGAGTGCGGACCCGGCACGGCATCCCGCGAGAGTATCCGAAGGTGTGGCTCCGGGGCCACAGGGTGCCGCCGGGGCACCGGGGCCGCTCGAGGTTGGAATCGCTAACTCGTTTATTCGCAGCCGAGTTCGAGGTGGCACACAGGCTGCATTTGGATGTGTGCATCGAACGCCACACTTGGCCTCGGAGGGTGTCATGAAGGCTCTTCACGTCGTTTGGGTTGGTCTCTTCGGGGTGCTCCTGGCGCTGCCCGCCACCGCCTCCGCCGAAGCACAGAGCACGGTCCTGCTCCGCTCGGGTTCGTTTGGCTCCTACGGCAAGCGACCCATTCGCCATTACGCCCCGTCCTACCACCGGCAGGCGCCCTACGGCTTCTTCAATGTGGGCGGCGGCATTTTCGACCCGGTGCATCAGCCGGGTGACGGGTTCTACGGCGTCGTCTCGGGCGGGACCGAGGTGGGGAAGGCGCTCGACGTGGGCGTCCAGTTCTCGTGGTACCACCGCGGGACGCACGGCGAGCAGTTCGGATCTTCCTACGTCGGTCCCGGCGGCAACATCATCCAGACGTCGCTTCAGACCCAATCGGTGGACACCGACCTTCTCCCGCTCCTTGGCATCGTTCGACTCCGGTTTCCCATCACGTCCCAATTCCAGCCCTACGTGGGCGGCGGCGCCGGGTACGAGTGGCTGTTCATCCAGGGGGTGGACTCCTACGGCTACAACTTCAGCAACGACTACGGCGGCTTTGGAGCGCAGGCGATGGCCGGGCTGAACCTGTACGCGAGCCCCACGGTCGCGCTCTACGGCGAGGCCACCTACAACTGGACCGACGTCCAGGCGGACTTCTACGACCCCTTCTTCGCTGCGATCGTCCACGAGACGCTCAACTACGACGCCTGGGCCTACCACGGCGGGTTCCGATTCCGGTTCTAGTTGTCTCCCAAGCCCTTGTGCGCTACGTTTCCATTGGGGCCAGCCTGCGTTGGGCTGAGGGGGTCTCGGCCCGGCGCGTACCCAAGGAGGGAGCATTCGATGAGACGTGCGTTGGTTTGCTTTGCCGCGGTGCTCGCGGCGGTTGGCGTGTTGAGCGCCGTATCCACCGCCTGGGCGCAGGATCACTCCGCGAAGCCGCAGAGTGACGTGGGGTTGGGGGTCAAGGGGATTGGGGCGCGGCTTGGCTACGTCGATCCCGAGAACGCGAGCGGTGCCGCCATGCTCGGCCTCCATATGGACGCGGGCACGATCGTGCGCGGCGTCCACCTTCAACCCTACATGGGATACTGGAGCACAGGGGTCAACGTCTCCGGCGTGAGCGCCGACATGAGCGACCTCGAGTTCGGCACGAACGTGGACGTGGATTTCCCACTCCAGGGGAGCCGGATGACGCCGTACTTGGGCGGCGGATTTGGTCTTCACTTTCTCAGCGCGGACTCGAACGTCCCCAACACCGCTTCGCAGAGCGATACCAAGTTCGGCCTGAATATCCTGGGCGGTATCCGGAATCAGATGATGCCGAACGTCTCGCTTTTCGGAGAGGTTGGATACTCGTTCGTGTCCGACGCCGGCCAGTTCAAGTTCCTCGGCGGCTTCACCTACCAATTCATTTATTAGCTCGATCCGGAGCGCGCCGCGGGCTTCCGCCCGGCGCGAACCGAGGGGAGACATCATGAGGGCGATCCGCTTCGCGGGTGCGCTGCTGCTTGGCTTGGTCTTGGCGGCGTCGCTCGCGGCCTGCCAGAAGAAGAACGACACGAACATGTCCTCGGCGTTGCCGGAGGAGAACCCCGCAACCGCACAGGAGACGCCTCCGGCCAATACGAACGTGCCGGACGCCAACGCCCCGGTACCGCCGCCGAGCGGCGCCGCGACGGCATCCTCGAAAGAGCCGGCCCAGCACTCCCAGGGGACCGCGAGCAAGCCCGCGGGGAGCAAGCCGGCGCAGGCGGTTTCCGCGGCCGAAACGCGCTCGGTCTCGCTCCCGGCCGGGGCGGCGTTCGACGTGTCCGTCACGACGCCGGTCAACACCGGGACGTCCAACGTGGGCGACAAGATTGAGGCCACGCTGCTTCAACCGTTGAAGACCGCGGACAGCACCGTGATCGCGAACAGCGGCGCGGTTCTTCGAGGCGAGATCACCGAGCTGAAGCGCGCGAGCCATTCGAAGAGCGAAGAGGACCGCGCGACGATAAAGCTCAACTTCACGTCCATCGAAACCGTGGACGGCGAGAAGACGCTGAATGCGACCGTCGTCAGCGTTGACCTCACGGCCGGCGGGACGGGCAAGCGCGACGCGCTCGTGATCGGCGGCGGCGCGGCCCTGGGCGCGATCCTCGGCAAGATCATCGGGAAGGACACCAAGGGTGCCGTGATCGGCGCGGTCGGCGGCGCGGTCCTCGGAACCGGGGCCATGATGGCGGCCAAGGGTCACGAGATGGACGTGCCCGCGGGGACCAAGATCACGCTGCGCGCGGAAGAACCAATCACCGTCGTCGCAAGATAGCGCCGTGGGCGGAGGCGTGTTCGCGTTTCGGAATCCGCTCCTCGACATCGTTGTTCGCACGGCGACCGTCTACCTGGTGCTCCTCGTGTTGCTTCGCGTCACGGGGAAGCGCCAGGTAGGTCAGCTCACTCCATTCGACCTTCTGCTCCTCCTCCTCCTCGCCAACGCGGTCCAAAACGCCATGACCGGTCCCGACACCTCGGTGCCGGGAGGTTTGATCGCCGCGGGCACGCTGTTCGTGGTCAACATGGTCGTGGCGGGGGTGACGCGACGGAGTCGCCGCGCGGCGAATCTGGTCGAGGGAACCGCGACCCTTCTCATCCGGCACGGCGAGATTCTGAAACCGAACCTGGATCGCGAGGGAATCACCCAGGAGGATCTACTGCGCGCGCTTCGCGAGCACGGCGTCGAGCAGGTGAATCTGGTTCGGGCGGCGATTCTCGAGGTGGACGGGACGATCAGCGTGATGCGAGAGGATGAGTTCCCTCAAGTGCCGCGGCCGCATCACCACATTCGAGGGGTGAGCCGGAAGGTCTAGAGGATCCGCTTTCCGAGCAGGCTCTGCGCGAGTTCCACGGCCAGGATCGCCGTCACATTGCGGTTGTCGAGAACCGGATTCACCTCGACCAGATCGAGGGACACCACGTTGGCCCGCTCGTTCAGGATTTCCATCGCGAGGTGCGCCTCCCGGTAGGTGATCCCGCCCCAGAGCGCCGTGCCCACGCCCGGCGCGTCCTCCGGATCGACGACGTCGAGATCGAACGACACGTGGATCCCCACGGTGCCGTCCGCCGCGATCTGGATCGCTTCGCTCAGCACGTCCCGCATTCCACGCTCGTCCACGTCGCGGATCGAAAGCACCTTGGCGCCGCTTCGTTTCAATATCTCGCGCTCGCCCAGGTCCAGATCGCGGACGCCCAGGAGCACCGTGTTCCGAGGATCGATCTTGGGGGAGCGGCCGCCGAGGGAGGCGAGGTCGGGGTCCCCCAGGCCCATCGAGATCGCGAGGGACATGCCGTGGATGTTTCCCGACGGCGTCGTATCCGGCGTGTTGGAATCGCCGTGGGCGTCAAACCAGATCACGCCAACTTTCCCGCCGCCGCGATGGAAGTGGTTGCTGACGCCGGCGAGCGAGCCGATCGTGATGGAGTGGTCTCCACCCAGGACCACCGGCATCCGGCCCTCGGTCAGGCTCCGCTCCACTTCCTTCCGAAGCGTGTCGCACGCGGCGAGGATGGCGCGCTTGTAGCGGAGCGTGGTCGCGCCCACCTCGAGCGTTTCCGGGATCATCACGTCAATGTCGCCGAAATCGGTGACCTTGTGTCCGAGGGCTTCCAGGCGGGGCTCCAGGTCCGCGATGCGGATGGCCGACGGGCCCATGTCCACCCCGCGGCGGCCCTGCCCCAGGTCCAGCGGCGCGCCAATGATTTCGATCTGCCTCGTCTTCATGAGCGCGAGAGTCTACCAAAGGATGCAAGTCCTTGACAGCCGGACCCATCGGGCCGATACTGGCGCGTTTCCGCCGCCGTCATTCGCACTCTTCGAGGGGTCAACCGGATGGACGCCACTTACACGCTGCTCAAGGAACTGACCGACGCTTTTGGCCCGCCGGGCCACGAAGACGAGATCGCAGGGATCATGCGCAAGCACCTCCGCGGGCTGGGTGAGGTATCGCAGGACGGCCTCGGGAGCGTGATCTGCCGCAAGAAGGGAACCTCGGACGAACCGAAGGTGATGGTCGCCGGCCACATGGACGAAGTCGGGTTCATGGTGAAGGGGATCACGCCCGAGGGCTTCATCAAGTTTCTGCCGATGGGCGGGTGGTGGGGGCATGTGGTCCTCGCGCAGCGCGTCATCATTCGCACGCGCAAGGGCGACATTCACGGCGTGGTGGGCTCCAAGCCGCCGCACGAGCTGCAGGAAGAGGAGCGCCGGAAGGTCCTCGACCTCAAGGACATGTTCATCGACGTGGGCGCTACCTCGTACTTCGACGTGAAGAAGAAGCTGGGCGTTCGCCCCGGCGACCCGATCGTTCCCGATTCGTCGTTCACGACGATGAGCAACGACCGCCTCTACCTCGCCAAGGCGCTCGACAACCGGGTGGGCTGCGGGCTGGTGGTGGATACCCTCAAGAAACTCAAGACCGCCAGGCATCCGAACACGTTCTACGGCGTGGCCACGACGATGGAAGAGGTGGGGCTCCGCGGCGCGCAAACCAGCGTCGCCTCGATCAAGCCGGACGTGGCGATCGCGGTGGACGTCGGGATCGCGCACGACACGCCGGGCTCGATTGGTGACGGCGACGAGAAGCTCGGAGCCGGCGCCGGAATCCTGGTCTACGACGCCACACTCATTCCCAACGTCAAGCTCCGCGACCTCGCCATCGAGGTCTGCGAACGCAACAAGATCCCGTATCACCTCGGCACGGTGGAACGCGGCGGCACGGATGCGGGCCGGTTCCACGTCTACGACACCGGCGTGCCTTCGCTCGTAATCTTCATTCCCACGCGCTACATCCACAGCCACGCCACGATCATGGATCGGAAGGACTACGACGCGGCCGTGCGTCTCCTGACCGAGTTGACCAAGCGGTTGGACAAGAAGACCGTGGCCACGTTCTAAAGGCGCCGCGGGTGATGGGCGGGGCGCACGAGGCGCACCGCAGGGAACGGGCGAAGCGGAGGGAGATCGGATGAGCCAGGAGGCGAAGAAGTTTCTGGTCGAGATGATCGGAACGTTCGCGCTCGTCTTCTTCGGAGTGGGGGCGATTCTCCAGCACGGCGTTACGCAGGCTGTGGGAATCACCGGCATCGCGGTGGCGCACGGGATGGCGATTCTCGTCTGCGTCTACGCGTTCGGTCACATTTCCGGCGGCCACTTCAATCCGGCGGTCACGTTTGGGATGCTGGTGACGAAGCGGATCGGCTTCGGCGGGGCGATTTCGTATTGGATCGCGCAGATCGCCGGTGCATGCATCGGCGCATGGGTGCTCCGGACCACCTACTTCGGGCCCACCGACGCCCTCCTCGGCGCCCTGGCTCTCGCCCCCGGCATCAGCCCGCTGAAGGGCATGTTCCTGGAGGCCATCATGGCCTTCATGCTTGTCATCGTGATCTTTGGAACCGCGGTCGATCCGCGCGCTCCCAAGGGATTCGCCGGGCTCGCGATCGGTCTCACCCTGGTTGGGAACATTCTGGCGGGCGGATCCTTGACAGGCGCGGGGTTCAATCCCGCGCGCGCCTTTGGCCCCGCGCTGATGGCCGGACACTGGCAGGATCATTGGGTCTACTGGGTTGGGCCCATGCTGGGCGGCGCGTTCGCGGCCCTTCTCTACGATCGGATCCTACTCGAGCGCCACTAACGCGCCTTCGCGGGCGGGGTAACTGATGGACCCGCGTCCGAGCAGTATCGAGCGTGATCTCGGCCCGCTCCTCCAGGGAGAGGTTCGGACCGACCCGATCACGCTCGCTCTATTTTCCACGGCCGCGTGCATCTTCCGGCGGAAGCCCTTGGCGGTCGTCTCCCCGCGATCGGCGGACGATGTGGCGCGGACGGTTGAATACGCGCACGCCCATGGCATCGCGGTCACGCCTCGAGGCGGCGGCTCGAGCCTTGCGGGCCAGGCCCTTGGCCCCGGCATCATCCTCGACTTCTCCACGTACATGCACCGCATCCTCGAAGTGGACCCGGCGCGGCGCCTGGTTCGCGTCGAGCCGGGAGCCATTCATACCCGCGTTCAGCGCGCGGTGGCCCCGCATGGGCTGCGCCTCGGCCCCGATCCCTCGAGCGGCGATTTCTGCACGATCGGCGGGAACGTGGGCACGAACGCCGCGGGCGCGCACTCGCTCCGGCACGGCGCGACGAAGGACCACGTGTTGGGGCTCTCGGTGGTGCTTCACGACGGGTCGCCGGCACGGTTCACGGAGAAGGGCGTCGACGGCGGGCCGGCGTGGCAGCGCGCGGAACGTGAGTTGACCGAGTTGCTGAAGCGCAGCGCGCCGGCGTTCGCGCCGGAGCGGCCCCAGGCGAACAAGAATTCCGCCGGATACGATCTCTGGGGCTCGTGGAGCGCGGGCGACCCGGTGTCCTCGATCGCGCCGCGACTCGACCCCATCCGGCTCGTGGTGGGCTCGGAGGGGACGCTCGCGGTCGCAACCGAGATCACCATGCGCCTGGTGGACAAGCCCGAGGCGACCGCCGTCGCGCTCCTCTATTTCGCCGGATGGCCCGAGGCGAGCGAGGCCGTGCTCGAGGCGCGGCGGCTCGGGGCCTCCGCGGTCGAGGCGATGGACTACACCTTCCTCGCGTTCGTGCGGGAGCACCGCCCGGACCTGCGCGATCTGGTGCCCGATCACTTCGTAGCGGGGATTCTGGTCGAGTTCGAGGGAAAGACCGACCTGGGGGCAAGGGAGGGAATCGCCGCTCTTGAGGAATGGGTCGCGCCGCGCCGGGCGAGCGTGATCGACTACCGAGCCGCGCGAACCGCGGAGGAGCGGGCCGCGCTCTGGGCGGTCCGACGGGCGGCGCTGCCGCTGGTCTACCGCGCCTCGCCGGTCGAGAAACCCATGAACTTCATCGACGACACCGCGGTCCCGGCCGAGCGCCTCGGCGATTACATCGAGGGGCTCCGCGCGATGTTCGCCAAGCACCGCACCCCGTACGTGATCTTCGGCCATGCGGGGAACGGTAACGTGCACGTGATGCCGCTCATGGATCCGCACGAAGGAACGTTCGCGCCCCGAATGGCGGCCATGGCTGAGGAAGCGTTCGAGCTGACGTGGCGCCTGGGCGGCACGATCACGGGTGAGCACGGAGACGGCGTTCTGCGCGCGCCCTATCTGCGGCGCCAGTATCCCAACTCCTACCCCGTGATGGCGGCGGTGAAGCGGATCCTGGACCCCGATGGGATCCTGAATCCGGGGAACGTGATCAGCGACGAGGCGACCTTCCCGGAGAAATTCCTCCGGTTCACAAACACGTTCGTTCCCACCGGCACCGTCTTTGACGCGCCCGACTACCGCGAGATGATCGAGATGTGCCACGGGTGCGGAACCTGCCGCGACTATTGCCCGGTTGGGAGCACGACGCTGCGCGAGCCGCACACCGCGCGCGCCAAGTCGGTGCTCCTGCTCGAGATCATTCGGGGCGAGCTGTCGAAGGACCTCCTCACCGAGAAACCGTTCAAGGAGGTCATGGACTCCTGCTTCAACTGCAAGCTCTGCCTCACCGAGTGTCCGAGCCAGGTGGACATTCCGGGGCTCGCGATCGCCGCGCGCCGAGAGTTCGTGGAGGCGCGCGGAATGCCGCTCCGAAATTGGGTGCTGGGGCACGCGGACAAGGTGGGGGGCTTGGTGGGCGCGGTTCCGGGCGTTGCGGGTCTGGCCAACGCCGTGATCGGGAATCCGGTCGAGCGTGGCGCTCGCGAGGGACTGGGCCACGTGGCGGGGCGACTCGACTTGCCGCGATTCCGCAGGTCGCTCGCCACCGCCGATTCGGGATCGAAGCGCGCGCTGACTTTGCCGCTGGTTCCCGCGGCGGCGCCCGCGCGCGGTGAGGCTCCGGCCGGCGCGGGGGGTGCCGCCCATGGCGGGGCGATCGCCTACGGCGGCCACGCGCGGCTCGGCCCTCTCCCGCCGCGCGACGTGCCCATCACGAAGCGCGTCGCCTACTTCGCGGGTTGCTTCGCCCGTTTTCACGATCCCGAGGGAGAGGCCGCGGGCACGGTGAAGGTTCTCGAGGCGAATGGTGTCGAGGTCGTGGTGCCGGAGCAGCATTGCTGCGGCATCGCCCTGATCACGATGGGTGCGGAACGATCGGTTCGGGCGGACGCCGAGCGGAACTTGAAGATACTCCTGCCACTCATCGATCGCGGGTTCACAGTGGTGACCAGCGCGCCATCGTGCGGGCTTGCGCTCATCGAGGACTACCCCAGAGTCCTCGGCACGGCGGACGCGCAGCGATTGGCGGACCACACCATCGACGTGCACCAGTATCTTTGGAAACTCTACGAGCGCGGAGAGCTGCGCACCGATTTCAAGCCCGTACCGATCTCGGTGGTCTATCACAACGCCTGCCACTCGGTGGCCCAGGGGATCTCCGAGGAGCCGATCCGTCTCCTCAAGCTGGTGCCCGGCGTCGACGTCCGGCCCATCGAGGACTCCTGCTGCGGGATCGCAGGCACCTACGGCATGAAGGCGGAGAACTACGACCGGGCCCAGGAGATCGGGGACCGGCTCTTCAAGGAGATCGATCGCACGAAGGCTCAGGCAATCCTCACCGGCTGCGGCACGTGCAACATCCAGATCGCGAACGGTGTGAAGCGCGAGGTGATCCACACGATGGCGATTCTACGGAAGGCATACGGTGTATGAGGCCAAGGTAGAAGCGCTGGACGATTGAAACCCACCGCCGAAGAGAGGACCATGAGTTCATGATTGGAGGACTTGAGCTTCACCCTGCGATCGTCCACTTCCCGATCGCACTGACCGTCGTCGGCGCGCTCGGCGCGCTGGCCTATCTGTTTGTGCGCCGCGACTGGCTGCGCTGGTTCGCTCCGATCTTGATGTCGTTGGCACTCCTGGGCGCGGGGGCGGCCTACTTCAGCGGCAAGGCCGCGGAGGACCGCGCCGAGGCCATCGGCGTTCCCGAAGCCGCGATCGAGCAGCACGAGGAAACGGGCCTCTGGGCGCTCGGCCTTGTCGGCCTTGCCTGCTTCCTGAGCTGGGCCACCCATTGGAGACGCCGCGGACAGTGGATCAGCACGCTGGTCGCGATCGTGGCCGCCGGCCTCGTCCTCTGGAACGGGCACCTCGGCGGTAAGCTCGTCTTCATTCACGGAGCGGGCCGCGTCCAGACTCACGGCGGCGCAGCCGGGCCGGGTGACCAAACGCCGGCAGCCATGGGTGAGGACGAGCCAAGGAAAGCGGAACATTGACCCGTTCGTGCCGAGGCACTATCTTCTCGTAGGGTTTCTGCGTCGACATCTTGGTCTGCCACCTCTCCAGATCCCTCCAACGTGCCATCGTCTTGTTCCGCTTCGTCCTTCAGGGGGCCCCATGAAGCGCATCATCGCTGTCACCCTCGCATTATTGTTCGCGCCTTCGTTTGCACTGGCTCAGACAAGTTCGGGCGGGGGAGCGTCCCCGACCGGTTCGGCTTCGACGCTTCCGTTCCCCGATTTCCATTTCAAGGGGAACGTGGGACGCACCATCCAGGAGAGCGATCCGCCCCAATTTCCGCAGCCGATCCAGCCTCCACCGGGTGCCCCCAACATCGTGATCATCCTCATCGACGATTGCGGATACGGCCAGTGGGGAACCTACGGCGGGCAGACCCCGACGCCGGGCCTCGATAAACTCGCGAGCGCGGGGCTGCGCTTCACCCGCTTCCATACAACCGCCCTTTGCTCACCGACCCGCGCCGCGCTCCTGACAGGCCGCAACCATCACTCCGCGGGCACGGGCGTCATCACCGAGGCCGCGACCGGATACGATGGCTACACGGGGATCATCCCCAAGAGCGCGGGAACCGTGGCTGAGGTGCTCCGCGAATACGGCTATGCCACGTCGTGGTTCGGCAAGAATCACAACACGCCCGATTGGGAAACGAGCCAGAACGGCCCGTTCGATCGGTGGCCGAGCGGAATGGGTTTCGACTACTTCTACGGGTTCATGGGCGGAGACATGGATCAGTACCAGCCCACCTTGTACGAAAACCACAATCTCGTTCCTCGCTCGACCGATCCCAACTACATCCTCACGCCCGATTTGGTGAACCACGCCATCAGCTGGCTCCAGCGCGTGAAATCCATCGCGCCGGACAAGCCCTACTTTCTCTACATGTCGACCGGCGCGACCCACGCCCCGCACCACGCCTCGCCGGAGTTCATCGCCCGGTTCAAGGGGAAGTTCGATCAAGGATGGGACAAGTATCGCGAGGAGACCTTTGAGCGTCAGAAGAAGCTCGGAGTGGTGCCGGCCGACGCGAAGCTCACGCCTCGTCCGGCGCAGCTGCCTGCCTGGGATTCCTTGTCGGCGGACCAAAAGCGGCTCTACTCGAGAATGATGGAAGTCTTTGCCGGATTCACGGCTCAGACGGACTTCGAAATGGACCGCCTGTTGAATGTGGTCCGCTCGTTGCCGGACGCCGACAATACGCTCGTGTTTTTCATGGTCGGCGACAACGGCTCGTCGGCGGAGGGCGGGTTGAACGGCCTGCTGAACGAGAACTCCTTCTTCAACAATGTGCCGGAGACGCTCGCCGACAATCTCAAGCACATCGATGAACTGGGCGGCCCGAAGCACTTCAATCACTTTCCGGCCGGCTGGGCCTGGGCCATGGATACCCCATTCCAGTGGACCAAGCAGATCGCGTCCCACTTCGGCGGAACCCGGAATCCGCTCGTCATCTCCTGGCCCAAGGGGATCGCCGACAAAGGCGGGATTCGGTCCCAGTTCCACCACGTGATCGATATCGTGCCGACCATTTACGAAGCCGCGGGTATCACCCCCCCGAACATGCTCGACGGCGTGGCTCAGAAGCCGATCGAGGGTATTTCCATGGAGTACACATTCAATTCGGCGCAGGCGGAGGGCCGGAGACGCACCCAGTACTTCGAGATGCTGCTGAACCGCGGGATCTACCACGACGGATGGGTCGCCGCCGCGCGGGCGTCGATCCCGTGGGAAGGCGGAGCGCGAACCATCGATCCGGACACGTGCCGCTGGGAACTCTATGACATCGATCACGACTTCTCCGAGGCGAACGACCTGGCGACCCAAAATCCGGAGAAGCTCCAGCAGCTCAAGGAACTCTGGTGGGCCGAAGCCGCGCGCTACGATGTGCTTCCGCTGGATGGGCGCGCCACGGAGCGCCTGAACGCCGAGCTGCAAGGCCGCCCCACGCCGACCAAAGGCCGGACGAAATTCCGGTACTACTCGGGCGTCGAGGCTCTCCCTGCCGGAAGCGCGCCGAATCTATTGAACAAGTCCTGGACCGTGACGGCGGACCTGAACGTGCCGAAGGGCGACGTGCGGGGGGCGGTCTGGACCATGGGCGGCAGCGACGGCGGATTCGGAATCTACGTACGAGACCGGAAGCCGGTGTTCGTCGGCAACTACCTGGGCCAGACGGTGACCCGCGTGATGTCGAAGTCGGCGCTTCCGGCGGGCCATGCCACGCTGCGCGGAGAATTCGCCTACGACGGCGGCGGCTACGGCAAGGGGGGCAAGCTGTCGCTCTTCGTGAATGACGCCAAGGTGGGTGAAGCGCGCATGGCGGCCACCCAGGCACTCACGCTCGGTCTTGGTGGAGCGCTGGACGTCGGGCTGGACACCGGTTCCGCGGTGGACGTGTCCTACACTCCGCCCTACCGATTCACCGGGACCGTGAACAGCGTGACCGTGGAGCTGAAGCCGCTGGAGAAGTAGTTTCGCGACGCCGTTGGCGGTACGGCGCACCGGAGTCCCGGTGGGACTCTTCGCGAGCGCCTACCGCCAGCGCGTCGAAGCGCTGAGGATGGCCGCGATCCCAAACGCGGTGATGACGGCGCCCGATAGCCGGTTCACCCAGCGGAGCTTGGCCTCGTCGAAGCGGCTGCGGAACAAGCTGATGCCGCCGCTCAGCGAGAGCCACCAAATGGCGGAGCCGACCAAGACGCCGAGGACTAGAACCGCGGCGGAGAGAGGCTCCGGATGCGTGGTCCCGAGCCCGAGGGCCGCGAACACGGCCACGAAGGACAGGATCGTCATCGGGTTGGTGAGCGTGAGCAGGAAGGTCGAGGCGTAAGCGCTCAGGAGCCCCGAGGCGCGAGCTTCCGCCGCGCGACCGCTCGGTTTTGCGAGGAAGGTCCGCACGCCCAGGTAGAGCAGAAACGCCCCGCCGATCAGTCGGATCCACGTCTGCGCGCCCACGAGCGCCCCGGTGAGCGCGGTGAGACCGAAAGCGGCGAGGCATCCGTAGATCGCGTCGGCGGTCGCCGCCCCAAGGCCTGTCGCCAGCCCCGCGGCGCGGCCGTCCGCCAGCGTCCTGCGGATGCAGAGAACCCCGATCGGGCCAACGGGCGCCGCAATCGAGAAGCCGATAATCACGCCGCGGATGAAGAGACCAAGATTCACGTCCGGTTGCCTCCTAAGTGAGGGTCCGGTATACTAATCGGCTCGCAACGAAATCCCAAGAACAAGGAGAGCCTTGCTGTGATTGCCGCGACCCAAGTCAAAGTAGGAATGGTGATTCTGCACAAGAGCCAACCCCATCGGGTGACCAACGTGCTCCACGTAACGCCCGGAAATTGGCGGGGGATGGTTCACGCGAAGATGGTGAATCTGGTGACGGGGTCCCAGGCGGAGCACCGGTTCCGTTCGGAAGACAAGGTGGACCGGGCCGAGCTGGACCACCACCCGCTCCAGTATCTCTACCGCTCGGGCGATGAGTTCACCTTCATGAACACCGAAAATTACGAGATGCTGAACGTCCCCGCCGACCACTTGGGCGAGGCGGTCAACTTCCTCGTCGACGGAATGACGGTCGAGATGTCCTACTTCGAGGGAAAGCCGGTCGGAGTTGACCTCCCGATGTTCGTGGAGTTGGAGATCGTCGAGACCGATCCCGTCATGAAGGGTGCGACCGTTACCTCGTCGCCCAAGGCGGCCAAGTTGAATACCGGCCTGATGGTGAAGGTGCCGCAGCACATGTCGGTGGGGGACCGGGTCAAGATCGACACGCGCGATGGGAGTTTTGTCGAGCGCGTCTAGCAAGATCGGCGTCGTCGTGGACGCGAACGGCGCCAAGCTCTACGTGGAGGCTGCGGGCTCAGGCCACGGCCTCGTTTTCATTCACGCCGGTGTCGCGGACTCGAGAATGTGGGACGCGGAATTTGCCGCGTTCCAAGAACGGTTCCGCGTCGTCCGCTTCGATCTCCGCGGCTTCGGCCGTTCCCAGATGGTGCCAGGTTCGTTCGCCTATCACGACGACGTCGTCGCGGTGATGGACGCGGCCGGCGTCCCGACCGCGACCCTCGTCGGCTGCTCCTTCGGCGCGAGGGTCGCGATGGACGCCTGCCTCGCCAATCCTAGTCGTGTGGATCGCTTGGTCCTCGTTGCGCCCGGCCTCTCATCGATGGACGATGATCCCGACATCCAGAAATTCGGCGAAGAAGAAGACGCCCTCGTGGAGAAGGGCGACCTTGAGGGTGCGACCGAGCTGAATCTCAGGATGTGGGTCGACGGGCCGTTTCGCAGGCCAGGGCAGGTGTCTTCCGATGTCCGGGAGCAGGTCCGTGTGATGCAGCTGGATGCGTTCCGGGTGCCGGTGCCCGAGGGAGTCCACCGGGTGCGGTTGGAGCCTCCAGCCGACGACCGGCTGGCCGAAATCGGGGTTCAGACCCTCGTGATCGTCGGCGCGCTGGACCTGCCGGTGAAGCTCCGGACGGCGGAGCGGATCGAAAGGGCGATCCACGGCGCCCGCAAGGTTGTGGTTCCCGACGCCGCCCACATGGTGACCCTCGAGCGGCCGGCCGAATTCCAGCGCATTTTGAGGGAATTTCTTTCGGCCCCGGTGTAGTAGGCTTCATGTAGTCCCGTCTCACCCCGCGGGCAAGTCGGGTTGAAGGGAGGCCCCATGAGGGCCAAGAACAGGTCCTTCCTGATCGCTTCGCTTCTCGGTTGTCGCCCTCGCGCGGACGACGTCCGCGGAGTCCCAAGAACCTACCCCTGTCGCCGATCACACGACCGACCACCAAACAAGAGAGCTGAAGTGCCTCGCCGCCCGCGCGGAACCCTGGCCTCAGGGGTTCGTGAAGATGACCATCCCCGGTAGGGACGACCAGTTCATCCCCGAGCAGCGGATCACGAAGATCACTTCGGCGGACGGCTCGGATTGGACCCAGCGCGTGCTGGTGCAGCGCCAAGCGGTCGAGGGAGAGAACCTCGAGGTTTGCTACAGCGACGCCTATCCCGCCGTCTGGAGTTTGCGGGGGCACCCCAAGGCTGTGCAGGAATGGTTTCCCGTGCTCCAGGCCGGGACTCTCTTCAAGTTGAGCCCGAACCAGGTACCCGGCGACCGCGCCGACGCCATGGTCACGATTGACGTTGGTGCCATGAAGAACCTCGGCCAACGGACGGCCGTGGGCGGTTCGGCCTACTTTGGTTTCGACCCGGACCAGACCCGCCTCGGGGCCAAGGCGAGATTCCGGTACTGGCTTTCCCGATCCCTCGCGATCGACGTGGCGCCCGGATTCATCGCCGGCGGCACCGGTGTGGACGCCGGCCGGTCGTATTCCTATCCCGGGCTTGTGGGCGAGCTGAGCTTCAGCATGGGCGACTGGATGGTCGTCACTGGGCAAGTCGAGACGCGCTCCGTCACTGAGACGCGGCTGGCCCTCGCCGTGGATTCGGGGGGATCCCCAAGGTACCTGTATACGTCGCAACAGCCAGAGAACACGTACACGTCATGGTCTCTCGGCGCAAAATTTGGCGGAGGCTTCAGCGTTCCCGGCCTTCTCCTCTCGGCGTTCATCGTCGGGAGTTTGACGCATGATCAGGGGTGGTCCTTCTGAGGCGTGCTGCGTTCATCGCGCTCGTCGGACTGAGCCTTATCCCCACGACCACATATTGATCGGAGGCACGACGGGCAAGGTCGCGCTCTTCCTCATCGCTCTGCTGAGCCTCGCGGCGATACCTGCGGCAGCTGAAGCACCCGCGTTTACAATCCTCCTCGAGGACGGCACCACCGTCTTGGCCTCCCGTGTGGAGCCATGGGCCCAGAATCATGTCCGCGCGGTACTGCGTGATGGATCCGACCAGCTCATCCTCACGACAGAGATCAAGTCCATCAAGGATGAATCCGGGCACGACTGGACCAATGAAGTCCTTCGCGACGGGAAGAGCACCGGCGAAGCCCATCGGCCACCGGCCGCGCCGGAGGAAACCCATGGATTCTGCTTTCGGCCGCAACCCCTCCCCAACTGCAGGGCATATTTCGTGTATCAGTTGGGGATCAGCACCGGATTGAACAACAGCCACAATTACTCAAATCCCGAGGACGGCACGATGCTGTCCCTCGAGCTGGGATACATGCGAAACCTATCGACGAAGAACGCAATCGGGCTCGGCATCATCGGAATGGCCGGCGATCAGGTGTCGAAACTTGCAGTTCGGGGCCGATATCGTCGGTGGCTCTCGCATTCGGTGGGATTGGACGGGGCTCTCGGGTTGACCGTCGCGGCAGGAGAAGAGTATGGGTACTATGCCATCCTCCCAGGGATCATCGGGAGCGTGGGGGTGCAAGCGGGGGGCCTCGTCGGCGTGACACTGGAGGCCGAACAAACCCGGTACAGAGATGGGTCTGAATCCCCCTCCGAGGGCCAGGTGCGGCTCAGGGGAGAGCTCGGAACCGGACTTGGCGTTGCAGGCACCGTCGTCCTCGTGATACTGGGAATCGCCGTCGTGGCAAGCGGCGGCGTAGGGTTTGAGTAGGTCCCACCACCGAAGTATCTAGCCAACCTTCCCCAACCTCTTCGTAATTTCCCACGCCGCGGTCGCACCCTGGCCCGCAGCGTTCGCGATCGAGGGCCAATCGGGAGTGCAGACATCGCCGGCCGCGTAGATGCCAGGGACGCTCGTCGTGCCCGCGGCGCCTGCTCGGATGTAACCGGCGCGGTCGAGTCGCAGTTGGCCGCGCAATAACTCCGTTCGCGGCTCCCAGCCCACGCGGACAAAGACGGCGTCCGCCTTCTGCGTCCGCACTTTCGTGGTGGAGCCGATCCGATACTCGACTCCCTCCACGCGATCCTTGCCCACGATCCGCGTGATCCGCGCGTTTCGAACGATCTGGATCGCGGGATGCTTCAGCGCTTTCGCGAGGAAGTCGCGGCGCGCCCGGAACCGGCCGGAATGATGGATCAACGTCACTTGGCAGCCGACCTCGGCGCACAGCGTCGCATCCTCGACGGCCGCGGTGCCGCCGCCCACGACGACGACGGGACGGCCCGCGTAGGTGGTCCGGTCTTCGTTTGCCGAGACGCTCACGCCGTGCCCTGCAAGCTCGACCTCACCAGGGACGCCCAGCTTCCGTCGCCGGATCCCGGTCGCGACCAGGATCGCCTTCGCCTGGTACGTTTCCTTTCCCAGGGCCACGATCTTCGATCGAAGCCCGATCCGCGTCACCGGCCCGCCCACGAGCACGCGCAACTCCGCGGCGCGCGCGTCGTCCAGGATCCGGCGCATGATCCGCTCTCCCTGCCATCCAAATCCCATGAGGTGGTTGAGGACAGGTGCGTGGAGATCGTGGAGCTGGCCGCCGGGTTGGATCGCTTCCTCCAGCACGGCGTACTCCACGCCGAAGTCCCGGAGCCAGAGGGCCGCGGAGAGGCCGGCGACGCCGGCGCCGATGATCAGTGCTTCGACGCGCTGCCGTCGGTGCATAGGTCCCCTGCGACCTCCCAGAACGTCTTCGGTTTGATCGGTCCAACGCGATGGCGCCGGGACAGCTCGTCGAGGGACCGTTGGCGCTCGGCAAGCCGCTCGGGTACGAGCGCACTCAGGCCCCCCGAGTGGATGCGAATCGTCGCCGACACCCCGCGCACCCGGGCGATCCTCCCGCCGCTTCGCGCGACTCGAAGAAGCCAATCCCAATCCTCGGAGTAGACCATCTTGGGGTCGAACAGTCCAAATTGCTCGAAGGCCGCCCGCGTGGCGACGAAGGCGCTCGGAGGGATGAAGCTGTTTCGGCCGAAGGCGCCGAGGTCGAAGTCGATCGCGAGGAGCCGCTCCGCCGTAGCCGACTCCTCCACGATCCTCGAGTCCGAATAGACCACCGACAGATCCCGGTCGCGGTCGAGCGCGTCCGCGAGCTGCTTCACGTGGCCCGGCTCCCACAGATCGTCGTCGTCCAGAAAGGCGAACGCGTCGCCGCGCGCGCGCGCGATGCCGTTGTCGCGCGCCTGGGCCAGCCCCTCGGGCGGATCGTCCCGTTCGACCAGGAGGTAGGGGAATTCGAGTTCTTCGAGGATTTCCCGGGCCTTCTCGCCGAGCGGTGAACCGCCGTCGCGCACGAGCACCAGTTCGATCTCCGAATGGCTTCTGACGGGCGACGCTCTGAAGCGCCTCGAGGAGATAGTCGGGGCGATTTCGCGTGGGAAGGATGACCGAGACGGAGGGCACCGGATCAGCGGCGCGCGGAGCGCCGCGCTTCGGTCACGAATTGAACCTTCTGCTCCACCCCGCGCAGCTCCGCGCAGAGGTGGCGCGCCCGGATGACGACTTCCAGCGAGCGAGGCTTGAGCGACCGCTGCAGGTGATCCGCCAGCGCCTGGGTCAGGTCCTCTTGAATCCGCGGCGCGAGCGCCAGGTCCCGCGCGAGCCGGGCGATCGAGCCGGGCCCGCCCACGCTCCGCCGCGGCACGTAGGACACCCTGACCTCGCCGAAGAAGGGGACGAGGTGGTGCGGGCAGAGTCCGTAGATGGGGATTTCCTCCACCGCCACGGTTTCGCCCGCGCGTCCGCGGTAACGCATGGTCTGGATCGGCCGGATCTTCTCGCGCAGTCCCGCCGTGCGCCGGACGAGGAGGTCCCCCGCCAGCTCGGCCGTCGCGGCGAAGACGGGGTCGCGGCGCGGATCGATTCCGATCGAGCGCAGAAACTTGCCGAACGCGGCCATGTCGGGGGCGGCCGCGCGCCGTCCCACGGCCGCGCGCCGTCCGCCCGCCGTGCCCTTACCGCGCGGCTGCGCGCTTGGGGCTCACAGTCCCAGCGCTCCCGCTTCCTTCTGAAGCGCTCCCAGCACGAAGGCCACGTGCTCCTCGAGCGGGACGCCCAGCTCGGCCGCGCCCTGGGTGATCTCGTCGCGGTTCACCGAGCGCGCGAATTCCTTCTTCTTCATCTTTCGAAGCACGGAATCGGCGGTGACCTCGGCGAGCGTCCTACCGGGCTGGACGAGGGCCGTGGCGGTGATCAAGCCGCACAGCTCGTCGCTTGCGAAGAGCGCGCGCGCCATCGGCGTCGTCCGGGGCGTGCCGGAATAGGCCGCGTGGCCCAGGATGGCTTCGATCAAGTCTTTGGGATAGCCGCGTTCTTCAAGAATCCGGCACCCGACGAACGGATGTTCTTCCTTGGAGGGGTGCTTCTCGTAGTCGAAATCGTGGAGGAGGCCGGTGACGCCCCACAGCTCCTCGTCCTCCGCGTGCTTCCGCGCGTAGGCGCGCATGGCGGCTTCGACGGCGTAGGCGTGCTTGCGCAGGCTCGGGCCTTCCGTGTGCTCGTGGAGCAGCGCGAGCGCCGCGGCGCGATTCACCAGTGCGTTGCCGGATGGAGTGGGGTTGGTCGTCATGGGAGCGCCACATCGGCGCTCCGGGAGGATACTACAAATTCTTCTTGGTGATGACCGTCGCGCGGATCTGGGTGATGGTCTCGGTGCCGTCCACCATCTGGAGGGGAGGCGTCGGGGTGCTGTCGAAGGTGAGGCGGACGCCGACGCGCGCGGACGCCTGGACCAGGGCGGCGGCGAGCGCCGCGGAGGTCACGTCGGTGCTGATGTTCGTGATGTTACCCGGGGTCAAGGCCACCGGGATGCTCGCGATGGGCGTGGTGACGAAAGGATCGGTCGAGTCGGCCGACGCAATGTAGAGAAGGAGCGTTCCGTTCGCGGTCCCGGTCGTGTTGTCAAAGGACGCCTCGATGTGGAGCGTCGCGGTGGCGATGTCCGTCACGTCTTCCACGCCCGGGAGGAGATTCACGCTCTCACTCGCCAGGTCCATGGTCGTCGAGGGCACCCCGCCCGGTACGGTGTAGCTCTGGGACACGTCGCCGGGATCGAGGAAGCTCAGGACGTCGACGGTGAGGATGAGGCTCCGATCCCCGCATCCGGCCAGGGCGAGAGGGGCGAGGAGCAGAAGCATCGCGGCGCGGCGCATCGTCTCCTCCTAGTAGATCGTGAGGGAAGTGCAGAGCTCCAGCGCCCGCGCTTCCTCCACGTTCCTCTGGTTCGTGCCCAGGGCAAAGTCGAGTCCAATTCCGCCCAGCCGGTAGCCGGCGCCGCCTGCGAATTGCCACCGGTCGTTCGAGTCGCGATAGGTTCCCGCGCGGACCGCCATCGGCCCGAACCAGGTTTCGGCGCCCGCATGGATGCCGGTGAAGAGCTCGTTCTTCACCACGTCGACGGCGAACGTCGAAGGACCGATGCGCTTGGCCACGTTGAGCGTCGCGGTATAGGGAATCGTCGACCAGAAGCCCTCGCCCTTCGCCTGCTTGAAGCTCGTGAACTCGTTGAGGGAGTCGTCGTAGGCCAGGAGGTTGCGCGTGGTGGACCAGTGGATCCGGCTTCCCACGTCGCTCACCCCGAGGCCCACCTCGAGGTTCTTCCAGAAGAGCACGGTGCCCAGGTCCACTCCGTATCCGTGGCCCATTCCGTTCTGGGTGCCCACGGCCGCCGAGCGCGTGTTTCCTGTGAGATCGACCGCGACCGGGTTGCTGCTCCCGAACAATGTGTCCGCGGTCGTGACGCCGCCGTTGGATGCGATCTCGCCGTAGGCGAGACCCATCAGGTATTTCGGCCCCGCGCCCACGTAGAGCGCCGTCGTGCCGCTCCGGCGCGGATCGGCCTTCTCGGCCTCTCCCGGGACGGCCGAATGGAGCGCGCGCACCGCGACGCCCGCCTGGTAGGCGAGGGCGGCCTGCGCGATGCCGTCGTCATCCAGCCCGTAGCGCGTGTTCGGGGCGAACGGGACCGCGTTCCGCAGGGCCGCCCGGAACTGGTCGCTCAGGTTGAATTCGTTCCGGACGTGGATCAGCGGGTTGAACTGGACGAAGAAATTCCCGAACTGCTTTCCAATGCCGAAGAGGTGAAACACGCCGCCGTACTTGACCGACTCTTGAGGGATCGCCTTCTGGACGTCCGCCAGGTCCACCTGCAGCGAGTCCTTCGCGACGAAGATCGAGATGTCGCCTGAAACCGCGTCCGGCTTGCTGAGCGCCCAGGTCATCGGCGGGTTGGCGGCGAGATCCAGAATCGTGAAGACGTTGAAGTCGGGGCTGTCCGGATCGAACGTCGGAGGATCCTTGAAGTACTGAACCACCCCGATTGGAAGCGGGATGGACCCCCACGTGGTCCCCTTGGGAACGGCCCGGAACGCGACGTTCGCCGTGTGGGAGGATCCGTTGTCGCTGGTCGCGACTCCTCCCATTCCCAGCCGCCGGGCATCCAAGACCTGTGCCTGGGCAGAGGTCGCCAAGAGGGCGCAGCACAATATGGAGACGAGGACTCTCATCTTCTTATAGATCGGCAGCTTCGACGATTTTCTTAGGGCGGATTGAATTGGACCCGGTTCCCCTAACCCTAGAACCGGCAGCCGGTTTGACCCCCCCGGCAGCCTTGTGGTACCGTAGCTGACTCTCTTGAAAGCGCGGCAGTTAGGCGCGCCCGCCCGAACCGGTCGAGCGGCGGGACTCCGGAGGGCTCCCAACCAATCATGACCGAAACCGAACTTTCCAAGTCCTACGACCCCACCCAGGTGGAGGGCCGGTGGTACGCCCACTGGGTCGAGCAGGGGCATTTTCGTCCCCGCGAGGGATCCGAACGCCCGTTCGTGATCGTGATCCCGCCGCCGAACGTGACGGGCAGCCTCCACTTCGGCCACGCCTTTGACCACACGATCCAGGACCTCCTGATCCGCTGGCAGCGGATGACCGGCGTGCCCACCCTGTGGCTTCCGGGCACCGATCACGCGGGCATCGCGACGCAGAACGTGGTGGAGAAGCGCCTCGCCGAGCAGGGGAAGACCCGCTTCGATCTCGGCCGCGAGGGTTTTGTCGCGGAGGTGTGGAAGTGGAAGGAGCACTACCACGGGCGGATCACCGAGCAGATGCGTCGTCTCGGAGATTCCGTGGATTGGTCGCGCGAGCGCTTCACGATGGACGAAGGGCTTTCGAAGGCCGTGCGCGAGGTCTTCGTCCGTCTCTACAAGAAGGGGCTCATCTATCAGGGCAACCGGATCATCAACTGGTGCCCGCGCTGCCACACCGCGCTCTCCGACGAGGAAGTGAACCACGTCGAGACCGACGGCAAGCTCTACTACATCCAGTATCCGATCAAGGATTCGAAGCGGAAGGTGACCGTGGCGACCACGCGGCCCGAGACCATGCTCGGCGACGTGGCCGTCGCCGTTCATCCCAAGGACAAGCGCTACGCGCCGCTCCACGGCAAGACCGCGATCCTCCCGTTCCTGCGCCGGGAGATGCCGATCATCCTCGACGACACGGTCGATCCCAAGTTTGGAACGGGCGCGGTCAAGATCACGCCCGCGCACGACCCCAACGATTTCGAGATGGGCCAGCGCCACAACCTCACGCCCATCGCCGTCATGGACACGAGCGCGGTGATGAACGAGAACGCCGGCGACTTCAAGGGGCTCACCCGCGAGGCCGCGCGCGCGCGCATCGTGGAGGCGTTACAAGATCGGGGCCTGCTCCAGCGCGTGGAGCCGCACAAGCATTCCGTGGGGCACTGCGACCGCTGCGACACCGTGGTGGAGCCCTACCTCTCGCTCCAGTGGTTCGTGAAAATGAAGCCGCTCGCCGAGCCCGCGTATCAAGCGCTGGAGAAGGGCGAGCTCACGATCTTGCCGCGCCGCTGGGAGAAGGTGTACCTCCGCTGGCTCGAGGGCATCCGCGACTGGTGCATCTCGCGGCAGCTCTGGTGGGGGCACCGGATCCCCGTCTGGACCTGCGCCGGCTGCGGCGAGCGGATCGTGGAGGTAGAGACCCCGAAGGCTTGCCCCAAGTGCAAGAGCACGACGCTCCTCCAGGACGAGGACGTGCTCGACACGTGGTTCTCGTCCTGGCTCTGGCCCTTCTCCACGCTGGGGTGGCCCGAGGACACGCCGGATCTCAAGAAGTTCTACCCGACGTCGGTCCTCGTGAGCGGCCCCGACATCATCTTCTTCTGGGTCGCGCGGATGGTGATGGCCGGCTACGAGTTCATGGGGAAGGCGCCGTTCTCGCAGGTGTACCTGCACGGGATCGTGCGCGATCCGCTCGGACGAAAACTCTCCAAGTCGCTCGGCAACTCGTCCGATCCGATCGAGCTGATGGATCGATTCGGCGCCGATTCGCTGCGAATGACGCTCATTCTCCTATCCCCGCAGGGGGCCGACATCCAGGGCTTCTCGGACGAGAAGGTGGACATCGGACGCCACTTCGCGAACAAGCTCTGGAACGCGTTCCGCCTGGTCCAGCCCCACCTGGAGGGCTATGTGCCGGACGAATCGGGAGCCCGGCCGGTCCTTACCGACGCCGATCTCTGGATTCTGAGCGCGGCCGCTTCCACCGTGCGCTCCGTGACGCGAAATCTCAAAACGTACCGAATCGGAGACGCCGCCAAGGACATCTACGATTTCACGTGGCGGGAGCTGTGCGACTGGTACCTCGAGATGGCGAAGCCCAGGCTGTACGCCGGCGAGAGCGGTGCGGACGCGGCCGCCGTCCGCTACACGATCCACCAGGTGTTCAGCACGGTGCTGCGGCTCCTGCACCCGTTCATGCCGTACATCACCGAAGAACTCTGGCACGCGCTCCCCGGCACGAAGGGCGACGTGTGCATCGCGGATTGGCCCACGCCGCCGCGCGGCGCGGCGGCCCCCGCGGCCGAAGGCAAGATGGCGCTCCTGAAGGAAGTGGTGGGCGCGATTCGAAACCTGCGCTCCGAGATGAACATCGCCCCGGCCCGGAAAGCGGCCATTCTGCTTCGCGCGGACGGGCATGACGCCGACGTGCTGCGCGAGCAGAGCGACCTGATCTTGCTGCTGGGCCGAGGGGAATCGCTCGAGGTCGGCCCGCAGGTGAAGAAACCGGACGTGGCCGCCTCCGCGGTGGTGCGGAATCATGAGATCTTTCTTCCGCTGGAGGGCCTCATCGATCTCGACCTGGAGCTGAAGCGGCTCCAGAAGGAGTACGAGCGGGTCATCCGTGAGTTCGACATGACGCGGCGGAAGCTCCAGAACGAGGACTTTCTGGGCAAGGCGAAGGCGGAAGTGGTCGACCGGGAGCGCGAGAAATTCGAGACTCTCGGGACGACGAAAGAGAAGCTCGAGCGCAATCTGGAGGTATTGAAGCGATGAGACCATGGATGGGGTTCGCGGTCGCGATGGCGTTGGTGGGGCTCGCGCCGCCGGCGTGGTCCCAGGGGAAGGGCGCGGGCAAGGAAGCGACGGGTGCCGGCGCGTCGACCGCCGCGGGAAGCCGCGACGTCGCGGTCACGGTCTACAACGAGAATCTGGGTGTGGTGAAGGACAGCCGCAAGTTCTCGCTCACGAGCGGAACGTCCGAGCTCAAGTTCACCGATGTCGCGTCGCTCATCGACCCGACCTCGGTGCACCTCCGGCCTCTCGGCAAGGCATCGCTCGAGGTGATCTCCCAGGACTACCGCTACGACCTGGTGAGCACCGACAAGCTTCTGGAGCGATACCTGGACCAGCCGATCGACGTTTCGACCAAGGACGATCAGGTGAAGCGCGGGACGCTCATGTCCTACGACGGGTCCTCGCTGGTGATCCAGGACCCGAGCGGCGGTCTGTCGCTCTTGAACCGGGCCGAAGTGCGCCAGGTGGGACTCAAGGAGCTTCCGAAGGGGCTGATCACGCGGCCGACCTTGGTGTGGAAGCTGAAGTCGGACTCGGGCGGGGAGCAGCCGCTGGAAGTCTCGTACATGACCGGCGGCATCAACTGGCACGCGGAATACGTCGCGGTGTTGAACGAGGCGGGCACGAGCCTGGATCTTCAGGGCTGGGCCTCGGTGGAGAACCGCTCGGGCGCGACCTTCGACGACGCCAAGATCAAGCTGGTGGCGGGGTCGATTCACCGGGCGCCAGCGCCGTATCGGCCGGTACCTGACTTTTCGGAGATGAGAATGAAGGCGGCCTCCTCAGCCCAGGTGGAGGAGCGCGGCTTCTTCGAATACCACCTGTACGAAGTGCCCATGCGCGCCACGCTCTCGAACAACGAGGTAAAGCAGCTCGGGCTCCTTCAGGCGGACGGGATCAAGTCGATCAAGAAGTTCACCTACGATGGCCAGAGGGACGCCAAGCAGGTGATGGTCAGCGTGGAATTCGAGAACGCGACCGCGTCCGGGCTCGGCATGCCGCTTCCCGCGGGAGTGGTGCGCGTCTTCCAGCGCGACAAGGATGAATCGCTGGAGCTGGCCGGCGAGGACAGGATCGAGCACACGCCCAAGAACGAGAAGGTCCGGGTTTCCGTCGGAAGCGCGTTCGACATCGCGGCCGAACGGAAGCAGATGGACCAGAAGCAGGTGACTTCCCGTCTCATCGAGACCTCGTTCCAGATCACGCTCAAGAACCACAAGACCGAGCCGGTCGAGGTGACCATCGTCGAGCACGCCTACGGCGATTGGGAAATCCTGGAGCCCAGCACGCCGTTCACGAAGAAGGACGCCACCACGTTCGAGTTCGTGGCGAAGTGCGCCCCCGAGAAGCCGTTCGTCCTGACGTACCGGCTCCGGACCAAGTCATGACCCAGGGCGGGCTGAGCGGAGGCGCCGAGCGCCCCGCGCCGGCGCGCCCGCGGGCCTTGCTCACGCGGGATGAGCCGCCCGCGTCGTTCAAGCTTCACTCGCCCTACCCTCCGCAGGGGGACCAGCCCCGGGCGATCGCCGAGCTCACGGAAGGTCTCGAGCGCGGCGATAAGCGCCAGGTCCTCCTCGGCGTCACCGGCTCCGGCAAGACGTTCACGATGGCGAACGTCATCGAGGCGCACCAGAAGCCGACGCTCGTCATCTCCCACAACAAGACCCTCGCCGCGCAGCTCTACGGCGAGTTCAAGAGCTACTTCCCGGACAACGCCGTCGGCTACTTCGTCTCCTACTACGACTACTACCAGCCCGAGGCCTACGTCCCGCAGACGGACACCTACATCGAGAAGGACGCCTCGATCAACGACGACATCGACCGGCTGCGGCTGGCGGCCACCAGCGCGCTGCTCGAGCGGCGGGACGTGATCGTGGTGGCGAGCGTCTCGTGCATCTACGGCTTGGGCTCGCCCGAGGATTTCAGGCGCGAAATGCTCCTGATCCAGAAGGGCGAGCAGATCACCCGCGAGGAGATTCTGGCGCCAGCTCGTTCACAATCAGTACTCACGCGGCGACCTGGAGCTGAAGCGCGGCACCTTCCGCGTGCGCGGGGACGTGGTGGAGGTGCATCCCGGCCTACGAGGAGACGCGATTCGGATCGAGTTGTTCGGCGACCAGGTGGAGCGGATCTCGGTGATCGATCCGTTGACCGGGAAGACCATGCAGGCGCTCTCGACCGCCGCCATCTACCCCGCGAAGCACTTCGTCACCGCGCCCGCGCGGCTTCAGGAAGGCGTCCGGGCCGATCCGCGAGGAGCTGGCGGAGCGGGTGGCGCTCTTCGAGCGCGAGGGAAAGCTCCTCGAGGCGCAGCGGCTCAAGATGCGGACGCGAATACGACCTCGAGATGCTCCGCGAGATCGGGCTACTGCCCGGGGATCGAGAATTACTCGCGGCCCCTCTCGGGACGGAAGCCCGGCGAGCGCCCCGGCTGCCTGATCGACTATTTCCCGGACGACTTCCTTCTCATCATCGACGAGTCGCACGTGACGGTGCCGCAGATCGGCGGCATGTACGAGGGGGACCGCTCCCGAAAGCAGACCCTGGTCGACCACGGATTCCGGCTCCCGTCGGCGCTCGACAACCGGCCGCTCCGCTTCGACGAGTTCGACAAGCTGGTGGGCCAGGTGATCTACGTCTCCGCGACCCCGGCCGACTACGAGCTGAAGCAGGCGGGCGGCGTCGTGGTGGAGCAGATCATCCGGCCGACCGGCCTCATCGACCCCAAGCTGACGATCCGCCCGACCAAGGGCCAGATCGACGACCTGCTCGAGGAGATCCGGAAGCGCGTCGAGGTGGGGGAGCGGGTGCTCGTCACCACGCTCACCAAGCGGATGGCCGAGGACCTCACGGACTACCTGTTCCAGGCCGGCGTGCGCGTCCGCTACATCCACTCCGACATCGACACCATCGAGCGCATGGAGATCCTGCGCGCCCTCCGGCTCCAGAAGGTCGACGTGCTGGTGGGGATCAACCTGCTGCGCGAAGGCCTCGATCTCCCGGAGGTGTCGCTGGTCGCGATCCTCGACGCGGACAAGGAGGGATTTCTCCGATCCGAGACGTCGCTCATCCAGACGGCGGGCCGCGCCGCGCGGCACGTCAAAGGTGAGGTGGTGATGTACGCCGACCAGATCACCGGGGCGATGCGGCGCGCCATCGAGGAGATGAACCGCCGGCGGGAGGCCCAGCTCGCGTACAACGCGGAGCACGGCATCACGCCGAGGACCATCGTGAAGACGGTGGACGAGATCATGCGCAGCACGTCGGTCGCGGACGCGGCCTCGCAGATCGCGGCGGAGGAAATTCTCCCGAGCGCGGCGCTCGACATGGATCGCGACGCGTTGATGGAGCTCTTGGAGCGGGAAATGCTCGCGGCGGCCGCCCGCGAGGAATTCGAGGTGGCGGCGGTATTCCGCGACCGGCTGGACGAGATTCGACTCTCGAGCGGAAAGGAACCCGGACATGCGTCTCGAAGCAATCACCCTGCCCCTGGTCCGTCTGGCGCTGACGGAGGACCTCGGGGGAGGGGACGCAACAACCGACGCGGTCGTTGACGAGGGCGCCCTCGGGCGCGCGCACATCGCCTCGAAGCAGGAGGGCGTCCTCGCCGGCAGCGAGGTGGCAGCGCTCGCGTTTCGCGAGCTGGATCCCGACGCCCAGATCGAGTGGCTGGTGAAGGAAGGCGGAGCGTTGGCCAAGGGCGGGAAGGTGGCGACCATCGACGGGAAGGTCCGGGCGATTCTCAGCGCGGAGCGGGTCGCGCTCAACTACCTCCAGCACCTGTCCGGAGTCGCGACGCTCGCGCACGCGTTCGTGCAGGCGGTGGAGGGGACCGGAGTGAAGATCCTCGATACGCGGAAGACCACTCCGGGCCTGCGCTTCCTGGAAAAACACGCCGCGCACGCGGGCGGCGCGTTGAATCACCGGTTCGGGCTCTTCGACGGCGTGCTCATCAAGGAGAACCACATCCTGGCGGCGGGCGGGATGAAGCCGGCCGTCGAGCGCGCTCGGGCCGGCACGGAGGGGCTTCCCGTGGTGGTGGAGGCGAAGACGCAGGAAGAGGCGCTCGAGGCGGCCACGCTCAAGCCGGACCGGATCCTTCTCGACAACTTCACGCCGAGCGCGATCGTGAGCGTCCTCCGGCGGATGCCCAAGGGCGGACCCGAGATCGAGGTGTCGGGAGGAATCCGGCTGGCCAACGTACGCGACTTCGCGCTGCCTGGGGTTCACTACATCTCGGTGGGGACGATCACGCACTCCGCGCCCGCCATCGACATGTCGCTGACCCTGGACTCGCTGAAGGCGGCCGGATGAGGGGACCTTTGGGCGCGGGCGGGAGCGGCGGAACCAACGCGGCGCGCGCGCAAGACTTCCTCGGCGTCCCGATCGAGCGCCACGAGGTAATCGGCTCGACCAACGACGAAGCGTTTCGTCGGGTTGGAGATGGGGCCCCGGAGGGACTTGTCGTGGTCGCCGGAACCCAGACCAGCGGGCGGGGGCGTCAGGGCAGGCTGTGGTGGGACGCCCCGGGGCACTCCCTTTCGTTCTCGATTCTTCTGCGACCTGGTATTCCGCTTCCTCAGTACCCGCTTCTCGCGATCGCGATGGCCTGCGCCGTGGCGGACGCGGGCGGCGACGTCGCGGCCGCGCGCCTCGACGTGAAGTGGCCGAACGACGTGATGCACGCCGGCCGCAAACTCTGCGGCGTTCTCGCGGAGTCGCGCGTCTCGGGAGGATCCGGGGCAGCGGGCGGGCCGCGTGGCGCTGGCGGGCCCGGCGGTGCGGCCTCACCGCTGGTCATCGGGGTGGGCGTGAACGTGAATCAGACCGATGAGGACTTTCCGCGCGAGCTGCGCGGCGCCGCGACGTCCCTCAGGCTGGCGCGCGGCGCGTCGACCGGACCCATCTCGCTCGACGCGGTTCTCGCTTCGATCCTTGCCCGATTCGAGCCCTTCGTGCGCATGGGGCAGCGGGGCGCCGCCGCCGAGCTCCACGCCGCGGTCGCGCCGCGTCTTCCCAGGCCCGGGGCCGAGGTGTCCATCCGGAGCGGGGCCCGGCGCATCGACGGGATCGTGGAGGGACTCACCGAGACCGCCGCCCTCCGCGTGCGGGAGCGGGACCGGGCCGAGGCCACGGTGGTTTCCGCGGGAGAGCTGCAATGAAGTGTCCGACGTGCGGCCATCTCGAGGACAAGGTGATCGATTCGCGCTCGTCCAAGGAGGGCCAGGCCATACGCCGCCGCCGCGAGTGCCTCAAGTGCCAGCGCCGGTTCACGACGTATGAGACCGTGGAAACGAGTCCGCTCTTCGTCATCAAGAAGGACGGCCGGCGGGAGGCGTTCAGCCGGGAGAAGATCACGAACGGCCTTCTCCGGGCGTGCGAGAAGCGGCCCATCTCGGCGGACAGGATCAAGGCGATCGTGGATTCGGTAGAAGCCGACTTTCTCAAGCAGGGCGTGGACGAGGTTCGCTCGAGCGAGATTGGCGAGCGGGTCATGGAGGCTCTCCACCAGCTGGACGAAGTGGCGTACGTCCGGTTCGCGTCGGTCTACCGTCATTTCAAGGACCTGAACCAGTTCCTGGAGGAACTGAGGTCTCTCCTCAAGTGATCCCGCCCAGCGTCGCGACCGCGCCCGCGCCGGACAAGCCGGACGCGCCGATGTCCTTCGTCGACCATCTCGAGGAGCTCCGCCGCGCGCTTCTCCGCGCCGGGCTCGTCGCGATCGTCCTGGTCGGGGCGGCGTGGGCGTTCTCGGGACGGCTGCTCGACGCGTTGATCGGCATCCTGGCGCCGGGGCAGAAGGTGCTCGCGCTGGCCCCCGCCGAAGCCTTTTCGGCGCGGATGAACGTGGCGCTCTGGACGGGCGGCCTCCTGGCCGTGCCGTATCTCATGTACGAATCGTGGCGGTTCGTGGCGCCGGCCCTGAAACGAAACGAGCGGCAGTTCGCGCTCCCCTGGATGGTCGCCTCCGCGCTCCTCCTCTACGCGGGGATCGCGTTCGCGCTCGGGCTCCTGCTCCCGACGATGGTCACGATGCTTTCCTCGTTCGCGACGCACAACATCGAATCCCGGCTCTCGCTCACGCCGCTCCTTGGATTCGCCATTCAGCTCGCGGCGGGCTGCGGCCTTTTGTTTCAGCTGCCGGTGGTGCTCTGCCTTCTGGCGTGGTTCGGCATCGTGCCGCCCTCCCGGCTCATGAAGGCGTGGCGGCACGCGGTGTTCTTCATCGCGCTGGGCGCGGCGATCATCACGCCGGGAGACGGGCCATCGATGCTGATCCTTTCGGCCCCGCTCATCGTGCTCTACTTTATCAGCGTGTTCGTGGCCTCGATTCTCTGGAAAATGCGGAAGCGCGCGCGCGAGGCAGTCGCGGAAGAAGCGTAATCCGGCCGGCGCGCCGGACGCGCCGCGCCAGGAGGTGAACATGCTGCTCGCCGTCGACGTGGGAAACACCGAGATAACCCTGGGCCTCTTCGAGGGTGTCGAGCTCCGCCGCTCGTTCCGGGTGAGCAGCGAGACCCGGCGCACGGTGGATGAGGTGGAGTTGCTGCTGCGCCTGGCGTTCCCGGAGCTTTCAAAGCGGAGCGCCGACGGCAAGTCGCACGCCGCGGTGGTGGGATCGGTGGTGCCGGCGCAGACGGCGCAGTTCCTCGAGGCGTCCCGCCGCGTCACGGGTTCCGAGCCGCTCGAGGTGACCTCCGAGACCACGGCGGGCATCAAGATCGAATACCGCGATCCCAAGTCGGCCGGCGCGGATCGGATCGCGAACGCCGCCGCCACGTTCGCGCGCTACGGCGCCCCGGCGATCGTCGTGGACTTCGGCACCGCGACCACGTTCGACGTGCTTCTCAAGGGCCGCCGCTACCGCGGGGGCGTGATCGCGCCCGGCGTCCTGACCGGCGCCGAGCACCTCGTCCGCCGGGCCGCGCGCCTCAGCGCGTTCGAGCTGAAGCCGCCCCGTCGCGTCGTAGGACGCTCCACCGAGGAAAGTCTTCAGTCGGGCGTCTTCTACGGCGCGGTGGGGCAGGTGGACACCATCGTTCGAAAGATCGCCGCCGAGGAGAAGATCAAGCCGAAGGTGATCGCGACCGGCGGCCTCGCCGCGTCCATCGCGGCGCATTCGGAGACGATCCAATCGGTGGATCCGGATCTCACGCTCCACGGTCTTCGAATGATCCACCGCCGCCACGGCGGGCGAGCCCGGGCCGCCGGCAGCGCCCGGGCCGCGAAGGGCCCCAAACGCAGATCCGGCGGAACCCGTAAGTCACGGCGAAGCCGCCGGTAAGGGCCGGGGTCCGGCGGCCAAAATCGGGGTTGCGCCGCTACCGCCCATCCGCTAAATTCAGCCCAGTTAGCACTCTAGAACATTCAGTGCCAGACGGCGCGGTCGGCCGCGCGCGGCGCTGACTCACCATTCAGCAGGGGGGAGCCCAGGCATGGCCAAGCAGTTGCTGTTTGACGCGGCGGCGCGGGACGCGCTGCAGCGGGGTGTGGACAAGCTGGCGAACACGGTCAAGGTGACGCTCGGGCCCAAGGGCCGGAACGTGGTCCTCGACAAGAAATTCGGCGCGCCCACGATCACGAACGACGGCGTCACGATCGCCAAAGAGATCGAGCTCGAGAATCCCTACGAGAACATGGGCGCCCAGATGGTCAAGGAGGTCGCCACCAAGACCCAGGACGTTTCGGGCGACGGGACCACCACGGCGACCGTGCTGACGCAGGCGATCATGCACCTGGGCCTTCGCCACGTCGCGGCCGGCGCCAATCCCATGTTCCTGAAGCGCGGAATCGACCGCGCGGTGAACACCGTGACCGCCGAACTGAAGAAGATGTCGAAGCCGATCAAGACGCCGGCCGAGATCGCGCAGGTCGCCACCATCTCGGCGAACAACGATCCCGAGACCGGCAAGCTGATCGCCGACGCCATGGACAAGGTCGGGAAGGACGGCGTGATCACCGTGGAAGAGGCGAAGAGCCTCGACACGTCGCTCGAGGTGGTCGAAGGGCTCCAGTTCGACCGCGGCTATCTCTCGCCTTACTTCGTGACCGATCCCGAGCGCATGGAAGTGGTGCTCGAGGACGCGGTCATTCTGATCCACGACAAGAAGATCGCTTCGATCAAGGACGTCCTCCCGGTGCTGGAGAAGGTCGCGCAGACCGGGCGGCCGCTCCTCATCATCGCGGAAGACCTGGAAGGCGAAGCGCTCGCGACCCTGGTCGTGAACAAGCTCCGCGGCACGCTCGCGACGTGCGCCGTGAAGGCGCCGGGCTTCGGCGACCGCCGCCGCGCCATGCTCGAGGACATTGCCATCTTGACCGCCGGCCGGCTGATCACCGAGGAGGCCGGGTTCAAGCTGGAGAACGTGGTTCTGGCGGATCTGGGCCGCGCGAAGCGGATCGTGATCGACAAGGACAACACCACCATCGTGGAAGGTGCGGGGAAAAAGGCCGAGATCAAGGGCCGCGTCGACCAGCTGCGCAAGGAAATCGAGGACTCTACCTCCGACTACGACAAGGAGAAACTCCAAGAGAGGCTCGCGAAGCTCTCCGGCGGCGTCGCCGTTGTGCACGTCGGCGCGGCGACCGAAATGGAGTTGAAGGAGAAAAAGGCCCGCGTCGAGGACGCGCTCGCGGCGACCAAGTCGGCCGTCGAGGAGGGAATCGTCCCGGGCGGCGGCGTGGCATTGCTCCGCTCCCAGGCGGCGCTCCTGAAGATCGAGGCGCGCGGCGACGAGAAGTCCGGGATCGAGATCGTGGCGGCCGCGCTCGAGGCGCCGGCGCGAACGATCGCTCACAACGCGGGCGCGGAAGGCTCGATCGTGGTTGAGAAGATCAAAGCGCAGAAGGGCGCCGTCGGCTACAACGCCGCGACCGGGGAATATCAGGACCTGGTGGAGGCTGGCATCGTCGATCCCACCAAGGTCGCGCGGTCCGCGCTCCAGCACGCGGCGAGCATCGCGTCCCTGCTCCTGACCACCGAAGCGATCATCACCGACATCCCGGAGGAAGAGAAGGCCCCGCCGGGGATGCCGGGCGGCGGGATGGGGATGGAGTAACGCGGTACGCCGGGACGGCGCGAGGCGCCTCGCCCGGCATCGGAAGACGACACGGAATAACGCGGGCTGCCGGGGGGTATACCCCGGCAGCCCCTTCAGTTTTGGGGCCGGATGCCGATGCCAACAAGAGATCGGCGAGCGCCGTCTCGGAATCACCGCGAATCGGCTTGGTTGGATCGAGCCACCGCCGTATCCTGAGACGCAGGAATGAATTCGAGACCCGGGAGAACATGTTGAGCTTCGACACGCTGACCGCCCCACGAACCGAGCTGGTCCTCAAGAAGCGCGCGCCCATCGCTCCCTACACCACGCTCGGCATTGGCGGTCCCGCCGACATCCTCGCCGAGGTCTACACCGAGAACGCCCTGCAGCAGGTGGTCCGCGAGGCGGTCCGGTCCGGCATGCGCTGGCTTCTGATCGGCGGCGGCTCCAACCTCCTCGTGGGCGACACGGGATACCGCGGCGTCGTGATCGTGAACAAGATCGAGCACCTCGTGGTGAAGGGAACCCACATCATCGTGGGCGCGGGCGCCGATCTCGGCGAGGTGGTCGAGGCCGCGCGCGAGCATTCGCTCTCGGGGGTGGAGTTCGCGATCGACATTCCGGGCACGGTGGGCGGCGCCGTCCGCGGCAACGCGGGCGCGTTCGGTCGCGCGGTGGCCGACGTCATGACCCGCGTGCGTCTCCTCGAGGGCACGGAGCTGGTCGACCGCGCCCCGTCCGAACTGGGCTTTGGCTACCGTCACAGCAGCCTCAAGGAGAACACGCACATCGTGGTCGAGGCCGAGTTCGCCCTCAAGCCGGGCGACCGCGCCGAGATGGACCGCATCATGGGCCAGAACGCCGCGCAGCGCGCCCGCCGCCAGGAAAAGGGCCTCAACACCGCAGGCTGCTTCTTCAAGAATCCGGTCCTTCCGGACGGAAGCAAGATCGCCGCGGGCCAGCTGCTCGAGGCGGCCGGTGCCAAGGAGATCCGCGACGGCGGCGCGGGCGTGCACGCCTACCACGCGAACTACATCGTGAACAAGGGCGGCGCCACCGCCCAGGAAATCCTCCGCGTCGCGCGCGAGATGAAGCGGCGCGTGGAGGAGGCGAACGGCATCACGCTCGAGGAAGAGGTGATGGTGGTCGTCGACCCGCCGAGCAACGGCTCGGTCTAGCCCGCCCCGCGCTCCAACCGGACCGCCTCCGGCGATTCAGCCCTCCGTCGTCGCCGTAACGGTGTTTCGTTACGGCCCTTGACCCCCTCCGCCCCGGCCGTTAACGTCGGGGCCATGGCAACCACAGGACCCAGCCAGCGGCTCGAAGCGCTCCCGCGCTATCTCTTCGCGGAATTGGAACGGAAGCGCCGCGAAGCGGAGGCCGCCGGGAGGGAAGTGCTCGACCTCTCGATCGGCGATCCCGATCTGCCCACGCCGCAGCCGATCCTCGACCAGCTCACCGCCGCGGCGCTCGCGCCCGAGAACCATCGCTATCCGACGAGCGCGGGACTCTTCGAGGTGCGGAGCCGGATCGCGCGCTGGTTCCAGGAGCGCTTCGGCGTCGCGCTGGAGCCCGGCCGGGAGATCGCGATGCTGCTCGGCTCCAAGGAGGGCATCGGCCACTTCCCGCTCTCCGTGCTCAATCCGGGCGACGAGGCGCTGGTCCCCGATCCCGGCTATCCGGTCTACGCCGCGGGGACGGTGTTCGCGGGGGCCACGCCGGTCCGCTATCCGATCCGCGAGGAGCAGGGCTTCCTTCCCAAGATCTCGGATCTCGACCGCCTCGCCACCAGCCGCACGCGCGTGATCTTCGTGAACTATCCCAACAATCCGACCGGCGCCACGGCGCCGCTCGAGTTCTACGACCTGCTCACCGACTGGGCCTCGCGGCGCGACCTCATCGTCGCGAGCGACGCCGCCTACTCGGAGCTTTACTACGACGACGCGCCCCACTCGATCTTCGAGGTGCCGGCGGCGCGGCAGCGCTCCATCGAATTCCACTCGTTCTCGAAGACGTTCAACATGACGGGATGGCGGATCGGATTCGTGGTGGGAGCGCCGCCGCTCGTGGAGGCGCTCATCCGGTTGAAGGCGAACGTCGACTCCGGCGCGCCGCAGGCGATCCAGCAGGCGGCGTCGTGGGGCCTGTCCGCGCTTCCGGCGCACGGACCCACGCTGCGCGCGGTCTACCGCGAGCGCCGCGACCTGGCCCTCGAAGTGCTGCATCGAATCGGATGCCCGATCCGCTCTCCCGGCGGCGCGTTCTACCTCTGGGGACGCGTCCCCACCGGCGAGCCGTCGATGGAGTTCGTCTCGCGCATCTTCGAGAAGACCGGCGTGCTCCTCACGCCCGGGATCGGATTTGGGAACGAAGGGGAGGGATTCTTCCGCATCGCCCTCACCTGTCCCGTCGAGATGCTGGAGCGGGCGCTCGCCCGGATCGAAGCGCTTCAGCCCTGGAAGGAGGCGCGTGCCTCCGCGTCGCCGGTCGCGCGCTAAGCGCCCGAGCGCCAGCCGTCGGTCCACCGGGCGGTCCCGTTCCGCGGCGCCGCCCGGCGCTGACCACGGCCCCGAGATCCGCGCCTCGGAGGACGCGCTCGCTCGACTGGCTCCACCTCACCGGGATCCAGGCGTACGGCCACCTGGGCGTGACCTCGAAGGAGCGCGACCTGGGCCAGCGGGTGGAGGCCGACGTCGAGATCGCCTACGAGCGGAATCGGTCCCGGCCCCCGGACTCGCTCGACGCGTACGTCGATTACGAAGAGGTGGGCCGCCTGGTCCGCAGCCAGATCGAGATGTCGCGCTGCAAGCTGATCGAGACCCTGGCGGAGGAGGTGGCGTTCGCGCTCCTCGAAGAGACCAGGGCGCCGCGCGTCCGGGTCCGCATCCGGAAGCTTCACGTGCCGGTCTCGGGGTTCAGCGGCATTCCGCAGGTGGAGATCGAGAGGGAATCGTGAACCGGGCGTTCGTGGGTATCGGTTCCAATCTGGGAGATCGCGAGTCCCTCATCCGGACGGCCGCGGAGGGCCTTCGCGCGCTCCCACGCACCGCGGTACTTCGAGTTTCGTCACTCTACGACACGGATCCCGTCGGGGAAGTGGAGCAGCCGGCGTTCCTGAACGCGGTCGCGTGGCTCGAGACCGAGCTCACGCCGCGCGAGCTGCTCTGGCATCTGCTCCTGATCGAGAAGCGGATGGGACGCGTGAGGTCGCAGAAGTGGGGCCCGAGATCCATCGACCTCGATCTCCTGTTCCACGGCGACACGCTGCTCGAAGAGCCCGACCTGATCGTCCCGCACCCCGAGGCTCACCGCCGGGCCTTCGTTCTCGTCCCGCTTCAAGAATTGGATCCCGATTTCGTGCACCCCCGGACCGGCGAGCCCATCCGGGCGATGATTCGCCGCCTGGATCCGACGCCGGCCGTCCGCAAGGGCGGCCGCCTCTGGTACTGAGGCCGGCGCCGTGACCGCTCCGCAGGGCCGCTACATCGCGGTGGAAGGGGTGATCGGCGTCGGCAAGACGTCCCTCGCCAAGCTCCTCGCCGAGCGCTTTCAATCGAGGCTCGTTCTGGAGGAGCCGGAGGCAAATCCGTTCCTCGCCGACTTCTACAAGCATCCGAAGCGCTACGCGTTTCAGACGCAGATGTTCTTCCTGGTCAGCCGGTACAAGGACCTTCGCGACCGCGTCCACCCCGATCTCTTTCACGAAGGGATCGTGGCCGACTACCTCTTTCAAAAAGATCGGATCTTCGCGAACCTGAACTTGAACGACCGCGAGCTGGCGCTCTACAACGCGATCGCGCCCCAGCTGGAGGCCGAGGTTCCCACGCCGGACCTGGTGGTGTACCTGCAGGCGAGTCCCGAGGTGATCCACCAGCGAATCCAGCAGCGCGGAAGGCACTACGAGCGGCTGATGGATCCCAAGTACACGGCCACGCTCGCCGAAGCGTACAATTACTTCTTCTTCCACTTCCGCGAGGCGCCGCTTCTGGTGGTCAGCACGGACGAGATGAATTTCGTCGACCGCCGGTCCGATCTGGAGGACCTCATCACTCGAATCGAGCAGCACAAGGAGGGCGTGGCCTACGTGAATCCGGGGGCTCGCGCCGGGGAGACCCGGTGACCGCGCGCGCCAAGGTGACCGTCCAAACCCTGCTCCAGATGAAGCAGCGGCGGGAGCGAATCAGCTCGGTGACCGCGTACGACTATCCCACCGCCCGGATCGCCGACGAGGCCGGGATCGACCTCATCCTTGTGGGCGATTCGCTGGGAATGGTGGTGCTCGGCTACGAATCGACGATTCCGGTCACCATGGCCGAGATGATGCACCACCTGCGCGCGGTGGTGCGCGCCCAGCCCAAGGCGATGGTGGTCGCGGATCTCCCGTTCGCGTCGTTCCAGGCCGGGCCCGAGGACGCGGTCCGGAACAGCGCGCGCTTCGTGAAGCGGGGCGCCGAAGCGGTGAAGCTCGAAGGCGGACGTCGCGTGCTGCCCCAGATTCAGGCCATCCTGGCCGCCGACATTCCCGTGCTCGGCCATCTGGGTCTCACGCCGCAATCGGTCCACCGGTTCGGCGGCTACAAGGTCCAGGCGCGCGGGCGCGAGGCGGCCGACGCGCTGCTTCAAGATTCGATCGCGCTCGAGCGGGCCGGCTGCTTCGCCATCGTGCTCGAGGGAATTCCGCTGGAGCTGGGCGCCGAGGTGTCGCGGGCCCTCCGGATTCCGACCATCGGGATTGGAGCCGGGCCCGATTGCGACGGGCAGGTGCTGGTTCTCCACGATCTGATCGGCCTCTCGTTTGGAAAGCCGGCCAAGTTCGTGCGCCGCTACGCCGACGTCTCGGGCGTCATCCGGGGCGCGCTCCAGACGTTCCGCGACGACGTTCGGGCGGGACGCTATCCCGCCGCCGCGGAGAGCTACGCCGCGGCGCCGCAAACCCCCGAGACCGATCCTTGCGCATCGTGAGCCGCCCCGCGGCGATGCGCGAGCTGTCCCGCCGCGCGCGCCGGAGCGGCGAATCCATCGGCTTCGTTCCCACGATGGGCGCGCTCCACCCGGGCCATGTCGCGCTGATGAACCGCGCCCGCCGGGAGAACCGGCGGCTCGCGGTGAGCGTGTTCGTGAATCCGCTTCAGTTCGGGCCCAAGGAGGATTTCGAGCGCTACCCGCGAAACGACCTCCAGGACGCGAGGCTCTGCCGGTGGGCCGGGACCGATTGGCTCTACATGCCGCCGGCGCGCGCCGTCTACCCGCCCGGCTTCGCGACCCGCGTCGAGCCGGGCCCGATGGGCGACGTGCTGGAAGGCGCCGTGCGCCCGGGGCACTTCGCCGGCGTGCTGACGGTGGTGCTCAAACTCCTCCAGATGGTCGAACCGGACACGCTCTACCTGGGGCAGAAGGACGCCCAGCAGGCGGCGCTCGTCACGCAGATGGTGCGCGACCTCGATCTTCCGGTGAGGGTGGTGGTGTGCCCGACGGTGCGGGAGCGCGACGGCGTGGCGCTCTCCTCGCGAAACGTCTACCTGAGCCCCGAGGACCGCCTGCGCGCGCGCGGCATCGTGAAGGCGCTCCGCGCGGGGCGCGATCTCGCGCGCTCCGGACGGAGAAGCGCCGGCGCCATCCTCGCGCGTGTGAAGACGGTTCTACGGCGGGAGGGCCGCCCGGACCGGGTCGACTACGTCGCGCTGGTGGACCCCCGGACCTTCGAGCCGCTGCAACGGGTGGAGCAGCGCGGCCTCCTGCTCGCGGCGGCCCGCTTCGGCCGGACCCGCCTCATCGACAACATGCTGATCGCGGCGGCCAAGGCGGGGGGAGCGACATGACGACACCGTTCACGGCGGTCGTGCTCGCGGCGGGAATGGGGAAGCGGATGAACTCCGACCTTCCCAAGGTTCTCCATTCGGCGCTGGGAAAGCCGCTCCTCGTCCACGTGCTCGCGCAATTGGCCCCGCTTCATCCCGCGCGCGTCGTCGTCGTGGTCGGGCACCGCGAGGAAATGGTGCGGAAGGCGCTGGACGGGCGGGACGTCCACTTCGTTACCCAATCGCCCCAGCTCGGGACCGGGCACGCGATCCAGACCGCGTGGGCCGAGGTGGACCTCGGCGCGGAGGAGAAGAAGGCGGAGACGATCCTCGTTCTGGCCGGCGACATGCCGCTGGTGCGGACGATGACCCTTCGCCGTCTATTGGAGAAGCATCAGACGGAGCGGAGCGCGGTCACCTTTCTCTCGGGAGAGCTGGACGATCCCGCGGGATACGGGCGCGTGATCCGCGACCGGCGCGGCGACTTCGTGAAGATCGTGGAGGAGAAGGACGCGACGGCGGCGGAGCGGAAGGTGGCCGAGGTCAACTCCGGCGTCTACGCGTTTCAGCGCGCGGCGCTGCGCGACGCCCTGGGCCTCCTCCGGGCCGACAATACGCAGAAGGAGTACTATCTCACCGATACGCTCGCCATTGTGAAGGGCCGCGGGATGCGGGTCGGGATCCTCCTCGCCTCCGATCCGCGCGAATTGTTCGGCGTCAACACGCCCGACCAGCTCCAGCAGGTGGAGGAGACATTGCGCGCGTGGGGGGAGGCGTAATGGAGCGGCTCTGGGCGGGATGGAGAATGGCTTACATCGCGAAGGCGTCGAGCAGGCGCTCTAAGAAGAAGGCGCCGTGCCTCTTCTGCGGCCTCGCCAAAGGGCGCCCGGGAGTCCAGAGCCTCGTCCTGGCCAAGACCCCGCAGGTCCTCGTGGTGATGAACCGTTACCCTTATAATGTAGGGCACGTGATGGTGGCCCCGCGACGCCATCGCGGATCGATCGGAAGCCTGACGCCGGGCGAGGCCCTCGAGGTGACCCGATGGCTTGGGCGCGTGGAGCGGGCGCTCCGCAAGGCGTACCGCCCGGACGGCTACAACTTCGGGATGAATCTGGGCCGGACCGCGGGCGCCGGCGTTCTCGGGCACCTGCACTGGCACGTGGTTCCGCGCTGGAACGGCGACACCAATTTCATGCCGGTGACGGCCGCGACGAAGGTGCTGCCCGAAGCGCTCGACCGGACGTATCGCAAGCTTTTGGGCGCGCTCACGACGGGCGGGCCCAAGCGCTCGCGGCGTCGCTGACCTAGGGGCGGTCGGCGGTGGCGAAGAAGGAGAGCGGCGAGTCCAAGGCGCTCGACGCCGCAATCGCGGTCCTTGTGGTTCTGGTCGCGGCGTTCGCCGTGTCGGCGGGGCTCCGCGTCGGACCGCAGGCGCCCGGAAGGCCGGCCCATCCGATCCGGATCGAACTCTTGAACGGAAGCGGAAAGGCGGGGCTCGCGGGCGATCTGGCGTCGTACCTTCGGGACGGCGGCTTTGACGTGATGGAAGTGAGCAACGCCGATCGCGCCGACTATCGCAACACTCTGGTCGTCAACCGGACGGAAGCACCCGAGCCGGGCAAGGTCGTGGCCGAGTACCTGGGTACGCGGCACGTGATCCAGCAAATCGGGACCCAGGAGATGATTGAAGTCACGGTGATCGTGGGCCGGGACGCGCGGCAGTGGACGGGGCCGCGTTAGACCACCACGGAGCGGGCCCTTAAGGCGGGCTCAGAGAGGCGGACTCCACCTATGTTTAATTTGGGCCCCCAGGAACTCTTCTGGCTCTTCCTGATCGTTCTCTTCGTCTTCGGGGCGAAGCGGATCCCCGAGATCGGACGCTCGATTGGAAAGGGAATTCAGGAGTTCAAGAAGGGGATGAAGGAAATCGACAGCGAGGTCTCCTCGCCCGATTCCAAGTCTTCGGAAAGCTCGAACCAGGAAATCCGGAAGTCCTGACGGCGTAGCGCGGAAGCAAGAGAGCGGCGGCAGGGGAAGGGAGCCCTTGCCGCCGCTCGTCGTTGCTACGGTGCCGCGGGCCCTCGGGCCCGCTCGAGGCGGACGTTAAACGTCGAAGTAGTTCTCGCGATAGTCGACGATCTTGGCCTTCTTCCGGACGTCCGCCATCCATTCGGTGAAGATCACCTGCCGGCGCTCGTTCAGGAGCGACTGCCGGATGGTCGCGGCCTGCTTCTGGTACTCGTCCTCGCTCGGCGTGTCGTGCGCCTCGATGTACGCGACGAGGACGAAGTTGTCGGACGTGATCACCGGGCTCCACGCGGAGACGGGCTCGCCGAAGATCATCCCGACCGCCCGAACGTCCCGTCCGAGTCCCGCGATATAGCCGTTTCGAGTGATGCTCTTGGCCTCGCCGCTCTTCCCGCCGAACTGCTTCGCCGCCGCATCCTCCTTCGTCCCGCCCTGGACCGCCCCGAGCGCCTGCCTGGCGGCGTCCTCGGCCTTGGCGGTCTTGAGCGACCGGATCAAGGCCACCTTGACGTCACGCTCGATGCTGGTGAGCGGTCGGAGACCTTCTTTCCGCTTGTCCATGATCTGGTAGAGATACCAGCCGGTCTCGGTCGGGATGGGCCGGGAGATGGCGCCCTCCGGCGCGGAGAAGCACCAGGCCTCGATGTCGGGGAACCGCTGGAAGATCTCGTTTCCGCTCTGGCCCGCGGAGAAGTAGTCGGACTGGAACGTGCGCAGCCCGTGTCTCGTCGCCACCATCGAGAGTCCGGAGGTCTTCCCCTCCTTGGCGCATTGGGCCACGAGCTTCCGCGCCTCGGTGATGGCGTCCGGTCCCGGCTGCACGCGGATGGCGATCTCGTGGTACTTGAGGCGCTCGCGCTTGGTCTGCGGGTCCGGATACCGCTTGTCGACGCGGAACACGTGGAGCGAGCGCTCCTCCTGGATGATCGGGGAGAGCTGGCCTTCCTGAACGTCCCGCAGTCCCTTCACGAACGACGGCCTCATCTCTTCGGCGTAGGGCACGCCGATCGGGTCCCCGCCGTTGGCCGCGCTCTGGATCTCAGAATAGGTCCTCGCGAAGGAGCCAAAGGAATCGGGCTCCGCCTGGATCTGGTCGATGATCCCCTGGAGCCGCTCCTTCTGCGCCGAGAAGTCCGACGCATTGGGAAGACGCGGCACCAAGGTCACCTGGACCTTGGTCTGCGCCGGGCCCGTGAACTTCTCGGGGTGCGCCTTGTAGAAGCTCTCGATGTCCGCGCCGCCAATCCGCGAGGTGTCGACCGGAAAACTGTCCGGCGTGAACGCGACGTACCGGATGTCTACCTTCTCGTTCTGGAGCATGAAGCGGTCGCGGACATCGCCCTCCGAGACCTTGGCCGCGAGGATCACCTCATCCCGGAGCTTCTCGAGCGGGAGCTGGTTGGCGACGGCCGCCTCCACCTGGCCCCACGGCAGCCTTGAGTCCGGGTTGTCCAGCTCGGCGAGGTACTTCTTGTAGTCGAACTGGCCGTCGGTCTGGAAGACCGGAGCCTGCATGAGGAAGTCGGGCGGGCTGAGGCGGATCGAGGCCTTGATCTCATCCGGAGTCACCTGGATGCCGCGCTTGTGCGCCTCCTGCTCCATCAGCTTGCTGCTCACGAGCTGGGCCCACGCCTGCTCCCGCACGTAGCTGTCCTCGCCCTCCTGGAGCGCGCGGTGGGACGTGATCTGGCCGGTCATCTGGTTGACCATCTGGGTGTAGATCTCGAGGTGGATGGGCTCGCCGTTGATCTTGGCGACGACCCCGCGGGGGGCCTGGTTTCCGGCGTCGCCCATGACGCCGCCCAGCTGGAGGACTCCGAATCCGACCAGGAACACGATGGCCGTGATCCAAATGATGATCTTCATGTTGTCGCGCAGCGACTGCATCATGTTGGCGTTACCTCAATCCGGTTCGGGGGAGGAGGAGGCAACCCGTGGCGGCCTCCGAGAATTCGAGTCAAGCCTTCCTAGGCTACCAGCCGTCTCCCGCCGACGCAAGTCGGGCCTCTCCAACCGTTTTCAATCGTTTTCGGTTGACGCGGTTCCGGCTGCGAGGCAACGTGGTCGCGATGACGTCCCGCCGCGAGCTACGAGGCCGCGATGCCGCGCGTTGAAGCGCCGGAAACAGACCGCGCGCTCCTCGAGCACGTCCTCGACGCGCTCGACACCGGGCTTTTGGCGCTCGACGAGGACCGCCGCGTCGCCGCGATCAACGACACGCTGGCCCGGGGCTGGGGTGTCGAGCGCGCGGACGTCCTGGGAAGGCCGATCTCGGACGTCTTCAAGTCGGAGACCGAGCGCTGGTACCTGCCGGAGCGCGGCGCCCGAGGCGCCGAGGCCCGGGCCACGCGGGAAGTTCGCGGGACCGTGGCCGAGCGCGAGCTCCTGATGCGCTACAGCGCCGCCGGGCTTGCCGACAGCGGCGCCGTCCTGATCCGCGTCGAGGATCTGGTCGACGCGGATTCGGAAGAAGAAGTCTTCCGGAACACCGAGCGCTTGATCTCGCTGGGCGAGCTCTCGGCCCGGGTCGCCCACGAGATCCGAAACCCGCTCACCGGGGTCCGCACCACCGTCCAGTTCGTCGCCTCCAAGCTCCGCGCCGGCGACTCCCGGCGCGACGATCTCCAGGACGTACTTAAAGAGCTGGACCGGATCGAGCAGATCATCACCGACCTCCTCCTCTTCGCGCGGCCCCAGGCGTCGCGGCCCGCGCCCACCGATCTTCGCGAGATCGCCGGGAAGGTGCTCGACAATCTATCCAGACGGCTCGAGGACTCCGGCATTGAGGTGGTCCCCGACCTGGACGAGGACCTCCCGCCTGTGATGGTGGATCCGGACATGGTGCAGCAGGTGGTGCTCAACCTCGCGATCAACGCGATCCAGGCGATGCCGGAGGGCGGCACGCTCAAGGTGGGGGCCGGGCTCAGGCGGACCCGTTACAAGAAGGCCTACGTGGACCTCGTGGTCGCGGACAGCGGCCCCGGGATTCCGGACGAAGTGAAGGAGAAGATCTTCGATCCCTTCTTCACCACCCGGTCGATGGGGACCGGGCTCGGACTTTCCATCTCGCTCCAGATCGCCCGCGAGCACGGCGGAAACCTGACGGCGCGGAACCTGGCGCAGGGCGGCGCCTCCTTCAAGCTCAGCCTGCCCGCGCCGGCGCCGGAGGCTGAAGAGGCGGCGGAGGCCAAGTGAAGCTCCGGATCCGAATCGCCGACGACGAAGAGCTGATACGCAAGTCCCTGGTCAAGCTGCTCCGCGACGAGGGCCACGACGTGGACGCGGTCGGCTCCGCGGCCGAGGTTCTGGAATCGGTCCGCCAGGATCCGCCGCACGTGCTGGTCCTCGACCTCAGGCTTCCGGATGGGAGCGGCCTCGATCTCCTGCCGCGGCTGAAGGGGATGGCCGCCCAGATGAAGGTGGTCGTGATCACCGCCTTCGGCGATCTCCCGACCGCCGTGGAGGCGATGCGCCAAGGGGCGACCGACTTCCTCAAGAAGCCATACGAGATGCACGAGATGCTGCTCGCCGTGGAGCGGCTCAAGGCCGGCATCGTCCAGGAGACGCAGCTCGACGCGTTCCGGCGGGGCGAGCTGGAGTCGTTCTTGAAAACCCGGATCGTCGGGGATTCACCCGCGATGCGGCGGATCTGGGACATGGTGGGAAAGGTGGCGCAGAGCGAAGCGACCACGGTCCTGATCGAGGGCGAGAGCGGGACCGGGAAGGAGCTGGTCGCGCGAACACTCCATTTCCAGAGCAGCCGGAAGGACGCCCCCTTCCTCGCGCTCAACTGCTCGTCGTTCCAGGAGCAACTACTTGAGAACGAGCTGTTCGGGCACGAGCGCGGCGCGTTCACCGACGCCCGCGAGCCCAAGCGGGGGCTGGTGGAGCTGGCGGATGAGGGCACGCTCTTCCTCGACGAGGTCGGCGACCTTCCCGCGGCGACCCAGGCGAAGCTCCTCCGGTTCATCGAAGACCGGTCCTTCCGTCGCGTCGGCGGCGCGGCGGATCTCTCCGTCGATTTGAGAATCGTCGCGGCCACGAACCGGGATCTCAACCCCGCGGTGAAGGACGGCGGGTTTCGCCACGACCTCTTCTACCGGCTCCAGGTGGTTTCCATCGAGCTGCCGCCGCTCCGGGAGCGGGGAGACGATGTGATCCTCCTCGCCCGGCACTACCTGGCCGTCTACAACGAGAAGTTCCGGAAACGCTTCCTGGCCATCGACGCGGACGTGGAGTCGATCCTCCGCGCCTACACCTGGCCCGGGAACGTGCGCGAGCTTCGAAATCTCCTCGAGCGGATCGTGCTGCTCGAAACCGACGAAATCCTGCGCGAGGACCATCTGCCCGCGGAGATGGTCGCCTCGGTCGAGTCGGTGCCGCGCGTGCTCCGGGACGCGATGATCGCGCACGATGAAGGGGCCGAGGCGCTCCCGCCGCTCGCGGAGGTGGAGCAGGAGCACATTCTCCGAGTGCTCGAGCACACGAGTGGGAATCGCTCACACGCGGCGCGAATCCTCGGAATCTCCCGGCAGAGCCTGATCGAGCGGCTCAAGCGGATCGCCGCGACGCGCGGATCTCTCGAGACCGACGAAACGCTGCGCGCCCGCGCGCCCCGCTGAACTCCGCTCTGCCGCGCTGAACGTCGTTCCCACCTCGCCGACCTTCGTCTTTCCCCCTGTCGCCTTTCTTGGGATGTCGCGTTTCTCGACAACTCCCATCGTGATCGCCCCTACGCCCCGCAGGTGAGAGCGCCGCGCTCTCTTCGCTGTCCAATCCCATGACAGATCGCGGAAGAAGGATCGCGAGCGCATCCGGCGACGTCGACGCGAGACGATCGCCCGTAACTCATGCAAGAGGTGCGTGATCGGCGGCGAGGCGACGCGCGCGCGGTGCGCTTCGCGACGCTTGGCCCGCTTCCTGCTCTGACGTCCGTTGCGATGAATCATGCGTGGACAGGGGGAGGTGTGGATTGCCGAGGTCCGTCCTCATCGTGGACGACGAGCAGCTTCTGGTTCGCACCGTCTCCAGTGTCCTCAAGGAAGCTGGGTACCGGATCGCGACCGCGGGGTCGGCAGAGCAGGCCGAGAAGCACGTGTTCGGCGACCCCGCGTTCGACCTGATCGTCGTCGACAACCGGCTGCCCAAGGAGAGCGGGATCGAGTTGATCAAGCGGCTCCGCGAGGCGGCGGTGAAATCGAAAGTGATCTTGATGACGGCCTACGAGACGCCGGAAGTGAAGTCGGAGGCCAAGCGTCTCAAGGTCGACCGGTATCTGAAAAAGCCGTTCGACCTGACCGTTCTCGTGGACGAAGTGGAGAGTTTGATCGGGCCCGGCGGCAATTCGACCGCGGGCTGAAACCGAAGCCAATCCAAACACGGGGGAGGTGATTGCTAAAGTGGCTGCCAAGAAGAAGGCTGCGAAGAAGAAGGCCAAGAAGAAGTAACAAGCTTTAAAGCGGATTGGGCACGTCCTCAAGGGTCGCCCGGCTTCGGCTGGGCGGCCCTGCTTTATTGCGGACGCAGTTGTGAGGTGAGCGGTGGCATGGGGTGGTAGGCGTGATCCCCCCTCGCTCTGTGAGGCGTCGGCCCGACGCAAGACGAAGAGACCGCGTCGGGCCTCCAATCGCTCGGGGGCGATCACGCCACCCGCCCCACGCCCCAGCGCGCCCGTCAGCGTCGGCGGGCACCAACGGCGCCCGCTGGTGGGGAGCGGAATTCGCCCTCCGTGACCACCCGCGGCGGTATCATTACGACGTAGATTTTCCCCATTGGAGTCCCGGCCCGGCTCGAGGTCATCGTGCCCACCCATCTTCAATGTTCCCACCGCGTTTCCACCGCTCTCATACTCGGATGGGTAACGCTGACCGCTTTGGTTGGGATGCCGATTTGCCGCGCTGATGACGCGCCGCGCCCATTTCTCACCCTGGTGAGCAGCGACCCCCCGATAAACTACGGCCTGTCGGTTGCTGCGGGGCGCGACGTCAATGGTGATGGTTACGACGATGTTCTGGTCGGGGCACCAGCCAAAGTGCTTGGAAAGGCATACCTCTATTTTGGGGGCCCTGGCGTTGACTCCATACCAGACGTCACCTTCACGAGCGAGCCGGACAACTTTGGTGCCGCCTTCGGGACCGCGGTCGAGCTCGCGGATCTGAACGCGGACGGGTACGCGGACGTGATCGTGGGGAACCCGTACGGCGGCCTCATTGGCAGAGTGTTCGTATTTTTCGGCGGTCCCGCCATGGACGCCACGAGTGACCTCGTACTGACTGGGACATTCACCCTTGAGGGGTTTGGCTTTGTACTTGCGTCGCCCGGGGACATCAATGGAGACGGCTATGGGGATCTAGCCGTCGGCTCCCCGTTCTACACACCACCTTACGATCCAGCTGCATTGTGGGTGCATGGACAGGCGAGTCTATTTTTTGGCGGTCCGACGCCCGACGACCAAGTAGACCTTGTTCTCGAGACCCCGTTCCCGACTGTGCCGCAACGCGTCGTGGGTCTCGGGACGGATGTAGCGAGGGTCGGAGACGTGAATGGCGACGGATACGCAGATCTCGCCGTGGGACAAGTCGATACGGGGGGAAGTGATCCATTCGGTTTCGCCAGGGCGTTCATCTACTTCGGCGGACCTTCCATGGACGGGGTTCCAGACCAGTTTGTCCGATCGAGTATGTTCGCTAGCCCGCTAGACCATTCCCTTTCTACGGCCGGCGATTTCCTCGCGGACGGATACGGTGACCTGGCTGTGGCCGAGCCGATCATCCTCGCTGAGGGGAATGAGGCTCGATCAAACCCTGGTCAGGTCTTCTTGTACTTTGGTGCCCGCGTGGCCGGCCCCGATTCGGTCCCGGATCTCGTGCTTAGGGGGGATGCCTCAGATGGGCAGTTCGGGTATTCCATCTCCGGCGGTAAAGACCTGAACGGCGACGACCATCCGGACCTCCTCATTGGAGATCCATTCAACAATTTCGACGGGCGCGGGCGAGGCAGGGCCTACGTGTTCTATGGCGGCGCAGCCGCGGACACGGTCCCCGATGTCATTCTGAACGGCGAAACGGACGGGAGTTGGTTCGGAAGGACAACGTCCATGGGCGATCTGAACGGTGACGGTATCGCCGACGCCATTGTGGCAACCGGCCAGCCCTCTGGGCTCCTCGGGGGTCGTGTATATGTCTACGACCTCTCGGTGCCGCTCCAGGCGCGGGCTTTTCTTCTCGATCCGCGCCAAACAATTCGATTGGGATCGGCCCCCGACTGGGTACGCCTGCGGCTCGAGCCCGTGAATGGGTCCTACGACAACGCCGATGTCGACCTGTCGAGCGTGCGGCTGATTTCCGCCGGGACTGGCGACATCGAGGAAATCCAGGCGGTGCCGGCGGATTTCCTCAGCGGGCGGGACACCGACCGAAACAGAATCGCCGAGCTGGCGTTTCGACTGCGGCAGAGCGACCTGGACCAACTCTTCTCGAATATCCAAGGACGCGTGACCGTGGAGGCGGCATTGGAAGGGCGCACCGTACGCGGCCGGCACTTTCGCGCTCCGCTGGAGCTGACCGTCGTGGGGGCAAGGAGAGGAGGGAAGCCAATCTGTTCGGTTCACCCCAATCCGGCCAACCCCCAGGCCACCCTCTCCTTCGAGATTGGCACTCCGGGTCGAGTGACGGTGCGTCTATTCGACATCAACGGACGAATCGTGAGAAGCGTCGCAGTGGGTGAATACTATGAGGCAGGGACTCACTCCATCTCGGTGGATGGCCGGGGGGATCGCGGAGGAGTTCTCGCCTCCGGCGTCTACTTCTATCGTTTCGAGGGCCCTGACGGGGACGCGAGCGGTCGATTGATCATCGCTAGATAAGTATCGAATCCGTCCGCGGCGGGGGCGTGGGGCGGTGGCGTGATCGCCTCAGAGCGATTGGAGGCCGACGCGGTTTCTTCCTTTGCGTCGGGCCGACGCCTCACAGAGCGAGGGGGCGATCACGCCGCCGTCCCACGCCCCCGTCCCTCAGTATTTCATCAACTGGGTGTAGATCAGCTCGTAGGCTTCGGGGCCGATCCCGTGCGTGCCCACGAAGGGCCGGTCGTAGACGAGAATGAGAAAGACGAGGAGCCCCATGAGGCTGGCGAGCAGGCCAACCATAATCTTGTGGAGCCGGACGCTCCCCACGTCGAAAAAGTAGGACGCCCAGAGCGTGATCAAAGCCCCGATCAGGACGACCACCCACATCGCGGGAGGCAGGCCCGAACCCAAGGCGTCGACGCGAAGGCGGCGGGCCAGGATCAGCGCGTTGTACGCGTGGAGCGTCTCCGCGTGAAGGATCTTCTGCGCTTCTGTCGCGGGCTCGAACGCGAAGAGGCGGTCCTGCATGGAGGTCATCATCACGACCCCCTCGGTGGGGGTTCCGCCCCGGCGCTGGATGGGCCAGGCGCCGTGGATGATCTGGTCGGTGTACGCCTTGAGATCGTCCCTTAGCTGGGTGCGCGTGGGCTCGGGATACCCGCTGAAATCACGGTAGAGCGAGCCGATCGCGGTCGCCTCCCCTGAGACCACCTTGGCGACGTCCGAATAGCTCTCCCAGACCGCGATCGCGATGAGGGCGACCGCCAAGCCGTAGATGATGAGGATCCCGTGCAGGATCGCTCCGGTCACCTCGTTCTGGTGGGCGACCTGTCCCAATCTCGGCAGGACCCAGCGTCGTGCGAGCGACAATCCCGCGAGGCCGACGGTCACGAAAATCCCGACGGTCAAGAGTCCCAGCCATACAGCCGGCACGCTGAACACCCAGTTAAACATTCGAGCACTCCTCCCAGGAATTCACGACCGACCCCGCGACGATAAGCGAATCCGGCCCAGGGTCGAAGTGAAGAATCTCGGTTCGCCATGCCCCGGCGTGCCGCGGTTTGACACGCCCGTGCCTCGCTGGGAGAATCGTGCCGTGCCCAACCGCCCGGCTCCGCCCGGGGTGCCGATGGTTTCCCTGTTCGGCGCCCGCCAGAACAACCTCAAGAACATCGACGTCACCTTTCCTCGCGCCGCGTTGACCGTCGTGACCGGGGTCAGCGGCTCCGGAAAGTCGTCGCTCGCGTTCGACACGATCTACGCCGAGGGGCAGCGTCGCTACGTCGAGTGCGTCTCGACCTACGCGAAACAGTTCCTCGATCGGCTCCCCAGGCCCGACTACGACCGCCTCGACGGTCTGGCCCCGGCGATCGCGATCAGACAGGGCGCGGCCGCGCAGACCGGACGATCTACCGTCGGGACCGTGACCGAGCTGGCCGACCACCTGAGGCTCCTCCTCGCGCGGGTGGGGGAGACCTGGTGCTCCACATGCGGCGCGGCGGTCCCGCGGCACAGCGTCGACTCGGTGCTGGAAGCGATCCTGGGCAAGAGCGGCGACGAGGTGACGATCTCGGCCACCCTCGCGGCGCCGGAGGGCGAGAGCGTCGAGGCGGCGTGGTCGCGGGCGCTGAGCCGCGGATTCCTGAGGGCCCGGGGGAAGGGAGCGGCCGAATGGTCGAGGCTCGACGAACCTCTGCCGCCCAAGACCCGCCTCCCCATCGAAGTCTACGTCGACCGCCTTCCCGCGACGCCCGAGAACCGGATGAGACTGCGGGAGGCGCTCGAGCTGGCTTGGCGGGAGGGGTCGGGGAGTGTCGACGCCACCCGCGCGTCCGGCGAACGCCTCTCCTTCTACGACGGGCGCACCTGCGCCACCTGCGGGCGGTCGTTTCCAGAGCCGCGCCCCCAGCTCTTCTCGTTCAACAGTCCTTACGGTGCGTGCGCGGAATGCCGCGGGTTCGGGAACATCCTCACATTCACCCTGGAGCGCGTGGTGCCTCATCCGGAGAAGACCGTGCTCGACGGCGCGCTCGACCCATGGGCCAACTCGTGGCGCGGGTACTTCCTGCCCAAGCTGAAGGCGGTGGCCGCCGAGCACGGGATCCGGCTGGACCGGCCGTTTCGATCGCTGCCGGAGGAGCACCGAACGATCCTCCTCCACGGGGCGCCGGGATTTCGCGGCGTGTTTCCATTCTTGGAGCGGCTCAAGGCCAAGGCCTACAAATCGAGCGCGCGATTCCTGGTGAAGCGCTACCAGGAGACGGTGCTCTGCGGCGCCTGCAACGGCATCCGGCTCAAGCCCGAGGCGCTGGAAGTCCGCGTGGGCGGAAAGAACATCGTCGAGCTTTCGGCGATGACGGTCGGGGACCTGCGCGCGTTCGCGGCGGGGCTCGCGCTCGACCCCGTCCGGACGATCGTCGCCGCGCCGATCCTCTCCGAGCTTCGCGGGAGGCTCGAGTACCTGGGCGAAACCGGGCTCGACTACCTCACGCTCGACCGGCCTTCCAAGACACTCTCCGGCGGCGAGGCGCAGCGGATCGAGCTGGCCAACGCGCTCGGCGGGAGCTTGAGCCACGCGCTCTACGTGCTCGACGAGCCGACCGTGGGCCTTCATCCGCGCGACACCGAGCGGCTCATCCGCGTGCTCCTCCGCCTGCGCGAGCGCGGCAACACGATCCTGGTCGTGGAGCACGATCCGGACGTCATCGGCGCGGCGGATTGGATCGTGGAGCTGGGGCCCGGCGCGGGCCATCGGGGCGGGAGCCTTCTCTATCAGGGCCCGCTCGAGCGGTGGGCCGGGATGGGCGAGGTTTCCAGCGGCGACGGGGCGGACCTCGTCGCGGACGGCAAGCCGCCGCGCTACGGAACGCGCCGGAAGGCGGAGTGGATCGAGGTGCGGGGCGCGCGCGAGCACAATCTCAAGAACGTGACGGCCCGCTTTCCGGTCGGAGCCTTGACCGGAGTTTGCGGTGTTTCGGGGTCGGGCAAGTCCACGCTGGTCGAGGAGATTCTCTGGCGGACCGCCGCGCGCGAGATGGACGGCGACGCGCCCCTTCCCGGGGCGCACGACCAGGTGTCCGGCCTCGGGGTCTTCAGCCGGGTGTCGCTCGTGGATCAATCGCCGGTCGCGCGCTCGACCCGCTCCAACCCGGCGACGTACGTGAAGGCGTTCGACCGGATTCGCGAGCGCTACGCGCGCGCTCCGCTCGCGCGTCAGCGGAAATACACCCCCGGCACGTTCTCCTTCAACGTCGCCGGCGGGCGGTGCGAGGCGTGCGAGGGCGCCGGCGTGACCAAGGTGGAGATGTACTTCCTGGCCGACCTGTGGGTTCCGTGCGAGACGTGCTCGGGGCGTCGCTACCGCCCCGAGATCCTCGAGGTGACCGTGCACGGCCTGACGATCGACGCGCTCCTCGACCGCACCGTCGAGGAGGCGCTCGCCGTGTTCCAGGGCGAGAATGAGATATTGGAGCCCCTCTGGGTGCTCGAGCGCGTGGGGCTCGGATACCTCAAGCTGGGGCAGACGCTATCGACTCTGAGCGGCGGGGAAACGCAGCGCCTGAAGCTGGCGCGCGAGCTGGCCGACCGGTCCAGCGCGCCCACGCTCTACATCCTCGACGAGCCGACGGTGGGCCTCCACCGGAAGGACGTGCTCACCCTTCTTCGCGTACTTCGAGAATTGACGCGCCGCGGTGGGACGGTGGTCGCGGTCGAGCACAACTTGGACTTCCTGGCCGCGTGCGACTACCTGGTGGAGTTGGGCCCGGACGGTGGCGATGCGGGAGGGTACCTGGTCGCCGAAGGGACTCCCCGCGACCTGGGACAATCGGCGGTCTCGCCGACCGGGAGCTACCTCAAGAAGATCGCGGCCTGCGCGTAGTCGGCGGGATGGTGCGCGGGGACGCTGATGCGGCCGCGCACGACAAAGCCGACCCTTCGCGTGAGCAGGTACTCCGCGCCCGCGTACAGGTGGGCCTTCAGGTATCCGTGGACGTGAAAGCTCGTCTCGCTGAAGCCGACCAGGTCGGCCGACTGCACGACGACGTGAGCGCCAGGGCCCGCTTCCAGAAGCGGCCGCAGCTTCCACGACTCCCGGTACGATTTGAGCGGCCGGAACAGGTAGTAGAGGCTCAGCGATCCCTCGGTCAGGTAGTCCTTCTTTCCCCCGGCCACCTCGATCTGAATCGACTGCTCGAAGGGCGCGCGCTCGCGAACGAACCGGCGGTAGCCAAATGTTCCGAGAACGTCGAAGAAGTCCTGCGGCATCGCGGCGCCCAGCTCGAGGCGGTCGCGCTCCTCCGGCGTGCGCCTGAGGTGGGAGGTGACGGGCCGCTGCTTCGGGGGCGCGGCCTCCACCTGGGCTCGCGCGGGCGCGGGAGCCCAGATCGTGAAAAGCGCGCCCAGCACGGCCGCCGCGATCGCCGCCGAGGTCAATGGCGGGAACGAACGCGGCAGGCCGGCCCGGTTCACTCGACCTCCAGGTCCGAGGTGGAGATGAATGTCTCGGACTCGAAGTAGACGCGGTAATTGCCGGCCGGCACCCGCTGTCCCGATTCGTCCGTGAAGTCCCAGGGAACCGGCGGCTGCCGGAAGAAGCCGGGAAGGGTCGCGGCCTCGTTTGAGTCGAGGAGCACCTTGACGCGCGCCGCCTTGGCGCTGAACACGGCGATCCGGACGTGCGCCTCGTGCGGCAGGGCGAACTCGATGTTGTAGGTGACCTGGGTCGCGCCTGGGAGAATCGCCGTCGTCGCGCAGACGACGACCTCGGTGCCGGCCACGCTGAACTTGCCGCACTCATCCCATGACGTTTTTTCGGAGCCGGGGAAGAAATTCTGGACGGAATGGACGCCGTCGGCGCTGCAGCCGGCGAGCGCGACGATGGCAAGGACGAGCAGGATTCTCAGTGAGGGCCCGCTCCTAACCGGCGCTGTGGGATGGAATGGGAAATAGGTGGGGAATCAATGTTGAGGAAGTTCCCCGCGCATCCACGTGTGTCGCAAACTAAAACCCCGCAAGAAACAACCCGCTGGAAGGACTAGGTTTTATCTGCGGATTGGGCACGAGGCGGCAGGGAACTCCGCTCGCCTAAAAATTTATCAATCCGCGAGAGATCGTGTCAACAGAATTTGTCCGGCCAGGACTGGAAAATTCGCGATTTCCGGATTCCCGTCGCCAAGTCCGCAGTTGTCTCCGGCACTTTCGAGTGTTAGCCTTCCCCGTTTATGGCTTCAAGCTGGATTTGCGCCGGGACCGAGTCCTAGCCCTTGTTTGAGGAACTGAGCGAGCGGCTCAACGGCGTTTTCCGCAAGTTGCTGGGGCGGGGCCGGTTGACGGACCAGGACGTCCGCGACTCGCTCCGCGAGATCCGGCGGGTCCTCCTCGAGGCGGACGTCAACCTGGACGTCGCCCGGACGTTCCTCAAGGCGGTCGAGGAGCGCGCAATCGGCGCGGACCTGCTTCGGAGCGTTACTCCCGGGCAGCAGATCGTCAAGATTGTGCACGAGGAGCTGATCCGGCTGCTCGGCGGCAGCGCCGGGGCCGGCTTCCAGTTCCCGTCGAACCGCGCGGCCGTGGTCATGCTCGCGGGGCTTCAGGGCTCGGGCAAGACGACGACCGCGGCCAAGCTGGCGCGGCACTGGAAGGAGCGCGGAAAGCGCGTGCTCCTGGCCGCGCTCGATCTCAAGCGGCCGGCCGCGATCGACCAGCTGGAGGTGCTCGGCAAGTCGATCTCGGTGCCCGTGCAGGCCGACCGAAGCACGCAGGATCCGGTCGCCGTCGCCAAGGCGAGCCGGGCGCGCGCGGACCGGGAGGGGTTCGACCTCCTGATCGCGGACACCGCGGGCCGGCTGCACGTCGACGAAGAGCTGATGGACGAGATGGCGAGGGTGCACGCGGCGCTCGAGCCGCACGAAACGCTCCTCGTCCTCGACGGCATGACGGGGCAGGATGCCGTGTCGGTGGCCGGGGCGTTCACCAAGCGTCTCCGGATTAGCGGCTTCATCCTGACGAAGATGGACGGCGACGCGCGCGGCGGCGCGGCGCTTTCGCTCCGAGCGGTGTGCGGGGCGCCGATCCGGTACCTGGGGATGGGCGAGAAGGTGGACCGGCTCGAGGCCTTCCACGCGGACCGGCTGGCGTCGCGGATCCTCGGAATGGGGGACGTGCTCACGCTGGTCGAGCGGGCGCAGGAACGGCTCGACCTGGGCAAGGCCGAAGCCCTGGAAGAGAAGCTCCGCAAGGAGCGCTTCACGCTCGAGGATTTCCTGAGCCAGCTTCAGGAGATGAAAAAGCTCGGGCCGCTGGAGGAGATCGTCAAGATGTTGCCGGGGGTCAAGCTCCCGGCGGGCGCCCAGGTCGACGAGCGCGAGCTGAAGCGGACCGAGGCGATCATCCAGTCGATGACGCGCGAGGAGCGGGACCGGCCGACGATTCTGAACGGAAGCCGCCGGAAGCGGATCGCCCGCGGCAGCGGCACGACGGTGCAGGACGTGAACCGGCTGCTCCGGCAGTTCGAGCAGACACAGGCGATGTTCAAGCGCCTAGGCAGCGGTCGTCGCGGCAAGCTCCCGATGGGGCTTCGCTGACGACACGGCCGGGCGCAGGGTTTCCACTAGGAGGAATCAAGGAATGTCCGTTGTCATTCGAATGAAGCGCGCGGGCGCCACGAAGCGTCCGTTCTATCGCGTTGTGGTGACCGATTCCAGGAATCCGCGCGACGGCCGGTACATCGAGCAGCTCGGCTACTACGATCCGCTCACCAATCCTGCGACCTTCCAGATCGACACCGTGCGGTTCGCGGAGTGGATCCGCCGCGGAGCGCTCCCGTCGGAGTCGGTCGGGGTGATGGTCAAGAAGATCGCGCCCGAGGCGCTTCGCCCGGCGCCTTTGCCAAAGAAGGAGCCTGCGGGCGTTGCCGAGGCGGCGCCCAAGGCGAAGAAGGCCAAGGCGGCGAAGCCGAAAGCGGCCAAGTCCAAGACCACGCGGAAGGCGAAAGCCTCCACCAAGGGCACCGACAAGAAGGCGAAGATGCGCGCCAAGAAGAAGGCCGGCGGCGGCCCCAAGCCGAAGGCCAAGAAGGCGAAAGGGAAGAAGTAAGGAGACCGAGTGAAACCGCTCATCGAATACTGTGCCCGCCAGCTCGTCGATCACCCCGAAGGGGTGCACGTGGACGAGCACGACACGGGCGAGACGACCGTGCTCACGCTGCGGGTCTCCCCGGGTGATCTCGGGAAGGTGATCGGCCGCGAGGGTCGCACCGCCCAGGCGATGCGGCTCCTGCTTTCGGCGGTCGCGACTTCGCAGGGGCGGCGGGCGACGCTCGAGATTGCGGACTGAGGAGGGCGGCGAGCCCGTCCTCGTCGGGATCATCGCCCGCGCACACGGTCTGGGCGGTGAGGTCGTCGTGGATTCGTTCAGCGACGCTCCCGACCGCTACGCTCCCGGCAGCGCGTTCGGAGCGGAATTCCCTTCCGGCAAAACCGCCCGTCTCGTCGTCGCCACGGTTCGACCGTTCCAGGAGCGGCTTCTGGTCCGCTTCGAAGGGATTTCCGATCGGGCCGGCGCCGAAGCGCTTCACGGAGCCAACCTCACCATCGCGCGCCGGGACGTCCAGCCGCTCCCGGAAGGCCGGCACTACCGCTTCGAGCTGATCGGCCTGCGCGTCCGGACGCCGGACGGCGAATTCATGGGAACGATCGAGGACGTCTTCGCCACGGGGAGCAACGACGTGTACGTGGTGAACGGGCCCCGGGGAGAGATCCTGCTTCCCGCGCTGGCAAGCGTCGTGGTCTCGGTGGACGTCGAAGGCGGCGCCATGATTGTGGCTCCGCCTCCGGGCCTTCCGGGCTGGGACGAGGGCTAGACCGGTGCGTGTTTCCATCCTGACCTTGAATCCCGGGTTCTTTCAGGGCCCCCTCGGCGAGGGCATGATCCGGATCGGCCGGGAGAAGGGGATCGTGGACGTGGCGCTCATCCAGATCCGTGACTTCGCCGCGGACCGCTACGGCACGACCGACGACTCGCCGTATGGCGGCGGCGCGGGGATGGTGATGAAGGCCGACACGATCGTGGCCGCTTGCGAGAGCGCGCAAGCGGCGGGCGGGCCGGGCCGGGTGCTCCTGACCACGCCGCAGGGCCGGACCCTGACCCAGGAGCGGGTCCGGGAGCTGGCGCGGGAGCCGCACCTGATCGTGATCTCGGGCCGCTACAAGGGGATCGACGAGCGGGTGATCCCGATCCTCGGGGCCGAGGAGGTCTCGATCGGCGACTACGTGCTTTCGGGCGGGGAGGCCGCCGCGCTCGTGATCCTGGACGCGGTCACCCGGCTTCAGCCGGGGGTTTTGGGCGACGCGGGGTCCGCGGAGGCCGATTCGTTTTCGGAGGCGCTTTTGGACGCGCCCGTGTACACTCGCCCGGAAGATTTTCGGGGCCATTTGGTTCCCGAGACGTTGCTCGGCGGAAATCACGAGCAGATCAGAATTTGGCGGCGCCGCGAAGCGTTGAGGCGGACCCTGAGGCGCCGGCCCGATCTGCTCCGGAACCGGGCCTTGAGCGATGAAGACAAACGCCTCTTGAACGAGATAGAGAAGGAGGAAGGGAAATGAGTGTGCTGGAACGGTTCGAAGCCCGGTTCAAGTCCGACCGGACCATGGATTTTGGCCCCGGCGACACGGTGAAGGTCCACGTGCGCGTGATCGAGGGCGAGAAAGAGCGCTCGCAGATTTTCCACGGCGTGGTGACCAACGTCCGCGGCAGCGGCATGCGGTCGAGCTTCACCGTGCGGAAGATCTCGGGCGGCATCGGCGTGGAGCGCACGTTCCCCCTGCATTCGCCGGCCGTCTCCAAGATCGAGCTGGCCCGGAAGGGAAAGGTGCGCCGCGCGAAACTCTTCTACCTCCGTGGCCGGAGGGGGAAGGCGGCCAAAGTCGACGAGCGGGACAAGCTCGGGAGCGATGGCGCCTAAGCGGCTCGCCCGCTTTGACGACGAATACCGCGCCCGCTGGGGTGATCTCCTCGCGGGGATCGACGAAGTTGGGCGCGGCCCCTTAGCCGGGCCCGTGGTGGCCGCGTGCGTGGCCCTGGCCCCCGGCGTAAAGATTCGCGGCGTCCGCGACTCCAAAACCCTCACCGCGCGCGAGCGGGACGAAGCGTCGGTCCGCATCCGCGAGAAGGCGGTCGCGGTCGGCGTGGGGGTGGCAAGCGTCGCGGAAGTGGACGCGTTCAACATCCGCATGGCGACGCTGCTCGCGATGCGCCGGTCGCTCGAGGCCCTGGGGATTCAACCCCAGGGCCTTCTCGTTGACGGCCGCGATCTGATCGGCGTCGACATCGTGTGCGAGGCGGTGATCGACGGCGACGCGAAGAGCCAGGCGGTCGCGGCGGCGTCCATCGTCGCCAAGGTGGCGCGCGACGCCCTCATGAACGAGGACGACGCGCGATTCCCCCTGTACGGATTCTCGCAGAACAAGGGGTATGGCACGCCGGAGCACCTGGAAGCGCTCCGGGTCCATGGCCCGTGCCCGATTCATCGCAGGAGCTTCCGCCCCGTCCGGGAGCGCCTGTTCGTGCAGGAGACCTTCGAAGGATTTTGAGACGGGGGCATCGTGGAGCGGATGGGGCCGGACGCGTGGCGCGAGCATGCCGCCCGCTGCGGCGAGCGGATCGCGGAGACGTTCTGCGCGCTGCGCGGGTTTGAGATCCTCGACCGGAACGTCCGGGAGGGACGCGGCGAGATCGACCTCGTGGCGCTCGACCGTGAGACGGTCGTCTTTGTCGAGGTGAAGTTTCGGAGCGGCCGGGATTCCGCCGCGCCGCTCTACGCGGTGAATGCGAAGAAACGGGAGGACGTGGCGAAGGCGGCCGCGCTCTATCTGTCTCGGCGGGGCTGGGTCGGACGCCCGGTGCGGTTCGACGTGATCGGGATCACCTGGGGGACCGATGGATCGGAGCTCCGTGTCGAGCACGTCCCAAACGCGTTCCCCGGGGGCCGCCGGCAGTTCTACTGAGTCCCGCGCCGAAGCCAAGATGTCGAAGCGGATCCTGATTCTCCACGTTCGCGCGGGCGCGGGCCACGAGCGCGCCGCCCGGGCGGTGGCCACCGCGCTCGAGCGGCTGGCCCCGGGTGCCACCGCCTCGGTTCATGACGCGCTCGATTTCTCATCGCGATTCCTCCAGACCACCTACGCGTCCTCCTACAATCGAGTTGTCGCGCGCGCGCCGCGGGTCTGGGGGGAGGTCTACAAGCGAACCGCGCACCCGTACGATTCCTGGCGCCAGCGACTGCGGACGTGGCTCGCGGTCTGGGGGAGCCCCGGCTATCAAGCGGTCATCGACCGCTTCCAGCCGGACGTCATCCTCTGCACGCAATTCCTCCCCGCGGAAGTGCTTGCCACATGGCGCGAGAAGTCGAAGCTCGCGATCCCGCTGGCCACCGCGATCACCGACTACGCGATCCACCCCGTGTGGGTGTACCGCGGAATGGACCGCTACTTCGTCGCGTCCGAGTCCGTGCGGGAGGAACTGGCCGACACGGGGCTTGTGGCTCCGGAGCGGATCGACGTCACCGGCGTGCCGATCGATCCCCGTTTCGCCGTGCCGATCCCGACCGGCGAGGCCCGGAGCCTTCTCGGCCTCGATCCCGATCCGTCACGGCTCACCCTGCTCCTCGTGGGAGGCGGATTCGGTTGGGGACCGCTCGAAGGGATGCTCGAAGTGGTTCTGGAGCTCCCCCAGAGCGTCCAGGCACTGGTCATCGCGGGGCGCAACGAGCAGCTCCGCGTGCGCGTGAGCGAGAGGATTCGCGGCCACGAAGAGAGGATCAAGGTCCACGGCTTCACGGATCGCATGGATCTCTTCATGGCCGCGTCCGACCTCATCGTCGGGAAGTCGGGCGGGCTCACCTCGAGCGAGGCCATGGCTCGGGGCGTGCCGCTCCTCGTCTTCCGGCCGATCCCGGGGCAGGAGGAGCGCAACTGCGATTTCCTCCAAGAGAGCGGCGCCGCCGTCCGCGTCCACGACCTGGACGAGCTTCACTACCGGCTCCACCACTTCATCGCTAACCCCGAGCATGTGGAGCAGATGCGGGCGCGGGCCCGCGCCATCGGCCGGCCCCAATCGGCCTTCGACGTGGCCCGAAAGCTCTTGGCGATGGCGGGGTGAGGTGGTAGGCTTCCAGAATGGGTGCGTCCGTCGCAAATGACAGCGCCACAGTGGGATCGGCCGGTCCGCTGGAGAGCCGAGAGACCCGCAAAGGGGTCCTCCTGGTCATCACCGGAAACGGCAAAGGGAAGACGACGTCCGGTTTCGGCACGGCGCTTCGCGCCCTCGGACACGGATTCAAGGTTGCGGTCATCCAATTCATGAAGGGCCGCATCTACGGCGAGCTGGACGTCCTCCGGGCGCTTCCCGGCATCGAGGTGTGGCAGTTCGGCCGGAACGTGTTCGTCGATCCGAAGAATCCGGATCCCAAGGACACGGCGCTCGCGCGGCAGGGCATGGACAAGGCGTGGGAGATCGTCCGCGGCGGCGCGCACGACCTCCTGATCCTGGACGAGATCAACGTGGTCGCCGATTTCGGGCTGATTCCGGTGTCCGAGGTGCTCGACCTGGCGCGCGCGCGGCCCCGCTGGATGGATCTGATCGCGACCGGGCGCAACGCGCCGGCTCCGCTGATCGAGCTGGCGGATACCGTGAGCGAAGTGCGCGAGATCAAGCACCACTACAAGAAGGGAATCGAGTCGCGCGCCGGGATGGAGTATTGACGCCGGACGCCGCCGCGGGCGGCACGAGTCTCGCCGACCTAGTGCTGCGCGGCGACTCACGGGCGGCGGCCCGCGCGATGAGCCTGGTCGAGGACGGGACGCCCGACGCGGTCGCTCCTGCTCGACGCGGTGTACGGAAAGAAGGCCGCCGCGCCGCGAATCGGAATCACGGGGCCGCCGGGGGCCGGGAAGAGCACGCTGGTCGCGGAGTACGTTCGGCTTCTGCGCGGTGAGGGGATTCGGGTCGGGGTGGTTGCGGTCGATCCGACCAGCCCGTTTTCGGGCGGCGCGATCCTCGGCGACCGCGTTCGGATGGGCGAGCACGCGACCGATCCGGGCGTGTTCATCCGGAGCATGGCCACCCGGGGAAGCCTGGGCGGGCTCGCGGCGCGCACGGGCGAGCTGTGCGAGGTGCTCGACGCGTGGGGGAGCGAGACCACGCTCATCGAGACCGTGGGCGTGGGCCAGTCGGAGCTGGATGTGGCCGAGACCGCCGACACCGTCGCCGTGGTGCTGACGCCGGAATCGGGGGACGCGATCCAGGCCCTCAAGGCGGGGCTCATGGAGATCGCCGACGTGATCGTCCTGAACAAGGCGGATCACGCCGGGGCGGACGCGATGGAGGCGGCGCTTCGCTCCTCGCTCGCCTTTCGCAAGGAGGGCGGCTGGAAGCCTCCGATCGTGCGCACGGTGGCGATCGAGCGAAAGGGACTGGACGCGATGCACCGCGCGCTGCAAGAGCACCGGGCCTACGCGGCGCGGCCCGAGGTGGCGGCGGGGATCCGCCGCGAGAAGACGAAGCTTCGGCTTCGAAACGCGGTGCGCGAAGGATTGCTGGAGGCGTATCTCGCGGGGCGGGGGTTTCCCGCCGAGCTGGATCGCGCCGTGGATCGGGTGACGCGCGGCGAGATGTCGCCGCATCGCGCGGCCCGGGACTTGATGGAAAGGATGATTCCCCATGGCGAACGGTAAGGCCAGCATGACCGCCGAGAAGGCGCTTCGGAATCTTCCCAAGAAGCCGGCTTCGACGGAGGCGGCCGGCTCGGACGCACAGCCCAAACCTCTCTTCGAAACGCTCTCCGGCATTCCCGTGAAGACGCTCTACACGGAGGCCGACCTTCCCGCCGATATCGACGCCAAGGCCGGCCCGCCGGGTGAGTTCCCGTTCACGCGCGGCCTCCATCCGGAGATGTACCGGACGCGCCTCTGGACGATGCGCCAGTTCGCCGGGTTCGGGACGGCGGAGAACACGAACCAGCGCTTCCACTACCTCCTCGCGCAGGGCATGACGGGCCTCTCCACCGCGTTCGACATGCCGACGCTCATGGGCTACGACCCCGATCATCCGATGTCGCTGGGCGAAGTCGGCCGCGAAGGCGTCGCGGTCTCGTCGCTCGAGGACATGGAGATCCTCTTCCGCGGCATTCCGCTCGATCAGGTCACCACGTCGATGACCATCAACGCGCCCGCGATCGTGCTCCTCGCGATGTACATCGTGGTCGCCGAAGAGCAGGGCATCGCGCCGGACAAACTGGGCGGAACGGTTCAGGCGGACATGCTGAAGGAGTTCATCGCGCAGAAGGAGTGGATCGTCCCGCCGCGACCCTCCGTGAAGATCTGCGTCGACATGATCGAGTGGTGCGCCCAGCACATGCCGAAGTGGAACTCGATCTCGATCAGCGGCTACCACATCCGCGAAGCGGGCGCGACCGCGGTGCAGGAGCTGGCGTTCACGCTCGCCGACGGCATCGGATACGTCGAGGAGTGCGTCAAGCGAGGCATGAAGGTGGACGACTTCGCGCCGCGGCTCTCCTTCTTCTGGGACGTTCACAACGACTTCTTCGAGGAGATCGCGAAATTCCGCGCCGGCCGGCGCATCTGGGCCACCCTGATGCGGGATCGCTTCCACGCCAAGAATCCCAGGAGCTGGCAGCTCCGCACCCACGCGCAGACCGCGGGCGTTTCTCTCACCGCGCAGCAGCCGCTGAACAACGTGGCCCGGGTGGCGCTCCAGGCGCTGGCGGCGGTGCTCGGAGGCACGCAGTCGCTCCACACGAACTCGATGGACGAGACCCTCGCGCTGCCCACCGAGGAGGCCGCGACCGTCGCGCTTCGCACCCAGCAGATCATCGCCCACGAGATCGGGCGTCGTGAACACCCCCGATCCGCTCGGCGGGTCCTATTTCGTCGAGGCGATGACCGATCGGGTGGAAGAGGAGGCGATGCGCTACATCCGCCGCATCGACGAGATGGGCGGGATCATCGCGGCGGTGGAGCGCGGGTATCCGCAGAAGGAGATCGCGGACTCGGCTTACAAGTTCCAGCAGCAGGTGGAGCGCGAGGAGCGAATCATCGTCGGCGTCAACCGGTTCGTCTCGGATGAAGAGGTTGCGATCCCGGTTCTGAAGATCGATCCCGAGATCGAGCGGCGGCAGATCGAGCGCACCCGCGCCGTCCGCGCCAAGCGGGACAAGGCCGCGTACGACCGCGCCATGGGAGCGCTCCGCGACGCGTGCATGAGCCAGAAGAACCTGATGCCGTTCGTCCTCGACGCCGTGCGCGCGTACGCGACGCTGGGCGAGCTGAGCGACGTCTTCCGCGAAGCCTACGGAGTGTACCGGGAACCCGCGGTTTTCTAGCGGCCTCCGAGGGGGATCGATCGAATGAAGAAGATTCGCGTGCTGGTGGCCAAGGCGGGCCTCGACGGCCACGACCGCGGCGCCAAGGTCGTCGCCAGCGCCATGCGCGACGCGGGCTTCGAGGTGATCTACACGGGCCTCCACCAGACGCCCGAGATGATCGTCCAGGCCGCGGTGCAGGAGGACGTCGACGCCGTGGCGCTCTCCATTCTTTCGGGCGCCCACATGACGCTGTTCCCGCGCGTATTTCAGCTGATGAAGGAGCAGGGCATCGGCGACACGCTGTTGACCGGCGGCGGGATCATTTCCAAGGAAGACATGGCGGCGCTCCGCCAGCAGGGCGTGGGCGAGCTTTTTGGACCGGGCACGACGACCGGCTCCATCATCGAATACATCCGGACGACGGTGTCGGAGCGGCGCGGAACCAAGCAGCCGGCGGCGCCGGGCGGCCGCTCGCGCTAGCGCGCCGGGAGACGAGTTGAACAAGGTCGTCAAAGACGCGGCGGAGGCGCTGCAGAAAGCCGGGATCAAGGACGGGGTCACCATCGTCCTGGGCGGGTTTGGCCTGTGCGGCATTCCCGAAAACCTGATCCTGGCGCTCCGCGAGACGGGCGTGAAGAACCTCACGTGCGTCTCGAACAACGCGGGCGTGGACGACTGGGGGCTTGGGCTTCTGCTCCAGACGCGGCAGATCAAGAAGATGGTCTCGAGCTACGTCGGAGAAAACCAGACCTTCGAGCGCCAGTACCTCGACGGCGAGCTGGAAGTGGAGCTTTGCCCGCAGGGGACGCTCGCCGAGCGCATCCGCGCGGGCGGCGCCGGCATCGGCGGCTTCTACACGCCCACCGGCGTCGGCACGATGGTGGCCGAGGGCAAGGAGACGCGCGTCATCTCGGGGCGCGAGTACGTGCTCGAGATGCCGATCCGCGGCGACTTCGCGTTCGTGAAAGCGTGGAAAGGGGACCGCGCCGGGAACCTGGTCTACCGCATGTCGGCCCGAAATTTCAATCCGATGGCGGCGACGTCCGGCAACGTCACGTGCGCCGAGGTGGAGCAGCTGGTGGCCCCCGGCGCGATCGATCCGGACCAGGTGGTGACGCCTGGGATCTTCGTGAATTACATCTTCCAGGGAACGTATGGACCCAAGCGAATCGAAAAGAGAACGAATCGTCCGGCGGGCGGCGCTCGAGCTTAAGGACGGCTTCTACGTCAACTTGGGCATCGGGATGCCGACCCTCGTGGCGAACTACATCCCGCCCGGCATGGACGTCGTGCTCCAGTCGGAGAACGGCGTGCTGGGCGTGGGGCCCTATCCCGAGACGGGAAAGGAAGACCCGGACCTGATCAACGCCGGCAAGGAAACGATCACGGTCCTTCCCGGCGCCGCGTTCTTCTCCAGCGCCGACTCGTTCGCGATGGTGCGCGGGGGGCACGTGGACCTCACCATCCTCGGCGGGATGGAGGTGGACCAGGAAGGGAACCTGGCGAACTGGATGGTCCCGGGAAAGATGGTGAAGGGGATGGGCGGAGCCATGGATCTGGTCGCGGGCGCCAAGCGGGTGATCGTAACCATGCTGCACGCATCCAAGGACGGGGCTTCGAAGGTCCTCAAGAAGTGCACGCTCCCTTTGACGGGGCGGAAGGTGGTCGACTTGATCATCACCGACCTCGCCGTGATGGAGGTGTCGCTCGAGGGCCTCAAGCTGGTGGAACGAGCGCCCGGCGTTTCGGTCGAGGAAATCGTCAAGGCTACCGAGGCCGAGCTCCTGGTCGACGAAGTTTGCGAGATGCCGGTATGACCGGCGAAAGGATCCGATGCCGACCATGACCGTGACTCGTAAAGACGACTTCTACGATCTCACGCCCGAGCAGAGCGAGTGGCGCGACACGCTTCGCGAGTTCGCCGACGGGGAGATCGCGCCCCAGGCGTCCCGTCTCGACGACGCGGGCGAATTTCCCTGGGACAACGTGAAGAAGATGGCCGACCTGGGCCTCTTTGGAATCATCTTCCCCGAGCAGTACGGAGGGGGCGGGTTCGGGACGCTGGAGTACGTGCTCGCGGTGGAGGAGATCTCCCGCGCCTGCGCGTCCACCGGCATCACGCTCGCCGCGCACGTCTCGCTCGGCACCTGGCCCATCTATAATTTCGGCACGGAAGAGCAGAAGCGGCGCTACCTGCCCGCCCTCTGCTCCGGAGAGCGTCTCGCGGCGTTCGGATTGACGGAGCCCGAGGCGGGGAGCGACGCGGGCGGCACCAAGACCCGCGCGATCGCCGACGGCCAGGGGTACGCCGTCAACGGGCGGAAGATCTACATCACCAACGGTTCGGTGGCGGGCACCGTCGTGTTCACCGCGGTCACCACGCCCGGGATCGGCGTGAAGGGGATCTCGTCCTTCATCGTCGAGAAGGGCGCGCCCGGATTCAGCGCGGGGAGCCGCGAGAAGAAGCTGGGCCACCGCGCGAGCGACACGGTCGAGCTGATTTTCGAAAATCTCAAGCTTCCCAAGGACGCCATGCTCGGGCCGGAAGGCGGCGGCTTCAAACAGTTCATGATGACGCTCGACGGCGGCCGGATCTCGATCGGCGCCATGTCGCTCGGGATCGCGCAGGCGGCTCTGGACGCGGCGGTGAAGTACTCGAAGGAGCGGCGCCAGTTCGGCCGGTCGATCGCCGATTTCCAGGCGATCCAGCTTCTCCTCGCGGAGATGGTCACGGAACTCGAAGCGGCGCGGCTCCTCGTCTACCAGACGGCGCGCCTGAAAGACCGGGGGCAGCCGTTTACCCGCTACGCGGCGATGGCCAAGCTGAAGGCGTCCACCGTCGCCATGCGGGCGGCGGACTCCGCCGTTCAGATCCACGGCGGCGCCGGCTACATGACGGACCATCCGGTCGAACGATATTTCCGCGACGCCAAGCTGATGGAAATCGGCGAGGGAACGTCGCAGATTCAGAAGCTGATCATCGCCAGGGAACTTTTGCGCGAGGCGGGCTACCGGGCCGATTCCTGAGGCGCGCCGGGTCCAGGCCTCGCATCGGAAGGAGACAAGACGTGGCGGATCGTGACGCCTACATCGTGAGCGCGTGCCGGACGGCGATCGGCGAGTTCATGGGGGGGCTCGGATCGATGACCGCTCCCCAGCTCGGCGCGATCGCGGTCCGGGACGCCGTGCGCCGGGCCGGGATCGATCCCGGGCAGATCGACGAGGTGCTGATGGGGAACGTGGTCCAGGCGGGCGTGGGCCAGGCGCCCGCGCGCCAGGCGGCGATCCACGGCGGCATTCCCGACACCGTGCCCGCGATGACCGTGAACAAGGTCTGCGGCTCGGGCCTGAAGGCCGTGATGCTCGCCGCGCAGGCCATCCGGGCCGGCGACGCCGACGTGATCCTGGCGGGCGGGATGGAATCGATGTCGAACGCCCCCTACTTCCTTCCCAAGGCGCGAAGCGGCTACCGGCTGGGGAACGGCGAGTTGGTCGACGGCGTGATCCACGACGGGCTCTGGGACTCGTTCAACAACTTCCACATGGGAAGCGCCGCCGAGCTGATCGCGCGCAAGTTCAAGGTCACCCGCGAGGATCAGGACCAATTCTCGGTGGAAAGCCACAAGAAGGCGATCCAGGCGCAGAAGGAAGGCGCGTTCAAGGACGAGATCGTGCCCGTGCATGATCGCGCAGAAGAAGGGCGAGCCGAAGTGCTTCTGCCTGGACGAGCGCCCGCGGGCGGACGCATCCATGGAGACGCTCGGCAAGCTCCGCCCCGCTTTCGAGAAGGAAGGGACGGTCACGGCCGGAAACGCGCCCGGATTGAACGACGGCGCCTCGGCGGTGGTCGTCATGTCGGGCGACGCGATGAAGCGCACGGGCGCCAAGCCGCTCGCGCGGGTGAACGGCTACGCCGCGGGAGGCGTGGCGCCGGAGATGGTGTTCTACGCCCCCGTGATCGCGGTGCGGAAGCTCGCGGAGAAGCTCGGCCGGAAGACCGATCAGTGGGACTTGATCGAGGCGAACGAGGCCTTCGCGGCGCAGGCGATCGTGGACGCGCGCGAGCTGAACTGGGATCCCGCGAAGCTCAACGTCCGCGGCGGCGCGGTCGCGCTGGGCCATCCGATCGGCGCGAGCGGCGCGCGCATCCTGACCACGCTCCTCTACGCGATGCGGGACCGGAGGGCCAAGTCCGGACTCGCCACGCTCTGCCTGGGCGGCGGGAACGCGGTGGCCCTGAGCGTCGAGGCGGTCTGATGGCGACCGCGACGGCGACCCGGCCGGTTGTGGTGGTCGGGGCGGGAACCATGGGCAGCGGGATCGCCCAGGTCTTCGCCGCGTCGGGCCGTCCCGTGCTCCTTCTCGATCCGGTCGAGGCCGCGCTCCAGAAGGGCCTGGGCGCGATCCAGAAGAGCCTGGGGCGCCTCGTCGACAAGGGGACGATCGACGCCGGTGCTCGCGACGAGGCGCTCAAGCGGATCGTGACCAAGGAGGCCGGATTCCCGATCGCGGAGTGCTCCATCGCGGTCGAAGCGGTACCCGAGCGCCCGGACCTCAAGAAGAACGTGTTTCAGATGCTCGACGAAAAGCTTCCGCCGGGAGCAATCTTAGCGACCAACACCTCATCCATCTCGGTCACGGAGCTGGCGGCTTCGACGAAACGCCCCACTCGTTTCGTCGGGATGCACTTCATGAACCCGGTTCCCCTGATGCAGCTCGTCGAGATCGTCCGCGGTCTCGAGACGAGCGACGCGACGGTTGCGGAGACGGTGGAGCTGTCCCAGGCGCTCGGCAAGGTTCCGGTCGTGGTGGCCGACCGCCCCGGCTTCGTGAGCAATCGCGTCCTCATGCCCATGATCAACGAGGCCGCGTTCACGCTCATGGAGGGCGTCGCGGACCGGGAGGCGATCGACACGGTGATGAAGCTGGGCATGAATCATCCCATGGGACCGCTCGCGCTCGCCGACCTGATCGGAATCGACGTTTGCCTGGACATCATGGAAGTTCTGCACCAGGGTTTCGGGGACTCCAAGTATCGCGCTTGCCCCTTGCTGCGCACGATGGTGGCGGCGGGGCGTCTCGGACGAAAGTCGGGCCGAGGCTTTTACGAGTATCCCTGACCGCGACTAGGCCTTGGATTTCCAACTAAGCGAAGAGCAGGAAATGCTGCGCGCCGCCACGCGCGAATTCGCGGACGGCGAGATCGCGCCGATCGCTCAGGAGATCGACGCCACCGAGATCATCCCCGATTCGCTTCGCAAGAAACTCCGCGAGAACAACTACTTCTCCCTGCTGATTCCCCGGGATTTCGGCGGTCTCGAAGTGGACGCCATCAGCTACGTCCTGGTCATGGAGGAGCTCTCCCGGGCCTCCGCGGCGGTCGGGATCACCGTCTCGGTCCACAACTCCGTCGCGGCGGGACCGATCTCCCTGTTCGGCACCCCGGAGCAGAAGGCCAAGTGGCTGCCCCTCCTTTCGGAGCGGCTCCTGGGCGCGTTCGCGCTCACCGAGCCGGGCTCCGGGTCCGACTCCGCGGCCCTCTCGACGCGGGCGGTCTGCAGCGACGGCGGCTACTTGCTGGACGGCGCCAAGACCTTCGTCACCAACGGAAAGTACGCCGACCTGTATGTCCTTATGGCGCGGACGAGCGTGGAATTGAAGCATCGCGGCATCACCGCGTTCCTGGTCGAGCGTGGAAGCCCCGGCCTTCACGTGGGAAGAGCGCTGGAAAAGATGGGCATCCGCGGCTCGGATACGGTGGAGCTGACCCTGGAAGGTTGCCGCGTCGCCTCCGAGAACCGCCTCGCCCCCGAGGGGCACGGCTTCCGCGTGGCGATGCAGAGCCTGGACGGGGGACGGATCGGCGTCGCGGCCCAGGCGCTCGGCATCGCGCAGGCCGCGCTCGACGCGTCGGTGCGCTACGCGCGGCAGCGCGTCCAGTTCGGAAAGCCGATCTCGGAGTTCCAAGCGATCCAGTGGATGATCGCCGACATGAAGACCCAGATCGAGGCGGCGCGGCTGCTCACGCTCCGGGCCGCGTGGCTCAAAGATCAGGGACTGCCGCACGGCCCCGAAGCGTCGATGGCCAAGCTCAAGGCGTCGACGGCCGCCCGCGAGGTGTCCGATCGGGCCGTCCAGATCCACGGGGGTTACGGCTACACCAAGGAGTTCGCCGTGGAGCGGTATTATCGCGACGCCAAGGTCACCGAGCTGTACGAGGGAACGTCGGAGATTCAGCGTATCGTCATCGCGAACTCGCTGCTCCATTCCAAGGACGGGAAACGAGTTCCCTAGCCGCGAAACGCCTGGACCTTGACGGTCGTCCCGGGTGTTCGGAGGATGTAGGATACGCGGGACGGCGTCGCGGGCCAGGGAGGAGGGGATCGGTGCCATGAAGGTGCGCGATTCATTGCAAAAAACACCACGCAAGCGGGCCCACGGTGCCGCCGTCGCGTGGTTTGCGCTGCTGGTTCTCCTGCTGGTCGCCGGTTGGGGCGCGGCCTCATCCGTGGCTCGAGGCGAGCCCAACCCAACGCCCCCGGCGGACGCGGGAGACGCTCCCGACGTCCAACCCACTCCCGAGACGATGCCGTCCTTCGACGATCCGGATTCGGAGGACATCGGCGACGGGAATCACTACGTCGCCGAGATCGTCGATTCGACGTACACCGTGGGCCCCGCGGAGTTCTTCGCGCTCGACCTTCCCGCCGAATCCGGACGGCGCTCTCGCGATCCATCTGTCGGGGACGGTCAACGTCACGGACAAGAAGGGCGACATCATCGTCCGTCTGTTCCGTTCCTCGGACTACCAGCTGTGGTTGAAGAAGCGCGGCGGCGAAAAGGCCGGCCCGTTCTGGTCGTCCAAGAAGTCCCGGAACATTTCCATCGATCACAGCCTCAAGAAGACCGGCCCGTGCGTGCTCCTTCTCGACAACGGGTATTCCATGCGGACGGCGAAGCACCTTCGCACGCAGCTCCAGATCACCTACCGGCGCACCGAGGGAGGATCCGCGGCGGCGTCCAAACCGGCCGGCTCGGACACCACCGACGATCTGGTGACGCCCAGAGCCAACACCGAGGAAGAAACGCCGCCCCCCCCGCCGCCGCCCTCCGACCCGGGAGCGAACTAGCGTCGCGCTCCTAGCGCGAGCCGCCGTCGTCGCGCTTCGGTCGGGGATAACCGGGCCCGCGCAGGAGAAGCAGCTGCCCGCTCCCTTTGCGGTTTCCGAACTGGGGAACGGGGAGACTGTGGGCTTGGACGGTGAGGAGCCACGAGTCCGGCCCGAAGATGCTGCTCGCATCGACGATCCCCGTGGATTCCCACTCGCCACCGACGCCATCCGGAAGCATCCGCCCCTTGGAATCTTCCTCCGCGCACTCCGCCATCCGGTCGACCCGCCGGGTTTGCGTGTCGTAGCGGAGAATCCGGGCGGGATGGAGCCCGCGCGTCTCGGGATCCTCCTGAATCCAGACGTAGCGATCGTCGCAATCGATGTTGTCCGGCCGGTAGATGTCGTCCCCTTCGTCTCCGTCCAGGACCACGCGCAGCTCCTCGACATGCGTGGGGTCGAAGGGATCGAGGCGCGCGAAGTAGAGTCGTCCCGCGCCGGTCACGGTGCGCCCGACGATGGGGTCGTAGAAGTAATCGGCTCCCGTATCGACGAAGTAGAACCCGTTCGGCGCCTGACGGTCGGGCGCGGCGTCCTCAAGCCGGACGAAGTTGAGACATCCCGCCCCCTGGGCGCGCGCCTCCAGGCGTCCCGGAAGCTCCGAGGCGGGCTTGGCCATGTCCTCGTTGCCGACCGGAACGAATCTCCCGCTTCCCGGCTTCGACTTGGTCACCATGCTGGAGAGGCGTGAGTTGTTCCTTCCGGGCACGGCGTCGAGGCGGAACACGTAGAGGTTGCCTCGCCCGGCGAGAAAGTCCGTGTCGTTCTCGGCAAGATACATGTAGAGCTGCGACTGTCCCGGCACGTAGTCCTCGGTGAGAACCGCGGCGACCTTTCCCGAGGAGACGGGCACGATGATCGTGTTCTCGTGGGTGAAGTGTCCCAACCAGGGCAGGTCCGCCACGGACCCGTCCCGCACGTCGATCGCGGCGACCTCACCGCGCCGAAAGCCTTCCAGCGACTCCTCGTTGACGAGGAACTGAGGCGAAAGAAATCCCTCCCGCTGGCCGACGAGGGATGCCGCGCAGAACCGCGAATAGCCCTCCGTCCCGTCCACCACGTAGTCGCCGCCGAGGACCCCCAAATTCCTGAGGTCGATCGCGAGCCGGGAGACGAGGGCTCCGTTGTAGCCGTCGTGCCAGGAGAGCTCGTGGACGACGTAGACCTCGGCAAGGCCCCGTTCGGTCTGCCGCACCCCGATGCCGTCGGGCTCCGGCGCGAACCGGTAGGGGAACGTCGCGGTGTCGGGGGGCGCCAGACTGTCGCCCACGGTGATGATCGGAATCACCGTGACGTCCTCGCGGAGGGGGCGGACCATCGCCGGCGCCCTCGTGCGCACGCCAAAGCCCGGCCCGAGAAGGAGAGGGCCGCGCGAGTAGCCGCAGAGGAACGCGAGGACGAGAGCGCTGCCGATCGATGCGATGCGGCGAATCACGTCACTCCCGGTCGTCTCCGGACGGAGGCGGCGCCGTCTTGTACACGCCGTTTTCGCGACGGACCACTTCGTAGGGCGAGCTGTCCCCGCCGTCGTTGTAGTAGATCAGGGTGACGTCCTTGTCGGTCATGTCCATGCCGTGCTGGCCCTTGGCATAGGGGACGACGTACTCGCGGACGGCGTTCACGAACGCCTCCAGCTCCCGCTTGGCGCCAGGGACGTCCTCGGCGCTTCCCACGACGTAGGTCACGATGTTCTGCTCCTTGCGGTCGTAGTAGACCAGGGTCGAGGCTTCCAGTCCGGCGACCACGTTGAAGAGGCCGCCCATCCGGGCCGCGATGTCGTCGCCCACCATGTAGGTGTAGGCCTGCGAGAGTTTCTTGTTGTCGGCCCGTGCCGGCGCTACGACCCCGGCCAGGATCCACGCCATCGAGGCGATACCGAGCGCTGTCGCTGCGATCCGTCGCTTCATGACTTCCTCCGTTCGCACAATTCCACCATGACCCCGCCCAGCGAGCGGGGATGCAGGAACGCGATCTGCATGCCGTGGCCGCCCTGACGGGGCGTCCGGTCGATCAGCTCGAAGCCCTGCGCTTCGGCGTGCTGGAGCGCCGATTCCAGATTTGGGACCTCAAACGCCAGGTGATGGATGCCCCCTCCGCGGCGCTCCAAAAAACGCCCGATCGGCGTGTCGGGCGAGGTCGGCTCCAGAAGCTCCACCGTGACTCCGCCCGCTTCCATGTAGGCGATCCTCAACTTCATACCGTCGAGGGTCTCGGTCTGCTCCAGTCGAAATCCGAGTTTCTTCCAGAGCGGAATCGCCTCGTCCAGGGACGCAACGGGGACGCCCACGTGGGCCAGGCCCAGAATCGATCCGGCTGTCATGACGCCCCCGCGGGGTGATGCCAGAAATAGACGAGCACGACGATCCCCAGCGCGATCCGGTACCAGCCGAACGGCGCCAGGCCGCGGCTCACGACGTAGCGGAGGAAGCCCTTGATGGCGAACACGGCGACCACCGCGGAGACGAGGAGCCCCACGACCAGCGGTCCCGGTCCTCCGAGCGCCGGACCCGTCAGCTCGTGGTAGTTCTTCGCGAGATCGTAGAGCGTCGCCATGCCGAGCGTGGGCAGGGCGAGGAGGAACGAGAACTCGGCGGCCGCGACCGGCGAGGCGCCCAGGAGGAGCGCGGCCAGGATGGTCGCGAGGGCGCGCGACGTGCCTGGCCACAAGGACAGACACTGCATGAGCCCGATCAGGAACGCGACTTGAAGCGGGATGTCGTCGATCGTCGAGTAGCGGGGGTTTGCCGTCCGGATCGAAACCACGGGGGCCGTGATCAAGATGAGCACGCCGCCCACGATGAGGGCGGCCGCGACGGTGGTCGTGCCGAAGAGGTGCTCGTGGATCCAATGGTGTCCGGCCAGCCCGACGACGGCGGCGGGAAGGAAGGCCACGAACAGCTTGGCGAGGAGCGCCCGGCCGCGCCCTGGACGGACAAGACCCGCGAAGAGCTCGCCGATCCGGCCGCGGTAGAGCCAGACGACCGCGAGGAGAGCGCCCGCCTGGATCACGATTTCGAACGGGCCCATCTCGCCGCCCGTGAGGCCCATGAAATGCGACGTCAGGATTAGGTGGCCGGTGGAGGAGACGGGGAGGAACTCCGTGAGCCCTTCCACCACGCCCAGGATCGCCGCTTGGAACAGGGTCATCGGGAGCCCTCAGGCATGGGGGTCGTACGTCTTGTAGACGACGCGAAGCGCGTCCGAGATCTCGCCAAGCGTGGCGCCGGCTCGGACCGCGTCGATTGTGAGTGACATCAGATTGAGGTCTCTCCGCGCCGACTCCGTGAGCCGCTCCGTAGCGTGACGCGCGAGGGCCTGGTCGCGCGACGCCTTGAACGCCCGCACGCGCTCCGCCTGTCCGGCCTCAAGCCTGGGATCGAGCGTGAAGATCGGCCGCGCCATCTCGTCGGGATCGCCGAACCGGTTCACCCCGACGATGATCTGCTCCCCGCGCTCGATCTTGAGCTGGGTATCGTACGCGCTCTTCTCGATCGCGCGGGCCTGGTATCCGGCCTCGATCGCGCGCACGGAGCCTCCCATGGCGTCGATGGCTTCGATCATCGCCCGCGCCTCCTTCTCGATCCGGTCCGTCTCGGCCTCGATCGCGGGCGAGCCTCCGACGGGATCCACCGTCGCCGCGGCGCCCGTCTCGTACGCCAGGATTTGCTGGACGCGGAGGGCCGTGGTCGCCGCCTCCTCGCTCGGCAGGGAGATCGCCTCGTCGAACGAGTTCGTGTGGAGCGATTGGCAGCCGCCCAGCACCGCCGCCATGGCCTGGATCGAGACCCGGGCGATGTTGTTGTGCGGCTGCTGCGCGGTCAAGGTGGATCCCGCCGTCTGCGCGTGAAAGCGGAGCTTTCGCGAGTTTGGATCCTTGGGATGGAAGCGCTCCTCCATGAGCCGCGCCCACAGCCGGCGCGCGGCGCGGAACTTGGCGATCTCCTCGAGAAAATCGTTGTGCGCGTTGAAGAAGAACGAGATCCGCGGCGCGAACCGGTCGATGTCCAGCCCACGATCCACCGCCGCGCGCACGTATTCCAGCCCGTTCGAGAGCGTGAACGCCACCTCCTGGACCGCGGTCGATCCCGCCTCGCGAATGTGGTATCCGCTCACCGAGATCGTGTTCCACTGAGGCAGATCGCCGGCGCAGAACTCGAAGAGATCGGTGGCGATCTTGAGCGACGCCGCGGGCGGATAGATGTAGGTTCCGCGCGCGATGTACTCTTTGAGCACGTCGTTCTGAACCGTCCCCGAGAGCGCGGCGCGCGGAGTGCCGCGGCGGTCGGCCACCGCGATCACCAGCGCGAGCAGGATCATCGCGGTGGCGTTGATCGTCATGGACAGGGAGACCTTGTCGAGCGGGATTCCCTGAAGCAGGCGCTCCATGTCGTCGAGCGTCGAGATCGCGACGCCCACTCGTCCCACCTCGCCCTGCGCGCGCGGATGATCGGAGTCGTAACCCATCTGGGTGGGGAGATCGAACGCGACGGAGAGCCCCGTCTGGCCCAGGGAGAGCAGGTAGTGGTACCGCTGGTTCGACGCCTCCGCGGTGCCGAATCCGGCGTACTGGCGCATGGTCCAGAGTCGCGCCCGGTACATCTCGGCGTGGATGCCGCGCAGGTAGGGCGGGGCGCCAGGGAGGCCGAGGTCGCCCGGGTCGGCGCCCGGCGGACCGCCGCCGCTTCCCCGGCCGCCCGCACCCGCGGCCTTTTTCCGCGACCGCGCGAGATCGGAGAGCGACACGGCGGCTACGCCCCTTCCGGGTGGATCGTCATGAGAAGCTGGCCCGTGTCCACCGCGGCCCCCGTCGCGACGGAGATCCGCTCGACGCGGCCCCGAAGCGGCGCCGTGAGCGCGTTCTGCATCTTCATCGCCTCGACGATCACCACGGGCTGTCCCGCTTCCACCGCGGCTCCGACGTCCGCCAGGATTTCGACGATCAATCCGGGCATCGGCGCGTGCACTTCGCCGCGGGCGAGATCCGAGCCGGTCCGGCGCGTTCCAAGACGGGGCGCGCGCGGGTCCCGCTCGCGAAACGCGTACGCGCGTCCCTTCAATTCGACCAGGAGATCCAGGCCGTCGCGCCTCGCCGCGGCCTCCACCGGCCGTCCGTCGATCAGCACCCGCATCGCGGGTCCAAACGCTCCTTCGACGCGATGCGCGCGGCCGTCGACCGTCACGGAGTAGCCGTCGCCCTGCGGCGCGACGTCGACGCGGATCTCGCGTCCCTGATGGACCAGGATGAGGCTCACCGGCCGCCTCCCGACGAGCCCGTGCGAAGGCCCGGAAGCGCGGCGCGCCACCGGCTCGCTCCAAGCAACGCCCCGCCCGCCGTCATGGGACGCCGCTCGGAGCCTCCCGTAGCCCAAGCGCTCTGGGACTCCCCGCCCGCGGCCGCGCTCCGTGTGGCGAGGATCGCGGCGAGCACGGCCGCATCCTCCGCGTCTTGTGCCGCGGTCTTCGGCTCGGCCGTCTTGAACTGGTGCGCGAGGAACGCCGTGTCGTACGCGCCGCTCGTGAAGGCGTCCTGCTCGAGGAGCCACCGGTGGAGGGGCAGGGTGGTCCGGATGCCTTCGAGAACGCACTCGTCCAGGGCGCGCCGCGCCCTCGCCACGGCCAAGGGCCGCGTCTCCGCCCAGACGATGATCTTCCCGATCAAGGGATCGTAGTGGACGGGCACCGAGCCGCCCGAGCGGACGCCGAAGTCGCACCGGACGCCGGGGCCGCCCGGAAGCTCGAGCCTCCGCACCGTTCCGGCCTGGGGAAGGAATCCCTGATCGGGATCCTCGGCGTACACCCGGAATTCCATCGCGGCGCCGCGCGGCGCCACGTCGCCCTGCGCGATCGTCAGGCGCTCGCCCTGGGCGATGCGGATCTGCTCCCGCACCAGGTCGAGCCCGAGCACCATCTCGGTGACCGGATGCTCCACCTGAAGCCGCGCGTTCATCTCGAGAAAATAGAATCGGCCCTCGCGGTCCATGAGGAACTCCGCGGTTCCGGCGTTGGTGTAGCGGCCCGCCGTCGCGACGCGCACGGCCAGCGCCCAAAGCTCGCGGCGCCGCGCGTCGTCCAGCGCCGGAGACGGCGTTTCCTCCACCAGCTTCTGGTGCCGCCTCTGGATCGAGCAGTCGCGCTCGCCCAGCGCGAGCACCGTCCCGCGAGCGTCGGCCAGAATCTGCACTTCGATGTGGCGCGGCTTCTCGAGCCACTTTTCGAGGTAGAGCCGGTCGTCGCCGAACGCGCCGCGCGCCTCGCCCTGGGTGAGGCGCACCGCCTGCTCGAACTCGGCCGGGCCGTTGACGCGGCGCATCCCCTTGCCGCCCCCGCCGGCCGCCGCCTTCAGCACCACCGGATATCCGATCGATTCCGCCGCGCGCCTGAGTTCGACGGGATCGCTGACCGGGCCTTCCGTGCCGGGGAGGACGGGGACGCCCGACGCGATCGCCAGCGCCCGCGCGCGCACCTTGTCTCCCACCGCGCGCGTCGCATCCGGCGTCGGGCCGATCCACGTGAGGCCGGCCTTCTCCACGCGCTCCGCGAAGTCGGCGGACTCGGCGAGAAATCCGTAGCCGGGATGGATCGCGCCGGCGCCGGTCAACCGCGCGGCCTCGATCACCCGCTCGGCGTCGAGGTAGCTCTGCGAGGCGGCGGCCGGGCCGAGGCGCACCGCCTCGCCGGCCGCGAACACGTGCGGGGCGTCGCGGTCGGCGTCGGAGTAGACCGCGACCGAGCCCAGGCCCATCTCGCGGAGCGTGCGGCAGATCCGCACGGCGATTTCTCCGCGGTTCGCCACCAGCACCTTCTTGAAGGGCGTTCGCTTCATGCGGCGGCTCCGCGAGCTCGGCTAGAGAGGGATGTTGCCGTGCTTCTTCGGCGGCAGCGACTGGCGCTTGTTCGCGAGCATGTGGAGCGCGCGAATGAGGCGGGGGCGTGTCTCCTGAGGCTCGATCACGTCGTCCAGATAGCCGAGCGCCGCGGCGACGTAGGGATTCGCGAACTTCTCGTTGTACTCCTCGATGAGCTTGGCCCGGGCCTTGGCCGGGTCCTTGGCCTGCGAAAGTTCCTTGCGATAGACGATGTTCACCGCGCCCTCGGCTCCCATGACGGCGAGCTCGGCGCCCGGCCAGGCGACGTTGTAGTCGCCCCGGATGTGCTTCGAGGACATGACGTCGTAGGCGCCGCCGTAGGCCTTTCGCAAGACCACCGTCAGCTTGGGCACGGTGGCTTCGCAGTAGGCGAAGAGGAGCTTGGCCCCGTGGCGGATGATGCCGCCCCACTCCTGCTGCGTGCCCGGAAGAAAGCCCGGCACGTCCTCGAAGGTCACGAGCGGAATGTTGAACGCGTCGCAGAAGCGGACGAAGCGCGCGCCCTTGACCGAGGAGTTGATGTCGAGCACCCCCGCGAGCGCGGCGGGCTGATTGGCGACGACGCCCACCGGCTTTCCGTCGAGGCGGGCAAACCCGACCACGATGTTCGGCGCGTAGTGCTGGTGGACCTCCAGGAAATCGGCGTCGTCCACGACCAGACGGATGATCTCCTTCACGTCGTAGGGCTTGTTCGGCTCGTTCGGGATGATCTCGCCGAGGCGGGCCTCCATCCGGTCGGCCGGATCGCTCGCGGGAGCGCGCGGCGCGTCGTCGACGTTGTTCTGCGGAAGAAACGTGAGGAGCCGGCGGATCGACGCGAGGCACGCCTCGTCGTCCTCCACCATGAAGTGGGCCACGCCGCTCTTCGTGTTGTGCGTGCGCGCTCCGCCCAGATCCTCAAAGGTGACGTCCTCGTTGGTCACGGTCTTGATGACGTTCGGGCCGGTCACGAACATGTGGCTGGTGCCCTGGACCATGAGGACGAAATCGGTGATGGCGGGGGAGTACACGGCGCCCCCGGCGCAGGGGCCGAGCACGGCGGAAATCTGGGGGACGACGCCGGACGCCAGGGTGTTGCGCAGGAAGATCTCCGCGTATCCGCCCAGCGACTGGACGCCTTCCTGGATCCGCGCGCCGCCCGAGTCGTTCAGCCCGATGATCGGCGCGCCGTTCTCCAGCGCGAGATCCATCACGTTGCAGATCTTCTTGGCGTTCTCCTCGCTCAGCGTCCCGCCGAAGACCGTGAAGTCCTGAGCGAAGACGAAGACGAGGCGGCCGTGAATGCGGCCGTATCCGGAGACCACGCCGTCGCCTGGTATGCGGCGATCGGCCATGCCGAAGTCCGTGGTCCGATGCTCCACGAACACGCCCGTTTCCTGGAAGGTGCCCGGATCGAGGAGCAGCTCCACGCGTTCCCGCGCGGTGAGGCGGCCCTCGGCGTGGAGTTTGGCCACGCGCTCGTCGCCGCCGCCGGCCAGTACCGCCTGCTTGCGGCTTCGCAGCTCTTCGATCGGATGGCGTCGGGTCAGGACCGGAATCCCCGGGATTGGCGCGCGAGGGTGGCGAGAGGGGTCATCCTAGCGAAACTTGGACTCCGCCGCAATCGGCGGCTGGCCACGGCCGTCCGCCGATGTACAATACCCGGCCTGCGCTCGCACGACTCCCCAATGGAGGAGCTACGCTCATGTCTCCACGCCGTACCCGTTCCGCCCCCAGAGAACGCCGCCTCTCGCGCCTGAGCTGGATGGAGATGGGCGAGCAGGTGCCTCGCCGCATCCGCACGCTGCTCCTCCCCGTTGGGACGCTGGAAGCCCACGGCATCACGAGCCTCGGGACCGACATCGAGATCCCGTCGAAGCTGAGCGAGGCGCTCGCCGAACGGCTGAACGCCATGGTCGCGCCCGCGATTCCGTTCGGGGTCACCGCCCACCTGGGTGCGCTGGCCGGGGGCACACACATCCGGGCGGAAGCGTTCACCGACTACGTGGTTGCGGTCCTCACGACGATGTCTCACCAGGGATTTTCGAACATCATTGTCATGAACGGGCACGGCGGGAATACGGAGCCGCTGAAGGAGGCGGCCCGGCGCGTGCACGAGGACGTCGGCGCGTACGTCGCCGTCTTCTCGTGGTGGACCGAGTGCCGGGGGCTGTCCGAGGAGATCCTGGGCGTGCCCGGGGGACACGGCGGCTCGGACGAGACCGCGGCAATGCTCGCGATCGCGGCGGATCAGGTGTTTCCGGAACGCTGGGATCCCAGCCTCGCCTTCGAGCACAAGGATTCGCTCGTCGCCTATCCCACGCCCGGATCGCTCATCTTCTACAACGGGCGTCGCAGCGATCCCGTCTTTCACACAAAGCGCGCGCTGGAGTTCTGGGGACGCGTCGTCGAGCGCGTGGGAGACGTGCTCGAGGATCTGGTCGTGCGGTGGAACCGGGAGGGATTTCCGGAGCCCCGCGCGAGGCGCAGAGGACCGGGCCGGGGAGCGGCTCCCGGAGGGGCGCATCGGCCGGGGCTGGCCGCCGTGCCGCCGCCTCCCAGCGGGCGCCGCACGCCCAAGCGCTGATGGAAGAGGTGTGGGGCCAGCGCGTCACCCGCGCGTGGGCCGACCAATTTCCCATCGCGCCCTACCGGAAGCTCCTCCTGCGCGAGCACAATCCGCAGGGGAAGCGCGCGCTGGAAGTGGGGAGCGGACCCGCGCACGACTCGCTGACTTTGGCCGAGCGCGGGTTTCAGGTCTGGGGCGTGGATTGGTCGCTCCCCGGGCTTAAGGCGGGGCGGCAGCTCTACGCGGATGAGAAGCAGGAACTTCTTGCGGTCCGCTCGGACATCCGCGCGCTTCCGTTTCGGGACGGCGCCTTCGACTTCGTCTGGAACGCGGGCGTCCTCGAGCATTTTCACGATCCGGACGTGCTCCGGATCCTCTCGGAGATGAAGCGGGTCGCGAAACCGGGCGGAACGGTGATGGCGGTGGTGCCCAACCGCCTCTACTTCTGGTACCAGGCCCACCTCGCCGGGAAACGGCTCCTGCGCCGGGAACACCAATATGGATTCGAGCGGGCGTTCGACGCGGGCTACCTGACACGCCAGTTTCAGAACGCCGGATTTCGGGAAATCCGGACCACGGGGATCCATCTCCATCCGGCTCCAAGCTTCTTGGTCCCCAAGACCGGCTGGCTCACGAAACTGTTCGCGCGCGCGTTCGCGCCTCTGGAGGCGGCGGGGCGGCACAGCCCGATGCGGGCGCGCCTGGGCCTCGATCTCGTGGTATGGGCGCGCAAAGACGAAGGCGAGGACGCCAAGAGATGACCCCGATTTCGCTGGAAGACGACGCGATGTGCTTCTGCTGCGGGCCCAAGAATCCGATCGGACTCAAGCTGGAATTCGAGGAGACGGCCGAGGGCCGGATGCGTACGATCTGGACGCCGCGCAAGGAGCACCAGGGATTCAAGGACATCGTCCACGGGGGGCTGGTCGCGACGGTGCTGGACGAAGTGATGCTCCGCCTGCTATATCTCCGTGGCATCCACGCCGTGACCGCCGGCATGGAGACGCGTCTGAGCAGGCCGGTTCGCTGGGGAAACGCGTACCGATTCGAGGGCTGGATCGTCCAGGATCGGGGACGCGCCGTGATCACCGAAGCGGAGGCGGTCGAGGTGGAAAGCGGTCAGCGTGTCGCGTCGTGCAAAGCCACGTGCATGCGAACCGGAGCACAAAGAGGAACGAAAGGAGCGTAAAGCATGAGGAAACTAGTGCTGATGCTGTGTGGCATCCTGGCCCTCGGAGCGTTGGCGCAGCCGGCGAGCGCCAAGCCCGGAGCCTACGCGGGATTCTCCGTGGATCCCGACGACTTCATGTTCGGCTTGAAGTGGATGAAGCCACTGGAGAACGAGAATCTCTGGCTGGCCCCGAGCGTTGAGGCGGGATTCGGCGACGTCACGATGGTTGCCGGAAACCTCGACCTCCATTACCGCTTCAAGGGCAAGACCAAGTTCTACGCCGGCGGCGGCGTCACGCTCAACTGGTTCGACTTCGATGGCGGAAGCGACACCGAGTTCGGCGGAAGCGTCCTCGGCGGAATCATGCTGAATACGAAGAGCGGCAAGCTGCCGTACTTCGAGGCCAAGCTGGGACTCGGGGATGTTCCGGACTGGAAATTCCTGCTTGGATTGAACTTCTAATTCGATCACGCGCGGGGCGGCGGCTCGAGGGGAGCGGCCGTCCCGCACGGCAGTTTCACCGCAGCGCGGCGCCCGAAGCGGCCTCTATTCCTTCAGCACCCTCGCGAACTCCTCGGTCAGCGCCGGCACCACCTGATATAGATCCCCGACAATTCCAAACGACGCGATCTTGAAGATGGGAGCGTCCTTGTCCTTGTTGATCGCCACGATCGTCTTGGACGAGGACATGCCTGCCATGTGCTGGATCGCGCCGGAGATCCCGATCGCGAAATAGACGGACGGATTCACGACCTTGCCGGTTTGGCCCACCTGGTGGCTGTGGTCGATCCATCCGGCGTCCACCGCGGCGCGGGACGCGCCGAGGGTGGCGCCCAGAACCTTGCAGAGCTTGCGAAGAATCTCGAAGTTCTCGGGGCCCTGCATGGCGCGGCCGCCGCTCACGATGATGTTGGCCTCGGTGAGGTCCAAGGTCTCGCCTTCCGATTTCTCGAAGCCCGTGACGCGGGCCCGTACCTTGATCTCGCCGAGCGACAGCGCTTCGGGCGCGGCCTTGCGCGACGCGTCGGGCGCCACCGGCGTGAACGTGTTGGGCCGAATCGACGCGACCTGGGGCCGCGCGGCGCTGAAGCCGACGCGCGCAAACGCCTTCCCGGCGAAGATCGGCCTTCGGGCGATGAGTCCGCCGTCCTTCCACTCGAAGCCGACGCAATCGGACGCGAGCCCCACCCGAAGCCGCGCGGCGACGCGGGGCGCGAGGTCCTTTCCGTGCGCGGTCGCTCCGATGAAGAGAACGTCCGGCTTCGCTTTCTCCACCGCGAGGCGTACGCCCTCGGCGTAGGCTTCGGGCGAATAGGACGAGAGCGCGGCGCCGTCCACCTGGTAGACCGCGTCGGCGCCCTGCTGCGCCAGGCGGTCGGCCTCTCCAGGCGCCAGCGCGCCCAGCACGATCACGCCGACCCGGTCGCTCCCTTTGACCTGGGCGAGGCGGCGCGCCTCCGCCAGCATCTCGAGGGTGATCTTCCGGGCCGATCCGTCCTTGGTTTCCGCGACGACCGCGATCATCAGAGAACCTTGGCCTCCACGTGGAGGAGCCGCACCAGCTCCTTCGCCGTGTCCTTGGGGTCGCCCTCGAGGATCCGGCCCGCGGCGCGCGGGGGAGGGAGCGACGCGTCGATCAAGCGAATCGATGCGGAATCCGCGCCCACGCGGGCTGGATCCACGCCCAGATCCGCGAGGGTCCATTCGGGAATGACCTTCTTCTTCACCGCCATGATTCCCTTGAGCGAGGCGTAGCGCGGCTCGTTGAGCCCCTTCTGGGCGGTGATCACGGCGGGAAGCTCGAACTCAACCACCTCGAGGCCGCCTTCCACCTCGCGCTTGGCCTTGCCCTTCTTCGCGGCGGGATCCAGCTCCAGGGAGACCACCACGGAGACGTGGGGAAGATCGAGCAGCTCGGCCAACGCCACGCCGCCCTGGGACCAATCGTGGTCCACGCCCTGCTTGCCCGTCAGGATGAGATCGTAGCCGGCCTTCTTCGCGGCGGCCGCGAGGACCGTGGCCACCGACAGCGGGTCGTCGAGCGCGACGCCATCGCCCTTGAGCCAGACGCCCTCGTCGGCGCCCAGGGAGAGGCCGTACTTGATCGCCTCCTTGACCCGCTCGGGTCCCAGGCTCAGGACCGTCACCTTTCCCGCGCCGAGGCGCTCGCGAATCCGGAGCGCTTCCTCGATCGCGAACTCGTCGTACGGATTCACGACCCACTTCACGCTGGACGTGTCCACGGCCCCGTCCTTGATCTGGACGCGGGTTTCGGTGTCGGGCACCTGCTTGACGAACACGAGAACGTTCACGAGTCGATGGCTCCGGGGAATAGGCGGCGGTGAGCGCGGGAGTATAGTAAAATGGTGGGTCTTATGGAAGATTACAGCCGATGAAGCATCCTTTTCTCGACCGTCTCGCCCGCGGCGTCGTCCTCGCCGACGGGGCCATGGGGACGTATCTCTACGAGCGCGGCATTCCCTTCGACCGCTCGTTCGACCTGCTCAACCTCACCGACGCCAGCCTCGTGCAGTCGGTCCACCGCGAATACATCCGTGCGGGCGCCGAGCTGATCGAGACCAATACATTTGGAGCGAACCGGTACCGGCTGGCCCACCACGGGGCGACCGAGCCGGCGCGCGTCGTGAACCGGGCCGGCGCGCAGCTCGCCCGGAACGCCCGCGAGGAAGTGGGCGAGGCGGTGTTCGTGGCCGGGGCCATGGGGCCGCTGGGGAAGCCCGTCGCGCCTCTCGGGACGATTGCCCGCGAGGAGGCCTTCGACGCCTACCGCGAGCAGGTGGAGGGCCTGGTCGAAGGCGGCGTGGATCTCCTGATCATCGAGACCCAGAGCGATCTCGCCGAAGCGGCCATCGCGATCCAGGCCGCGCGCAGCGTGACCGACCATCATCCGCTCGTCCTTCAAATGACCTTCACGGAGGACGGCCGGACGCTCTACGGGGCGTATCCGGAGGACGTGGCGCGGGCGGTGGACGGAACCATGGTGGACGTTCTGGGCGCGAACTGCAGCGTGGGTCCGCAGACGCTTCTCGACATGATCGAGCGCCTGGCTCGGCGGACCAAGCTCCCGCTCTCGGTCATGCCGAACGCCGGGTTGCCGCGCTTTGTGAACGGGCGCTTCGTCTACCTCTCCTCGCCGGAATATCTCGCCGAATACGCGACGCGATTCGCCGCCGCGGGAGCCCGGCTGGTCGGCGGATGCTGCGGGACGACGCCGGTCCACACGCGAAAGATGCGGGACGCGCTTCGCGCCGCCGCAAGGGGCGGCGCGGCGGCGGCGCCCTCGGAAGCGCCCGCTCAACCCGCGATCACGATCGCCACCTACGAGGAGCCCGCGCCCGCGGGCGATCCGGCGGACCGGACGCGGCTCTCGCGCAAGCTCGCGGACAAGACGTTCGTGGTGAGCGTGGAGGTGGATCCGCCTCGCGGCGCCCGTCCGAAGAAGATGATCGAGGGGGCCCAATTCCTGAAGAACGCGGGCGTCGACGTGATCAACGTGGCCGACAGTCCGATGGCCCGGGTGCGCATGTCCTCGATCGCGCTCTCGTCCATGATCACGAGTCACGTGGGCATCGAGACCATTCTCCACTTCACGTGCCGCGATCGGAACTTGATGGGGATCCAGTCCGACCTGATGGGCGCCCACGCGCTCGGGATCCGGAACATTCTGGCGCTCACCGGCGACCCGCCGCGCGCCGGCGACTATCCCAACGCGACGGCGGTCTTCGACGTGGACTCGGTGGGCCTGATCCGCGTGCTGAAGCAGCTCAACGCCGGCACGGATCTGGGCGGCAATTCCATCGGAGAGCCGACCGCGTTCCTCATCGGCTGCGCGGTGAATCCGACGGCTGAGAATTTCGACCAGGAAATGGAGCGCTTCGAGAGGAAGATCGAGGCGGGCGCGGAGTTCGCGATGACGCAGCCCCTGTACGAGCTGGACACGCTGATGCGGTTTCTGAACCGGTTCGGCAAGAATCGCATCCCAGTGCTGTTGGGCCTGTCTGCCGCTCCAGAGCCACCGCCACGCCGAGTTCCTGCACAACGAGGTCCCCGGGATCAACATCCCAGACGACGCCAGGGCGGCCATGAAGGCCGCCGGGGAGAAGGGGATCGAGGTCGGGGTGGAAATGTGTAGGAAGCTCCTCCTCCAGGCCCGGAATCAGGTGGAAGGGGCCTATTTGATGCCCTCTTTTGGGCGCTACGAGGTGGTGGCCCGGGTGGCCGAGGCCGTACTCACCGGAGCCCGCCAATCCTCTTGAAGCACAAGCACTTCGGTGATAGCATCCATTGCCGGAACGCCTACGCGAGAGTGGCGGAACTGGCAGACGCGCGGGACTTAGGATCCCGTGAGGAAACTCGTGGGGGTTCAACTCCCCCCTCTCGCACCAGAAAAAGAGGAGAACCACCCCTTGAAGGTTGATGTCCGCGACAGCGAAAACGGTGCCTGGCAGAAGGTTCTAGCCATCGAGGTCCCGGCCGAGGAGCTGGCCGAGGACTACGCGGCCATTCTCGAGGACTACCAGAAACGGGCGGTCCTGCCTGGCTTTCGGAAGGGCCGGGTCCCCCGGAACGTCCTGGAGCTCCAGTTTGGGCATTCCCTGGAGCACGAGGTCCTAGAGCGGGCGGTGAAGCGCTCTTACGAGTCCGCCGTACGCGAGCAGAAACTGGAGCCGGTGTCCTACCCGGCCATCGACAAGATCCGCTTCGACAAGGGGAAGCCCTTGACCTACGAGGCGAAGGTGGACATCCGGCCCGCCGTAACCCCAAAGGACTACTTCGGTTTGGAGGTTTCGTCCGCCGACCCGGTGGTGGGGGACGAGGACATCGACAAGGCGCTGGAGGAGCTCCGCCAGCGGGCCGCCGAGTGGCTGCCCGTCGAGCGCGAGGCCGCTCCGGGAGATGCCGTCCTCGTCGACTACGTTCGGCTGAACGCCAAGGGGAAGCCGATCCACCGCTCGCAGCAGAAGGACGCTCTGGTGGAGTTGGACGCGCAGGGGCTCCTGCCCGAGTTCCGCGAGCATCTGCTCGGAAAGAAGACGGGAGATCACGTCGATTTCGCGGTGAACTATCCCGAGGAATTTCGGAACGAGGATCTGCGAGGGAAATCGGCGACGTTTTCCCTCGACGTGAAGGGAATTCGCGAGCGAAAGGTGCGCCCGCTCGATGACGCGTTCGCCTCGGAAGTGGTGGGCATGCGCGATCTCGCCGAGCTCAAGGCGCGCATTCGCCTGAATCTGGAAGGCGAGGCGCGACTCAAAACGCTCCGGGATCAGGAAGACTCGATGGTGGACCAGATCCTTGCCAAGAATCCCATCGCGCTCCCCGAAAGCATGGTGAAGGAGTATCTGGAGGACCTCCTCCAGCGTCTAAAGGGTGACGGGCGGGAGTGGTCCTCCGAAGAGGAGGAGCGGTTCCGGACCGAGTACCGGCCGATGGCCGAGCACCGAATCAAGCGCGACCTGCTGGTGGACGCGATCATCCGGGCCGAAAGCATCTCGGTCGCCGACGAGGAAATCGACGAGACCCTGCGCGGCTCGGCCGAGGAGGGGGCGCCGCCCCAGGAGGCCGAGCGGCTCCTGAGAAACCCGGCCCAGAGGGAGCGGGCCCGGGCCCACCTGGCCGAGCGAAAGCTTTTCGCGCTGCTTCGTGAAAAAGCGCGGCTTAAGATGGCGGTCCGATGACCCGATCATGCATCGGTAAGGAGGACACAAGAATGTCGCTGGTACCCATTGTTGTGGAGCAGAGCGGGCGCGGGGAGCGGGCCTACGACATCTTCTCGCGCCTGCTCAAGGACCGGATCATCTTCATCGGGACGCCGATCGACGACATCGTCGCCAACCTGATCATCGCCCAGCTCCTCTTCCTCGAGGCCGAGGATCCGGACCAGGACATCAACCTCTACATCAACTCGCCCGGGCGGCGTCGTGTCGGCCGGGCTCGCGATCTACGACACCATGCAGTTCATCAAGTCCGACGTGGCCACCATCTGCATGGGGCAGGCGGCGAGCATGGCGCGCTGCTCCTGCTCGCGGCCGGCGCGACGGGCAAGCGCTCGGCCCTGCCGAACTCGCGGATCATGATCCACCAGCCGCTGGGCGGCAGCCAGGGCCAGGCGACCGACATCGAGATCTACACGAAGGAGATTCTCACCCTGCGGACCGAGCTGAACGAGATCCTGGTCAAGCACACCGGGCAGCCGGTGGAGAAGATCGAGAAGGACACCGACCGGAATTTCTTCATGTCCGCCGAAGAGGCGAAGGCCTACGGATCGTGGACGAGGTGATCCACAAGCTCGAACTCGCGAAGAAACCCGAGCCCGTGACGGTCGGATAAGGAGACCGGAAACCCCGACATGAAAAAGCGCGTCAGCTTCTCCCCATCCCATCCGGTGCTCCTTCTGCGGCCGCGGCCAGGACGAGGTCGCGCGGCTCGTCTCCGGGCCCTCGGTCTACATCTGCAGCGAGTGCGTCAAGCTCTGCAACGACATCCTGGAAGGGGAGACCGAGCGCGACGCCGCCGGCGCGCCGCGAGGGCTCGCTGCCGAAGCCGGCGGAGATCAAGAAGGTCCTCGACGACTACGTCATCGGGCAGGACCGCGCCAAGAAGACGCTGGCGGTCGCCGTCTACAACCACTACAAGCGCATCTACTCCGCCGCGGCTCGGTGGACGACGTGGAGCTGGAGAAGTCGAACATCCTCCTGATCGGGCCGACCGGCACCGGGAAGACGCTGCTCGCCCGGACGCTGGCGCGCATCCTCAAGGTGCCGTTCGCCATCGTCGACGCCACCTGCCTCACCGAGGCGGGCTACGTCGGCGAGGACGTGGAGAACATCCTGGTCCGGCTGCTCCAGGCCGCCGACTTCAACCTGGTGAACGCCGAGCACGGCATCGTCTACATCGACGAGATCGACAAGATCTCGCGCAAGAGCGAGAACCCCTCGATCACCCGCGACGTCTCCGGCGAGGGCGTGCAGCAGGCGCTGCTCAAGATCCTCGAGGGGACCATCGCCAACGTGCCGCCGCAGGGCGGCCGCAAGCACCCGCAGCAGAAGTACATCGAGGTCAACACCAAGGACATCCTCTTCATCTGCGGCGGCGCGTTCGAGGGACTCGAGAAGATCGTCGAGCGGCGCGTGGCCAGAAGTCCATGGGCTTCGGCGCCGAGATCAAGAGCCGGAAGGACCGGAACCTGGGCGAGCTCCTCGCCCTGGTCGAGCCGGAGGACCTGCTCCGCTACGGGCTGATCCCCGAGCTGGTGGGCCGCCTCCCGGTGGTCGGCGCGCTGGATTCGCTCGACGAGGCGTCGCTGGTGGACATCCTCACCAAGCCGAAGAACGCGATCACCAAGCAGTACCAGAAGTTCTTCGAGATGGAAGGCGTGAAGCTCGAATTCACCGAGGACGCGCCTGCGACGCGATCGCGGAGCTGGCGCTCAAGCGCGGCACCGGCGCGCGCGGCCTGCGCGCCGTGCTCGAAGAGGCCATGCTCGACCTCATGTACGAGATTCCGTCCCGACTCGAAGTGGTCGGGTGCACGATCACCCGGGAAGTCATCGAGAAGAAGGCCCTGCCCATCCGTGACGCGAGACCGCGCAAGGGCCGACCCCGTCGCCGGAAACGAGGCCTGAACCAGTCCCGGCGCCCATGCAAGTCGAGCGCGACGGCGAGGTGTTCGAGATCCGGCGAGACAGCTTCCGCTCCTGCCCGCTCGCGCGACGTCGTCATTTTCCCCTACATGACCATTCCGCTCCTCGTGGGGCGCGTCGCCTCGGTCAACGCGATCGAGGCGGCCGTCCAGCGCGACCGCATGCGTGTTCGTCCTGGCCCAGCGCCGTCCCGAGGTCACCGATCCCGACGCGCGAAGGACCTCTACCGGGTGGGCACGGTGGTGCGCGTGCTCCAGCTCTTCCGGCTCCCCGACGGCACGATGCGCGTGCTGGTCGAGGGCATCTGCCGCGGCCGCGCCAAGAAGTTCTTCGCGGGCGAGCGACTTCCATGTCGGCCTCGGTCACGGTGCTGAAGGACGAGGTCGACGGGAGACCCGCAGCTCGAGGCCCTGACGCGGAACGTCCTCGCGTCCTTCAACGACTACGTGCACCTGAACCGCCGCATCCCCGACGAGGTCCTGTCGACCGCGAACAACATCGCCGAACCCGGTGCTCCTCTGCCTACACCATCGCCGCCCATCTGCTCGTCAAGGTGGCGGTGAAGCAGGAGATCCTGGAGCAGGAGGATCTGGCGGAGCGCTTCAAGCTGCTTGAGCCGGACGCTGGCCAGCGAGCTCGAGATTCTGAAGCTCGAGCGCAAGATCGAGGGCCAGGTGCGGAGCCAGGTTCACAAGAACCAGAAGGAGTTCTACCTCAACGAGCAGCTCAAGGCGATCCGCAAGGAGCTGGGGTACCAGAACGAGTTCGCGAGCGAGATCGAGGAGCTCGTCGCCAGCAGGTCAAGCGCGCCAAGATGCCCAAGGAAGTGAACGACAAGGCGATCAAGGAGCTGGACCGGCTGCAGAAGATGTCGCTTCATGTCGCCGGAGGCCACCGTCGTGCGGAACTACGTCGACTGGCTCGTGTCGCTTCCGTGGAGCGTGCTGACCGAGGACAATCCCGACATCAAAGCCGTGGAGCGGATCCTGGACGAGGACCACTACGGCCTGAAGAAGGTGAAGGAGCGGATCGTCGAGTACCTGGCCGTGCTCAAGCTCTCGGGCGGGCTCAAGGGCCCGATTCTCTGCTTCGTCGGCCCGCCGGGCGTGGGGAAGACCTCGCTCGGGAAGTCGATCGCGCGCGCGATGGGTCGCAAGTTCGTCCGGATGTCCCTGGGCGGCGTCCGCGACGAGGCGGAGATCCGCGGGCCACCGCCGGACCTACATCGGCTCGCTGCCCGGCCGGATCATCCAGGGAATGAAGCGGGCCGGCTCGCGGAACCCCGTCTTCCTGCTCGACGAGATCGACAAGCTCGGCATGGACTTCCGCGGCGACCCGGCGTCGGCGCTTCTCGAGGTGCTCGACCCCGAGCAGAACCACACGTTCAACGATCACTACCTCGAGGTCGACTTCGATCTCTCGCAGGTCATGTTCATCACCACCGGCAACACGCTCTACTCGATTCCGCCCGCGCTGGTCGACCGGATGGAGATCATCCGCCTCCCCGGGTATCTCGAGTTCGAGAAGGTCGAGATCGCGAAGAAGTTCCTGCTGCCCAAGGAGGCGAAGGCCCACGGGCTGGAGCCTGGGGATCTGCAGGATCGGCGACAAGACGATCCGGGCGATCATCAACCAGTACACGCGCGAGGCCGGCGTGCGAAACCTCGAGCGCGAGATCGCGGCGGTCTGCCGCAAGGTCGCGCGCAAGAAGGCGTCGACCGCGAAGGCGAAGCCGTTCCAGGTCACGCGAGGCCAAGCTGGCCGACCTGCTCGGGCGTGCCGCAAGTACCTGGATTCGCAGATCGAGAAGCGCTCGCGTGTCGGCGTGGCGACGGGTCTGGCGTGGACCGACGCCGGCGGCGACGTGCTGAACATCGAGGTGAGCGTGCTGCCGGGGCAAGGGCGAGCTCTCCTGACCGGCAAGCTGGGCGAGACGATGCGCGAGTCGGGGCAGGCGGCGCTGTCCTACATCCGCTCCCGCGCCGCGCGCTCTGGGCCTCGACAAGAAGTTCTACCAGGACATCGACGTCCACGTGCACGTGCCCGAGGGCGCCATTCCCAAGGACGGCCCGTCGGCCGGTATCACCATGGCGACCGCGCTGGTCTCGGCGCTGACCGGCGTGCCGACGCGCGACGATGTCGCGATGACCGGCGAGATCACGCTGCGCGGGAACGTGCTGCCCATCGGCGGCCTGAACGAGAAGGTGGTCGCCGCGATGCGCGCGGGCGTCAAGGAAGTGATCATCCCCAAGCTGAACGAGAAGGACCTGAAGGAGCTTCCCGATTTCGTCCGGAAGGGCGTCCGGTTCCGCCTCGTCGATTCGATGGACGAGGTGCTGGAGATCGCGCTCAATCCGGGCGAGTCGCGGCAGGGCGTCCAGAGCGGCGCCTCCGAGAAGCAACTCCCCGTCGTCGCCCACTAGATTTGCCTTCGCGGCGATCGCGGTTCATGATGTGCGCGCCATGAAGCGCGTCCTCTACACCCCCGGCCCCACCCAGCTTCCCTCCGAAGTCCTCGAGGCGATGGCGCGGCCGATCATTCACCACCGCACCGACGAATACCGCTCCCAGTTCCTCGAGATGACGCGCCTCACGGCCGCGCACCTGGGGACCACGCAGCCGATCCTGACTCTGTCCTGTTCCGGCACGGGGGCGATGGAGGCCGCGGTGGCGAACGTCCTCTCCCCCGGCGAGGAGGCGCTCGTCGTGGAAGGCGGGAAATTCGGCGCCCGGTGGGGGACGATCTGCGAGGCGTACGGCGCGGTGCCGCGGATGGTGAGCGTTCCGTGGGGACGCATCGCTAACGTGGACGCGGTCGAGGCGGCGATGGAGGCACACCCCGGGGCCAAAGTCCTGTTTCTCACGCACAGCGAGACCTCGACAGGCGCGCTCTTCCCGGCGCACGAGATCGCGCGCGCCGCGCGGGCGCGCGGCGTGGCGACGATCGTCGACGCGGTCACCAGCTTTGGCGTCTACGACCTTCGATTCGACCGCTCGGACTTCGACGCCGTGGTGTGGGGAGCCCAGAAGGGGATGATGATCCCGCCGGGCCTCGCCTTCGTGGTCTTCTCGCCCCGAGGCTGGGAACGGGTGGAGCGCGCGCGGCTCCCTCGGTTCTATTTCGATCTCCGGAAGGCGCGGAAGGATCTGGAAGCGGGCGACACGCCGTTCACACCGGCCATCACGCTGGTGCTGGCGGCCAAGGCCGCGATGGCGATCATGGATCGTGAGGGAAGGGACCAGGTTTTCTCGAGGCACCAGCGGAACGCCGACGCCACGCGCGCGGCCGCGACCGCGCTGGGCCTGAAGCTGTTCGCGGAAGCTCCTTCGAACGCGTTGACCGCCGTGGTCGCGCCGCCGGGCGTGGATGCGGGCGCCGTCGTGAAGGCGATGGAGCAGCGCTACGGCGTCAAGATCGCCGGCGGTCAGAACCAGCTCAAGGGGAAGATCTTCCGGCTCGGCCACATCGGGTATTACGACCAGGGGGACATCCTCCGCCTGGTGGCGGCGTTCGAGTCCGCGCTGCTCGACCATGGCTTTGCGGCCCCGGTTGGCACCGCGACACGCGCCGCGTCGGAATCGTTTCGCAGGGCCGCGCCGGCGGCCGCGGCCGGCGGAGCGTGAGTCGGGCCGCATGAGCACCGCCGCGTGACCCGGAAGATCCTCGTCAGCGACCCGATCACCCCGCGCGCGATCGAGATGCTCCGCGCGAGCGCGGGACTCTCGGTTGAAGTCCGCACCGGTCTCTCCGAATCCCAGCTCCTTCCTCTTGTCCCCGACATCGATGCCTGGATTGTCCGCGGCGCCACCAAGGTGACCCGGCGGCTGATCGAGGCTGCGCCCAAGTTGCGCTGGGTCGGGCGAGCCGGGGCCGGGCTCGACAACATCGACGTCGCGGCGGCCAAGGAGCGCGGGATCGAGGTCATGAACGTGCCGGGCGCGAACGCGGTCGCCGTCGCCGAGCTGGTCTTCGGGCTCCTGCTGGCGCTGATGCGCCACCTTCCCGACGCGGACGCGTCGGTGCGGCGCGGCGAGTGGGACAAATCCAAGTTCATGGGCCGGGAGCTTCGCGGGAAGACGCTCGGGATCGTCGGACTGGGGAAGATCGGCTCGGCGGTCGCGCGCCGCGCGCTGGCGTTCGAGATGACGTGCGTGGGCTTTGATCCGTTGGTTCCGGGGGCCGCGGCGCGGGCGATGGGCGTCGAGCCGCTTTCTTTGGACTCGCTGATCGCCCGCGCCGAGATCCTCACGCTGCACGTGCCGATCACGCCCGAGACGAGGGGAATGATCGGCGCGGCGCAGATCGCGCGGATGCCGCGCGGGGCGATCCTCGTGAACGCGGCTCGCGGTGGCCTGGTCGACGAGGCGGCACTCCTCGCGGCTCTTGATTCCGGCGCGCTTTCCGGCGCGGCGCTCGACGTGCTCGCCGAAGAGCCGCCGAAGGGCTCCCCGCTCGCCACGCACCCCAAGGTGGTTCGGACGCCCCACATCGGCGCCGCCACCGTGGAGGCCCAGGAGGCCGTGGGGGAGGAGATCGTGAAGCTGCTACTGGCGCGGATGGCGCCCGCCTCGGCCTAGGCGCAGCGGGCGGAGTCCCGGCGGGCAGGGTCCCGGCGGGCCCGTTTCTTGCGAGGGACCTTGGCCCGGCGCGGACCCACCGCCGCCCCGATTTTTCGTTGACAGGTTTCGGTCGCGGCGCGAGCATTTGCGGATCGCGGAAAGGAGGTGGTCCATTGCATAAATGTGGCAGACGGATCAGCGGAGGTGGCTGTAGCTAGCGCTACACGCTGCGCGCATTAGCCTGGTGTGGTCTGGCTAATCTAAACAGCCCACCGGAGACATCGGGGAGAGGAGCAGCCGGCCTCTCCCTCTCTTTTTCTGCTCGGCGACGCTCCACCGGATGGCGCTTCACCCGAGTCACTGGCGCCCGCGGGCGGCGGTTGACGTCCCGGGCCGGGCTCTGGTAGCCTAGCTTGGCTTGGCTGGTACCGTGAACCGCGAGGCCGGTGCGCTCGCGGTCTTTTTGTGTGGAGGGGTTTCGCATCATGTCGTGCCGCGTGATTGTGGGCGCCCAGTGGGGCGATGAGGGCAAAGGGAAGATCGTCGACCTGCTGAGCCAGGAGGCCGACGTCGTCGCCCGGTACCAGGGCGGCCCGAACGCCGGCCACACCGTCTGCGTGGGAGAGAAGCAGTTCATCCTCCACCTGATTCCTTCGGGAATCCTCCGTCCCCGGACCATCTGCTACATCGGGAACGGCGTGGTTGTCGATCCCGACGCGCTCCGCGTGGAGCGGGAAACGCTCCTCAAGCAGGGCATCTCGGTCGAAGGCACGGCTCTTCGTCTCCGGCTCGGCCCACGTCATTCTTCCGGACCACCGCGTGCTCGAGAAGGGCACCGAATCGGGACAGAACCCGATCGGCACGACGGGACGCGGCATCGGTCCCGCCTACACCGACAAGGCCGGGCGCGTTGGAATGCGCGTCGTCGATCTACTCGAGCGGGACACCCGCGAAGAGCGGGTGCGAAGCCTGCGCGAGCGGACTCTCCGGATGGTCGGTCCCAACGCTCCCGTCGAGCCCTTGGAGAAGATCCTCGCGAAGTGCGAAGCGGACGCGGAGTTGTTCCGCCCCATCGTCGCCAACGTGTCGCGCGAGGTGAACGCGGCGATTGTCGCGGGGAAGCGGATCCTGCTCGAGGGCGCGCAGGGAACCCATCTCGATCTCGATCACGGGACTTACCCGTTCGTCACGTCCTCCAGCGCTGTCTCCGGCGGCGCCTGCACCGGCGTCGGCATCGGCCCGACCCACATCGACGAGGTGATCGGCGTGGCGAAGGCGTACGCCACGCGCGTCGGGAACGGGCCCTTCCCGTCGGAGATTTCCGGCGAGCTGGCGGACCGTCTGCGCGAGGAAGGGAACGAGTACGGCGCCACGACCGGCCGGCCGCGCCGCTGCGGCTGGTTCGACGCGGTCGCGATCCGTCACGCCGCTCGGGTGAACGGTCTCACCCAGCTCATCATCACCAAGCTCGACGTGCTGGACGCGCTGCCGGAGATCCAGGCGGTAACGGCGTACGACATCCGCGGCGTCCGCGTTACCGAGATGCCCGAGTCGTTGGCCGATCTTCGCGATGCGAAGCCGGTGCACGAGAAATTCCAGGGATGGCAGACGCCGACCACGCGCGCGCGCCAGTGGGATGATCTTCCGCGCGAGGCGCGGCGCTATCTCGACCGGCTGGAGGAGCTGGCCGGCGTTCCGATCCGACTCGTCTCGGTGGGATCGGGCCGGGAAGAGAACGTGCAGCGCTTCGCGAATCCCAAGGCCCTCGACAGTGGGCGGCCGCTAGCGTAAGGCTCATCATAGCAATAAGTTGTATGGATGTTGGATCCCGCCCCTCGCACCCAACTCCACGCGTGTTCGACGCCTTGAGGCTCGACATGCCCCCGGTTCGCCTGCTATAAACATCTGTTCTTACGGGGGTTCTCCACATCGCCGGGCGATGAAGCGCTTGTCACCCCCGCAGGCGGCCAACCCCACCCGTCATTCAAACTCGAAGTGAGGAGACATGATGCGCGGTAACAAGACCAAAGGCCGGTTTGCGTTCGCGGGCTTTGTCCTGTTCGCCCTGTTTGCGCTGGCGCTGGCGGCTCCCGTCGCCACGGCCTGGGCGCAGGGCGAGGGCGGAGGCCATCACGGCGGCGAGGCCAATCTCGTGCTGCCGGACCTCAATACGGTGACCTTCCTCGGCGGGGTGAGCGGGCACAACCTGCTCCTCTTCGGCCTCGTGATCTGCCTGCTCGCGATGGTCGGCGGGATCGCGTCCTACTCGCACATCCGGAAGCTCCCGGTGCACGAGTCGATGCTCGAGATCTCGGAGCTGATCTACGAGACCTGCAAGACCTACCTCCTCCAGCAGGGCAAGTTCCTCATCGTCCTCTGGATCTTCATCAGCGCGATCGTGCTCGTCTACTTCGGATGGCTCGCGGCGAACGGCGTTGACGCCGCGGGAAACATCACGCGCGGATTCCCGCCGTTCAAGGTGGCCACCATCCTGTTCTTCAGCCTGGTCGGCATGGCGGGGAGCTACAGCGTCGCGTGGTTCGGCATCCGCATCAACACGTTCGCCAACTCCCGCACCGCCTTCGCCGCGCTCCGCGGAAAGCCGTACCCCTGCTACGCGATCCCGCTCAGCGCGGGAATGAGCATCGGGATGGCGCTCATCTCGGTCGAGCTTCTGATCATGCTCATCATCCTGCTCTTCATCCCCGGCAATCTGGCGGGCCCCTGCTTCATCGGATTCGCGATCGGGGAGTCGCTGGGCGCCGCCGCGCTCCGTATCGCGGGCGGGATCTTCACCAAGATCGCGGACATCGGGTCGGATCTCATGAAGATCGTCTTCAAGATCAAGGAAGACGACGCGCGGAACCCGGGCGTGATCGCGGACTGCACCGGCGACAACGCGGGCGATTCCGTGGGTCCGTCCGCGGACGGATTCGAGACGTACGGCGTCACGGGCGTCGCGCTGATCACGTTCATCCTGCTCGCGGTCCGCGAGCCGGTCGTCCAGGCGCAGCTCCTCGTGTGGATCTTCGCGATGCGCGTCATGATGGTGGTGGCGAGCGCGCTCTCGTATCAGGTGAACGAGGCGATCACCAAGGCCCAGTTCGCCAACGCGGACAAGATGGATTACGAGTACCCGCTCACGCGCCTGGTGTGGCTCACGTCGTTCGTCTCCATCGCGCTGACCTATCTCGCGTCCTTCCTGCTCGTCCGGGAACTCGGCGACGGCACGCTCTGGTGGAAGCTCTCGACCGTGATCACGTGCGGGACGCTGGCCGGCGCCATCATTCCCGAGCTGGTCAAGGTATTCACGTCGATGCACTCGGCGCACGTGGCCGAGGTGGTGACCTCGTCGAAGGAAGGCGGCGCGTCGCTCAACATCCTCTCGGGCCTGGTGGCGGGCAACTTCAGCGCCTACTGGCTCGGCGTCAGCATCCTGATCCTCATGTCGCTTGCCTACCTCGTCTCCAACATGGGGATGGGGGCCCTGATGATCGCGCCGGCCGTCTTCGCGTTCGGCCTCGTGGCGTTCGGGTTCCTGGGCATGGGCCCGGTCACCATCGCGGTCGATTCCTACGGGCCCGTGACCGACAACGCGCAGTCGGTGTACGAGCTGTCGCAGATCGAAACCATTCCCGGCATCAAGGAGAAGGTGAAGTCGCAGTTCGGATTCGACGTGGACTTCGAAAAGGCGAAGCACAACCTGGAAGAGAACGACGGCGCCGGCAACACGTTCAAGGCGACGGCCAAGCCCGTGCTCATCGGCACGGCGGTCGTGGGCGCCACCACGATGATCTTCTCGATCATCGTCGGGCTGACGGAAGGGCTCCAGCCCGCCTACGTCGCCAACCTGTCGCTCCTCCACGCGCCGTTCCTGCTCGGCCTCATCATGGGGGGCGCGATGATCTACTGGTTCACCGGCGCCTCCACACAGGCGGTGACGGCCGGCGCCTACCGCGCCGTGGAGTTCATCAAGCGGAACATCAAGCTCGAAGGCGTGACCAAGGCCTCGGTCGCCGATTCCAAGAAGGTCGTGGAAATCTGCACCCAGTACGCCCAGATGGGGATGTTCAACATCTTCCTCGCGGTGTTCTTCGGCACGCTCGCCTTCGCGTTCGTCGAGCCGTTCTTCTTCATCGGCTACCTGGTCTCGATCGCGCTCTTCGGCCTCTACCAGGCGATCTTCATGGCCAACGCGGGCGGCGCCTGGGACAACGCCAAGAAGGTGGTCGAGGTGGTGCTCAAGGAAAAGGGAACCCCGCTCCACGACGCGACGGTGGTGGGTGACACGGTGGGCGATCCGTACAAGGACACGTCGTCGGTCGCCATGAACCCGGTCATCAAGTTCACGACGCTCTTCGGACTTCTCGCGGTGGATCTGGCGGTATCGCTCACCCGCCAGCAGGGGGCTTCGCTCACGACCACGCTCGCGGCGATCTTCTTCGCCATCTCGGTCGTGTTCGTGTGGCGGTCGTTCTACGCGATGAGGATCACGCCGAAGGCGAGCTAGCGGAGGGAAACCTCAGCGGGGCGGGGCCGGCGCCGCGGCGATCCTGATCGCCGCGAGAAGCGTCTTGGTGTCATTGCGGTCGTCGTGACGGACGTTGTTGATGAAGAACGTTGGCGTTCCCTCGACGCCGCTCCGGATCCCGCTTTGGAAATCCTCCCGGACCCGCGGCGCGAAGATCCGCTCGGCCAGCTCCCGGGTGAAGCGGGCGATGTTCAGTCCGACTTCCTCGGCATACCGGTGCAACGCCTGCTTGCCGAGCTCCCGCTGATTCTCGAAGAGCAGCCCATGCATCTCCCAGAATCGGCCCTGGGCACCCGCTGCCTCCGCCGACTCGGCGGCGTCTTCCGCGTGGCGGTGGATCCCCGCAATGGGGAGGTTTCGGAACACAAAGCGCATTTGTGTTCCCATCGCGTCCTGCAGGTCCTGCACGACGGGGTAGGCCGTGCCGGAGTGGGGGCACTCGTAGCCTGCGTACTCCAGCAGGGTTACCGTGGCCTCCGGCAAGCCATCGATGTGGTCGCGATCCCCGATGGGAAGGGCGAGGTGGCTGCCGACGGGTCCGGGCGTCACGGGTGGATTTCTGCGGGTGCGGAGCGAGTCACGGCTGATATCCTGGGAGAGGGACACTGCGCGGGGAGCCTCAAGCCTACTACTTCTCAGGCGGAGCGTGCGCGGTTACTTCGGACCCGCGGGGGGCCCCGACCGCCACGTAGAAATCCACTCGGCAACGGCCTTGAAGTCGGAAGGAACCAAGGAGTGGTCGGCCTTTGCCCAGCGGAGGTCGACCACGGCGCCCGCCTTCTTCAGCAATTCAGCCAACCGGTCCACCCTCTCATGGGGCGCGTAGGGGTCGCCGAGGCCCGCGGCGAGAAGAACCGGCTTGCCGGTGAGATCCGGCATGCGCGGGGGTTCCAGGGGAACAATGGCCCGTAGGAGCGCGGCTCCGGCGAGAAGGGAGCCGTCCAGCAGTAGGAGCCCGGCGGCCATGTTCGCGCCGTTCGAGAATCCCATCGCGTACACGCGCCCGGCGTCGAATGCATACCGTGCCGCCGCGGCCCGCACGAAGACGGACAGGTCGGCCGCCCGCTTCTTCAGATCCTCCTCGTTGAACACGCCGACCGCCAACCGCTCGAAGAAGCGCGGCATCCCGTGCTCCAGCACCTGGCCGCGCGGCGAGAGCAAATTGGCGTTGGGCGCGAGCTGCTTCCCGATCGGGATCAGATCGTTTTCGTCGCCGCCGGTTCCGTGGAGGAGCAGGAGTGTGGTTCCGTCCGAGCCCTTCTCGAAGCGGTGGATGAAACCGAGATCCTCAGCGCCCTGAGGGGTCGCGGGCCGAGCCGACGTCATCGATCCCGCGCCGCTTCGTGGGGCGTCGGGGGCGTGAGCGCGGGGAGCTGCGCCTCGATCTCGGAGCGCTGCGGCTCGAGCCAGGGAGGCAGCACCAGCGTCTCGCCGAGCTTGTCCGGCGCCTCGTCCACGCTGAAGCCGGGTCCGTCGGTCGCCAGCTCGAACAGCACGCCGCCGGGCTCCGTGAAGTAAACGGACTTGAACCAGAAGCGATCGATGACCGGGGTGGGTCGCCGCGCGGCCGCCTCGACGCGCGCGCGGACTTCCGCCTGGTGCGACTCGTCGCCGACGCGCCACGCGAGGTGGTGGATCGAGCCGATGCCCCAGAATCCGCGCGGAGTGTCGGGAGCTTCCGCGACGTCGATGTGCCCTCCGGAACCCCCGCCGGCCACGGCGTACCGGTGCCAGCTTCCCTCGGTCCCGACGTGGCGGAATCCCATCACGTCGGTGAGAAACTGCGTCGTGAGGTTGAGCGAGCGCTCGCGGAGCCGGCCGCCGTGCAGGCCGTGCACCTGCCGCTCGGCGGGGACGGGACCGCCCTCCGACGGCGTGAACCGGCGATCGCCCGGGACCGCCGCTTCCACCAGGGCCACGCCGAGCCCGTGCGGATCGACGAAGTGAAGCGCCTTCTCGCCAAAGCGGGTCTCAGGCGCGCCGATCGGCGTGCCGTACCGCTCCAGCCGCTGCGCCCACCAGGAAAGCGAATCGACCGGAACCGCGAGGCCAACCTCGCTCGCGAGGCCATGACCCGGTCGCGAGGGCGCCGCCTGGCTCCACGGGAAGAACGTCAGATCGGTGCCCGGATGACCTTCGGCGTCGGCGTAGAAGAGGTGATAGGTGCCCGTGTCGTCCTGGTTCACGCTCTTCTTCACTAGCTTCATGCCCAGGACGCCGGCGTAGAAATCGAGATTTTCCTGCGCGGGACCCGCGATCGCGGTCACGTGGTGGAGCCCGGTAACGCTCTTCATCGCAAAGGCCTCCTTGGCCGCCGGCTTCCCCGGCCAGCCCGTTCTACGTTAGATGCGCCTGGCCGCAGCCGGATCGACGCTCGGGGGTAGCCCGGGTAGCGCCCGGCCCGCGGGCGCCTCAGTCCGATTTCAGCCGATAACCCACGCCCGGGCTCCGTGATCAGGAGCCTCGGCCGGGCCGGATCCGACTCGATCTTGTGGCGGAGCTGCGCCATATACACGCGCAGGTAGTGGTGCTGCGACGTGTAGCCCGGGCCCCAAACCTCACGCAGAAGGAAGTCGTGGGTGAGAACCCTTCCGGCGTATCGCGCCAGGGTGGCGAGAAGCCGGTATTCGATGGGCGTGAGACGGACCTCTTCGCGCGACACCTTCACGACGCGCTTCTCGAGATCGATCCGGAGCGGCCCCGTCTCGACAGCCGTCAGCTCCTCGCCGGTCTCGATGCGCGCGCGATGGCGGAGCGCGACGCGCATTCGCGCGAGAAGCTCGCCCATCGAGAAGGGCTTGGTCACGTAGTCATCGGCGCCGGCGTCGAGCGCGCGAATCTTGTCCTCCTCCTGGCCGCGGGCGGTCAGCACCACCACCGGGATCGACGACCACTCGCGGAACTTCTTCACGATACTTCGAGCCCGTCCATGTCGGGGAGGCCGAGGTCGAGGAGCACGAGATCCGGGGACCGCGTGGCCGCCTGCGCCAGCGCGTCCTTTCCGGTGGCCGATTCGACCAGGCGATAGCCGTGGCTTTCCAGCCCCGTGCGCAGAAATTTCCGGATCGGCGCCTCGTCATCGATGACCAGGACGAGGGGTTGATGCGAAGCCGGAGGCGATTTCACGCCCGGTCCTTGCCGGGATGCTGATTTTCTTCGGTGTCGACGGAGGGCGGAGTCCCTTCCAACGGAAGCCAGACCGTGAACTCCGCGCCTCCGCCGGGCCGGTTGGCCGCCGTGATCGATCCCTGGTGCGCCTCCACGATTCCCCGGCAGATGGCCAATCCCAAACCCACCCCGGCGCGGTCGGAACCCGCGGCTCCGCGATAGAATTTTTCAAAGGCCCGCTGTTCTTCGCCGGCTCGGAGGCCCGGACCACGGTCGGCCACCGTGAATCGAAGCTTTCCACTTTCAATGCGGCCCCTGATCTCGATCGGAGATCCGGTGGGGCTGTACTTGTGCGCGTTCTCGACGAGGTTTCGGACCACCTGCTCGAAGAGCACGTCGTCGAGGGGAACCAGGGGCAAATCGTCCGGGATATCCACCATGACGGGGCGGTCTCCGAGTTCTGCCTCGAGCCGGCCGAGCGCGGCTCCGACCACCTCCTCCAGGGAGTGCCACTCCTTTCGAACCCGCAGCGCACCGGACTCGAGCCGCGTCATTTCCAAGAGGTCGCCGATCAGCCGGTTCAGGCGTCCTGCTTCCTCCGAGATCGTTTCCACCATCTCGCGTCGGGTCGATTCTCCCAACCGAGCCGATCCCTCGAGGAGGCTGGTTGCGGCTCCGGTGATGGCGGCCAAAGGGGTTCGAAGATCGTGCGAGACCGAGCTCAAGAGCGCGCTTCTGGCCCGCTCGGTTTCGGCCTCCGTTCGCGCCCGCTCTGCCGCCTCGGCGAGGAAGCAGCGCTCCAAAGCCAGCGCTGTCTGGCTCGCGAGCGCCTCGAGGGTCCGCACGCTCTCCGGATTCGGCAACACCTTCGGATCTGCCGTGCGGACCGAGAGGACGCCGAGGGGGCGATCCGACCCGGAAAGAGGGAGGTGGACTCCGCGGGAGCCCGGAAGGGTCCGCGTGCTCCACCCGGCTGCCTTGCCGTTCTCAAAGGCCCATTGCGCCACGGTGCGCTCGTGCTCGCCGCCGCCAAACAGGCCGATGTCTCCGACGGCGACCGCCACGCGGCCGTGCTCGTCGGGGAGGAGGATCGCGACCGTCGCCCCCAGAATCTCCGAGATGAGATCGGCGGCGGACTCGAGCACGGCGCGCAGCGTGCTTCGCGCCGCGAGCTCATGGCTCAGCCGGTAGAGCGAGGCGGTCCGGCGCTGCTCCTGGCGCGCGACCGCGAGCTGGTCTCGCAGCCGGGCCGTGAGCGTGCCGATGACGACCGCCACGAGAAGCATCACGCCGAACGTGACGAGGTACTGAGAGTCGTCGACGTGAAACGTGTATCGAGGAGGGACGAAGAGAAGGTCGAACGACAGTGACTCCAAGTACGGAGGCGACGATTGCGGGACCGCGGCCGAACGCGATGGCGGCCACGACGACCCCAACCAGATAGACCATCGCGAGGTTGGAAAGACCGAAGTTCCGGTACATGAGCGCCGCAATGCCCGTGCATAGAGCCACGATGAGGAGGGTGCCCGGGTAGCCCCTCCATGCGAGGCTCGACTTCGCCGCGGGCTCGGCTCCCGGGCGAAGCTCTTCGGGCCGCTCGGGCTCTTCCTCGCCCTGTATGACCCAGATGTCGGCGTCCCCCTGCCTGGAAAGCTCCAGCGCCAGGCTCGGCCTCACGATCTCGAGCCAGCGCGGTTTCCTCGATTGCCCGACGATGATTCGCGAGACGTTGCGGGCGCGCGCAAAGGCCAGAATCTCGTCGTGGACCCTCAACCCGGTCAGGACCTGCGTCTCGGCACCCAGCTCGAACGCGAAGTCGAGAATCCCGACGATGTAGTCGCGGTCGGATCGGGATTCGAGGAGCTGCCCCGGTGTCTCGACGTGGACCACGATCCAGTCGGCCCGGAGGGCTCCCGCGAGGCGGCGGGCGGCGCGCACCAAGCGCACGCCTTTCGCGGGATCCCCGATGCACACGCAGGATTCGCTCGCGCACGGCCCAGGGTTCCGCGATGCCCTCGGTCTTGCGATAGAACTCCATTTGCGCGTCGACCCGTTGGGCCGTCTGGCGGAGTGCCAGCTCGCGCAACGCGATGAGATTTCCCTTCCGGAAGAAGTTTTCCCTCGCCCACTCGGCCTGCTCCGGGACGTAGACCTTACCCTCGCGGAGGCGCTGGAGAAGATCGTCGGGCGGGAGGTCGACCATCTCGATTTCGTCCGCCCGATCCAGAAACGAGTCGGGGACCGACTCGCGTATGAGGACGCCGGTGATGTCGGAGACCACGTCGACCAGGCTCTCGATGTGCTGCACGTTGAGCGTCGTGTAGACGTCGATGCCGGCCGCGAGGAGTTCCTCGATGTCCTGCCAGCGCTTCTTGTGTCGCGAGCCCGGGGCGTTGGTGTGCGCCAGCTCGTCCAGGAGCAGGAGGCTGGGTTTGCGGGCAAGGGCCGCGTCGATGTCGAATTCCAGAACGCGGGTGCCGCGATAGTCGACGGCGCGCCGGGGGATGACCTCGAGGCCTTCCAGGAGCGCCTCGGTCTCGCGGCGGCCGTGGGTCTCGACGAGCCCGACGACGACCTCGGATTCCGGCCCTCTTTCGCTCATGCGCCTCGCTCAGCATGGCGTACGTCTTGCCGACGCCGGCGCAGGCGCCGAAGAATATCTTCAGCTTGGCGCGGTTGAGCCGCTCTTCCGCGGCGCGGGCGCGCGCGAGGAATTCTTCCGGGCTCGGCCTAGCTTGGATCGGGCATGGCGAACGCTCAGCCTATCACAGTGGACCGGTGCCCGCGATCAGTCGCCGGTCTTGCCGGTACGGCCGAAACGATTAACGTGGCAGAGATGGACGATTTCAAGCCGCTCGCCTAATCTGTGCCCGTGAGCCCCTTGAGATGTCGTTCGACGCGATAGCCGCCTCCTCGGGAGCGTTGCTGCTCGCGGGGTGGCTCGTCGGCTGCGCGCTCCTCGCGGTGAGCTACTGGCTCGCGGGCTGGGTGTGGGTGGAGCGGCACTCGCTGAACTTTCAGATCGGCGCGAAGCAGGCGCGGTGCAGCGGGGCGGTGGGGGAAGGGATGATCTTCGGCGTGTGCGCCGGGATCCTCTACCTCGTCGATCTGACGACGCCGGCGTTCACCGTTTCGGAACTCTTGGAGCAGCACGGGCGCGCCTGGCTGATCGCCCTCGGCGTGATGGCGGCGGTCATCGGGACCTATTCGGTCCTCACGGCCGTCAAGGCGCCCGCGGAAGGCCGCCCCTCCGACTTTCGCCCGCGCCTCGCGCGGGCCTACACCGTGTACTCCGGCTACAGCACGCTGCTCTTCACGGGCGGCCTCCTGCTCCTGTTCACGCTGGTGTCGCAGTTCGCCATCGATGCCAAATCGTTTCACGCGGAGACCGCGAGAATCCTCGCCGCGGCCGTACCCAACGGCGGCGGCCCGGACGCCCTGATGGGCACGATCGAGCGGACCTTCCTCGACGCCACGACCGCGCTCAACTCCGTGAAGGATCAGATGGCGCCCGTATTCATCTTCGCCGTCGGGATCTTCGCGGTGAATCTCCTGATTCTCCACACCCCGATCCGGAGCCTTTACCTCGACAACGCGGTGTTCCTGACGAACCTGTCGACCATGGTGGCGATTCTCGCCATCGTGGTGTTCGGCGCCTCGGTCTACCTGGGGGCGTACTCCGGCTTCGTCAACGATTACCTGGCCGCGCTCGCGAAATTCAAGGAGCCGCTCGCGGCCGGGAGCTGGCAGGCGATGGGACGTTACTCTCAGATCTTCTTCTCGATGGATCAGAAGAAGAACCCGATCGCGTTCATCAGCGACCTGGCCAACGACTGGGGGGGCCTCGCGGCGGTCCTGGGCATGCTCCAGTGGGCGATCAGCCAGTTCAAGAAGCCGGGCGGCGATCCGTCCATGGCGGACGCGGGCGGCCCGCCGCGATCCGAGTCTTGATCCCACCCGGCGGCCGATCGCCCGCGCGCATGATGCTCACTCTCCTCGCCCTCCTCGCTGCCGCAGCAATCGCAGTCCTAGCGACGAACTACTTTCAAGGCGCGGCCGTCTCCGTCGACGAGCGGCCGGGGATCGCGGTGCGGCCTCCCGGCGATGAGTGCGCGGTGCTCACGTGGAACATCGGCTACGCGGGACTTGGAAAGGACGCCGACTTCATCGCGGACGGCGGAACGCACCTTCGCTCCGCGGGCAAGGCTCAGATCGAGGCGAACCTCGCGGCCATCCGGCGGGTGCTCTCGGGCGTCGACGCCGATGTTGTACTGATCCAGGAGGCGGCGGGGCCCGGTTTCATGACCCGCGGCGTGGACGTTCTCGGCGGGTTGCGAACTCAACTTCAAGGCTACCGCTCCGCGTTCTCCGCGGACGTGACCACCCAGCTTCTTCCGGCTGGCCTCTCGCTCGGGCACGGATTGTTGACCTTCACGCGGATCGAAGCGTCCCCTACGGCCATCGCGCCGCTCCCCGAGGAGCCTTCGCGGATGGGCGGGATCTTGCCGCGCCGGTACCACCTCCAGATCACCCGCAGCCACGCTCGGCGGCCACCCGCTGGCTATCTTCAACGTGCACCTCGCCGCGTTCGACGAGCGCGCGGAGACGCGCCGCCGGCAGGTGGACGCGGTGTTCCGCTACGCGACGGAGGAATTCCGAAAGGGCTCGGCCGTGATCTTGGGAGGCGATTGGAACCTGCTCCTGGCCGAGACCCGGTTTCCCAGCACGACCGAGGCGAAGTTCCTCACGTGGGTGCACCCGTTTCCGCGGGAAGCGATTCCGGCCGGGTGGACGGTGGCCGCGGACAGCACGCACCCCACGGTGCGCACGAACGAGCGTCCGTACCGGGCCGGCGAGAACTACACCGCGGTGATCGACGGATTCATCGTCTCGCCGAACGTCGAGACGATCGCCGTCGCCGGCCGCGACCTCGGCTTCGAGGCGACCGACCATCAGCCGGTCCTGGGGCGATTCCGCTGGGCGGGACCGTAGCCGCCGGCCTCCCCTCCGCCTCGATCCGGTCCCGCGCGCAGCCGCCAGGGCCCCGATCTCACAAAATTCTCGGTAATCCCGCTCCAGCCGCCGATATATCGGGCCATGGGTGCGGAACGGGTTCCCGAGGGTCTTCTCGTACGACTCAAGCCGAGCGGTGTCGCTCGATTCTTTCCCGCCGCCTTCCTGACGTTCTGGCTCTGCGGCTGGGCCTTCGGCGAGTGCTTCGCGCTCGGGTTCCTCGCCAAAGGGGTCCTGGCCATCGTCAACGGAACACCCTTCGAGGAAGGACACTCCGCGCCCGGGCTCGGCTTCACGATCGGCGCGGGCGCGTTTCTCCTCTTCTGGCTGACGCTCTGGACCGTGGGCGGGCTCGCCGCGATGGCGGAGTTGTTGCGACTCCTGTGGTCCGAGGACCGCTTCACGGTGTCCGGCGCCAGCCTCAAGATCTCGCAGTTCGTTGGGCCCCTTCCGCTTTCACAGGGAGTATCGACGCGACGAGATTCGAGAGATCTCGACCGCCGCCCGAAACTGCGCGCTCGTCGTGGACACGACCAGGGGTCGGTTCGTCCTCTCGAGAAGCGGGAGCGTCCAGGATCGCGAGGCGGCGGCGGCCTCGATTCGAGCGGAGTTGGGCCTCAGCGCGGCTCCGGCCAACGCGACGCTCGCCGCGGTCCCTGCCTTCGGTGCGGCCCCGGGTCTGGCCGTCGCGGCCGATGCCGCGCCGTCGCAACCGCCCACGGGCTGGCAGGAACTGATCACGCCCGAGGGCGAACGCGCGCTCGTCCCGGACCTCGCGATCCGGCGACGGCAAGCCGGGCTCGTCTCGGTCCTTGGGATCGCGATGGTCGGGATCGCCCTCTACGCGGTGATGCAGCTGGGGGAGCGGGGACTCCAGGCCCTTCCAGGCGCGCTGATCACGACCTTCTTCGCGCTGCTGCTCGCCATCGCCGCGGCGTGGCTTTCCAAGGGGCGGATGGAATGGCGGATCGGAAGCGGACGGATCACGCAGCGGCGGCGGTTCGCCTCGAGCGTGAAGGACATGTTCGAAGCGAGCCGGCTGGAGATCGTGGTGGAAAGGGATAGCGACCACGACGACTGGTATGCGCTCTATGCCTGCAACAACGAGCCAGATCCGGCGCCATATACCAGCGTGGCGCGGCTCTCAACGCTCCAGAAGAACCGGCGGCGGATTGCGGCGGTGATTCGGGATCCGCTGGTACCGCGCCAGCTGGGCGCGTGGCTCGCTCGAGCCGCCGGCGTTCCGCTGCTGGACAAGGCCACGCCCGAGGCCCGCGCGATGGACTTGAAGGCGCTGGAGGAGCAGCTCGCTCAGTCGGGTCCGCTCGGCCGCATGGCCGCCCGCTTCATTTCCAGCGCCGATCAGAAGCGCCGCAAGAGCGCCTAGCGCTCGCCGGCTCGCGAGCCTCTAGCCCGCGATCGGCGGCGGCGGCGGCGCGAAGAGCCCGGCCAACCGCGGCACCCGCGCCATCGGCACCCACGATTCCATTCCCGCCGCCCACACCAAGCTCCCGCTGGTCAGCTGTCCGGCCGCGACCGCCTGTCCCAGCTGCGCGACGGAATAGGGCCCGTACGTGCGGCCGCCCGAGGTGAAGTGCCACACGGCGGCATCGGCTTCCGGTGTCGGCGGGATCAAGGGCAGGGGAGACCGCGAAGGCGCTTGGAGCTGGGCGATCGACATACCCATGCCCAGTCCCACGCCCGCGCCCGCCAGACCGCCCGCCGGATTCGCCGCGGCGGTCGGGATGGACGCGCCGAGCTGGTACTTCTGGTAGCGGTCCATGTCGCCGATCACGCCCATGCTGCTGCGCGCGTCGAGCGCGCGCTCCACCTGGTCCGGAACGGAGACGTTCACGATGAAGAGCTGGGGAATGTCGAGCCCGTACTCGTCGTCGATCCGGTCGAGCACCGCGCGGCGCAGCTTCTCGGACAGCTGGCCGTAGTTGGACGCCAGATCCACCACGGCAGATCTCCGTCGAAGCCACCAGCTTTGAGAACTCGGTCGCCACGATGGAACGAAGAAGAACGTCGATCTCGTCCGCCTCGAACGAGCCGTCCGTGCCGACCAATTCTTGAAGTAAGGCCTGAGGCTTCGCCGCGCGGAGCGTGTACGTCCCGAACGCCCGGATGCGGAGCGGGCCGAACTCGGGGTCGCGCAGGAGCACCGGGTGAGGCGTGCCCCACTTGAGATCGGTAACCTGCTTGGTCGCAACAAAGTAGACCTCAGCCTTGAAGGGACTATTGAAGCCGTATTCCCAGCCCTTGAGGGTGGTCAGGAGGGGCAGGTTCTTGGTCGTCAGCTCGTAGGTCCCGGGCTGGAACACGTCGGCCACCTTGCCCTGGTTGACGAAGATCGCGGACTGCCCGGGTCGCACGACCAGGCGGGCCCCATTCTTGATCTCGTTCTGGTATCGCGGAAAGCGCCAGACGAGCGTGTTCCGGGTGTCGTCGATCCACTCGACGATGTCGACCAGCTCGCCGCGGAGCTTGCTCACGAGTCCCATTGCATCCTCCTTTGAGGGTACCGTCCCGCCGCGGCACGCCCGCGGTCGTGCCGATCTCTAACGCAAGAGCGCTTGAATCAGGTCGCCGATGCCGCGAAAGCCTCGTCCCAGATCGATCTGCCGCCGAGGGTCGCGCGCCAACTCGCGGGCCTTTTCCTCGGCAAGAATCCGCTCGGCTTCGAGGAGCGCCGCGGCCTTCTTCGGATCCGCCGCCAAGCTCGAAGAGGCGTCGCCGCCCGGGGTCACGTGGTCGAGCCCGCCCGCGAGCACGAACGCAGCGATGTCTTCCATCTCGTCCGCGTCGAGCCACGTCCCGTGGCTCGAGCACCGGTCGACGATGACGCCGGAGCGGCGTCCGAAGTTCTTCCTCTGCATGGCCTGCTTGCACACGGGGCAACGACGGTAGGAGACTTCGCCCTGCCAGTTCGCGTGGCGCTCCCGCTGCGACGAGGCGCCCGGGGCGGCGCCTTCCAGGCGCCGCTTCTCCCGCACGTGCTCGACCACGCGGTCGATCACCTCGCCCGGAGCCCAGAGGCCAAGGCACATCGGGCACTCGTCCATCCAGAGGCCGCCCAGGCTCCGCGCCGTGAGCCGCACGCCCGCGCACACCGGGCACTCAAGGGGCTCTTCGCCGGTCCGCACCGGCTGGGGCAGGAACGCGACCCCGCAGGCGGTGCAGTGCTTCGCGCCCTCGGGATTTCGCGCGTAGCACTCGGGACACACCGGGCCCGCGAGCGCGCGGTCCCGAACGATCGCGGCGTTGCAGTAGGAACACGTCGTCGCGCCATCGGCCACCAGTGCGCCGCAGGCGGCACAGCGCGACACGGTTGCATCCACCGCTAGGGGCGCCTTCGTGGAGATGGTCGTGCCGCAGGGACACGAGATCGTCTCCTCGTTCACCGCGGCAACGTCGTATTGCGCGTGACAATTGGGGCAGGCGACCAGCTTCACGGCGATCCCCCAGAAATTGAGGTGTATCTGGTGAGGTATCGGCCGGTTACGAGAGGTACTTGAGGCGGGCCGGATCGTGCCGATCTCTTATCTGGGTCTCGGGGACCCACCGCACCAAGGAAGCCCATCCTGACGGGTCGAGGAGGTCGTCGTGAACCATCTCCGTCTCATTTCATTCCGCATTGTCCCGGTGGCGCTCGCGCTGGCCTTCCTGGCACCGCCTGCGTCCCCCGCCGGCTCCGTCCACCACGCCGCGCCTCGGCGCACCCCGACCTCGCTCCGGTTTGCCCCTGGGGAGGTCGTAGCCATTGCGGACGGCGGCGTTCTGGGTGTCGCTCCCAACGGGACGCCCCTCGCCCGCGGCGCCAGTGCGATGGGCGCGTTGAAGAGCCTCGGCGTCGCCCAGGTTCAGCGCGTCGGTCCCACGCCCCGCGGGGCCGGGGCGACGCAGGGCGTCTGGGTGCTTCGAAGCGACCGGCCCGACTTCGAGCCCGTCGCCGCGGCGCGTGCCCTTCAGGCGACCGGTCTTTTCCGCGCGGTGAGTCCCAACTACAGCTTCCGTGTGTCGTTCACCCTCCCGGACGATCCGTTCCTGATCTACCAGTGGTACGTCGACGACGGCGGCGCGGCGGACATTGGCCTCCCGTTCGCTTGGGATACGGCGCGTGGGGACTCCTCCGTGACAATAGCGATCATCGACACCGGGGTGGACACGAGCCACCCGGACCTGTCGGGCCGGATCTGGCACAACCAGGACGAGGTTCCGGGAAATGGGCTCGACGACGACGGGAACGGCCTGATCGACGATTTTGAAGGCTGGGATTTTGGTATGGGGGATAACGATCCCAAACCCGAGTACACGGCCGACGCCTCTGGCATCGACGTGGGCTTTCACGGGACCTTCTGCGCTGGCATCGCCGCCGCGGCTACGGACAACAGTGACGGTATCGCCGGGGCGGGCTGGAATTGCCGCATCATGCCGCTCAAGGTGTCCCAGCCGGACAGCGGTCTCACGTCGGAGGCCATCGCGGGCGCGTTCGCCTATGCGGTCGACAAGCGCGCGTCGATCATTTCGATGAGCTTTGGTGGCCCTGGCGATCCGGGCGTTCCCGAGTTCTTCCAGGCGCTGGTGGACATGGCCACCAACTCGGGCGTGCTCTGCGTAGCCGCGGCGGGCAACGACGGCGACAGCGTGCGAGTCTATCCGGCGGCCTGCGAGCACGTCCTGGCCGTGGCGGCCACCGACATCGACAACGCCCGCGCGTCCTTCTCAAATTGGGGACCGTGGGTGGACGTCGCCGCGCCGGGGAGCCTGATGTGGTCCACGATCTCCCAGAACTACACGTTCACCGACCTCGATCAGATCTTCTACATCTTCCTCTTCGGGTGGGATGGAGTGAGTCCATACATGTACGGGGACGGCACCTCGTTCGCCTGTCCGCTGACCGCCGGAGTGTGTGGCCTGGTTCGAGCCCGGTACCCAAATTTGACGCCGCAGCTCGTGATACAGCAGATGATCGCCACCGGCGACCCTGTGCCCTACGACCTGCCCATTGGTGTGAAGGTCAACGCGGCCAGCGCTGTAGGCGCCGTGCCGACATCCGTGGCCGAAGATCGGCTCGCGCCCAAGGTCACAATGGCCGCGTCGCCGAACCCGGTCGCAGGATCGGGCTCGATTCGATTCGTACTTCCGGTGGGAGGTTGGACCCGCCTGGTGCTCTACGATGTTGCGGGCCGGCGTGTTCGTACTCTCGTTGACGGGCCGCTATCGTCCGGGCCGCACGTCGCGATCTGGGACGGCCGAAACGACCGGGGAACCCCGCTCTCTGCCTCCGTCTACTTCGCGCGACTGGAGATCGGCGATTCGATCTTGAAGTCGAAGGTTGTTCTGATCGACCGCTGACCAAATGCTCTACGGAGCGGCCACTCCCCCGAAGGTAGCACTCGACGCGCTACCTTCGTACGGGTTGGACCGTCCTCCCGGTTATCGTAGGGTAGACTCTCGGCATGAGTTCGACATTCCACGAGAGAGGGAGGTGTGCGGTGAGAGTTGCACTGTGCGGTATGGCCGCGATCCTGATGCTGGCCGCGGCTTCGGGCGCCCCGAGCGCTCAGACATCCACCGAGAAGGCTCCCGGCACCGTTGTGAATCCCATCATTCCACGTCTGAACGACGTGGCCGGAGTTGGAGACCCCACCCTGGTGAACGGTCTTCGAATGGGCGGGTACGTCATCTTCTTCCGCCACGCCGCCACGGATTGGTCGCAACACGACACGGACTACAGCAATTTCGACAACCGGGATGGACAGCGGAATCTGAGCGACGCAGGGAAGGCGGACGCGGGGACCATCGGAAAGGCGTTCCAGGCGTTGGGAATTCCCATCGACAGCATCTTCGTGAGCCCGATGTGGCGGTGCCGGGACACCGCGCAGCTCGCGTTCGGCCGCTACGAGATTCGAATGGCGTTATTCGGGAAGGTGCCCGTGGCGGCGGATGGATCGACGAAGCCCGCCGAGGATCGCGCCCAATATCGCTCCGAGCGCATCCACATGCTGAGCACGGCGCCGCTCAAAGGAATGAACCGGGTGCTGGTGGGGCAGCAGGATCCCATGCTCCCGGTTATCTCGGGACTCCATCGCGATGAGTTGCGCGAGGGGGATGCGCTGGTCATCTGGCCGATGGGCGGCGACAAATTCAAGGTGGTGGCGCAGGTGACGGTCGCTGACTGGACCCGCCTGGCGGCCGCGTACGCGGGGAAGGAAACGGCGAAGTAAGCGCTGGAAGGCCCGGGCCGCGGACTTCATCGCGGCCTGAAACGCCGAGCGGCGGTGGAGTCCTCTCGGACATCCACCGCCGCCGGTTTTCTTTGTGAAGCGTTAGACCTTGCGGACGTTCGCGGCGGCCGGACCCTTCGGGCCCTTCGTCACCTCGAATTCCACACGATCACCGTCCGCGAGGGTCTTGAAGCCGTCGCCCTCAATCGCGGAGAAGTGGACGAACACATCTTCGCCACCCTCCTGCGTAATGAAGCCGAAGCCCTTTGCCTCGTTGAACCACTTCACGGTGCCTTGAGTCATTCTGAATCTCTCCTTGTTCACGGGGCCCAGTCGGCCCCGATCATGCGCCGTCTAGCGCGACGGCTGCGTCCCGACCGCTGTGGCCGGGTTCGGGCTGGAAGGCGCACGACCCATACTAAAAGAGCCGCCGGCTCGTTGGCTGGCGGCATCGTTCGTTGGAACCGTACTTCCACCTGCTACCGAATCGTACACTAGGATGCCACGATCGGTCTGTCGATTCAAGGAATTTGTGGGCCGGCCGGGGGCTGGCTCATCCCGGCCGCGAGGGGGCTACCCCGTAACTCGCAAGCTCCGAGTGGCATCCCGCACCGGGGCATGCGACCTTCCGCGCCCAGGTCGCTGTCCGTGACATGGCAATCTTCTTGCAAGGCAGAGTTCCGTACTCCAGCCAGGAGCCCTGTCCATGCGAACACCGACTCGAATTGACGCTGCCCTTGCGTCGACTCTTCTTGTGACCACAGCGGTCCTCGTCTTCTTCACCGGATGCTCCGACAGCGAAACTCCGATCACCGGCGGGCAACTTCTCCTTTTCGACGGCTCCGGTGGCGCGGCATCCGACACGGTCGCCCTCCTCGAGGACTTTTCCGCGCGTTCGGTGTTCCCGGCCAACAACTGGTGGAACCTGGACGTCTCGGGGGCGCCCGTCGACTCCGAGTCTGGCGCGATCATCGACTGGATCAGCGGCCGGACGCCGTCGAACCCGACGGCCACGCGCATCGTCCATCCCGACTTTGGACCGCCACCGTACGGAATCCCGTACGTGGGTGTGGGCGCAAACCAGCTCCTGGAGCCCGTGACGTTCTCGCCGTACGGAAGCCAGATGCGATCCCGGCGCGCCGGGCCGCCCAGCCGGATATCCGATTCCACCCGCGGCGAAGACCCAACCCAACTACATCGAAGGCGGCCGTGCCGGGCGGCGGCTCGAGCGGCGACCGCCATCTGATCGTGATCGATCGCGACCACTGGCTCCTCTTCGAGACGTGGGCGACGCGGTGGAACGCGTCGGCCGCGCGGTGGGAGGCGGGATCGGGCGCGACGTTCGACCTCTCCACCAACGCGCGCCGCCCCGACAGGTGGACCTCGGCGGACGCCGCGGGGCTCGCGATCTTCCCGGGTCTCGTGCGCCACGACGAGGTGGCCGCCGCCGGGCCGATCCGGCACGCGTTTCGCGTCACGACGCGCGCGACGAACGGCTACGTGTGGCCCGCGTCGCACGAGGCGGGAAGCACCGAACGGCGCGCCGCCGATGGGGGCGCGGCTACGCTTGAAGGCGTCCGTCAACATCTCGGGCTACCCCGCGGACGTTCAGAAGATCTTCAAGGCGATGAAGATCTACGGGCTGATCGTCGCCGACAACGGCACCGACATGTACGTCTCCGGCACGATGGACCCCGCCTGGGACAACGACGTGCTGAATCCCGCGTTCCACAGCCTTCACGCCGACGACTTCGAGGTCATCCAGCTCGGGTGGGGCCAAGCGATCACCGGGATCCCGTAGGCGCGTTCGCTTTCGCGGGCCGGCCACGGCCACCCCGCGTATTCGGCCGATGCACGGCGCTAGAAGGAATAGATTGCTTGGATCAGCGCCGTCGGCTGGGTATCGGTGACGCCCTGGCTCTTCTCGAAGACGGAGTGGTTTGAGTGATCCATGCGTAGATCGCCGCGCAAGAGCAGGTGCGGGCTGAGGCGTGTTTCAGGGGTTATGGTGAATTCAGTGAGCGATTGAGATACCCCCGTTCGCACGCCGTCCAGGTCATCGAAATTCTCGCCTCGCAACGATACCGCGAAGGACCTCGTCGCCGAGATCCGCATGTACCCCCCGAAGGCGTTCCACTGGGCGTCCAACCCTGGGCCCAGGGCATCCTGATCACTAGCCAAGTCGAGATTGGCTCCGAAAGTGACCCGGCTGCTGGCCCTCAAGATCACGATGAGGTCGAACAGGGCACGTGGATCGGAATTGTCCCCAGTTCGCTCCGGGCCGTACATGCCGCCCACGGTGACCGTCAATGGAGGAGCCGGCAGGAGCGTTAGCTGCGCGCCCACGGACTTGGCGCGATTGTTGTCGCGTGCCACGTCCCAGCCGTTCACCAGCATCAACAGGCCGCTCATTCGCGGAGAGAATGCGTACGAAGCGCGGAGCCCCACGTGCGTGTACGCACCCGCATAGCCGAACTGCACAGAGCGCGTGGCGTTGTCATTCCATCCGTCGTAGCCGTCGATCACTTCATAGCCAAAGGGACAGATGAACTTTCCGGCGTCGAAACGCAATCCGGAGCCCAGCGCGGCGACGTAGGTCGCGAAGGCCTGGTGGATGTCGATGTCTTCGGCCTTGCCCGTGTCGTCGCGGAAGAGACCCGTGGAGGCAACTACCCGCGGCACGGAACTGCCCAGCGTCAGATCGACCCTGAAGCCTGTGTCGCGGGGCCCCGACGTGGGCTTCTGAACCACGAGCTCGAACTCATCGAGCTTGAAGGTATTGTCGTCGAAATCAAAGACTCGGTACTGGTTGGTGCCCGATGCCGGCCGATTGAAGTTATACGAGTAGCTCGCGGAGAGAAACGCGTTGAAATTGATCTCGCTGAGCCACGCTGGGATCGCCGCCCCGGAATCAGCCTCACTGCTCGCGGAAGCCACGCCAACCCACGCGCCCGTGAGCATTCCGGTGAAACACAAACACGCAGCCAACGGGCCGAATCGCATGGTTTATGTGGCCTCCAGGTACGCGTGCTCGCCGTGGAGCGCCTCGTCCAAGCCCATCTCCTCGTGCGACTCCTTGACCCGCACGGGTGTGATCCGATCGATCAGCCACAGCATGCCGAACGTGAATCCAAACGCCCATGCCGAGGAGAGCACCGCCGCGGCGCACTGGCGAATGAAGAAGGTGGAATTGCCGGCGAGCAATCCGTCGGTCCCCGCCGGATTGAAATCCTTTGTGGCGAGAATACCCAGCATCACGATTCCCAGAAACCCGCCCACTCCGTGAACGCCCCAGACGTCGAGGGCGTCATCCCACTTGAGTTTGTTCTTAAGGGCGACAGCGTAGTAGCACACAATGCCCGACGCGAAGCCGATCAGGACCGCGCCTTGGGGGGAGACATATCCTGCCGCGGGAGTGATGGTGGCCAGCCCCGCAACGGATCCCGTCAATAGCCCCACGAATTTCGGCTTCCGGCTCATCACCCATTCGATGGCCAGCCACGTCATCCCCGCAAACGACGCCGCGAGATCGGTGTTGATGAAGGCCGCGGCCGTCGTCGCGTCCACGCGGAATTCACTTCCCGCGTTAAAGCCGTACCAGCCGAACCACAAGAGGCCGGTGCCAAGCGCGACGAGTGGGATGCTGTGCGGTCCTGAGTCCTGCGTGCGACGCCGGCCCACATACAGGACCGATGCGAGGGCGGCAATGCCGGCGATGTTGTGCACCACGATGCCGCCGGCGTAATCCAGCACTCCCCAGCGTGCCAGCAAGCCGCCGCCCCAGACCATGTGAACAAACGGGAAGTAGACCAGGAACAGCCATAGCGTGAGGAAGATGAAATAGGCCTTGAACGTGACGCGGTTCGCGAACGCGCCCGTGATGAGGGCCGGAGTGATGATTGCGAACATCATCTGGTAACCGACATGGACGATCAGTGGAATGCTGTCGTTCGGCGAGGGCGCCATCAGGTCGACGTGACGCAGGAACGCCATGTCGAGATTGCCGATCACGCCCCCGACATCGCCCGAGAAACAAAGCGAATAGCCGCACGCGTACCAGATAACCGTGGTCCAGCAGAGTGAGATGAAACTCTGGATCATGATCGCCAGGACATTCTTGCGACCGACCAGGCCCCCGTAGAAGAAGGCCAGTCCAGGGGTCATGAGCATGACCAGGCTGCTGCACAGCAGCATGAAACCGGTGTTGCCCGTGTCGAGGCGGAGCATTGCGACCCCTCCCATGAGTGCCCGACTTCCCGGGAACAATTTCCGGGGGGAGCATAGTCCGCCGAGGCGTTTCTTTCACGTTTCTTCTGTCGACGGAGGACGGAGGCGGACGCAGACCCCAAGCCTCCCATCGACGAATCCCGAAGGCCGGATGTAGAGTCTGAAGGGATATCGCTGTCCACCCATCCCCGAGTCGGGAGGATTCTCATGTCCGCTTCATCCTGGTCCGCCTGGGCCCCGCGTTTCCAAAGCCTGCTCCGAATCATGGCCGCGTTCATGTTCCTGCTACACGGGACGACGAAGCTCTTTGGATTCCCGGCGGCCAGCCCGGGCGGCCCGGTTGTGTTGATGTCGCAGATAGGGCTCGCCGCCGTCCTCGAGGCGTTGGGCGGGGCGCTGCTAATGCTTGGCCTCTTCACGCGGCCCGTCGCGTTCATCCTATCCGGCGAGATGGCCGTCGCGTATTTCCAAGCGCACTTCCCGCAAAGTTTCTGGCCCACGATCAACAAAGGGGAGGCCGCCGCCCTCTATTGCTTCATCTGGCTTTTCTTCTCCGCCGCCGGCGCGGGCCCCTGGAGCCTGGACGCGCTGTTCCGGAAGCGCCGCTAGAGAACCACGGCCGCCGCAGCCGCCGCCGCCAACCCGAATCGGGTAGTCTGTCCGTGTGAAGGGACCGCAACCGGAGCCTCGCCTCGGCGCCGCCGACGCGTGGATCATCTTCGCCATCGCGCTGTCCGTCCGCGTGGCGCACGCGCTGGCCATGCGCCAGAGCCCCTTCTTCGACCACCCGCTGGTCGACGCGTACACCTACCACCAGGCCGCCCGCGCCATCGCGGGGGGCGACGGACATCCGGACAAGATCTTCTGGCAGCCCCCCGGATACCCCTATTTCCTGGGCTTCATCTACTGGGCCGTCGGCGGCGTGAGCTTCCTCGCGCCGCGGATCGCTCAATCCATGCTGGGTGCCCTCGCCGCCGCGCTCACGGCGTGGATCGGGGCGAAACAATTCGGGCGCATGGTGGGCCTCGCGGCGGGCCTCATCGTCACGCTCTACGGAACCCTCATCTACTTCGACGGGGAGTTGCTCGGAGTCTCGCTCACCGTGCTGCTCCAGCTCGGCGCCGTGGCGCTGGCGATGCTTGCGGCGAACGAACGCCCCGCTGGGGTCGGCGCCCGCTCGAGCCCGAAGGCGCCTCGGCGACCTTGGCTGCTATGGTTCGCCGCGGGCGCGGTCGGGGGACTCGCTTCACTGGTAACCGCGACGTCCCTCGTCATGGTCGCGGTATTCGCGGCCTTCGCCCGCCGTCGAGCTCTTTGGTGCCTCCTCGGCACCGCGCTCGCGATCGCGCCGGCCACCCTTCACAACTGGGTGAAGGGGCACGAGCTGATCCCGATCTCCTGGAACGGGGGAGTCAATCTCTTCATCGGGAACAACCCGCGCTACGACGAAGTGGTCGCCGCTCGCCCGGACGCCCAATGGAAGGATCTGACCGCCGAGCCGGTCCGGCACGGAATCTGGTCCAAGTCCGGCGCCTCGAACTATTTCGTGCGAAAGGTCACGGACTGGGCGCGCCGCGATCCCAGCGGGTTCGCCCTGCTTCAACTGCGCAAGGTTCGCCTGCTGTTCAACGGAGACGAGATCTTCCGGAATCAGGCGATCTATCCCGCCCGCGCCTACTCGCCCGTTCTCTCGGTGCTCCTCTGGAAGGTGCCCGGAATCGCGTTTCCGTTCGGGGTGCTGGTCCCGTTGTCGGTGTTGGGACTCGTGGTGGGCTGGAAGCGAGCGCCCCTCCTCGCGTGGATCATCGTGGCGTACGCGGTCGCCAATCTGATGTTCTTCATCACCGCTCGGTATCGGGTGCCCATGGTGCCGTACCTCGCGGTGTTCGCGGCGGCGGGCGTGTCCTGGTTCTTCGCGGAAGCCAATCGCTCGGCGCGCGGTCTCGCGGTGGCGGGCGTTCTCGGGGTCTACGCGCTCGCAAATATCGGAGCCGGGCCCATGCCCGCCCGGATGAACGCGGACGCGGAGCTGACGCTGGCGGGCTTCCTCCATGAGGAGGGACGGCTGGATGAGGCCCGGCGGCACTATCAACTCTCCATCGACGAGCGTCCGGATGATCCGGAGACGTGGACCGACCTCGGGGCATTGGAGATGGAACAGGGCCATCTCGAAGTCGCGGAGCGAGCCTTCAACGAAGCCCTGAGGCTTCACCCGGAGGACGCTAGGGCGCTCATGGCGCTTGGATCGCTGCGGGAGGAGCAGGGTCGGTACCAGGAAGCCATCGACTTCTACCAGCGCGCGACGATCGCCAACCCCAACGACGCCTGGTCTCGCGCGCGAATCCGGGCCATTGGGCGGCGGTTTGGACTTGAGCCCGCGCCTGGGAAACCGTAGTACCCTTCGGATGGCTGCCCGGAAATATCTTCCGCCATCGTGTCGATTTCGCGGCGCCCCGTTCGTCGTTCAGGTAGAACGGGGGATCGAGGATCGAGACCCCAAGCCTAGGACCCGGACGGATAAGGAGATATCGCGATGCGCTTCATGATGCTGGTAATTCCCAAAGGCTACGAGACGGCGGCTCCGGAGACGATGCCGGACGCCAAGAGGGTCGCGGAGATGATGAAGTACAACGAGTCGCTCCTGAAGGCGGGCGTCCTTCTCTCCATGGACGGTCTCCAGCCGCTCTCTTCCGGCGCTCGCGTTTCGTACAAGGGCGGCAAGGCCAAGGTGACGGACGGACCGTATGCCGAGGCGAAGGAAGTCATCGGTGGCTACTGGATGATCCAGGTGAAGTCGAGAGCCGAAGCCGTGGAGTGGGCTACGCGGGCTCCCATGTCGGACGACGAAATGGTCGAGATTCGCCAGGTGCACGAATTCGAGGATTTCCCCGCCGACGTTCAGGTAGCCGCCGAGGGTTTCAAGGAGATGCAGGAACAGACGGGGCAGAAGACCGGAAGGTAGCGCGGCGGCCGTTCGCGTAGAGGGTCCGTTCCAGCAACGCCCCCGCGCCCTTGCGCGGCTGAAGCGAAGGTGGTGTGATCGGTAGCCGTGACGGCTACCGATACCCATCTTGCGGTCGAGGCCATCTGGCGGATCGAATCCGCCCAGCTCATCGCGGGCCTGGCGCGCATGGTTCGCGATGTGGGGCTCGCCGAGGAACTGGCGCAGGACGCCTTTTTGACCGCGCTGGAGACCTGGCCCGTCACGGGCATCCCCGAGAAGCCGGGCGCCTGGCTCATGGCCACGGCCAAGCGGCGTGCGATCGACTCGCTGCGCCGGTCGAAGCGATTCGAGGCTAGAGAGGCTCAAGTCGCGCGCGAAATCGAGGGGCGACGCGATGCCTCCGACCTCGACGCCGCGATCGACGACCACGTCGGCGACGACCTCTTGAGTCTTATCTTCACCGCCTGTCATCCCGTACTTCCCGTTGAGGCACGCGTGGCTCTCACGCTGCGCCTCCTCGGCGGACTCACCGTGGACGAAATTGCGAGGGCATACCTCGTCCCCGAGTCGACCATCGCGCAGCGGATCGTCCGGGCCAAACGCGCCCTCGCCGATGCGAAGGTTCACTTCGAAGTCCCGCGCGGCGCCGATCTGGCCGCGCGCCTGCCTTCAGTGCTCGAGGTGATCTACCTGATTTTCAACGAGGGCTATTCGGCGACTGCGGGCGACGATTGGCTGAGGCCGGCGCTCTGCGAGGACGCACTCCGGCTGGGCCGCGTGCTCGCGGGGCTCGTCCCCGAGGAGCCGGAAGTGCACGGTCTGGTCGCGCTCATGGAGATCCAGGCCTCGCGGACGCGCGCGCGAGTTGGGCCCAAGGGCGAGCCTGTGCTGCTGCTCGATCAGGACCGCGCCCGCTGGGACCGACTGCTCATCCGTCGCGGCTTTGCCGCGCTGGAGCGGGCGGAGCGACTGGGGGGAGCGCATCGGCGGTACACGCTTCAGGCCGCGATCGCCGCATGCCACGCGCGCGCCGCCACGGCGGCCGACACGGACTGGCACCGCATCGCGGCGCTCTACGGCGTGTTGATCGAGGTCGCGCCGTCCCCGATCGTCGACTTGAATCGGGCGGTTGCCGTGGGAATGGCGTTCGGCCCAGGGGACGGGCTCAAGATCGTCGATTCGTTGCGTGAGGAGCCGTCGCTGCAGCGGTATCCCTATCTCGCGAGCGTTCGTGGAGACTTGCTGGAGAAGCTGGGGCGGCACGCGGAAGCGCGGGCCGAGTTCGAGCGCGCGGCCGCGCTCACCCAGAACACGCGCGAGCGGGAGCTGCTGCTTCGCCGCGCCTCCTCCATGGAGGGCTGAACCCCGCGCGGCCCGTCGGGCGCTACGGCGTGGCGTAGAGAAAGATCTCTTCCGTCTCTCCGGGCATGGTGATCATCCGCTCGAAGCGAAGCCCAAGGCGCTCGAGGATTCGAATCGAGGGCTGATTCGCGGGGGAGACGATCGCGACGATCCGCTTGAGGCCGACCGAGGACCGGCCGTATTCAAGCACCGCCATCGCCGACTCCACCGCGTACCCTTGGCCGCGAAACTGCGGCAAGAACGCGAAGCCGATGTCGATGTCCACGAGCGAGTCTCGCTTGATGAGCCCGCACGTGCCGATCGCCTCTCCCGTTGACTGGAGCGTGACCACCCACATGCCAAATCCCGTCTTCTCGTACATCGCCATGGGGCCCTTGGCGAGATAACCGCGCGCGTCCTCGAGCGACTTCACATTCCGGTCGCCGATGTGCTGGATCCACGCCGGGTCGTTCACCAGCGCGTAGGCGAAGGCCGCATCGTCGAGGTTGAAGCGGCGGAGAGACAGATCGCTCCGTTTCAAGGACGTTCAATTCGCGGCCTTCCGCACGTAGGTGAGGTCGTACAGGACCGTCCAGGTCTTTCCGCCGTCGGTGGAGTTCTCCCCGAGCTGGCGAACCGACCCGTCGGAGCGGGGCGTCAGTGTGAGACGGGCCGGGATCCGGCTTCCGTTGGTTCCCTGGCGATAACCCTCCATGGCCATCGCTCCGTCGCGCAGCCCTCCGTCAAATTCGGCGACCTGTCCCTGGTCGTCGACCCAGGTCTGGTGCCATTTCTTTGTTGTCGGGTTGTAGAAGTTGAAGCTCTCCCCGTTGCCTCCCACGCTCACCCAGTGCTCGTGGATCCAGCAGTCCCCGTTTTCAATCGTGATGGAGTTCGTGCCCGCGGCGGCCCCTTCCGGAGATTTCACCTGCCATTCGCCGACCCAGAAGTCAAACTGACGAAACGCGGGGTCGTGTGAGCAGGGCCGCTCGTTCGCCTCCACCCTCTGGGTGAGCGCGGAGAATGCCTCGGAACCTCGCACCGACGCGAGATCGGGGTCGTTCTTCATGCGCTCCGTCGATCGAAAACCTCCCGTGGCCGCCTTGTCGAGCCAGTCGAGGGCCTTGGCCTTGTCGCCCGAGCGCGCGTACGCGCATGCCAGATCGAACTGAACGAGAGGATTCTGGCCGATGGCTTCCGCCTTGATGTAGGCGGGGATCGCAGCGTCCAGGTTGCCGAGCTTGGCGTAGCTCGTCGCGAGGCGATACCACGCCCGTCCACTACCAGGCTCGCGCTTTGTGATGGCCTCATACGCTTGTGCGGCCGCTTTCCAATTGCCCGCCTGGTAGGCCGCTCCCGCTTGCTCCCACGTGGGGGAGGGCATCGTCGCGGCGCGTGCGGGCGTGGCGCCGAGAATTGCGAATGCTGCGAACAGAAACAAAGCGGCTGCGCGAACAACGGACTGTCGATTCACGAGTGGACCCTCTCCGGCACGAAGGGGGACACCCGAGAATATCACGCGGGCCGGCGAACAGGGCGATCAGCCTCCGCTCGCGGTCGGCCGCCCGTACTGCGCATCCAGCGCGAGGTTCAATAGGAGAACGTTCACGCGCGCTTCTCCCAGAAGACCGAAGTCTCGCCTTTCGAGCCGGGTCCCGACGAAACGCTGAAGCTCCTCGAGCGGAATGCCTCTTGAGGCCGCGACGCGCGGCGCCTGCCAGAGCGTGGCCTGCAAGCTCAGGTGGGGATCCAGCCCGCTGCCGGATGCCGTGACCAATTCCGGCGGAACCGGTCCGGAACTCTCCGGATTCTGCGCCAGAAGACTGTCGACCGTGGTCGCGACCCGGTCGTGGAGCTTCGCCGACGTGGGGCCGAGGTTGGACCCGCTGGACGCCGAAGCGTCGTAGCCGTTCGCGCCGGCCGCGGAAGGGCGGCCCTGAAAATAGGCCGGATTCGAAAACGCCTGGCCGACGAGTGCCGACCCGACCGTCTTCCCGCCGGCGGTGACCATGCTCCCGTTCGCCGCCTTGGGGAACAGGACCTGTGCCAGCCCGGTCATGAAGACCGGGTAAGCGATACCCGTGAGGATCAGCGTGACCAAGGTCATCCGGAGCGCAATCGCCATTTCGCGTTTCATCATGATCTCCTACGAGAGTCCAACGGCGGTAAGGACGAGATCGATCAGCTTGATCCCGACAAAGGGCGCCACGACGCCGCCGAGGCCGTAGATCAGCAGGGATCGACGGAGAAGCGCCGCGGCTCCAAGCGGCCGGTAACGCACTCCCCGAAGCGCGAGCGGGATCAACATGACGATGATCAGCGCGTTGAAGATCACCGCCGACAGGATCGCGCTCTGCGGCGAGGAAAGCCGCATGACGTTCAACGGCGAGATCTCGGGATAAACCGCGAGGAACATGGCGGGCAGGATCGCGAAGTACTTCGCCACGTCGTTCGCGATGGAAAATGTCGTGAGGCAGCCGCGCGTCATCAGCAGCTGCTTGCCGACCTCCACCACTTCCAGCAGCTTGGTGGGGTTGCTGTCGAGGTCCACCATGTTTCCCGCTTCGCGGGCGGCCTGCGTTCCCGTGTTCATCGCGAGCGCCACGTCCGCCTGCGCGAGCGCGGGCGCGTCGTTGGTGCCGTCGCCTGTCATGGCGACAAGCTTGCCCTTGGCTTGCTCCGTCCGGATCAACTTCAGCTTCATCTCGGGCGTGGCCTCGGCGAGGAAATCATCCACGCCGGCCTCGGCGGCGATTGAAGCCGCCGTCAGAGGGTTGTCGCCCGTGATCATGACCGTCCGGAGCCCCATCGCCCGGAACTTGGCGAAGCGGTCGTGGAGGCCTCCCTTGACGATGTCTTTCAGGTGGATCACCCCGAGCACCTTCGGTCCGTCCGAGACCACCAGCGGCGTCCCGCCCGAGCGGGAGACCATGAGGACGGCCTGCTCGATTTCGGCGGGGACCGCGCCGCCGAGCGAGCTGACGTGCCGGGCCACGGCCTCCGCCGCGCCCTTTCGGATCACGCGGCCGTCGACGTCGATGCCGCTCATGCGGGTCTGCGCGGTGAACGCTATGAAACGGGCGTCGGTGTGTCCAAGCTCGCGCGCCCGCAGCCCGTATTCCGTCTTGGCCAGCACGGCGATCGACCGGCCCTCCGGCGTCTCGTCCGCCAAGCTGGCGAGCTGCGCCGCGTCCGCCAGGTCCCCGACCAGCACGCCCGGCGCCGGCAGGAATTCGTGCGCCATCCGGTTCCCGAGCGTGATCGTGCCGGTCTTGTCGAGGAGGATGGTGTCAACGTCGCCGGCGGCCTCGACCGCCCGGCCGCTCGTCGGAATCACGTTATGCCGGATCAAGCGGTCCATGCCCGCAATGCCGATCGCGGAGAGGAGCCCGCCGATCGTGGTCGGGATCAGGCACACAAGCAGGGCGACGATCACCGGCACCGAGAAGTGCATCGAAGAATAGAGCCCGTAAGGCACCAGAGTGACGCATGCGATCAGGAAGATGATCGTCATCCCGGAGAGAAGCACGTGCAGCGCGATCTCGTTCGGGGTCTTTTGACGCTTCGCGCCCTCCACGAGTCCGATCATGCGATCGAGAAACGTCTCACCGGGGTCGGCCGTGATGCGAACGACGATCCGGTCCGACAGGACCTTCGTGCCGCCGGTTACCGCCGAACGGTCCCCGCCGCTCTCGCGAATGACCGGCGCCGACTCGCCAGTGACGGCCGACTCGTCCACCGACGCAATCCCCTCGATCACTTCTCCGTCGCCCGGGATGACCTGGCCGGCCTCGACCACGACCTCATCGTTCTTGCGGAGCATCGAAGCCGGGACGGATTCCTCGCGGCCCCCGACGCGCCTCCGCGCCAGAGCGTCCCGCCGCAGCCCGCGCAGGGCGGCGGCCTGGGCCTTTCCACGGCCTTCCGCGATCGCCTCGGCGAAGTTGGCGAAGATCACGGTGAACCAGAGCCAGAGCGCGACCTGGCCGGTGAACCACGCGGGCGCCCCGGCGGGAGAGGGCGCGAAGAGGTCCCTCAGCCAGACGATCGTGGTGAGCACGCTCCCCACCTCGACGACGAACATGACTGGATTGCGGGCCATCGTCCTCGGGTCGAGTTTGCGCAGGCTCTCCACTAGAGCCGCTCTCAGGACCGCGGGATCCCAGGCCGATACGGCGCGGACATCCTTGGTGGTTGCCATGGTCAAAATACCTTTCCAGCCTGCGCGAGGAAGTGCTCGACGATCGGGCCGATGCTGAGGACAGGGAAGAACGTGAGCGCGCCCACGATGAGGATCACGCCCACGAGCAGCACGGAAAAGAGCGGGCCGGTCGTGGGAAGGGTGCCCGGGCTCGGCGGCGTCGCCTTCTTACCGGCCAGAATGCCCGCGACGGCGAGGGCCGGGATGATCATCCAGAATCGCCCGAGCAGCATGGCCATGCCCAAAGCCGTGTTGTAGAACGGCGTGTTGGCGTTGAGTCCGGCGAACGCGGAGCCGTTGTTTCCCGCGGCGCTGCTGAAGGCGTAGAGAATCTCCGACAGCCCGTGAGGGCCGGCGTTGTTGAGCGAGGAGAGCCCGTAACGCGCCAGCGCGGCCCACGCCGTGAAGGCGAGGATCACCAGCGGGAAGATCAGGACGTAGAGCATCACGAGCTTGACCTCGCGCGTCTCGATCTTCTTTCCGAGATATTCAGGCGTCCGACCCACCATCAGGCCGGCGATGAACACCGACAGGATCGCCATGATCAGGATGCCGTACAACCCCGCCCCCACGCCGCCGAAGACGACTTCGCCGAGCTGGATGTTGAAGAGCGGCACCAGCCCGCCGAGAGGGTTGAAGCTGTCATGCATCGCGTTGACGGAGCCGTTCGAGGCCGCGGTCGTCGCGGTGGCCCAGAGAGCGGACTCGGCGATCCCATGGCGGATTTCCTTTCCCTCCCAGTTGGGCCCCACGGCCACACCGTGGACCGACGTCACCGCGGCGTTGGGCTGGGACTCCGCCCAGTAGGCGGTCGCCACGCCCAGCACGAGGATCAGTGCCATGGCTCCGTAGAGAGACCAACCCTGCCGTGTGTCGCGCGCCATTCGCCCGAACATGTAGACCTGGGCCGCGGGCAGCATGAGGATGAGGAAGAGCTGCACAAAGTTGCTGAACGGGGTCGGATTCTCGATGGGGTGCGCGCTGTTGGCGTTGAAATAGCCGCCGCCGTTGGTTCCCATTTGCTTGATCGCGATCTGCGAGGCCACGGGGCCCATTGGGATCACCTGCGCGCCGCCGTCGAGCGTGGCCACCTGCTTATACGCCGAGAAGTTCTGGACCACTCCCTGGGAGACCAGGAACAGCCCGAACACAATGCTGAGCGGCAGGAGGATGTAGACCGTCGCCCGCGTGAGATCCACCCAGAAGTTCCCGATCGTGCCCGGTCCTTTGCCCTCGCCCTGCCGGGTGAGGCCGCGGGCGAGCGCCACCGCGATCGCCAGTCCTGCCGCGGCCGAAATGAAGTTGTGCCACGCCAGGCCGGCCATCTGGGAGAGATAGCTCATCGTGGCTTCGCCGGCGTATCCCTGCCAGTTGGTGTTGGTGGTGAAGCTGACGGCTGTGTTGAACGCGGAGCTGGCCTCCACCGGGCCCAGCTTCTGCGGATTGAACGGCAGCCAGAGCTGAAGCCTCTGGAGCGCGTACGTGACCAGCAGCGTGAACGCGCTGAACGCGAGCATCCCGCCCGCGTAAGCCTTCCAGGACTGTTCGGCGCCGTCGACGCCGGAGAGCCGGTACACGAGGCGCTCCAGCCATCCCAGCGGCTTCTTGAGGAAATGCCCGCGCCCCTCCATCACCCGATAGAGGAAGACGCCGAGCGGCTTCGTCACCAAAAGGAGCAGGACGAAGTAGATCAAGATTTGAATCCAGCCGTTCGTGGTCACGTGTTCCCCCTCAGAAGCGCTCAGGGTTCAAGAGCGCGTACACCAAGTAGCCCAGCAAGAGAACCGACAAGACCAGACCTATTCCGTATTCCATGCTCATGACAGTCCTCTCAGACTCGCTCGCAGGCCCGGACGTAGAGCCACGAGAGCAGGAAGAAAATCACCGTGATGGCGATGAAGATGAGATCACTCATGATTGGTCACCTCGCGAACGTGGTTACGGCGCCGAGCAGGATCACGAACTCGTCATTCTCGGCCAGAGGGGAGCCATCTCCCGCGAACACTCCGGCGCTGGAGCGGTCGTACCGTCCCTCGAGCTTCAGGATCAGGGCCTCGGCCGGACGGTGCTCCACCGTGGCCGTGATTTCCTTCAAGATCTGGGGGACGCCGGAAATGGCGCCATCCTTGTCCTCGTAGTATTCGGCCCGCGCGGCGAACGCCGTGCGCGACTGCGCGGGTGCGGCGCGAAGATAGAGTCCCGTCCCCCACCAAGTCGCGTCGTCGGCTCCCGGGCGCTGCTGGCTAGCCGCATCGACGGAGAGGCCCAGGCTCAGCGACGAGAGCGCCTTGTAGACCGCGACGAAGTCCCCGAGCGTCCGGGTATCGCTGTTGTCGTTTGGCAGCTCTGGCCCCGTGATTCCATTGAACGAGGCCGAAAGCTTGTCCGACGCGTACGCCAGCTGCCAGCCGACGCTCTTGCCCCGGTTGTTGTCGGTGATCACCTGCCAGCCGTTCAGCAAATGGAGCTGGGCCGACCAGTGAGACGAGAGGGGATAGGCGGCCTTGATCCCCGTCTGATAATAGGGGGAAAGCTCGCCCAGCCAAGACCGCGTGTAGTTCCAATTGTCCTTGGTCGCGAAGGCCTCCATCCCGATGTGGCTGGGGTAGAGCCCTCCCTCCAGTACAAGGCCGCGCCCGACATTCGTCTCCCATTGAACCGATGCCTGGACCACATTCCGCCACACTTCGGGGCTGGCCGCAACGCCGGTCACTTCAGCGGCATGGACAACATCGGTCGCCGTGCCAAAGCCGAGCGCCAGCTTAAATCCCACCGGGTCCGGCGCCAGGGAAAAATCGGCCTCCGCCAGATTCACCGAAAATTCATTGTCTCGCTTGGCCGAGGTGCCCACGCCGGGAAAGAAGTTGGCGTGATCGGCCGGCTTGTTCGCGTTGCTCGCAAAGTACGCATCCACGAAGCCGCTGATCGCGAGCTGCGGGGCCGGCTTTCCTTCCGGAGGGGCCTGCTTCGCGGCGTCTCCCGGTGGGGGCGCAGGCTGCTCCTCCGCACGCGCCGAGGTCGCCGCAAGTAGAGCAGCGAGCGTCGCCGAGAAGAGCATTGTCCTCAGAAAGCGGTGACTGAACAAAACTGATCCGGTGCGAAGCATCGAAAAATCTCCTTTCAAATGGGACGAATACTTCGATGCGGACGTTAGCACCCAGAGCCTCAGCGGGGCGTCAGGATGGGGGACGTGCGCGTAAAGGCCGCATCAAGATGCCCGGCCGTCCCGATGGTCTGAGCGCGGGGTTAGTCGCAGGGCCGCATCTCGACCGTGCCCCAAGAGCAAGGTCCGCATATCACTTGTTTGTAGGGTGTTGTGGAGGACAGTTCACGTCCCTATCGAGGGGCGCCCCCTCAACCCCCGGTCCGCCGGTTCGTCCAAAACCCCATCTGGAATCAAGTACCTGTGGAACTTGACGATAACGTGACTCGAGGGGCCCCACTCGGGCGCGTGGATCTCGTTGGCTCCCCTCTATTGGTTGCGAACGGGAGGTGGAGCTCCACATGGATCAGACGCGGATCCTTGTTGTCGACGATGAGGAGACGATCCTCTTCGTCATCAGCAAGGTGCTGGAGAGCCACGGGTACCAGGTCTTCGCCGTCACCTCGGCGGAGAAGGCTCGCGAGCTCCTCGACGTCACGACGGTAGACGCCGCCCTGCTCGATCTCGTCCTTCCCGGGCAGAGCGGCCTCGAGCTCTTGCGCATCATCAAGCGCGAGCACAGCGACACCGAAGTGATCATGATGACGAGCCACGCGTCGATCGACACTGCCGTCCAGGCCATGCGCGAGGGCGCGTACGACTACCTCCACAAGCCCTTCGAAGACATCGACGACGTCTGGTCCTGCGTGTCCCGCGCCCTCGACCGCGGCCGGCTGGCCCGTCTCAACCGCGAGCTGGTGGCCAAGCAGGAGCAGGCGAATCGCGAGTTGTCCGTGCTCGTGCAGCGGCTGAAGTCGTTGGTCCACGCCGGACAGGTCATGGGCAAGCTCCGAAACGAGGCCGAGCTCTTCGACTTCGTGCTCCAGCAGGTGCGTCTCGAGCTGGGTGCCGAGCGCATCTCGGTCATGCTCGTCAATCAGGACACCGGCCAGCTGCGGATCGTGGCGTCTCTGGGTCTCGAGCACGTTCAGGTGAGCGAGGTCCGGGTTCCGATGGGCTCGGGCATCGCGGGCCGTGTCGCGGCCACCGGCGAGCCGGTGCTGGCGATCGCCGGCGAGGATCCGGCTGATTCGTTCATGTCGGCGCCGATCGTCATGAGCGCCCCGCTTGTCGGCTGGCACCGCACGCTCGGCGTGATCAACGTCACCGCGCGACCCTCCGGCCAGCCGTTTGAGCAGCAGGATCTTCAGTTCCTCGAGGGTCTCTCCGGCCAGGTTGCCACCTCCATCGAGCGCGTCCGGCACCTCGAGGAGCTGCAGAAGGCCTACGACTCGCTGAAATCAGCGCAGGACCACGCGGTCGCGGTGGAAAAACTCCGGGCGCTCGGCCAGATGGCGGCGGGCGTCGCGCACGACTTCAACAACACGCTTGCCGTGATCCTCGCGCGCTCCGAGGCGGCGATCTGGGAGGCGGACGGTCAGTCGCCGTCTCCCGCCGGAATCCGCTCACAGCTGGAACACGTCCTGAAGGCGGCTCGCGAGGGAGCGGCGACTGTTCGCCGGATCCAGGAGTACTCGGGAATTCGCCGCGACCAACCCGCGGGTTCCGTGGATCTCAACCTGGCGGTCCAGAACGTGATCGAGCTGGCCCGGCCGCGGTGGCAGTCGGATCCAGGCGCCCGGGGCATACGAATCGACGTGGACACCGATTTCGCGGACGTTCCCGCGGTCCGCAGCAATCCCGCCGATCTGAGCGCGGTGCTCTCGAACCTCATCTTCAACTCCGTCGAGGCGATGCCGCAACGGCGGCCGCATCACGTTCGCCACGCGGTTGGAGGGCGAGCGCGTTCGGCTGGACGTCACGGATACCGGCGTGGGAATGAGCGAGGAGGTCCGGCGACGCATCTTCGAGCCCTTCTACACGACCAAGAAGACCGGACAGGGCCTCGGCATGAGCATCGTGCAGGGAATCCTCGCCCGGCACGGGGCGGAGATCGAGGTGGCGAGCCAGGAGGGGAAGGGCACCACAACCACCATTCTGCTTCCTGCCTCGTCGGAAGCGGTGGAGCCCGTGCCGCAGCCCGCGGAGACGCAAGAAACCGAAGCGATCGAAGGCGGTGGATCTCGCCGTTCTTCTCGTGGACGACGATGAGCGCGTCCGGAGCGTGATCCACGACATGCTCGTGCTGGGCGGCATGGACGTGGTCTCGGTCGAGAGTGGAGAGGCGGCGCTCGCCGCCTTGGAGAAGCGATCGTTCGACGCGGTCGTGACGGATCTCTCGATGCCTGGCATGGGCGGGATCGAGCTCTCGGCGCGAATCAAGGAGCGGCACTCCGACCTCCCCGTGGTTCTCATGAGCGGGCGGGCCACCGAGCAGGTGGAGGAGGAGATCCGCGAGGCCAAGATCAAGCAAGTCCTCCAGAAGCCGTTCGAGATGGCGGCCCTGATCGACGTCATCGCGGGCCACAAAAAGCGTCGCGGGAAGAGCTGAGGCCGGACGTGTCGCAGAAGCGTGGCCGGAGGGCGCCGATGAGTCGACGGCTCGCCGCGTTGACGGCGCTCCTGTTCGTCACGGCGGGAGCAGGCGCCGCGCAAGCCCAGGCCATCCGCGGAGGCGTCTTCGAAGACGTGAACTACGGCGGGGGCGCGGGCCGCGATTCCACCGCCGCCAACGGCGTCGCACGCGCCAACGCGCGCGTCGAGCTCTACGACGCGGCCGGAGCCTTCTCCACCTCGACCACAACCGGCGCCGCGGGCGACTACGTGTTCCCGGGTCTCGCCGCGGGCACGTACTACGTCCGCGTGGTGGACGGGTCGGTCTCCTCGTCCCGGGCCGGCTACGTGGCTGGCACGCACCTGGCGGTTCAGACCTATCGCACCGACGCGAGCACCGGCACGGCCGTCGCCGTGACCAACTACGTCGGAGGCACGAATCCCACGGTCGCCGACCCGGGCAACGGCGGGGCCGGCACCACCTTCAACACGACCACGTTCGTCTTCACCGCCGGCCTCGCGGGGACCGCCCAGTCGGTCTCCACGGTCGTCGTCGGCGGCAGCGACGTCGTTCACGTGGACTTTGGGTTCAACTTCAACACGATCGTGAACGTGAACGACGCCGGGCAGGGCTCTTTACGCCAGTTCCTCACGAACGCGAACGGGCTCGCCAACGCCGGGCTTGCGATCGTGGGACAGTCCGCCGGCATCGACGCCTCCATCTTCATGATCAGCGACGGCTCGGTCCATCCGGGCCAGCGCGCGGGTCTCCCGAATCAGCTCACGGCGGGCACCGCGATCATCACGCCCGTCACGAACCTGCCTGTGATTGTGGCGGCGCAAACGAGCCTCGACGGCACGACGCAGACGGCGAACATCGGCAATACCAATGCGGCGACCCTGGGCACGGGCGGAACCGTTGGCGTGGGCGCGCTGGCTCTGGGGCAGGTGGCGGGACCGGAGGTGGCCATTCGGGATACCGGCGCGCTTACGACCGGGGTCGAGATCAACGCCAACACGGTCACGGTGCGCGGCCTGGCGATCTACGGTTTTGGCACCGCCGCACCCGATGGCGGCATCCTCGTCGACGCCGCCGTCTCGGGGACGCTCATTGAGGGAAACGTCCTGGGCACGACGGCAAACTCGTTCACGGATCCGGGGGCGGCCCTATACAACCGCGCAGGCGTCTACGTGAACGCAGGTGTCAACGGGACGATCCAGAACAATGTCGTGGGATTCAACGGCATCACGGGGATCTACCTCGCGACCGGGTGCACAGGTTGGAATGTCACGAACAACGAGGTGAAGGACAACGGAACCACGAGCACGGACGGCGACGGGATCACCTTGAACGCCGCCGGGACGAACTCCATCACCGGGAACCTGGTGACCGGTTCGTCCAGCCAGGGCATCGTGGCCACCGTGGCGGGATCCACCGGGAACGTCCTCACCAACAATACGGTGACCGGAAACGGCGTCGGAACCACGACCGGCTTGGTCCAGAGCACCGGGATCACCATGCGGAACGGCGCGGCGTCCACCACGCTGGACCGAAACATTGTCAACGCGAACTACGGCGCCGGGGTCCAGGTGAACAACGGCGCATCCGGCACTGTGATGACCCGCAACTCGTTCTTCGCGAACGGGACCATCACGTCCCGGAACGGCCAGGCCGCGACGGGACAGATCGGCATCGACCTGAACGCCGCCGCCGACAACATCGACCTCGGAACGGCGCCCTTCCACACGTTAAACGACACGGGTGATGCGGACGCGGGCGGGAACTCGCTGCTCAACTTCCCCGTGCTTTCCACCGCGGGGATTGCCAGCGGGAATCTGACGCTGACCGGTTTCGCGCGACCGGGAAGCACGATTGAGTTCTTCATCTCGGACGGCGATCCCGCCGGGTTCGGAGAAGGGCAGACGTATCTCTTCACGGCCGTGGAAGGAAGCGGCGCGGACACCGACGCCGGCACGGGAACGTACGGGCCCAGGCGCGGTGAACGGTCTGGTCCAGGGTACCGACACAACCAATCGATTCTCGTTCACGGTCCCGCTTCCGGGCGGTGTCTCGGCCGGAACGCAAATCACCGCCACCTCGACCCTGGGTGGCGAGACGTCGGAGTTTAGCGGTGTCGTCCAGGCGGCGAACGTTCCCGGAATCACCGTAACCCCGACCTCGGGCCTGACAACCACGGAGGCCGGGGGGACCGCAACCTTCACCATCGTTCTCGATACGCAGCCCACGGCCAACGTGGTGATTGGCCTCTCGAGCAACGACCTGACCGAGGGCACCGTGGCGCCCGCGAGCGTTACGTTTACCTCTGGGAACTGGAATGTGGCCCAGACGGTCACCGTTACCGGGGTGGATGACGCGGTCGTCGACGGCAACATCGCCTACAGCATCGTCACGGCAGCGGCCACGAGCACGGATCTCTCTTACAACGGGCTGAACGCGGCGGACGTCTCCGTCACCAACACCGACAACGACGTGGTCGGGGTGACAGTGAATCCCACCTCGGGGCTCACCACGACCGAGGCTGGCGGTACCGCAACGTTCACCGTCGTCCTCACGTCTCAGCCGAGTGCAAACGTTGTGATTGGGTTATCCAGTACCGATCTGACCGAGGGTACGGTTGCGCCCGCGACTGTCACGTTCACGTCGGGGGACTGGAATGTGGCCCAGACGGTAACGGTGACGGGCGTGGATGACGCGCTCGTGGACGGCAACATCGCCTACTCCATCGTCACGGCTGCGGCGGTAAGCACGGATCCCGGCTACAGCGGGTTCGATCCCTCGGACGTCTCCGTAACCAACAACGACAATGATGTTGTGGGCGTCACCGTGAATCCCACCTCCGGTCTCACGACCACGGAAGCCGGTGGCACTGCGACGTTCACTGTCGTGCTTACCTCCCAGCCCACCGCGAACGTCGTGATCGGGCTCTCGAGCAGTGACCTGACGGAAGGCACCGTGGCGCCGGCGAGCGTCACGTTCACCCCCGGCAACTGGAACGTGGCGCAGACGGTCACGGTGACCGGGGTCGATGACGCGCTCGCCGACGGCAACATCGCATACAGCATCGTCACCGCAGCTGCCGTAAGCGCGGATCCCGGGTATAGCGGGTTCAATCCTTCGGACGTCTCCGTCACGAATACGGACAACGACGTCGTTGGGATCACCGTGAACCCGACGTCGGGCCTCACGACGACCGAGGCGGGCGGCACGGCGACGTTCACGGTCGTGCTCACGTCTCAACCGACGGCGAATGTCGTGATTGGGCTGTCGAGCAACGATCTGACCGAGGGTACGGTCGCTCCGGCCAGCGTCACGTTTACCTCGGGCAACTGGAACGTGGCGCAGACGGTGACCGTGACCGGTGTCGATGATGCGGTGGACGACGGCGACATTGCCTACAGCATCGTCACCGCAGCTGCCGTGAGCGCCGACCCCGGGTACAGCGGGTTCAACCCTTCGGACGTGTCCGTCACGAACACCGACAACGACGTGGTCGGGATCACGGTGAACCCGACCGCCGGCCTCACGACGACCGAGGCGGGCGGCACGGCGACGTTCACGGTCGTTCTGACGTCTCAGCCCACCGCGAATGTCGATCGGGTTGGCCAGCAGCGACCTCACCGAGGGAACGGTGGCGCCCGCGAGCGTCACGTTTACGCCTGGCAACTGGAACGTCGCTCAGACCGTCACCGTGACCGGGGTGGATGACGCCGTGGTCGACGGCAATATCGGCTACACGATCGTGACGGCGGCCGCCGTGAGCACGGATCCCGGGTACAGCGGCTTCAACCCGTCGGACGTCTCCGTCACCAACAACGACGACGACGTGGTCGGGGTCACCGTGACCCCCATCTCCGGCCTCACGACGACGGAGGCGGGCGGCACGGCGACATTCACCGTCGTTCTCAACTCCCAGCCCACGGCCAACGTCACGATCGGACTCTCGAGCAGCGACCTGACCGAGGGCACGGTGGCGCCCGCGAGCGTGACCTTCACCCCCGGCAACTGGAACGTGGCGCAGACGGTGACCGTGACCGGGGTCGATGATGCGGTGGACGACGGCAACATCGCCTACAGCATCGTTACCGCAGCTGCCGTGAGCGCCGACCCTGGGTACAGCGGCTTCAACCCTTCGGACGTGTCCGTCACCAACATGGACAACGACGTCGTTGGGGATTACCGTGAATCCGATTTCCGGGCTCACGACTACCGAGGCCGGTGGCACAGCGACGTTCACGGTGGTCCTGAACACCCAGCCCACCGCGAATGTGGTGATTGGCCTATCGAGCAACGACTGACCGAGGGAACGGTCGCTCCAGCCAGCGTCACGTTTACCTCCGCGAATTGGAACGTGGCCCAGACGGTCACGGTGACGGGGGTCGATGATGCACTGGTCGACGGCAACATCGCGTACAGCATCGTCACCGCAGCGGCCGTGAGCGCGGATCCCGGGTATAGCGGGTTCAACCCTTCGGACGTCTCCGTCACCAACACCGACAACGACGCGGTCGGGGTCACGGTGAATCCCACCTCGGGCCTTTCGACCACGGAGGCTGGCGGGACCGCGACCTTCACGGTGGTCCTCACGTCCCAACCGACCGCGAACGTGTCGATTGGCCTCTCGAGCAATGACATCACCGAGGGGACGGTTGCTCCCGCCAGCGTCACGTTCACACCGGGCAACTGGAACGTCGCGCAGACCGTGACCGTGACTGGCGTGGACGATGCGGTGGTTGACGGCGCCAATCGCGTACAGCATCGTGACCGCTGCTGCGGTAAGCGCGGATCCTGGGTACAGCGGCTTCAACCCGTCGGACGTGTCCGTCACGAACACCGATAACGACGTCGCCGGAGATCACGGTGAACCCCACCGCCGGCCTCACGACGACCGAGGCCGGTGGCACGGCGACGTTCACGGTGGTGCTGACCACCCAACCGACGGCGAACGTGACGGTCGGTCTCTCGAGCAACGATCTGACCGAGGGTACGGTGGCGCCCGCGAGCGTGACGTTCACTCCCGGCAACTGGAACGTGGCCCAGACGGTGACCGTGACCGGGGTGGACGATGCGGTGGACGACGGGAACATCGGCTACACGATCGTCACGGCCGCCGCAGTGAGCGCCGATCCCGGGTACAGCGGCTTCAACCCCTCGGACGTCTCGGTGACCAACAACGACAACGACGTGGCGGGGATCACGGTGACCCCCACCTCCGGGCTCACGACCACGGAGGCTGGCGGCACCGCGACGTTCACGGTCGTCCTCGACTCCCAGCCGACCGCGAACGTGGTGATTGGGCTCTCGAGCAGCGATCTCACGGAAGGAACGGTGTCGGCCCGCGAGCGTGACCTTCACCCCGGGCAACTGGAACGTGGCGCAGACGGTCACCGTGACCGGGGTGGACGACGCCGGTCGACGACGGCAACATCGGCTACACGATCGTGACGGCGGCGGCGGCGAGCGCGGACCCAACTACAGCGGCATTAACCCCTCCGACGTCTCGGTGACCAACAACGACGACGACGTGGCCGGTATCACGGTGAATCCCACCGCCGGGCTCACCACGACGGAGGCGGGCGGGACCGCGACATTCACGGTGGTGCTGAACACGCAGCCGACGGCGAACGTGACGATCGGACTCTCCAGCAATGACCTGACCGAGGGCACGGTGGCGCCTGCGAGCGTCACGTTCACGCCTGGCAACTGGAACGTGGCCCAGACCGTGACCGTGACGGGAGTCGACGACGCTGTCGTCGACGGCAACATCGCTTACACCATCGTGACCGCGGCAGCGGCCGAGCACGGACCCGACGTACAGCGGATTCGACCCGTCCGACGTCTCGGTGACCAACGACGACGACGACGTGGCCGGCGTCACGGTGACTCCAACCTCGGGCCTCATGACGACGGAGGCTGGCGGACCGCGACATTCACCATCGTGCTCAACTCCCAACCGACGGCGAACGTCACGATTGGGCTCTCAAGCAGCGACCTGACCGAGGGCACGGTTGCACCCGGGAGCGTTACGTTTACGCCTGGGAACTGGAACGTGGCCCAGACCGTCACGGTGACGGGAGTCGACGACGCGGTGGTCGACGGCAACATCGCTTACACCATCGTGACTGCGGCAGCGGCCAGCACGGATCCGACGTACAGCGGCTTCGACCCCTCCGACGTCTCCGTGACCAACACCGACGACGATGTGGCCGGCGTCACCGTGAACCCCACCTCAGGGCTGACCACGACCGAGGCAGGCGGCACCGCGACGTTCACGGTCGTGCTGAACAGCCAGCCGACGGCCAACGTGACGATCGGACTCTCAAGCAGCGACCTGACCGAGGGCACGGTGGCGCCTGCGGGCGTGACGTTCACGCCTGGCAACTGGAACGTGGCCCAGACCGTGACCGTGACGGGCGTCGACGACGCTGTCGACGACGGCAACATCGCTACACCATCGTGACGGCGGCAGCGGCCGAGCACGGACCCGACGTACAGCGGCTTCGACCCGTCCGACGTCTCGGTGACGAACACCGACGACGACGTGGCGGGCATCACGGTGACTCCAACCTCGGGCCTGACGACGACGGAGGCGGGCGGCACCGCGACGTTCACGGTGGTGCTGAACAGCCAGCCGACGGCCAACGTGACGATCGGGCTCTCGAGCAGCGACCTGACCGAGGGCACGGTGGCGCCGGCGCAGCGTCACGTTCACGCCCGGCAACTGGAACATGGCCCAGACGGTCACGGTGACCGGCGTGGACGACGCCGTCGTCGACGGCAACATCGCCTACACCATCGTGACCGCGGCAGCGTCAGCACGGACCCGATCTACAGCGGATTCGACCCCTCCGACGTTTCGGTGACCAACACCGACGACGACGCGGCGGGCATCACGGTGACCCCAACCTCGGGCCTGACGACCACCGAGGCCGGCGGCACCGCGACGTTCACGGTCGTCCTCGAACTCGCCAGCCGACCGCGAACGTGACGATCGGGCTCTCGAGCAGCGACCTCACGGAGGGAACGGTCGCGCCGGCCAGCGTGACGTTCACCCCGGGCAACTGGAACATGGCCCAGACGGTCACGGTGACCGGCGTCGACGACGCCGTCGTCGACGGCAACATCGCCTACACCATCGTGACCGCGGCAGCTGTCAGCGCGGACCCCGTCTACGGCGGTTTCGATCCGTCCGACGTATCGGTCACAAACACGGACAACGATGCCGCCGGCGTGACGGTCAATCCGACCGCGGGCCTGATGACCACGGAGGCCGGCGGCACCGCGACGTTCACCATCGTGCTGAACAGCCAGCCGACAGCCAACGTGACGATCGGGCTCTCGAGCAGCGACCTGACCGAGGGCACGGTGGGACCCGCGAGCGTCACGTTCACGCCCGGCAACTGGAACGTGGCCCAGACCGTGACCGTGACGGGCGTCGACGATGCCGTGGACGACGGCAACATTGGCTACACCATCGTCACTGCGGCAGCGGCCAGCACGGACCCGACCTACAGCGGATTCGACCCCTCCGACGTCTCTGCCACCAACACCGACAACGACGTCGCCGGCGTCACGGTCAATCCGGCCTCGGGCCTCACCACCACGGAGGCCGGCGGAACCGCGACCTTCACGGTCGTCCTGAACAGCCAGCCGACCGCCAACGTGACGATCGGGCTCACGAGCAGCGATCTCACCGAGGGGACCGTCGCCCCTGCAAGCGTGACGTTCACCCCGGGCAACTGGAACATGGCCCAGACGGTGACCGTGACGGGGGTGGACGACGCGGTCGTCGACGGCAACATCGCCTACACCATCGTCACCGCCGCAGCGGTCAGCGCCGACCCGACCTACAGCGGGTTTGACCCCTCCGACGTCTCGGTCACCAACAACGACAACGACATCGCCGGCGTCACGGTCAATCCGACCGCGGGCCTCACGACGACCGAGGCTGGCGGCACCGCGACCTTCACGGTCGTCCTCGACTCCCAGCCGACAGCCAACGTGACGATCGGACTCTCGAGCAGCGACTTGACCGAAGGCACGGTGGCGCCCGCAAGCGTGACGTTCACCCCGGGCAACTGGAACGTCGCTCAGACGGTGACGGTGACGGGCGTCGACGACGCCATCGACGACGGCAATATCGCCTACACCATCATCACCGCGGCGGCGGTCAGCGCCGACCCGACCTACAGCGGCTTTGACCCTGCGGACGTTGCCGTGACCAACACCGACGACGACCTCGCCGGCGTCACCGTGAACTCAACCTCCGGCCCCACCACCACCGAGGCCGGCGGCACCGCGACGTTCACGGTGGTGCTTGGCTCCCAGCCAACCGCGAACGTCACGGTCGGGCTCTCCAGCAGTGATCTCACGGAAGGCACCGTCTCGCCCGCGAGCGTCACGTTCACTCCGGGTAACTGGAACGTGGCTCAGACCGTCACGGTCACCGGCGTCGACGACGCCATCGTCGACGGCAATATCGCCTACACCATCATCACGGCGCCCGCGGTGAGCACGGACCCAACGTATAACGGTGTCGATCCAAACGACGGCGCCGTCACGAACATTGACGACGACGTGCTCGGCGTGACCGTGAATCCGACCTCAGGTCTCACGACGACCGAGGCGGGAGGCACGGCTACCTTCACCGTGCTCCTCACGTCCCAGCCCACGGCCAACGTGACCGTCGGCCTTTCGAGCAGCAACCTCGCCGAAGGCACGGTGGCGCCTGCGAGCGTCACCTTCACCCCGGGCAACTGGAACGTGGCTCAGACCGTCACGACCACAGGCGTCGACGACGCCGTCGTGGACGGCAACATCGCCTACACCATCGCCACCGCGGCAGCGGTCAGCGCCGACCCGGCTTACAACGGCTTCGATCCCGCTGACGTCGGCGTCACCAACACCGACAACGACACCCCGGCCCCGGTCCAGATGGTTCACCTGGATCTGGCGCCCGATCCCAGCAAGGTGGAAGTGGGCGAGGCGACCACCTTCACGCTTCGAGTCAGCAGCATCACGGCGTCGCCCATCGCGGCCCTGGACATCGTGCGCGAGCTGCCGCCCGGCTTCGCGATCGTTCCCAGCACCGCGACTCGCGACGCGAATCCGATCGCCGACGCGGGTGCGCCACAAGTCGCCATTGGCGCGCTTCCGGGCCTGGTCGATTCGAACGGCAACGGGCACGCGGATCCCGGCGAGCCCGGCTACACGGTGATTCGCTGGCGCGCGGTCGTGGGAGCGGGCGTCTCGCCCGGGGACAAGACGGCGGCCGCCATCGCGGTCACGGGTTGCGCCACGTGCCAGGTCTCGAACCGCGCCGAGGCGACGCTCTCTATAGAGGAGAACGCCCTCCTTGCCCGGGGAACCATCCTGGGTCGCGTGTTCGAGGATCGGAACCGCGATGGGTTCCAGGATCGTGGCGAGCCCGGGATCTTTGGCGCGACCGTGGCTCTGGACAACGGGACCTCCGTGACGACTGACGCCGACGGGCTCTTCCACGTCCCCGACGTGGACACGGGCCAGCGGCTGCTCAAGCTCGACGTCGGGCGATTCCCGTACCCGGCCACGCCGACGACCGACGTGGCGACCGTCGCGCGTGTGAGCGGCGGCCTGATCACCTCCGTCCGATTTGGCGTCGCGTTCGACCGCGACACCCTCAAGGTGGGAACTCCGCCGGTGCGCGGCCTGGCGCTGGTCGCCGACGATCTCGAGATCGGCGTGGACGTCGCCGGGAACGCCGTTCGGTCCGCGGTCGTCGTCAACGGCGCGAAGCTTCCCGTTCGCACCGCGGACGCGCGCGCGGAAGCGGCGGAATCAAACGAAATCCTGCACCTCTCGGGCGACCGCTTCGACCCGCCGGCGGTGTTCCGCTTGCAGCCTGGAGACCCAGCCGGCATACGCCGGTGGTCGTTCGAGATCCGCTCGGTCGCCGACTCTCTGGTGCGCTCGTTCGAGGGGACTGGGGCGCCGCCGGCGCGGGTCGAATGGAATGGAGATCTCAAGAACGCCGGCGTGCTCCGCGGCGGAGAGGTCTACGCGCATCAATTGAAGCTCGTGTACGAGGACGGAAGCGTGGTCGAAGGGCCTCGCCGGACGTTCGGCATCGACCGGCAGTCGGCGTTCGGGCTCACCATGACCGGCGACGCCTTCGCGACGGGCTCGGCCAAGCTCACCGCCCGCGCCATGGACGCGCTGTCCACCGTCGCCCGGGACATCCGCCGGTCGGCGGGGGACACCGTCTTCGTGGAGGGGCACACGGACTCCGTGGGCAGCGCACCCAGCAATCTGAAGTTATCCAAAGCGCGCGCCGAAGCCGCCGCGGAGTACCTGGTGGACCATGAGCGAATTTCCAGGGAACGGCTCGCCGTCCGCGGTTACGGTGAATCGCACCCCATCGCCTCCAACGGCACTCCCGAAGGCCGGGAGCTGAACCGGCGCGTTGAGATCTTCGGGAATCGAACCGAAACCCAGAAGTCACCGCTTCGCGACGTGTATCGGGGACGAGCGGTCGCGCGGGTCAACGGACAGGATGTGCCGGTGGATTCGGTGGGGCGGTTTGCGATCCGCGTGCCCGCGCGGGGTGATTCGCTCGAGGTGGAGCTGACCGATCGAAGCGAGCAAACCACGCGCGCGGTCGTGCGTCTTCCCAAGCTGCAAGTTCTCGAGCCCAGCGGCGAGATCGTGCTGCCCTTTGGCGGCGAGACCCCGACCGCCAAGGTCGATCCCTTGAACCCGACGCCGCTCGCGGAGACCGAGGTCGCGAGCCTGCGTCCCATGGATGGAACGCGTCGGGCGGCGACCATCCACTTCAAGGCGAAGACGGATCCCGGCGTGCGCGCCAGCGTGGACGGTCGCGCGCTGCCGGTCGCGAGCGACGGAACGTTCGAGGCCGACCTGCCGCTCCACATCGGTCGCAACGCCTTCGGCGTCGTGCTTCAAGATCCGACAGGCGTAATGACGGTCGGAAACGTCGTCGTGAGCGCGCTGGATCGCACGAATGAGGGCGGCGACGTCATCGCGATCGAGAAGATCCCGGACATGACGGTGTATCTCCCGCCGAGCGGGGCCGTCCTCTCGTCGCCGATCCTTGGAATTTCGGGAGAGACCGGAGTGGGGAACAAGATCTTTGCCAACGGCGATTCCATCCCGGTGGCTTCCAACGGAACCTTCGCGGGCACGATCACGTTGCCCGAAGGCCGCAGCAAGGTGTCGATCGACGTGGTGGATCCCTCCGGCCGGCAGGGCCACCTGGAGCGCTACATGGAGGTGAAGTCGAAGCGGATGTTCCTCGTCGCGATCGCCGACGGCGTCGTGGGCGGCGGGGCGGGCCCGCGGGGCGAAACCGGCACGTGGACCGACGGCCGCATCGCGTATCAACTTCGCGGGTGGATCTCCGGGCGGGTGCTCGTGACCTCCGCGTTCGACTCGGAGCAGAACACGTGGGGAAATCTATTCCGCGGTCTCGGGACGGCGGAGACCGAGCGGCTGATCACGAACCTCGATCCCGACCGGCTGTACCCGGTCTTCGGCGACGCGAGCGCGGCCACGTACGCCACCTCGCCGAATGGCGGTCGCTTCTACCTGGCCGTGGAGTCGGACGCGGTGCGCGCGTCGGTGGGGGATTTCCCGATCGCGCTCGATGAGGTTGAGCTGGCCGCGTTTCACCGGACTCTCTACGGCGCCCAGGTTCAGGTGCAGCCTTCGTTCCTGGCCAAGCCAGGAGATCCCAATTCGCACGGAACCGGGACGGCGCTCAAGGTCTTTGGCGCCGAGGCAGGGCACGTGCACGTCCGCGACGTCCTCGAAGCCACCGGCGGGACGCTCTACTACTTGAGCCGCCGGGACATCATCGAGGGGAGCGTCCAGGCGACGCTCTGCGTCCGCGATCGAAACACCGGGCTTCCTCTCGCCCGCATCCCGCAGATGCGCGGCGTGGACTACATCGTCAAGGAGATCGAAGGCCGGATCATCTTCAACCGGCCCATCGCGAGCACGTCCGAGGACGGCTCGCTCCTGAACGGCGGCCAGCTGGGCGGAAATCCCGTCTCGATCGAAGTGGACTACGAGGCGAACGCATCGCCGACCGAAAGCGCGGCGATTGGCGGCCGGCTGAGCCAGGCGCTGGGTCCGGTCCAGATCGGCGGGACTCTGATCCAAGATGAAACCGGCGCGTCCCCGTACACGCTCCGCGGCACGGACGCGCGCCTCAGGCTGGGCGCCCATTCGTGGCTGGGCACCGAGTACGCCCAGAGCGAGGGGCGCGCGGGCCGCGCCTTTGGGAGCGCGGACGGAGGATTCTCGTTCGCCGCGTTCGACACGGGATCCGCCGCGCAGGGTAACGCGTGGAAGGTGGCGACGGAGGTGGACGCGGGGGATTGGCTGGGCGCTCCGGGCCGCGTGACGGTGGGCGGATTTGTGAAGCGAGTGGACGACGGCTTCGTGTCCGATTCGGAGAACGATCCTCTGGGGAGCCGCCAGATCGGCGCCCGCGCGCAGGTCAACTCAGGAAAGTGGGGCATTTGGAGCACCCGATACGATCAAGACATTCGCTTCGCCTCGACCTCTCTCCCGGGCCAAGGCGAGTCCAACCTCTTCGGAGCCCAGTGGCGCCGCGACGCGCGCCGGATGGGCGTCGCCGCCGAGTACCAGAATCGCAGCGCGGACTCGATCCAAACGCAGCAGCTGGCGGGTGTGCGCCTCTGGTATCAGCTTGCCGAGAGCCTTCGCACGACGGTCGAGCACCAGCAATCGCTCAGCGGCACCGACATCGGGCAGACCGCGCTGGGTCTCACGTGGGGTCTCCCCATGGGGCTATCCCTGGAAGGGCGGGCCAGTGACGGAACCGAGGGGCGCGCGTTCCGAGGCGGTGCGAGCTTCGCGGTTGGGGGACGCCGCGTCTATCTGCGGCAAGAGATCCTCGACGGCAACACCGGCCCGCGCGCGATGACCGTGGTCGGCGCGCAGTCGCCGCTCGGGCCGAGGAGCCGCGTGTTCAGCGAGTATCAATGGCTGAACCAGGCCGGCTCGTACAGCGCGACGTCGGTCATCGGCGCGGAGCAGGGCTGGCAATGGGCGAGCGGCGTTCGCGGGAGCCTCTACGGCGAGCGAGGGGGACGCGCGGGCACGAGCGCCTCGCTCCCGCATACCACGGTGGCCCTTGAATTGGGTTACGGCGGAAAGCTGCCGGTTGGCTTCACCACGCGCGGCGAGTACCGACGGATGGACGCCGGAAGCCTGGACCACCAATTCGCCATCACGACGCACGTCGACCTGCGCTTGGTCGGCGGCTTCTCGCTCCTCGCCGATCACCGGCTCAGCGAGGCGTTCCCGAATGGCCCCGGCGCCACCACCCGGTATGAAGAGCGAGGCGTGGGGATGGCCTACCGGCAGCCGCGTTCCGATCGCGTGGAGGCTCTGGCCCGATTCACCGATCTTCAAGACCGCCGGCCGCTGGATCCATCCGACTCCCTTCGGGCGACGAACGGCCTCTCCGTCGCCGCGGTCGAGGTTCGGATGCGTCTCTGGCCGGATCTGGAGTGGGGCTTGAAGGGCGCCGCCCGCGTCATGCGCGCGGGGGACGGCCTCATCGCGCCGACGGACGCGCACAGCGCGCTCTTCGTGAGCCGCATGGACTACGCGTTCGCCGGGCCGTTCCGCTTCGGCGTGCAGTACCAGCAGCTGGCTCAGCGGGAAGTGGGAGACCGTCGGGGCGGCCTTCTCCAAGAACTGACCTGGGATCCGCAGCAGCACCTGAGATTCGGTGTCGGCTACAACTTCTCCAAGATCTCCGGCGATGAATTCGACCGGTCGATGAGGGACGCCAATGGCTGGTTCGTCCGAGCCCAAACGCGATACTGAGATCATCGGCCGCTCCGGCGGCATGGAGGTCCGGGCGAGCCGTGCGCCGTCGCCGGCGGACCTGGCGCGCGCGGCCGAGTCATCCGCGGGCTCTCCCGCGCCCGCGCCGGCGCGACGCGGCTTGCGGGGGTTCCTGGCGGAGTCCGGGATCGTCGTGGGCATGATCGTCGCGTGCTTCACGGTGTTCATCCTCCTGCTCAGCCTCGCGTTTCCGGCAGGGCATAACCTGGGCGATCTGCTCCACTCGAAGAGCACCGCCCCGGGATCCGTCGTGGCGCCCTCCGTCGGCTCTGAGGTCCCTGCGGCCGCTCCCCCGAGCCAGGTCGCGACGCTCTCGGTACTGCATTCGCCCGTTCACAGCCGCACCTCCGGCTCGATCGCGTGGAGCAACGCGCGGTCGGGCTTGGGCCTGCGGATCGGCGACGGAATCCAGACCGGATCGGACGGCGCGGCGCAGGTGAACTTCGAGCACGGCTCGCTTCATATCGACAGCAACTCGTTGGTCATCCTGGGCGGCGGCATGGACGTGGGCGATCTCCTCGCGACGACGCCGCGCGCGCTCACGTTTGTCCACGGGGATCTCTCCGCGAAGCTCGACAAGAACGCGACCGATCCGATGACGGTCCTTCTGCCGCACGGGGTCGCAAAGCTCCGCTCCACCGTTCGGTCGGCACCGGCCGAGGTGCGGATCACCTCGGCGCCGGACCGCTCGTCCGCGGTCTCGGTTCTTTCCGGATCCGTTGCGCTCGAATCCAACGGGAAGACCGTGAATCTCGGGGCCCGCCAATTCAGCCGGATCGCCGAGAACGGGGCGCCCAGCGAGCCTCTACCGATTCCCAAGGCGCCGGAGGTCTTGACCCCCGCGGCGGATTCGCGGTTCGCGTACCTCGACCTTCCGCCGCTCGTGCCGTTCCGCTGGCGATCGTCGGCAGGGACGGGGGAATACCGGCTCCGCGCGACCGTGGGGCCTCGCTTCCAGACTGTGGTTGTGAACGAGGCTACCGACGATTCGTTCCTCAACTGGGGCCGTTTCCGTCCCGGCGTGTACGAGTGGCGGGTCAGTCACGTGGTGAACGGGGTTGAGGGGTTGCCCTCCGCGCCCCGGCGGCTGACGGTCGACGAAAGCGGAGGTCCGATCGCGCTGTCGGTCGAAACGCTTCCCAAGCGCCTTCGGGGCTCGTCGCTCGAGGTTCGTGGGAAGGCACGGCCGGGGGCGAACGTGTACGTGATGGGGCGCGCCGTGCCGGTCGCCTCGGATGGATCTTTTGACGCCAAGGTCCACCTTCCGCCCGGGGCGAACGTGGTCCTGGTCGAGGCGGTGGACGCCGCGGGAAACAGCACCTATTCCAGTCAGGTTGTGTACTCGGAAAACTGAGGCTCGGAGCGGACATGGACAAACGGATTCTGATTCCCTTCAGGCTGAAGATCCTCGCGACGCTGCTGGTCCTGGTGACCACGGTCGTCACCGTCATCGCGTTCACGATGGCGCGCATGTTCCACGAGGACAAGAAAACCTACATCTCCGATCTCGCCGCGGTGGTGGCGGTGCACACTGCCGAGGACGCGGATCTGGTGCTGACGGCGCATCGCGAGCGCCTTCTCGCCCTCGCCCGAGTCCTCAACGACCCAGACCTGTCCGCCGGCGGCAAGACGGCGCTGCTCCGGAAGCTCTTCGCCGCGATGAACGGATGTGTGGCGGTTCGATTCTTCGAGGGAGGCGCCGAGGTCGGGTGCGTCGTGGACAGTGCCGGGGTCGGCCGTGGCCCGCTGGCGCGCAGCGCGCTCGCGATTCCACTCGCCGGCGCCGTCCGAGATATGGAATCGGGCCAGGCCGGCGAGGCCCTTCTCAACACCACCGCCCGGCCCGACGCGCCAACCCTGACGATGATCGTCGAGGCGCCGCACAGCAAGGGCCAGCCGTCCCTTGCCGTGGCGGGCGTTCTCAACGTGGACGAAGCGCTTGCACTGGGTCACAGCGCCGGCGCGTTCCAGGTATTCCTGGTGGACGCCGCCGGGCGCGTGCTCGTCCACAGCGACCGGAGCGTCATGGCGAAGGCTCCCGTCCTCGACTTCGTTCCCGAGCTGGGCCCCGGAATGCACGTCGTCGCGAAAGAGTTTCGCCAAGGGACGGAGGCCATGACCGGCGGCTTCGCGCGGATGGAGTTCCACGGGCTCCGCGCCGGAGCGTATCTGCCGAGCGCGGTCGCTTACCTCGCCTCCAAGGGGCTTTTGGCCACGCTGGTCACCGTCTCCCTCATTCTCCTGGCCGCGATCGCGGTCGCCAGCATTGCCTGGTCGTCCGCCCTCACCCGGTCCCTCGGTTCGCTCGCGCGGGCCGCACAGGAGATCGGGCGTGGTCGCTTCGACGCCCAGGTCACCGTGCGCACACGCGACGAGCTGGGCCAGCTTGCCGATTCGTTCAACCAGATGGCGGCGGAGCTGCGCGCGCGCGAGGACGCTCTGCGCCACGCCCAGGCCCAGCTCATCCAGTCGGAAAAGATGGCGGCGTTCGGTCAGCTGGGCGCCGGGATCGCCCACGAGATCAAGAACCCGCTCGCCGGCGTGCTCGGCCTGGTCCAGCTGACGTCGCGCACGCTGCCGAACGAGGATCCCAACAAGGCCGCGCTCGCAACCATCGAGAAAGAGACGAAGCGGTGCCGGACCATCATCGACCATCTGCTCCGCTTCGCGCGTCCCGAGAAGGTGGCCCGGGAACCCGTGGCCCTCTCCGCCGTCGTGGCGGACGCGGTCGCCCTCACCCGCCACACCATGAGCACGCACGGAATCGAGCTTCGTATCGACGTGCCCGAGACGCTCCCGAAGATCCACGCGAGCGCGAACCAGATTCAGCAGGTGCTGATGAACCTGGTCATGAACGCCGAGCAGGCCATGGAGGAGCGCGGCCGCGGTGTTGTGAATGTCGCGGCCACCAGAGGCGCCGACAACTTCGTGGAAATTCGCGTCAGCGACGACGGGCCCGGAATTCCCAAGCCGACCATGGAGCGGATCTTCGAGCCCTTCTTCACGACCAAGCCGGCCGGGAAGGGCACGGGACTGGGACTCTCGGTCTCCTTCGGGATCATCCGCGACCACGGCGGCACGATCCGCGTGGAGAGCGAGCCCGGCCGGGGCGCGACCTTTGTCATCCGGCTCCCCATCGATCCGCCCAAGGACGACGCCGCCGGCGCCGACGGCCGCGCCCGGATCGCACCCGCCGCGTAGCTCGCCCGGCCTAGGGCCGGAAGTAGAGATAGCCGTTCGAGTAGTCGAGAACGGCGCGGTGCTCCTTCATCCAGTCGTAGCCGAGCATGCCGAAGGTCTCGAGCTGGGCCTCGGGGACGTTCGCATATTCCGCCATGTCTTCGAAGGAGGCGGGGCTCGCCAGCCGGACCCCTGCCAGCTCGAACTCCACCCGATCGCTCGTGTAGAGGTCCGGGCTCGTACGATTCGGGCTCCGATCGGGAGTGGCCGCCTTGGTCATCGAAACCTTTCCCTCGAAGATCGGCCGATGGAGGGTGAGGGCGTTGGCGACCGTCGACGGCGTTATCGGCAACACGCGCCCGATAGCGGGGAACCCCACCTCCATGACCACCCGGCCGTGCTCGAGTACCCGAATCGGGACGGATTTGTAGCCGGCCTCCAGCAACCCGCGGTCCGGCCCCCGACCCTTCGGGACTCCCAACACAAGAACATCCTTCGAGAAGTCGACCGCGGCTCGGGCGGATACCAGGAAGGCCACGCCCACCATGCCCTGGACCGGAGCCCCCTTGTCCTCCGTGAAATCGAACACGGGGACGTCGGAGAGGTCCGAAAAGCGGCGGCCGCCCAGGCTCATCGCGGGCACGCGTAGCGCGCCCCGTCCCTTCGCGCTGTATCCGTAGTCCGCGACCTTGGGAATGGGTCCGCCGTGGATCCGCTCGGCAACCTCGTGGGTCAGGGTCAGAAACACGCTCGCGTTCCCGTGGACCATGAGGGGAATGGTCCGGTTCAACCCGAAGTCGGCCTGGGCGACGTAGCGGTGCCCTTCGAATTCCACCGTGGCCAGGGGGATAACCTGATCCCCCGTGATCCGATGGGCGGCGTTTTCGCGCGTATGGGTTTGGGAGCAGGCGCAGAGCAGGACAGGGAGGAGGGAGAGCAGGATGCGAGCCGTTCGCATTCGGACGAGCATAGCAAACGCTGGTTGCACCGCGCGGCCCGGTGGTAAACTGCGATGAATGGGTCTCCCAGCGCCTTACCGCCCTTTGGGCGGCCGTTTCGCGATTGCCGTACCCATTCTCGCGGCCGCGCTGGTCGACGCTGGCCTTGGCCGTGGGCTGCACCAGCGGGCCGGGAATCAAGGTGGCGCCCCTGACCGCCGCGGAGCAGGATTCGCTTCTCAAGTACTACGCGAAGGACCGAGCCGAGACCGAGGAATGGCTGAAGAGTTCCCCGACGTCCTATCTCGCCACGATCTTGCGCCAGGACTTTGGGGATCGCACGTCGCTCACGGTGGGCAACGCCCCCGACAACGACGTCCGGATCGAGGATCCAGGCGTCAAGCCGCACCACCTCCGCGTCACGGTGGAGGGGGACTCGTTCCACGTCGAGACGATCGACAGAGGCGCCCGCTTCTCCGTGAAGGACTCGGTGATGAGCGGCGCCACGCTCCCGGGAACCCAGATCAAGTTGGGGCGGTTCACCCTTCGTCTCTCGCACCAGCGCTTCCCGGCGATCATCGTGTGGGATCCCAAGAGTCCGCGGTACGCCCTTTACAAAGGCATGGAGTTCTTCCCGCCGGACCTCTCGTATCGCATCGTCGCCCCACTTACCCCGAATCCCAACCCCGACACCACCATCATCCTCTCCACGCGCGGCAACCAGCGTCGGGCTATTCGGGTCGGCTGGTTCGATTTCAAGATTCAGGGGACGCGCTGCCGTCTCGAGGCGACGCGTTTGCTCGAGCCCGGCGTGGGGGAGAAGGACTTCAGCATCTTCTTCACCGACGCGACCACAGGCAAGGAGAGCTACACGGTGGGGCGTTACCTGGATGCGGAGCCGCGACCCGACGGTCTCTACGTCCTCGATTTCAACCGCTGCTACAATCCGGCCTGCGCGTTCTCGCCGCACTACAATTGCCCGATTCCGCCCGCGGAGAACCACTTGAAGGCCGCCATCCGCGCGGGCGACATGGACGCGCATTACCCGCACGAATCCTGATCGCGAGTCGAACCGTAACCCATTCACGCTGGAGGAATCGCTCATGACCCGGCATGCCTTGCCCTTGGTTCGGCCCGCAGTTCTGTCGCGGGCGCTCGTCGCGGCGGCCCTAGCCTGTTTCGCACTGACCCTGCCGGCGCTGGCGGGAATCAACCCACTCAAGAAGGCCAAGGACGCGGTCACAAAGCCGGCGGAGAAGAAGGCAACCCCCCAGGCGAACGACGAGCCGCCCGTGTTCGACGAGTACACGCTCGAGCTGACCGAGGCGCGGATTCAAGCCATGTTGGCCGCATGCCAGAAGGCCGCTCAATCCGCCGCCGCGCGGCAAGTCATCGTGGACAAGCTGAACAAGGTTCAGGATGACAAGGGCAAGCTGGACGAGAAGGAGGGAGAGAAGGTCCGCGAACTACAGAGAAAGCGGGGTGACATCGACGTCTGTTATCACGACGAATACCAGAGGTACCTCGAGCAACGGCGATCGGAGCTTTCCGCCAAGGCGGTGAGCGATCCCTCCTCCATGCAGGAGTTCTCCAAGCTCATTCAGGAACAGGCGATGGCGCAGGCGAAGGGGGATACCGTCGCGGCTCAAAAAGCGGGGGCGGCCATGATGAAGTGGGGAGCGCCGACCCACGACGATACGCTGGCGGTGAAGAAGAAGTGCGGGCCGATCCCGCCCCATTCGGCTGCGGAAGACCAACTCGCTGCCTACGATAAGCAAATCGAGGCGCTGAACAAGGAAGTCCGTGACGCCGATGAGAAGGCCGCCAAGGAAGGGTCCAAGGCGAGTGGGATGACCCCGGAGCAGTGGGCCACGGCTCGCGAGCGGCTGATGGGCTTCATCGGTTGGAAGCCGGGTGGGCCCGAGCCCAAAGGATTCAGCGACACCGAGCTCGACGCCTTGGAAAAGAACGCGGACAAGCTCAGCGCTGCGCAGAAGAACGGCTGCTTCTGATGCGCGTCGCTGCGGCGATCGCCGCGGCGATGATGGTGGCCGCGGGCGCGGGGTGCGGGTCCGGAGGCCGGAAGCCATCGCCCCTCACGCTGTCCGTCCGGATCGGTGACTCGTGGCGTCCGTTCTGGCGCGCCGATCGCGCGCCGGCCCGTTGGAATGGCCCTGATTCCGCTCTGATTCGTTCGTTTTCGTGGGAGAGCGCCGCGCCCGGCGTGGAGTGGGGAACCTTCCACATCGAGTTCGGCGCCAATGCGTGGCACGCGCAGGTGATTGTGGCGCGCCTCGATCCCCGCCGCGTCGACATGTCCCTCGTCCTCGATCTCACGCGTGCGGAGCGGTTCCCCGTCTGGTCGATCGACCGGGCCCCCAAGGACGCCATCCTCGCCGTGAACGCCGGCCAGTTCGTGAACACGATGCCGTGGGGATGGGTCATGGCAGAGGGACGGCAACTCCTTCCGCCCGGGAGGGGCCCGCTCGCCAGCACAATCGCCATCGACGGGGCCGGGAACGTGCGGTGGTCCCACGGAGATTCGCTGAGCGATGTCTCCGGCGTCGTCACGGGATTTCAGTCCTATCCTACGCTCCTCGCCGGCGACGGCGTCGTGCCGCAAGCGATCCGGCCCGGCGGTGCGGGTGTCAATCCCACCCATCGCGACTCGCGGCTCGCCCTGGGCGAAACCCCGGATGGCCGCCTCTTGATCGCGATGACACGTTTTGAGGGGATGGGCGACGTCGCGGGACGGGTCCCGCTGGGGCCCACCACGCCGGAGATGGCCGCGATCATGGGCGCGCTCGGTGCCAGCGACGCCGTGGCGCTCGACGGCGGCATCTCGGCCCAAATGCTGATTCGCGATCCCGCCCGCCAGGCACCCCTCGAGTGGCCAGGCCTGCGCAAGGTCCCGTTGGCCCTGATCGTCCGTGCGCGGGAGGGCGGAGACACGGCGGCCCGCTAGGGGCATTTTCTTCACTTGACATATTCCGATATGGGTATATAATTCATCCCATGTCACGAGCCTCAACCAGTTCGGATGTATTCAACGCCATCGCCGAGCCCCAGCGCCGGGCCATCCTCGAGTTTCTGGGGCGTCACGAGCGGCCGGTAGGGGATGTCGTGGCGGCGCTGCGATTGTCCCAGCCCTCGGTCTCCAAGCATCTCCGCGTGCTTCGAGAAGTCGACCTGGTCCACGCGCGGCGCGACGGCCGGCGGATCCTCTATCGCACGAACGCCGGGGCGATCAAGCCGGTGCACGCGTGGGCTGAGACATTTGAACGCTATTGGCGCCGGCAGCTGAGCCGGATCAAGGACCGCGCGGAATCGGCGGCATCTGCGGGGAAGTAGACGTAACGCGACCACTCAAAGGAGGAACGCAATGGTATCGCCTGTTGAAACGTTGACCGTTCAAACCCTGACCATCAACGAAGAGATTCGGGTGAAGGCACCTCTCGACGTGACCTTCGCGGCGCTTCTCGAGGAATTGGGCCCGCTTCATCAAGTGGCCGACGATCGACCCTTGCCCATGAAGCTCGAGGCAAGGCCGGGCGGCCGCTGGTACCGCGACCTGGGCCAGGACAACGGGCATCTCTGGGGGCATGTGATGGCGATCAAGCGCCCCATGCTGCTCGAGATCACCGGGCCTCTCATGATCTCTTACGCCTCGAATTCGAACTTGCAGTACCGCCTGACCCACGAGAACGGGGTCACCCTCATCGCGTTCCGCCATACCGCGATTGGACTGTTTCCGGAAGACCATCCGGGTGGCGTCTCCAAGGGTTGGGCCTATTCGCACGAGCGCGTCCGCATCGCAGCCGAGAAGGCCGCGCGCGTTTGACATCCATCATTCAGGAGGAGATCTCACATGAAGACCATGGAAGCGGGTCCTCGAGTCGTATCGAGGGAAGAGTGGCTGGGCGCGCGGAAGTCACACCTGGCCAAGGAAAAGGAGTTCACCCGGCTGCGCGACGAGCTGAGCCGGCAGCGGCGGGAGTTGCCGTGGGTGAAGATTGAAAGGAACTACGAGTTCGAAGGTCCCAACGGCAAGGTGTCGCTGGGCGACCTGTTTGAGGGACGGAATCAGCTGATCGTCTATCACTTCATGTTCGGTCCGGACTGGAAGGAAGGGTGCAAGAGCTGTTCCTTCGTGTCGGATCACATCGAGGCGGCGCGGGTTCACCTCGTGAATCACGATGTGATGGTGGCGGCGGTGTCGCGTGCGCCGCTGGCAAAGATCCAGGCGTTTCAGAAGCGGATGGGTTGGGGCTTCCAGTGGGTCTCTTCCCACGGGAACAGCTTCAACTACGACTACCACGTTTCATTCGCGCCCGAAGAGATGGCGAAGGGAACGAGCGTCTACAACTACGTCCCGCAGCGATTTCCCTCGGAGGAAGCCCCCGGGATCAGCGTCTTCGCCAAGGACAAGAACGGAGACGTGTTCCACACCTACTCCGCCTATTCCCGCGGCCTCGACATCTTTCTCGGCGCCTACAACCTCCTGGACATCACGCCCAAGGGGCGCAACGAGGAGAAGGGCATGGACTGGGTGCGGTTTCACGACCGGTATGGAGCGTAGGGGGAGGAACCGATGTGTCCTGCATGCATCGCGAACGCGGCGACGGCCGCAACCGTCGCGGTCGCCGGCTCCGTATCAGCCGGCGGACTGGCGGCCCTGGTCTTGAAGTTCTTTCGCATCGGAACCCGCCGGCGGCAAGGGCAAGGTGACCTCTAGCGCTTCCACCCGGAAGGCTGATCGGGCGGCTTGGGCTGGCCCGACGTCTTCGGTTGATCCGACGCCTTCGGCTGGCCCGGCGGTCTCTGCTGGTCCGGCGGTTTCTGCTGATCCGGCGGTTTCGGTTGATCCGGCGGCTTCATGCTCGGCGGATTCGGGCGTTGTTGCGATGGAGGGGGGGCCGGGGGAGGATCGGGCTTCTTCTCCGGGCTCGAGCGCTCGCGGGCGCGGAATTCGCGCTCCAGGTCGCCGGGGGTGCGGCTAGGAGGCGGCGGTGTTGGCCGAACCGAGCGCGGCGGATTGTTTCCCGGCGGGTTGTCACGCGGCGGATTGAACTGAGGTGGCGCCGGGCGCCCGGCCGGTGGCGGCTCGGACCTGGGACGCACGTCTGGATTCACGCGGACGTCGGGCTGCGCGGGCCTCGGCGCGGGCCGCTCCGCGGGTCCTCGAGACTTCGACGACGGAGGGTCCGGGGGCGGGCTCGGAAGCTTCGTCGGCTTCCAGGCCTCTTTCTCCCGCACCTGCCACGATCCCTTGTCGTCGCGCCGGTACACCTTGCCGTCCTTGCCCGCAAATACGTTATTGGGCACCGGAGCGGGCCGCGCGATCGGATGCGCGATCGAGGTCACCGGAATCCGAACGACGCTCCGGTCCACGCGCGCGATATTCTCCGGGCGGTTGTAGACGTTCGCCGGCGGACGGTCCGGCGCGGGGGACTGGACGCGGGTGCGCGTGCGCGTCCTCATCAGCGCCAGATCCTTGCCGATGAGCGGACGCCGATAGCCTCCGGGCCCAAACCAATTCGATTGAGTGCGGCGCTGATCGACGGTCTGCCGGTTGCGCGCGTGGCCGCGGAGAAACGCGGAGCTGTAGCTGAACCCAAAGCTCCACCGGCTCAGCCACGGGTTGTAGCGCGCCTGGAAGCCCCACGTGAACCGGCGCGGGATGAAGTGATGCCGGCTTCGCCAGGGGCGGTACTGATATCCGGTTCCGTAGTAGACCGTGCCGTAGTACGGGTAACAGCCGAGGTAGCCGGGAAGGTACCCGACGTAGACCACGTCCGGCGTGTAGTCATAGATGTAGACGTAGCGCACGTCGTAGACCGGGCAGCTTGGCGGAATGTCTTCCACGCCGACGGGTCGCGTCTCGCTCACGCGCCAGGGCCCGTCGGGGAAAGCCGAGACGTACCAGACTCCTTGATCGCACGCGTAGTAGCGGCCATCCGCCAGGATGACCTCGGCGTCGCTGTTCATGGCGTACTGTAGATCGGTGCCGTCGATCGGCGCGAACTGCGGATCACCGTCGTACATGACCCGGAAGCTCGAATCATCTCGCCGGATCGCGCTCGTCTGAGGGATCTCCGCGTCGGCGATCGCGTCCTCGGCCTGATCCGTGCCCGCGACGCTCGCCAGGACGTTTCCCTTGGGTGAGTCGGGGGAGATGCGCTTGAAGCTCGCGGGGAGGTTATCCCCGCGCACGAACGTCCACGGCCCATCCTGCGAGGGAGCCCGGAACCACCGGCCCGAGATCAACACGTAGAGGAGTTGCGTTCGAACGTCTCGAATCACGTCGCTCTCGGTGTTGACCAGGTAGAGCAGCTCGTCTTCGACGAGCGGGGCGTACTGCGCGGGCCCGTCGGTGGCGATCAGCTCGGTCGGCTCCGTTGCGGCCAACACATCCGGGCGGGGACCCACGATCTGAGCTGAGGCCGAGGTGTCCGGCGGCACGACGTCTCGAACCGCGGGCGGAGGGTCCGCGATGTCGTTCCAAGGGCCCAGTGGGTCGGCCGCCTGATACCAGAGGTTAACGCCGCTCAGGTAGTACGTCCGGCCCTTCGGATCGAAAATCACCGCATACGGCGTGTTGGCGACGTATTGAAGCGTGGATCCCTCGATGGGTTCCAACACGGGGGCGCCGTCGTATACGACAAGGATCGCGCGATGGTCGTGAAAGATGATCTTGGGCGGAGCGTTATCGAGGCCGTAGGTGCTCTCACGCTCCTTCGCCGCGGCCGCGAGCCCGGCCTGGAGTTCTTCCAGCGAGCCGGACAGATCCCAGCTCGTCGCCTCGGCCTCCACCAGCTTTTCGTACTGGCTCGCCTGAGTCGGGGTGATTCCCGGCAGGCGAACCTTGGTGACGTCGAAATTGCGGGCCGTCACGGTGCTGCTGTCGCGGTCGACCTCGATCTGCTCGGTGAACCAGAGCACTCCGAAGACCGGGTAGGTCTCGCCGCTCTTCAGGAGCGAAAACGCAGCCCGGCCGGTCAGGACGTCGCCGTTCAACTCATCGGGCTGCGGTTGGTAGATGGTGAAGGAGCCGCTCGACGTGTCGAGCGAGCGCGGCCAGCCGGAATCGTCGGCGGTGGCAGGGATAGGCACGGCGACGATGCCGGCCGCCGGCCCCGGGAACATGCCCGCGGCCGCAAGCACGGCGGCCACCGCCAAAGCGGCGAACCAGGGAAGAGCCTTGTGAGCGTGTCGGTCCATTTACTCATTAATACACGCGTCGAGGGTGTAGGGTTGGCGGGATTCGACGATCTTGTGAACGGCCCTGGAAGAAGGGGCCGTAACTGGATGCCATTAGACCCAATAGCGACGGTACCTTCGGACCTCTGCCGGTGGTCTCCCGGGCCTGTTAGCGTCCTGACTTGGTAGTCCCCAGGGAGGCAATGCGATGCCGGTTATCTTCGAGCCCTTCAAGATCAAAGTCGTCGAGCCGATCGCGCTCACCCACCGGTCGGAACGCGAAGACTGGCTCCGGGATGCCGACTACAACCTGTTCTCCCTCCCGGCCGAGAGGGTGACATTCGACCTTCTGACCGACTCCGGCACGGCCGCCATGAGCGCGGCCCAGTGGGGCGCCATGATGACCGCCGATGAGTCCTATGCGGGGTCGCGCTCCTTTCACGATTTCGAGCGTGTGGTTCGAGACCTGACCGGGTACCGCCACATCATCCCCACACACCAAGGACGCGCCGCCGAGCGGATTCTGTTCCAGATCACCGTCCGGAGCGGATCGCTCGTGCCGAGCAACAGCCACTTCGACACCACCCGCGCCAACATCGAATACGACAAGGGGGAAGCGCTCGACCTCGTGATCGCCGAGGCGGGCGACACCGCGTCGACCGTTCCCGTTCAAGGGAAATATCGACCTCGACCGGCTCGATGACCTGTGCCGGCGGGAGAAGGCGCGCATCCCGTTCGGCATGCTGACGATCACCAACAACACGGGCGGCGGGCAGCCGGCGAGCCTGGAAAACATCAAGAGCTGCGCCGCGGTGTTGCACAAGCATGGCCTGCCGTTCATCCTGGACGCTTGCCGATTCGCGGAGAACGCCTACTTCATCAAGAAGCGCGAGCCGGGGCAGGGCGGGCGACGGGCCGCCGACATCGCGCGTGAGGTATTCCGTCTCGCCGACGGCTGCATTGTGAGCGGCAAGAAGGATGGCCTCGTCAACATGGGCGGCTTCCTGGCGCTGAACGACGACCTCCTCGCCTCCGAAGCGCGCAACCTCTTGATCCTGACCGAGGGATTTCCAACGTACGGGGGCTGCGCCGCGCGTGACCTGGCCGCGCTCGCCATTGGGCTCGAAGAGGCACTGGATGAGTCCTACCTCGAGTACCGGCAGGCTTCCGTGCGGTATCTCGCGGAGGGGCTGACCCGTCTGGGCATCCCGGTCGTTCAGCCACCGGGTGGGCACGCGGTCTTCATCGACGCGAAGCGGTTCCTTCCGCACATTCCGCCGGAGCGGTTTCCCGGACAGGCGCTCGCGTGCGAGCTCTACCTGGCCGGGGGCATCCGATCCTGCGAGATCGGGAGCGTCATGTTCGGAACCTTTGAGAAGGACGGAAGATTCACGCCGGCCCGCCTGGAGTTGGTCCGCCTCGCCCTCCCCCGGCGCGTCTATACTCAGAGTCACGTTGACCGGATTCTGGAGATTGCAGCGGAAATTGCGCAGCGCGCCGCCTCGCTCCGCGGGGTCGAGATGACGTCCCGCCCACCCTATCTCCGCCACTTCACCGCGAAGTTCCGCCCCGCCGGCGCGGTGGCGACGCCCGTTTAGAACATGCCCATCCCCGTTCCTCACCACGAGCCGCACAAGATCAAGACCGTTCGCCTCGTCTCGTTCCCAACGCTCGAGGAGCGGAAGCGCAATCTCGTGGATGCGCACTTCAACGTGTTCAACCTGACGCCGTCGCAGGTCAATTTCGACATGTGCTCCCACGGAACGAGCGCGATGAGCCAGGAGCAGATCGCCGGCCAGCTCGTCGGAGACGAGGCCTACGCGGGATCGAGGAATTTTGAAAACCTCAGCCGGGCTGTGCGCGACCAGCTGGGGCACACCTACGTCTGCCCGACCCACAACCTGCTCGGATGCATCAAGCTCGTCGTCTCGACGCTCGTGAAGCCGGGCACCGGAGTGGCGAGCAACGCCAGCGGGCTCGGCGACACGCTAACCCCACGCGCTATTCCCGTGCAGACGGTGCGAACCGGCCGCGATCCGGTCTTCACCGGAAACGTGGACCTGGACCGGCTGGAGTCCGTCCTCACCGAGGACCCGGTCTCGGTCCTCTGGCTCCAGGCGTTCGCGGACGGCATGCACCCCGTGAGCCTCGAGAATCTCCAGGCGGTCCGCGCGGCCGCCGATCGCCGGGGCATCCGACTGGTGCTCGACGGGTCCCGCGTGATCGAGAACGCGTGGTACATCCAGCGCCACGAGCCCGGGAAGTCGGATCGCTCGATCGCCGACATCGTGAAGCAAATCGTCAAGACCGCTCACGTTCTCGCTCTCGACGGCGCCCAGGACCCGAAGTCCACGACCGGCGGGATCCTTTCGACCGATAACCCGGCGGATCACGAGAAGTTCATCAACGACGTGGTCCTCTACGAGGGGCTCCATACCTACGGGGGCATGTCCGGGCGAACGATGGAGGTTCTGGCCCGCGGCATCGAGGAGATGTGCGACGAGGCGGAAGTCCAGTGGGTGATGCACGTCACCGAGCAGTTCACGAAGGGGCTGAGGGCGCGCGGTATCCCCTTGGAGCGGGGTTGCGACGGCGCCTACCTCGACGCGGATCAATTCCTGCCGCATATCCCTCAGCACGCGGCTCACGCCCTGGCGAGCGCTTTCTATCTGGCCTCCGGGGCCCGCGCCGTTGTGCCGGGTCTGGTGGGGAGCCGCTACCTTCCGATCCAGATTCCGCGTCTCGCGATGACCACGTGGCAACTCGGGCAGGTCGTTGAGGCGATCGCGAGTCTTCACAGGCAGCGCGACCGAGTGGCGCCGCTGGAGCTTCAATCGGGAGAGCGTTGGAACGACCAGCTCCGATTCCGGTCCGTCTTCGCCGACCTCGAGCCGTACGACTTCGACTGCTATCCGTTCGTGGTCCACACCCTGGAGCGGATCCCGGAGACCTCGCGCGAGCAGCGCGACCGGGCGATCCGGGAGGCCGGCTACAACACGTTCCTTCTGCGGTCGGCGGATGTATCGATCGACCTGCTCACCGATTCCGGCACATCGGCCATGAGCATCGACCAGTGGGCGGCCTACGATGCTGCCCGCGCGACGCCGGCGACCAGCGACGCCTATCTCCAATTCGTGAGGACGTTCCGGGAGACCTACGGGTACGAGCACATCATTCCCACCCATCAGGGGCGCGCCGCGGAGCACATCCTGAGCCAGATCATGATTCGAGTATAGGCATAATACACTGCGATTACTGATGATTTAGTGAAATAATGATGGCAAAAACCATTATTCGTGTCGGATATCTTTACGTTTTTAGATTCCCCGATAAGCGTCTGACATTAACAATAAATCTTATATCAAATAGTTATAGAAATGGCACTTTTACTGCAAGTGTACTGCGGTCCCCGAACCCACTACAATGCTGCTCCTTGGCCTTGGCCTGATTGGGTTGGCAGGGTAAGGAGGAAGTTTAGAACGTAAAAAGGAAGATCTTATCAATCAATTACTATTGAGGGGGTAAAAAAGAATGAAAAAGATTGCATCAGTTGTTTCTTTTGTAACGATCTGTCTGTTGTTTGTGGTAAGCAATGCTCAAGCGATAACAATCGATTCTCTGGATCGTCATATCACCTTATTTCAAACAACTACCGGAAGCTCTGCAACTGGTATTTTTAATGAAGGCTTATCTTGGGATCCAGTTTGGGGGTTTGACGGTGTTTATAACGACAGTCGAGGCCGGAGTAGTTATGGAGCGAAAGGGTATCAGAATTCAAGCGTCGAATACAATTCGACGACGATGACGGCGGGCGGTGTTGGGGGGCTCAACGTATGGTTGCAAAGTACCACCAACATATTTGTTAATATCAATTCGCGCTTCGATCTGCTGTTTACACCACTCACTGGCGCTTCATACAATTTCGAGGGTGGCGGTGACGGTGGCACTGTTACTTTTAAGGATACGACAACGAACGATTTTCTTGATGGCGGAAGCGGAAATTTGATGGCAGGCCATCAATACCGACTTATAGCTGATGCGAGTATAAGTGTAAATACAGACCCTACATATGGTTTGAGTAGCGGTAGTTATTGGAACTTTAGTCTTACGGTTGACGAAATACCATCGAGCGTGCCGGTCCCCGAACCCGCCACAATGCTTCTCCTCGGCTTTGGTTTGATGGGGTTGGCAGGTGTGAGGAGAAAACTGAATTAGAATACTTCGGGTATTGAAGTAAAGCGAAAGGCGGGGGCAGATTCCCCTGCCTTTTTTGTACATTTCGAACCGTAATTTCGCATATTCAATGACGTTTCAAAATCCTTCAGTTGTAGGTGTAAGTGAGGTTTCTTTCTAGCGGATGTATATCTCGTTCTTAATCATGAAAGTACACGTCGAGCGGATGATCCTTCTTTTGCATCACGATATGGCTGCTTCGTCTCCCCACTTCACGGAAGCCGTTACTGGCAAGTATGGCGCATATCTCTTTGCTCAAAACGGATCATGGATCATGTCGAATTGGGAGAAATCTTGAAAGGCAGGGAGGTCGTCATCCGGTAATGCGTCTCTGGAGTTTGCATCCGCGATACCTGGATCGGGCGGGGCTTGTCGCCCTCTGGCGGGAGGCGCTGCTGGCTCAAGCCGTTCTGCGGGGGGAGACCCGGGGTTACCTCCGGCACCCTCAGTTGGTCCGTTTCCGGAACCACCCGGATCCCGAAGGGGCGATCGCCGCCTACCTGGAGGAGGTCTGCCGAGAGGCATCGGGACGCGGTTACCGGTTCAACGCAATGAAGATCGGCCGGCAAGGCACAAAATGCCCTGTTCCCGTGACACGCGGACAGATCCAATACGAGCGGGTGCACCTTTTGAAGAAGCTCCTCGCCCGTGATCCCTTTGCCTACAAGGCACTGATGACCGCCAGTGAACCGGAGCCCCATCCCCTGCTGACGATCATCGAGGGAGGGATTGAACGATGGGAACGGATCTCGGATGGGAACGGGAGGCATCCCTCCGTTCCTGCTGATGAGCCGGAAACGAGACGTCCGAGGTAAAAGAAAAATACCAGGCTGATCCTTCTGTGGATGAGGCGGGTTGGCCGGAAGATGCGGTTCATAGAGAAAGAAACGGCGGACCAGGATTCCCAGACGATTCCTTCCGCAAGCTCTGGGACCGAAGGCTAGATAAAAAAGGGTCAGGCCGCGGAGGGCCATTATATGCGGCCTGACCCCAAGGCTTGCTAATAATTCTCGGCCAGGACCTCGTAGTAGGACTGGGGATGCTGACAGGCCGGGCAGAGCTTCGGAGGTTTGGCGCCTTCAAAGATGTAGCCGCAGTTGAGGCAGTGCCACTTCACCGCCTTAGCCTTCTTGAAGACCTCTTTCTTCGTGACGTTCTCGATCAGTTTCCGATACCGGGACTCATGAAACTTCTCCACTTTGGCAATCTGTTCGAAGGACCGGGCCGCATCGGCGAATCCCTCTTTTTTGGCCGTCTTGGCAAAGTCGGCGTAGAGGGTTGTCCATTCCATTTTCTCACCGGCCGCCGCGGCCTCGAGATTCTCTTTTGTCTTTCCGATCACGCCGGCGGGATAACCGGCGGTGATCACCACTTCGCCCCCCTGGAGATGCTTGAAGAACACCTTGGCATGCTCTTTCTCGTTTTCCGCCGTCTCGATAAAGATATTTGCGATCTGTTCGTACCCCTCCTTCCGGGCCGCGCTTGCAAAATAGGTGTACCGGTTGCGCGCCTGGGATTCCCCGGCAAAGGCGGCCAGCAGATTCTTCTCCGTCATCGATCCTTTGAATATTTTGCCATGCTTTATTTACCTCCTCATTAAATTTTTGTTTCTCTCCTGCCGAACGGCACCGCGTCGATTCCCCCTTTTCAACAAGGCGCCGAAAGCAACAACTCCAGCCCGTGTCATTATACAGAGAGTCATGGATGTTATGCAAAGAAATCTTTGCACACACCCCACCCTTCCAGTGGATTTTTCCCGGAAATCGTGTAATCTTCCGGACAAATCCGTCAGCAGGAGGAAGGAGCAGCCGATGAAATTCGTAGGCGCCCATGTGAGCACGGCGGGCGGCGTCGACAAAGCGCCCGGAAACGCCGAGACGATCGGTGCACGGGCATTTGCGCTCTTCACGCGCAACCAGCGGCAGTGGACGGCTAAACCTCTGTCGGCGGACGAGATCAGGGACTTCCGGGATAACTGCCGGAAATCGGAGTATACTCCCGCCCAGATCCTCGCCCACGACAGCTACCTGATCAACCTCGGCCATCCGGAGAGGGAAGCCCTCTTGAAATCCCGGACGGCCTTCATCGCGGAGATGCGCCGCTGTGAGGCGCTCGGCATCACCCTTCTCAACTTCCACCCGGGGAGTCACCTCCGGATCTCCTCGGAGAATGACTGCCTGGACCGGATCGCCGAATCGATCGACATCGCCCTCGCCGAAACCAAAGGGGTAACCGCCGTCATCGAGAACACGGCGGGCCAGGGGAGCAACCTCGGTTTCCGTTTCGAGCAGATCGCCCGGATCCTCTCGCAGGTCCATGGAAAGAACCGGGTGGGGGTCTGCCTCGACACCGCCCACGCCTTCGCCGCCGGTTATGACTTCCGGACGCCCGAGACTTTTGCCGCCACGCTGGAGGAATTCGACCGGATCGTGGGCTTTCAGTTACCTCAGAGGGGTCCACCTGAACGATTCCAAGGCGGATCTGGGAAGCCGTGTGGACCGTCATGCACCCATCGGTAAAGGGAAAATCGGGTTGGAAGCCTTCCGCCTCATCATGAACGACACCCGCTTCGAGGGAATCCCGCTCATCCTGGAGACCCCGGAGCGCGAACGGTGGGCTGAGGAGATCGCCCTTCTCTACGGGCTTATGGAGAAGAAGCCATAAACAGGATCTCTCGGCGGGGAATGGGGGGAGAAGAGCGATATCCCCCCTTATTACGTTATGATTTCAATGTTTCGGAAAGGAGATGGGATCGATGGAATACCGCTTGTTGGGTGATACGGGGGTGCGGGTTTCCGCACTTTGTCTGGGGACGATGACATTCGGACGGGAGGCGGACCGGACGGAGGCCGCGGCCATCTTCGGGCGCTGCCGTGATGCGGGCGTCAATCTTTTCGACTGCGCCAATGTCTATAGCCAGGGGGAGGCGGAAAGAATCCTGGGCGGGCTCATCGCCGACTGCCGCGATGAGGTGATCCTCACGACCAAGGTCGCAGGCAAGACCGGAGAGGAGATCAACGCGCGGGGCTCCTCCCGCCGACATATCCTGACGGCCGTAGAGGCCAGTCTCAAACGCCTGAAGACCGACCGGATCGATCTGTATATCCTGCACCGGTTCGATGATCTCACCCCGCTGGAAGAGACCCTCCGCGCTCTGGATGATCTCGTCACCCAGGGGAAGATCCTCTACACCGGGGCGAGTAACTTCGCGGCCTGGCAGGTGATGAAAGCGCTCGGAATTTCCGCGAAGGAAGGCCTTAGCGCCTTCAAGTGTCTCCAGCCGATGTACAATCTGGTAAAGCGGCAGGCGGAGGTCGAGATCCTGCCGATGGCCCTCTCGGAGCGGCTCGGTGTGATCGTCTACAACCCTCTCGGGGGCGGCCTGCTGACGGGAAAATACGAACAGCCGGAACCGCCGGATGCGGCACGTCTGAACACCAACAAGACGTACGGGAGCCGTTACGGAGAGACCTGGATGCATGAAACCGCACGACGTTTCGCCGCCTTCGCCCGGATGGAAGGCTTCACACCCGCCTCACTCGCCATCGCCTGGGTCGCCAATCACCCGGCCGTGACGGCGCCGATCTTAGGGGCAAGAAGTGTCGCCCAGATCGAAGACGCCCTTAAGGCCGCCGAGATCCGGATGACTCCGGAGCTCTACGGTCGGATCGCCGCTTTCTCCCCTGCCCCGGCCACTGCGACGGACCGTTCGGAAACGGTTAAAGCGGTGAACCTCGCCTGACGCGATGGATCATTCGGAACTTTTGGAAACGTGATTCGTCCCGACAAGAGGGGTGAGGCGATTGGCTTGGGCTTGGGCTTGGGCTCCCGGTCAGGCCTGCAGGCGTTTGAGGAGCCAGGCCATGTTTTGACCCAGGGTCTTCATCGTCTTGATTCCCTCCTCATCCTTCTCCACGGCGCCCGGTTCCCGGCCGATGCCGATGTTCCAGTAGCTCGATCCGACAACGATCATCTGGCCGATCAGAAAGAAGAGGTTGAGAGAGGTGAAGGCATGCATGGCGCCGGCCCTTCTCACGGCCACGACCCCCGCGCCGACCTTCCTCCTCAGCATTTCCGGGTTCGCGCGGCGTAGGTCATCCCCGAACGCTCGATCAGCGCCTTCATCCCGGCGGTCACGTCGGAGAAATAGGTCGGAGATCCGAGGAGAATGCCGTCGGCCGCATGCATCTTGTCGATGCAGTCGTTGATGATGTCGCCTCTCACCACACAGTGACCGTCGGCCTTCTCGAAACACTTGATAGCAGGCCCGGCAGCCGGGAATCGTCTCCCCCGCCAGAGAGACGAGTTCCGTCTCGATGCCTTCGTTGTCTGAGTTCCGCGAGAACGACGTTCAGCAGGATGGCGGTGTTGCCCTTCGCGCGGGCGCTGCCGTTGAATGCGACGACTTTCATGATCTGCCTCCTTGAAAAGAAAAGAGAAAACCGGTCTTGCCGGCGATTGTGATAGCGGGAGTATAGCACAAATGAGGCCCATTGATCATATCATTTGTGCAGGGGGATCAACGATTCAATGAGGCAATCGAAGGGCAAAGGCGGTGAAGCCGCCGTCGTGGCTGAGGCTGATTTCCGCGGCGAGCGGCCTGCCCCTTAGGAACACACTGGGGGCGCCGCGATCCAGCGGCTCTTTTCGTATGACGAGATCATCGATGGGACATTTCAGACGAAGCGCGATCTCGATAAGGAGCTGTCTGCGGACAAAGGCCGACGCTCCCCCGGTCTCTTTTTCGACATCGATACGGTCCACACGATGAACCAGCGTGGCGAAATCGCCATTCCCTGCGACCGCCAGGGCGTGGACATACTCATCCGTCACCATGATCCAAAGCAGCGCCGCGCCCCTGGGGGTAATCACCCGTCCGGTGAGGCGGCCCTCCGATCCTTCTACGGCATCGATTGACCTGACTGAATCTTGGCCGTCAAGATCAATCCTGCCGGTGACAACCTCAACGTCGCTGAATGTATGCTCTAGGACTTGATCGTCAAGGATTACAAAGTAACGCCGGGGAATCGAACAGATCGACGGGTCGTCACGACTGACGGCCTTGTAGGCCGCCTCCTTCGCCGCCCAGAGCGCCCAGAGGAGCTTATCGGGGCATGCCGCCGCGACGATCCGGTCCCGTTCTTCCGGGGTGAAGACACGGCCGAGAAAACGGTCATCCCTGCTTTTTCCGCAATTATTCGGGCTCTTTCAGATCGACGATGTCGTTACCGACGGGAGGCAAAGTATTCCTCCTCCATCCCGGCCAGGCGCTCGATGATCCGCCTTGCATACTCCCGTTGGAGCCGGAGTCCTCCACCGTCCATTTTGCCGGGATCGAAGACCTCCACGTTCATGGTAAAGCGCTCGCCGAAGCGCGGGAATCGTCCCGAACTCCTCCTGATCGTCGCCCCGAAGGTAGACGAGCAGGATCTTGCAGCCGGAACACTCATCGAGGAAGCGTCCTACACCGTAGGAAAAGCCCTCTTTGTCCACCCGACCCGTCCGTGACCGTCCCCCCTCCGGAAAGATCATCAGGCTTTGCCGCCAACCCAGAACGTGGCGGCATTTGTCAAAGAGCCGTTGGAGCTCTTCGCGGCTGCCCCCCCGGTTGACGGGCAGGCATTTGGCCAGATAGCAAAGCACCGCAAGAAAGAGATTCCGCTGGAAATTGTCCCTCTCCGGAAGATTCTGAGGGAACCCGTTTAAACCGCAGTATGTGAGCAGACAGCGACGCCATCCCTATGCTGATCAGGACCGAATCGATCATGGTCAAGTGGTTCGGGCATATGATCCAAGGCCCCTCGTGCTCCCTATGCAGGCGGCCGACCTCACTACGGATCCGCTCCAGATCCCTGATCCGGTAACCTCTCAGCCGTACAGCCAAGAAAATAAGCGGTCCGGTGAT
>CAVUEC010000013.1:0-630251 GCA_963740415.1 Candidatus Eiseniibacteriota bacterium
CCAGCAGGCGATGCCGTCGGCGCCGTCGCTGCGACTTCGCCGGTGTTGGGATGGAAGACATCGACGCCGTTGACCTTGACGCGCATCTGCCGTCCTTGCTCGCGGGCAGGATGTCGATGTCCGGCTCGCCGAAGATGACGAAGAGGTTGCCCTTGCCGGTGTTCTTGAGATCGTCGGCCATGTGGAGGTCGGCGTTCATGCGCGCCTTGAGCACCGGGATGCGGCCGAGCTTGCTGAACTCGGTGGAGTGCGCCTCGTAGTTGAAGGCGCAGGCGATCAGCACGTCGAAGCCGGCGTCGCCGGCCTCGCGCGCGGCGGCGACGAGATCGGCGCGCTGACACGGTGCCGAACTCCGGACCGATGAAGATCGCCGCGCGCTTTCTCCGTACTCGCCCTTCCAGGTAGCGGCCTTCGGCGCAGACCAGTTCGCCGGGCCAGGGCGTGAGCGCGGTGAAGGTGATGCGGTCTTCCTTGTGCGCCTGCTGCACGCCGGCGGTCTTGAGGTTCTCCAGGATCATCTGGGCGAAAGTCCTGCTTGGCGCCGTACCCAGCTGTGCATCTTCGGCGACCGTGGTCGATCAGCTCATCGTTCTCGTCGACGCCCAGCACGCGGTGGGGGCAGAGGCTCTCGACGGTGAACGGGCCGGCCACGCGGACCTTCTTCTTATCCTCGTAGGGCTTGTCGTAGAGGTATTCGAACTCGGCCTTGGCGGCGATGGACGCGTCGATCTCCTTCTGCCGGGCGATGCGGGCCTGCCACCAGTCGGCGTGCAGCTTCTTCGCCGCGTCCGGCCACTTGGCATCGGCCTCGCGCGGAATCTCCCACTCCTGCCAGGTCTTCTTGAGCGCGGCGTTCAGCTTCTCGCGCAGCGGCTCCAGCTTCGCCTGCCACTTGTCCCAGATGACATCGATCTCCGCGTTGTTGGCGATGGACTTGAGCGTGATGTGCGGCACGCGCTCATAGACGAAGCCGTGGCGGATGTTCCCGTGCACGGGCTGCGAACTCGGGCGCGGTGCGGGTGACTTCGGCTTCCTTGAGCTGGCCTTCGCGGGAATCGGCCAGCAGGTAGTACGGATAGCGCGCGCCCATGATGCGGGCACGGGCCAGCGCCAGCGCCACGCGCGAGGTGTCAATCGTGATCCAGCGGCGGCCCCATTGCTCGGCGACGGTGGCGGTGGTGCCGGAACCGCAGGTCGGGTCGAGCACGAGGTCGCCGGGGTCGGTGGCCATGAGGATGCAGCGTTCGATGACCTTGGTGTTCGTCTGAACAACATAGACTTTCGTCGCCAGAACCTGCTAGCCACGTATCGTCGTCCAACATATTCGTCAATGGACGTAGACGGGAAAGTCATCGCAATAAGTCGGACGTATCGAAGTGCGCTTGCCCGTGCTCGACAGTCGATCCGGCTCGTAGCCAGCCTTGTCCATCCCTCGATGCGTGTCTTCCAATGCCGGTTCCGAGCCATTCGGCTGTGAAGACTTCTCCCGCAAAAGCTCGATACTCGAGCGTTGTCTGACGTCCGCTGCGGAGTCAGTGATCGCTCTGACGATGAACGCTCAGCTCCTTGGTAACGGCGATGTGATTCCGCTCTTCGTCGTAAGGCACGTCGTATCCGTCTCGCGATTCGACAGTCAATACTCGTAGCACTGTCCGAGCCTTCGATCGGATCGCCTACTGGAATAGCTGACGATACTTTGTGCTGCTACGTGTTCTTCGCGTACCAAAGCATGTAGTCGCCAATGCTGCGAGAAATCGAGCTTCGCGATGCTCGCTCGTTGTCTTCTGAACGCGATCTGCGGCACGAAATTCTCCTCGCCAAACACCTCATCCATCACCGCCCGGACGCGATGCACATTTTCATCGCCGATCTGCACGAAGATGGAGCCGGACTCGGTGAGCAGATCGCGGGCAACGGTGAGCCGATCGCGCAGGTAGGTGAGGTAGCTGTGGATGCCGTCGCGCCAGGTGTCGCGGAAGGCCTTGACCTGCTCCGGCTCGCGGGTGATGTGGTCGGCCTTGCCGTCCTTCACGTCGCGGCTGGTCGTGGACCACTGGAAGTTGCTGTTGAACTTGATGCCGTAGGGCGGGTCGATGTAGATGCACTGCACCTTGCCGCGCAGGCCCTCGCGCTCGGCCAGGCTGGCCATCACCTGGAGGGAGTCGCCGAGGATCATGCGGTTCGACCAGTTCTGGTCGTGCTGGTAGAACTCGGTCTTGTCGACGCCCTTCGGGATGCCGTTGAAGTCGGCGAAGAGGTCGAGCTGGTCGCTCGCCGGCTTCTGCGCTCGCTCCTCTGGTCTGGCGCAGCAGGTCGTCGATCAGCACCTTGGGGTGGACCTTCTCCTGGATGTAGAGCGGCGGCGCTGGACGACGAGGTCGCTCCAGTCCTGCTCGTCCTTGCCGCGCCAGACGAGCTGCGGGTCGAGGTCGCGTGTTGCGCGCGGTAGCGCAGCTGCATCGGGCTGCTGCTCCTCGGCTCCAGGACGGACTGGATACTCGGCGGTCGGGATGTTCTTCCGCTTGTCGCCTCGTCGTGCTTGAGCGTCTCGACCGTCTTGGCTGCGTTGGTCTTCTTGGCCATTGCTAGCTCCTTCCGCGACGCGTGGTGCGCGTCGCAGACGTCGATCATCTTGTTGAACTCGCTCTCGACCTTGGCCTCGAAGTCGGCCTCGATCTGGTAGACGTCGGTGAACTCGGCGAACGCCCAGCGGCCGTACGTGCCGAGGTGGTTCACGCCGGGCACCCAGTAGGTCTCCATCGTGGATCTTCTTCTCCTTGGCATCCTCGCGCCGGTAGCCCTTGATCTCGACGACGAGGTGCAGCAGGTCGTCGGCGCCGTGGCCGTCGTCCACCAGCACGATGAAGTCGGGCAGGTACTTGCGCGTCTCGGAGCCGTAGCGGTACGGCACTTCGAGGCCGAGGTTGTGGTTCTTGACGTAGGCGCGGACCTGCGGATGCGACTTCGGCCACGCGGCAGAACTCCGCCTCCCAGTCGCTGTCGAGGATGACCCAGTTGACGTGGCACTCGGCGCGGGACTCGTCTCCCAGCGGTCGGTCCTCGACGTGTTGAAGCGGACGTGCGCTGGTGGAGCCGGTCGGGTTGTAGGGATCGAGCAGCGCCTTGATCGGGCGCTCGCCCAGCGAACTGCCGCGTGATGCCGGCGGTGATCCGGTCGCAGGCCATGTCGGCCAGCTCCTGGTACATGAGCTGCGCCGGGATAGGTGCCGCCCTTGCAGACGAGGCAGGTGTCGAGCCACTGCTTGGTGATGCGCTTGAGCTGGCCGAAGAGATGGAGCTTCGGCTCCTCGCCGGGGTCGCGCCACTTCGTGTAGAGCAGCCGCTGCGTGAGCGTGGAAGAGCAGCGTGGACGGCCGCATGTCGCCGCAGGTGCTCGAGGTTCAGGTCGACGCCCTCGCCGATGATGCCCGGAGTTCCGGGTGATCGACGGCCCGACGAGGTCGGGCGTCAGTTCCAGGACCGAGTCCTCGTTGAACTCGGCGTCAGCCGCTCCTCCGGCAGCTCGACGCGGTAGCCCTCGACGCGCGGGAAGCGGATCTCGAGCGCATCGCGCTCCGGGCGCACGGCCTTGACCTGGACCGTCTCGCGCGGCGGCTGCGGCGGCGCGACGACCGGCTTGGCCGTGAAGTCGAAGGGAATGCCGAAGATGTCGGCGTACTCGACGTTGAACAGGCCCTTCTTCGTTCAGGTCGTACGACTGGCGGCGCAGCGCGCGGCCGATGACCTGCTCGCACAGGAGCTGCGTGCCGAAGGCGCGGATGCCGAGGACGTGCGTGACGGTGTTGGCGTCCCAGCCTTCGGTGAGCATCGAGACCGAGACGACGCAGCGGATGGCTCCGCCGAGCTGACCGGCTTTGCCGACCGTGTTCATGACCTCGCGCAGCAGTTCCTGGTCGGTGATGTTCTCGGCGGCGCGCGCGTCGCCGGTGCGCTCGACGATCTCGCGGCGGAAGCGCTCGATCTCGTCGGCCGCCATGGCGCGGAAGTTGTCGTCGAGCGCATCGCCGGCTTCGAGCTGCTCGCTGTCGATGAGCAGCGTGTTCGGGCGCGGCAGCGGGTTGCCGTGTCTCGTCGAAGTTGCGGAACAGCGCCAGGCGTCCGTTCTCAAGCGTGGTCGTGCCGTCCTCGTTCTTGCGCTGGAAGCCGGAGATGAAGTCGTAGACCAGCTTCGAGATGGAGGTGTTCTGGCAGACGACGATGAAGCAGGGCGGCACCCTGATGCCGCTTCTCCTCCCAGAGCTCGAAGGTCTTCTCGTAGTGGCCGTAGAGCGCCTCGCAGGGCGGTCTGCAGGCGCGGTCGGCAGCTTGAGCGGGTCGAGCTCGTCCGCCCTTGCCGCGCCCCTTCTTGGGCATGTCCTTGCGGATGTTCTCCCAGAGGTTGCGGAACATCGGCATCTCGTCGCCGGGGATGTTCTCGGCCACGGGGACGCGCGGCAGCTTGACGATGCCGCATTCGATGGCATCCATCAGCGAGAAGTCGCTCATCGTCCAGGGGAAGAGCGTGCCCTCGGCGTAGCCGGAGCCGCTGCAGGAAGAATGGCGTCGCCGAGAGGTCGATGACGCGGCTGAGGCCGAGCTTGCGGTTGACCGCTTCGAGGCCGGAGATCCAGAGGCGGGCGGCCTCGTTGTTCTTCTCGGCTTCCTTCTTCTCGTCGCCCTTCAGGTCCTCATCGTCGGCGTCCGTCGGCTTCTCGCGGTAGCAGTGATGCGCCTCGTCGTTGATGCACGAGGATGTTCTTCATGCCCATCAGGTCGGGCATGACGCGCTGGAGCATCTGGCCTTCGGTCTCGAGCGTGTTGAGCTCTTCGCCGCCGCGGCCTTGCAGCAGCGAGCGGCCGCCCTGCGGAGAGCTCGATGCGCTCGCGCAGCTTGAAGGCGTGGTAGTTGGTGATGACGATCTTGGCCCGGTTGACGTCGTCGAGCATGTCGCTCGGGACCAGCTCGCGGCTGGCGTAGTAGCTGTCGGGGTCGTTGGGCTGGAGGACGCGCAGGCGGTCTTGATCGTCAGGCCCGGCGTGCACGACCAGGAAGCCGCGCGTGAAGTGCTTGCTGCCGGGTCGGCGCACCGCATTGATCGTCTGCCAGGCGATGAGCATCGCCATGACGGTCGTCTTGCCCGCGCCGGTGGCGAGCTTCAGCGCCAGCCGCAGCAGCTCCGGGTTGGCGTCCCGGTTCGCCGCCGCGAGGTGGTCGAGCAGCCGCTTGCCCGCTCTTGGATTGCGGGCGCGACCTCGGTCAGCCAGATCGCCGTCTCGACCGCCTCGACCTGGCAGAAGAACGGGCGGACGCCGCTGAACTTGTGATGCCGCCAGTGCTGGAGCAGACGCGCCGTCTCCGGCGTGACCTGCCACTGGCTTGGGATTGGGCAAGGCGCGCCAGGCGTCGACGTGGCTGCGCACCTCATTGATGATCGACGTCGGGTCGTACTGCTGCTCCTGGCGTCGAGAGGCCCTTGCCCTCGTCGAAGACGAATCCCTCTTGCGCGGCGGCCTTCTTCCGCTTCTTCGGCTTCGGGATCGGCGTGATGAACTCGGCCCGGCGGCGGGTCTCGATGATCTTCTGCGTCGGCTGCCCGTGCTCGTCGAGCTCCCAGTGCCGGGCGGGTACTCGTAGGGGGAGTTGAGGATCGGGTGGTCGAAGAATGGGTTGGATGTTGTTTGGTCTTGGCTCAAGTCACCTCCGCCACAACCGGCCTGGCTGTCGATGCCGCGGGCCGTTTCCAGGAGCGACCTGGCCACCCCCCAAATGGGGGCCACACGGATAGGCCTCCGTGGGAAGTCCAGGTCGCTTCTTGAATACCGCGAGAGAGAGCCAGAGATCAAGGGATCCGCATTGTGGCGGGAAGGGCAGCGGGGGCGCAACCGGTAGGTATCGACTCATCCGCAAGTAACCCGCCGGCGCTCCTCCCAGGCGCCTCAAGTTGCCAGCGTGTGCCTTGCACGAGGGTCGGCTGCCCGGACGGACGCTCCATGCCCCAACGCCCCCCAATTTCCCCGAACCTCCCGCCTCATCCAGGTGTCCAACTAGATATCAAGCCGGCCGAGCAGGGGCGTTCCGATGGCAAAGTCCGGAGCACAAGCCCGTAACCACGGCCGTGAACTGGGTGCGCACCTCGCGCCCGTCCCACCGCTAAAGCCAACCGACCCAACCCTAAGACTCGAAAAGGCCCCACCGCCGCCGCCAACCACAACCGGCCGCGCGCGGATGCGCCTCCCCCTGGGCACCGCCCTCGGCCCCTACGAACTCACGGGCGCCCTGGGCGCGGGCGGGATGGGCGAGGTCTACCGGGCCCGCGATCCCAGGCTCCACCGGGACGTGGCCATCAAGGTGCTTCCCCCGGCGTTCGCCGAGGACGACGAGCGTCTCCGGCGGTTCGAGCAGGAAGCTCGGGCCGCTGGGCTCCTCAATCACCCCAACATCGTGGCGATCTACGACTTCGGGACGCACGACGGGGGCGCCCTATGTGGTCTCGGAGCTGCTGGAAGGCGAGACCCTGCGCCATCGAATCGGCGGCCACGCGCTGTCGCCCCGGAAGGCGGTCGACATCGCCATCCAGCTCATGCACGGCCTGGCGGCGGCGCACCATCGCGGGATCGTCCACCGGGACCTGAAGCCCGACAACATCATCCTCACCCGCGACGGCCAGGTGAAGATCCTCGACTTCGGCCTCGCCAAGCTGACCCTCCCCGACCCGGGCGGGCAGGCGGTGAGCCGCTCGGCCACCTTCGGCATCGACACCGGGCCGGACGCGGTCTGGGGCACGGCCGGGTACATGTCGCCGGAGCAGGTCCGCGGGAAGCCGGTCGACTACCGCTCCGACCTCTTCTCCTTCGGCGCCATCCTCTACGAAATGCTGTCGGGACGCCGCGCGTTCAAGGGCGACACCCCCGCCGACACGACGAGCGCGATCTTGCGCGAGGATCCGCCCGAGATCACGGGCACGGGCCACGCCATTCCGCCCGCGCTGGAGCGGATCGTCCGGCATTGTTTGGAGAAGAACCCGGAGGAGCGGTTCCAATCGGCGCGCGACGTCGCGTTCGATTTGGAGTCGATCACGGGGATTTCGGGGTCGAGTTCCTTGGCCATGCCGGGGACGGCGCCGCGGCGCGGGGTGCGGCGGGGCGTGCGCGCGTCGGTGGTGGCGGCGGTTGCTTTGGCCGCGCTGGCCGGGACGTTTTGGCTGGGCTCGGCGGTGGTCGGCGGCCGGCACGCGACGGTTCCTACGTTCAAGCAGATCACGTTCGGGCGGGGCAACGTGCTTGAGCGCGCGCTTCTCCCCCGACGGGAGCACGATCGTCTACTCGGGCGCGTGGGACGGCGAGCAGCCCAAGGTCTTCATGGCGCGCGCCGAGAGCCCGGAGTCCTGGGACGTGGGGCTGGCCGCGGGCGTGGTCCAGTCGATCTCGCGGAGTGGGGAGATGGCGGTCGAGGTGGGTCGGTTGGGGACGAACGGAAAGTATCGATGGGGCACGGTCTCGCGGATGCCTTTGGCGGGTGGAGCGCCGCGGGAAATGCTGCAGGACGTGAGCGGGTCGGCGTGGGACGCGTCGGGCACGCAGATGGCGATGGTGCGGACGGAGGATGGAAAGCGCCGGCTGGAGTATCCGCCGGGGACGCTTTTGTACGAGACGACCGGGTTGATCGACGACATCCGGTTCTCGCCCGACGGGCGGCGGATCGCGTTCATCGACCATCCTCTGATCACGGACACGCGGGGCGCGGTGGCCGTGATCGACGTCGCGAGTCGGCGGCGGACGGTGATTTCGTCGGGCTGGCTGGACGTGGACGCGGCCGCGTGGCATCCGGGCGGCAAGGAAGTCTGGTTCACGGCGACCAAGTCGGGGCTCGATCGGGCGTTGTATGCGGCGTCGATTGGGCGGGTCGGTGCGCGAGATCGTCGCGATTCCGGGGTCGCTGACGCTTGCAGGACATTGATTCGAAGGGGCGGGTGTTGCTGACGCGGCTGACGCAGCGGACGCGGATCCGGGCGATGGCGGCGGGCGTTGGCGGCGCGGGCGCGGGGGCGTGGCGGCGCGGGCACTGGGGCCGTCGCGGCCAAGGAGCGCGAGCTGTCCTGGTTCGACTGGGGCATGGTCCGCGACATCTCGCCCGACGGCCGCCAGCTCCTGTTCGACGAGAGCGGCGAGGGCGGTGGGGATAAGTACGCCACGTTCCTGCGCGGGATGGACGGCGCGGCGCCGGTCCGGCTGAGCGACGGCGCGGGGGCCGCGATTTCACCCGACGGGAAGTCGGTGCTGGCGGTTGAAGTGGCCGATCTGCCCCGGTTGAAGTTGATCTCCGTGGGCGCGGGCGAGCCGCGGATGGTCTCGACGGATTCGGTGGTGATCGCGCGGGCGCGCTGGACCAACGACGGCGGCTCGCTCCTGATTCGCGGCTACCGGCGCGGCGAGTCGGCGCGGTGGTGGACGATGCCCGTGGGTGGCGGCAAGCCCACGCCGATCGAGAAGAGCGAGGACGCCGGCCACTGGATCGCGAATTCGCCCGACGGCAAGTGGGTCGCGTTCGCGATGAAGGGCGGGAAGATTCGGATGGCGCCAATTGGTGCTGGCGCTGCGAAAGGGGCGGCGGGAGCGGCCGTTGGGAGTGGTGGCGCCGCCCGCGAGATCGCCTTCGCCGATACGACCAAGCTCCGCATGCCCATCCAGTGGAGCGCGGACGGGCGGTCGCTCTACGCGGTCGAGCCCGGGTTTGGGTCGCCGCTTCGGGTCTACCAGATCGACGTCGCGACCGGCGCCGAGTCGATCTGGAAGGAGCTTCAGCCTCCCGACGCGACGGGCGTCGCGATGATTCCGGAGGTCGTGATCGCGCCCGACGGCAAGTCGTACGCGTACTCGTTCACGCAGCTGCTTGGAGATCTCTACCTGGCGACGGGACTGAATTGAGGCGCCCTCTCGCGCCCTCGCTGATTGGGAACCGGCATATCCGACGCCCACGGCGCCTGCTCCGCCGCGGCGGGGTGCCGGCGGTTGCGACTCTATCTGCGAGAGACTGAACAGACATAGCGACGGGGCTGAACAAGCGACTGCGCTTGGGGTCGGTTCGCCCCCCACACTGGCCGGCTTCACACGGCCGCGGGCCCCGTCGCACTAAGCTCAAGCCGCGTCGACGGCCCACTCTTCGTGCTCCAGTTTCACGCCGAATCTCGTCTCCGTTGCTTTCTTGGTGTCGATCCGATCGAGCCGCTCTTCCGGGTACTGAGTCGTCAGCCTGCCCTGAGCGACCAGGAGGCGAAGGAGCCGATCGGCCTGGGGCCCGATCGCGACCGCGTTGTTCTCCCAGCGCGAAACGGTCTCGATGGTGACGCCCATGCGTCGCGCGAAATCGGTCGCGGAGAGGCCAAGGCTCTTCCGGAGGAATCGAATCTCGGCGCCGGTAAACCGGGTCATCTTTTCGATGAGCGTCTTCGCGATCAGCCGGTGAAGCTCCTCCAGCCGCGGAATCGAAATCTCAAAATTGCCGCAAGCGGGGCATCGGCTCACGTCGATGCCCTTGAGCGTCACGTAAGGGAGCCCACTCTCGCGGTAGAGATAGGTCTCCTTGCGGGTGGTCATGGCGGCGCCACATTCAGTGCAGTTCATGGTCCGGTCGCCCCGTTGTCGCCACGCATCAGGACTTCACCCTCCAAGCCGTAATCACAACCAGTTCGTCGCTCGAGCGAAACGCGATCACGACCGCCATCCGGCTCGTCTCAACCCGATACCGCCACGATCCCTTCTCAAACTCCGGTGGCCGGACGACTCCACCGCGGAGAATGTTCTCGCAGTCCACGATCGTGAGATCGTCGGCCAGGATTTCCTCGAGGGCGTGCTTCGAGTACGTGAAGCGCCCGGAGCTAAGGATCAGCCGAATGAGCTGCTTGGCGGCGTCCGGCTTCAGCGGCTCCTTCAGGTCATCGACCATTATATATCAATACATGATAAAATATCAATTACCCCTCCTTCCATATCGCAACTTATGTATTCATAAACAGATGCAGTGATCACTCAGTGCGGTCGGGGAGAAGCCGGGGGCTAGACGCTAGTCGGGTGGACGAGGAGGTTGAACTCTACCAGAGCGTCACTCAGCGCTCAAGAGAGCCCCCTTGCAATTGCCGGGGCTTCTTATTAACATTTACGCGCTAAATGTTAATAAGGTCGGGCGTTATTAATACTTCGTAATCACTCATGGGGGTGCCTCATAAAGCGCGGTAGTACAGGTACTTATGAGGCAGTCACGACCGGCGACGGGCCGATCCGGGCATTTGTTCCGAATCCCCTGCCTCCTACCCCACCGGTTGCTCTAGAGGGCCCGCTCCAACAACAGCTGGAACAGGCGCTTCTTTCGCTCGGTCGGCTTGACAGCATTTCAACGCTTCTGCCCGCCCCAGGACTCTTCCTGTACTCCTATGTTCGCAAAGAGGCGGTGCTCTCATCCCAAATTGAAGGCACCCAGTCAACCCTCTCCGACCTCCTCCTCTTCGAGATGGACGAGGCTCCGGGAGTCCCGATTGAAGACGTCACCGAGGTCTCAAACTACGTGGCGGCGCTGGACCATGGGCTGGAGCAGCTTCGCAGTGGAGTTCCACTTTCTAACCGACTGATCCGGGGACTTCATCGTGTTCTGCTCTCGCGTGGGCGCGGCAGCGGAAAGGATCCGGGAAACTTTCGCCGTTCCCAGAACTGGATTGGCGGAAGCACCCCGGCCAAAGCGATCTTTGTGCCCCCGCCTCCGAATCGAATCGAAGACTGCATGGCCGCGCTGGAGCGCTTCATCGCGGGTGAGGGCACCGATTTGCCCGTCTTGGTGCGGGCAGGTATCGCGCACGTTCAATTCGAGACGATTCACCCCTTTCTCGACGGGAACGGCCGTGTCGGGAGGCTTCTCATCTCACTAATGCTGGTGGAGTCCGGAGTGCTGCGCGAGCCCCTCCTCTATCTCAGCCTCTATCTAAGGCAGCACCGCCAGACCTATTACACGCTCCTCAACTCGGTGCGAAACGATGGCGACTGGGAAGCCTGGCTGACCTTCTTCATCGAGGGTGTCCGCTTGACGGCGGACGGCGCGGTGGCAACCGCTCGGCGGCTCGAAGCACTGTTTCGCCAGGATCGGGATAGGATCACGCCTCTCGGACGACGGGCCGGATCAGTGCTCCGAGTCCACGAATCGCTTCAAGCGAGGCCCCTCGCGCGCCTGAAGGACATGAGTCGGAGAACAGGTCTTTCCCTTCCTGCTGCGACTAGGGCGATGCGACACCTCGAAGAGCTGGGCATCGCTCGCGAGATCACTGGAGGGCGGCGAAATCGCGTCTTCGTCGTACGGTCAGTACATGGGGGTTTTGAATGAGGGCGGGGGAACCGACGCAAGCACAGCGTCTCCCTGAACGCGACATCTACAACCGAAGGTGGAAAGCATGAGAAAGGAGTACGACTTTTCGAAAGGCCGTCGGAATCCCTACGCAAGTCGGCTCAAGCGGCAGGTGACAATTCGCCTGGACCAGCGGACCATCGAGTACTTCAAGACGATCTCGCGGGAGTGCGGGATCCCGTACCAGACCCTCATCAACCTCTACCTACGCGATTGTGCAGCCACCGGTAAGCGGCTGGCGCTCGATTGGAAGCCGGTGGCGTGAGGGGGTGGGGATCGTAGAGGCAGGTCCCGTCAAAAGAACCCACGCAGAAACGCCGCCGTTTCCTCCGAGATGCCGACGATCTTGTTCGTGGCCTGACGATAGAATTTGAAGTTGAGCTCGGTCTCCGGGCGGCCGTCGTTCCAGTCGGAGTGCGGTTTGAGCTCGCTCCGACCCAGGCGCCGCTTCGCGAGGGCGGTGCGCCGGACAGTGATGCTCACGCGCGGCGTTTGCCGCTCGATCCCGCGCTTCCTTGGGGTGGCGGTGGCCGAGGTGACGACGCCGCTTGCGATGAGACCTTGCCCGCCTTCGTTCTCGCTCGCGAAGACAAAGATCGTGTCGCCTTCGGCGATCTGCTTGCCGCCGTACATCGTCTTCTGCGCGTTGAACTCGAACGTCTTCGCCCGCGGATCGCTGATCTCGGCTTTGATCGCGTACATCGTGCCCCTCATTGGGCGCTTCCCCGCCCCCTACTCCGCCGCCATGCTGAGCGCCGCGCCTCGGTAGAACGTGAAGGGCGTCCGTACCATGCGGCCATGGCGCCTATTATTGTAAGTGAATGGGTGCTATAATTTTGGAGGGTTTTGGGGCAATCGGACGACATCGAAGGAGGCAGTCATGACTCGCCATTTGAAGATTGCGCTCATAGCGCTTGCCGCCACCTTGGCGGCCGCAGGCTGTTCCCAGGACAAGGTATGACGCGCCGGCGCCAGCAACCAACCCCGCCGCCGCCCTCACGCCCGAGACCCAGTCGGGCCTCCAAACGATGCAGGCCGCGCTGGAATCGCCCGCGTGGCGGAGCCTCGACGCGCTGAGCCTGGCCGGCTCCGGTGCGGCTTCCGCCGCCGCCAGCGTGCGGCCGATGCTGATGAGCGCCGCTACGACGCCGAGCCGCGGCTACGACCGCAACCTCGTCGCTTGTGCGCGACGTGGCGGCCGCACTCAAGCAGCATGTCGCCGCCTCGCCCCAGGCCAAGGTGATTCCCGCCTCGGTTCTCGGCACTACCTACGTGTTCGATCCTGACAAGCACTGCTACGTCGCCGACCCAACCCGCACGGGAGCGCCGGAGAACGGCGTGCGCTACATCCTCTACGCGGTGAATCCATTCACGCACGAGCCGGTGGTGAGAGCGGAGATCGGGTACGCCGACCTGACCGACGAGGGTGACGACACGCCGAACACGGCGGCGCTCCACCTCAAGGCCGTATCGGGCGACGTCACCTTCGTGGATTACGCGGTGTCGCTGGCCGGCTCGAACGGCGCCGGGGAGATCGCGGTGACAGGCTCGTTCTTCGATGGAATGACGCGCGTTGATGCGTCGTGGAGCCCATCCCAGGGCAAGCACCTCAACTTCGAGATTCGCGCGCACGGCGAGACGGTGGCGGACGTTCAGTCTCTGACGGTGCGTTTCCACCTGGCCGTCCCCGAGGACAATTTCGAGCTGACGAACGACGCGCACGCCGAGGCGTCGAACGGGAACGCGGTCGTGAATCAATCGATCGCGATCGGCGATCACACCTTCGTGATCGCGAGCGCCCACACCGCGGATACCGTGGACGCGACGGTCACGATCGACGGCGCGGTTTTCGCCAAGATCCACGCCGACGCGAGCAGGTTCACCGTGGTCGGCGCAGACGACCAGCCGCTGCCGCCGGAGCAACGCCTCGCATTGTGGCGGCTCCTGGGCTTGTTCGACCACGTGTCTCGCCTGCTGCACTGCCTGCTGGCGCCTGTGAACACGTTGTTCGCGTTGATTCCGCAAGCGTAAGGGACGGCGGCGGGCCAGACAGCCGCCGCAATCCGCCCGAATCCTACTTCATCTCCTCAAAGTCGCGGGGCGTCCAGCCGCGGGCATGCGCATTGCCCACCCTCCCCGCGCACTCAAATGGTATTCTGCGGCGCTCGGGTGACGTTGCAGTCTCGAACCATCGCGAGACCCCGGAGGTGCCGGTCTGGGACGCCGAACCCAATTGTCGGGCACGCGCCTCGGTGCGATTGCGTTGGGCCTGCTCCTCGCGGCGTCGGCGCACGCCCAAACGCTCTCCATCGTCCAGCAGCCGCCACCTCCCGGCCGGCTCCGGATGGGCGATCTCTGGAACGTGACCGTGGTCAACCCGGGACCCACCACGCAGACCGCGTTTCTGCGCTCCCAGGTTCGGTCCGCCAGCGGAGCCCTGGTGTACGAGGCGCGCACCGGTATTCGCGACTTACGCGGTGGGCAACACCACGGTCACAAGCCGTGACCTCGAGCCGATCCAACGTGCTCCAGACGAGCCCCGAAGTGGAGGCCGCGCTAGCCCGCTCCGGCAGCTTCCCGGATGGCAACTACTCGGTGTGTATCGACCCGCTCGCGCCCGACGGCTCGTCCGCCGGGGTCAGCCCCCCCTGCATGAGCGTCGAAGTGGCGACCGTGATGCCGCCGCTCCCGATGCTTCCCGACAACGGAGGCGAAACGTCGCAGCCGTTCATCGTGTGGACGTGGTTCATGCAGCCCGCCACCGCATCGGGCGATCCCGTGGCGTGCGACCTGCAGGTCGCCGAGATGCTGCCAGGACAGACGCCGGAGGAAGCGCTGCGACGGAATCCTCCGGTGTTGCTGCGTCAGAATCTTCGCTCCTCCGCGTGGCAAACCAACGAGGCGACGCGCGCCCTGCGAACCGGGCAGAAGTACGCCTGGCAGCTGATCGCCAAGGTGAGCGGGCGGGTCGCGTCGGAAAGCGAGATTTGGACCTTCACCTATCGCGCCCCTGAGACCGAAGACGCCGGCCCCGGGCAACGGACAACCGTCGGAGCGGTGGAGTTCGCCGATTCCAGCCGGACGATTCCGGCGGATTCGCTCACCACGCCGCTCGCGGGCACTCGTCCTCAGTTGCCACCGTATCCGGTCGTCGTGGATTCGACGGCGATCCCTCTCCAGCCGCGCCCGGTGGAATGGCACGTCGCCGCCCGCACCACGGTCGAGACCGCGAATCGCCCCGGTACGCTCTCGGCGATGCCCTCGCAGTACGCGCTGTTCGAGGTGGATCCCACCATCTCCCTCTACGGCTCGCCACTGGGCCTCAGCCTGCTCTTCTCCACGGATCGAGGGTCGCAGGAGGCGCTCCTGGAACGCGGAACCCTGGGCCTCGGCGATGTGGGGCGTGGAAGCGGCCTCGGAATCCGCCAACGCATTGACACTCGCGTGCAGACGCTGGAGAAGAGCCAGACCGAGATGCTCGCCGATTCGGCTCGAATGGTGCGCGAGGATCTTCAGCGCGTGCAGACCGACCTGCAGCAGCTCTACCTGCTCCAGCGGATGCAGGAGCCGACCCAGAATTCGCAGGAGCTCCAGCGGCTCGGGCTCTTGACCCAGGCGGAGCGAAATGTGCTCGCCATCCCAAGTTTTGGGTTTGGGAGCGTGTCGCCCAACTACGGCACGCTCTTCCTGAGCGCGGTCACGCTGAAAGGCGGGATGGTCGAGTACAATCCCGGCCGCCTCTACTGGGCGCTTGCGGCGGGCACGACGCCGCGCGTCGACGTGGCGCTGGTCTCCCCCGATGGGACCGTCGCGGAGCTGAACCAGGATCTCTACACCGCGCGCGTCGGCATCGGGCGAAAGAATGGAACCCACCTCATCCTCTCCGGGCTCTACGCGCGCGACGACCGGCAGTCGCAGGCCATCCTCGGCCTCGCCGATCCAACGCTCCCGGTGGCCGCTCAGGAAAACGTCGTCTTCGGGCTTGCGGGCCGCGCCCGCCACGAGGCCCTGGTTCTCGACGCGGACGTCCAGGCCTCGGTCTTTTCGGGCGACAAGAACGCCCCCGAGGCGCAGGGCCGGCCGGTGCCCCCCGTGCTGCACACGCTCTTCGGCGGCCTGATTCGCGAGGGCAGCGCCACCGACTGGTCGGGCGAGCTGCGAGGCGCGCTGAACCTAAAGCAGGCGAAGGCGAAGATTCTCTCGAGCCTGCGCTTCGTGGGACCGGGGTACGTCACGGCCGGGGCGCGCGCGCTGCGGCGTGACAACTTGCAGTACAACGGGAGCTGGGATCAGTCGTGGCGGCAGGGTCGTCTCACGGTTGGAGCCCTGGCCGGGATCGACCGAACCGGTCTCGTCGTGCCGCAGTCGGGAACCGCGACCGCGACCCGGGTCGGGCTCCGCGCCGTGGGCCGTCCGCTGCACCTCCCTTCGCTCGAGCTGTCCTACACGCGGAACGGCCAGGATCAGAAGGCCGGAGGCGCCGTCACCCAGATCGAGAATCGCTCAAATCTGCTGAGCGCGCGGCTGCGCCAGGCGGGACGCGTGGGCGCCTCGCGCTACATGACCCTCTTCATGATGGACCGGCTCGTCGGCACCTCCAACGACACGTCGGGTGCGTACACCTCAACCTCGGCCAGCGTCACCGGGATGCTGTCGCTCCCCTCGCGGCTCGGGCTGGTGGCGCGGGCATCCCATAGCGATACCCGCACCGACCTGGCCACCGACCGTGACCCCAACGTGTGGTCCGGAGAAGGGTCGCTGAACTGGGCGCCGAACGACCGGCTCGATGGAAGCGCCGGCGCAACGTTCGCCACGAGCGACGGATTGCACCAGATGGGCGGGTTCGTGGCCGCCCGGGTCGGCTTGGGCGCGATCGGCGCTCTTGACGTGCAGTGGTCCTACAACGACGGTCAGTCGCAAACCCCGGGTGTCAACGGGTTCACCGACCGGGTGTTCCGGGTGCAGTTCTTGACTCGCGGGCGGCCCGAGATGGCGGCCCCCGTCGCGGCGGCGCCCGTGACAACGCAATAGCAAGTAGAGTATCGTCCTGTTGCCTGCGGAGTCGCAGTGAAGGAAACCCGATATCAAGAGGAGGAGACAGTGAAAATCCAGCGCCTTCCCATCGTGATGCTCGGACTCTCCCTGGCCGTTCTCGTGACGACATCTGTGGCTCGCGCTCAGACCCCGATTCCCAAGCAGACGGTGCCCCCGGTTCAGTTCGCCGGTACGCTCCACCATGTCAAAGGCACCGTCGAACTGGGCACGTGCGGGGCGGGGCTCGATGGCGCGGTTCTCAAGGTGACCGAGTACTGGTACGTCTCACCCAGTGCGTCGAGCAAGGATTTGGTGATCTCGGCCGACAAGTTGATGTTCAACGGCAAAGAGCTCACTCAGGGGAAGATGCTGGGGTCGGTGAACATCACGGATGCAGGAGAATTCGATGTGACGTGGTCCGAGGTCGCAACGTCCGGCCGGAAGCCCTGGTCCACCGGCGTTCTGAATCAGCGGACCGGAGCGACCGTGACGGCCTACCGGCTGTTGAGACTGGAAGTAACCACCGGGCCGAATTCGCTGGGATCCATCAAGACCCCGCCGGTGATCCAGTTCTTCGGGACCGAGACGGCGAAGGACGTGGGCGTGGTGACGGTCAATTGCACCATCTTCGGATAGTCGGCAGTTGGATCATCACGCGGAGGTGAGAGTGAGGATTCGTCGCCTTCTCATCGCGGTGCTCGGCCTTGCCTGGCCGTTCTCGCGACAACGGATGTCGCGCGCGCTCAAACCCCGATTCCAAAGTCATCGGTTCCATCGGCGCCCCTGTTCGCGGGTACAGCCCATCACGTCACGGGCACCCTGGACTTGGGGAATTGCACCCAGATGGAGACCGCGACGTTGCGGCTTGTCGAGTACTGGTACGCGGCTTCCGGCAGCGGGAAGAAGGACTTGGCGATCCCGTACTACATGGGAACCAACGATAAGTTGATGTTCAACGGAAAGCAGCTGGTTCAGGGAAACCTGCTTGGATCTGTGGGCGTGCTGAACTCACCGGCCTTTGACATTACGTGGAGCGAGACGGCCACGGCCGGCCGGAAGCCCTGGGCCGTGGGCGTTCAAGATCAAAGGACCGGGGAAACGATTACGGTCTACCGGGTACTGACGTTGGAACTCCAGACGACGACAAACGGGTACATCGGACAGGTCAAGACCAGGCCGGAGATCCAATTCTTCGGAACCGAGACGACCAAGGACGTGGGCGTGGCGAAGTTGGAGTGCTTCATCATCGGAGGGTAATGTGACACCCGCCGACCTGACGCACGTGACGCCCTTCTCGATCGGGAAGGTCTTCACGTTCCTGTTCCTCACGCTGGGACCTCTCAAGATCATCGGTCCCTTCGCGTCGATGACGCGCGGACGGGACGGCCGATTCAAGCGACAACTCGCGTTCCAGGGGATCCTCATCGCGGCGCTCGCCCTGTTTGTCGCCGCGACAGTGGGCGCGAGGGTCTTGGAAAGCTGGGGAATCTCGATCGGGGCGCTGGAGCTGACGGCTGGCCTCATCCTCTTCCTGGTCGCGCTCCAGCCCGTCTTGGCGGAGTACGCCTCCCACGGTTCGCCGCCGGCTGTGCCGCATCCAGACGGCGTGGAGCCAAGCGTTTCCTCCATGGCGTTCGCGCCGCTCGCATTTCCGACCATCGTCACGCCCTACGGCATCGCGATCCTCATCATGCTCGTGGCGCTGCGCGCGGACGATCCGGCGATCGCCCCGCCTCTGTTCGGCGTGATGGCCGTGATCCTCGCGCTGGATCTGCTGGCGATGTTGGGCGCCGACGGGATCTTGAAGACCCCCTTTGTGAAGCCACTGCTGGGCATCGTGGGCGCCATCGTCGGGGTGCTCCAGGTGGCCCTGGGCGTTCAGGCCATCGTGGTGGGGTTGCGGCTCTTGGGGATTGTGGGAGCCGGGCCGAACTAGTCTCCGCCGCACCAGGTCCGCGTCTACTCCTCCTCCATCACAGCCTCCACACGCCCGGAGCCCACGGCCCTCTTGAAGACCGCGTAGTCGCGCTCGTCCTGGTCGGCGTAGGCGGCGGCGAAGTCCGCGATGGCTTGGTCGAAGACGTCGCTCTTCCCGAGGTACCCGCTGATTTGGGCCGCTCGGCTGGAGCGCGCGTGCGCCCGGGCGAGCGCACAGCCGCAAAACCCGGCGAACTCGGCCATCCACCCCGGAGTGAATACTTCCACAATGGGCGCGACCTTCATGTCCTTGAGCTGGCGGATGTAGAAATGGCGGCCGCCTTGGCCTTCGGTCCACCCAAGGAACACGTCGCTCGCCGGCTGCATGAGCCGATATCCGTTCACGACCCGCTGGCCGGAATTGGGATAGGCGCTCTTCCCTGCGTAAGCTTCCAAGACCGAGCTGCGCGCTTCTTTGACCTGGAGAAACAGGGGATCCGTCTCGCTGGCCATCAAGAGCATGATGGCGCAGAAGGTTCCGACGCTCCCGACACCGACCACCTTCATCGCGATGTCCTTCAGCTCATATCGGTCGAGGAGAACGCGGCGGTCCTCCTGTAGCGTTTCCCGGTAGGCGGCATAGGCATTCCGAGCGCGTGCCATCAAGTCTTCCTCGCCCGCAACACTAGTGTGGTAGATCAGAGGCGGGGCGTCCTTGATGGCCGGTGACTTGCCGGCGGCCGCGGCGAGCTTGGGGAAGTCGTTCTCCAGCACGCTGCGCGCGCGGGCGGCGGCCAATCGCTTCTTGCCCCGGCGCTTGGCGTCCTCGTCCTTGGCAATCCGCAACAGGTCTTCGGTGTCGATGCTCGCATACCACACCTCCAGCACCGACATCTCGCTGTATTCCACCATGCGTTCCCGATACGAGCGCACGCACGAGAGCACCGCGTCCCGTGCCTCGCCTTTGGTGAACCCGTTGTTGCGGCTCGCGAGGACAAAGCTTGTCGCGAGGCGTTTGACGTCCCATTCCCAGGGCGCGGGGAGCGTTTCGTCGAGATCGTTGATGTCGAAGATGATTCGCCGCTCGGGCGTGGCAAACCCGCCGAAATTGAGCATGTGGCAATCGCCGCAGGCCTGCACGTAGACCCCAGTGGACGGCGTGCGGGCAAGGTCGGCCGCCATGTTGAGCGCGGCGCCCCGGTAGAACGTGAACGGCGTCCGCACCATGCGGCCGTGACGGATGGGGATCAGCTCGGGGATTCGCCCCTTGTTCGACTGCTCGAGCAGTCTGAGCGGGTTGGGCCGGCCGGCCGGTGGCTTCCAGGCCGCGTGCAGGTGGCGCGGGCACTTCTCCCGCAGCTTCTTCCCCATGGCGCGGAGTTCGTCCAGGGAGGGACGTGGTGGCGCGGCGGCGGGCTTTCTGGCGCGGGTGCGTTTGGCCTTCATCGATGTCTCCTAGCTCTCGCCCTCGAATACAAGCGTATCACAGGGCGTCGCCTCGTCTCAAAACCCCACGTCGACCGCCACGACGACGATGGGCCGGTCGTCGTCCGGATTGAAGACGAACGCGCTCATGTCCGCTTCGCCAAGGGAGAGTCCCGCGAGGAATCCTCGCTGAAGGTCCCGGCCTGATTCGTAGGTCTTCGTCCGCTGGATGACGGCGCCCAACCGGCACCAATCGTTTGGCGCCACCGACAATTCGGACCAATTGTAGAAGAAGTTCTCGGAAGAATCGTCCGAGTCGATCACATGCTCGCCCTCGCTGTAGAGCTCGAGACTCTTCCAGTTCAACGCGCCTTCGTAGCCGGGTGCGATGCCGTTCGTGTCGCCAAACACGCCGCCGAGAATCGGCGTGAACGCGAAGGCCACCGTGCTCCCCACGTTGAAATTCCACCCGATCCACGCCGAACCGGTGTGGAGGTCTTCGTAGTTGTAACGGGCCTCGAGGTGGAGCGAGCCGCGGTCGGCGGTTACAGTGGGCTGCAGATAGTCCTGATCCTCGGGCACGAAGTAGGTGAAGGCCGAGGCGGAATAGGACCAGGTTTGGGCGAGGGATTTGTTGGCCAGGAGGAGCGCGGCGACGGCTATGAGGGCACGTACCCGCAGCTCGCTATCCTCCCAGCGCGATGGTCAGGCCCACAAGCAGGGACCCGATGAGCACCATCAAGATTCCAATCCCCCACGGGTGCCCCCCGGTCACGCGGCCGTAGATGTACCCCGCTGCAAACAAGAAAACGATGGCGATGGCGTTGGATACTCGCACGGCGGGCAGAACGCTCTTCATGAACATGAATGGAATCACGACCGGGAATGAGGAGAGAAAGAACAAGAAGAACACACTGATCGCGCCCAGCCAATCGTTCGCGCCCAACCGCGCGTGGTCCGGCGGCTCGGGCAGTCGTTTCAGCCTCTGGCGCATCGTTTCGAGTTCGGGCGACTCCAGGACGGACGCGACCACCGACGGCAGTGCGTCCGCGATCAGCCGCTGAGCTGTCGCCGGGTCGCTGGTCTGGCGCACCGCCCGCAGGGTCTGGAGCCCTTTCCTTCTCTCAGCAAGGCAGTCCATGAGATACAACACCGCGTCGATAATTCCCCACGCGAGGTTGCATCCCAGTGCCCCGATGAGCAATGCGCGCAGACCATTGTTCCCTGCCGTGGCCACGCTCATCGAACCGATGAACGTCAGGACGATGATCAGCCCGGAGAGAATTTCTTCGAGCCGGTCCTTCGGGTCCAAGACCCAATGGATTGATTTCATTGAGTCATGGCTCTTCCGGCGCTACTTCATCGCGGGCGGTTTCATCATCCCCAGTTGCATCATCATCGATTTCTCATCGACCACGCCCCAGTGCTCGACCGTCTTCCCGTTCTCGATGCGAACCAGATCGAAGCCTTCGACCCTGACCGCCTTGCCCGTGGGCTTCATGCCCATGAAGCTCCCCGTGTTCGTGCCGGTCATCACGGAATAGATCGCGACTTTGTCGCCCTCGCCGACCATCTGTATGTCCGTGAACTTGAGGTCGGGGAAAGCCGCGTGCCAATCGGCGATGAGCTTCTTGAGGGCCGCCACAGTCTCGGAGGGATATCCGGGAGGCATTTGCATGTGCTCCACGACGTCCGGCGCCACGAGCGAGTCGACCGTGGCCAAGTCGCCCTGATTGAACGCCATATCGTAGAACCGCTGACACGCGGCCTTGTTGGCCGCGACCGTGGCCGCTGCCGCGGCAGCCGCCTTCTCGGCCGGACTTGTCTGTGCCTGGCAACCGGCGAGCAGCGCGACGGCCGCGAGCAACATGAGATAACGATGAAATGGCTGACGGTTCATGACACAACCTCCTTGTTGAGTTTCAAAGGTCCCACGCCTGGATAGTAGCCTCGCGGGCGGCCGCGTTCAATTGTGCGTCCTTCGTCCCTACTTTAGAAAGCGCACCTTTCCCGTCTCGAGATCGTAGACGCTGCCGACGATCTGGATCTTGCCCTCCTTCTCCATGTCGCGCAGGATCGGACTCATCTCGCGAATCCGCTTCAATGTCTCTCGCACGTTCGCCTCGACCACGGCGTCGACGAACTGGTGGTTCTTCGAATTGCGCTCGCCGGGCACGTTTTGAACGGACGCGATGGCTGGCTCAATCTTCTGCAGCAGACCCGTGAGATTGCCCATCTTGAGGCCGTCACACGCTCCTTTGACCGCGCCGCAGCTGGTGTGGCCCATGACGAGGACGAGCTTGGCGCCCGCCTCCTCGCATGCGTATTCCATGCTCCCTACAAGGTCGGGGTCCACGATGCCGCCGGCGACCCGGTCGCTGAAGAGCTCACCCAGGCCGGCATCGAAAACGATCTCCGGCGGTACGCGCGAGTCAATGCAGGTCAGGACGATCGCGTACGGATATTGTCCGGCCGCGGTGATCTGGCGGTCGTGGATCATGTCGTGCGGTTCGGGTTTTCCCGAGGCGAAGCGCTCGTTTCCGCGCCGCAGCGACTCCAGCTCTTGGGCCGGCGTCAGCGCCGCCTGTTCGGCCTTCATCGACGCGAGATCGCGGCGTTGCGGCGTGGCGGAAGTGCCCGAATGCGCGGCCACCGCCAACATCAGCGGGAGCGCGACGAGAGCGGCGAGGATGGTGAGCTTGCGAGCGGTGGTCAAAGTTCCCTTCTGCGGAATGAGTCGAGGCCCCCGATACCCACGGTGGGAATCTTAACCCATTGAATGCTAGAATCCCCGCTTCCATGTCACCGCAAACGCTCCAGCCCGAAGACGAGATCTCGCACTACCGGATTGTCGGCCCGCTAGGGGCCGGCGGCATGGGCGAGGTCTACCTGGCGCAGGATCAGACGCTCGAGCGGAGCGTCGCGCTCAAGATTTTGCCGCCCGAGCTGGTGCGGAACGAGGAGCGCGTCCGCCGCTTCCAGCGCGAGGCGAAGTCGGCGTCGTCCCTCAACCATCCCAACATCGTCACGATCTACGAGATCGGTCAGGACGAGGTCCGCGGGCATGAAGGCACGGGACCTAAGGACTCTATTTCGTCCGCGGTCCACTTCATCTCGATGGAGCTGGTCAGCGGCTCCACGCTCTCCACCAAGATCCATCAGGACAAGACCGACCTCCGCACCTTGCTCGGCTACCTGGCCCAGGCGGCCGAGGGGCTGGCCAAGGCGCACGCGGCGGGGATCGTCCACCGGGATCTCAAGCCCGGGAACATCATGGTTTCCAAGGACGGCTTCGCGAAGATCCTCGACTTCGGGCTCGCCAAGCTGACCGAGAAGCAATCGGCCGACGCCGACGTCACGAGCGGACCTTCCGCGGCCGGCGAAGGCACCAGCGTGGGCGCCATCGTCGGGACGGTCGGCCTACATGTCGCCCGAGCAGGTGCGCGGCAGCGCGGTGGACCATCGTTCCGACATCTTCTCCTTCGGCTCCATCCTCTACGAGGCGACGACGCGGAAGAAGCCGTTCGTCGCCGACTCCAATGTCGAGACGATGCACAAGATCCTCCACGACAAGCCGACGCCGGTGGAGGAGCTGAACCCGGCGGCGCCGGCGGAGTTGCGGCGGTTGATTCGTCGCTGCCTGGCCAAGAACCCGGACGAGCGGCTTCAGTCGGCGAAGGACCTCGCCATCGAGCTGCGCGAGATCGCGAGCGAGTACGAGGAGCTGTCGGCGTCGGCCTCTTCGGGGAGCGGGTCGTCGGCGATGGGGGTCGCGCCGGTCCGCAAGCGCCCGTCACCGCTCGCGATAGCCGCGCGGGTGCTCGTCCTCACGGTGGCGGTTGTTGGCACCGTGGTGCTCTTCATCCGAAGCAGGCACGGGGACAATACCCCCGCCGCCCCGGTGAAGATCAGCGCGATCACCAGTCGCGGCCAGGCGGCGAGCTGCGCTCTGTCCCCGGACGGCCGGTATCTGGCGTATTCCATCGCCTCGGGCGGGCAAGCCACCCTCTGGATGCGCCAGATCGCTACCGGCAGCGACGTGCAGATCCTTCCGCCGCAGAAGGTGGCCCCGATCGGTTTGACGTTCACGCCCGATGGAAATTACCTCTACTACCAGAGCGGCGATCCCGATCGCGAGGGATACACGGCCGTCTTCGAAATCCCCACGCTGGGCGGGACTCCCCGCAAGCGGGCCTACGACGTCGACTCGAGGGTCACGTTCTCCCCCGACGGCAAGCGCGTCTGCTTCTTCCGGGGCGTCCCACAAAATAACGAAGAGAGGTTGATGATCCTCGACCTCGATAAGGGCGGCGAGCGGGTGTTGGCCAGCGCCATCGCACCCCTTTCACTCCGCCAGCCCGCGTGGTCCCCCGACGGCAAGAGGATCGCGGCGATCGAAACCGACGGCCGCAAGGGGCTCTCATCCTCGATCGTCATCATCGGGGCCGAGGATGGCCGGCGTACGCCCCTCGGCAAGGAAGCGTGGGTGATTGCCACCGATCTCGCGTGGCTCGGCGATGGCAGCGGCCTTGTGGTCTCGGCGTTCGATCCGGCCACGATTGCCCTTGGCCAACTCTGGACGGTCGGATATCCCGACGGGCGCGCCCGTCGGATCACGAACGATCAGAACACCTATAACGATCAGTCCGTTTCGGCCGATGCCTCGACCATCGCGGCCATCCGGTTCAAGCAGGAAGCGAATCTCTGGATCGCTGAGCCCGCCGGCGCGCGAAAAGTTCGCCAGATCACGTTCGGGTCCGGTGACGAAGGTTCCGTGAAGCAGTTCGACGTCACCCAGGACAGCACCATCCTCTTTGGGATGGTCAAGGATGGGTCCGCGCAAATTTGGGCGGTGGGGCCGGATGGGGCGGCGCCGAAGCAGATCACATCCGGGTCGGAGCCGGCCTTCGACCCAACGTTTCGACCCGGCGCCGGCGTGTTCTACTCCCAGGTGGATTCAGGCGGAGTGGCTCACCTCTGGCGTGCGGACGCGAACGGCGACAACGCGCGGCAGCTCACGTCGGGCAAGGGAGAGCTGATGCGGGCCGTATCGCCCGACGGCCGAACGGTGATCTTTAGCCGCACCGACGCACTGGACGTGATGTTGAGCGTCTCGTCGGATGGTGGCGAGCCCGTGAGTCTCGGGCCGAGCACCCGGAATTCAGGAGTCTTTTCTCCGGACGGCACCAGAATCCTCCATAGCTTCATACACGAGGTCAACGGGCAGGGAGCCTTCTCGCCGCAAATCATCCCCGCGAAGGGCGGAGGGCCGGCGGTGACCCCCGCGCTCCCGCCGCGGACGATCGATCCTAAATGGGCCCCCGACGGAAGGGCCCTGACGTACCTCCATTCATCGAACAATAGAAGGAACGTCTTCCTGCTGCCGTTGGATGGGGGGCCGCCGCGTGAGATCACCCGGTTCACGGATGGCCGCCTCGCGCAGCATGTCTGGTCGCCCGACGGGAAGCGCCTCCTCCTTCGTCGCCGGATCGACAACGCGGACAACATCTGGGTTGTGAACGCGGACGGGTCGAACGCCGTCGCCATCACCGATTTCGAGACGGGCGAAATCACGGACATGAAATGGTCGCGCGACGGAAGGCACGTCCTCTTCACCTACGGCGAAGCGGGTCAGGACGTGGTGTTGATTCGGAATTTCAAGTAGGGCCGCCGCCTCCTACATCGCGGCCCTAATCGCCCGCCCGCCGCCACGGAAGCGTGCGCATGGCGAAGGCCCCGCGCCCCGTGATCAGGTGAAACACAAACGACCCCAGGCAGAAGCGGCCGTAGACCAGGGCCGCGATGGCCGCGAGCAGCAGCCCCTCCAATGTCCACACCGCAACCCAGTGATGAGTGGTTAGGCATAGCGCGATCGCCGTGGCAAACGACGCGGCCATGCCCTGCGCAAAGCGCCGCGGCGGAGGCGCGGGTTCTAGGGCCGGCGCTCCAGAACGCCGGCCGAGCGTGAGTCTGTACAGAGCATCGAAGAGATTCCAGCGCGGCAGGAGGGCTCCCCACCAGAGCGCGGCTGCCAGCGCTCCGAACACCTCCGGTCGCTGCGTGATGGCGCCCACGAGCACGGTGAGCCCCACGAGGCGCGGCTGAAACCGCAGCGCGGATGACAACTGGGTGCAGGCCGCCACTGGGACGTCCGGAAATCCTTGCTGCTGGACGAAGTTGTGGTCGGGACTGGAGTGGCCGGATGAACTCACGCTCTACCTCGCGACAACCATCTTCGCATTTCTGTCGTTTACTTCTTGAATCGCGCCGCCTCGTCCGATCCGGCCGTGGCGTTGCCGGCGCTGTAGGAATGCGCTCCCGTTCCCGCCAGCTCGCCGCCCGCGACGATCAGGTACTCGTCGCGGATCGGGCGCCCCTCGAACCAACATTCCAGAATTTCGCGCACACCGGCCGCGTAGCGGGCCTGGGCCGACAAGCTCGTCCCGGACACGTGCGGCGTCATTCCGTGGTGCGGCATGGTCCGCCACGGATGATCCTTGGGCGCCGGCTGCGGGAACCAGACGTCGCCCGCGTAGCCGGCGAGCTGCCCGCTCTTCAGGGCGCGCGCGATCGCGTCGCGATCGCAGATCTTGCCCGCGCGCGGTGTTCACGAGATAGGCGCCGCGCTTCATCTTGGCGATGAGCGCGTCGTTGAAGAGATGCTCGGTCTCGGGATGGAGCGGCGTGTTGATCGTGACCACGTCGCAGACCTTGACGAGCGATTCGGCGTTCGGGTGGTAGATCAGATTCAGCTCCTGCTCGACGCCGGTCCCGAGGCGATGCCGGTCGGTGTAGTGAAGCTTCACGTCGAAGGGAGCGAGCCGGCGGAGCACCGCCGAGCCGATGCGCCCGGCGCCGACGGTCCCCACCGCCATCCCCTCCAGATCGTAGGAGCGGGCCACGCAGTCGGCGATGTTCCAGCCGCCGTCCACCACCCACTGATAGGACGGGATGTAGTTCCGCACGAGCGCGAGGATCATCATCACGACGTGCTCCGACACGCTGATGCTGTTGCAGTAGGTGACCTCGGCCACGGTCATGCCGCGGTCGATGGCGGCCTGCAGGTCGACGTGATCCGACCCGATGCCCGCGGTGATCGCCAGCTTCAGCTTGGGCGCCTTCGCGATGCGCTCCGCGGTCAGGTAGGCGGGCCAGAACGGCTGCGAGATCACGATCTCCGCGTCGGGCAGCTCGCGGTCGAAGGTGGAATTCGCGCCGTCCTTGTCGGAGGTGACGACGAGCTTGTGTCCCTGCGCTTCGAGGAATTTGCGAAGCCCAAGCTCGCCGGAGACGCTGCCGAGGAGCTGGCCCGGTTTGAAATCGATGGCCTTTGGGGACGGAACGGTCTGGCCGTCGGGATACCGGTCGATCTTGGGGATGCCGCCGAGCGCGTAGGACTTCGGATATCCGTCAACGGGATCGTCGTAGAGGACGCAAAGGACCTTTGCCATTGTTCGTCACTCCTCATCTGCGGGGCGTTCGAGGGCTGCCAATTGCGGTCGAGCCATACTACTCGCTTTCTCGGGGTGGGCGTAGCGTTCTGGATGCCGGTATCTTGGGCGCTTCTATTGCCGGCGCGCCGCCATTCCCGCCGCGCGCCCCGTGGACCAAGCCCAGGCGAAGTTGTATCCGCCGATGGGGCCGAACGCGTCGAGGATTTCCCCGCAGAGGTAAAGCCCTGGGTGGAGCCGACTTTCGAGGGTGCGGGGGTCGATTTCGTCGAGCGCCACGCCACCGCCCGTGACCTCGGCCCGCTTGTAGCCCTTCGTCGCCGTTCCAGGGGAGGCGGTGGTGGGTCAGCGCTTCGACGACGCGGAGTCGCGTCCTCGCGGGAGAGCTGCGGCAGCGACTTCGTGCCATCGACGCGAGCGTCATTGAGGAGCGCTTCCGCGAGGCGTGCCGGGAAGTCGCGCGGCGGAGCGCGGTGAGCACGGTACCCTCGCCTTCGCGAAGGGCGCGATCCCATGCGTTCGCGTCGCGCTCCGTCCATCGCGCGTAGATTTCTTGCGGCGGACCGCCCGCCGCGCTTCGAGAGCGTGGCGAGGTGCGAGAGGTTGAGCACCGAGGGGCCGCTGTAGCCTTTGTGGGTGAAGAGGAATCCGCCGCGGGTGGTGAATTTGCGCTTCGGGCCCCGGTTGGCCCGGGGCCGGCGCCTCGAGCGTGACCGGAAGCGAAACGCCCGAGAGCGACGCGTACTTGTGCGGTGACGCGGTGAGCGGGGTCAGCGCGGGATACGTGTCGTGGATCGTGTGGCCAAGGTTCCGCACGATGTCGATCCCGGTGCCGTCGCTTCCGGTCGCGGGCATCGAAAGCCCACCGGTCGCGATGATGACGCGCGAGGCGAGGAGGGCGCTGCCGTTGCGCGAGTTTCACGCGCCAGGAGGTCGCTGCGCGCGCCGAGCCACCCGTCGCATTGCGCCCGGCCGGCTCCAACCCCGTGACCGACGTGTCGAATCGCATCTCGACGCCGTTTCGCTCCGCCATCGCGCGCAGCCGGTCGCGGACGTCCTTCGCCTTGTTGGAGACCGGGAAGAGCTTCCCCGTTTCCTCCTCGAGGGCGAGCGGGATGGCGAGATCTTCTTCGAAGAATCTCCGCTGCTCGCGGAGCGGCCACGCGAGGAGGAGCTTCTTGAGCGTGTTCGGCGAGGAGGCGGTGACGAATCGCGCGGGGTCGATCTCCGAGGGGAGCACGTTGCAGCGGCCGCCGCCGCTCATCAATATTTTCCGCCCGCCGTCATGCGTCCGCTCGATAAGAATGACGCGGGACCGCCCCCCGACGCGAAGATCGCGGCCATGAATCCGGCCGCGCCCGCGCCGATCACGACGATCGGGTCGCCTCTCAGGGCGCCGTCGCGCCGGTCCGGTCCACCCAAAGCCTTTGGGGTCACCGCATTGTCAGGGGCGATTTGCCAGTCTCCTTTTCGCCGAAATGTGCATAAGCTTTACGCATGGCGCAAGGCTCGCGGTGGACATTCCTTCTCGCCCTCTCGGCGGTGCTGCCCTGGACCGCCCGCTGAGAGCGCAGACGTCGATGCAGGCGCAGACGCCCAGCAGGGGCAGGCGCATCCAGACCCAGACCCAAGCGCTGACCTCCGCGGATTCCGCGGCAATACTCATGAACCGCCTAGCCTACGGTCCCCGACCCGGGGAAATCGCGCAAGTGGCCTCCATGGGCTCCATGCGATGGCTGGACGCGCAGCTCCAACCGGGCCGGGATCCCGCCCGCGAGCGGATCGAGGAGGACTTCGAAATCCTCAAGCTCGACCGCGAGGAGCTGGCGCAGCGATTCGTGTCGGCGCGAATGGCGCGGCGAGCGCAGCGCGCCGACTCCACCCGGAAGGGCGCGGACCCCGCCATGAGGGAGATGCGCGATCTGGGCCTCGAGTTCCAGCAGCTCGCCGTCGCACGCGCCGTGGTTGCCGAAAATCAGCTGCAAGAGATCCTCGCCGATTTCTGGATCAACCACTTCAACATCTTCCTGGGCAAGAACGTCGAGCGCTATCTCATGCCCTCCTACGTCGAAGAGGTGATCCGGCCCCGCGCCCTCGGGCGCTTCGAGGACCTCTTGATCGCCACGGCCGAGAGCCCGGCGATGATGGTCTATCTCGATAATACGCTGAGCGTGGCGGAGGGATCGGTCCCGCCCCAGCTCGCGAAGGCGGAGGCGCGGAACCGGCGACGGGGCTCGGAGCACGCGGACTCGATGCTGACAAAGCTCAAGGCCCGCATGCCGGTTGGGATCAACGAGAACTACGCGCGCGAGCTCTTCGAGCTGCACACGCTGGGCGTGGACGGTGGCTACACGCAGAAGGACGTCGAGGAAGCGGCGCGCGTCTTCACGGGCTGGGGCGTGGAGCCGCCACGGCGCGGCGGCGGGTTTGTCTACCGGGAGTGGGCGCACGACCGCGGCGAGAAGACGGTCCTCGGGAAGCGGTTTCCGGCCGGGCGGCGGCCGCGAGGAAGGAACGGAACTCTTGAAGATGCTCGCCCGGAACCCGTCGACAATGCTCCACGTCACGACGCTCCTCTGCCAGCGGCTGGTGAGCGACGATCCTCCCGCCGGCGCGATCGACGCCGGAGTCCGCGCGTGGCGGAAGAGCGACGGCTCGATCCGCGAGGTGGTGCGCGCGATCGTGACGAGCCCGGAGTTCTGGGCCGAGGCGCGGACGCGGTCCAAATTCAAGACGCCGCTCGAGTTCGTGGTCAGCTCCATCCGCGCGGTCGGCGGCACGGTGGGCGACGAACCCGGGCCGGCGCGCGCGGTGGCCAAGCTCGGTGAGCCGCTCTATCTCCAGCCCGTGCCCACGGGATACGAGGAGACCGAGGCCGCGTGGGCGAACAGCGCCGCGCTCTTCGAGCGCATGAACGTCGCGGTGGCGATCGCCGCGGGGAAACTCCCCGGGGTTCAGGTGGACCTCGACCGCGTGGTCCCGCAGACGGCGGACCCGGACGCCCTCGTGCGGCGCGTGGATGAAACGCTCCTCGCGGGGTCGATGTCCCCGCGAACCGTCTCGGTGATCCGCCGGGAGATCGGTGACCTGGGGCCGCGCGAGGCGCGCGCTCTCGCCGTCGGGCTGGTCCTCGGCGGGCCGGAGTTTCAGCTCCAGTGAGAACGCCGCCCGAAGTGAGAACGCAGCCCGAGAGGAGCCCGGCATGACGGACGACCGTTGCTTCTGCCCCGTCACGCGACGGGCGTTCCTTCGATCCGGGGCGCTCGCGCTCGTGAGCCTTGGGCTCGATCCGCTCTTCCTGGGGCGCGCCGCGTTCGCGCGCGACGCCTCGCCGGCGGGCCGCGGCCGCATCCTGGTCTGCCTGTTCCAGCGCGGGGCCGTGGACGGGCTGAGCATGGTGATCCCCCACGGCGACGGCCAGTACTACAGCGCGCGGCCAAGGATCGGGATCCCCGCCTCGGAGGTCCTCGATCTCGACGGACACTTCGGGCTTCATCCGGCGCTCGGCGGCCTGATGCCTCTCTGGCGCGAGGGAACGCTCGCGATCGTGCACGCGGTCGGCTCGCCCGATATCACCCGCAGCCACTTCGACGCGCAGGACTACATGGAGTCGGGCACTCCCGGAATCAAGGGAACGCGGGACGGCTGGCTCAACCGGCACGCCCAGCACGCCGCCGAGCATCGCGACACGCCGTTTCAATCGGTGGCCTTCGGGCCGCAGCTGCCGCGCATTTTGGCCGGGAGCGCTCCGGCGCTCGCGATCTCGGACCTGCGCTCGTTCGGCCTCACAACCAAGCGCGAGGGCGCGCGCGACCGGCTGACGCGCGCGTTTGAGGAGACTGTACGAGGCTTCGGCCACCGGAATCGTCGCGTCCTCGGCCGCGGAAGGATTCGAGGCGGCGCAAATACTGCGAAAGATCAACGCCGCCGAATACCGTCCGGACAACGGCGCCGTGTATCCCAACGGGAAGCTGGGCCGTTCGCTTCAAGAGATCGCGCAGCTGATCAAGGCGGACGTCGGGCTGGAGAACGCGTTCGCGGACGTCGGCGGATGGGACACGCACATCGCGCAGGGCGGAAGCCAGGGACAGCTCGCCGCCCGGCTTCGCGATCTGGGCGACTCGCTAGGCGCATTCGCGCGCGACCTGGGCGATCGAATGCGGGACGTGGCGGTGCTCACCATGTCGGAGTTTGGCCGGACAATTTCGGAGAATGGAAGCGCCGGGACCGATCACGGCCACGGCACGGCGATGTTCGTGCTGGGTGGCGGCGTCCGCGGCGGTCGCCTCGCCGGGCGCTGGCCGGGCCTGGCGCCCGGAGACCGTTACCAGGGTCGAGATCTCGCCGTGACCACGGATTTTCGAGACCTCTTCGGCGAAGTTCTCGCGCGCCATGCCGGAGCCACAAATCTCGGCGCGGTGTTTCCCGGCTACGCCGTCGCCCGGGAGCGATTCCCGGGAATCTTCCCGGGCTAGTCGGGCGGGCGCGCTGGCGCGACTTCGAGTAGAATAGAGGCCGAGTGACCCCACCTACCAAGAACAGCCGCTCCCGATCCCGCCGACTCGCAGCCGTCGCGCTCACCCTGTCGATCCTCCTGGCCAGGGCGCTTCCGGCCGTCGCCGACATGATCACGCCCACGACCCTTCCCTACGAGGACAAGGGGGTGGCGACGTGGTATTTCCTCGGTGACAAGGTCGTCGGGCTGTACGCGGAGCGCAAGGGAGGCAAATACGTCGGGCACCTCGACGCCTACTCGCTGAATGACGCCAAGTTCCTCTGGCACCTGGACACGCCCCTCGGCAACAAGAACTCGGATGTCTATCCCACCGGTCACGCCAACTACTACCGGGATCGCTGGGCGATCGGCACAGGACCGTTGAGCCTCATCGATCTCAATGCCGGGACGGTTCTATGGGCCATCCCGGGCAAGGCCGTCGAGTTTCAGGGGCTAGAGGACAAGAAGAAAGTGCGGCGGCTCAAGACGGGGTTCGTATTTCCGGCCGGCGCCGATAAGGACAGCAGCGATGTTTCGCCGATCTTGCTGGCGGTCGCGGGCGAGCGCTTCCAGGGCGTGAGCGTCGAGGACGGGAAGACCCTATGGCAGACGAAGGACAAGCCGGGAATTGTCTGCGGCGTCACCGGACGGCTCGCTCTCTTCGGAAAGGGCAAGAAGCTGACGGCCTTCAACGCGGAGACCGGCGCCCAGGCGTGGCAGTACGACTTCAAGAAGGGCGACACGCGCATCTTCACCGCCGCCGACCTTCGCGCGCGGAAGCAGACCGTTCCCGATGGGATGGACGACATCATGATCGTCGGGAAGAAGGCCCTCGCCCGCGTTGCGTGGGAAACGGGCAAGGAAGTGTGGAAGATAAAGCGGGGCGGCGTGCGCTGGCGGGGATCGACGTACGCGGCGGTCGCGGTGGGAGGCGGCAAGGTCACCGGATACGATTGGAACACCGGCGCCAAGCTATGGGAAACGAAGGCAGGGTCCAAGCTGGTCAGCCACGACGCGGGCGACTACGTCGTTCTGATCGACGCGAAGAAGAAGAAAAAGGACGAGTATCTCCCACCCTACAAGGTGATCGTGGTGGACGGGAAGACCGGGCAGATCGTCTGGACGATGAAGGACATCGTCAAGAAGCAGATCGTGAACTACTCCTTCCCGGTCCCCGGGCAGATTCGTCTCGTGTCCAAGAAGGGGATCGTGGCCAACCTGAATCTTAGCGACGGGCGGCCCGGTCTCCCGCCGCCCCTGATCCGGGACCAGCGCTTCGTCGAGTACTCGTACGGAGAGAAACGACTCTTCTGCCGCGATTTTGCCGGCAACGTCGTCTGGACGCGCGACGAGGAGATTTCCAAGCGCGCCACCTACACACTAGGCCCCGGATTCGTCATCTGGCCGACGAAGAAGGGAACGGTGGAGCTGATCCAGCTCCGCGACGGAATGCTGCGCTGGAAGTCGTTCTTCGATCAGGAGAGCCCGCGCGCGTACATGGACGAGACCGGGCACTATCTCGCCGTGCAGGGGAAGAAAGACATCTCGATCGTGAAGTTGATCTACTAGGGAATCACGGAGGAAGCCCTCGATGCGTTTTCGAAATCCGATGCGGGACGCCCGCGCCCACGCTCACACGATCGCCGGACTAGTGGCGGCCGCCGCGCTGCTCGTCGCTTCCGCGGCCACCGCGGCCGACGAGCCTCCGCCCAAGCCGACCAAGCTCACGGCCGATTTCTCGTACGTGAGCACCGCGGGCAACTCTGAAGTGCAGACCCTGACGGGCACCGAGAAGCTGGAACACAAGACCGGCAATTGGCTCTTCACCCAGGACGCGGCGGCGGTTTGGGGCACGGACAGCGGCGTGGAGAACGCGGGACGGTATCTGGTCGGGCTGCGCGGCGACCGTACGCTCACGGAGCGCGTGTCCGCGTACGGGCTGGGGACGTGGCGGCGGAACACCTTTGCCGGGATCTCTCGCCAGTTCGACGAGGGCGCGGGGTTGGTCTACCACGCGCTCATCCCGAGCCCGCAGCAGCTCGATCTCGAGGCGGGCGCCGGCCTCTCGCAGCGGCGCAACACGCTCGGCACCCAGGACGACTTCGGAACTTGGCGGCTCGCGGCGCTCTATCGCTACTACTTCAAGGAGAAGACGTACTTCGAGGGCGGCGGCACTTACATGGGCAATTTCAAGACCCAGGACGACTACGAGTGGGACGCCCGGACGTCGCTGGTGGCTCCGATCGCGGGGATTCTCGCGATGAAGATCGGCTACAACTACCACTATCGAAACGCGCCGCTCCCCGGCATCAAGACGTGGGACTCGACGTTCTCGGCGGGGATTCAGGTTTCGTACTAGGCGATTTCGCGGGCGTCTCCACGCGGCCCGCCGGCGCCTGACCTACGCCTCGATCGCGCGGTCGCACTCCGCGAGGGAGACGACGCCCCCTCTAACGTGCAACCACGACCTTCTGCACCTGGACCTCGCCCCCCGACTCCAGCCGCAGGAAATACGCACCCGATCCAACTTCTCGACCCGCCTGGTCCCGTCCGTCCCACACAGCCGATCCCCAACCCGCCGCCTCCTCCCGATCCACGACCGTGGCCACCCTCCGCCCCCGCACGTCGTAGACAGCCAGTCGCACCCGTCCCCCTCGCGGGAGCCCATACGAGAGCGCGGCTTGCCTCCCAAACGGGTTCGGCCGCGCCGGCTCCAGGCGTACCACCGCCGGAGCGCCTCTCCCCGTCGGCACCGACACCCACGTCTCAACCGCAGTCTCGTAGCCGGTCACATCCCGCACGACGAGCCGATAGCCGTAGCTCACGCCGGGCGACACGGTGACGTCTTCGTAGATGATTCTCCGGTTCGCATCGGGCAGTGGATGTCCCTGGAGCATCCAGCGCTCGTCGGACCACTGAAGAGCACCGACACGGTGCTGGCGGCTATTGTTCGCCGTCGCGAGATCCGGCTTCCCGTCCCCGCTCACGTCCCCGATCGCGACGGAGATGGCGCCGTCTGCCGTCCCGTAGTCCACCTTCGCCTGGAACGTGCCGTTCCCATTGCCCCAGAGGACCGACACGGTGCCGGCATCAGCAGTTCGCCGTCACGAGATCCGGCTTCCCATCCCCGCTCACGTCCCCGATCGCGACGGAGTAGGGGTTCGACCCCGTTCCGTAGTCCACCTTCGTCTGGAACGTGCCGTTCCCATTCCCCAAGAGCACCGACACGGTGCTGGCGCTTAGAGTTCGCCGTCACGAGATCCGGCTTCCCGTCCCCGCTCACGTCCCCGATCGCGACGGACGTAGGGCCGAGCCCCGTCCCGTAGTCCACCTTCGTCTCGAAGGTCCCGTCCCCATTGCCCGAAGAGGACCGACACGGTGCCGGCGCTTGAGGTTCGCGGTCACGAGATCGGCTTCCCGTCACCGCTCACATCCCCGATCGCGACGGAGTAGGGGGCGGCCCCCGTCCCGTAATCCACCTGCGTCTGGAAGGTACCGTCCCCAATCCCCAAGAGCACCGACACGGTGCCTGAGCTGCTACCGCTCCCTAGAACGTTCGTCGTCGCGAGATCCGGCTTCCCGTCACCGCTCACGTCCCCGATCGCGACGGATTGGTGGCCGCCCCCCGCCCAGTAGTCCACCTTCGTCTGGAAGGTGCCGTCCCCATTCCCCAAGAGCACCGACACGGTGCTGGCGTTACTGTTCGCCGTAGCGAGGTCCAGCTTCCCGTCCCCGCTCACGTCCCCGATCGCGACGGATAAGGGGAGATCCCCCGTCCCGTAGTCCACGTTCGACTGAAAGCTACCGTCCCCGTTCCCCAAGAGGACCGACACGCTGGCGTCGTTAGCGTTCGCCGTCACGAGATCCGGCTTCCCGTCCCCGCTCACCTCTCCAATCGCGACGGAGACGGGGGCAGCCCCGTCCCGTAGTCCACCTTCGTCTGGAACGTGCCGTTCCCATTCCCCAAGAGGACCGACACGGTGCTGTCGTTGACATTCGCCGTCACGAGATCCGGCTTTCCGTCGCCGCTCACGTCCCCGATCGCGACTGAACTGGGGCCGAATCCCCGTCCCGTAGTCCACCTTCGTCTGGAACGTGCCGTCCCCATTCCCCAAGAGGACCGACACGGTGGTGACTAGACTGTTCGCGGTCACGAGATCCGGCTTCCCGTCACCGCTCACGTCCCCGATCGCGACGGATTGGGGGCCGACCCCCGTCCCGTAGTCCACCTTTGTCTGGAACGTGCCGTCCCCATTCCCCAAGAGGACCGACACGGTCGTGGTGTTAAGGTTCGCCGTCACGAGATCCGGTTTCCCGTCTCCGCTCAGGTCTCCGATCGCGACAGAGTAGGGGGCGTCTCCCGTCCCGTAATTCACCTTCGTCTGGAACGTGCCGTCCCCATTCCCCAAGAGGACCGACACGTTGGTGTCGTTAATATTCGCCGTCACGAGATCCGGCTTTCCGTCGCCGCTCACGTCTCCGATCGCAACGGATACGGGGTCGATCCCCACATCGAACGAGAGGGGTGCACTGAACATCGGGCCGGCCCACGCACTTCCCACCGCCGCCCCCGCCAGCCCCCCGCATACAAGCAGGACCCAAGACCACTTGCCGACGCGGGCATACCCAGAGAGCCGATCGATCACCCATTCAGAGAACATGATCCACCCCCGTGTGTTGATCGGTGTTCGTGAATCCACCCGTCGGTCAATTCCCTAGCGCTTCCTGACCTACGCCTCGATCGCGCGGTCGCACTCCGCGAGCGCGGCGGAGATCGATTTCGCCTCTTCCAGCGAGAGTTCCCACGGGCCCTCGCGGGACACCAGCCGAGCCGCGTCGTCGCGCGCGTGCACCAGCCATTCGCGCGCCCGTTGCCAGTGCATCGCAGCACCGGCGCCTGACGCGCTCTTCGCCCGCGCCATTTCCACCAGACCCATGCCGAGCCGGGCCTCGATCAGATTCTCCGAGAAACGCACGTCGGTCGTGTCGGCGAGTCCGTAGCGCTCGAGCTTCGGGATCACATCGAGCAGCTCCCGCTGAGCTTCATCGGTCCTGCCCGCGGCCGCGAGCGCGTGTCCTTCAAACGTTCTGGCGATCAAGTAGCTCACCACGGCGTCCTGGTTGCCGGGATCGGCGCTCACCCGCGCGCCTGTGAGCGCGGACGACGCCTGGGCTTCCCGCAGCGCGCCTTGGACGTCGCCGGATCGGAGAAGCAGGATGCGGCCTATGTCGTAGTGGACGGCGCCCAGCCGTAGCTCCAGCTCCATGTCGCCGGGCGTCTCACGGAGCAGATCCTCGAGGATCGACTGCGCGCGCCCCAGGGCCACCAGGGCGCTGTCGGTGGTGCCGGGCTGCATCACGAGGGCTTCGGCCAGACCGGTGGTGGCCTTGGCCACCGCGAAGCGGTGTGCGGGCTCTTGTGGCTCCCACGCGGCCACCGCCGCGAATTCGACGATCCCCTCTCGAATCCGGGCAATCCCCTCGTCCACCTTTCCCGCCTCGATCAACGTTAGCCCGTCGTTGTGGAGGAGCCGGGGCGTGTTGATGCGATAGCGCCGCGTATTGGGATACTCCGCGCGAAGCTGGGCCATCAGCTCCACCGCCCGCCTCGACATCACCGTCGCCTCCGCCGCGTTGCCGTGCTCGCGGTCGTAGTTGCAAAGCTTTGTGGCCGATATGCAGAGATCGAGCCTGTATTCCTCGTGCTTCGGGTTCTGCTTCACGAGCCAATCGCGCAGCTCGTACGCCTTCTTCAGGGACTGGTACGCCTGGTTCGTATGCCCCACGTTCGGGTTGGCCGCGTAGCCCTGGACCGTGCCCAGCTTGTCGAAGGCATCGGCGAGCGTCCGGACGAGCGCGGTGTCCTGGACGCCTTCCGCGGCGATTCCGTTCAAGTACTTGGTGGCCATGTCGACGATCTTCTCGCGGAGCGGCGTCGTTCCCGGAATCGCGGCCAAGCCCTCGTTCACGTCCCAGAGCACCGTGTTCGCCATCACGGTGACGTCGCGCAGCCGGCGCTCCGCGACGGCCTGCTGCTTCCGCGCCTCGGCGGCGTTCCAGAGCGCTACCCCCGCGCCCACGAGAATCGCGAGCAGCGCGGCCGTTCCCATCGTCACCGCGGCCTTGTTTCGTCGAACGAACTTGGACGCGCGGTAGGACCACGTGGACGGGCGCGCTTCGACCGGACGTCCGTCCAGGTAGCGCTTGAGATCCTCCGACAAGCCGGCCACGGACGAGTAGCGGCGCGTGGTTTCCTTGGAGAGAGCCTTCAAGACGATGTTGTCCAGATCGCCTGAGAGCGCGCGGCCCAGCGCCGCCGAGCTTCCGGAAGGCGGAAGGGGTAGCGCGCGGGTGGTGGGCTCGCGCGCGGTCGTCGCGCCGCCTGTCCCCGCCACCGCGGTGCTCGGCCGCACGGGATCTTTCTCGAGCACCGTGCGAACCAGCTCGGCCGCGCCCTCGGCGCGCGTCGGGTAGGGCCGCGCCCCGGTGATCAGCTCGTAGAGGAGCACGCCGAGCGAATAGACGTCGGTCGCGGTGGTGACCTCGCTCCCACGCAATTGTTCCGGGCTCGCGTACTCCGGCGTGAGCGGGGCCTGGAGCGTGGTGAGGTCGGACTCCGGCCCGATCCCATCGGGCGAGAAGATCTTCGCGACGCCGAAATCGAGGAGGCGCGGCGTTCCTTCGGCCGTGACGAGCACGTTCCCCGGCTTGATGTCGCGATGGAGAATGAGACGGCGATGCGCCGCTTCCACGCTCCCGCAGAGCGTGAGGAAGAGGCGGAGCCGGTCGCGCAGCGTGGGCGCGTGCTCGGAGCACCACTGGTAGAGGGGCACGCCCTCCACGTACTCCATCACGAGCCACGGGAGACCGTCGGCGGTCGTGCCTCCGTCCAGGAGGCGCGCCATGTTGGGATGGTCGAGGGTCGCGAGGATCTGCCGCTCGCGCTTGAAGCGGCGGACCATCTCCTCGGTCGCGAGCCCGTGGCGGATGAACTTGAGCGCGCCGCGCTGCTGGAACTGGCCGTCCTGGCGCTCGACCAGGTAGACGATGCCCATTCCGCCCTCGGCGAGCGGCCGGATCACCTTCCACGAGCCGATCGTCTGCCCGGCGGCGGGTGTGCCGGGGATGGCTGCCGCGGGCATCGTCATTCCCGATTTTCCCGGCTCGAGAAATTCGCCCGCGACGTCGTGGCTCGCGAGGAGCGAGCGGACGTCGGTTTCCAGCTCGCGGTCGCCGGCGCACGCGTTTTTCAGGAATTCAGCGCGCTGCTCCGGCGGCTGCTGGATGGCCGCGTCGAAGATCTCCCCCACCCGCGTCCAGCGCTTGGTCACGCGATCCTCCCCTTCAATTCGCGGTGGAGCCAGGCGCGCGCCAGCGTCCAGTCGCGCTTGACCGTGGCGGGCGAAACGGCGAGCACCTCTGCCGCCTCATCAATCGAAAGCCCGGTGAAGAAACGAAGCTCGACCACGCGCGCCTGGCGGTCGTCGAGTTGCGCCAGGCGGTCGAGCGCGGTATCAAGATCTTCGACGGAAACCCCCAGCGGATCGGGCGATTCGCCGGCGCGCGATAGCGCCGCGACTCCGCCCTCCATGTCTACGTCCTCCAGCGCGACGTGCACCGCGCCCCCGCCCCGCTTCTCGGCCCCGCGCCGGCGCGCATGGTCGGTCAGGATGCGCCGCATCGCCTGGGCGGCGAGCCCCATGAAGTGGGCCCGGTTCTGCCAGGAGACGTGGCGCTGGTCGAGGAGGCGGAGGTACGCCTCGTGGGCCAAGGCCGTGGGTTGAAGGGTGTGGCCGGCGCGCTCGTTCTGGAGGTATCCGGCCGCAAGGCGGCGCATCTCGCCGTAGACCAGGGGAAGGAGGGCGTCGAGTGCCCCCGCATCTCCTTGTCTCCAGCGAAGAAACGTCTGAGTGACTTCGGAAGGGGACGGAGTCCCCTGACTGCCCCCCGGGGCTTCCATCGGACCAACCAGTATATCCGTGAGCCGTTTGCGGCGGCAATTCCGCGTTACGGGATGAAGGGGCAGTGGAATCCCGTCACGAGGAGGCGGTCATGCGGCGTGTGGTGAAACTTGGATTGCAGGCGTTCCTAGGCCTCGCGCTGGTCGGGCTCGCGGTGCCCGCCGGCGCGGGGCCGTTCGACAAGATGAAGAAGTCCGCAAGCGAGACCACGAAGAAGGCGGACGACGCGGCCGACAAGACCGGCAAGGCGGCCGACGACGTTTCCAACACGGCCGGCGGAACGAACGCGGGCGCGAAGTCCGAGGGGGGCTCGCCCGCCGAATCCGGCTCCGCCGCCAAGGAGACGGGGGGCACCACCTCCAAGACATCCGGCTCCGGCGACAAGGTGTCCTCCGTCTCCACCAAGTTCGATTTCGTCCCCGGCGACAGCGTGATGTTCTACGACGACTTCACGCAGGACGAGCTGGGCGAGTTCCCGGCGCGCTGGAAGCTGCGTTCAAGGAACGTTCGAGGTCGCGGAGATTCGAAGGCGAGCGCTGGCTGCGGTGCGTCAGCGACGACAGCCACATTCGGATGAAGGTGCCCGAATCTCGCCGTAGCTGCCCGAGTTCTGGACGCTGGAGTTCGACTTCTACTGCGAAGAGCCGATGGACCAGGCGTACAGCGTGCGGCGCCTACGGCGCGAAGGATTCCAGGTCTGGGAAGTCGTGTCTACCCGTGGCCAACGACCTGGTGCTTCCGGACCGGGGACATCTTCTCGCAGCACTCCCTACGAAGGCGGAGCGATCGGTCGGCCGCCATCACGTCATGGTCATGGCGCGCGGCACGTCGGTGAAGGTCTACGTCGATCGCCAGCGCCTGGCCAGCGTGCCCGAGTACTCGGACGAAGTACGGCAAGCGCCCACAGAGTTCGATTTCCGCATCTGGTCGGCCACGAAGCCGATGATCACGAAGGTGCGCCTCGCCGAAGGGTGCCGTCCGCCGAAGGACATGCTGGCCGAGGGCAAGCTGGTCACGTACGGGATCTTCTTCAAGACCGGCTCGGACGTCGTTCAGCCGGAGTCGGCGCCGGTCCTGCGCCAGATCGCCTCCTACATGGAAGCGAACTCGGCGGTGCGGCTCCTGATCGTCGGACACACCGACAACGTCGGCTCGGCGGAGAGCAATCTCGATTTGTCCAAGCGGCGCGCGGCGTCGGTGGCGGCTGTGCTCACGAGCGAATTCAAGATCGCGGCCGACCGGTTCCGGACGGACGGCAAGGGCGATACGAAGCCGGTATCCAGCAACACGAAGCCGGAAGGCCGCGCCATGAACCGGCGCGTCGAGTTTTCCAAGGTCACAGGGTGAGGAGGACCACCACCATGCTTGTCTTACCGCCAAGAAAACAACTCGCTCTGCTGATTCTCCTGGCCGCCTTCATGACACCGACGTCCGCCCGCGCTCAGATGATTCCCATCTTCGACAGTCGGGTGACCTCCGTGGAGGCGCACGCATTCGGACTTACGAAATCCGCAATCTCCCATCCCTCCGCCCCTTTTGCGTTCTTCCAAGTCTTCGACAGTGTCACGGTGGAGAATCCTGACCCCGAGGTGGGTGGTTGGTCCGGAGCAACGGCCTTTCAGACGTCGCAGTTCTATCCCGCGGGAATCAATATCTCGGGCGCCACGTCGGGCGGGAGATGGACCACAACGGACGGCGACTACATCGCTCAGTCCTACGCCAATTTCCGTTTCCGCGTCGACACGTGTATTGAGTACCAGCTGGACGCGTGGTTCCTCCCCGGAGACCTTGGCATGGGGAGACTCGAGGTCGCGGACCACGGCAGCGGCCTGACGTATCAGGCCGGCGAAGTGCATACGACGGGTCGCCTGCCCGCCGGGACCTACGACATCTATGGGGACTCCTACATCGTCTCGAACCTGGAACACGTCGAAGGCCCGACCTACTCGATTCTCTGGACGTGCCACCAATGCATCACAACGCTTGTCGCGGGTCAGCCGAGAGCCGCCAATGTGGCGTGCGGTGGAACGGCGGTGTTCACCGTGACGCCGACGCCTGGACATCCGAGCCTCACATATCAATGGCGGCGAAACCTGGTGCCGATTGCGAACGGCGGGAACGTCTCGGGAGCGACGAGCCAAACCCTGACCATCAATAACGCGTGCACCGCCGACGCCGGCTACTACGACGTGGTCTTGGACGACGGCACGATCATCGAGCCGAGCCAACTCGCGCAACTCGGCGTGAACACCACGATCAGCAGCGTCGAGACTCCCTCGGAAGGGCCAGCCCGCGCGTTCTCGATCCGGGTCGCGGGGCCGAACCCGTTCTCAGGAAGGATGTCGTTCCGGTACAGCGCGGCCATGCCGCTGCGCGGCACGATCGCGATCTATAACGCGGCGGGCATGAGGGTCCGCACGCTGACGCAGGGAATGGTGTCGGGTTCAGGCACGGTCACCTGGGACGGCGACCTGGACTCGGGCGCGCGCGCTCCGGCGGGGATCTACTTCCTGCGCGCCGAGGTGGGTTCGATTCTCGAGAGTAGAAAGATCGTGCTGGTGCGGTAGCCGGTCTCCCGCGGGGGTCGCGATGGTGTGGGGTCGCGGCCCTCGGGGCCGGCTGTCGGCGTCAACTCCCCCAGGTGTGCTGAAGGACGGCGCCGTAGCTGTCGAAGTCGGCGCCCAGGCGAGTCGCGAGCCCGCTGGTGTACTTGAGCTGGAACGACGTCGAAGGATTGAGAGGGTAGGCAAAAGTGGCGGCGAGCCGGTTGTTCCTCTGGAGATTGGTCGCGGGCGCGCCGTTGATGCTGGTCTTGCCTCCGCTCGCCACGCCGTAGCTGAGGGCCGCCCACAGGCCCCGCCGGAATGTGTAGAGGACGTCGCCCTTCACGAATGGAAGGGGTTGTTGCGAGACCGTGGAGCCGCCGTAGTAGTCGGTGTTCTCGGTGAAGAACCACGAGCCGCCCACCACATCCAGGAACCAGCGCTTTCGGGTGTGCGATGCGCCGGCCTCCGCGCGGAACGCCCATCGATTCGCACCCAGGTTGATCAGCCTCGCCGGATCGTACTGGCCCAGAGGAAGGACGACCTGCGCGCCCATGCCGACGATGGTGCTCGGGTGATAGCTCCCGAAATCCTTTCGCTCGAGCGCCGGCGCGCCGAAGAGATTCACCGAGAAGCGAAGGCGCGGATCGGCGAATCCCGAAGGCGACCGCGTCCGGAACACGCCGGCCAGGTACCCTTCGAAGTCGCCCCACCCGATCGGAACCTGGACATCGACCTTCGCCGAGCGGCCGAAGATTCCGATCGTCCGCAGATAACCGAGCGCGACGGTGTTGGTCTTCGCGTGGGCGCCCTCAACGGGCAGAGCCGCGTCGAAGAGGATGTTCCCGGTGGAGTAGGTGTAGCCAAGAACGGCCGAGTTCATGCGCAACGGCGCGTTCTGATAGAACCCCGGCTCCAGTTCCTGAGCCACGGCGCGACCGCTCCACGCCGAGAGCGCGATGGCGGCCAGCGCAATGAGGGTCGACGCGAAGACGGCCAGCGCGGGCCAGAAACGAAAACGAACCCTCGGGAGGGTTGCCACCAAGGGCTCGTTCATCACAGGGCGAATGCGGCGCCTACTTCGCGGCGACCTTCTTGTATCCCGAGTTCTCGACGATGATCGTGATGCCCTTTTCCTTCATGTCGAGGGTCGTCTTCATCGGGTAGCTGGTGCCGTCCTCGAGGGCTCCCATCGCCGCCTGGAGCGTGACGGGCTCCTTCCCGCCCTCGACCGTCGTCGTCACCTGGATTCCGAGCAGCTTGTTCGTCGAGGGGTTCACTTCCAGCCCGAGAAGGTCCCCGGGGACGATGTAGCCCTTGATGTTGAGACGCACGCGTTTGTCGGCCTCCAGCATGTCGACGGAGATCCGGCCCTCATCCTTCGCCAGCTGGACCCGTCCCGGAGAGGGAGGGATGTATTGCTGAAGGGCCTTCTTGGAGGCTTCGAGGTAAGCAGCGATGTCTTCCTTCTTGTTCTCGGCGACCTTCCCCCTCAAGCCACCCTTCTTCTTCGCCTCCGGCTGCTCCCCGATCGGCTCCTTGACGGGCTTCCCGTCGGCGCCCCGGTAGCAGCGATTCTGTTTCTTGGATTTCTCCACACCGTCCTTTAGGACGGTCGTCGTCTCGACCCATTCGTAGTGGCTGAGCGCCCCCTTGTCCTTCATGAGGGACTCTTTGAGTGCTGCGACCCTCGCGGCGATGTCGTTCTTGGCGGGCTCCGTGGCTGCCGCGCTCGGCGCGGCGGGCGTGGCTCCCGTAGCGGGCGTCGCCTCGGCCGACGGGGTCGCTGGTGCGGGCGTCGCTTCGGCAGGCGGCGTGGTGGATGCGGGAGGCGTCGCCGTGGAATCCGGCGCTTGGGCCAAGGCCGAGGCGAACCACGTCATGGACGCGAGCGCGATGGATGCGGCCAGGAGCTTCCGGTACGTCCTTGCGTGAGCGGATCGCGTTTTCATTGTGGTCTCCATTACCGCGTTAAGAGCGCCATCAGGTCTTCGACCACCACGCGCAGCTCGCGGTCGGAGGACATTAGATTCTCAATCTTCTGGCAGGCGTGCATGACCGTCGTGTGGTCGCGGCCGCCGAACTTGGCGCCGATCTCGGCCAGCGAGAGATCGGTGATCGACCGGGTCACGTACATCCCCACCTGCCTGGGGAAAGCGATCGTTTCGGTTCGGCGCTTTCCGCGCAGAGACTCCTCGCTGACGGAGAAATGACGCGCCACCGCCCGCTGGACGTCGAGGACGTCGACGCGCGCCAGGTCGGGCTTGATCTGCTCGCGCAAGACCTCCTGCGCGAACTCCACGGTCAAGGGCTGGCCGGTGAGGTCGGAGAAGGCGAGAAGGCGCAGGAGCGAGCCCTCGAGATCGCGGATGTTGGTCTTGATGTTGCCGGCGAGAAGAAGCGCGATCTCGTTGGGGAGGTTCCGGCCCTGAAGCTCGGCCTTCTTCCTCACGATCGCGACCCGAGTTTCGAGGTCGGGCGCCTGGAGATCCGCCACCACGCCCCACGTGAATCTGGAAATCAAACGCTCTTCGAGCGCGGTGATCGAGTTGGGCGGACCGTCGCTGGTCAGGACGATCTGCTTGTGGGCGCCGTGGAGGGTATTGAACGTGTGGAAGAACTCCTCCTGCGTGCTCTCCTTGCCCGCGAGGAACTGGATGTCGTCGATCAGCAGCACGTCGGCGGTGCGGTAGCGGCTCTTGAACTCGAGCGTCGTGGCGTGCTGGATCGCGTAGATCATCTCGTTCATGAACCGCTCGGCGGTGACGAAGAACACGCGCGCCGTCGGACGTGTGAGCCGCACCTGATGCCCGATCGCGTGCATCAGGTGGGTCTTTCCAAGACCCACGCCGCCGTAGATGAACAGCGGGTTGTACCGCTCGCCCGGGCTCTGCGCCACGGCCTGACAGACGGCGTGCGCGAATTGATTCCCGCTTCCGACGATGAAGGCGTCGAACGTGTTGCTCGGCGAGAGATTGCTCTCGTCCCGTCGCGGAGGCGGCGCCTTGGGGCGCGGCTCGAACGCCGGCGGAGCGTCGGGCCGCACGTGAAACGCGATGCCGACGGATCGCTCGGCAACCGCCGCGACGGAACTCTCGATCAGCGCCCGGTAATGCTGGTCCAGCCAGTCCACGTAGAACTGGCTGGGCACTTCGAGGACCAGGGTGGAGCCGTCGAACTCAAGCGGCCCCAGCGAGCGAAACCACGCTTCGTAGGTCTGGCTGGAGAGATTCGTCTGGATTTTCTGGAGCGCCTGTTCCCACAGGTCGCCCGCCACCATCGTTTCCATCATTGTGGCTTCCCCATCATCGCGCCCTGCGGCTTCCCCATCAACGCACACCCTCTTCACGTGTTATCCACCGAATTATCCACAATGTTCCATGGAAACACCGAGGGCGTAACGGATTTTGTTTCGATCCGTTACGCCCCCAAACGAATAGACCCGTCCTGGCGTAGCTCACAGCATTCGTAACCCTGGTGAAGGTCGCGCGCGCGCCGCGCGCATCTTTGGGAGAGTGATTCGAGGGATGGCCCGAGACGCGAAACAGGTCGCGGCCGGGGCGATCCGAGCCGCAATCTACGTGGCGCGTCGAAGGGGTGCAACGAAAATTTTACGGACAACGAGCGTGGAAGGTTTTTGAGGGTCGTCGGCAGGCAATTCTACCTCGCCCCGCTCTTGACCAGCCTCGCCCGGCCCTCGCCGCTCCTTCGCCCCGCCCTGGGACGGCCCCGCCATTGCCGATTGACCAGCCGCCCGCGGCCGGGTAGACTCCATCGCTCGTGTCTCTCAATAACTAACCCAATCCTCGAGGCAGCCTACATTGAAGCGCACCTTTCAACCGCACAATCGTCGCCGGAAGAAGGTCCACGGATTCCGGGAGCGGATGAGCACCCGGGGCGGCCGTGCGGTCCTCAAGCGTCGCCGCGATCGCGGCCGCAAGCGCCTTACGGTCTAGCGCGGCTTCCGCGGGCGCAAGTTCAATGGCCGCCGCGGTCCCGCCGCGCGATCGCCGCCTCCATTCGGGGTGGCAATTCCGCGAAGTGTATCGACAGGGCAAGCCGTACCACGGCGATCTCATGACCTTGATCAGTCTAGGCCGTTCGGACGATCACGGCCGCGTGGCCTACGTCGCGAGCCGGAAGGTCGGCAACGCGGTGAAACGCAATCGAGCTAAACGATTGCTGCGAGAGGCGTTCCGTGGAACTCCTGCCGGGCGGCAAGCCCTTCCGATCTGGCGAATCTGGATCGCACGGGCCACCTGTGCCGCCGCCGATTTCCACCAGGTTTCGGACGAGATGAGCCGCCTTCTAGCCCGGGAGCCGAGATGACCGTCGTCGCACGGATCGCCCGTTCCGGGTTCGGCTTGGGACCGCTGCTTGCCTTCCTCATTCGGGTCTACCGCGCCGCGTTCTCGGGCCTCTTGCCGAGGGCTTGCCGCTTCGAGCCCAGTTGCTCCGCCTACGCCGAAGAGGCGCTCCACCGCCATTCGGTGCCCTCTGCCCTCTACCTGATCGCGCGGCGTCTGCTCCGCTGCCATCCGTTCCATCCCGGGGGATACGACCCCGTACCCTAGTCGGACGGGGTCAATCGACATGGATCGTCGCACGATAATCGCCATCGTCCTGATCATGGCCGTTCTGATCGGGGATCAAATCTTCATGAGCTGGTGGAACCGTCGCCATCACCCACCCCAGCCCGTTGCCACCGCCGATTCCACGGCCGGAGGAATGGCGCAGGGGAGCGCGCCGGCGCCCGGGTCTACGCCTCAGGGCGGGACCGGCTCCACCATGGGCGCTCCGGCCGGCTCGGCGGCCCCTCGTGGGACCACCCCGGGCGGCGCCACGGTCACGGTCGGATCGGCCCCGAGGGTTCCGGCCGCGCCGATCGTGGAGCGCAAGCTTCAGACCGATCTCTTCGACGCGACCTTTACCAGCCAGGGCGGGATGATCTCGAGCTGGGTCCTGCCCAAGTATCGCGATCTGGTCCACAAGAACGCCCCGGTCGACCTGGTGCCCGAGGGCCGGCGGGCGATGAAGCTCTGGGTGTCGACGCCCTACTTCGACTACGACTTCTCCAACGTGCCGTTCCGCGTCGAGGCTCCCGCCCCCTTCGATTCGTCGATCACCTTCGTCGCCGACGATTCGAGCGGGGTCCGCGTCCGGCGGACGTACCGGGTGTCGCCGAATCGAGAAACGATCGACATGGAGCAGCGGATCAGCGTTCCGCCCGAGATGGGGCCGATCCGGTTCCGCTACGGCTGGGGCGGCGCGCTGCCGGTGACGGAGACCGTCCTGCATCCGCACGACATTCGCGCGGTCGCGCTGATCGGCGACAAGCAGGAGGACTTCGACGCGCCGCGGATCCAGAAGGACGGAAGCAAAGCCCTGAAGGGGAACGTCCGGTGGGCCGCCAATCGGAACAAGTACTTCGTCGCGGTCGTCGTTCCCGACTCGGCGTCCGTTGAGGACGTCGTCTTCGCTCCGGCGGAGGATGGGGGCGCGGCGGTGTACATCGTGGGTGCGGCCGCGCCGGGCACCGAGATCGTGCAGAAGAGCCGCCTCTACGCGGGGCCGGTCCACTACCAGACGCTCCTCGGTCTGGGCTCGGAGCTGGACCGGCTGGCCAATCTCGGGTGGCGATGGGCGACGGGACTGAGCGCGTTCCTCCTCTCGGCCCTCAATTTCATCTACCGCCACATTCCAAATTACGGGATCGCGATCATCCTGATCTCGGCCGGGACCAAGCTCGTGTTCTACCCGCTCACACAGACGAGCCTTCGCTCGATGAAGCTGATGCACCACCTCCAGCCTCAGGTGAAGGCGATCCAGGATCGCCACAAGAACGATCCTGCCAAGATGAACCAGGCCATGATGGATCTGTACAAGGAGAACAAGGTGAACCCGCTCAGCGGGTGCCTGCCGACGCTGTTACAGATCCCGGTCTTCGTCGCGCTCTACAACGTCCTGTTGAATTCGATCGAGCTGCGCGGCGCCGGGTTCATGGGGTACGTCCAGAATCTCGCGGCCCCCGACGTGCTCTTGAAGGTCGCCGGATTCCCGATCCACCTCTTCCCGATCATCATGACCGGCAGCACGTACCTGATGCAGTCCCAGACGCCGGTGGCCCCGCAGCAGAAGCAGATGATGATGCTCATGCCTGTGATGATGCTCATCTTCATGTATAGTTTCCCCTCGGGCGTGGTCCTTTACTGGATCGTGAACAACGTCCTGTCCGCGGGTCAGCAGTACCTGGTCAACGTCGCCGAAGACCGTAAAATGGCAGCGGGTGCCTGACATGAACCCTAATCCCCAATTCGATTCCGCATCGGAACCCCACGTGGACGCCGAGGCCGCCACCTTTGGAGAGGCCGTCCAGGACGCCGCGGACCAGCTGGGCCTTGAGCCCGCCGAGCTCGCGATCGAGATCCTGGATCCGGGCCGCTCGGCGGATTCCAGCGCGGGCTACCGGGCCGTGAAGATCCGGGCTCGCCGGCGTCCGCCCGATACGGCCCCCGACGGCGTGCGCGCGAGCCGGCCGGCCGGCAGCGGTCGCATGGATCGCGGCGAGTCGAGGTACGGACGGAGGGAGCGCGAGCCGCGCCGCATGGAAGGCGCCAACTACGGGCCTCCGCCACCGCCGATGGATCCCGCCAAGATCACGCCCGAGATCGTGGAAATGGTGCACGGCTTGGCGAGCGGGCTCCTCGAACAGATGAAGTTCGCCGGCTCGGTCACGGCCGACAAGACGCCGCACGGCATCCGGGTCGGAATCGACACGGGCGAGATGGACCAGTATCTGATCGGCAAGGACGGCGAGACGTTGTCGGCGTTCCAGCACCTCCTCGGGCGGATGATCCGGGCCAAGATGCCGCAGGAATCGCCACCGCGCGTGGAGGTGGACGTCGCCGGGTTCCGCGACCGCCAGATCGAGAATCTGAAGCAGATGGCGCGCGAGCTCATGGAGCAGGCGCGCGAGTCGGGCGAGGAAGTGACGACGGACCCGCTCCCCGCCTCCGAGCGCCGCATCGTCCATCTCGAGGTGGCCGAGTCGAAGGGCATGGAGACGGTCACGATCGGCGACGGCTATTTCAAGCGCGTGGTGATCCGGCGCGCCACGGAGAAGCCGGAGTGACGGGTGGTAAACGAGACCATCGTCGCGCTCGCCACGCCTCCCGGCGAGTCGGCGGTCTCCATCGCGCGGTTGAGCGGGCCGGACGCGCTCGCGATCGCGGCCTCACGGTTTCGCGGCCGGATCTCTCCGGCCGATAGCGCCTCCCACCGAATCCTCTTCGGCCGTTTCCTCGATTCCCGCAGCGCCGTGCTGGACACGGTGCTGGTCTCCGTCTTCCGCGCTCCCCGCTCCTACACCGGCGAAGATCTAGTCGAGATTTCGTGTCACGGCGGGGGCGTGATCCCGCGCGCGGTGGTGGCCTCTTTGGTCGAGGCCGGCGCGCGCGCCGCGCGTCCGGGCGAATTCACCGAGCGGGCGTTTCGAAACGGCAAGCTCGACCTGGCGCAGGCGGAGTCGGTCGCCGCGCTGATTCGCGCGCGATCCGACCGCTCGCTGCGGGCCGCCCGCGAAGGGCTGGGCGGGTCGCTTTCGCGCCGGATCGCGGCGCTGGACGCGGAGCTGGTCCCCCTGCTCGCGGAGGTCGAGGCGCGGATCGATTTTCCCGGCGACGTGGGCGACGCGGTGGACGGCGCGGAGCTGGCGCGCCGCTGCTCGGCGTTGGCCGTGACGTTGCGCGGGTGGATCGACCGGCTGCCAAGCGCGAGACGGGCGCAGGAGGGCGTGCGCGCCGCCTTGGTTGGGCGTGCGAACGTGGGCAAGTCGAGCTTGCTGAACGCTCTGGTTGGCTACGACCGCGCGATCGTGAATTCGGAGCCGGGTACGACACGCGACACGGTTGAGGAATCGCTGTGGATCGAAGGAGTCGAGCTCCGCGTCGCCGATACCGCGGGGTCGCGGGGGTTCGAGTGGGCGGACGGAGTGCCCGGGGCTTCCGGCGGGGCCCGCGCCCCGGATTTCGTGGAAGGCCTCGGAGTCGCGAGGGCCGAGCAGGCCGCGCGCTCGTGCGATCTGGCGGTGCTCGTATTGGATCGTCACGCGGGCGTGGATGACGCCGATCGCGAGGCGGCGTCGTGGATCGCGGGTCGCCCTGTTGTCGTCGCGTGGAACAAGGCCGATCTTGGGGGCGGCTCCGGGGCGGCGCGGCCGATCGCGCCGGTCGCGGGCGGCGGCGTTCTCGCCGAAGTCGAGACGGTCGCCGTGCGCCCGGGCGGCGCCGACTCCCTGCTGGAGGCGCTTCGGTCGTCGCTTCCTCGCATTCTCGACGGCCACGTCGGCGATGAGGTCGCGACCACGAGCGCCCGTCAAGACGCGCACCTCGCCGAAGCGCTGGACGCGGTCGAACGCGCGCGGACCGGGCTCGAGCGCGATGAATCCTACGATTTGATCGCCGTGGATCTGGCCGACGCGCGGCGCGCGCTGGGCGAGATTGTCGGCCGCGGCGTCGACGACGAGGTCACCGCCGAGATCTTTTCTCGCTTCTGTATCGGCAAGTGATCGAGCGCGCGCACGATTCCTCCGCTCCACGCGGCGCCGGCCCGCCCGGCGCGGCGCGCGCGCGCTTCCCCATCCTGGTTGTCGGCGCGGGCCATGCGGGATGCGAGGCCGCCTGCGTCGTCGCAAAGATGGGAGTCGAGGTGGGCCTCATCACGATGAGCCTCGACTCGATCGCCCACATGGCTTGCAATCCTGCGATCGGCGGATTGGCCAAGGGCCACCTGGTGCGCGAGATCGATGCGCTGGGCGGAATCATGGGCCGGATGGCCGACCGCGCCGGAATCCAGTTTCGAATGCTGAACAAGGCGCGCGGCCCCGCGGTGTGGTCTCCGAGGGCCCAGGAGGACAAGGCGCTCTATCGCGCGGTGGTTCGCGAGCATGTGTCGCGGACCGAGCGGCTGAGCGTGATCGAGGGCCAGGTCGTGGGAATCCGGACCGACGGTGGGGCCGCGAAGAGCGTTTTGCTCGCGGATGGACGTGAGATCGCGGCGGACGCCATCATCGTCACCCCCGGCACGTTCATGAACGGACTTCTCCACGTGGGCGATACCACCTACAGCGGTGGGCGCGTCGGAGAGAAGGCGGCCCGAGGAATATCAGAGTGCTTGGCGGAACTCGGGCTCCGGTTGGTGAGGCTCAAGACCGGCACGCCGCCCCGTATTCATCGCGACTCGATCGATTTCTCGCGCATGACGCCGCATTTTGGGGACGAGCACCCCCGGCCGTTCTCGCACTTCACCGATTCGCTGGCGCTGGATCAGGTCGCGTGCCATTTGACGATGACCACCGACGCGACGCACGAGCTGATCCGGGCGAACCTCCATCGATCGCCGCTCTACACGGGGCGAATCCGCGGCATCGGTCCGCGCTACTGCCCGTCGATCGAGGACAAGGTGGTGCGCTTCGCCGACAAGCCGGCGCACCAGATCTTCATCGAGCCCGAGGGACGCGAGACGCACGAGTTCTATGTGAACGGGCTCTCGACGAGCCTTCCCGAGGAAATCCAACGCGACCTGCTGCGCACTCTCCCCGGGCTCGAGGAAGTGGAGATGCTCCGGCCGGGCTACGCGGTGGAATACGACTTCGTGCCGCCCACGCAGATTCGGGCGACGCTCGAATGTCGAAGCGTGCGCGGCCTCTATCTCGCCGGCCAGATCAACGGGACGTCGGGTTACGAGGAGGCGGCCGCGCAGGGCCTGATGGCGGGGATCAATGCCGCCCTGGCGTCGATGGGACGCGAGCCGCTCATCCTCGGTCGGAGCGAAGCGTATATCGCTGTGCTGATTGACGATCTAGTAACCAAGGGGACCGAGGAGCCCTACCGCATGTTCACGTCGAGCGCTGAATATCGGCTCCTCCTGCGCCAGGACAATGTCGCCGGCCGCCTCCTTCCGCGGGCGCGGCAAGTAGGTGCGCTCTCAGCGGACGAGCTGACGCGGCTCGAGTCCGCGGTGACGAACCGTCGCGAGGCCGCCGAGTGGATCCGCGTCTCCGGGTCGGCTCCATCCATTCGCGACGGTACGCTCGTGGTGTCGGACCTGACTCGGCAAGCGGACCTTGCGCGCTTCGGCGAGGAGGCGATAGAGTCGGCTGCGATCGAGATTCGCTATGAAGGCTACATTCAAAGGCAGGAGCGCGAAGTGGCGCGCGCCAGCAGGAGCGATCACCTCGACCTTCCCGAGTCCCTATACTTGGAGCCGCTCCGGGAGCTTTCCAGTGAAGCGCGCGAAAAGATCCGTCGCATCAAGCCCCGCACGGTGGCTCAGGCCGGCCGCATTGCCGGCGTTTCGCCCGCCGACGTCTCGGTCCTCCTAGTCTATGCCGAGCGGGAACGGCGGCGGCGGGAGCGGCCCCTCATTACCACCCAGTCTACAGGCTGATCATCGTCGCTTCGCCAGCGCGATCGCGCCCTGGCTGGAGCGACTCCCACTAGGGATTCAATATCTCCAGCTCCTGACCCGGTACGGGCTCCTCGTCGAGGAGTGGGCCGGCCGTCTCTCCATCGTATCCAAGGGAGACCGGGGTGAGATCTTCACGAGGCACGTCCTCGACTCGCTGAACCCGGTCTCGCTCTTCGCGAATCCGCCGCGCACGGCGCTGGACGTTGGGAGCGGCGCCGGATTCCCGGGCATTCCCCTCGCGATTGTCTGGCCCACGACCCGCTGGTTCCTGGTCGAGTCCCGTGAGAAGAAGGCGGGCTTTCTCGAGAAGGCAGTTCGTGAACTCGGGCTCGGGAATGTGAAGGTCGTCTGCGCGCGGGTCGAGGACTTGGCCCCCGCGGGCGCGGGCACCGGCCCGGGACTCCTCGAGGGAGCGCCGATGGAGTCGGTCTTCGTTCGAGCCGTCGGGGGTCTCCCGGGCCTGCTCGAAACGGTCGGACCGATCACCGCGCCCGAAGCAAAATGGGTCTACTTCCTGGGGGCCGCCTCGGACGCGTCCGGGTTGGCGGCATCGCTTGGTCCCCATGGGATGGATGCCCGAGTGGAAGCGGGCGCGTTCGGCGGATTGCTGTTCCACGGGAGCATTCCGTCCAATGTTCCACGTGGAACATTGCCGTAAACCATAGCAAAATAGATCGTTGACCCTAGCGCTTCGCCGAAATGGGGTCTGAAACGGGTCGGCGTTCCGTTGGCTGGGCGCCTCCCGCCGCGCTGATTTCGCCTAGCCCTGGGCCTCCTGCGGATGGCGCCAAGCACGCGGCCATCGGGCGAGGTCGGCATATGCCGTCAGGGCGCCAGCGCGATCAGCTCGATGGCCACAAGCGAGCCCTTGGGCCAGCGCGCGCCCTGCACCGTAGACCGCGCGGGCTGATTTTTCCCAAAGTACTTGGCGTAGGTCTCGTTCATCTCCTTGAAGTATTCCCAGTCGTGCAGGAAGACGGTCACCTTCACGACTCGGCTCATGTCGCTTCCCGCAGCCTTCAGGGTTGCCTCGAGATTCCTCAATGCTTGCGTGGTCTGGGCTCGGATTCCTCCTTCGACGACCTCACCGGACTTGGGGTCGAAGCCAGCTACCCCCGAGCAGAAGATGAAGCCGCCCGCCCGGACAGCCGGCGAGTAGGGGCCGACGGGCCTGGGACCATCCGATGCCGAGAATGGAGTGATGCTCATGGGATTCCCTCCTGGATTGAAATGACCCAACGAATGTTCCACGTGGAACATTCCCTCAATATCATGAAAACACGTCAATTAACCAGTCCGCTTCGCTGAAGGGTAGCCTTTGCCGGGGCCTTGCCCCACGCAAGCCGATTGGTTGTCCCCCGCCCTCGCCGGAACCTTCTTCGTGCACGCTTCGCACAAATCGGTCTATAACTATTTTTTCAACAGTCACATACAAAAATGTTCCACGTGGAACATTCTTGAGGTTGGACTTCTCCGGGCTCCATTGCGTAGACTGCGGCTCCCCGACAGGGACGACTACCGGCATGCGCCGGCACTAATTCGGGGGTCAAATGACCAGGACGGTTGCGATAGCAAATCAAAAGGGCGGCGTCGGCAAGACGACGACGGCGATCAATCTCGCTGCCGCGCTCGCCCTGAATCAGAAGCGCGTGCTTCTGATCGACCAGGATCCCCAGGGGAATGCGGGGAGCGGGCTCGGCTTTCCGGGGCCGAAGGTGACCAGGGGGATCTACGAGGTCCTGATTGGCGGCGTGCCGATCGCGGACATTATCCTCGAGACCGAAATCCCCGGCCTTCATCTCGTGCCCTCTGGCCAACGCCTCGTGGGAGCGGAAGTCGAGCTGGCCGACGCCGAGCAACGCGAGTACCGACTGAAGTCAGCGCTCGAGGGCGTTCGGGACCGCTATGACTTTATCCTCATCGACGCGCCCCCCTCGCTTGGATTCCTGACGATCAACGCGCTCACCGCGGCCGGCTCCGTGCTGGTGCCGGTTCAATGCGAGTACTACGCGCTTGAGGGACTCACGCATTTGCTTGGCGCGATCCGCCTCGTGCAGCAGTCGTTGAATCCGGGACTTCAAATTGAGGGAGTGCTGCTCACCATGTACGACCACCGCCTCAATCTCTCGCAGCAGGTTCTCGCAGAGACGAGGCGCTTCTTTGCCGAGCGTGTCTATCGCACCGTAATTCCACGGAACGTCCGCCTCAGCGAGGCGCCGAGCCACGGGAAACCGGTCGTTGTCTACGATCCGGTCTGCACCGGATCCACGAGCTACATGAGTCTGGCCCAGGAGGTGATCGATCGTGGTTAGGAAGGCGCTGGGAAGAGGTCTCGAAGCTCTGATTCCAAGCGGAGTTGATATTGAGGTTCCGATCATTCCGGAGGCGCGTTCCCATGAGGCGCGCGCGCAGGAATCGCGGACGACGGATGCACGCGATCCCGGCGACATTCAGCACGTCCCGCTCGCGAAGATCATCCGCAATCCCTCGCAGCCGCGGACCCAGTTCGATCCCGCCACGATCAAGGAGCTGGCGGATTCCATTCGAGAGCGCGGTGTCCTCCAGCCGGTACTCCTACGTCCCGCCGCCGACGGCTATCAGATCGTCGCCGGCGAGCGGCGCTTCATCGCGACGCGGGAGGCCGGTTTCCACACGATCCCCGCGATCGTCCGGCCGCTCACGGATCGCGAGGCGCTCCTCATCGCGCTCATCGAGAACATCCAGCGCGAGAATCTCAACCCGATCGACGAGGCGCGCGCCTATTACCGCCTTGCGACCGAATACGGCCTCAAGCACGACGAGATCGGCTCCAGAGTGGGAAAGGACCGATCAACCGTTTCCAACATTATTAGATTCAATAATTTACCTCAGGACGTCCAGAGGCTCATCGAGACGGGCAAGCTCTCCTCGGGGCACGCGAAGGCACTCCTCGGGGTCGCCACTCCCAAGCTTCAGACCGATCTCGCCAGCTCGGCCGCCGCGCACGGCTGGTCGGTCCGTGACCTGGAGCAACGGGCGCAGCGGGCCGGAGCGCCCCACGCGACCCGCGCGCGCAAGTCCCCAAAGCGCGCTTTCTCCGCGGAGCTCATGGCCTTGGAAGACGAGCTCATGAGGATCATGGGCTCCCGCGTCCGCCTTACCAGGCGTCGCGGCGGCTCGGGTTCGATCCTCATCGACTACCATTCCGAGGAGGAGCTGGACCGCCTGATCGGCCTCCTCCGGGAAATCGGCGGGTCGGCACGTTGATTGCGTGTGGATAACTAGGCTAGATCGGTGGAGAAGTCCGCAACGCACTAGGGTACAAGTACTTGAAACGGCGCTCCTGATGCCGAAGCCATCGGTTATGCACAGGGGGCCGTAGACGGCATACGGACGCGCATTTCCGTGACAGCGATCACAGAACCATCAACCCGGGGACAACGCCATGACCGAATCAGCCACGCAGAGCGATGTGCGCCTTCTCGAGGAGTTCCAGAGCGCCCGCTCTCAAATCCTGACCGAGTTGCGCAAGGTGATCGTGGGTCAGGACGCCGTCGTGGAGCAGCTGCTCACGGTTCTCTTCGCGAACGGCCATTGCCTCGTGGTGGGCGTCCCCGGGCTCGCCAAGACGCTCCTGGTCTCAACGCTCGCTAGGATCCTCGACCTCGAGTTCAGCCGCATTCAGTTCACGCCCGACCTCATGCCCTCCGACATCACGGGCACGGAGATCCTCGAGGACGACCCGGTCACCGGCAAGCGCGCGTTCAAGTTCCTGAAGGGCCCGATCTTCGCGAACATGATCCTGGCGGATGAAATCAACCGGACGCCGCCCAAGACGCAGGCCGCGCTGCTTCAGTCCATGCAGGAATACCGCGTCACCGCGGGCGGCCAGACGTATCCGCTGACGCTTCCGTTCTTCGTCCTCGCGACGCAGAACCCGATCGAATTCGAGGGCACGTATCCGCTGCCCGAGGCGCAGCTCGACCGGTTCATGTTCCACATCTCGGTGGGATATCCCAGCGAGCAGGAAGAAGAGAAGATCGTCGCGACCACGACGAGCGCGTACGAAGCCGAACCGAAGCGGGTGATGGGCGTCGATCGGATCCTCGAGTTGCAGAAACTGGTCCGGCGAATTCCCGTCGCGGAGCACGTGGTTCGCTACGCCGTCCGCCTCGCGCGGGCTTCCAGACCGTCGCCCCAGTCCGAATCGTTCGTGCGGGACTGGGTGAGCTGGGGAGCGGGGCCTCGCGCGGCGCAGTTTCTCGTCCTCGGCGCCAAGGCGCGCGCGGCGCTGTCCGGCCGCCCCACTCCGGCCGCCGACGACGTGAAGGCGGTGGCGCCGGCGGTCCTCCGTCATCGGATCATCCCCAACTTCAACGCGGAGGCGGACGGCATCTCGAGCCTCGACATCATCGCGAAGCTCCTCGAGGCGACTCCGAGCGTCGACGGCAAGCGTTCGTAGGATCGAAGAGGCATGAGCGAAAACCGTCCGCGCCTTCTCGACCCCCATTTCGTCTCCAAGCTGACGCGCCTCGATCTCAAGGCGCGCCTGGTGGTCGAAGGATTTCTGACCGGCCTCCATCGAAGCCCCTACCACGGCTTCAGCGTGGAGTTCGCCGAGCATCGCCAGTACATGCCGGGCGATCCGCTGCGCCACCTCGACTGGAAGGTCCTGGCCAAGTCCGATCGCAAGTACATCAAGCAATACGAAGAGGAGACGAACCTCCGCGGGATGCTCCTCGTCGACACCAGCGCGAGCATGGGCTACGGCTCCCGGGGAGTCACCAAGCTCGATTACGCGCGGCATCTCGCGGCGGCCCTCGCGTACCTCATGCTCCAGCAGAACGACGCGGTGGGCATGTTCGCGTTCGCGTCGGGGCAGGGCGAGCAGATTCCGGCGCGCTCCACGATGGGACACGCGAGGCCGCTCCTTCTCCTCCTGGAGCGGCTCCACGCCGCGGGCGGCACCGACTTCGTCGCCTCGCTCCACTCGCTCGCCGAACGGATCACGCGCCGCGGGCTCGTCATCATTCTTTCGGACCTCCTCGATCAGCCCGAGCGCATCGAGCAGGCGATCCATCATTTTCGCTACCGCAAACACGAGCTGCTCGTGTTTCACATCCTCGATCCGCAGGAAGTGGCGTTTAACTTCGAGCGCGAGGCCGTCTACGTAGATATGGAATCGGGAGAGCGCGTCACCACGAGGCCGCAAGAGCTGCGCTCGGACTACCGGGCGCGCGTGGGGGAGTGGAAGGACCGCCTTCGCCAGTTCTGCATCGAGAAGCGCGCCGATTACGTGCCGCTGACCACCGATCAGCCCTACGACCGCGCCCTGCTGGAGTATCTCTCCAAGCGAGCGCGCCTCCTCTAGGGCGATCGCCTCATGCCGATCTTCTCGTTTCTCAATCCGTCCTTTCTCTGGGCGCTTCCCGCGGCCGCGATCCCGGTCATCATTCACCTGCTCAGCCGCCGCAGGCTCCCGGAGGTGGCGTTTCCCACGACGCAATTCCTGCGTCAGCTCGAGCCGAGGGAGATTCGCCGCCTAAGGCTCCGCGAGCTGCTCCTGCTGCTCCTGCGCACGCTCGCGATTCTGCTCCTCGTGCTGGCCTTCGCGCGGCCCTCGTTGACGCCGGCCCACGCGGTCACCCAGGCGGCCGCCGCGGTCGAGATCCTGATCGACGACTCGGAGAGCATGGCGGCCCTGGACGAGCAGGCGCGGCCCAGGATCGAGGCGGCCAAGCAGCGCGCGCGCTCCATTCTCGACGCCGGGAGGCCCGGCGACGAGATCGCGATCGCCACGTCCACCCAGCCCGACGCGACGGGCGATCGCCACACGTCCGACCGCGTGCGCCTCCTGCGCGCGCTCGACCGGATTGAGGCGACGTCGCTGCCCGCGCATTTCGCGCAAGCGATCTCGGGCATCCGGCGGTCGCTCGCGCGGAGCCGCCTCGCCGCTCGCGAGCTGTACGTGATCTCGGACTTACAAGAATCAAACTTCACGCCGGAAGCGCGCGCCGAGATTCGGGCGGCGAGCGCGGCCGGCATCCGCGTCTACGCGGTCCCGGTGGTTCAGAGTCGGGTGCCGAACCACGCGATCCAGGACGTCGACCCCGAGCTGCGTCCCGGACCGGAAGGGAGCGGACTCGAGCTGCGCGCGCGATTCGCCAATCACGCCGACGCCCCAAGCGATCGCGTCGCGGTCCGGGTGCGCCGCGGGGACGTTCTCGTCGGGGGAGGCGACGTCACGCTTCGCGCGGACGAGAACCGCTGGGTCTCGATGCCCCTCGACTGGCGCGGCGTTCCCGATTCCATGACGGCCGTGCGGCCCGTGGTCGTCGAGGCGGATCAGGACGCGCTCCCGGCCGACGATCGGTGGTACGCCGCGCTCGGCGCCCCGCGCCGCCTCCGCGTGCTTCGAGTCGCCGAGGCGCGCGACGGCGCGGCCCCGCCCCGGTTTTCCGCGCTCGCGCTGGATCCGGGCGGCAACGGCTCGGGCGGATTCGTCGTGGAGCAGGGAACTCCCGCGTCCCTCCTCGCCCTCACGCCGTCCCGCGCGGATGTCGTGCTCCTGGAGGACGTGGCGTCTCTCTCGGTGGACGCGGAAGGACGGCTGCGTGCGTTTCGGCGCGCCGGCGGAGGAATCGTCTTCGCCCTCGGGCCGCATTCGGATCCGTCCTATTACACCTCGCGGCTCTTTCCCGGGCTGATCGACCTCGCGCTCGACGGCGTGGAACACGCCGCGGGCGCTCCGTTCGAGCTCAAGGCCAAGCTCCCGTCGCATGACGTGCTCGAAGGATTTTCGGTGACCGTGGGCGCACCGCTCACGCAATCCAGGCTGACCGGATTGGTTCGCGGACGGCCCACCTCCTCGGGCACGGAAATTGTGGTTCAGACGTCGGGCGGGCTTCCGATCGTCGCGGCGGCGCCGGGCGTCAGCGTGTTCTTGAGCTCCTTTTCGGACGACTGGGGAGATCTGCCGTATTCGGGCGCGTTCGTGCCGTTGGTGCGCGGGCTTGTGGCGCATGCCGCGCGTGCGGCTCGTCTGGCCGGGTCGGCCGCGCTCCACGTGGGCGAGCGACCCGCCGCCCGGCTGAGCGTGGCGCCGGGCACCGCGGTGATCGTCCGCGGTCCCGAGGGGTACACGTCCCAGGCCACCGTGGAGGCGGAGGGGACCGGCTATCGCGTTGTCGCGGACGCTCCGGCGCTCCACCCGGGTTTCTATATGTACGAGGCGGGCGGGAAGACGCTCGCGACCGTGGCGGTGAACGTGGATCCGATCGAGAGCGATCTCGCCCCGATCGACGCGGACTCGCTTCGCGCCGCGGGCGCGGGCAGTGGGCGCGCGGGCATCGCGGCCGCGCCGGCGACCGCCACCGGCGGTTCCGCGGCGGCGGTCACGATTCTCAAGAGCGCGAGCGCGCTCGAGACGCACCTCGTCGAAACCAGGCGCGGCCGCGAGCTCTGGCTGGGATTCTTGCTCGCCGCCGCCATCGCCCTTTGCTGCGAGCTGGCTCTCGGCAGCGCGAAGCCGCTTCGGACATGAGCGAAGCCGGCCTACCGAGCCGCCCCGCCGGGCCGGCCGGGCCCAGCGCCCTCGCCGAACGGCTCCTCGACGCCGCGGAGCGATTTGAGGCGGTTGCCGTCCTGCGGGAGCGGCTAGGCGCCGCGTCGCAGGCGACCCTCACGACCCAAGCGGCCGCGGCCGCGTCACGCACGGCGCGGATTCGCGGGGCGTCGGGGAGCTCCGCATCGCTGCTCGTCGCCGCGCTCGCGCGAACGCCGGGGTTTGCGGCGGCGGTCGTGGCGCCGGACATCGAGCGGGCGGAGGCGTGGCGCGACGACCTCGCGTTTCTCCTCGGGGACGATCGCGTCGTCTATCTCCCGCCCCTCGACGTGGTGCCCTGGAGCACCCAGACCCCGACGGCTCCGGTGCGGGACGACCGGCTCCACGCGCTCCTTCGCCTGGGAGATCCCGATCCTCCGGTCGCGGTGATTCCGGCCGCGACGCTCCACCGCCTCATTCCCGAACCCGGCGCGATCCGCTCCCGCGCGATCGCGGTCTCGCGCGGATGGGAGTCGGAGCCCTCGGCGCTCCTGCGCGCGCTCGTGCTCAATGGATATCGCGCGGTCGCCGAGATCGGGGAATCGGGGGAAGTGAGCCGCCGCGGCGGCATCGTGGACGTGTTCGGCCCGGGGATGGACCATCCTGTGCGAATCGAGTTCGACGGCGACAGGGTCGCCTCGCTCCGAACGTTCGACATCACGTCGCAGCGGTCCACCGGCTTCGTCGATTCCGTTCGCGTCGCGCCGGCGCGCGAGGTCCTTCACTCGGAAGATCTGGAGGACCGGCTTCGCGCGTTCGATCGGGGATCGTTTCAAGCGGACCTCGACGGGCGCCGCATCCGCGATCTCGTCTCCGAGGGAATCTACTTCGACGGAATGGACTGGCTCGCGCCCACGCTCGGCGCTCCGCTCACCACGCTGCTCGACTATCTCCCGCCCCACACCACCATCTGGCTGGACGAGCCCGGCGGGATCGAACGGGAGCTGGACGGCATGGAGACGGAGGCCGAGAAGCTCGAGCCCGACGCGCGGATCCGCGCGCCTCATCTTCCGCCGCGCGAATCCCTCTTCGATCCGCCGGAACGAATTCTGGAGCGCCTCCGCGCGCGGCCCCTCGTGGAATCGACGGTGGGCGCCGCCGCCTCGCTCTCCGACGGAGCGATCCAGGTCGAAGCCCGGCCGCAGCCCTCGTTCGGCCGGAAGCTCGACCTCCTCCGCGGCGAGCTCAAGCGGCTGAGCACGCTCGGCTACGAGCGGATCATCGTCTGCGACAACCGCGGACAGGCGGAGCGCCTCGAGGAATTGCTCGGCGAGAACCTGGCCTCGATCGAGGTGGGGTCGGTGGTCGCGGGCTTCGTGCTCGCGTCCGCCAAGCTCGCGGTCTTCACCGACCACGAGATCTTCGCCCGGTATCGCCGCCGCGGCGCGCGCCGGCCGCGCGCCTCGGCCGCCGCCATGCGCGATCTCCTCACGCTCAAGCCGGGCGACTACGTGGTTCACCTCGATCACGGCATCGGCGTCTACCGGGGGCTCAAGCGGATCGCGCTCGACGGACAGGACACCGAGTGCGTCCAGATCGACTACGCGTCGAACGACCGCCTCTTCGTTCCCATCCACCAGCTCGGGATGGTGCAGCGCTACTCGTCGGAGGAGGGCCGCACGCCGTCCATCTCGCGTCTCGGCGGCACCGCGTGGCAACGGATGAAGGCCAAGACGCGCCGCGCGATCCAGGACATGACCGAGGCGCTGCTCCGCCTCTACGCGACGCGCAAGGCGCGCCCCGGCCACGCGTTCTCTCCCGACACGCCGTGGCAGCGCGAGCTGGAGTCGTCCTTCGTCTACGACGAGACGCCGGACCAGCTCCAGGCGGTGGAGGACGTGAAGAAGGACATGGAATCGTCGCGGCCGATGGACCGGCTGATCTGCGGCGACGTCGGGTATGGAAAGACGGAGGTCGCCATCCGTGCCGCGTTCAAGGCCGTGCAGGACGGAACGCAGGTCGCGGTCCTCGTCCCGACCACCATTCTCGCGCAGCAGCACCTGGTCACGTTCGGCGAGCGGCTGGCCGATTTTCCCGTTCGGATCGAGATGCTGAGCCGGTTCCGCTCGCCCAAGGAGCAGAAGGAGATCGTCGAGAAATTGGGGCGCGGAGAGGTGGACCTGGTCATCGGCACGCACCGGATGCTCTCCAAGGACGTCACGTTCCCGAGGCTCGGCCTCGTCGTCGTCGACGAGGAGCAGCGCTTTGGAGTGGCGCAGAAGGAGCGGATCCGCTCCCTCGTCGAGACGGTGGACGTGCTCACCCTCACCGCCACGCCGATTCCCCGCACGCTCCACATGAGCCTTTCCGGCGCGCGCGACATGTCGGTGATGACCACGCCGCCCCGCGGCCGCTATCCGATCAAGACCGAGATCGTCGAGATGAGCCAGGAGGTGATCCGGGACGCGCTCCTCCGCGAGGCGGACCGCGGCGGGCAGTCGTTCTTCGTCCACAACCGCGTCGAGTCGATCGACCGGATGGCCCACTACTTGAAATCGATCGTCCCGCAGCTCAAGTACGGCGTGGCGCACGGCCAGATGCGCGACACGGAGCTGGAGCGGGTGATGCTCGACTTCCTCGAGCGCCGCACCGACGTGCTGATCTCTACCCTCATCATCGAGTCGGGCCTCGATATTCCGACGGTGAACACGATGCTCGTGAACCGGGCCGACACGCTGGGCCTGGCGCAGACCTACCAGCTCCGCGGGCGCATCGGGCGATCGCACCACCAGGCCTTCTGCTACCTGCTGGTTCCGCCGGGACGCGTCCTCACCGAGGAGGCGGAGCAACGGCTCCGCGCGATCTCGGAGCATGAAGAGCTGGGCGCGGGGCTCATGATCGCGATGCGCGATCTGGAGATTCGCGGCGCGGGAAATCTTCTCGGTCCGGAGCAGCACGGGTTCATGGCGAGCGTGGGATTCGATCTCTATTGCCGCATGGTGGAAGAAGCGGTGCAGGAGCTCCAGGGAACCGCGATCGCGCGGCGGCCGGAGCCCGAGATCGCGAGCGATCTCGCCGCGTTCGTTCCCGACGAGTACGTCTCCGACCGCGACGAGAAGCTGGACGTCTACCGCCGCATGGCGGGCCTCGCGGAGCTGCCGGCGCTGGAAGCGCTCCGGGCGGAGCTTGTGGATCGATTCGGACCGCCCCCCTCCGAAGTGGAGCACCTGCTCGACCTGAAGCGCCTGAGGCTTCTCGGCCGCGATCAGGGGGTGGAGCGGCTTCGCGTGGGGAAGGAGCGGGTCGAGGTTCAAATGGCGGACGCGCTGAGCCGCGAGCAGATCGTCCGCCTTGTGGGCTCGGTTTCGGCGAGGGTGGAGTTCACCGGCACGGGTTCGCGCACGATCCGCGTGCAGCCCGCTCCCGACCCTTTAGCCTTGGCTACAAACCTCTTGCAGCACTTGGGACCCTCTGATACCGTCCCGCGTCTGCCTCTTTCCGCCGGAAGTTGAACTCCCGGACCGCTTTCGGGGTACTGAGAGGAGCGGAATGAGGCCAGGAGACCCACCCGATATCCACTCCACGGATGAACCAGACAAAGCACCTTAGCGCCCGGGCGCTGCCTGCCGCGGCCTTTGTGTGCCTGATCCTTTGTTTCGGCGCCGGCGCGCGCTCCGCGGAGACCCCCGCCGCGGCGCAAGAAGGCCCCGGCCGCCGCGCAGACCGCCGCGGCGCCCTCGGTGATCGCGACCGTCGGCTCCCGCAAGATCGACAGCGTGGACATTCAGCGCGCGGCCGCGTCCATGGCGTCCGATCCCCTCCGAAAGAAGGATCCGGCGTCATGGCGGCGCATGCTGCTCGATCGCTGCGTCGATCGCGAGCTTCTCGCGATGGAGGCGGAGCGGCAGGGGCTGGACCAGGATCCGGAGCTCAAGAAACGAATCGCCGAGCGCGAGTACCTGGTCCTGCTTCGCGAAATGTACGCGAAGGTGCTCGTGCCGAACCTCACGCCCACGCCGGATCAGCTTCGCGACCTGCGCGCGGGCAAGCTCTATCGGGGCGTCGACCTCTACTACATTCTCCTTCGCGACAACGCGAGCGGCCAGTATCGCGCCTTAGCACTCCGCGTGCTGGCGCACGCGCAGGCCGGCGCGCGCTTCGATTCGCTGGCGAAGATCTACAGCGGCCACCCGCCCTCGCAGGCCGCGGGCGGGCACTTTGGGTGGGTCCTGGCGCGGGACCTCGATCCCCGGTCGTACGACGACGTGCGAAAGGCCAAGGTGGGCGACGTGGTGGGCGTGTACTCGGGGCCGTACGGCCACGAGATCTACAAGATCGGCGCGTTCCAGGAGCTGACCGACGACTCGCTCTACAACCTGGTCTACTTCGAGCGGAAGAAGGGAATCGCCAACGACTACGAGAATTCGCTGCTCGCGAAGTATCACTTCGCGCTGGATTCGACGCAGGTGAAGGCCGTGGCCTTTGCCACGGGCACCGAATCGCCCGACTCGATCCTCGCGTCGCTCGGTCCCGACGGAACGCGCGCGAAGAACGGCGTTCGCCCGGCCATCGGGATTCTCGCGACGTGCGACGGCGACTCGGTCACGTTCCCCGAGTTGCTTCAGGCCACGTCTCCGGTTCTGGGGGCGAACGGCCGGCTGAGGATTCCCAACGCCGACGCGCTCTACCATCTCAGCGCGCGCGCGGTGCTTCACGGCCTGACGGTTCGCGACGCGCGGGAGCGGGGTCTGGACCGGAGTCCGGATGTCGCGCGCGAGCTGCGGTTGAGCCGGGAAGAAATTCTGACGTCAGCGCTCGTGGAGCGGAATCTGCCGGCCCGTCCCGACGACGCCGCGATCCGCGACGACGATCGACGCGCACCCGGACCGCTACTGGAAACCCCGCATGCACGGTCGCTCGGGTGGCGATCTTCGCGAGCCGCGACACCGCGGATCAGGCTCTCAAAGACTGGACCGCGAGCGGGATGACCGACACGCTCCTCGCCGCCCGGCAGCTAATGCCGCAGCCCAATGCGACGGAGCGGACGCTCTTGCCGGGGCGACTACGCGACCCTGGCCTTCGCCGAAGAAAACGCCGACTCGCTCGGCCGCGCGGTCCGCGGCGTCGCCGTCGGGGATTCGCGCCGGTCGTCCGGACCGAGCAGGGCTGGGCGGTCGCGCAGGTCTTCTTCGACGAGGACGCCGGGCCGATGGCGTTTGAGGACGCGCGCTTTCTCGCCCTTCGGGAGTGGCGCGATCAATCCGAGACCAAGTGGGTGGAGCAGGAACTGGCGAAGCTCCGGTCGGCGACCCCGGTGAAGGTGACGCCGGGCCGGCTGGAAGCAGTGAATGTGGCGCAGGCCGGGGCTTCGTCCAAGACCAAGCCCGGCTCGCCCGGAAAGGTCACTCCATGAAGCGTTGGTTGCTCGCCGTCGCGGCGCTCGCAGCCCTTTTGCCGCTGGACGATCCGTTCTCCACGGTCGCTCCGCTGACCGCGGCGGAGCGCATCGCCGCGATCGTCAACAAGCAGGTGATCCTGTCGTCGGACGTCGACGAGCGGACGATGGAGGCGGCCGCCCGCATGCAGCTCGACCCCTCCGACTCCGTCTCGATGGGCAAGCTGCGGTCGGACGTGCTGGGCCAGATGGTGGAGAAGGAGGTGCTTCTGGCCGAGGCGCAGCGCCAAGCCATCACCGTGTCGCCCGCGGACGTGAACCAGGCGGTCTCGCGCGAGATCGACAATTTGAAGCAGCGGCTGGGTCCCGACGAATACAAGCGGGCCCTGACGCGCGAGAAGATGACCGAGGCCGATCTGAGAAAGAAGTACGAGCCCGACATCCGGGACCAGCTCATGATCTCGCGCCTCGTGAGCAAGGAAGTGCAGTCGAAGGTCACCGCAACCGACGCGGAGGTGAGGGCGTATTGGGAGGCCAACCGCGACTCGATCGGCAAAAAGCCGGAGACGTTGTCGCTGGCCCACATCCTGATCGCGTTCGAGCCCGACTCGATCCAGCTCAAGCGTTCCAAGGCGCGCGCCGACAGCCTGCGAAACCTGATCGTCAAGGGCCGGCCGTTCGACGAGGTGGCGAGGAATTTCTCAGACGATCCGAGCGCGAAGGTGGGCGGCGACCTGGGCACGTTCGCCCGCGGGGTCATGGTCTCCGAGTTCGAGGACGTTGCGTTCAATCTGAAGCCGATGGAGATCAGCAAGCCGGTTCGGACGCGGTTCGGGTACCACGTGATCCAGGTGCTGCAACACATCTCCGCGACCGACTCGACGGAAGAGCAGATTCACGCGCGGCACGTGATGGTTCAGGCCAAGCCCACGCCCGGGGACGAAGAGCGCGCGCGGAAGAAGGCGATCGCGGTCCGTGACACGCTGATGCGCGGGGCCGATTTCTCGGACATGGCGAGGAGGTATTCCGCGGACACCGCCACCAAGGACTCCGGCGGCGTCCTCGGCGAGATCGCGATCCCAAGCCTCCCCGCGAACCTGCGCGAGCCCTTGAGCGGGCTCAGCGCCGGGGAGATCAGCGTGCCGTTCAAGCGGGAGGCGGGATACCACATATTCAAGGTTCTGGACCGCACGCCCGAGACGGACTACAAGTACGAAGACATCAAGGACGACCTGAAGCAGGTCGTGATGAACAAGAAGATGGAAGAAGCGTACAAGCGCTGGTACGACAAGATCCGCAAGACCGTCAACGTTGAGATGAAGGAGTAACCCGGGAGGGCCTCCCGGACGTGGCCGCGCACCGCCCCACTCTCGTTGTGACCATGGGAGATCCCGCCGGGATCGGGCCCGAGATCGTCGTGCGCGCGCTCGCTTCGGCGACGGTGCGCCGCGGCGCCCATCTCGCCGTCGCGGGAGATCCGGACGTCCTCGAGCGCGCCGCCCGCCGCATCCGAACCCGCCTCGCCTTCAAAATCGTCGCGCCCGGTGATGCCAACCTCGGGGCCGCTCTTCGCGGATCGAAGAAGGGGATCCCCTTGATCGCATCCACGGAGGAGGGCTGGGCCGCGATTCGACCCGGATCTCCCACCCCGGCCTCGGGCCGCATGGCGGCCAAGGCGATCGAAGCCGCGGCCAAAGCCGCTCTGGGTGGACACGCGGACGGGATCGTGACCGCGCCCATCTCGAAGACCGCGCTCCAGGCCGCCGGGTATCCATTTCCCGGCCACACGGAGTTTCTAGGCTCGCTGGCCCGCGTCCCCGAGACCCGGATGCTCTTCGTCGGGAAGCCCTATCGGATCGTGCTCGCGACGGTGCATCTTCCGCTTCGAAAGGTCTCGGAGGCGCTCAGCGTCGAATCGCTCACGCGCACGCTCGAAATGTCGGCGGCCGCGCTCCGAAACTTCCGCTGGGGGCCGCGGCTGGCCGTGGCGGTGCTGGGCCTCAACCCCCACGCGGGAGAGGGCGGCCTCTTCGGAGACGAGGAGGCGCGCGTGATCGAGCCCGCCATCCAGGCGGCCAAGGCCCGGGGCATCCGCGCCGAGGGGCCGTATCCGGCCGACACCTTTTTTTCACAGCACGCGAAACGACGCGACCTCGGAATCGTCGTCGCGATGTACCATGACCAGGGACTCATCCCGGCGAAGAGTGGGGGCATTGGAGGAGCGGCGAACGTGACGCTGGGCTTGCCATTCGTCCGCAGTTCGGTGGACCACGGAACCGCGTTCAATCGCGCGTGGAAGAGCGCGTCGCACGCTCCCGATCCCTCCGGCCTCGTCACCGCGATCCGCGTCGGCGCCGATCTCGCGTCGCGCGCGCGGCGTCCCATGGAGTGGCGATGGCCCTGATCCGCCTGGAGCACGTGGGCAAGACCTTCGGCGGCCGGACGGCGCTGAGCGACGTCTCGCTCGCGTTCGATCCGGGCGAGTGGGTTTTCGTCCTCGGCCCGAGCGGCGCGGGCAAGTCCACGCTGCTTCGCGTGCTCGCGCTCGCCGAGAAGCCGACGGTGGGCCGCGTGGAGGTGGATCCCGAAGCCGTCGCCACCAAGACGGATTCCGCGCGGCTGAACGGCGGCGAGGAGGCGGCGGAAACGGACGACGAGGCGCCGCGCCGCGCCGCGAAGCGGATCCCGGTCCGGAAGATGAGGCGATTGGTCGGCGTGCTGGGCCAGGAGTTTCGCCTCCTGGACGACCGGAACATCTACGAGAACATCGCACTCGCCTGCCAGATTTCGGGCATGTGGGACCGCGTCAAGATTCGCGAGCGGGTGACCCCGCTCCTCGACGAGATGGGGATTCGCGGAAAGGAGCTGCTCTTCCCGCAGGACCTCTCCGCCGGCGAGAAGCAGCGCGTGGCGATGGCGCGGGCCATGGCGCGCCATCCCCGCATCCTGATCGCCGACGAGCCGACCGGAAACCTCGACCCCGCGGCGGCGGCACAGATCTTCGCCCTGCTGCGCGAGATCAGCCAGCGCGGCACGCTGGTCCTGGTCGCGACACACGCCGAGGATTGGGTGCGCCGCCATCCCGGACGGGCGATCCGACTCGAGCGCGGCATCCTTCGCTCCGACTCGCAGGAAGGCTCCTCGTGAGCGCGCTCCGGAACGGGGAGGACCCGCGATGAGCGTGGGCGGCGCGCTGCGCCACGTGATGCAGGAGCTTTGGCGCGGCCTGGCCCGCCACCGGGCCCTGTGCGTCACGAGCGTCATCTCGATGGCGTCCATTCTGCTCATCTTCCTTCTCTTCCTCATGGTCCTGCAGAGCGTGGATCAGTACACGTCCCATCTCGAGTCGCAGGGAGGAGGTCTCGGTCTTCCTGAACGAGGGCCTCTCTCGGACCGACCTCGCCGCCGTGGCCGCGGCCCTCCGCTCGATCGACGGCGTCGACTCGATCCGCTACGTGAGCAAGGAAGAGGCGTGGGAGACGTTCCGCCAGGACATTTCGGACGAGGCGATCGTGCAGGCGGTGGGCTCGAACCCGCTCCCCGCGTCCTACGTGCTCCGACCCGGGCCCGGCTATCGCTCCTCGGACGGCGTTCGCTCCATCGCGCGCGAGGCGGAGACGGTGCCCCACGTCGAGGACGTCCGCTACGCGGGCGAGTGGGTGCTCCGCGCCGAGCAGGTCGTGCAGGCGCTTCAGAAGATCGGCGCCGCGCTCGGATTCATCGTTCTCCTGGGCGTGCTCTTTGTGGTCGGTGCCACCACGCGGCTCTCGGTGCAGACCCGGCTCGACTCGATCCATCTGATCCGGTCCCTGGGCGGCGGGTTTCTCTTCAACGAGGCGCCGTATCTGCTCGAGGGATTCGTCCTCGCCGCGCTGTCCTCGACTCTGACCATCGGGCTCGCCCGTCTGCTCAACGACTCTCTCGCCCAGGGACTGTTCCGGCTTTCGTTTCTTCCGGTCCCGGCGCTGATCGGCTTCGTGGCCGTGAGCGGCCTTCTCGGACTTCTCGGGAGCTGGATCGCGGTCGCGACGCTTCCGAGGAAATGGCTGCTCTAGCGCGCGGCCGAATCGCCGCGCTTGCCCTGGCCGCTGGCTGCGCGGGCCGCATGGCCGCGGGCTGTTTCGCCGCGTGCGGTCTCGCGGTAGCCTTTTCCTTCGTCCTTCTGATGTCCGCGCCCGCCCGGGCGCAGACCGATGCGCCGCCCGCCACCACCACGTCGCCCGCGCCCGCCCGACACCGAAGCCGCTCCGCCGCCCAAGAGCGAGACCGACGTCGAGATCGAATCGCAGCGCCGCGAGCTGGATTCGCTCAAGCGGCAGCTGGACGAGCGCCGCGCGATCTCGAAGGACCTTCAAGGCAAGGAGAAGAGTCTTCTCGGGCAGCTGCGCGAGACCGAGAAGAGCCTCCAGCTCACGGTCCGCTATCTCAACGCGCTGGAGGCGCGGCGCCGCACGGTCTCGGCCAACCTTGGGGACGCGACGACGGAGCTCGCGCGCACGGCGGTCCAGCTGGACTCCGAGCGCCGGCGGCTGGCGTGGCGGGTGCGCGAGATCTACAAGCGGGGCCGGAGCGCGGATCTCGAGTACGTGCTCTCCGCGCGCTCGTTCGGCGATCTCGTGGCGCGGACCTACTACCTGGCGCGCATCGCGCAGGACGACCGGACGCAGGTGCTTCTCACCCAGGCCCGCCGCTCTCAGGTGCAGGACGAGAAGACCCGGCTGGAATCGCGAAAGCGCGAGCTGGACCGGCTGAAGGCCGAGACGGACCGCGAGCGCCAGGCGCTCACCCAGCTCACCAACCAGCGCCGGAACCTGCTCCAGAAGATCCGGTCGGACGCGAAGTCGAACGAGCAGGCTTCCCAGGAGCTGGAGGCCGCCAGCAAGCGGATCCGAACCCTGATCGATCAGCTGGAAAAGCGCCGGCTCGCGGCCGAGCGCGGGGCGCCCGGGACGGAGCCCGTGCTCCTGGGGGACTTCGGGAAGAACAAGGGGCGCCTTCCCTGGCCGGTCCAGGGCCGGGTGGCCCGGAGCTTCGGCAACCAGACGAACCCCCGCTTCAACACCACTACCTTCAACAGCGGCATCGACATCGCGGCTTCCTTCGGAACCCCGATCGCGGCCGTCGCCAAGGGCCGGGTGGAGTACGTGAACTGGCTCGAGGGGTACGGCAAGTGTGCTATCATCAACCACGGCGGCGGTTTCTACACGCTCTACGCCCACGCATCCGAGATCACGGTCACCGTCGGTAAGGATGTGGCCGCCGGCGAGACCATCGGCCGGGTTGGCGACACCGGCTCTACCATAGGTACGGCGCTTCACTTCGAGATCCGCAAGGGGCACGAAGCCCTGAACCCCCTTGATTGGTTCCGATGAGCCGTATTCTCCATGACGATTGGCACGCTCCGCGGCCAGGACGAAGCCCTCGCGCTTCTCGACGCCGCTCTTAAATCGCATCACGTAGGACACGCCTACCTATTCCACGGCCCGGCCGGCGTCGGAAAAACGAAGGCGGCCATCCTCTTCGCCCAATCCCTGCTCTGCGATTCGCCTGACAAGAACGGCCGCGCGTGCGGAACGTGCGCGTCGTGCATGGCTGTGGCCGGGCTTCGCCACCCGGACCTCGAAGTGCTCGTTCCGCTCCCCACGTTCCGGACCGAGGGCAGGACCGAGCGCCAGGCCGAGGAGGCCCGGTCCGAGGGGCGCGCCCAGGTATTGAGGCGGATGGCGAACGAGGCCTTCTTCGTCCCGATTTTCTCGCGGCCGCCCGTCCACTCCGTCGAGGATCTGGCGCGGGCCAAGCAGTTCCTCTCGCTGACCGCGCAGCGCGAGGGCGGCCGGAAGGTGCTGATCGTGAAGGGCGCCGAGGCCATCACCGGTCCCGCCGCGCACGCGTTCTTGAAGATTCTCGAGGAGCCCCAACCCGGGCGCGTCTTGATTCTGTGCGCGCGGCAGGCGCGGGCGCTCTTGCCGACCATCGCCTCGCGATGCCTCCACGTCCGGTTCCGCCCGCTGCCGGCCGATTTCATCGCTTCGGCGCTGATCGAGTCGCACAAGGTCTCGAAGGCTACGGCCCACCTCCTGGCGACGACCGCCCAGGGGAGTTTGGGAAAGGCGCTCTCTTTTCTGGTGTCGCCGATCGACGCGACGGGGAAGGATGCCGTGGGTGAGGCCGAGTTCACGCGGCTCCGCGCGGCCGCGGTGGACATCTTCGTGCGTCCCAAGACGGCGGCCGTCCTGGGACCGCTCCGCCGCGCCCGGATCGAGCGCGACCGGGGCCGCTTCCTCGCCACCCTTTCGCTCGCCCTCTACTATTATCGCGACGCGATCCGGTGGAAGGTGAGCGGGGACAAGGCGCCCCTGGCCCACGAGGACTTGAGGCGCGAGATCGCGGCCGACGCGAAGGCGCTTCCGCTCGGCGCGCTCACCCGCCGTGTGCGAATTCTCGAAGAGATTGCTTCCGCAGTTCAATCCAACGTGACCGCGGCCTACGCGGTTGCGTCCGCCCAGTACCAAATGGGGCTGGGTTCCGACGAAACGTTCCGAGGAGGCCCCGCGTCCGCGGGGGTCCGTCATGACTGATTCGAGAGCGGCGGTCGTTGAGACCGCCGACGTGGTTGAGATCGTTTTCAAGGGACGCCGCCGCGCGCACTACGCGAACCCGCGCGAGCTTCCCGTGCACGAAGGAGATTATGTCGTGGTGCAGGCCGAACGCGGTGAGGACCTGGGACGCATCCATCACACCGCCGAGTGGGTGAAGCGCGCGCAAGGGGGCTCTCTCAAGCAGGTGCTCCGCGCCGCGCGGCCCGAGGATCTCGAGCTGCACGAGCGAAACCGGTCCAAGGAGGAGCGGGCCTTCCAGGTCTGCAAGGATAGGATCGTCCAGCGCGACATCGAGATGAAGGTCGTCGACTGCGAATATCAGCTCGACGGCAATCGCGTGACGTTCTACTTCACCGCCGAGAAGCGCGTCGACTTCCGCGACCTGGTCAAGGATCTCGCCTCGGCGTTTCGCACCCGGATCGAGCTTCGGCAGATCGGCGTCCGCGACGAAGCGGGACGGATCGGCGGCGTGGGTACCTGCGGCCGCGAGCTTTGTTGCTCCACGTGGCTGCGCGAATTCGAGCCCATCACGCTCAAGATGGCGAAGGATCAGGGCCTCTCGCCCAGCCCGTCCAAGATCTCGGGCGCGTGCGGGCGGCTCAAGTGCTGCCTCCGCTACGAGCTGGATTTCTACAAGGAAGCCGCGCGCGAGTTTCCAAAGATCGGAAGCAAGCTCACGCTTCCCGACGGGGAGTGGGAAGTGGGCCGCGTGGACATCTTCTACCGCACGCTCCAGCTGGTGGGCGACGGCGACAAGGAACTTTCGGTCCAGCTCTCGGAGCTCCCCGCGGGCACGAAGATCGTGGGGCCGAGCCGCGACCGCCGCAAAGGCTGCGACAAGCAGGAGTGCGCCTCGCGCGGCCACAAGCCGGGAGACGGCGAGAACCCGCCTCCGCCCCGCGAAGGGCGGCCGGAGGGGCGTCCGGATCAACGCCCCGAGCCGCGCGGCGACCGCCGGCCGGAAGGACGGCCGGATCAACGCCATGGCGGCCGAACCGAGCGTCGCCCGGAGCAGCGTCCGGACCACCGGCACGGACATCGGCACGGGCCGCCGTCGCAGGGGCCGCAATCGCAGGGGCCGCAATCGCAGGGGCCGCCGTCCGAGCCCTCGACGCCACCGCCGCCGAAGGACTGATGGCCAAGTTCTACATCACCACCGCGATCGACTACGTGAACAGCGCGCCCCACATCGGGACCGCGTACGAGAAGGTGGCGGCGGACGCCATCGCGCGCTACAAGCGCCTCGCCGGCTTCGACACCCGCTTCCTCATGGGAAACGACGAGCACTCGACCAATGTCGAGAAGGCGGCGCGGGAAAAAGGACTCGACCCCAAGACGTACTGCGACCAGATGGAGAAGGTGTTTCGCGGGGTCTGGGACAAGCTGGACGTTTCCTACGACGATTTCATCCGGACCACGGAGCCGCGGCACGTGCGCGGCGTCCAGGCCCTGTTCGAGACGATCGCCGCCAAGGGCGACATCTATAAGGGGAAGTACGAGGGCTACTACTGCGTCAGCTGCGAGCGCTTCTGGCCGGAGAAGGATCTGGTCGAGAGCAGGTGCCCGATCCACAAGACCGAGCCCCAGTGGCTGAGCGAGGACAACTACTTCTTCAAGCTCTCGGCCTACGGCCCGCGGCTCCTCGAGCACATCCGCGCCCATCCCGAGTTCATCATTCCGGAAATCCGGAAGAACGAGATCGTCAACGTCATCGAGGGCGGGCTGGAAGACATCTCGGTCTCCCGCTCGTCGGGCTCGTGGGGCATCCCGCTTCCGATCGATCCGGGGCAGACCGTCTACGTCTGGTTTGACGCGCTGATCAACTACATCACCGGCGTTGGCTATCCGGAAACCAACGGCCTCTTCTCACGCTACTGGCCGGCCGATCTGCACGTGATCGGGAAGGACATCACGCGCTTTCACTGCGTGATCTGGCCCGCGATGTTGATGAGCGCGGGCGTTACCCTTCCGCGGACGATTCTCGGCCACGGCTGGGTGCACTTCCAGGGCGAGAAGCTCTCGAAATCGCTCGGCAACATCGTGAATCCGCTCGACGTGGCCGAGCGTTGGGGCGCCGACTCGCTCCGGTATTACCTTCTCAAGGAAGTGCCGCTCTTCCGGGATGGTGATTTCTCCTGGGAGCTGTTCATCCAGCGCTACAACTCGGACCTCGCGAATGACTGGGGAAACCTCTTCACCCGGACGATCTCCATGGTGCACCGCTACCGAGCCGGTAAGCTGGCGGAGACGGCTGCCGGGCCCGAGCTGGGCCCCGTGATCGCCAAGGCCATGCGCGACTATCAGGCCGCGTTGGAGCGGTACGAGCTGGAGGGAGGAATCGAGGCCGCGTGGACGGTGATTCGGCGCGCCAATCAGTTGGTCGAGGAGCAGGCGCCTTGGAATCTGGCCAAGGATCCGGCCCGGGCCCAGGACCTGGACCGGCTCCTGGGCTCTCTCGCCGTCGCCCTTCAGCACGTGGCGCTACTTCTATATCCCGATCATGCCGGCCAAGGCCCGGGTGGTCTGGGAGACCCTCCGGCTGACCCCAGCCCTGGACGCGGCCCGGTTCCCGGCCCAGGGGGCTCTCCTGCCCCCGCCGCCCACGGGCACCGCCCTGGGCGAGTCCCAACCGCTCTTCCCACGAATCGAGCGATGATCGACACCCACGCCCACGTGGGAAAGGAAGAATTCGACGCGGACCGGGACGAAGTCCTGGCGCGGGGACGCCTTAGCGGTGTTACAACCGTTATCGAGGCCGGCACGGACGCGGCCTCCAGCCGAGGCGCCATCTCCCTCGCCCGGCGCATTCCAGGGGTCCGGGCGGCCGTGGGCTTTCACCCCTGCGACGTCCGCGCCGAGCGGATGGGCGAGATGGAGGAGATCGAAGCGCTCGCCTCGGAGCCCGAGGTCGTCGCCATCGGCGAGACCGGCCTCGACGCGCACTGGCCCGACAACGCTCCCCCCGACGTGCAGGAGGAATTCCTGAGGCGCCACATCGCGCTGTCCAAGAAGTCGGGGAAGCCCCTCGTGCTGCATCATCGGAAAGCGGGCGAGCGCGTCGCCGAGATCTTGGAGCAGGAGGGGCCGCCCGCGGCGGGCGGCACGTTCCACTGCTTCGCGGGCGACCTGGCGCTCGCGCGGCGCGTGATCGCGCTGGGATTCAAGCTCGGGGTCGGCGGTTCGTCCACGTTCAAGAAGAGCCCGATTCCCGAGATCCTGCGCCAGGTGGACGTGAGCGCGATCGTGCTGGAAACGGACTCTCCCTACTTGGCGCCCACGCCGCACCGCGGCAAACGCAACGAGCCGGCCTACCTCGCGCTGGTGCGCGACCAGGTCGCGGGATCGCTCGGAATCGCGCCGGAGGCGCTGGAGCAGGCGACCGATGCCACGGCTCGCGCCCTCTTCAAGCTCTAGGCGAAGGGGCGCGCGCGGCTCCGGCGAGCGTGGCGCCACGCCGTCCGCGCGTCGGCGCGGCCGCGCTCCGCGCCCTCAACGTGCGGCCAAGCCGCCGCCTCGGACAAAACTTCCTCACGGATCCGCGCGTGGCCGAGCGGATCGCCTCGCTCGTGGCCGACCCGCGCGAGCCGGTCTTGGAGATTGGGCCCGGGCTTGGGTCGTTGACCGCGCTGCTCGTCCAGAGCGGACGGGAGCTGGTCGCGGTCGAGCTGGATCTCAGGCTCGCGGAGGCGGTCGAGCGGGCGCTCGTTCCTTTCCCGAACGCGCGCGTGGTGCGCGGCGACATTCTCGAGCAGCGGATGGATGCGCTGTTGCCCGGCGGCGCGACCGTCGTCGGGAATCTCCCCTACTCGATCACGACCCCGATCGTGGAGTGGATGCTGGCGCAGGCGCCGCGAATTCACCGCGCGATTCTCATGGTTCAGCGCGAATACGCCCAGCGGCTCGCCGCGCGACCGGGCGGCAAGGAGTTCGGATCGCTCAGCGTCTTCGTGGGTCTTCACGCGGAGGTCGCGACGCTCTTCCGGGTTTCGCCGGGGGCGTTCTTTCCGAGGCCCGAAGTGGATTCGGTGGTGCTTGAGTTGAAGCCGCGTCCTTATCCGGGAACGACGGCCGACGAGCGGGCCGCGGCCGAGCGCCTGGCCCGGGCCGGCATGGGCACGAGACGAAAGACCCTCGCCAACTCGCTCGCGCGCGGGCTGGGGCTGGAAGCGGGCGAGGCGCGCGCGCTGCTGGCGTCGGCGGACATCGATCCCGGCCGCCGGGGCGAGACGCTCGGAATCGACGAGTGGCTCGCGCTGGCGCGGGGGTGGGCGGCTGGCGCCTCTCGAGGAGGCGTGCGGTGATCCGCGCGCTCGCACTCCTTGCCGGCGCTCGCGCTTCTGACCGGGTTCCTGTTCGCCGGCCGGGCCGCCGCTCAGGATGTCGACGAAAACGGCCAGCCCATTCCCGACTCGCTATTCATTTCCCGCAACTACGAGCCCGTGTCCTACGTCACGACCTACAACCGCGACCTGTCGGCCGGACTCTGGACGCAGTCGCTCAGTTACAACCACAACACGCGGCGGTATGCGTTTGGGCTCACGGGCAGCTCGAACACGACCGAGGGACTCCGCGGCCTCTCCACGCAGGGGATCGCGGGCAACCTCGGCGGCAATTTCACGTTCAAGGCCACGAACCGCTGGCTCTGGGCCCTGGACGCCCGGGCCAACATGAACTCGACGGAGGACGACCGCTCGAAGACGGACCGGCGTCAGAGCCGGCTTCAGCTGCGGACGCAGTACGCGTTCAATGCGTCTTCCAATTTCAGCGGGGTGGGGATCCTCTTCGGCGAGCTTCAAGGGGACAACAGCCTGGGTACCCGGACCATTCCCGGCCAGCAGCTGACCGTCATCGACTCCAGCGGCGCCCAGCCCGACACGACGATCTACAATTCGCACGCCTCGCGCGACTCCTCGTTCACCTCGGGCTTCCGCGACGGGTTGACCGGATCGATCCACTGGACGCCGGCCAAATGGCTGGACGTGACCGGGATGGGCGCGGCGACGTCGATCACCTCCAAGACCAAGACCCTGACCCACGACTACTGGGCGTTCAACCCGGGCGAGGGCGCCGCGCTGACGACCGACAGCCTGGGCATCTCCAACGCGCCGAACGGCGACCAGCGTTTCAACGTCAAGACGTCGTATACCGGAATCCGCCGGACCACGATGAGCCTCGAGGTTCGGAACACAAACAGCGACCAGGAATTCTTCTCGCTGGCCAAACGCGGGCAGGAGCATCTCGCTTATGGCGACCGGGGCGCGGTCTTTCATTTCGAAAACATGCCCATGACGAGCGCGGTGTTCAGCATCGACGGGTCTGTGGGGCGGTCGAATCGCGAGTACACGCTGCAGAACAACCTGAACAGCCTGGTGAAGACGGGGTCCATCTCCACCAACTTCATGGTCTATCGGACGGAATCGCGAGTCTCCTTGGGATTCGAGGTAGGGCGGACGAGGAACGACCGGCAGATCACCCAGAACGGTCTGGTGCTCGACCGCGCGCTCACCGCCGGCGGCGCGAAACGCGTGACAAGACGCCTGTGGCTGGACGGAACGGGGTCCCTTACCCTGTTCTCGCGCATTTACGACGACAGCGTGTCCGATCGGGACGACATTCGAGGCTACGGAAGCCTTGGCGGCGGATACCACGTCTCCGACCGGTGCAGCACGACGGTGCATTTCTCGACCACGCGTGCGCACGCGGTGGCCATCGATGCCTCGGCGTCCGGAGGAAACAACGTCCAGTCCACCTACCAGATGGACGCGACGTTGAACCTCCTGTTGTCGCGAACGTTCACGATTCTTCAGAACTACCAGCTCAACGCGAACTATCAGATCTATGATTACGACGAGCCCCGGAATACTCTCACCCGGATACGGAGGATCGACACCGTCTTGATGGACAGCCTCTTCAGCTTCGGCTCCCTGCGCCTCACGCACAATTTCTTCTTTCAGGATCGGGGTGGCTATTCGCAGCAGGTGGAAGGGGGCGACCGGATCTACGTTATAGCCCAGCAACTCTATCAGCAGAACCTGAGCGTCACGGTCGGCATTCGCCCGTTCCAGGGAATTGTTCTGACGGCGACGCAGTCGCTCGCGAACACCCGCACGTACATCACCACGCCGGCCGCCAGCACGAACCGGAACCGGTGGAACCTGAACGTCGGGGCAACCGTGGACCGGCCGCTTCCGGGCGACATGACGCTCCAGGGGATGATCCAGCACATCGGCGAATACACGGAGCTGCCAAAGAACCTTCCGTCGGTCGACCAGATCGACTACTGGATCGCCCAGGTCCAGTTCACCAAGGACTTCTGATGCCGAGAATGCGGGAGTTTGCGTTGGGTGTCGTTGTGACCGCGGCGTGCGCCTTCGTGGGAGCGTGTGGGCTCTTTGAGACACGGGAGCCGAACAAGCCGCCGCCGCCGGTGTCGGGCTGCAGGGCACTCACGGGCGGACCGAACGCGGCCGTCATCCCGAACATCGAGGACTTCTATGGGCGCGTCTCGGCGGCGACCTGCTACAACTCGACCCTCGACGACTCGTTCGCATTCCATCCGGATCCGCTCGATTCCTCCCAGGCTCTGCCCCAGACGCCGTTCATCGGTTGGGATGAAGTCGTGGAGAAGGGCGTGAATCTGAACATCGCGAACGTGGTCGACTTCATGGAGGTCCAATTCCAGGGCGAGTACGCGTCGCCCGTGATCTCGACCGACCAGACGGACCGAAGTGCGCTTCTACGATTACCAGCTCCGGCTGAGCGTGAAGACCGGACCGACCGCCCCGGACACTCTGCGCTTCGCGGGCCAGGGAGACCTCACCTTCCACCGGGCGGACAATGGCGAATGGCGGGTGACCCAGTGGGTCGACCACCGTGGTGCGGTGACCGACTCCACATGGGGTCTCCTTCGGTCTCAATTCCGGTTCTAGGAGCCTCCCTCTCGGGCTGAGGCCGGGTGGCGACGTCCGGCCTAACCTCAATGGCCAAGCCAAATTTGGCCGAATCCAGGATCCCAGGGGCCTCTCCGGGGTTGACCTAGGGCCCCCATTGGGGTATGATTTTTTGAGCCGGAACCACACCCCGACGAGGCGTACCCGACCCTGGCTCCAACCCCCTTTTCAGGACAATTGAACCAACATAACTATATGCGGCGATTGGCCTTAATGGCTGCGTTCGTCGGGCTTTCGCTTGCCTTGGGAGGCTGCATCTTTAGCCCCAAGAGCGGTAAGGGCCCCGTTACGCCCCCGGTCGCCTATCCGGATCCGGGCAGCCCCGAAGCCGCTCTCGACAGGCTCCGGCTTGCCTATCAGTACAGGGACAGTGTGGAGTACCGAAAGCTCATCGATTTCGAATACTTGGGCACGTCCCAGGACTTGACCGACGGGACGAGCGTTACCCTTTTCAACGCTGACGAAGTGGACCACATCCAAGCGCTGGCCAGAGCGACGACCATCACGAGCATCGCCTTCACGATGGGTACCATTTTCGACCGCCAGACCTCCGACGTCCTGGCCCACCCGGAGTGGGCGGTCATCCAGATCAGCGGCGTCCAGTTTCGCCTCGAGATCAACGACACGAATAGGGGCACGCTCTTGGTCAACGACCAGAACAATACGTACTTCTTCCGCTTCAAGCCCACCACCCCGGCCCCGTTCCCCAGCGACACAAGCTGGACTCTGGTCCAGTGGCAGGAGTCCAAGCCGTCGTAGCCGTCCGGCCGCCTCGACTCGAGGCACTAGCCCCCCCCTCGCTTGACACCCCGCTTCGGCCGCTCCTAGACTCGCGCCGGAGCGCTTCGTAGCCGCCGTAACCCCCGCTTTCCCAGAGATCAAATGGCACGAAAAGGACGGAAGGGAGCCCGTCGGGGCCAGCCGACGTCTTTGTGGCTATGGATCGGCGTCGCCGCGGTCCTCGTCGCGGTCGTGCTTTTCGCTGGTAGGGACCGGCCTTCACTCTTTCCATCCAAGAAGCGCGTGCAACCGGCCGCACCAGCGGCCGAAAGCACCAACTCCGGTCCCGATCGCGCCACGGCTATCTCGATCGATTCCGATTGGGATCGATTCCGCCTCCGGTCCCAGTCGGAGCTCCTTCGCCTCTTCCGTCCAGACGACAGCGCCGCGTTGAACCGCCTGACCAGCAAGACCCTGCGCGGCGCGCTCGAAGATGCGGGGGTTGGCCGCGAGATGATCGACGAGCGCCCGGGCGCCGCCCAAGCCGCGGGGGCCGCGCACGCGCCCGTCCAATGGCGGATCCAGGTTCCGCCCCGCGCGTCGCTCTATCGCATCAACGACGCGGTGACGCAGGCGATTCTCGCCCTGGGCGGCCGCGTGATTCGAGGGGTCGAGCGTCCCGCGCAGGTCGCGGGCACCGCACTCGACCTCCGAGTGGGATACGGCGACCGGGTGACGCACGCCATCGTCGTCGAGCCGAACCCGACCATCACCGACGCGGGCACCCAGCTCGCGTTCATCCTGCTCGATGCGACGTCCGACTCGGAGCCGCTCCTTCGAGCGTTTCTCGATTCGCCCATTCCGTTCACCGTGGCGCTCCGCCCCGGGCAGCCCCGCTTGGCCAGACTCGCGAAGGAAGTGCGCGAGGCGAAGCGCGAGGTGTTCGTGCAGCTCCCCATGGAGCCGATCGGGTATCCCAAGGTGGATCCCGGTAAGGACGCGATCCTCCTCGACCTCTCCCGCGTCGAAATCGAGGAGCGCATCAACCGGTGCCTCGACGCGGTCGGACAGGCGAACGGAATCGTCACCCGCATGGGCGGGGCCGCGGTGAACGACCGCGACGTGGTGCGGGCCGTGCTGGGCGAGGTGAAACGGCGCGATCTTCTCTTCGTGGACGCGCACGGCGGCGGGCCGTCGGTGGTGGAGGAGGTGGGCGAGGAGATCGGCGCGCGAACCCTCACGCTGGGCGGAACTCTGGACGCGACCAACATGAATTCCGCGGGCATCCGCGCGAAACTGAAGCAGCTCGCGAGCACCGCGACGCAGCGCGGCACGCTCGTGGTCAGCGTGAAGGCGAACGCCCTCACTTTGACCGTGCTCGAGGCGGAGCGCGACCGTCTGGCCGAGCAGGGAATCGAGATCGTGCCCGCCTCCAGGCTGGTGCTGTGATGCGAGCGCGCCGGGGGATTGGGCAAATTCTGGTCGTCACCGTCTCCGGAGTTCCACGATGAACTGCGAGCTGAGCGTCAACGTCGATCACGTCGCCACGCTGAGGCAGGCCCGGGGCGGCGACGAGCCCGATCCCGTCCGCGCGGCCGTGATGGCGCTGGATGCCGGCGCCGACGGAATCACGGTCCACCTCCGCGAGGACCGCCGCCACATCCAGGACCGCGACGTCGCGAACCTCAAGGCTCTGGACCGCGGCGTGTTCAACCTCGAGATGGCCCTCACCGACGAGATGGTCGGGATCGCGCTCGTCGTCCGGCCCGAGCGCGCGACGCTGGTGCCCGAGCGCCGCGCCGAGCTGACCACGGAGGGCGGGCTGGACCTGCGGCGCGACTTCAGGGCCTTCGAAGCCCGTTGCAAGCGTCTCGTCGACGGCGGAATTCCGGTGAGCCTGTTCCTCGATCCGGTTGAGGATCTGGCCACGATCGCGCGTGACGCCGGGGCGTCGTTTATCGAGATTCACACGGGCCACTACGCGAACGCGCGCGGCGCGGACGCCGTGGATTACGAGCTTGCCCGGATTGGAGCCGCGGCGCGGCGCTTTGCGAACGCGGGGCTCAAGGTTCACGCGGGACACGGGCTCAACGTGGGGAACGTGGCCGCGCTCCTCCACCGTTACGCGTTTGGCGAGCTGGCCATCGGACACTCGATCGTTTCCCGCGCCGTCGAGGTAGGAATGACGCGCGCGGTCCACGAGATGATCGCCGCGATAAAGGCCGCCTAAGCCGCTTAGCCGCGTCACCACAACGCGCCGCCTCGGCCGCGCCCCCGCGCGACGCCCGATCGTGTTACGACCGTAACAACCGACGTACCCCCGACGCCTCTCTCCGTTCCCAGATTCCGCCGACGTAACGGCATGTTCAGTCGATCGCAATAGGACCGTCATGGCCCCCACCTATCCTTCCGGCCCTGAAGACAAGCGGGGCGGGAGCATCGATTCGTCGACGCCGGTGAGCCGCCATCCGCGCATTCAGGGAACCCCATCGGAGGAAGGGCAGCCATGCGACGAATCATCCGAACCGGACAACTACTTGCGATCGTGCTTGCTTGCGCCGTGTGCGGCGCGGCGCGAGCCGAGGTGGAGGCGCCCGCGGTCGAGCTTTCCGAGCACGCCGCGACCCGCGCCCTCGCCGCGAGTCCCCCCATGATCTCCGCGCCCGCTACCGTCCAGGCCGTTACCGACCGACCGATCTCGATTCAAGCCGACGCGGCCGATCCGGACGCGGGCGACGTGCTGACGATCACTCAGTCCGGCGCGCCGGCCGGCCTCACGTTCTCGCACGCGCCCAGCGTTTCGCCCGCGACGGCGACGCTGAGCGGCACGCTCTCTTCAGGCGACGTTGGCTCCTACATGATCCAGTGGGAGGTGACCGACGGGACGAACACGGCCAGCACGACCACCTCGCTGACCGTGGACGCGAACCACGACCCGGTCATAACCGCTCCTGCCACGGCGCTCGGCGCGGTGGGCGTGGACATTGCGCTGAGCGTGAACGCGTCGGATCCCGATGGTGACGCGATCGGCACATTCACGGCCGCCCCGCTGCCCGCGGGCGCCACCTTCACGCCGAACGGTTTCAAGACGACCGGCATCCTCACCTGGATTCCCACGGCGGGCCAGGAGGGTGACTACACCGTGACCTTCACGGCAACGTCCGGCTCCCCGGCCCGGACGGCCTCGGCGACGACCATGATCCATATCAACCCGCTGGATCGGCGACCGGTGATCACGTTCGCGCCCGGCGGAACCGCCAACATCAATACGATCCCCAACGTGCTCGTGACGTTCACCGCCACGGCCACCGACCCCGACGGCGACGCGATCAACTTCTTCGAGGCCGAAGGAACGCAGGGCACCGAGCTCCCGGCGGGAGCCTCCTTCACGGTGAGCCCGGACAACCGCACGCTGGTCTTCAGCTGGACGCCGACGTCCGCGCAGCTCGGGAACGTGGGAATTGCCTGCATCGCCACATCGGGCCCGCTCAATCTCCAGAGCCTTGTCACGGTGAAGCGGATCAACGTGACGGCCGACCGGCCGCCGGTCGTGACCGCCCCCGCGACGGTGACCATTGCCGAGGGTGCTCTCCTCACGGTCAACGTGACCGCGAGCGACCCGGACGCTCCGGCCCCCGCGATCAACTCGCTCACGACGGGCCCGCTTCCGCTCGGGGCGACCTTCGCGGCAAACGCCGCGCACACGTCGGGAACCCTCTCCTGGACGCCCGACTTCACCCAGGCCGGCGTCTACAACGTGACCTTCACGGCCATGAATGCCCTCAGCGGTTCCGCGACGACCCAGATCACGGTCACCAACATGAACCGGGCGCCGATCGCGAACGCGGGCGGCCCCTACACGGGATTCGCGGGCGCTCCGATCAGCTTCAACGGAACCGGATCATCCGACCCGGACGGCGACGCCCTCACCTACGCGTGGGATTTCGGAGACGGTGGGACCTCCTCGGGGCCCAACCCGATGCACGTCTACGGGCTCGCGGGCAGCTATAGCGTCTCGCTCCACGTGACCGATCCCGGCGCGCTGTTCGGCGACGACGTCACCACCGCGTCGATCCAGACGTCGCTGCCCGCCAACGTGTTCTTCGTGGGAGGCTTCAACTACGTCCTCCCGCAGATCCTCGGGGCCTACATCCGCCTCGAGCCGATCGCAAACAATTTCCACACCACCGACGTGCTCCTGACCTCGATCACCCTCTCGTACAACGGCGTCACGGTTCCGGCCCGGTGCAAGACGATCTCGGGCGGCGACGCCAACCACAACGGCCAGTCGGAGCTTCGCGTCTGCTTCACGCAGAAGGATATGAAGACCCTGTTCGCGAGCATTGGGAACGGAACCACCACGGTGACGGCGACCATGGCGGCCGACCTCTCGAACGGCGGCAAGATCAACGGCGACGTCTCGATCCGCGTCGTCAAGTTCAGCTTCCTGGGCGCCGGCCAGCTCTCCTCCGTCTCCCCGAACCCGCTCAATCCGCAGGCCAAGCTCATGTTCGTGACCACGGCTCCGGGCGAGGCCTCGGTGCAGGTCTTCGACGTGAGGGGACGGATGGTTCGCAATCTGATGCAGCGGCAGTACCTCACCCCGGGCGTCCACGAGGTGACGATCGACGGCCGGAACGAGCAGGGGAACCGGCTCTCGTCCGGCACGTACTTCTACCGCATTCAGTCCGGGGAGGGGCCGATCAAGGGATCGTTCCAGGTGCTCAAGTAGATCTCGTCCCGGGAGGACCTGCGCGGCGGCTGAACGGCGTAACAGGGAAGTGCGCCGATGGAAACAAGATCGTTACCGCCGATCCGTACGCTGCGCGGGTCATCTTCCGGACCCAGAGTGAAATGGCGCGAGTGTGAACCTCAGCAACGGGCGATGACCAAGGAGACCATCATGGCGAGAAGGTTCCTGACGACCCTGGCTCTCATCGGCGCGACTCTGACCCTGGCGGGCCTGGCCCGCTCGGCGAGCACGCCGGAGCGGATCGTCTTCGACGGCAACATCCTGTTCAACAACTCCGCCGGACCCTATGGCACGGACGCCGGGCCGTGCACGTTGACGGTCGCGACGACCTACAACACGACGACCCTGGGGACCGTCTACTTCACCCACAACCGGGTGGTGGATCCGCTCCTCACCGACGCCTTTAACCTTACGAACCCGAACTTCCAGCCGGGACTCATGAGCCCGGCCAACTGCAACTACGCCTCGGACGCGGTGGTGCTCGACGCGCACTCGCTCGATCCGTGGTTCCAGAACGTGAGCTACGTGGGCGCCATGGCTCCGGCCATCTCCGACCCCGACGCGGACTGGACGAAGGGCGGCTGGACCTACTACAACCTCTCGGGCGGCCTTGGCCGCACCGACATCAACTACGCGAAGCCGCTGGTGATCTTGACCGGTCCCCAGGCGGCCAATCTGACGCTCAGCGCCTCGAACAACTACCTCCTCCGTGGCAAGGTGGAGATGCTCGGTGGCACGACGCTGACGATTCCCGCCGGGACCTACCTTTTCGGCGAGAAGGCGACCACCGGATATCTCACCATCAATCGGGGCGCCAAGATTTTCGTGAACGGCACGAGGAGCAATCCGGTCGTTCTGACGAGCGACCAGGATCCCTCGGTAGGCGGAATGGCCGCCGGCGACAACGGCGGTATCGTGATCCACGGCCGCGCCATCGCGAATTGCGCCAACACCGTCGCGGGCGACTCGTGCGCCAGCGAAGGCGGCGCGGGCTTCTTCGGCGGCAACAACGATGACGACAACAGCGGAAGCATCCGGTACCTGAGGGTGGAGTACTCCGGCAAGACGATCAGCCCCGATAACGAGCTCAACTCGCTCACGATGAACGCCGTCGGCCGCAACACGGTCATCCAGTACATCGAAACGTTCCAGGGAAGCGACGACGGGTTCGAATGGTTCGGCGGAACGGCGCGGATCGACCACTGCATCGCCATTGGACCGGATGACGACGGGCTGGATTGGCAGCTCGGATTCCGGGGCCGCGCGCAGTTCTGCATCGTCCAGCAGGAGCCGGGCCGCGGCGACAAGGGCACCGAGGCCGACAACTCCGAATTCAACTTCGCCGCGCCGTTCCGGTCGAATCCGATGTTCTCCAACATCACGTGGATCGGCGCTCCGGCCGGCGGCTCGGTCACGCCGAACATCGGAGTTCATCTTCGCCGCGGCACCGCCGGCACGATCGTCAACAGCATCATCATGGGCTTCAACGGACCCGGCCTTCGCATGCAGGATCCGGAAACCTTCGCCAATTGCCAGGGCACCGCGCCGGCGGTCTTCTGTACGCCGACGGTCGCCGCCGTGGACCCGACCCCGCTCAACAAGGGCGAGATCTACACGATGGCGTCGCCCAATCCCCTGAGCTACTCGACCAAGATCCTGTTCGGACTGCCGGGCGATCGTAGCCACGTCCAGGCCCGCATCTTCGACGCGCAAGGCCGGCTTGTCGCGACCCTCGCGCAAGGGGCCATGAACAAGGGTGTTCACACGGTCACGTGGAATCCGCCCAGCTCCTTGGCCACCGGCTCCTACTTCCTCCGGGTGCAGTCGGAGGGGGGCCAGACGTCGAGCGCCAAGCTCGTGCTTGTGAGGTAGCTCGATCGCGCGGAGCCGCGACATCGAGACGCCCGTGCGGGAGGGGGTACCCCAAAGCCCCCTCCTCGCGGCGTTTCAGGAGGTGTTTAGGCGTTTGAAATTCATGGCTCGTCTCGCGACCGTGGTCCCGTTCGGGGCCGCGGTCGCCCTTTGTCTGGCCCCCATGGGCCACGCGGCTCGGGCTCAGGCGGCGAACGGGGTCATCTCCGGCGTCGTGCTCGACCAGGAAGACCGCAATCCACTCCCGAACGCGCGGGTCGGGATCTACCGGATCATGCCCGCCGACTCGGAATGGACGATGGTCCACGGATCGCTCACCGGCAACGACGGGGCGTTTCGCTTCGAGCTGCCACCGGCCACGTATCGGGCGATCTTCAACTACCAGTCGTACTCGGTCGTGGTGAAGGACGACATCGTGGTCGGCCCGGGGGCGACGGTCGACCTGAGCATCACGCTCACGCCCAAGCCGCTCCAGATCGGGGGCGTTGAAGTTCAGGGCCTTGGAAACAAGGGCTCCGAGGCCTCCGCGTTGACGGAGCAAAAGAAGGCGGAGGTGGTCAGCGACGCGATCACGTCGGAGCAGATCTCCAAGACCTCCGATTCGAATGCGGCGGAAGCCCTTCAGCGAGTGACGGGGCTCTCCGTCGTCGATGGGAAGTACGTCTTCGTTCGCGGCCTTGGCGAGCGCTACAGCTCCACCCAGGTGAACGGCGCGAGCGTCGGCACACCCGAGCCCAACAAGAAGGTCGTCCCTCTGGACGTCTTTCCGTCCGGAGCCCTCGAGAACATCGTGGTCCAGAAGACGTACACCCCGGACCAGGAGGGGGAGTTCGCGGGGGGAGTGATTGACCTCAACACCCGGGACTACGTAGACGGAAAGAAATTCGGGCAAAACCTCAGCATTGGATATTCGGCGAGCGTCGCGAAGAACAAGTTCCTGAGTTATTCGGGAGGCAAGCTCGACTTCCTGGGCAAGGACGACGGGACGCGCGACTACCCCGACGATTTCAAGAAAGTGGCGGGCGATCGCAGGGTGGTTCAGAAAGGCGTGTTCGGCGGCGACGGCTTCAACGCGCAGGAAATCGAGGCGCTCGGCCAAACGTTCAACAAGACGTGGAGCCCCGAGCACAACGACGGGAGTCCCAATTACAGCTACGCGGCGAATTTCGGCGATCGCTTCAACGTGCTCGGGAGGCAGGTGGGGTTTCTGGGAGCCTTCTCGCTCTCAAATAGCTTCACGACCGTGTTGCGCGACCAGAACGCCTACTCCGGCACCAGCACCCGGCTTTCGCCGCTCTACGAGTACGACGTCACCGAATCGAACTCGGAGGTGCTCGGCGGCGCCCTCGCCAACCTCAGCATCCACCTCTCCGAGCCCCACACGATCCAGCTTCGAGGTCTCTACACGCGGAGCTCCGACGATTACACCCGCATCATGGAGGGGCCGAATTACAACTACGGGACGCCGCTGGTTCGGATTTCGAGCCTCGACTTCGTCGAACGCGGCCTCTTCCTCGGAGTCCTGAGCGGGAACCACAAGTTCACCCCGGCCGGCGGATTTCAATTCGACTGGCTGGGCAGCTACTCCGAAGCCATGCGGGATGAGCCGGACCGGCGCGAATCGGTCTACGAAGCCTCGGCTCTCGGGGGCGTCGCGCTTTCCAACCGATCGACGATCCCGCTCACGCGCATTTTCGGCGACATGAACGAGTACGACCGGTCGGCGTCGGCGCACCTCACGAAGCCGTTGCCCGGGCTCGCGGGCCGCCAGACCAAGCTCAAGTTCGGCGGCGCCTATCGCAAGCGAAACCGGATCTCCTCGTTCCGGCGCCTCGGCTTCTCCCTCGGTTCCGCGGGGAGGAGCACGCTCGATCTCCGGCAGTCGCCCGAGTCGCTCCTGATCGACGAGAACATCAAGCCGGGCTACTTCCAGCTGGTTGAAGATACGCGGGAGAACGACTCGTACACGGCGTCGCAGGAGATCTGGGCGACGTACGGAATGGCCACGATCTCGCCTCTTCCCAAGCTGGACATCCTCGGCGGAGCGCGGGTGGAGAACTCGGATCAATTCGTGGAATCCAATAGCCCCTTCGTGACGTCGGTCGCTCCGACCGACGTGGAGCTGGAGGACAAGGTTGTCCTCCCCGCGGTGAACGCCACGTATCGCCAGAGCGATCGGATGAACGTGCGGGGCGGGTTCAGCGTCACGGTTTCCCGGCCCGAACTTCGAGAGATGAGCCCGTTCGACATGTACAACTACGAAACCGGGTACTCCGAAGTGGGCAATCCGGACATTCAATCGACGAAGATCGAGAACTCGGACGCGCGGTTGGAGTTTTTCCCGGGCTCACGCGAGTTGCTGGCGGTGAGCCTCTTCAAGAAGGTTCTGTTTCAGCCCATCGAGAGCATGGTCCAGGGCTCGAGCGGTGGGTACATCCTCTCGCCGCAGAACGGACAGGACGGCAGGCTCAAGGGAATCGAGTTGGAGTCGCGTGTGGGTTTCCGGCGCATCTGGAATGCCCTCGATCGCGTGCTCCCTCTCCCGAAGTCCTCGAGCGGGTTCGACCGGTGGGCCATCAACTTCAACTACAGCCGCGTCGAATCGAGCGTGAAGGTCAAGGCGACCACGGACGCCGCCGGGAACCCGGTCTATCGGGAGGGGCCGCTCCAGGGCCAATCGAGCTACTCGCTCAACGCGGGAGTCTTCTACGGTACGGAGCACCTGCAGGCGGCGCTCATGCTGAGCGAGTTCGGCGTGCGGCTCGCCCAGTTCGGCGCGGGCGCCTATCCGAGCAGCTTGCCCGACATCTACGAGTATCCCCCGACGTCGCTCGACTTCAACGCGAGCCAGAGCCTGAACTCGTGGATGGTCGTCAAGTTCTCCGCCGAGAATCTTCTCAACGAGGCGACCGAATTCAAGCAGCTGGGCCTGATCACCCGCCGCTTCAACACCGGCCGAAGCGTCTCGCTTGCGCTCAACTTGAAAGGCTGAGGGAAACCGTGGATCGAAATCGAAAGGATCGGGGAATTGTCCGCTGGCTGGGTGGGGGCATCGTCGTGGTCCTGGTGGCTATGGCCGCCTACGGTCTCTGGAACCGGAATGACTCCGCCACTCGCGTGCCCGGATCGCAGGGTTCCCCGTCGCCCACCGAGCCGCGGAATCCGGCGCCGGACGCCGTCGGTGACGACCCGCGGAGCGCGCCCTCGTCGCGCGAGCAGGGGACAGCGTCCGCGGAGCACACTTCCTCCACGCTCGCGATGTTTCCACCGGACGGCCCCACGGCTCCCGCTCCCAATGTGAGCGCGCCGCGCCGATCGCCTCTGGAACGCTCTCCCGGTTACTACCCGCCCAACGATCCCGAGTCGCTCTCCGTCGCGCGGGGCCGAAGGGACGCGAAACCCGTGTCCATGGAGCTGACCGGCGGGGCAAGCTCGGAGAAAGGGCTCGTTGCCCTGCTGCTCGCCGGGCTGAGCGCGCGGGACGGGGCCACGCTCCAAGCCCTGCGCGTGACGAAGTCGGAATTCGCGACCATCTTCTGGCCCGAGTTCCCTGAGAGCCGCCCCATCACCAACATCACCGTGGACGACGCTTGGGAGATGCAGATCGCTCAGAACGCGTCCGGCGTGAATCGGGCGATCAGCGGATTCGGAGGCAAGCAACTGGAGCTCGTTCGCGTGGACCATGACCCGGCAGCCCTGTACACGAACTTCAAGATGGTCTCCAACGTCCGAATCGTCACCCGCGACATTTCGACGGGGGAGGAGAACGTTCTTCGCTTCGCCCCATCATTCGTGGAGCGCCATGGGCGCTTCAAGGTGCTCGTCTTCAAGGATTGACGTGCGCGGCCTCGAGCCCCTGCCCGCGCGCCGCAACTCTCCGTCCGCCGCGCCTCATCCCTCGGCGCCTCCGCCCCTCGTTACGCGAAGTTTCCTTGGTCGACATGGGATCGGAACCGCGCCCCGTTAGTCTTCCGCCCGATGAGCAAGCGACCCGATCTTCTTCCCCAGGAGTGCGCCGGGGGTGCGAGACACCCGAGTCCAGGCCAACCCGAATTTCTTGCGGACCCCGGCGCCTCCCTCTCCTCTTACACGGAATCCAGCGCGAGCGTGGAACTCCTCGACGCCGACGACTGGATCGAAACCGATCTCTACCTTGCCGCGCTGATCGCCGCGTCCGTCTCCTCGCAGTCGCCCGAAACTCCCTCCCATGCCCTGGACGTGCCCGGGGGATCGAGTGGTTTTGGACGGACGGGCGGTTCGGCCCGGCAGGGTGTCGTTTGTACCAGCGTCCATGGCGACACGGCGCCGGACGACGCACCGGGTGGCGGCTCGAGCCCGGGGTTCACGTGGAGCACAAGGCTGCGACGGAAGCTCCTCGCGCGGCGCCGTAGGCCGTCGTAGAGCGTGAGCCCAAAATTCGGAACGCCTGGGGGGTTGGCGACCCCCCAGGCGGCCGCGCCAATACCCCTTCCCGCGCCATGTTACGAACGTAACAAGGAAGGAAAGGAATCGTAACAAGTCGTTCACACCCCTTGCGTAGTCTGTGCATATCGACGCGGAAAGACACGGCTCCGGGCGAACGCCCGGAATACCCGCAGGAAACCGCGCCCAATACAGGGAGGTGTGATGAGATTGCGAAGCTGGTGGCTCGTGGGAACAATGGCGGCCACTCTGGGCATCGCAGGCCTCGCCGGACACGCCGGCGCACAGCAGGTCCCGCAGACCGATCCCGACTTCCCGCGCGGGCGGATCAGCGGGCTTATCTTCGCCGACTACTACTACAACGCGGACGGCCTCGAGAAGCACGCGTACAACGCCTCGGGCTCCGACTCCGGGAAGGTGTACATCGACGGGGCCACCTCGGGGAACGGGACGCCCAGTAACATCACCAGAGACCTGAACGGGATCGCGATTCGGCGGATTTACTTCCAGGCCGACAACGACCTCTCGATCAGATATTCGACCCGGTTCCGGCTAGAGGCAGACAGCAGGGCCCTGACGTCCGACGGTAAGATCGGCGTCTTCGTAAAGGCGGCCTATCTCCAGGCGAAGAACGTCATACCGCGCGGCACTTTCTACATCGGTATGATCGGGACGCCAACCTTCCTGAATTCCGAGGAATTCTGGGGGTATCGCTCGGTCGAGAAGACTATCGCCGACTTCAGAGGAATCGCAAGCTCGGCGGATCTCGGCTTTGGGCTGACGGGATTCGCCGACGATGCCCACCGGGTCGGATACATGGCCATGTTCGGGAACGGCGTCGGGCAGAAACCGGAGGACAATCGCTACAAGAGGGGCTACTTCTCGTTACCTCTCAAGGTAACTGAGAACCTGCGAGTCGAGCCATACATCGACTACGAGGCGGCGCCCGGCAATGTGGAACGGGTCACCTACAAGGCATTCCTGGGATACGACACGAGGCGCGGTGCGCTGGGCCTCGAGGTGCTCGATCGGGTCAACCACGGAGGCGCGGCGGCCACCAAGGAGCCGTTCGGATACTCGCTCTTCGGCCGGAGCAAGCTCAAGCCCAACCTCTCCATCTTTGCCCGGTGGGACCGCTGGCAAGCGGACTCACGGCTCGCGAATCGGATCGACTCCGATCTCTACATCGGCGGCGTCGATTGGGAGCCCTTCAAGGACGTTCACTTCATGCCGAACGTCGAAGCGAATCAGTACACCGCGAAGGGAGCGGCTGTGGCGCCTCCGACCAACGATCTCCAGGTGCGCATGACCGTGTACTATAAGTGGACCAAACCGTGAAACGACTTCCAAATGGGAGGAACAGCATGAATCGGAAGAGCATCCAGTTCGGCCGCGGTCTAGTCGGGGGGCTTTTGGCCCTCGCCGCGATCGCGGCGGTGGCGGTACCCCTCTCGCCGGCTTCCGCGGATCAGATCAATCTGACCGGCGCCGGCGCGACGTTCCCGTACCCGATCTATTCCAAGTGGTTTGACACGTACAACAAGGAGACCGGCGTCCAGATCAACTACCAGTCGATCGGGAGCGGCGGCGGAATCCAGCAGGTCAAGGCCGGAACCGTCGATTTTGGCGCGAGCGACGCGGCGCTGAGCGAACGCCCGGCTCAAGGAAATGCCGCGGACCGTGATCCACTTCCCGACCGTGGGCGGCGCGGTCGTGCTCGCGTACAACCTCCCATCGGTCACCGTGCCGCTCCAGTTGACGTCGGAGACCGTCGCCGGGATCTACCTGGGCAAGATCACGATGTGGAACGACAAGAAGATCGCGGCCTCGAATCCGGGCGTGGTGCTTCCGGGAGCGCCGATCTTCCCGGTCCACCGCTCCGACGGCAGCGGTACGACCAACATCTTCGTCACCTACCTCTCCGATGTGAGCCGTGACTGGAAGGAGCTGGTCGGGGCGAACACGTCGGTGAGCTGGCCCGTGGGCGTGGGTGGCAAGGGCAACGAGGGCGTCGCCGGCCTCGTGCGGCAGACCCCGAACTCGATCGGCTACGTCGAGCTGGCCTACGCGAAGCAGAACAACTTCACGGCGGCTCACATCCAGAACAAGGCCGGCAAGTTCATCGAGCCGACGCTCGCTTCGACGACGGCCGCGGCGGCCGGCGCGGCGGCGGCGCTGGCGAAGGACGTGCGGACCCCGATCGTGAATTCGCCCGCTCCGGACGCCTATCCGATCGTCGGCCTCACGTTCCTCCTGGTCTACCAAGATCAGAAGGACCCGGTTAAGGCGAAGGCCCTCGCGGATTTCATCGCCTGGGCGATGAGCGAGGGGCAGGGCATGGCGGAGGATCTGGACTACGCGAAGCTTCCGCCGGAAGTCGTCAAGGTGAACCTGACGAATCTCACGAAGCTGACCGCCTCCGGGAAGCCGGTTGTCGCTTCTACGAAGTAAAGGCGTCCCCGCCGACGGCGTCTACCGCGCGGTTCTCGTCGCGGCGGCGACCAGCGTCTTCTTAGTCGTCGCGCTGATCGTCTTCGAGTCGGCGAAGGGTGCTTCGCTCTCGCTCCGCACGTTCGGCTGGGGATTCCTGACCGGGACGGAGTGGGATCCGGTCGCCGACAAGTACGGCGCGCTTCCATACATCTATGGAACGCTGGTCACCTCGGTGATCGCCCTCGTACTCGCCGTGCCGATCGGAATCGGGAGCGCGGTTTTTCTGGCCGAGCTCGCGCACCGCCGCGTGGGCGGCTTCATCTCTTTCCTGATGGAGCTTCTCGCGGCGGTGCCGAGCATCGTCTACGGAATTTGGGGCTTCTTCGTTCTGGCGCCGTTTCTCCGAAACGCCATCGAGCCCTGGCTCATTCAGCACTTCGGGTTTCTGCCGCTGTTTCGAGGAGCGCCATTCGGCATCGGGATCCTGAACGCGGGGATCATCCTCGCGATCATGATCGTCCCCACCATCATCTCCATTTCAAGAGAAGTGCTCCTGGCCACACCGCAGGCGCTTCGGGAGGCGTCGCTCGCCCTGGGCGCCACGCGCGCCGAATCGATCGGCGTGGCGCTCGACGCCGCCCGGCCCGGCATCCTCGGTTCGGTCATCCTCGCCCTCGGGCGGGCGCTGGGTGAAACGATGGCGGTCACCATGGTGATCGGAAACACAAACCGGATCACCGGCTCGCTGCTCGCTCCTGGGGCCACGATGGCGAGCGTCATCGCGAACGAGTTCACGGAGGCGACCGGGAAGCTCTACATGTCCGCGCTCATCGAGATCGCCCTCGTCCTCTTCGCGGTCACGATCGTCGTGAACGGGATCGCCCGGATCCTCGTCTACTGGACCACGGGCGGGACAAGGGAGGCTGTGGCGTGACGTCGCAGGGCGCCACCACGGCGGTCGGGACCGTTCGTTCGGCGGGCGGCGGGCTTCTCCGCGCGCGCCGGCTGTTCTGGGACCGGCTTGTGGTGGGGCTCTGCTACGTTTCGGCGGTGCTTGTCATTCTGCCCCTGGGCCTCATCCTGGCGCACCTCTTGGCCAAGGGAATGTCGGGCCTCAATCTCGCGTTCTTCACGCAGATGCCGAAGCCGGTTGGAGAGGCCGGTGGCGGGATGGCCAACGCCATCGTGGGCACGTTGATCATCGTCGGCGTGGGGGCCCTCATCGCGATTCCGCTCGGTGTCGCGGCGGGCGTCTATCTATCCGAGTTCGGGCGGAACAAGTTCGCCGGGATGGTCCGCTATACCACGGACCTGCTCGGAGGCGTGCCGTCGATCGTGGTGGGCGTGGCGGCCTATGGCCTGGTGGTCATCCCGATGGGACGATTCTCGGCGCTTGCGGGAGGCGTCGCGCTCGCGATCCTCATGCTGCCGACGATCATCCGCTCCACCGAGGAGATGGTGCGGCTGGTGCCGCAGTCCTACCGCCACGCCGCGCTCGCCCTGGGCGCCCCCCGGTGGAAGGTGACGCAGCAGGTCGTGCTTCCCGCCGCCCGGGCGGGCATCGTCACCGCGAGCATGCTCGCCGTCGCGCGCGCCGCGGGCGAGACCGCGCCGCTTCTCTTCACCGCGCTCGGGAACCGCTTCTGGTCGCTCAAGCTGGATGCGCCGATGGCGACACTTCCGGTCTTCATTTTCGATTACGCGAGGGCGCCCTACGACGATTGGAACCGGCAGGCGTGGACGGGGGCGTTGGTGCTGGTGCTGCTGGTGACCCTGCTCTCGGCGGCGCTTCGGCTTACGGCGAAGAGGATCCGGGTCCGCTAACCGCGTCGATCGGGTGTTCCTCGGCGTGGTGCTTGATGACCCGCGCCTCGGTCACGAAGATCGCCTCCTCCGCGACGTTCGTCGCGAGATCCGCGATTCGCTCCAGATTCCGGCTCACCAAGACCAACTCCAAGGCGCGCGGCACGATCTCGGGATCGTGAAGCATGGCGTTGGTGAGCTTGGCGTAGATTTGAGCCTTCAACGTGTCGATCTCCACGTCCCGCACGCAGATCTGGCGGGCGAGGGCCGTATTTCCATTCAGCCAGGCCGTCACGGCATCGCGGATCATCGCGATCGTCCGGTCCCCCATGCGGGAGAGATCCTCGATCGGCTTGGCCATCGGAAGCCCGCTCAGCTTGGAGGCGCTCTGGGCGATGTTCACCGCGTGATCGCCGACCCGCTCGAGGTAGTTGGAGACCCGGATCGCCGCCACGAGGAACCGCAGATCCCGCGCCACCGGCTGCTGAAGCCCGAGGAAGCTCAGACACTGCCCCTCCACCTGGAGCTCGATCCGGTCGATCGCGATGTCCTCGGCAAGCACTTCCTCGGCGAGGTTGGGATTCCGCGTCTTGAGCGCCTCCATCGACTTGATGAGGGCGGTCTCCGCCCTTCCCGCCATTTCGCTCAGGCGGTCGTGGAGCGCTTCCAGGTCGTGATGAAAGTGGCGGTCCATTATCCAAACCTTCCGGTGATGTAGTCCTCGGTCAACTTCTCGCGCGGCTGCGTGAACAGGAGTTGGGTCGAGCCCGCCTCGACGAGCCGTCCCGTCATGAGGAACGCGGTCTGGTCCGAGATACGAGCCGCCTGCTGCATGTTGTGGGTTACGATCGCGATGGTCACGCTCGATTTGATGCCGAGAAGGAGCTCTTCGATTTTTGCCGTCGCGGTTGGGTCGAGCGCCGAGGCCGGCTCGTCGAGCAACAATACCTCGGGTTCCACCGCCAGCGCCCTCGCGATGCAGAGCCGCTGCTGCTGCCCTCCCGAGAGGCTCATGGCCGACCGGTTGAGGCGGCTATCCACCTCGCTCCAGAGCGCCGCCCGGGTCAGGGCCGACTCGACGATCTCCTCCAGCTTGGACTTGGAGGTGATGCCGAGAAGCTTGGGCCCGTACGCCACGTTCTGGAAGATGGACATCGGGAATGGATTCGCGCGCTGGAACACCATCCCAACCCTCCGGCGCAACTCGACCAAATCGGTTCCCGGCGTGAGCACGTCGTGCCCGCGATAGATCGCCTGGCCCGCGTAGCGGACCGGCGGGAAGAGGTCGTTCATCCGGTTGAAGCAGCGGAGCAGGGTCGACTTGCCGCATCCGGACGGCCCGATGATGGCCGTGATCTCGTGCGGGTGGATCTCGACGCTGATCGAGTTGAGCGTCTGATTCGCGCCGTACCAGAGCGAAAGATCGCGGGCTTCGAGCACCGGGGTTCGCTCGGCCCTATCGGCATCCCCCGGCCCAGCCGGCTCCACCTCGCCCGGCTTGACGGTCACCCCCGCGCGGGTGTGAAACCGTGGGGTCGAGGCCCTCGACGGGGCTTGGGAATCCATCTCGTCGATTACCTCGGCGGCCGGCGCCAGGGTGGCGGTATCGGTGTTGGGCTCGTTGGAATCGGGCATTCAGGGCTCTCCCACCCATTGAGAGTAGGTGGCAACGCCGGCCCAGGCAATGGCGCGAATATTACAATCATGTTACGAACGAAGATGGGGGCCATCGGGGAGAACCTCGAACCAGAAGCTGCTGCCCTCTCCCACCTTGCTGTCCACCCCCACCCGGCCGCCGTGGAGCTGGATGGCGTGCTTCACGATCGAGAGGCCGAGGCCGGTTCCGCCCAGCGCCCGGGACCGGCCCTGCTCCACCCGGTAGAAACGCTCGAACAGGCGGGGGAGGTGCTCTGGCTCGATCCCGCGGCCCGTGTCGTTCACGCTCACCCGGATTGCGGTTGAGGTGCGCTCGACCCGAATTTTCACCCCGCCCGCGTCCGTGTACTTGATCGCATTGTCGATGAGGTTGCGAAGCGCGAGCTCGATCCGCTTCCGGTCCACCCGGGCCCTCACGCCCGGCCGCGCGTCCGCCTCGAGCCTGAGCCCACGGCGCTCCGCCAGGTCTTCGAAGGAGGCCGCGAGGTCGCGGACGATGGCGGAGACGTCCCAGTCTTTGACCTCCAGCGCGGCGTCGGGCCGCTCCAGATCGGCGAGCTGGAGAAGGTCCTCGACCAGCGCCTCCAGCCGCTCCGCCTGGACCCGGATCGTTTCCACGAACCGCGCGCGATTCTCCTCGTCTTCAAGCCCGCCGTGCAAGAGCGTCTCCGCGTAGCCGCGGATCGATGTCAGGGGGGTCTTCAGCTCATGCGATGCGTTGGCGACGAATTCTCTTCTTAGATTCGCCATCTTCCGCTCGGGCCTCAAATCTTCGATCGTGAGGAGCCACGCTTCCGGCCCGCTCTCGCCCCGAACGGGGACCACGGAGACCTCGTACTCGTTTCCCTCTTCCACGTAGATGGAGATTTCGCGAAGGATCGTGGCTCCGGTCCGGATCGCCTCATCCGCGATCTCCTCCAAGATGGGCTGTCGCGCGGCCGCGAGCCGCGGACGCTCGGACGGGGCCGCGACGCCCACGATCTGCCAAAATTTGGGGTTCGCGTGGGCGATCGCCAGGTCGTTCGTCAGAAGCGCGATCCCCTGGCGCAGGTTTCCGAGCACCGCGGCGCTGGCGTCGCGCTCGCGCCGGATCTCCTCCAGCTGGTTCTCGAACCGCGCGCCGAGCGCGTTCAAGGCGCGCCCTAGCGCGGCCAGCTCGTCGTGCGCGTCCACCGGCACCCGCACACCCGGGCTCCCGGCCCCCATCGCCTCCGCGGAGGCGCGGAGCGATTCCAGCCGCCGGTCCATACGGCGGATGAGCAGGAACGTTCCAATTCCGACCGGTACGAGGAGGGCGCCGAGGACGAACCAGATGACGGGGTTGAATCCGGGATTTTGATGCTCGAGTGTCATGCCGGCCGCGAAGAGGGAAAGCGCGACCAGCGCGAGGAGGGAGGCGAAGAGCCGGCCCGCGATTGAGGTCACGGCCATACACTAGCACCAATCGCCCGAGCCGGCCCCCATGGCTCGCGGCGCCGCGTCAGGCTTTGGGGACCTCGGCGGAGTATCCGACACCGGTCACGGTGCGGATGATCTTCGAATCCTTGCCGAGCTTGGACCGGAGCCTTCGCACGTGCACGTCGACCGTCCTGGTCTCGCCGAAGTAGCCAAGGCCCCAGACCTTGTCGAGGAGCTGCTCCCGGGAGAAGACCCGCCCGGGGCGCTGGAGCAGATATTCGAGCAGGCGAAATTCCGTGGGCGTGAGGTGGACCTCGCGGTTGTGAAGCCTCACCTCGTGGCGCTCCCGGTCGAGCTGGAACGGCCCGATCTGGGTTGGGGCCGTCGCATCCTCGCCGCGGGTCCGCCTCAAGATGGCGCCCACCCGCGCCACGAGTTCCTTGGGCGAAAACGGCTTGGTAAGGTAGTCGTCGGCGCCCCGCTCGAACCCGACCAGCTTGTCCATCTCGGTGCCGCGCGCGGTGAGGATCAGGACGGGAAGGCTTCGGGTGCGGGGTTCGGCACGGATCGACTGGAGCACCTCGAGCCCGCTCATCTGGGGCAGAAGGAGGTCCAGGATCAGGAGGTCCGGGGGCGACTTGAAGACCCGGTCGAGACCGGACGTGCCATCCCGCTCCGTGAGCACGCGATAGCCCTCGCGGGCCAGGTTATAGCTCACCAGCTCGCAGATCTCGGGCTCGTCGTCCACGACGAGGATGGTCGATCGCGCGGTCTTTGGCACCTTGGGACCAGAAGATACGCTGCGGCGCACCGGCTTGGCGAGATCCATGGATTCCATGGCCGGGAGCCTGCGCTTCTGCCGTTACCAGTGTGCGTCGATCGCGTTCCAACCTCGTTACGAATGTCACGGGAGACCCCTCCCATATCCGTTTGCGGCATTGACTTCGTGGCCTTGCTTCGGTAGCCTCCCACGTCTGCGTTTGAATCACGTTCCGTGAAAGGGCTTCGGAGAAAGTAGTGACCCAGAGCGATCAAAGAAGACTCTTCGGGACATTAATCGGCGTGGCGGTCTGCGTTTACACGCTCTGGCCGACGTTCCAGTTCTACGCCAGGTCGCCGAAGGAGCGCCAGGAAGTGCTCCAGGCCCGACCCTCGACGGCCACAAACGAGGTGGAGCGCGCGCGCCTGGAGAAGCTGGCCAAGCTGCGCGAGAAGTCGATCAAGCTGGGCCTCGACCTCCAGGGCGGCATGTACCTCTTGCTCGAGGTCGACAAATCCAAGCTGGGCCCCGCCGAGGCCAAGAACGCGGTCGACCAGGCGATGCAGATCATCCGAAACCGTATCGATCAGTTCGGGGTCGCCGAGCCCTCCATCCAGAAGCAGGGGGATAACCGGATCCTGATCCAGCTTCCCGGCCTCCTCGACCAGGAGCGGGCCAAGGAGCTGATCGGCCAGACCGCGCTCCTCGAGTTCAAGCTGGTGAAGACGGACGAGGAGACCCGCGCTCTCTTCGACCGCCTCGACAACTACCTGGCCCGGAAGCATTCCGGGGGGACGCTGCCCGATTCCACGGCGGCCGATTCGCTCCGCCATCCGCTCGCAAGCCGGTTCCTCTTCGTCGGACAGAACTCGGAGAGCTTCGCTCTCAGCTCCGAGGTCGCCGCGATCGACTCCATGCTCGGGGTGGTCCGCGCCGACTCCACGTTCCTGATCGACGCCGCCATCGCCTGGGACGCCCACGACACGGAGATGCAGGGGCGGACCGGCCGCATCCTCTATGTGGTCAGCAAGGAGCCCCTGATGAGGGGCACGGAGGTCGCGAGCGCGCAGATGCGCCTCGACCTGGACCAGGAGCGCCCGGGCGCGCCCGGCGTTTCCTTCACGTTGACCGGCCGCGGCGGCGCGCTCTTCGCCGACATCACCGGCTCCAACGTGGGCCGGCGGCTCGCCATCGTCCTCGACAACCGGATCCAATCGGCGCCGAACATCCACGAGCGGATTCCGCGCGGACAGGGCTCGATCACGGGGTCGTTCACGGAAGATGAGGCCCAGAATCTCTCCATCGTGCTCCGCTCCGGCGCTCTGCCGGCCCCCGTTCACGTCATCGAGGAGCGGACGGTGGGGCCGTCGCTGGGACAGGATTCGATCGAGAAGGGAATCCGCGCGGCCGCCATTGGCTCGCTCCTGGTGGTCGTGTTCATGATCGTCTACTACCGGCTATCGGGCGTGGTCGCGGTGGTCGCCCTTGTCCTCAATATTCTGGGCTTGCTCGCCGCGATGGCCGGATTCCACGCCACGCTCACGCTCCCCGGCATCGCCGGGATCGTCCTCACAATCGGCATGGCGGTCGATACCAACGTCCTCATCTTCGAGAGAATCCGCGAGGAGATTCGAAACAAGCGGACGGTGCTCGCGGCGATCGAGACGGGATACGCGCGCGCGTATCGGACCATCATTGACGCGCACGTGACCGTGCTCTTGAGCTCCATGGCCTTGATGTGGTTTGGGACGGGCCCCATCCGAGGCTTCGCGATCACGCTTTCGATCGGCCTCATCATCAATTTGATCACCGCGGTCGGCGTCTCGAAGATGATCTTCGACGCCTGGTCGCTGCGGCGCAAAGTCAGCACGATCAGCATCTAGGGAGAACGGGTGTTCCAACTCCTATACGGTCTCAACGTCGACTGGATGCGGCGCCGGCACATCGCCTATTGGGTGTCCGGCATCTGCGTCCTTATTTCGATCGTGTCGCTCGTCATGCACGGAGGTCCGCGGTACGGCGTGGACTTCACGGGCGGGACGCTCGTTGAGATTACCGTCGCTCCGCCTCCGGGCGTCGACGCCATTCGCACCGCGGTCGACAAGGCCGGCTACGTGGGGAGCGAGATCCAGCGGCTGGAGAAGCCGGGCCAGTTCCTGATCCGCCTGGGCGCCCACGAAGGTGGTCCCAGCCCGGCGCCGACGGTCCGAAACGCGATCCTGGCGGCCCATCCCGGCACGACCGTCGAGATCCTCCGGGTGGAGTCGGTCGGACCCCGCGTCGGCGGGGAGCTTCGCGGTGCGGCCATCAAGGCCGTGTTCCTGGCGTTGGGCCTGATCTTGATCTACGTGGCGATCCGCTACGACTGGCGCTACGCGATGGGCGCCGTCGTCGCGCTCTTCCACGACGTCTTCATCGCGCTCGGCGCGATCTCGATCACGAACCGCGAGGTCACGCTGACGGTCGTGGCCGCTCTCCTTACCATCGCCGGGTTCTCCATCAACGACACGATCGTTGTCTTCGATCGGATCCGGGAACGGAAGCAATCGCTCCGGCGCGAGCGCCCGGATAAGGTCATGAATATCGCGGTGAATGAGACGCTCAGCCGCACCGTCATCACGTCGTTCACCGTGTTCCTGACCGTCCTCGCCCTCTTCCTGTTCGGCGGCGAGGTGATCCACGACTTCTCCTTTGCGATGTTGGTCGGAATCGTGTTCGGGACCTACTCGTCGGTCTATGTGGCGAGCGGCCTCGCGCTCGATACCCAGCTCTACCTCGAGCGCCACCAGGGGCCACAGCGCAAGAAGTAGCGCCGCGGCTCCCGGCCGCATGGCGTCCGAAGGTCTCCGTGCCGCCGGCGCGCGGGGAGGGAGGTAGCATGGTGCGCACCACGCCGCGAACGTTGAGATGGGCTCTACCGGCCCTCCTTCTGCTCGGCGGAGCTCCGTTCCCGGCCGCTTCGGCCGAGCCCTCATCCGAACCGCCCGTTGCCCCCGCGACCGCACTGACGACGGCGACGTCGGCCTCGGTGGTTCGCCTCTTCGCCGACGTCGAAGACGCGTGGGCCGCGGAGAGCGCCGACCGGCTCGCCGCGCTGGTCGATACGACCGTCGTGCGCATCGCGCTCAAGCCCGGAACGCCCCCGACCTCCGCGGTCACGCGCGGCGCGGCGGCCTTCCTGTTCCAGGACCAGCTGCGGCTCGTCACGACTCAATGGTTTCGCATCGTGAAGATCGACGTCGACAAGAAGGGCCAAGCGCGCGCCGAGGCGGAGTGGTCGGGAGACTGGGGCGGACGGCAGGGCGTTCGCGACGTGAAGGTGTCGCTGACCGCGGCCATCTCCGGGAACCGATGGCTCCTCACCGAGGTTCGTTCGAACGACTGATCCCGCCGCGCTTCCCCGAGAGCCCACCGTGCCCGATCCCAGAGCCGACCATCTGACAGCAGACGTTTTGTACGCCTCGGATCTCCACGGCCACGAGGGTCTCTATCTCGAGTTCTTCGAAACCGCATGGCGCCTTCGCGCGCGCGCCGCGATCCTGGGAGGCGACCTGGCCCCCCACGCCGACGTCGCGACGCAGCGGAAATTCTATTCCGAGTTCTTCGTGCCCATGGCGCGGGAGTATTTCGGGAAGCCCGGCGCGGCCGACCTCTACTACATCGCGGGCAACGACGACTGGAAGGCGTCCATGTCCGTCGTGGAGGAAGCCGGTATCGAGCGGCTCCAGTACATCCACGGCCGGTCGGTGCCGTTCCTCGAGAGGATGTGGATCGCGGGCCTCGCGTCGGTGCCGATCACGCCATTTGGAATGAAGGATTGGGACCGCTGGGAAGAGGGCCTGTCGCCGGCGGCGCGGATGGAGGGATTCAGGAGCGAGCCCGAAGGCGGCCTCCGCGCCTTTACGTTCAAGGGACGGGAGCGCCAGGAATCCCTCGCGGCCGACCTGGCCGCGATCGAATTGCCGCCTTCGGAGACCCCGCTGATCTGCGTCTTCCATAGCCCGCCCTACGGCACCGCGCTCGACCAGATCTCGCGCGGCGTCCACGTCGGCTCGCGCGAGACGAGGAAATTCTTGGAGAGGCGCCGCCCGCTCCTGGGCTTACACGGTCACATCCATGAATCGCCGACGGTCTCAGGGAAATTCGCGGACCGGCTCGGGCCGACGATCTGCGTCAACGCGGGGCAGAAGATGGGAAGCTCGCTCCACGCCGTCTGGTTCTCGCTGGACGATATCGCGGGCACGATGACCCACTCGCTTCTGGGGAAGGCGGGCCGCGCTCTAGACGACGTGCCGCGCCCACCACTCGCGGGCCCGGTCTTCGTTCCACACCTCTGCGACTTTGATCTCCGAAAGCCGGCGCGACAGCTCCCTGGCGGTCTGCGGCCTCTCGTCGGGATTTTTCGCCAGGCACGAATGCACCAGCCGGTCGAGTGCCTCGGGGATGCTGAGCTCCGAGCGCGACGAGGGAAGCGGCGCCGGCGTCCTGGCATGGTGGATCACGAGACCCATCGGCGTGTCCGCGGTGAACACCAGCTCCCCGGTCAAGAGCCAGTAGGCCACGCAACCGGTCGCGTAGATGTCCGCGCGCCCGTCGATCACCCGGCCGCCGATCGCCTGCTCGGGAGCGATGAACGCGGGCGTGCCGCGAATCGCGGTCTCGACGGTGATGGGCGGCGCCGTGTCCGTGGGATCGTCGAGGGTCTTCACCAGCCCGAAGTCGAGCACCTTCACGAAGTCGAATTCCTCGCCGTAGTGGCAGAGAAAGACGTTCGCGGGTTTGATGTCGCGGTGGACGATGCCCCGGGACTCGGCCTCGGACAGCGAGTGGCAGATCTGCTTCAGGACGTGGATGACGCGCTCCGCCGGGATGGGGCCGAAGCGGCGGACAAGCGTGTCCGCGTCCATACCGTCCAGCAGCTCCATCGCGTAGTAGAGCGCGCCGCTGTCCGCAACGCCGTAGTCGAAAAGCACCACCGTGTGGGGGGACCGGAGGCTCGCGATGACCTGGGCCTCGCGCTCGAACCGGCGAAGGATGTCGTCCGGAACTCCGTCTCCCGATTTCCGGACGAGGGAGGGACGGATGAGCTTGATCGCCGCGGGCCGCGCGAGCATTCGGTGCCGCGCCCGCCACACCTCGCCCATGCCGCCCTCGCCGAGCCGCTCCTCCAACCGATAGCTCCCCAGCTCCCGCGCCGCGGCCACCTCGCGACCCAGCCCGTAGACGACCCGCGCGCCCATGTACGCGAAGACGACCGCGAAGGTTGAGCCGACGATCCCGCTCACGTAGCCGTCCAGGTCCGCTTCCACCTTGCCCCAGTGGGACAGGAGGAAGAGACCCAGCGGGGCCATGGCGCCGGCGGCGATCGCCCCCGCGAGCATGCGGCGCGGCGGTCCCGGCAGGACCAAGGGGAAGAAGATCACGATCGCGGGAATCCACGTCAGATTGGGGAGCGTGTGGTTCGCGATGTAGACCTGCCAGTAGGTCGCGACCGAGATGACCAGGCAGACGGCCGCCTCGTAGATCAGACCGAGCGTGACCAATCGGGCTGCCGAGACGCGGCGATTCCCCGCGACCCACCACAATCCGACCGACGCCAGGGCCGCGCTGAGGTTGATCCACTGAAACCAGCCCCTCGCGAACACTTCGTTCGGGACGTTCTGCCCCGTGATCGCGGAAACAGCCAGGATCCCATAAAAGAGGAGCGGATCGAACGCGAACGCGGCGAAGAGGAGCACCGCCAGGAGCCGCACGCGTCCCCGGACACTCTCGAGCAGGTCGGGTGGCAGGACGGACGAGATTCGGCGGCTGTCGGCGGCCTCGTCGGCCGCCGGGCGGATGAGGGTGGCGTGCTCCTTCATGTCCGCCATACTGCCCGGCGCCCATAGGGAAGTCCCCAAGAAAGTCGCCGGCCGGAGCGTGCGCGACTTCGGAACCTCCTATACCTGCCGATAGTTATGCCTGTAGGTGGGCTGCCGGTCGTGCGCCCCCTCTGCTATCCTTAGCCAGGGTTCCCATCCACCCGCCTTCCCAGGCCCTCCGAGGAGCCTCACTTGGCGTGTAAGTTATTGCAACGCAAGATATTTGCGGGACCGCTTCTGGGGCTGTTCCTATTCGCCCTGGCGGCCGCCACGCATTCCGAGGCGCAATCGGCCCCGTTGCCCACGGGCAGCCGGCCCACCGAGCACGCCGGCGGCTTCTCGCTCGCGCGGCTCAAGTACACGGGCGGAGGCGACTGGTATTCGGACGAGACGTCGCTGGTCAATCTGCTGAACGCGCTCCGGGCGCGCGGCGAAGTTCGCGTTGGCCAGGACAAGGAAGCCGTCGTCACCGCGACCGATCCGGATCTATGGAACTACCCGATGCTCTTTCTCACGGGCCACGGGAACGTGAAGCTGAACGATGAGGAGCTGAGGGCGATGAGGCGCTACCTCGACCAGGGAGGATTTCTCTGGGCCGACGACAACTTCGGAATCGACAAGTCCTTTCGGGAAATGATGCGCAAGCTCTATCCGGAAACCCCCCTCGTCGAGCTTCCCTTCACGCACCCGCTCTTCCAGTACCCCACCCGATTCCCGGGCGGCGCCCCGAAGGTCCACGAGCACGACGGCGGGCCGGCGCGGGTCTTCGCGGTGATTCGAAACGGGCGGATCGTGGTCCTCTACACGTTCGATTGCGACATCGGCAACGGGATCGAAGACGAGGCTTCTATAACGATCCGCCGGCGAAGCGGGACGCCGCGATGGCCTTCGCGATCAACATCGCGACCTACGTGGTGACCAACTGATGACCTCCGGCCGCGGCTCCCTCCTCGAGCGCCTCCGCGCGGCGCGCCGGCTCCTCGTCTGGCGCGCCATCGAGCGCGCGGGGCTCCTGGCGGTCGTGGGAATTCTCGCCGTCGCGATCATCGCGCTCGTGGTCGCCCTCTCGGCCCCGCTCTACCGGTCCAGCTACGGCTTCATTCGCCTGGCTCTGTTCGGCGCGGCCGCGGTCTTCTTCCTGACGGCGGTGGCGCGGGTGCTGGGCGCTCGGTCCTCGCTTCGAGAGGCCGCGCTGGAGGCCGGGCGCCTTGGAGGCGATCGCGAGGGCGAGCTTCTGGGAGCGCTCGAGCTTTCGGACGCCGCGGGCGCCGACGACGGATGGACCTCGTCTTCGCTCCGGGACGCGGCGATCGAGGCGGCCGCGAAGCGCGCCCTCGGAGCGCAACTGGCCCGGCTCAAACGGTGGAAGACCCGCCGTCGGTGGCTCGCCGCGACCGCGCTGGCGTTCCTCGTTCTTGCCGTGGCCGGACTCGCGGGCGGCAAACGGACGCCGGGCGTGATCGGGCGCATCGCGAATCCCAAGACCGCTCCCCAGGCTCCAATTCGAATTCGGGTCGAGCCCGGCACGCGCGACGTGGAGGGCGGCGAGTCGGTCGCGCTCCGCGCGTACATCGCGGGGTCCACGCGCCGGCCCGAGCTTGAGAGCCGCGCGCCGGACGGCTGGCGCGCCGTCGCGTTCGGAAACTCGGAAGGCGCCGAGGGCGCCCGCTCGGGCGAGCACGCCTACGCGCTGGTCCTGCGCAATCTCACCGAGGACGTGGTCTATCGGGTCCGCGTCGAGGATCAGACGACGCAGACCTACGCGCTCAACGTGCGCGACCTTCCCCGTGCGACCGGGTACCGGGTTCTCTACCAGTATCCGGCCTACACCGGCCTCAAGGCCGAGGCGAGTCAGGGCATCACCGGTGATCTCGCGGCGCCGCGGGGAACGCGCGCGGTTCTCGAAGTGGCCCTGAATCGATCGGTCGCCCGCGGGACGGCTCGTTTCGAGCGGGAGACCCAGGCGCTGCAGGGCGAGACGGGCGAGCGGAGCATCCGGTTCCCGATCCCGATCCGCGTGGACGATCGCTTCACGATCCGGCTCCAAGATGCCCGCGGCCGCCAGGCTGACCTGGGACCCTTCGATCTCCGCGCGATCCCGGATCGGCCGCCGACCGTGACCGTGCTGGCCCCGGCCCCCGTGGAGGACGTCACCCGCGACATGACCGCCGTGATTCTGGCGGGCGCGACCGACGACCACGGGGTGCGGAAAATCTTGCTTCGGTACCGCGTGCGCCAGGAGCCCGAAACGATTGAGACGCTCCACGAGGAACCGGTCGGAGCGCGAGAGTTGGCGATCCGGTACACGTGGGCGCTGGGCGGCTATTCGCTTCTGCCCGGCGAGGAGGTCGAATATCAGATCGGCGCCGTGGACGGCGACGCGATCGACGGGCCGCAGACGACCTGGTCCGATACCCGGCAGCTTCGCTTCCCGTCCGCGACCGAGATCCTCTCCTCCATGGCCGGAGACCGGGACGAGTCGATCGAGACCCTGGAAGACGCGCTGAGGGGGGCCAAGGAGCTGCAGCAGAAGTCCGAGAGCCTCTCGCGGGAGCTGGGCCGCGCGCACGAGATGACGTGGGAGCAGCAGCAGGAAGTGCAGAAGAACCTCGAGGGCCACGAGCAGGTCCGGCAGCAGATCGACAAGGTGGCGCAGAAGCTCGCGCAGGACTCGGAGAAGCTCGCCCAATCCCGCGCGCTGAACGCCGAGCTGGTCCAGAAGATCCAGGAGCTTCAAAAGCTCCTCCAGCAGATCAAGGACCAGGACCTTCTTCGCTCGATGCAGCGCGTCCAGGACGCGCTCAAGCGGATGTCGCCCCAGGAAGTCCAGCGCGCGCTGGAGAACATGAAGGTGTCGCAGGAAGACACCATGAAGAGTCTGGAGCGGACCATCCAGATGCTGAAGCAGATCCGGACGGAGGAGATGCTCGAGGCCGCCTCCGAGCGCGCCGCGGAGCTGGAGCGGCGCCAGATCGCCCTCAGCGACTCGCTCTCGCGCGCCCAGAGCAAGCAGGACCTGAACCGCATGGCGCAAACCCAGCAGGAGATCGCGAAGATGGCGGAGGAGGAGCGTGCCGCCCTCGACTCCTTGGCCTCCGAGATGCAATCGCTGGATCCCGAGTCCGCGTCCGAGGCGGAGAAGCTCGCGGACCAGCTGGGACCCCAGGGAATGAAGCCCCAGCTCCAGCGGGCGAGCCAATCGATGGAGCAGGGCGAGCGCCAGGAGTCGCAGGAACAGTCGAAGGAGCTTCAGCAGCAGATGGGCGAGATGCGAAAGAGCGTGGACAAGATGCGCGAGAGCTTCCTCTCCAAGAAGAAGAACGAGATGGCGAAGAATATGGAGGAGGCCGCCCAGGACCTTCTCGACATCGCGTCGATCCAGAAGACGATGTTGAGCGATGAGCAGAGCTCGCTCTCGAAGCGCGCCGAGACCCAGAAGGGGCTTCAGGACGCGACGGAGGGGGCGACCAATCGCGTGGGCGAGATCGCCAAGAAGACGCTCTTCATCACGCCCGACATCGCCCAGTCCCTGGGACGCGCGCTCGCCAATCAGTCGAACGCCGTGGGGCGCTACTCGAATCAGGATCTCGCCGGCGGCCTGGTGGGGAGCAAGGAATCCACGATCTCGCTGAATCAGGCGGCCGCGGGCCTCCTGCGCCAGCGCGATTCCATGCAGGCGTCCAAGTCTTCCACCGGGATGCAGGAGGCGATGGAGCGCCTGCAGAGTCTCGCGGGACAGCAGCAGGGCCTGAACCAGCAGTCGATGGGGATGATGGAGGGCGGGCAGGGCGGCCAGGAGCAGGAAGGAAACAGCGGGCGCCTGCGCGAGGGAATGGGCGACGCGATGAACCGCATGGCGGCGGAGCAGGAGGCGATCCGGCGCGGTCTGGAGGAGGCCCAGAAGCAGATCGGGCAGAGCGGCGGCACGCTGGGGAACCTGGGCGACATCGGCGAGGAAATGAAGAAGGTGGAGCAGGACTTGAGGTCCGGGCGTCTCAACCAGGACACGGTCGACCGTCAGCAGAAGATCCTGAGCCGGCTCCTGGACGCGCCGCGAAGCGTGGAGAAGCGCGATTACTCACGGCGACGGATCTCGCGGCCCGGGGTGGACGTCGTGCGGTCCTCGCCCGGAGCGCTCTCGGGCGACGTCTTGCAGTCCCGGCCCTCGCTCCCCGCGCTACTCTCTCGCGGGACGCACGATCCGGTGTCTCCGCAGTACCGCGCGACGGTCGACGAGTACTTCCAGTCGATCCTGGAAGGGAAGGCTCGATGAGGACGGCGCTCGCAGCGCTGGCTTGCGCGATCACCGCGGTCGTGGCCATCGGGGTCGCGGCGCCCGTGACGGCCCAAACCGCCGGTCAGGATGGGGCGCCGATCGACGTCTACCGGGCGATCATCCGCGCGTCCTCCGCGAATTCGCCCACCGACACGCTGGGGAACGGCGCCTACGCCGCCGCGAAGGGGGCGTTCTACGCGGGAAATTTCGACTCCGCGGGCACCCGGGCGCGGGCGTTCATCGCCGCGTACCCCCGCAATCTGAGCATGAACGATGCCCTGGAGATGACCCTGCTCATCAAGAATTTCCGGGACTTTCAGGATGCGCCGCTCAAGGGCTACGCGGGGGTCCTCGCGCTGCGGGATGCGGCGCACCCCGACTCGGCCGCGGCGCTCGCCCAGGCGACGCTTGGGCGGTGGCCCGGCGCGCACGTGCGCTATCACCTCCGCTATCAGCTCGCGGAGCTGGCGGCCGAACGAGGCGATCACGCGACGGCGATCACGCAAGCGCTCGCGGTCGCCGATACTTCGTCCAAGAGCCGTCTGGCGCCCGCCGCGCTCAAGCTGGCCGGCGACGAGTCGATCGGAATGGGGCAGGGCTCCGACAAGGCGCTCAAGCTCTACCAGGAATTGCTCGAACGGTATCCCGACTCGCCGCTGGCCCCCGAGGTGCGTGCCCAGGTGCTTGAGATGAGAAAGAAGCTCCAGCTGTGACGGCCCAACGAGATCGCGCTCCGGCCCGGCCCCGAAACGCCGTGCGCTCGGCCTGGAAGCCCCGCAGGCTATTCGCGCTTGCGCTCCTCTGCGCCGCGCTCGCGTTTCTCCCCGGCCAGGTTTCCGCCCGTGTCCTCATCGTCATGGACGACACGCAGACCGATCACCTCCGCGCGTACGGTCTCGTCTACTGGGCGCTGGAGCGGGGGATGCACGGCGAGTGGCTTCTCAACTATCGCGGCGGCTCCTTCCTCCTGCCCGACGATCAGGCGATCCCCGGCGAAGCCGCGGTCCGGGGCGTGTCGATCCAGAGCATCGACGAGGCCTCGGTCGCGCAGATCATGGCCGAGATCGCGGACAACAACATGGAGTCGGTGAAGCTCGAGACCCCGCCGCGCGTGGCGGTCTACGTGCCGCCCAGCGCGCCGCCGTGGGACGACGCCGTCCAGCTCGCCCTCGACTACGCGCAGATTCCTTACACCAAGCTCTGGGACGCCGAGGTGCTCGACGGCAAGCTGGAGAAGTACGACTGGCTCCACCTCCATCACGAGGACTTCACCGGGCAGTACGGAAAGTTCTTCGCGGCGTTCGCCGCGACCGACTGGTACCGCAGGCAGGTGGTGGAGAACGAGGCGCTCGCGCGCCAGTACGGCTTCGCCAAGGTCTCGGAGTTGAAGAAGGCGGTCGCCCGCGCGATCAAGATGTACGTGGCGCAGGGCGGCTTCCTCTTCGCCATGTGCTCGGCCACCGACACGTTCGACATCGCCCTTGCGGCGGAGAAGGTCGACATCGTGGGCCCCGAATACGACTACGACCCCGCCGATCCAAACGCGGACGCCAAGCTCGACTTCTCGAAGACCCTCGCGTTCCGCGATTTCGAGCTGGAGATGAACCCGCTCGTCTACGAGTTCTCCAACATCGACACCACCAACCGCGCGACGCTGCGGGGCCAGCGGAACGACTACTTCACGCTCTTTGATTTCTCCGCCAAGGTGGACCCCGTTCCGTCGATGCTGGTCCAGGACCACGTGGCCAACGTGCCCGGGTTCATGGGACAGACGACCGGGTTCGAGAAGAGGCTCATCAAGCCGGGGGTGACCATCCTCGCGGAGACGCCGGGCGCGGACGACGCCAAGTACATCCACGGCCACTTTGGGAAAGGGACTTTCACGTTCTACGGCGGTCACGACCCCGAGGACTATCAGCACGCCGTGGGCGATCCACCCACCGACTTGGCGCTCCACAAGCACTCTCCCGGCTACCGCCTGATCCTGAATAACGTGCTCTTTCCCGCGGCGGAGAAGAAGGAAAAGAAGACGTAGCCGAGCGACTTCGCCGCGCGTGACGCTCGTCCCGGCGCTCCATGCCGGGCGGCTACCGGTGTGATACCCTCCGCGCCATGCCTCTTACCCCCGGCGCCCGCCTCGGCCCCTATGAAATACTCAGCTCGCTCGGTGCCGGCGGCATGGGCGAGGTCTACCTCGCCAAAGACACCCGCCTCGATCGCACGGTCGCGATCAAGGTTCTTCCCGACGACCTCTCCGCCAACCCGGAAATCCAAGCCCGGTTCGAGCGCGAAGCGCGCGCCGCGTCGAGCCTCAACCACCCGAACATCTGCGCTCTCTATGACGTCGGGCATCAGGACGGCGTCGACTTTCTCGTCATGGAGTATCTCGAGGGCGAGAACCTCGCGGCCCGCATCAACCGCGGCGCGATCCCTACCGAGGAGTTGCTCCGGATCGCAATCCAGATCGCGGACGCCCTGGACCGCGCGCATCGCCAGGGGCTGATTCACCGCGACCTCAAACCCGCGAACGTCATGCTCACCAAGTCGGGCGCCAAGCTACTCGACTTCGGCCTCGCGCGCGCCACCGGTCTTGCGCCCAGTCTCAACGAGATGTCCCGGTCGCCCACCATGAGCCGTCCGCTTACGGCCGAGGGAACGATCGTCGGGACGTTCCAGTACATCGCGCCCGAAGTCCTCGAGGGCGAAGAGGCGGACGCGCGCAGCGACATCTTCGCGTTCGGCGCCACGCTCTTCGAAATGGCGACCGGAAAGCGCGCGTTCGAGGGCAAGAGCCAGGCAAGCGTGATCGCGGCCATCTTGGAACGCGTGCCGCCGCCGATCTCCACCATCCAACCTCTCTCGCCGCCCGCGCTGGAGCGGCTGGCCCAGCAATGCCTCGCCAAGGATCCGAACGAGCGGCGCCAGTCGATGCACGACGTGTTGCTCGAGCTGAAATGGATCGCGGAAGGGGGATCGAAGGCCGGTGTCCCTCTCGCCGTCGGCGCCCGGCGGCGCGGCAGCGCGCGCCTCGCGTGGGCCGTGGCCGGCGCGGCCACGCTTGTAGCGGCGGCGCTCGCCGTGTGGAGCTGGACGCAACGGCCCGAGTCGCCTCAGACGGTGCAGTTCCAAGTGTCCGCGCCCACGGGGGTCGTCGCCATCGGGGCTCCCAAGATCTCTCCCGATGGAAGGATTCTCGCGTTCGACGCGCGCGATTCCAGCGGGGTGCGCCGGATCTGGGTGCGGCCGCTGGACGCCCTGACCCCTCTCCCGCTCCTTGGGACCGAAGGAACCTTGCGGCCGTTCTGGTCCGCGGACAGCCGCTTCATTGGATTTATCTCGGGCGGGAAGGTTCGCAAGATTCCGGCGAGCGGAGGCCAGGCCCAAACCATCTGCGACGCCCAGAACGGCGCGGACGGAAGCTGGGGTAAGAGCGGCGTCATTCTCTTTGACGGTGGGACGCGCGACTCGATCAGTCGCGTTCCAGCCGACGGCGGCGTCCCCACCCCCGCGAGCTTCATCGATCGGGCGCACGGCGAGCTGGGGCACGCGTGGCCGCAGTTCCTGCCGGACGGGAAGCACTTCATCTTCCTGGCGCTGGGGGCCAAAACCGAAAGCACGTACATCAAGGTGGGATCGCTCGACTCCAAGGAATCGAAGGTGGTCGCGATGGGCGAGTACTCCAGAGTGGAATACGCGGACCCCGGATATCTCCTGTTCGGCAAGGAGAACGCCCTCAGGGCCCAGGTGTTCGACACGCGGAGCTTCAAGTTGACCGGAGAGCCTTTCCCGATCTCGGACCAGATATTCCTGGAGGCGGGAGGGGCTGGGAACGCGGACTTCTCCGCATCACGGACGGGCGTCATCGCCTATCGGGGGGGTGCGAGCGACGCGGCCAAAAGGCTGGTCTGGGTCGACCGAAGCGGACGGGAACAGGGCACGGTGGGGCCGCTGGCCGACTACTCCGAATTCTCGCTCTCGACGGACGGCGCGCGCGTCGCCACCGCCATCGGCTCGTTCTCGACGGACCGCGACCTTTGGCTGGTGGAGCGGGCTCGCGGAATCTCGACGCGCTTCACGTTCGAGCCGGCTCGTGAAGGGTACCCCGTTTGGTCTCCAGACGGGATCTGGGTCGCGTACACATCCGACAAAGGCAGCACCTTCCGGGTCTACCGCAAGCGGGCGGACGGGGTCGGCGACGCCGAGCTGGTCGCCGAAATGGGTCAGGGCATCGGGCCGTGGGACTGGTCGAGCGACGGAAAGTACCTGGCGTGCATGGCCAACAATGGCCGGACGCGCTGGGACATCGTTGTCGTGCCCATGGACGGAGATCGCAAGCCCATCCCGTTTGCGATGACCGAGTTTGTCGAGGTGGCGCCTCGGTTTTCGCCGGACAGCAAGTGGATCGCCTACTGTTCCAACGAATCCGGCCGCATGGAAGTCTACGTGCGGCCCTTTCCGGGGCCAGGCGGGAAGTGGCAGATCTCGACCCAAGGCGGCGTCCATCCGTATTGGAGCCGCAACGGGAGGGAGATCTTCTTCATCCAGCCCGACGGGGCGATGATGGCCGCCGACGTCCTCGAGGCCGGGACCGCCATCCAGAGCGGGACTCCGATCGAGATGTTTCGAGGCGACATCCCCGAGAACATGACCAACGGCCCCTGTTACGCGGCTTCCGCGGACGGCCAGCGATTCCTGGTTCGACGGGCACAGGCGGGGCGGACCGTTTCTCCCACGACGGTGGTGTTGAACTGGGCGGAAGGACGCAAGCGTTAGAAAGGAGATCCACATGCCTGCTCTTCATCTGGAGCGGGGCTTGAGCGGCCGGTCGCGCGCGGTTAGACTGCACCGGCCATGACGACCCTAGCCGATGCCCTGAGCACCACGTTCGCGCGGCCCCGCGCCGCCGACGGTGTTCCACGCCGGGCGGAAGCGGCTCGCACGTTCGCTTACAACGCAGCGCTCGTCCTCCTGGGCAGCGCGCTGATCGCGCTCTCCGCGCGCGTCGTGATTCCGCTCCCGTTCTCACCTGTTCCCATCACCGGCCAGACCTTCGCGGTGCTCCTGGTGGGCGCGGCGCTGGGTCCATGGCGCGGAGCCGCGGCGCTCCTCGCCTATCTCGCCGAAGGCGCGGCGGGGCTCCCTGTGTTTGCGGGGCTCCACGCCGGACCCGCCGCATTGCTCGGCCCGACCGGCGGCTATCTCTTTGGATTCGTTCCCGCCGCGTGGATCTGCGGGTATCTCGCCGAGCGTGGTTGGGATCGGAGCGTCTGGGGCACCGTCGCCTCGATGGTTCTCGGAAACGTCGCGATCTTCGCGGTCGCGCTTCCCTGGCTGGCCCGGTTCGTGGGCCCGGGGAACGTCTGGGCCCTGGGCTTCTGGCCCTTCATTCCGGGCGACATCGTGAAGATCGCGCTCGCCGCCGCCGCGCTGCCGCTCGCGTGGAAGTGGGTCGGCACGAGGGACGCGTCGTGACGCCTGGCGCCCCAAGCGTGAGGAGGGCCGGGCCATGACCATGTACGATCCCGCGAAGGACTACGCCACCGCCGTTCTCGTCACCGGCGCGACCGGGGCCATCGGAAGCGCGGTTTGCCGCGAGCTGGTGACCCATGGCTACCGCGTCCTCGGCCTCATTCACACGCCCGAGTCGAAGAGCCGCCTTTCCTACGGCGTCGTCGCGGTCCACGGCGACATCCGCGATCCGGCACCCTGGGAATCGGCGATCGAGCGGGCCGACGTGATCGTTCACCTCGCCGTGCCCACCGACATCGGGAGCGGTAAGAAAGATCGCGCCGACGCGCAGCGCGATGCGGACGAGCTGGCCGCAATCCTGGATAAACTTTGCGGGTACGTTCGCCGCAACAAGAAGCGCCTCGTTCATACCTTCGGATCGCTTCTCTACGAGCCCGGCGCGGACGGATGGGTGCGGGAGACCAGCGCGATCAGCTCGGGTCGCGGCTACGGGATCCGGCACCGCAAGGCCTATCCCGTTCTCACGCGCCATCGCAAGAAGGGCCTGCGTGCAATGAGCGTCAATCCGACCTTCGTCTACGGACAGGGGGGATGGTTCGAAGGAGGCGTCCTGGAGCCGATGAGCCGCGGCCAGTCGAGCTATATCGGCGAAGGCACCCAGAACATGCACTACGTCGAGGCTGCCGACGCCGCGGTTGCATACCGCCTCGCGATCGAGCGCGGGCTGGACGGCGAGGACTACCTCATTGCCGACGACCAGCCTTCCACCATCGGAGACTTCACTCGCCTCGTCGCGCGTGAGGTGGGCGCGCCCGCACCCAAGCCGGTCCCCGAAGAGGATCTGATTCCCATCCTCGGCGACTGGTGCGTCGAGGCATACACGTTCTGCCCCAAGGTCGATTCCACGAAGGCCAGGGAACAACTCGGCTGGGCGCCCCGCTACAAGACCATCGAGCAAGGCGTGCCTCATGTCGTGAGGGAGTGGCGTCAAGCCCACGCCGCGGCGTAGTCGCAGGAGATCCTAGGTTGAAGGATCAACCGATCGATCCCGGCCGTCCTGAGTTCTCGCTCATCCGAGGCGGGCCGTGGTATCAACTTCAGCTTTGGCTCCGCCTTCTTCGTCCGGATTCCCTTCAGGTGGGCAAGCGGGCGGTGCTCTATGCGCTCCTGGCCTGGGCTCCTCTCGCGGTGTTCACCATGATGAGGGGCACAGCCTTCGGGGTCGCGGGCGGCGTCTCCTTCTTCCAAGACATAGCGGTCCACGTGCGCTTCCTGGTCGCGCTGCCGCTTATTATCATCTCCGAGGCCCCTATTGACCGCTACACGGGCGCGGTCGTGTCGCACCTTCAGCAGGCGGGAATCGTAGGGCCAAGCGCGCAGAGTCAGCTCGACCGCGCGGTCCAGAGCACCGCGCGCCTCCGCGATTCATGGGTCGTGGCCATCGTGCTGATCGCCCTCGCCATTCTTGGCGGGTGGAGTCGGGTCACGCACACACCCTCTCAGCTCAGCACGTGGTTTGAGCCGTCGGGCGGCGGCCAGGCGTCGCTCTCTCCCGCCGGGTACTGGCTGGGTTTCGTGGCGACCCCGCTCTTCGTGTCCGTCCTCGCGCGCAGTCTCTGGCGGTTCGGCATGTGGTCTCGATTCCTTTTCTTGCTCTCGCGGACGCGCCTGGAACTGAGCCCGGCGCATCCCGACCGGATGGGCGGGCTCGGCGGGCTCCAAATCGGACAGCAACCCTTCGCGATGATCTTTCTTGTGGTCGGGGCGACGGTTTCGGCGACGATAGCCAATCAGGTGCTCTACAACGGCGCACAGATTCTTGATTTCAAGATTTTGGCCGCGTCGCTGATCGTCTGCGCGGCCGCCTTCTACCTCGCGCCACTCCTGGTGTTCACCCCCCAGCTCATCAGGTGCAAGCGAATGGGTGTCCTCGAGTACGAGCATCTGAGCGGGGAGTACACAAGAGGCTTCGACCAAAAGTGGCTCCGTACCGGGGGGAAGTCCTCCGAGCCGCTGCTTGGGACCAGCGACATCCAGTCCCTCGCCGACATCGGAAACGCCTTCGAGCGGGTTGAAACCATGCGGAGCGTCCCTTTCAGCCCCAAGGGCGTGTTGGTCCCGGTGCTCGCGGTGGGAGCGCCGCTCTTGCCCCTAGCGCTCCTGGTGATGCCGCTCGAGGACCTGCTCCAATTGCTCCTGAAAGCCCTTGTCTAGAGATTCGCTTCCGAGAACGGAGAGTCCCATGTCCCGAGGAATATTGTTTGTCGCGCTCCTCCTCTGCCTCGCGCCGGTCAGACCGGCTAGGGCGCAGGACTCCAACTACTGGACCAACAAGTACGGGACGCGCTCGATTCTCCTTAACGGCGCGGTGATCGGCAGGCCGGTCGACCTGAGCGCGATGTACTACAACCCGGGCGGATTGGCCCTCCTCAAGGACCCGGGCAGCGTGCTCACGGTTAAGGCATTTGCGTTCTCGAACATCTCGCTCCCCGACGCCGGGGGAAAGAGCATCGACCTCGACGATCCGCGCTCCACCGTTCTCCCGACGTTCGTCGGCGGACTCCTCAATCTGCGCATCCTCGGAAGCGACGCGTTGGCCTATTCCCTCTTTCCGAGGCAGGGAATGCAGGCCAACATCACGGGACGCAACGCGACGCAAAACGACGTTCTTCCGGCGCCGGGGCTCGAGCAAACATACGTGGAGGCCCGGCTCGAGCAGGACCTGGATGAAACGTGGGCCGGCCTGACCTGGTCGCGCAAGCTCTCCGAACACGTGGGCATCGGGTTCAGTCCCTACGTCGCCGTGCGAAGCCAGAGGACCCGCGCGCAGGTCGTCGCGCAGGCGATAGGTAGCGACAGCACGGGCGCAGTCACCACGACAACCCAAGGCTTTCGGTATAGCAACTATGGGCTTCTGGCCAAGGCGGGAATTTCGTTCCAGCTGAAGAAGGTCGACCTCGGCCTCACCCTGACGACGCCCCGGGTGAAGATCATGGGAAGCGGCGAGGCGGGCATCGACCGATTCCGACTGGGGCAGGATGTGGACGGAAATGGCTCCGCGGACAACGTGTACGGCGTCTCGCTTCAACAGGACCTGGCCAGCAAGTGGAAATCACCTCTCTCCGTCGGCGCGGGCGCGACGGTTCCTTTTGGGAGCACCACCCTCTACCTGACCGGCGAGTGGTTCGACAAGGTTGCCGCTTTCAACGTCCTGGAGGTCGCGCCCGTGATCGATCAAGTCTCGGGGCAGCCGGTTCCCTTCGCCGTCGTCCAAGAGGCGAAGAGCGTGACGAACGGGGGGATCGGCTTGGAGCACCGTTTCAACGCGAAGTTCACGGGCTATGCATCCTTCTCAACCGACTACTCGACGGCCGTCGAAGGGGAAGCGGACACGGCGGTCTCCAACTGGGACATCTATCTCGTGACCGCTGGTACGACATTCGCCGTGGGGAAATCCGAATTCACGGTCGGCGCCGGGTACGCTTTCGGCGACAGCGAGGCCAGGATTCCATCTTCTCTTACCGAGGGCTCGGTGGGGAACGACATCGGCACGCCTCCGACACTGGGAGACCTCCACTACAGCAGCTTCCAGCTCATCTTCGGCTTCTCCATCTAGGCCCCCCGGGCCGGCGCGATGACGCGACGTAAGCGCGCCGGCGGGCAGCTCTCCGCGGCGGGAAACCGGAAGCCGGCCGGCGTCCGTCGGGGCCCTGTTCCCGCCGTGTTGGGCCTCGCGGCCCTCGCCATCGTCGTTGCCGTCATCGCCCTCTCCTGGTGGTGGATCCAAGCGAGGCGATCCGGCGTCGAAACGCGGCGTCGCGCGGCGACCTATGTCGGAAGCGCTGCGTGCGCCTCCTGCCACACGGCCGAGGACGCGAAGTGGACCGGCTCGCACCATCAGCGGGCGATGCTTCTCCCAACCGAGGCCAACGTCCTCGCGGATTTTGAAAACACTTCCTTCTCGACCAAGGGAATCACCGCCCGCTTCGCGCGGCGCGGAGCCGAGTATCTGATCCGCACCGAAGGCCCGGACGGCAACCCGGCGGACTTTGCCGTGAAGTACGTCATCGGTGTCGACCCGGTGCAGCAGTACGTCGTCGAATTCCCCGGCGGGAAGCTCCAATGCCTCACCGTGGCGTGGGACGTGAGAGCGCGCCGCTGGTACAGCCTTTATCCCGGACAGAAGATCGCGCTCGACGACCCGCTGCATTGGACCGGCCGCTATCAAAATTGGAATCTCATGTGCGGGGAGTGCCACACCACCGACTACCGGAAGGGCTACGACGCGGCGGCTGATTCCTACGCGACGGCCTGGTCCGAATTCGACGTGGGATGCGAATCGTGTCACGGGCCGGGAGGCGATCATGTCGTCTGGGCGGGGAAGCACGGGTCGAAGCGGCGCGGTTACGGGGAGGCGGGCGCGGGCGAAGGCGCGCGTGACGGCGCGGCAGAACGGCGCGCCGCGACGGTCGGGCTTCAGGTGGACCTGCGCGCCGCCGGCGGGCGCGCGGAGGTCGACGCCTGCGCGCCATGTCACTCGCGCCGTCACCGCGTGGGGGCGCAGCGCCTCCCCGGAGATCCGCTCCTGGACGAATTCATGCCGGAGCTGATGACCGAGCCCCTGTATCACGCGGACGGCCAGATCCACGATGAGGTCTACGAATACGGCTCGTTTCGTCAGAGCAAAATGTACCTGCGCGGCGTCCGTTGCAGCGACTGCCACGATCCGCACAGCGGCCAAACGCGGGCGACGGGGAACGCGCTCTGCCTCTCCTGCCACGGGGAACGGCCAAATCCGGCCTTTTCCACGCTTCGGGCGAAGAACTACGACACTCCCGCCCATCACTTCCACGCGCAGGGAACGAAGGCCGCGCAGTGCGTTTCCTGCCACATGACGTCCCGGAACTACATGATCGTCGACGAGCGCCGCGACCACTTCTTCCGGATCCCGCGGCCGGACGAGAGCGTGCGGTGGCGAACTCCCAACGCGTGCAATGGATGCCACGGCGACAAGACGGCTGGGTGGGCCGCCGCCGCCGTGGAGCGCTGGTACGGAGCACGCCGCCCGGCCGACTCTCGATTCGTGGAAGCGGTCGCCGCGGGCCAGGCAGGCGAGGCAAGCGCCGAGGCCGCGCTCCGTGCTGTGGCGGCGGATACCGCGCGGTCGGCGATTGCGCGGGCGACGGCGCTCAGCCTTCTCCGTGGAAACGGCCCCGAAACGAGCGGCGCCCTGGCCACGGGAATGACCGACCCGGATCCGATCGTTCGAGCCACCGCGGCGGGCGGACTGGACGTGCTTCCGGCCGTACGTCGGATCGCGCTCGCCGCGCCGCTCCTCCGCGACCCGGTTCGGGCGGTGAGGATCCAGGCCGCGCGCGTCCTCGCCCCGGTGCCCTTGAATCTGTTCACAAGCGCGCAGAAGGCGGACCTCGACTCCGCTCTCATGGAATACCGCGAGGGACTTCTCGCGGTGGCGGACATGCCCTCGACCCACTTGAATCTCGGAGTTCTGGAAACCGATCTCGGGCGGATGGACCTCGCGGAGCAGGCGTATCGAAAGGCGCTCTCGATGGATCCCTATTTCATCCCCGCGCGTCAGAATCTCGCCACGATCTACAACCGGATGGGACGCAATGCCGACGCCGAGCGGGAGCTGCGGGAGGGAATCCGCCAGGCGCCGGAAAACGGCGAGCTTCACTATTCGTTGGGGCTCCTACTCGCCGAGGGCGGTCGCTACGAAGAGGCCGCGCGTTCGCTCCGCGAGGCGGCAAAGCTCCTGCCGAATCAGGCGCGGATTCGATACAACCTCGGGCTCACGCTGCAGCGGATCGGGCGGAACGACGAGGCGGAGCGCGCGCTCCTCGATGCGGCGCGCATTGACCCAGGCGATCCCGAGACCGCCTACGCGCTGGCGCTCTTCTATCTCAGCCAGCGCCGCTTCAGGGAAGCCCTTCCATACGCGGAGCGAAACGCGGAGCTTAATCCCGGAGACGAGCAAGCCAACCGCCTGGTCCGCCAGGTGCGGCAGACTCTCGGGGAATAGCCGGTGCGTCGGAGCGCTACGGAGGGTAGGCATCTCCTGGGCTGAAGGCAATCAATCCTGTGTTACTCTGCCACCGTGGGTCGGGTAAGGGTCCTCTTCCTGCTGGCGATTCTCGGCGGGTGTGGCGTCGGTGTCGCGTCGGCGGCCGACGCTTCCGCGCCTGCCACGTCCGACACGCTTCTCGTCACCACCGCGCCCGCGGGATTCCCGGTCCTCCTCGACAATCGCGAGATCTTCCGCGTTCAGGCTGGCATCAAGGCGCACACCGCGGAGGCGCGCGCGCGGGCGCTCTCAGATCGGCTGCTCGCGATTGCCCGGAATCGCTCGATATGGTTCGACTCCCTCTCCGTCTCCGACACCGACATCAGTACCGACGTCTCCCTGGGCGATCGGATGCTGTTTTCCGTTTTCGATTCCGATGCGGTGATGGCCGGGCGAGACCGCGTGGCCCTGGCGCGCGACCGGGCCAACGAGGTCACCGCGGCGGTCCTCGACTATCGAGTTCGCCACGCCGCGCGCTCCCTCATCATGGGCGCGGTTTGGGCTCTGCTTGCGACCCTCGCGTATATCCTCCTCCTGGCTCTTTTCTCGAGGCTCCTTGGCCGGGCCATCGCGGCGATCGACGCCTGGGTCGGCTCCAAGAGCGACAACATTCGGCGCAAGTCCAAGGAATTCCTGCCGCCCGAAGCCGTTCAAACAGGGCTCCGGAGCTTGGCGCGCTTCCTCCGCTGGGTCCTCGTCCTGATCGCAAGCTACGTCTACGTCGATCTCCTGCTGGGCTTCTTCCCCTGGACTCAGCGTCTCTCCGGGCGCCTCCTGGGCCTGTTGATACAACCGCTCCGGTCCATGGGCTCCGCGTTCCTGGCTCACCTGCCGGGGCTCATCTTCATCGCCATCCTGGCTTATGTGACGCGGGCCGTTCTCAAGTTCGGGAACTTTGTCGCTCAAGAGGTCGAGCTGGGTCGCGTTCGCTTCTCTGGGTTCTATCCGGAGTGGGCCAAGCCGACGTTCAATATCGTCCGAATTCTGATTGTGCTCTTCGCGGTTGTGGTGGCGTACCCCTACATCCCGGGATCGGACACGGAGGCCTTCAAGGGCGTCTCCATTTTCGTCGGCGTCCTCTTTTCGCTCGGATCGACCTCAGCCGTATCCAACATCGTGGCCGGGATTATCCTGACGTACATGCGCGCCTTCCGCGTGGGTGACGTCGTCCAGGTGGGCGGCGAGAAGGGAATTGTCACGGAAATGTCGCTGCTGGCGACTCACGTCCGGACCCCCAAGAACGTGGACGTGACGGTACCGAACGCGACCGTCCTGGGGTCCCAGATGACGAACTTCAGCACGCTGGCCAAGGAGAGCGGGCTCATCCTGCACACCACGGTGGGGATCGGCTACGACGCGCCATGGCGCCAGGTCCACGCCATGCTGCTCGCGGCCGCGGCCAAGACGAAGGGGGTCAAGACGTCGCCGGCCCCCTTCGTGCTTCAGACGTCACTGGCGGACATGTGCGTGAACTACGAGCTCAACGCGTACGTTGAGCATCCGGAGCAGATGTTCCGGATCTACTCCGAACTTCACAGGAACATCCAGGATCAGTTCAACGAGTACGGCGTCCAGATCCTGACGCCGTCGTTTGAAGGCGAGCCGAAGGAGCCCGCGTTGGTGCCGAAGGAGAAGTGGTACGCGGCGCCGGCTAAACAGCCCGGCGAACCGGGGGCGGACGAGTAGCCCCGCCGCCCCCGGGCCGGATTCGTTACTTCGCGAGCGGGATGTTGGCCGCCAAGTCGTATGCGATGATCGCGTCCATCTTGTTCTCGATCTGGTAGTAGCGGATCAGCTTCTTCGCGGGTAGGGCCTTTCCGAACTTCTTCACGTAGGCCTTCTGCAGTCCGGCTTTCTCACCGCGCAAGGTGGTCAACTGGTCCAGCATCTTCTGGGCCAGGGCGTTGGTGAGCGTGCTGTCCGGGGTGGCCCCATATTCTTTAAGCAGCGCGACCACCTTGTCGTCGGTCTTCCGGACGTCCTCGCGGTAGGTGTTGTAGATCGGCCAGAACGCCGCGCTCTCCGTGTCCGTCATGTACATCAGCTTGGCGACGATTGTCTTGCGATCGGCGTGGATTTGCGCGCGCGCCGCCTCCAGCTCGTCGTCAACCGTCTGGGCGAGAGCCGGAGCCACCATCAAGAGTCCGGCGAGAGCGATGGCAATTCGAAACGCTTTCATACCTTCTCCCTTCCTGGAATGTGTGAGCCTTGTGGCGAAAACGAGGCCCAGTAAGTTAGCACGTTTTCGTTATGGGAGGAAATAGAAGGCGAGCGCCAGGATGCTGTAGACCGCGAGCATCAGCGCGCCCTCCAGCCAATTCGACTCGCCGTCCTGGGACACGAGATTCACGACTCCCATGGAGACCGCCACGGCCAGCACTTCGAACGGCGTGAACCGGAGATCCATGGGGCCGTGCGGCGTGAAGTAGGAAACAAATACGAGGACCGGAGCGACGAAGAGTGCGATCTGGATGCTCGATCCGATCGAGATGCTGAGCGAGAGATCCATCTTGTTGCGCATCGCCGCGAGGATCGCGGTGGAGTGCTCGGCCGCGTTCCCGATGATCGCGACCACGACGACGCCGATGAATACCTGGGTCATCCCGAGCGCGTGCGCCGTCTCCTCCACCGATCCCACCAGGAGCTCGCTCATCCAGGCGATGAGGGCGGTGGCCGCGAGAAGGGTGATCAGGCTGCGCGTGAGGGGGACGGAGTGCGCGAGGGCGGCCTCGTCCTCGGGGGGCGCTTGGCCCGCGTACAGATGACGGTGGGTCCTGAGGCTGAAGACCAGGCTCAGGAGGTAGGCGATGAAAAGGACCAGCGCGATTTCGAGCGACAGACCCCGCTCGAGGATCACCTCGCGGTCCGGCGTCATCTCGGCGCGCACGACCGCGGATTCCACGACGTAGTGGAAGGCGGCCGGAACCAGAAGCCCGATCGCGGCCAGGGCGAGGAGTGTCGAGCCCGCGGCCGCGGCGGCGCGGTCGAAGGTCTGGCGCTCCCGCTTCAGCCCACCCGCGAGGAGCGCGCCTCCCAGCACGAGGAGCACGTTCCCGATGATGGAGCCGGTGAGCGAGGCCTTGACGACGTCGTAGAGGCCCCGCTGGAGCGCCGCGAGGGCGATGATCAATTCCGCCGCGTTCCCGAAGGTCGCGTTCAGGAGCCCGCCCACGCCCGCGCCCAGCCGGGCGCTGATCCGTTCGGTCGCTTCGCCCATGATCCCGGCGAGCGGAACGATCGCGAGGCAGGCGAAGGAAAAGACGTAGAGCGAACCCCAGTCGCGCCACGCGGCCACCGCCGCGAGCGGGATGAAGACGAGGAGGAGCTGGAGGAGGCGTTCGAGGGTGGGGGCGGGACGCTTCACGCCGCCCGGGCTACTTGAAATACCAGTTCAGGCTGAGGACTGCCGGGAAGTACCAGGTTTCTTCGAAGATGTCGCCGTGGACGGCCTGATAGTTGGCGCTGACGTCGAGCCCGGCGGCGAGATTCGACGAGACGCGGAATTCGTAGCCGCCGCCCAGAGTGTAGCCCACGCCGCTCTCATCGCGGTGCTCCCCGTTGTCTAGCGAGTCGACACCGGCGCCGATGAACGAGTTCTCAAACACCGTAAGGCGCGAATTCGAGAAACCGACCCCGCCCCGCACGTAGATGCCGCCGGTCTCGTTTGTGGGGTTGCCCGGAAAGACCGTCAGGGCGGCCGTGAAGTTCTGAATCCCAACGCGCACCTTGGAGGCGCCGACACCCTGCTCGTCGAGCCAGCCGCGCTGGTCGAAACTCGCCATGAGGTGGTGGCCCAGCATCTTGCCGATTCGTATTTGGGGGCAGGCGCCTTCCTGCCAGTCGGTGTCTACGTTCTGTAGCGCAGCGCCCGTCGAAATCTTGGCCTCTCCGTAACCGATCCCCACGCCAAACATCCAGCCGTTGCGGACGTGCTCCCTCATCGCGAGCGCGTCGTTCGCGCCCAGCGCGAGCAGGATCACGCCAAGGCAGGCCGCCAGAACCCAGCGCAGAGTCGCATTCCTCATCCGGATCAGGCTACCAATCCCGCCGGAAATCTTCTAGTGATAACAGTCGGCACCCAATATCATGCGTCTCGTCCATGCGGCTCGCTCTCGTTGCCATCCTGAGCATCACGCTCCTGGCCCCCAGCGCCGGGGTCGCCTCGCCGGCGAACCATGTCGTCAACTTGGCGCTCCTCTATCCGGTCAGCACGAACCACGACCCGAACATCTCGACCAACCTCCGACTCTCGCTCCTGTACGGCCGTGTCGGCTCCGTCCGCGGCATCGACTTAAACGGCATAGCCTCTCTTACGAGCGGGGACGTCGTCGGGATCCAGTTGAACGGCGTGTACGGGCAGGTCGGCGGCGCGATGAAGGGGCTCCAATGGACAGGGGGGGTCGCCTACGTCAAAGGAGACGTGGGCGGAATCCAAATCGCGTACTTGGGAGACGTCGTTCACGGGGCGGTGAACGGCGTCCAGTTTGGCGGGCTTTTCAACACCGTCGAAGGCTCCCTCTACGGCTTCCAGGCCGCCGGGGTGGTCAACGCCGTGGACGGTGACGCCTCATTCATTCAATGGTCGGGTCTCGGGAACGCCGTCGGCGGCGACTTTTCTGGGCTTCAGGCCTCCGGCGGCTATAACTACGTCGGCGGGCGCATGGCCGGCATGCAGTGGGCCCTTGTCAATTTCACCGCCGAGATGTCGGGTGTTCAAGTGGGAGGCGCGAACTTCGCGCGAAAGTCCCATGGTCTCCAGGTCGGCGTGGCCAATTGGGGTCGAGAGCAGACCGGCGTACCGGTCGGGCTGGTGAACATGTCGGCCGATGGGGAGATCGCTTGGGTGACGTATGCCAGCAACCTATCGCCCTTCAATACGGGTGTTCGAACCGAGGTCCGGAACTGGTATTCAATGCTCACGGCGGGCTCGCGCGATTCCAAGGGAGATGTGAAGGAAACCCTGATCCTCACGTGGAACTACGGCCGCGCGTTCCCGATCACCAAGAAGACCCGGCTCGGCCTCGACCTTGGATTTTCGCACTACATCCCCGCCAAGGACAGCGACCCGGCCAAGAACGACAAGCTCCACTACGCGATACAGGCCAGAGGGCTGATCGAGCAGCGGCTCGGACCGAAGACCGTCGCATTCGCGGGCGGTGGCATCGCGCGCATCTTTTCGGAATACACGGCGGACGCGACCGGCGATACCGAGCCGCTCTTTTTCGGAGGAGTGTCGCTATTTTGACGAGTGCGCCAATGAGGCTCGGCGGCAGCCTGGGTGCCGCGCTCTTCGCGGCGGTCGTTCTCCTGGCCGCATGCGGAGGGCCAACCCGCGCGTCCGCCCAATCCGCGGACTCCGTCCGGGTCCAGCCGGTAACCAAGGTGGCCGTGGCCGCCGACAGCCTCCACTACGCGCCCTACACGCCCCCGCAGCCCCATTTCGGCCGCGCGCTGTGGCGAGGTGTTCCTCACCAACTTCGTCGTTTGGTTTTACGACCGCTACATCCGCCCCGGCGGGGGAGTTGGATTCAGGATCGGAATCCAGCCGTGGAAGGACAACATCCTGAACGGCTTCGAATGGGACGACAATCAGTTCTCCACCAATCAGCTCGGGCATCCCTTCCACGGCAATCTCTATTTCAACGCGGCGCGATCGACCGGGTATAGCTACTGGCAATCGATCCCCTTCGCGTTCGGCGGCAGCTTCATGTGGGAGTACTTCGGCGAGACGCACAATCCCGCCTGGAACGACTGGATCGCGACCAGCGTCGGTGGTACCACCCTCGGCGAAACCTTCTTCCGGCTTTCGCAGATCGTCACCGACAACACCGCAACCGGCTCTTCCCGGTCTTGGCGGGAGCTGGGCGGTACGCTGATCAACCCGCTCCGGGGCTTTAACCGGATCATCTACCGGCGACTGGTCCAAGGTGCAGGCGAACCCCGCGGATCGCTATCCCAAGAGCTACGGAGTGGGGTACCGCGTCGGTTTCCGGACCGTAGGGCAGGACCATCTCTGGGATACCGATACCACCCGCGTCTTCATGGACCTTGCCGCGCGATACGGCGATCCCTTCTTGGGCGAATACAAGAAGCCGTTCGATTCCTTCGATTACCGCGCGCAGCTCAATTTTGGAGACAAGAAGACGTTCGGGTCGATGAAGGCGCAGGGAATTCTCTACGGCTCGGAGATCAAGAAGACGGAGCACGCGCACCACCTGATCGCGATCTATCAGTACTACGACTACAACAACAACAACGCCTACGAGTTCGGCGGCCAGAGCGTCGGCGCGTCGCTCCTGTCGAGGATGGGCACCGAAGGGGACTTCCAGGTTGCAGACCCAGCTCGACATGAACGTGATGCTGCTCGGCGGAACCAAGTCCGACTACGTCAACTTCTCGGGCCGGACCTACGACTTCGGCCCCGGCCTCGGGTTCCAGTTCCGCGGGCACGTTCCTGGTCAAGGGGAGGCCGTTCCTGCTCCTCTCCCACGATGAGCATTGGATCCACTCCATGAACGGCACGGCCGCGGAGCACTACGTCACCGGGACCGAGATCCGCGTCGACGTCCCGCTCCCCGAGAACCTCGCGGTTTCCGCTGGACTACGTGCTCTACACGGCGGACCGCAACTACCGCGATTACCCCGACGTTTACAGCCGGATTCCCGAGCTACGCACGGCGCTTTCGTTCCGCCTCTAGCTCCGCCCCGCCTCAGGACTTGACGGGCCCCAACCCTGGGGTAGACTCACGGGTCTGACCAGGAAGGGGCCGGCGGAAGACTTCCAGAAAAGAGGGGTGCAATGAACCGATTCACACGGCTGTTCGCAGCCTTGCTTTGCGTGGTGGCAGTCTCCTGTGGCACGTCGTCCTCACTCGTCCAGCGTTGGTCCGACACCAGCTTTGAAGGGCAGCCCGGGCAGAAGATGATCATCATCGCCCTGGCCAAGAGCGAGCGGAGCCAGAAGACCTGGGAGGGAGCCTTCGCTAACGTCCTCCGCCAGGTCAAGGTCCAGCCGATCGCGGGCTCGACGGTGCTCCCGGCAATGCAGTCCGCCGATGAGGCGACGCTGAAGCAGGCGGTCAGGGAAACGGGCGCCGACCTGGCCGCGGTGACGCGGCTGATCAGCGTCGACAAGGAGACGACCTACGTGCCGGGTTCGGCCTACTACACGCCCGCGCCCGCGTACTACGGCTTTTACGGCTACTACTCCAGCTCCTACGCGATGGTGTCCACGCCGGGGTACTACCAGGAAGACAAGGTGTACAGCGTCGAGACCAACGTGTACGACGTGAGGACGGAGAAGCTGGTCTGGAGCGGCGTGACAGAGACGATCAATCCGGAGACAGGCCAGGACGCCGCGATGTCCATCGCGGGCACGATCGTCGACGACATGATCGCCAGCAAGGTATTCAAGACGAAGTGAGGCGGGCGGCTTCATTACGGAAATCGGAGGATTGATGTGGAATCGAGGAAACCCAGGATGGGGGTTTGGGCCGCGGGTAGGGGCCGATTTTCACATTCGCGTCGGCCTCGACATCCGACTACTACGGTTACAAAGGAGTCGCCGCCGATCTGACCGTCTACGGCGGCGGGTACTTCGGCGGCGACATCTACACCGGTTCCTACAGCGGGCTAAGCCGCAGACGTCAACGTCGACGACGATTGGACCTACGGCGGCCGGCTCGATGGGTGTTCAGCGGGATGGTCGGGCTCGAGTTCGGCTACGGACACTCGAAGCCGCATGAATCTCGGCGCCGGCGGGGGAAGCTCTTCCGCACAGCTCGGCAACCTCACGGAGAACCGGTACGAGTTGAACATCAACTTCTACACGAATCCGGGGCCGGTGCGGGCTATTTCACTCTCGGGGGCGGCGCGACCGACTACAAAGCCAAGTTCGAGGAACGGCCAATCAGGCTAGCGAGGCCACGAAGTTCACAAGCAACATCGGCCTTGGCATCAAGTTCTCGAGCAGCCAGAAGGTCGCGCTGCGGATCGATGGACGGTGGCGCTACACCGATACCAATGTCGGCGGCAGCAGCTACTACTGCGACTTCTACGGGTTCTGCTACACCTATGACAATTCGTACTACGGAAGCGGCGAGTTGACGGGCGGCCTCACGTACAGGCTCGGCGGGGAGGACTAGCTCCTTCCGGATTCGCAGCTACGGCGGGCTTCCCTCGGGGGCCCGCCGTTTTTCTTGTCAGGAGGTTCCGCCCGGAGGAATTCGGTCGGGGGCCGCGCGCCAAACGAGGTAGGAGTAGACGATCACCCCCAGCATCCCTGCCCCAAGCACCGCGGACGCGGCGATGACGGTTGCCTGCGAGCCGCTCAACCCGGCCGCGGCCAGCAGAATCCCGCCGACCATCACAACCTTCCCCGCCGCTCGGTGCGTCTTTTCCCAGGACGTCCTGCTGGATAAGGTCCACGGCGTCCGGATGCCCACGAACCAGGTGGGCTGGATCTTACCGATCACGGAGCCGATCACGACGATGAAGAGCCCGACCAGGAGCGGCGCCATGCGCTGCATGTCGACGGAGCGCCCGCGCATCGCCGCGAGGATCAGCCCGTAGATGACCGCGAGGAGTGCCACCACGGAGAGCCGAAGAACCGTGTAGGCGCCGGCGAACTTTTCGTAGTTGAGGCGGCCTGGGTCGAGGCGCGGGGCAAAGAGCATGATGAGGTAGATCAGGAGCGCGATGAGTGGGAGGAGGAGGAGCGCCTCGAACTTGCCGCCGTATCCGTTCACCTGGCCGTCCAGGCCCCAGTGCGTCGGGATTTGGGCCGGCGCCGCGGGCCACGCGAGGCCGGCGGCCACCCACATCCCCACCAGCAGGATCCAGATCGGGAACTCGTCGGCCAGGAGACCTTCATGGTCCCCTATCTACCGACGAGCCCGCCGTCGTGTCAACGGCAAGGCGACGGCCGGCCCAGGCGGCGCGCAACGACGCGAGTCTCACCCGCCGCCAGCGGTCCCGCTAGATCGCGAACCAGTAGGTGATCTTGGCCAGGAGCGTGTTTTCGGGCTCGTTTTTGAACAGCTCGCCGTTCCCGACCGAGTTGTTGAAGTCGTTCGGGTTGGTGTGGTAGTCGCGCTCGTCGTAGGTGTTCCGGCCCTGGGTCCAGACGAAGTAGAAAGTGCTGCCCGGGCGGTACTCCCACCGGTACACGACGTTGATGTTCACCTGAACGAAGCTGAAGTCGAAGTTAGTGGCCGCGTATCCCGGCTCTAGGTATGTGTAGAGATCGAGCCGTCCGGGTGAATGAGCTCGCGCACTCGGCTGTAGTTGCCCACGGATAGGTAGGGCTGCGCGTAGAGCTCGAGCGATTGGTTCCGCGTGAACAGGATGCTCGAGCGAAGCGTCACGTCGTACGTCTTCTGGTTGATGTCCCCAAACACGTAGCTCAGCCCGCCGATTCCGATCCCTCCAGGCCGGGTCGCCAGGTCCACGGTCTCGAGGTACTGCGTGTCGTCGATTCGAAGGTGATATCCCATCGCGAGGCTGTGATTGATCGCCGTGCTCTGCTTCCACTTCGTGGTCAGCGTCGCGTCGGTGCTCGCGTTGAGGGCGGTGTCCCGGTAGTAGGAACCCTCGAGCGACATCACTAGATTCTTCCGCGTGTCGGACGAGCCGCCCAGCCATCCACCATAGGTCAAAGGCTCGCTGATCAGGGGTCCGCCCCGGGTCTCCCAGCGATGGTGTCCCGTCGCGTTGTACGAGGTTCCAAACCACGCCTCTCGGTAGTTCCGGAACTGGAACCAGCCGTTGAATTGCGCGCCACCGTACTGTGGATGACCCTTGCCGTAACTCCACGCCTCGGCTCCGGTACCGACGTCGTAGCCCGCCCGCGCCGCGTTGATCCAGCTCCGCCACCCGTTCAGGTTCAGCTCGCCGCGGTTGAACGTCTTGCTCTTCCCATTCGGGTCGTACGGGTAGTAGAGGTATGCTCGACGAGATCTCGTCCGGCGACTGGAGGTAGCCGAGGTCGTTGATCTCAAGGTGCCCCGATTCCCACCGTCCGTTCACCCCTCCCTGGAGGCTTCCTCCGCGCCTGCGGAGGTCGAGCGACCCGCCGGTTCCGTAGGATGGCGCGCCTGTGATCGTGGGATCCAGCGCCGACGTTTCCGGATCGATGATCGAGCCGACGAACGATCCCTGGGCGTTGAACTGGCGGTTCTTGGAATTCAGGTCGAAGTCGAGGCCCGAGGTATACGCCTCGTGGGACGCCGCGTCGGTGTATTGATCGCGGTTCGCCGTGTTGAGAACCGCGGTCTGCATCACATTGAACCGATTCCGCCCGCCCGAGATTTCCTTCCCCAGCCGCGCCACGAAGAAGCGCGAGAGCTGCGAGCCGTTCTTGAACAGGTTGTGGGCCTGGCCCTCGGCCGTGATGTCGGTCGAGGCCGCCATGGCCGCGAGGGAAACCCCCGCCCAGGTCTTTCCGGTGAGCTTGGCCGCGTACCGGATCCGAGAGTTGGGATCCCCGGTCCCGATGCGCCGGGAGTAGACGAGATTGAAATCGGGATGCTGGAAGAACCGGCTCCCCTCGACGAAGAACGGGCGCTTCTCGTCGTAGAAGGTCTCGAACGGAGAGAGATTGAGCTGGGCCGGATCGGCCTCCACCTGGCCGAAATCGGGCTGGACCGTAGCGTTCAGCGTCAAATCGCCCGTGATGCCGTACTTCAAGTCGGCCCCCAGATTCCGGAAACCTTCGATCTGATCGTCGGGACCGTCGATGGACGGATCCGTGGAGCGTTGGACCACATAGGGAAGCAGCTCGATCTGGCGAGGTGGACGGATCCCTTCGATTCCGGTCAGCGTTCCAAAGTGGCTCACGAACCCGTGCGCGTTCCGGTCCCAGATCGCCCACGCGGTGTCCTCACCCCGCCCCTGCATGAACCGATAGATCTGGAGGCCCCACGTCATCGTCGACCCAGTCTTGTATCGGATCGCGGAGAACGGAATCCGGATCTCCGCGTACCAGCCGCTCTGGTCCCGCGAGGTTGCGGCCTCCCACACGGCGTCCCAATTGTCGTCCCGGTCGCCGTCGTTATAGATGTAGCTATCCAGCTGGACCCCGAGCGGATTCACGCGGAAGTTGTATCCGGTCGTCTTGTCGAAATACGGATCGATGTAGATACTCACGAGGTCCGACTTCGAATCGCGGTCCCGCCGCGCGAGGTTGGCCGAGATCTTCGATGCGTCGTGCTCCAGGCAGGCAACGCCGAAGTACACGGCGCCGTCGTCGTACGCGACCTTGAACACCGTTTCCTCGGTGGGAAGGGCGCCGCGGTCCGGGTCCCAGACCCTGAATCCCTGGCCAGGCTCGATGGTTTTCCACGCGTTGTCGTCGAGCTTTCCATCGACGCGGATCTCTCCGCCCCCGTTCAAACGGTGCGCCCGAACGGTGGGCGCGGCCGCCCGCCTTCCGTCCGCGCTATCCGCGCCGGCCCCCGGCGGCGAGGGTGCGAAACCCTCGAACGCCAAGGCCGGATTGACACCGAGGCTCAGAGCGCACCCCCAGGCCGCCAGCAAAGCGGCTATATGGCTCCGTCGCATGTACTTACAAACCTCCTGTGGGAGGACGATCAAGTCGGCGGGTGATTCCGAGCGGGGGGTCGCTCGCGAACGATACGCGCCCGAGGACGCAATCGTTTCGACAGGGTCGGTGGAGAAAGCGTTGAAACGGTGTCCAAGGTGGCCGCCGTCATCAAACTCATTGGTTCCATCCCTGGGACCAAGGCAGCAGGGAGCGTAAGACCCAAGAACGGATGCACCGCGGGTAAAACGCTCACCATCCTCGGCTTAGGTGACGATGAATAGTATACTGAAAACGCTGCCTCCGATTCCTCGACCCGATCAGGGATGACGCCCATGCTCTGGATTTTGATCGCGCTCGTCGCGGTCGCACTGGTCTTCGCGATCCCAGCGATCCGCCGTCAGGCGGTGACGCGCTGGATCGTGCCCGTACTCCGGGGCGCGCTTCCACGCATGGGCGAGACGGAGCGAATCGCGCTCGAGGCGGGAACCGTCTGGTGGGAAGCCGAGCTCTTCTCCGGCCGCCCGCGCTGGAAGAAGCTGCTCGATGCGCCCATGCCCGCGCTCACGGAACGCGAGCAGGCGTTCGTGGACGGTCCGGTCAACGAGCTCTGCCGGATGATCGAGGACTGGAACGTCATCCAGCACGGCGACCTGCCGGCGGCGGCGTGGGAGTTCCTCAAGAAGAACCGCTTCTTCGGCATGATCATTCCCCAGGAATACGGCGGGCTCGGCTTTTCCGCGCTCGCGCATTCCGCTGTGATCACGCGCCTCTCCAGCCGCAGCGTCACGGCCGCGGTGACCGCGATGGTGCCCAACTCGCTCGGGCCCGCGGAGCTGCTCCTTCACTACGGGACCGACATCCAGAAGCGCCACTACCTGCCCCGGCTCGCGACGGGAGAGGAAATTCCCTGCTTCGCGCTGACGGAGCCCGAAGCGGGGAGCGACGCCACCGCGCAGCGGAGCACGGGAGTCGTTTGCCGCGGCGTCTACGAGGGCCGCGAAGTTCTCGGGATGCGCCTCAACTGGAACAAGCGCTACATCACGCTGGCGCCGATCGCCACCGTGCTCGGCCTTTCCTTCCGGCTGCTCGATCCGGACCGTCTCCTCGGGGGCGCGACCGATCTCGGGATCACCTGCGCGCTCCTTCCCGCGTCCACGCCGGGCGTCGAGATCGGGGAGCGGCACGATCCGCTGGGCGTTCCGTTCCTGAATGGTCCGACCCACGGCAAGGACGTCTTCGTTCCTCTCGACTGCATCATCGGCGGTCCCGCGATGGCGGGCCGTGGGTGGCGCATGCTGATGGACTGCCTGGCCGCGGGGCGCGGCATTTCGCTTCCGTCCCTTTCCGTCGGCGCCGCGCAGCTCGCCGCGCGCGTCACGAGCAATTACGCCAACGTCCGGGAGCAATTCGGGCTCCCGATCGGCCGCTTTGAAGGGATCGAGGAGCCGCTCGCCCGGATTGCGGGCCGCACCTATCTGATGGACGCGGCCCGCCGCCTCACGCTGGGCGCGATCGACTCCGGGCAGAAGCCCGCCGTGGTTTCGGCGATCGTGAAGCGGTACCTGACCGAGGGCATGCGCGCGGTGGTGAACGACGCGATGGACATTCAGGCGGGCGCCGCCATCTCGCGCGGTCCGCGCAACATTCTCGCCGGGGCCTACGCTTCGGTCCCCATCGGGATCACGGTGGAGGGCGCGAACATCCTCACGCGATCGCTGATCATTTACGGGCAGGGCGCCATTCGCTGCCATCCCTTCGTGCAGCACGAGATGAGGGCGATCGCCGCGAACGACCTGGTCGCTCTCGACCAGGCCTTCTTCGGCCACGTGCTCCACGTCGTCAGCACCAAGATCCGGTCCACGTGGCACGCGCTGAGCGGTGCGAGGTTCGCCGTCGTTCCGGGGCGCGGCCCGGCCCGTCGCCTGCTCGCCCAGCTCACGCGGTTCAGCGCTTCGTTCGCCCTGGTTTCCGACGTCGCGATGGCCACGCTCGGGGGAACGCTGAAGCGCCGCGAGCGGTTCAGCGGCCGGCTGGCCGACGCGCTTGCGTGGATGTACATCGGCTCGGCCGTCGCCAAGCGGTTCCACGACGAGGGCCAGTCGAAGAGCGACCTTCCGCTCTTTCGCTGGTGCGCGGCGGAAGCGCTCTACGAGATCCAGACCGCGCTTCAGAGCGTGCTCGACAACCTGCCCAGCCGGCCGGTTGCGTGGCTGGTCCGCCTCGCCGTGTTCCCGCTGGGGGCGAGGCTCCGCCCGCCGAGTGACCGGCTGAGCGCCGCGGTGGCCAAGCTGGTGCTGTCCGATCGCGAGGCACTGGAGCGACTCACTCGCGACATCTACGTGCCCGCGCCCGACGAGACCGGGTTGGGGAAGCTGGAGGCGGCCGCTATCATGATCGCCGCCGCGGCCCCCATCGATCGGAAGATCCGGGACGCGGTGCGCGCGAAGAAGCTCAAGACGCGACGGAGATGCGTTGTTCGACGCGGCGCAGCGCGCCGGCGTGATCACCGATCAGGAACGGTGCACCGCGCGACGACGCCGCCGCCGCGCGCCACGACGTCATCCAGGTCGACTCGTTCGCGTCCGCGGAGTATCTGAACCAGCGCCGGTAGCCGCCGCGCCCTTACGCGGGCCCGCATCTGCTCGCCGTTCGCCGCCTCAATCCCACCACCGCCGCATCCGCTCCCGCCGCTCCTGGCCTTGGCCGCCGCGTCATCGAGGAGCGCCAGCGCGCGCCCTCGATCGGAGACGATCGACGCGGCGAGATCGATCCCGACCTCCGGCGACCACACCAGCATCGTCTCGGAGCTCGCTCCCGATAGCAGATCGCTCGGCGCACGGTGCTCCAGCCATCCGTTGTCGTCGGTGTTGGTCGGGCCCGGGCCCAGCCGCGGTGGCCACCCGCTCGAGCCGCCCCCGGTAGTAGCGGAGCAGGTCGGCGGGCGACGCGACGCCCACGCGCGCGAGCTGCCGCGGCCACGTCGGCGCGATCCCACGCGCGCTCGATCCGGTCCAGGTCGAGGGTCACCTCCCGGTCGGGCGAGGCCAGAATGATCAGGTCGGCGGAGGCGTCGACGAAGAAGAGCTGCCCGTGCGGGAAACGGGTCGCCAGCGTCCGGAAGATCGTCTCGAAGCGTGGCGGGGGAGGTCTGGTAGCACTGAACCCACTGGCAGAAGATGCCGCCCGGCCGAAGCTTGAGTGCCGCGGTCCGATAGAACTCCTCGGTGAAGAGGTCGGCCATCCCCGCGATCCACAGATTCGACGGTTCCGAAATGATCACGTCATACGCAACGCGCGTCGAGCGGAGATAGGTCCCCGCGTCCTCGATCAGGAGACGGCTTCGCGGATCGTCGAGGGGACGCCTGCGCGTCCGCCCGGAAATACGGGGCCGCCTCGATCACCGCGTCCTCCAGCTCCACCGTCAGCACGTCGCTCACCGTGTGCGTCAGCACGGCGCGCGTTGTGACTCCGCTTCCGTATCCGACGACGCAGATGTTCTTCGCGTCCGGCAACAATAAGGAGCGGAAGCTGTCCGACGAGCACCTGCTGCGCCATGTCCTCGCCGACTCCCGTCGTGGCGTCGGTCTTGCCGTTGATCAGGAGAGCCCGACGGCCGGCGATCTCGAGAACGGTCACCGCCGCGACTCTTCCCTCCTTGTAGAAGAGCAGCCGCTCCGCCCCGGCGACGTGCCGATCCGGTCGATCGTCCGGTGCGCGATCGAGTTGCCGCCGAACCAGTACGAACGGAGGAGTCGTACCAGCCCGAGGCTCATCCGCTCGGCGTTCCAGGTCGGCATGGCGAAGAGCGCGAACGCGACGGCTGATCCGGCGAGGAGCGCGGCGGCCGCGCGGCGCGTCCAGGCGGTCCACTCGCCGGCGAGCAGCGCGCCGACGCCGATCGCGGCGTTGAGCGCCGCTGCGGCCATGAGGATCGACCGGAGCGTTCCGATCCATGGAATGAGCACGAACGCGGTCGCGAGCGAGCCCATGATCGAGCCGACGGTGTTGGCCGCGTAGACCGCGCCGACCGACGCGCCCGCCTCGCGCCCGCGGCGCTGATAGATCGCGACCGCGGTCGGGAAGAGTGCGCCGAGGAGGAGGGCCGGGGGAAGGATGATGCGCGCCGCGATGCCGGCCTCGGCCGAGAGAAGCCGGGGGGTGCTGCCCATCGACCAGGCGATCGCATCCGCCTGCCAGTGACGGAAGGCGCTCGAAGAGTTCGCTCCCGAGCGCGACCGCCGCGGCCAGGAGTCCCTGCAGGACTCCGAAGAGGGCGACCGCGGCGCCCACGCGGCGCAGAAGCCGCGTCGCGGCGGCGGCGCCGACCGCGATGCCGATGAGGTAGATCGCGAGGATCGCGGAGAAGGCGTAGACCATGCCGCCGAAGGGAACCGCGAGAATGCGCGTCCACGCGACCTCGTAGAGGATCGCCGTGAATCCCGAGATCGCGAAGACGGGAAGGATCCATGGAGTCGCCAGGGGGAGCGCGATGCCAGGGGGACGCGCGCTAGGCGGGAGGGCGCGCGATGCCAGAGGGGACCGTTTCTTTTGCTTCTCGCGTCCCCGATGGCATCGCGCGCCTCTCTGCGCTCGCACTCCGCCTTCGGCGGCGCGGACGGCCGCGCGATCATGATGGCCGCCACGACCGAGAGGTCGATCGCCGCGGCGAGCGCCGCCGTTTTCCAGAGTCCGAGCGCCGGGATTACGAAGAATCCGGCCGCCGCCACGCCCGCGACCGCTCCCGCTGTGTTGATCGCGTAGAGCCGGGCCACCGTCCGGGCCGAGTTCTTGGGATCGCGGCGCGACAGATCCGAGACGAGGAGCGGCAACGTCGCGCCCATCGCGGTGGTCGGCACCAGGAGGGCCGCGAAGAGCACGAGGAATCGAAGAAAGAGAAACGCGGCGCCGTGGCCGAGGAAGAGCGCGTTCAGGGCCGCGAACAGGGGCCGGGCCGCGTGGTACGCCAGCGGCGTCACAAGCCCGAGCACGGCGACGATCAGCTCCAGCCGTGCGTACGCGAGTAATGGCTCCTTGGCTCGGGCGGCGAAGCGTCCAGCCAGCCGCGGCGCCGATTCCGAGCCCGCCCAGGAACGCGGCGACGACCGTCGAAACCCCGTAGATCGAATTGCCGAGGAGGAATGAGAGGTACTTCGACCAGACCACTTCCAGGATGAGTCCTGCGGCGCCGGAGGCAAAAAAGCAGCCGTACAGAAGAGGCCTTCGGGAGGGAGTCGGGCTGGGCGCCCCCCCCATCGGACTGCCGTGGCAATGGATTGCGGTTCCGTCTGGAACGGGGCATCACTTTATGCTATACTAAGTTGGAATCGAACGTGGGTCCCGAACCGGGCTAGAGGCCCGGGTCTCAATTGGCAGCCTTGCTTCGCTCACTCTAGAGACAACAGTGCGGAGACTCGCTCCCATCTCTCGCCATCGTAGTCCTGTGTCTTTTTGGTCACGCCTACTGGGGCCGACGGCTGCCCTGTTCGCGGCATGCATCCTCTCTGTCGCAGCGCCTTCCGCCGCCGCTCCGGTTTCCGTTCCATCGCTGAAGCCGCCCGAGCCGCTCCCCCATGGCGTCTATCGTGAGGAAGCGCAGGGTGAGCGGCCCGCCACAGGCAAGCCGTCGCGCGCAGGGCGCCGTCCCATCCTGTTCCCGCCTCCTCCGCTCGAGGAAGTCTACGTGTTCCAGGACAGCCTCGACGGGCTGAGCTTGGACGACCAGGGCGGCTGGACGCACTTTGACGCATCGGGCGGGCCCACCGCGTGGCACATCGATACGTTTGGAGCCTGCACCAACCACGGTTGGTGGTGCGGCAAGATCGATTCCTCGTGGGTGCTGGACACCAACCGCGCGGGCTACGGAAACAACTGGTATCAGGTGCTCGAGAATTCGGTGAGCGTGGCCGGTCTCGCGACCGGCACCACCGTGACGCTTTCCTTCGACTATCACATCAAGACCGAGCCGCACTACGACTTTGCCACGGTCGAGGTCGGCGACCTCTCGGAGATCTACATCACGCTGGCCACGTTCACGGGAACCATGCCCGCCTCCGGCTGCGGCACGTTTTCGGCGGTCATCCCCGAATCCACCTGGATGGGATGGAAGAACTATCCGGGCGGTCCGCACAACATGCCGTTCCGCTTCGTGTTCAACAGCGACATCGCCTACTCCTCCGAGGACGGCCTGTTCCAGGGCGACGGCTTCTTCATCGACAACGTCATGGTTACCGCCGGAGCCCAGACCCGCTTCTTCGACGACATGGAGAGCGGCATGGGCGCCTGGACTCGGACCACCCTGCCCGCCGTCGGGGACTATTTCAACATCAACGCCAACGTGATCACCGAGGATCTCTGCACCGACAACCGGACGAACGTCTGGGTAGATTGGGATCCGGTCGTATTTTCCCTGGTGCCGAGGCTGGACGATCGACTGGTGACGCCGCCCGTCTTCGTGAACAGGTCGTCCCAGGTCCTGGTGGCCTTCGACATCTATCGAAACCTGCCGCTGGACGCGTGCTTCTACTACAGCCTGCTCTATCGGACGCGAAACGCGCTCGACGCGGGCTGGGGGCCGTACAAGGATCCCACCGGACTTCTCTACTACGGGTCCAGCAAGGATTGGATCCGCCAGAAGGTCACGCTGCCGGAAGCGGGAGGGAAAGACTCCGTCGAGGTCCAGTTCGTGGTCAAGGACTACGGGCAGATCTACTGCGGCGGCCAGACCGCGTTCTCGGGCATCTACCCGCTGTTCGACAACATTGCGATCGGGATCAAGCAGGTCACGCCGCCGATCTTCCTGCAGCGTGATCTGGACCTCTTCCAGGACACGTTCCGGACGACGGCATTCTTCGGAAACGACAACTTCAACACGCCGCTTGGGGACAGCGCGGTGGTGCAGGTGAGCACAAGCCGGGGGTACAAGACCGGGTTCATGTTCTATCGCTTCAACTCAGGGTCCTGGTCCTCGATACCGCTCTCGATGTCCACCGCCTCGTATCCGACCTATCGCTACGCGGACGTCCCGGCCGGCGCCTATCCCGCGAACACCACGCTTCAGTACTATTTCGCGGTCACCGACAGCGCCGATTCCGTCGGCTATCTGCCGAAGAGCGCCCCGTCGACCCAAACCTACTTCTCGGCTTCGATCCTTCCGGTGAAGACGGCCACCAATTCGGCGCTGGGCTGCACCGACAGCCTCGCCCAGATTCTGTTCGTGAACAACAACTACGGCCGCGAGACCGAGGCGACCATCGCTTCGGCGCTCAAGGCGCAGGGATACAAGTTCGACACCTGGGACGTGAACGGGCCCACCTCCGGCGCGGGGAACTCTCCGGGCGGACCTCCTGCCGGGAACCCGTTCTATTTCTGGCCGCCTTCAGTGACCAACGACCTGCTCCGGTACTCCACCATCATCTGGCACGCGGGCAGCTTGAGCCAGTTCACGATCCCGCAGCCGGACCAGGCATTATTGCAATCGTGGATTCAGCAACCCGGGAAGAGCCGCAATCTGTACCTGATCGGCGACAACGTGGCCTGGGAGCTGATCATTCTGGGCCAGAACTACAACAGCTTCCTCGACTTCACGATGGGAGCACGCTACCTCCGCAACGTGTGGGAGGATTTCCCGCAGGACACGCTCCATCCCATCATCACGGGGTACGCCGGCTCGCCGACCGCCGGCCGCCTGATGCACGCGAACTCCGATTGCCCGTTCATCGAGGACTTCGACCTGATCGCGACCGCCGTCGGCGCTCCGGCTCGTGGGAAGGTCGAGCAACTTCCTCCGCTACCCGAACAACTTCCCGGCCGCGACCCGCTTCGCGACCAAGTACACCGTGACCGGAAACGACAGCGCGCGGACGGTTCTCCAAGCCTTCAATTTCAACAATATCGAGGAAGGCGGGGAGCGGATCCGGCTCATCAAGAACGTGATGACCGACTACTTCCAGGTGCCGGCCTGCTATTACCCGACCGGGATCGAGGACGATCCCACGTCGGGAGCGCCACCGATCCCCGACGCGCTCTTCCAGAACGCGCCCAATCCGTTCAACCCGGAGACGACCATCCGGTACTCGCTGTCGAGTCCGGGCTGGGCCACGATCCGGATCTTCAACGCGGGCGGCGCGCTGGTCCGGACCCTGGTGGACCGGCACCACGCGGCGGGCATCTACACGGTTCGCTGGGATGGGAAGGACGACCAGGGGCGTAGGCTGAGCAGCGGCGTCTATTTCTACAGACTGCAGACCGCCTCCGGGGCGAGCGAGGCCAAGAAGCTCTTGATGTTGAAGTAACGGGTTTCTAGCTGTGGATCGCCCTGCCGTCGACCGCGAGCGCGGCCTCTTTGAGCGCTTCCGCCAGGGTCGGATGCGCGTGACAGGAGCGGGCGATGTCCTCGCTGCTCGCGCCAAACTCCATCGCCACGGCCGCCTCGGCGATCATGTCGCCGGCGCGCGGACCGATGATGTGAATCCCCAGAACCCGGTCGCTGGCTGAGTCCGCGAGCACCTTCACCCTTCCGTCCGTCTGCCCCAGGCAGTGCGCCCGCGCGTTCGCCTTGAAGAAGAAGACGCCCTTCTTGTACGCGACGCCCTTCTCTTTCAACTCCTCTTCGCTCTTTCCGACGGTCGCGATCTCGGGCTGCGTGTAGACGATGCCGGGAATGGCGTCGTAGTTGACGTGGCCGAACCCCGTCGCGATCCGCTCCACGCATGCCATGCCCTCTTCCTCGGCCTTGTGCGCCAGCATCGCGCCGCCGATCACGTCGCCGATCGCGTAGATTCCTTCGACCGACGTGGCGTAGGCCGCGTCCACCGGGATCCGTCCCCTGGCGTCGGTCTTGATTCCCACGGCCTCCAGACCCAGCCCTTCGGTGTTGGGCGCGCGGCCCACCGCGACGAGCACGCGGTCGCAGCGAACCGGCTCCTGGCCTTCGCACTCGACGACGCAACCCTTGCCGTCCACGCGTGCGCCTACGACGCGGCTGCCGAGCCGGAATTCAAGGCCCTGGCGCTCGAGGAGCCGCTGCCCTTCGCGGGCCATTTCGAAGTCCATGCCGGGGAGGATTCGATCCAGATATTCGATGACGGTGACCTTGGAGCCGAGGCGGCTCCAGACCGAGCCCAGCTCGAGGCCGATGTACCCGGCCCCGATGACGGCGAGATGCTGAGGCACCGCCGTGTACGAGAGGGCCTCGGTGCTCGTGCCGATTCGATCGCCGTCGAGTTTGATTCCCGGGAGCGTGGCCGGCCGGCTCCCCGTCGCGATCAGGATGTGCCGCGCCCGCGCGTCCACGCGGCCCGCGCCGCCCTCCACAACCACCTGGCCCGGCCCGGTGATGCGCCCGCGGCCCAGATACCGCGTCACCTTGTTCTTCTTGAAGAGGAAGTCGACGCCCTTGGTGCGTCCGTTCACCACCTCGTCCTTCCGCTTCAGCATCGTGGGGAGGTCGAGCGTGACGCCCGAAACCTTCACCCCATGCGTCGCGAGGACGTCCTTGGTCTCGTGGTAGCGCTCGCTTGACTCGAGCATGGCCTTGCTCGGGATGCAGCCGACGCGGAGGCACGTCCCGCCCAGAGCCTCCACTTCCTCGACGCAGGCGACGTTCAGGCCGAGCTGCGCCGCGCGGATCGCGGCGACGTAGCCTCCCGGGCCCGCGCCGATGACGACGAGGTCGTGGATCGCTTCGGCCATCTCAGATGCCGAGGAGCATCCGGGTGGGGCGCTCGACGAGCTCCTTGATCTGCTTGAGGAAGGTCACGGCTTCGCGGCCGTCGACGATGCGGTGGTCGTAGGTCAGGGCCACGTACATCATCGGCCGGATCACGACCTGGCCGTTGACGCACGACGGGGCGCTCCTGGATGGCGTGCAGCCCGAGAATGCCGCTCTGCGGCGGATTGACGATCGGCGTGGACAGCAGCGAGCCGTAGACGCCGCCGTTCGAGATGGTGAACGTGCCGCCCTTCAGCTCGTCGAGGCTCAGCTTGTTCTCCCGCGCCCGCCCGGCGAAGTCGGCGATCGCGATCTCGATCTCGGCGAAGCTCATCCGCTCGGCGTTGCGCAGCACGGGCACGACCAGCCCCTTGCCGCCGCCGACCGCGATGCCGATGTCGTAGTAGTTGTGATAGACGATCTCGTTGCCGCGGATCTCGGCGTTCACCTGCGGGAACTGCTTCAGCGCGTCGATCGCGGCCTTCACGAAGAACGACATGAAGCCCAGCTTGACGCCGTACCGCTCCAGGAACGGCTCGCGCTGCTCCTCGCGCAGCGCGACCACCTGGGACATGTCGATCTCGTTGAACGTGGTGAGCAGCGCCGCGGTGTGCTGCGCCTCCACGAGCCGCTCGGCGATGCGACGCCGCATCGGGCTCATCGGCACCGGCTCTTCCTGCGCGGGCCGCCGTCGGCGGGCACGACGGTGGGCGCGGGCCGTGCGGAAGCGCCGGCGCGGCGCGGCGGCGCCGGAGCCGTGGCAGGCGTCGAGGTCGCCGGCGATCGCGCCAGGCGCTCGAGCACGTCTTCCTTGAGGATGCGGCCGCCGGGACCGCTGGGCGCGACGTCGCTCGCCGCGAGCTGGTGCTCCGCCATCAGCCGCTGCGCCGACGGCATCACGCGCGGCGCCGGCCCTGGGCGGAGCGCGGGTCGCGGGCGCGGACGCGGTGCGGCCGGCGGAGCCGGAGCGCCGGCGGCCGCCTTCGCCGCGGGCTGCGCGGCCTTACCGCCGCCCGTCGCGGGCGCCTTCGCGCCTTCTCCTTCGCCGATCTCGGCGATCACGTCGCCCACCTTCGCCATCTCGCCCTGCTTCTTCAGCACCTTCGACAGCAATCCGGATACGGGCGCGGGCAGCTCGACCGTCGCCTTGTCGGACTCGATCTCGACCAGCGCCTCGTCGCGCTCGATCGCGATCGCCCTCCTTCTTGAGCCAGGTGCCGATCTGGACCTCGGTGATCGACTCGCCGACCTCGGGAACGCGGAGCTCGATCGTCATGGGCCCTCGAATGCCGCAAGGAGGAGCCGCTCCTGCTCGAGCTTGTGGCTGCTCAAGGCGCCGCTCGCCGGGGTCGCCGCCTCGGGGCGGGAGAGGACGTGGAGCGGGAAGCGGCCGAACAACGTCTCGCCGAAGCGCGCGCGGACGTATCGCCACGCGCCCATGTTTTCCGGCTCTTCCTGCACCCAGTAGACCGGCGTGCCGTCGCGGTGGCCCTCAGGGCGGCTGCTAAGCGTCTCTTCCGCGAGCGGATAGAGCTGCTCCAGGCGCACGATGGCCACGTCGCTCCGCTTCAGAGCCGCGCGCTTCTCGACCAGTTCGTAGTAGATCTTTCCCGAGCAGAGAAGCACGCGCTTCGCCTTCTCGCGGAGCGATCGAGCGGTCGGGGATCACGCGCTCGAAACGTGCCGCGCGCGAGATCCTCGAGCGGTGAGACGCAGGCCGGATGTCGCAGCAGGCTCTTGGGCGTCATCACGACCAGCGGCTTCCGCCACGGACGGAGCACCTGTCGCCGCAGGCAGTGGAAGTACTGGGCCGGCGTCGACGGATAGACGACCTGGATGTTGTCCTCGGCGGCGAGGTCGAGGAAGCGCTCGAGGCGCGCGCTCGAATGCTCCGGGCCCATGCCCTCGAGCCCGTGCGGCAGCAGCAGCACGAGGCCCGAGAGGCGCCGCCACTTCTCTTCGCCGCTCGCCAGGAACTGGTCGATGATGACCTGCGCCGCGTTCACGAAATCGCCGAACTGCGCCTCCCACATCACCAGCCCGTCCGGCCAGTCGAGGGAATAGCCGTACTCGAATCCCAGCACGCCGGCCTCGGACAGCGGGCTGTTGATGAGCTCGACCGGCGCCTGCGCGGGCGCCAGATGCTCGAGCGGCGTGTAGGTGCTGCCCGTTCTCCACGTCGTGCAGCACCGCGTGCCGCTGGCTGAACGTGCCGCGGGCGCTGTCCTGGCCGGAGAGGCGCACGCGGTATCCCTCGAGCGCCAGCGTGCCGAACGCCGCGGCCTCCGCGGTCGCCCAGTCGAGCGGCCGCTCGCCCCGCGCCATGCTGGACGCGAAGCTCGAGCCCGCGCTTGATCTTGGGATGCGGGTGAAACTCCGGCGGCAGCGTGGCGATCGACTCGAAGCACCTGGCTGAGGCGCGCCCGATCCGCGCCGGTTTCGACTCTCGGCGACGGCGTCGTCGGGCCCGCCACGATAGCTCGTCCAGACGCCGCGCCGCCTCTTCGACCGCGGGCTTCTTGTCTCCGTTCCGGGCCTTGGCCAGCTCCTCCTCCAGCCGCTCGCGCATCCGCCGGCCGATGTCCTCCGCTTCCTCGCGGGTCACGCGCCCTTGGGCGACCAGCTCGTCGCGGTAGAGCTCGCGCACCGGCTTGCGCTTGCGCGATCTCGCGGTAGAGCTGCGGCTGCGTGAAGGCCGGCTCGTCGCCCTCGTTGTGCCCGTGGCGGCGGTAGCAGTAGATGTCGATCACCACGTCGCGCTGGAACTGGCGCCGGAACTCGAGCGCGAGGCGCACCACCTGGGCGACCGCCTCCGGGTCCTCGCCGTTCACGTGGAAGATCGGCACCTGGAGCATCCGCGCGACGTCGGTGGCGTAGGGCGTCGAGCGCCCCTCCTCGGGCAGCGTGGTGAAGCCGATCTGGTTGTTCACGATGACGTGGAGCGTGCCGCCGGTGCGATAGCCGGCGAGCTGGCTCAGGTTGAGCGTCTCCTGCACGACGCCCTCGCCCGCGAACGCCGCGTCGCCGTGGATGAGCACGACCATGCCGCGCTCGCGCGCCGCGTCCTGCACGCGGTCCTGCTTCGCGCGCAGCCGCCCGGTCGCGACCGGGTTGACGAACTCGAGATGGCTCGGGTTGAAGCAGAGCGACAGGTGGATCGGATGGCCGCTCGGCGTCGTGAGATCGGCGCTGTAGCCGAGGTGGTACTTCACGTCGCCCGCGCCCGCGTAGAGATCGGGGTCGGCGTCCTCGAATTCGCGGAAGATCAGCCGCGGGCGGCTTGCCCAGGATGTTCGCGAGCACGTTCAGGCGGCCGCGGTGCGCCATGCCGAGCACGATCTCGCTCAAGCCCGTGCGTCGCGCCGCATGTCGATCGCCAGGTCGAGCAGCGGGATCAGGCTCTCGCAGCCTTCCACCGAGAAGCTCTTCGACGCCGATGTACTTCTTCTGGATGAACTCCTCGAAGACCTGCGCCTCGGTGAGTCGGCTCAGGATTCGAAGCTGCTCCTCGCGCGACGGCCGCGCGCGGTTCTCGCGCGCGCTCCATGCGGTCCTGGAGCCACTCGCGAATGCCGGTGTCCTCGATGTGGAGGAATTGAACGCCGACCGATCCGCAGTAGGTGCGGCGGAGCCGGTCCAGCACCTGCCTCAGGGTGGCGCTGCCTCCCTCGGCGATCGGATCCTCCACCAGGCGGTCGAGGTCCGGGTCGGAGAACCCGAAGTACTCCGGCTTCAAATCGGGTAGCGTCGGCCGCGGCGCGCCCAGCGGGTCGATGCGCGCGATCAGGTGGCCGCGCGCGCGGAAACTCCGGAAGAGCGCCTCGGCGCTCCGCGCGAACGCGGCGTCCGCGGCCGTGGAGGCAGGGCCGGTGCGCGCGACGCGACGATCGGCGCCGGGGGGCGAAGCGAGCGCGGGCTCGCCATTTCCCTCCATTTCGAGCGCCGGCGACGGGGGCGGGCCCGGGGTGCCGAAGAGCCGCCGCTGCGGGAACGAAGGCGCCAGCTGCGGGCGCGAGGCGAATCCGTTGGCTTCACCGATCCCGTCAAAATAGAGTCGCCACGCGTCCGGAACGGACGCGCGGTCTTTGAGATAGTCGGCGTAGAGGGCCTCCACGAAGGGGAGGCTCAGCGTGTTTGGACCCTGCTGTTTGGCGTCAGACATGATGTTGCGTAGTCGATCCCCTGGGATGATTGAGCCCATTATACTGCCAGAGGTTGGACCCCCGTTCCATCACATGAATCGCTTGATATATCGACGGTTCCGGCGGATTCCGGAGCCCATGAGGGCCGCCTTGGCGGCGGCCAAGAGGATCCCAGGATGATCGAGAGCATCAATCCCACAACAGACCAAGCCATAGCGAGTTACGAGGAAACTGGCGCACAAGGAATCGCCCAGGCCGCCGGGCGGGCCGAGCGGGCCTTTCAAGGTTGGCGGCGTGCTCTCGTTTACCCAGCGGGCGGTCGCCATGAAGAAGGCCGCGGGTCCTCCTTCGAGAGGGTGCCGACCGGTTCGCCCGCCTGATGGCGGCCGAGATGGGAAAGCCGCTCGCGCAGGGCCGCGGCGAAGCCGAGAAATGCGCCTCGGCATGCGACTATTTCGCGGAGCATGCCGCACGATTTCTGGCGCCCGATCCCATCGAGACCGACGCCAGGAAGAGCTACGTCGCGTTCGCCCCGCTCGGCGTCGTCCTCGCGGTCATGCCGTGGAATTTTCCATTCTGGCAGGTGTTTCGTTTCGCGGCGCCCGCGCTGATGGCGGGGAACGGATGCTTGCTCAAGCACGCGTCGAACGTCACCGGGTGCGCGCTCGCGATCGAGGAGCTTCTGCGCGACGCGGGATTCCCGGAGGATCTGTTTCAAGCGCTCCTCTTGCGTGGCGGTGCGGTGGAGCAGGCGCTCGCGCGCCCCGAAGTGCGGGCCGTGACGCTGACCGGGAGCGCTGAGGCCGGACGCTCGATCGCGGCGGCGGCCGGGAAGCTCCTCAAGAAGAGCGTGCTCGAGCTGGGAGGCAGCGACCCCTACATCATCCTGGACGACGCGGATCTCGATCACGCCGCCGAGACGTGCGCCGCGTCGCGCCTCATCAACTCGGGCCAGAGCTGCATCGCGGCCAAGCGATTCATCGTGGTGGGCGCGGTCCGGCAAGCGTTCGCCGAACGCTTTGTGGAGCGGATGAGGGCGCGCCGCGCGGGGAATCCCATGGACGAAGGCGTGGACCTGGGGCCGCTGGCGCGGCGGGATCTGCGCGAGCGGCTCCACGCGCAGGTCGCGGAGAGCGTCCGCCGGGGCGCGAAGGTCCTTCTGGGCGGCGAAATTCCCCCCGGGCCCGGCGCGTTCTATCCCGCTACCGTCCTCGACAACGTGGGCCCGGGCATGCCCGCGTACGACGAGGAGACGTTCGGCCCGGTGGCCGCGGTCATCGCGGCGCGCGACGAGGCCGACGCGATCCGCATCGCCAACGACAGCTCATTCGGCCTGGGCGCGGCCGTGTTCACCCGGGACTCGGAGCGGGGTGAGCGGTTGGCTCGCGAGGCGATCGAGGCCGGCTCGTGCTTCGTGAACAGCCTCGTCCGGTCGGACCCGCGCCTGCCGTTCGGCGGCGTCAAGGAATCGGGATACGGCCGGGAGCTCTCCGCCTACGGCATTCGCGAGTTCGTGAACGTCAAGACCATGTACGTGGCGTGAGCGTCTCTACTTCTTCGCCATGCCCTTCATGAAGGCCGTGAGCTGCTCCTTCATCGCGGGATCCTCCATCGCCATGGTCAGGAGGCTCTGCATCGCGGCCGGATCCTTGGAGATCTTGCCCATCATCGCCTGCATCGCGTCGCCGCTCGCCATCACCTTGTCCATGACCATGGCGCGCATGTCGTCCTTGCCCATGAGCTGATCCACCATCTTGCCGGCCATGTCCGCGTTGCCGGCGATCGCGTCCATGATCTTGGTCTGCATCTCGGGATTCGACGTCATCATCTTGACCGGGTCCCCGGCGCAGCCGGCAAACGCCGACACGCTGAACGCGATCAGGACCGCCAGTGCCAAACGTCGCGTCATTGCAAGCCTCCTCCATGAGAGTCTCTGACCGGGGCGACGCCGCCCCTCGACGCCCGTATGCTGCCACAAGACGGAGTGGGAGGGTAGCGCCGATCCGTCGTACAATTTCCGGCTTCGTAACATGCGCCCGAAGCGCCCAAATCCCTGGAGCCAAGCTTGATTCGCCTGAAGCGACATCGGATATTCGATCGGCGCCCGGACCCTCTTCGACCGGGTCAACTGGACGATCTCTCCCGGCGACCGGGTGGCTCTGGTCGGCCCCAACGGCGCCGGGAAGACCACCCTGATCCGGATCATTCTGGGGGAATACACGCCGGAGACCGGCTCGCGGGTGCTCTCCAAGGGCACGCGCTTCGGCTACCTGCCGCAGGAGGCGGCGGAGAGGTTCGACGGCACCGTGCTCGACCGCGCGATGGAGGCGCACCGCCACCTGCTCGAGATGCGCGAGGAGCTGGACGCGCTCTACGCGGACCTGAGCACGCTGCCGGCGGACGATCCGTCCATACCCGCGCTTCTCGATCGCGCGGGCGAGCTGCAGCACCATCTGGAGCTGAACGACGAGCACGTGCTCGAGCCCGAGGCCCGGCGGGTGCTGGACGGCCTCGGCTTCTCGCTCGCCGACCAGGACCGGCCGCTCGCCGAGTTCTCGGGCGGCTGGCGAATGCGCGCCGCGCTGGCGGCGCTTCTCCTCACCGATCCCACGCTCCTCTTTCTCGACGAGCCGACGAACCATCTCGACCTGCCGGCGCTGGAGTGGCTCGAGGACTACCTTGAAGACTTTCACGGCGGCCTCGTGGTGGTCTCGCACGACCGCGTGTTTCTCGACCGCGTCGCGACCGAGGTGAGGGAGCTGGACCAGGCCCAGCTCTCCGAGTACGCCACGAGCTTCACCGGATACCTGGAGGAGCGCGAGACGCGCCGCGAGCGGCTGGAGGCGCAGAACGTGCAGGTCGAGAAGAAGATCGCGCAGCTGAGCCGGTTCGTCGAGCGCTTCGGCGCCAAGAACACCAAGGCGACCCAGGCGCAGAGCAAGCGGAAGCAGATCGAGCGCCTGAAGACACAGCGCGTGGTCCTGCCGCGCCGGCCCCGCGGCATCCGATTTCAATTTCCGCAGCCGCCGCACGTCGGCCGCTCGCTGGTCCGGCTCAAGGACGTCTCCTTCGGCTACGACCGCCGCGACATCTTCTCGGACGCGTCCATCGAGATCGAGCGCGGCGAGAAGATCGCCATCGTCGGCGCGAACGGCGCGGGCAAGACGACGCTCCTGCGCGTGATCGCGGGCCAGCTGGAGCCGCGCGCGGGCGAGCGGGAGATCCACCAGCAGGCGCGCCCGGCCTACTTCGCGCAGCACGCGGCCGAGACGCTCGACGGCAAGCTCACCGTCCTCCAGGCCGTGGAGGAGGTGGCGACCGACGACGCGATCCCGCGCCTGCGCTCGCTCCTGGGCAACTTCCTGTTCACCGGCGACGACGTGTTCAAGCTCTGCCGCATTCTCTCGGGCGGGGAGCGCCAGCGCGTGGCCATCGCGCGCCTCCTGCTCCAGCCGACCAATCTCCTGCTGCTGGACGAGCCGACGCATCACCTCGATCTCGCCGGCAAGGAGGTGCTCGAGGAAGCGCTCGAGCAGTACCCGGGCGCGGTCATCGTGGTGACGCACGACCGCTCGCTGATGGCGCGGCTCGCGACGCGGATCCTCGCGGTATCGGACGGGCGCGTGACGCTCTACCCGGGCGGCTACGACGACTACGAAGCGGCGCGAGTGAAGGCCGAGGCGGACCGCGCGGCGGGGATCAAGGCCGCGGAGCGTGCCGCGCGCCCAGGCGGCGGCGCTTCTCCGAAGGCGGCTTCGCCCGCGAACGCATCCGGTTCGAAGGACTCCAGCGGCGGCAAGGGGGACGCGGCCGCGAAGTCCTCGTCCCGCGCCGCCCAGAACGCGGCGCGCAAGCACGCCAAGGAGGCCGAGGCGCTCGAGCGCGAGATCGAATCGCGCGAAGCGGAGATCCGGGGGGTGGAATCGGAGCTGGCGAGCCCCGGCGTATACGCCGACGGCGCCAAGACCAAGGAGCTGCTCCAGCGCTACGAGCGGCTCAAGGCCGAAACGGAGTCGCTCTGGAAGCGCCTCGAGGCGATGTAAGATGGCAGCCATGGAACAGGCCCGGCCCATGATGCCGTCTCCCACACCCCGGTCCTCGACCCGGAGCCGCTGGCGCACGCTCCCACCGGAACTGCTTCAGCAGTCCTGCAAGCGGGTCGGGATCATGAGCCTGACGATCGCCGGGCATTTGGGCGGTCGCGATCACGATGAACAACGTCATCGCGCCCCTGCTGGGCCACCATCACGAGGATATGGCTCCGGGATGGCACCACATGTGGCCCTATCCTGGGAATATCCTCACGGCGATAGGTCTCGTGACCGCACTCGCCGTTTTCTTCATGGTTCCCCGCTGGAGCAAGACGCCGGTCCGGCTGCTTCGGCTCGCACTCCTGCTTCAGGTCGTCACCGCCGCGCTGATCGCGCTCATGATGCATTGGACTCCGGACCCGGTAACCGAGTTCTTGTCCTGGCGAATCTCGTGGCTCTGCATCCTGATCCTCACCTTTCCCGCGGTTGTGCCGATGACGCCGCTCACCACGCTCCTTGTCTCTCTCGCGGTCGCAACGATGGACCCGATCGCGGTGTGGTGGGCGCACGCCCGCGGGGTCACCCAGATGGCCGATGCGTTCACGATGCTCTGGTACTTCCTTCCCAACTACATCTGCGTCGGGCTCGCGCTGGTGCCGGCCAAGATCATCATGAGTCTGGGCAGGCAGGTGAACCGGGCGCGCGAGCTGGGGAACTACCAGCTGGGCGAGCTCCTGGGTCGCGGGGGAATGGGCGAGGTCTACCGGGCGCATCACCGCCTCCTCGCGCGCCCCGCCGCGATCAAGCTGATCCGGCCCGAAACGCTCGGAGGTGGGAACGCCCAAGCGGGAAACATCATGATCCAGCGGTTCCGTCGTGAGGCGCAGGCGGCGGCGCTTCTCCGGTCACCCCACACGATCAGCCTGTACGACTTCGGCGTGACCGACGAGGGCGTCTTTTACTACGTCATGGAGCTGCTCGACGGCCTCGATCTCGAATCACTGGTGAAGCGATTCGGCTCAGTCGACGCGGGCCGGACCGCGTACATGATCCGCCACGCCTGTCGCTCGCTTGGGGAGGCGCACGCTCGGGGACTCATCCATCGGGACGTCAAGCCGTCGAACATCTTCACCTGCCGCCTGGGCCTGAACGTCGACTTCGTCAAGGTTCTGGACTTCGGCCTCGTGAAGCACAAGGAGGGCGACGAAAACGCGCCGACGGTCCTGCTGACCCAGCCCGACGTGGCCACCGGAACCCCCGCGTTCATGGCGCCAGAGATGGCGCTCGGGGAGAAGACCGTCGACGGCCGGGCGGACATCTACGCGCTCGGTTGCGTGGCGCACTGGCTTCTCACGGGACGACTGGTCTTCGAAGCGGACACGCCGGTCAAGATGATGCTCCAGCACATCCAGAAGGAGCCCGAGGCCGCGTCACGTCACGCGGAGGTCGAGGTGCCGGCGGAGCTGGATCGCCTGATCCTCAAATGCCTGTCGAAGAATCCGGCCGAGCGCCCTCAGACCATGATGGCTCTGGCGGACGCGCTCGGGGAGATTTCGTTCCGCGATCCGTGGTCCAAGGTTCGCGCGGAGCAGTGGTGGGATACTCATCTTCCCGCGGCCGCGCCGTTCACGGTACTGCACGAGGAAACGCCGGTAGCCGAAATTCACGCGATGAAGTAGGTCGGGCGGTCCGGTCGTATCCGCACCGGGCCGGCGCGGACGTCAGTGCTTGGCCGGAACTCCCCAGAGAAGCCGGACCGGAGGCTCGACCGGTTTCCTCCCCAGAAAGCACATCGAGAGTGTCACCCCGCCGTCTCCATCCACGTGGAAGAGGCCGCATTGGTCCACCTCGTCCTTGGTGACCACCTCGTTCTGGGTCACCGTCCACCCGTCCAGACCGGTCCAGCCGTGCGAATAGAGCCATCCGGCCTCGTTGCCGCGCAGATCCTGGGCGCGGCGCTGTCCATCCCCAAACCAGAGGAACGAGGGCTCCGGCTTGCCCGAGAGGTTGATCAGGTGGAAGCCGCGGCCGTCCTTGCGCGTCACGGTGAATCGCTCGTAGGTGTGCGTGTGCCCGACCAGAACGAGATCCACCCCGCCGTCCGCGAAGATGTCCTCTAGGCTCCGCCCGTGGTACCGGAGATTCCATAGCTTCCGCGCTTGGTCCCGGTGCTTCGCGGAGGACTGAATGAAAGGGTGATGCATGACCACAACCGTCGTGGCGCTTGGTCCAAACGCGGGATCGGCAAGCTCGCGGACCAGCCAGTCCAGCTGCGCGTGCGCGCGCGGCGCGACCGCCTCGGCGTCCACGCCGAACCCGCGGTCGTATACCCAGTCGTTCGAGTCGAGGAAGAGGAAGCGAACCCGTCCGACCACCTTCTTGTAGTAGAGGCGGTCGGGGGTGATCGGCTCTCCGATCGAGGCCAGGAAGGCGGCAACGTTCGCGCGGGCCGGGCCGCGCGCATTCTGATCCACCTCGTGATTGCCCGCCGCCGCGAGGTAGGGTAGGCTTTGGACCTTGCGCAGTACTCCCGCCAAAACCTGGAACTGATCGCTGTACGCGCCATCGTCGACGATGTCGCCGGTATCGGCGAGGAACAGGAGCCGATCGCGTTGCGCCGCCAAACGAGTCATCATGTTGAGCATGGCAGGCCAATCGTTTTCGATGAGCTCCCGCTGATCGCCAAACGCCAAGAACTCGAATCCATCCTTCGGGTCGATCTTTGCGTGCTCCATGCGTGATTCGACCGTGGGATGGTCGAGTGGGACGACAGCGTTCCGCGACGTGCGTGGCCAGGACGCTCCCAGCACGGCCGCGGCGAACAGGGCGAGCGCTGCGGCGATACGGATTCCGCGCCCCAGCGATGGCGACCGCACGATTCGATCCTCCCGCAGCATTCTCATCCTCCTCGTTGCGGTCTCCCTGATCGCGGCCTGCTTTGCGGGAACGGCCAATGCGGCCGGAGAAAGCTACTGGGGCGCCGCGGCCGATTCCTCGGACACGACGCGCGCGATCTACCACGACTCCCCGATGCCGCTCACGCACGCGGTGTTCTACTGGCCGGTTCGGGTCGTGACGTTTCCGCTCGCGCTCCTCGCGGACGGCGTGGGCGCGGGCGTCGAGGCCTTGGACCAAGGGAGGGTAATCCAACAGGTCGGCGAATGGGTAGGACCGCGGAGGGGGCCGTTCGGAATCGTGCTCGGCGTCCAGGCCGGCGGCCTCTCAGGATTCGGCGGCGGCGTGTCCATCGAGCACGACGCCTTCCTACGCCGTGGAAATCTCCTCCGCGTGCGTCTGTACTCCACGGTGAACGGCGACCATCGGGCCTCCGTCGGGCTCCGGATCCCAACCCACGCGGGTGGCTACCTCGACTACGGCATGGGCTACCGGGCCCGCGAGAACGCGCGATATTTCGGCATCGGCCCGGGGACCCAGAAAGAAGACCAGTCGTACTACAAACAGGAACTCTTCTGGACGGGGGCTACTCTGCGACGGAACATGGGCGCCAACATCTTCGCGGAAGCGAACCTGCTGTATTCCTCGATCGGCGCCGGCGAGCCACGGGACGACGCGAGCCCGTCCATCTCGACCGTGTTTGCGGGCGACCTGCCCGTCGGTTTCGGCGAGCACTCGTACGGACTGTCCTTGGGCCTCCAGCTCTCCCATGAGAACGACTTGAGCGCGCACCGGCCCACCAAGGGCGGAAGCCGGCGCGTGCGGGTGGAGCGCTACCAGAGTACGGACCGCACCGATGTTGGATTCTGGAGCTACCGCGCCGAGCTACAGCAGTTCTTCACGCTCTGGCACCCCTACCGAATCCTCGCGCTCCGCGGCTACGGGTCCTGGCTCGACCCCACCGGCAGCGACGTCGTTCCGTTCCAGCGCCTCATGATCAACGACAATCCGGACGCGTTTCGGGGCTACCGGAGCTTCCGGTTCCGCGACCGAGGCCTCTTTGGGCTGGACGCCGAGTATCGCCTGCCTCTCATCACCAGTGAGCGTCCGGGCGGTCCGGGCATCGATCTCTATCCGCTTGCGGACTGGGGGCAGGTGTTCGCGCGCGGGGAGGATGTCTCGTTCCGGAACATGGTGCTCTCCTATGGCATCGGACTTCGATTCGAGGCGTTGCAGGGCTTCAAGTTCCGGATCGAGTGGGCCCGAAGCGACGAGGAGAACACGTTCCTGTTCAAGTCCGATCAGATCTTCCAATTCTTGAGGCTCGGCTACCTGTATGGTCGCGACCCGGTTCCGGCCCGCTAGCCCGCTCTTTATCGCTCTGGTTGCCGCGCTCGCGTGGTCGTCGGGCGGGCCCGCGGCCCCCGCGTGGGCTGGAGCGCCGCCGCTCCGCGACGTCCCGCCCGTATGGGAAGCCGACGATCGCGGCGACATGCCGATGCCCAAGGTCCGCGATCCCAATCTGCTCCGCGACGGGATCGACGAGTCCTTTTTCGATCCGATTGGACGCCTCTTCAACCCGAGCCGGCTGATTCGAAAGGCGGGGACGCCGTTTGGCGCGGATCACGTCGCGCCTGCCGCGAACGTGAATTCCCTCGACGAGGTTCCCAACTCGTCCTGGTTCACGAACCGGATTGGAATCCGTCCTCTGACCCCGGAGGATGTTGCGCGCGGACCCGCGCGGGACGACGGACCAGACCGAACCGCTCCCTGGACCATCTCGAGCGCGAAGACGGAGGGCGTTACCCCAGGGTTCAATATCAAGGATGCGCGCGGGCAGGCCTATCTCATCAAGTTCGACCCACCCTGCTGTCCCGGGATGTCGATCTCGGCCGGCGTGGTCTCGGGGAAGCTGTTCCACTCGGCGGGTTACAACGTGCCGGAGGATTTCGTCGTGACCTTCCGGCGCCAGGACCTGGTGCTGGGAGACAAGGTCCGAATCACCGACCCGGACGGAACCAAGCGGCCGATGGTCGTCGACGATCTGGACAATATCCTCGCGCGCGTGACCCCGGAGCCGGACGGGAGCTGGCGGGCGATCGCGAGCAAGTTCCTCTCCGGGAAGCCCGCGGGTCCGTTCAACTGGAAGGGGCGCCGGAACGACGATCCCTTCGACACCGTGCGGCACGACAACCGGCGCGAACTCCGCGGCCTTCGCGTAATTGCCGCGTGGCTCAACCACTTCGACACGAAGCAGCTGAACACGCTCGACATGTACGTCGAGGAGAGCGGGAAGCACCACATCCGCCATCATCTGATCGACTTCGCCAGCACGCTCGGCGCGGGGGCGACGGGCCCGTTTCCGCTGGCCAACTACGAGTACGTCTTCGACGCGCCCGCCGGCATGGGTCGCGCGGCGTCCCTGGGCTTCCACCAGAGCGCGTGGGAGCGAATCGGGCGTCCGGCCGGACTCGACGAGGTGGGCTATCTCGAGTCGAAGGAATTCGAGCCATCCAAGTGGAAGCCACTCGACCCGAACGGCACGTTCGCGAATCTGACCGATCGCGACGGGTACTGGGGCGCCAAGATCGTTTCCGCGTTCACGGACGCGGACATCGATGCCGCGGTGGCGTCCGGGCACTACAAGAACCCGGACGCGGCCTCGTACGTCGCGCGGATGCTCCGGGAGCGCCGCGATAAGATCGCGCGTCACTGGTTCGACCGGGTCGCGCCGCTCGACTTCTTCACCGTGGAGGGTGGGACGCTCCGCGTCCACGACCTCGGGGCCGAGCGGAATGTCTACCCCGGAACTAGCCCCGCGCTATCGGTTCCGCGTCGCCGCCGTCCGCGCGGACCGAAGCGGCGGGCGCTGGTCGGAATGGACTGGGAGGTTCCGGAGCCGGCGTTCGATCTCGCGGGCGCCGAAGGGCGCGATCCGATTCGATCGAGTACGGCTCGGTGGATCGCCCGTTCCTCGCCGTGGAGGCGCACGTGAATCGCGCGGCGACGGATGGAGCCCGACCGTGACCGTCTACATCGCCCGCGAAAGTCACCGCGTCGTCGCGCTCTCGCGCTAGGTACGAGGAAGGGGGCAGGTGATGGCTGCGGAGCAGCGTCTGGGCCCGGTCGAGCGGGTGCTCAAGCTCTTCACCGACGTTCGTCCGGGGGAAGCGGGTACGGCCCTCCTCCTGACGGCCAACGTCTTTCTCCTCTTGTGCGCCTATTCATTGATGAAGGTGCTCCGGGAGCCGTTGATCCTCGCGGGCGGTGGGGCCGAGGTGAAGAGCTACTCAGCCGCGGGACAGGCGCTCCTCCTTCTCGTCGCGGTGCCGCTGTACGGCGCGCTCGCGAACCGGTTCCCCCGGCGGCGGCTGATCAACGTGGTGACCACGTTCTTCCTGGGCTGCCTCATCGGTTTCTTCGTGCTCGCCAGGACCGGAGCGCCCATCGGCGTTTTCTTCTACATCTGGCTGGGCATCTTCAACGTGATGGTCATCGCCCAGTTCTGGTCGTTTGCCAACGACCTCTACACGAGCGACGAAGGAAAGCGCCTGTTCCCGATCGTGGCCTTTGGGCAATCGGGCGGAGCCGTGGTTGGAGCCTACCTGGCCGGGCGCGCCATCGATTGGATCGGCCTCTATCCGATCTTCCTCCTCTCCGCGGCGATCCTGGTCGCGGGCACGCTCTTCACTAACATCGTGGATGCCCGCGAGCGGAAGCGCACCGAGGCGGCCCGCTCGGCGACGGAATCGACGGCGATGCTCCCGGCGGCCACGCGGGAGGTGCGCCTCGAGTCGGGAGCGTTCAAGATCGCCGACCTGGAGGAGGAGATGCGGCGTGCCGAGGAGGCCAAGACCGCGCCGCCCATCGCGCCCGTTCCGCCCGCCCCGTCGCCGCTCAAAGAAGAGAAGGCCGCCAGCACCGGGAATGCGTTCCAGCTCGTGTTCCGGAGCCGCTATCTCTTCATGATCGCGATCATGATTCTGCTCTTGAACTGGGTGAACTCGACCGGTGAGTACATTCTAGGACGTACCGTCTCGCGCGCCGCGACGGCCTCCGTCGAGGCCGCGCACCTCGCAGGCGATGCGGCGGACGCCGAGAAGAAGGTCATCATCGGGAAGTTCTACTCGAACTATCAGGTGGGCGTGAACCTGCTGGGGCTAGTATTGCAGCTATTCGTGGTGTCGCGCATCTTGAAGTACTTCGGCGTTCGCGTCGCGGTCATGATCCTTCCCGCGATCGCGCTCTTCGGTTACGGGGTCCTCGCGTTTCTCCCGATCCTGAACCTGGTCCGCTGGGTGAAGACCGCGGAAAACGCAACCGACTACTCCATCCAGAATACCGTTCGGCAGGTGCTCTTCCTGCCGACGACGCGGGAGCAGAAATACAAGGCGAAGCAGGCGATCGATTCGTTCTTCGTTCGCGCGGGGGACGTGTTCTCGGCGGGCTTGGTCTTCGTGGGAACGCACTACCTCTCGCTTCAGACGCAGGCGTTCGCGGTCTTCAACATTCTCCTCGTCGTGGCCTGGCTCTGGATCGCGCTTCGCGTCGGGAAGGAGCACGCCAAGCTCACCGAGGCGACGGCGGTTTGATTTCGCCGTCGGGCTAAGGCCGGCGCTTGCAGGGCGGCCCGCTCCGCGCGCCGCTACCCCTGATCCCGGCGCTTCAGGTCCTCCAACCGGAGCACAATCGACTCCTTTGAGTTCAGGAGCGCCTGCAGCGCATCGTGCGGCGAGGCGTGGGTCTCGGGGCGGCGCGGCCGGTTGTCCTCGAGAAACGGCCATAGCGGCTTTCGAATCTCCGGCGGGAGCGTGGCGTCGAGGTATTCGAGCGCGGTTCCCCGGAGGAGCGGATCGTCGGTGTGGAGCCCGCGAAAGGCGATGCGGAGCGGCTCCCTCGGGAGCGCCAGCGCGAGCAGCGTGAAGACGTGCTCCAGGCTTCGATTGGCCCGGTCCCGGATCACCTCGTCCATGACCGGGGACCAGGATTCGTCGTCCATGCGGTCCAGCAGCTGGCGGCCCTTCCACACGCCGGCGCCGGCTTCCACCTCAAACAGCACCGCGTGGAACGCCACCTCGCGCGGGACGTGAAACCCGGTGTCGATGTCGCTCCGATGCGCCAGTGCCCGGCCGCAACGGTAGCGGACCTCGAATCTCCGATCGTTCAGCCCGGCGACCAGTCCCGCCGCGGAGGCCTCGTCGCGATAGAACGCCAGGATGAGAGGGATGCGGCGGCGAATGGTGAAGTCCTCGTCCGGGTTGAGCAGGCTCGCGACCAAGATGCCCGCGGCCTCCGGCCCCGCCCCGCGCAAGACTCCGATCACGTCGCGCGCGGCCTCGTCCCACGCAAGGAGCGGCACCACGTGCGGTAGGAGTGTTCCGTCCAGGGCGCCTTCGCTCAGCGCGCGGCGCACTCGATCGAGCGCCCGCGAGGAGAGGTCGCGGATCCGCGCCGCCTCCCGACCTGATTCCTCGGGCTCGTCGGGCGTGGTGGACACGAGACGCGACCGCGTCACGTGGACGTCGGGCAGCGTAGGGGTTTCTGCGTCCCTCGGCGACTTCATGACCTGGCTCAGCGCCATCGGTCCAAGTGTCTTCAGCAGGGCGGACCGCGTGGCCGCGTCGTAGGTGCCCGAAAGATCCAGCTCGCCCGCCCGCGACACCACCGCGCGCGCGAGCGTCCGCTTGTATCCGGCGTCCAGCCCCAGCGCCACGATGAAGGCCACCGCCGAGACGATCGCGGCCGTTGTGAGCAGAATATTTCCCGGGTGCGGCAGTGCGAGCATGACCACCCCTTGCGCCAAGGCCGCCGCGACGAAACCGCCGAGCTTGGAGGCGCCAACGTCCGCCAGGGCCTTGATCGCGCGTTTTTCGCGCGCGGCAACGGGAGTGAAGAGAAGCTCGTAACCGGCTCGATAAAGCGAATTCGAGAGCACCGATTCGGTGGCCGACGCGACCATCACGCCGGGAAGCCCCGGCGTCACCACGCTACCCAATGAAGCGGCCGCCACTCCCGCGGGCAGGAACGCCGCAGTTCGCGCTGGCCCCAGCTTCTGGAGCGCGAAGCGGCTCACGGTTGCCTGGACGATCACGGTCAGCAGCGAAATGCCGGTATAGAACGCCGCGAAAAAGCGAAGCAGCAAACCCCCACCTCCGTATGTCATCGAGGCGCGGCCCTTCAGCACGAGATCGATCAACCCCTCGCTCAGCGTCATCAGGACCACGAGGGTGACGAGGCTTCGCAGGTACGGCGACCCCGCGAGCACTTGAATGTGATTCTCCTGCAATTGCGGCGCGCGCTCGGGGCGCGATCCGCGCGGCCGTGTCGCGGCGCCGCCGGCCCGGAGCCGCATCATTCCCGCCGCGCATATGAGATGAAACACCGCGAGGAAGGGGAGCATCGTGGTGAGCGGCATGCTTCGGCCCACCATCGATGCCACGACGCCGCCGAAGAGGCCACCCAACGTCCCGCCCGCGGTGATGCGGCCGAGCTGCAATTTCGCCGTGCGCGGATCGAATCGCTCGTTCAGAAAGGACCAGAAACCTGAGATGAGAAGAGCGCCCAGGCACCCGTAGTGGAGATAGACGAGGATGGCGGCGGGCTTGGGGAAATGAAACGAGAGTCCCCACTCCGTCATCAGGAGTGCGGCGCTGACGGCGAATCCGGTGGGGATGACACGTTCCGGCCCCCACGCGGTGAGCGCCCGCGTGGCGCCGTAGGCGAGCGCGATCGCGAGCACCGAAGTCGCGATCATCATCCCGGGAAGCGCCGTGACCGGGAAGTTTGAGAGGAAGAAGGCGTCGCGCGTCGCTTTGGCGCCGACCTGGTAGGCGATCATCGCCGTGGCCACCAGGGTGGCGGCCAATACGGCGGAACGCGTATCGGTGGTGGTCCGGATCGGGCTCACGCGGTCAGTCTAACCCGGACCCGCCATTTGAGAGGGCGGGTTCCGAGTGGGACCGGCGGGGCGCGAGCCTAGGCCCGCGGACGCCCCATGATCAGAACCAGCGTCCGCTCCAACCGCCGCCAGCCCGCGGCGATGCCCCATGCGAGAAGCGGGGACGCGGCGACCCCGAGGCTGAGCCAGACGAGGGGATCGAGCTGGATGCTGGGCGCGCTCATCCAACGGAGCCGCGAGCGACAGCCAGCGCGTGGCGAGATCGATGGCCGCGTCCGTGAGCCACTGCGGGCGCCAGCTGGCGAGCACCGCCAAGGAGATTCCAAGCGTCACGGAGACGACGCTGATGGGATCGCTCGCGAAGACGGTCCACCATGAGGGACGCGCGGCCGGGACCGCGGCGGCACCCGCGGGCATCGATCCGGCGCGAGCCCCCGCATCGGCCGCGGCGCTCTCGACGCCCGCCATCACTCTCGCCACGAATCCGGCCGACGCCTCGATCGACGAGGTCGCTGCCTCCGCGCGTAACGCGGCCGCGACCGCCCGCTCCGCCTCGAGCGCCCGCGCGCACCGCGCGCAGCCGCCGGCGTGAAGCATCGCGGTAGCACGCTCGCCCTCCGGCGAGCCTTCGTCGAGCCAGCGATCGAACTCGCTACAGTTCATCCGAAACCTCCAAACGCTCGCCCCGCTCCCATTCCTTCCGGAGCGCGGCCCGCGCGCGCGACAGATTCGTCTTCACGGTCCCTTCGGGCATCTTCAAGAGAAGCGCGATCTCGGCCACCGACTGCTCCTCGAAATAGAATAGCGCGACCGCGGTGCGTTGCGCGCCTGGGCAGCGATTCCATCAACCGCGCGATCCGCCGCGAATCGGGGCCGGGCCGCGCATGGTCGACGCTCGCCGCCACAGCCACCGCATCCTCCAGTGGCTCCTCGCGCGCCCTCCGACTCTTGAGCGTCTCCACGCGGTCCAGCGCGCGGTGGGCGACGATCCTATAGAGCCATGTGGAGAAGGCCGCGTCGCCGCGGAACTCCTTCACCCCGAGCCACGCCTTGACGAAGGCGTCCTGCGCGATCTCCTCGGCGTCCGGCCGGGATCGAACGATCCGAAACGCGATTCCAAAGGCGCGGTGCTGGTAGCGCTCCACGAGGATCCGGAAGGCTCCCGTGTCCCCGGCGCGGCAGCGCGTCAGGAGTCCTGCCTCGTCGGCGGGGGCCCCCTGGGGCGAAGGCGCGCCCGCGTCATCCTTTCGTCCTTCTGGGGCTGGCTTCACCCTGCTGTTGGACGGGTCATGGGGGCCGGCCGGTTTCATGAAACCGGGGCCGCGCGCGCGCCGTCTATCCTGGCGAGATGAGAGCAGCCGGACCGGTTCACAGCGACCGGCCGCCACAAACCGACCCAATTGTCCGGAAAGGAGCTTCGCCATGGATCACGTCATACTTCCGATCTTCACGATGATCATCCCCGTCGTCGCGATCGTAGGGGGAATCTCGGTCGCGATCGTCCGCCTCATCACCCAGGGTCGCCTGGAGGAATTGGCGCGCCGCGAGCGGATCGCCGCCATCGAGCGCGGCGTCCCCGCCGATAAGCTCCCCCCATTGCCGGCCCCGGTCGGCGAGTCGTCCTACCTGTTCGGCTACAGCCGGCTCCGGCGCGCGCACGGACTCATGATCGGCGGGTTGATCCTCATCGCGTGCGGCCTCGGACTCTCGATCATGGTGTATACGATCGAGCCCGAGAAGTCCCATTGGGTGGTGGGGCTCATTCCGATGCTGGTCGGTGGCGCGCTCCTGGGCAGCTCCGCGATCGTCTGGCCGCGCGGCGGGGACAACAAGTAGCGGACTAAATGGGGGGCACGCCGGCTCCGCCCACGGCCCCCGATGCGCCCCCTACTGCACCTCTTGGAGCCGCCGGCGCAGATCCGGGCTCACGGTGCCGGCGAACACCTCCTCGACGGGGCCGGTCATGATGATCGAGAGATCGTCGTCGACCTCCACCTCGAGCTGTCCACCCTCCATCACCACGGTCACCCGGCCGTCCACGAGATCGCGGTCGAAGCAGGCGGCCGCCACAGCGCAGGCGCTGGTCCCGGACGCCAGCGTGTGCCCCGCGCCGCGCTCCCATACCAGCGCCCGCACGCGATCGCGCGCTTCGGGCGAGACGAGCTGCACGTTGATCCGCTTGGGGAACTTGGCGTGGTTCTCGACCAGGGGGCCCAGCGTGAACAAACGGTCGCGCGTGTGCGGCTGCCCGAACACCACGCAGTGCGGATTCCCCACCGACACCACCGTCACGTCCAGGCGATTGCCCTGTACGTCGAGTGATTTCACCGCGCGGTCGATCGACGCGCGCCCCATTTCCAATCGCACCGCGCTCACGCGCCCGCTCTCCTTGTAGACCTGCGTCCGCACGGGGCCCGCGACCGTTTCGATCGCGAACGCCGTCTCAACCGTGTAGTTGTGATCGCTCAGGAACTTGGCCGCGATCCGCAGCCCGTTGCCGCTCCGCTCCGCCAGCGATCCGTCCGGGTTCCAGATCTTCACCTGGAATCGGTCGTCGGTCGCGGTGACCTCCAGAATGCCGTCGGAGCCCAGGCCCAGATGCCGATGGCAGAGAAGCCGGACCCGCTCGGGCGTGAGCGGGATGCCGAACCGCGCGGAGTCGACCACGACGTAGTCGTTGCCGAGCCCGTGCGACTTGACGAAGTCAGCGTCGAGCATGGTTCCGGCCCGGCGTCGCGCCCGTCTCGAATCCCGTGACCCGCAGCGCTTCCGCCACCGCTTCGTCGCCCGCCCAGGGCGCCGACCGCTCGATCGTCTCGCGGACGCCGGCGCGCGTCCCGCCCACGTTGACCGCGCCGATGGCGTGCGACCGAAGCTGCCGCCACATGCGCGTCGCGGTCAAGATCGCGATCACGTTGTACTCGCGCTCCACGGCGCCGAGCGCGGGGCGCGAGAGCGTCTTGCCGTAGCCCTCGAGAATCATCCACGACGCCAGATCCGGCGAGAGCGAGCGCATCGTCTCCATCAGCTTCTCGTAGTTTCTGCCGTACACCGAACGGCAGAGGGTCTCGCCGTCCCGCTCCCACGCCCGCGGATCGACCGGCGCGGCCGACTTCGGCACCGCACCCGCGCGCTCCAGGATCGAGCGCGCCGCGAAGAGCGCCTCGATCGCGCGCGGAAATCCCACGAAGAGGTAGCTCTCTAGAATGGTCTCGTATAGGGCGGAGGGCGAGACGCCGGCCGAAAGCGCGGCGGCCGCCTCCGCCTCGACCGACGCCGAGTCCGCCGAGGCGATGGCCGCGGAGAGCGTGACCAAAGCTCTCTGCGCCGCCGTGAGCGCTTGATCGGAGCCCGTCGCGTCGCGCATCCTCGCAGCCTATGGGCCTAGGCAGCGCGTGTCAATTGATGGGGGCTTGGCTGCCGTTCGCGCCCGCGGCCCAAGGCGTGATGATGGCGATGGCGTACTTTTGGATCTACGCCGGGGTCACGCTCGCCCTCGGGAGCCGAAAGATTCCGAGCCTGGCCCAGAGCGCCCCCATCGAGGACGCGGCGCTCCCCACGCTCACCGTGATCGCCGCCGCGCGAGACGAGGCCGCGCGGGTGGAAGGAGCGTCCCGGTCGCTCCTCGCGCAGGACTATCCGGGCATTCAAGTCGCCGTCGTGGATGATCGGTCCGTGGACGGAACGACCACGATCCTGGACCGTCTCGCCGCCCAGGACCCGCGCTTGCGCGTCCACCACGTGCGGGCGCTCCCCGAAGGCTGGCTTGGAAAGACCCACGCGCTCGCCCTCGCGGCGGCGGAGGCCAAGACCGACTGGCTTCTTTTCACCGACGGCGACGTCACGTTTGCGCCGGACGCCGCGCGCCGGGCAGTCTCGCTCGCCCTCGCCGAAGGCGCCGACCACCTCGCCGTGGCGCCGGGGCTCATCGTCCACGGGATCGGCGAAGCCGCGTTCACCGGATACTTCGTGGTGATGTTTCATCTGAGCCAGCACCCGTGGCGCGCGCGCGATCCAAAGTCGCCGGTCGCCACCGGCATCGGCGCCTTCAACCTCGTCCGGCGCGAAGTCTACGAACGGGCGGGCGGCCACGAGCGGATCCGGTTCGAAATGATCGACGATCTCGCGCTGGGCAAGAGCCTCAAGCGGAGCGGCGCGCGGCAGCTCTTCGCCATCGACGGCGGACGCGTTCAAGCGCGCTGGCAGGAGGGCGTGGGCGGCCTGATCCGGGGCGTGGAGAAGAACGCGTTCGCGATCCTCCGCTACAACGTCCTTCTCGGTTTCCTCGCGGTCACGTCTCAGCTACTGATATCGACGGCGCCCCTCGTGGGCCTCTTTCTCCCGGGCGCGGTGGCGAAGGGCGCGGCGATCGCCGCGTGGCTCGGAGTCGGGCTTGCCTACCGCGCGGCCTTCTGGAACGGGCGTTATCGCTGGATTCAGGCGCTCCTGATGCCGCTGGGCGGGCTCCTCTTTGCCTACGCGATTCTTCGCTCCATCGTGCTCGCGGTCGCGCGCGGCGGGATCTACTGGCGGGGAACCTTCTACTCGCTCGACGCGCTCAGGCGCGGGGCCGCGCGCTCAGGCCAATAAAATACCCCCGCGAGCGTCCTGCTCGCGGGGGCGATCGTCGCGCACCACGTGGGGGGTCAGGGCAATTCGGCGCGCGACGCAATCCCTTGCATGGTTGTCAGATAAGAAACGGCAACGCAAGAAACAGACAGGCTGCTGCGAGGCCCAACTTCCTCAACATCTCCGCATCCTCCGGGCTGTACCTAGTGAAAGGCACGCCCCCCTGGACTAGGCAGCCCGCATACCATGTGCCAGGGCTGTAGGATTTGCCCCATCTCGTATTAACTAGTTGGTATTAAATGGGTTTGGAGCCTGCAAGGAGCGGCGACGGCGAGGCCGGCCCGACCCATCCGGGACACGCGGGCCCAAACCCGTACTGCGAGGTACGAAGAGAGTTACGAATCGGTCTCGGGGGTCTGAAACGCGCCCATGGCCCGGAGGAGCAATTCCGCAAGCTCCCGCTCCATCGCGGCAAGGGCCTCCGCGGTCGGAAACCGGATCGCGGCACCGGCCTGGAGCGGAACGCCCCACTCGGCGAGCGGCGTTCCGAGCATCTTCGTGAAGAGCCCGGAGGGGGTCACCCAGGGTGCCATGGGCCAGATCTCCGCGCCCTCGGCCGCGGACTTCGAGGTCCGGATCTCCGCCTGGACGGACGGGTGGTGAATGTTCAAACGATCCCACGGAAACGCCTCCGCCACCTCGATCGAGGCGCTCCCGGCGAGGGCTGCGGCCTTTCGCGCTGCATCGTCCGCGTCGACGTTCTCCGCCGTTTCGACCACGATCCAGGCCTGCGGACGGTCGGGGTGGCGGACCGCGGGCCGGATCACGTGGCCGCGCGGCTCGAAGAGCGCCGCGCGGAGGCGATCTTCACCGCTCCCCGCCACCGACTGCGGATCGTCGAGGGTTTCCTCGAGAAATTCCATCGGGCCTCCACCGCTCTGCTCGGCCAGCTTTCGGAGCAGCTCGAAATCGAGGGGCCTCGGCCCATAGGATTCCTCCCGCAACTGCTCGATCAGCCGGTCGCGGATCGGATACGGGTTCCCGCCTTCGCCGCGTAACGCCAGCACCACGCGCCCCCGCGCGCCGAGAAACACACGCCGCCGCTTCGGGGCGGTGGGGGAGATACGCGCCCAGATCGCGGCCGGAGCTTGAAGGGATGGCCGGTGCTTTCGGAGGGTATCCGCGAGGGGAATCGAGCCCTGGGTTGCGGCCGGCGCGACCACCACCGCCGGCGGACCAGCTCCTGCCTCGAGTGCCGCCTCCAGAGCCCCGATCGACGCGGCGAGGGCCAGCCGTTCGGCCCCTTCGACGGCCCCCGGGAAGACCGGATGGGCCTCCGAGTGCCAGCTTCCAAAGACGGTCACGCTGGGGGTGGCCCCGTCCCGGGGCAGGAGAAGAAACGTGGGCACAACTGATTCAATGACAATGAATTCTAGGCTCAGGCGTCGCGCGGCCTCGCCCAGCGCCGCCCGAGCAGCCTCGGCCGAGAGTTGAGGGACCGTCTCCCTCGGCAGCGACAGAAGCTTTTGAAACAAAGCGAGATGCGCCTCGATATCGAAGCGAAGCCTCGCCGGATCCACCGATTTCACGCCGAAAATCCCTCCCCAAGAGCCTATTTGCGGCGGAGCATACCTCATCCATTCCATTGAAAAGACGTGCTTTGTCCTTGACACCCTATTTCGGGGAGGCTGACTATCGGAGTGGAGGCGGCGGCCGGTATCGTCCCCGCTTCGAGGGCTTTACGTGTGGAGGGGAGGGTCGGGTCATGGAAGCGAAGTTTCCCGAGTGCCGTAAGTGCTCCGCAGGGGTTCTGATCCCACTTTCGGACTACGGCAGGGACGGCGCCCCGATCACCTACAAGGCTTGGGTCTGCACCAACCCCACCTGCGGCTTCAACGTTCGCATCGACAATGGTGAGATCAGCCTGGGCCGGACGGTAGGGCCGTCGAGCAAGTAATTCAGGTAGAACCCCCGCCGGGTCGTCCGGCGGGCGGTCAGTAGCGCCGAGGTAGGTGCGATCCACGCGGGACGCCCTGCGTCGGCGTGTTTCGTTTCGGGGTACTATCGGGCATGGTCCGAGCCATCATCTTCGATCTCGACAACACGCTGACCGACTTCATGAAGATGAAGCGGGCGGCGATCGACGCGGCGGTCGACGGCATGCTCGACGCCGGTCTCACCCTGCCGCGCGAGGAAGTGGCCGCGCAGATCTACAAGGTGTACGACCGCGAGGGGATCGAGTACCAGCAGGTCTTCGACATCTTCCTCAAGGAGACGATGGGGCGGATCGACTACAAGATCCTCTCGAGCGCCATCGTCGCCTACCGGCGCGCCCGCGAGTCCTACCTGGTGCTCTATCCACACGTGAACATCACCCTTCTCGATTTGCTGAAGCGCGGGCTTCGGCTCGCGGTGGTTTCCGACGCGCCGCGGCTCCAGGCCTGGATGCGCCTCGCCCACCTCCAGCTCCAGCATCTCTTCGAGACCGTCGTCGCGTTCGAGGACACGGGAGAGCGGAAGCCAAGCCCCAAGCCGTTCCAGCGCGTGATCGAGCTGCTCGACATCACGCCGCAGGAGGCGATCATGGTGGGCGACTGGCCCGAGCGGGACGTGGTGGGCGCGGCCAAGGTGGGGATTCGAACCGCGTTCGCGCGCTACGGCGATACGTTCGGCACCAAGGACTCGGGCGCCGACTTCGACCTGAACGACATCTACGAGTTGGTCGGGATCGTCGATCGGCTGAACGAGCCGTCCCAGGCCGGCGCGGCCGCCGGCCGAGGCTAGGCTCCGCGGCATGGTCTCCGTGGGCGTCGACATCGTCGAGGTCGAACGCGTGGGACGCGCCATCGACCGGTGGGGCGCGCGCTTTCTGGATCGCATCTTCACCCCCGACGAAATCCGCTACTGCCGCGGCCGCGCGCGCGAGGCCGAATCCTTCGCGGTCCGGTTCGCCGCCAAGGAGGCCTTCGCCAAGGCGCTCAAGATCGGCAGGGTCTCCATCTGGCGCGAGGTTGAAGTCGTGAAGGGCGAGGGCCCGCGCCCGGCCGTTCAGCTCCACGGCGGAGCGCAAGAAGCTCCTCGGCAGGCGCCGGATCGACCTCTCGCTCTCCCACGCCGAGACCCACGCGGTGGCGGTCGTGCTGATCGAGGACTGACGTGCGCCTCCCCTCGGCCGAGTCCCGAGTCGTCACCGGTGAGGAGATGGCCGCGCTCGACCGCGAGGCCACGCGCGGCGGCAAGATCACGTCGCTCTCCTTGATGGAGCGCGCGGGCAGGGAGAGCGCCCGCGCCATCGCCGCGTGGTGGAAGAAAGCGGTTCCCTCGGCGCCGGCGGGCGGTCCCGCGCTCGTTCTTTGCGGCCGCGGCAACAACGGGGGAGACGGCTTTGTGGTCGCCCGGCTCTTGAAAACGGCCGGCTTCGTGGTTCGCGCGATCGTCGCCTCCGACGAGGAGTCGCTCTCTTCCGACGCCCGCGTCCAATACGCCGCCTGCGCCAAGGCGCGCGTGCCCGTCACCTTTCTCCCCGATCCCCGCGGCTGGGGACAGGGTAGCGAGGCGGCCGATGCCATCCAGCACGCGGCGTTTCTCGTCGACGCGCTGCTCGGGACCGGGAGCAAGGGCGCGCCCCGCGGCGCCACGGCCGCCGCGATCAACCTCGCGATGGCGGCCGGAAAGCCGATCGCCTCGATCGACCTTCCCTCCGGTGTCGACGCCTCGACGGGTCACGCGGAGAGTCCGTCCATCCGCGCGGACTTGACCGTCACCCTGGCGCTTCCCAAATTGGGCCTCATGGTCGAGCCCGGGCGGGAGCACGCGGGGACGGTCCAGGTTGTCGACATCGGGATTCCGCCGCTGCTCATGGCCGCGGGCAAGCCGAGCGTCGTGATCGCGGAGGCCGCCTGGGTTCGCTCGCTCTTGCCGCGGCGGCCGGCGCAGGCGCACAAGGGCTCGGTCGGCCGCGTGCTGATCGTGGGAGGAAGCGCCGGCCTGATGGGCGCGATGGCGCTCGCGTCGCAATCGGTGTTGCGCGTGGGTGCAGGTTACGCCGTCGCGGCGGTGCCCATGAGCTGTGTCGACCTCCTCGAGGCCCGCGTGAGCGAGGTGGTGAAGCGGGGATTCCCCGAGACCGAGCGCCGCTCCCTCGCGGCCTCCTCGCTCAACGACATCCTGATGGAGGCGATGAGGGCGGACGTCGTCGCGATCGGCCCCGGCCTCTCCCGCGACCACGAGGCCGAGGAGCTGGCGCGGGCGCTGATCGACAAGGTGGACGGGCCGATCGTGCTCGACGCGGACGGTCTGAACGCGTTCGAAGGGCAGTCGCTCCGCCGCCGGCACGGGCCCCTGATCGTCACGCCGCACTACGGCGAGGCGGCGCGCTTGAGCGGCAAGTCGATCGCCGAGGTCTCGCGGGATCCGGTGGGCTGGGCGCGCGCGTTCGCGGACACGAGCGGTAGCGATCGTGTGCTTGAAGTCGGTGCCGATGGTGACCGCGGTCAAAGGGGAGCCCGCGATCTTGAACGCGACCGGAAATCCGGGCATGGCCACCGCGGGCGCGGGCGACGTGCTCACCGGCACGATCGCGGGGCTCTTGGCGCAGGGAATGGACGCCGCGGAGGCCGCCGCCGCCGGGTGCTTCATCCATGGACTCGCGGGAGACATTGCCGCGCGGCGGATGGGACGGCGCGGGCTCATCGCGGGGGACATCCGCGATTCTCTACCGGCCGCTTTGGTGGCATTGGAAAGCGGGGCGCTTGATGGGACCGAGTAAGGGCCGCTCCGGAGAGCCGGAGGGCGACCGTCCCAAGCGGAACATCGGCTCCGGAGTGGGACGCGCGGCGGCGAGCGCCCGGCTTCAAGCGGTGCGGATCGCGCTCTGCCACGAGCTGGTCCGCGCGGGCCGGGTGCTGAGCCGTCGCGGAATCGTGGTGGCCACCGAGGGAAACTTGAGCGCGCGGCTCACGCCGGAGCGCTACCTGATCACGCGGCAGGGCCGGCGCACGGGCGAGCTGACGACGCGCGATTTCGTGGAGCTGGGCGTCTCGGAGCACGAGGATTCGCCGGCCCGCACGGCCGCGTCCATGGAACACCGCGTTCACCGCGCCGCCTATGGGACGCGCCGCGACGTGGAGGCGGTCCTTCACGCGCATCCGCGCGCGCTCACCGCGTTCGGGATCCGCGGCGTCCCTCCCGACATTTCCCGGTTCGACGAGGCGAGAATGTTGATCGGCCCGATCGGCATGGTGGGCCACTTCCCCTCGGGCAGCGAATCGCTGGCGGACGCCGTGGGGCGCGCGCTGGAAGCCTCGGCTCGTCCCAGTCTCCTGCTCCTCGCCTATCACGGCGCGATCTCGGTGGGGCAGAGCGTGGACGAGGCGCTCGCGCGGTTCGAGGTGGCCGAGCACATTGCCGCGACGATCCTGGCGGCGGAACGGACGAAGTAGGCAATAGCCCGCATCTCGGGTCGCACTCGCGATCAGGATTGAAGTAGGCGGAGATTCTGGATTCATTGGCCGGGGGGCCCTTGCCGGAAACGATCGCGCACTACACGATCCTCGAGAAGCTGGGCGCCGGGGGTATGGGCGCGGTGTTCCGCGCGCGCGACACCCGGCTCGGGCGCGACGTCGCGCTGAAGCTTCTTCCCGCCGAATTGTTCGCCGATCCGGAAGCGCGCGCCCGGCTCGTCCGGGAGGCGCGCCTTGCGTCGGCCCTCAACCACCCGAACGTCTGCACGATTCATGAAGTGGGCGAGGCGGACGGCCAGACGTACCTCGCCATGGAGCTGGTCCGGGGCCGCCCGCTCCGCGAGATCATCCCGCGCGACGGGATGCCCCTCGAATCGCTGCTTCACTACGGCGCGCAGATCGCCGACGCGCTCGAGCACGCCCACGCGCAGGGCGTCGTCCACCGCGACCTCAAGTCATCGAACGTCGTCATCACGGAGGACGGGCGGGCCAAGGTGCTCGATTTCGGTCTCGCGCGCCGCGCGGCCGCGGCGGGCGACGCGAACCCGGCCGAGGCGCAAACGCTCACCCAATCGGGCGCCATCGCGGGAACGCCGCCGTATCTCTCTCCGGAGGTCTTGCGGGGTAGCACCGCCGACGCGCGAAGCGACATCTGGTCGCTCGGCATTCTCCTCTACGAAATGGTCTCCGGCGGTTTGCCGTTTCGCGGGCGGACGGGACCCGAGTTGAGCGCGGCGATCTTGAAAGATCCGCCACCGCCGTTGCCCGCGCGCGTTCCGCCCGGGCTTCGCGCGGTGATCGGGCGATGCCTCGAGAAGGAGCCCGCGCGCCGTTTCCGCAGCGCGGGAGAGGTGCGCGCCGCGCTCGAGGCGCTCCAGAGCGATCTTCGGGCGCCGGCGACGGTGAAGAACGAGGGCGGAACGCGCTGGGCTCCGCGCGTCGCGCTCCTACTCGTCATCCTGCTCGCGGGGATCGGGACCTGGTTGGCGCTCAAGCAACCGTGGCGAACGCGGGAGCTCAAGCAGCGTCAGCTCACGTCGAACACTTCGGACAATCCTGTCGGCTGGGGATCGATCTCCCCGGACGGGAAAACACTGGCCGTCGTCGACTGGAGCGTGATTCCCGGGGTTTCGTTGCGCGCGATCGACTCCGGGGAGAGCCACCCCTTGGAGCTTCCCCCCGGGGTGAACCTTCGTGGAGGACTCTTTCCGGTGGTCGATTGGTACCCCGACGGGAGCGCCCTCCTATTGAGCGGAGCGGATTCCTCGGGCGCACCACACGAATGGGCTCTGCCCATCCTCGGAGGGCGCGCGCGAGTCCTGATCGACAACGGCCATCTCGCGACGGTCTCCAAAGACGGGTCGCACCTCGCCTTCGTCAGAGCCGGTCAATGGGGTAACGACATCTGGCTTTCCGGGCCCAACGGCGAAAGCCCGCGCCGCGTCGTGGCCAGCGACTCCATGGGGATGATCACCACGTGGGCCGTATGGGCGCCGGGCGGGCGGCGCCTCGCCTATGTGCGGGGATCGCGCGGGGCGCAGGGCGACGAAGTGTGGATCGAGACCTGCGATCTGCAGGGACACAGCCGCCGGGCGTTCGCATCGACGCCCACGCAGCGGATCCACCCGTATTCGATACCGTGCTGGCTCCCGGACGGCCGCGTGGTCTTCGGTCTCAACGACCCGCCCCCGAGCCAGGGTGATATCAACCTCTGGTCCATGCGAGTGGATCCGCGGTCGGGGACTCCGTCCGGGGCCCCCCGGCGCATCACCCAATGGCAGCGCGTGTCGTTGGTGGAGCCCAGCGGCGTGTCGCGCGATGGGACGCGGTTGGGTATCGGTGTCATGTCGTACCAGAGCGACTGCTACGTCGGACGAGTCGCGGGCCGCGACTCCATGCTCCAAGGCGTGAAGCGGCTGACCTTCGATAATCGATTCGACATGAACCCGAACTGGCTGCCTAGCGGCGACGCCATAGTATTCTCATCCGATCGGAGCGGGACCGGGGACATCTTCAAGCAGAGTCTCGATGAGACGGAAGCCGAACCGGTCGCGACGGGTCCCGGGGTCCAGGATGTTCCGTTCGTGAGCCCGGACGGCGCCTGGGTCCTCTACATCGATCGAGAGTTGAGTGCCACGCCGGCGGGCACACGAAGCGCGCGGCTCATGCGCTCGCCGATCGCGGGTGGCCCGCCGGAAGAGGTGTTCGATGTGCAGCCTGCCGCCTCGTTCGCATGCGCGCGGCCGCCGGCGACCCGCTGCGTGCTGAGCGAATTCGATCACGGACAGACCGTGTTCGCGTCGTTCGATCCCGTCCTGGGCAGGGGCCCGGAGCTGGCGCGCGTCTCGGGCGCGGCGCCCCGTCCCTGGGGCCTCTCGCCCGATGGCGAATCGATCGCCTTCGTGGATCCGCAAGACTCGCTGCCCCGTATCCAGGTTCGTTCCCTCCGGGGAGGTGCGACGCGAGAGATGAGGATCCACCGGGAGACCGGCGTCGCGGATCTCACGTGGACCGCCGATGGTCGCGGTTGGATTGCCGTTTGCTACGAGGCGCGGGCCTGGCAGCTATTGCGAGTGGACGGGAAGGGCAACACGGTCCCCTTGATCCCGCCGCAGCAGTGGATGTACAGCGCGGCGGTGTCTCCGGACGGGCGCCACATTGTCTACACGAGCAACACCGTCGACGGCAATTTCTGGATGCTCGAGGATTTCTAACGCCCGGCGGTGTCGCGGCACGGCCAAGCTAACCGCCGCGGCTACTTCGGTCCTGCGGCCGCTTCGGTCACGCTACTCCCCGATGATCTTGATCAGGACCCGCTTCGCGCGGCGCCCGTCGAATTCGCCGTAGAAGATCCGCTCCCAGGGCCCGAAATCGAGTTTCCCCTTGGTGATCGCGACGACCACTTCGCGCCCCATGATCTGGCGCTTGTGGTGCGCGTCCGCGTTGTCCTCTCCGGTCCGGTTGTGGTGGTAGCGGTTGGGACTCGGGTCGAACGGAGCGAGCTGCTCGAGCCAGCGCTTGTAGTCTTCGTGGAGCCCCGGCTCGTCGTCGTTGATGAACACGCTGGCCGTGATATGCATGGCGTTGACCAGGCAGAGGCCCTCCTTCACTCCGCTCTCCTGCACCGCCTCCTCGCACCTCCGGCGTGATATGGACGAAGTCCATGCGGGCGGGAACGTTGAACGTGAGCGTCTTTCGGTAGGTCTTCATCGTCTCCTCGTCATTCGAACAGAAGCCGTCGATGAGCCGCCGCGCGGCGTCGAACCTGCGCCTGCTGCAAGAGGGCCAGCGTGGCGAGCGTCTTCTGGCACCATGCCACAGCCCCCTCGGACTGGCGTTCCACATATTCCAGCGTGATCGCCCAGAATCTCACATTCGGGTGGTGATGGTCTCCCCGCGGCAGCCGGTCTTGGAGTCTTCGAAGGATTCGAAGCCGCTCCGTCTCCGAAGCGAGGAGATCCCTAACCCAGGTCTCCGGCGCGTCCAGGAACTCGCGGTCCGCGAGGAAGAGTTTCAGGAGCAGCTCGTTTCGCGGCGGCGCCGGGCGAGGGGCGACGCTGAGCCACTCGTCAAAGGCTCTTCGACCGCGGCTCGTGATGGAGTAGACACGCCGCCCGCGCCCCTTCGCGGTGGACCGGCGCGCTTTGGTCCAGCGCCGCGCGGACAGGGTCCTGAGCGCGGGATAGATCTGCCCGTAACTCTCGCCCCAGAAGAACGCGGCCTCCTCCGACAGCTCCTTGTGGATGTCGTATCCCGACATCGGCCCGAAGCGGAGAAGGCCCAGGACCGCGTACGGCGTGGAGGCGCCAAGGGGCATGGGTCGAGTATATATCTGCTAGATATATCAACCGCGGCTTTCTCTGCGGCGGAAGTCCGACCGCGGCCTTAACATCACTATTAACAATTCGTTACGGCCCGCGCAGATTCCTTGACCCGCCGCCGCGGCGACGCCTATCGTTCCGCATGCCCACCGAGCGCCCCGCGCCGCGCCCAGCGGCCGTCGAATGCACCGACGATCCCGCGCGCGTGGACTTAGCTCAGCTCCTCGAGCTCTACCACCTCACCTGGTGGGGGCACGATCGGAACCTCGACCAGGTCCGCCGGGCCCTGGCGCACTCTCGCCCCGTCATCACGGCCTGGGAGGGCGAACAGATGGTCGGCTTCACGCGCGTGATTTCGGACCTGACCTACCGCGCGTCGATCTGGGACGTCATCGTGCGCCCCTCGCATCAGGGGCGAGGCGTCGGGAAACAGATGATCCATCGGGTGCTGGAGCATCCGGACCTGGCCACGGTCACCAGCTTTCTGCTTCTGACCAAGGACAAGCACGCGTTCTACGAGCGGCTCGGCTTCCACACGGAGCCAAGCATGGCAATGATCCTGCGCCGGTAGCGCGGGCGCGACCCTAAGCGGCGCGCGGAGAGGGAAGCCTTGACTCAAGACCAGAAGGACAAGATCGCATCCTCGATCCAGGAGGCGAGAGACGAATTGGAGACGGCCCTCGCGGAGCTCGAACACCTGCCGATCTTCGACAGCGGCGCGATCGCGTTCGCGGCGCACGCGCTCCACAACTATCTGACCGTCATCAGTGGCACGCTCCAGATGCTCAGCCGGTCTTTGTTGGGGCATCCGGATCCGGACGTCCATCGCTGGCTGGAGGGGCTCCTCAAGACCACCGACGTCATGGACCACACCGTGAACCAGCTGATGGGGACGGCGGCGGATTCGGGGCCGAGGCTGTCGCGCGATCGAGTGGACCTCGCGCACCTGGTCCGGCGGGCGTCCTACTTCTACGACCGGATCGCGGCGCGAAAGAAGATCCGGATCACCGCCATGCCGGAAGGGCCCATGCCCGACGTCATCGGCGATCGGCTGGCCATCGCGGCGACCCTGGACAACCTGGTCTCGAACGCCGTGAAGTTTTCGCCCCCCGGGACGACCGTGACGCTGGACGTGCGCGAGGAGCCGGGCCGGCTGATTTGCAGCGTGACGGACCGCGGCCCGGGCATCAGCGCCGAAGAGCAGAAGAAGCTCTTCCAGCGAGGAGGCATTCTGTCGGCCAAGCCCACCGGGGGCGAGCCCTCGACGGGCTACGGGCTGGCCGTCGCCAAGGACTTGATCGAGAGGCAGGGGGGGCGCATCTGGTGCGAAAGCAAGCTGGGCCAGGGGGCGACGTTTTCATTCGAGCTTCCGATTGCCCCGGCCGGATCGCCCGCCGCCGGAGCCAGCCCCGCGTAACGCACGAGCGATTGGAAGCGCGAAGAGGGACGTTTCACCCACCATCCATCGGGAGGCCGCAGGAATGGAAAGCTTGAAGACCGCCAAAGACGTTGTGAAGTTCTGCGAGGAGCGCGGGGTCGAGATGATCCACCTCTGGTTCGTGGACATCCTGGGTCAGCTCAAGGCTGTGGCGATCACGCTGCGCGAGTTGGGCGTGGCGCTCGCCGAGGGTGTGGGCGTGGACGGCTCGTCGGTCGAGGGCTTCGCGCGCATCTACGAGAGCGATCTCGTCGCCATGCCGGACGTCTCCACCTTCCAGCTCCTGCCGTGGAAGGTGAACGGGGAGAACGTGGGCCGGATCATCTGCGACATTCACAATCCGGACGGCTCCCCGTACGCGGGTGACACGCGCCTCGTTCTGAAGCGGCTCACCAAGAAGCTCGACAAGGACGGATACACGGCGTACCTGGGCCCCGAGCTCGAGTACTTCTACTTCCGGGGACTCAAAGATCGCACCCTCCTGGACGCGGCCGGCTACTTCGACCAGGTGCCGGACGACATCGGCACCGAGCTTCGCTCGCGCACGGTGGAAGCGCTGCAGGCCATGGAGATCTCGGTCGAGGCGTCCCACCACGAGGTGGCGCACAGCCAGCACGAGATCGACCTCCGCTACGCCGAGGCCCTCAAGATGGCGGACCAGACGATCACCTACCGGTACGTCGTCAAGGAGATCGCGCGGCAGAGCGGGTACTACGCGACCTTCATGCCCAAGCCGGTCCACGGCCAGAACGGAAGCGGGATGCACGTCCATCAGTCGCTCTTCAAGGCCGGGAAGAACGTCTTCTTCGACGCCAAGGACAAGCACCACCTCTCCAAGAACGGCCGCGCCTATCTCGCCGGGCTTCTCACCCACATGCGGGAGATCGCGTCGATCACGAACCAGTGGGTGAATTCGTACAAGCGCCTGGTGCCCGGGTTCGAGGCTCCCGTCTACATCGCCTGGGGCCAAAGGAACCGTTCGGCCCTCGTCCGGGTACCGATGTACAAGCCCGGGAAGGAGAAGGCCACCCGGATCGAGCTTCGGTGCCCGGATCCGGCCTGCAATCCCTACCTGGCCTTTTCGGTCTGCCTGGCCGCCGGGCTCAAGGGGATCGACGCCGGCTACACGCTTCGCGCGTCGGTCGAGGACGACATCTACGAGATGGACGCGAAGGAGCGGAAGGAGCACGACATCGAGAGCCTCCCCGGCAGCCTGTTCGAGGCGCTCGAGCTGACCTCGAAGTCGAAGCTGGTCAAGGACACCCTCGGAGACCACGTCTACACGAAATTCCTGGAGAACAAGCGGATCGAGTGGGACAATTACCGGACATGGGTCACCGACTATGAACTCAATGACGTACTATCCGATTCTCTAGATCGCTCGTCGCCGCTTTCGCGGTGGCGCTCGTGCTCGCCTCGGGCTGCGGCAAACGCGGCCCGGGGGAGCACGGCGGCGCCTCGGACGACGGGCTCCGGGCGACCAAGGGCCATGGCGGCACCCCCGGTGCCGTCGGGACCGCGGCCCCGTCGTACGCGCTCGCCGACCTCGAGGGGAAGGTCGTCAAGAACACCGACTTTCTCGGCAAGGTGGTGATCCTCGACTTCTGGGCCACCTGGTGCCCGCCCTGCAAGGCGGAGATTCCCCATCTCGTGGCGCTTCAGGACAAGTACAAGAGCCAGGGCCTCGAGATCGTCGGACTCTCGGTGGATGAGGGCGGCGCGAACGACGTGAAGCCCTTCGCCGACGAGCACCAGATCAACTACACGATGCTCATCGCCAGCTCGGAGACCGCCAAGGACTACGGCGGGATCACGGGCATCCCCACGACGTTCGTCGTCGACAAGCAGGGAACGATCGTGAAGAAGTTCCTGGGCTACACCGACCCCGAAGTGTTCGAGGCCGCGATCCAGCCGCTTCTCGCCGCGAACTAGGCGGCCCGCGCCCGCCCCCATGTTCGACGCGCACGTCAACCAGGTCTCCCTCATCGGAGCGTTCCTGGCGGGGGTCGCATCCTTCGTCTCCCCCTGCGTCCTCCCGCTCGTGCCCTCGTACATCACCTTCGTCACGGGTCTCTCGTTCGACGAGCTGACCGCCAAGGACCAGGGCCCGCGGGTGCGCCGGCTCACCCTCATCCATTCGCTCGCGTTCATCGTCGGCTTCTCCATCGTCTTCGTGGCGCTGGGCGCCACGGCCACCGCCACGGGACAGTTCCTCCGCGAGCACCAGGACACGCTGCGCATCGTGGGCGGCGTCCTCATCATCTTCTTCGGGGTCTACCTGACCGGGATCATCCCGATCCCGTTCCTGAGTCGGCAGCGGAAATTCCAGTGGAGCGGGAAACCTTGGGGCGTGTTCGGCTCGGTCCTCGTGGGCGTGACGTTCGCCGCGGGATGGACTCCGTGCATCGGGCCGATCCTCGGCTCGATCCTTCTCTACGCGAGCACCGCCGATACGGTGGGCTCGGGGATCCTGCTCCTGAGCGTCTATTCGCTGGGCCTGGGCGTCCCGTTTCTCCTCGCGTCCCTCGGGATGAACTCGTTCCTGGCCGCATCGAGCCGTCTGCGTCGTTCACTTCGCACGATCGAGGTAGTGAGCGGTGCAATTTTGATTGTCTTCGGTCTCTCGCTCGTCACGAATGTGTTTCCGCGCTTCGTTTCGTTCCTCGCGCGCTTCATTCCCGCCGTCGGTTGACGCTCTGACCTAAACATTCATTTCCGAAAACCGATAGATCACTCAACGGGGGAACAAGGAGGGGACCCCTTGAGATCGAATCGAATGGAACGGAATCCTCTCCCTGGAGCAGGGCTCCGGGCCTGACTCCGGAACGAGGCGATGACAACCAAGACCAGAGCATCCAGCCAATCCAACGTCATCACCCCCGCTCCGGAAACCCTTCCGGGCGCGCTCGCGCTTCTGACCGGGCTCAACCACGTCGCCCGGTCGCTCGTCCCCTTCGAAGCGGGAAACACTTCGCTCGCCCAGGTGATGGAGGGCGCGCGCCGCATCCTCAATCCCGACGGCATCGCGATCCTCGTTCGGAACCGCGAAGGCGAGTACGTCTTCAAGGTGGTCGAAGGGCGTGCTCTCCGAGTGGAGCCACTTCGTCCTTTCGGGCGGCGGGGTCGAGCTTCTGGACGGCCTTCTGGCGCGCGATTCGGTGACCCTGTTTCAAAGCAAGCAAAGGACGCCGTGGGCGCGCGAGTTCCTCTTCGCCGCGGGGATGACCTGGGGCGCCCTGGCCCCGATCCGCGTGCAGGGTGAGATGATCGGGGCGCTGCTTGTGAATCATTCGAAGCCGCTCCCGTTTCGCGCGGAGCACATCGCGGCGCTGCGCGGTCTCGCGACGCTGGCCGGCGTGGCGGAACGCGAGGACAGCCACCGCGCGCACCTGGAAGAGCTCTTCATGAGCGTGATCGTGTCGCTCACGATGGCCTTGGAAGCGAAGGACGCCGCCACCGAGGGTCACTCGGTGCGCGTGGCCGCCTATTCCGAGGCGATCGGCAGGGAGCTGGGACTTCCGCCCAAGACCCTCGACGTGATCCACCGGTCGTGCTCTGGTCCACGACATCGGGAAGATCGCGGTCGACGAGAGCATTCTGACGAAGCAGCACCCGTTGAACAGCATGGAGCGGGAGAAAATGGACATGCATCCCCTGATCGGGGAGAGCATCCTGCGACCGATCGCGCTCCTACGACCGCTTCTTCCGGGCGTGCGTTCCCATCACGAGCACTACGACGGGACCGGGTATCCGGACGGTCTCGCCGGCGAGGCGATTCCGATCGAGGCGAGGATCATGGCGGTGGCCGACGCGTTCGACGCGATGACCTCGAACCGTCCCTACCGAAACGCGCTCCCCGAAGAGGACGCGCTGGTCGAGCTGCGGCGGAACGCGGGCACGCACTTCGATCCGCGGGTGGTCGCGGCCTTCGAGCAGATCTATCCGGCGGTCAAACGGACGCTGGAGCACATGCGCCCGCGGTCGGTCCGGGCGGGAAACGGCTCCTAGGCGGAAACGCCTCTCAGGCGGAACCGCTCACGCGCGGGTCTTGCGGAGGACGACCGTGGTCCCGTGGTCGTCTCGAGTGCGGAACGTCACCTCGTCCATCAGCGAGCGCATGAGATAGAGCCCGCGGCCGTGCGGGCTCAAGAGATTTGAATCATCGGTCGGATTTCCCACCTTCGACGGATCGAAACCCTCCCCAAAATCGTCCACGCGCACCCGGATGTCCTTGGGATCCACCGTGAAATCGAACGTCACCGACTTGTCCTCGGCGAACGCGTTCCCGTGCTGGATGGCGTTGGTGCCCGCCTCGATGACCGCGATCTGGAGCGCGTTCACCGTTTCATCGTCCAATTGGTAAACGCTTCGCGAGCGCCTCGATCGCGGCGTACACCTCGGACAACTCCTCGAGGCGGCTCCCGATCGTGAGGCGGGTGGTGTCGCCCGAGCCGTGGGGTGGATTGGTTGGGGCGGCGCCCATGAGGCTACTGTACCAGAATGGCCCAACGGTCGGGCATGGGTTTGACCTCCGTCCTCAGTCGGTCTTGAGGGCCAGCAGCGTGATGTCGTCCATCTGATCGGCCCCGTCGCTGAACCGGGCCACCTCGTCGGCGATGGCGTGCACCATCTCCTCGGCGGTGAAGCGGCCCGGGAGCCGTTCCACGAGAGCGAAGAGCCGCTCCTCGCCGAAATCTTCACCCAGCCGGTTCCGAGCGTCCGTGATGCCGTCCGTGTACATGACCAGCGCGTCCCCCCGCTCGAGCGACGCCTTGCCCTGCTGGTAGATCACACCCGGCTCGATCCCCAGCGGGATTCCGCCCTCGTCCAGGAACCGGCACGTGCCGTTCGCGGAGCGGAGGATCGGGTAGTTGTGGCCGGCGTTGGAAAAGGAGAACGACAAGCCGTTCGCCGCCACCTCGGCCAGCACGCACGTCGCGAAGCGGTCATCGGGCGTCGCCTCGTGAACGAGCCGGTTGAGGCGCGTCATCAGCTCGCCCACCGGCTTTCGGTCGGGCGCCTGAGTGCGGATCGCCGCCTGGACCATCGATGCGAGGAGGGCCGCGGGCACTCCCTTGCCGGCGACGTCCGCGATGGCCACCAGGTAGTGGCCGCCCCCGATGTCCACGGTGTCGTAGTAGTCGCCGCCGACGGCCTTGCTCGGCGAGTTCAGTCCGGCGATCGCGAAGGCGGACGTGCTCGGGAGCCGGTTGGGCAGGAACTGCCGCTGGATCCGGCGCGCCACCGCCAGTTCCTCCTCGAGGATCGTCTTCTCCAGGCTGTCCTTGTAGAGATAGGAGTTCGTGACGGCGACGCTCGTCTGATTGGCGAGCGTCTGGAGGAGCGAGACCTCCGCGGCGGTGTAGCGCCGCTCGGTGATCTTTCGCCCGAGCGCGATCAGGCCCAGAAAGTGCCCGTCGTACCGGAGCGGCAGGACCAGGTACGGCTCCGTCACGAGGAGGGGCGCCAGCGCGTCCTGCTCGCCGCGGTCCCGCGCAAGCGGAAGGACCTCCTCCCGGCGGACGATCTCGCTTCCCTCGAAGAAGCGGAGGAGCGAGTCGCGCGGCATCGCTTCGATCGCCGCGAGATCGACGCCGCCACCAAATCCCCAGGCCGCCGCCTTGCGGCGTTCGGGAGTCACGAGAAGAACCGTCGTCCGCGCGGGGACGCCTTCCCGGAGCGAGCTCAGGAGTTTTTCCGCGAGCGTGTTCAGGTCGAGAACGGTCAAGACCTCGCCGCTCACCCGCCGCATGATCGTTCTGATATCGCCCCGGTCGCGGAGGAGATAGCGGTCGAGCGTCTCCTCGAGCCACGAGAACACGGGCTGGAACAGGACCAGCGCGAGCATGAGGAATACGGTCTGGAAGACGGTGGTGTCCACGCCCGCCACCGTTTCGAGGAGCGCGTCCAGTCTTCTGACGATGAGCACGTAGACGCCGAACAGGAAGACGGAGGTCACCACGTAGAGGATCGACTTTCTCGCGATGACGTTGGCGTCGAGGAACCGGTAGCGGACCATCGAGTACGCGATGGCGCCGGAGCCGCACATGAGCGCTATCACGATGAGCGTGGAGCGCCAGAGGGGCTGCCAGGTGATATTGAAGAGGGTCGAGAGCGGCACCGCGACCGCGTAGATGATGGCACAGGACGCGAGGCCGACGAGGATCGTGCCCACCTGCCTCCGGATGCGCGGATTGTCGCTCTGGCGGAAGCTGATCCAGAGGATGGTGAGCGCCGCCGCGATGTAGAAGAGGTTGACCAGCGAGAAGAGGATCTGGTGGAAGCCGAACACCAATCCGACGGGGAGGCGTCCGTACTCGACCACCTTCGCTCCCAGAGGCTGCTTGGCGATGTTCGCGGCCACCTGGCCCCACCACGCCCCCTGGGTCTGGAGAATCATCAACATCAGGTGGAAAAAGTGCGGCGCGAAGATCAAGAGCGAGGCAAATGGGATGCGCTTGTAGAAGCGATTCAGCGTCGGATAGACGCACGCGAAGTAGAGGAGCGAGGGGAAGAAGAATTCCCAGAGATAGTTGAACGAGCGGAGCAGGTCGTTCGCGCCCGCCTTGTTCGGCCCCATGCTGTTCAGCACGAAGCCGATCGCGCCCAGGATCGAGCCGACGCCGCCCGAGAAGAGCATGAACGCCGTCGCGCGGTTTGCGCGCTCGCGGGGCGCTTCTCTCAGGATGATGATGCCGAGCAGAATGACAAGCGCGCCGACCAGCAGGTAGATCAGCGTGATCGGCGTGTTGCCCACGGCGCTCATGGTCTTAGTGGACCGATTCGGTCTCCATGGGGAGCATCTCGCCGGGCATGAGAAGAAGCGGCCGTCCGGGCGAGTCGAGGAGTTCCTGCAGCACGCGCGCCTCGTAGCTCAAAGGCGGCGCGGTGGCGACCATGTCCGGCCCGAAACCGAAGCCGAGCCGGCCGGCCACGGGCGTCGCGACGCCCTGGAGCATTCCGGGAATCTTGAAGAGCCCGGGCTTGGGGTATTCGACGATCCGCACCTTCTGGCCCGGCCGGATTCCGGCCGCCGCGCTTCGCCGCGTCGATGGTCTCGTCCATCGTGGCGATCCGGTCGACCAGGTGGTTTTCAACGCCCGGGCGGCCGAGGTAGACCCGCCCCTCGCCCAGCTCGCGCACGCGCGCCACGGGGAGGTCTGCGCGCCGTCGCCACCTTCTTCGTGAAGTCGTCGTAGAGCTCGGCGAACCGCGTCTGGATCTGCTTTCGCTCCGCGTCGTCGAGATTTCGCTCCGGGATCGCGACGCCGAGGAAGGGAAGCCTCAACCCGCCGAGCAGGTCCGCGCTCTTTCCCACCTGAACGTGATCCGCGGAGAAACCCGTCTTCTTCCCGAATCCCTTGTCCCACACCCAGCCGCCGATCACGCCGATCGAGGCGGTGACGGTGAAGGGCGTGGCCATGAGCGTGTCCGCGTCCATGCTGATCCAGTAGCCGCCGCTCCCGGCGACGCGTCCCTGGCTCACGAGGATCGGCTTATGCACCCGCTTGAGCGCGCGCAGCTCGTCGGCCACGAGGTCCGACGCGAGCGGATCGCCGCCGGGTGAGTCGGCGCGCATCACGACCGCCTTCACATCCCGATTCTCGCGGAGCTTCTTGATGGCCTTGGTGCTCTCCCTCGCCTTGATTCCTTCGTCCATGGCGCAGGGCCCGATCTGGTAGACGAGGGCGATCGTGGGCCTTGGCCCCCACGTTTCGTCGGGCATCCAGCGGTGAGACGAAAGGACCGGGTAGGAGTTGGTCGGCGTGCGCCGGCCCGTCACCTTCTGGACTTCGTCCTTCAGCTCCGCCTGGCGGCCCACCCGGTCGATCCACTTCAGCTCGAGGAGCCGGTCGGCGCTCAGGAACGGCTCCTCGTTCACCACCTTGTCGAATTGCGCGCGGGTCATGCGGCCGGTGGCGACGATGCCGGTCGCCACCTCTTCCCATGCCGCGTCGACCATGGCCTGGAACTGCTCCCGGTCCGCGTCGGACATGTTCTCGCGCGAGAAGGTCTCCATCGCCGACTTGTACTTGTAATAACGCCACTCGTCGAAACCGAGGCCGAGCTTCTCCAAGAGACCCTTCATGTACGTGCGGGACGCCTGGACTCCCGGGATGATCACGTAGCCCCGCGGATCCATGACGATCCGGTCGGCGACCGACGCCAGGTAGTAGCCCGCCGGCGCTCAGGTTGTCGGCGTATACGACCACCTTCTTACCACGCGCCTGGAGCGCCCGGAGTTTCTCCCGAAGCTCCCACATCATCGCGATGTTGCCCTCGAGGCCCGAGAGGTTGAGGACCACGCCCCCCACCGTCGGGTCGTCGGCCGCGAACTGGATCCGCTCGGTCAGCGACCGGAGCGGGAGGGAGCCCGTATCCCCGTAGCGGTAGGCCTGGTAGGTCACCGTGCCCTTCAGGTCCATGGAGAGGAAGCGCCGCCCGCGGTTCCGCCGGGCGTCGAGGTCGATGCCGCGGATCGCCGGGTTCATGCGGACGGCGTAGCTCGTCGCGCCCCGGTTGCCGTTGTCGTCGTAATGCGGCGTGGCGCGGAACCCGCTCCGCTGGAGCGTGACGCCGAACGTGAGCTGGAAGCGGTCGTCGTTTCCGTAGCGGATCGCGGCCTGAAGGCCCGGGATCGGACGCACCTCGATGCCTCCCGTCACGGGGCCGTCATCCAGCCGCTGCCCGCGCTGGAGCGAATAGTCGCCGAAGATCGTCACGCGCGGATCGCCGAGCGGGCGGATGCCCACGTCGGCGGACACGTCCGCGTCGCCGCCCTGGAACGCCGCGCGGCCCACGGTGCCGATCGAGAGCCAGCGCGCCGGACGCGCGATGTCGCCGCACGAGATGTAGCTCTCGCGGCCGAACGCTCCCTTGCCCTCGCCCGCGAACCCAAAGGCGAATCCGCCGTAGTGGTCGCCCGAGCCGCCGCCGAAGCCGATCTGGTAGTCGGTGACGTCCTGGGGGCCGTTCGCGCCGTAGGCATCGTGGCGGCGGATCGAGAATCCCATTCCCTGGCCCATGGTGAGGCCCCAGTTGTCCATGTGGTTCTTCCGCACGTTCTGGTCCGACCAGAAGAATGAAAGCTCGGGCTTCTCGAGGACGCCCCACTGGGCCGGATTGAACATCGCGCCGATCGCGCCGTCGTCGGTCGACGGCGTGGTCGCGAGAATGTCCGCGTCCTCGGAATAGCGCGGGAGGCCCTCGTACGCGGCCGAACGCAGTGGCGCGAGGACGAGAACAAGCAATGCCACGGCGATCGGGACCGCCCTCGATAGGTTCCTCATTCGACCAGGTCCTGTGCCTTTCCGGCGGCCTTCTTGACTCCGAGCCGCCCCCTCTGTCGCGCGTAGACCGCGCTCAACCCCAACAGCACGAGCATCACGGTGATGGAGACCCATCGAGGGATCTCCCAATCGATGAGATGGATGCCGTGGGCGTATTCGATCAGAAGCTTCACGCCCACCCAGGCGACGATGACGTACGCGCCCTCGACGATCGACGGAAATCTCCGGACGAGGCCCAGGAGTTGCCCGATCAGGAGCCGCATCGCGATGATCCCCAGGAAAGCCTCCGGTGATGATAACCCAGACTTTCCGCGACATCGCGACCGCGACCAGAATCGAGTCGATCGCGAACACGATGTCCGTCATCTCCACGCGGACGACCGTGCTCCAGAACGCGCTGAGCCCGAGAAACGTTGCGACCGGCTTGAGCGCGTTCGACCCGGACTCATCCGGCCGTCCCCAGAAATGCTTGATCGGGAGGTAGAGAAGGTAGGCCGCGCCGATCAGCTTCACCCACTCCCAGTGGATCACGTAGGTCGCGAAGAGCGTCGCGATGACCCGGAAGCCGAGCGCGCCGGCCACCCCGTAGCGGAGCGCGCGTTTCTGCTGCGCGGGCGGAAGCGGAAGGACCAGCACCGCCAGCACCAGCGCGTTGTCCGCGCTGAGCGCCGCCTCGAGGAGGACGAGGAGCCCGATCGTGAGGAGATCGGTCCATTCGACGGAGAAGGGCATGGAGCGCTACGCGCGGGCGCGGGCCGCCGCGTCGCGGGCGGCTGGGACGTACATCGACGCGACGTACTCCTTCATCATGCGGCGCGCGGAGTACGCGGGCGTCACCGTGCGGATGGCTTGCCGCGCGACCTTCAGCCACGCAACCGGGATGTCGCGCGCGTCGCGGTCGTAGAAGAGCGGTACGATCGTCTCCGCGAGAAGCCGGTAGAGCGCGTCGGCGTCCTTGGCGTCGGCGTCGCCCGCGTCGTGCGCCTCGGGCGGTTGTTCCAGGGCCCAGCCGTTTGTGCCGTCGTACGCCTCCGCCCACCATCCGTCCAGCACGCTCGCGCTCGGCACGCCGTTCATCGCCGCCTTCATTCCGCTGGTTCCGGACGCTTCCTGCGGCGCGCGGGGGTTGTTGAGCCAGAGGTCTACTCCCTGGGTGAGCCAGTGGGCCGCGTGCATGTCGTAGTCCTCGAGAAACGCGATGCGGCCCGCGGCCGCCGGATCCCGCGCGGCGCGGTAGACCGCCTGGAGCACTTCCTTCCCATGCTCGTCGGCCGGGTGCGCCTTGCCGGCGAAGATGATCTGAACCGGCTTCCGCGGATCGGTGAGGATCGCGTGGAGCCGCGCCGGATCTCGGAGGATGAGCGCCGCGCGCTTGTAGGTGGCGAACCGCCGCGCGAAGCCGATCGTGAGGGCGCCGGGATCGAGGAGCGATCCGAACGCGACCGCCTGGCCCGGATCGACGTGATTCGTAGCCCAGCGATGCCGGGTTCGGTCGCGGAGGAAGTGGATCAAGGCGGCCTTGTGCGTCCGCCTTACCTCCCAGAGCGTTTCGTCGGGGATCGCGGCCACGCCGTCCCAGAGGTTCGGGTCGTCGTGGCGGGCCAGCCAGTCGGGCGACAGGGTGGACTGGTAGAGGCGGTCCATCTCGCCCGAGATCCAGGTAGGCACGTGCACGCCGTTCGTGATCGAGACGATCGGCACTTCCGCCTCGGGGAGCCCGGGCCAGAGATCGCGCCACATCGCGCGCGAGACCTCGCCGTGCCTTCGACTCACGCCGTTCACGCGCCCGCTCAGCCGAAGCGCCAGCGCCGTCATGTTGAACGCGGGGCCCCACGCCGCGGGGTGCGTGGCCATGCTGTAGAGCTTCTCGCGGTGCGAGTCGACCCGTGTGCCGTAGTCCCCCAGCCGCTCGATGTAGGTTTCCACGAGCGGGAACGGGAATGCGTCGTGTCCCGCGGCCACCGGCGTGTGGGTGGTGAAGATCGTGGAGGCGCGCACTTCTTCCACCGCGCGGTCGAATTCCGCGCCCGCCGCCACGAACTCACGCACCCGCTCGACCATCATGAGCGCCGTGTGGCCTTCGTTCCCGTGCCAGACCGTCGGGTGGATGCCGAGCGCGCGCAACACGCGCACGCCGCCGATCCCGAGAATGATTTCTTGCAGAAGCCGCGCGCTCTGATCGCCGCCGTAGAGCCGCCCGGTCAGCTCTCGGTCCCAGGGCGCGTTTCCGTCCAGATCCGAGTCGAGTAGATAGAGAACGCTTCGGCCGATCCGTACCTGCCACGCCGCGACGTGGAGCATCCGGTCGGGGAGGGCGAGCGCGATCCGGATCGGCGTCCCGTCGGGCGCTTTGGCCAGCGCCACGGGAACGCGCTCGCGATCGATCTGCTCGTAGACCTCTTCCTGCCGCCCCTCGGCGTTCACGTGCTGGCGGAAGTAGCCCTGCGGATACATGAAGCCGACGCCGACGAGCGGGATTCCAAGGTCGCTCGCCTCCTTCGTGATGTCGCCCGCGAGAACGCCGAGCCCGCCCGCGTAAAGGGGCAGCGAATTGTGGAGGCCGTATTCGGCGGAGAAGAACGCGAGCTGAAATCCGGGAAGATCCGCATGGTGCTCGCGCCACCAGGTGTCGCCGCCGCGGGTCGCAGCGTCGAAGGCCTTGAGGACCGCCGCGGCGCGACGCTGCATCTCGGGCTGGGCGGCCGCCCGCGCCAGCCGCTCGGGGGCGATCTCTTGCAGCAGCCGGACCGGATTGTGACGGGTTTCGCGCCAGAGGGTCTCGTCGAGCCCGCGAAAGAGGTCGCGGGCCTCGGAGTGCCACGACCACCAGAGATTTTGGGCCAGCTCGGGGAGTCGTTCGAAGGGGCGGGGCATTGGTTGCATTCGGCGAAAGAGTGCCACAGCTTGGCCCTTCGGCGCTAGACTCCCGGCCCCATGAGTCGGCGCGCCGGTATCCTGCTCCACCCCAGTTCGCTCCCGGGTCCCTATGGCATCGGGGACATCGGCCCGGGCGCCGTCCGGTTCCTGGACTGGGCCGCCACCGCCGGAGTCTCCGTCTGGCAGGTATTGCCCCTGGGCCCGACCGGGCTCGGGAACTCGCCCTACAGCGCGCTCTCGGTTTTCGCCGCGAATCCGCTCCTCGTGTCGTACGAGTGGATGATGGAGGCGGACCTTTTGGGCGAGGAAACGCTCGCCGAGGTCCCGGAATACCCGGAAGGCCCGGTCGACTACGAGCGGGTGCGGCTGTGGAAGGAGCGCATGCTGCGCTCCGCGTGGCACGAGGTGCGAAACGGCGATGACGCCACGGCGCGGGCCGCCCGGGATGACCTCCGCGCGTTCGTTGAGGCTCCCGAGCGGGCCGCGTGGCTTTCGGATTGGACGCTCTACGCCGCGATCAAGGAGCGCCAGGACTGGAGCTCGTGGGAGAAGTGGTACGCGCCCGTGGCTCGCCGCGTCCCGGCCGCCATGGAGGCGGCCGAGCGCACCGTGGTCGTCGACCGCGACTACTACGCGTTCGTTCAGTGGGTGCTGCACGGACAGTGGAGGCGCCTCCACCGCGCGGCGCGCGATCGAGGGATCGAGATTCTCGGCGACATGCCGATCTACCCCGCGCTCGATTCCGCGGAGGTTTGGGCCCGGCAGGATCTCTTCACGCTGGGCTCGAACGGACAGCCCGAGGAAGTCGCGGGCGTCCCTCCCGACTACTTCAGCGACACGGGGCAGCTCTGGGGGAATCCGCTTTACCGCTGGGACCGGATGGAGGCGGAAGGCTTCGCGTGGTGGATTGCGAGAATTGGTGCCGCGCTCCAATCGTTCGACCGAGTGCGGCTCGATCACTTCCGAGCCTTCGCGGCCTACTGGGCGGTGCCGGCGGGGGCCGAGACCGCGTTCAAGGGACGCTGGGTCACCGGGCCGGGAATGAAACTCTTTGACGCAATGCGCGGCGCGCTCGGGAACCTTCCGATCGTGGCGGAGGATTTAGGAATCGTGGACGACTCGGTACGGGAGCTGCTTCGCGCCACCGGATTTCCGGGAATGCGGGTGCTCCAGTTCGGGCTCGCCGATCCGCGCAGCACGCACCACCCGTCCCAGCACGTCGAGAACTCGGTGGTCTACACAGGGACCCACGACAACGACACGTCCCGCGGGTGGTTTGAATCGCTCGGCGATGAGGATCGCGCGCGGGTCCTGGACACCGTGGACGGCGACGGGACCGATATCGAGTGGGAGATGATCCGCTGCGCACTGGAATCGCCGGCACGCACCGCGATCGTCCCGATGCAGGATGTTTTAGGTCTCGGGAGCGAAGCCCGCATGAACACGCCGTCCGAGCCGGAAGGGAACTGGGAATGGCGGATGATAGCGGGTGCGCTTACGGCCGAGCGCGCGGAACGGCTTCGAAAGTTGGTGGAAGAGTCGCGAAGGCCGGCCGCGGTGTAGGCGCGGCCACGCTACCACTTGTTGAAGATCCCCTGCAGGCGAATGTACTCCGTTTGCATCGACTTCGGATCCTCTCCAGTAGTACTTCTTGATTCGGAACATCGAGCATCCAACCAAGAATCCCTCCGCATCGAACAACTCGTGGCTGGATTTGGCCGGTGAACAGCCGGAGCCCCTAATCCCAAAGTCAAAGACTCGAAGATTGCCCTCCCGATCGTAGTACCGGCTCTGGTGTGAAGAGGAGGTGACGTAGGATCGGCCGAGGATTGAGCCATCCGGATACCATTCATAGTACGGTCCCACGAGCCTTTCTCGCTTTCCATCTCGCAATTTCCGGTCGTAGTGAGCTCCGTAGCTCCATCCGGAATCGATCTCCGAGAGCGAGCGAGTCGACATTTCGGCCACGTCGTAACGCGACTGGAAGTACTCCAAATCAAGATCCCTTCCTTCAAACCTAATTCGCCTCGGCCAACGATGGATATCGAGGAAGCTGTCGGGGTCCACGGGGAAGGGAGGCAGCGACTTCACGGTCATGTGCATCAGGGCTCGATGCTCTGCGGGAATCCTGGACCAGTCAGCCTTCTCCGGCTTGTCTATGGTGGGTTGGCCCGCCATCTGGAACTGTGCGGCTTACTTCCCGCGATGCGCGAAGCTGCTGTCGATGGTCTGCCCACGAGTCGTAGAATTCCGCTTTTAGGCGTTCATACTCACCCCGTTCCACCGCGACGCCTTTCCAGAAGCGCTTGGTTCCGGGCAGGAGCCTCGAGGCCGACCAACGCGCCTCCCGGCGCGTACAGTTCCGAGTAATCAATCGGCGCGGCCTGATGTCACCACGACGATACTGGCAGAGGTCGCCGCGCCGCGAGTAATACCAAGTCTCGGTCCGACCGTGCGCCGAATAGGACCGCTGATACAGGGTGCTGTCGTTGCGCCAGCAATAGGACGGGCCGCTCACGATCCAAATGCGTTCCTGAGGGATCGCAGACGTACTGAGCGCAGTATCCCTTCCGAGTACTTCGTTACCCGCTTCGTGTATGGCGTTCCGTCGACCACCTCGCGTCGGCGGCCAGTTCCTCACGTCCAATAGACGATCATCGAGTTCGGGGTAGGGAGGAACGTCTTTCGTAGTTCTATGGACAGCGACGCGCAGGTCGGCCGGAAGCTGGGACCAATCTGGCTCCCTGGGATGCTTTCGGGCGTTCCGCGGACACGATCGCTGGGCCAAGACACGGCTGTGATCCAGAGGCCAACGCGCAGTACGCGTCTTCACTCGAGTGCCCTCACCCGCGCCTTCGCCGCGGCCTGCCACGCGTGGAGCACGAGCGCGACCGTGATCACCGCGTAGGCCACAAACACACGGAAGTACTCGCCGATCTGCGCGTCCCCGGCCAACGCCTTGCCGGCCAACGGCGAGACCACGAACAGCGTGTGGAACAGCACCGTCCCCAGAAGCGCCTGCCCCACGGTGGCGCGCGACACGGTCGCGCCGGAAACCAGCAGCGCCGCGATCGCGAACATTCCGACCTGCTCGTGGGAGTTGTAGGTGTTCAGCGTGCCGATGTTCTGTAGGAACAGCAGCTGGCCCCACGACGCGAACACGGTCGAAAGGACCGTCGCGATCACGCGATTGCGTTCCACGGGAATCCCCGCGATCGCGGCGACGTGATCGTCCTGCCCCATCGCCTTGAGCTGCTGGCCGAGCCGGGTGCGAAGAAAGAAGAGCGTGAACGCGCAAAACCCCGCGACCACGGCGTAGGTAGCGACGGGGACCCGGAGCATGCGGCCCTCGACCGGCAGATTCACCGCGATCAGATCGTCGATCGCGTACTGAATGCTCGACAGATCGACCGTGTTCCGAAGGCCGTAGCCTTGGGGGAGAACCATCGCGGCGTTGTGGAATGGAATCAGCGATCCGAGCGCGAACAGGAATAGGAGCTGGTAGATCCCGTTCGCGAAGAAGCCCGGCAATGAGCCCCGAGACCATCTCGCGGCCCTTTGCCTTGTTGAAGAGCGTTCCCGTCGCGATCCCGAGGACGATGGCGATGGGCGTGGCGAGAAGCCAGGCGAGCCCAAATCCGCCGATGCCACCGACGCCCAAGGCGACCACGAAGATCGCCGCCGCCTGGCCGGCCATGGCGCCGATCACGATTCCGAAATTGAGACCCAGTCCCGCGAGAATCGGGATGAGGAGGGCCAGGACGAGGACGGAGTTTCTGCCCACGCGGAGCAACATCTCGCCGAGGAGAAACGACGGCGTCAATTTCGCGACCCAGATCCCGGCAATGCAGAGAATCGCGAAGAGAATCGGGACCGAATGCCGAAGGAGCCAGCGGCCGATCTTCGATCGCGAGCCCTCTGCCTTGATTTCCGCGGGCGCGTGTTTCACGTGTTCTTGCTCACCCGCGTGAGGGCGTAGAGGATCATCCCGTTCTGGATGATGAGCCGCGCCGTCTCGCTGATGTCCCCTTCGATGACCTGGCTCGTGACCGGCAGGGCCGTGGTCAGGATCGACTGGAAGAGGAACGTCCCGATGATGACGTTTCCGATGGTGGCGCGCGTCACGGTGGCGCCGCCGATCAGGATGCACGCGATCGCGGGGAACGCCATCAGGAGCGGCGCCGTGTAGAGCTGCACGAAGCCGAAGGACTGCGAGTAGACGACGATGCCGACCGCGCCGAGCACCGTGGTGAGCACGGCCGCCTGGATGCGGGTCCGTTCGTCCGAGATCCCCGCCGCAAGAGCAAATCGCGGATTGGAGCGGGCCGCGGCGATCGAGATCCCCATCTGCGTCCGGAAGAAGAGCCAGACGAGGAAGCAGAGCCCGCCCAGAAGCAGGAGCGCGCCGGTCGGGATCGTAACCCCCGCCACGCTAAACGCGAGCCACCGGTCGATGATCTTGTCGTAGATCCCGGTCAGCGCCAGCGTGGTGCGTAGTCCCTTCCCGCCAATCGCCCAGACCAACGTGGGATTCTTGAACGGGGCCAGAAGCCAGAAGATCGACATCCCCGAGACGATCGCGAATCCAAGGTAGGTTCCGACCATCATTTCCTGGCCGCGCGTCCGGTTGAGAAGCCAGCCGTAGGCCGCGCCGGCTGGCACCGCGAGGACAAGGCCGATCGCGGTGGCGAGCCCGAGGCCCTCCATGCCGCTGAAGCCCGCGTTCAGCGACACCACGCAGCCGATGAGCCCGCAGATGATCCCGATCGGGAGCCCGAAGTTGAGGCCGAGCCCGCCCTGAATCGCGGGCAGAAGCGCGAGGACGAGGATTCCGTTCCGGGCGACGCGCGTGATGCAGTCGGTGAGGAGCATCCGGATGTCCATGTGCGTCGCGAACGCGACCGCGAAGAGCGCGGCGAGGAAGAGCGCGATGAGAAGGCGGGGTAGGCCGATCTCGCGTATGGCCCCGCGGACGCGGTCGATCATGGCGCCACCTCGATGACGCACGCTTGGCGGTGCCGGAGCCTCGTCACGCGGCCGCCGTCTCGCCCGCCATGGCGAGGCCGAACGTGGCGTCGGGCGCGTCGGGCGGGAGGATCGTCTCGATCCGGCCGCGGTAGACGATCGCGATCCGGTCGCAGATCGCGCGCAGCTCGGCCAGCTCCGACGAGGTCACGACCAGCGTGACGCCCTGGTCGCGGTTCAGCGCGGCCAGGATCTCGAGCACGCGCTCCTTCGCGCCGACGTCGATCCCGCGCGTGGGCTCGGACACGAACAAAAGCTTGGGCTGGAGCGTCATCGCGCGCGCCAGGCAGACCTTCTGCTGGTTCCCGCCGGAGAGCCGCCGTACCTGCTGCGTCGGCCCGGTCGTGCGCACGTCGAGTTGGCGGATCATCTCGAGCGCGTGGCGCCGGAGCGAACCCTGATCGAGCAGCCGGAGCGCGGGGATGGGAAATGGGCGCAGGAACCGCCCCTGCGCCTCGAGCGCGGAGAGCGCCATGTTGAGCTCCACGCTCTCGTCGCCCAGGAGCCCCACGCCGCGACGGTCCTCCGACACGAACGCGAGGCCGCGTTCGAGCGCGCGTCGAGGCTCATTCAGCGCATAGGGCTCGCCGTTCAAGAGCACCCTTCCCGAAGCGCGATACAGCCCCATGATTCCGTTCGCGATTCCGATCTTGCCCTGGCCCGCGAGCCCGCCGATGCCCGAGGATCTCGCCGCGCTTGACCGAGATCGAAACGTCCCGCACCGGCTCGCCCGGCATGTCAACGCTCAGCCCTTCGATCGAGAGCGCGATCTCCGCCGCGGCGTCGAACGCGCGACGCCCCGCCCGGACGGACGCCGGGCGTCCCACCATCAGCTCGGCGATGCGCACCACCGATGTCGATTTGGGATCGAGCTGGCCGACGATCTCGCCGTCGCGGAGCACCGTGACGCGATCGGCTACCGCCAGGACCTCGTCCAGCCGGTGCGTGATGAAGAGGACCGCAACGCCGCGCGCCGCGAACGCGCGCATCGCGTCGAGAAGTCGCTCCGCCTCGCTCTCGGTTAATACCGCGGTCGGCTCGTCGAAGATGAGAAGCTGGAGCCGCTCCTTGTCCACCTCGCGGGCGATCTCGACGAATTGCATGTGGCCGACGGGAAGGCCGGCGACGGGAAGCCACTCGTCGATCCCGAGTCCCACGCGGTCGAGCGCCGCGCCGGGCGTCCTGCCGCATGCGCGGCACGTCCACCAGATCGAGGCCGGATCCGAATAGAGGAGAAAGAGCCGTGCGGCGGGCCGGCTCGCGGTTCAGCTTGATGTTCTCGGCGACGCGGAATCCGGGCAGGAGCATGAACTCCTGGTGGACCATTCCGATTCCCGCGGCCATCGCCTCGGCCGGGCTCTTGAAATGCGCGGGCTCGCCGGCGAGCAGAACCTCCCCCTGGTAGCCGCCGGTCTCGTGGATGACCGGCATCCCGAAGAGGATGTTCATGAGGGTGGACTTGCCGGCGCCGTTCTCGCCGACCAGGGCGTGGATTTCCCCAGGGGCGACCCGGAGGGAGACGCCCTTCAGAACGCGATTGCCCTCGAACTCCTTGGAAACGGAACGGAGTTCGAGGGCAGGTGCGCCGGGACTAGTAGTAGATGTTGCTGACAAGGAACAGGTACGAGTTGCCCTTGTTCTCGTCGTATTTCGTCAGCGTGATGGGCACGCCCGCGAGGCGCTCCATGTACGCTTTGACCTGCGTCCTGTCCTTGTAGTCGGCCTTGCCCTCGACCGAGTCGACCATCAGATCGGTCATCGCGCGGATCGAGAGCATCACCTCGGGCACGGGCCACGTCGCGAAGTGCCCCGTCATGTGGTGCTCCGCGATGACCCGCTTGTTCTCGGCACTGATGTAAGCCATGTCGCCCGCCTTGTCCGCCGGGATCGCGATGCCGAGCGCGGTGGGATAGCCGTGCGTGGGGCTGGGGCAGCACTGCTCGGGGATGTAGCCGCCGTTGGTGACGACCGCCTTGATCATCGGATCCATCATGCCGCAGTTGGTCGAGAAGAACGCGGTCTTGGGACCGTAGGTCTTCAGCTCTCTCGGGACGTCCTCCAGGACGAACTGCTGGGTCGCGTTGAGCCCGCCCTCGCCCATCGGATCGGGCGCGGTGACGAAGTGGAACCGGATTCCCTGCTTGGCGCACTCGGCCTTCATGATGTCCCGCCGGCGCGCCAGCAACTCCTGCGACATGTGGCGCGGGAACGAGTAGTGGATGAGGTCGGTGACGCCCATGCCCTTCGCCACGCCGACGATCGTCCTTCCGCGGGCGAGCTGGTCGGGCTGGATCGAGAGGTCCACCGCCGCGTTCACCATGTCGGGATCCTCGTGCGGCTCGATGAAGGCGATCTTGATGTCGGGACGCTTCTCGCGGATCTTGCGGGCCGCGGGGATCGAGCCCGGGATCGCCTGCCCGACGATGATCATCTTGACGTCCGGATCGTCCGAGAGGCCGACGAGCTGGGCGATGACCGTCTCCTGCTCGTTCATGAAATTATCGGGGTAGGTCACGTGCTTCACGTGATCGGCGCCGTACTTCTTGATGATCATCTGCGCGGCGCGGAACTCGTCTTCTCCTTGCGAGACGGTCCCGGTCATGATTCCGATCTTGAAGTTGATGGCGCGCTCCGGCGGCGCCGCGTCGGCGCTCGACGCGGAGGCCGTCGCCTTGGACGCGTCCTGCTTGCCGCAGCCGGAGAAGGTGAAGAGAACCACGGGAAGCGCGGCCAAGACGGCGGCCGCGCGGAACCAGAGCGGATTCTTCATTGGGTTGCTGCCTCCACCCGCGATGCGGGAATTCGCGTTCCGGCCGAGCGATCTCGGTGGGCGGGATCATGTCCCTACGAATCGATACTACCAGACGGGCCCTGGGGTGAATAGGATGGGCCACCATGCCGCCGCTCATTCTGGCCGCCGCATTTCTCGAAGGTCTTTCGCTCACCCTGATCCAGGGGTATCTGCCGCTCTACGTGCGCGGCGTGCTCCACGAAGCCTCGTACGTCACGGTGGCGTTCATCGTGGCGGTGCCCGCGCTGGGCACCGTGCTCGCGAGCAATTTCTGGGGCGGCCTCTCGGACGTGTCGGGCCGCCTCAAGCCGATGATCCTGATCGGCCTCGTCGGCTACGCGGCGGCGCTTGTCGGGATTCCGATGTTCGGCGCGGGGCTTCAGATCATGGCGTTCGTGGGCGCGGCGTCGTTCCTGTTTGGAACGCTGGCGCCGTCGCTCAAGACCTACGCCACCCTGCGCCGCCCGGACCGAAAGGCGCACTCGATCGCCCACGTGCTGATGTCCCAGAGCATCGGCTGGCTCTCGGGAAGCCTGGGCGCCGGCTGGCTCCTCGAGGGAGGGATCGCGTCGGGCCTTCGCGTGGCGCTCTGGATCACCGCCGGCCTCCTCGCCGTTCATGCGATCGCATGCGCCGCGTTCCTCCGCGACGAGCGCCGCCCGCCGCTCGAAACCCGGAACCACGGTCCGTGGCTGTCGAGGGTGGCGTTCGACCTGCTTTCCCTCTACGAAAACCCGAGGATGCTCGGTCTCTGCGTGCTCGCCTTCCTCTTCGTGTCCGGAAACTACGCGGCGTGGGGGTTCTTCACGCTGTTCATGCACGAGAAGCTGGGCGCCAGCATCCAGACGATCCGTTATTCGCTCGGCGTGTCGAGCATTCTCGGGATCGCGTCCTTCCTCTACGTCGGCGCGCTCGTGAGGCGGTTTGGCGAGAGGCTGATCCTCGCGGTGGCCGTCTCGCTCTACGTCGGGATGTACGTGGGCATCGCGACCGCGAAGAGCCCGATCGTGGTGGCCGCGTTCTTCGCGCTCCCCTTGTACAGCCTGGTCAACGTGAGCGCGAACGCGCTCGCCAGCCGGTACGCGGCTTCGGCGCAGCGGGGCGGGGGTCTCGGGGTTCTCAACGGAACGTACGCGCTCGCGACCATCGCGGGGCCCGTCACGGCGGGCTATCTGGCCGATCGCCACGGACTCGGCGCGATTCCATGGCTTTCGGCCTCGTTTCTCGCGCTCGCGGCTCCTCTGGCGTGGCTCCTGGTGGCTCTAGGACGCGAAAGGCGGGCCGATTATGAAGAATTGAGCGTTGATGGGGGGTAGTGCGGGGTGGTAAAATGTTGGACTGGAGCTAGGAGGCTCCCCGGCCGGACCCTAGCCCCCAAAGTTTGATACGACAAGGACTTAACCCACCATGAAGAGACAACTCGCCCTCCTCGCAGCCTTCGCCCTTCTGGCGACGTGGCCCCAGGCCGCGGTGGCCGCGGATCCGGCGCCGACGCAGAAGGCTCCCGCCAAGACGGGGGCCCAGAACCCGGCCGACCACCTCGATTGGCTCGCATTCGACGCGGCCGCCACCAAGGCGCAGGCCCAGAAGAAGCACATGATCGTGGACATCTACACGACGTGGTGCGGCTGGTGCAAAATCATGGAGCGCGAGACCTACACAAACCCGCAGGTCGTGGCGTATCTCAACGACAATTTCATTCTCGCCAAGGTGAACGGGGAGTCGACGGCCAAGCTCAAGTGGCGGGGCAAGGATCTTACAGAAAGGCAGTTCGCGAAGGCGGTCGGCGTGAACGGCTATCCCTCCACCTACTTCTTCAAGCCCAACGCCGAGCTTCTCGGCGGCATGAGCGGGTTCCTGATGCCGCCGGACTTCATGATCTACGCCCAGTACGTGGCCACGCGCTGGTACGAGAAGGGAAAGATCCAGGCGTACGCGGATTCGATCCGCGCCTCCGCTTCCAAGCCGCCCGACACCGCGCCGCAGTAGCGCGGGCGCTCGCCTCTTGACAGTCGCCGCCCCATTGCTAAGGTGCGACGGTGACCCTCCAAACCGCCTTGGTGCCATCCATGCCGTCCGAGCTTGAATCGATCGTGGGGCAGAAGTTTCCCGTGCTGGACGACGGGTTCGTCCGCCTGATCGATTTCATGGGCGACGACGCGTCGGTCGTCCAGGCCGCGCGGGTCTCCTACGGGGCCGGCACCAAGCAGCTCAGCGACGATCGAAAGCTGATCCGATACCTGATGCGCCATCAGCACACCACGCCGTTCGAGATGTGCGAGCTGAAGCTTCACGTGCGGGTGCCCATGGACATCTGGAGGCAGTGGATCCGCCACCGCACGGCGAACGTCAACGAGTACTCCACGCGCTATTCCCTCGCCATCGACGCGACCCACCAAACGCCCCCGGACCAGTGGCGCGGACAGAGCCCGGAATCCAAGCAGGGAAGCGCCGGCACGTTGCCGCCCGACGTCGGCGAATCGTTGAGCCGGCGGGAGCGCGAGATCCAGGCGGAGGCGCGCGCGGCCTACGAAGAGCGGATCGCGGCCGGCGTCGCGAGGGAGCAGGCGCGCAAGGACCTTCCGCTTTCCACCTACACGGAGGCGTACTGGAAGATCGACCTGCACAATCTTCTGAACTTCCTGCACCTCCGCCTGTCACCCACCGCGCAGGACGGAGATTCGCCAGTACGCGACCGTGATCGGCTACGAGATCGCCGCAGCGCTGGTGCCCGCTCGTCTGGGAGGCCTTCCTCGACTACCGGCTGGGAGCGGAGACGTTCTCGGCGATCGAGCTTCGTGTTCTGGCCGCCCTGGTGAAGGGGGACAAGGAATCGGCGTTGGTTGTGGCGCGCGACGCCGGATGGCTCGGGGCCGCGGGCGCTCCCCTCAAGGCGAACCGCGAGCGCCGCGAGTTCGAAGAGCGGCTTGGCCGGCTGGGACTCTCGGCCCCCTGGCTGTAGCTCGGCCGCCTGAGACTACCGGCGCCCTGGCTCTAGGTCTCGCGCCGAGCCACGCGAGCGCCTCGCATTACATCCGTTCTAGATGAATAGCTTCTCGAGCCGCCAGTATTCCTCGAGAGACACTTTGAGCCGCCGCGCGACGTAAACCGGCAGATCCCGCTCGTAGGGCATGCAGTGCTCGCACCGAATGATCGCCGCCGGCTCCACGCTCTCGAACACCCGCGCGTAACCCTCACGGCCTCCTCCCACGATGATCAGAATATCTCCCTTCCACGCGCCGTAGCCCCACATCCAGTAACTGTTGTGCCCCGAGATCGCGTTCGGGAGTCCTAGCCGCCGGCCGAACAGGTCGATCGCGCCCGCCTCTCCGTAGTTCTGGGTGACGATGGCGGCACGCGCGCGATCCTCCGGCGGCAGGGATCGATAGACATCCGCGACCGTCGAAGCCATGTCCTCCCAGCCGAACATGTCCGCGTAGTGCTGCGGAAGCTCCGCAACCTTCTGACGCTCGCTCTGGGGCGGGGTGAGGCCGATCGCCCGCGAATAGCGGACGAAGGCGTCAACGGAGAGCACCGGGAGCGCGAAGGGGAGGATCACGATGCCGAGGGCCGCGATCGCGACCGGGATCGCGACCCGGAGCCACCGGAGCGCGGCCGGCGCGGCTTGGGTCAGGGTGCGCTCGATCGCTACCGCGCCGGCGGCAAAGAGCATCGTGTAAGCCGGCGTCAGGTATTCGGCCTTGGCCGAGCGCGAGCCGAGCAGGATGGCGGCGACTGCGAGATAGGCGATGCCCAGCACCCGGCTCCTCAAATCGGTCCGGGCGCGGAGGGCCGCGACGAGGCCGGTCCCCCACACGATGACGCTGAGCGGGTTCATGACCAGGACCTGGCCCTTGAGGAAGGAGAGTGGCGACGCCTTCACCATCTTGTGCTCGGTCGCGTTTCGAATGAACTCGAGCGTCGGCCATCCGTGGGCGGCCTGCCAGAGGACATGTGGAAGCGCGAGCAGTGCCGCGACGGTCACCGTGATCCACGGGCCCCTCGTGAGAAGCGCGCGCGGCCGCGTGACCGCGAGGCCCACGAAGAGTCCGGCCGCGAGCCACAGCATGCTCAGCTTGTTCTCGATGCCGAGCCCGATCACGATGCCGAGGAGGAGCCAGCGCAAGGTGCGGCCGCCGCCAACGCTCTCCGGGGCCGCGCCTACGCGCAAGCATCGCAGGAGCAGGAGCGACGCGAGCGGCCAGAGGAGAATGTCAAAGCTGTTCATCGAATAGAAGCCGTTCACGCCGAGAAACTGCGGCGCCGCGAGGGTCGCGAGCGCGGCGAGGCCTTGGGCGTAGCGTCCGCCTCCCAGCTCCCGGGCGATTCGGGCGGCCAGGTAGAGGGTGGCGGCACCGGCGAGCGCGGGAAGAAGGCGGATCGCGACGAGCGACTCGCCGAGCGTGACCCGCACGAGGGCGAGAAGTGCCACCGAAAGCGGTGGATGGTCGACGTAGCCCCACGCCAGGTGCCGGCTGCACGCGAGGTAGTAGAGCTCGTCCCGGAAGTAGCCGTAGCGGGTGATGGTCGCGACGTGGAGGGCAATCTTGGCGGCGAGGAGGAAGATCATTCGATTCCGAGCCAGCCCGGGAGATCGTTCACGCTGTCGAGCGTCGCCGTTGGCGCAGGGGTCGCCTTCTCCTCGTCTCCCGCGCGGTACTTGCCGGTGCGCACGAGAACCGCCTGCATGCCCAGCGAGACGCTCGCCGAGACGTCGAACTCCGCGTCGTCTCCGACCATGACGATTTCCTCGCGGGACACCCCCGCGCGCGAGGCCACGGCGTCGTAGAGGAGCGGCGATGGCTTTCCCAGCGTCTCCGCCTTGCGGCCGGACGCGTACTCGAGAAACGCCACGATCGGACCCAGATCGGTCACCAGCGAGTCGCCCTGTTTGTAATAGCGATTCCGCTGGAGCGTGTAGAAGGACGTGCCCCCGAGGAGCCGCTGAAACGCCGGCTGCAAATCGGACACGCGGTGCCCGTGCGCCTCGGTGGCCACGACGACCGCCGGGCCCGCGGGGTCGTCGCGGAACCACTCGAAGTCCGGACGCGCGGCGTCCTCCACCAGCAGCATTCCTGAGTCGTGCCCGCGCGCGGTGAGCACCTGGCGCGCGACCATCGCGGGGGTCCAGAGCGACTCGGGCTCGTCGAGGAGGCCCAGCCCGGCGAGGTGGCGCGCAAGCCACGCGTGGGACAAGCTCGTGGTGTTGGTGACGAGCGCTACCGGGAACGCCGCTCGAAGGCGGCGGACCGCGGCCGAAGCACCGGGGAAGGCCGGGCCGCCCGCGCCGTCGGTTACGGTGCCGTCCACGTCCAGGCAAACCACCGAAATCCGGCGTTTCATCGGGGCAGAATACGCCCCCGTCCAACCGATCTCACTCGATTTTGGGCCGTCCCGGGGCGTAGCATTGAGGCTTCACTCCCAGACCGGCGGTGGTGCCCACAACGCGTACGCATCCGATGAATCCATCGCGCCTCATCCGCGCCGCCTTCGCGGCGCTCCCGACCGTTGCCTGCCGGGCGATCCTCCTTGCCCTCGCGCTCGCTCTCGGGATTCTTGCGCCCCGCGTTGCCGACGCGGCGCCTTCCATGGTGTCGGGAGAAGTGTTGATCCGGTTCAAGCAAGGCGCCTCCGACCCCGACGTCCGCGCGATCATGGCCGACCTGGGCGCCACACGCGTGAAGCGCTTCGCAAGGATTCAGACGGAGGAACAGCGGATCACGCGGCGAAGCGTGGCGGACGCGGTCAGCCGCTACCGGAACGATCCGGCCGTGGAGTTCATCGAGCCCAACTGGATCGTCCACGCGGATCTCGTCCCCAACGACCCACTCTTCCCGCAGCAATGGAGTCTGAGCAATTCGGGGCAGACCGGCGGGACGCCGGGCGCGGACGTCGCGGCGGTTCCCGCCTGGGATGTCACCACCGGATCCCCGGACGTCGTGATCGCGATCATCGACACCGGGGTCGACACCACGCATCCGGATCTCGCCGGAAACATCTGGACGAATCCGGGTGAAATTCCGGGCAACGGCGTGGATGACGACGGGAACGGCCTTGTCGACGACGTCCACGGCTACGATTTCTTGAACCTCGACGCGGATCCGACGGACGACAACGGGCACGGCACCCACGTGGCGGGCATCGCGGCCGCGCGCGGTAACGACGGCGCCGGGATCGCGGGTGTGACGTGGCGGGCGACGATACTTCCGCTGAAGTTCTTGGGTCCCGACGGAACCGGGCCGATCTCGGCGGCCATCGATTGCATCGAGTACGCGGTTTCCAAAGGCGCGCGGATTCTGAACAACAGCTGGGGCGGATACGACTTCTCCGCGGCCCTCGAGCTGGCGATCCAGCACGCGAACGACGCGGGGGCGCTCTTCGTGGCCGCCGCGGGAAACGACGCGGAGAGCCTCGATTCGTTCGCCCACTATCCCGCGAGCTTTCGGGAGCCGAACGTGATCGCGGTCGCCGCCACCGACGAGCGCGACCAGCTCGCGGCGTTTTCCAACTACGGGCTCACCACGGTTTCGATCGCGGCGCCCGGGACCAACATCCTGAGCTCGTTCGCGGGAGGCGGGTATCAGGTGCTGAGCGGCACGTCCATGTCCACCCCGCTGGTCTCGGGCGCGCTTGCCCTTCTCGAGTCGGAGTTCCCGGCGCTGACGGCCGAGCAGGCGAAGTCGATCCTGGTTCACTCGGCGGATCCGGTTCCGGGCCTCGCGGGACTGGTGACGAGCGGCGGCCGCCTGAACGTCGCGCGGATGCTCGGCGGCCTCGACTCGATCGCGCCTTCCCCGGTCGCGGACCTGGCGGTGGCGCGGGCCGACGCGAATCGGTTGACGCTCCGCTGGACGGCCACCGGCGACGACGGCGCGTCGGGGACGGCCGCGCGCTACGACGTCCGCTACGACCTGGTACCCATCGACGAGTCCTCGTTCGATCGCGCGACGCCCGCGGCGCTTCCGCCTCGGCCCAAGCCCGCGGGGGGCGCCGAGGAGCTCGTGCTGACGGGCCTTCAGTTCCGGACGACCTACTACGTCGCGCTCAAGGTGATCGACGAATTTGGAAACGTCTCGGGATTGTCGAACGTGGCGAGCGGCGCGACCGGTGGCGCCCCCGATGTGGACGTGGCGCCGACCTCGCTCTCGCAAACGCTCCTCACCGGCCTCACGGCCGACCAGTCGATCACGATCCGAAACGTGGGCGAAGGGTCCCTCGATTTCTCCATCGACGCCGCGCCGCCCCCGCCGGCGTCGGCCTTAGCGCCGGGCGGAATCGCCGCGGCGCGGGCCGCCGTCCGCGCCATGCCGCCTTCGATCCGGCTTGCGAAGGGCGCCGACGATCCCCGCCCGGGCATCGCCGCGGTGGGCGGGCGCGGGGGACCCGATCTCTTCGGCCACACATGGCTCGACAGCGACCAGCCCGGCGGTCCGATCTTCGCGTGGACGGACATCAGCGCCATCGGCACCCCGATCTCCTTGAGCGGCGACGACGAGATCTCGCGGTTCGTCCCGATCGGGTTCACGTTCCCGTTCTACGGCGGGATCTTCGATTTCGTGCGCGTGTGCACGAACGGGTTCTTGAGCTTCACGGCGGGACAGACGGACTTCATCAACCAACCGCTCCCGAGTTCGATCGGCGCCCCCAATCTGGTCGCGCCGTTCTGGGACGATCTCCTCTTCGATCTTCAGTCCGCCGCGTATGCGTACGGAGACGGCGAGCGGTTCATTGTGGAGTGGGACAACGTGTCGCGGGTCGGGGGCGGCGGGCCGTACAGCTTTCAGACAATCCTAGAGCGGGACGGCACGATCACGTTCCAGTACCGGACCATGGGGCCGCCCGCGAGCAGCGCGACCATCGGCATCCAGAACGTCGATCAATCGGACGGACTGACGGTCGCGTTCAATCACCTCTACGTCCACGACAATCTCGCCGTGCGCATCACCGCCGCGCCGCGGTGGCTCTCGGCCTCGCCGGCGTTCGGGACGCTCCCGCCCGGCCAGAGCATCCCGGTCGCGGTCCACTTCAACGCGGCCGGACTCGCCGGGGGGAACTACGACGGCGCGGTCCGGATCTCGAGCGACGATCCGGACGAGGCGGTCGTGTCGGTGGCGGCCCACCTGACCGTGGGTGCCGCGCCGGACATCTCGGTCGGGGGCGGAACGCTCTCGTTTGTGAGAGTTCCAGTCGGCTCGGCCGACACCCAATCGCTCTTCGTCACCAATCGCGGCTCCGCGCCGCTCGAGATCTCGGCGGTCGCCGCGTCGCCGGCTGTGTTCGAGACGGCGCCGGGACCGTTCACGCTCGCGCCGGGCCAGGAGATGGAGGTCGCGGTCACGTTCCGGCCCACGGCGCCGGGGACGGTGATCGGCGCGCTCACGTTCCGGAGCAACGATCCGGACGAGCCCGTAGCGACGGCGGTGTTGAGCGGGAACGCGATCCAGACCGGGCCGACCATTGTGGGCGTTGCCGCGTTCGAGCTGGAGCCGCGCGTGCTCGACGCGAGGCGGCGTGAAGGCTGGATCATCGCCAAGGTCGAGCTTTTGCCCGGATACGATCCCGCGCGGGTCGTACTTTCAACCGTCAAGCTCCTGGGACGCGTCCCGACCGTCGATCGCGCGCTTCGGATCGGCGATTTCAACCGAAACGGAATCCCCGATCTCAAGTTCCGGTTCCGTCGGGACCAAGTGCTGCGCGCGCTCCCCGAGGGCGATCGGGTCGACGTACCCATCACGGGCCTGATCCGCGATTCCACGTTCTTCCAGGGGAAGGAGACGGTCCGTGTCTTCCACCGTCCCGGTCGCCATCACCACGACGATGACGTGATTGCGGAGGAGCCGGGGATCGAAACGCGACGATGGGTGGCCGTCCCGTCCGTGGACGGTTTGGAATCCGAGAGCGAGTCCGCGCCGCTTCAGTTCGCGCTCTATTCAAACGCCCCGAATCCGGTCCGCGGAGAAACGGTCTTTCGCTTCGATACGCCTTCCGTAGGAAGCGCCACGATCCGGATCTTCAGCGTGGACGGGCGGCTGGTGCGCGAGTGGGATCTCGGCTCGCTGGCCGCGGGGCGGCACCGTCTGCGCTGGGACGCGCGGGCAGCGTCCGGGCAGCGACTCGCCGCGGGAATCTACTTCAGCCGATTCGAGGTGTCGGGCGCGGAGCGCTTCGCGGCCAGCCGTAGGGTGCTGCTGCTTCGGTAAGCGGCGCGGCGCGATCCGTGCCGCTTGAACGTTCCAATCACGGCTTGTCCTCAAAGATCAGGCTGCAGCACGTCACCGCGCCTTCGGCCTTAGTCAACTCGTCGTACGGAAGCGTCTCGACCCGCAGGCCCCGAGACGCGAGCCGCTCCAGCGTCCTGGAGAACTCCGAGGGATAGACGATCGTGTCCGCGACGCGAAGCGCGTTGCCCGCGTAAGGCTCCTGGTCGTCCACGGCCATCACTTCCAGGCCGGCGAATGAATCCGCCGAAACCCACGCGGGATTGTGAAGCAGAAGTCCTTCATCCAGAGCGGTCGCGGCGCTCTTCAGATGAAGGCATCCCGCGAACTCCACCACGACCACCGAGTAGCCGAAGGGCGCCACGAGCCTTCGGAATTGCTCGATCCCCGCGTTGTTCGTCCGGCCGGATCGGCCGACGTACAGCGTCCGGCCCAGCCGGATCACGTCGCCGCCGTCGAGCGTCCCGGGAGCGTTGATCGACTGAAGGGGCCGGCACGTGGAGAGCAGCGTGGCGACCGCGTCCGTCTCCGCCCGGCGTGAGGCCGCGCCGGGCCGGGCGATCACCGCGATCTCGTCCAGGACCACCGCCGTGTCCTCGATGAAGACCGCATCGGGCAGCTCGGGCGCTGCCGCCACCTGAATCACGCTCGCGCCGAGGGAACCCAGCAGCCGCTCGTAGTCCGCGTGCTGCGCCGTCGCGCGCGCGACGTCGATCGGCTCGCGAGCGAGGTGAGTGAGCTCGCACTGAGCCAGCGTCGGGCTGACCGGACGCGTGACGGCGATCAGCATGGGAAGGCCTCGGCGTGGGACAGGGATCGCTCCATTCGCGGGGTACAATATACCCGGTCGGACTTGGAAGCGATTAAACGTCCAAACCGCCGCCTTCCCGCCGGCGCCCCGTTCAGCGACGATGGAGAGATCATCGGATGAGCGTCCTCGAAGCCATTGGCAACACCTCCATGGTGCGCCTGCGCAAGGTCGTGCCGCCTGGGCGCGCGGACATCCTCGTGAAACTCGAGTGGGAGAACCCCACCGGAAGCCTCAAAGATCGGATGGCGCTGGCCGTGATTTCGCGGGCCGAAGCGGACGGGCGGCTGAAGCCCGGGGGGACCGTGGTCGAGTACACGGGCGGAAGCACCGGCGCGTCGCTCGCGCTCGTCTGCGCCGCCAAGGGATACAAGATCAAGATCGTCACCTCCGACGCGTTCAGTCCGGAGAAGCTGGATCAGATGGCGGCGTTCGGCGCGGAGCTGACGATCGTCCCCAGCGAGGGCGGCCTCACCACCAGGAAGCTGATCCTCGACATGATCGAAGCGGCCCGCCGCTTGAGCCAGGAGCCCAACACCTTCTGGACGGATCAGCTCAACAACCAGGACACCATCCCAGGCTATCAAGGGCTTGGCGAGGAGATCTGGAGTCAGACGCGCGGTGAGGTCGACGCCTTCGTTCACTGCGCGGGCACGGCCGCGTCCTCGCGCGGGGTCGCCGCCGTGCTCAAGCGCCACAAGCCGAGCGTCCGGATCGTCGTCGTCGAGCCCGCGGAGTCGCCCGTGCTTTCCGGCGGGCAGCCCGGGCCTCATAGGATCGAAGGCGTGGGGGTCGGCTTCGTCCCTCCGCTCTGGGAGCCGTCCCTGGTCGACGAGATCCTGCCGGTAAAAACAGACGACGCGAAGGACATGGCGAGGCGGATCGCGCGGGAGGAGGCGCTCTTCGCGGGCGCGTCGTCCGGCGCCAACGTCGTCGCGGCCATTCAAGTGGCCGAGCGGCTTGGTCCGGGCGCCAAGGTGGTGACGCTGATGGCGGACTCCGGACTCAAATACCTCAACACCGACGTATACCGGCGGAAATAACCGGGACCGACTCCGGTGTCCGAATGGAAAGGAGACCCATGGTTAGGAGTGGTAAGCAGTGGCTGCGGGCCGTGGCGGCGGCCGCTTTCGGAGCCGCGATGGTGGTGTCGATGACGGGTTCCAAGCCCACGGGTTCGCCGCTGCTCCCGGAATACCAGGCGGCGGAACGGCTCGTGGCCGAACACCTGGCTGCCTTTGACACCCTCGACTACACCGTCTTCACCTACCAGCAGTGGGCGCGGCTCCACGAGAGCCATTCCCAGAACGTGGTCGTGCACTGGCCCGACGGGCACGAAACGCATGGCCTCGAAAAGCACATCGCGGACCTGAAGGCGATGTTCGTGTACGCCCCCGATACGCGGATCAAGACCCACACGGTGAAATTCGGATCCGGCGAGTGGACGTGCGTGATCGGCGTCATGGAAGGCACGTTCACGCAGCCCATGCCCACCCAGTCGGGCGGGGCGATCCGGCCTACGGGAAAGCCGTTCAAGATCACGATGTGTACGGTGGGGCATTGGAAGGACGGGGTGATGGACGAGGAGTATCTGTTCTGGGACAGCTTCTCGTTCATGCAGCAGATCGGGCTCGCTCCCTAGTGATCGTCTTGAATTCCGACAAAGGGTTCTGACCAGCGACCGTGGCCAAACCAAATCAGCTCCGCCAGGTCATCCTCGCGAGCTTCATCGGCACCACCATTGAGTGGTACGACTTCTTCCTGTACGGCACCGCCGCGGCGCTGGTCTTCAACCGGTTGTTCTTTCCGGGGCTCGACCCGCTGGCCGGCACGCTGAGCGCCTACGGCACCTTTGCGGTCGGCTTCGTCGCGCGGCCGCTGGGCGGGATTGTATTTGGGCACTACGGCGACCGGATCGGCCGGAAGACGATGCTGGTTTGGTCGCTGGTGCTCATGGGCGTCGCGACCACCCTGATCGGCCTGGTCCCCGGCTACGATCGGATCGGCATCTGGGCGCCGGTTCTACTGGTCGTGCTTCGATTCGCGCAGGGCTTCGGAGTCGGGGGGGAGTGGGGCGGCGCCGTGCTGCTGGCGGTGGAACATTCCGGCGGCAAGCGCCGGGGGTTCCACGGCTCGTGGCCCCAGATGGGCGTCCCGGCGGGACTTCTGCTTTCGACCGCGATATTCGCGTGGCTCTCCGCGCGGCTACCCGAGAGCGCATTCCTCGCCTGGGGTTGGCGCGTGCCGTTCCTACTGTCGGCCGTTCTCGTCGGGGTCGGGCTGTTCGTGCGACTGCGCGTGCTCGAGTCGCCCATGTTCGTGACGCTCAAGGAGACCCGCCGCGACTCGCGCACGCCTCTGGTCGACGTGTTCCGGCATCATCCGCGCGAAGTGCTGCTTGGAATGGGGCTCCGCTTCGCCCAGAACGTGCTCTTCTACGTGTACACGGTCTTTGTTCCGGGCTACGGCGAGAAGTCACTCGGCTATCCGCGGGGCGCCATGCTGGGGGGCGTCATGCTGGCCGCGCTGGTCGGCTTGGTGGCCATCCCGTTCTGGTCGCATCTCTCCGATCGAGTCGGACGGCGGCCCGTATACCTGGCGGGAGCTTTGATCTCGCTCCTGCTCGCGTTCCCGTCCTTCTGGCTGATCGAGCGGGGCGCGGGGTTCGTCGGGCTCGCCATCGTGCTGGCCATGGTCGGTCACGACATGATGTACGGCCCGATGGCGGCGTACTTCTCGGAGCTGTTCGGCACTCGCGTCCGTTACACCGGCGCCTCCCTCATCTACCAGTTCACATCCATCTTTTCGGGTGGGCTGGCGCCGTTCGTCGCGACCTTGCTCATGGCCCGCCACGGATACCACGCCGTGGCAGGGCTACCTTGTGGCGTCTGCTGCGCGCTCACGGCCGTGGCGGCCTGGCTTGCGCCCGAGACTCATCGGGTGAGTCTGGACGAGGGCCAACGCGCCCCGGGAGCTAGCGGCCGCATCTGAGGATGACGCTGGGGAAGTCTAGTCGGGCCGGTAGCGGCCGATGAGCCGGCGGAACTCCTCGACCCGGAGGATCGTGAGCGCGGCGACGTAGGCCGCCCCGGCGGCCGCGAGGCCGGCGGTCACGACGAGCGCGCGGGCCGGGAGCGTCGTGAGTCCCACCACGCCCTCCACGCCGCCCGCGGCGAACCACGCGGCGGCGCCGGCGGCGACCGAGGCCACGAAGATCTTGATACCGGCCGTGGCGAGCACTCTTCCGCCAATGCCGCCAATTCGCGACCGCAGCATCCAGAGCAGCAGGATGAAATTGAGGACGGATCCGATCGACGTCGCGAGCGCGAGCCCCGCGTGCCGGAGCGGCCCCATCAGGATGAAGTTCAAGACCACGGTCGTCCCGATCGTCACAAACGAGATCATCACCGGGATCCGGGCCAGTCCAAGCGAGTAGAACGCGGGAACCATGACCCGCACCGCGGAGAACGCGGCCAGGCCCACCCCGTAGCCCCACAGCGCGCGCGCTGTCTCCACGGTATCGTTCGCGGTGAACTTCCCGTGCTGGTACAGGAGCGCCACGATTGGTCTCGCGAGCGCCACGAGCATGAACGTCGCGGGCAGGGTGAGCAGGAACACCAGCCGGAGCGAATAGGACAGCGTCTCCTTGAGGTCGACCATGTTCTTCTGCGCCGCGTGCCTCGCCACCTCGGTCAGCGTGACGGTGGCCACGGCGACGCCGAAAAGCCCGATCGGGAGCTGCATCAGCCGGTACGCGTAGTTGAGCCACGAGACGCTTCCCTGCGCCAAGCGTCGAAGCCAGGAACGTGCTCACGAAGTTGTTCACCTGGACCGCGGCGATTCCGACCGCGGCGGGCGTCATGAGCGCGACCATGCGCAGCACGTCGGGGTCGCGGAAGGAGACGACGGCGGTCCAGCGGTACCCGTGCGAGCGCAGGGCGGGAATCTGGATCGCGAGCTGCCCCAGTCCGCCCAGGAGCGCCCCGATCGCCATCCCCACGATCGGCTCCAATCCGAACCGGGGGCAGAGCGGCGCGATCAGATACCCCGACGCGATCAGCGCGATGTTGAGCATGGTCGGCGCGATGGCGGGGATGAAGAAGACCCGGCGGGTATTGAGGAATCCCATGACCGCGGCCGAGATCGAGACCAGGACCAGGAACGGGGTCATGATCTGGGTCATGAGCGTGGTCAGCTCGAGCTTGCCGGGGACCTCGGCGAAACCGGGCGCCAGGATTCGCACGATTACAGGGCGCGGTCAGAATCCCGACCAGGCAGATCGCGGAAACCACGACGAGCAGGAAGTTGATGACCAGGTTGGCCAGGCGGAGCGCGGCGGCGGGTCCATCCCGTTCCTGAACGCGCGTCAACGTCGGCACGAACGCGGCGCTCATCGCGCCTTCCGCGAACAGGTCTCGGAGCAGGTTGGGTACGCGGAAGGCGACCTGGAAGGCGTCGACCGCGAAGCCGGCGCCGAACTGCGCGGCGAAGACCTGCTCGCGGATCAGTCCCGAGAAGGCGGCTCAGGAACGTGGCCGCCGAGATCACCCCCGCCGCGCGGGCTACGCTTTTCCGGCGCGTGCCGGGAGGTACCGCGGCCGCCGCGGTTGCCGGGGGTGGTTGCCCGGGGGTCTCGTCGTCCGGAGGGGTCACGGGGCCGCATCCTCGACCGCGCCAATGGCCTTGTCAAGGGACTGGGCCATGGCCGGTTCGACGCGGCCGGGGGATCGGTCTCCGCGCATTCTCCGGCGGGCCGGGGTTTGGTATAATGGAGGTGTGGCCCGGGCGGAGAGGTTCAGGCCCGGGGCGTCGGCTTCGAGGCGGGGCACCCCACCCATGGGAGCGACATCCATGAGCCCGAACGACCAGGACAAGGAAAGCGTCGAGCGCCTCATCGCGGAGACCAATCTCTCGGCCCGCATGGACTCCTTGATCGGAGAGATCTGCGACAAGCTCCGCGAGTACGGGGTGGCGTCACCCCACAAGGCGTTCAATGATCTGGTCGATCCGTTCCGCGAGTACTTCATGCTGGAGTACGAGGAAGAGCGCGGTCTGGAAGACGCCGACGAGGAAGTTGGGGACGACGAGGAAGAGGACGAGCGAAGCTACTGAACGCGTCTGCACCAATCCGGAATGACTCCGCTGTAGCACCGTGGCACCCCCCTGGGGAGCCTCCATCTCGAAGACCGCAAACGCCTTACAACGCAATCTTTCCGCTTGAGGACTGGTCCCTTTCAGCCGATGGAGCGTAGAAGGGTAATGTCCAAAGCGCGGGTCCAACCCAGCCGCCCCAAGCCGCGATTCTGCGTGCTTTGCGGCACCGCGCTGCGCCCGATTCGGGAGCACGGCGTTCCCCGGCAGGGATGTCCCCGGTGCGGCTTCATCGCGTACCGGAATCCTGTCCCCGCGTGCGGCGTGATCGTGGTGCGCCGCGGACGGGTTCTGCTCGCGAAGCGGGCGCACGAGCCAAGACGGAACTGCTGGGGAATCCCGGCGGGATTCATGGAATACGGCGAGCATCCCGAAACGACGGCGGTTCGGGAGGCTCTTGAGGAAACGGGCCTTCACGTGAAGATCGAAGGCCTGTTCGGCGTCTACGCGGGAAGGGACGATCCGAGGACGCGGGCAGTCTTGGTCTTGTACCGGGCGAAGATCCGGGGCGGTGCGCTTGAAGCCGGTGATGACGCGAGCGAAGTCGAATTCTTCCCGCTCGATCGCCTGCCGAGACCGATCGCGTTCCGGGCGCACCGTGAAGCGCTGCGTGACTTGCGTCGTTTGATGCGGAGGAAGGCTCGATGAGCATTCGGATCCTGCACCTGGCGGATCTCCACGTCGGCGCCTCGTTCCCTTCTATGGGGGACCGAAGCGAGGAGCGGAGCCGCGACTTCCTGTCCGCGCTCCTCCGCGCCGTCGAGTACGCCGTGAGCGATCCGAAACCGGTCGATATTGTCGCGATCGCGGGTGATCTCTTCGACACCCACGACCCCGACGAGGGCCTCGTCTATCAAGTGGAAGCCGCCCTCGAACAGCTCGATCGCGCCGGCCTCCCGACCCTGATCGTGCCGGGCACCCACGACGCGCCTTCGTACCGGCGCTCGATCTATCGCCGTCTGCGCGTGCCCAAGAGCGCGCACCTCTTCATCTCGCCGACGCTCGAGCCGGGTCCGCACATCACCATTCACGGCGAGTCGGTCCAGACCTACGGCATCGCGTACGATTCGGGCGTCTGCGCCAATCCCCTCGGCGAGTTCCGGCCGATGGGCCTGGCCGACTATCACGTCGGCGTGCTCCACGCGGCGCTCCAGGACAACCCATTGTGGAAGATCCGCCCCAACGACCTGCCGATCAGCCGCACCGAGATCGCGGCGTCGGGCCTCCATTACCTGGCGCTCGGCCACTATCACAATTTCGCCGAGATCCGCGAAGGCGGATCGGTGGCGGTCTATCCGGGAACGCTCGAAGGGAAGAAGTTCGGCGAGAACGGCCCGCGGTACCTCGTCACGGCCACTCTGAGCCATGACGCGATCTCGATCGAGCGGACGCCCTGGAACGTGCGGACGCTCCACGAGGCCACGGTGGATCTCAGCATGGCCGACGTGAGGGAGGAGGGGCAGCTGGAGGCCCGGATCCTCGCCTATGCCGGCGATCGGGAGATCGCGCGCGTGCGCCTGGAAGGCCCGGCCGATTTCGTGTTCGATCCCGACCGTCTCACGAAGCGTCTCGCGCCCAAGTTCTTCCACATCGAGATCGAGGACGCCACCTACGTGGTGAACGAATCCCTGCTCGAGCGCTACCGCGAGGAGGCGACCGTCCGCGGCGTCTTCGTGCGGAGCATGCTGGACCGAATCGCCAAGGCGCCCGATCCGCAGGCGCGCGACACCGCAGCGCTGGCTTTGAGGCTGGGACTCGCCGAGTTCCAGAATCCGCGGCATGCGCATTGAACGGGTGAGCATCGAGGGCTTCGGCCCTCTCGCGCAGTTCGACGCCCTGCTCGAGCCGAAGCGGCTCAATTTGTTCATCGGCCCGAACGAATCGGGCAAGTCGTCGTTCGCCTCCGCATTGGTCTCTTGCCTCTTCGGGTTCCAGACGCTGGACTCGGAGGAGCTGGCGCGCCCCTGGTCCGGAACCAAGCACAAAGCCTCGGTCATCTTCTCGACGGTGTCCGGGCGCTTCCGCGTCACCCGGGAATTCGATACCCATCAAGTTCAGGTCGACCGGCTCCGCGAAGGCTCGGAGGAGGCGGAGAGCACGCCCTTCCAAGGCCTCGCGAATCCGAGAGGCCGGAGCGCCGAGCAGATGCAGTACGAGGAGCTGCTCCGCGGCTGGTTCGGCTTCACGGAAGCGCGCCTGTTCCGCGAGTCGGCGTTCGTCCACGAGAGCGCGCTCGAAACGCAGGTGAGCCCGGAGCTGCGCCACCTGATCTCGGGGGCGGTCGAGGCCGACTACCAGCAGATCCAGGACGCCCTCTTGGAGAGACTGGATTCGCTCACCGTGGAGCACCCGTTCGACGCGAGGTCCCGGAAGCGGACCAACCGTTCGATCGAGAATCGCATCGAGAAGATCCAGATGCTCCGCGACCGGCGGAGCCGCTCCGAGTACGTCCTCACCGAGCTGAAATCGCGCCACAAGGAGCGGGAGGAGATCGAATCGCGGCTGCTGGACCTCCGGGCGGACCTCGCCGGCAAGGAGCAGCTCCGGGCCGACCTCGAGGCGTGGCTCCAGCTTCGCGAGGAACAGCGGAAGCTCCTGAAGCGCGCGCCGGCCATCGGGCAGGAGCTGGTGACCGCGCGCCGCGCCCGCGGGCAGGTCCAGGAGATCGACCGGAAGATCACCGAATCGCTCGGCTATCTCGCCAACGCGCCGGAGGAGGTCGAGCAGGACCTCATGCGGCTGGGAATGCTCCGAAACCAGCGGGGCCGCCATCAGAAGAACGCGGAGGAGGAGCGCCGCGCGCTCGAAACGCCGACCCGGAAGTCGTCGGGCCGCGCGTACGTGACGGGATTCCTCTTCGCGGCCCTGGCCGCCGGCGGGGCCTGGTTCGGCACGCATCAGGTCGCGGTCGCGGTCGGCGCCGCCGGGGTCGGGCTTGTGGTGGGAATCTTCATCGGCCGGGACCGCGGTCAGAAGGAGCGCTCCCGCGAGCTGGCCGAGGCGCACATCCGGGTGCTGGATGAGAACACCCGGACCCTGAGCCAGGAAATCGACGGCATCGAGATCAAGGTGAATCCCTTCCTCGCCGGGCGGACGGTCGAGGTCGTGCTCGAGGACGTGAAGCGGAACCGCGCGTTGAACCAGGAGCGGCGCGAGGCCGCGGCGGTGCTCCACTCCCTCCCGACGCCCGAGCGGCTCGAAGCGGAATCGAAGGAGATCGACGAATCGGTCGGAAGCCTCCGGTCCCGGGAGAAGCTGCTCCTCCAGCAGTCGCCGTTCCTGGCGCCGCTCCGAGAGGATCCGGTCAAAGCCGCGGAGGCCGCGGAGCGGTTGAGGCGGGAGGCCACCGCGCTTCGCACCAAGCTCGAGGCCGAACAGGGATCGCTCGATGCGTTCATGCGCCGGGCGGGCGGAGGCGAGGGTGACGCGGAGAATCTCGAGTCGCTCGACGAGATGATCGTGGGCGAGGAAGAGGCGCTCGCGCGCGAGGAGCGCCAGCGCGGCGCTCTGCTCCTGGCGCTCGAAGTGCTCCGCGACTCCGTGATGGCCTACCAGCAGGAGCACGTCGGCCGCCTCGCAGCGCTGACCGAGTCGACCCTGAGCCGGCTCACCAACGGCCGCTACCACAAGGTCCACCTGGACTCCGAATTTCGCCCCTCGCTGACGGTGAACGACCGGAGCGACGTGCCCCTCAGCTCGATGAGCCGGGGCGCTCGGGACGCCTTCTACCTGGCCCTCAGGGCGGCCCTGGCGCGGGAACTCGCGGCCCGGGAGCCGCTTCCGCTGATCCTGGACGACCCGATCGCCCATCTGGACGAGGAGCGCCGCGCCGTCCTCCTGGCCCTCCTGGAGGAGCTGGCGGTCGAGATCCAGGTAATCCTGCTCACCCACGACCGCCGGGTGCTCAACAACGTCCGGGAAGCCCACGTCCTGGGCGTGGGCACCTCCTCGCTCAACCGGGAATCCAGCCGCAAATTCGAAGTCCGCCGGTAGCCCCCAGAAAGCCTCGGCCGTAACCCCGGAAAAACCCTAAAGGCCTCAAGGTGTGGCTCTAACGAGCCGACCTCTTCTCCTGTATGACCAATCCCTCGGGAGCTGCCAAGCCGGCCGCCACGCCGGCCAAGACCGGGCCCGCCGCGCCGGGCGTACCGGCGAAGCCGGGCACCGCCGCGCCCGCCAAGCCGGGATCGCCGGATCAGCGCAGCGACCAGATCCGCGATCAGGTGCTCGCGCTGGACGTCAAGCGCGTCGCCGATTGGATCGGCGCGCTGGTGCGCACGATCAAGGCGAGCCGGACCTATCCCGCCAACAGCCCGACGCTGCACAAATTTCAGGTCGAGCTGGAGTCGAGAACCTGGTCGAGCCTCAAGGAAGTCGGCGACATCACGCTCGTCATTCAGCAATTCGACCTCCTCTACGAAAACTACTCCGTCTATCACAACGCCGATCGAAACGAGTCGCTCGCGTTTCGCTTCTACGGCGACGGCGTGCGCGAGATCACGTTCCGCGAGGGCTTGGAGCCTCACGAGCTGCGCGGATTCCTGGAAGTGCTGCGCCGCTCGGTGGACAGCGCGCAGGTTCAGGACGACGTCGTGACGCTCCTCTGGGAGCGCGATTTCCGCCACATCCAGTACCTCTTCATCTCGCTCGAGGATCTGACCGAGGAGTCGGGCCAGGTCCCGTACGACGCGGCGGAGGATCCGGATGAGCACGAGGGCGGAGCGGGCATTCCCTGGCCGACCCGCGGCGTGGTCGAGGACGAGCCGCCTCCCGCGGCGACGGTCGAGGGATCGATCGAGCGGTCGGATGACTGGGTGCCCAAGGTGGAGACCTCCACGCCCTGGGACGAGACGATCGGGATCCAGTTCGCCCTGAGCGAAGAGGAAAACGCGCAGCTCGAGCAGCAGATTCTCGAGGAAGAGCAGCGCGCGCTCACCGATGAGGTGCTCGAAATCGTGGCGACGATCCTGGCCGCGGAGGACACGCCGTCCGGGTTCCTCGATTCGGCCGGCGCGTTCCAGCGATTCATCGAGCTCGCGATCGAGGAAGGCGCGGTTTCCCGCGCCAACGAGCTGACCGCGAGGCTCGGAGCGTCGCGGCCCAGAAGGCCGAGACCCAGGCGGAATTCAAGGGCCTGGCCGAGCAGGTGATCCGCGAGATCGGCCGGCCGAGCTTCTTGGGCCAGATGGCGCCCACGCTCAATTCGCACTCGGAGATCGACCCCGCGGTGCTCACGAACTTCCTCGTCCAGCTGGGTCCCTCGGCCGCGCCCGCGATCTGCGACCTCCTCGGCCAGGTGAATCAGGTCCGCTATCGCCGCGCCCTCTGCGAGTCGCTCGCGATCTCGTGCAAGGACGACGTCGAGGTGCTGATCGAGCGTCTGAGCGACACGCGCTGGTACGTCATCCGGAACATCGTCTACATCCTGGGACGGATCGCGCATCAGGGCGTGGAGCGCGCCCTGGACCGGGCGCTTCACCACGAGGACGTCCGCGTCCGCAAGGAGGCGGTCCGCGCGCTGGGAAACATCGAGAGCCCGACGAGCCGCGCCTACCTGGTCTCCGCGTTCCGCGACGGGGACGCCGGCGTGCGCATCCAGGCCGCCATGACCCTCGCCGTGAAACGCGACGACCGCGCGGCCCAGAGCATCCTGACCGTCATCCAGAGCCCCGAGTTCATGCGGCGCGACACCAACGAGCGCCAGGCGTTCTTCGAAGCGCTCGGCCGCTGCGGCTCCGACACGCTCGTGCCCAAGCTGGAGTCGATCCTCACCCGGGGCGGCCTGTTCACCTCCGGGAACGAGGAGGAGCGGCTCCACGCGGCCCTCGCCATGGCGTGGCTGGGCACGCCCGCGGCCATCAAGGTTCTGAATCGCGAAATCGAGAGCAAACGGGAGCCGGTTCGACGCGCCGTCGAGACGGCCCTCGCTTCCGTTCGCAACGCGGCGCAAGGCAAGCCGGTCGTTAGGACTGGCGTTGAGGAGGAGGAATGAGCGACACCCGGGCCCAGTCCGCTCCGCGTCCTCAGGACGAAGCCGCCTCGCGCATCGTCCTCCAGGGCCGGAATCTCTCGATCCAGCTTTGCGTGCTCATCAAGACGGCGCGCATCCACGACGTGGGGAACATCGCGTTCCAGGGCCCTCTCACCAGCTTCATCGAGACGGTCGATCAGATGTGGACGGCCGAGGGCGATTTCAAGCTTCAGGCGGTGGGCGACTTCCTCTACTTGAACCAGCACCGCCTGCGCGTCGACGCGTCGTCCTATCCGAGCTATCAGTTCCTGATCGACGAGTTCCGCCCGCGCGATCTCAGCGGATTCTCGTTCGGCGGCAAGCTCACCCCTCCCGAGGTGAAGAAGTTCGTCCGGCTGTTCCTGGACGTGGACGTGAAGGCCGCCGAACCGTTCGAGGAGTTTTCGGCGGCCCTCACCAAGCTCTCCGTCCAGCGCATCGTCCCCATCCGGACCGTGGTGCCGCAGCACGGAATGGTGAGCCAGGAGGAAGTGCGGGACAGCCGGAAGGCGGCCAAGCGCTCGTTCTACCGCGCGATCGAATCCGCGCGGACGGTCATGCTGAGCGCCCGGGACCACCGTCCGATCGACCTGCGCAAGGCGAAGCGCGCGGTGCAGGGCATCGTGGATCTGATTCTGGGCGAGGAGTTCTCGCTCCTGGGACTGACCGCGATCAAGAACCATGACGAGTACACGTTCCAGCACTGCGTGAACGTGTCGATCCTTTCGATCGCTTTAGGCCAGCGTCTCGGTCTCTCGAAGAAGTTGCTCGGAGAACTGGGCGTGGCCGCTTTGCTCCACGATCTCGGCAAGGCGTCGATTCCAGCGTGGGTGCTGAACAAGCCGGGAAAGCTCACGCCCGAGGAATGGAAGCTGATGCTCGACCACCCCATCCAGGGCGTGAAGATGATCGCCCGGATGAGAGGGCTGAACGAGCTGGCGCTCCGCTCGATGATCGTGGCCTACGAGCACCACATCAACTACGACCGGAGCGGCTATCCGAGCTTGAAGGGGCACATGGAGCAGTGTCTCTTCAGCAAGATCGTCGCGATCGCCGACTGTTTCGACGCCATGACCGCGCACCGGGCGTACCGGAAGAGCCCGTTCCCGCCGTTTGCGGCCCTCCACCAGATCATTTCGCAGAATCAGGAGAAGTTCGACCCGCTTCTCTTGAAGGCGTTCATCAACACCGTCGGAATGTACCCCGCGGGCACGGTCGTGCTGCTCGACACCAATGAGATCGCGGTCACGATCGCCCACAACCCGCACGACATCTTCCGCCCCAAGGTGAAGGTGGTGGCCGACAAGGACCGGAAGCCGGTCCAGGGGGAACAGATCGACCTGAGCGCCCGGGACGAAAGCGGCGCCTACGCGGTCACCATCGTCTCCGCTCTCGACGCCGACGAATACGGGATCAACATCGCCGACGTCCTGACGTAGACCGCCTCGCCAGCCGGACCCCATCCGTGAGGATTGCCAATTTGGCAAGCCCTTGACGCGCCCTCCTATCTCCGCGTAAGCTCCTATCGTTAAGCGACTTTCCCCGAACGCGGAGTTCCGCCGTTGCCCCTGCGCCGGCCGCGCGCCCTCATCGTGGACAAGGACTCGTCCGAGACCGCCGCACTGAAGGCCGCCCTTCAAGCGGGCGGCTTCGACGTCCATTGGGCGAAGGACGGCGAGCGGGCCTATAACGTCCTCGACGGCTCCTGGCCCGAGGCCGCGGGGGAGCCCGAGCGCGGTCCCGAAGTCGTCATCACCGAGCTTCGCGCCCACCGGGTCGACGGCATGCGGCTCCTCGAGGTGGCCAAACAGAGGAACCCGGAAGTCTGCGTCATCCTGATCGCCGATCAAGGAACCCTCGAGCTGGCCACCAGCGCGATGCGCGAAGGCGCGTACGACTTCCAGCTCCGCCCGCTCAACCTCGCCAAGATGCTCGCCGTCATCGAGCGGGCGATCTCCCACCAGCAGCTCGTCGTTCGCGCGGAAGACCTCGCCGTCCGGCTGGACGAGCGCCTGCGCGTTCCCAAGCTGACCGGGCACTCGCGGGTGATGCAGGAGCTTCAGGACAAGGTTTTGCAGATCGCGCCGACCAGGGCCTCGGTGCTCATTTACGGCGAGACCGGGACGGGGAAAGAGCTGATCGCCCAGGCCATCCATCAGCTCTCGCCGCGCAAGGACGAGCGGTTCGTGAAGCTCCATTGCGCCGAGCTTTCCGAAAGCATCATCGAAAGCGAGCTCTTTGGGCACGAGCGTGGCGCCTTTACCGGCGCGGAGCAGCAGCGAAAGGGGCGCTTTGAGCTCGCCGACCAGGGGACGCTCTTCATCGACGAGATCTCCGAGATTCCCACGACCGTCCAAACGAAACTCCTGCGCGTCCTTCAAGACCGGCAGTTCGAGCGCGTCGGGGGCACGGAGACCGTGAAGGTGGACGTGCGCGTGATCGCCGCGACCAACCGCCGCCTCGAGCTGATGACCGCGCGGGGCCAGTTCCGCGAGGATCTCTACTATCGCCTCCGGGTCATCTCACTCGAGGTGCCGCCGTTGCGCGAGCGGCGTGAGGACATTCCGCCTCTGGTCGAGGGCTTCATCAAGGAATTCAACCGCGAGCACGTGCGGAAGGTGACCGGGGTGACGCGCGGGGTGGTCGACCGGATGATGGAGTACGAGTGGCCGGGGAACGTCCGCGAGCTGCGCAACACCGTCGAGGAGATGGTGATCTTCGCCCAGGGAAAACGCGCGGTCGACGTCTCGGACCTGCCCATCCCGCTGAGACAGCAACGAAGCCCGACCGCCACGGATCTCAACCTCGCCGTCGGGATGTCGATGGAGGAGATCGAACGGGCCGCGATCGAGGCCACGCTCCGGTCGGTGGGGCACGACAAGCAGCGCGCGGCGAAGATTCTGGGAATCGGCCTCCGCACGCTCTATCGCAAGCAGAAGGAGTACGGACTGTGAGCGCGCTCGGCGACCGGCCCCCGCGCGGGATTTCCGAGGTGATTCTTGTGGTCCAGGACGTCGGACGCTCGTTGGCTTTCTATCGCGACGTCGTGGGTCTGCGGGTGGACAACGAGGGGAATCCGAAGTTTGCCTGGCTCTGGGCGGGAATGGCCGGCACCCAGCAGCGGATCGGGCTCAACCGGCCCGCTCTCTTCGGCGCCGCGCACGTGAAGGGGCCGCAGCACTTCGCGTTCGGCACCGAGAACTCGCGGATCGACGATCTGAAGGCGGCGCTGGAGCGCAAGGCGTCGAGGTGGAAGGCCCGTGGAGTTTCCCTTCTGGCACGCGCGCTCGATCTACTTCAGCGATCCCGATGGAAATCGTGTCGAGTTCTGCGGGTTTGCCGAGGACGGCCAAATGACCCGGACCGTGAGAATCGCGGCCGCCGTGGCCGCGGTGGTGCTCGCCGTGATGATTCTTCAGCGAACCGTATTTCGCGAGAAGCCCATCCCGTCGAGGCCGCGACGGTGTCGATGGGACCCGTGGAGGACGTCGTCGTGAACTCCGAGGCGGGAACCGTGGTCACCCGCGCGCGCGCCAAGCTGGGCGTGGAGTCGGCGGGCCGGGTCGGCGAGATCCCTTACCGTGAAGGCTCGTTCGCGAAGGCGGGGGAGGTGCTCCTGCGCCTCGACGACCGGACCGAGCGGACCCGGATCCTCGCGGCCAGGCGAAACGCGGATGTCGCGAGCGCGACCGCGGACGAAGCCGCTGCCAGCGCCCGCCTCGCCAAGCAGAATCAATCCCGGATCGCCACGCTTCACGCGCAGGGGATGGCGACGCAGGAGCAGCTCGACGAGGCCAACGCGCGCCTGGCGTCGGCCGAGGCCGAGTCGCGCGCCTCCGAGGCACGACAGAAGAGCGCGGCGGCCGCGGTGCTCCTCGCCGAGGACGAGATGAACCACATCGAGATTCGTGCGCCGTTCGATGGGGTCGTGGCCAACCGCTTCATCGAAGTGGGCGAGCAGGTGATCCCGGGCCAGGCCCTGATCGAGCTCGTGAGCCGGAGCCGCCTCTACGTCACGGCTCCGATCGACGAGCGCGACGCGGGCCGCCTCAAGGAGGGCCTCCCCGTGCGGATCACGCTGGACACCTATCCCGGTGTCACCTGGCAGAGCCGTCTCACCCGGGTCTCGCCGGTCGTCGAAGTGGCGAAGGAAGAGAATCGAACCCAGCAGGTGGAGTCCGACTTCCCGTTTGATTCCTCGAAGCCGGAGCCGAGCCCCGGGATGACCGCCGACGTGGAGATCATCCTCGGACGGCGGGACTCGACGCTGCGCGTGCCCACGTTCGCCGTGATCGAGGGGAAGCGGGTGCTGATGATCGTCAAAGACCGCGCGGTCTCGCGCGGCGTGGAGACCGGGATCCGGAGTTGGGAATGGACGGAGGTCCGTTCGGGTCTCCGCCAAGGAGACCGCGTGATCACGAGCCTCGATCGGCCTGGGCTCAAGGACGGCGCGCGGGTCGAAGAGAAGAAGTCTCCGTGAGCGGCGACACGGCGGCTGGCGGGAGCACGCCAGCGGGCCGCGCCTCCGAGGCGGGACACACGTCTCAGAACCCCGAGGTGATCCGCCTCGAGCAGGTCTCCCGAATCTACAAGCTAGGCGAGACGGAAGTCCGCGCGCTCGACGCGGTCACGATGCACATCCATCGCGGCGACTTCGTCGCCCTCATGGGGCCCTCAGGCTCGGGGAAGTCGACGCTCCTCAACGTGATCGGATGCCTCGACACGCCCACCTCGGGCGCCTATTTCCTCGACGGCGAGCCCGTGCAGGGGCTCTCGGAAGCCCGGCTCGCGGAGATCCGCCGCAAGAAGATCGGGTTCATCTTTCAGTCCTATCACCTCGTGCCGCGGATGACCGCGCTTCGGAACGTGGAGCTGCCACTGATCCTGGCCGGAGTGGACCCGACGGAGCGCCGCCGCCGCGCCCGCGCGTCGCTCGAATCCGTGGCGTTGGATCGGCGCGCGGGCCACAGGCCGGACCAGCTCTCGGGTGGAGAGCGCCAACGCGTGGCGATTGCGCGGGCGATGGTCACGACCCCCAAGATCCTCCTCGCCGACGAGCCGACCGGCAACCTCGACAGCAAGACGGGAGCGGAGATCGTGTCGCTCCTCGAGCGGCTGAACCACGAGGGGCTGACGATCGTGCTCGTGACGCACGATCCGGGCGTCGCGGCCCACGCCCGCCGGCTCCTTCTGATGCGCGACGGCCGGCTCACGTCGGACGCGCCGCCGGACCCCGCGCCCGAGACCGCATGAAGACAGCCGACCTCGTTTCCCTCGCGTTCGAGTCCCTGTGGCTCCACAGGCTTCGGACCGGATTGAGTCTCCTCGCCGTGGCCATCGGCGCGATCGCGGTCCTCCTTCTCACGTCGCTTGGAAACGCCTCCAAGCGCTACGTCATCGATCAGTTCGCGGCGATGGGAACAAACATCATCGGCGTCATCCCCGGACGCACGGAGACGTCGGGGGTCGGAACCGCCCTCGGCGCCACGCGGAACCTTACGCTGCAGGACGCGGAGGCGATCCGCCGGCGCGCGCCCGCGGCGCTCCGGGTCGCTCCCATTTCTCTGGGGTCGGCGCCGGCGGAGTTCGAGGAGCGTCACCGCGACGTCTACGTCCTGGGCGTGACGGCCGAGTTCGCGGCGGCCCGCCGGCTGACGATGGCCGCGGGACAGTTCATCCCGGCGGGCGATCTCTACCGCGGGGAGCCGGTCGTGGTCCTCGGACCCAAGCTCAAGCAGGAGCTCTTCCTGGGCGAGAACCCGCTGGGTCAAAACATTCGGATCGGGCAGGCACGGCTGCGCGTGATCGGGGTGCTCGAGCCGAAGGGGCAATCGCTCGGAATCGACTTCGACGACCTCGCCGTAGTCCCGGTGGCGACGGGGCTGCGACTGTTCAACCAATCGAGCCTGTCTCGAATCATGGTGCAGGCGCGGGACGAGGCGTCGATCCCAGCCGCGGTTCGCGAGGTGAAGGAGATTCTCACCGACCGCCACCGCGACGAGGATTTCACGGTCATCACGCAGGATGCGATGCTCCAAAGCTTCCGCTCGATCATCAACGCGCTCACGCTGGCACTGGCCGCAATTGCCGCGATCTCGCTGGCGGTGGCTGGAATCGGGATCATGAATGTGATGCTCGTTTCGGTCTCCGAGCGCGTGGCGGAAGTCGGCCTCTTGAAGGCGCTGGGCGGGGATGCCCGGCAGATCGCCTCCCTGTTTCTCGCCGAGGCGGTGATGCTCTCCGGTGCGGGCGCGCTCGCGGGGATCCTGATCGGCGCCCTGATTCTCCGGCTCGCGTCGCCATGCGTGGCCCGCGCTCACCTTGACGCCGAGCCCGGCCTGGTCGGGCGCGATCCTCCTTTTCGCGGTCCTGACGGGCTGCGTGTTCGGGCTCATACCGGCGCGCCGCGCGGCGCGGCTGCAGGCGGCGGACTCGCTGAGGAGCAAGGCATGACGCTTCGCGATCTCCTCGGGCTGGCCCTGGAGGCGCTTCGCGCGCACCGAATGCGCTACGGCCTCTCGGCGCTCGCCATCTCGGTCGGCGTGGCCGCGGTGGTTCTCCTCTCCTCGATCGGCGAGGGGGTTCGACGCTACATCCTCGACCAGGTGAGCAGCTTCGGTACGAACATCGTCGGCGTTCATCCCGGCAAGGTTTCCACGACCGGCGTTCCCGGCGGCGTCGGGGGGAGCGCGCGCAAGCTGACGATCGAGGACGCGAAGATGCTCCGGCGCCTCCCCGGCGTTGCGGACGCCCTCGCGGCCTCGTACGGGACCGCCCCCGTCCAGTTCGAGGACCGGTCGCGCCGGGTGATGATCTTCGGCGTCACCCCTCACGCCCCCAAGATTTGGATGATGCACGTCGCGACCGGAAGCTTTCTCCCCGACCTCGACTGGGACCGCGCCTCGCCCGTGGTCGTGCTCGGCCCGAGGCTCAAGCGCGAGCTGTTCGGGGGCGAGAACGCGCTCGGCGCCATCGTCCGGATTGGGACGGCGCGCTACCGCGTGATCGGTCAAATGGAAGCGCGGGGAGAATACTTCGGCTACGACATGGACGACGTGGCGTACATCCCCACCGCGAACGCGATGCGGCTCTTCAACAAGAGCGAAGTGTCGGAGATACACCTCCTGGCAACTTCCCCGGCGGAGATCGACGCGATCGCGGAGCGCGCGCGTCTCCTGATGATCGACCGCCACGACGGAGAGGAGGACGTGACGATCGTGTCGCAGAAGGACGCCATGCGCATGATCGACGACATCATGCGGGTCATCACGATGACGGTGACCGCCATCGCCGCGATCAGCCTCCTGGTCGGCGCGATCGGGATTCTCACGATCCTTTGGATCGTGGTCCGCGAGCGGACCCAGGAGATCGGATTGGTCAAGGCGCTGGGGGCGACCCGGGGCCAGATCGTCGCGTGGTATCTCTGCGAAGCGCTGCTCACCGCGATCCTGGGCGGCGCCGCCGGGCTCTTTCTCGGTGTGGCGGGGGCGGCCGCCATCTCGCGGCTGATTCCCGGGCTCTCCACGCTCACGCCGCCGGGGATCGTGGCCGCGGCGCTCTTGATGGCGGTCACCGTCGGGATCGCCGCGGGTGTGGCGCCCGCGATCCGGGCCTCGCGGCTCGACCCCGTGGACGCGCTTAGAAGCGAATAGGGCGCGGCGCCCGCTATCGGGCGTTCGCCGCCCGCGGCCGCGCCGCCGGCGCCCGCCTTCCGCTTCATCGCCTCGATCCGATTGATCTCCTCCGTGAGGAGCTTCGCCTGCCGGGGGTCCTGCGTCAGCGAGACGGCCTCGTGAAGACAGGCCAGACCTTCGTCCGGGCGGCGCAAGTTGTTGAGCAGGATGACGGCCATGTCCTGGCGCGCCGTTCCCCGCTCCGGGTGCCCGACGGGGACCCGATCGAGCGCGGCCACGGCGTCCTCGTAGCGGCCCAGCGCGCTCAGCGCGGCTCCCACGTTGAGAAGGATCCGCGGGTCGCCCGAAATTTGAAACGCGGCCGTGTACTCGTCCAGCGCGCCCTTCATGTCCCCCATCTGCTGCAAGGCCATCGCGTGGTACAGGCGCAGGTTCAGGTCCCGGGGCGCCTCCGCGACGCCGGTCCGGGCCGCGGCTTCCGCGGGCTCGTTGAGGCGTAGATTGAGAAAGCAGAACGCCAGCACCGAGTGGAGCTTGGGATTCAGTCGCGGCGCGTTCACCTTGAGCCCGCGGTTGGCCCACTCGATCGCGCGGTCGTAATCGCCCAGCCGGCCGAACACGGTCGCGTAGTCGTAACACCAGAGCGCCACGCGGCTGACGGTCGTCGGCGTGGGCATGAGCTTCGCGAACAGACTATCGCGGCCGGCCATCGTGCTCACGATCGGCGGTATGGCCCGCACCTCGATCATCGGGCCGGAAGAATTCTTCTCCTGCGTTTTCCACAGCACCGTCGTGTTGGCGCGGATCCAGCGGTAGTACGCGGACTCGACCGGATACGAGACCGAGTCGGCGTCGAACCGGCGGCACACCTCGTGGGAGAGCACGTAGTACTCGAGCCCGTCGAGGAACTCCGGGTGATAGGCGCAACGGACCAGCGGGACCTGGGTGGCGAAGAAGGGCCAGATGAGCATCGCGCGCTCGTCGGGCTGGAAGATCGGACCGTACAGCTCCACCGCCATCGGCTTGTCGGTGGGGATGTTCGCGTTGATCCACGCGCGGGCCAGATGCCGCGTGTCCGGCAGGCTCAGCTCGTGGCGCAGGGTGAAGTATTCGGGCAGCGGCCACGCCAGGGCGAGCGCGCCGAGAAGGGCGGGCGCCAGGACGGCGGCGCGGGTCGCGGCCGGACCGCGCGTTCGAAGCCAGTCGGCGGCCGCGAGCAGCGCCATCACGGTCCCAAAGAAGAGTATCGGGATGGCGACCAGCATGTATCGCTCCTGCGCCGCCTTCAGCGCGCCGTTCGCGAGAACCATCACGGCCGGAATGAGGAGTGCCGGACGGGCGAGGGGAAACTTCTTCCAACCCACCCACATTCCGATCAGCGAGAGCAGGTACGCGGGCCAGCCCATCACATGGGGAAGCGACACCGCGAGATAGGTCGGCAGCGAGAAGGGAAACGCGGTCTGTCCCACCCAGTCGGAGAACAGCGCCCGTTTCTGGGTGGTCATGTCGAGGACGGTCGTCTTCCAGTCGAGGAAGGTGAAGGGCGAGCCTGCGAACATCGCGATCCCCACCGCCAGGAGCGCCAGGTAGAACGCGCGCTGCCGATAGAAATCCCGGCCGTGTGCGAAGGCGAGCGGGACCACGAGGACCAGGGGCACGTACTTGCAGGCGCCCGCCAGTCCGATCATGGCGCCGGCGAGGACGGAGTATCGCGTGTCCGCCTTCTCCGCGACGCGCGTCATGGCGCCGGCCGCGAGGAGCACGAAGAGGAGCGCGAGCAGATTAGGATCCGCGATGTGCTGGGACGTGAAAATGTGGAGCGGATTCACGGCCACGAGCAGTCCCGTCGCGAGTCCAACCATCCGTCCGCCGAGATGCTTCGCGAGCTGGAACGCGAGGAATACGGTCAGGACCCCGATCAGCGCGCCGAGCACCCGGCCGTAGAGGAACATCTGGTTCGAGCCCTTGCTCACGTGGTCCATGAACTGGGCGGACGTGGCTCCGGGGTGCTGCGCCACGAAGTAGGCCTTGTAGGTCATCTGAATCCCCAGCCCGACATAGAAGCTCAGACCCGGCCAACCGCCGGTGTGGGGATTGAGGTCGAGCGGCTTGTTGCCTCCGTTCCACATCTGCCAGGCGCGCCCCATCGTCGTGCGGTCGGTCTCTTCCACCGCCGAATCGTCGAGGACGTTGATGCCGAGCGTGGGATCGGGAAGGCGGTCGCCGATGCCCCAGATCCGGATGGCGAGAGCGAGGACCAGAAGGGCGGCCGCGAGGGGATCCAGGCTCAGGTGGACGCCGCGCGCCTGCTTGCGGCGCGGCCGCGTGCCTGCCTCGCGGGCGGCCGCGTCACCGCCCTGCGAACCGGGTCTTGCTGCCTTGGCTGATGTGGGATGGGGGCGCTTTTTCGCCATGAGCGAGTGGTACGCGGACGAGTATACTCCGCGCTCCCATGCTCAAGACCTCTCCATTTCATCCACGCACGTCCGCGCTCGTTCGCGCCGGGACCTGGCGCCGGTGGGCCGGCTACCAGATGGCCAGCGCCTACGACTCCCATCCGGACCGCGAATACGCCGCCATCCGGAGCTCGGCCGCGCTGATCGACGTCTCGCCGCTCCACAAGTACCTGATCACCGGCAAGGACGCGGCGCGGCTCCTCGATCGCATGATCACGCGGGACATGACGAAGCTGAAGCCGGGACAGGTCTACTACACGCCTTGGTGCGACGCGGCCGGCAAGGTGATCGACGACGGCACGGTGAGCCGGCTGGACGAGGGAACGTACCGGCTCACAAGCGCCGACTCCTCGCTTCGGTGGCTCCAGATGAACGCCGTGGGCATGAACGTGGCGATCGAGGACTTGTCGGAGAGCGTGGCCGCGCTCTCGGTGCAGGGGCCCCTGTCGCGCGCGATGCTCGCGACCGTAACGCCCGCCGACCTGGCCGGCCTCAAGTACTTCCGTCTCGTGAAGACCACCGTGCGCGACATCCCGGTCACGATTTCGCGCACCGGCTACACCGGCGATCTCGGGTTTGAAATCTGGGTGGACGCGGACCGCGCGGTCGCGCTCTGGGACGCGCTCGTCGAGGCCGGGAAGCCCTACGGGGTCACGCCGGCCGGCGTGTGGGCCATGGACGTCGCTCGCATCGAAGCCGGGCTCATCATGCTCGACGTGGATTACTTCTCCTCCCACCACGCGTTGATCGAGGCGCGCAAGTCCTCGCCGTACGAGATCAATCTCGGCTGGGCGGTGAGCCCGAACAAGGGGCCGTTCAACGGACGCCGCGCGCTCGCCGCCGAGCGAGAGCGCGGAGCCGCGTGGAACTTCGTGGGGCTCGAGGTGGATTGGGTTTCCTTCGAGCGCCTCTACGCCAAGCGCGGCTTGCCGCCGCACGTTTCAAACATCGCGTGGCGCGAGAGCGCGCCGGTCTACCGGGAGGACCGGCAGGTGGGTTACGCGACGAGCGGCTGCTGGTCGCCCATTCTCAAGAAGTCCCTCGCGCTGGCTCATCTCAAGTCCCCGCACTTTGAGCCGGGGACGCCGGTGAAGCTCGAAGTCACGGTGGAACACCACCGCCAGCGGGCCGATGCCGTGGTGCGGAAGCTCCCCTTCTACGACCCGGAACGGAAGAAGGCATGAGCCGGCGCTACGACGCGATCATCGTGGGCGGCGGGCACAACGGCCTCGTCGCCGCGGCGTACCTGGCCCGCGCGGGCCGCCGGACGCTGATCCTAGAGCAGCGCCCCATGATCGGCGGCGCGGCGGTGACCGAGCAGGTATTTCCCGGTTTCAAGTTCTCGGTCTTCTCCTACGTCGTGAGCCTGCTCCGCCCCGAGATCATCCGCGATCTCGATCTGCCGCGGCACGGCCTCCAAATTCTCCCGCTCGAGAGCACCGTCACGCCGCTCGACAACGGCGACTATCTGGCTTCGTGGGCCGATCCCGACGAGACGCGGCGCGAGCTGTGCCGCCATTCCACGCGGGACGCCGACGCCGCCATCGTCTTCGGACGCCTCATGCACCACATGGCGATGGCCGTGAAGCCAATCCTGGGCATGGTGCCGCCGGATCCCACTTCGCTCTCGCCGGGAGATCTGGCGGGGCTCTTGAAGCTGGGCGGCCACTTCCGCTCGCTCGGTGGGGAGCGGTTCCACGCGCTCCACAAGCTGATGACCATGAGCAGCGCGGACTATCTCGACGAGTGGTTCGAGTTCGACCCGCTCAAGGCCACCAAGTCGGCGAGCGGGATCATCGGGACGTTCCTGGGCCCGCGCTCGCCGGGCTCGGCGTACGTGCTCCTTCACCACTACATGGGCGAGATCGACGGGGCGTTTCGCGCGTGGGGGTTCCAGAAGGGCGGGACCGGCGCGATCAGCGAGGCCATCGCGGGCGCGGCGCGGGCGCAGGGCGCTGAGATCCGAACCGGCGCGGCGGTGGAGCGGGTGATCGTGCGCGGCGGACGCGTCACGGGGGTGGCGCTGACGGGCGGCGAGGAGATCGAGGCCAACATCGTGGTCTCCGGGCTCGACCCGCGGCTCACCTTCACAAAGCTTGTCGATCCGAAGGAGCTTCCGGCGGAGGTCGTCGAGGGCGTGCGCCGGTACAAGTTCCGCGGCTCGTCGGGCAAGGTGAACCTGGCGCTTTCGGGCCTTCCCAATTTCACCTGCATGCCCGGGGAGGGGCCGCATCTTCGCGGCGCCGATCTCGATCAGCCCGAGCATCGAGTACCTGGAGCACGCCTACGACGACGCCAAGTACGGCGAGTTCTCGGAGCATCCCTACATGGACATCGTGATTCCCTCGATGATCGACCCCGACATGGCGCCGCCCGGGAAGCACGTGATGAGCATCTTCGTCCAGTACGCGCCGTATCAGTTGAACGGCGGATGGACCGACGCGAAACGCGAGGCGTTCGGGGATTCCGTGGTCAAGACCTTGGCCCGGTACGCGCCCAACATCGAATCGCTGATCCTCCACCGGCAGGTGATCACCCCGCACGACATCGAGCGGATGATCGGCCTCTCGGAGGGGAACATCTTCCAGGGCGAGCTGGCGCTTCAGCAGCTCTTCTTCCTCCGCCCGGTTCCCGAGTGGGCGAAGTACCGGACGTCCATCCGCGGTTACTGGCAATGCGGCGCCGGGACGCATCCCGGCGGCGGGATCATGGGAGCGTCCGGCCGGCTTGCGGCGCTCGAGATCTTGAAGGCGACGGCGTGATGAGGAGCGCGCGAGGCATGGCCCGCGGAGTGGCTCGATGAGCGGAGTGGCTCGATGAGCGGGGCCGCCTTTGACGTCGTCGTGATCGGCGGCGGAGCCAACGGGCTCGTCGCGGCCGCCCGCCTGGGCAAAGCCGGGCTCAACGTGCTCCTGCTCGAGGGCGGCGAATCGCTCGGCGGCCAGGGCCGGCTGGTCGAGCTCGCTCCCGGCTTCCGCGTGGCGCCGCTGGGAACCGACCCGGGCTGGCTGCCGCCCTCGATCGCGCGCGGGCTCGGGCTCGACGGTCTGGAGCCGGCGTCCGTCGATCCCGCGCTCACCGTCGTCACCGAATCGGGCGCGGCGCTCACGCTCTCGTGCGACGCGAGGAAGGCCGCGGACGCGATCCGGGTTCATTCGGCCTCCGATGCGGCGAAGTGGCCCGAGTTCACCGCAAGACTTCGCGCGCTCGCCGGATTCCTCGAGACGCTCTACCAGACACCGGCGCCCGACGTGGACGCTTCCTCGCCGGACGAGCTTCTCGCGATGCTCCAGCTTGGCCGGAAGTATCGCGCCCTGGGCCATGTGAACATGATCGAGTTTCTGCGCACGCTGCCGCTTTCCGTATGGGAGCTGCTCGACGATTGGTTCGAGTCCGGTCCGCTCAAGGCCGCGGTGGCGCCCGGTGGCATTCAGGATCACCAGCAAGGGCCGCGGTCGGGAGGCACCGGATTCGTTCTGCTTCATCACCTCGTCGGTGCGCCGGCGGGATCGGTGCGCGGGCGGGTGCCCTGGCGCCAAGGTCCCGCCGCCTTCACGGCCGCCGCCGAGCGCGCGGCGCGCGCGGCCCGCGTGACGATTCGAACCGGCGCCTCGGTCGCCCGGGTCCAGGTTCAGGACGACGCGGTCGCGGGCGTGGTGCTTCAAGGCGGGGAAGAGATCGCCGCGCGCTACGTTCTCTCGACCGCGAATCCCGCGCGCACAATTCTCGATTGGATCGACCCGGTTTGGCTGGATCCCGAGTTCATGGCGGCGATCGGCAATATCCGCTTCCGCGGCTGCGCCGCGATCGTGTGCTACGCGCTCGACGCGCTCCCCGCGGTGCGGGGGATCGCATCGGCGGACGCGCTCGCGGGCACGGTGTCGTTGACTCCAAGCGTCGTCGCGCTCGAGAAGGCCGCCGACGCCGCCAAGTACGGCAGGGTCTCCGAGCGGCCGCACGTGGAATTCACGGTTCCAAGCGTGATCTGGCCCGATCTCGCGCCCGGCGGGAAACACGTGCTGGTCGCGCGCGCCCAGTACGCGCCGTACCGGCTGCGCGATGGCGCGACGTGGGATGCCGCCAAGCGGGAGACGCTGGCGGACGTCGTGACCGCGGCCATCGAAGCGGCCGCGCCCGGGTTCCGCTCCCGCGTGCTCCATCGGATCGCGTGGTCGCCGCTCGATCTCGAGACGCAGTTTGGCCTGCGTGAGGGCGCCGCGACACAGGGCGAGCTGGGGCTGGATCAGATACTCTTCATGAGGCCGGTCGCGGGTTGGGGACGCCACTCCACGCCGATCGCGGGTCTCTACCTGGGCGGCGCCGGGTCCCATCCGGGCCCGGGTGTGCTGGGCGGCGCCGGATGGCTCGCCGCCAAGCGTCTCATCGACGATCGGAAGCGAGGCCAGAGGATCTCGTGACCGCGTTTCGCGCCACCACGACAAGCTACAAATCCGGCGCCCGAACGATGCCGCGCGAGTACTACACATCGGCGGACATCCTGGCCGAGGAACGCGAGGGCCTCTTGGCGCGTTCGTGGCACTGCGTGGGGCGCGCGGCGCGGCTGGCGCAGCCGGGCGACTACTTCCTCCGCGACATCGCCGGCGAATCGATCATCGTGCTGCGCGACCGAGAGGGGACCCTCCGCGCGCACTTCAACGTTTGCCGCCATCGCGGCACCCGCATCTGCCGCGAGGAGTCGGGCCGATTCGGCGAGACCATCCAGTGCCCCTATCACGCGTGGACCTACAAGACAAACGGGAAGCTCGTCGGCGCGCCGCACATGCAGGATGTGGAAGGCTTTCAGATGGCGGACTATCCCCTTCACGCCGCGGCGATCGCCGAATGGGAAGGATTCCTGTTCGTGAACGTGGCGGAGAAGCCGGACCCGTTCGACGCCGCGTGGGCGCCGATGAAGGACCGCTTCGCGCGCTACGGGCTATCCAACCTGGCGGTCGGGCACCGCGTGGTCTACGACGTGAAGGCAAACTGGAAGCTCGTGTTTCAAAACTATTCCGAGTGCCTCCACTGCCCCACGATCCATCCGAAGCTGGCGTCGGTGCTTCCGTACCAGAGCGGGGCCAACGACCTCACGGAGGGGCCGTTCCTCGGCGGTTACATGGAGATCAAGTCGCCCAACGAAAGCGCCACGATGAGCGGTCGCGCGTGCGGGCGGCTGGTGAGCGGAGAACTCCCGGCGGACGATCGGCACCGGGCCTTCTATTACTCCATCATGCCCAACCTGCTGCTCAGCCTTCACCCCGACTACGTGAACTTCTATCTCGTTCGACCAACCGCCGTCGATCGCACGGAGGTGGAATCGGAGTGGCTCTTCCACCCGGACACGCTCGCCGACCCGAAGAGCAACATCCGGGACGCGATCGAATTCTGGGACGTCACCAACCGCCAGGATTGGGACATCGTGGAGCGCAGCCAGCTCGGGATCTCCTCCCGCCGCTACGCCCCCGGGCCGTACTCCGCGCGGGAGAGCATTCCCGCGGCGTGGGACCGGGAATACCTGAGGCTAATGGGGAGAGGCTGAAGGCCCAAGGTCTAGTCGACGGCCAGGAGTTCCTTCAATCTCGATTCCAACGCGCGCGCCGGCGCCGTCTCGCCGGTCCATTGGGCGACGATGTTCCCCTTCCGATCGATCAGAAACGCGGCAGGAATCGCCTTCACGCGGAACGCCTCCCACGCCGGGTCCTTCTCCCCGTCGACCGCGATGGGGTAGGTCACTTTCTTCGACGTTGCGAATTGATCGACGACGGCAACGTCCCCGTCGTCGATCGAGATGCCCACGACCGTGAAACCCTGGTTCACGTATTTCTCGTGCAGCGTCTGTAGCTCCGGGATGGACTTTCTGCAGGGCGCGCACCAGGTCGCCCAGAAATCCAGGAGCACGACCCTTCCGTGAAGGCTCTCTTTCGAGACCGGCCCACCCTTCAGGTCTCGGACGGCGAATGAAGGCGCCGGCCGCGGCAGGACTGGGGGCAGATACGCCACCGGATCCTCCGTGAACGCCTTAGCGCATTTCTCAGAGCAAAAACCGTACTCCTTTCCCTCATGCATGCGCGTTGCCTTGACCGGTTCGGCCCCGGTTTCCCCCTTGGTCACCTTACAGACAAGGCAAGCCGTCTTGGCCGTCGCGCTCTCACCCGTCCCAGGAATCAGAGATCCCGGTAGGATCAGCAGGCCGCCGAGCAACACGGCCGCGAGTCGAACAATCATGATCCCTCCTCTAAAATCCGACGGAGACGGCCGCTCCGCCGGTCTCCAGCCAAGCCCAGATGAGCGTGACGCTGAATCGTTGGGTCGCGTAGGAGCCGAGCAGATGCGTGCGTGCGCCGTCGTACATCGGTTGCAGCGAGAGCCCACGCCCAAGTTCCACACTGGCCCCAAACGGCACGTTCCACCCGCTGTCCCACTCCGAATAGTTCAGGCTCATGTAGGGGGCGGTCCGAATCTGCGGCAGGTACTTTGCCGCCGTGAGAAAGTAGCACTGCGTCCCCTCCGGAGAACCGATCCGATCGGAGCTGGTTCCCAAGAAGACCGCCGGCCTTCGCTCCCCCTCGGTTAGAAGGAACAACGTCGCAAGAGGTGCCACTTCACCCGCCGCCGGGTTGTACTCCACCCCGAGTTGAAAGGTGGGTATCACCCGATACGTTGCCGTCATTCGCCACCGCGGTCTCTCCAGCTCCGTGTCGATGTAGCGAAGCGAAGCCGTTCTCTTCGTCTGAAGGCCACTCCCCCGGAGCGGCGCGCCCTCGCCGGGTCAGCCGCTTCAGGTGGGGATGGTCGCGGTCGGGCGGGTTCGCGGCGACACCGGCGTCGCGATCGAATCGGGCACCTGTGCCGCTGCAGGCACGGCACCGCACGCCATCAGCGCCGCCATGACGAAAGTGCGTAGCATGTTGAAGTCCTCCCCATCCTTGTTCTTGTCGATCGAATCGCGGAGCGTCGGAGAGACAGCTTCGGATCAGATACGCAGAAACTCGAACGGGGGATAATTCGGAGAGAACGGATCGCCGTGGGATCGAGCGTGTGGGACGCGTGATGGAGAAGGCTCGATCGTGGATCGCTCGCTGATCGACACCAGGGAGGTAGATGCCGAGGCGGCTGCCGAAGGGGGTGTTCCGGTGAAGTAGGCTCCGGCGGTCAGGACGCACACTCCATCCGGGAGCATCGGGCACTCCGTCGATTCCCGCCCGCAGCACGAAGCCTCGGGTTCACAACAGAGGGGCCCGGTGCCTGTGGAGGCGGAGCCGACGAGGAGAAGCAGCGCGAGACAGATCGAGCGAAGTTTCATGGATACAGAGCATAGCAGACTGTGCCGGGCCGCTCTTCCGGGCTCGCGCCTCACCACCTAGCGCCCCACCGGGTCGTCACTTAGCACTTAACTTCTCCGCCCGCTTGATGTAAGCTTCTTCTGGGTTCGCGCGCGCCTGGGGGGCGCGGGCGATCCGGGGCCAGACGCAGCCGGGCGTCGCGCCTCCCACCACGGAAGGTACACCGACGAGCGCACTTACGGCCGTTCCAGGGCCGGGCCTCGTCCTCCAATGGTTAGGGATTGGAGTCGGTTGCCCACCTGACGGTAGGGGAAGGGGGTCTTCCATGAATCTCCCGCGTCTTTCATTCGTTACCGGCCTGATTCTTATTTCGATCGCGGTTGGGGTAGGGACCGCTGACGCCAATTTGGCTCCGACGGCAAGCGCTGGCGGCCCTTACACCAGCAGCCCCGGGAAGCAGGTCTACCTCGATGCATCCGCCTCGTCGGATCCGGACGGGGACGCTCTCAGCTATCACTGGGATTTCGGCGACGGAATCACGGGCAGTGGGGCGGCGGCCGCGCACACGTTCGCGGCACCGGGCACCTACCAGGTGAAGGTTCGCGTGACCGATCCCGGCGCCCTGTTCAGCGACGCCATGACGACCGCCACGATCCGGGACCACGTGGATGCGACGGCGTTCTTTGCCTTTGGAATCAACATCATCGTTCCGCAGGCGCTGCCCGCGTGGATCTACCTGCAGCCGACGGGCGGATCGTTCAACGCCCGCGATGCCTTGGTGAACACGCTCGAGCTCAGCTACAACGGTCAAACGATCCCGGCGCTCGGCAAGAACCGGGTTGGGCGGGACATAAACCGGGACGGCGTGGAGGAGGTCCAGGCCTTCTTCCGTACGGGCGAACTCAAGACCCTGTTCCAAAATCTTCCCAACGGCATCACAAACGTCAACGTGACGCTCAAGGTCCAGCTGGCCAGCGGCGAGAAGGCCATGGCCACTATCGGCGCCAGCATCGTGAAGTTCAACTGGCTCACCGCCGGCTCGTTGTCGCACGTCGCGCCGAATCCGCTCAACCCCGAGGCCACGCTCTCGTTCGTGACGCTGACTCCCGGGAACACGTCCATTCAGCTGTTCGACATCCATGGACGCCTGGTCCGGACCCTCGTGCCGTCCCAGTACATGGAGTCCGGCCTTCACGAGGTGAAAATCGACGGGCGGAACGATCAGGGGAACAAGCTCGCGTCCGGCGTCTATTACTACCGCGTGCAGTCCGCGGACGGAGTGTCGAAGGGCAACGTCGCGATCTTGAAGTAGTTTCGCGGGAGACGACCTCCGGATCGTGGCCCAGGCGGGTGAGCCGGAGACGGGGCCGAGGGGGAATTCTCGGTCTCGCTTCGGAGTATCACGGCCATGACCAGAACTGCCCTCGTTGCTGCAGTCGCGCTGCTCCTCGTTCCACTGGGCGGCGCTCTAGGCGCCGCAAGCGAAACCGCGCCCGGCCCCGCACGTCTCGAGCCGGGACGAGTCGCACCCTACCGGCGCCCGGCACAAGCTCCGAAACTCCATCCGTCCGGACCCTCCAAACCCGGCGACGAGCTGTGGGGCGGCCAGTTCGGACTCCCGTCCGTAGACGGCTCTATTTACTGCGCCGTCAGATTTGGCGGCGACCTCATCGTAGGAGGCACCTTCGCGCAGATCGGTGGCGCCGTCACAAACAACATCGCCCGCTGGGATGGAAGCGCCTGGCATCCGCTGGGTGAGGGTCTCGATCGTGGTGTCACCTGCCTCGCGGTCTATCAAGGGGCCTTGTTTGCGGGAGGAGACTTCCAGTTTGTCGGAGGGAGTTTCTCCCCGCATCTCGCGAAATGGGACGGTAGCTCTTGGTCAGCCGTTGGGGCCTTCACAGGGTCGTACACCTGCTGCTACGCGCTGACCTCCTTGGCCGTCTTTCATGGTGAACTCGTCGCGGGAGGGGACTTTGGCATCCAGGAGCCGCCGAGCATCATGGGCATCCGGCGTTGGGATGGATCAACGTGGCGCTCTCTCGGCGATGGCGTGGATGGCCCGGTGCAAACCATGCTGGCCGTCGGGGAATCCCTCTACGTTGCAGGGCACTTCAGCACGGCGGGCGGGGCACCCGCCGCCGGGATCGCACTTTGGGATGGATCAACCTGGCACCCCCTTGGGCCAGGCATCAGTGGGCAGCAATACTACGGCGTGCGGGCTTTGGCACAATTTCAGGATCAGCTGTTCGCGGGCGGCGACTTCGACAGCGCGGGGGCGATGCCTGCCGGCGGCCTCGCGTCCTGGGACGGCGCGTCGTGGAGCTCAGTCGAAGGATTTAACCCCGGTTGGGTTTCGGCGCTGGGTGTTTGGGAGGGGCGTCTCTACGCCGCAAGGTTCCCGGGTCTGGAGCAGTGGGACGGGAGCAATTGGGGTCCCGCCTCCGGCTCGCCTGAGCTTCGCGGCGAGCCACGAGTGCTCCTGTCCGACGATGACGGGCTTGTTGCCGCAGGGGCGTGCTTTGTCGGTGACATCTACGGGCGGAACGTGGACGGATTCAGCGTGGCTCGATGGAACGGGAGTTCCTGGATTCCGTTTGAACCATGGAGTGCTCAGCAGAGGGGCCTTGCTATGTTCGCCGGGTTTCCAGCCAACGTGACGGGACTAGCCTCCTTTCATGGAAAGCTGATTGCTGGAGGCCTGATCGACTACGCCGGAACTGGAAGCGCCTGGCAGGTCGCCAACTCAGTTGCCGAGTGGGATGGAAGCAATTGGCGCTCGTTTGGTCCGGCAGAATTTGGGATTCCCAGCGGATTGTATGCCGAAGCGGATACGCTCTACGCCGTTGGCACTTTCTACACCAATTACCCCGTCTCCCAGCCACTTCTGCGATGGGGAGGAAGTACCTGGTCGGCCTATGACACACTATCCACGAACGGTCGTTGGGTTGGACACTACAAAGGCCACCTTGTCCTGGCGACTGCCCGATCTTCGTCTTCCCAAGGTGGAATCGACGGCGTCTTCGAATGGATCGGCAACCGATGGGTGCCGATCGGAACAACGATGGGTCCCGACGAATTTGGCGGCGTCTATTCTGTTGCCTTCTACCGTGACTTTCTCGTCGCGGCAGGGACGTTCACGTCCATTGATGGGTTGACTGCAAACGGCATCGCCGCCTGGAACGGGGCCGCGTGGCAGACGATTGGCGGAGCAGGACCGAGCTACAGCTACAGTCCAACCATCTGGAGTGTTTTGTCGGATGGGGACAGGCTGTTCGCCGCGGGCTCATTTCCGGGGCATTCGAGTTCCATTCCTATTGAAGTCTTCGATGGCAGTTCGTGGAATCCAGTGGCGGGAATTAGCGGATATGCCTACGCCGCGGGCATGATTCGAGGAAAACTATTCGTGGGTGGGTATCTGACGCTCGAACCGTCAGGCGAGCAGACAACGGTTGCCATGTGGGACGGCCAGGAGTGGGCTTCGGTTGGATCCGGTACCAACGGAACAGTCACGGCACTCTGCGAGCATGACGGGATGCTATATGTGGGGGGGCAGTTCTCGCTAGCCGGGGGCAAGAGCTCCTTTGGCATTGCCCAATGGGATGGGCTTTCGCCCAGTCCCCACCCCAGTCCTCCTCCCGGGGCCCCTTGGTTGTCACAGGGCCGGCCGAATCCCTTCCAGTCAGCCTCCGATTTCTCGTTCCGTGTGGTGCGCGACGGTCCAGTGAGGATCGCGGTGTATGACGCAAGGGGCCGAGAGGTAGCCGTCCTTGAAGAAGGAACGCGCCCTGCCGGCGTTTACGACATACGCTGGGATGGGAACGATCGGACAGGGAAGCGTGCTCCAGCCGGCGTTTACTTCATCTCAGTGAGCGACGGGAGCGGCAAGGCTGCCACAAAGGTCATCCGGCTGCGCTGAGCGTCGGATGCGACCGAGCGTCTCCGCCCTCGCCGTGGCTGCGATCCTCTGCATCGCAGTTGCCGCTTCAGCCGTGTCCCCGAAGTCCGTGGTTCCGCCGTGCTCTGCCCCAAATCGATTCGACACATCGACATGGCAGGCCGTGCGCCTGGGGCGTCTTGGCGCACACATCTCGTATCGGCTTCCGAAGTCCTTCGCACTCGACTCCACGGTTGTGTTTCAACACGGAGGTCGATTGTGGCGAGACGGGAAACGGGAATTCTCGGAGTACGGCGGGGGCTGGGATGGCTCATTCTCCGGTGACGCCCTCGCGCGGATGGTAGGCCATTCCCAATGCACGTACCCTCTTGCGGGCGAGAACTGGCGCCTCATTACGTGCTACGACACTAGTTCCAAGACCTACCGCGCCACTGCCGTCCCGGACCAGAGGCCGGATGGGCCGTTTCCATACACGTCCATCCTCGCAGCCCAATCACCGGAAAGCTCGGATCAGGCGCTCTTTCTCACAATCTTTCACTCGCTCCGCGCAGACACGATCCCGGAGCTCCGGGAGTGACACTCCCTGCCATTTGGACAAGCGCCTCCGAGGCCGGGGTTGGGGCTGCCGGCCCAGCAAATTGATCCCATCTGGCTAACCAGGGCCCCCACAGTCTGTTATCTGGGCGGCCCTCAGCCCGGCCCCGAGTCCGGCACGGCGATTGCGCATCTAAGCTAGGAAGCAGGGCTTGGGAGGGATCCTTTGCCCAATTGTCACCGATAGTCCGCACACACCACGAAGGGAGCAGAACCATCATGAACGTGAAGCCTCTGGCTGACCGCATTCTCGTCCGCCGCCTCGAGGAAGCCGAATCGAAGCGTGGCGGGATCATCATTCCGGACACCGCGAAGGAGAAGCCGCAGCAGGCGGAAGTCGTCGCGGTGGGCCCCGGTCGCTTCGAAGACGGCAAGCGCATCCCGCTCGACGTCAAGAAGGGCGACAAGATCCTCATGGGCAAGTACTCCGGCACCGAGGTGAAGATCGACGGCAGCGACTACCTGATCATGAGCGAGAGCGAAGTTCTCGCGATCGTGGGCGAATCGAAGTAAGGACGAGACTTTCAATCAAAGGAGTGAGAACGAATGGCTGCTAAGGAAATCATTTTCGACGAAAAGGCCCGCCAGGCCATCTTGAGCGGCGTGCAGACGCTCGCCAAGGCGGTCAAGGTGACGTTGGGTCCGCGCGGCCGGAACGTCGTGCTCGACAAGAAGTGGGGCTCGCCCACGATCACGAAAGACGGCGTGACCGTGGCCAAGGAGATCGAGCTGGAGGACCGGTACGAGAACATGGGCGCCCAGATGGTTCGCGAGGTCGCGACCAAGACCTCCGACGTCGCGGGCGACGGGACCACGACGGCCACCGTGTTGGCCGAGGCCATCTTCAAGGAAGGCCTTCGCAACGTCACGGCCGGCTCGAATCCGATGGGCATCAAGCGCGGGATCGACAAGACCGTGAAGGTCGTGGTGGAGGAGCTGAAGAAGCTCTCCAAGAGCGTCAAGGATCCCAAGGAAATCATGCAGGTCGCGACCATCTCGGCCAACGGCGACGAGGAGATCGGCAAGATCATCGCGGACGCCATGGACAAGGTGGGCAAGGACGGCACGATCACGGTCGAAGAGGCGAAGTCGATGGACACGACCCTCGACCTGGTCGAGGGAATGCAGTTCGACAAGGGCTACATTTCGCCCTACTTCGTGACCGACAAGGAAGGCATGGAGGCCGTCCTCGAGGACGCCTACATCCTCATCTACGAGAAGAAGCTCTCCAACATGAAGGACCTCCTCCCGCTTCTCGAGAAGGTGGCTCAGAAGGGCAAGCCCTTCCTGGTCATCGCCGAGGACGTCGAGGGCGAGGCGCTCGCGACCCTCGTGGTCAATAAGCTCCGCGGCACGCTTTCGGCCTGCGCCGTCAAGGCGCCGGGCTTTGGCGACCGCCGGAAGGCCATGCTCGAGGACATCGCGATTCTCACCAACGGCAAGCTGATCACCGAGGATCTCGGCATCAAGCTCGAGAACGTGAAGATCGAGGACCTCGGGAAGGCCAAGCGCGTCACGGTCGACAAGGAAAACACGACGATCGTGGAGGGCGCGGGCAAGCAGGCCGACATTCAGGGTCGGATTACCCTCATCAAGAAGCAGATCGAGGACACGACCTCGGACTACGACAAGGAGAAGCTCCAGGAGCGACTCGCGAAGCTGGCCGGCGGTGTCGCGGTCATCAACGTGGGCGCCGCGACCGAGACCGAGATGAAGGAGAAGAAGGCTCGGGTCGAGGACGCGCTCCACGCGACGCGCGCTGCGGTTGAGGAGGGCATCGTGCCGGGCGGTGGTGTGGCCCTGGTTCGGTGCATCGCGGCGGTCGAGAAGATGGAGCTCACGGGCGACGAGCAGGTTGGCGCCAACATCGTGAAGCGCGCGATGGAGGAGCCGCTCCGCCAGATCGTCAACAACGCCGGGCTCGAAGGCTCGGTGATTGTCGAGCACGTGAAGAAGGAGAAGAAGTCGGTCGGCTTCAACGTGGCGACCGAGAAGTACGAGGATCTCTACGAAGCCGGCGTGGTCGATCCGACCAAGGTGACGCGCACGGCGCTGCAGAACGCGGCGTCGGTGGCGAGCCTGCTCCTCACGACCGAGGCGCTGGTGACCGAGATTCCCGAGAAGAAGAAGTCCGGCGCGATGCCTCCAGGCGGTGGTGGCGGCGGCGGCGGTTACGACGACATGTACTAAATCGCGACTGGGCCGGGTGTCGGTGCGGTTCGGCCGACGGCGGCGGGTCGTGTGAATTCGAGAGGGCGGAGCCGAGTGGCTCCGCCCTTCTCGTTTCCTGTTGGAGGGCCTGCGCGGACTTCCTCAGCGCGCCACGGTCAGCTTGCGCACGACCACACCGTCCGGGGACTCCAAACGCAACAGGTACACGCCGGATGCCACGGGGCGTCCCTGGCCGTCGTGTCCGCTCCAGGTCATCTCGTGCCAGCCGGCTGCCGAAACGGAATTTGTGAGCGTCGCGACCCGACGGCCGCGTATGTCGTACACATCGACGCGAGCCTGCCCGGCGACAGGTAGTCCGTAGAGGATCCTGATGGGATTCCCAGATGGATTCGCGGCCGCGACGCGCAGCGAGGGAGCCGAAGGGGTGGCCTCGCCTGGCACATTCACCCACGTCAATACGGTTGCTTCCTCTCCGGAGCCATCGCGCACGACCAGGCGATACTGATAGCGGGCTCCGGTGCTGACCGTGGCATCCTCGAAGACAAGCCGGCTTGCGCCCTCCGGCGTGGCCCCGCCAAGCGGGACCCAATCGCCATACTGCTCGCGGCGAGACACCGTCGCTGTCACTCCACTTGCGTTCGGGACCAACCAGACGAGCCGCACTCGATCGAGCTGAGCCGTCGATTCCATGAGGGTCGCGCTGATGGCCGTGGGAATTTCGGGCGGAATGATCTGGCCGGCTTCGTAAGCCGCGCGTACCGTGCTGGTCACGTTCTTGAGATCAGCGACCGAAGCGAGCCGATCCGCCCCCTGACCGATGCAGATGGCCCAGACGAGATCCTGCGATTCTCCTGGGGCCATGGTGAAGGGTCCGGAGGTGACGAAAAGGCGCCGATCGCTCGGGTTGGAGTCCAGCCAATTGGTTGGGCTGTTGGGGAAAGCCGGGTTTAAGCCAGAGACCTGGAATGGCGTAATCGGTTGGAGGAGATCCTCCTGCACATGCACCGGAGAGCCGTCCGCGTTGAGCCCCTTCATGTGGTTGTAGACCTCGGCCGCGAACACAGGGTCCGTTCCATTGATGTACTTGGCGAACGCGGTCATGCCCAGCGTGTCCGTCACCCCGAGGCCGACGGACGCTATGGGCCCCTGCAGAAGAGTGAACCCGACGGCGGGCGGGCTCGAGCCGTAGTCCTGGTCTGCGTTTGTCGCGTTGTAGCAGTACCCGAGACTCAGGGTCGTGTCGCACCCCACGAGATCGTCGGTGAATCCGCCCAGATCGGGGTCCGCCCAGAGTGAAACGTAGGCGCTGTCGAGCTGGTTGCCGCCTTTGTTCAGGATCTTGAGTCTAAGAAAGATGACCTTGCTGAGCGGTCCCACGCGATTGAACGCGAACGTGGACTGCTGCATTTCAATTCCCAGCGGTGACGTGAGCCCGGCATCGTTCGTATGAGCGGCCGGATTGGCGTCGTTGTAAACGCTCCAGACCATCGCGTCGCCCAGGAGCGCCGGCTGACCCAGGGAGTCGAGAGGGGCTCCGTCCGCGACGGGCCAGTTCAGATAGTCGGGATCGGTCGTGTTGCCGCGCACGATCTTGTAGTTCTTGAATCCGATCTCGTCGGGGACATACGTGCCGTTCCGCATCGGGCCCGGCGCGTACTCTTGAACGTACTCTCCGACCGCGACGCGGAGGTCGCCTCCCACTTTGGCGCCGACATAGAAGCCGGCCGCGAAGACCACCCACTTGCCCGCCCCTTTCGGATACTCGAAGCCGGCGTTGCCGGTGATCAGGTCGTAGGCGAAGGAGCCGTGATTGGTGACGAACATGTCGAGATTGTTCGCATCCATGTGGGTGCTATTGTCGATGATCGCCGGGGCGGGATGGGCCGGGCGGACGCCAGCGGGGCGTGCGTCGGCATGGCGCGCGGAATTCGAGACAATCGCGGCGAGTGCGATGAGAGCGACGAAAGCACGACCCGGCGAACAGACACGGGACCGCGGGTTCATGGGGCCCCCTTTCCCCTGAGAGGTGGAGGGTTTCAATGCTATCACCGCTCTGGGCCCCTTCCGAGCACAATGGAGAAGGGGCGGGATCTTGCGGGATCCCGCCCCTCGATTTATCTCGCGTCCCGGGTCAACGATCGGCCGCGATAGGTTCGCCCCACACGCGGCGACGGGCTCGGGACGCGCATCGCGCTTACCCCCCACAGGTTTGGCGCGATGATGATCCGGCGCGAATCGACGAGGCCCTCTGGATCCGCGCCCTTTCTCTGGGCTCGATCACACGCCATCGCATGGGGCGTGCCATTTGGCCAAGGGCAGGCCGGCTCGCGCGAAGTCGTTATCGGCGTTGGGATTCTCGATAAACGCCCAGTCCGATCGCACGGCGCGGCATTGCGGAGATTCCACACATTTGACGCCGCGCCGGTGAGGAAACGGCGAAGGCACGGGGCCTCGTGCGGCCCAGCCCGGACTACTTCGCGTGCAGAACCAACCGATTAGCCTTCCGACCGCCGCGAGCTATGCGGTCCACCATCATGTGGCGATCGAGGATCATCTGCACGGTGGAAACCGAGCGGGCCGCCAATTCCATCGCGCCCTTTCGAAGTTCCTCGCTCCGCATGACGTACTCCACGTTCATCTCCATGTCCTCGGCCGACCATCCGCGCGAGTGGGCGATGAACGGGAATTGAGGGAAGTAGAAACCAAGCTCGGAGAAGAAGAGCAGCATGTGACCGGCGACGGCCTGGACGTTGTCCTGACCGCCGGTGACGATGAACCCGGCCACCTTGTTGCGGATCAGCACCCGGTCCTTGATCGTGATCTGGTTCTGGACGCAGTTCAGCCGCTCCGCCATCTTGAAGAAGAGCGATGACGCTGCTCCCCAGCGAATGGGCGTCGCCACCAAGACGACGTCCCCCCAGTGAACCAGCGCCTCGTAGACCCCGGTCATCTCGTCCTTGTCGTCCATCTGGGTGATGGAGCACGGCCAGGTGCACGCGCGGGCGCTCTTCGAGTAATACCCCTCGCAGGCGCGGAATTTGAGATCGCGGAGACGAAGCATCCGCGTTTCGCATCCGAGCGCCGTCCGCGAGTGCTCGAGCGACACCTCGAGCAGCGCCTCGGACGTCGAATAGCGCGGATTGCCGGTGTCCATGTTGGTGGTCGAAATGCCCACCACCCGGATCGGGCCATCGGCGCGCTCCGGGTTTCGCTCCAGTGGGTACGGCGCGTGGGGCTTCTTGTGGCGGCGTGTGACGGCCTCCTCGCTCACGTAGAGGCGCCCTCCCTCCACCTTCACGTCATGACGCGGGACGACATCATCCTCGAATCCGGGCTCGCCGAGGCCCGTGACGCGGTGAAACTTGTAGCCGTGCCATGGGCATTGGATGAAGTCACCGTCAAGCCGGCCTTCCCCGAGAGGGCCGCCCGCGTGATTGCAGATTCCGGAAATCGCGCCGAACGCGCCATCCTTGTAGGAAATCGCCAGGGCCGCCTTTCCGACGTGCACCAACGTGATCGGTGCCTTTTGAAATTCCTCCACCGGTCCCAGGTCATGCCATGGCATGGAACGCCTCCTCAACCATGTCGGAGTGAATTCCAACGGTGTCTTCAACCTTTTGGGCGTAGCCGCCCGCCAGAAGGCAGGCGACGGGGATGTCCCGTTTCCGACACTCGGCGAATACAAGCCGGTCCCGGCGCCGCAGATCTTCCCTTGTGAGTCTGAGCCTGCCCAGCTGGTCCTCCTCGAAGGGATCGGCGCCCGCGACGTAGGCCACGAGCTCCGGCTGGTGCCTCTCCAAGATCTTCGGAACCCAGTGGCCGAGCGCGGCGAGGTACGTCGCGCCGTCGGCTCCCGTCTCCAGCCCGACATCCTGGTCGCTCGGCGGCTTGACCATTGGGTAATTATCCTCTTCGTGGATCGAGAAGGTGAACACGGATGGGTCGTCCTTGAAGATCGCGGCGGTTCCGTTTCCCTGGTGGACGTCCACATCGATGACCGCGGCGCGGCGAATCTTCTTCTCGTGCTGCAGATCGCGAATCGCGATCGCGATGTCATTGAAGACGCAGAAGCCTTCGCCGTGGTCCGGGAAGGCGTGGTGGAACCCGCCCGCCAGGTTGATGCCGATGCCGCGATCGAGCGCAGATCGCGCGGCGAGGATGCTGCCGCCCGCCCCGAGGAATGAGGCCGTGACCAGCTCGGTCGAGTAGGGAAGCTCGAGGATCGCGACTTCCAGAGCCGAGAGCGTCCCGTGGGCCAGCTTCTCCACGTACGCCCGGTCGTGGACCCGGAGCACCTGTTCCATCGTCGCCGGCTCCGGCGCCAGGATTTCGTCGTCGCGGATCAGCCCCCGCCGGACGATCTCCTTTCTAATCGCGCCGAACTTGAGCGTGGGAAACACGTGGAGGCCGATGTCGAAGTGGTACTGCGGCGAGTGGACGACCGCGGGCTTCGGCTTCATGCGCCGGCCGGGGAGAGCTTGCGGAACAATGTTACGAGCCCCGCGTCGATCCAAACGATCGCGAGGGTTGACGTCGCCGCACCCCACGCGGCGCCGAGCACCGCGCCGGCGCGCGAGCCGCCGGGCAGCCCGGCGGTTACGGCGCGAATCGCCGCGGGGGGCGCCCACGCGATCGCGAAGAGGCAGACCCCAGAGTGCCAGGACCGAAAGAATCCGAGGCCATTCCTTGGGCAGGCTTCGAACGAAGAGCGAGGCGCTCAGCCCGATCGATCGGATCGGTCCGCGGTCGTCGAGGACCACGAACGGGAAGGCGAAGAGGAACAGGAGCGTGACGGCCAGAACCCATGCGAGCGACGGCCAGAACGCGCGCCACAGTGCCGTGCGGAGCAACGCGGCGAGGATCCCCGGGTCGGCCATGCCGCCGGACTCGAGGAGCGGCTGGATCACGGGAGCCACCGCTTGCACCATCAGGAACGTGGGTGAGCGAAGAGCACCACGCCCTGAACGACGCTCGATAGCGTCAGGGGGATCGTCTTTCCTGCCACGACGGACGCGGCGCGCGCGATTCCCATCGGGCGGCCGCGCAGGAGGCCATCCAGGATCGGCAGGAGGAGGAGCGAGACCATGGCGAGCACGGCTCCGTCGAGAAGCATCAGCTCGGCGGCCGCCACGCCCGCGAGCGCGCGCGTTGGATCGAGCGCCGCGGTTTCATCCATTGGATTCGCGGACATGACCCACCGGGCCGCGAAGTCGAAGATAGCGACGATCACCAGAATCCAGACCACCGTCCGAAGCGAGCGCCGGCCGAGCGAGATGGAGTCGCGGATCGTCTCGACCGCCGAGGTGAGCGCGCTCGCCACGGCGGATTACTCGAAGCGGAACGGGTTGGAAGCGGGCGCCGGCTCCTCGGCGGGGCCGGCGGGTCCGCCCGGAACCGCGCCGCCGGCCGGCACGGAAGAGCGGAAGAGCACCATGAGAGCCGCCACGCTGAAGGGGAACATGACCGCGGACACTCCCGCGCTCCAGATCGCGGCCGAGATGCGAACGGCTGGGTGGTCGACGCGCGCGACCGACGACCACGCCTGGATCATCGCCTCGGGCATGGAGAGCGCGATCGCCGCCAGCATGAAGAGGCACAGGAATACGAACAGGCGGCCGAGGATGCCGGAGAGTCGGTGAGCGACCAGGTCAACGCTCAGCCGGATAGACTTGAGGGGCCCTCTCTTCTCCAAGACAAGGAGCGGGATGGCGTAGATCAGGAAGAACCCCACGATTCCGATCCAAACAAGGCACGGTGCCAAGGCCATGTAGAGGACCAGCTGCTGCCACGGCTCGTGCTTGGTGGGAAGCGAGTTCAAGGCCGCCACGATCCCGCCGAGGATGAGCGAGGGCGGTACGAACGCGATCAGGATTTGGAGGATCACGGACAGGAACACGTGGGGGAGCCGCTCCAGCACCAGCTGCACGCACTCGAGGAAGGACCGGCGTTCCCCGCGAAGGAGCCCATCTTGCAGAGGCAGGAAGGGCGTGTAGATCAAGACGAGCACGGGCAGATACGCCACCATCTCGAATGCAACCGACAGGATGATCCCTTGGCTGTCGTAGGCCCCCAGCGCCGACGATGCGTCGGTGGAGAGCGCGAGGAAAAGCTCCATGAGGAGCCGGTAGAAGTAGAGGAGCCCGATGGCGAGCGGCGCGGCCCGAAGCGATCCGACCCCGAGCGCGAACACGGCCCGCAGGTAGGTTCCCATGTCGGGCAATCCGGAGCGGCCGGTCGTTGGAGCGACTCCTTCCAGGGCCATGGCCGCGCATTGTACTCCCGCGCCATGTCGCTCGCCTTCCTCTTCTTCCCGCGATAAGATCGGCGGCGCGCATCCCCGCGCACCGCCATGACCCCCGAAAACGCGACGCTTTTCTCCAAGGAAGGCCTCTCGCTCGACGCCGAGCAGCAGCGCGCCGTCGAGCACGGGGAAGGTCCGCTCCTCATCGTCGCCGGCGCCGGGACCGGGAAGACAACCGTCATCGCCCGGCGGATCGCGCACCTCATCGCGTCCAAGCAGGCACGGCCTTCCCAGATCCTCGCGCTCTCCTTTAACGACAAGGCGTCCGATGAGATGCAGGAGCGTGTGGATCTCCTGGTCCCCTACGGATACGCCGACGTCACGATCCGGACGTTTCACTCCTTCGGCGAGGAGGTCTTGGCCGGGCACGGGATGGAAATCGGGATCGCGCCGGGCTTCACGATCCTCGATCGCACCGCGCAGGCCCTGTTTCTCGCGGAGCGCATCGACCAGCTGGGATTGAAGCGCTACGCCCCGCTCTCCGACCCCACCAAGTACCTCTCCGAGCTGGCGACCTACTTCAGCCGCGCCAAGGACGAGCCCTTCTGGCCGGACGATCTCCGCCGCGCCGCCGAGAGCCTGGATGGGGACGAGCGGGATCGCGCGCTCGAGCTGGCCGAAGCCTACGAGCGTTACAACGCCATGCTCTGGAAGGCAGGATTTCTCGATTTCGGGGATCTGCTCGCGTTAACGCTTCGAATACTCGAGGAAAGTCCCGCGACGCTTCAGCGGTTTCAGGAACGGTTCCTCCACGTGCTCGTGGACGAGTTCCAGGACACGAACCCGGTCCAGTTCAAGATCGTTCGCCTCCTCACGGAGAAGCACGGCAATCTGGTCGTTGTGGGCGACGACGACCAGTCGATCTATCGATTCCGGGGCGCCCACCTCAAGAACATCCTCCAATTCCGCGAGAACTATCCACACACGAAGGAAATCGTGCTTCGCGAAAACTACCGGAGCACGAAACAGATACTCGAAGTCTCGCGCCGCTTGATCCAGGTGAACCGGGAGCGCCTGGAGACCCGGTACGGAATCTCGAAGGACTTGAGGACCGAGAAGTCCGGTCCGCCGCCGATCTACCGCGAGTTCGCGACCGAGGGGGACGAGGCCGACTGGGTCGCGGGCCAGATCGCGGACGCGGTCTCGGAGGGGCGCCGCCGCTGGCGGGACTACGCGGTCCTGGTCCGGACCAATCGCCAGGCGGAGCCAATACTACGTGCGCTCGACGAGCGCGGCGTTCCATTCCACTTTTCCGGAAGCCGCGGTCTCTTCCAGCGCCCCGAGGTGAAGGAGCTGGTCGCGCTGCTCCATTCGCTGTTCCAGGAAACTCGGACGGAATACCTCTACCTGCTCGCGGCCGAGGGCTACGGCGTTCCCGAGGACGACCTCTCGAGGCTGGTCCACCGGCTTCGCGCCGAACCCGGGCGATTCCGATCGCTTCTGGAGCGGGCCACGCAGGGACGCGCCGGGGTAGACGTGAGCGACGAGGCGCGTGACCGGCTCGGCCGGATGATGGACGACATCCGGGAGCTTCGCGAATTCGCGCGGGGCCGGCGGACCGGCGAGGTGCTCTATCGCTACCTGGAGCGCCGCGGAATTCTCCAGGGCCTCATGGCCTCGCGGCGGTTCGAGGACGAAGCGCGCGCGCGGAACATCGTGAAGTTCTTCTCCATCATCCGTTCGTTCGAGAAGGTGGCGCTCTCCGACCGGGTCGCCCTCTTCCTGATGCATCTGGACGCGATCCAGGATTACGGGGAGGACCCCGCGGTGGCCGACATCGATTCCGCGTCCGATGTCGTCCAGGTGCTGACGGTCCACAAGGCGAAGGGGCTGGAGTTCCCGGCGGTCTATCTCGTCCAGCTCGCGGCCGACCGCTTTCCCACGCGGTATCGAAGCCACGGCCTCGAGCTGCCCGTCGAGCGCGGCGGCGGAGATCTCTCGGAGAGCGAGTCCCACCGCGAGGAGGAGCGCAGGCTCTGCTACGTCGCGCTCACGCGCGCCCGGGACGAGCTGGTGACGACCTACGCGCGCGACTACGGCGGCATCGGCGCGCGCGAGCGAAAGCCGAGCATCTTTCTGTTGGAGGCGTTCGATCTTGGCAAGCCGGTGACCGGACGGCAGCGGCGGCGAATTCTCGAGGAGCTGGAGGAGCACCGGCCCGCGGCAGGCCCGGCGGGCGCGGCGGGCGGCGCGCAGGGAACGCCCGCGTTCGTCCAAGGCGCGCTGGCGCTGCGCGAGCCGCTCCAGCTCAGCTTTCGCCGCCTGGAGGACTACGAAACCTGCCCCCTCAAGTACCGTTTCCTCCACGAGCTTTCGGTGGAGCCCATCCTCACGAGCGATCACCGCGTCAATTTTGGAAACGCGGTGCATCAGGCGGTCGCGTTCGCGCTGGGCCGGCACGCGGATCGCGCGACGCCGAGCCTGGACGAGGTGCTCGAGGTCTACGGCCGCGCGTGGCGGAAGGAGGGATATCGCTCCGAGGAGCACGAGCAAAGGCGATTCGAGCAGGGCCGGGATGCGCTCACGACATTCTACGAGCGCGAGGTGGTCGCCGGGATCGAGCCGGGCGACATCGAGAAGCATTTCCGCGTGAAGCTGGGCGACGTGGTTGTGACCGGGAGCATCGACCGAATCGACGAGGGCCCGGACGGGGTCGTGCTCATCGATTACAAGACGTCGGAGATCGACGACCAGGATCAGGCGGACAAGGAGGCGAACGACAGCCTGCAGCTGCTCGTCTACGCGCTCGCGTACCAGGAAATGACCGGACGCACGCCCGACCGCATGGAATTGCGCTACGTGCTGACGGGTCTTGTGGGGGCGACAACCGCGGGCGAGGCGCGCCTCGAGAAGACGCGGGCGCGGATCCAATCCATCGCCGATTCAATCCGCGCCGGCGAATTCGACGCGCGTCCGAGCGAGCGCACCTGCTCCATCTGCGCCTGCCGCCCGATTTGCAAGGAGTCCGCCGTCTAGGAGGAGCCAGTGATGAAGCTGAAGCATGTCTACTTGGCTGCTCTGCGTCGTCGGCGGGTTCCTTCCCTACATTCCCTTCATCTCCTTCCTCCGCGACCACGGCCTGGATTTCCGAGTGATCTTCCAGGAACTCTTCGTCAATCGGATCAGCACCGCGTTCGCCTTCGACATTCTCATGTCATCGATCGCATTTTGGGTATTCGTGCTAGTGGAAGGGAGACGCGCCGGGGTGAAGCATCTGTGGGCGCCGCTGGCGGCCAACGTGATCGTGGGGCTGTCGCTTGGGCTTCCCCTGTTTCTCTACATGAGGGCCGGTACAGGCCGCACACCTGCCACTACTTGAGGCGGCCGGCCCCGGGGTCTCCGCCTACGGTCAGCGAGACCGCTGAGGCGGTCGGAAGGGCTCGTCGAGCGCCTGTAGCACGGGACGGTCCCGTGAATAGACATCGTCCGAGAAACGCACCAGTCCTCTGTCGTCGATGCTCACGGTCCAATAGAGAAGCAGGACGGGAATCGGCGGCCGGATCGTGACGTTCTTGGTCTCTCCGGCCGCGACTACCTCCTGAATCGCCTTCGCGTCCCATTTGGGATCGTTCAGAAGACGCTCCGCCAGCTCCAAGGGGCGCTCCACGCGTATGCATCCGGAGCTGAACGTCCTGCGCGGCTGCTCGAAGAGATCCTTGGACGGCGTGTCGTGCAGATAGACGTCGTGCTTGTTGGGGAACATGAATTTCACGCGTCCGAGCGCGTTCTGGGGGCCAGGGTCCTGGCGAAGGGTATACGGGAATGGGTCGTTCGGCCCCGCGGGCCACTTGACAGAGGCGGGGTCGACGACCTTCCCGTTTCGGTCAATCGCCTTCAGCTTCTTGCGCTCCAGAATCGGCTCGCCTCGCCGTCCCGCGGGGAAGATGTCGCGAACCAGGATTCCGCGGGGCACCGTCCACGTCGGATTGAACACGAGGTACGTCATCTCGGAACGGAAGATCGGAGTCTTTCTCGCGACCTGACCCACCTGGCACCGGGCCCGCCATGCGAGCGTGTCGTCCTCGGCGAGGTAGACGAGGAAGCTCGAGACATTGACGAGCACGAAGCGGGACGGGAGGTCATGCATCACCCAGCGGGCGCGCTCGAGGTCGACGCGGATCTGATTCACGCGATCCCGGACAGACACGTTCATCGCGCGTATCGTGGCAGGCCCGAGGGCGCCGTCCGTTCCGAGAAAGGCGCGATACTGAAACCGCCGTACCGCCTCACCTAGCGGGGCGTCGTAAAGCAGAGTGTCCTCGGGAACAACGCCGGCATGGTCGCCCGAAAGGAAGAGTTTGCGCCTCACCGTGGGGATCCGCGGGTCACGATCGCCCACCCGCAACGTTGGCCCATCCCCGATTGTCCCCCAGCCGCCGCGTGTGTCCATCGAGCGGTACGAGGCGAGTGCATGGACGAGCGCCTTGTAGTAGGCGCGCGGCGGCTTGACCTGCTCGAGCGCGCGGGCAATATCTCCCGAGGCAATTGCCCCCTCGACCCACTCCACGGCGTCGCCCGGACCGACCGAGCGCGTCACGCTCCAATTGGGGTCGAGGCGCTCCGGGTCCACCTTCCCGAAGTGAAGGTGGTAGGCAAGGCGGATCAGCGCGTCGGTGCGGAGAATGTCGAGGTCTGCGCCCCATTCCCAGATGTCGTTGCCCACATCCTGAACGGCCCGGTGGAGCTTTTCCATCGCCGCGAGGTGATAGTCGTCCGGCCTGAGGCCGTCGGCCGCCGAGGCCCGAATGGCGTTCATGAGGGCCTCGACGTTGCGGGTCTCGCTCCACGCGGGCCGAAAGCTCCGGTTGCGATAGAAGCGTGGAATCAGAGCGCGGGAAGTGATCTCCTCGTCGGCAACGACGCAGGGCGAGCCCGACTCGAGGAGCGCGACCCGCTTCTCAATCAGGGCCGCTACTGGATCGTCCGCGGGCGCCGCCGATGCCGACGGTACCGCCCCGACCGTAAAAACAAGAAGAACCGCCGCGACCCATGTTCGTCGCAACGGTTCCTCGACTCGCGGTTGGCCGGTCGGCGTTACGCCGCCAGCACCCCGTCGATCAAAGACATGATCTGGTGCTTGGGGACGGCGCCGACGATCTGCTCGACGATCTTGCCGCCGTTGAAGATGTAGAGGCTGGGGATGCTCTGGATCCGGTACTGGGTGGCGATCCGCTGGTTCGCGTCCACGTCCACCTTGGCGACCTTGATCTTACCCTGGTACTGCCGGGCGACCTCTTCCACCACGGGCGCCACCATGCGGCAGGGCCCGCACCATTCGGCCCAGAAATCCACCAGGACCGGGACATTCGACTTGAGGACTTCCGCGTCGAACGTGCTGTCGCTTACTTGGAGTACGGCGTCGGACATGAATTCTGACTCCTTCGAAGTTGTGAATTCTGAGTGCAATACACCGCAGCAGAAGGGGTAACCACTGTAGCAACTTAGATGCGCGGGCACAAGGCCGGATTCCGCCCTCCACGTTGACACCCCGGCCCCGGGTTCCTACACTCGGGGGCTCATTCTCCAGCCCCTCCCGCTCCTTACTCAACGCCAGGGGGTACCCCCGTTGATCGAAGTTCAGAAGCTCCGGAAGACCTTCCACGACCGTAAGCGCGGGGACATCCCGGCGGTCAAGGACGTGACCTTCACCTGCCCACCGGGGAAGGTGTTCGGCCTCCTCGGCCGGAATGGAGCTGGCAAGACCACTACCCTTCGCATGCTCGCCACGATCCTGGTGCCCAGCTCGGGGACCGCCAAGGTGGCGGGCCACGACATCATCAAGGAGCCGGCCCTGGTGCGCCGGTCGATCGGCTACCTCTCGGGGGAGACCAAGCTCTACGACCGCTTGAACGGCCGCGAGATACTCCAGTACTTCGGTACCCTCGCCGGAATGGCCCCGGCGTTGATCCGGGCGCGCATCGACGAGCTGACCGAGCCCTTCGAGCTTCAGGACATTCTCGTCAAGCGCGTCGGCAGGATGTCGACAGGCATGAAGCAGCGACTCTCGATCGCGCGCGTGCTTTTCCACGACCCTCAAGTGTTGATCTTCGACGAGCCGACCGCGGGTCTGGACGTCCTCGGCGCCAGGACCGTGATGGACCTGGTTCTGGATCTGAAGAAGAGGGGCCGCACGATCATCTTCTCGACCCACATCATGACCGAGGCCGAGCGAATCTGTGACGAGATCGCGGTCATCGAATCGGGTGACATTCTGGCGCAGGGAACCCTCGACACGATCAAGGGGCAGGGCGGCCACGCCTCGCTCGAGGACGCGTTCATCGCCATCGTGCGGAAGGCCGGCGCCGGACGGGACTCCGAGAATGGGAGCCGCGCCGCGGACGCGCGGAGCCCCGTGGGAGCGCGGTCATGACCGGGAAGATCTTCGCCGTTTACCGCAAGGAACTGATCGACACGCTCCGCGACGGGCGCTCCATCTTCGCGATCTTCATCTTTCCGTTCATCATGTACCCGGCGATGCTTTTCTTCACGTCCTGGATGGCCAACAAGGACGACCAAGCCGAGAAACTGGTTCAGGTAAGGGTCGGCGTGGTGGGCGCGTCTGCGGTCCCGTTCGTGATGGACAGCCTGGCCGCCATGCCGGGAGTGACGCCCGTGGCCCTCGCGGCGACGCCGGCTTCGATGGAGGAAGCGGGGGTTAACGCGGTCCTCGTCATTCCGGAGGGAGTCCACGAATCGCTCGCGCGCGGCGACAGCGCGCGCGTCGAGCTGCTCTACAAACGGGCCGACAACACGTCCTCCGCGACCGCGGACCGCGTGGAGCCGGTGCTCGACATGGTCCGGCAGGCCCTGACCGTGTCCTGGGCCACGAGTCACGGCGCGCACGCCGACGCCCCACCGCCTCTGAGCGTGGACGAGAAGAACATCTCGCTGAAGTCCGACATGGGGCGGTACATCGCCGCGCTGGTCATTCCGTATCTGCTCATCTTCATGGTCGCGGCGGGATCCATGCAGACCGCGGTCGATTGCACGACGGGCGAGAAGGAGCGGAGCACGCTCGAAACCATTCTCGCGACGTCGGCGTCCCGAAGCGAGATCGTGCTCGGGAAGTGCATGGCCGTGCTCACGGCGGCGCTGACAGGCGCCACGACCGGAATCTTTGGCCTCTGGTTCACGTTCTCGGTGATCGCGAAGGCGATCCCGATGATGACGAACCATTCCCTGGAGATCGCGATCGGAGCCGACAAGGCGGCCCTCATCTACCTCACCCTGTTCCCGACGGCGGTCTTCCTGACGGCGGTCCTGGTCGCGATCGGCTGCTTTGCGCGGAGCATGCGCGAGGGTCAGACGTACGCGACCTACGTCTACATGGCTTCGGTGTTCCTGGGTCTTGGGAGCTTTGGCCAGCAGACGCCGCCGATGTCCCGCTTCTTCATCCCAATTCTCAACACCGCGCTCTTGCAGCGCGAGATACTCACGAACACCGTGCAGCCGATGCACGCCATGGCGGCGGTCGGCGTGACGACGGGTGCAGCGTTGGTCATGGTCATTGTCGCGATCCGGCTCTTCTCGAACGAGGCGGTCCTCTTCAGGACGTAACGACGCTCGCGGCCCGGCCGGTGATGCGACCGCCGGGCGTGAAAGGGAGTTCTTCATGAAACGAGACATCGACGCTCTGCTCCGCGAGCGGGGTTTGGCCGCGGCGCTGATCCTGAAAGGCGAGACGCCGAATCCCACGTTCCGCTACGTCGTGGGCCCGCCGGGGGCGCACATCACCTCCGCCATTCTGCTGTGGCGTCCGGGGCAGAAGCCTCACCTGGTTCACGCGATGATGGAGCGGGACAGCGCGGGCGAGACCGGTTTCGAGCTGAGCGAGTTCGGCGGCCACGGGTTCCGGAAAATTCTCGAGGACGAGGGCTCGCGCGATCGCGCCATGGCCCGCCTCCTATCGAACCTTCTCTCCGGAATGGGCGTGAAGGGGCCGGTTCTGGTGCATGGATTTGGCGAGGTGGGTCGCTACTACCATCTCCTGAACCGCCTCCGAGAGTGGACGCCGGGCATCGAGATCGCCGAGGACGAGGATCTCGGCCTCTTCGACCGCGCGCGCGCCACCAAGGAGCCGGAGGAGGTCGACGCGGTCCGGTTGGTCGCAGCCGCTTGCGGCAAGGCCTACGAGAAGGTGCGCGAGGTGATCCGCGGCGGCCGTCTCGAGGGCGGCAAGCTCAAGGACGCCCAGGGCTGGGTGACCATCGGGCGGCTGCGCCGGGAAATTCGGCGCGTCTTCTTTGACGCGAACCTCGAGGAGCCGCACGGAAACATCATCGCGATGGGTCGCGACGCCGGCGTTCCGCACAACGCGGGGAACGACCAGGACGTGCTCGTGGAAGGACACCCCATCGTCATCGATCTCTATCCCGCACAGGCGGGCGGCGGCTACTACTTCGACGTCACCCGCACGCTTTGCGTGGGCCGGGCTTCGCAGGAACTCAAAGATCTTCACTCGCTGGTGCGCGAAGCCGTCGATCGCACCGTCGACGCGCTCGCGCCGGAAACCCCGGCGCGGATGTACCAGGAGAAGGTTTGCGATCTGTTCGAGGCGCGCGGCCACAGGACGATCCGCCAGGACGAGCGTCTCCAAGAAGGCTACATCCACGGCCTGGGTCACGGCATCGGGCTCGAAGTTCACGAACGGCCCAATCTGGGCGGGCCGACGCAGAACAAGGACCGGATCGCGCCGGGTTCGCTCTTCACGGTGGAGCCGGGGCTTTACTATCCGTCCCGAAATCTGGGCGTCCGGATCGAGGACGTGGTCTACGCCCGTCCCGACGGCTCCTTCGACAACCTTACCGACATTCCATACGAGTTGGAGGTCGCACCCGCGTCCGCTTGATGCCCCGCCCGCCGTCCGCTAGGGAACGCCCTTCGTGAGCCAGAGATCCCGCGCGCTCACCACCAAGCGTCGCAGGGAACGCGCGATCCTCGCGGGCCGTCTCAATGCCCGCATCCAGCCGAACGGCGACAGCCTGACCGAGTTGAGGCTCCTCGCGGAGACCGCGGGCGCCGAGGTGTTCGGCGAGGTCCTCCAGCGCCGCGGCTCGGTCCGCTCCTCGACGTTTCTCAGCAAGGGCAAGATCGACGAGGTGAGAACGCTCTCGGCGGAGCACAACGCGACTCTCCTCCTCCTCGACGACGACCTTTCGCCCGCGCAGAACCGCAATCTCGAGGAAGACCTGAACCTGCGCGTGGTGGATCGAAGCGGGCTCATCCTCGACATCTTCGCGCGGCGGGCGCGCACCAGGGAGGCCCGGCTCCAGGTGGAGTTGGCGCAGCTCGAGTACACCCTCCCGCGCTTGACCCGAATGTGGGAGCACCTCTCGCGATTGGGAGGCGGCATCGGGACCAGGGGACCGGGCGAAACCCAGCTCGAAGTCGACCGCCGCCGCATTCGCGAGCGAATCGCGAAATTGAAGCGCGAGCTGGAGGGCGTTGTCCGCGAGCGCAGGGTCCAGCGCCGGGGGCGCCGCGACTGCTACAAGGTCTCGCTGGTCGGATATACGAACGCGGGAAAGTCGACGCTGTTCAACGCGCTCACCCGCGCCCGCGTGTTCGTCGAGGATCAACTCTTCGCCACGCTCGATCCCACGACGCGGATCTTCGCGATGAGCGACGGAACGCGCGCGCTGCTCACCGACACCGTGGGATTCATTCGAAAACTTCCGCCCCACCTGGTCGCGTCCTTCCGCGCGACGCTCGAGGAGGTGACGGAATCCGACCTCTTGCTTCACGTGGTGGATGCGGCGGAGCCACACCTGGACCGGCACATCGAAGCGGTGGAATCGGTGCTCGAAGAGATCGGCGCGCTGGGCCGGCCGCGGCTTCTTGTGTTCAACAAGATCGACGCGCTGGAGGATGAAGTGGCGCAGTTTGGCCTGCGCGCGCGCTTCCCGGGTGCTAAGTTTCGTCTCCGCGATGAATCGCGATGGAATCCCGGAGCTGCGCGAGGAAGCGATCCGGCGCCTTCGCTCGGAGGACGGGTCGCTCCGCGAAAACGGCCGGCCGGCGGGGGACGCTTGATCGCCCCCGTGCCGCCGCCGCGCCGCGCCGAGACCCAAGCTTGATCGCCCCCGACCGAGTCGACCGGATCCAGGAGGCGCTCCGCGAGGAGAAGATCGCGGGCTGGCTCCTCTTCGATTTCCACGGAACGAATCCCATCTCCCGCTCGATCCTGGGCATGACCGAAGGGGCCAATCCGCCGAAGACCACCCGTCGCTGGTTCTATCTCGTGCCCGCTCGTGGGAAGCCTCAAAAGATCGTCCACAGGCTGGAGCCCCGGGCGCTGGACCATCTGCCCGGGGAGACGCACGTCTACCTCACGTGGCAGGAGCTGGATCAGTCCATCGCGAGAGTGGTGCAGCGGCTCCCCCAGATCGCGATGGAGTACTCGCCCCTCGCGCGGCTTCCCTACGTCTCGCGCGTGGACGCTGGCACGATCGAAATGGTGCGCCAATCGGGAGTGACCATCGTTTCCTCCGCCGACCTCGCGCAGCGATTCGAGGGCTCGCTGACGCCGGGCGCGCGCGACGATCACCGCGGCACCGGGACGGCGCTCATGGAGATCATCCAGGCGGCGTTTCGCCGGGCGAAGGAGGCGATCCTCGGAGGCACGGCCCTCACCGAAGTGGCGCTCCAGCGCTGGATGCTCCAGCAATTCAGCGCCGCGGGGCTCGTCTCCGCGGACCCGCCGACCGTCGCCGTCAACGCCCACTCGGGCGATCCGCACTTCACGACCCGGCCGGATTTCGATCGTCCCATCGCGAGAGGCGACTTCCTGCTCATCGACGCGTGGGCCAAGGCCTCAAGGCCCGGGTCGATCTACGCCGACTACACCCAGGTGGCCTACTACGGATCCTCGGTCCCGCAGCGGTACCGCGAGACGTTCGACGCGGTGCGCGACGCGCGGGATGCGGCGATCGAGTTTGTCGCGGCCGGCCTGCGCGAAGGACGGACGGTGCGAGGCTGCGACGTGGACGACGCGGCGCGGGAGGTGATCCGCGCGCGCGGCCTCGCCGACCGGTTCGTCCACCGGACCGGGCACTCCATCGGCGAGGAAGTGCACGCGAACGGCGTCCACCTGGACAATCTCGAGACCCGCGACGAGCGCCGCGTGATCGAAGGGACCCTGGTCTCCGTGGAGCCGGGGATCTACTTCGACGAGTTTGGCGTGCGAAGCGAGGTGAATCTGTTGGTCGACGGCGGCAAGGCGGTTGTGACTTCCGAGCCCATCCAAAACGAGATTCCCGCGCTCCTGTCCTGAGAGATCGCCCGTGTCCCGAATCGTCGTTCCGCTCCGCGAAATCGAGTTTCGGACGTCGCGTTCCGGCGGGCCCGGCGGGCAGAATGTGAACAAGGTGGAGACGCGGGTCGAGGCCTCCTGGAATCTGGAGGCGTCGGGCGCGATTTCGGAGGATCAGCGCGCGCGGCTCCGCGCAGCGTTGAAGCAGCGTCTCAACGCGGACGGCTCGATTCGCGTGGTGAGTCAGAAATACCGGAGCCAGCACCGGAATCGCGAGGCGGCGGTCGAGCGCCTCCGGGCGTTGGTCTCGGCCGGCCTCGCCCCGAAGAAGCGCAGGCGGGCCTCCGCGCCGACGCAAGCCGCCGTCGCGCGCCGCCTGGAGGAGAAGAAGCGCCGGTCCGCGCTCAAGCGCCGCCGGGGGACGAGGGCCGTCTTCGAGGACTGAGCCCGCCGCTCACAAACTCGCCCGCAACACGCTTCAAACAAATAAGTTAGGCTGAAACAGCCTCCGCCCCGCCGGCCCCAAATCCCCAAAATCCTCTCAACAAGGATTCCCCGGAAGTCGATATCTGACAGTGAATGACGGCCCCTCGCCCGGGAGGCTTCGCCGGGCGACCGGTACGTGCGGTTCCACCCGACCCGGGAGACATCCAGACCAATGAACCTCTTACACTTCAGGCCGGGACCGCGGACCATCGCCTTCTCGGCCGTCGCCGCGATTCTGCTCGCGGTCGCGCTCCCCGCCGTCATCCTGAACGTTCGCGCTCCGCGCGAAACACCGGCGCCTCCGATACCGCAGCCGTCGCCGCCGTCGCAGGAGGAGACGTCGAGTCTCCCGCCGGCGCCCAAGGTGTTCCGCTTCTTCCAGGAGAGCCCGCAGAACCTGGATCCGGGCCTCGCGTCGGACGCCTATTCGTGCACGGTGATCGCGCAGATCTACAGCCCGCTTGTCGGGCTGACGTCCGACCTCGAGCCCACGCCGCAGGTGGCCGACAGCTGGACCATCTCGCGGGACGGCATTCAGTACGTCTTCCACATCCGCGACGGCGTGCGCTTTCACAACGGGCGCGAGGTGACCGCGGGGGATTTTGCCTACAGCCTCACGCGGCTCTTCACGGAGCCGTATCTCTCGGAGGGATTGGCCGCGGGTTACCTGGACGCCATCGACGGCGTCCATGAGTTCATCTCGGGCAAGGCCGACTCGATTCGTGGAATCCAGGTTCTCGACGATCGCCGCCTTCAGATCACGCTCAGCCATCCCTATCGGCCGCTCCTGAGCGCGCTGGCCCTCGACCAGACTTCCGCAGTGCCGCGCGAGGAAGTGGAGAAGAACGGCAAGGACGCCTTCGAGCACGTTCCGGTCGGCTGCGGTCCCTTCCGTTACGTCCGGCGGAACGCGACCGAAGGTCTGGTTCTGGCCTCGAATCCCGAATACTTCATGGGGCGGGCCGCGATCGACACGCTCATCTTCTACTCGCCGGGCGGCGACGTGACGTCCCAGGGAGCCGACGCCATCCTGGATGGCCGCGCCACGCTGAGCGCCCTGCCCGTCGATCGCATCGAGGAGTTTCGCGCTCGTCCGGGGATCACGATGCTGCGCTGGCAGGATCTGACCCTCGCCTTCATCGGCATGAACGCGACGCTGCCTCCGCTGGACGACGCCAGGGTGCGCGAGGCCGTGGCGATGGCGATCGACCGTCAGGCGATGCTGGATCTTCAGCCCGAAGGGAAGACGCTGGCCCCGGGCATCCTTCCCCCGGCCTCCCCGGCTACACGCCGGTCTCGAAGACCTATCCGCATGACGTTGCAAAGGCGAGGGAGCTGCTTGCGGAAGCGGGCTACGGTCCCGAGCATCCGCTGCCGCCGCTCACGCTCTACAAGTCGGTCACGACGAACGCGGTGACGCTCTCGATTGACTCGCTGCTGGTGCGGTCCATGGCGGAGGCGGGGATCACGGTTCAGACCAAGTACGTGAGCTGGGCCGAGCTGGACAACACGATCACCTCGCGCCAGGCCGCGATGTTCAGCCTCTCCTGGGTGGCCGACATTCCGGATCCGGACACGTTTCTCCGGGCTCTCTTCTACTCGACCAGCTCGACCAACTACTTCAAGTACTCGAACGCGACGGTCGACTCGCTCCTCGACGTCGCGCGGGGCACCGACGATCCGACGCTCCGCCAGGGCGCTTACGAGCGCGCCGAGGAGACGATCCTTCGCGAGGCCCCCTTCGTGCCTCTCCACAACCCGGCGAGCTTCATCGGCCTCAGGGATGACGTCGTCGGGCTGGAAATGAATCCGCTCGGGATCTCGACGCTGGCCATGGAAAAGCTCCGCTTCGCGGAGCCTACGTCCGGTGAAGAGCATCGAAGCGCCGGTCGCTGACGGACCGCGCCGGCCCCGCGCCGGCCTCCAGGCCCGGATCTTCCTCACGTTCGGGGTCATCGTCATTGGCCTCGTCGCGGCGGCGGTCGCATTCCTGGTGCGAAGCGAGAGCGATTCGCTCATTCGCGAGACCAAGAAGCGCGGCTTCGCGGTGGCGCGGAGCATCGCGTGGCTTTCGACTCCCTCGCTTCTTTCCTATAACTACATCGCGCTGAACCAGGCGGCCAGCCGGTCCCAGGCCGGCGGCGAGATCGCCTACGTCGTGATCTACGACAAGGAAGGCCAGATCGCGGCCGACAGCAGGTCGCACAATTCCTTTGGACATCCTCCACGCGACGCCGCCGATTTCGCGGCCCACGCCGCGCGAGAGGAGAAGTGGACGTTCATCGATGCGCGCCGCCCGGGCGAGGGGCGCGTCCTCGAGATTCTCCTCCCCGTGTACGTCGAGGGATACCAGGTCAAGTGGGGGACGGTCCGGATCGGCATCTCGCTCGCGGGGTTGGACCGTGAGATCGCGGCACTCACCCAGCACCTCATCGTGGCCGGCATGCTCGCGGCCATCCTGTGCCTCATCGGCGCCCGCCTCGCGGCGAGCGGGATCACGCGGCCGATCGATCGCCTCGTGGCGGCCACGCGGGCTATCGCGCAAGGGGACTATTCCCAGCGTCTCCATCTCAAGAGCGGCGACGAGATCGAGACGCTGGCGTGGCACTTCGACCGCATGGCGGACGAGGTTCAGCGGCAACAGGCGGAGATTCTGGCCAGCCGGGAGAATCTCGCCCGCTTGAATCAGGGCCTGGAGGCGGCGGTCCAGGCGCGCACGCACGCGCTGGCCGAGTCGGAGGGAAAGTATCGAATCCTGGTCGAGAGCTCGCCGCAGGGAATCCTGATCATCCAGGCGGGACGGGCGGTGTTCGTGAACCCGGCGCTCGAGCAGATGACCGGCTGCCCCGCGGCCACGCTTCTACGCTCCGAATTCGATCCGATGACGCTCTTCGCCAAGGAGTCCCACGAGGCAATCTTAGGATCGGTGGAATCGCCCGAACCCAATGGCGCTCAGCTCGCCGCCGAGATGATCCACGCTTCGGGGCGTTGCATCTTCGTCGAAGTTCAAACCGCGCCGGTCGACTTTGAGAACGCGCCCGCGACGATGCTTTTGCTCTCGGACGTCACCGCGCTCCGCGATCTGCAAGACCGGCTCACCCGCGGGGAAAAGCTCCGCGCGCTCGGCGAGCTGGCCGCCGGTGTGGCGCACGACTTCAACAATAACCTGGGCATCATTCTCGGCCGCACGCAGCTCCTACAGATGCGCATCACCGATCCGGAGCTGTCATCGGGTCTCAACGTGATCCGCCAGGCCGCCATGGACGCGGGCGAGGCGGTTCGGCGGATCCAGCAGTTCAGCCGCGTGCGGGAGGACCGGGCGCACGAGGTCGTCGATCTTCCGGCTCTGGCCGGGGAGGTCATCGAGATCACCCGCGGCAAATGGAAGAACGATGCCGAGCGGCGGGGCGTGAAGGTGGACGTGGGGATCGAGGTTCAGGATCCCCGCCCGATCCTGGGCTCGCTCGCTGAAATCCGCGAGGCGCTCACCAACCTCATCTTCAATTCGGTCGACGCATTGCCGAAGGGCGGGACCATCACGATCCGCTGCCGTTCCGAGGCGGACGCATCGATCCTGGAAGTGATCGACAACGGGGTCGGCATGACCGAGGACGTCAAGGCGCGCATGTTCGAGCCGTTCTTCACCACCAAGGGCGTGTCCGGAAACGGTCTCGGCCTCTCGATGGTCTACGGGATTGTGTCCCGGCATCGCGGCACGGTGGAGGTGGACACGGCACCGGACGACGGCGCGACCGTGCGGATGCGCTTCCCGGCGGCCCTGGATGAAGGCGAGGCACGTCCCTCCAGGCCCCTGGTTCCCGCGCCGTTCCGGGCTCGCGTTCTCGTCGTGGATGACGAGCCGGAAATCCTCCGCGTGCTCCGCGAGGCTCTCGAAGGCAGCGGCCACGAAGTGGAGACGGCGGCCTCCGGAGCCGACGGAATCGAACGCTTCCGCCGGGCCAAGTTCAATGCGGTCCTCTCCGACGTCGGCATGGCAGACGTGAGCGGGTGGGAGGTGGCGCGGGCGGTGCGGAAATACGGCCCGCCGAACTTGATTCTAGGATTGGTGACCGGTTGGGGGGCGACGATCAGCGAGGAGATGGTGTCCGCGCACGGGGTCAACTTCGTGATCGCGAAACCCTTCGACGTCGACGACCTGGTGTCGAGGCTGAATCAGGCGATCGAGGCGGCCGCCGTCACTCCGCATCGAGCCGCTTGAGCCACCGGGTCTCGCCCGACCGAAGCCGCCGCTCCCGAAAGCCCACCGCCTCCAAAAACCTCCCGCCGTCGTCGTAGCCCGCGGGCACTTCCGCCGTCAGCGCGGTCGCCCCGTGCTCGTCCACCAGGAATCCCTCGATCAACTCCAGCGCGGCGCGTCCAAATCCGCGGCCTCGCTCGGACTGCGCCAGCACCAGCCCGCGCAAAATGGACGGCACTTCTTCGGATCCCACCTCCACCTCGAGGGTGCCGATCAACGTCTTGTTGTCGGTGCGCCGGACGGCGAAGTAATAGCGCATGTCGTCCGCGATCGCCTCCTCGTACATCATCTCGACGTTGACGGGATCGAAGTCGGAGGAGCCGGTGAGCGCCTCAAAGTAGTCGGGCGCGTCCAGGTACACCTTCCAGATCGTCGGCAGATGTTCGGGGCCCGGGATTTCCAGATACACCTGGGGCCCGTCGATTCGCGTGGTCGTCGATGCGCTCATCGGAGCAAGATTGCCTTTTGTACCCGCACCCCGCTCGCGGCGCGGAGCTCGAAGAAGTAAAGACCGGCGGCCGCGGGCCGGCCCCTCGAGTCGGTGCCGTCCCACGCCAGCGATTGAATTCCGGCGCGGCCGCGCGAGTCGGACAGCGTGCGGACCAGCGACCCGTCGGCGCGGTATACGCGTACCACATAGGGACCGTCCCGGTCCAGGGAGACCGAGAACGTCGCGTTCGGCGAGAACGGATTGGGCCGGATGCGGCTGATGGCGAGGACGCGCGGCGGCGAACCGTCGCCAACGCCCGCCGGCACCGAGACCATAATCGGGCCAGCCGCCGCGTCGGGTTCGCCGGGACGGGAGACGGTGATCCAGTACTGGTAACCGAGTCCGGCCGACACGCCCGAGTCCTCATACTGGCCCGCGCGGCTCTCCCACGGGAGCGTCACGATGCGCTCGCGGGGCGCCGTTGCGGACGCGCGGTCGATCCCCAACGTCGCGCCCACGGCGTCGGCCAATCCCCACGACACGAGCACCGCGGCCCGGCCCGCGACCGGCGTGGCGTCGAAGCGGGTCACCTCGATCGCGGTGGTCGCGCACTCGTCGCTCCCCGTGACCGCGACGTCGTCGATCCACCATCCGAGCCCGATTCCAGACGTAGTAGCCTTGAACCGAAATGAGATCTGAACGACCCCGACGTATCCGGTGAGCGGGATCAGGGCCTCAACGAACGGGCCTTGCGTCCCCGACCAGTGGTCTCCGTTCGAGTAGCCCGGAGGCACGGGGCTCAGCGGCGTCCAGGTTTCCGCGCCGTCCGTCGAGATCTCGACCGACAGGCCGTTTTCCGCGGGGGAGCAGTCGTACCGCTGCCAGAAGACCAGCGTGTCGGCGACGCCGGCCAACCGGATCGGCTGGCTGATGAGGCGTGAATCCTGGCCGGAGGTGAAGCTGCCTATAGTGCCCACGGGCCCAAGCCGCCACGCCCACGTCCCGCCGCCCGGCGTGTGATCGATTCCCGCCTCGCGATGCCACTCGTCCACCCCGTCGCATCCTTCCGCGGTGGAGGTCCAATTCCTCGCTGTCGTTTCAAAATCGTCGCAGATGCCGGTCTTGGTTCCCACGAGCACCTGCACGCTGTCGGCGTCGACGAGTCCCGCGGCGGCCTCCAAGGTCAGCGTGATCGGAACGCCGATGGGGTCGGGAGCCGCGGGCTGAACGGTCGCCTCCACCACGGAACCGGAATCGGTCCCGCCCGCGGGGATGGATGCGTAGGTGATCGAATCGGGACTCAGCGTGAGCAGGCTCCCGGCCGTGAGCTTGGCGATCAGGGGGCCGGTCGCCGTCGTCGCGTAGTTGTGGAGCGGTAGGCGAAGACGGACGGTCTCGCCGGGCTCCACGAGCCCGTTTCCGTTGTTGGGATGGCCCCCGAAGGGCGAATCGTCGATCGCGAGCGCGAGGCGGCGCACGGTCACCCCGGTGACGTAGAAGTCCGCGGTGACGTTGGTCCCCGTCTCCACGATGTTTCGCACCGCGACCTGGCTGGGGTTTCCGTTGCAATAGCTGCCGCTGGCGGGGCACGAGCCGTCGAACGAAGTGGCGTTCCGCGCGCCCGGCCACGGGTCGTACTTGTCCCCGCGATTTCCGGTCACGCTGATCGTCTGCCCGCAGGCGAGCTGCGAGGCGACCGCGCCGCGGTGGACGTCCAGGTTCTGGGCGCCGTTTCGCCCCAGAAGGAACTCGGGGCCGCCCGCCTCCTCCACGTCGAGGAGCTTGTGCGCCGCGTTGTTGTTGTTCGCGATCGAGTCGTCCACGTGCCAGATGATCAATCCGTGCGCTGGGCCGTCCCCCGACTCGTTGGACGAGCGCACGAGCCCGACGTCGCTCCCGACCGGCTGGCGATTCTCGACGAGGAAGTACTCACCGGTGTCGTCGCCGTTGGTCCAGAGACGGAACACCTGCCCCGACGTTTCGACCGGAGGAATGGTGACCGCGAGCGAATCCTGAAGCACCCAGGTGGGCGTGACCCACCCGAGCTTGATCTTGCTCCATGCCGACATGTGCGCGGGCGACGTGCCGATCGGCTGCGTGACGAGATGGTTGTAGACCCCGGTGCCCATCAGATCCCATTCCCCGACGCCCTCGGTCGACGTCGGGCTGTCGGTGAGGTCGTAGATGTCGGGGAGGCCGAGGATGTGGCCGAACTCGTGGCAGAAGACGCCGCGCGAGATGAGATCGCCGGCGCTCTCGTAGGCGTTCGAGGTACCCCACTCCTCGGGTTCGGTGGTGTAGGCGAACGCCGTCTTTCCGTCCACCGGCACGCCGGCCGGCAGGTTGAACTTGTGCGACCAGATCTGATCCAGGCGGTCCGTCTCCTCCGCGCCGGGTCCCGCGTGGATGACGAAGAGTCGCGTCGACGATGCCGTCGGGTACGCCGAAGGATCCGTTGGCGTCGAACTGGGAGAAATCGACGTCGGGATCGGCTTGCCGGACTCGCGTCGGCCACCATTCCCGCCGCGTTCGTCGGGTACGAGCCGAAGCCGGATTGATTGTTCGTGTAGTAGTCGTACGTGCTGTCCGCGGTGTACCAGCGGGTCACGATTCCGTCGACGTCGAACTGGCCGCGCGATATCTCGCGATAGTAGTCGCGGAAACTGCCGCCCGGCCGCGTGCCCACCGAGAATAGGAGATCCTGGTAGTCTGCCGGCGTGTGGTTGATCGTGTCGGCGGGGTTATCGCGGAATTGGAGCAGGATGACGACGCACTTGTAGGTGCCGGTGGCTCCAGTGGCCCTGGTCTCCGCGGCGTCGATCCCCGGGGCGCGGAGGAAGGGGAGACGGGCGAGGGCTCCGGACTGCAACCGCGGTCGGGAGCCGCGTCCGGAAGGGGGGTCGAGCGGGGGCGCGGCAAGGGCCCGCGATTCCCCGAGAAGCAGACAGACCCCTACAACGAGCCCCAACAGGCGCACGAATGCCTCCGCCGGCCGAATAACTTGTGGGGTCGCTTAGGTTTGTGCGGGAGCGGCCTTCGCGCGCTCGAACCCGGCGCGCTCCTGCTTCCCCCAGCCACCGCGCCCTAAAATCATATCCACCAAGGCGCCCAGGCGGAAGAAGAGAGTGAGGATGCGGTAGGAGAAATTCTCGAGGATCCCGATCCCCACCATCTGGGCAAAATCGCCCCAGGAACGGTAGAGGCCGAAGGAAAGCTCTTCCAGGAACACCGCCGAGATCGAAAGAAACGCTCCCGAGATCACGGACAAGAAGAGGAAGCCCCAGAAAAAGACGGGCGAGAGAAAGCCCATGAAGTACGCGATCGGGATGATGATGTAGCCCAGCATTTCGACGATCGGGCCCATGAATTCGAAGAGGAAATAGTACGGAAGCCCGAACCAGCGGAGCGATCCGGAGTACCGGCCCCAAAGCAGTGACTTGTGAAGCCAGAGCGACTGGATGAGGCCGCGATGCCAGCGGCCGCGCTGCCGCATGAGCGCGCCCAAGGTCTCCGGCACCTCGGTCCAGCAGATCGGGTCGGGCAGGAAGACCACCGAATAGGGCCGGCGCTGCTCCCGCATGCGGCGATGAAGCCGGATCACCAGCTCCATGTCCTCCGTCACGATGTTCGAGTAATAGCCGCCCGCTTCGACCACCACGTCCTTCCGGAAGAGACTGAACACGCCCGACAGGATGAGGAGGTTGTTCAAGGCCGAGAGTCCGAGCCGGCTCGCGACGAAGGCGCGGAGGTACTCGATCACCTGAAACGCCGCCAGTACGTTCGTCGGAAGCCTCGGCTCCACGATGCGGCCGCGCTCCACCCGGCAGCCGTTCGCGACCCGCACCTGGCCGCCGACCGCGATCACGCGGTCGGGGTCCTCCAGGAACGGCCGCACCACGCGGAGCAGCGCGTTTTCCTGGAAGATGGAGTCGGCATCGATCGTGCAGAAGAGGGGGTAGCGCGAGAGGTTGATCGCGGCGTTCAAAGCCTCGCTCTTTCCCGCGTGCTCCTTGTCGATGACGAGCAGGTTGGGGGACGTGGTGGAGCGGTAGATGCCGCGGATCGCGCCTTCGTACTCCAGCACCTTCCGGTATACGAGGTCCCGGCGCTCGAGCCGGAATTCCCGCGTGAGCCGGGCCATCGTGTCGTCGGTGGACCCGTCGTTGATGACGATGACCTCGTGCTCGGGATAGTCGAGCGACAGCACCGAGCGGACCGAATCGATCACCCCGACCGCCTCGTTATGGGCCGGAATCAGGACCGAGATCGGGAACGTGAAGTGCGACTTCGCGACCGCCTCGTAGTCGGCGTAGAAGTTCTGAGCCAGCCGCCGGCGCATGTCGAAGAAGGAGAGGATCAGGAGGCCGAACAGGACCAGCTGAAGCTCGCTGAAGTAGATGAGAATCAGGAAACTGACCGTGTTGATCACGGACATGAGCCACGGTGACAGGGTGTATTCGCTCACGCTAGGCTCCTTCCCTTCTCGGAACGATCGCCGTCACTCCCAGGGACATCAGGGCGTCCACCGCGCAGTCGCGCGCGAACCGATCCTCGCTCTCCAGGGCGGTGAAGAGCACCGGCTTGGCCGGCTCGCCCAGCTTCACCAGGGCGTCGAGCGCGTTCTTCCGAACCCACCACGAAACGTCCTTGAGCGCGTCGCCGAGCTGGGCCGCGAAGAATGGATTGCCGAGCTTGCCCAGCGCCTCGGCCGCGCGGGCGCGGACATACCAGACCGGGTCTTGGAGAAGCGCCCCGACCAGCTGCGCCGTCGCCGGGTCCGCCACATTTCCAAGCGCCCGCGCCGACGCCGAGCGGACGTCGGGGTCCGGATCGAGGAGCCCGTCGCAGAGCGACCGGGTGGCCCGCGGATCGGCGATTTCGCCCAGAATTCGCGCCGCCCAAAAACGCGCTTCCGGCGTCCCGTCGCGCAACTTCTTGATGAGAAGCGGCGCCGTGCGCGGGCCCATCTCGATGCACATCGCGGCGATTCGCGCGGACACGGACTGGTCCTGCTTTCCAAGGAGCCCGATCAAGGCTTCCTCGGCGGCGTGGATTTTCATCCGGCCCAACGATCGCGCCGCCACGGTTCGCACGTCGGCGTCCGGGTCCTCGAGCGCCTGGAGCAGCGTCGGCACCGATGTGGGGAGCTTCAGCTCTCCCAGGATCCGGAGCGCGTGCGCGCGCGTCCACTTGAACCGGCTCTTCGCCTGCCGCACCACTCGCTCCACGACCCCGGCCTCCTCGAGAGCCCGGAGCACGTCCAGCCGGAGCGGCAGCTCGAGCTGCGCGATCTCCTCGGCCGCGAGCTCGGACCACCGTCCCGACATGGACGCGATGATGTCGGGCATGACCTCGCGCTGCCCCTCGGGCGTTCGGAGCTTGAGGAAGCTCTTCCGGAGCTGGTCGAGGAAGCGCTTCTTGGAATCGGCCTCCTTGTTTGTGTAGATCTTGTTTCCGACCGCCGCGATGGTGGTCAACGCCACAATCCCGAGCAGAACACCCAGCGTGACCACGAGTGCCGTGAAGTTGGTCATGGCATCCCCCTTACCACCGCACGGACCCTGAGAACCCGAGGTACCAGGCTTCGTAGTTGTTGTTGTCGATCGCGTACGCGCCGTCGACCCCGACCGGGAACCGATCGGCCAGGACCACGTTCAAGCTGCCGTTCCACGAGTGAACCCAGATGTCGTCGAAATTGGACGAGCCGTTGCCGGAGAACTCGTAGCGGAACGTGTAGTCGAGGGACGGGCGCTCCGTGTAGCCGGCGAACGTCACGCCCGCGGCGCCGCGGATGTTGTTCAGCGGCGTGAAGTAGTTCGGCGACGGGAAATCCCAATCCTGGAACGTCACGCGGCCGTCGAACGTGATCGTCGGGAGGCCCGTCCGCGCCTTGTAGGCGGCCCCCCCGGCGACGGTCCAGCGCTGGTTGTCGTCGGAGTAGAGGCCGCGAGAGGCCAGGACGTCGGTCGTGAGGCGGCCGTTCCACTGATAGCCGAGGGCGGCCTCGTAATCGTCCAGGTGTCCCGGGGTGAACGCGAGGACACCCGACGAGAGCGTGTCCTTGATGGCGATGTAGTTTCTGGAGAAGCCGGCGGAGGGCGTCATCCGGCCCGTGAAACGCCAGACCCTGCCGTTCCAGCCGACGAAATCGTCATCGCCGACCAGCGGATAGAGCGCCGTGTCGCCGCGCGTCTCGAACGTCTGGTATTCGGCGCCCGCCGAAGCCTGCCACGGATACCCGCGCAGGAATGTGGCGCCGAGGCGCACGTCCACGCTGTTCAAGTCGTAGTTCGGGACGCTCGCGACGCCGCCCGAGTTGGGCGTCTCGAGGACCTTGAGCCAGTCCACGCGCCCCGTGAGCCCCACGGCGCGCCCGGCGGTGGCCCGACCCGTGAGGTAGGGACCTTCCGTGTCGATGGTGAAGTCGGGCCCGCTGACGTACTGCCGCTCCTTGGAGGCGTACCATCCGCCGCCCAGGCCCGGAGCGAGCGCGGTCCAAACCGAGCCGCGCTCGTCGTCCACGCCCTCGGAGTCGGCGCCGAATGCCTGTGCGCTCTGGAGAAAGCGATCGGACGCGGTGGGCGCGCCCCGCCACCGCACGACGGCGGCCTTGCCGAGCCAGGCGTCGCCCAGCTTCGGATCCTGGGCGAGGAGGCGGTCGTATTCCATCACCGCGCCGGCGAGGTCGCCGCTCCAAGCAAGCGCGCGCGTGTAACCGATTCGCGTTTCCGTGGTGGTCGAATCGGCGTGGAGCACCTTGCGATACTCGCGGACCGACTCTTCGTGGCGGCCCGACCACGCCAGCACGCGGGCGTAGTCGGCGCGGAGGGTCGCGTTGTCCGGGGTCTTCTTGAGGAGTTGCCTGTATTCGCCGATCGATTCGTCGAAGAGATGCTGCCAGGAGTAGACCCGCGCCAGAAGCTCGCGCGCGTCGTCGTTGTCGGGATTCTGGGCCAGCTCCGTCTGGAGAAGCGGGATCGCCTGAGCGAATTGCTTCTGGCTGACCCGCTCGCGGGCCTCGTCCATGTATCTGGACTCGGTCTGACCGTTCGCGCTTCGGACGGACGCGACCGTGGAAAGGCTGAGCAGGGCGAAGAGAAGGAGGCTAACTCGGCGCCGCCGTGTAAGCCGGCTAGCGGTTTCCTCCAATGCGATCGGGACGGGAGTCTTGTCCACGGGCTTCCATTCCCTCGAATGCCTGCCGGACGCGTCCGGCGGAACGCTTTACGTGCTCTTTGGTTATCGGCGTATTCCAGCCGTTCCATAGGTACACGGCGCTATCGGGCGCAACAATTTGAGCCAGCTTAAGTCCTTTGGACACAGTCAGTTGACGGGTGCCTGCCGGACCCAGAAACGCGCACTGCGACAGGGGCGCCGGAAGCGCGTTCGCCAGCGTGGGTCCGGTGGAGTCGGCGACGAATCCGGGAGCGACCGTGGCCCACGCGAGGAGGCCGATCCCGGACGTCCGGGAGGTCTCGGTCTCGCGCGTTCCACCCTTGTCGTCGACGACCGCGTGCGTGGACGGATCGCCCACGTTGAGGAGGCCCCACGGAATGGCCACCTCGATCACGCCCGCGACCGCGTCCACCTGCCATTCGGCGTGCGGATCGTATGCGCGGCCGGAGTCGGCTTCGGACCACGCGGGTCCGGGTGCGACGTCGGGCTCGGTGCCGCGCTCGAGGCGGCCCCAGTTCAAGTGCAGGGCGGAATAGCGCGTTCCATCGTGCCCGATCCGGTCTCGATTCGTCTCGATGAGGAGCGGCGTATAGAGACCGTCCCGGTTCGCGACCGGATGAAACGGGGTCGTGTTCCATTCGAAGGTCGTTCCGCTCAGGAATTTCGAGTAGAGCGAATAGTTCATCGAGCGGTCGATGAAGAGCGCCGCGCGGCCGGCCGAGCCCGGCGCGGATGGCGCGGAATGGTCGAAGAGATTGGAAACCGGGGGTTGAGGAGGCTCCACCACCAGAACAAACTCCGCGCCCCGCGACCACGTGGCCTGAAGCGGCGCCGGAAGACGCGTGTCCCCGCGCTTGGGATCGAGCACATCGAGCGAGACGCCGATCGCGCGGACTCCGCCGCCCGGGGCGGGCGGGGCCGTGCCGCCGGCTTTCCGTTCTCCAGAGCGGTGGGCGTCCACGCTCCAGCCCTCCGGGGTGTAGTCGATCCGAAGATAGAGCCGGCACTGATCCGACGTGACGTAGAGCGCTTTCAACATGGGTGGATTGCCCCGGCGCTCTTCGTGTCGGCTGCCTTCGCGTCCGCCGCCTTCGCGTCGGCCGCCCCGGCCGCCTTCTCGTCCCCCGCCTTCGCGTACGGGGCGATTCCCGCCCAATCGTCCACCTTCCCATCGATTCGAATCTTTGACGGCGGATCGAACGAGATCAGTCCGTAGTTTTCCTCTGGATCGAGCAGGTTGTGCCAGAAGGGATCGCGGTCGGCCGGGGCCTCGAGCTTCCGCACGAGCCAGTTCACCTTGAACCACTCGTCGTACAGCGAGAACAGGAGCGCGCCCGAGCAGCCCGCGTCCTCGATGTCTTCCAGCTGGCGCACGTCGCGCTCGCCCTGCTCGTCCTCCGAAAATCCTCCGTGATTGATTCCCTGCGGCTGCTGGTGCGCGATCCCCCGGGAAGACGGCACGCCGAATTCGCCGAGGAGGATCGGCAGGCCCTTGGTGTGCGCCTTGAGATCCGCCAGGTAGCCCGCGTAGCTGCACGCTCCGTGGCGATCCTTGAAGGCCGCGTAACCCGGGTCCAGGTTCATGAAATCGGGGTAGTAGGGATAGACGTGATAGGTGGCGAAGTAGCCGAGGAATCCCGACTTCGTCCCGGGCTCGCGCACGGCGCGAATGCGGGACGGGTCGACCGAATATGCGTCCTCGTCGTGCTCCATCTCGCCGCCGCCGGGTTCCGTCTCGGTGGGATGGCGCATTGGATCGAGCGTGGGCCAATTGACGAACGAAACGGCGTGCGCGAGTCCGTAACGCTCCGCCTCGTACGCGACCGCGCGCTCGCAGGTCTTCGCGAGCCAGACCTCCATCGCGGTCCCCGAATCCACGGCGAAGTAGTTTCCGCGGTACTGCGTCGAGCCCGAGTGGTGCCGCTGCGTCTCGCGGACGGCGTAGGGTTCCCACTCGCGGCCCAGGATCCATCCGGCCAGCCACGGCGAGGCGTCGACGTCGTAAGTCCCGGACGCGTGCCCGGGGCGCTCGGGCAACGCCAGCTTCCCGTGGATCGCGTCGATCGCGTTGTGAATCTCGCCCTGGAAGCCGCCGTCGAACGTGGGATCGAAGAAATCGTTGGAATCGGGCAGCTCGGTCCAGACTTCCTGGAACAGCCAGACCGGCGACTCCGGGTGCGCGGCGTTCTCCTCGAGGAGGGCCTGGTAGAACGCGGGTGGATGGAGCGCGTAGACGCGGATCGCGTTCGCGTGCAACTCGCGCGCGAACCGGATCCACCGGCGATAGTCTTCCTTGGTGATCGCGAATTCGCCGGGGAAGTGGCCCGGCGGCGCCGCGCCGAGGTTGATGCCGCGAAAGAACACGCTCCGCGCGCCGGACCCGGTTGCGATCTCAAAACGGTCGGCCTTCACGCGCACGACCGGGCCCGAGGGCGGCGTCCCGGCCGCGGCGCCGAGAAGGAGCGCCCCCGCCGCGGCGATGAGAAGCGTTCTAAGGAAAGAGCGCACGCAGCGCGGCGGTGTGGTCTTCGAACGAGTCGAGGAGCGCGTCCGGCGCGGAGTTCCGGAGCTCGTCGCGCCCGACGGATCCCGTGGCGACGACGACCGCGCGGGCGCCGATGGCCCGGGCGCACGCCACGTCCTTGGGCGTGTCGCCGATCACCGTCGTGTCGCGACCGGTGAGCGGCTTTCCCGAAAGCGTCCGCCCCTTTTCGAGCGCGATCTGAGCGAGCACCGGGCGTTCCTCGTGGTCGTCGCCGTAGGCCCCGAAGCGGAAGTATCGCTCCAGGTCCCAGCGCCTCAGCTTCAGCTCCGCGCCGCGCAGGACGTTTCCGGTCAGGAGGCCGACCAGCACGTCGTCCAGCTTGTTCAGCCGCTCGAGCAGCTCGCGCACGCCGGGAAAGAGATGGGCGTCGTCGTGAAGCGGCATCTCGGACTGCAAGATCTCGACGTAGCGCCTCAAGCACTCGTCCCGCCGCTGATGGATGATGCGATCGTCGATGCCGGCGAGCCGCATGATGGCGGTCACGCATTCCGGGTCGGTCATGCCCGCGAACTTGAACCCGTCCACGGGACCGGTGGTGTTGTAGGTCTCGCGGAGGGCGCGGGCGAAGGCGATCTTCGAAGAAACGCCGTCGCGCAGAAGCGTGCCGTCGATGTCGAAGAGGATCAGGCGCACGGGGCGCACGCGGGTGGCGGCGATGGGTGTCAGTTCGACTCGATTCGGATCGAATCGTCGCTCCGATAGAGGACGATCGGCGTGGAGCTGACCTGGAACCCGCGCTTGCCGGGATCCGACTGGAAGCGCAGACACTGCACCACCACGCGGCCGCCCGCCTCCTTCTGGACGTCGGCGAGCGAATACGTGGTCAGCCGTTCGTGGCCCAGGGCGCCGTCGGCCAGGTACCGCTCCGCGCGCTCGAGCTCGGGCGTGGCTCCCAGGGAGGCCGCCTCCTCGCGCACCCCGTCCTGGGTCCACGTGATCACGTTGACGGCGTGAAGAAACGTGCAGACGTAGCGGTCGCCCTCGTGGGAGAAGACCAGCTCCTCGTCGCGGCTCTCCACCACCTGCCCCGAGCCATTGGCGAAGAGAAGGTAGACCGACGCGCTGAAGTGGCCAAATCCGACCGCCGCGATCGACTCGTTTTCAAAATTGAACGCGGCGAGCGTGGCGTCCTTGGGTCCGAAGAGCGTCGCGTCGTCGAGTCGCTCCGTCGTGTGGGTCAGGGCTCGCGCCGGCGACGCGTGGTCCCGGTTCAAGCTGCCCACCTGCCTCGCCGCCAGGAATTCCTCGATCGCGTGAACCTTGGCGGGGTCGACCGGCTCTTCGGGGGGCGGCGGCGTACCAAGGCGAATTTCCGTGACGTCGGGATCGGCGAGCGCGGGTACGGCGCAGAGCGCCAGGATGCAGAGGATTCGGAGGACCTTCATAGGCGTCCTCAACGGATACCACGCGGGGCCGATGGGGTCAACGAGACGAGACGCTTCGTCATGGGCCGAACGCCGTCAGCGCGGCACTCCCTGCGATCCCACCACAACGACCGGGGTCTTCGGCCGGGGCCGCTGGGCCGCCGGGTCCGGCGCCGGCGCCGTTCCCGCCTCGAATAACTTTGGATTCGTCGAGCGCTCGAGCGCGGAGGCACGGGTGATCTTTCCCGACGTGACCAACTCTTTAAGAGACTGGTCGAGCGTGGTCATGCCGTAGGACGCGCCGACCTGGATGACGCTCTGGATTTGCGACGTCTTGTCCTCGCGGATCAGATTTCGAAGCGCGTGAACGCCGATCAGGATCTCAAATGCGGCCACGCGGCTCTTCTTGTCCACCGTTGGAATCAGCGTCTGGGCCACGATGCCCTCCAGCGACTCGCTCAGCATCGTGCGCACCTGCGACTGCCGCTCGGCGGGGAACACGTCGATCAGGCGGTCCACGGTCTTCGGGGCCGAGTTCGTGTGGAGCGTTCCGAACACGAGGTGTCCGGTCTCGGCCGCCGTGATCGCCAGCGCGGTCGTCTCGAGGTCGCGGAGCTCGCCGACCAGCATGATGTCCGGATCCTCGCGGAGGGCGCTGCGAAGCGCGTTCGAGAAGCTCCCGGTGTGGGCTCCAACCTCGCGCTGGTTGATCAGGCACTTCTTCCGCTCGTGCACGAACTCGATCGGATCCTCGATGGTGATGATGTGCTTCTGACAATTCTCGTTGATGTAGTCGATCATCGCGGCCAGCGTCGAGGATTTGCCGCTCCCCGTGGGACCCGTGACCAGGACGAGCCCCCGCTCTCTAAGCGCCAAATCTTTAAGCACCTTCGGGGTTCCCAGCTCGTCGAGCGTGGGAATCCGGTTCGCGATGACCCGGAACACCGCGGCCACCCCGCGGCGCTGCTCGAAGTAGTTCGCCCGGAAACGGGACAGGCCCTCGATCTCCATCGCGAAGTCCAGCTCCTGTCTTTCGGCGAACCCATCGCGCTGCTCCTCGGTCAGAAGCTCGAGGAGCGCCTGGCGGGCCTCTTCCGGGGTCAAGGGCGGCGCCTGGAAGGGAACCATGTCCCCGCGGAGCCGGGCCATCGGGGGCATGCCGGTCGAGAAGTGAAGATCGGATGCTCCCGCGTCCACGATCGCCTTGAGTAGAGCCTTGATCTGGAACGCCATCAGCGCACCGTTCCTTTCAAGAGCGCGGCGCGCTCGTCGTCCGTGAGGATTCTGGTCTCCACGCTCCCCGCGTTCGTTTCGGACTCCGTAGGCATGCTCCAGATCGTCGAGCCTTCGCGCCGCGCCGACGGCAGCGTCACGATCGCGAACGGACGGTCGCGCAGCACCGCCCGGCCGGCGCGGCTCTGGACGAGATGCGCGAGGAGCCGCCTCCCGTCGAGCCAGTCGGTTCGCGCGAACACAAGGCGGCCCACCGAGGCGCCGCTCAGGACTCCTTCGATCGCGTCTCCCTGAAGCACCTCATCCAGCACCACGACGTCGGCGCCGAGTCCCACCGCGAGACGCTCCCAGCCGCTCGCCTCGGCGCTCGCGGCCAGCACCCGCACCCGCGTCGTGCCCGCGGGATAGGGAGCCCCGGACGACGGTTCCAGAACCAGCATTCGCCGCTCCGGTCGCGCGGCGAGAGCGGCGATCGAGGCCAGCACGGTCGACCCTCCGGACCGGGGCGGGCCGTGGACGATCACGAGGCCTTCCGGGCCCTCCACGAAGTCGCGAATTTCGGCCTCGCCGATCGGAGAGAGGCCGAGGGTGGAGAGATCCGGCGCTTCCGCCGGGATCGGCATCAGGCGGAGCACGGTGGTGATGCCCATGTCGGTGCGGCAGTGGAAGACCCCGACGTGGATGCGTCCGTCGGTCGCCTGCACCTCCACCGATCCAGAGGCCGTGGTCGCGCTTTCGTCCAGAAGGTCGGGGGCGCCGAGCTGAGCGAGCCGCTGGCGGAGGTAGGCCGCGGTTTCCGCCCGCTCCACGCCGTGGGCCTCCAGTCCGTGATCCGTTCGATAGAAGACCGAGATGCCCCTGTCGGTCGGGACCATGTGAATCTCGGAAGCCTTCTGGGTTCGCGCGGTGTGCACTTGATAGAGAAGGAAGCTCGTCCCCGCGCGGTCCCATACGATGTCCGACTTGCCCTGCTCGGTCGCGTGGGCGTAGCTTTCGCTCGTGCGTTCGGGCCCGTAGACCGAGTCGAGGGCGCGACGAATCGCCGAAGGGCAGCCGATCACCAGGGTGGTGCGCGTGCCGGCCGCCTCCCGCACCTCGGCCACGGGCTCCGAGTTGGTGGGGTCGGCCATCGCGACGACGATCCCGTCCTCGTTCTTGAAGAGAGGCGCCGCCTGGACCCTGCGAAGGAGCGCCAGCGGGAAGCGCTGGATCAACTCGACGTCCATCGCGTCGGGCATGACGTCGGCGTAGGGAATTCCCAGCTGCTTCGAGAGCGCCCAGGCGATGTTTTCCTCGGTGGTGAATCCCAGCTCCACGAGGGTCTCGCCGATCAGGCGCCCCGTCTCGACCTGCCGCACGAGCCCGAGATCCACCTGCTCCGGCGTGACGATGCCGGCATCGACTAGAATCGCGCAGAGGGTCCGTCTCTTCTGAGTGGTCGCGGTCACGTCGTCCTTTCCGCTCGGGTTTGGGTGACGGGTCGAGCCTGTCACCGGTCGCAACCCACGTGCCACGCTGGGGATGGCGGGAATATTCGGTTCGCGGCCAGGGCGGGGACCGGTGTAAGTTCTGTCCGCGGCTCGGAACGGGCTGGGAAATGGGGCGTTAAGATCGGCGGGCGGATGGGCGATGATGGACTCCTGACGGCCGTAGGACGAGGAGAAGTGGCGCAAAGCTTGCCCCGCCTGCCAGCCAGCGGTTAGATTCTGCGCGATTTCAGGACGAAGAACGCAAACCCACTCACGGGGAGTCCATGGCGCAAGCCCAACTCAAGAAAATGCCCCGCAAGTCGCCTGCGGCGTCGGGCTCGAAGAAGGGCGCCGCCAAGAAACCAGTGTTGAAGGAAGCCGCGCCACCTCCGTCCGTCGCAGCGGCCGCCGCGAAGAAGATCGTGCGGCTCACCGCCGACGACCTCGCGACGAAGCAGCGCGAGATTTCGGTCAGCGAGTTCTTCACCAAGAACCGTCACCTGCTCGGCTTCGACAGCCCGGCCAAGGCGCTTCTGACCACGGTCAAGGAAGCCGTCGACAACGCGCTCGACGCCTGCGAGGAAGCGGGCATTCTCCCGGACCTGTTGATCGAGATTCAGGGAATCTCCGAAACGCGGTTCCGCGTGGCGGTGCAGGACAACGGGCCCGGAATCGTGAAGGCGCAGATCCCCAAGATCTTCGGCCAGCTTCTCTACGGCTCCAAGTTCCACCGGCTCCGCCAGTCCCGCGGCCAGCAGGGAATCGGAATCTCGGCGGCCGGCATGTACGGCCAGCTCACCACCGGGAAGCCGATCACGGTCGTCTCCCGCACGGGCGCGAAGAAGCCGGCCCACAAGTTCGAAATCCAGATCGACACGCGGCGGAACGCTCCGGTCGTGGTTTCCGACGACGAGGTTTCGTGGACGCCGGACCACGGGACCCGCGTCGAGATCGAGATCGAGGCGACGTTCAAGAAGGGACGGCACTCGGTGGACGGCTACGTCGAGCAGACCGCGATGGCCAATCCGCACGCGCGGATCACCTACGTCTCGCCGTCCGGCGAGCGCGTGGAACTGGACCGCGTGGCGCAGGAGCTTCCCAAGCCCCCGCTTGAGATCAAGCCGCATCCGCACGGTGTGGAGTTGGGCATCTTGCTGAAGATGCTCCACGAGACCAAGGCGAAGAACCTGCGCGGGTTCCTGAGCGGGGAGTTCTCGCGCGTGAGCCCGGCGACGGCGGAGGAGATCGCCAAGGCCGCCTCGCTTTCGCCCAACATGACGCCCCAGAAGGCGGCCCGGGAGCAGGCCGAGGCGCTCTACAACGCGATCCAGGCCACCAAGCTCATGGCGCCTCCCTCGAACGTGCTCTCGCCGATCGGCGAGGAGCTGCTCCTGGGGGCGCTCAAGAAGCAGGTCGACGCGCGGTTCTACGCCGCGACCACCCGCTCGCCCATGGTCTACCGCGGGAATCCGTTCCTGGTGGAGGCCGCCCTCGCGTACGGCGCCGAGAGCCTTCCGGCCGACGAGCCGCTGACCCTGCTTCGCTTCGCGAACCGCGTGCCGCTCCTGTACCAGCAGTCGGCGTGCGCGGTCACCAAGTCCACGATCCAGACGAACTGGAAGGCCTACGGCATCCAGCAGTCGCGGGGCGCGCTGCCCACGGGACCGATGATCCTCATGGTCCACATCGCGTCGGTCTGGGTCCCGTTCACGTCGGAGTCGAAGGAGGCGCTGGCGTCCTATCCCGAGATCATGAAGGAGATTCGCCTCGCGCTGCAGGACGTGGGCCGGAAGCTGGGCATCTACATCCGGCGCGGCATGAGAGAGGCGGACGCCGAGAAGAAGCGCTCCTACATCGAGAAGTACATCCCGCACATCGGAATCGCGCTCCAGGAAATCCTGGGCATCGACGACAAGCGCAAGGAAAAGGTCTGCGCGACCTTGAAGGACACCTTGGAACGGAGCCGCCAGCCATGAGCGAGCAGAACATCGTTCCCAAGATCAAGAAGGAAGCCAAAGGGGTGGAGGAGGAGATCCTCAAGCGGAAGAAGCCGACGCTCAGCTTCCCCATCCGCTCGCTCGCGAACGTGCGGTACCTCGAGAAGGAAGGCTACTTCGAGATCCGGGGGAAGAAGAAGGAGCGGACCTTGACCGTGAACACGGTCAAGACCTTCGCCCAGACGCTCAAGATGATGGCGCTCTCCAAGACGCTGGTCGAGACCGACGACATCGCGACCAAGCGGGAGGCCTACTACGTTTCCAAGAATTGGGGCGACGCGCGATTCCTGGAGCAGGAGGAGTCCGACACGGTCATGGACGACGTCGAGGCCCTGTTCGAGGTCAACCGCGAGCAGATGGGCTTCGTCCCCGAGGAAAAGGGCGGGGACGTGGCCGGGACGCTGGTCGTGATCGACAAGGACACCAACACGGGCACGTCCGATCCGGATCGATTGCACGCAAGTTCGGGAGCGGCGCCTACTCGATCCCGATCTCGGTCGAGCATCTCGAGTTCGAGACGAAGGCCAAGTTCATCCTCGTCATCGAGACCGCGGGCATGTTCCAGCGGCTGGTGAAGCACGGCTACTGGCGGAGCGCCAACTGCATCCTGGTCTCGATGGGAGGCGTTCCCACGCGGGCGTGCCGCCGCTTCATCCGGCGCCTGGCGGACACGAAGAAGATCCCCGTCTACGTGTTCGTGGACGGCGATCCGTACGGAATCAGCAACATCTACCGCACGTTCAAGGTGGGGTCGGGAAACGCGGCTCACATCAACGAATTCTTCTGCGTGCCTCAGGCGCGCTTTCTAGGAATCACGCCCCAGGACATCATCGACTACAAGCTGCCGACGCATCCGCTCAAGGAAGTGGACGTGAAGCGGGCGAAGGACGCGATCAAGAACGATCCGTTCTTCCAGCACCACAAGCCGTGGGCCAAGGCGATGGAGCAGCTGGTGACGATGGGGGTTCGCGCGGAGCAGCAGGCGCTGGCCGCGCACGGGCTCAACTACGTGATGGACACCTACCTGCCCCAGAAGATCGCGCACCCGGAGCGATTCCTGCCGTAGGCAGCGCGACCGCGCTCGTGAGCCGGCGGGCGGCCCGCGCGGCTCGCGACGGCTAGCTGTTCGGCGCGTCCTTCACGTCGATCCAGAGATCGAAGCGCGCGCCGTCCTCCTCGTACGAGAGCTTCTCGCCCTTCGGCAGCCGCTGAAGTTGTTTCCACACCCGCTTCAGCTCGACCTTGTGGTCGTGATCCAGCTCGACCTCGGCCTTCAGGCCAAAGGCATACATCGCGTCGAGGGGACCCTTGGGGATCGTGCCCGCGACGGTCGCCATGTCTTTCCCCGGTTCCCACACCTCAAAGCGGAGCACCGCGTTCTTCCCGTACCACCACGGGGTCGGCGAGGGCACGTCCAGGCGGACGGTCCAGACGATACCGATCGCAAGACAAACGAGCGCCCCGATGGCGATCGCGATCCAGAACTTGCGCATTCATACCCTCCGGCGGGGGGAGCGGGCGGACCAATCCCAGACTGTGCCTATTCTACGTCGAGGTCCCACCCCGCGGTTTCGAAAATCCGCCGTGGGCGCGACTTAGCGGAGGCGCACCAGCTTGCGGGCCGTGCGGACGCCGTCCGACTCGAATTCGCAGTAGTAGATCCCGGAGGCGGTCGTCACGCCCCGATGGTCTTTCCCATCCCACTCCAGAACGTGTCTTCCGGCCGGGAAGTCCCGGTCGGCTAGAGTGCGGATGAGGGCTCCGCGGGCCGAGTAGATCCGAAGGCTGGCGTGACCAGGCTGCAGCAACTCGAAGTACATCGTCATCGCTCCTCGAGAGGGGTTGGGAGCGTTCACCCGGAAAGCGGTGGCGAGCTCGGGCAGGACCGAGTAGTTCCCGGAATAGGCTCGGATGTCTCCCATCGAGGCGTTATAGGCAATGCATCGAATGCGTCCATGGTAAGTCTGCATCGACGAGAGGGCCGGATAAGTCAAAAGCCTGGTCTCGCCCGCCGCGACTGCGGTGAGAACCCCAAGCCGCTGGGTGAAATGGGTTCCTCCGTCCTTCGAGAAGTTCACCACGATGGAATCGGCCGGTCCTCCGGCGAGATGCACCTCCACGGAGTCCGTATCCCCGAACACGGCGACGTGGCCGCTGAGCGGCCGCGTCACGGCCACGTTCAGTGCGGGGCCGAGCAGGTTTCCGATATCGAGCTTGCCCGCACCCCACGATGGATTCGGCACGGCGCCCGTCCGCGCGTCCGCCCGGGCGGACGCTTGAAGCCGCATGCGGACCTCGGACGGCGTGGCCAAGGCGTTCGCGCGATGCCCCAGGTAGAGTGCCACGGCCCCGGTCACGTGAGGAGTCGACATGCTGGTCCCGGCGAGCATGACGTGAGTTCCGTCGCTCGAGACCTCCGAGTTGTCGAACGTCGCGGCGCGGGAGCGGGTCGAGATGATGCCAAAGCCCGGGCGCGGAGATGTCCGGCTTGAGAGCCCCGTCGCGCCGCGGCCCCTGGGAAGAGAACGAGGCGATCGTTCCGGGAACCGGCGCGGGAGTGAAGCACCGGAAATTGCCGTCGAACGCGTTCCAGCAGACCTTCGTCACGTGGGCCGCGACCGTGATGACCGAGTCGGCGTCGCCGGGCGCGCCGACGACCCCGCCGAACACGACGCCCTGGGACCAGGATGCGAGCGAGAAACCGTCCCCCAGCTGGCTCGTCTCGATGTACGCGTCGACCCGGCCGGCGCCGCCGATCACAATCGGCGAATACTGAAAGTGCCACGCGCCGCTCGCGGGCGGACCGGAGCCGAGCGGGTCGAAGATCTGAAGATAGATCTCCCGGTCGCCGTTCGAATTCGTCGTGGTGGCGTTCCAGAGATCGACGTACCCGTCGGGCGTGAAGCGTCCGGTGAGGCTGTCCCCGGGCGCGACCGGCCCCAGAACCACGCCGCTCGGCGTGGTCAGCGTGACCGCGATCTGATCCGACGCTCCATACCACGCCCCGACGATGATGAAATCGTCTTCGTTCCCCGGCCCGGGCGTGTAGGGCGGCACCAGCATCGTCATGTTCTGGCTCGACGCGGGAGGCACGGTCACCTGGGCATGGATGTGGTCGGCCCCCTCGTTTCCCGCCGCGGCCACCACGATCCGGCCCGGCCCGGTGAGCTGATTGATGAGCTGATCCATGAGGAGGGTGCCGTCGTGCGGGCCCTCCTGCGTTCCGAGGCTCAAGTTCACGACCGCCGGCTCGCCGCGGGCGGCCGCCACCTGAAAGATGTAGTGGATGCCATCCACGATTCCCGACACGGTCAGATCGGTCTTCACGACGCAGATGTCGGCTTCCGGCGCCATTCCGACGAACGTGTACGGAGTCTGTCCATGACCCGCGGCGCTTCCGTCTCCGGTCGCGATCCCGAGCACATGGGATCCATGTCCGAAATCGTCCACTTCGTTGACCTGGCCCGCGTCGATCTGCGCCCCGGTCCATTCCGCGCCGTAGGTGAACCCCGCCGGAGGCGGGCCGGAGACGTCTCTGATCCCACAGGGAAACGATCCGGGTCGACCCGTCCGAGCGGATGAAGTCCCCGTGGTGAAGATCGACCCCCGAGTCGACGAGGCCGATCAGCACCCCCGCGCCGGTCTGGCCGGAGAAGACCGGAGGCGCAGCGACGCGAACCGTGGCCACGTCCGCGTCGACGGCGCTCACGTCCAGGTAGTAGCGGCACCGGTTGGCGAGGCGAACGGCGCGGACGCCTGGGAGCGATTGAATCAAGGCGAGGCGCGACAGCGGGCATCGGGCCGTGGCTCCGACGGGCGTCCACGTGTTCACCTCGACGCCGTAGGACTCGAGGAGCGAGCGCGGCACAGAGCCCTCGAGCAGATAGATTCGCGATCGGCTCGCCGCCGGGGCTCTTCGTCAGGAATCGTTCGTGGAGCGGGCCCGGCGGCCGGGTGTGGCCGGCTCCGCGCCGGATCGGTCGGAAGACGCGAGGGCATTCCCCGTCGAGGCGATACCGCCGGACCAGGCGACCCACAGCGCCATCGCGGCGACGCGGACGGCGATTCCGCACGCTGCGCTCACGCGGCCCCCGGCGGAGCCCGCCGGGCCCAGCGCGCTCATTGCTTCACCGCCTCGCCGGAGGGCTTCGCCCACCGGAGCTCCTTCTCCGCGGCCGCGCCATTTGCTTTCTCATCCACATATTTCATGCGGACCGAGAGCGAAACGATCGCCACCGTCACCCCGAAGAGACACACGATCGTGGCGCCCATCGGCCAGTCCTTGAGGTAGGAGAACACCGCGCCGAGTACGGAGACCACGAACGCGATGATCCACGCCCAGTAGAGCCGGGCGCGGCCCTTCCGGCCCAGCAGCGTCGAGCAGACGATCGGCACGATCAGGTAGGAGAACACCGCCAGCACGCCCGACACCTTCACCGAGCTCGTGACCACGAGGCCGAACGACGCGTAGAAGAGGAAGTCCCACTTCTTGACCGACAGGCCCATCTGCTCGCGCCTTCTTGGGGTCCTCGGAACAGAGCAGGAGCTTGCTTGCGGCCGAAGTACAGGAACGCGCCGACGATCGCGTACAGCGTCGCCATGATCGCGATGTCCTTCCACGTCACCCAGCCGAGCGCCTCTCCGCTCAGGGTCCCGCTGCACGTGCTCCGCTCCGTGCGGAGCGTTCGACAGCAGCAGCAACGTGGCGGCCGTCGCCAGCGCGAACGAGATCCCGATGAAGGCCTCCTGCAGCACCGAGTGCTCCCGGTCCCACAGGAAGCTGAAGAGGGCGGCGCCCAGCAGCGTGAAGCCGAACGACCAGTAGTACATGCTGGGATCGTGCGGCTCGGCCCCCAGCAGGATACGCCACGCTCTGGCCCAGCGCGGCGATCTGCGCCAGCGCGAGGTCCACGAAGATCACGCCCCGGGCCAGCACGTGCTGGCCCAGGGCGGGATGAATCAACACCAGGAGAAGGCAGGCGAGCAGCGGCAGCGCCATGACCGTGAGGAAGTTCACTGCTGACCTCCCGACTTGCCGGACAGCGCCCCGGCCATCGACGACACCAGGACGTCGAACTTGGAGAAGACGTCGTCGGTCCCGGGCAGGCCGCCCACCTCGGTCGCGATCTCCACGGCGACCCCGCCGGCCCGCTTCGCCACCTCGTTGCTGGCGTCGGCGTTGTAGTACGGCTGGTACACCACCACCTTGACGCCCGCCTGCTTCATCGCCTCCGCAAGCTCGGTGATGTGGCGCGGGCTGGGCGGGATGCCGGGCTTGGGCTCGACGGTGCCGAACAGCTTCAGCCCGAAGCGATCGGCGAAGTAGACGAAGTTCTTGTGGTAGGTCACGATGGAGGCTCCCTTGTAGGGCGCCATCTCCTGTTCCCACTTCGCGAGCGACGCTTCCATCCTCTCGTCGAATGCCTTGGCGTTCGCGGCGTAGTCGGCCGCGTTCGCCGGGTCCAGCCGGGAGAAGACCTCGGCCAGGTGGTCGGCCACGATCTCGAGGTTCTTCGGATCGGCGTAGTAGTGCGGATTGCCGAGCGGGTGGATGTCCCCCTCGGCCCGGCTGACGGTGCCCGTCGGCTTCTCGAGGACGTCGACGCCCTCCGAAGCGTCCACGAACCCCTTCGTGCCCTGCTGGATCTTGGGATTGCGACTTCCCGGCAGGACCAGCGGCAGCCAGCCGCCGTCGAGCTCCAGGCCGGTCGACACGAACACGTCGGCGTGCTGAATCGCCTTCATCAGGCTGGGCTTGGCCGGAACGAAGTGCGGGTCCTCGTACCCTCTGCACAGGCTCTGAGCCGTCACGTGCTTCCCGCCGACGAATTGGGCGACGGAAGCGAGGTCGGTCAGCGACGTGGCGACCTTCAGGTCCGCAAACGCGGGCGTGGCCGCCAGCAGGCCGATACAGTCGCTACCAACATGCATCGAATCAGCGACTTCATGAAATCCTCCGGAGTTTTATGTTTCCTCTGCTCGCGCGTTCCGCGGTGCACGAGTCGATGCGCTCTCAGTACGCGTGAGCCGGGTGGTAGCCGATCGTGTAGCTCATTTGGATCATGATCCGGTCGTCCGTCGGATGCGATCCCAGCTCCGTCGTCCGCCTTGGCGTGGCTGTACTCGAGCCGGATGAACGAGAACTCCGAAGGCGTCCACGCGATGTTGGCGGAACCCCGGGTCACCTTGCCGGGAATCGGATCGCCCGCGTCGTCGACCAGGAAGTCCGTGAAGCTGTCGCGGGCCTGCTCGCCGCGAATGCCCGCCCACCAGACCTGCGACAGGCGATACTGGAAGCGACGCGTACCCGCCGTCCGGCTCCTTGGTGTAGGTCCCGCCGGCGGTCGAAGCCCTTCTGGATGTATTCGCCCTGCAGGATCCACCCGCGCCGGTTCGAGTTTCTTGGCGGCACGTTGCGGATCGTCACGTCCGCGCCGTAGGCGGCGTGCATGGAGTCCGTCGCTCCCGCGACCCTGCAGGACGGACTGCCCGAGCTCCAGCGTCGTCGCGTCGTTCAGGTCGAACTGGTTCTTGAAATGGCCCAGGAACGGGACGTTGTCGTGGCGGGTGGATCCGAAGTCGAGCGGATGTTCGTCATCGACGCCGATGGCCTGGTAGACGCCTCCCGTCAGCTCGGCGAACCAGGGCAGCGGCGTGAGCCACGCGGCCTCCATGTCCGGCGTCCTTGAATCCTTCTTCGCCGATCGTGTTGGCCATGATGACCGGCGCCTGGATGAACGGAAACGCATGGGTGTGGAGCAGCCCGTGCTTTCCGAACGTGCCGCGGATCTTCCCAAGCTTCAGTTGAATGCCGGGGATGTTGGTGCTGCGGGCCCAGACCTCCTCCGGGTCCACCTCCGTCGCGGAGTGAAGACGATGTTGCTCACGAGGGTCCAGTACGGATCCACGACGGAGATGAGGCTGATCTCCGCTTCGTCGAAGTGCAGCCCGTAAGGCTGATCCAGGTTGGGAGCGGCCTGTCCCGAGAAGAGGGCGTTCATCCCGATCGCCGGGTTCGCCAGGTTCGAGAACATCGACCGCGTCTGGGCGGTCGCGAGTGCCGGCGCGCACATCAGCGCGGCGAACAGGCATGCAAGCATGCGAAGTCTCAAGCGCACGTGACCTTCTGACTGGCCGATCGCGAAGAGAATTCGTTGGACCATGAGACGAGTGCCTCCTTCGAGCGATGGAAGACGCATCCGAGTGCATCGCGCGTCCACCGTAGGAAGAAGGCCGGATGGGTGTCGGTCCGAGTGCCCCATTCGCCTGCCGCAGCGGGTGTGCGACCAGGTCAAAGTGCAGCCCTGATGCGGCTGATGAATTGGGGTTCTACGGGCGCGCGGATGCGGTGCGCGGGGTACGGCTAGCTGGCTTGAGGAGGCGCTCGACTGGGGGAGGCTTGACGGACGGCTGTTTCGGCGAAGCGGTCTTCCGGGGAGACGATCGGGGTGGAATTGAGAACGACAGGCTCAGGCTGGGCGGCGCCGGGCGCCGCCAGCGCCGGCGTGTGGGCCGCGGTGCAGAGGCCGCACTCCGTATTGGCCGTGCCCCCGTGGTGCTGGTGGGCCAGCGTAAGCACCACCGTGCACGCCAGGTAGGCGACGAGAACCACCCGGAGCCAGGGGTTCAGGCGCTGCATGTGGTAGGTCGGTTGTCTCATGAGTATCTGGGTCGGCCGAGCGGGCCCGTTACTGAAGAGGGTCCTCGACCGTTCATGCAAAGTCAACCCCGCTCCGTGCCGGGCGGTTCCGGCATCAAGAGCCCGCCCTCCCGCGTCGGCGCGGGTCCGGGAAGGGTTATCCCTTCCGCGCCGCCCAGATCATGCCCAGGCCCCACACGATGAGGAGCACCGGCCAATAGCGCAGCACGCTGCCGTGCAGGTAGCCGAATTCCTTGAGCAACAGCATGATTCCAATCGCGATCAGGGTGAGCGGAAACGCGATGCTGCTCTTGCTTCCTCCGGCCATCGTATTCGCTCCTGGGTTTGGTGATGAGCCGCCCGAGGGCGCGGCCCGCTAGGAAGCCTTGGGAAGATCGCGGACGATCCGGACGCGCATCATCGGACCCTCGACCGCGATGGATATGGGTCTCCCCGGGCCGTCACTCGCCCAATACGTCGACTTTCCCTTGCTTGACGTCGCCGCATGCTCCACGAAATCGCGGGGCAGCGAGCGCATCGTGAGCGCGGAGAGCGTCTCCACCCGCGTCGCGCAATTGGCGGGGAGATGGATCTCGACGCTCGACATCCAGCCGTGGATTCGGATCCGCGGCGGCCGCGCCGCCCCGACGCGGATCGTCACCGACGAGCCGACCGCGCCGATGTCGCACTGCGCGGGCCTCATCCCGGACAGATCGACGTGGGCGGAGGAGAAATAGGCGTCGCTGCGGACGCGTGTCGGCATCTGGGCCGGCGCGCCGACGCGAATCACCCCGCCCACGAGTCCGGGCTCCGCGATTCCGGAGCGGGCCGGCCAGTCGAGGAATCCCGTCTCCTGCGTCACGCTCCAGCGGTGCTCCGCGAGTTCCGCGTCGCTGATTCCGTGGATGTTGACGAGGAGCGCGCCGTGGGCGCTCGAATCGGCGGAGAGGGTCATTCGCCCCCCCACGGTGCGGATCTGAAGCGTGACCGCGTGGACTTCAGGCTTGTTCAGGTCGATCGACGCGCGATGCTCGATCTTGGAGGCGTCCCCGTGGCGGGAGATCCAGAACCATCCAAATGCGAGCGACGCGAGGATGATCGCCACCGCGATGACGCCGATGACCACGTTCTTGAGCGCGTTGGCGAGGAGCGCCAAGCCGACGGCCACGAGGATGAGCGGCCAAAATCTCAAGAACCAAGGCCAGGTCCCCGCGGGCAGCGCGCCGACCTTTCCGGCCAAAAGCATGGCGCCGGCGCCTACGAACAGGATTCCAATGACCAGCTTTCCGAACTTCATCAGGGCGTAGCGGTACCACGGCCCGGGGTGAGATTCAAGCGCGGGTTCTGGGCGGACCTAGTATTGGCCGCCGGGCGTGAGGCCGCTCGGCACCCGTGAGGGAGTCTCGACGGTGTGAGGATCGTCGGAGAGGGCTTCCAGGAACCGGACGAGCGCGGCCTTGTCCTGCGCGGTCAGATGGAGCGGATGCACCTCGGGGTCCTGATTCGGCACGTCGAAGCCCAGCCCGCGGCCCCCGCCCCGGTTATAGAAATCGATCACCTGGTCGAGCGTCTCGAACGCGCCGTTGTGCATGTAGGGGGCGGAGTGCGCCACGTTCCGAAGCGAAGGAGCCTTGAAGGCGTGGCGGTCGGCGTCCAGGTGGGTGACCCCGAAGTGTCCCAGGTCGGGATCGAGGGAGAGCCCCGAGGAATCCGCGGGGACCCCGATCACTTGAAACTCCTGGCTCTTGAAGTCGCCGGGAAGGACGCTCGTCGTGAGAGGCAGGAAATGGCAACGCGAGCATTGAGCCCGGCCCGCGAACAGATCGAATCCATGGCGTACGTCCGCCGGAACCTCGGACTCCGGAATCTCCCGGCGCCACCAGCGATCGACCGTGGACCCTCCGGATCGAATGGTCCGCTCGAACGCCGCGATCGCGCGCTTCGCGTCGGGCCATTGGGGACGGGCCGTGCCGTAGGCGCCGTGAAACAGGGTCCGGTACTCGGGAATCGAATCCAAACGCGCTTCCAGTTGGCGCCGCGTGAGGCCTCCCAGCTCCATCCGGCTGTGAACCGGCCCGTCGATTTGATCCTCCAGGCTCACGGCCCGTCCGTCCCAGAAGAACGCCACCTGGTCCGAGACGTTCGTGAGGCCGGGCGCGTTTCGAGGCAGATTCCCGCGATCGATGGCGAGAGCGACGCGGCGTCCGTCGGAGAACCCGCGCGTGGGGAGATGGCAGCTCGCGCACGCCCTCTCCTTGTTCGCGGACAGGACCGGATCGAAAAAGAGCGCGCGTCCCAGAGCCACCTGGGCGGAATCGACTGGACCGGCGGGTCCGTCCGGCGAGGCGGCGTGTCCGCGAGCGCGCTCCATCGCGGACCGGGCGGCATACCGGACCAAGCCGGGCCGGCTTGCCAAGAGAAGGGCGATCAGCGCGAGGAAGAGATAAAGGGGAAGCCAGGCGAGGAAGCGGCGCAACTCAGCGAGCCTTTGCGTTCGCGGTCGGGAAGTCCCGTTCGATGCGAGCAAACGTTTCGGACACGGCCGCCTGGAGCCGGCTCCGGTCCACACCGTCCCAGACGCGGTCGGGACCGGTCACGGGGATTGCGACGTTCTCCATGTCCGGCGACGTTCGCGATTCGGCAAGGGCCACGCCGAACCGCGGCTGCGCCGACGAGTGCGCGAGCGCGGGGGAGAGCGCCTCGCGGATCGGCGCGCTGTAGTAGCCGTTCCGGCCCATGTCGTCGTCCAGCGCGTCCAGCGTCGCGCCCCACTCCAAGATGGACGTTTGAGACGCTGCGCTTTCCTGTCCGTCGATTCTCCCGTTCAAGGTCCAGCGGTGGTCCATCCACGCATCCCGGACCGTCGCGGGAGCGAGCGTCAGCGTCTCGAGCGGGCCCAGGGCCGCCCGGGAGCGCGCGCGAAGCTCGCCCACGTCCGTTTGGAGCGGGCGCCTCGAGCGTCCGTCGTGGGCCCAGGCGGCGTCGCGCGCGAACAGGACCACCTCGACGCCGTGGAATCCGGCCGCCTCGCCGGGCTCTCCCGGCTCGCCGTTCAGCTCCTCGGTCGCCTCCGGATTGATCTTGGCGAGAAGGGGTTCCAGCTGCACGAACCGCTGGCGCGCGTCGATCCACGCCAGCCGCGCCTCATCGACGTCGCCCGCGCGGACACGGTCGCCCAAGCGATCGAGGGCGGCGAGCATTCCGGTCCCGCGCGCGCTCACGCGCCGTTCCAGCGCGGCGGCCGTCCGGCGCTCCGCGCCGGGGAGTCGAGCGTGTTCCCACTGCCGCGCGGCGGCGCTCAAGGAGATGGGGATCGCGGCCAGGGCCAGCGCGATCGCGGCGGCGCGCAGGTAATAGCGCGCGGGGCCGCCGGCCAGGGCCAGATACAGGAATGGGGCCGCGCAGAGCAGAAGCTGAAGGAAGAGTCCGCCCTGGATCCATAGCAGGTGGAACATCGCGAGCGGTCTCGGCAGGGTCAGCAGGCCCGCCTCGGCGAACTCGTGGAGCCCTGAAATGAAGAGGGAAACCACCAACGCGAACGAGCAAGATCTCGGTCGTCCGCATGAAGGCGCGGATGTCGAGCTTCCGGAATCCGTAGTAGACCGAGATGCCGAAAGCGGCCGCCAATGCGAGCCCGACCCCGGCGCCCAGCCAGCTTCCGTCGCTCTTCAGCGCGGCGCCGTTGGCCAGGAAGACCGCGGTCTCGAGCCCCTCGCGGATCACGGAAACGAAGGCGAAGGTTCCGATGGCGAGGGTCGTGCCCCACGACGCCCGCTCCGCGGACGCGGACTCGCGCAGGGCCTTGAGCTGGCCGCGGTAGTCGACCGCGTTCAGGTGAAGTTGGATCGCAAGCGAGGCGATGAACCCCGCGCCGATCCACGCCAGGCTTCCTTCAAACAGCGGGCCGAGCGCTCCCAGGTCGTGGAGAAAGATCCCGGCGAGGAGACTCAGGCCCAGGGCAACCGCGAATCCGATCCAGGCCGCGACGCGATAGGCGACGTGGCGTGCCGCCTTCAGCGACGAAAAGAGAAGCGCGAGGATGAGCGACGTCTCGCCCCCTTCACGAAGCGTGATCACCATCTCCTGAACCACGAAGGGCGACTCCTTGGCTGGGGATCCACAGCGACCCAGTCGCGCGCTGGATATAATTGCGACAGAGTCTCATATGCAAAGGCCTGATGCTCCGCGCGAGAAGCTACCACTTGAGAGTACTTGGAACCACGGAAATCCGGGGGCCAAACATTTTCCCTTGCCACGAGGCGATCTTGACGGCACCATGCCGCCTCAAGCGCCTGCACTATTGAGAGCGTGTCTCATAAGTGAAACTGTCGAATCGCGGCTCCGGGGCGTCCGGAAGCCCAAATTCAACTAACCGGAAAGGAGTCCGGCTTGGTCCTGGCAAAGTCGCATCTTCGGGTGGCGTTCGTGCTCCTCCTTCTCCTGGCTGTCCCGGGTTCCTCCCACGCCGAGATCCCGTTGAGCGACAAGCTCCGATTGAGCGGCTACGGAGACATTCACTACAACAACCCGGCCATAGGCACGATGGATCAGAACGCGCTCGCCGAGGCCGACGTGCACCGGTTTGTGCTTGGATGGGCCTACGAGTTTTCTCCGGGGTACCGCCTCGAGGCCGAGGTCGACTTCGAGCACGCGGCCCAGGAGATCGAGCTGGAATTCGCGTACCTGGACTGCGACCTGAATCCCAACCTCACGTTTCGCGTCGGCAGCGTGTTGATGCCGGTGGGCCCGCTCAATGAATTCCACGAGCCGCCCAACTACTACAGCGTGGAACGCCCCTACGTGGAGAGCTACATCAACCCCACCACGTGGCAGGAGCTGGGACTGGGTCTGGTGGGGCGCACCAAGAACGGCGCGATTGCATACCGCGCGTATCTGGTCACGGGACTGGACGCGAGCGGCTTCTCGGGGCTCGACGGGCTGGACGGGGGCATCTCGCACGGTTTCGAGGCGCCAGCGCAGGACCTCGCGGGCGTCGCGCGGGTGGAATACTCGTCGACGGGCGGTCTCTCGTTCGGCGCTTCCGGATATTACGGGGGCGCGGACCAAGGCGATTCGGCAAAGGGAGACGTCTTTGTGGGAATTGCGGAGGGTGACGCGCGCTATCATCGCCACGGACTGGACCTCAAGGGTGTCTTCTATCACATATCGATCGACGGCGCGGATCGGGTGAGCCTCGTCAACGGAGAGACCATCGGCGAGGCGATGAACGGCTGGTACGCGGAGGCCGCGTACGATCTGCTCCGCCGGGACGCGGTTCCCACGCGGACCAGGTCGCTCTTCGTCTACGGCCGGTACGAGGATTTCGACACCGAGGACGGCGTACCGACGGGGCCTTCGTTCGTCCGTGATCCCGCGGCGGGACGCCAGGTGATCAGCACGGGCGTCGCGTTCTATCCCATCGAAAAGATCGCGTTCAAAACGGACTACGAACACTGGAAGGACGACAGCAACGCCGAGCTGGACCGATTCAACTTTGGCGTGGCGTTCCGCTTCTGATAAACTTTTTGGCTCTCGTGGAGGTGAATCCATCGTGATGCAAACATGGAAGCGATCCCTGGCGGTGCTGGTCGCTCTCTTGAGCGTCGCGGCCGCGCCTGCCCCCACGGCGAAAACGCCGCCGCCGCCTTTTGCCCGCGTCTATCTGGCCACCCGCGGCTGCATGTCCTGCGCGCATTGCCGGACGAGCATTCGGCAGATGCTCGGCCCCCAGACGAAGGGAGCCGAAACGCGGTTTGGGGACGATCAAATCGAGGTGAGCTACGTCGAGCCGCGAGCCATTCCGCTCCGCGACGTGATCCAGAGCCTCGCCAAGAACCGCCTCCACGATCTGACGCTGGTGGACGTGCTGTTCGACGCCACAGGGGTGCTCCATACCGCCCGAACCGGCGCCGTCACGTTTGAGATCGCCGAGACCGGGCAGCCGTTTCCGCTGACCCTCGATCCCGCCGCCGTCCGTCCGGCGGACGGAACCGCCGTCCGGCTCACCGCGGTCGTCGAAGGGTGGCGGGAGAAGGGAACGCTCTCGCTCCACGCGCGGGACCTGCGCGCAAAGAGCTGACGCTCCCGGTCCCGCCTCCGCCGATCCGGCCGGCCTCCGCCGATCCGGCCGGCCTCCGCCGATCCGGCCGGCCTCCGCCGATCCGGCGATCCGGCCTCCGCCAGTCCCGCCGGCGCCGCCCTCACCGTTTCGTCATTGACAAAGCTGCCCCCTGGACCGAAAACTCACGGCCCGTCAAGAACTTGCGCGGAGGGATCATGGGTGAGTTGAAAGGGAAGTCAGCCCTCGTCACCGGCGGGACGCGGGGAATCGGGAAGGCCATCGCCCTGGCGCTCGCGGCCATGGGCGCGGACGTCGCGATCAACTTCTTCCGCAGCCGCGATTCCGCGAAGGCCGCCGTGGCCGAGATCGAGGCAAAGGGCGTCAAGGGCTTGGCGCTCCGCGCGAACATGGGGAACGCTGAGCAGATCCCCGGCATGTTCGCGGAGCTGAAGAGCGCCTTCGGCAAGCTCGACATACTCGTCTCGAACGCCGCCCTCGGACACTTCGGCAACGTCCTCGACGTCAATGACAAGATGTGGGACGTAGCCATGGCGACCAACGCCAAGGCGCTTCTCTTCTGCTCCCAGGAAGCGGCCAAGATGATGCCGAAAGGGGGCAAGATTGTCGCGCTGACGTCCCTGGGCTCCCACCGATACATCCCCGGCTACGCGGCGATCGGCGTGTCCAAGGCGGCCATCGAGACGCTGGTGCGCTATCTGGCCTACGAGCTGGCGCCGAAGGGGATCAACGTGAACGCGGTGTCGGGCGGGTTCATCGACACCGACTCGCTGAAGATCTTTCCGTCCTACGACGAGATCATCAAGGAATCCACCCGCCGCACTCCGTTCGCCCGCGTCGGGACCCCGGAGGAGGTCGCGAACGTCGCGGCGTTCCTGTGCACGGACCGGGCGTCCTGGGTCACCGGGCAGGTGATCATCGTCGACGGCGGCTACACGCTGGGCTAGATCCGCTCCAACTTCGGCAGCGTCCGCTCGTTCGAGACATTCCCCGTGTTCAGCGTGCTCTTGGGCTCGAAGAGGAGCACGTGCGTCTCCCCCTCGGCCACCGGCATATGCTCCACGCCGCGCGGGATGATGACAAACTCGCCCGGGCCCACGATGAGGTCCTTGTCCCGCAGCCGCATCCGCATCCGGCCGTGCACCACCAGGAACATCTCGTCCTCGGCGTCGTGGTGGTGCCAGACGAATTCCCCATCAAACTTGACGAGCTTCACGTAGCTCTCGTTCACCTCGCCGGCGATCTTCGGTTGCCAATGCTCCTCGAATTGCCGGAACCGCTCGGCGATGTTCACCACTCGGATCTCGGACGTCACTTGGACTCCTTCGGGTCGTCCCGGTGCGGGGTGCGGCCGCGGCGCCGCGGAGCCCACCACCCGGTGAGCCTCGGGCTGCCGAGGAATTCGGCCAGCCTGGTGTCGAACAGCAGGAAGGCGATGAGGCTGAGATTGACGATCGAAGCGATCACCACCGTCCGCACCAGCTCGACGTCGCCGCCGAATTCCGGCGGCCTTGAGATCAGGTAGGCGAGGACGGAGATCTCGCTCACGATGGCGAGCGCGGCGCCCCAGGGACGCGCCTCCCGCTTGCCCAGCCAGAGCGTGGTCATCACGTAGACGCTTCCGGCGGCGAGCAGGGCGGAGAGGAGAATGCTCTGGATGGCGAGGTGCAGACCGTAGCCCTCGAGGAGACCCCGCTCCACCCGGTCGACCACGTAGAACCCGGTGCCAACCACTCCGCGAAGGAGCTCTTCGGCGCCCTTGATCGCCCAGAGCGCGGTGAGCGCGTACACCTGCCAGGGGCGCTGGATCGTGGGGCTCAACGGAGGCTAGACCGCGGCGGCCACCGAGACCGTGGGCTCATGGCGGACCGGGAAGTTCACGGAGTTTGCGATGAAGCACTCTTCGTGCGCCTTCGCGTGGAGCGCCATCGCTTTCTCGGGATCCGATCCGCCGGCGATCGTCACCCTGGGCTTCAGCAGAACGTCCGTGAAGTGGAAGCCACCCTCGAAACGCGACATCGTTCCCATGGCGTCGTCCTCGTAGGCGATCACGACCACGCCGTTCCGCGCGCAGACCGCGACGTAGCTCAGAAAGTGGCACGCGGAAAGGGAGGCCACGAGAAGGTCCTCGGGGTTCGCCAGTTTCGGGTCCCCGCGAAACGCCGGGGCGGACGTAGCCCGGATGGAGGATTTCCCAGGGAAATCGACGCGGCATTCCCGGGAGTAGGAGTCGTAACTCTTGGTCCCTCCCTGGGTAGCACCGGTCCAAACCAACCGGCACTCGAAGTGATGCTGGCGCTCTGCAGGGCTCATCGCTCTCTCCTCTCCATCGCGGTCACGCCACCGCGGCGCGCGCGTCGAGCACTTCCGTGTTTCGATCGGTCGCGAGATCGATCCGGCGCCGGACGTCCAGATAGCCGAGCGCCGCGAGCATCGCGATCCCCGTGATCGTACCCCAAAGGAGCATCGGCCTTCCGTAGGAGACGTCGAGGAGGGCGCCGCCCACCATCGGGCCCGATCGACCAGCCGAACGAGTTGAACAGTCCGAAGATCCCCATGTACCGGCCCCGGGTCGATTCGCTCGAGAAATTAGCGACGAGGGTCAGGGATGGTGGCGTCGCGATGATCTCGCCCACCGTCGTCACGAACATTCCTGCCGAGAGAAGGGCAAAACCGTGTCCCAGCCCCATCATCCCGTACCCCACGCCGTAGAAGACGGCGCCCAGCGCCAGCGCGCTCGTCAGCCTCATCCGGCCGATCAGCCGCACCGCGGGGAATTGGAGAAATACCACCATCAGTCCGTTCAGCGCGTAGAGCACGCCGAGCTGCACCTTGGTGAGTCCCGCCCACTCGACCGCGTAGACCGAAAGGGTCGCGATCAACTGCGCCATCACCGTGTAGAGCAGGAGTGAGACCAGGCAATAGCGAAGAAACACGCGGTCCTGGAACGCGTCCATGATGTCGCGCAGGCCGTAACCCCGTACGCCCGCCGCAGGGCCTTCGGCCGGGATCGTTGGCGGGGGCACCGTTGCCGCGGCAGCCGCGGCTCCCTTCCGGTGCCGGGGCGAAGTCTCCTCGACCTTGAAGGCCATCACGGCGGCCGCCGCGAGGAGCACGCCCGCCGCGATCAGAAAGAGCGTGGGATAGGAAAGCGCGGCCAGGAAACCGCCCAGCGCGGGCCCCAGCGCCCAGCCCAGGTTCCCTCCGATCCGAATGATGCCGTAGTACTCCGCCCGGTTCGAGCCATGGGCGATGTCGGCGACCATGGCGCCGCTGGGCGGCTCGAACATCCGGCCCGCGATGGCGCTCAGGGACGTGAACGCGACGAACGCTGCGAACGGTGCGTGGAGCATCACCGAGACCCCGAGGCCGACGAACGCGAGCGCGCGAATCAGCTGCGACAGCACGAGGACGAACTTCCGGCCCTTCGTGTCGCTCAGCTCGCCTCCGATCACCTGGCCGAGGGCGCCGGCGAGCGCGGCAATGAAGAAGAGTCCGCCGACCGCCGTCATCGGCACCCCGCGGGTGCCGTGCAGGTAGAGGCCCAGGAACGGAATGACGATGGAGAAACCGACCGAAGAGAGGACGCGTCCGACGAAGAGGTGGAGGAGTCGGCGGTCTTCCTGAAAGAGCGCGCGGCGGGGGAAAATCGTGTCCATCCAGCGAAACATGGCCAAGCGTACCACAACACGCTACGCTACGAAGGGACGGCGTGTGGAGAAGCTCGCCGCGCGCCGCGCAGCGCGCGGAGCGGCGCCATTCCTAGGGAGGGCCGCGCTCATGTTCGGTGAATTCAAGGTCGTTTCTGGCCAAGCACAACGTGGTGGGTCTCGCGGTGGCCGTCGTCATCGGCGGCGCCGTCGGCAAGCTGGTCACGGCGCTCGTCGCCGACCTGGTCATGCCGATCATCGGCGCGGTCACGCCGAGCGGCAACTGGCGGGAGGCGGTTCTCGCGATCGGTCCCGTTCATCTCGCCATCGGCGATTTCATCGGCGCGTTCATCGACTTCGTCATCATCGCGGCGGTGGTCTTCTTCATCGTCAGGAGCGTCGTGAAGGACGAGCCCGCCAAGGCGTAGGCCGCTCGAGCGCCCGCCGGCCTGACGGTCGCGGTTTCGGTCGCGGGGGAGGCCTGGGCCTCCCCGGCGGGGTATACTCGCCGCCTCCGCCCATGACACAAGACCCCGTCGTCCGCATGGACGACCTCTATCCCTGGCGCCCGTCCGAGCGGACCGACGCGCTCCCGCACTATCCGGCGAGCGACAAGGTGCTGCCGCTGGGAGAAGCCGTTCGGCGGCACGTGCGCCCCGGCGCGACCGTGGCCCTCGGGACCTGCCTCGAGCAGATGATCCCGTTCGCGGCCGTCCACGAGATCGTCCGCCAGGGAATCGGCGACCTCACGCTCGTGGGGCCGGTCTCCGACATCGTGTTCGACCAGCTGATCGGAGCGGGGCTCGCGCGGCGGGTGGCCGCGGCGTGGGTCGGAAACGTGATGATGGGCTCCGCCTACTGCTTCAGGCGGGCGGCGGAGCAGGGAATTCCCCGTCCGTTGGACGTGGTCGAGTTTTCCAACTTCACGCTCGCGCAGGCGCTCCACGCGGCGGCGATCGGGGCGCCGTTCCTGCCCACGAGGAGCGTGCTCGGCTCCGACCTCATCGGCCGGAATCCATGGATCGTCCCGATCGAGAACCCGCTCGGCGGCGGGCCGGTCCTCGCGGTGAAGCCGCTCCAGCCCGATCTCACGGTGGTCCACGTGCAGCGCGCCGATCCGCACGGAAACGCTGTGATGTGGGGGAGCCTCGGCATCACCGCGGACGCCGCGCGCGCCTCGCGCGCGGTCCTGGTAACCGCCGAGGAGATCGTCCCCGCCGAGCAGCTTCGCCGCGACCCCAATCGCGTGGTCATCCCGGGTCTCGTCGTGGCCGCGGTGTGCGAAGCGAGATGGGGAGCGCACCCCTCGCCGGTCCAGGGCTTCTACCGGCGCGACCACGAGGCCTACGTGGACTATCACCGGCGGACCAAGACCAAGCAGGGCTACGACGCGTGGCGCGCCGAGTGGGTGGACGGCGTTCCCGATCTTCAGGGCTACGTCGCGCGCCTGGGCAACGAGCGCGTCGCGGCGCTGATCCCGCTCACGCATCATCTGGCGGAGCCGGTCGACTATGGCTACTAGCGCGACGACGATCGAGCGTGGCTCGGCGGCGCGCGCGCTCGACCGCGGCGCGGCGGTTGTGGTGAAGCCCGTGGTCCGCGCGCTGCCCGACGGAGTGGACGCCGCTCCGCGCGCTCGCGGCGGTGGAGCATCGGCCGCACACGCTCTTCCTGGAGAGCGGCGGCCCGCTCGGCGCGGAGAGCCAGTGGACGATCCTGGCTTTCGATCCGGCGTGGCGCCTGGAGCTGCGGGGCGATGCGCTCTGGCGAATCGAAGGCTCGCGCGCCGAGCGCCTGGCGGGATCGCCGCTCGAGTGCGCTCGCGGCCGCGTGGCCCGCGCGCGCGCGGTACGAGCCGCTGCCGCCAGTCCCGTTCGCGGGTGGCCTCGCCGGCTATCTCGCCTACGACTTCAAGGATTGGATCGAGCGCTTTCCGGCGAAGGCGCGGCGCGAGATCGATTGGCCCGACCTTTCGCTGGGCTACTACGACGTCGTCTGGGCGTGGAATCGCGGCACGGGCGAGGCGTGGGCGGTCTCCGTGGGCGACCCCGCGCGCCTCGACGCGCAATGGGCGGCGATTGCGGAGGCGAACGCGTGGGGCGGATGCCGCTCGACGCGGGAGGCGCGCGGTCGATGCCGCGCCACCGACCGGCGCCGCGCGCCCGCGCGCCGTCTCCAACTTCACGCGCGACGAGTATCTCCGCGTGGTGGAGCGCGCGCTCGAGCACATCGCGGCCGGCGACGTCTATCAGGTCAACCTCGCGCAGCGATTTCTGGTCGACCCGGCGCCGCCGTTGCCGGCGCTCTACCGCTCCCTCCGCGATGCCTCGCCGGCTCCGTTTCTCGCGCTCCACACGCTGCCCGGGGGCGGGATCGCGAGCTCCTCGCCCGAGCGCTTCTTTCGGATCGTAGGAGAGCGGATCGAGACCTGGCCCATCAAGGGCACGCGGCCCCGCGGCAGGACGCCCGCCGAGGATCTCGCGCTCGCCGCGGCGCTCCGCCAGAGCGAGAAGGACCGCGCCGAGAACGTCATGATCGTCGATCTCGAGCGAAACGACCTCGGCCGGGTCGCCGAGATCGGCTCCGTGACGGTGGCCGAGCTATGCGGCGTGGCGAGCCACGCGAACGTGCATCACCTGGTGTCGCGCGTGGAAGGGCGTCTGCGCCCCGACGCGGGGCCCGTCGACGTGATCCGCGCCCTCTTTCCCGGCGGCTCGATCACCGGCGCGCCCAAGATCCGCGCGGTCGAGATCATCGACGACCTGGAGCCGGTCCGCCGCGGCGTGTACACGGGCGCGATCGGGTATTGGGACCTCTCCGGCGACTGCGACTGGAACATCGCGATCCGGACCGTGGTTCTGGCGAACGGCCGCGCCTCGTTCCACGCGGGCGGCGGCATCGTGGCCGACTCGACGCCCGAGGCCGAATACGAGGAGACGCTGGTCAAGGCGAGCGGCATGATGCGGGCCCTGGGCGTGTCGCCGGTCGGTTGAAGATGGTCCGCCGCTTCGCCGTCTTCGGAGGGCCCCGATGAAGGCGATGGTCCTCGACCGTCAGGCGCCCATCGAAACGTCCCCGCTCTCACTCCGCGACGTCCCCGAGCCTGAGCCCGGGCCGGGCGAAGTGCGGATCCGAGTCCGCGCCTGCGGACTTTGCCGTACCGACCTGCACGTGATCGAGGGCGACCTCCCCGCGAAGCGCCTACCCCTGATTCCCGGACATCAAGTCGTCGGGGTCGTGGACCGCTTGGGCGTCGGCGCCAAGCGATTCCAGGCCGGCGACCGGATCGGGATCGCGTGGCTGCGCCACACGTGCGGACGCTGCGTCCACTGCCTCGCGGGGCGCGAGAACCTCTGCGAGTCCTCGGAGTTCACCGGCTACCACGCGGACGGTGGATACGCCGAGCTCGCGGTGGTGCCCGAGGCCTACGCGTACGCGCTCCCCAAGGTCTTCGGCGACGCCGAGGCAACGCCGCTCCTCTGCGCGGGAATCATCGGCTACCGGGCGCTCCAGCGCGCGGAGGTGCCGCCCGGCGGCGCGCTTGGAATCTGGGGCTTCGGCTCCAGCGCTCACATCACGATTCAGGTGGCGCTCGCGCGCGGTTGCCGCGTGTACGTGGCCACGCGCGGCGAGAAGCACCAGGCGATGGCGAGCGAGATGGGCGCGACGTGGGTCGGCGGCAGCGAGGATCCGCTTCCGGCCAAGGTCGACGGTGGGATTCTCTTCGCGCCTGCGGGAGCGCTCATCCCGACGGCGATGCGTTCACTTGAAAAGGGCGGCACGCTCGCGGTGGCGGGAATCTGGTTGAGCCCGATTCCGCCGCTCGACTACGAGCGCGATCTCTTCTACGAGCGGAATCTCAGGAGCGTGACCGCGAACACGCGGGCCGACGGGGAGGCGTTCTTGAGAGAGGCGGCCGCGATCCCCATCCGGCCCCGCGTGACCGAGATGCCGCTCCGCGACGCGAACCAGGGCTTGAGGCGCTTGAAGGAAGATGGGCTCGAGGGGACCGGGGTGTTGGTGATGTAGCGATAGAAACGCGCCCCGGCCCGAGGGGCCCCAGCGCCACAAAAAAGCGCCCCGGCGGAATCACCGGGGCGCTTTTCTTGCCCTACGCGTTTCTTGTTCTAACAGCCTACTTGCCGGCGGAGATGGTCAGAGCCAGCACGCCGTTGTCGACCTTGAAGCTGTAGGTGCCGACGTTCGCGATCGCGTAGATCGTGAACTTGCCGTCACCCTTGATTTCGTTGAGAAGGAGGGCCTTGCCGGTCTCGTCGAATAGCGCGGCCGACTCGTCCCAACCGACCTGCTTCGCCTCGCCCGCCTTGACGTTGAACGGACCCCACAGTTTGGTTGCGTTCGTCGTGACTTCGGTGGGCGTCGTGTAGGCCGTGCTTGCGGCGGTCATCCAGACCTCGACACCGATGTCGGTCGGTTCCGGTATTGGTGATCTTGCCGAGGACGGCGACGTCCGCGAGGTCCTTCAGGTCTTCCTTGTGGTCCTCGTACACGCTCTCGGTGTTCAGGTCGACGTCCTGGCTTGTGACCGCGGTCGACGTCGAGGCGCTGAAATTATCGAGATCGAAGTCGATGAGAAACTGTCCCGAAACCAGCACGCAGCCCGGCGTTGCAAATCCGAGAAGGAGTGCCGGCACGATCCAACGTAGATTTTTCATCGCGCGCCCCCTTACTCGGACTTACGTGAAAAGGTTGTAGGAGAGTCCGGCGGTGGCCGTCCCGAACTTCCGGGACGTGTCGCCGTCCACGATCATGTCCATCTCGCCGCGGATGTGGAACGAAATCTTCTCCCCCGCGGGAATCCTGATTCCAAACCCAAAGTTCCAGCCGGTGTTCGTGATGTCGTCGCTTCCATCCCGCGACAGCTTGTACGATCCGATCCCCGCGAACGGGTAGAACGTCCCGTTGGCGCCGAGGATCGCCGACACGCCGAACGCGCTCATGTCGAAGCCGGAGCGGGTGTAGGAAAGCCCGCCGAGCGTCTCCTCCGCGTCGCCGAGGCTGGAGGACGCGTAGAACGGCTCCAGCGTGAGGATCGAAAGGCCCACCGGGGCCCGCACGCCGAAGATCGCACCGCTGCCCGTGTCGTCCTGCAGCACCGCGTAGGCGTAGCCGCCGTATGGCATCACGCCTATGGTCGTTCCGGACGCCAGGGCAGACCCCGTGCAGAGCGCCAAGGCGACCAAAACCAGTACAACTGTCCGCTTCATGAGACCCCCTTTCTCAATTGTTTCGAGGAGCGGAATAGTAGCCGATTCCTCCGCCCCCGTCCAGAACCCCTCAGGGTCCAGGCCCCGCAGCGCCCCTAACTCCGTGTCGCTGAAGGGCGGAATGAGCCCGACCGGCTGGGCGATCCGCGGCTCCCATCCCATCCGGACGAGCAGATGGTCCACGCTCACGCCCGGAAACAGCTCGGCCAGGTAGGCCTCGCCCAGATCCCGGTCGAATCGGAAAACCGCGTGGGTGGTCACGATCGCGCTCGGGCCTCCCGGGGGAAGCCCCACGCGCGCGCGAAACTCCGGGCCGTCGCCGCGACCGGGCGAGGTGCGGAATCGGACCCGCTCCACCAGGCGGCGCTTTTCCTGCGGCACGAGCACCACGGTGCGTCGCGCGAGCGCCATGATGTCCGCCGCGCCGCCGCTCCCGGGGAGCCGCACCGTGCGGCCGGCGTCATCGATCACTTCGGTGGAATTCAGATTGCCGAACCGATCCACCTCGGCCGCGCCGAGAAGTCCCAGGTCCACGCGCCCCGCCTGCATCATGCCCATCACGTCGAGCGTCGACGTGGCGGAGGTGGCGCCGAGGATGTTGGGCGGGTCTCCCATCGTGAAGAGAAGCTCCCGCGCGGCCTCCTCGCGGATGAGCCCGTTCTCGTAGAGCGCGATCGCGGTCGGGGCGTGGGTCGCCTTGGCGACCAGATACGCGAGGAGGGGGAGCCGCGTTCCGACGAACACGGTCTCCCCCTCGTGAATCTCGCGCGCGGCGCGAAGAACCAGGCGCTCGCGCGGTGTGACGGCCGTCGCCACGCGGGCGGGGCCTACTTTCCGGTGAACTTGGCCGGGCGCTTCTCCACGTACGCGGTCAGCCCTTCCTTGGCGTCCTCGCTCGTGAAGAGCTGCTGCTGCAGCTCGCGCTCGATGGCCAAGGACTCGCTGAACGGAACCTCGAGGCCCGACTGAACCGAGCGCTTGATCCGGCCCACGGCCTTCGAGGCCTTGTTGGGCGGGAGGAACTGGCGCGCGTATTCCATGAGCTTCGCCTCGAATGTCTCGGCCTCGAAGACGTGGTTCACGAGGCCCATCGTCTGCGCCTCCTCGAACGAGAAGGTGGAGCCGGTGGTCATGAGTTCGATGGAGCGCGCCTTGCCGACCAGCCGGGCGAGCCGCTGCGTGCCGCCCGTGCCCGGGAGCACGCCGAGCGAAACCTCGGGGAGGCCGATCTTGCCCGCGTTCTTCTTGGCGATGCGGATGTCGGCGGCCATCGCGATCTCAAGACCGCCGCCGACGCAGTGTCCGTTCAGGGCCGCGATCACGAGCTTGGGCGTCTGCTCGAGGCGGTTCAGCGTCTCGTTCGCGTGGAGGCAGAAGTAGTACTTGAAGACCGGGTTCACGGTCTGGAGCATCTTGATGTTCGCGCCGGCGCAGAAGAACTTGTCGCCCGCGCCGCGCATGAGGATCACGTGCACGTTCTCGTCGAAGCGCGCCTTCAGGATCGCCTCGTCGAGCGCGCGCATCATCTCGTACGTGTAGGTGTTGGCCGGCGGATCGTTCAGCTCGAGGATCGCGATGCCGTTATCGGTCCGGTAGCCGACACAGGTTGCTGGCAGGCGGCGACAAAGTCTCGGGAGTCACGGGTCAAACCTCCTTATTGGGCCGCTACGAACGAAGGATCAGCGACCCTGGAAGTGCGGATCGCGTTTGGCGAGAAAGGCGGCGAATCCTTCGCGGGCGTCCCGGGTGTTCCAGCAGCGCTCCTGGGCGTCGATTTCCCTCGCGAGGGACTCCTCCAGAGTATACCCAAGCGAGCGCCGGACCGAGCGCTTGATTTCGAGGAGCGCGACCGCGGGGGCCTGGGCCAGCCGGTCCGCGAAGGAGAGCGTCTTGGACAGGAGCGAATCGGCGAGGAGAACCCGGCTCACGAGCCCGATCCGGAGCGCCTCCGCCGCGTCGATGGCGTCGCCCGTCCACATCAGCTCGAGCGCCCGCGACATGCCGACCAGGCGCGGCAGCGTGTGGAGGGCGCCCCAATCCGGGTGGAGCCCGATCCGAACAAAGCTCTGCGCGAAGCGCGCTTCCTCCGATGCCCAACGGATGTCGCACGCCAGGGCGAGGCTCATCCCGCCCCCCGCGGCCACGCCGTTCACCGCCGCGATCACCGGCTTCTCGATGCTCTGGAGGGTGGACGTGATCTCGCGCCCGGCTTCCACGAGGGGACGAAAGTCCGCAAAGTTGCCGCCGCTCGCGACGACCTCCTGCATGAACGCGATGTCGCCGCCGGAGCAGAAGCCGCGGCCGGCTCCCGTCAGCACGATCACGCGAACCGTCGCGTCGCGCGCCGCGCCGCCCAAGTGCTTCGAGCAGCATGAGCGTCGTAGGGATTCGAAACGCGTTGAGCGCCTCCGGACGGTTGAGCGTGATCAGCGCGGTGGGCCCGCGCCGCTCGTAGAGGACGTCCGGCACCGGCCTAGCTCAGGTCCACCCAGACGCTCTTCGTCTGGGTGTAGAAGTCGAGCCCGGCCAGTCCCGATTCGCGCCCGAATCCGGAGGCCTTGGTTCCGCCGTAGGGCGACGCCGCGTCGTAGAGATTGTAGGTGTTGATCCACACGGTTCCCGCCTGGAGCGCGCGCGCGGCGCGGTGCGCCTTCTTCACGTCGCGCGTCCAGATGGCGGCGGCCAGGCCGTAAGCAGAATCGTTGGCCTGGGCGATCGCCTGGTCGAAATCGTCGAATTCGATCACCGAGAGGACCGGGCCGAAGATCTCCTCGCGCGCGATCCTCATGTTGTTGCGGACGCCGTCGAAGATGGTGGGTTTCCAGAAGTAGCCCTTGCCGTCGCCGATTCGCGCGGGCTCGCCGCCCAGGATAAGGCGAGCGCCCTCCTTCTTTCCGATCTCCACGTATTCGCCCACCTTGTCGATCTGGGCCTGAGAGACCTGGGGGCCGAGGCGGGTCTTGGGATCGAGCGGGTCGCCCTGCGCCAGCTTCTGCGACCGGTCGACCACCTTCTCGAGGAGCGCCTCGCGCACGCCCTTCGCGACGAAGAGCCGCGAGCCGGCGGTGCACACCTCGCCTTTGTTGTAGAAGATCGCGTGCATCGCCGCGCGTCCCGCCGATTCGAGGTCCGCGTCGTCGAGGATGATGTTCGCCGATTTCCCGCCCAGCTCGAGCGAGACCTTCTTCAAGGTCTTCGCGGCGTTCTGCATGATGAGCTGGCCGGTGGTGGTTTCGCCCGTGAACGCGATGGCCGAAACGCCAGGATGCGCCACCAGCGCCGCGCCCGCGGTGGGACCGAAGCCCGGCACCACGTTGAGCACGCCCGGCGGGAGCCCGGCCTCGAGCGCGATCTCGCCCAGGCGGAGCGCGGTGAGCGGCGTCTCCTCGGCGGGCTTCAAGATGGCGCAGTTCCCGGCGGCGAGCGCCGGCGCGATCTTCCGCGAGGCCATGAGAATCGGGAAATTCCACGGAACGATGAGCCCCACGACGCCGAGCGGCTCGCGGAGCGTGTAGTTGAAGAAGGGGCCGCTGACCGGAATGGTGCTCCCCTCGAGCTTGGTCGCGGCGCCGGCGTTGTAGTGGAAGACGTCGGCGGCGAGAGGCACGTCGATCTTGGTGGTTTCTACGATCGGCTTTCCGGCGTCGAGCGTCTCGAGGCGCGCGATCTCCTCGAGGTTCTTGAGGAGCAGATCGCCGATCCGCCAGAGGATCTTGCCGCGCTCGGAGGCGGACATCTTCCCCCACGGTCCATCGAGCGCCTTCCGCGCCGCCTGTACCGCGAGATCGACGTCGGCCGCGTCGCCTTCGGAGACTTCGGCGAGCGGCTCGCCGGTGGCCGGGTTGATGGTGCGGAACCGCTTACCGGAGACGGCCTCTCTCCACTCGGCGCCGATCAGGAGCTTTCCGCCCGAGGCGAGCATCGGCGGGGAGAGCGTGTCGCTTGGGTTCACGTGTTCCTCCGGCTATTCCTTGTAGTCGTAGACGCCCCGGCCCACCTTGCGGCCCAGCCGGCCGGCCCGAACGTATTGAACGAGGAGGGGCGACGGGCGGTACTTGTCGCCCAGCGTCCGATGCAGATATTCCAGGATGCTGAGGCGCGTGTCCAGCCCGACGAGGTCGACCATTTCGAATGGGCCCATGGGATGATTGAGGCCCAATTTCAGCGCCTTGTCGATGTCGCGGGCCGACGCCACGCCGGCTTCGAGCATGGCAAAGGCCTCGTTGCCGATGAGCGCGTTGATGCGCGACGTGACAAAGCCCGGCGACTCGCGCACGAGCACTGTCTCCTTGCCCATCGCCTTCGAGACCGCTTCCACGACGCTCACGGTCTCATCGGTGGTTTCCAAGCCGCGGATCAGCTCGACCAAGCGCATGCGGTGGACCGGATTGAAGAAGTGCATGCCGATGAAGCGCGCGGGGCGGTCGCTCACGGCGGCCAACTCCGTGATGCTGAGCGATGAGGTGTTGGTCGCGAGAATGGCGTCGGGCCCGAGGAGGGGCGCGATCTTGGCGAAGATCTCCGCCTTGAGGGGCACCGACTCCGGCACCGCCTCGATGACGAGATCCGCGCCCTTCGCGCCCTCGACGCTTTCCGCCCAGGTCAGCTTCGCCAGCGCCGCCTTGGCCGCGGCCGCGTCGATTTCGCCCTTCTCTTGCGCGCGCGCCAGGATCTTCTCGATCTCGGCCTTGGCGGATTGGATGACCTTGGCGCTCGGCTCGACGACGCGCGTGTCGTAGCCGGCCCGCGCCGACGCTAGCGCGATCCCGCGGCCCATGACGCCGGCGCCGAGGACTGCGATTGTCTTCATTGAAGCCGCCATGTTCATCTCCGACCCTACACCCGCGGCAGCGTGACGCCCGTCTGCGCCTGGTACTTCCCCTTCTTGTCGCGATACGAAATCGAGCAGTCCTCGTCGCTCTCGAAGAAGAGCACCTGGGCGATCCCCTCGTTCGCGTAGATCCGCGCGGGGAGCGGCGTCGTGTTCGAAATTTCCAGCGTCACGTATCCCTCCCACTCGGGCTCGAGCGGCGTGACGTTGGTGATGATGCCGCAGCGCGCATAAGTGGATTTCCCGACACAAATCGTCATCGTCTTTCGCGGAATTCGGAAATATTCCACGCTCCGTCCCAGCGCGAACGAATTGGGCGGCACGATGCAGACGTCGCCTTTGAAATCGACGAGCGACTTCGGGTTGAAGTTCTTGGGGTCGACGATCGTCGTGTTGATGTTGGTGAAGATCTTGAACTCGTCGGCGATCCTCAGGTCGTAGCCGTAGGACGAGACCCCGTACGAGATCACTCCGTCCCGGACCTGCTTCTCCTCAAACGGCTCGATCATCTTGTGCTCATGGCACATACGGCGGATCCAAATGTCGCTCTTGATCATGGATTCCTCGAAGGGCGGGTGCGGGTTGGTCGTTCGAACGGGCCGGATTTTGCCATATAATCGGCCGCCATGACGCGTCGAATTTACATTGAGACCTACGGCTGCCAGATGAACGTGGCCGACTCCGAGCTGATGCTGGGCCAGCTTCGGACCGCGGGCTTCGAGCGAGTGGAGGCGCCCGGCGAGGCCGACGTGATCCTCGTGAACACCTGCGCCATCCGTGAGGGCGCCGAGCAGCGCATCTACGGGAGGTTGGGCGAGCTGGGCCACCACAAGGTCCGGCGCCCCGGCGTTGTGCTGGGCGTCGCGGGCTGCATGGCCCAGCACCTGAAGGGCCGCCTCATGGAGCGCGTCCCGCTGGTCGACCTGGTCCTGGGGCCGGATTCCTACCGCGACCTTCCCGCGCTGGTCGACCAGGCCCGCGAGGAACCGATCCTCGCGACGCGGCTGAGCCGGGACGAAACCTACGGCGATCTGGCCCCGGCCCGGGCGGACGGGGTGCGCGCCTGGATCAGCATCATGCGGGGGTGCGACAAGTTCTGCGCCTTCTGCATCGTTCCGTTCGTTCGCGGCAGGGAGCGGAGCCTTCCGATGGGCGAGGTGATCCGGCAGGTGGAGCACGCCGCGGCCGAAGGATTCAAGGAGGTCGTCTTCCTGGGCCAGACCGTGAACGCGTACCGGGACGGAGACCAGGACTTCGCGGATCTCCTTCGAATCGCAGACCGCATCGATGGCATCGAGCGGATTCGGTTCACGTCGCCGCATCCAACCGACATGAGCGACCGCGCGGTGGCCGCGATCTCGGAGTGCGCCAAGGTCTCCCCGCACGTCCACCTGCCGCTCCAGTCCGGATCGGACGCGGTCCTCGAGAGGATGCGGCGCACCTACACAATGGCCTACTACGAAGCCTTGGTGGAGAAGCTTCGCTCGGCCGTGCCCGGGCTCGCGCTCACCACCGACATCATCGTCGGCTTCCCGGGCGAGACCGAAGCGGACTACGAAATGACGCGCGAGGCGATGCGGCGGATTCGCTACGACAGCGCCTTCATTTTCAAGTACTCTCCGCGGCCAGGCGCCCGCTCGGCGGACTGGCCGGAGACAGTTTCCGAAGAAGAGAAGACCCGTCGCATCACGCTTCTCATCCAAGAGCAGAAGCAGACGTCACTCGAGCTGAATGAGGCGACGATCGGGGCCGAGGTTCAGGTCCTGGTGGAAGGGCAGGCGAAGAAGAGCGGGCAGTGGTTCGGGAAGACGCCGCACTTCAAGACGGTCGTCTTTCCGCATGGTGTGGAGAGGGTGGGAGATACCATCCGGGTGCGCATTGCAGAAGCGTCACCCTACACGCTGTTTGGGGAGGGGGTCCCCGCAGCGGTTCGGTCCTTCGAGGACGCAACCGTCTGAAGATTCGCCTCTGCCTGATCGCGATCGCCCTCCTCGGAACCGCCGCGGCCCCGTGCCTCGCCCTTGTCGAGTCCGGCCCCAGCGTGTTCCGGGCTCGCCCGGGGCTTGGCTACCGGATCGACGTCCGGCTCGACACCGCAGCGCCATCGTCTGGACGGGTGGGCCGTGATCGGCTACCGAAGCGGCGCTGCCATTCCGCTCCCCTCGATCTACCTTCACGCCTATCCCAACGCGTTTTCAAGCCCGCGCACCGTCTACGCCCGCGACCTCGAGCGCCAGACCGAGGACTTCTCGATGCGCTACTGGAAGCCCGAGGATTTCGGCTGGATGGAGATCGACTCGGTTTCGGCGGACGGCGCGCCCGCGAAGGTCGCGATGGACGAAACGATCGCGCGCGTGGATCTCCCGCGGCCGCTCGCCCCTGGGGACTCGGTGTCGCTCCGCCTCCACTTCGTCGTCCAGATCCCGAAGCAATTCGACCGTCTGGGGCACCGCGGCGAGGAGTATTCCATCTCGCAGTGGTATCCCAAGGTGGCCGTCTACGACCTGAAGGGCTGGCATCCCGATCCCTTCCACTACGCCGCAGAGTTCTACGGCGACTTTGGAACGTTCGACGTCGCGATCACGCTTCCGGATCGGTACTGGGTGGGATCGACGGGCGTGCTCGAAGGCGCCGAGGGCGGCGACAACGAGATCCCCCTCGCGGACGCAGAGGCGTCGCGGGATAGCGTGACCGTGATGTTGGGAGTGACGTGCGCGGACTCGCTCCGCGAGCGCTGGCCCCGCCTCTCGCTCCGCTTGGAGAGCGACCTGAGGCCGGCAGGCGCGCGCGAGCCGCTCTCGGTCACGATTCCGTGGGATCAACGCCCGACGATCCGCGTTCCTCGCGGGGCCCCGGTCCACTACTCGTATCGCTGGGACGATGGGGAAGGCCAGGTTCGCCGCGAGGCGGATGCGGACGGTCGATCCGGTCCGGTCCGATTCTTCGTGGCCAACCGGGACACCGCGCTCAGCGACACTCTGCGATCGCTGGCGGCCGAAGGGTCCGAGCCCTCGGTCAAGACGCTCCGCTATCACGCCGACCGCGTCCACGATTTCGCGTGGGTCGCCTCTCCCAACTACGTCCGCTCCGACACCACGTGGTCCGGCATCGCGGTTCGCGCGCTCGCGTGGCGTAACGATCAAGCCGGCTGGCGCGACCTCAAGCGTTTCACCGTGGACGCCCTGCGCCACCACACCGATCTCGTCGGGCCGTACGTCTGGCCGCAGTTCACGTCCGCGGAGGGATGGTGCGGCGGGAGCGCCATGGAATACCCGATGCTGATCGAGATCGAGCCCGAGTTCGCGTCCTCGGCGACGCACCTGCTCGACGACACGGTCGCGCACGAGAGCGGGCACAACTGGTTCTACGGAATGATCGCGAACGACGAGCGCGCGGATCCGTGGCTGGACGAGGGATTCGCCCAGTATCTGGAGGATCACTATGTCGACGCGAAGTACCCGAGGGGCATGGCGCGCCTCTCGTCCCGCTTTCCGTCGATTGGCAAACGTACCGCGTGGGGACAGGACGAGCTCTATTACCTGACCGCCGCGTGGGCGCGCGACGAGCAGCCGGTCTCGCTCGGCGCCGAGGCGCAGCCCGGATTTCAGTCCTACAACATCTCGGCATACAGCAAGCCCGCCGCCATGCTGCGGACGCTTCAAGGTGTGGTCGGCGACTCGCTCTTCTACGCGTTTCTCCGCAAGTACTACCGGTGGAATCTCTACCGGCATCCACTGCCGATGTCCCCCGAGCTGGCCGCCGAAGACGCGGTGGGCCGGGACCTCCGCGCGTTCTTCCAATCATGGATCCAAACCGTCGAGCGCCCGAGCTTCGGCCTGGGGAAGATTCGAAAGGAGCGAACCGAGGGCGGATACCGAACGTCCGTGACCGTGCTTCGGAAGGACGCGATGGTGCTCCCGGTGACCGTCCAGGCCGTGTTCGCCGACGGCTCGCGGCAGGAAGCGCAGGTTATGGCGAAGGAGCGCGAAACGAGGGCCGTCTTCGAGAGCGCGTCGCCCATCCGAAGCGCGGTGATCGACCCGCGCCACGAGATGATCGAAATGGATCGCCTGGATAATCGCGGCGGTCTATTCCCTCCGATGCGCTTCCATCTCGGCGCCGGCTTTCCCTCTGCGGAGGCGATCGGGGTCGCGTACGGCCCGACCGTGTGGCACGGCGAGGCCGAAGGCATGCGGCTGGGCGCGTGGGTGGATGGGCGCTACTTGCCGTCGCCCGCGTTTCCGTTCGGAATTCGCGGATTCGAGGGAGGACTGTCCTACGGCACCAACGATCAATCCGTCGCGTTCCGCGCCGGTCTGTGGCGTCGATGGGGAGCATTGGGCGCGCGCAGTCGCGTCCGGACGCTGGTCGCGCGCGACGCGGGGCTCTTCCGCGGGCTTCTATCCGCGGAGAATGTCGCCACCAAGCCGTCCAACCTTCACCCGTACCGGTCGTGGAGCGCGTCCATCGAGTATCGCGACCGCTACGACTTAGCACCGGTCGATCCGGCCTATTGGTCCAGCGGGCGCACTCTGAACGCTTCCATCGGCCTCGGCCTGGAAACGATCGGCCCGGGGCACGCCGAGCGCTTCGATCTCGGCTACCGGCACGGGGCGTCGGTGTCCAGCGGCGATGACGGCAGCTACGATTGGGTTCAGGCAGCGGTATCCCAGAACCTGCCGCGATTCCCCGTCGGCAAGGTCGCCTGGCGGATTGCCGCGGGGCGGTCGTTCAGCGACGTGCCCCGGGAGCAGCTGTTCGACGCCGCGGAGCGAAGCCGGCTCGACGTGCTTCCTCTCTTCTACGCCAACGATCGCGGCCCTCTACGGGAGACCGACCACTTCTACGTACCCGGAGGCGGTGGGGCGCGCGGTTACGCGGGGCATGCGGTTCTGGGCCAGAGTCTCATGGCCGCTAACGTGGAGTTCGAGCCCGGGGACTTCCCTCTGTTCACGTTCGCCGACGCGGCCCGGGTCGACGACGCGGAGTTGGAAGGTCTTCTGACTGGCCGCTGGATCGCCGACGCCGGGCTTGGCGCCCGCATGGGGCCCGTGGAGGTCGCATTCCCTTTGTGGCTGGGAAGCCCGGATTCGAGCGAGAACCCGTGGGACTTCCGCTGGACCTTCTCCATCCGGATTGTCAACCCACCGAGCCTCTAGGCTATCCAATCACGCGGGTCCGCGCCGCCTCCGAGGCGCGGCGGGCCGCATCCGGAGGGCTGGTCGCTTGACACCGGCGGGCGCCGGGGCGGAAAATCGCATCGTCTTCCTTTGGTGTCCCCCCGCATCCGGAGGTGCCCGCCATGAGCGTCGAGATCGTCTATTGCCAGCTTTGAAACTACAAACCTAGAGCCGCCAGTTTGGCGGACGAGCTGAAAAAGGAACTCGGTCTCGAATCCAATCTGACCCCCGGTGGCGGGGGCGTCTTCGACGTTTCGATCGACGGAAGGGTAGTCTTTTCCAAGAAACTGGTCGGGCGCTTTCCCGAACCAGGGGAAGTCGTCGCGCTGTTGAAAAAACCCTGACGGAGGATCCATGCACGCTTCGCCCCGGTGGCTGACGCTCCGCTCCGCGCTGTCCGCGGCGCTTTTCGCCGTTCTGGCTCCGCTGCACGCCGCGGCGGCACCGCCGGTGGCCGCGCCTCCGGTCCTGAGTCCGCCGCGCGCTGCGGTTCATCAAGAAATCCTTCCGAACGGCATGCGCCTCGTCCTCGTCGAGGATCATTCGAAGCCGCTCGTGGGCGTTTGCATTTTCGTGAACGGCGGGAGCCGCACCGAGCCTCCCAGCCTCTCCGGGCTCAGCCACTACTACGAGCACCTCATTTTCCGCGGCGGCTCCACCAAGCAGGGGGAGCTTCAATTCCGCCGCGAGATGCAGCGGATCGGCGAGGAGTCGGGCGGGTACACCACGAACGACTACACCTGCTACGGCTTCACCGCGCCCACCCAGAACCTGGACGAGGCGCTGTGGCGCTCCGTCGACGCCTGGATGAACCTGAAGCTCACCGCGGACAAGGTGGCCAAGGAGCGCCAGGTGGTGATGGAGGAGTACAACCAGGGCGAGGACCGGCCCGACTACAAGGTTTACTACCAGATCGAGCGGCTCATGTTCCACGACCACGCCTACAAGCGCGACACGATCGGCTTGAAGGACGTGATCGAGGGCGCCTCCCTCCAGACCTTCAAGACGTTCTACGACGAGCGCTACGTCCCGAATCAGATGATTCTGGCGGCCGTCGGCGACTTCGACACCAAGACGATGAGCGAGAAGCTCTCGAAGGCGTTCGCGCCGTACGCCCGCGGGAACGGCAGCTTTGAGCTGGGCTTTACCGAGTCGCCGCAGACGGAGTTCCGGATGGGCGCCGAGAACATGAAGACGCCCAACACGTGGACCTACCTCGGATTCCACACGCCGCCGAACTCCGATTCGGACTCGCCGGCGCTCACGGTGCTGGCTTCGCTGCTCGGAAAGGGAACCTCGTCCCGTCTCTATCGCGCGTTGAAGGACAAGGAAAACCTGGTCAGCGCGGTGGACGCCGATTTCGAGGTCCGCAAGGACCCCGGCATGTTCGTGGTCAGCGCGACCATGCCGCCGGAGAACGAGGCCCGCGTCTTCGGGATCATGAGGGACGAGCTTCGCCGGGTGGCAACCGAGCCGGTCCCCGCCGCGGAGCTGGAGCGCGTGAAGTCGGCGCTCCTCTATCGGTACGCGTTTGACGCGCAGACGGTCTTCAAGCGCGCGGAGCGCCTCTGCCTCTTTGGGATCATGTCCGACGTGTCGCTCGAGGGACAGTGGCCCAGCCTCCTGGGGAGCGTCACCGCGCAGGACGTCCAGCGGGTCGCGGCCCGCTATCTCGCCGCCGATCTCGCTTCATATTCCGTGGTGCGCCCGGAGGGAACGCAGGGCCCCTCGCAGCAGGACATCGAGGGCATGCTGGCTCCGTGGCGCTCCGGTTGGCCTACGTTCGCGTCAGCGTCGGGGGCCGCTTCTCCGGTCCGGAAGGAAGTTCTGCCGAACGGAATCACGCTGCTTCTCAAGGAAGATCACGCCACGCCGGTCGTGGCGGTGAACACCATCGCGCGCGGTGGGCAATGGATCGAGCCGGATGGTCTCGCGGGCGTGTCCAACATGGCGGCGCAGCTCCTCCGGCGCGGCGCGGGGTCGATGTCGGCGCGGGACATCTCCGATCGGGCCGACGGGCTGGGGATGAGGCTCGCGACGAACGGCGCTTCCGACTATGCCTCCGTTTCCTGGCAGGCGCCGGCCGCCAACTTCGACGCGGCGTGGGACATCTACAAAGACGTGCTCCTCCGCCCCACGTTCCCGGCCGCCGAGGTTTCAAAGGTGCGCGAGGACCTGATCCGCGACGCGAAGAGCATCGGGGACCGGCCCTTCGAATACACCAACCTCCAGTTCGCCCAGGCGCTCTACAAGAATTCGCCGTACCGGCGTCCCCTGGGCGGCGACGAGACGTCGCTTCCCAAGATCCAAACGGCGGATCTGCGTAAAGCGTACGAGACGATGTTCTGCGGCTCGAACGTCGTCATCGCCATCGTCGGCGACTTCAACGCAAACCGCGTCCTCGATGTGGCCAAGCGCTCGCTCTCAGCGATGCGCAAGGGCGCTCCCGTGACCGTGGGTAGCGCGAAGGACGAGCCCGCGCGCGAGAAGCGGCCGATCGTGGTCTCGAAGGAACAGGAGCAGATCACCTACAACACCGGCTGGCTGGCCTGCTCGGTGCGCGATCCGGACTACGTGCCGCTTCGGGTGGCAGTCGCGATCGTTGGCGACAAGGTCTTCTTCAAATACGTCTATGAGAAGGGCGTCGCATACCGCTCGTGGTTCTACATGACCGACCGCATGGGTCAGGCCTCCGCGCAGAACGAGATGGGCGTCACGCCGTCCAACTTTGCGATGGCATCGTCGGGCGTCCTGGACGACATCGCGGGGACGTTCCGGAGCGCGCTGCCCGCCGCCGAGGTGAAGGGCTCGGTCGACAAGGTCCTCTCGCGCTGGTATCTCGGCGCGCAGCAATCCGACCAAGTCGCCGGCCGTCTCAGCTACTTCGAGATGACGGGCTTGGGTTACGACTACGTGGATCGGTATCCGGATCTCGTGAAGAAGGTGACGCCGGATCAGGTGCTGGCGGCGGCCAAGAAGTACTTCAATCCGGATACGTGGACGCGCGTGGCGGTGGGGAAGGAGCCTTCGAAGGGCGCCGGCTCGCCGTCGGCGCCGGGGCGCTAACGCCGGGGCGGTTCGGGGGCGCTAGGTTCGGGACGCTAGAGCCGGGGCGCTAGGCTTTCTTGGGCTTTGCCGCCGCGGTCGCGAGACCGCAGCCGATTCCAACCGCGGCTCCGAACGGCAACGTCGTCGTCCAATTGTGGCCGGGGAGCCCGGCGATGGCCCCGAGCCCAAGACCGATCGCTCCGCCCAGAAGGGCGCCGCGCCAGAGCGGCGTCTTCCCCTCGGTGACGTAGGCCGCGAGCACGCCGTTCACAATTCCCTGAGACGCGCGGCCCAGGATGGTCGTAAAGATGACCATGGCCCTGGGCTCGCCCCACGACGTCACCAAGCCGTGGGCGGCCCCTAGGACGATACCCGTCAGCACCCCAGCGGTTACCTTGGTCATTCGGCCGCAGAATACCGACCGGCGGCCGCATGGGGAAGCCCGATTTCACCGTCCAGAAGGGCCCACGCCAAGCCGATAACTCCCTCGGACTCGTGTCTCTACGGGAATCAGGGGGTCATCCGGTGAACGTTCCGCCCCTTCGAGGGTATTCGTCGACCACGGCCATCGCCGGGCTGAGCGAAGCGCTGCTGGAGCATTTCGACCGGTCCCCGGTTGGCCTGTTCCTGCTGGACGGCGACCGGAAGATCCTCCGCGCCAACGACGCGATGGCGCAGCTCACCGGGATCAACCCCTCGCTCCTGCGCGACTCGTCCATCCGCCGGTTTCTCTCCAACGACGCGCCGCTCGATCTCGAGGACCGTGTTTTCGAGGAGTTGACGCGGACGAATTACTGGCTTGGCGAGTTGGAGCTACGCACCTCGGTCGGCGACACGAGCCCGATGATGGTCTCGATCACACCGGTTGGCGGAGAGAACCGCGGCCCGGTCCGGTACGTCGCGACGGTCGTGGAGCTGGGACAGCAGCGTTGGATCGAGGCCGAGTCCAGCCGTCGCGCCGGGGAGCTGGCCGCCTTCGCGTCCATCGCCGTGGCCACGGGGAGCAGCGCCGACCCGCGCACGATGCTGGACGCGGTCGCCCGCGCGATCGTCGAGCATCTCGAGATGGACGCCTGCTGGATCCACCGCTACGAGGAATCGCGCTCGTTCGTGTCGCTCGCCGGCGAGGCGTCGTTCCTCAGCACTTCGCTCAAGCTCTCGCCCGGCATGATCCCCGATGCGGTCAATCCGGGCCTCCTCCGCGCCATCGAGACGCGCGAGCAGGTGGCGGAATCGGAGCTTCTCGATCGAAGCATCGCCACCGTGATCCACGCGCCGCTCCTCGCGCAGGACGAGATCGTTGGCGTCATCTCCATATTGAGCGTCGAAGGCGAGAAGCTGAGCGCGAAGAACTCGGACCTGCTTCGCGCGGTCAGCTACCAGGTGGGAACCGCGATCCAGAACGTCCGTCTGCTCGAATCGATCCAGGCGCAGCAGGAGGAGCTCCAGGCGAAGAACGCGCAGCTGGAGCTCTACGTGGAAGAGCTCATGAACGCCGATCGCCTGAAGAGCGAGTTCCTGGCGACCACGTCCCACGAGCTTCGGACGCCGCTCAATTCGATCATTGGATTCCTGAATCTGGTACTGGACGGACTCTGTCAGAGCGAAGAGGAGCAGAAGGAGCTCTTGGGCCACGCGCTGCGAAGCGCGCGGAATCTCCTCGATCTGATCAACGACGTGCTCGATCTATCGCGCATCGAATCCGGGAAGCTCCAGCTCGAGCTGAGGGACGTGGATCTGGCGTTTGTTCTCGCGGAGGTGGAGAGCACGCTTCGGGTCCAGGCGCGCGAAAAGAAGCTGGAGTTCCAGATCGAGAAGCCGCCGCCCGGCCTCAAGGTGAGCGCGGACGAATCGCGTTTGCGGCAGGTGCTGATGAACATCGTGGGCAACTCGATCAAGTTCACTTCCAATGGCCGGGTGGCGGTGACCGTCGATGCTTCGGACGGATCCCCGTTCGTCGAGCGTCCAGGTGACGGACACGGGAATCGGCGTCCCCATCGAGAAGCGCGACCGGCTTTTCCGGAAGTTCTCTCAGGCCGATGCGTCGACGACGCGCAAGTTCGGCGGGACGGGATTGGGCCTCGTGATCGTTAAGGAGCTGCTCGAGATGATGGGCGGCGGGGTCCGGCTGGACAGCCCGGCGAGGGCCAGGGCACGGTCGTCACGATTACCTTGGGCCGCGCCTCGTCGGGGCTGGTGCTGAAGTAAACTGGGCGGCCCCGCCGGAGCCGGCGCGGCCGCCTCTCGATCAGATCTGTTTCACGACGATCAACAAGATTTCCCCGCTCGACATCCTCACCCACGCCGGCGACTGCTCCACAACGTTCGACACCGAGTCCTGGACGCCAAGCTCCAGATGGCAGTCGCGCAGCGCGTAGCGGAGATTCTCCGTCGTGAGCCCCTCGACCGGCGTGCCGACCGCGAAAAACGAGACCGTGGTTCCGGGCGGCTCCTCGATGGTCGCAGTGCCGCGCTCCAGAGTGACTCGCACCTCATCGTCTTCCAGGACAACGCGGGCCCGGGTGAGATACCGGCGCAGGAGCGACACGTGGCCCAGCACGTGATCGAGCCTTCCGGTCGTGGCGCCCATCAAGGTGATCGTGTCGAACGGACCCTGCTCGAGCACCCAATCGAGCGCCTTCTCGGCGTCGGTGCGTTCCGGATCCTCGTCGCGAATCAACGGGACCTTCGCGAAGTGTGCGAGCGTCTCGGCGGACGCCGAGTCGAAGTCGCCCACGATGGCGTGGGGCGTGATCCCGTACCGGCGCGCCGTGTCGGCACCGCCGTCCGCGCATACGAGTAGCGAAGCGCGGCCGAGGACCTGCTCCAGGGTCGCGCGGCTGGGTGGCAATCCGTTGGCGAGAATGACTGCGTTTGGCATCGTCGCGTTGGAGCCTAGCACTTGACAGCGTTCCGTTCGAGGAACATGCTGGTCGCTAACCGTTAGGGGTGGCCGGAAAAACACCGGCCTGAGATCACACCCTACAAACCTGATCTGGGTCATACCAGCGTAGGGAAACGGGGACAGACGAAGTCTTTCCGCCTGGCCGCGTTCTCCCCGAGCGCGGCCTCGATCGTTTTCAGGAGGAAGGACTCGCCGTGAAGCGAATCCGGAATGCGCTTTTCCCGCGCGCCGTCTGGCTGTCCCTCTGGATCGCGGGGATTCTCAGTCTTGGCCCGATTTCGCCTGCGAGCGCTCAAGACGCTTCCAGCCTGCCGCGCGCTTCCATCAGCGGCACCGTCGTCGATAAGGCGACCGGCCGCCCGATTCCATACGCCCGGGTGACGCTTCAGGCCCCGACGCCGATCGAAATGGTGACGGACCAGGACGGCACGTTTCGCTCCGCAGGGCTCCTCTTCGGAACCTATGAGACCTCGTGGCTCGGCTCGGATACAAAACCTTGATTCAACGATTCAGGTCATTTCCACGGATGCAGCCGCGAACGCGAATTATCAGTTCGCTCTCGAGCCCCACGCCATCCCCACTCCACCATTCGAGGTCTCGACCACCAGAGTCGAGCGACCGCGGGTCCGCCGTCGCGTTCACCGAGTTGGACAGCACCGCGATCAAGGAGCGTTATTGGGCGCAGGACGTTCCCATGCTTCTCGCGGAGACGCCCGGCGTGTACGCCTACTCCGACGCCGGGAACGGCGTGGGCTATTCCTACGTGAAGGTCCGCGGGTTCGCGCAGCGCCGCGTCGCGGTGACGATAAATGGAATTCCGCTGAACGATCCGGAATCGCACGAGGTCTACTGGGTGGATCACCCCGACCTCGTCACGAGCGCCCAATCGTTGCAAGTACAGCGCGGCGTGGGGAGCGCGCTCTACGGCTCGAGCGCCGTCGGCGGGTCGATCAACCTCGAGACGCTGACCGCGCCCGGCGATCGGTCCATCTCCGTCGAGGCGGGCGTCGGGACGTTCGACACGCAGCGCTACGCCGTGCAATACAACTCCGGCCTCCTCGACGACAAGTATTCGATGACCGGCCGGCTCTCCCGAATCTCCAGCGACGGCTATCGAGAGCAATCGTGGACAAGCCTCTGGTCCTATTACCTCTCCACGGCCCGCTACGACTCCTGGATCACGACCCACCTCAACTTCTACGGCGGTCCCGAGCGGCTCCACCTGGCCTACTACGCCGTGGACCGCACGTATCTGGACGGGCAGATCACGGGGGACGCGGACAAGGACCGGCGCTTCAATCCGCTCACCTGGTCGGGCGAGACCGACAACTTCTTCGAGCCGCACTTCGAGCTGATTCAGGACGTGAAGTTGACCGAGAAGGCGGCGCTCACCTCGTCGATCTTCTATTTCCCGGGGAAGGGCTACTACGACGATTTCCCCTACGGGCCGCAGACGTTCGCCTCGCGGCAGCTCCCGGATTTCACGGTGCCGTCGAACACGCAATATCCGTCGTCCTACTACGCGGACACGACCGGCGCGGGGCCGTACACGGTCGTCGCGTCCGACATGACCCAGCGGCTCTGGGTGAGGAACGAGCACTACGGGTGGGTCCCGCGGGCGAGATTGAAGCACTCCAAGGGCGAGCTCACGATCGGCGGCGAATGGCGGGAGCACACCGGGAGGCATTGGGGAGAGCTGACCTGGTCCCAGGCGCTTCCTCCGGGGACGCCCCCCAACGCGGTGTTCTACGACTACACGGGCCGGGTCAACGTGATCTCGACGTTCGCCCAGGAGTCGTACCGCCTGAGGAGCAATCTCCAGGCCATCGGAAGTGTCCAGTGGCGGCACACGCGGTATGCGATCGGCGACGACCGGTTCAACGGCTACGACTTCAATCTTCACTACTCGTTCCTGAGCCCGCGGGTGGCCCTGAATTGGAACACGACCGAACGCTGGAACGCCTTCGCCAGCTACGCCCATACCCAGGTCGAGCCGATCCTGAGCGAGATCTATCGAGCGGACGATCCCACGAGCGTTCCGCAGTTTCGAGTCGTGGACGTCGCGAACCACATCTATGAGGATCCGCTCATCGATCCCGAGACCTTGAACGACTACGAGCTGGGGATCGGCTTCAAGCGGGACGCGGTGAGCGCCAAGGCGACCGGCTTCTGGATGGACTTTCGAGACGAGATCGTTCCGAGCGGCCAGATCGACCAGTTCGGGGTCCCGATCACGGGGAACGCGGCGCGATCCACCCACACCGGGATCGAGCTGGAATTCAGCGGGCGGCACCGGAGCGGCCTGGAGCTTTCCGGAAATCTCACCCTCAGCCGGAACCAGTTCGACGACTACAAGGAATACGTGGATTCGGTGACGGTGAACGACTATTCGGGGAACTCGATCGCGGGATTCCCGGACCGTCTCATCAACGCCACGCTCGGCTACCGCAAGGGCGGCGCCCTGGCGTCCCTCAGCCTCGTCGAGGTGGGACGGCAGTTCCTGGACAACAGCGAGGACAATCGAAAGAACCCGGCGGCCAATGCGGTCTCCGGATACCAGCACAAGCTCATCGAGGAGCACGCGTTCGTGAACGGCGCGCTGACGCTCGACCTGGGCCGGCTCACGCGGTCGCGCCCGCTCGACGCCCAGCGCGTGGCGCTGGAGCTCCACGCGCAGAACCTGACCGATCTCAAGTACGAAACGGCCGGGTACGTCTACGCGGACGTGCCCTACTTCTATCCGGCTTCGGGGCGGAGCTTCTTCGCCAGCCTGAAGGCGGAGTTCTGAGCGGGCGTATGACGCCGGCTCCTTAGTCGCCACCGCTGAGACGATGACCACGCCGCTCGCCCCGATCGATCTAGCCCTCATCGGGCTCTACTTCGCCTTTCTTGTCTTCGTCGCGTTTCGCTTCTTCGGAATCGCGCGAAGCGACACCGCGGAATACTTGGTGATGGGGCGCCGTCTCGCCCTCCCCTCGTTCGTCGCCACCCTGGTCACCACGTGGTACGGGGGAGTGCTGGGCGTGGGGGAATACAGCTACCGATACGGAATCTCCAACTGGCTCGTCTTCGGAGTTCCGTACTACCTGGGCGCGGCGCTCTTCGCGGTCTTCATCGCGCGGCGCGCACGGCGGAGCCGCCTCTACACCGTTCCCGACCAGCTCGCGCTTGCCTACGGGCGCCCCGCCGGAATCTTGGGCGCCGTCATTCTCCAGTTTCTGTCGAGCCCCGCCCCGTACGTGCTGATGCTGGGCGTGCTGCTTCAGGCGATCTTCGGCTGGCCGCTATGGGTCGCGATCCTCGTGGGCACCGTCACCGCGACCGGCTACTCGCTCCGGGGCGGCCTCCGTTCGGTGGTCCGCGCCGACCTCGTCCAGTTCGTGCTCATGTACGGCGGATTCCTGGTTGCGCTCCCGCTCCTGGTCTGCCGTTACGGTGGCCTCTCGTTCCTTCGCACCCATCTCCCGGCCACACACTTCGTATGGCACGGCGGAAACAACCCTCAGTACATCTTCGTCTGGTACTTGATCGCTTTGCAAACGCTGGTCGAGCCCACGTTCTATCAGCGCACCTTCGCGGCGGCCGACGAGCGCGTGGCGCAGCGCGGCGTCCTGATCTCGATCGGATTCTGGATGCTCTTCGATTTCCTCACGACGTTCACGGGGATGTACGCGAGGGCTCTGATGCCGCACCTCGAGAATCCGGTCTCCGCCTACCCGGCGCTCGCGGCGGAGTATCTGCCGCCGGTTCTTCGGGGCCTCTTCTATCTCGGCCTGCTGGCGACGGTGATGTCGACTGTGGACGGATACACGTTCATCGGCGGGGTGAACTTCGGAAGGGATCTGCTCTGGCGCTGGCGGCAGGAGCGGGACGAGAAGAACGTGAACCGCTACGTTCAGGTTGGATTTCTGGTGACCGCGTGTCTCGCGCTCTCCATCGCGGTCTTCTTTCGATCCGCGGTCGACCTGTGGCACGACGTGGGATCGGTGGGTGTCTCGGCGCTCCTCGTGCCGCTGCTCGCGTCGTACAGCCAGCGCCTCCGCATGACCCCGCGCGGGGCCGTCGCGTCGATGGCGCTGGGCGGCGCGGTGTCTCTGGCGTGGCTTCTATGGGCGAGATTGGGGCCCGGGGGCGAATACCCGCTCCACCTCGAGCCGATCTACGCGGGGCTTGGGGTGAGCGGTCTCGCCTGGCTAGCAACTTTCTTGCCCAACCGACGGAACCTTCCGGCCAAACCGGTGATCTAAATAGGTGAGAGGGGTGGGTAACCGCCTTCGATTTCAGTGAGTTAGCCCGGGTCACCTCCTAGCCGGGCGGCTTGTGGGATCGGCACTCTCAAGGAACCGACCGGTCCGCGGCACCGCAAGAACCGCGGATCATGTCCCCGCCGGCGGAGCACCGGCGGGGACTCCTTTTCTATGCGGGCGGGGGCGAACGCCTGGCCCCTCACCAATCCACGGTCTTCGACTCGCACAGCACCGATTCCAGGTCGTTGAAGACGATCGCCTTCGGCTCGGACGGCAGAGGCGGAAGCTCGAATTGCGAGTGCGGGCCCTTCACGAACACGCGGAGCCTGGCGTAGCGGTTGTTGCCAAAGTCGATCTGCAGCGGCACGAACATCTCAAAGTCCTCGGGCACGTTCTCCTGATCCACGCGGCATGTGACCTTGAACTGGCCGTCCTCGGCCCGCGCGGAGCGCCACGCGAAGCGGTACCGGGGGATGCCGGTTCCATAGACCCACTCGCGGAAGAACCACGTCATGTCCCGTCCCGCGTAGTGCTCCACCACCCGCTGGAAGTCCGCGGTCGTCGCGTCCTTCCCCGCGTAGCTGGAGTAGAACTCGCGCATCATGTCCCCGAATCCGCCGTCCTTCATCGTGTCCAGGTCGAGGAACATGTTGCGGAGCATGTGGAGCACCCACGCTCCCTTTTCGTACACGACGAGGCGGTAGTCCTCCGGCGTCGTGCTCGTGCTGGTCCGCGGGCCCAGCGAGATCGGCCCCGCCTCCTGTCCGTCGCCGAGGAAGAATCGGCGATTCTTCACGATCCGGTCCCGCGACTTCCGCAGCGTTTCCAGGAACCGCTTGTTGTCCTTCGACGCCGCCTGCAGATAGCAGAGCGCCGAGAATTCCGCGAACGCCTCGCTCAGCCACCGGTCGTGGTAGGTCGCGGGCGCGACGCCCAGCGCGCCCCACCACTGGTGCGCCACTTCGTGCGCGCGCAACAGCTCGTCCGAGCCCTCCGCCTGTGTGTTGTAGAACGTGCTCCAGTCGAGGTGGATCAACCCCGGGAACGCGATTCCCAGGAATGAGCTCTCCAGCGGATTCTCCGCGACGTAGAAGTGGGTCAGTTTCGTGGGACCGTATATCGATTGATAGAAGGTCAGGCTGCTCGCGATATCCGCGCCCACCTGCTTGTCCATCGACTTCCCGGGCGCGAGCCCCTCTTCGATCAGCGATTCCCCGGCGTTCTCACGCACCCTCTTGTGCGCCGCCTCCGACATGAGAACGGTCACGGGCGGAATCTTGTCGGGTCGCAGGACGTGTTCCTTGTACACCCCGATCATGAAGGACGACTGGAAAATCGGTGAGTCCACGCTCCATCGCGAGACCACGGTGTCGCCCTTTCGCTCCGGCGGCGAGGGCTCGCCGACGGAGACCAGTGTGTAGTCGGCGGGATGCTCGTATTCCAGCTCGTACGTGGCGCGGCGTCCGGGCACGACGCGGGGGTACCAGAACGACCCCGGATCGAAGTAGACCCAGTCGTCCTGGCGCGTCACCACCTGGCCGTGGTAGACCACGCGGAGCGTGCGCTCCTCGCCGCTCGCCATGGGGTGGTCGCTCCGCACCCAGAGCAGAAGCGCGCCATCGCCCTTGGAGAATTCGGCCGGGGCGCCGTTCTCCCATCGAACGGAGTCGACGTCCACGTCCGGGTCGAGCGCCAGGGCGATCCAGTTCTGGCCGTTCTCGAGCGAGCGGAACCGCACGTCCTCGTCGCCGCGAAGGTTGAGACCGCCGTCGAAGCGGGATCGAATGCGGTAGTGGGCCTCGTTGAAGCTCGCGACGTAATCCCCGTTGGCGGTGGCGAGCGCGGTGTCCGCCGCCGCCAGGCCCGCCTCGACGGAGGCGCGCGCCCGATCCGCCTCCATGGGGAACTGGGAGATGATTTCACGATTGCGGATCCGGTACTGGAACATGGTCGCCTTCACCGGCCGCCACAGCTGGACTTGCTCCGTCTGGAAGGGATCGATCTCGAAGATGAATCCCTTCGACGATCCCTTCTGCCCGACAAAGGCCAGGAACAGCTCGTTCGACGCTACCTCGAGGAACGTCTTCCCGACGCTGTAGTTGACGTCCTTTGATTTGGCGTCGAGAAGCAGGTCGAGGCTTCGTCGGACGGGTGTCTTCGCGTCCTTGGCGATCGTGCCGGGGCCGAACTTGACCTCCGCCGCCAGCTCCACCAGCGTGGTGTCCGCAAAGAGCAGGACCACGGTGTCGAATCGGTACGCGAGAGAATCCGTCGAGTAGAAGCGCTGGAGCTGCCCCCGCTCGATGTCGTCGGGAGGACGGAAGGAGAACGTGCCGTGGCCCGTGAACACGCATCCCCACACGCGGCCTTCGATCGGGCGGAAGAGGGCCATCTGGCCCTCCGTGAATTCGAGCGTCGCGACGTCCCGCTTGAGGCGCAGGTTGCGGACGGTGGCTACCCGGGATGGATCGGGAGAGAGGCTGTCCAGCTCGGCGATGATCTTTTCGTACGCGGTGAGCGGTGCCGCCGGAGCGGGCGCCCGGTGCGACGAGGTGGTCTTCGCGCGGGCGCCGCCGCCGCCGTGGTGGCGAGGAGGATGAGCGCGGCCGCGAGGGGAGCGGCGCGGCGAATCCAGCCGGCCGAACCCAACTCCCGCAGCTTCGGTGCGGCTCCACCACGGGGTCTCACGGAAACCCTCCGAACGCCTGAGCGGCCGGAATCCGGCTCCACGGGGGACGTACTTCGAGCATGAGCCGCAGGCGCCGAATTGTCAACGCGACGGGCGTGGTGAGTTCGGGGCGCCGCGGGGCCCATCCGCCGCGCATCGGCGCCTGTTGGGATGGGCTATCCTCTCTCCTCGTGAACGAACCGGTCTCCGCAAGCAAACCATCCGTCGCCGATGCCCCTTCGAGCGGCCGCCGCCTGGGCGCTCTTGGCCGCCGTGGCCGCCGTCGCCTTCTCGTGGGTCGTCTTTCCGCAGCTTCCGCCCGCGAGCGACACCTGGGACTACGCGCAGGAGGCAAGGCAGCTCGCGCGCGGCGAGGGCTTCACCTCGCTCTACACCTACCCGACCCATCTCGGCTCGGACCACGCGCCGTTTCCCGTCCGCTGGCGAATGCCCGGATACGCGGTGCTCGGCGCCGGGCTGCTCAAACTCGGAGTTTCACTCCCCGCGGGCTTCTTCGTGATCGCCATTCTGGCGCACGCGCTGCTCGCGGCGCTCGTATTTCTGCTCGCGACCCACCTTCATTCGCCCCGAGCGGGAGCGGTGGCCGCGGCGGCGGCCATCGCGTCGCCGCTGCTCCTCGATCCCTATGCGGCCGGGCTGAGCCAGGTTCCCACCGCGGCGATATCCCTCGGCGCGTGGCTTCTGCTCCTGCGTGGTCGGGGCGTTCTCGCGGCGGCGGGAGCCGCCGTGCTCGCGGCCGCGGCGTGGTACCTGCGGGGCGAGTCGATGATCTTCGTGCCGCTTTGGCTTTGGCTCGCGTGGCGCGGCGGCGGCGCCAAGGCCGGCTTCGCGTTCGCGCTCGTCTACGCGGCGCTCTGCGTCCCGTGGCTCGCGGCGCTTCACTACGGCGTGGGCTCGGCCGCGCCGATTCAGGGAAACCCGATGCTCCTCTACACGCGCGAATACCCGGGTTACTCCTCGACGAGAACCTACGGCGAGGCCGATGCCCGGGATCCTCGAGTACCTGCTCCATCATCCCGCCGCCACGGCGTGGCGTTGGCTGAAGGACGGCGCCGGCTACGCCGTCGACCTCCTCTGGGGATTGGGGCCTTTCGCCGTGGGGCTCGCGATGACGGGCCTCCTGCTCCGGGACTCACCTGCGCGATGGCGATCCCTCGCGCCCGCGCTCCCGCTCCTGGCCGCGGCCGCGCTCCAGATCGCAGCCTTCTCCTTCCTCGAGCGAAGCCCCCGATTTCTCGTCCCGGCCGTTCCGCTCGCGTGCGTCGCGCTGGGCCTGGCCGCGGCCCCCGCGCTCGATCGCTTCTGCGGCCGGAGGATGGTGTTCGCGATGTTCGCGCTGCTGCTGCTCGAGCGCGGAGCCGTGGTGGCCATGGAATCGCGGAGCGCGGCGCGCCGGTACCCGCCGCTTCCCGCGCTCGCTCGCGGGCGAGCTGCGCGCGCGCCTCGACGGCGTTCCGAGGATGAGCCCCATCTGGACCGACGTTCCCGATTGGACGGCGTGGCACTTGGATCGCGCGGCGCTGCTGCTTCCGCGCTGGCGCCAGATGGACCGCCTGGACGCGGACTACCCGGCGGGCGCCATCCTGCTCTCGCCCGATGCGCGCGGCGCGAAATCTGGTCGACGGCGAGGCCGACTGGGTGCGCGCCATCGACACCGGCGATTCCATCCCGAAATGGGAAAAGCCGGTGCTCCTTACGGGCGGCTCCCGGCTTTACCTGCGACAGCGCTAGATTTTGGCGTCAACGCGCCGCGCCCGGTCCCTGGGCGGCGCGACTACTGAACGCGCGTGTAGTCGATCTCCATCACCTTGTAGTCCTTGCCGTCCTTGCTTCCGTTCATCACAAAGCGGTGGTGGTCCTTGTCCGTGATCGTGGTGACGTAGGTGTACGCCTCCATCTGGCCGGTCACCGGATTGGGCATGGAGGTGTGCATCGTGATGACCTTGCCCGAGGCGTCGACCTGGCCATCCGAGCCAAACGTGAGCATCGGCGCCATGTTGTCGATCCACACGCTGGTGAACTGCTTCTTCATGTTGTCGTAGGTGAGGATTTCCATTCCCTCGAACGGCATTCCCATCATGTTTCCGGAGTGTTTGCTCTCGAGGTAGCGGCCGCCCATGATCATGGTGCCTTCGCAGGTGCCCTCGCTGACGGTCGGCTCCGGTCCCATCCAGGACTTGACCGAGGTCTTCCACTTGCCGGCAAGAGAGGCGAGCAGGGCGTGCATCGGGCCGGGCGCGGAGATCTTCATCATCTCCGCCATCGCGGCGTCTTGCTGGGACTTGGCCGGATCCGTCGCGGCGGCCTTGGGCGCGTCGGCGGCGAACGCCGTGTGGGCGGCGAAGATCGCCAGACAAAGGAACGGGAGAAGCCGGTGGACCGGGGAGCGGAATCGTGCGTGCATCAGTTACCTCCTAAGTCTCGGTGGGACGGGTAGGTGTACGAGACAGAGGAAGCTAGCACAACTCAGCGCCCCCCAGCCACACGGCCCCCCAGTTACTTCTTGGTCGTCGAGGTGGACGACTTGTGGGACGACGACGAGCTGCCGGTCGTGACCATGCCGCTGATCTTGTCGTACTCCTTCTTCGTCACGATCTTCTTCTCGACCAGCTCGTTCTTCGACTTGAACGGACGCGCCGCGATGATCTTGTCGGCCGTCGCGTCATCCAGGCCCGGGATCGTCATCAGCTGATCCTTCGTGCCGGTATTCAGGTTGACGTGCGGCTTGGCCGGCTTGGACGACTTCTCGTGGTGCGCCGGCTGCGTAGCCGGAGGCGTCGACGACTGCGGCGTCGTGTCGTCCGCCATGGCGAGCACGGGGACAACAAAGCCGATAGCCAACGCCGCGAGAATCAATTTGGAGCGCTTCATGAAACATCTCCTAGCGAGGGCAATGACAAGCACGCCGCCGTGCCCTCATGGCGGACGGCGCGAGGGGGGACCATGAGCCCCCTATGGGATGTGGGACGGAAACCCTCTGTGATGGGGAGGTACAGCTCTACGAGCAGGTTGTGCAGCGAGACGCTGTTACTGGCGGAAGCGACGCTGTTGCTGGCGGAGGCGAAACCGGAAGTTTGAAGGACGGCCGGAGAATCAGGAGCGGGGCAAGGAACGCAGCGGTTCTTCGGGGGGCAAGCCCGAAGGTAGAATAGCTGTGGACCCGCACGCGGGGGACCGCGCCCAGAATTCACGAGGCCGTCCAAACTGGAATGCGCGATCGAGCGCTGATGCCCGATGCGCCATGCAAACAATGGAGTGGGGTCTTCTTGCGCCCGAACCGGCGTGGCTGCGGAGCCGGGGGAGCGGAAACGAGGCTTCACTCGGGTGGAAGCGGTGCGAACCGGACTGCGGGAGGGATGACGGGGCGCGGGCCGGCGAGCGGGAATCGAACGGGACTGAGCTTGGCGGGCCGCGGTCAGGGCGCGTCCTGCCGAATGCGGCCGGGCGTGGCGCGGGGCGCTGTTCCTCTCGACAGCGTTCCCGGCCTGGGCCAGCTTCGCGTTTCCCAGGGAGGCAAGGACTCCGATTGCCACCCCGAACGCAAACAGCCGCAACAACTTCATCCCAATCTCCTTGCCGCTTGGGAGACCGACCCGGCCCCCCTTACTAGGCGTCTCGAAATACACCTAGCCTTTTGGGGGGTTCCGAAATCTGTTCCGCGCGGCGGCCCACCCAATCCTGAGTTCGGCCGGCGGGGCGTTTCTGAACCCGCCGGGGGCCGGCTCTGAGCCCGCCTGAGCGCCCTGAGCCCGCCCCTGCCTAAGCCGCCGCCCGATATAGGACCGTAGCCCTCCCGGACTCTGGGCCCGGGCCAGCGCCAGGACCACTCGAGGCAGCGAGAGCGGATCCGGATAGACCAAATAGCGGTCTTCAAACTGGGGCGCAAACTTCTTCTTCCATCGGAAGAGGCCCTCGAAGTCGTAGAAGCGGGCCAGGTGGTTCTTGAGGAAGGCGCGGGATTTGTCCTGCGGTTCCTGGGTTGCCCGTGGTGCGTCCGGGCCCTGCGGCGCCGCACGTCGACGTCGGCCAGCGCGGAGAGCGAGAGCGAAAGCATCGAGTCGCCGCGGGCCCGCGCCGATTCCACCGACTTGGCGATGAGAAAATCCATCACGCCGTTGGGCGCGTTTTCGCGACGCCGCGTGAGATCGAGCGCCCAGCCGTGGCGCCCCGGGACCGGCACCCACGTCACAAACGCCGGCGTGCGGCGCTCGACCGGATTCCAGGCGACCTCTACCCACGAGCCGCGGAGCCACGCCGGATCGAAGCGCCCCATGCAGAATCCCTTCTCGCCGCCGTGCCGCGTGTTCATCCAGTCGGCCGAGACGGAGCGCAGCTGCTCCGGGATCCCGTCCGGGTCGTGGCCGAAGGAGATGGGGTTCACGCCGGGCACGTAGGAGCGCACTTCCCAACCGGTCTCCTCCAGCTTGCGCGTCGCGCGGCGGACGTCGCCCATCGCAGAGCCCTCGAGCGAAAACTCGCCCGGGGAAAGAATCGGATCCTCGCCGATGTGAATGGTCCGCCAGCCAAGGCTCTTATAGAGAGGGAGCCGCTCCGGGCGTGCCTGAAAGAACGCCAGGTCCCAGTCGTGCTCGTGGCTGAACTGGGCGAACGAATGGAGGAGCGCCGGCAGCTCCTCCTCCGGCCCGATGGGATCGCCAATGCCCAGGAGCACGTTCGACTGAAAGTGGTAGGCGACCACCGCGCGGCCGTTGGGGCTGAAGAAGTAGTCGGAGTCCGGGGCGAGTGCGAAGGCGGAGACGCTGGAGTCGCCGTGGGCCCGGATGAGGCTCTTCCACGCGGCTTCGCTCCGCGCGGTGCCGGCTCTTGTGCGCCACGGGCCGAAGCGCCGCGCCGGCCACGCCCACGATCAGGGCCGCCGTCAGAACGTCCACCGACCCAAAGAACCAATCGACGATGTGGCGGACGTGGAGGCGAGATCCCCGGGTTGAGCGTGATGTTCTCCTGTCCCACGCCAATGAGGTGATACATCGCCTCGGCGAAGGCCTTGCCCATCGACGCCCCGCCGCCGTAGCGCTGCAGCACCACCCAGCAGCCGATGACCGCGTAGAGGCCCAGGGCGAGGGCCGCCAAGACCGCGCGCGAGCGGAGCATGCCCAGCGTCAGCTCGCGGCTTTTCACCCGGAACGAATCGGCGCTGATGCCGAGAAGGAACATCAGCGTGGACGCCGCGGTGGCTTCCTCGAAGTCGATCGCCTTGAGTAGATTTGCAGGGACCGAAACGGCGCACAGAAGAAGCGCCGCGACAAAGGCGCGACGCTTTCCGCTCCGCAGCCCCCAGGCGGTGACGAGGAGGAGAAGGCCCGAGAGCAGGGTGAAGGTTCGACTGGTGTCGATGACTTCGGTTGGCACTAGCCGGCGCAGCGTGAGTAGTCGGTCCGGTGGATGCGACAGGAGCGCGGAGAGGAGATTGATGACACCCTGGGTCGCGACGGCCAGGGCGAGGAGGTATCGGCGCCAGGTGTTCAGGGGCGGACCAAAGGATGGGAGGCGAGCAGGGCTCTGGCGATTGCGAGGACCTTACTCGTTGACGAGGTATTCCTCGGGACGGATCTGTAGGGACTGCATCTTGTAGATAAGGGTCGTCCGTTTCATGTTCCCAAGGCTTCTGGCCGCCTCAGCCTTGTTTCCGCGATGTGCCCGCAGCGCACTTAGAATCGCATCGCGCTCCTCGGCCGCGCCGGCCCTGCGCTCCCGATCTCGTCGAAGCATCCCGGCCGACTTCGCGGCCTGCCTCGGGAGAAACGCATCGCGCTTCACAATCGCCCCCGACTCTGCCATGGCCACGACGCGGGCGACCTCATGCTTCAGCTCGCGGACGTTTCCTGGCCACGAGTATGCGCAGAGCATTGCCTCGACGTCGTCCGCCACCCGGAGTGTCTTCTTTGAGGCGGCCACGGTCTGCGCCCAGAAATGCCGGAACAGAACGCGAACGTCCTCCTCCCTCTCTTGAAGAGGAGGCAGCGTCACACCCACCCCGTTCAGCCGGAAGTAAAGGTCGCGCCGGAAGACCCCACGTTCCACCAAGTCCTCCAGATTCGCGTTTGTCGCGGCGACGATTCGGATGTCGATCCTCTTTACGTCGTCCCGGCCTAGCGGGCGCAATTCACCGGTCTCCAGGACGCGCAAAAGTGTTGACTGCGCGGCCAGCGAGAGATCGCCGATCTCGTCGAGGAAGAGCGTCCCCAGATGCGCCGACGCGATCAGTCCCTCGCGCGACGCGACCGCGCCGGTGAAGGCTCCTCGCTCGTGGCCGAAAAATTCGCTATCCACGAGACCCGGACTCAGCGCGCCGCAGTTGACCGCAACGAACGGAGCTTTGCGGCGGTCGCTCATCACGTGGAGTGCTTTGGCGAACAATTCCTTACCCACGCCGCTGTCACCGGTGATCAGGACTGGAATTCGGCTTGGAGCGACGCTCTGGATCGTAGACACGGCATCGCTGATTTCGGGATTGCACGTGATGATTCCGAAGCGCAGAGCGCCTCGATCCAGCCCTTCAATTTCGGAGATCGCCGACACCCCAGGCTCGTCCGGTTCCGGATCGGGCTGGGTGTCGAACCCCAGGATTCGTTCGATGTCCTTGGCTTGGGTGTGGAGCCCGATGCGCTCAAAGGTGGCGCGAGCCTCCCACAGCTGCCGGCGTCCAAGGGTCAGGTCGTCGTCGGTGTTTCCCTGGAGGCGAGCTTCGCCCGCCCACTGGAGCGCGCGGGCCAGTTCGTAGGGAATCTCGTAGGCTCGACCGAGCTCGATTCCCTCGGCTGCCAGGCGCAGTGCCTTTCTTGGATTTCCCGCCGCCCAGTTTGCCATCGCGAGCACCCGATGAGTCGCACACTCTTCGTAGCGGTCGCTGGTGTCGCGCGCGACGCGGAGGCCTCGCTCGCAGGAGAGGATCGCGCCATTCGGGTCGCCCAGGTTCACGAGCGCCTCGCCGATGCGGTGACCGAGTTCTGGAATCAGGTCGCCCTTCGGTGCGGTCGCCTCGGCGATCTTCAGGGCGGCGTTGTAGTGATCGAGCGCCTTGTTGAAGTCCTTCTGCGCGAGGTAGCAGTCGCCCATGTATTCGAGACAGATGGCTTCCTCGCGTGAGTAGTTCTGGGCGCGGGTGGCGGAAAGCAACTGCATCAGGATCGCAAGTGCTTGTTGCGTGTGTTGGGTGAGGACGAGGTGCCGGACGCGCGTAAGGCGCACGAGAGTTTGCCAGTGGTCGTATCGAGGGTCCGCGAGGTATCGCGCGGCATCGTCAAGGAGCGTTGGAACCTCGGAAACATCAGCAGATTTGAGCAGAAGGATCGCTAGATTCCATCGGATTGCCCCTGACTCCATCGAACTGGCGCAGGCATCGGCAATCCTAATACCCCGCTTGTACTCCAACTGAGAGTGCCGCCACAAGCCGAGTGTTTTGTACGCGATACCCAAGCGCCTACGATGTCTAAGTGCTTCAACCTCACTTCGTAATTCCCATGTGGCAATGTGGATCGCTGCTCGAAAGTGATCTTCTGCTGCTTCAGCTAAACCCAGGCGCAGCTTTGCTACGCCCAAATTCCCATGAACGATGTTCAGTATTTCAGGTCTGGAGCCCGCGGGGATATCGATGAGGAGTTGGGCGCAACTGGTGACAATGTCTTCCCAGCGTCCGAGATCATGCAGTGCTAATAGGTGAAGACGGACAGCCTCTCGAAAATCGAAAGATTGTGGATCGCGTGTCGACGAACCCGCCTCCAGCAACTCAAGCGCCTTGGCTGGTTGCCCGGACTCAAGCAAGTCCTCGACGTATCTCAGATTGATTGGGCCGCCCCGACTCATTTCAGTTGTGACTCCTTGAAACTCTGGTCATGAGTCGGCCCCCTGGACTCGCTGCAGCTACATCCGAATAATTGGGCGCCAAAGAAGGTACAAATAGCCGATCCAGACCGCACGGCTTGAGCCAGGTAGTCCCCCGCTTATGCTTAGCGCGGCACCTTGAGTTCCGGCAACTTTCCCCACAGCCACGGTTGCGTTAGGGCCTGTCCCAGGTTTCTGGTCCCCAGTCCCATCCGGATCCCCCATTTCAATCGGGGGTCGTGATTTCGCGATCGATGGATGCGGTGCGGTGATCTGCAGGAAGCAAAGGAGACTCGCGGCGATTCCAATCCGCAGGGTGACGCGTCGGAGGCTTGATCCGGATGATGCCATCATGGCATTAGCGCCTCTTGATCCATGCCGGCACTGCTCCCAGTCGAGGGGACGACTGGTGGGGATGCGGACTCTCACGTCTCTGTGGGCGGTTGAGCTTCGAACCGTCCGAGGAGGGCGCTTGAACTGTGAAGCGGGGAAACTCTCTTGCTTTCGTAGATCACGGCGATCGCGCCCCCATATCGCCAACAGATTCGGGGCAACCCGTAAGTACTATACACCCGCAGACTTAACAAGGCAATCGGAATTTGCAGTCCGGGCCCCGGGATTTGAGGGCCTCACCTTCTCGACAGGGCTGGCTCGGCCGTACTATCTGGGGATGAAGGTCATGCAACAGACTCCGCCAAGCCCAAGCCTTCCCAAGCGCTACACAAACATCTCTCTCCTGGGTGCGGGCGGGCTTGGTCGGGTCTTCCGTGTCCATGACTCGGTCCGCAATCTGGACGTCGCCCTCAAGGTGGTCGGTCCCACGGAGGCCAGCTGGCTTCTCCGCGAGTTCGACACCCTCCGCCAAATCAGGCACGAAAACCTGATTCGGGTCTTCGATTGGGGCACGCTTCCGTCCGGTGATGCCTACTACACGATGGAGCTGATCGACGGCGGCGATTGGGGCACTGGCCTTGGAAAGCCGCAACCCTCCGAGCAGGTAGTCCAAGTGCTACAGGGCGTCGGCCGCGCGCTTGCCCATCTTCACTCGCACGGCGAGATCCACGGCGACCTAAAGCCGGCGAACGTTCTCTTGGGTGATGGCGCAGTCGTGAAGCTCACGGACGTCGGGAATGGGAAGCACCGCTGGGACCGAACAGAACGTGTCGGGCACTCCCGGGTACGTCGCGCCTGAGGTCTGGGAGGGCGCTGCCGGCGACGTTCGAAGCGACATCTATTCGGTAGGCGTGATGGCATACGAGGCTATCACCGGGCGCCATCCCTTCGCAGGCAAGACCATCAAGGACGTCGTGACGGGCCAGCTCGAGGGATGGGTTCCGTCGCCGCGCGCGCACGGCGTGGCCGTCCCGGCGCTCGCTTTCGAGCGGGCGATCATGCGGGCGCTGGAGCGCAACCCCGCATTGCGCCACGGGAGCGTGGATGAATTTCTCGAGGACTTCGGCGTCGACGATCGAGTCGGGGAAATCCTGGGCGGGAAGGTCGTCGAGCGCGACCCAGACATTGATGAGCTCAGTCGCCTGCTTGCCACAAAGGACGCGAGCGCCCCGACACTCGTTCACATCACGGGGCCCCCGGGAATTGGCAAGACGTCCCTCGTCGAGGAATTTGCCCAGCACCTTCTGGCCCGTGACGGAACCACCTTGCGACCAGCCACTCCGTCCGCGGAGGGGGTCGCGGACGCCATGTCTCATGCGGAAACCTCCGCTACCTCGGAGCAAGCCCCCAGCAGCCTGACCCTCTTGAACGTCTCGGACGCTCTGGTCAAGGCCTCCGACGAGGCGCCGGTGTTTGTCTACTTCGCGGCCCCCCAGGGCGAGGACAAGAGGACTCTCGATTTCGCACGTTCCCTTGCACGCTACGTCTGGGCCATCTCAATGGAGCGTGACCGCCGCAGTCCGTTGCTCATTTGTCTCGAACATGAGACTCCGCCGGCGGAATTGGAGGAGTTCGAGCGACGCATCGAGGTGAAAGCTCTTGAACCTGGCAGGTACCGAGGGCCTAATCGCCGGCACGCTTGGGCGGACGAACCTTGAGCAAGAGGTGGTCGCGCGGATACATGAGGTAACCGGAGGGTCTCCTGGCGGGAGTTCGAGCGTTGCTCGCGGATCTTGATCGAAAACGGGCTGCTCCACCGGACGGCCGGAACATGGCGATTCCGCGAGGTGGGTCGCCTTGCGGACCTCACGGTCTCCGGGGCTGCGACTCGTTGGGCACTCGCGTGGGGCCGACTTTCTGGTCAACAGCGAGTGGTGCTCGCACTTCTAAGCCGCTTGCCGCGTGGATTGACCGCGACGAGTCTCGAGCGGGCACTTACCCGGGCACGGAAGATTGCTCCCGGAATTGGCGTCGAGGGGATGGGTTCGGGCCACGACGAAGGGATGGGCGGTGGCTGCCGAAGAGATTCGTGCCGCGGTCATGGATCTCGCAGATCCCAATGAGGTGCGCCCGGCCGAGGAGCAATTGCTCGCGGATCGCGAGGGCGGTTTGACCAGAGAGGAGCGAGCGTCGCTCCTCTTGCGCGTGGGGCCGCCGGAGCGCGCGCTCGAAGAGGGATTGTGGGCGGCGGAGCAGGCCGCAGCTCGTGGTGAACACTGGCTCGCCCGGGATCGCGCTACTGAATGCCTGAGAATTGCCGAAGCCAAATGCGCTACAGAGGCGGCACAAAGAGCCGCCATCATTGTTGGCAGGGCGCTTCACATGATGGGGAATGATGAGGAGGCGGAAACTCTTCTTCAAAGAGAATCCCTTTGGAGCCCTGAGACCCGCACATCCAGCTCGCGCTCAACGCTTGCACCTGCTCGGCAGAATCACGCAGGCCCGGGGCCGAGTTTCCGAAGCCCGCGACCTTCTTCAACTCGGCCATCGACATGGCAGAGGCAGGAAAGGACCCGATTACTTCATGCGGGCACACGCCGATCTAGCCGAGCTTGATTGGAGATATGGCGACGAGGCGACGCGCGCGGCTTCCATGGAACGAGTCGCTCGGTGCTGATGGGTTTCCTTGCGTACAAGGACTTGAAAGAGGAGCGAGCTGCTCTTTCATACCAATTCGGCTCTGCTCTAGTTCTCTCCGGTGAGCGTGAGCAGGCGCGCGAGTTCCTGACCCAAGCCCTCGAACTCGAGCCCGGGGACTACTGGCGAATGAGAATCGCCAACGCCCTCGCGTCGGCCACTTACTATTTGGGGGACTTCGAAGAGGTCTGGACTGGCTGAACGAGGCTTGGCGGTTCGCCGAACGGGCTGGCATTGACGCCTTCAAGGCACGGATTCTCTCCAACCGATCAGGTCTCCTCTATGGCCTCGGCCGATTCAAGGATTCTGTCGAGGGGCATGAGCTCTCAGCGCAGTGGGCTCGACGGACCGGTAACACTTTTGAGTTTCACGCTGCGCGAGTGGGCGGGGCAAGCAGCCTGATTTTCCTCGGCAGGTACGAGCAGTCGATCAACTGGGCGAAGGAAGCGTTTGAGTCAGCGGAGCGCCTCCAGAGCTCCCACGACATTACCAAGGCACTAGAAATCGAAGCGCTGGCGTACTTCTACATCGGTGATTACGAGGCGTCACAGCGGATCCTCCAGATGCGCTCCAGAGGACGGAAGGGCAAGGCTTCAGTGAAGTAGTGGCCAGGTTGAATTGGTTGGGGGCGAAGTTGGGACTGGAGGCTGGGGACCTCGTTCAGCGGAGAGGTACCTTGCGCTTGCCGAGGAAGAACTCCGACGAACAAAGGACTGGGAGGATCTACCGGGGGTCCAGATCGAAGCCCAGCTCCTTCGATTTCGGAAGGGCAGACCCCGACTTCAGTCTCGCGGAGGTTAGGCGACTCGCCGCTGAGGCTGATCGAGCCCGCGCCTTGATCGTCTACCTCCACGGCGCCGTCGTCATTGGCGAGGTCGTAGCTTGACAGGCGGGATCGATGACGGGGAATTCCGAGACTTCCTGCTCGATGCTCTGGCCCGTGCGGAAGGATCCGGGGCCGCGGAAATCTCTTGGCGACTCAGCTACGCCCTCGGTGAGATCGCGAGCAGGATGGGCGGACACGAGGGAGTCGCCGCCAGATTTGCTCACGCTGTGAGAAGGATCACCGAGGTCGCGGATCGCCTGAAGCCGGAGCATCGCCGCTTTTATCTCAAGACCGCTCATGCTCGTCGCCTCCTTGAACGTGCCACTGCGGTCGGTCGGATCGGCTAGTTACGGCTTAACGTTGTTCCCGGCCGGCTTGACGTTGGTTCCCCGAATCACTCGCCACCACGTTGCTGTTCTGCGCGGTGTCGGTCGTCGAGGACGACGGCCCCATCAAGCTGTCGCAGCCGGTCGAAGCCAGCGCCGCCGCGAGGAAGACCACCGTCGCTACCTTCTTGAGTCCCTGCTTCATTCCGCTCGTCCGTTCCATTTGAGCCTCCTTGTTTCGGCACCTTCAGTGGTGCCCCCCAACTTCTGGCTTCCTGTAGGGCAACCGAGGTGCCACGGAGGTGTCGGCGTGCCGCCTACACGCGCAAAAGTTGAATGCTGTAACTAATTGCTAATCAATTGATTGACTGGATCGGTGATGACTGGATTTGGGACATGCGGCGGCCGGGCGGGCGGCCACCCGGAGACTGGGTGGTTGGACCTGAGGTCGGAAGCCGCCAGAGGCGGCAAAATCGTGGCTAACTAGTTGCGGCCGTTCAGATTAGTCAGAGATGGCTCGGGCGAGCCAGCGGGGGTGGATTTTCCCTCAAAGCTGGGAATGACTTAACTTATTGCGAGTAAATCAGTTCCTGCGGAATTGGGTTCAGACCGGGGCGTCCTTTCGCTACCTGAGCGTAGGTTCGCAGGAACGCCTCGGGCCCCTCCTCGATCACCCGCCGGAGGGTCGCTCGGCCGTACGCCATCTCGATCCGGTACGCCGCGAACATCCCGCTGATCGCCCCGTACTTGCTCCAGAGGGGGCCGGTCCCGGCGAGCTGAAGAAGCTCCAGCTTGTCTCCCCGACTCGCGCCCGGCTGCCGGAGCCGTTTGCACGCGATCGAAAGCTGGGCAAACGCGTAGTTCTCGCGCGTGCCGGGCTGCCACGTGAACATCGAGTCGGCCCCGGGTCGCGTCCGCCAATCGATGTAGTGGGCCATGCCCTCGTCGATCATCACCTCCCGCACGTGCGCGAATTCCGTCTTGGGGGGACCCTGGTAGTCGTCCCATCCGGGGAGAGACGGCTCCACCTGGTGGAGGGCCGCGTGAAACGTCTCGTGCGCCAGCACATGGCGCAGGCTGCTGATCTGATCCTCGGTCGTCGGTCCGTAGTTGAGAACTTCGGTGAGATTGACCAGCACCACGGGCGCGGAGTCGCTTTCGGCGTTCCCGCCGAGCGTGGCCGCGTCAAACATCGTCTGGCTGCCGAGTACGCACCAGATCTGGACGGGCTTCCAGTATCGGTAGGCGGGCAGATAGGGTGCTACCTCGGAGGCGACGCGCGCTGAAATGGCTTCCTTCCGCTTGGCCAGATTGAACGCGAGCGTGACGATGGAATCGCGGGCCTGAAATGCGGGGTCCATGCCAAACCCGCACGCGCCGGAATCGGGAAGTTCCAGCGCGCGCGCCGCGTCGGCCTCGCTGGTCACGCAGCGGAATTGATCGCGCACGAAGCGTCGGAGGGTGCGGTAGGCCGGCATCGCGGCGACGCGCTTGGCCTCGGCGCGCGACCGGCCGTCTCCCGTTCCCTGGCGCCCTCCCATGTTCCAGAGCGAGAGAACGCGAGCGGTGGGCGAAACGTCGAGGACGATGTCGTGCGCGGCGAGGAGCGGCCGGGCGCCGGTGTTGCCGGCGGGCGGCTTGGGTGGGCGTTGCCGGCGCCGCTTTGGCGGGCGCTTGGCCGCCGCCGCGGCGCGCGAATGCATCGGCACCAGAGCGATCGCGATCACGATGAGGAGCAGCAGTTGTCGGGCCCGCGTCATCCGGTCAATCTCGCAAAGTGGGTGGCTACGCGCCGGCAAAGAGGCGCGCGATGAGATCTTGATGTCGTTCGGCCACGACCCGGCGCTTCACCTTGAGGGACGGCGTGAGCGCCCCGTTCTCGACCGAGAGATCATCGGGAATCAGCTCGAAGCGCCTCACGCGCTCGAATTGAGCCAGGCCCGAGTTCACACGGTCCACTTCGGCCGACACCTCGTCGCGCGTGACGCCATTCTTGGGCACGATGAGGGCTGCGATGAACTTGTGCCCCTCGCCGAGCACGATCGCCTCCTGAATCTTGGGGGAGCTCTTCAGAGCGTCCTCGATGAGTTGAGGAGCCACCTTCTTGCCGCCCGACGTCGCGATGAGATCTTTCTTGCGGTCGGTGATCCGAAGATGGCCGTCCGGATCCACGACTCCAATGTCTCCCGTGTGGAACCAGCCGTCCACCAGCGCTTCGGCCGTTTCCTTGGGCCGGTTCCAATAGCCCTTCATCACCACCGGCCCCCGTATCAGCACCTCGCTGTCGGGTGCGATCTTGATCTGGATGCCGTCGAACGCCGGGCCCACCGTTCCGATTCGATAGCTCTCGAAACGATTCACGGAGATGGCGGACGAGGTCTCGGTGAGGCCGTAGCCCTCGAAGATCGGCATCCCGGCCCCATAGAAGAAGAGGGCGGTCTCGCGATGGAGCGCGGCGCCGCCCGACACGCGGAGCCGCAGGCGGCCCCCGAGGCGGCTCTTCAAACGGGCGTACACCAGAAATCCCGCCAGCGCGTGCTGGAGCCCGAGCCACGCGGGCACGGGTTGGTGCGCATCTTTGAGTTCGGCCCACTTCATCGCGACGCTTCGGCCCCAGCGCGAGAGATTCGCGCGCGGAAATCCCATGGCCTCGGAGACCTGCGTCGCCTTCTCGAGCAGCTTCTCGTAGAACCGGGGCACCGCGAGCAGGATGGTGGGACGAACCTCCATCAGATTCACCGCCATCCGGTCGGGGGACTCGGCGTAGGCGACCGTCGATCCCGCCAGGAGCATCGTGTAGAGGCCGGAACAGCGCTCGAGCACGTGGCTCAGCGGGAGAAACGAAAGATAGCTGTCCCGCCTGGTGATGGACATCGCCTGCAGCGCGAGGCACGCCTCTGCGGTCAGATTTCCATGCGTCAGCATCACGCCCTTGGGCGTGCCGGTCGTTCCCGACGTGTAGATGATGCTCGCGAGTGTGTCGGGGCCGATCATGGTGTCGGCGGCGGTCGGCGCGCCCGCACCCGCCGCTCCGGGCCCCGGCAACGGCTCCTCGTCGAAGCACCAGATCCAGCGAATCTCCGGGGTGACCGCGCGGCCCGTCTCGATCTTGATCTTCTGGTCCCGGTTCGACACGAATACCCCGACGCAGCCCGCGTCGGCGAGGAGCGGGGCGATCTGGTTGGCGGGAAGCGTGGGGTAGATGGGCACCGTCACCGCGCCCAGGGTGAGGATTGCCATGTCGGCGAGCGCCCACTCCAGGCGACTCTCGCTCAGAATGGCGACCCGATCGCCTGAGGCGATCCCGCGAGCCTTCAGCGCGGCGCGGATCGCGTCGGCGCGCGCGAGCACCGTGGCCATGGCCACGGGCTCCCATCGGCCGTTCCTGCGAACCAGGAATGCGTCGCTCTTCTGGTTTCGCTCGAACGCCGCCTGCAGCAATTCGGGTATGGTGTGGACGTCCACTCGTTGACCTCCCCGAAGCACTGTGACACACTCCGCCGACCGGTGGCTACCTCCGACCGCAGCTCGCCACTCCTCTGAGCGCGCCAATCATGCAGGAAGTGGTCCTCATGGATGGGTTCCGAACGCCGTTCGCAAAGGCGGGAACCGCGCTCGCGTCCACTCCGGCTCGAGAACTGGGCCGGATCGCCGTCTCCGAGCTTCTCGCGAGACACGGCGTGGATCCCAATCAGGTTGACGAAGTCATCCTCGGCAACGTGGCGCAGCCCTCCGATTCAATGAACATCGCCCGGGTCGTAGCGCTCCTCGCGGGCATTCCCGAGAGCGTGCCCGCCTACACCGTCCAGCGAAACTGCGCCTCCGGCATGGAGGCGATCGCGCAGGCCCACGACAAGATCGCCGCGGGCCACGCGGAGTTGATCGTCGCGGGCGGCACCGAATCGATGAGCCAGATCCCGCTCTACATGAGCGATCGCATGACGCATACGTTCGAGCGCCTCGCGCGCGCGCGCTCGCTCGGCCAGCGCGTGGCCGCGATCGCGGGCTCGCGGCTGGGAGACCTCAAGCCGCGCGTCGCGCTTCTCGAAGGGCTCACCGACCCGGTGTCCGGGCTCAACATGGGACAGACCGCCGAGGTGCTGGCGAAGGAATTTGGAATCAGCCGCGAGGCTCAGGATGATTTCGCGCTCCAGAGTCACCGCCGCGCCGTGGCCGCCGGCGACTCGGGACGCTTCGCCGAGGAAATCGTTCCTGTTTTCGCGGCGCCCTACAAGGAAGCCGTCCTGGAAGACGTCGGACCCAGACGCAACCAATCGCTCGAGGCGCTGGCCAAGCTCCGGCCCTACTTCGACCGGAAGAACGGCACCGTCACTCCCGGCAATTCCTGCGGGATCACGGACGGCGCCTCGGCGATCATCGTCGCCTCCGCGGAGAAGGCGCGCTCGCTCGGGCTCAAGCCCATGGGCCGGATTCGCGGCATGGCGTTCGTGGGTCTCGATCCCGCCCGAATGGGGCTGGGGCCGACGCACGCGACCCCCGTGGCGCTCCGCCACGCGGGCGCCCGGTTCAGCGACATCGGACTCATCGAAATCAACGAGGCGTTCGCGGCCCAGGTGATCGCCAACGAGATCGCGATGGGATCCGCGAAGTACTGTCGCGAGAAGCTCGGACTGGAGGGCGCGATCGGCGAGATCGACCGCTCGCGGCTGAACGTGAACGGCGGGGCCATCGCGCTGGGCCATCCCGTGGGCGTGTCGGGCACGCGCCTCGTCGTGACGCTGCTCCGCGAGATGCGGCGCCGCGACGTGTCGATGGGGCTTGCGGCGCTATGCGTGGGCGGGGGACAAGGGGGAGCGATGGTTCTGGAGCGGGCCGCGTGAGCATGGCCCTCTTCCAGTCCGATCAGGAGTCGGCGCCGTCGGCGTTTGGTTCCGTCCGCCTCGAGGCGCTGCCTTCCGGCATCGTCGTTCTCTGGCTCAACGATCCGGCGAGGAAGGTGAATCTCCTCGACTCACCCACGCTCGAGGCACTCCGCCAGACGCTCGACTCCTTGAAGCAGCGGCCGTCGCCGCCGCGCGCGTTGATCGTGGCCTCCGGAAAAGAGGGGCAGTTCATCGCTGGCGCGGACATCACGGAGTTCGACCGACTCCAATCGCCCGCCGAAGCCGAGACCAAGGCCAAAGAGGCACAGCAGCTCTTCGAGGAGTACGCCCAGCTTCCATATCCCACCGTGGCCGCGATCGACGGACCTTGCCTGGGCGGCGGCACCGAGTTCGCCCTCGCGATGACGCATCGCATCGCGTCCGACCGGCGCTCCACGACGATCGGTCTTCCGGAAGTGAAATTGGGAATTCTTCCGGGCTTTGGCGGGACGCAGCGGCTGCCCCGCCTGGTCGGGTTCGTGCCGGCGCTCACGTTGATTCTCTCGGGGCGCGCGCTCGATCCCTACAAGGCGCGCTCGACGGGACTCGTCGCGGACATCCTTCCGCACGAGCGATTCGTCTCCCGTTGCGCGGAATGGGCCGAGGGTGTTCTTGGAGGGGCGGGACGGCGTCGCCGCCGCCAGCCCGCGTTCGCGCTCCGCGTTCTTCAGGCGATTCCGTTCGTTCGCGGATTCGTCCTCGCGCAGGCGCGGAAGAACGTGGACCGGCAGACCGGAGGTCACTATCCGGCGCCCTACGAGATCATCCGCGTTCTCGGCGCGACGTGGGGCAAGCGGATCGCGGACGGCCTTCGCATCGAGCGAAAGGCGGTCGCCAAGCTCCTCTTCACGCCGGAGTCCGTCAACCTCCGCCGCATCTTCCAGCTGGGCGAGGAAGCCAAGCGAACCCCCGTCGCGGCCGCCGCGCACGCCGTGGAATCGACGGCGGTGTTCGGCGCGGGCGTGATGGGAGGCGAGATCGCGTATCTCTTCAGCCACAGCGACGTGCGCGTGCGCCTGCGGGACTTGAAGCCGGAGCCCATCCTTCATTCGATGGCGCACGCGAAGTCCCTGTTCGATCGCGAGGTCGCGCGCCGGAAGATGACGCCCGCCGAAGAGAGGCTGGCCCTGGCGCGGATCGAGCCCGTGCTCGACCTGAGCGGGCTCCAGCGCGTGGATCTGGTGCTGGAAGCGATCGTGGAGGATCTTTCGATCAAGCAGTCGCTGTTCCGGGATCTCGAAGGCCGGGTGCCCGAGACCTGCGTGCTCGCGACGAACACCTCCTCGCTGTCGGTCGAGGCGATCTCGCGCGGACTCAAGCGTCCGGGCCGTGTCGTGGGGATGCACTTCTTCAATCCGGCCACGCGAATGCCGCTGGTGGAGGTGATACGCACCGCCGCGAGCGACGCGGACGCCATCGACACCGTGATCGCGCTCGCGCGCAAGCTCAAGAAGACGCCCGTCCTCGTGAAGGACGCGCCGGGATTCCTGGTCAATCGCGTCCTGATGCCGTACCTGACCGAGGCCGTGGGCTTGGTGGAACGCGGACAGGGCATCGTGGCGATCGACCGCGAGCTTCGCAAATTCGGGATGCCGGTGGGTCCTCTGGAGCTGCTCGACGAGATCGGCCTCGACGTGGCGCGGAAGGTGGCGCACGTGCTTCACGACGCGTTTGGGGGCCGCATGAATCCGGTGGGGATGGTGGACCGGCTCGTCTCGGGCGGGTCTCTCGGAAAGAAGTCGGGGCTCGGCTTCTACCTTTACGACAAGGGCGTGCGGCGCGGGATCAACCCCGCGCTTCGTGCCGCGAGCGCCTCGGCGCCGGTCCCGCCGGATGAAATCCGGGACCGGTTGATCGACGCGATGATCAACGAGGCGGCCCTCGCGCTCGACGAGGGCGTGGTGGAACGGCCCGACGATGTCGATCTCGCGATGGTCTACGGCACGGGCTTCCCGCCGTTCCGAGGCGGATTGCTGAAGCACGCGGACGCGGTGGGAGTGGGCACGGTCGTCGCGCGCTTGACGCGGAGGCAGCAGGAAGGCGCGCCGTCAGGGCCGTGCGGACGGCTGCAGCGCATGGGCCTCGGCAACGAGCGGTTCTATGCGGCTTGAGGGCGGGCAGAGGCCCGATCCGAATCCACGGACCAGGAGCTCGCGGCACCCTTCAGCGTGAACGACATCCGAGATCTGGTCCGGCGCCAATTCGGGGCGCACGCGGATCGCTACGTCAATAGCCCCGAGCATGCGAAAGGCGACAGCCTGGACCGGTTGATCGCACTGGCGGCGCCTCAGCCGACGTGGCGCGTCCTGGACGTGGCGACCGGCGGTGGGCACACCGCGCTCGCGGTGGCGCCACACGTCCGCGAGGTCGTGGCCACCGACCTCACCCCCGAGATGCTCCGCGCCGCGCGGCTCTTCATCGCTTCCAAGGGAATCACCAACGCCGTGTTTCGCGAGGCCGACGCGACCGCGCTTCCGTTCGCCGACGGCGAGTTCGACATGGTGACGTGCCGCATCGCGCCGCATCATTTCCCCGACGTGCCGGGGTTTGTCCGCGAGGTGCATCGCGTATTGACGGCGTGGCGGGATCGGAATCGTCATCGACAACGTGGTGCCTGAGGAATCGGTGGCCGCGGAGTACATCAACCGGTTCGAGAAGGTGCGCGACCCAAGCCACAACTGGTCCCACAGCGAGTCCGATTGGCTGCGATTCTTCCGCGAGGCCGGTTTCGCGGATCTCCACGCGGAGTTCTTCCGGAAGGCGCGCGACTTCGAGGATTGGACGGGCCGGATGTCGGTGGACGAGGAGACAAAGACTAAGCTTCGCGCGATGCTCGCGGACGCGCCCCCGACCGCCCGATACGCGCTGGCGCCGGAGGAGCGAGCCGGGAAACTGCGGTTCTACCTCGACGAGATCCTGATTCGCGGCACGAAGGGCTGAGCCTGCCTGGGTGTGGCGGCCCGCGGGGCCGCTAGGGTGCGGCGGGCGGCGGAGCGACTAAGGCGCCGCGGGATTCGAGCGCAAGCCACTTCACGTACGCCCACAGCGCGTCCACGTCTTCGTCGACAAGATGAGCCTTGTACGCCGGCATGTGGAGGCTGCCCCGGCGTAGGAAATACTGCGCGACGGCGTTGTGCCGGAAGCGCTCGCCCACTCCGTTTTCCACCCACTCGCCGAATTCCGCGCGGCTCTGGACCAAGTCGGGGAAATCCGGCCCATCCCAGGGCGGCACGTAGCCCTTGAGCGACCCCGGGTTGGGCCGAGCGAAGCGGCCTCCGGTGCCGTGGCACCCAAAGCAACCCAGCGCGTGCGCGCGATCCCGGCCCAGAACGACGACCGAATCCTCGGGCGCCGGAATTTCGGCGGACGCCAGGACGAACGCGACCAGGTCCTCAATCTCGTGTCTTCGAAAGCCGATCGCCGAAGTCCGGCATTCGGAGAATTCCCTTCCGCCGCTCCTCCTGCCATGACGGGCTCTCGCGCCGCGCCTTCGGGGCGCCGTCGCGGATCCACTCGCGCACGTCTTCCGCGGTCTCGGCGAACATCATGAGCGATCCCTCGTAGTCGGGGACCTTGCCCTCGTCGCGGCCGGCGTTGGGCGCGCCGCGAATTCCCTCGGGCCCGTGACACCCGAAGCATCCGTTGGCCTCCGCGAGGCGGCGGCCGCGCTCGGGAGCGGTGAGATTGGGGCGAAAGACGAAGAACGCCGCGGCCAGAACGCCCAGCAATGCGACGAGGACAGCGATGAGGAAGAGGCGGATCTTCATGGAAGCAGGAACGCGCGCGGTTGGAGAGGCTCCATCCCGCGCGCGTCCAATTCGGTCGGTGCTAGCTCTTGGCGGCGGTGCCGCGGCGGCCTTGATCGAGGCGACCTCGATCGACTTCATGCCGCCCCGCTCGTGAACCATGCCGGTGATTTCGACTTTCTTGCCGGCCATCTCCTTCGCCTTGTTGAACGCGTCCTTGCTCTCGTGCGGCGCCGTCATGAGATAAACAACGCCCTTGTCCGTGAGCAGGCCGATCGGGGAGCCGCCGGCGGCGCACATCGCGGCGCACTGCGCGTGCTTCTCGCCCATGGCGGCGTGGTCCATGTAGCAGCCCATGTCCACGATTTCCCCGCTCATCGTCGTCGGCGCCGGTTTCGCGGCCTCGGTCTTCTTCTCCTCGGCCGCGTTCGCGACCGCGAAGCCAACAAGCGCCACGATGGCCGCAAGCACCCACGCATTTCTGAAGCGCTTCATAGATCCTCCTTGATGTGATGCCGGGTCCGGTGGCCGTCCCGCTCACCCACCCGGCCGACTCTTTGGAACCTCTTGATGGTAACCACCGGGGGTGGCGGACGCAACGTCCGACTCGGGGGCCGCCAGCGAGAGATTCAGTTCCTCGTCGGAGAGAATCTGCCGCCGGTTCAGGATCTGCGACGTGTCGTGCTCGAAGAAGAGATGGGTCAGGTGGTCCAGTCCAACCTCCAGCTGCTTCCGGAATCCGACCATCTTGACGAGGTAGGCGCCCGCCCAGAGGAGCCAGGCGAGCTTTCCCGACAGCGGGATGCCGAACAGCTCGAGGACCGAGCTGTGCTTGCCCAGCGAGATGATGTAGCCGGCGTCTTTGAACTGGAACGCCTCCACTCGCCTTCCCTGCGCTTGCCGCACGAAGGCGGCGCCCAGGTAGCTTCCCATCGCGATGGCGGTCTGGGATAGCGCCGGCTGAAACTTGCCGTCGGGCCGGATCGAGGCCGCGCAATCGCCCAGCACGTAGGTGCCGGGAACCGGCGCTCCCTCCCGATCGAGCGCGCAGCAAGTACTCGTTCACGCGGACCCGGCCGTCGGAACTATGCGAGAGCGGAAGCTCGCGGACCAGGTCCGGCGGGCAGACGCCGGCGGTCCAGATGATCGTGAACGCGTCGACGCACTTGCCGTCGGCGAGGAACACGCGCTTGGGCTCGACCCGCTTCACGAGCGCGCCCAGCCGGATCGCCACGCCCCTGCGCTCCAGGAACTTGTGGACGTAGGCGGAGTGGGCGGGGAGCGCGGACGGCACGATACGGTTGCCGCCCTCGAGGATGGTGACGGAGAGGTCGGCCGCTCGAATGCTGGGGTAGCGGGGAAGCAGCGTCTCGCTCGCCATCTCGATCAGCTCCGCCGCCACTTCCACGCCCGTGACGCCGCCGCCGACGATGGCGAACGAGAGCAGGCGTCTCCGCTGCGCGGTCGATTCGGCCTGCTCCGCCATCTCGAACAGCTCCACCACCCGCGCGCGGAACGCCATGGCGTCGACGATGGTCTTGAAAGTCCGGGAGTTCTCCCTCGCGCCGGGCACGTCGTAGTAGTTCGTGACGCTTCCCATGGCGATGACGAGCGAGTCGTAGGTCTCCACCAGGTTGTTGTGGAGATGCACCTCGTCGGCGCGAGAGGTCGATCCGCATCACCTTGTTCTTGTGGAAGCCGATGCGGCGATGCCGCGCCATTTCGCGGAGCGGATACACGATATGCCGCGTCTCCACCGATCCGACCGCGACGGCGGGGAGGAGCGGGTTGAACTGGAAGAAGTTCTCCTTGTCGACGAGCAGCGTGTCCCAGTAGGAGCGCGCCGCGCTCGAGCGCCCGACCGTGCGCGCGACGTCCAATCCGCCGAATCCGCCGCCCAGGATGAGGAGCTTTTGCTTCGCCATCGGCGTCAGAGTATCACCTTGCCGTGGAACCTCTAGGCCAGCGCGGCCCGGAGCGCCTCCTCCAGATTCGGATGCCGGTGGGAGAATCCGGATGCCAGCAAACGGGCGGGCTCGACCCTTTGGCTCGAGAGCAAGAGCTCGTCCGCCATTTCGCCGAGGAGCGCGCGCAGCGCGAAGGCCGGGACGGGAAACGGCGTCGGGCGATGAAGAGCGCGGCCCAATGCGGCGGTGAACTCCGCGTTCGTGACGGGCTCGGGTGAGACGGCGTTGATGGGCCCGCTCAAGTCCTCCCGATCGATCGCGTGAACGATCGCGTGGACCAGATCCTCGATCGAGATCCAGCTCATGTACTGGCGTCCGTCGCCCAGGATGCCGCCGAGTCCAAAGCGGAAGGGGCGAGCCATCACCGGGAGGGCGCCGCCCACGCCGCTCAGCACCATCCCGAAGCGCAGGGTCGCGAGGCGGATTCCGGCGTCGTCGGCCGGCGCGGCAGCGGACTCCCACGCGCGGCAGACCCCGGCGAGAAAGCCGCTGCCACCCGCGGACGTCTCGCGAAGCACCTCGTCGCCCCGGTTTCCGTAGTAGCCGACGCCCGACGCGGACACGAACACGCGCGGCTTTCGCGGGAGTGCGGCGACCGTTTCCGCGAGAAGGGAGGTGGAGCGAACGCGGCTCTCGAGAATCCGCCGCTTGTGCGCGGACGTCCATGGCCAGCGCGCGATGGACGCGCCCGCGAGGTTCACGACGGCATCGACGTTCTGAAGGCGGCTCGGGTCGATCGAGCTTGAATAGGGACGGACGAGGCGAACGACGCTGGTGACCTTCGCGCTCGAGGTGCGCTGCGAGTGCCGTGCCGATGAGCCCGCTCGATCCGCTCATGAGAACGTTCACGCGCGGGATTGTAGCCGATCGCGCCGGTTGGCAGCCTCGCGCGTAGGCTTCGGGCCGCCAGGCCCGAGTTGGGGAGCGTGATATCCTCGCTGCATGTCCCCACCAACCGAAAAAACAGCCACCGCGCAGGAATATCGTGCCGCCCGAACCGCCGCGGCCGCCGTGGATCTGTCCGCGTGGACGGTGCTCCGCCTTCACGGCCCGGACACCCGCGCGTTTCTCCAGGGGCTCGCGACGCAGGATCTGGAGAATCCCGGCGCGGCGGCCACCGCATCCAGCACCGGGGCCGCGCCCCTCAGCTTGTTCCTGAGCGAGAAGGGGCGACCCGTGGCGCTCGGCTGGGTATCGGTCGCGCCGGACGGGAAGAGCGCGTGGGTTCTCGCCGACGAAGGCTCGCTCGGCGCCCTGCGCGCCCACTTCGAGCGCTTCCGCGTGATGGAGGACGTCGAGTTCGAGGGGCCGGAAGGAACGCCGCGAGTCATCGGCGTGATCGGACCTGAACGCGCCAATCTGTTGGGCCAGCTTGCCGCGCCAATCTCGGGGGCGATCGCGATCGCCGCGGATCCCATTTCGTTCCTGCTCGTCCCGGGCGATCGCGCCTCCGTTCCGGGCCCTTTCGTTCACCCCGCGACATTCGAAGCGTGGCGCCTCGCGACAGGGATTCCCCGCGCCGGAATTGATTTCGACTCGGATCGGATCGCGACCGAGCTGAGCCTTCCCGAGCGCGATCTCCATGACCAAGGGCTGCTACGTGGGGCAGGAAGTGGTGTCGCGGACTTCGAACCGCGGCCAGGTGAGGCGCCGCCGCGTGGGCTTTCGCTTCGCGTGGGGCGGATCTCCAATTCCCGCGCGCGCCGAGATCCGCGCCGGGGAAGCCGTCGCGGGATACGTCACGAGCTCCGTTCAAGAGCCCGAGACCGAGTCCGGGCTCGGAATGGGATACGTGACGACCGACGCGCTCACCGAGGGCGCCGCTCTCACGGTAGGCGACGGCCCTGCCTCAACCCGCCTCACCATCCACGACTGGCCACTCTAGTCTCGAAGCCGTTGACTTAAGTCGCTATGTTTGATATACTTCCGGCTTCGCTGGCAGAAATTCGCCCAGAGGCCGACGGCGCCCGCCGTCCCCTCTCGATTCGTAAACGCCGGCGGAATGGGCGCGCTCGAGTCCCAACCCCGCTCGAGAGCCCGCATAGGGGGTGAGTCTCTCGGGCCGCCCGCCACGCGGCCGGCACCGGTAATTCGTTTTCTTCGCGCGCCCGCGTGAGTCCTACCCGGCCCCACATCGGCGCGCCCCCAAACCCAGAGGAGCGAATCCCAATGCAACGTCTCTTCCGGAACACGACGCTCGCGTTCGCCGCGGCCGCGGTCTTGATCGCGGGCACCGCGACCGCCACCACCGTGCAGAAGTTCACGATGGGCGATCTCACGAAGCGCTCGGAATCGATCGTTCGCGCGAAGGTGGAAGGCCAATTCAGCCGGCGCGACGACATCAATCACGAGATCTACACGTACACGACGATCAGCGTCCTGGAGCCCGTGAAGGGGGCCGGGGGTGAGAAGCAGATCACCATCCGCCAGCTGGGCGGCGCCGTCGACCACCTCGTCTCCTACGTTCCGGGGATGCCCACGTTCCGGACAGGCGAGGAAGTGGTGCTCTTCCTGAGCGCGAGGGACCGGGAAGGATATCCGTGGGTGGTGGGGTTGCAGCAGGGCAAGTACACGGTCGTGACCGCTGACAACGGCCTGAAGAGCGTCCGCAACGAGCTCACCGGCCTGCGGCTGCTCACGCCCAACGGCACGACGACGGAGGGGACGACCTCGCGCGATCTGCCGCTCGCCGAGTTTCTCACCGGCATCCGAACCAACCTGAACGTGGACGGCCGGATCAAGGTCGACACCACTCATCCCACGCCGATCCACTGAGAAAGGAGGACCCGCAGCCATGAACCGTAAAGTCCATTCGCATTGCCGGCGCGCTCCTCCTCTTCGGAGCGATCGCCGCGCTTTCGTTCCATCCCGCGTTCGCGTTCATCCGCATCTCGGGCCAGGGAACCGGAGCCTCTCCGGTTGTGCAGGCCCACTGGCTCGACTCCGAGCTGCCGCTGAAGAGCGTCATCGATCCGACCAACAACGACGTGCCGCCCGCGGACGCGCTGGCCGCCATCCAGGCGGCGGCCCAGACGTGGCAGGACGTCAACACGAGCTACTTCACCATCAACGCACACCCGTTCGCCGGGGCGCCGGACGTTCAGCCGGCGCTGGCCTTCGACGGGCAGAACAGCGTCATCTTCCTCACCGACGACACGGGCACGGTGTTCGCGCCCGGCGTCATCGAGTTCGTCCGCACCGTGTTCGAGTCGGATGACGGGACACAGTCTCGACGCGGACATGGTCTTCAACGATCGAGACTTCTTCGCATCGGTCTCGTCACCCGATCTCACGCCGGCTCCTCCGGGGCAGTTCTCGGTGGATCTCCAGTCGGTGGTCACGCACGAATACGGCCACTACCTGGGTCTCGACCACACCAGCATCACGGGCGCGACGATGATTCCCTTCGTCGGGCCGGACACCAGCATGCGGACGATCGAGCTGGACGACCGGGCCGGCGTCTCGACCATCTATCCCGAGTCCGCGTCGCGGCCGGGCGGCCTGAGCCCGGGCGCGAGTCGACTTCGCGGCCAGCACGGGCACCGTCTCGGGAACCGTCGTGAGCGGGTTCAACGGATCGCCGATCTTCGGCGCGCACGTGGAGGCATTCCTTCTCACCGCGCCCACGCCCGATCACCAGATCAGCGCCATTTCCGGCGAGCTGACGCTGAGGAACGGGCTGGGGGACTTCACCATCCGCGGGCTTCCGCCCGGGCCCTACGCCATCGCCATCGTCCCGCTCGACGGCGTGCACACCACCGCGTCGGATGCCAACATCGGGGGCGTGTACAACGGCCTCGACATCAACTTCGAGCCGGAGTTCTGGAACGGCGCGGGGGAGGGCGGGAACGGCTTCACCGACCTGGCCAATGACTATCGCCCCCGTGAGCGTCGGCCCCGGCGCGAACACGGCCGGCGTCAACTTCATCACGAACACGTTCCCCGGCCGCGTCGTGATGGCCCAATACGGTGAGTTCGAGAACATCGTGACGTTCGCCAACACCGGATTCCTCGCGGTTCGCTTCGACCCGCCGTTCGACGCGCCGTTCACCATCTCGAGCGTGGAGTTCCCAAGCTTCACCTTCGACGGCGGACCGGCCGTCTTCCCGAGCGCGCGGCTCTGCCGGCTGGACAAGACGACCGGGCTTCCGGACATCGCCCATCCCATCGGGCAGATCGCGCCGCTCGTGGGGAGTCCGGGCGGGGTGAACGTGGTGCCGCTCAATTTCCCGATCCGACGTGATGACCGGACGCTCTTCTGGGTCCTCGAGTTCCCGGCCGCGGGGGCCGACTTCCCGAACAACTTCCCGTTCCTCTTCATGGACTTCGTGCAGATGGAGCGGGGCTCGTTCGCCAATACCTATTCGGTACCGTTGGGTGGCGTCAACGCGGGCATCCTGCTCGATCGCAACCTGATCGTGAGCATGACCTGCCAGATGTCCTCGCCGCGCGCGACGCCGATCTCGGCGCCGTCCAGCCTGGGCGGGAACCGGATCGACCACGCAATCGACTTCAGCTATCAACTGCCGGGCGACGTGCGCGCGGACGGGTTCGCGATGCCGCCGCGGTCGTTCGACCACGTGGAACTTCTCGTGCGGAGGCCGGGTCCCTCCGGGCACCTACACGACGGTCGGATTCGGCGGGCCGCGCGCGGATCACATCAAGCTCGACCGGGCGCCCTCGCCGGCGACGCCGCTCATCTGGTCCATGCAGGCGGTCGACCAGAACTGCCACAACAGTCTTCAATCAAACGTGACGGTGACGGGGCTGGCGGAGGACACGGACGAGCCGAACGGCCGCCGCGCCGACGCGACGCTTCTGCCGATGCCCACCGTCAACCGCGCCGAGACGTATTCACCCGCCGGGGACCAGGATTTCTACCGCCTGTTCGCGAGACCCGGAGAGATGATCGACGTCAGCGCCACGCACGTGGGCGCAAACGACGGCGTCAACGATCCCGACTACGTCATGTTCCTCTATGACGGCGACGGCAACATCGTGGCGTACAACGACGATTTCACCGGATTGGATCCGCGCATCGTCTACAACGTTCCGCCCGCGGCCACGACATTCGGCTCGAAGTTCCCGCGGCGCTTCGCGGTTCAGATCACCGACTACTACGGTTCGCTCTTGAATCCGACCGGAGCGCCTCGCATTCCGACCCCGCTGGCCTACGCGGTGAACGCTTCGGTGGGTGCGCCGCCGACGGTGGCCACGCCGGGCACGGACGCGGTGAATCCGAATCAGTACCAGTTCGTGAACAGCGGGCCGAATCCGGCCAACCCGCTGTCGAAATTCCTCTACATCATTCCGATGAATCAGGGGCCGCAGACTGTCCGGCTCCGAATCTACGATGTCGCGGGGCGGTTGGTGCGGACACTGGTGGACGCCACTCGCACGCCGGGACCGTACACGGCGGTCTGGGACGGGCGAGACGACCATTCGAGACCGGCCGCTTCGGGAAACTACTTCGCGCGGATGGAAATCGGGACCGCGTTCACCAAGAACATGCAGGTCACGATCTTGAAGTAGGCAAGCGAAGGTAAGAGCGAATCGGGGGCGGTGGATACCGACGCCGCCCCCGGTTTGTTTCGGCAGGAGATGGGCGGCGAGACCGTCAAGGCGATTGATTGAACGCGGCGAGTATGGTAAAATGCCCGCCTCTCTCGGCAACGCTAGATCCTTTGCATCCCGGCGGCGCCCGCCGTCTGTCGCATCAAACGGACTGTCGACATCGCCGGCGAAATCTCGCCGCACTGTGTCTGGCCACCCTGGGCAAGGGGGTGATCGCCAGACCAGAGATTCTCGCCACGCCTTCACGCACCCGCGCTTATTCCCACGCGACGGATCGTGGGAATCCACCGTTTCCCGCCCGCCGCCGCACGTTCCCACCAGTAGGAGAAACGGCGATGAATCGCATGAGTCGTATCGCGACAGTAGCGCTCGCGGGGGTCGCACTTTTTGGCGCGAGCCTCGCCAACGCCACAACGGTCCAGAAGTTCTCCCGCCAAGAGCTCGCCAAGAAATCGGAATCGATCGTCATTGGGAAGGTGCAGGACGTCTCCAGCCGGCAAGATGCGGCCAGCAAGGAGATCTACACCTACATCACCCTGAGCGTCTCGGAGTCGGTGAAGGGCGCGAAGGGAGAAAAGATGGTCACCATTCGCCAGCTCGGCGGCTCGGTCGGCCATCTCATCTCCGCGGTCCCCGGAATGCCCTCGTTCAAGACCGGCGAAGAAGTGGTGGTCTTCCTGACCGTGCGCGACAAGGAAGGCTATCCGTGGGTCATGGGACTTCAGCAGGGCAAGTATTCCGTCGTGACCGACGAGAACGGCCTCAAGCAGGTGCGGAACGAATTGGACGGGCTGCAACTGCTCTCGCCGAACGGATCGGTGCAGGGCGGCAAGGCCTCCACCGAGCAGGCGCTCAACGCCTTCGTGGACGGCATCAAGACCGATCTGAACATCGATGGCAAGGTCAAGATCGACACCAGCAATCCCACCCCACTCAAGTAGAGGAGGACGACCACCATGCATCGCGATCGCATTCGCATCGTCGTCGCCGTCCTGCTCGTTGGGGCGGCCGTACTGTCGTTCGCGTCACCCGCTTCCGCATTCATCCGGATCGCGCGCCAGGAGACGCCGACGAGCCCCGTCGTGCAGGCGCACTGGCTGGATACGGATCTGCCGCTCAAGATCGTGATCGATCCGACGAACTCGGATCAGCCTTCCGGGACGGCCCTCACGGTCATCCTGGCGTCGTCGCAGGCCTGGGAGGACATCAACTCCTCCTATTTCACCGAGAGTGCCCACGCTTTTGCGGGCGGGCCGGACCTTCCGCCCGCGCTCGCCAATGACGGGCAGAACAGCGTGCTCTTTGACCCGACGGGCGTGAACTTCCCGACCGCCGGCGTCATCGCGTTTACGCGGTCGTTCATCGACGGGACCGACGGCCGGACGCTCGATTCGGATCTCGTCTTCAACGATCGGGACTTCTTCTCCTCGGTGTCCACGCCGAACCTGACGCCGGCGCCGGCGGGGCAGACCTCGGTCGATCTCCAGGCGGTCATCACGCACGAATACGGTCACATGTTCGGACTCGATCACACCAGCATCGCGGGTTGCACCATGGTCCCGTTCATCTCGAACGACATCAGCCAGCGGACGCTGGAGCTGGACGATCGGGCGGGCAATTCCACGATCTATCCCGAGTCCGCCTCGCGGCCAGGCGGCCTCTCGCCGGGCGCCGTGGACTTTGGCTGCGACGACGGGGACCGTGTCGGGAACCGTCGTGAGCGGATATGACGGATCGGCCCTCTTCGGGGCCCACGTGGAGGCCTTCAACCTCGCGGACCCGACGCCCGCGAACGAGATCAGCGCCATCTCGGGTGAGCTGACGCTGCGCAACGGCCAGGGCGAGTACATGATTCACGGCCTGCCGCCGGGCACGTACGCGATCGCCATCATCCCGCTGGACGGTGTTCACACGGTCGCGGCGGACGCGAACATCGGCGGCCCGTACAGCGGGCTCGACATCAATTTCGAGCCTGAGTTCTGGAACGGCGCCAGCGAGAGTGCGGCAACGGGTTCAACGACAACGCGAACGACTACTCACCCGTCACGGTGTCCGCCGGAGCCAACGCGGGCGGCGTCAATTTCATCTCGAACACCTTCCCTGGCCGGGTCATCATTGCTCAGTACGGCGCGTTCGAGAACGTCGTGACCTTCCGGAGCACCGGCTATCTCGCGGTCCGCTTCGATCCGCCGTTCGACCCGCCGTATACGATCACGAACATCGAATTCCCGTCCTTCACGTTCAACAACGTGCCGGCTCCGTTCCTGAGCGCGAAGTTCTGCGCCCTGAGCCAGGCGACCGGGCCTGCCCGGACATCGCGAATCCCGCTCTGTCAACCAGACTCCGTTCACTGGGAACTCCGAACGGCGTGAACACGGTCCCGCTCAACCTGAGTCGTCACCTCGGCTAACCAGACGTTCTTCTGGGTCCTGGAATTCCCGTCCCAGACGACGTTGCCGGGATTCCCGAACAACTTCCCGTTCCTGCGCATGGACTTCGTGCAGATGGAGCGGGGACACTTCGCGAACTCGTATACGGTTCCGCTCAGCGGGCCGGGCGCGGGCATTCTGATCGACCGGAACATCGCGGTCAGCATGACCTGCCAGCTGTCGAGCCGCTTGCAAGACGCCCATCTGACGCCCACGTCGAATCTCGGCGCGAATCGCCGGCTCGACTTCACCGAGTTCTCGTACGAAGTGCCTCCCGGACAGTGCGGGCGGACGGGTTCGATCATGCCGTTGGGATCCGCTCAAGAAGGCGCACCTGATCGCGCGCTCGGTCGGGGCGCCGGGCACGTACACCACGGTGATGCTTCGGAGACAAGAAGAAGGACACGTTCAAGCTCGATCCGCCGCCGCCGAGCAACGTGGTCACCATCTGGTCCAGCCAGGCGGACGACGCGAACCAGCAATAGGAGCCTCCAGTCGAACGTCACGATCACGGGACTCAGCGAAGACGCGGACGAGCCGAACGGGAAAGCGAAGGGAGACCAGGCGACGTTGCTGACGACGCCCGTCGCGAACCGGCCCGAAAGCTACTCGCCCGCCGGCGACCAGGACTTCTATGAGATCACCGCGACGATTGGCCAGGTGATCGACGCGAGCGCGGTCCATGTCGGAGCGCTCGACGGAAGGAACGATCCCGACTACGTGATGTTCCTCTACGACAAGAAGGGGAACATCGTGGCCTTCAATGACGACTTCACGGGTCTCGATCCCCGGATCGTCTACACGGTGCCGCCGCCCCAGAAAGGGAACGTGAACCAGAGTCAGGTATTCCGGATTCAGGTCACGGACTTCTACGGATCGCTCCTGAACCCGACGGGCGCGCCGCGGATTCCGAGCCCGCTGGCGTACAACCTGAACGCCTCGGTGACGACTCCGGCCGCTCCCGCGGCGGCCATGGCGGCTGGGGCTCGTCCGGACGTGTTTGACTTCGTGAACAGCGGACCGAATCCTGCCAATCCGATCTCGAAGCTGATGTTCATCATTCCCCAGAACCAGGGGGCGGTGAACGTGCACCTTCGGATCTACGACGTGAACGGGCGCTTGGTGCGGACGCTGGTCAGCGGCGTTCGCGAGCCGGGCCCGCACACGGCGGTTTGGAACGGCCGGGACGATCTGGGCCGCGGCGTTGCGTCCGGGAATTACTACGCCCGGATCGAGATGGGCCAATTCGTCAAGAACACGCAGCTCACCATCTTGAAGTAGAAGCGTGCACATCGGATTCATGGGGGGGCCGGCGAGGCACGCCGGCCCCCGTTTCATTCGACTCCTCGCGGTCGCGCTCTGGATTGGGATCGCGGCGACGCCGGCGCGCGCCTACAACTGGATCCCGCCGCGCGCGATCACCGCGGAGCTCCCCAGCGCCACGCTGGCGCCCAGTTCGACGCACGTGCTGCAGATGGTGGTGCGCTCCAACCAAACCCACGTGGACCTGTCGTGGACCGCTTCCTTTGCCGGAGAGTACCCGGTGGTCCTGTCCCCCACTTCGGGGATGCTGTCCATCGAGGCGGGCAACATCGGAACCGTGAATTTCACCGTGACCCTCTCCGACACGGCCCATGGGACGGGGTTCCTCTCCGTCGATCTCCGGTACCAGGCAACAGGCGGCCGGGCCTCGAAGGTGGCGAGCAACATCGTGGCGGCGATTCTCGGCATGCCGGAAGTAAAGCCGGTGCCCAATTCGCTGCTGGCGCCCGCCGGAACCGCGACGTCCATGAGCTACCAGGTTCACAGCACGATCGGGGTCGCTGAGGCCGTGGATCTCGTGGCGACACAGACGAATCCGGACCCGAACAACCTCAACGCGCTTTTCGCCATCGGCGCGCCGCCGGCCTCCGTGAACCTGCCGGCAGGGGGAACGGTCACCGTTTCCGTGCCGACCACGCTGTCCGCGAACGCGTACGCGGGGAATCTGAACGGGATCATCCTCAACGTGGTGAGTGACGCCGGGCTTTCGGTGGCGACCGGGAACGCAATCGTTTCCGCCACTTCGGGCTCGCTCCCCACCGCACTGGTTCCCGTAGGGCTCACCGCCCTCGACGAGACTGCGGCGGACCGGGACGGCTCGGTGGCATTGCCCGCGCGCGGATATCGCCTGTTCACGACCGGGATCGGCGGAGTCCGCGTCATGCGGGACGTCTCCACCGACTCGATCGGGCCCATCGACGCGGACGCAGATGGCGTGGATGACCGCGTTCTCGGCACGATCCGTATCCCTGCGTACGCCGCAGCACTCGCGGTGATCCAGGGATTTGTGTCGGCTGCCGGCGAAACGCTGGACGTGGGCCTCGTCGCCGCCGGTAGGGGCGGACTCATGCTCGTCGATCTCCGAACGGTCGAGGATCCCACCTTCGGCACGTGGGAAGACTTCTTCGACGTCGACATGAACGGGATCGACGATCGCATCCTGCGCATCATCCCGCTCTCGGGCTTCGCGACCGACGTCGCGTGGTTCCGGACGCCGTCGGGCCGGACCGTGGCACTGGTGGCCGACGCGGACAGCGGCTCGGTGCCCGTCTCCGCGACCTACAATCCGGCGCTCGTCACAGCGGGGACCGGGCAGGGAGTGGTCGCAATCGACGTCGGCGCCGCCCTCGACTTCATTGGCAATCCGCCATTCGCCGCCGGCACTTTGTCCACGCCGGGGAGCGCGCTGGATCTGGAATTGCGCGGAGGGAGTTCGCCTGACCTCGCGATCGCCGACGGTGCATCGGGGGTCTCCGTGTACGGTTTGACCGCGTCGGGCGGGATCCCCGCGACGGTGACGTTCACGCCGCGCGGGTCGGTGTCACTGTCGAACGCCTGGGGGACTCCGTACGCGCGCGATCTCGCGTGGGTCTCGAACACCAAGGACAGCAGCTACGTCGCGGTGGCCGCGTCGGCCGGCGGGATGCAGCTCGTGCGCGTTCCACCCGCTGGCGGTGGCGCGCCCAGCCTTGTCTTGGCGCAGCAGACTCTAGCGCCCGCGATCGGCATCGCGGGCGCATGGACCGGCACGCTCGCGCGTGGCGCAGGGCACCGGGGGCGTCGGCCTATTCGCAGCTCCCGGAGCGGGGTTCCTCGACCGGATCGCGCCCGCGGCCGCGGCGCCCTACACGGCGCCGGTGACGCTGGCTCGCGGCGCGCCCTGGGCCGCGACGGGGGCGGCCCTTGAAGTCGCGTCTCATCAAACGCCGTCCGGTATCGCGACAGCGCTGGTGTTTCACCAGACGACGGGCCCGATTCCCGAGCTTCTCGTGAGCGACGGTGCTCGTCTTCTCGTGCTCCGACCCGGCACCGCGCCGATCACCGCCGTCGACATCGAGCCCAAGAGCCCGCCGGCTCGCCGCCTGTCCCTATCGGTCGCGCCCAATCCGGTCGAGCGGAACGCGTTGTTCGAGGTGCGGTCGGAGGCTAGCGGTCCGGGTGTGGGTGGGGCGGGATCCGCCGCGCCGCTGGCACGCATACGAATCGAGATCTTCGACGTGCACGGCCGGCTCATACGGCGGCTCAGCGTGGCGGGGACGGAGATCGGCGTGCGCGCCGCGTGGGACGGGATGGACGGGTCGCGGCGCCCGGTCAGCTCCGGGCGCTACTGGGCACGAGTCACCGGGCCCCCGGGAGGGGAAACGGCTATCGTGCGATTCGTCGTCCTGCGCTAGCGGGCCGCGCCAGCAGGCGCGAACCGCGCCCCCGCCGGCTACCTCGCCGCGCGCATCGCCGCGGTGACGTGCGTCCAGGAGCCCCGGTCGTTGTAAGTCACGCCGTACTTCTCGCCCATGTACGCCTGGAACTGGGCCGTCGTGACCTTCTTCCAATCCCCGAACGCCTCCGGATGCTCGGACAACAGCCAGTTGATGTCCTGCGTCATCTCGAGCCCCGCCGCGCCGTTCACGATATAGGTTGGAACGTCCGCGCAGTTTTTGCGCCAGAGATCGAGCTGGATCTTGAGCTTGTCGTAGATCGCGCGTCCGAGCGTCTTGTCGCCGTGTCCCAGCCTGGCCAGGTCGCCTGATTCCGCGGCCTTCACGGCCTCAACCAGCTTGTCGCCCACGATGCCGTAGGTCATCAGAAGCCCGCTGAAATCCGGATAGGCGTTGTAAAGCGGCTCGTATTTCCCGCCCGGCGTGCGCCCGATCAAGAGCCACTGCATCGCCTCGTCCGCGGAGACGTGCTTCACGCAGAAGTCGAGGTTGGGATTCCGCTCGAGGAACACGTTCGCCTCGATCGGCCTGGACGTGCGGTCGTAGAGGAGATGGCCCCACGTGGGGTCGTAGAAGATCCGCTCGGGGAAGTAGTCGTGGGTGATACGGCCGAGCTGGTCGATCGAGCGCGCTCCGCCGAAGTCCGCGGTCACGTTCTCCAAGATCGGCGTGTTCTCGGCGAGCACGAACTTGAGCCCGGGGAAGCCGCCGGTGCGCGCGTACAGGCAACGCTCGGTGGACCAGAACACCCAGCCGCGCTTCTCGTCGCGCAGATATCTCGATCCAGTCCTCCTGGCAGAGAATGCCGACGTGGGGGAAGATGCGGTCGAGCTCGGACTCAAGCTCTCCGCCCGAGAGACCCTCCCGCTCGAGATCCGAACGATAGCGGCGCTTCAATTCGTCGCGACGATAACGCTCGTTCTTCTCCGCCCAGAACGCGCCGGCCGTCGTCTTGCCCGTGCCGGTGGGTCCGGTGAACGTGGTCGCGGTGCCCTTGCGATTCAGCACGGCGGCTCCCGCGTGCGCGGAGATGATGTCGACCTGGGACAGAATTGCCATGAGCGGCGAGAGGACGCCGCGGCTCTTCACCTCGCCGTGGTAGTCCGTGTTCACCGTGAGAATCGTGACCGTGTCGCCCAATTCCTTGAGCGGCGCGAAGTAGACGAAATTCGACGTGACGACGCCGTTCGAATCCGGATCCCAGAGGCGCGAGTCTTTGAGCTTCTTGGGGAGGCCCAGCTTCTCGGCCGAAACGCGGGCGCGCTTCAATTTCAGGAGGAACGAACGGTACTCCGCCTCGCTCCGCGGCACGCCCATCAGGGAGAGGATGGTGACGTGGGGCGCGCGCTTTCCGCCGCGGGCCTTGAATCGCTCGTCGATCGCCTTCGCGATGACGCGCATCTCCGCGTCGTCGGGCGGGAAGAAGTTCGTCTGTGAGGTCTTCTTTAGATACGGGACGTTCCCCTTCTGCGTGTACTGGACGCCGGCGCAGCAGAAGTGGGAGATCAACGTCTTCCGCTTCTCCACGGCCTCCAGCGCGCGCAGCCAGCCCTGCGCCTCCTTCACGTCCGCGCGGTGCTCGTCGTAGATCGTTCGCGTGACCAGGCGCTTCGCGCGGCCCGTGATGACCGTGTTGAACGAATTGAGGACCGGGCCCACCGTGGGGTCCTTCTCCTTCGGATCCCGGCGGAGCAGGATGTCGCCGCGGTCGTTCACGCCCAGCTCGCTGATGCCCGTGTCGAACTTGAGATAAAGCCCGTGGTCGTAGACCAGCTCGCCCAAGGGCAGCCTGAGGCCGTCAAAGTTCTTGGGATTCTCGCGGGAGCGGTGGATGACGTCGAACGGCGCGATCCATCGTTCCTGTTCGGTGATCCCGTCCGGTCCGAGCACGCGGAACCGGCGCCCGACGTTGTAGAGCGGAATCCCGGCGGTACGAAATTCGGACAGGGCCAGAGCGTCTTCGCGGACAAAGACGACCTCCCCGGAGCGATCCCGGATCACGCGCTTCGATCCCTTTCGATCGCGCGCATTCAGAAACGGCTCCAGGTTGACGGTCGGATAGGGATGCTTGGTCACTTCGGCTCCTCGCGGTTCCTTCGTGGACGGTTTCGACGGCGCGTGGGATATCGACCCGGCAGGAGCCTCCAACATGGCAGCGCCCCCCGGGCTGGCCAGCTTCTTCACTTCTCCCTCCCTCGGATTCTCCGGATTCTTGGTCACGTCAGTCCCGCCATGGTTGGTGGCGGTTCGTGATGGGTAGACGGCGGTCCTTGCCTAGCGCCCGCGGCGTGATCCGGATGCCCGGCGGCGCCTGGCGGCGCTTGTATTCGGCCCGGTCGACCATTCGGATGACGCGCTGTACGAGGGCGCGATCGTATCCCATCGCGACGATTCGCTCCACCTCCCAGTCCTCCTCCACGTACGCCTTGAGAATGGGATCGAGCACGTCGTACGGGGGGAGCGTGTCCGTATCCTTTTGGCCTGGGCGAAGTTCCGCCGTCGGCTCCCTCTCGATCGTCCGTCCCGGGATCCACGGCCGGGCGCTCGGGGCCCCGTTCCGGAAGCGAGCGACCTCGTAGACGAGGGTCTTCGGGACGTCCTTAAGGACCGCGAAACCGCCGGCCATGTCCCCGTACAAGGTGGTGTAACCCACCGAGTACTCGCTCTTGTTCCCGGTGGTGAGCACCAGCCATCCAAACTTGTTCGAAAGCGCCATGAGCAGGTTGCCCCGGACGCGCGACTGGATATTCTCCTCGGTCACGTCCTCCGGCTTGCCCGCGAACGCGTGCGCCAGCGTCTTCTTGTACGCGGCCACCTCGTCCTGGATCGGAAGGGTGATGTACTCGATCCCGAGATTCGCGGCGAGGCCCGAGGCGTCCTCCTCGCTGAGCGCCGAGGTAAACGGCGACGGCATGAAGACGCCCGTCACCGACGACGGACCCAGCGCGTCCACGGCGACCGAGGCGGTGAGCGCCGAGTCGATGCCGCCGCTCACGCCGAGCACGACGTGGTTGAACTCGTTCTTCCGGACGTAGTCGCGCGTGCCAAGGACCAGCGCCTCGTAGACCTCGCGCGGGCCGGCCGGCGTCTCGATGGGGCGAGGCTTCAGCGTCGGACGCGAAGGCTCCGGCACGGGCCGAAGCTCCACCACCGGGAACGCCGCTCCCGGTTCTTCACGCTGCGACATCTCGCGGCTGCGCGGATCTCTGAGCCTGGCGCTGAAGACGTCGTCGAGATCGATGTCGATAACCACAAGATCCTCTTCGAAGGCCTTGGCGCGCGCGAGGCATTCCCCTCGGGGGCCGAACACGCGGCTGTTTCCGTCGAAGACCAGCTCATCCTGGCCGCCCACCGTGTTGACGAACGCGACAAGCGAAACCCCGTCCATGGCGCGCGTCGCCAGCATCCGGTCGCGCGCGACGCTCTTGCCCATGTGGAACGGCGAAGAGGACAGGTTGATCACGAGCTCCGCGTCGCCGTACATCGCGAGCTGGGTTGGATTGGACGGGAGCCAGATGTCCTCGCAGATGTTCACCCCGAACGTGAGCGGGCCCCGCTTGCAGACGAAGGGATTGCGTCCGGGCCGGAAATATCGCAATTCGTCGAAGACCGCGTAGTTGGGCAGATGGCTCTTGTGATAGACGCCGGCGATCTCGCCGTCGTGCGCGATCGCCGCCGCGTTGTAGACGTCCTCCGCCCGCTGGGCGAAGCCGATGATCGCGGTGATGCCCTTTGTCGCCCGCGTCACCTCTTCGAGCGCCTCCTGATTCTGATCGAGGAACTCGGGGCGAAGCAGCAGGTCCTCCGGCGGGTAGCCGGTCAGGACCAGCTCCGGAAAGGCGACCACCTCCGCGCCCATGTCCCTTGCCCGGCCCATGAATTCAATGACCCGCTTGGCGTTCCCCGGAAGGTCGCCTACCGTTGGGTTGACTTGGGCTAGAGCGATTCGAACAACGCGGGACGAGCCGCCGCGGGGACGCGGCGCTTTGGTGGGACTCATGGCCCCATGCTAGCACGGTGATGCCCCCCTCGCCACCGCCCGGGGACCAAGCCAGGGAGCCTCTACTTAGGTATAATTGACGCGATGACAACCAATTCCGTGGCGGTCTTCGGCAGCAGCCAGGCGTCGAGCGATTCCACCCACTACCGGCTCGCCGGCGATTTGGGCGCGGTCTTGGCCCGGCGCGGCGCCGAAGTGCGGTGCGGCGGCTATGGCGGGGTGATGGAGGCGGTGGCGGCCGGCGCGAAGCGCGAGGGCGGCCAGGTTTTCGGCTGCACGCTGAAATGGTTCTCCGAGAGCCGAATCCCCAACCGCCATCTCGATCAGGTTCACGAGGCCGCGAATCTCCACACCCGGATCGAGTGCCTGCTCCGCGGAGTTCGCGGCGCGGTGGTGCTTCCGGGCGGGGTCGGCACGATGAACGAGCTGTTCTGGGTTTGGACGATGCTTCTTCTGGATCGCGAGGAAGGGCCGCAGGCCATCGCCCTCCTGGGCGAGCCCTGGTCGGAATTGATGAGCGTGCTCAGCCGAAGCTTCGAGTTCGACAGTCCGATCCGGTCCCTGGTGAGCCTGGCGGGGACTCCGGAAGAGGCGGCGGACATCGTGCTGGGTGCGAAGGCGTGAGCGTGGCGCGCGTGCACCTTGATTCCCCGCGGTCCGATTTCGAATCCGCAGCCATTGCTGCCTTTCGAATCCAGGCGTCAGCAATCGCCGCATACGCCGAATACGTCCGCTACCTCGGAATCGACCCAAGGGGAATCAACGATTGGCGCGAGATTCCGCCCGTGCCGTCGTCGGCGTTCAAGTCGCATGATCTGAGCGCCGCGCCGGCAGGCAGCGAGGCCGCGATCTTCGAGACGAGCGGGACGACGATTTCGCGGCCTGGGCGCGTGCGGCTCGCCTCGACGGATCTCTACGAAGCTTCGCTCCTCGACAGCTTCGAATCGCATCTTCTTCCCGACGAGGCGCGGCTTCCGGCGATCGTATTTGGTCCAACCCGCGCGGAGGCTCCGCGTTCCTCGCTCTGGTTCATGGTCGATCGCATCGTCGACAAGCTCACGAGCGGCGGAAGCTGGATCGTCCGTGGGGGAGAGCCGCAGTGGGACGTGGCCGACCAAGTGCTTGCCCGCGCCGAGGCTGAAGGCACGCCCGTGCTCCTTCTCGGCACGACGCTCCTCTTCATGGCGTACTTCGACCGCCTCGCAGCGGCCAAACGAGGCTTCGCGCTTCCCCCGGGCTCGCGCGCCATGGACACCGGCGGCGCGAAGGGGCTGCGGACCGAATTCGCGCGCGCCGAAGTCGAAGCGGCGTTCGCCGCGCGTCTCGGCATTCCGCCCACTCACCTGGTCAACGAGTACGGTATGGCCGAGATGGGGAGCCAGTTCTACGATGACAATCTCGTCGCCGCGCACGAGAAGCGCGCGCCCTTTCCCGGGAAACAAATACCGCCCTGGGTGCGGACCCGCGTGCTTCATCCCGAAACCATGGAAGAGCAACCCGACGGAGAACGAGGCATCCTGGTTCACTACGACCTGGCGAATTTCGAGACGCCGCTTGCGATCCAGACCGAGGACATCGGAAGCCGCAGGGACGACCGCCTGATTCTCGAGGGCCGCCTCCTCGACGCCGAGCCGCGCGGCTGCTCGCTCGCGTTCGAGCAATTCATCGGGCAGCACGACCGGGGCGACGCTCACGGGGCCCGACGATGACCTCCGCCTTCTACCTGCCACTCGGCCTTGAAGAGGGACTCGAGACCACGATCCAGCGCTTCGGGCCGCCGCACGACGCGCTGGAGCTGCATCTTCCGGTGGTCGGCCCCGACGATCTGCTTCGATGGATCGAATCGCTCCGCGCCGCGCGCGAGGAGCATCTGGCGCGGCGGCCCATCGCGAAGACGATCCAGTCTCTCGACCGGGTGAGCCGGCGATTCCTGGATCCGGGGGACTCGGCGCGCCGCGAGGCGGTGGAGTCTCTCGCCCGCGCGGGACGCTTCACGGCGCCGATGCTCGAACGAGCGCTCGACGATGCATTCCAGCCCGTCCTGCGCGGTGGACTCACGAAGTGGATTCAATCCGAGATCGGCGCGGTCCAAGCGCTCGACCGGCCCACGCCCGGACCGGGTGGAATGACGCGCCGGGCGCACGGGCCCGAATGGATGCTGCAGATCTACGCGGGAAACATCCCGACGCTTCCCGTCTGGCCGATCTACTCCGCGTTGATCCTCAAGTCGGCGCTGCTGGCCAAAACGTCAGCCCAGGAGCCGCTATTGGCTCCGCTTCTCGCGAAGACGATCGCCGAAGTCGACGAGACGCTGGGCGCGTGCCTGGCGGTTGTCTGGTGGAAGGGGGGAACGAGCGATCTCGATCGAACCGCGCTCTCGCTTGCCCCCGCGGTGCTCGCGTTCGGAGGCGAGGAAGCGATGGCGAGCATCGGCCGGCAGTCACCGCGCGACGCCGTCCGCGTGCTGCACGGTCCCAAGGTGAGCATCGGCTACGTCGAGCGACGGGCCTTGAGCTACGCGGCGCTCCGAAGCCTTGCCACGCGAGCCGCCCTCGACGTCTCGATTTTCGATCAGCAGGGCTGCCTCTCACCGCACGCGTTCTACGTGGAGCGTAGGGGTGAGGTGTCGCCGGCGAAATTCGCGGAGGCGCTCGCGGCGGCGCTCGAGTCGCAGGCACATCTGCTGCCCCGCGGCGCCATCGCGGTGAAGGATGCGGCGAGCGTGCAGCTCTTCCGCGCGCAGGCCCGGTTTGAGGCGGCGGGATCCGTCGCCGGTGGATCGGCCGCCGGGTCGCACACCGGCGGGCCAGGCACTCAGGTCCTCGAATCGCCCCGCGCCACGGTGTGGACCGTGGTGCTGGAGGCCGGCGCGAACTTTGAGCCCGGCCCCTCGCACCGAACGGTGCGGGTCCACGCGATCGACGGATTCGACGAGCTCGCGCGCGGCCTTCGCGGCGCGGCCGGATTCATCGAGGCGGTGGGTCTCGAGGCTCGCGGCCCCGAGCGCGCGCGCCTCGCGGCGGCGTTCAGCGCTCTGGGAATTCCGCGCGTCGCGCCGATCGGCGGCCTGCAACGACCGTCGCCGCTCGGGACGCACGGCGGCGTGCGCCGGCTGCTTCCGTTCGTGACGTGGACGACCGTGGAGGAAAGTCGTGGGGCCGGGCCTAAGTCGCCAGCCCCCAAGTCGTCGACTTCCAAACCATCGCCACGAGGATCGCGTCGAAGCGCGCCAAAACGAAGTGGCTGACCGCACCCCCGAGATGAAAGACCCGGAGCCGCGGGAAGATTAAGGAATGACGACCAGCGTCGCGGTCATCGTGGGGTGAAAGCGACAGTGGTACGGGAACGAGCCTGCGGTACTCATCGTGATGGGCGCGCTCGTCACGCCCGCCGGGATGTCCACCGTCCATGCGCTCCCGTTAGCGGTCGATGAGTGCGTGATGGAGCGGTTGTTCTTCCACGAGACCGTTTGCCCCACCGTGACGGTGTCGGGGTCGGGGGAAAACGCGCCCGCTCCCATGTCGGCGACGATGTTGAGGGTCAGGTCGGCGCCACCGCCCCCTCCCGAGTTCATTGGATTCTTGTCGTCACTCCCACACCCATAGCTGAGCAGCACCCCGAGTCCCAAGCAAACGCCGAACAACACCCACCGATGCGGACTCCTCATGGCAACCTCCAAGAGCGGACAAGGGACCGGCTTTTGACCTCCCGCCTCAGCCCGTCCCCTAGGCTCCTGACCCTATCCCCTAAGCATCGGCAGGATCATCGCACGTATGAACGGGCTAATCTATGTAACTACAGTCACTTATAATTGGGACTTGGCCCAGCCGCTAGGCTCTGCCGATGAATCCTCTAGACCCTGACGTATGCGTGAGGGTATGATCCGAACGAGGGCAGAGGTAACTCCCAATGGAATCGACGAATCCAAAGCCTCTCAAAGTCGGCGACCTGGCGCGCCGGACTGGAAAATCGGTCCGCGCGATCCGCCTCTATGAAGAGCTGGGCCTCCTGAATCCGAAGGCCCGCTCGCACGGCGGCTTTCGTCTTTATGACGAGGCCGGGGTCACGCGGATTCGGTGGATCGAGCTGCTGCAAGACAGCGGGTTCTCGCTCCACCAGATCCAGGACCTCCTCTCGGCCTGGCACGGCACGCGATACGGGCCGGACGCGATGGCGGTGGTTCGAGACATCTTTCAGAAGCGGCTCACGGAAACCCGTGATGCGATCCAGCGCTATCGCGCGCTGGAACGGGAGCTGGAAGGGTCCCTGGAGTATCTAAACACGTGCCAGCAGTGCCGGCCGCCGCGGACCACGTCCGACGATTGCCCGCACTGCCCCGTGGATCACGGCATGAAGGGAGAGCCCGCGCTGGTCGCGGGCTTCCATACCGGCCCGCCTCCGGCGGGCTCGATACCGCTCCACGCGAGCGGGGAGGATTCATGAGCGAGCTTCAATCCCAGCCGGCGCCGGTGAACCCGGCGGCGTCGCGCACGATCGTCCTGACGCCTTCGGCGATCGAATGGGTGAAGCGGGTTCGCACCAAGGAAGGGCAGGAAGGGCAGGCGCTCCGTCTGGGAGTCAAGGCGGGCGGGTGCTCCGGCTACAGCTATTTCATGGGCTTCACGACCGAGCAGCGCGCCAACGACCACGTGGTCCAGTACGACGGCCTGGCCGTCTACGTGGACCCGCGCTCGATGGAACTCCTCGACGGCACCACCGTCGACTACGAACGGGGCCTGCTCGGAAGCGGAATCCAATTCAAGAATCCCCGCGTCAAGAAGTCGTGCGGCTGCGGGGAAAGCTTCAGTCTTTAGCGGAAAGGACGAGATGAGCACCAAACCGACGCTCGAGATCAAAGATCTGCACGTCGCCGTCGACGGGAAGGCGATTCTCAAGGGCCTCACGCTCGCGGTGCGGAAGGGCGAGATTCACGCGCTGATGGGACCCAACGGCTCGGGCAAGAGCACGTTGGCCAACGCGCTCATGGGAAATCCCAAGTACGAGATCACGAGCGGGCAGATTCTCCTGAACGGGGCGGACGTTCTGGAGCTGAGCGCGGACGAGCGCGCCCGGAAGGGGCTCTTCCTCGCGTTCCAGTATCCGATCGCGATCCCGGGGGTGAGCGTCGCGAATTTTCTCCGCATGGCGCTCAACGCGCGCCGCAAGGAGATGGGCGAGGAGAAACCGGTCCCGCCCAAGGAATTCCGCACGCTGATGAAGGAGAAGATGGCGCTCCTCAAGATGGACGACTCGTTCGCGGGCCGATACATCAACGACGGGTTCTCGGGCGGCGAGAAGAAGCGCGCCGAGATTCTCCAGATGGCGGTCCTTCGCCCGGAGATCGCGATCCTCGACGAGACCGACTCGGGTCTCGACATCGACGCGCTTCGGATCGTCTCCGAGGGCGTGAACGCGCTGTCCGGCCCGGAGCTGGGCGTGCTTCTGATCACGCACTACCAGCGGATTCTCAACTACATCAAGCCGCAATTCGTCCACGTGCTCGTGGACGGGCGGATCGTGAAGTCGGGCGGCCCGGAGCTGGCGCACGAGCTGGAGAAGCAGGGATACGACTGGATCCGCGAGGGGCAGGCGGCGTGACGCGCCGCGATAGAAAAGGAGTGAAGCCATGACGCAGCCGCAGGCGCTCGACATACGGGAAGGCTACAAGGAGAAGTTCGGTTTCCACGACGACATCAAGCCGATCTTCAAGTCGCGCAGGGGTCTCGACAGCGACGTCGTGGCTCAGATCTCGGAGATGAAGGGCGAGCCGGCCTGGATGCGCGACTTCCGCCTCAAGGCGTACAAGGAATTCGAGAAGAAGAAGCTGCCCCTCTGGGGCGGCAACGTGGCCGAGATCGACTTCCAGAACATCTTCTACTACCTGAAGCCGATGGACGAGCAGGGAAAGACCTGGGACGACGTGCCGGCCGACATCAAGCGGACCTTCGACAAGCTCGGCATTCCCGAGGCGGAGCAGAAGTTTCTGTCCGGCGTCGGCGCCCAGTACGATTCCGAGGTCGTCTATCACAAGATCAAGGAGAGCCTCACGAATCAGGGCGTGATCTTCACGGACACCGACTCCGCGCTGCGCGAGCACCCGGAGCTATTCAAGGAGTACTTCGGCACACTCATTCCGCCGACCGACAACAAGTTCGCGGCGCTCAACACGGCCGTGTGGAGCGGCGGCTCGTTCATCTACGTGCCGAAGGGCGTCCACATCGACATGCCGCTTCAGGCCTACTTCCGCATCAACGCCCAGAACATGGGCCAGTTCGAGCGGACGCTCATCATCGTGGACGAGGGCGCGTGGGTCCATTACGTCGAAGGCTGCACCGCGCCGATCTACGCCAGCGATTCGCTTCATTCGGCGGTGGTCGAGATCATCGTCAAGAAGGGCGCCCGCTGCCGGTACACGACCATCCAGAACTGGTCGAACAACGTCTACAACCTGGTCACCAAGCGCGCCGCGGCCTACCGCGACGCGACGATGGAGTGGGTGGACGCCAATCTCGGCTCCAAGCTCACGATGAAGTACCCGAGCGTGTATCTCATGGAGCCCGGCGCGCACGCCGAGATCCTCTCGATCGCGTTCGCCGGGAAGGGCCAGCACCAGGACGCCGGCGGCAAGGCGATCCACGCCGCGTCCAACACCACCTCGAGCATCGTCTCCAAGTCGATCAGCAAGGACGGCGGCCGCGCCGGCTACCGCGGTCTCATCAAGGTGGCCAAGGGCGCCAAGGACTGCAAGTCGACGGTGCGGTGCGACGCGTTGCTCCTGGACGAGCAGTCGCGGTCGGACACGTATCCGTACATGGAGATCGAAGAGGACAAGGTGACGATCGGTCACGAGGCCACGGTCTCCAAGATCGGCGACGAGCAGCTCTTCTATCTCATGAGCCGCGGAATTCCCGAGGCCGAGGCGGCCGCGATGATCGTGAGCGGATTCATCGAGCCGATCATCAAGGAGCTGCCGATGGAGTACGCGGTCGAGATGAACCGGCTGATCCAACTTCAGATGGAGGGATCGGTCGGCTAGACCGTCCATCCCTCGCTTCCATTACGAATCGGAGAACAGACGTGAACCCAACCGAAACCTTGGCGCCCGACCAGGGCCTGGAGCCGCTCCGCATGGGCGCGCTGTCGAAAGACGCCGTCGCGCGGATTTCCTCGCTCACCGGCGAGCCCGAATTTCTTCAACGCCGCCGCGAGGCGGCATGGGCGTATTGCGAGAAGACGCCCTTTCCCGACGCCGGCTCGAGGAGCTCTGGCGGCGGACCGACATCAGCGGGCTCAAGTGGGACGCGATCGCGGCGATCTCGCCGGCGCCGCCGGCGATCCGGTCGCTCGACGATCTTCCCGCGTCGCTTCGCGGGGAAATCGGCCCCGCCTCCGAGCGCTCGGCCCTCCTGATCCAAGTTGATTCCAGCATCATTTGGAGCGAGGTCGATCCCGAGCTGGCCAAGCTTGGGGTCACGGTGCTTCCGCTCGCGGAGGCGGCGCGTAGGGTCCCTTCCCTGGTGGACCGATACCTCGGCGAGACGGTCCGATTCGATGAGAGCCGGTTCACGGGTCTGAACACTGCGCTCCTCGCGGGGGGCGCCTTCGTGCACGTCCCGGCGGGCGTATCGGTGCCTCGCCCCATCCGGATCCTGATTTCGCGTGAGCGGCCCGACAGCGCGACCTTCCCGCACGTCGTGGTGGCCCTGGAGAAGGGAAGCTCGGCCACGGTCATCGAGGATTACTTCTCGCCGGGCGAGTCCGGCGTCGGCGTGAACGTCGGCGTGAGCGAGATCATGGTGGGCGAGGACGCAAATCTCCACCTGGCCACGCTCCAGCGCTGGGGACCGACCGTCTACCACTTCGGCGTCGAGCGCGTGCGCATCGCGCGGGACGCGCGGTTCCACTGGACGTTCGCGGGGCTGGGCGGAAAGCTCACCAAGCTCGACATGGAAATGCACCTGGACGGCGAGGGAAGCGAGGGCAAGTTCTCGGGCTGCTACTTCGGGAACGAGACCCAGCACTTCGACTTCCACACGTTCCAGAATCACATCGTGGGACATTCGCTGAGCGACCTGCTCTTCAAGGGCGCTCTTCGCGGCCGCGCGCGCACCGTGTACCAGGGCCTCATCAAGGTCCACAAGAACGCCCAGCGTTCGGACGCCTACCAGGCGAACCGGAACCTGATTCTCTCCGACAAGGCGCGGGCCGACTCGATCCCGAGTCTCGAGATCGAGGCGAACGACGTCCGCTGCACCCACGGCGCGACGGTGGGCCAGGTGGACGACGAGCAGCTCTTCTACCTCATGGCCCGCGGGCTCAACCGGAACGAGGCCGAGCGGTTGATCATCGCCGGATTCTTCGAGCCGGTGCTGGAGCGCATCCCGGCCGAGTCCCTGCGCGCGCTGGTGACCGAGGCCGTCGAGCGGAAAGCGGCGGTCTAGCCGTGAAGGCCGTCGCCCCCGAGCGGCGCGTCGACTTCGCCGCGATCCGGAAGGAATTCCCGATCTTCGAGCGGAAGATCTCGGGGAAACCGCTCATCTATCTCGACTCCACCGCCACCACCCAGAAGCCGGAGGCGGTGCTCCAGAGCCTCGAGCGCTATTACCGAACGTACAACGCGAACATCCATCGCGGCGTCTACACGATCGCCGAAGAGGCGACCGCCGCCTACGAGGCGGCGCGCGGGAAGGTCGCCAAGTTCCTGAACGCGCGCTCCAACCAGGAGATCATCTTCACGCGCGGGACCACCGAGTCGGTGAACCTCGTCGCGTACTCGTGGGGCCGGGCCAACGTGAACGCCGGCGACGTCATCGTGCTCACCGAGATGGAGCATCACTCGAATCTTGTTCCATGGCAGATCCTCGCCAAGGAGCGCGGCGCCACGATCCGCTACATCCCCGTCGATCCCCAAGGACGCCTGGATCTGAGCGGCCTGGACCGGCTTCTCTCGGGGCCCGTCAAGCTTCTCTCCATGGCCCACGTCTCGAACGTGCTCGGCACGATCAACCCGGTGGCGGAGGTGGCGCGCAAGGCCCACGCGGCCGGAGCGGTCGTGATGGTGGACGGCGCGCAGAGCGCGCCCCACATGCCGGTCGACGTGCGCGCGCTCGATTGCGACTTCCTCGCCCTCTCGGGGCACAAGATGCTCGCCCCGACGGGAATCGGCGCGCTCTACGGAAAGCGGGCGATCCTCGACGCGATGCCGCCCTTCTTCGGCGGCGGCGAGATGATCCGGGAAGTCCGCCTCGAGGGATCCACCTGGAACGACCTGCCCTTCAAGTTCGAGGCGGGCACCATGAACATCGCGGACACCATCGCGTTCGGCGCCGCGATCGACTACCTGAACGCGATCGGAATGGACGCGATCCACGCGCACGGCACGGAGCTGATCGAAGAGGCGGCGCGGGTGCTGGGAGCGATCCCCGGGGTCAAGATGTACGGCCCGCCGCCCTCCGAGCGCGGCGCGATCGTCTCGTTCACGGTCGACGACATTCACGCCCACGACGTGGCCGCGGTCCTGGATTCGGAAGGAATCGCCGTCCGCGCGGGACACCACTGCGCGATGCCGCTCCACACCAAGCTCGGGCTCACCGCGACGGCGCGGGCGAGCTTCTACGTCTATAACCTCCTCTCCGACGTCGAGCGGCTTGGAGAGGGCATTCGCAAGGCCAAGCAAGTCTTCCACCGATGAGCTTCGACGACCTCTACCGCCAGAACATCCTCGATCACTACCAGACCCCGCGCAATTTCGGCACGCTCGACCATCCCGAAATCAGCGCGGAGGACGCGAACCCGCTCTGCGGCGACAAGATCCGGATCGATCTGCGCGTCAAGGACGGCGTGATCGCGGACGTCAAATTCTCCGGCAAGGGTTGCGCCATCAGCCAGGCGGCGGCCTCCATGCTGACCGAGGAAATCCGGGGCAAGTCGCTGGAAGAGGTCAAGCGGATCGGCAAGGACGAGGTCTTGGAGATGCTCGGCATCGAGCTGGGGCCGGTGCGGCTCAAATGCGCCCTGCTTGCGCTGAAGACGCTGAAAGTGGGAGTCTATGGGATCCAGGGCTGGCCCCACGAGGACGGGGAGGGCGAGTGAGCGGAGTGACGGCGCGGTTCGTCCGGGTGGGCCGGGTGGGAGACGTTCCCCAGGGCCGGGCCGAGGTCTTCGACGTGGAAGAGCGTAAGATCGCCGTCTATCGTCTTCCGGACGGATTCTTCGCCATCGACGACATCTGCACGCACGACGGCGGACCGCTCGCCGACGGCGACGTGGATGGGGATCAGGTGATCTGCCCCAGGCACGGGGCGAGGTTCAGCATCAAGACCGGCGCCGCGCTCACCTTCCCGGCGGTCACGCCGGTGGAGAGCTATCCGGTGCGCGTCGAGGGCGAAGAGCTTCTCATCGGCATTCCCGAGTAGCGAGAGGAACGATCATGGCAACCGACGCCGAAATTCGAACCGCCCTCGAAGAGGTCGTGGATCCGGAGATTCACCTCAGCATCATCGAGCTCGGTTTGGTGCGCGAGATCGATCAATCGGTCGAGCCGCTCGTGGTCCGCATGCTTCTCACCACGCCGTTCTGTCCGTACGCTCCGCAGATCGTGGCGCAGGTCAAGGAAGCCGTGACGCGCGTGACCGGAAAGCCGGCGGAGGTGGAGATCATGGCCGAGCAGTGGACGCCGGAGATGATGCCCGACCCCGGGCTTTTGGGGCGCTGGTAGGAGGGTGACATGGCCAAGCTTACCGAGTCCGAGATCCGAGAGGCTGTTCAGGAACTTCCCGGTTGGGTGCACCAGGACGGCATGCTGAAGAAGACGTTCTCCCACGCCTCGTTTCCCGAGGCCGTCGTCTTCGTCAACGCCGTGGCCCATCTGGCGGAACTCGCCAATCATCATCCGGACATCGACGTTCGCTACTCCAACATCACGCTCTCGCTCGTGACGCACGATCAGAAGGGAATCACCAACAAGGACGTCGCCTTGGCCAAGCAGGTGGAGGCGATCCGCAAGAAGGCCGGCGTCCCGGCCTGACCGATATCGTGTCGCAATCGATCGAGCCGCTCCTCAGGCCGCGCTCCATCGCCGTGATCGGCGCGTCGCGCCACCGCGACGCGATCGGCGGCGCCATCCTCCATAACCTGCTCGAGATGGGCTTCCAGGGCCCGGTCTATCCGGTCAACCCCAGCGCGGACCACATTCAGTCGGTGGCGGCGTATCCCGACGTGGCCTCGATTCCCGGCCCCGTGGATCTCGCGATCGTCGTCGTGCCCGCGGCGAAGGTGCTGGAGGTGGCCGAGGCGTGCGGTGCCAAGGGCATCCGCGCGCTCGTCGTGATCTCCGCCGGATTCAAGGAGACGGGCCCCGAAGGGCAGAAGCGCGAGCAGGACCTCCGGGCCGTGGTCCTCCGGCACGGGATGCGGCTGGTGGGCCCCAACTGTCTCGGAATCTTGAACACGGACCCCGCGGTATCGATGAACGCGACCTTCTCGCCGGTCCAGGCGCCCCCCGGCCGGGTGGCGTTCTCGTCCCAGAGCGGGGCGCTGGGCCTCGCCATCCTGGACCACGCGAAGCAGCTCGATCTGGGCATTTCCCAATTCGTGAGCATTGGAAACAAGGCCGACGTCTCGGGAAACGATCTGATCGAGTTCTGGGAGCAGGATCCCGGCACCGATGTGATCCTGCTTTATCTGGAGTCCTTCGGAAATCCGGCCAAGTTCACGCAGATCGCCCGCCGCGTCGCGCGCAAGAAGCCGATCGTCGCGGTGAAGAGCGGACGCACGAAGAGCGGCGCGCGCGCCGCATCGTCGCACACGGGATCGCTCGCCGGCTCGGACGTCGCGGTGGACGCGCTCTTCCGGCAGAGCGGCGTGATCCGCACCGACACCATCGAAGAGCTGTTCGACACGGCCCTTCTGCTGGCCTATCAGCCCGTGCCCACCGGAAATCGCGTGGCGATTCTCACCAACGCGGGCGGCCCCGCGATCATGGCGGCGGACGCGTGCGAGTCGAATGGACTGTCGCTGCCGTCCCTGGAATCGAAAACCGTGAAGGCGCTGCGCGGATTCCTCGCCCCCGAGGCGAGCGTGAAGAACCCCGTCGACATGATCGCCTCGGCGGACGCGGCCTCCTACGAGCAGGCGCTCCGGCTCCTGCTCGCGGACAAGAACGTGGACGCGGTGATCGTGATCTTCGTGCCGCCTCTCGTGACCGGGGCGCAGGAGGTGGCGCGCTCGATTCTCGCCGCGGGCGCGGGTTCCAAGAAGCCGATCCTCTCCTGCTTCATGGGCTCTCACGGCGTGCCGGAGAGCCTGCGGTCGCTCAACGAGGGGCACATCCCGTCGTACGCGTTTCCCGAGGCGGCCGCGCGGACGCTGGCGCGCGCGGTGCACTACGGCGTCTGGCGCGGAACGCCCGCCGGCAAGGTTCCCACGCTCTCGGGGATCAACGCGGCGAGGGGGCGGGCGGTGATCGATCGCGCGCTCTCGACGGCGCCGAGCGCAGGCGTAACCGCGGCCGGCGCACCCGTGGCCGGCGCCGCGGGCTCCGGAGAGGGATGGCTCCCGCCCGAGGAACTCGCCGAGCTGATGGCCGCCTACGGCATCCGGTCGGCGGGCGCGCGTTCCGCGGCCAACCGCGGCGAGGCGGCCGTGGTCGCGAAGAACGTCGGATTCCCGGTGGTCCTGAAGGTCAAGTCGCAGGACGTGATCCACAAGACGGACGTCGGCGGCGTGAAGCTCGGGATCAAGACGGAGGAGGAGGCGGCGCGCGCGTTCGACGAGATCCGCGCGAGCCTCGCGAAGGCGAAGCCGGGAGCGCGATTCGAGGGCGTCACCGTGGAACGCATGGTCGCGGGAGGAATCGAGACCATCGTCGGCATGACCCGCGATCCCATGTTCGGGCCGGTGGTGCTCTTCGGACTCGGCGGCGTCGCCGTGGAGCTCCTGCACGACGTCTCGGTCCGCGTGGCGCCGCTCACCGACCGCGACGCCGACGAAATGATCCGGAGCATCCGCGGCTTTCCGCTGCTCGATGGCTATCGCGGCGCGGCGCCGGCCAATATCAGCTCGCTTCTCGACGTGCTGCACCGGGTGTCCCGCCTGGCGATCGACATGCCGGAGATTCTCGAGCTGGACCTGAACCCGGTGCTCGCGTTCCCGGGGGACACGCCGTGCCTCGCGCTGGACGCGCGGGTCAAGGTGGGTCGCGTCCCGCCGGTCCCAGCGGTCGCGGGAGGGCCGGATTCGGCGGCGGGCGCCAAGACCGCGGATCCAAATTCCAAGTCGGCCCGCGTTCCGGCGGCTTCGGCCGCCACCCGCCGATGAACACCACCTCGAGCCGCGCGCCGAGGACCACCACCTCGAGCCGCGCGCCGCGGCTTCGCCCCGAAGAAGCGATCGCGTTCGCCATCTTCATTCCCATGGCGTACGCGCTCGCGCGGATGATCGGCGTGCCGCCCGACGTCGGCGGTCCCGCGGCCGGCTACCCGAGCTCCCTGACGCGCCTCATCGCGCTCCTCGGGGTCGCCTCGCTCTTCTTCTGGCTCCTCTTCTTCCGTCCGCAGTGGGAGCTGGCGCGCGACGCGATGCCGTTTCTCTTCTGCGCGAACGTGTACGCCAACCTCCACGACCTGATCCGCTTCTACGGCGCGCCCAGCATCACGCCGATACTTTACTGGTGGGACGTCCGCCTGTTCGGTGTCGAGCCGAGCGTGTGGGCGGAGCAATTCATCCGCCCGCTTCTCACCGATTCCTTCACGTTCTGCTATTGGCTCTTCTACGTCCTCGGTCCGCTCCTCGGGCTTCTGCTCTACCTGAAACGGGATCGAACGGGATTTCGATACACGATGGTGAGCGTGGTGTTGTGCCTCTTCATTGGGTACATCGGATACGTCGCGTGGCCCGCGACGGCGCCGCGGCTGGCGATTCCGTGGGCCTATTCGGTTCCGCTCCATGGATGGTCGCCGTTCCTCGACTACTCTCGCGCCGCGGTAGCGGCCGTGCCCCTCACCACCCAGGGCGCGTTTCCCTCGCTCCACTGCGCGATCGCGCTCCTCACGCTGCTGCTCGCGTGGAAGCACCTGCGCTGGTTCTTCTGGGCGCAGCTGCCCTTCTGCGTCGGACTTGTTGTCGGGACGGTCTACCTACGGCACCACTGGGTGGTCGATATCCTCGTGGGATTCGTGCTGGCGATCGCGGCGCACTGGGCGGGTCCGCGGATCGAGAACGCGTGGAACCGCGCGGCAGGCATCGGGATTGAGCCTGCCGCGCGGACAATCGATTCGGCCGTGCCTACTTCCGAACGTAGCCCTGAGCCACGGCGCGAGGTGGCGGCCCGTACCAATGCCGGCGGTAGTTGAGCGGAACCGTCCGCACCGATTTCGGAACCGACGTGGCGTTTAGATGTAAGAACGGCCCCTGCCACGTGCGCGAGCGGTACCACCGCTCGTTTTCCACGAAATACCAGTAGCGCCCGTAGCGGTAGAGATCGCACTCGCGATCGCGGACATAGTAGACCTTGGTCGTCGGGACCAGCACGACCGCGGGCTCCTCATTGAATTCAAGCGAAGCTCCCCGGTACGGATCGCCCACACGAACGCGGGCTTCCACGTTCGTTTCGGCGGCGCCCCGGGACGGGACCCAGCTCAGCAGCGCGACGAGGGCGGCGACCACCCATAGCTCCCCACGTTTCATGGCGTGATCCTCCTTCCGTGGCCGCCCCGGAAAGGAGGCTCGGCCTCGAATCACGCCCCGGAAAACTGCAACCGGCGTGCCATTTCAGCACGCCGAAATCCAGGTTAACTATATATAAATAAATTACTTATGTGGTTGGCCGGGGCCGGCCATGGGACGGGTCGTGCGCATCGCCACCTGCTCTGCATAAATCCTCGCGGAGGTCCGGGGCCTTCGCGGAGTCCCCGCGTGGTCGAAATCGACCACGAAGAGACCGAAGCGTCCTTCGTAGCCTTCCATCCATTCGAAGTTGTCCATCAGGGACCAGTGGAAGTAGCCGCGGACGTCGGTCCCGGAGGACTTCGCGCGGTCGACCGCGGCGAGGCTGGCCCGGATGAAGTCGGGCCGCCACCGATCGGCCGCGTCCGCGATGCCGTTCTCCGTCACGATCATCGGCAATCCGTATTCCGCGCACTCGCGCAGCGCGCGCTCCAGGCCCTCGGGATAGATCTCCCAGCCCAGGTCGTTGACCGCGGAGCCGCGGCGCGCCGATCGGGGCTCGCCGGCCAAGGAGCGAGACCATCCAACGGGTGTAGTAGTTCACGCCGAGAAAATCCGAGGATCCTGAAAGCGAGTCCACGGTTCTCCGGACCGGCTTGGCGCCCGGAATCGAAAGCTCGATGGGACCGCCCGCCAGCGCGCGCACGACGGCCTGGTTGAAAACGCGATGCTGGACGGCGGCGGCGAAGCGGTCGATGGGGGACCAGCGCGTTCGCGGCTCGAGGAGCACCCAATGCTTCGCCGCGCCGATCAGGGCCGCCGCTCCGTCGCCGTCGGCGTCGACGCGGTCCGTCTCCCGAAGCGCGCGCGACGCGAGGCCGTGGGCCTCGAGCAGGTTCGCGATGACCGCGAGCGCGCGCGAGCGGTCGTGCAGCCCGGGAGGGAAGATCCCGGCGTCGTATCCGTAGAATCCGAGGACCTCCGGCTCGTTCACGGTGATCCACCGGTCCACGAGATCCCCGTAGCGCTCTCCGGCGAGGCGCGCGTAGCGCTCGAAGTACGCGAGGTTGGCGAGCTCTTCCCATCCGCCGCGATCCGCGAACCACGCAGGATTCGTGAAATGGTGGAGCGTGAGGAGAGGGTCGATCCCGCGCGCGCGGCAGCCCTCCAGAATCGCGCGGTACCGCCCGATCGCGGCTTCGTCGAAGCGCCCTTCCTCTGGCTCGATTCGGCTCCACTCCAGCGACAAGCGGTACGCGTTGAGGCCGAGTTCGCGAATGAGGTCCAGGTCCTCTTCCCAACGGTCCCAGCTCCCGCACGCCACGCCGGAGCGCGCGTCGCCTCGTATTTTTCCGGGGATCGCCTCCCAGCGCGACCAGTCGTTCCGGTCGTTGCCTCCTTCGATCTGGTGGGCGGAGGTCGCGACGCCCCAGAGAAAGCGATCCTGACGCAGAGGCGTCATTCCGCGAGAAACCGCGCGGCCATCGCCGCGGCCTGCTCGCGAATTTCCGGCACCGCGAGCGTTTCCCAGAGGACTCCGCGGAGCGGCGGGCCGAGGGTGACCAGGAAGGGAGACGGCACGCCCTTCGCGTCGAGGAGAAGGCCCTCGGGCGTCGCGTCGAGGCCAAAGCCGTGCGGTCCGGGCCGCACCCAACCTTCGCGCATCAGGCTTTGCACCAGTGGAGACTCGATCTTCCCGAAATCCCCCTCCGGGCCCGTCGCGTTGATGACGCGCGCGACCCGGATCGTTTCCGCGGCGGACCGGCCGCGGGGGAGAATCGAGACGTCCACGGCCGGGCCCGATCGCCGAAAATCTTGAATCCTCCCCGCGCGGACGATCAGCCGGCCGCTCGCGCGCATCGCGTCGATGTCCACCATGTTGCCGGGCGCGGTCCTATGGCGATGGATTTCCCAGTAGGCGCGCACGTGAAGCAGGAATCTCCGCTGTTCCTCGGGCGGCAGATCCCGCCAGAGACGCTGCGAGTGCGGCCGGAGCGAGTCGACGACCGAGCGCCAGTCCACGCCCCGGGCCGCGGCGCGCTCCGCCTCCTCGCGCATCATCCGAACCAGCGCGCGCATGGTCCGCGGAAGCGAGGCGTACTCGATCGACCACGCGGCGGTGGATCGCGGCGCGTTGGGATGGCCCACAAGGCCCCGGCGGGAGACCGCCGTTATCGGTCCCCGGTGGCCCGAGCGCGCGAGGGACACCGCCACGTCGATCATCGTGAGCCCGCATCCGACGATGAGAACGGAAGAATCGGCGTCCATTCCGCCGAGGGCGCCGTCCGACCACGGATCGTGGACGTAGGCGTCCGTTCCGTAGAACGCGTCCTGGGCCGCCGTCGGGTGGGGCGGAAGCGGATTCCCGAGCGCGAGCACGACGCGTGAGCCCTCGACGGTTCCTCCCCCCTTGAGATGAACCGCGGCGCCGCCCGGGACCCGCGCGACGCCGGTCGCGGTGTCCCGCACGTGGTGGAGCGTTGAGCCGGTCGCCCGGCCCGCCGTCACGGCGTCCTCGAGCACCGAGTGGATGTATTCCGCGTAGAGCCCTCGCGGGAGAAACGCTTCCGGGTCCGCGGCCGCCTTCCATCGCGCGGCGGCCTCGCGCCCCGGGCCCGAGAGCCACCGTGCGAGATGGTCCGGATCGCCGGCGACGCCGCTCATCACTTTCACGCGCACGTTCAGGAAGTGCTCCGGATGACGCGTGCGGTACGCGACGCCTTCCCCGATGCGTTGAGAGGGGTCGATCACGGACACCTGAACCGGCGCGCGCGCCTGGGAGAGGACGTGCGCTGCCACGAGCGTGCCGCTCCACCCTCCGCCGACGACGACGATGGATCGAGGCGAATTCGGATACATCGCCCCATCTTACCAGCGCCCGAGGCTCCCTTCTGCTAGGATGCGCGGCCATGCCCGCCCCGGATCCAATCCGCGTCCTCCTCCTAGGCACCGGTTTCGGCGGCCTGGTGCACGCCCCCGGCTTTGCCTCAGACCCCTCGTTTCGCCTCGTCGGAGTGGCCAGCGCCCGGCTCGAGCGGGCGCAACAAGCCGCGCAGGCACATGGGATTCCCTACGCAACGGACGACTGGAAGAAGATGCTCGAGGAGGTCGACGCGGACCTCGTCGCGGTGGTCACGCCGGTCGATCTCCACTATCCGATGGCCCGCGCGGCGCTCGAGAAGCGCCGGCACGTAATCTTGGAGAAACCGTTCGCGCTGAACGTGGCGCAGGCGAAGGAGCTGGCGGCGCTCGCGAAGTCGCAGGGGGTGGTCGCGATCGTGAACCACGAATTCCGGCACCAGCCCGGCCGGGCCGCGCTGACCCAGTGGATCGCCGATGGGAAGTTGGGGCGGGTGGAGCATCTGGTGATGCGGACGCGGCTGCCCGGATGGGCGAGGTCACCGGAGCGGCGACTCACCTGGCTCACCGAGAAGGAGCGGGGCGGCGGCTTTCTCGGCGCGCTTGGCTCTCACGACGTGGATCAGATTCTCCTCTGGGGTGGGCCGATCCGGCGCGTGTTCGGCAGGCTTCGCCTCCTCGCGCCGAGCGCGCCTGGGGTGAGCGCGGCCCACAGGGCGATCACCGCGGAGGACTGCTACACACTGCTACTCGAATTCGAGAGCGGGGCCACTGGGGTCATCGATCTCTTCGGCGGATCCAAGGTGCGCCAGGAATACTACGAGGCGATCGGCTCCGAGGACGTTTTCGTTGTCGTGGGCGGGAACAAGATCGGTAGGCCGAATCCGGAAGGGGGATTCGAAGAGCTTCCCGTCCCCGCGGACCTTAGGCTCGAGCCCACGCCCGAGATGGCCCTCCTGGCGCCGTTCCGCGTCAAGCTGGCCCTCCTCCGCGACGCGATCCGCGAGGGCAAGCCCGCCTCGCCCACGTTTGCGGAGGCGGTGGAAGTCCAGAAGGTGCTCGACGCGGCCCGGAAGAGCGACCAAACCGGGACGTGGGTGGAGGTCGGGGAGTAGTCCGCGGGAGGCCGCGCTCCGAGTGCGGTCACGCCGCTCCCGTCCCTAAACGCAGCGCGCCGCTCGGGCGCCCGGCTAACAGCCGAGCATCCAGAGCGGCGCGAGCAACAGCAGCACGAAGATTAAGAACAGTACGATCGGATTGTGAGGGCTCACCGCCCCCTATCCTACCGCAGTCTCAGAGGGCGATCCGCCCCCCGTTGCTTCCCTCGGCGATACTAGTCGTCTTCCCCGTGCATCTCGTCGCGGTCGCAGTGCCCATTGTGATTCCGATCCATTCCCATCTTGAGGGAGCGGATGATCGCATTGCGGATCGGCAGGCCGTTCTCGCCGTCGCGGGGATCGAGGAACCTCCCGCCCGGCCCGCGCAGCCACTGCGAAATGTCGAACGTGATGAACGCCGTGGCCGGCGTTGGCGCCTCCACCACGAACTCGCCCTTGATCTTGAAGACGTGATAGATCTTGGCCCGGTACGTGAACGTGTCCCCGCCGGGGCCGTCCACCGTCCCCTGCAAGTAAACCGTTCCGCCGATCAGATACTCAAACGAAGAGGCGTTCCAGTCGTCGGCGAGGAGGGGCCGGATGTGTCCCATGGTGTTCTTGTAGGTACCGGGCTCCACGATCTGGGTGTCCAGGCTGTCGGCCGTCTGGCTGAGCAGGTCGACCACGAAAGGCCCGACGAATCGGATGTTCACAACGGAGTCTTCGTCCCCGTCGCCGCCGTGGTGGCCCCAGCCGTGGTTCTCCACTTCCTGCGCGTAGGCTTCGTCCAGGGAGTGCGGAGTGGCGGTGGTATCGGTCCCGCCGCCGGTGGAATCGGTCTCGCCGCTGGAGATCATGTGGAAGCGAATGTCATGCACGACCAGGAGCGCCTTCGTGAAGGTGACCGGGATCGTGTCGTCCGTGGTCGAGGCGAAGGACGCGCCGATCGACCGGGCCATCGCCGCGGGCTGTCTGCCGCTTGCGGTCCCGAGCCCGATGGCCTTCAGGGTCATGGGGACCGTCCCGTTCCCGGCTCCGGCGATGTTCTTGGCGTTGTCGCTGCTGCACCCGGCCGCGACGATGAGGCAGGCTGCAGCCAGGGCAACGGAGCGAATGTGGCGCGGCAGACTACGTCCTAACTTGATCTGGAACATGGCCTTGGATCCTCCCACACAAGTGATGTTGGCCACGTCTGGGTGCGGCAGGTCTGCTGGGGGTGCTGATCTGGCCGAGCTCGGACGTGCACGAACGGGAGCCTTCTGCCACACTCCCGAACACCGTCCCACGTGACGCGTATTTTGACAGAAGCACTGTTTCGGATCAACCCTATAAGGTACTCGCGTCGCCGGCGACCGATCGGCGATCCAACGCCCTCAACGTCCCAGGGAGACCCCATGACCGCTGCGTCCGCATCCCGAATCGCGATCGCCCTGCTCGTCCTCGGCTGCCTGGTGCGCGACACCCGCGCTCGCCGAGCCCTCGGCCGGCCGGCTCCCGACCGACGTCCAGCCCACGTTCGAGGCCATCCACCTGAACCTCGATCCGGCGAAGATGGACTACACGGGCTCGGCCCGGATCGATCTCACGGTGTCCCAGCCGACGGCCACGATTCAGTTTCACGCGCAGGAGATGAAGCTCACCAAGGTGATCCTCAAGGCGAAGTCCGGGGAACGCGCGCTCCAGATTCAGGAAGGCGAGCAGGGGCTGATCACCGCGGTCTCGGCGACCCAGATCAAACCGGGCGCGTACACCCTCGAGATCAACTTCTCGAACGAGTTCGACCAGCGCGCCACCAGCCTCTACCGCCTGGAGAGCGGGGGACACGCCTATTGCTTCACGCAGTTCGAGGCCTGCGACGCGAGGCTCGCCTTCCCGTGCTGGGACGAGCCCTCGTTCAAGTTCCCGTATCAGATCACGCTCACGGTTCCCAAGGCGGACGAGACGGTGACCAACACGCCGATCGAGCGGCAGACGGCGACCGGCGCCCAGAAGACGGTCGTGTTCCGGCGCACCAAGCCGCTCCCCTCGTATCTCCTCTGCATCGCGATCGGCCCGTTCGACTTCGTGCCGGTCCCCGGGACCTCGATTCCGTCCCGCATCGTGACGCCGAAGGGAAGCGCCGCGCTGGCGGGCGAGGCGAAGAAGGTGCTGCCTCCGATCCTGGCCGCGCTCGAGAAGTACTTTGGCCAGCCCTATCCCTACGAGAAGCTCGATCTCATCGCGGTCCCCGAGTTCACGCCGGGCGCGATGGAGAATCCGGGCGCCATCACCTACGGCGACCGTTTCCTCCTCTACGATCCCAGCACGATGAGCGTCTCTCAGCGCCGGACGCTCAGCCAGTTCACGGCGCACGAGCTGGCCCACATGTGGTTCGGCGACATGGTCACGATGAAGTGGTGGGACGACCTCTGGCTCAACGAGTCGTTCGCCGAGTGGATGGGGAACAAGATCGCGGAGGAGACCTACCCGAATCTCCAGGTCGAGGTGACCGCGCTCTTCGAGCTTCAGGGCGCGATGTTCCGCGACACCCAGCTCGCCACGCGGTCCATCCGCCAGCCGGTCGATTCCTACACCAATATTCTCTCGGCGGCCGACCCTCTCACCTACAAGAAGGGACAGGCGACGCTCGCGATGTTCGAGCAGTGGATGGGCCCGGAGACGTTTCGTAAGGGCGTCCTCGACTACCTGAAGGCCCACCAGTGGAGCACCGCGACGGCAGGCGATCTCTGGGAGGCGCTCTCCAAGGCCTCTGGGAAAGACATCCGCGCGTCCATGGCCACGTTCATCGATCAGCCGGGCATCCCGCTCGTGCGGGTGGAGAGCCTGGGTAACGGGCAGGTCCGCCTGTCGCAGCGCCGCGCTCTCAACTACGGCGCGACGCCGCCCACGCCCCAGCTCTGGCAGATTCCGATCACGCTCAAGTACTCGGACGGGTCGGCGGTGAAGACGTATTCGCTGCTCCTCTCCGACGCGACCGCGACCGTCACGCTCCCAGACCTCGCGGGCAAGAATCCGGCGTGGATCTATCCGAACGCCGGCTCCCGCGGATACTACCGATGGAGCGTCGATCCGCACGGATCTCCAGACTCTCGCCGGCGTCCCGCCCGAGACCCTGACGCCCGTCGAGCGGATCGGCCTGATCCTGAACCTGAGCTCTCTTCTGGACGCGGGCGCCATTCACGGTGACGACTTTTGCCGCCTCCTCCTCGCCTACGCGAATGACCCGCGGCCCGAGGTCACGCGCGCGGTCACGACGGCGCTCGGGACCGTGAAGGGCTCGTTCGTGACGCCCGCGCTGGAGGCGAACTTCGCCAACTACGTTCGCCGGGTTCTCGGCCCGGCGGCGAAGCGGTACGGATACGAGCGCACCACCGGGGAAGAGGAGTCCGTCTCGCTGCTCCGCCCGGCCCTGCTCGGGTGGCTGGCCGACGAGGGTCGCGACGACGAGGCACGATCCGTGGCCGAACGGCTCGGCAAATCGTTCTTCGCGGACCGGAACTCGGTCGATCCCTCGCTGGTGCGCCAGGCGGTGGTCCTCTCCGCGATTCGCGGTGACGCGACGCTCTTTGCCGATTATCAGCACCGGTTTGAGACGACCACGTTCCCGACCGACCGGGACAACTACCTGGACGGGATCGGAAGCTTCCGGGATCAGAAGCTTCGCACGCAGGCGCTCGCCTACACGCTGTCGGGTCCGCTTCGGCCGAACGAGCTCTTCTCGATTCCGTCCGCGGTCGGCTCGACGATCGGACAGGAGAAGGAAGTGTTCGATTGGCTCGTCCAGAACTACGACGTGTTCGTGAAGAAGCTTCCTCCCGCGTACATGATCTACATGCCGTACTTCGGGGCGAGCTGTGATCGCGAGATGCTCGCGAGGGCGCAAGGCGTTCTTCTCGGCGCCGGAGCATTCCGCGCCGGGCATGGCTCCCGAGCTCGAACGGGTGCTGGAGGGCGGAAACGACTGCGCCGGGCTCAGGGACCGGGAAGGCAAGTCGGTGGAGAGCTACCTGGCCGAGCTGGCCCAATCGAAGGGCTCGGTTGCGGCCCCGGCCGCCGCGAGTCCGGGAGCGTCCAAGTAGCGGCTCGATCGCGAAATTGGCGACAAAAATCAGGGGTTAGGGAGCGATCCCTAACCCCTTTGATTTTATTGGTTGCGGGGAGAGGATTTGAACCTCTGACCTTCGGGTTATGAGCCCGACGAGCTACCAGGCTGCTCCACCCCGCAGCGTGATATTCTCCCATCACTTCCGGTTTGTAAAGGGCCTTCTCCCCGCTCCGGGGGCGTGATCGCGCGCTCGACGCACTTCGCGACGCCGATCGGCCGCGCCGCGCATCTTAATAGGGATGAGCCGGAGCGGCTCCGGCGGGGCCGCGCGTCGGGGGGCAGGATCTTGAAGTTGCAGCGCATTTCCCGATACCAACTTCTCGAAGAGATCGGCAAGGGCGGCATGGGCGTCGTCTATCGCGCCCGCGACGAGCACCTGGGCCGCGACGTCGCGCTCAAGGTCCTGAACGCCGGATCCGGGAGCGACGAGTCCACCCGGAAGCGCTTCCGCCAGGAGGCGCACGCCCTCTCGCTCCTCAACCACCCCGGGATCAGCACGGTCTTCGACTTCGACAACCAGAACGGGACGGACTTCCTGGTCATGGAGTTCGTCGACGGGCAGCGCCTCGAGGATCTTCTGCGGTCGGGGCCCCTTCCCGAGAGCCGCCTGGCCGAGGTGGGCGCCCAGATCGCGGCCGCCCTGGCCGCCGCCCACGAGCAGGGCGTCATCCACCGCGATCTCAAGCCGGGCAACGTGATCCTGACCTCGCGCGGTCAGATCAAGCTGCTCGACTTCGGTCTCGCGCTCCTCTGCCCGAGCGCCGCGGCGCACACCGAGACCCGAAGCGTCGCCGACTCCGGGCCGCCTCGTGGGGACGGTTCCGTACATGTCCCCCGAGCAGATCCTGGGCCGGGAGGTGGACGAGCGCAGCGACATCTATTCGCTGGGGGTCATCCTCTTCGAGATGGCGACGGGGCGAAGACCGTTCGCCGCGACGGTGTCGACCGCGCTCATGAACGAAATCTTGCATAGACCCGCGCCGAGCCCGGGCGTGCACGGCGTGCGGCTCACGCCGGCGCTCGAAGCGCTCATCGTGTCGATGCTGGAGAAGGACCCGAAGAAGCGGCCCGAATCCGCGGCGCGCGTGGAAGCGGCGCTGCGGAGCCGGGATGGCGCGCGCCGCGTCCGCGGCGGTGCCCCCGTCCGCGTCAGCGCCGTTCGCCTCGATCCCGGGGGGACGAATCGAGTCGATCGTCGTTTTGCCGCTCGAGAACCTGTCCCACGATCCGGAGCAGGAGTATTTCGCGGACGGGATGACCGAGGCCCTGATCACGAACCTCGCCCAGATCCGCGCGCTCCGGGTCGTGTCGCGCACGTCGGCCATGCAGTTCAAGGGCGTGCGGAAGCCACTCCCGGAAATCGCGCGCGCGCTTCAAGTAGACTCGGTCGTAGAGGGAACCGTGGCGCGCTTTGGAAACCGCGTGCGCATCACCGCGCAGCTGATCGAGGCGGCCACCGACCGGCACCTCTGGGCCCAGAGCTACGAGCGCGACCTGAGCGACGTGCTTGCGCTCCAGGGAGAGGTAGCGCGCGCGATCGCCGACGAGGTCCGGGTCCAGCTGAGCGGGGAGGAGCAGGCGCGGCTCAAACAGGAGCGCCGCGTCGATCCGGAGGCGTACGAGCTATACCTGCGCGGCCGTCATCACTGGAACCGACGGACGAGCGCCGAGACGCGGAAGGGCATCGAGTACTTCCATCAGGCGATCCAAAGGGATCCGCAGTACGCGGCGGCCTACGCCGGCCTGGCCCGCGCGTACGACACGATGGGGACCTACAATTTCATCGCTCCCTCCGAGGCCTTCTCGCAGGCCGCGACCGCCGCGGCGCGCGCCCTGGAGCTGGACCCCGCGCTCCCCGAGGCCCACACGGCGCTCGGCGGGGTGCTCTTCACCCACAGTTGGGATTGGCCGCGCGCCGAGGCGGAGTACCGTCGCGCCCTCGCCCTCGACCCGAACTCCGCGGACGCCTATCACTGGTACAGCGATTTCCTGTCCGCCATGGGTCGCTCGGAGGAGGCGATCGCGTCCATACAGCGCGCCCACTCGCTCGAGCCCCTGTCGCTGACGATCAACATGAGCGTGGCGGTCTGCTACTTCTACGCGCGGCGTTACGACGATGCGATCGCGCAGCAGAAGCGGACGCTCGAGCTGGATCCCACCTTCGCGCCCGCGCTTCGAAACCTCGGTGGCGCGTACGAAGAGAAGGGAATGTGGAACGAGGCGATCGACGCGTTCATGAAAGCTGGATCGCTCTCTCCGGGAGATCTCACCGCGACCGGGCTCCTGGCTCATGCCTACGCGGTGTCCGGCCGGCCGGATGAAGCGAAGCACCTGGTCAACGAGCTCATGGAGCAGTCAAAGACGCGATACGTGTCTCCGTACACGATGGCGGCGATCCACGTCGGGATGGGGGACACGGAGAAAGCCTTTGAGAACCTGGAGCAGGCGTTCGCTTCGCGCGACCGCGGGATGGTGTGGATCAAGGTGGCGCCGAGGCTGGATGCCTTGCGGTCCGACCCGAGGTTCAGCGACATCCTGCGCCGGATGAAGCTACCGGGCTAGCGCGCGGAGTCTCCGCCGGCGGAGTACCGGTAGAGGAGCTCGTCCTTCTTCACGAGATGAAAGCGCTCGCGCGCGACGCGCTCTTCCAGCAGCGGGTCGTTGGCCTGCTGCTTCCGGCGCGTCTCGAGGTCGTTCACGCGAACGGCCAGGTCCACCTTCTGGCGGCGCAGGGTCTCGTTCTCTTTCCGAAGAGCGGTGATTCTCAGCAGTCCCGTGTCGCTCAGGACGAACGTGTACGCCAGGTAGGCCACAACCACCCCGACGCCCGCGAGGAGGAGCCGGTGCTTCTTCCCGCCTTCCGCCGGGCGGCGGCGCAGAAAACGCTGTTCGGGCGGCTTCTTTGGACTTTGATACGGCGATCGCATCATGACTCCCCCACCTCCCCCGGCCGCGCTAGGACTCCACGGCCTCCCGCGAGCGCTTGAACGCGGCCGCGCCCGGATACACGGCCTCGTCCGCGAGCATCTCCTCGATTCGAAGCAATTGGTTGTATTTCGCAGTGCGGTCACTCCGCGAGAGCGACCCCGTCTTGATCTGACCCGCGTTCACCGCGACCGAGAGGTCGGCGATCGTCGTGTCCTCGGTCTCACCGGAGCGGTGCGAGATGACCGTGGTGTATCCGGCCCGCTTCGCCATCTCGATCGCGTCGAGCGTCTCGGTCATCGTTCCGATCTGGTTCAGCTTGATCAGGATCGAATTCGCGATCCCGTCCTGAATGCCGCGGCGGAGGATTTCCGGGTTGGTCACGAAGACGTCGTCGCCGACCAGTTGCACCGTGCCGGCGAACGAAGAGGTCATCCGCTTCCAGCCCTCCCAGTCGGCCTCGGCCAGCCCGTCCTCGATCGAGACGATCGGATAGCGGGACGCGAGGCCCTTCAAATAGGAAATCACGGCTCCCGAATCGAGCCCCTTCTTGCCGTCGAAGCCGTACGTCCCGCCTTCGTAGAGCTCGGACGCCGCCACGTCCAGCGCGAGCGCCACGTCGTCGCCCGGCCGGTAGCCCGCCTTCTCGATGGCGCGCATCAGGTAGTCGAGCGCCTCGGCGTTATTCCCGAGATTGGGCGCGAAGCCGCCCTCGTCGCCGACGGCGGTGACAAGCCCTTTCTCTTTCAGCAACTTCTTCAGCGTATGAAACACCTCGACGCCGGCGCGCAGCGCTTCGGAGAAGCGCGACATCCCCACCGGCACGATCATGAATTCCTGAATGTCGAGGTTGTTGTCCGCGTGGGCTCCGCCGTTCACCACGTTCATGAGCGGCACGGGGAGCGTCTTCGCGTTGGCGCCGCCCAGGTAGCGATAGAGCGGAAGCGCGTGGGCGTCCGCCGCCGCCTTGGCGCAGGCCATGGAGACGCCGAGGATCGCGTTCGCGCCGAGATTCTTCTTGGAGGGCGTGCCGTCGAGGTCGATCAGCAGCTTGTCGATGGCCGCCTGGTCCGCAGCGTCCTCGCCGACCAGGTGGCCGGAGATCGTCTCGTTGACGTTGGCCGCTGCGCGGGTGACTCCCTTGCCCAGGTAGCGCTTGGCGTCGCCGTCGCGCAGCTCCAGCGCTTCCCGGGAGCCGGTCGAGGCGCCGGACGGAACCGCCGCCCGGCCAATGGAACCGCCGAGAAGGGCGACCTCGACCTCGAGGGTCGGGTTCCCCCTGGAGTCGAGGATCTCGCGCGCGAAAACCGATTCTATTTCCGTCATAGTGGCAACGCACGCTAGGGCTTGCCCGCGCGGGGAGTCAAGGGAAAAGCCTTGACTGGAGCCGGATTGCGCGCCTACGGTCCGCGCCCGAGCCGACCCTGCGGTTCCTCGCCGTCGGCCCGGCGCTTGGAGCCCGGGGAATCGACGAAACTTGGCCGCCAGCTTGAACGTAGAGAGCGTGAAGGTCCCCGGGAGCCGGGCATAGGATGCAAGCCGACGAACGGGAGCTGATCCGGCGGTGTCTCGCGCGCGACGAGCGCGCGTACCGCGAGTTGGTCCGGAGCTATCAGAGCGCGGTCGTGAACCTCGCCTGGCGGATCACCGGCAACGCGGACGACGCGGCGGAGGTCGCCCAGGAGACGTTCATCCGGGTGCTTCGGTCGCTCTCGACGTACGACCGGGCGCGGCCCTTCCGGACCTGGCTGTTCAAGATCGCGTCGAACCTGGCGCTCGACGTGATCCGCCGGCGGAAGCGGCGCCCCGTCTCGCTGGAGGATCTGGCCGACGAGGACGGGCCGCCGATCGACCCCGCGGACCCGGGGCCCGGTCCCGAAGAGGGGCTTCGGATCGACCGGTCGGACGCGAGGTTCGACGCGCTGGTGCGGGAGATGCCGGAGCACTATCAGGCGATTCTGTTCCTCCGGTACAAGGAGGAATTGGCGTACGAGGAGATTTCGGAAACTTTGGATTTGCCGCTGGGGACCGTGAAGGTGCGGTTGCATCGGGCGCACGAGATCTTGAGACGGAAATTGTTGGCGAGAGGGAGCGGATCGTGAAGACAAACCGGACATGCGAGGCCTGCGAGCGGGAGCTGAGCGCCTATGTGGACGGCGCCCTGTCCGCGGCGGATTTGCGCGCCGTCGACTCGCACCTCGAGACCTGCGCCGGTTGCCGGCTTCGACTCGCCGAGTACCGCGAGGTGGCGGCCGCGCTCGCCGGGCTTCCCGAGATCAAAGCACCCTTGTGGCTCGAGAGCCGCGTGCTCGAGACCGTGGCCGCGCGGGCGGAGCGCGGGCGGTTCTGGTCCCGCGGATTCGCCCTGGCGGGAGCGCTTTCCTTCGCCCTGGGCATCGGGCTCATCGCGTACGCCCCGCGTATCGCGCGGACGTTCCATCTTCCCGACCCCGCGACGTGGCCCTGGCTCCTGTGCCAGACGGTGATCAACGCGGTCGTGTCGGTTACCAAGCGGCTGGCCGTCGACGTGACGTTCTACCAGCCCATCGCGAAGCAACTCTTGTTGGCCGTCTCGGCGCTGGGAGCTCTTCCACGAGCCGCGCTGCTCACGATGCGCACGACGGAAGCGCAGGTGGTGGTGGCCGTCGCGTTCACACTGGGGGTCGCGCTCTACTTCACGCTGCGGCCTTCCCGCACCCATCAAGGAGGTGTCGGCCATGCGTGCCTCTCTTTGTAAGACATGGGCGCGGACTGCGCCGATTGCGATTGGGGCGCTGATGCTCCTCATGCTTGGGACCTTCCTGGCCCTCTCGGCGGGGAGAGCGGCCGGTCAGACCAAGTCGTCGACCGGCACGACGCCGCCCGATACGACGAGCGACGGGGGGTTCCGGGTGCGCGTGGTCGAGGAGGGCGGAACGTCGTCCACCAGCGCCGCGGATCAGGAGCGGATCCGCCGGAAGGTGGAGCGCGAGATCAAAGAGGCGGAGCGGAAGCAGGCCAAGCTCGACAAGCTCGACAAGCCCGATACGCCGGAGCCTCCCGAGCCGCCGGATCTGGAGCTCAAATACGACAACAGCGACAACAATCTCGTCCGGTTCGGGGAGGACATCACGATCCCCGAGGGCAAGGTGATCGACGGAGACGTGGTCGCGATCGGCGGATCGGTGACCGTGCTCGGCCGCGTGAAGGGCGACTGCGTGTCCGTGGGCGGAGCCGTCCACGTCAAAGGGAAGGGAGTCGTCGAGGGCGACGCCGTCTCGATGGGCGGGGGCGTCACGACCAGCGACTCCGGCTCGGTCGCGGGGAGCAACGTCTCCCTGGGCAACATTCCGTCGGCGAACAGCGAGCACTTCTGGCCGACCGTCGGCCTCTTTGGAGCCGTCGGAACCGGGATCTGGCTCCTCAAGTGCATCGTCCAGCTTTTGCTCACGCTGTTCTTCGCGTGGCTTGCGCTGCTCCTCATGCGGGAGCGGATGCTTCTCGCGGTCCAGACAATGACGGATCGGTTTGGGAAGTCGTTCCTGTGGGGTCTTCTGGGATGGGCCGCCATGGTCATCGCGGTCCCCACCGGAATCATCATGCTGATCCTGGTCAGCGTCATCGCGATCGTGATCCTCGCGATCACGATCATCGGGATTCCGCTCGCGATCCTGCTCGCGATCGCCCTGGTCCTGGGCATCATCGCGATCTGCGTGGGGTCGATGGTGGCGATCTTCATCGGATTCCTGAACGGCGCGATGTTCCTGGGCCAGCGGATTCTCGGCCGGGACACGCCGCGCGCGGGGAAGCCGATCGTCGCTATCCTGGTGGGCATGGCGCTGCTCTTCGTGCTGAGTTTCGTGGGCCATCTGCTCCAGCTGGTCGGCATGCTGGTCTTCCACCCGATCGCGATCGCGCTGGGAATCGCTTCGGGGGCCTTGGCCGCGATCGTGACGACGGCGGGATTCGGCGCGATGATCCTCACGCGGTTCGGAATCGGGGCCCGCATCTCGTGGTCCGGCGGATCTCAGTGGTGGCCGCCTTCGAGGCGCGCGCGCCCGGTGCAGGAAGCGCCCGCATCCGAGACGCCGCCTTCAGCCGCCGCGCCGCCCCCTTCCTCCACGGCGCCGCCGCCCGACGGCACGTCAGACGCGCCGTAGCGGGCGAAGCCTAGAACTCCCTACCGATCGAGCGGTGCTCCGGCGGACTCAAGGTCCGCCGGGGTGAACCGCTCGCTTCGTTCGAGGGCGGTTCGTTCTCCCAGTCCCGACAGATTGACCGCGAGCCCCAGCAGGTAGCTGGGAAGCCCGCGCTCCCGGCCCGGCGATTCGCCCGCGAGCCAGCTCTCGATCTCTCCCAGGTCCTCGACCTCGACCGGCCGGATCGTGATCCGCACCGAGACGTAATAGGTCCCCGTCGAATCGAGCGCGGTCTCCGCGGCGACCGGGATCCGGTGCGCGGTGAAGAGAAGCGTCCGCAGGGAATCCAGATCGGCCGCGACCCGGCTCCTCGGCGGATTCACGCCGGATCGGACGCGGAACGACTTGGCCCACTCGTCGTAGACCACCTTGTGTTCGCTCTTCATCGCCACCACGAGCTTGTCGAACCACAGGCTGCGGTGTTTCCAGAGGCCCACCTCGAAACTGACGGTCGCCGGCATGCCCTGCATCAGGACTTCCTCGAGCTGCGGGGTCAGCGGCCGGTCGGCCCGGTAGCTCACGCAGATCGCCCCCGCGAGGCGCTCCATCGGCCCCACCGAGAGGAGCATGTCGTTCCCGGCCCGCGCGGGCGGAGGCGCGGCGGCGAGATACGTCGCAGCGACCAAAACGAGGAGCGCGCCCAAGGCGCGACGGGCGGCCATCGGCTTCCTAGAAAGACCCGCCGAGGCGAACCCCGACCAGGAACGGGGCGTGGGAGTCCTGGAGGTTGTGGGCGACGGTGATGGCCGCGGGCCCGGGGCCGAGCCGGATGCCGGCGCCGCCGTCGAGCGCGAAATGCTGGCCGTCGATCGCGCCGCGGCCGAACCACGCCGCGCCCCAGTCGAGGAATCCGAACACCCACACGTTCTTCCTCGCGAGCAGGTAGTACTCGGCGTTCGCGAGGAGGAACTGGTCGCCGTCGTACTTCTTGTACTCGTGCCCGCGCAGCGTTCCGATTCCGCCGACGTGCCATTGCTTTTGTAACGGGAGATCCCCGTCCACCGTGCTCCCGCCGATCACCCGCGCGCGGGCTTCCTGCTTCGGCGAGAGGCGCGCCTTCCACCGGCCCTCGCCGCGAACGCGGCCGTATTCGAAGTCGCCGTCGATGGGCGATCCCGCGCGCTCGTAGACGAGGAGCGCGTTCGAGCCGCCGTCGGATGGGATCGTCTCGGGGCCCACCCGCGCGCTCGCCGAGACGACGCCGTCCCGGCCCTCGGCGATCGCGGGATTGTCCCGGAAGTGATCCTTGTTCCCGAAGACCGAGAAGGTCACCTCGGTCTGGAGCGAGCGCACGTCCTCGATCGACCCGCCCGCGCGGAGCGCGAAATCGCTGCCCGGCTCCCATTGCGCGAAGGCGTTCCATCCCTCCGCTTCGTAGTGGTCGCGATAGTCGGTCCGGGCGAAGAGGGCAAAGAGGGTGTTTTCGGTCTCGCCCACGATCCATCCGTCTTCGGTCGCCGTTCGGCGGTAGACAGCGCCGCCCACCCGGAAGCGCGACGGATCGCCGATCGGCGCCTCGGCGCCCACGTCGTAGAGGAAGCGCTCGCGCGAGAACGCGTATCCGGCCTTGGCGTAGAGGAGCGGCCGGGGCTCGCGCTCGCTCTTCACCGCCGCCCCCAGGAGCACCGCCGGTCCGTCGACGCGGTTGTAGCGGGCGTTGACGAGCGGCTCCACGCGCGCTGCTTCCGGAAGTCCCGACTGACAGGGTCTCCCATTCCGCGGGGCGAAACGGCGCGGGCGGGGGCGCTACGGCAAGGGTGTCGGGGGGCGGAGGCGCGGGGAGCGTGTCGGCCGGCGAAGGCGCCGCGCCGAGGCTGTCCGCGGGCGGAGGCGCTATGGCGACGCTGTCCGCCGGCGCGGACCACGCGGCGCTTGGAGAAAGGGCGACGCCCACGACGAGCGCCGCCAAGAGCGCGGCCGCGAGCGCTGCCAAGAACGCGGCCGCGAACGGGGCGAGGCTTAGCCTCGCGCTAGGAGCCGGCGGTCTCGCGAGCCAGCCCATACCGCTTGATCTTCCGGTGGAGATAGCCGCGATCCATGCCGAGCCGCCTCGACGCCTCCGTCACGTTCCACTGGCACTGCTTGAGCGTCGTTAGAATGGTGTCGCGCTCGGCCTTCTCGCGCGCCACCTTGATCTCGCTGGGTGGTCCGTCGTCCGCGTTCGCGGGGAGCACCGCCTCTACCTCATCCAGGTCCACGGTCTCGCCATCGGTCATGATCAGGATTCGCTCGATCAAATTGCGAAGCTCGCGGATGTTGCCGGGCCATCCGTATGAGGAAAGCCGCTCGAGCCCCTCCTTGCTGAACGCGCGCGGAGGGCGTCCGTGCTCGGCGGAGAGTCGCGCCGCGAAATGCGCCGCCAGGAGCGGAATGTCCTCGCGCCGCTGGCGAAGCGCCGGCAGGTGGATCGGGACGACGTTCAGCCGGTAAAAGAGATCTTCGCGGAAGCGGCCGGCCTGAATCTCCGCGGCCAGGTCCTTGTTCGTCGCGGCGACGATCCTCGTGTCCACCGAGATCGTGCGCGTCGCGCCGAGCCGCTCGATCTCCCCCGTCTCGATCGCGCGCAGAAACTTGGCCTGGGTCTCGAGGCTCATGTCGCCGACCTCGTCGAGGAAGAGCGTGCCGCCGTCGGCCAGCTCCAGCCGTCCGCGTTTCATCTGGGTCGCACCCGTGAACGCGCCCTTCTCGTACCCAAAGAGCTCGCTCTCGACCAGGTCCTTGGGAAGCGCGGCGCAATTCAGCTTCTCGAACGGGCCGCGGGCCCGCTGGCTCCCCTTGTGGATGGCGCGGGCCGCCAGCTCCTTGCCGGTTCCGCTCTCGCCCGTGATCAGCACCTTGGCGTCGGTGCGCGCCACCTTCGCGATCTCGGCGCGAACCTGGTCCAGTCCGGCGCTCTTCCCGACCATCTCGTCCATGCCGCCGGCCAGGGCGCGGAGCCGCTCGTTCTCGCGCTGGAGCGCGCGGATCTCGAGCGCGCGCTCCACGGTGACCTGGAGCCGGTCCGGCCCGAACGGCTTCTCGATGAAATCGGCCGCCCCGAGGCGGATCGCCTTCACCGCTTCCTCGATGGATCCGTGGCCGGACATCATGACGACGGGAAGATCGGGGTGCAGCGCCTTGGCGTGCTCCAGGAGCGCGAGCCCGTCTTTCCCGGGGAGCTTGAGGTCGGTGAGGAGAAGGTCCACTTTCTGCTGCGCGAGGAGGCGCTCGGCTTCCTCGGCGTTCGGCGCCGTGAGAGGGTCGTAGTGCCGCTTCAACGCGGCCGCGGTCTCGAGGAGGACCGAGGGCTCGTCGTCGACGATCAGGACGCGGATCCTGGCGCCGCCCTGGCTCACGACGCCGCCTTCGCGGAGTCGGCGGACGGCAGCGTGAGCCACGCGCGGGTTCCCACGCCGGGGCTCGACTCGATGCCGAACCGGCCGCCGTGCTGCTCGACAATGCGCTGGACCAGGGTCAGGCCCAGACCGCTCCCGGTCGACTTGGTCGTGAACCCCGGATGGGTCGCGCGCTCCAGGGTGGCCGCGTCCATCCCCGGTCCGTTGTCCTCGACCTCGAGCGTGACGCCCTCCATGTCGCCGTCCGGCGAGCGATGGACGCGCAGCGTGACCGCGCCCCGGTCGCCCATCATCTCCACTGAATTCTTGATCAGATTCACGAGCACCCGCTGGATTTGACCCGCATCGGCCCAGGCTAAGGGAACGGGTCGCTCCACCTCAACGCGGAATTCCACTCGAGACGATCCCGAGTAGAGCCGGGCCGCGTCCTCGGCGAGCGCGGCCAGGTCGCATTCCTGAAAGCGCGGCTCCGGAAGCTGCGCCACCGCGGAGAACGCGGTCGCGAATTCCTGGAGCGAATGCACCTCGCGGAGGATCGCCTCGGCGTTCTCGGCCACCACCTCCGCGCGCGGCGCCCCGGGACCCCGCGCTTCGTCCTTGAGGCGCTGGAGGGCGAATTGAATCGGCGTGAGCGGGTTTCGAATCTCGTGGGCCACGGCGCGCGCCACCTCGCGCCACGCCGCGAGCCGCTCCGCGCGAAGGAGCGCGCGGCGGGAGGTTTGAAGCTCCTCGACCATGCGGTTGAACGAGGCGGCGAGGTAGCGGACCTCGCTCGTGCCGGAGGGCTTGACCCGGTGCGTGAGATCTCCCTGCGACGCGAGGGCCATGCCCGCGCGGAGCGCCACGATCGGCTGCGCGATTCCGCGGGCGACGAAGTAGGCAAGGCCGAAACAGACGGCGCCGAGCACCAGGCTCCAGAGCACCGCGAAGATCCAGAGGCTCCGCTGCGAGAGCCACGTGTAGACGCCGAGGCGCCGGTACATCGAGAGGTTCTTCTGGAGCGTCACGATCTCGGTGGAGATCTCCGGATCGAGCTGATAGCCGGCGAGGATCACGCGCGTGGAGTCGAGCGAGGCCACGCCGCTCACCTGCCTGGGCGCGTCGTCGCCCGACACCAGTCCTCCATGCTCCAGCGCCTCGAGGAGCGAGGAGCGCTCGGGCTGGGGGAGGGTGATGCGCGGGCCCAGTCGGGCGCCGAAGATCCGCTCCGCGGCGTCGGGGCTAATTCGATAGAGGGCGATGTAGTCGAGCCCGCGGCTTCGCGCCTCGTCCCTTAAGTGCCGCTCCAGCTCCGCGCTCCGCTCGGGAGCCATGAGGCGGACCGTCGCGGCATCGAGGGCCATCACCTCCGCGTGCTGCCTCGCGTCGCTCGCCAGCCGCTCGATGCCGCCCCGGATGACCTCGAGCGATTGGCCGAGGGCGCGCTCGGTTTCCGGATTCTTCAGTGCGGCCAGGCTCCGCGCGAGGTACTGGGTGACGATGAAGGTGAGCCCGACGGACGGAACCAGGGCCACCACGAAGAAGAGCGCCAGGAGCCGCCCGCGCAGGGTGCCGAACGGGCCGCCCCGGCGATCCGCGCGGCTAACGGGAGCCGCCTTCGACCTCGCCCGCGAGTTGCCCGCACGCCGCGCCGATCTCCACGCCCTGGCTGTAGCGCACGGTGACCGCCGTGACGCGCGGCGCCAGGTAATCGACGAAGCGTTGAATCCTCTCGGGCGATGGCCTCTTGAATCGTCCCGGGCCGATCGGGTTGTAGGGGATGAGATTGATGCGGCACGGTAGCTGGCCCACCAGGCGGACCAGCTTGGCCGCGTCGCGCACGGTGTCGTTGATCTCCTCGATCAGGATGTACTCGAACGTGACCCGCTGCTTGACCGTCGCGATGTGATGCTCCACGGCGCGGATCAAGGGCTCGAGCGGGAAGCGGCGGTTCACGGGCATGAGCTTCGAGCGCAGCTCGTCGGTGGCCGCGTGGAGCGAGATCGCGAGCCGGTACTTGCGGCGCTCCTCGGCGAGGCGAAGAATCTGCGGCACCAATCCGACCGTGGAAATCGTGATCCGCTTGGACGGGACGGCCATGCCCTTGGGGTCGGTCATTCGCCCGAGCGCGGCCATGACCGCGTCGTAGTTCTCGAGCGGCTCTCCCATGCCCATCATCACCACGTTGAAATCCCGGAACGCGGGGGGCAGTTCCCGGCGAAGGCGCATCACCTGGTCCAGGATCTCCGCGGCGGAGAGGTTCCGGCCGCGCCCCATTCGGCCCGTGGCGCAAAATCGGCAAGCGAAACCGCAGCCGTGCTGCGACGAAAGGCAGAACGTGACCCGGCGCGCCGTGGACATGTAGACCGACTCGACCAGCCCTCCACCGGGGATCGCGAAGGCGATCTTCCGCGTCTTTCGGTCCGGTGTTTCCTTTCGGGCCTGCTCCACCAGCGACCCAACTCGGAACTCCTCGGCCATCCTGGCGCGGAGCGGCTGGGGGAGGTTGGTCATCGCTGAAAAGTCGGAAACGCCCCGCGGATAGATCCATTCGGTGACCTGGGTACCCCGAAAGGCCTTCTCTCCCATGGCCATGAGGGCTCGCACGATGTCGTCGAGGTTCAAGTCCAGGAGGTCGACCCGCGGGTCGGGCGGGGTCAGATGACGGCCATTTTGTGGCCTGATAACGGTTTCCGTCTTTACATCCATGACCTCATATGGTACGTTTCATGAGATTGTCGAGTCAACACATAGGGGGAATTACGCCGCCATTCGCGCCTTCTCCGGGGGGCGAGCCGTCCTAACGTCCACGGAGTCCACAGTACGGATCGGTGCCGTCGATATCGGCACCAACTCGGTCCGGCTCCTTGTTGCCGACGTCGATGAGCGCGAGCGCCTCCGCACCGCCCACCGCATGGGGGAGATTTCTCGCCTCGGCGAGGGGCTCGACCGGACGGGCGCCATCGATCCCGCCGCCGCCGCGCGCACCCTCGAATGCCTCGAACGCTTCGTCCACGAGGCGGAATACAGCGGCGCCAGCCAGATCCGGGTCGCCGGTACCAACGCCTTCCGGGTTGCTTCCAACGGCCGCGAGGTCGCTGAATCCTTCGCGGAGCGGATCGGCTATCCCGTCGAAATCCTCTCCGGCGAAGAAGAGGCGCGGCTCGTTTTCCTCGCCGTTCTGAGCGGTCTCGGCGCGGCCCGCGGCCCCTCGGTCGTGGTCGACATCGGGGGCGGAAGCACCGAGATCATCAGCGGCGAAGGAGAAGAGGGGACCCAGGTCATCAGCCTCGAGCTTGGCTGCGTCCGGCTGACCGAGCGGCTGGTCCCCAGCGACCCGCCCTCGGCGGACGAGCTGGAAGCGGTCCGGCGCCATGTCCTCGACGTGTTCGAAGAAAAGCTGGGCTCCTTCAAGCTGAACGGCGTCGAGCGGGCGATCGGGGTCGGCGGAACGGTCACCGCCTTCGGCGCCCTGGACCTGGGCCTCGCCAAGTACGACCCCTCGCGGATCGAGAATCATCACCTGACGAGGGAACACATCTCAAATATTGGCAAGCAGTTGTGCTCAATCCCCCTCTCCCAGAGGCGGGATCTCGCGGGGGTCAGCCGGGGTCGCGCTGACATCATCCCGGCCGGCGCCATCATCCTCTGCGAGTTCGTGGATCGGTTCGCTGTGAACGGAGTCTACGTGTCCACGCGCGGGCTCCGTTACGGCCTGGTCCTGAGCGAGGCCCGCAAGTCGGCCCGCTCCTCCGGGCAGCCCGCCCGGGCGTAAGAAACGCCTTTCTAGGACAAATCCCTTGACGGGGTCATAGGTCGAAGCTATGATTAGTAGTTAGAGGCAGTGTTCGTCAACGGGCGACTGCTCCATCGCGGAGCATCCCTCTCGACCGCGGCTACGCAGCAGCGGCGAAACCGCCTACTGACGAACTGCCGGCAAATCGCCACACGAAGCGACTGATGCGCCGGGTGTCGCTTCGTCAAGGAGCAAGGGAATGAGGGTCACGGTTCCACGCCGTTTCATTTGGCTGGGCACTCTCCTCGCCCTACTCTGCCTAGTTCCGGCCATTACCTCGCCCGTTTTCGCCAAACCCCGTTCGTGGCAGGACGCGGACAATCCGAATCCACCCGCTCCCAAAGGGGATGGAGACGGAACCGTCGTGAAGGTTACAGGCGGCACGCCTGCACCGGCTGCGGCGATGGCGACGACTGGCACCCGGACTTCGGTGCAGAGCACGGTTGGGATGGTCCTCCAGGTGTTACGTCTGGGCTACGGCTGGCGCTGGTACCTGTAACCAGGTCGCCAGAACCAGTCCCGCGAGGCACGATCCCGGATCGTGCCGCGCGCCGTGGTTACACAGTCGTCGAGGGCCGGTATGGACGGACTTGTCCCGAAAGATCGATCGGACATTCCGCACCGAACCGTTGGGGCTCCCGGTCACCGTGCGTCTTCTGACGCTGGCGCGTACGGCGAGCACAAGGCTCAGGAGCTTGGCGATCTCTATTTCGCGGCGGACAACTACGTCGTCGCGCTGGAGTATTACCGCCGGGCTCTAGATGCGGGTCCGAAAGCGGACACTCCCGAGGACCGCGAGAATCTTCTGCGGATCGGGACGCAGATCGTCGAGTGCCTCAGGCACCGCGGCGATCTCGCGGACGCCGTCGATTCCCTCCACGACCTCCACCGGAGGCTCCGCCCGCACGTCACCAGGGAGCAGGCGGGGCGCCTCTCGGCGAGTCTGGCGCTTCTACTCTTCGAGCGCGGACGCTACAAGCCCGCGCAGAGGGCCGCCACCCTCGCCTACCGTCTTCTCCGCGACACCACGCTGAATCTCGACATCGGCCGCACCGAGATGATCTTCGGGGTGATCGCGCTGCGCACCGGCGATTGGAACGCGGCGCGCGAGTACTTCGAGAGCGCGATCGCGACCTACCGCCGGGCGGGCTACGACGCGGGCATGGCCTCCGCGTACAACAGCCTGGGCCTCCTCCACAAGAATCACTGCCGCTTCAAGGAAGCGGCGCGGTTCCTGGAGCAGGCGCTCAGGATCGGCGAGCGTTCGGGCCTCTTCCACGATTCCGCGGTGTACGTCCACAACCTGGGAATCGTGCACGAGAAGATGGGCGACTGGGACGTCGCCGAAGACCACTACCGCCGCGGGCTCCAGATGAACACCGAGGTCGGAAACCCGGTGGGCAAGGCCCGCGCGCTCTTCTGCCTCGGCAACCTGCGCCGCAAGCGTCGCGACTTCTCGACCGCGGAGAGCCTGCTAAGGCAGGCGCTCGCGCTCGCGGTGGAGCGCGGGTTCCCGAGGGAGACGGTGCTCTCCCGCGAAGGTTTGGGCGACCTCTACGCCGACCGCGATCAGCTCAACGAAGCGCGCGCCGAATACGAAACGGCGCTCGCGATGACCGACCAGTTCGCCCCCGACTCCGATCTCACGGTGGAGCTGGTCCGCCGTCTCGGGGACTGCCAGCTGCGGATGGGCGAGGTGGACGCCGCGCGTCGAAACGGCGAGCGCGGCTTGGCAATCGCACGGCGCCTCGGCGACCGGATCGAGGAGGCCTGCTCGCTCCGGCTTCTCGGTCTCGTGGCCGCGGAAGCCGGCGAATTCCCGGCCGCGCAGGAGCGGCTGGGAGAAGCGAGCCGGATCCTCCTCGCGATCGGCAAGCGCTACGAGCTCGCGCGCCTCAACATGGGCGCCGGCCTCGCGTGGCGGCGCCGGGCTCGAAAGGGCAAGTCGCGCGCGATCCTCGACGAATCGGTGGGCTACCTGCGCCGCGCCGTGGCCGCGTACGAGAGCCTGGCGCTGCCCGTGCTCACGGCGCGCGCACTCTTGGAGCTCTCGCGCAGCGAGCTGATGCGGGGCCTCGTGGACGAGGCCGTGCTTCACCTGGATCACGCCACCTCGCTCCTATCGCCTGAGGACGATCCCCCGCTCGCGCGCGAGATCGAGGAATTCCGCGGCGAGATCGAGCAGGGTCTGATCGAGGGGACTTCGGCGCAGAGCAACGAATTCGCGGCGTTCGAGGAAGTTCGCAGCGTGCTCCGCGGCGGCGACGCCGAGCAGGCGATCCAGGAAGTGCTCTCGGTGACGGCGCGCCGGGTTTCGGCGGTGCGCGGCTGCGTCGCGGCTCCCGCGGTCTCGGGCGGGATCGAAGTGGTGGCCTCGGTCGGCATGTCGTTCCGGGTCGCGCAGGATCTCCTGAGCGAGCTGGAGCGGCGCGTGGGTTCCGCGCGTCTCGCCTCGGCCCCCGTGGTCACGAGCCGCACGGGCGCGGACGCCCGGTTCCGGGACATGCCGGGCATGAGCCACCTGAGCCCCAAGACCAGCATGGCGATCATGCCGCTCTCCCTGCCGTCGGGCTTGCCAGGCTACCTCTACCTCGATCGACCCGAGGAAGGGACCCTTGGCCCGTTCAAGCAGCGGGAGATCAACCTGATTGCCGTGCTCGCGAATCACGTGGCCGTCGCGATCCTCGAATTGCAGCGCCAGCGGCTCGCGCGCGAGAACACGGCTCTACGCGGCCGGCTTCTGGGGTCCGCGAACGACCACGGGATCGTGACGCGCAGCCCCGAGTTGCTCGGCATCCTCTCCCTCCTGGAGCGGGTGGGGCCGAGCGACGCGACGATCCTCATCGAGGGCGAAACGGGAAGCGGCAAGGGGCTTTTGGCCCGAGCCATTCACGCGTCCAGCGCCCGCGCGACCAAGCCTCTGATTCAGGTGAACTGCGCGGCCCTTCCCGAGCAGCTGCTCGAAAGCGAGCTCTTCGGGCACGTGCAGGGCGCGTTCACCGGGCGCGGTGCGCGAGAAGGTGGGACTCTTCGTCGAAGCGAGCGGCGGAACGCTCTTCCTCGACGAGGTCGACAAGACCACGATCACGATTCAAGGGAAGCTCCTGCAAGTGCTCGACAATCGCGAGGTGCGTCCGGTCGGCGGGAACAAGTCGACCAAGGTGGACGTGCGCGTCGTCTGCGCGACCAACGTAAATCTCAAGGCCAAGATCGCCCGGGGCGAGTTCCTCGAGGATCTCTACTACCGGCTCAACGACATCTGCTTCCGCGTCCCGCCGCTCCGCGAACGTCCCGAGGACGTGCCGCCCCTGATCGAGCACTACAGCCGGCGGTTCGCGGGCGAGATGCACAAGGATATCCGGGGCGTGGATCAGGATCTGATCGCGGTTCTGGCGGGGCTCCCGTGGCGCGGCAACGTGCGCGAGTTGGAGAAGGTGGTGAAGCGCCTCGTCGTGATGGCCAACGATGGCGACACGCTTTCGATGGAGCTCTTGCCGCGGGACATGATGAAGCCCGAAGAGGAGAACGGCGATTCGCCGGCGACCCTGAGGTCCGAGGTCGCCAAGGTGGAGCGCCGCCTCATCTCCCAGGCCCTCGAGCGTCACAACTGGAACAAGGTGCAGGCCGCCAAGGAGCTTTCGCTCTCCTACCCGACACTTCTACAAAAGATCAAAATCTTCCGCCTCGACAGAAGGCTTCAACCCCGTCAAAAGGCTTAAGAGTTACTATTAAGTAACTTAATAGCCTTAAACCCCTGCAAACTAAAGCACTTCCAGGCATCCTCCAAATCCCTATCAAGGAACCATCTAAATTGGGGTGCTTTGAGGGGTCGAGCGGGGACCGGGCCCTCTTCGGTGCTCCATCTGTAACTCGCTGATCTACAAGGATGTTACAGCTTCGTAGCGAGGCTCGAAACGAGCTTTCCGGCCGTGGCATGCGTGATGCAATGGACATATCACTGGAGGGGGGGACCTCCAAAGAGCCCGCAGGCCTAGCCAGCATTAGGCCATGGATTAGCCGCCAATTCGAGCACCGGCCTCGGAAAACGCGGTGTAATCTGAAGATAGCTGGCAAGGCCGGGGCTCAATTTTTTCGGAACGGCGCATCGGGCGCTTCGGCTCCCGGAGCGCCGTTTCCGCTTTCAGCGCGCGGTCGTCGAAGTTCTGAACCAGCTCTCCTGCAGCGTCAGCTCTCCTGTAGCGCCGTAGTCACACTGTTCCCACCACCTCCACGTTCCACGCCCCATCCCGCCCCGGGTCGATCTGCTCCAAACAAAACAATAACAGCGAATTAGCGCGCCAAAGAATTCGTGGCACATGGGTTGCCTTTGTCCCCATCGAGACGGGAGCGATCGTCGCGCCGTCGCGAGTGAAGGCAAACACTGTGAAGGAGGTGGGTCGCGTGATTCGGACGTGGGGTAGAGTGCTCGCTCTCGCTGGCCTGCTTGGGGCCGCGGGGTGCCATGACGACAACAATACGATCGTGGCCCCGGACCCTCCGCCGTTTCGAGTGGAAGGAGTGCGGAGCGTGACGGGGGACGGGCTTGTGACCGTCACCTGGAACGCCAATCAGGAGTCTGACATCGACTACTACAAGATCTACCGGAACTTCGCGCCGACCGGTACGTTCACGCTCGTTGGAACGGCGTCGGACACGAGATATGAGGACCGGAACGTGGTGAACGGGACGACGTACTTCTACGCGCTCGCGGCCGTGGATCACGCCGGACAGGAGAGCGCGGAGCTGAGCTACGAGAACGTGTTCGACACGCCGCGCCCCGAGGGAACGGACATCACGCTCTCCAACGACAATGCCGATAGCACCCTGAGCGGCTGGGACTTTTCGGCCTTCGCCCGCCGGGCCTCGGCGGATTCCCGCACCGACATGTACTATGCGGCGTCGGGTGGGCATTACCTCGTGTACGTGCCCGTCGACACGCGGATCCAGGACGCGGGATTCGTTGATCTCAAGTACGTCGACTACGGCCCGCCTTCGGGCTGGTCGGCGGACGGCGTGGTCGAGGCGATTCCGGGGCACAGCTACATCGTCCTGACGCGGGACACCCACTACGCGAAGTTCGAGGTCGTGACGCGTGACAATACGGGAATGAACATGGACTGGGCGTACCAGGTGGCGGTGGACAACCCTGAGCTCGTGAGGCGCCTCCCTTGATTCGCAAGGGAATTGGAATCGCGGCGTGCGCGCTGGCCCTCCTGATTCCGGGAGGGCCGGCGTTCGCCGTGACTCAGGTCCCGGCCGAGGGCGCGGCCACGGGCCCCAAGCTCACCGCGGACGTCTGGATCAACAAGGAGGAGGGGGGCGTCTATCAGCCCGGTGAGAGCATGCGCGTGTTCTTCCGCACGAGCGCGGACGCGTACGTTCTCGTCTACAACATCGACACGGACGGCTACATTCACCTCGTCTATCCGTACGGGCCCTCGGACCAGATGCGCGTCGAGGGCGGCCGAACCTACATCATCCCCGCGCGGCACGATCCGTACGAACTGGTCGCGGATGGCCCCACCGGCATGGAGTTCGTGGTGGCGGTGGCGAGCCGGGCCCCGTTCCTGAATCTTCCCTGGTACCTGACGAGCGGCGCGCCCGAAAGCGACGCCGAGCACGGCGAGAACAGCAACGATCCCACCGACTCGGGCGTGATCGTCGGCGATCCCTACGTGGGCATGGAGCAGCTCAACCGGAGGATCGTCCCTCCGGGGGGCGACGCCGATTCCGACATCGGCGACATCTATTTCTACATCGAGAAGCGGGTGGAGTACCCACGCTACGTCTGCGCGGATTGCCACTATCCGTCCTTCGGTTTCGATCCCTATCTCAGCGTGTGCCCGGTCGTCGACATCCGGATCGACGCGACGTGGGTGCGCTACGCGCCCGTCCACGTGGGCGTGGCGCGTCCGCGGTACTACTACTGGGTGCGCGCCGGCGCCCCGGACCGCTACCGCGCGTGGAAGGATCGCTGGTCTTCCATCGACGGCGGCACGGCGCTGCGCTCGAGATTCGTCGTCGCGCCCAACCCCGCGAAGGCGTCCCCGCGCGAGCTCAAGGCGCGCCGTGGCCCCCCAGAGTTTCAGGATCTGAGGCGCACTCGGCCGGGCCGGCTATGGCAAGGGCGGGACGAGGTCCTGCGCCTCTGGGAGCAGCAGCAGCGCCAACGCTCGGACCCGTCCCGATCCAACGGCCAGGTTCGCTCGAGCAAGGAACGCCCGAGCGCCGAGCGACCCGCGCCCGATCGGGAAAAATCTCCGGATCGGAGCGGGGAGCAGGGACGATCCGGCGCGCCCAATCGAGGGAAGAGCGGCGACAGCGGCGGAAAAGAGCAGCCTCGCGGCGGGAGCCAGCAGCGAGACCGCGGTTCGAGCCAGGATCAAGGGAAGAGCCAGGACCAGGGGAAGAGCCGGGACCAGGGCCAGGATCGAAGTCGCGAGCACGAGCAGAGCCGTCCCCAGAGCCCGCCGCCCAAGAACGACGTCGAGCGCAGAGATCGGTAGCCGCGGGGAGCGGCCCGGCGCGCAGCACGTGGCGCCGCGCCACGAGGGGCGCGGTTGACCGCCCCTCGGTGGGACCGGTAAACTCTTAGGGTGCGATCCGCCCCGCCGGGCCGGAGTCTCCTCCTTCCGGCCGTTTTTTCCCTACTTCTCTTCAGCGCAGCGCCTTCCGCGGCCTCCCCGCCTGTTCCGGGGAAGAAGGGCCCTCTGGCGCCGCGCTACGAGCACGCCGATCCCCGGCGCGACCGGCCAGCCTCCGGGAATTTTCCGCCCTCTGCCTTCAGGGCGGGCGCCGTCGGCCTTGGCGCAGACCTACACGATCCTCGCCGTTCGCGTCGCCTTCAGCGACACGCCGGTCGATTCCTCGACCGCCTACTACGACCGGCTTCTGTTCTTCCTGAACCAGTACTGGAGCCAGCAATCCGACGGGCAGGTCACCTTGACCACCACGCTCTGGGACTCCGTGTTCACGCTTCCCAGGCCGATGGCCTATTACGGGGACGACAATCACTTCCAGGAACGCCTCGTCTTCATGGTTCGCGACCTCATCGCCCTCGCCGATTCCACCGTCAACTTCAGCCAGTACCAGGGCCTCTACATCTTCCACGCGGGCGCGGGGCAGGAAGCGGACGTGCTGGACAACAGCCGCGAGCAGATCTGGTCGGCGTTCGTCACGCCGGACGACTTCGACCAGGTCCTGCCCGACTCCACGGGCGCCATGGGGATCAAGACCAACGATCAGACCTCGCCGGGGGTCTTCTATCGCGTGACCCAGGCGGTGGAGTCGCCCGAGGTGGAGAGCCAGGACGGGTACGCGTTCGGCCCCACGGGCGTCGTCTGTCACGAGTTCGGCCACATGCTCGGCCGCCTGCGCGGACAGCCCTCGATGCCGGACCTCTACGACACCACGCCCGACGACGGCGGCTACAACCAGGGGATTGGAAACTGGGACATCATGGGCGGCGGCGTCTGGAACGCGAACGGGTTCGTCCCGGCCGGGCTCAGCGCGTGGTCCCGTTACTGGATGGGATTCCTAGCACCGACCCGCGTGATCGCCACCGGCCCGCAGACCCTGTCGCAGCTCGAGCGCCAGGCCGCGTCCGATCCGCGGATCCTCCAGATTCCCATCACCCAGTCGGAGTACTTCCTGATCGAGAACCGCCAGCACGATCTCGACGGGAACGGGAAGTTCACGTTCGACGACGTGAACGGAGACGGCTGTTTCGACTTCTACACGGATAGCTACGCGGGCGCGGAGTACGACTTCTTCCTCCCCGCCAACCTTACGCCGCCGGGTGCGGGGTGCGACGCCGGAACGTACGTGAGCGGGTCGGGCGTCGTGGTGTACCACGTGGACGACGCGAAGATCGAAGCAGGCCTGCCAGGGAATACCGTCGAGGGCGACACCCGGCGGAAGGGCATCGACGTCGTGGAGGCCGACGGGATCGAGGATCTCGACGATCCTCCCGCGGCGGGCTCGGGCGGGAGTCCCAACGACGTGTATCGAGCGGGATACAGGGACAGCCTGACGCCGACCACGGCCCCGTCCACGGCCGCGTACGGAAACGTGAATACGGGGATCTCGATCACGAACATCAGCGCGTCCGACAGCATCATGTCGATGGATATCGCGATCGACCGGACCCACGCCGGCTGGCCGAAGCTCCTCACGGGGCGGATTCGGAACTCGCCCACGGTCGCGGCGGATCTGGACGGAAACGGTACCCTGGAGCTGATCGTGCCGGTGCAGCGGCTGAACAACACGGGCGCCATCTACGTCTTCGAGCCGGACGGGACCAATTTCCTGGGTGGAGGATCGGCGCCCGCGCCGTTCGCGGTTACAACGTCCGCTCCCACATTGAGCTCCTGCGTCGGCGATATCGACGGCGTTCCCGGTCCCGAGATCGTGTTCCAAACCCTGAACGGAGCGATTTACGCGTACCACCCCAACGGAACGGAGGTACAGGACGGGGACGGCGATCCGCTCACGGCCGGCGTGCTGGTGGGCCCATCCACGCTCGGGGCCAGGCGCGGCCAGCCGATCCTGGTGGACCTGGATGGCGACGGCGCGATGGAGATCGTTGTGGGGTCGAGCGCCACGGCCCCGCTCCTCGGCGGTTCTATCCTTCGGGCAGTCAAGATTAGCGGCAGCTCCCACAGCGTTTTCACGCTTCCGATGGGCGGATCGACCGAGAGTCCGCCTGTCGCTGCGGATCTGGACGGCGACGGCCTTCCCGAGGTGATCGTCTCGAACACGTTCACGATCGGCGACGAGAACGGCGCAAACGGTCTGTCGATAGCGAATTGGAATATCTTCACCGACGGCTCGCTGCTCAACGCCTCCGAGTATTTCCCTTTCTTCATGGTGGTGGACGGCGGACCCTTTTCCGCGCCGGTCATGGCCGACATCGACCGGGACGGCACGAACGAGGTTCTGGTCGCGGACGCCTCCGGCGCGTTCCACGCGTATCGGGTCCACTCGAATCTGAGGAACCGCCCCGCCGGGGAGCCGCCGAATCTCTATGTCACGGTGTCCGAGGTGGCCGGGTGGCCCGTACACACGCCGGGGCGCGGGCGGCTTTCGGAGTGCTCGCTGGGCGACCTCGAGAAGGACGGCTACCCCGAGCTCCTGCACACGGGGAATGACGTGAACGTCGTGGCGCTCCACTGGAACGGCGCGCCGCGCTCGGGCTTTCCCGTGAAGGCCGCCGCGGCCTATCGCCGACGCCGATACCGCCGGCGCGTGGCCGCCGCTGGTCGCGGACGTGGACGGCGACGGAACGCGGGACGTCATCGCCATCCTTCCCGACGGACGGCGCCCCGCGTTCCGAAGCGACGGGTCGTCGATCAAGAACTTCGTGGAGCTGGGGAGCACCGGCACGAACGCTCCGCCGATGCTCCTCGACCTGGACAACGATGGGACGGCGGAATGGGTCGAGACGTTCGACGCCACGCCGACGCAGGCCTCGATCACGGTTCGGAGCACGCAGGCCCCGGTGCCGGCGTCCAACGTGGCCTGGGGCCAGTACCGGAACTCGGCGACCCGGAACGCGGTGTTCGCCACGGGCCCGGCCGGAGGCGGCGGGGGGACCCAAACCCTTTCGGCGGTGTACGGCTATCCAAACCCCTCTCGCACGGGGATCACGACCATCCACTACCGGCTCGCCGAGGCGGCGACGTCGGTTTCGATTCGAATCCTCGATCCCACCGGGAAGACGGTTGCCGAGCTTCCGGTCGGCGCCGCCAACCTGGCCGGCTCCGCCGAGCAGGCCGTCGCCTGGGACAACCGGTCCGTCGCGAGCGGGGTGTATCTCTGCCGCGTGGAGGTCCGGTCCAGCAAGGGAACCGAGGTCCAATTCGCGAACCTGGCTGTCCTTCGATGAGCGGCCTTAAGGAGACCCGTATGCGCCATCCCGTCGTGCCTACCGTCGTCGCGCTCCTGTTCCTTCTCACCCCGGCCTTGGCTCTGGCCGATCCGGGCGAGACGGGTTTCGCATTCCTCAAGCTCGGCGTGGGCGCGCGCCCGATGGGGATGGGGAGCGCCTACGTCGCGATCGCCGACGACCCGACGGCGGTGTACTGGAATCCGGCCGGACTGGCCACGATCTCGAAGACCCAGGTGACGGCCATGCACAACGAGTGGATCCAGGACTTCAGGCAGGAGTTCGTCGCGGTGGGCGCGAAGGCGGGGCCGGGGAGTCTGGGCTTCGGATTCTCGGGATTCTACGCGGACGAATTCGAGCGGCGGGACGATACGGGCGTTCTGACGGGCCACTTCGGATTCAACGACATCGCGTTGACGGGCGCGTACGGGTTGCCCGTGACGAAGGGATTGGATGCCGGCGTTGCCCTGCGGTACGTGCGCGAGATGATCGACCAGGAGAGCGCGACGTCCGTGATGGCGGACCTCGGCGCCCAGTACCGGCTGCGCGACACCGGCGTCTCGTTCGGCGCGGCGATTCAGAACCTGGGCGGCGATTCCAAGTTCGTCTCCGAGTCGTTTCCGATTCCGATGACGTGGCGCCTGGGCGCCGCGGCGAGCCGTCCTCTGCCCAAGCTCCAGGGACGCGGGACCCTGACCGCCGAGCTGCGGCAGGCCAAGGCGGACGACATGCATTTCCACATCGGCGCGGAATATTCGTACAAGGAGCACGTCGCGCTTCGTGTGGGCGGGAAGTTTGGCTACGACAACGAGGACGTGAGCTTTGGGCTGGGGCTCGCGAAGGACTGGTTCCACTTCGACTACGCGATGGTCCCGCTCTCGTCGGACCTCGGGACCACGCACTTCTTCTCCGTCACGGGGGTCTTCTAGGCGCGGGGCCGCAAAGGGCCGGCCGCGACGGCCGGCGCCCTACCTAGGCTCCGCCGAATTCCTCCAGCGAGAATTGACCTTCTTGGAGTCGGGCGTAGGTCCTCCGCTCCATCCAATCTCCCAGAACCAGGAACTCGCCGTCCGGTCCCTTGTGGTGAATCGGAGTGTGAAAGTGGCCGACGATGACCGCGTCGTGCCCTTCCTTCCACACGGGAGCCGCGATGCGTCCCACGAGCGCCGCCTCGGTGCGGTCGGGCCGGGGCGCGTGCTGCCGGCTGGTGTGGGAGACGGAGCGGGCGAGGGGAATCCCCAGATCCGGGTGGATCCAGCGGAACATCCCCCGCGCGACCGGATTTCGAAGGACCCGCTTGAGGAGCTTGTAGCCGTGGTCTCCCGGGCCGAGCCCGTCCCCGTGGGCGAGGAAGATCTTCCGTCCCTGGATCGCCAGCGACAAGGGCTGGTCCGTGAAGGCCACGTCCAGCTCGCGTTTCAGGTAGTTACCGATCCAGAAATCGTGATTTCCGCCGACATAGAGAACAGGGAGACCCCGCCTGCGAAGGGCGCCCATTCCCTGGAGCACGCTCACGAATCGCTTCGGGATGGCGTGGCCGTATTCGAACCAGAAATCGAACAGATCGCCGTTCACGTAGAGCGCCGCGCGCTCCTCCGCGACGCGATCGTAGAACGCCAGCAGGTCCCGCTCGCGGACCCGGTTCGATTCCTCGGATCCCTGACCCAAGTGGGCGTCGGCGATGAAATAGGCGCATCCCGGTTCGGACATGGGGCGTCAGTATAGATGGGGTCCGGATGGTGGCAACCACGGGTGCGTCCTGGATCGCCGGGCCGAGTCCCGGGACCAGTGGGGAACTGGGGCGCACGAAATCGGGTAATACCCGCTTGACAGGTCCGTCGGACGGTTCCTAGAGTGGGTCCAACAAGTGACTGTCCGGCGAGGGTTTATGGCTGGCGACACCGGTTTTTGGTCGAGGGTTGCGGGGGAGGCCAGGACGGTCTCCGAGCGTGCCCGTGGGGGCGCGCGCCGGGCGTTTCAGATCGGTATCCTCCGCGTGGACCTGGTTTCACTCCGCCGTGATCGTTCTCGCGCGCTGGCCGATTTCGGCGAGCGCGCGCTCGCCCAATGGAAGGGCGGGACGCTCGAGGGAATCGAAACGGACTCCGAGGCGCTTCGCCTCCGGGAACGGATCGCCTTCGTCGAGCGGTGCATCGCCGAGAAGCGCTCGGAGATCGAGCGCCTGCGCGACAAAGGGCGCGCGGAGACCCTCCACGCCGATTCGCCGCCGGCCGAGACCGAACTCAACGCCCCCTAGGGACGGGGTTCATACAAGTCTTCGTATTCGAGGAAACGGAGGAAGGCATGGAATCGAAGGAAACGATACGCGCGGCCAAGGCTCTGCTCGTGGCCGGCGGGCTCCTGATCGTAGGCATCGTCATCGGATTCATCCTGGCCGGCGAATGGAATCTTTCGCCGCAGTCGATCGCGAAGGAAAACCCGACCCAGGCGGTCTCGGCGCTCGATAGCCCGTTCACATCGCTCGCCGAGCGGACGCTCCCGGCCGTGGTGAGCATCGAGAGCAAGCGGAAGATCGACGCGGGGTCCGGACAATCGTTCGAGGGACCGTACGGTGATTTCTTCCGCCGACTGTTCCCGGACCAGCCGCAAGGCCCGGGACAGGGCCAGGGACAGGGACAAGGGAATCCTCACCAGCAGATGAAGGTGCCGAGCAGCGGCTCGGGCTTCATCATCGATACCTCCGGCCACATCCTCACGAACAACCACGTGGTCCGGGACGCTTCCGACATCACCGTCACGCTGAGCGATCATAGGAAGTTCAAGGCGAAGGTGGTCGGGACCGATCCGAGCACCGACGTGGCGATCATCCAGATCGAGGGCGCGGGCCCGCTTCCGGTGGTGCCCCTGGGCGACTCCGACGAAATCCGGATCGGCGACTGGGCGATCGCGATCGGGAACGCGCTGGGCGAGCTGGACGGCACGCTCACCGTGGGCGTGGTCAGCGCCAAGGGACGGAGCAACCTCTCCATCGTCGGCGGCTCTCCCGCCTACCAGTACTTCATCCAGACCGACGCTTCGATCAACTTCGGAAACAGCGGCGGACCGCTGCTCAACATCCGCGGCGAGGCGATCGGCATCAACACCGCGATCAATCCCTCGGGCGAGGGTATCGGGTTCGCCATTCCGATCAATCTGGCCAAGAACATCGCGAAGCAGCTGATCGCGAGCGGCAAGGTCACGCGCGGCTACCTCGGCATCATGCCGCAGGAATTGACGCCCGAGCTGTCCGAGCAATGGGGCCTCCACAACGCGAAGGGCATTCTCGTCGGGAGCGTCTCGACGGACACGCCCGCCTCGGAGGCGGGATTCAAGGTGAAGGACGTCATCACGGCCTTTGACGGGAAACCGGTGGACGACGTGCAGCGCTTCCGGCTCCTGGTGGCGGACACGCCGGTGAAGAAGAAGGTCAAGGTGGACATCCTCCGCAGCGGCGAGGCGAAGCAGCTCTACGTGACGCTGGCCGAGCGGCCGCCGGACGATGCGATCGCCCGCGCGCAGGAGTCCCCGGGCTCGTGGCTCGGGATCGGCGTGGAATCGCTGACCGGCGATTTCGCCAAGGACAACGACATCAAAGAGAAGAACGGCGTCGTGATCGTGGAGGTGGCGCCCGGAAGCGGCGCCGACGACGCGGGCCTTCAGCGCGGCGACGTGATCAAGGAAGTGAACGACAAGGTCGTGAAGGACGAGTTCGAATACAACGACGCGGTCGACCAGTCCAAGGCCAAGAATCCCAAGAAGCCGGTCGTTCTCTTGATCAAGCGCGGCGACACCACGCAGTTCGTCGCGGTGCAGCCCGAGGAGTGACGCCCGCTCGTTGAACGTCATGACGCGGCCTAAGCCGATGAGGCCCGGACCGGATCCCCCTCGACGGGGGGTCCGGACGGGCTTCGTGCTTTTGGCGCTCCTGGCCGTGGTCTTGACCGGCGCCGCGCCGCCCGCGAAGAAGACCCCCGCGCCGGCCAAGCCTCCGCGGCCCACGCCGGAGCTGGTCCGGCTTCGCTACTGGACCGCGCCCGAGCACACCCGCCTCGTGATGGACCTGACGGGACCGGCGGGCGGGGAGCCGCGATTTCGATTCGCGGACTCGCTGACGTTCGAGGTCTATCTCCCGTCCACCCGAAAGTCTCCGGCCGTGACGACCGAGTTCGTCGGCGACAGCCTCGTCTCGGACATCTTCCCCTCCGTATCGGATTCCGGCTGCTCGATCCGAATCCGGCTCAAGCGCGCCACGACGCCCCTCGGATTCGTGCTCCCGGCAGCCGACGGAAATCCAGACCGCGTCGTGGTGGACGTGCCGGCGCCGCCGGATTCCGCCGCGGAGCAGGCGCTGGTCCAGCACGTCACGGAGTTGAAGCGGTCGAAGAAGCTGATCGTCGCAATCGACCCCGGCCACGGAGGCGAAGATCCGGGGGCCATCGGGAGCCGGCACCTCCAAGAAGCCGACGTGACGCTCGCGATCGCGAAGAAGCTCAAGGCGCAGCTCGATCTCATGCCGGGGATCAGCGCGGTGCTGACGCGCTCCGGCGACTACTTCATTCCCCTTCGCCAGCGCATCGAGATCGCGCGCCGCTATCAGGCCGATCTTCTGATCAGCATCCACTGCAACGCGTCCCGCGATCACGACGCGACCGGAACCGAGATCTACTTCCTGTCGCTCACGGGCGCCACCGACGAGGCGGCGCGCTCGGTCGCCGAGGCCGAGAACGCGGCCGACTTGATCGGCGGCGTGCCGCCTCAGTCCGGGGACGACCTTCTATCCATCCTCTTCGACCTGAGGCAGAACGACACGATTCGCCGCAGCAGCGAGCTGGCCGAGGTCCTGATCGACGCGGTGGGCGCGGACTCGAGGCTCGTGACCCGGGGGGTCAAGCAGGCTGGGTTCGTGGTCCTGAAGGCCCCCGAGATCCCCTCCGTCCTGATCGAGGCGGCCTTCGTGACGAACCCCCGGGAGGCGGCGATCCTCAAGGACACCCAGTTCCAGACCAAGTTCGCGGAACTGCTCGCCGACGGCATCGAGGCCTATAAGAATCAACACCTTCGGGGGAACTCGAATTGATTGGACACGACCGGCCGCGGCCGGGGTATCCTTGTGGCAGCCGGAAGGTCTCACGTGGCTCACTGAAAAGGAGAGACAACATGAAGAACCTCATGAAGATCGCGGGTCTTTCGATCCTCGCGCTCTGTCTGGCCTCGAGCTCGTGGGCCGGGGGCTCGAGCTGTTCCTCTTCCTCGGAGAAGGTGTCCGAGGGGTCCCACTGCACCATGAAGTCCAACACGTCCAGCGCCTCCCATGAGGCGTGCACGATCAAGGCCAACCAGGTGATCTACAGCTTCGCGGTCCCCTCGGTTGAGTGCGACAAGTGCGTCGAGGCGATCCAGAAGGCCGCCATGGCCAAGACCGGCGTCGCGTGCGCGCACGTCGACATCAGCACGCACACGGCCTACATCATCGCGGACAAGAAGGTCAGCCAGAAGGACCTCGCCAAGGTGATCGCGGACGCCGGGTACAAGAACAAGTTCAACGGCCAGGGCAAGAAGGTCCAGGCCGAGTTCGCGAAGGCGGTCGCCTCCGGGGACAAGGGCGTCTCCTGCTGCGCCAAGAGCAAGGACAAGGCTTAAGCACGAAGCGGCGCTCGGCGTCGCGCGGCACATAGGAACGAACGGGCTCCCCGGGCGACCGGGGGGCCCGAACTATTTCTTCTGGGGGATCGGCGGTGGGCGACGCGAGCCGCTTGGCCAGCGCGCGCCGCGAAGCCGGGGTGTTGTCGAAGGTGACGAGGAGGGTGCGGACGCCGCTCCAGCCGTCGGTCACGTGGGGATTGAGCGACGCGACGGTTACCGTCTCCGGATACCGGCGAAGCCACTCGTGGGCGAGTGCTGTGTGCTCGGCGCTCAGCTCGCCACGGGCCGCGACCGTGAGCAGCGAGCTTCCCTCGATCCGCCGGGGCCAGATGGTCGGATCCGTTCCGTGCTCGCGAGCCACGACTCCGTGGGCGCGGAGGAGCTCCGCGATCGCGGCGCGCGACTCGGGCCGGTTGACCTCGAGGATGTCGACCGGGGGCCGGAGCGGCACCCCGCCCGCGCCCTGGCGCAGCACGCGGAGCGCGCCGTCCGCGACGCGCTCGAGCTCCTCGCCGCGGATCAGATCCCGCGCCTCCCGCTCCAGCGTCAAACTCCAGTCGTGCGGCCACGCCGCGCTGGACGCGCGGAGCGCGCGGATCCGGGACAGGGACGCCGCGATCCGGTCCGGCGTGAGACGCCCGGCGCGGAGGGCCTCGCGCAGGGCCTTTAGGGCCTCGTCCGGCCCGGGCGAGAGCTTGGAGTAGAGGAGAAGGTCGCAGCCCGCCTCGATCGCGCGGACCGCGATCTCGCCGTAGGAGCCCAGCGACGTCACCGCCGCCATCTCGAGCGCGTCGGTCACCACCACCCCGTTGAATCCCATCTTGTCGCGGAGGAGTCCGGTCACGATCGGGTGCGAGAGCGTCGCGGGACGCATTGGCTCGGGGTCGAGGGCGGGCACCACCAAATGACCGATCATGACCACGGGGACGCCGCCGTTCACGGCCGCCTCGAAGGGCCGAAGCTCGCGAAGCGCGAGCGTGGGCGCCGGCGCGTCGATGCGAGGGAGGGCGAGATGCGAGTCGACCTTCGTATCGCCGTGGCCGGGGAAGTGTTTCACGACCGGAATGACGCCCGCCGCCTGGATCCCCTGCATCGCGGCCAGGCCGCACGCGGTCACCTGCGACGCCGTGGTGCCGTACGAGCGGATGCCGATGACCGGATCGGCGGGCTCCGAGTGAATGTCGAGGACCGGCGCGAAGTTGAGATTCACGCCGAGCAGGAGGAGCCGGCGCGCGGTGCGCTGCGCCAAGTCCTTGGCGAGCGGCGGTCCGCCCGAGGCCGCGACGGCGCGCGCGTTGGGCGGCACCTCCCAGAAGCCCGCGAGCTGGGACACCATGCCGCCTTCTTCGTCGGCGGTGATCAGCGCGGGGTGCTCGCGCGAGCCGAGGACGGATTGGGCTTCGCGCGTCCAGCGCGCGGCGGCCGAGGGCGTGGGGAAATTGGGCGCGAAGAAGATCACGCCCGCCGGCGCGATCCGCTTGAGCTCGGACATCACCTCCGGCACGGGTTCCGTGCCCGGAACGCCGACGATCAGGAGCTCTCCCAGCCGGGATTCGATTTCGGCGTCGGTCATTTCACCTCGGCTTCTTCCAGGAGCCTTCGATACCGGGCGTAAACCCGGTTTGGAATCGTTCCGGACTCAAGGCCCGAGAGCACGGTGCATCCCGGCTCGGTGCGGTGCGTGCACGTGCGAAACCGGCACGGCGGCGCGTCCGCGATCTCCGCGAAGACCGCCGCCACCTCGGCCGGCTCGGTATGGCCCAGGAGCACGGTTCGCACGCCGGGCGTGTCGATCAGGATGCCGCCCCCCGGAAGCGGGTACAGCCGCGAGCTGGTCGTGGTGTGCCGGCCCTTTCGATTCTTGGCGCTCACCTCGCCCGTGGCCGCCTCCGCGCCGGGGATCAGCCGGCGGAGGAGCGACGACTTGCCGACGCCCGAGTGACCCACGAGGACCGAAGTCGTCCCATGGACCATCTCGAGCAGGCGGTCGAAGCCGGATCCGTTCTGCGCGCTCACCGTCACGGCCTGGAGCGGAATGGCCGCCTCATCGATCGCGCGCTGGGCCTCCTCGTGCGTTCCCAGATCCACCTTGTTCAGGCACAGGACCGGCAGGAGCCCGCCGCGGCGCGCGAGGAGCCCCCAGCGGTCGACCAGCCCGGGCCGAAACGGCGGGTCGTCCAGCGAGGACACGATCACCGCCTGCGTGGCGTTCGCGGCGATGATCTGGGTGCGCCCCCGAGAATCGCCCGTCGCGCGCTCGAGATAGGTGCGGCGCGGCGCCACGGCCGTGACGCGGAGCGGCTCGGAGCCGCCCCCTTCGGTCTCCACCTCGTCGCCGACAGCGAGCGGATTGGAATGGGTGCTCTTGGCGGTCGTCTTGAGGTTGCGCGCGAGCGTGGCTTCGCGGATGGACTGACCGTCCCAGAGCTCGACGCTCGCACCGTAGACCTGTGCGACGACCCAAACCGGAAAAGATGTGTGCTCGTTGGCAGCGATGCCGCGAGTTTAGTCGAGGGCCGCGGCCTCGACAAGGCGCGCGTCGACCGGTACACTCCAGCCGTCATGCCCCCTGTGAGTTCCGCGTTCAACTGCCCTCGATGCGGCGAGTCCCTTCCCGCGGGATCCTCGCGCTGCGACGCGTGCGGCGCCTATCTCATGGGCACGCCGGCGGCGGGCGCTTCCGCCCCCGGGCCGAAGCAGGCCGCTTCCAAGGTCTCGCCTCAAGGCGCCGCCACGGGGAACGCCGCGCTCTTCCTGATCCTGGGACTCATCATCGGCGGCGCGATCGGGTACGTGCTCCACGGGGCCGCCGGGCCGCGCGGTGAAGGCGGGATGCCGCGGGGTCCCGCGGACGTGATGCGCGGGTCCGCTGCCACGGGAGACGACGGCTCTTCGGGAATGGGCGGTGGGATGGGCGCGGGTGGCGCGGGAGGCGGGACACCTCCCCAGATGCCGCCTCAGGTCGTCGCCATGGTGCAGGAGTACCGGAAGGCGCTGGCCAAGGATCCCAACGACGTCGAAGCGAACATAGGATTTGGCAACCTGCTCTTCGATTCCTCGCAATGGGAAAAGGCGGTGGATCACTACGGGCGGGCGCTCGCCAAGGTGCCCGGGAACGCGGACGTGCGGGTGGACCGCGCGATCGCGCTCCACAATCTGGACCGAAACGACGAAGCGCTGAAGGAGCTTCAGCGCGTGACGCGCGAGCAGCCGACGCACAAGGGCGCGTGGCTCAATCTCGGCGTCATCTCCGCGACGCTCGGCGACAACGCCGGCGCGATCGCAGCGTGGGAGCAGTATCTGAAGCTCGATCCCAACAGCGAGCACGCAGGCGCGATCCGCGCCCAGATCGCGGAACTGAAGAAAGCCTCGTAGCCGCTCGACCCTTCCCGCGGGAAGGCCTCGGCGCCGCGCGCTACCCGATCCCGAGAACTTCCTCCACCGACCGAAGCCGCACGCCAAAGTGCTCCGCGTTCTTCCTGGCGTCAGGGATCGGGTCGCCCGCGGCATAGCTGAGTATCAGCGCGGCAAGCGACTTCTGGGTGGGATCGGTCGCGGCCCGGTATCCCTCCTCGAGCGCCGCTGCCGGTACCACATCCAGCGCAAGGGCGACTCCACGGGCCCTCTCGTAGCGGCGGATGACTTCTCGGAGCGACAAGGGCTCGGGGCCGCCCATCTCGAGCGTTTCACCGGGATCGGAGCGTGTCGCGGCGGCCGCGGCGAATTCGGCGACGTCGAGCGCCGAGATGTAGGACACCTGCTCGTCGCCCGTTCCGTAGATCCGGGCACGCCCGCCGGCGAGATCGAAACCGACGATGGGAGAGAGCCAGACTTCCGCGAAAACAGTGGGACGGAGGATGATCCCGGTCATCCCGCTGTCGCGGAGCGCCTGCTCGCAGGTCCTCTTCGCGAGGCTCAACGGTGAAGGCGTGGCCAGGGTTCCCGAATACGACAGGTAGACGAACCGGGTCACGCCGGCTCCCTTTGCCGCCCGGATCAGCGCGAGCGGGCCCTCGAGATCCACCCGCCGAATGCCGTCGTCCGTTCCAAGCGGCATGGCCGTGGCCGTCAAGACGACGGTGCGAATCCCGGCGCAAAGCGGGACCAGCGTCTCGGGCCGGGTCAGGTCGCCGTCGACGACCTCCGCGCCCGCGTTCCGAAGCGCCGCCCCTTCCGCGCGCGCCGCGCCGCCGCGCACGAGGGCGCGCACGCGTTGATCTCGCTCGAGGAGGATTTGGGCGGCCCGTCCTCCCACAAGACCGGTGGCGCCGACGACCAGGATCATCTCTGACCTCCTCGACCGGGGTTCACGGGGACGTTGCTCGCGGAAGCAGTATAGTAACGCCCATGATCGGGGAGCGCCTGGCCCACTATCGGATCGTGGAACGGCTCGGCGAGGGCGCGATGGGCGAAGTCTTCCTCGCCAAGGACTTAGCACTGGGCCGGGACGCGGCGATCAAGGTGCTGCCGCCGAGTTTCAGCCCCGAGCAGAGGCGCCGTCTCCTTCGAGAGGCCGAGGCCGCGCGCAGACTCCAGCATCCCGGGATCGCGACCTTCTTCGAGGCCGGCGAGGTCGGGCCCTCCGCGTTCATCGCGATGGAGTGGGTTCGCGGCGAGACGCTTCGGCGGCGCCTCCGCCGAGGTCCCGTTCCCATGGCGGAAGCGCTCTCGATCGTCGCGGGCCTCCTGGAAGCGCTCGGCCACGCGCATCGGGCCGGGATCATCCACCGCGACATCAAGCCCGAGAACATCATGATCACGGACGCCGGGGCCGCCAAGCTCCTGGACTTCGGGCTGGCTCGCCAGAGCGCGCCGGACTCGCCCGATGCCGCGGTGGCGACCGGCTCCCTTCTCACCGAGCCCGGCACCGTCGTGGGCAGCCTTGGATACATGTCCCCCGAGCAGCTTCGCGGCGAGCCCGTGGACGCCCGCACGGATCTCTTCGCGGTCGGGGCCGTTCTCCACGAGATGCTCGCCGGAGCGCCGGCCTTCGGCGGATCCACCGCCGCCGAGCGGATGGCGGCCACTCTCTTCCGGGATCCGCCTCGCCTTCCCAAGGAAGCCGCCGCGGTCGAGGGGATCGTCCTCCGTTCCCTCGCGCGGTCCCTCGATCAGCGCTACGCCTCGACCGTCGATTTCCTGAGAGACCTCCGCCAGGCAAGCGAGGGGCAGGTGGTCGCGGCCTATCCGGACACCGTGGCGGTGCTCGACTTTGAAAACCGGTCGGCCAATCCGGCCGACGACTGGATCGGCGGCGGGATCGTCGAGAATCTAACCTCGGAGCTGGGGCGGTACGCCGGGGTCGGCCTCGTGCCGCGCCCCAAGGTGGCGAAGGCCGCGGCGATGGACCCGGGGCGGGATCCCACCGCCATCGGCGCATGGATCGGGTGCCGATGGGTTCTCACGGGAAGCGTTCAGGTGGTCGGTCCGTCGATTCGGGTGCTGATGGAGCTCACGCACGTTCCCACCGCGTCGGTGACGATGCGGGAGAAGGTGGACGGCAAGGTGGAGGATCTGTTCGGAATCCAGGACCGGCTGGCCCAGAAGGCCGCGGAAGCGCTCGCCCTCCAGAACCGGGCGCGGGTCGAGACCGCGCGCGCCGCGCCCGGCGTGGGAGCGTACGAATGTTACCGGCGCGGCATGCAGCATTTTCAGACGATGTCGCGAGGGGGGTTCGACCGGGCGGAGGAACTGCTCGGCGAGGCGATCCGCCAGCATTCGGACTATCCGGACGCGTTGGCGAGCCTCGCGGCGGTGCACGACATGCGATTCACGTTCACCACCGACCCGGGACAGCTGAGGCGCGCGCTCGAGTGCGCCCGCCGCGCGGTGGAGCTGGATCCCCGCCATGCGGCCGCCCACGTCTGGCTCGCCTACGCGCAGTTTCGCGGCGGAGATCTCGATGGGGGCTTCGCGATGGCCGCGCGGGCGGCGGAGCTGGACCCCGCGAATCATTTCCCGCCCTACTTCTCGGGCTGCATCGTTCACATGAAGGGGGACATCGAGGCCGCGGTCCGTCTGTTCCAAAGGGCCGCTTCGCTGGCGCCCGCGTTTGGATTCGGGTGGGTCGGCCTCGGGAACGCGCACATGGATCTCGGCCAGTTCGAGGAAGCGATGTGGAGCTTCGAGCGCGCGATCGAGCTGGAGCGCAGCGGGCTCCAGTCGACGGCGGGCGCCGCGGGATTTCTCGGCGAGTGCTTGCGACGCCAGGGACGGCTCACGGAGGCGCGGGCGCACTGCATCGCCGGCGTCGACGCCGCCGAGGCGAGCGACAACATGTATCGGGACACGCTCCGCGCGATCAACTTCAACGTCCTCGGACGGACCGCGCTCGATCAAGGGGATCGCGAGGCCGCCCACGCCGCGTTCGTCCAGTCGGAAATGCACCTCGACGGGCGCCGCCGCACGCTCGGCGGCGGTTATCTCTACTGCCAGGCGGTGGCGGGCCGCGCGATGGTCGACGGGGATCGCGCGGCGCTCCAACGCGCACGCGAAACCTTCGAGCAAAGGAGCGCGTTCGACTGGTCCTGGTTCTGGCAGTGCGAGGACGGGGTCACGCGCGCCGACCTGGCGCGCGCCTCGGCGGCCGCCGGGCCTTGACTTAACGCCGTGGGGCCCGCACCTTCGCGGGCCATGCGGCTTCCCGATCTCCTCGCGACCCGCCGCGGGCGGCTGGCCGCGTTCTTTCTCCTCTACCTCACCGAAGGGCTCCCCGCCGGATTCACCGGTACCGCCGTCGCCACGCAGATGCGCCGGCAGGGGCTCGATCCCGCGCTCATCGGCTCGTTCATCGGAATCCTCTACATCCCGTGGGCGATCAAGTGGGCATTCGGCCCGTTCGTCGACGTGCTCTCGAGCGACCGGTGGGGCCGGAGACGGATGTGGATTCTCCTCACGCAGACGGTGATGGCGGTGACGATCCTCACCGCGATGCCGGTCGACTTCGCGCGGCACCTCTGGCTCTTCACCGCGATCATCTTCGTCCACAACGTGTTCAGCGCCACCCAGGACGTGGCGATCGACGCGCTGGCGGTGAGCGTGCTGAAGAGCGGGGAGCTGGGCCTGGCGAACGGCCTCATGTTCGGCGGCAACTACGTGGGGGTCGCGCTCGGCGGATCGGGCGTCCTGCTGCTGACCCCGGTGCTGGGATTCAAGACCACGTTTCTGCTCGTCGCGGGCGCGATCGCCCTCGTCACGATCCTGGTTCCGCTCGGAATGCACGAGCCGGCGGGGCCGCCGCGCCCGCGTCGGAAAGGCTCGCCGGTGAAGGCCGTCGGCGGCGAGATCGTCCGCTTCGTGCGGGCCGCCGGCGGGGCCTTTGTCGGAAGCCGCGCCGCGTTCGTCGCGATCTTCCTGGCGCTTCTTCCGATGGGCGGCTACGCGCTCTCGCTCTCCCTCCAATCGAACCTCGCGGTCGAGCTGGGCCTGGGCGACCGGCAGATCGGAATCCTCGGCCTCCTGAGCTCGACCATCTCGGCGGGGTTCTGCGTGCTCGGGGGCTGGCTCTCGGATCGCTTCGGCAGGCGCCGCACGCTCGCGATCTTCATCTTCGGAACCACGCTGCCGACCTTCGCGATGGCGATGATGATGCACCGGTTTCACTGGATCATGCCGATCAGCCTGCAGGCGGCCGGCCGGCCTCTGGTGCCCGGGGACCTGGTCGCCGCGTTCTGGGCGCTGACGCTCGCGTACTCGGTGTTTCAGGGCTTGATGTACGGGACGGGGACCGCGATCTACATGGACGTGACCAACCCGCGCGTCGCCGGCACGCAGTTCACCGCTTACATGTCCCTGTGCAACCTGGTCTATTCCTATTCCTCCGCGTGGCAAGGACACGCGCTCACGCGGTGGGGCTATCCCGCGACGCTCACCCTGGACGGCTTGTTCGGGCTGGTGAGCATCCTGCTCCTGCCCTTGATGGGGAAGACGCGCCACGCGGAGGCACCGCCACCCGGCGCCGCGATACCGGAGATGGAGCCGCTCAGGTAGAGGCGGCGGCCGCGCATTCGAGGTCCCCGGTCAGCCTGTCGGCGCGGAGGCCAGCGCCCAGGAGAGGTCGGGCCGCCTGGAGTGCCAATCGGTCGCCCGCTCGTAGGCGCGCGCGACGCGCAGCACCACGTCCTCCTGAAAGGGTCTCGCGTAGATCTGGAGCCCGATCGGGAGCCCGTTCCGCGTGAAGCCGCACGGAACGGAGACGGCGCAGAGGCCAAGGAAGTTTCCAAAGCCGCAGTTTCGATGGATGAGCCCGTTCTGCTTCGCGTACGCCTCGAGGCTGGCGCTCACGTCCGCAACCGCGGGCGGAGGTACCGGCGTGGTCGGCACGACGAACGCGTCGAATTCGCCGAGCGTCGTCCCCAGGCTGTCGCGGAGCGCTTCGAACCGGCGCTTCAGCTCGAAGTACTCCGTGGCCAGGAGCGTCCGCCCGGGCAGCATGCGCCTCACCACGAAGGCGTCGAGCTCGTCGGCGTGCCGGTCCAGGAGATCCCGGTTCACGTGGCACGCCTCGGCGGCCACGTAGAGGGCGCGCTTCTCGAGCGACCAGACTTCCGCCGCCTCGGGAATCTTGACGCTCTCGACCCGCGCTCCCAGGGACTTCAAGACAGCGGCCGCGTCTCGCACCGCCGTCTCGATCTCCGGATCGCAGTCGTCGAAGAAGAGCGTCTCGCCGATCCCGATCCGCATTCCCTTCGCGCCCTCTTCGAGCGAGGACGCAACGTCGATGGGCGCCACGCCGAGCGTGGCCCGATCGGCCGGATCCTCGCCCTGGAGCGCGGCGAAGACCGTGGCCGCGTCCTCCACGGTGCGCGTGAGCGGGCCCACGCTGTCCAGGCTGAAGCTCAGCGGGTACACGCCGGCCCGGCTCACGCGTCCCACCGTGGTCTTGAGCCCCACGATGCCGCAGAACGCCGCGGGGATCCGAACGGATCCGCCCGTGTCCGTTCCCAGCGCCATCGGAACCATCCCCGACGCAACGGCCACGGCGCTCCCGCTCGAGGAGCCGCCGGGCGAGTGCGGGAACGCGATGCCACGGATTGTGGGGGGTGCCCTGGTCGCCGTTTAAGCCGAGGGTTCCGAAGGCGAGCTGCACGGTGTGGGTCTTGCCCACGAGGACCATTCCCGCGGCGCCGAGCTTCTTCACCACGGCGCCGTCGTCCAGGGCGACGCGGTCCGCCTGGAAGCGGGTCCCCGCGGTGGTGGGGAAGCCCTTCACGTCGAAGAGGTCCTTCGCGGCGTAGGGAATTCCGTGGAGAGGTCCGGCCGGCCGGCCGCTCGAGAGCGCGCGCTCCGCCGCGCGCGCCTCGTCCAGGGCGCGCTCCCGGCTCACGTAACAGAAACGCGTGGAGCCGCGGATCGAGCGCGGCGATTCGCTCGAGCGAGTGTTCGGACGAGCGCGACCGGGCTCAGGCTCCCCGCGCGAACGCGGGCGGCGAGCCCGGTGATAGACTCGTACTCGTGATTTGGCTCCGCTGGATTCATCGAGAGACGAGATCATACGCCGGGCTTGGCCCGCGTGGGCAGAGGGCGTTCCGGCCCGCGCTTGATCGCGCCGCCACGTCCGTCGCGGATGCGCCGCTCGTGGCGTTCCTCCTCGCGCTACTTCTGGCCCCCGCGCTCGCCACCCGCCCGTCGCTCGCCGCGTCCACCGGGGCGAGCCAGAACGCCGCCGTGGCCCTCGTGTCCGAGGATCTGTCGGTCCAACCGGGGCATCCGTTCTACCTGGGACTCCGGATGCGATTGAAGCAGGGCTGGCACACGTACTGGAAGAATCCGGGCGATTCGGGTCTCCCGACCAAGATCGATTGGAAGCTGCCGCAGGGATTCGCGGCCGGCCCAATCGAGTGGCCGGCGCCCGAGCGGATGCCGACCGGCTCGGAGATGAGCTACGGATACGCGGGGGAGGTGCTCCTGCCGGTTCTCATCACGCCACCGAATGCGATCGGCTCGGACTCGATCGCCGTCATCGCGGTGGTGCGCTGGTTGGAGTGCGCGGACGTTTGCCTTTCCGGATCCGCGACCCTCGATCTCAAACTCGCCGTCACACGCGGCGAGCCGGCCTTAGGGCCCGACGCGGCCTCGTTTGCGACCGCGCGATCCATGCTGCCCCGCGATGGAGCCGACTGGCAGCTGGCATCGGTCGCGGGTTCCCGCGCGATCTCCCTCCAGTTCCACCCTCCCAAGGGAGTCGATCCAAAGAGCGCGTACCTCTTCATCGACCGGCCGCTCGTCGTGGACTACGCGGCCCCGCAGCCGTGGGGTCGTCTGGGCGACGGCTTTCGGCTGACCGCCCAGCCCGCGGAGAACGCGGCGGACACCCTGGGTAGGCTGACCGGGGTGCTGGTGGTCGAAGGCCGCAAGGCTCATGCCCCGCGAATGGCCGTCCAGGTGGACATTCCCGTCCTGCGCGGCGATCCCGCGCCGTTTCAGCGGGAGTCCGGGGCGCCCTCGACCGATCGGCTCGGGGGGATCGCGAGGACTTTGTTCGGGGCTATTCTCGTCACGTACCTGGTGTCCTTGGGGACCGGAGGCTGGCCGTTCCGGCGGCGCTCCGAGCCTGCTTCACAGGCGCCACCCGATGAGCCCCACCCGATCGATCCCCAAACCAACGGGGGACCTCCAAGCGGTGTATAGACTATTGGGAAGCGCTGTACCGTCCGTCACCAAGCCCGAGAGGAGCCACAATGCTTCGTAGAGTCGCAATCGCCTCCGTTTGCCTTCTCGCCTTTGCCGTGTCCGCCCACGCCGCGGCCGTCGTCGGCAAGACCGCGCCGTCGATCTCGCTTCAGGACTCGAACGGCAAGACCGTGAAGCTCGATTCCTTCCGAGGGAAGTACGTGGTCTTGGAGTGGCTGAATTTCTCCTGCCCGTTCGTGAAGAAGCAGTACGGGAGCGGCAACATGCAGGCGCTCCAGAAGAAGTACACGGAGAAGGGCGTGATCTGGCTCTCGATCTGCTCCTCCGCCGAGGGGAAGCAAGGCCACATGACGCCGGAGGAAGCGAACATGCTCTCCAAGGAGCGGGACGCCTCGCCGACCGACTTGCTCCTCGACCCCAAGGGCGTCGCGGGCAAGGCGTACGGGGCCAAGACGACGCCGCACATGTTCGTGATCGATCCCAAGGGAAAGCTGCTCTACAACGGCGCGATCGACGACAAGCCGTCGACCGATCCGGCCGACGTCCCGGGAGCGAAGAACTATGTCGCCGCGGCGTTGGACCAGGCGATGAGCGGGAAGAAGGTGGAGGTGGCGGTGACGCAGTCGTACGGCTGCGGCGTGAAATACTGATCGGCCGGGGCCCCGAAGCGCCCGACGGCCGCGGCGCTCACCGGCGAAGCGTCGAAAGCGCCGGCAGCGGGCCCGACGTCCGTCTCAGATGAAAGAGGAGTTGCTGCAGGTAGCCACGCCCCGGTCCCAGGCGGACCGCCCAGCGTGCCAGCTCCGCGTCGTTCGCGCGGCGGCGCGCGGAGAGTTCCAGCGTGGCGCGACGAATCCAGCGGTCGACCGGATACGCCTCGAGCCGGTCGAGTCCAAAGAGCAGAACGCAGTCGGCGATCTTCGGCCCCACGCCGGGGAGCGAGGCGAGACGCTCCCGCGCGCGATCGATCGGCTCCTCACGCAGGCGATCCCACGACCAATCGCGCCCGCGCACGATGGCGCGCGCGGTGTCTCGGAGGTAGGGGGCGCGGAACCCGAGCCCCAGCGCGCGGAGATCCGCCTCACGAACCCGCGCGATCGCTTCGGGCCGGGGGAACGCGCGACGGCTCGATCCCGCGATCGGATCGCCCCACGCGTCCGCCATTCCCTCCACGCAGGACGTGATCTTTCGAATGTTGGCCGCGGCGGAGCAAATGAACGACGCGAGCGTTTCCCAGGGGTCCTGCCGCAGGAGCCGAAGTCCGAGGAGCGCCTCGAAACCGGGTAGGGACCGAAGCTCCTCCGCGTGCGTCAGATGAACGGCCGGGTCCTCGTCGAGGCGGAAGTACCGCGCGAGCGTCGGCTCGTCGAGCGCTTCGCCGCGGATCTCGAGCGCGAGACGGCCGGTGTGGGACCGCTCGATCCGGGTCGCCCGCACCTCGGCCTCACCGATGACGCCGCTCCACGCGTTGCCGTCGGGCGTCCAGCGAAACGCCTGGCCGCACGTGAAGGTGAGCGGGAGATCGATCGGCCCCCGCACGCGGAGTCGCATCACGCCTCGAGCCGCTGCAGGCGCAGAAGGTGAAGCTCGCGCTTCTTCACATCCTCGCTTCGGGCGATGAGGGCGTCCAGGTCGTCGATCACGGAGATGTGGGTTCCAGAGAGCGCGTCCGCGTCGCCGGAGGCGAGGCGGAGCAGGAGCGTGGCCGACACGTCGGGGGAGACCGTTCGTCCCTGGTCCCGCGCTTCCAGCATGTACGGAACCAATCGCGAGGCGTCGGGGTGATTCCAGACCGCTTCGGTCATCGCGGTTTGCACCATGCCGGGGGAGATCGAAAACACGCAGACCCCGGATCCGGCGAGCTCGGCGGCCGCGCATTCGGTCAAGCGGATGAGCCCGGTCTTTCCCAGGACGTAGGACGACATGTTCAGAAACGCGCGCGTCCCGGTCCCGCTCGATACGTTGATGATTCTCCCGCGGCGGCGCGAGATCATTCCCGGGAGGACGGCTCGCATGAAGAGAAAAGGGCCGCGGAGGTTGATCTCCACGCCCCGCCACCACGCCTCGGGATCGGCATCGGCCAGAGGCCCCATCGGCTCGCCGATCCCCGCCGCCTGAACCAAGAGGTCGACCGGGCCGAGTTCCCGCTCGACGGAGGCGGCGATCCGCTCCACTCCGGCGCGATCGGTGACGTCTCCGGGATAGCCTCGGGCGTTTCCGCCGGCCTCCGCGATGGTCTTCACCGTTTCCGCCACCTGGGACTGGGTCCGGGACGTGACGGCGACGGCCGCGCCGGCCTGGGCCAGCTTCTGGGCGTAGACGCGTCCCAGGCCCCGGCCGCCGCCGGTCACCAGCGCGACCTGCCCTCGCAACGCGCTCGATTCGCGATTCATCCCCAAAATCTACACGATCCGCTCCGAGCCCGCCCGGTTCCCGTTGACGCTCCGAGAAGACGCGTGGGAAGATCGATTCACCTTCCATGAAATCAATGTTCCGCGATTCGTCACTTTCATCGATGGCCGCCGTTGCGGTCGCGGCGTTCGCCCTTCTCGCGGCGCTCGCCGCGGCGCTTCTATGCAGCCCGCGGGGCTCGGGCGCCGCGCCGGGCAATGCGACCGGAAGCGCGGACGTGCGCCTCGTCCGCCTTCTTTCGGACGTTCCCGATTCCCTGCACGGCGTGCCCGAGAAACTCCACGACCTGCGTTTGCGGCTCGTGGCGGGGAACGTGGTCCTGTTCAAAAAGGGAGGCGAGTTCGCGGCCCTCCTCCCGATCGATGGGGCGCCCGCGCCGGACTCGCTCCGCTATTTCTACTACGTCGAAAAGCCGGCGTTCCTCTGGGTGTTCGCGGGCGCGCGGACCAAGGGGATCCTCACGGTTCCGGATCGAGGGGCGCTGCAATTCGACTCGTTCCGTCTCCGCTGGGGTCGCTCGGAGCAGGGTCTGGGATGGATCTACTTCCCGGACGATCCGGTCAACGACCATCTCCGCTTTTCCGTCGTGAGCGGCCAGTCCGTCGATTCCGTCGATCCCGAGGACACCAAGTACTGGGTGGATCTCGGAGCGGAAGTGAGGGCGGGCTTCTAGACCATGTGGAGGCGGATCCGGGACTACCTGCTTCGCAATATCGGGCTCAAGATCGCCTCGCTCTTTCTGGCGCTCCTGTTCTACGCCCACGTGGTCACCGACCAGCAGAGGGAGTCGCAGATCGCGGTCCAGGTGACCCTGACGGGCCTCTCCGATACGCTGGCGGTGATCGGACATCCCCCCGCACGGGTCGGGTTCAAGGTCCGGGGCAAGTGGAAGGACCTGATCCGCCTGGGCCTCACGACCCGGTTCCTGACCGTCGACCTGGCCAACGCCTCCCCGGGCCGGTTCCAGCGAACCATCTCGGTGGAGGACGTGCGGGAGCGCGCGATCCCCGCCGAGCTGACCCGGTCCCTGGACGTAACCGAGGTGGTCGAGCCCCGAGTGGTAGATTTGACCATCGAGCCCAAGCGGTCCCGGACGGTCCCGGTGGCCGCCCGGGTGGTCGGGAGCCCCGCCCCGGACGTCGAGATCGACGGCCGGGCAACCGTGGAGCCCGACACCGCCCGCGTGGAGGGGGCCGCCTCGGTGGTCCAGGCCCTGGACACTCTCTACACACTCCCGGTTGACATCACGGGAGAACGCGAGAAAATCCAGCGCCAGGTTCCACTGGACCTGGGTCCGAACGCGCTGGCCGCGGATCCGAGGCGGTGTCTTGTGACGATCCGCTTCACCCGCGCCGAGGCGGATTCATCCCGGCAGCATCCGTGAGTTCGCGATACCGGCATATCATCCGAGAGGAGAACGAAGCGAGATGAAGCGAACCACCGACGCGACCCTTCCCAACCCCAAGGCTCAGACAACCTTTCCGGATGTCGATCGCCGCAAGGTCTTCGAAGGGCTCACCCTCGTTCCGACGAAGATCTTCTTCACGAAAGGCGTAGGCAGCCACCGCGACGAGCTGCGCTCGTTCGAGCTGGCCCTGAAGGACGCGGGGATCGAGAAGCTGAATCTGGTCCACGTCTCGAGCATTTACCCGCCGCTCTGCAAGATCATCTCCAAGGAGGAGGGCTCGAAGGCGATCGCGCCGGGCAGCATCGCCTTCTGCGTCATGGCGCGCCAGGCATCAAACGAGATGCGGCGCCTCATCGCCGCCTCCATCGGCTGCGCGCTTCCCGCCGACAAGAACACCTACGGCTATCTCAGCGAGCATCACGCCTACGGGCAATCCGACGAGGTGGCCGGGGAGTTCGCCGAAGACATGGCCGCGTCCATGCTCGCGTCCACGCTCGGCGTGGAGTTCGACGAGAACGCCAACTGGGACGAAAAGGAGCAGGTGTTCAAAATTTCGGGCGACATCGTCCGAACCTTCAACGTCACCCAATCGGCCGTTATTTCCGCAAAAGGCTGGACCACGGTGGTGGCCGCCGGTGTATTCATCTTTTGATATGAGCCTACCCAAGGGACCGAAGGTCTTCCGGCTGCGCGGCGCTCCGGCCGTGTCGCTCGCGACGGCGTTCCTGGCTTTGACTCTGGTCGTCGGCGGGCCGGCTCGAGGCGACGAAGGGGCTCGCGGGGATTCGGTCGCGACGCGCCACGCAAACCGCGGCGCCGCCCGACACGGCGGCTCCCGCTTCCGGAGCCAAGAAGGATGACGGCGGGAAGAATTCCAAGGACAAGTCCAAATCAAAGGGGAAAGCGATGATCGTCCCCGAGACGATGCCGACCAAGCCGGCCATGGCGCCGGCGCACATCGTGGTGCAGCACATTCTCATCGGCTTTGTCGGCTCGGTACCCGGCAAGCCGATCACCCGCACGAAGGAACAGGCCAAGAAGCTGGCCTACGAGATCCTGGACAAGGCTCGGAGGGGCGCGAATTTCGACACGCTCGTGACCGAGTACACGGATGACCGCCCGCCCGGGATCTACAAGATGGCGGCGACGGGGGTCTCCCACGCATTGGGCGAGTATCCGCGGGAGAACATGGTCCCCGCGTTCGGGGACGTAGGGTTCGCGATCAGCCCGGGGAACATCGACATCGCGGACTACGATCCCGCGAAGAGCCCCTACGGCTGGCACATCATCAAGCGCCTGCAGTAGTGCCGCCGGCCGCTGGCCGGCCCAATGCCTCCCAAATCAAGGGCACGAGATCGGTGAGCGCGGCCGGCTGCCGGCTCGGCGTCCACGCGCCCCACAGCGCGAAGAAGGCCGGGTTCAGCGTGTGCGTCTTCACGCTGACGTCCTCCACGTTGCCGTGATCGCTCGCCACGATGATGGTCGTTGATGGGTCGAGGCGCTTGAGCGCCACGTTCAACGCCCGATCCAGGTCGGACAGGCATCGGCGGGCCCGCTCCAGGTCCTGATCGTGCCCCGCGCGATCGGTCTCGAAGTACTCGAAGAGCGAAAAATCCATCTTCGCAGCCTCCTGGGCGATGATCGCGCCGGCCTCCTCCGCGCTCCGGAGCGGCAGGTCGTACCCCCATTCCCGCACGCGCCAATGGGTCAAGTCGTGGACGACCGCCCGGCCCTCGAGCAGATCGGCCCACGTGCGAAACGGGGCCCCGGAGGCCATGGTGGCGAGGGACGTCGCCGAAAGCCGCCGCTGGGTCTCCGCCATCTCGAAGAACCGCGGGCCGAACGCGTTCAGGAAGCTGGCGCTCAGCCCCGCTTCCCGCACACCCTTGAGAATGGAGTGCTCCTCGAGGATTGCCCTCAGGCTCGGCCCGGGAAATCCGGAGATGTGTTTCCCCATCGCCGCGGGCGCGTTCACACCGGTCAGGATCGTGGTCTGTCCGGTCGCACTCTGCGGAAGCCCACGCACGCCGAGGGACGCGTCGAGGCCGTAGGCCAGGGCGGGAGGGCCGCTGTCGGAAACGGGTGTTTGGGTCTTGGTGAGCCTGAGAGTTCGAAATTCGCCCGAGGCCAACGGGTTCCGCGCGGGATCGTCTTCACCCACGCCCACTCCGTCGATGAAGAAGAGCAGCACCTTCCTGGGTGCGGGAGCGGGACCAAACGAAACGGGAGCCTCAGCACTAGCGCGCGGTCGGTGCAGGGCCGGCGACGCGGGGTCAGGGACCGACGCTAGGGGGCTCCCGAGTTCGTTGTGTGGATTTGAGTAAGGCAACGGTTGTGCCAGAAACGGCCCCGAGGGCGATTCACTCTGTGCCCGCAAACTAATATTTGTCATAATCTTATGACGCTCGTTCCCAGCCACCGGTTCGCATTGTGCGAATCGACCCAAGGGGTGGGCGGGAAGCGGGGTGTCCGATTGCAGGGAGACACAAAGGCCGGAACCTCCAGCAGGAAAAAGCCTTGACAGCTTCCGCGTGCGGTCTATAGTCCCGAATCGCGCGCCGCAGGGATGTTATGTCCAATGACAGCGCAAGCTTATAGCTCTCCGCAGCGCGCACGCGACGCCTGTTTCAGGGGCAGATGCCCATTGGGAACGGAGGCGGTGCGGTGGGAGCACGCCAGGAGGGGCAGATGACCAAGGCAGATATCGTCGATGAAATTGCCGAACGTACCGGCTTGACCAAGAAAGACGTCGCGGACACCGTGGACCATTTCTTGGAAGCGGTTTCACGGGCTCTCGCATCGGGCAAGCACATCGAAATCCGGGGCTTCGGCACCTTCAAGGTGAAGGACCGGAAGTCGCGCCTCGCCCGGAATCCGCGCACGGGCGAATCGGTTCCGGTTCCCCCACGGCGCGTGCCCGTGTTCAAGGTCTCGAAAGAACTCAAAGACATCGTCGCGCAGATCTGACCCGGCCACGGCTCCCTCCCCGCGGCCCGGCGTCGCCTGAGCGGCAATTGGGATGATGTGAATATGGGACCTCCAAGACGGAGGTCCCATTTTGCGTTTGATGCGGGGTCCGCGCGCCGGCCCCGGGACGAGCTAGGGTTAGTTCCGGCGATCCCGAATCAGGTAGCAACCGGGCGAGCTGGAGCACCGCCGCCGCGGCCGCGGCCACGTAGGTGAGGGCCGCCGCGTCGAGCACCTTCTTGGCCCCGGCCTGCTCGTCGGGGGCCACCAAGCCCAATCGATCGAGCTGCACGAGCGCCCTCCGGCTCGCGTCGAACTCCACCGGCAGGGTCACCAGCTGGAAAACGACCCCGAAGGAGAAGAGCAGGATGCCGATGTCGATCAGGCTGACGCCGGCCACCCGCACGCCGGGCACGAAGAAGAGGCCGATGATCAATATTGGCCACGCCAGCATCGTCCCGATGTTCGCGAGCGGGAAGATCGCGGTGCGAAACTGGAGCGGGACGTAACCGTGCGCGTGCTGGATCGCATGGCCCACTTCGTGCGCCGCGACGCTGATCGCGGACACCGACGGCTCCGTATAATTGTGCGGCGAGAGCGTGACCGTGCGATGGACCGGATCGTAGTGGTCGGAAAGGAAGCCCTGGCCCTGCTGCACCTGGACGTCCGTGATTCCGTTTTGACGCAGGATCGTCTCCGCGATTTCGCGGCCGCTCCGGCCACTCGACGCTAGGATCTGGCTGTATTTGGCGTAGGTCTTCTGGACCTTTCTCTGCGCGTAGAACGCTAGAATCATCGCCGGGATCAGTAGAATCATCGTCGGATCCCAGAACGGCATGAACATGTGGTTCCTCCTTAGGGGGCGCGTTTGGGGGCTACCCTTCCCGATCCTCTATACTGCGCGGCTCGGGGAAAGTTTCGCCCACCAGTATTGAGACTACCATTCACCCAGCACCGATTCAATGAACCGGGAGCCTTCCTGACAACGGCTTACGTCGATCTTCGAAGCGATACGGTCACACGGCCGACCCCGGGCATGCGCCGCGCCATGGCGGACGCCGAGGTCGGCGACGACGTCGTCCACGAAGATCCCTCGGTCAACCGCCTCGAGGAGGAGACCGCCGCCCTCCTCGGCAAGGAGCGCGCGCTCTTCGTCCCCACCGGCTCCATGGGCAACGAGATCGGCGCGGCCATCCAGAGCCAACCCGGCGACGCCATCCTCCTTCATCGCGACAGCCACATGGTTCGCACCGAGGGAGCGGCGGTGACGCAACTCCTGCGACGCACGTTTCATCTGATGGACGGAGACCGCGGCCGCCTTCGCCCGGAGGACGTCGCGGCGGCGCTGGACGCCGCCCCCAAAGGCGCCGGCGGGGTCGCGATGGTGGAGATGGAGAACACGCAGAACTGGGGAAGCGGGGCGATCTACCCGCTCCCGCGGCTTGAGGCCGTCGCCGCCGCGGCCCGCGAGCGGAAATTCCCGGTGCACCTGGACGGCGCGCGGCTCTGGAACGCGAGCGCCGCGACCGGGATCCCGCTGTCTTCGTACGCCGCGGTCGCGGATACGGTCATGGTCTGCTTTTCGAAGGGATTGGGCGCGCCCATCGGGTCGGCCATCGCGGGGAGCCGCGCCGCGATCGAGGAGGCCCGCCTGGTGCGGAGGATGCTGGGCGGCGGGATGCGCCAGGCCGGGATCGTCGCCGCGGGAGCGAGCTACGCGCTCCGGCACCATAGGGACCGGTTGACCGAAGATCATCGCCGCGCGCGCCGGCTGGCCCAGGCGATCGCGGAGACCCCGGGCATCCGGCTCGATCCGAACGACGTCGAGACCAACATCGTGATCGCGGAGATCGAGGAGCCGCACGAGCGGATCGACGCGTTCGTCGGCGCCGTGCAAACCGCGGGAGTCCTGATGACCGCGTTCGGCGGGCCGGGCCGGTTCCGCGCCGTGACGCACTACGACGTGGACGACGCCGGAATCGACCGGGCGATCGCCGCGATCCGGGCCGCCGCGGCGTCGGTCCTCGGAGTGAAGGGTTGAGCGGGGCCGGGGCGATGAGCGCCGAACCGGCGCCGGGAACGCTCTACCTGGTGGGCACACCCATCGGCAACGTGGAGGATCTTTCCCCCCGCGCGCAGCGGATTCTCGGCGCGGTCGATCTCATCGCGGCGGAGGACACGCGGCACACGCGTCAGCTCCTCCAGCGGTTCGGCCTCAACCGCCCTCTGATCTCGTACCACGACCACAACAAGGACGGGCGCACGCCGGAGGTGATCGCGCGCTTGCGGGATGGAGCGTCGGTGGCGATCGTGTCGGACGCCGGTTCGCCCGGGATTTCCGATCCCGCGTTCACGCTGGTGCGGGCCGCGGCGGCGGCGGAGCTTCCGATCGTCCCGATTCCCGGCCCCTCGAGCGCGCTCTGCGCCCTCGAGGTATCGGGCCTTCCCACCGATCGGTTCGCGTTCGAGGGATTTCTGCCGCGGCGCGCGGGCCGGCGGCGCGCGCGCATCGAGGAGTTGCGCGCGGACCCGCGGACCCTCATCTTTTTCGAATCGCCGCACCGGCTCGTCGACGCGGTGAACGATCTCGCGGAGGTGCTGGGAGACCGCTCCGCGTCCATCTCGCGCGAGCTGACCAAGAAATTCGAGGAGACGCGGCGCGGTTCGCTCCGCACGCTTGGAGCGTGGCTTCGAGAGTGTCCGCCGCGCGGGGAATTCGTGCTGGTGGTGGCCGGCGCTCCGCGCCGGGAGGAGGAGACCATGGAGGGCGACGAGGAATGAGCACGGGCTGGAAGGAGCGGAGTCGAACGGTGTTCCTGCCGATCGCGCGGTGGCTCGCCAAGCGCGGGGTCAAGCCCGACCACCTCACGTACGTCGGGCTTGGCCTCTCGCTTCTGGCCGCGCTCCTTCTGGGTCGCGGCGATTTTCTCGGCGCGGCTCTTGTCATCGCGGTCTCGGGGCTTTGCGACATCCTGGACGGGGATGTCGCCCGCGAGACGGGCACCGTGAGCACCTTCGGCGCGTTCCTCGATTCCACGCTCGACCGCCTCGGCGAGAGCTCGCTCTACGCAGGCGTGGCGAACTACTACTACACGCGGACGCAGGGCGCCGCGCTCTGGATGAAGGGCGAGTACGGTACGCAAACGACCTGGGGCGATCCCGACGGACACACGATGGCGGTCCTGGCCCTGGCGACCCTGATTCTCTCGTTCCTGGTCTCCTACACCCGCGCCCGGGCCGAGGGGCTTGGCCTGGAGTGCAAGGTGGGGATCATGGAGCGGCCCGAGCGCATGCTAACTCTCGGCGTGGGAGCGCTTTTGGGACCCCGGTTCCTTCCCGGTATCCTGGGGATCCTATTCGTATTAACGCTCGTCACGGTCCTCCAGCGCGTGTATCATGTGCACCGCTTGACACACTCGAAATCTGCCTAGCGCCCGGGCCTCCGGCTCCAGTCCGGCGTCCCACGCTTCGCGTCCCGCCAAAGTCGTTCCGCAAACGGAGGTACGAGTTCAGATGGGCAAGATTCGCGTCGGCATCATCGGGGTGGGTAATTGCGCCTCTTCGCTCGTCCAGGGAGTTCATTACTACCGGAACGCGAAGGACAACGACTTCGTGCCGGGACTGATGCACGTGAACCTGGGCGGCTACCACGTCCGCGACATCGAGTTCAGCGCGGCCATCGACATCGACAAGAACAAGGTCGGCCGCGACCTCGGCGAGGCGATCTACACGTGGCCCAACAACACGTACAAGTTCTGCGACGTGCCCGCGCCAGGGAGTCCCGGTCGCGCGCGGCATGACGCACGACGGTCTGGGGGAGTACCTCTCCAAGATCATCCACAAGGCTCCGGGCTCCACCGCCGACATCGTGCGGCTTCTCCGCGACACGAAGACCGACGTGGTCATCAACTACCTTCCGGTGGGGAGCGAAGAGGCCACGAAGTGGTACGTGGAGCAGATCCTGGAAGCCGGATGCGCGTTCGTGAACGCGATCCCGGTGTTCATCGCGCGCGAGAAGTACTGGCAGCGCCGGTTCGAGCAGAAGAAGCTTCCGGTGATCGGCGATGACATCAAGTCCCAGGTGGGCGCGACCATCGTCCACCGGGTCATGACGCGGCTCTTCCGGGAGCGCGGCGTCCGGCTGGAGCGAACGAGCCAGCTCAACGTGGGCGGAAACACCGACTTCCTCAACATGCTCGAGCGCTCGCGGCTCGAGTCGAAGAAGATCTCCAAGACGAACGCGGTCACCTCGATGCTCGACTACGATATCGGCGAGAAGAACGTCCACATCGGGCCGAGCGACTACGTCGAGTGGCTGGACGACCGCAAGTGGGCCTACATCCGGATGGAGGGCCGCACGTTTGGCGACGTGCCCCTCAACGTGGAGATGAAGCTCGAGGTCTGGGATTCGCCGAATTCGGCCGGCGTCATCATCGACGCCGTGCGCTGCGCCAAGCTGGCGCTGGACAACGGTCTCTCGGGCGCCCAGGTCGCGCCCTCGGCCTACTTCAAGAAGTCGCCGCCGGTCCAGTATCCGGACGATATCGCCCGCCAGATGGTGGAGGACTACATCGCCAAGTACGGTCACAAGCGGGCCAAGGCGGCGAAGGCGGAGCCCAAGCGCGTCACGGCGCCCCGGAGCGGACTCAAGAAGGCCGCCCGGCGCAGCGCCTGACCCAGGCGACGACGGCGTCGGACGTGAGGGGTCTCCTCCTCACCCTGGAGGGGATCGAGGGCTCGGGGAAGACGACCCAGGCCCGGAAGATCAAGGCGCTGCTGGACGCTCAAGGGGTCCCGGCGCTGCTCACGCGGGAGCCCGGCGGGTCCCCCATCGCGGAGCAGATCCGCGACCTGGTGCTGGTCGCCCGGGAGGAGCCGCTCGCTCCGCACACCGAGCTCCTGCTCTTTCTGGCGGCCCGCGCCCAGCACGTTCGACAGGTCATCCGCCCCGCGTTGGAGCGGGGCGACATCGTGGTCTGCGACCGGTTTACCGACGCGACCCTCGCGTACCAGGGGGGCGGACGGACGATGCCGGACGAGTTCCTCCGCTCGCTCAACGACTGGGCCGCTGGAGGCATTTGCCCTTCAAGGACTTATCTGATAGACGTACCGGTGGAAGTAGGTCTCGCCCGGGCCCAGAGCCGCAGGGCCCTCGGGGAGCCCGACCGTATCGAAGCCGAGGGGGCGGCCTTCTTCGAGGGGGTGCGGAATCGATACCTCGAAGCGGCCCGCCGGGAGCCGGAACGAATTGTGGTGCTTCGGGGTACGGATCTTGAGGAGCATATCTCGCATCAAATCGAGAAGGACCTGAACGCCTTGCTCCGCGGCCGGAAAACCCCATCACCGAGGTGAACCGCACATGAACCGAAGGCAGATCTTCGCGGTCGTCGTTCTCGTCACGGCTCTGGTCGCCGGCACGTGGGCGGTGGGCCGTGTCCAGGAGACGACCGACAACACCTACGCGAACATCGAGCGGTTCATTCAGGTCCTCACCAAGGTTCGGGATCACTACGTCGAGACGGTCACCACCGACAAGCTCATGGACTCGGCGATCCGCGGCATGCTTCGCACCCTCGACCCTTACTCGCAGTACCTCGACAAGGAAGAGGCGGAAAAGCTCGAGACCACGACCCACGGCTCCTTCGGCGGGATCGGAATTTCGATCGGAATCCGCGACGGATGGGTCACGGTCATCTCGCCGATCGAGGGGACGCCGGCGTGGCGCGCGGGCATCCAGGGCGGCGACCGCATCATCAAGATCGACGGCACGTCGAGCGAGGGTCTGTCGCTGGACGACGCCATGAAGAAGATGCGCGGCGAGCGCGGAAGCAAGGTCGATCTCTCGATCTACCGCGAGGGCCGCGAGCGGCCGATGGACTTCACGATCACCCGCGACATCATCCAGATCAAGAGCGTCCCCTACGCCGGCGTGCTCTCGAGCGGCGTGGGCTACGTGCGCCTCTCCAATTTCTCCGAACGGAGCCGCGAAGAGATCGACGCCGCCATCGCCAAGATCGAGAAGCAGAACCCGCGCGGTCTGATCCTGGATCTCCGGTACAACCCGGGCGGGCTTCTCTCGCAGGCCGTCGAGGTCTCCGAGGAATTCGCGCCGCGCGGCAAGAAGATCGTCTTCACCCGCGGGCGCGATCCGTCGCAAAACCGCGACTTCTATTCGTCCTCCAGCAGCCCGCACTCGTCGTATCCGCTCGTGCTGCTCGTGAACCAGTGGACGGCGAGCGCTTCGGAGATCGTTTCGGGCGCGGTGCAGGATCTCGACCTCGGGGTCGTCGTGGGACGCACCACGTTCGGCAAGGGGCTGGTCCAGACCGTGATCCCGCTCACGCGGAGCGTCAGCGGTCCCAAGCTCAAGCTCACGACGGCCAAGTACTACACGCCGAGCGGCCGCTGCATCCAGAAGGAGGAGCAGCTCAAGGACGGAGCGCTGGCCGAGGATGACGACACCGACGGCTCGAAGGGCGCGCTTCCCGATTCGCTCAAGCCGCAGAAGCCCGCTCCCGAGTACCACACCGAGATGGGCCGCGTGGTTTACGGCGGCGGCGGAATCGTGCCCGATCTGGAGCTGGACGACGTCAAGTTCCCGCGGATCGTGGAGGATCTCGAGTCGAAGCAGTTCTTCTTCAAGTACGCGGTCAAGTACGCGGTGAAGCACAAGGACGCGCCCGCGAACTACGCGGTCAGCTCCGGAATGCGCGACGAGTTCGCGATGCTGCTCAAGTCGGAGAAGTTCGACTACAACCCCGACTCGCTCGCCGCCGCCCAGCACTGGGTGGAAGCCGGGATGCGCCGCGAGCTGGCCCGCCGGTACGTGGGCGACGAAGAGGCGTACCGGATCGCGCTCGAGGACGACGATCAGGTGCGCCAAGCCGCGGCCCTCATCGATAAGGCTCCGACATTGCCCAAGCTGCTCGCGCTTGCCAGCGAAATGAACAAGGCGAAACCGGTGGCTTCCCAGGGCAAGGACATCGACGTCCGCTAGTTCATGCAGGCCGGGTCCGTCCGACTTTCCGGGAGGGTGCTCCTCTCGCCCCTCTGCGGGGTGACCGATTCTCCGTTCCGGCGGCTCGCCCGCCGGCACGGGGCGGCGATGGTCTTCTGCGAGATGACCTCGTCGGACGGGCTCGTCCGGAAAAACCCCAAGACCTTCGAGCTGCTTGAATACCGCGAGGAAGAGCGCCCCGTCGGCGCTCAGCTCTGCGGCTCCGACCCCGCGGTCATGGCGGAGGCGGCGCGCATGATCGCCGATCTCGGCTTTGACACCGTCGATCTCAACTACGGCTGCCCCGTCCGCAAGGTCATCGCGCGGGAGGCGGGGGCGGCCATGCTCACCGACCTGGACCGTCTCGAGCGGGTCACGACGGCGGTGGTGAACGCCGTCTCGCTCCCCGTCACGGCCAAGATCCGGATCGGCTGGGACCAGAACTCCACCAACGCGCCCGAAGTGGCGAAGGTGCTGGAGCGCTCCGGCGTCCGGTGGATCACCGTCCACGCGCGGGCGCGCTCGGAGAAGTTCGGGGGCCAGGCGCATTGGGAGGTGATCGGGCAGGTGAAGCAGGCGGTCTCGCTTCCGGTGATCGGAAACGGAGACGTGAAGGCGCCCGAGGATGCCCACCGGATGATCCGCGAGACGGGCTGCGACGGCGTGATGGTGGGCCGCGGCTCGTTCGGCAACCCGTGGCTCTTCGGCCGCGCGCAGCGGCTTCTGGACCACGGCGATCCCGGACCCGAGCCGACCCCGCGGGAACGGATCGAGACCGCGGTGTCGCACCTCCACGACCTTGCGCGAAAGAAGGGTGACTACGCCGCGACGCTGATGCGCAAGCACGTGGCGTGGTACGTCCGCGGCCTCTACGACAACTCGACGCTTTGCCGCGAGGTGAATCACGCGTCGACGCCCGCGGAAACCGAAGCGCTCCTCTGGCGGTATCTCGAGAAACTGGAATCCGCGCCGATTCCGGCCGAGGCCCCGCTCCCGACGGACGACGCGGAGGTCGCCCAGGACCCCGCGTGATTCGCGCGGAAGGCGTGACGGTCCTGGCGCCGGCACCGGACGCTCCCGGCGGGACCCGCGCCATCCTTCGCGAACTCGACGCCGAGTTTCTCCAGGGCCAACTCCACCTCATCCTCGGGGCGAACGGCGCCGGTAAAACCACACTGATCCGGCTTCTGGCCGGCCTGCTCCCTCCCTCTTCCGGCCGCGTCGTCTTCGACGGATCCCCGGGCGACGCGATGGCGGACGGATCCACCCACTGGCCCCGCGTGGCCGTGGTCTTCGAAGAGCCCGATCCCCAGTTTCTCGCCGAGACCGTGGAAGGGGAGATCGCCTTCGGGCTGGAATCGATGGCGCTTCCCGCTTCCGACATTCGAGCGAGGGCCCGCGAGGCGATCGACGCGTTTGGCCTCTCCGGATTCGAGCGCCGTCTCCCGCAGACCCTGAGCGGAGGAGAGAAGGCGCGCGTTCTCCTGGCCGCGATGTGGGCGGCCCGGCCGCGGGCGTTGCTCCTCGATCAATCGCTCGCGCACCTGGATCCGGGCAGCCGGCGCTCGCTGGAGCACCGGCTTCTCGAGGACGCCCGGCGGGAAGACCGCGCGGTCATCCGCACGCATCAGGACGCGCAGGCTCCGGAACCGGACGAGCGGCTTCAGCTTCTGAGCGGCGGGCGCTTGCACGACGCGACCCGGCTTTCGCCCCGCGACGTCTTGGAAGCGGCCGACGTTCCGTGGCCGCTCGCCATGAGGGTTTCGGCGCTCCTCGCGGAACGTGGGTTCTGGACCGGGCCGCTGGCGCGGAGCGCTCAGTCGCTCGCGGAGGGTCTCGCGTCCCGCGCGGGATCCGCGGTACTACCCGCCGCGGGAAGGGTGGAGCTTCCATCCCGCGTCGATCACGAGGGCGATTCGCGCGCGATGAGCGCCCATGGGCGCTCGGAGCCGGATGGGGAACCCGTCGCCGCGTTCCATGGGGTTTCGTTCGGGCCGCGCGGACGCGCGAAGGGCGACGCCATCGTCTCCGACCTCAACCTCGAGCTGCGCGCCGGGTCCGTCACGGCTTTGATCGGCGCGAGCGGCACCGGCAAGACGACGATCTTGAAGCTGGCGGCTCAACTTCTGGACCCGACCGAGGGCTCGATCGCGCGGCCGGCCCCGGGACTCAACGGGACAAGACCCGCGGCGCTCGCGATGGAGTATCCGGAACGGCAGCTCTTCGGGAGGACGGTCGACGAGGACGTCGCCGCGGCGCTCTGGATTCGGGGGGCCACGACCGATGAACGCAGGGCGCGCGCGCGCGCCGCCCTTCACGCGGTCGGGCTCGATCCCGACCGATTCGGTCCCCGCGTTCCCACGACCCTGAGTGAAGGCGAAAAGAGACGCGCCGCGCTTGCCACGCTTCTCGCGGAGCCCGCGCGGCTCCTTCTCTTCGATGAGCCGACGGCCGGGCTGGATCCCACGGGTCGGACTGCCGTCGCGCACACGATTCAAAGGCTGAAGGAGCAGGGACACGCAATATTGATGTCGAGTCACGATCTCGATTTCGTTTCGGGCGCGGCGGATCGGGTGGTCGTGCTGGGCCGCGAGACGGGCAAGGCGGGACGAATTCTTGGCGAGGGAAGAGCCCCCGAGATCTGGCGGGACGAAGCGCTTCTGGATCAGGCCCAGCTCCCGCCTCCGGATTTCGTCGTGGTCGCGCGCGCGATGGCGGATCTCGGCATGGCCGCGCCGGAACGCGCGATCCATGCCGAGTCGCTGCTCCAGGCGCTGTCCATCGACTTGGGCCCCGCCGTCGTGGATACTCATCGTGGTTGAAGTCGCGGCCGGTGGGTCGCGGACGAAGTCGGACCCTGGAACGGAGGTAGGAGCGTTATGGCGGACGTGAAGAGCGCGGGCTCGAGGGCCGAGCCCAAGCACGAGGCAGTGGACGGATATCTCTCGAACCTGTTTGTACCCTCGGATTCAGCGCTGGACGAGGCGCTGTCCGCGAGCTCGGCCGCGGGACTTCCCGAAATCCAGGTGTCTTCAACGCAGGGGAAGCTCCTCCATATCCTGGCCCGGCTGGTCTCCGCGCGGGCGATTCTCGAAATCGGAACGCTCGGCGGATACAGCGCGATCTGGATGGCCAGGGCTCTCCAGCCCGGCGGCAAGCTCGTGACGCTCGAGGTGGATCCGAAGCACGCGGAGGTTGCGAAGTCGAACATCGCCCGGGCCAAGCTCGGGGACCGCGTCTCGGTGCGAATCGGGCGCGCGATCGATACGCTGCCTCAGATTGAAGCCGAGAACGCCGGCCCGTTCGACCTGACGTTCATCGACGCCGACAAGCCGTCCAATCCGGATTACTTCGAATGGGCGTTGAAGCTCACGCGCCCCGGCGGCCTCATCATCGTCGACAACGTCGTGCGCGAGGGAGCGGTGATCGACGCGCAAAGCACGGACGCCAACGTGCGCGGGTCGCGGCGCGTGCTCGAGCGAATGGCGGCGGAGAAGCGGGTGACCGCGACCGCGATTCAGGTCGTCGGCGTGAAGGGCTGGGACGGCCTCGCGATCGCGCAGGTCCTGTGATGCGCCGTACCGCCGTTTTGATCCCCATCCTCGCCGCCGCGGTGTGTTCCTTCGCCGCCGCGGACGCCAAGCAGAAGCCGGATCTGAAAGCCCAGGTCTTCGCCGCCGAGAGCAGTTTCGCCCAGACGTTGGCCGCGCGTGATCTGACCGCCTTCGGAGGCTACGTGTCCCAGGAGGCCGTGTTCTTCGGGGGGCGGGACGTCCTGCGCGGACGGGCCGCGGTGGTCGCGGGCTGGAAGCCGCTCTTCGACGCGCCCAAGGCGCCGTTCTCCTGGCGGCCCGAGGTCGTGGAGGTGCTCGAGTCGGGGACGCTCGCCCTGAGCACGGGCCCCGTGGCGGACCCGGACGGCCGCGTGATCGCGCGGTTTCAGTCGATCTGGCGCCTGGAGCCCGACGGCAAGTGGCGGGTGGTGTTCGACAGGGGCTGCGCCGTGTGCGACAGCGCGAAGGCGGAGTAGCGTCCGGTCGAGGCGGCGTGGGTGCGTTGAGCCAGAGGTAGCGAATGGCCTCAATCGTGTTCATGCGCGGCGTGAACGTCGGGGGGCACAAGGCGTTTCGGCCCAGCGAGCTGGCGGAACGCCTCGCGGCGCTCCAGGTGAAGAGCATCGGCGCGGCGGGGACGTTCGTGGTGGGAGCGGACGCGCCCGAGGCCGAGATTCGGCGCCAATTCGCCAAGCAGATCCCGTTCGAGACCGAGCTCATGATCTGCTCCAAGAAGGACCTCGCGAGCCTGGTGGCGTTGGATCCCTTCTCGCCGAAGTCGCTGCCAAGGTCCGACGGCCAGTTCGTGAGTGTGGTTTCCCGGAGACCCAAGCCCGCTTCCAAGCTGCCGATCGAGATCCCCGCGGGCGCGAAGTGGCAGGTGGTGATCCTCGCGATCCACCGCATCTTCGTCGTGTCGTTGATGCGCCGTGTGGGCACGAAGCTCCTCTACCCCAACGAGGTGGTGGAGCGCCAGCTCGGCACGGCCGCGACCACGCGCAACTGGGCCACGATTCTGAAGATTCACGGGACGCTGTGATAGCATGCGACCGCTCGTCGACCTGGGAAGTCCGGACGCCGGCCCAGAGATCGGGGGGAGCGCCACACGGGAGGGAACATCGCGATGAGATGGACGAACGCCGTTGTTTTGACGCTGCTCCTCGCCGGGGCGTGCGCGCACGTCGACTATGTCGGGAAGAGCTACCCGGAGACGGCGCGGGTCGACCTGTTCTTCACGGAGGACGAGGTGGGGCGGCCGTACGAGCTGATGGGCAAGGTCATCGCGACGGGCGGCGACGGCGTGAGCGCGGAGAAGATGCAGGATCAGATCATGGACAAGGCGCAGAAGAAGGGCGCGGACGCCGTCGTGATCACGGGGCTCGAGCGTTACAAGAGCGGCGAGAGCACGAACTACAACGAGACCACGAAGCAGAAGGATCCCAAGACCAGCACGACAAGCGGGGGATCCTCGACGGACAGCAAGAGCGAGAAGCAGATCACCGCGTTGTTTCTGAAGTACAAGTAGAGGCTTGGCCCGCCCGGCGCCATGCGCGCGGGCCAGGCCGGTGCCTACACTCCGTCATTCATCCTCGTGTGAATCGATCAGCTTCCACGTGATCTTCCCGCCGGGCGCCACGTTGTAGCGCAGGAGCGCGTGGACCAGGAAATGCCCGTCCTCCGCCGGCGCGTAGACGTACCGTCCCGGCAGAAACACGATCCCCGCCTTGTCGTAGAACGACATCTTGCCGCCGACCCCGCTCTCGAACTGGATCAGGTCCCCGTGGGTCGACAGATCGGCCTTGAGCGCGGCGACCGGATCGTCGAGGCCGAGTTTCTTCAGCTCGGCGATCTCGTACTCCTCCAGGAACACTCGAGGATGGGCGGTCTGGACCGACAAACGCTCGAGCCGCCGCGCCTTGTCCGCGGCGAGTCCCCATAGAATCCCAAACACGCTCGCCGCCGCGAGGCTCAGGATCAGGATCGCGAGGAGCAGCCGCTGGTGGCGCATTGGAATCCTTCCCTGGGTTCGCGCCGCCGGCCTAGTCGGCCCAGCGCGCGATGTAGAGGTTGGTCTGGTGGGATTCCGGGTCCGCCCGGTTGGACGCCCAGACCATCCAGCGGCCGTCGGGGCTGAAGTGCGGGAACCCGTCGAATCCGGGCGCGAAGGTGACCCGTTCTGGCGCCAATCCGCCGCGCTTGTCGATCAGCCAGAGTTCGAACTCGCGGCCCGACTCGGACCCCACGTTCGAGCTGTAGATGATCCGATTCCCGTCCGCCAGGAACGTGGGGCAGAAGTTGGCCGCGCCGTTCGCCGTGAGCGCGTGCGCGCCCGTCCCGTCCGCCTTCATCAGCCAGATCTCGAGGGCGCTCGGGCGGACGAGATCCTGCGTCAGGAGGCGGCGGTACTCATCCAGCTCCGCCCCCTGGGGCCGGCTCGCGCGCCAGACGATCTCGGAGCAATCGGGGCTGTAGAACGCGCCGCCGTCATACCCCGGAGTGTCGGTGAGCCGGCGCACCGCGCCGGCTTCGTCCATGGTGTAGAGATCGAGATCGCCGTCGCGGACGGACGTGAACACCAGCTTTCCGCCGCGGTGACACCACGTGGCCTCGGCGTCGTATCCCGGAGAGTCCGTGAGCTTGGTCGCCTGCGATCCGTCGGGCAGCGCCTGCCAGATGTCGTAGGAGTCGTAGATGGCCCACACGTAACCGTGCGAGCGGTCTGGCGGCGGCGGGCACGAGTCGCCTCCCGCCTGCGTCGAGGCGTAGACGATCCGGTCGGCCTCGGGATAGTCGAAGTAGCCGCAGGTGGTCCGGCCCTTGCCGCTGGAGACGCGCCGGATCGCGCCGGTCGCGAGATCCATCACGTACTGCTGATCGCATTTCGCCCCGGGAACGGTGGCCTGGAAGATCAACGACCGGCCGTCCGGGCTGAAGTAGGGCTCGGCGTTCTCGCCGCCGAAGGTGAGCTGGCGAATGTCCTTGAGGTGGCGCTCGCCGTCGAACGGTTTCGCGAACGGCTGGCCCGCCCCGATTCTGAATTCCGCGCCCGGCCGCCCCTCGTAGAACGCGGGAAGTACGAACACGGCGGCCGTGTCAGCGGCGGATAGCGCGCGAGTCCCCGGAGGGACCGTTTCCTTTGCTTCCCGTGTCCCGGAGGGGACTCGCGCGCTATCCGCACCGGAAACGGTCCCTCCGGGTGATCGCGCGCTATCCGCCGGCGAGCCCGCGTGGAGAGGCGTCGCGGCCGGCGCCGCACCGCGCTCGCCCAGGGTCGCGCGCAGCGAGATACGGTTCCCGCCTCGAATGACGAACACGTCCACCGTCTCCCCCGGCTTGTGATCTTGAAGGGCGTAGGACATGTCGTAGAGGTTCTCGATCCGCGTTCCCGCGATCGCCACGATCCGGTCGCCGCCGCGAATGCCGGCCCGTTCCGCGGGGCCGCCGGGACGGACGTCGGCCAGGAGAACGCCTCCCTCCGTGGCCTCCATCGCGCGGTAGTCCGGAACCGTGCCCAGATACGACCCGTACCCGCGGCTGTCGCCCGACATCGCGGGCACCGAGCTCAGGCGGGCGTAGACGACCGGCTTGCCCGGTGCTACGGCCAGGTCGGCGACGATCGCGGCCGTGAAGCGCGCCACCTTCGCGCCGCCCTCGGCGTTCACCGTCGCCGGCTTGTCGTCGGGCGTGTGGTAGGCCTCGTGCGTGCCGGTGAACAGGTGGAGCACGGGAATCCCCGCCGCGTAGAAGCTCGTCTGGTCCGAGGGGCCGTATCCGTCGCCGCGCGCGTTGACGCTCAGGTCGGTCGCCTTCGCCGCGTGCTCGATCCGCGCCGCCCACTCGGTGGCCGACTCGGAGCCAAACGCCACCAGCCGGTTATCGCGGAGCCGTCCGACCATGTCCAGGTTGATCATCGCGACGACGCGATCGATCGGGTAGGGAGGCGCGGCCACGAAGTGAGACGAGCCCGCCAGGCCCACCTCCTCGCCCGAAAAGAGAACGAACACGATCGTGCGGCGGTTCTTCGACGACCGAAGAGACTTCTTGAGCGACTCCGCGGCGAGCAACACGCCGGCGCAGCCCGAGGCGTTGTCGTCGGCGCCGTTATGGATCGCGACCTCGTTCGGCCGCATGGAATGCTCGCCGCCCATCCCCAGGTGGTCGTAGTGGGCGCCGACCACGATCACCTCGCCGGCGAGGGCTCCGCGGCCCGGAAGAACGCCCGCGAGGTTCGCCGTGTCGACGAACTTGTTCTCGAGGGCGACGTGTCCGCTCACGCGAACGTGGGTGGACGCCGCCGAGTGCGGCGTCAAGTCGCGATCGACGGACTCTTGGAACTGCTTGAGGTCGATGCCCGCGCCGGACATCCATTCCTGGGCCACCGAGGTCCTGATCTGGAGCAGCGGCAAACCGACCGGACTTTCGGGCCCGTCGTTACGCAGCGCCGGGAGCTTGTTCTGGCCTTCATCCTGAAGCGGTCCCGTGACGAAGATGACCGCGACCGCGCCCCGCTCGCGCGCTTGGAGCGTCTTGTATCGCATCGCGGACCAGCGGCTGGGCCGCCGTCCGTCGAATGGAGACGCCTCGTCCTTCTCCTGCGGCTCGTAGCGAAGCATGAGCGCGACCTTTCCCTTCAGGTCGACGCCGCTCAGCTCCTGGTATCCGATCGACGGCGATTCGATTCCGTAGCCCACGAACGCGATCTCTCCCGAAAAGTCGCCGGCGCTCGAGGGGCCCAGCGGCGTCCAGAGGCTGTCCGCGAGGCCTTCGATCCTGTTTCCGGGCGTGAGCGAGACGCCCATCTTCACGGGGAAGGGCTGGCGGTAGGACTTGCCGAACGCTGGCGTGAGCCCGATGGCGCGGAGACGTTTCTCGATCCAATCCGCGGAGCGCCGGATCCCCTGCGAGCCGAGGCCCCGCCCCTCCATGGAATCGGCGGCCAGCGTGTAGACGTAGGACTTGAAGGTGGCCGTCTCCTTGTCCTGCGGGGTCGCGAGCGCGGAGGGAGCCGGCGCGAAGAAAAGCCCGGCCCCGGAGAGCAAGAGGAGGGCCAGGACCCATCGCCGGAAGCGTGGAGGACCAATCACGGCGCGATCTTAGCAGGGCCCGGCCCGCGGTCCCAGGCGGAACCTCCGCGGCCCGCGGGCGCGCGCCTCTTTCGTGAATCTCCGGGCGGCTCGCCGAGTCCTAAGAGAAACGTGGCGGACGGCGAGCCACCATGGTACGATGGTACACGTCGGTAGGGCCTGCGGGCCCGGCCGCAGCACCCTTCAAACTAGTTCCGAGAGACTAGAAAGGGGCCGGGCAGTACGCGCCCCTTTCCGGCTACGGAAGGGGGTTTTTCGTGCCCGCCGGAGAATCCGTGGAACAGGTCCGCGAGAAAGCCGAGATCGTCGATGGCGAAGGGCTTCGCCGCGCCGTCACCCGTATCGCCCACGAGATTATCGAGCGAAACGGCGGACCGGGCGATCTGGTGCTCGTGGGGATCCGCCGCCGCGGCGTTCCGCTCGCTCACCGCATCGCCTCCAAAATCCGCGAATTCGAATCCGTCGAGGTCCCCGTCGGCGCGCTCGACATCACGCTCTACCGCGACGACCTCCAGACCATCGCTCATCAGCCCGTCGTGGGTCCCACCGACGTCCCCGTGGACGTGGACGGAAAAGTGGTCGTGCTCGTGGACGACGTCCTCTTCACCGGACGGACCGTGCGCGCGGCCCTGGACGAGCTGATCGACCTCGGCCGCCCGCGCGCCATCCAGCTCGCGGTGATGATCGACCGTGGGCATCGCGAGATCCCCATCCGCGCCGACTTCGTAGGGAAGAACGTGCCGACCTCGAGTCGCGAGGTCATCATGGTCAAACTTCAAGAGATCGACGGCCACGATGGCGTCTCGATCGGGGAGATGCTGTCGTGATCGGCCATCGCAAAGATCTCCTGGGATTGGAAGACCTCTCCGCCGAGGAAATCGTCTCGATCCTCGACACCGCGCGCACCTTCCGCGAGGTGCTCGACCGGCCCATTCCCAAAGTGCCGTCCCTCCGCGGGATGACCGCGGCCAACCTGTTCTTCGAAAACAGCACGCGGACGCGTCTCTCGTTTGAGCTCGCGGAGAAGAGGCTGAGCGCGGACACGGTCAATTTCCAAACCAGCGGCTCGAGCGTCTCCAAGGGCGAAACGCTCCGCGACACGGCCCGGAACATCGAGGCCATGGGAATTCACCTCGTGGTCATACGGCACCAGTCGTCGGGAGCGCCCCACTACCTCGCGCGCCACCTGGCGGCCGGCGTGATCAACGCGGGGGACGGAACCCACGAGCACCCGACCCAGGGTCTCCTCGACATCTTCACGATGCGCGAGAAGCGGGGCGCGATCGAGGGCCTCCGGGTCGCGATCATCGGCGACGTCATGCACAGCCGGGTCGCCCGCTCGAATATCTGGGGACTCATCAAGCTCGGCGCGCGCGTCACCATCGCCGGGCCGCCGACGATGATGCCGGCGGAAGTGGAGCGCTTCGGCGTCACAGTGGCAAAGAGCGTGGACGAGGCGATCGAGGGCGCCGACGTCGTGAACATCCTGAGAATTCAGCTCGAGCGCCAGCGGGGGACCCTCTACCCGTCGCTCCGCGAGTACGCGCGCGTCTACGGCGTGACGAACGAGCGGTTGCGCCGCGCCAAGAAGGACGTGACGGTGATGCACCCCGGGCCGATGAACCGCGGGGTCGAGATCGCCCAGGACGTGGCGGACGGCAAGAACTCGGTGATTCTGGAACAGGTGACGAACGGAGTGGCCGTGCGCATGGCGGTCCTCTATCTCCTCGCGGGCCACGACGCGCCGGAGGAGGCCTCGTCCGAAACCCCCACCATGGAGGCCAAGAGGAGCCATGACGAGCCCACTCTGTCTCCGCGGCGGTAGAGTTCTCGATCCCGCCCGCGGCATCGATCGCGCGCAGGATCTCTGGATCGAGAACGGGACGATCGCCGGCTGGGGTGAGGACGCGCCCGCCGCCCTCCGCTCGCGGAAGGACGTCGAGGTGATCGACGTGCGCGGCGCCGTCGTGTGCCCGGGCCTCGTCGACATCCACGTGCACCTGCGCGAGCCCGGCCAGGAAGACAAGGAAACGATCGAGACCGGCACGCGGGCCGCGGTGCGCGGAGGGTTCACCGCCGTCGCCTGCATGCCGAACACCGACCCGCCGCTGGACGAACGCGCGAGGATCGAGTACGTGCTCCACCGGGCGAAGGACGCCGGGCTGGCGCGGGTGATGCCCATCGCGGCCGTCACCAAGGGGCAGCTGGGCGAGCAGCTCACCGAGATCGAGGATCTGGTCTCCGCGGGCGCCGTGGCGATCTCCGACGACGGAAAGCCGGTCCGGAACGCCGAGATCATGCGCCGCGCGCTCGAGCTGACGCGCGACCTCGGCGTTCCCGTGATCCAGCACGCCGAGGACCCGGATCTCAAGGGCATCGGCGTGATGCACGAAGGCTGGGTCTCCACCCGGATCGGCCTGAAGGGCATCCCGGACGTCGCCGAGTCGGTGATGGTGGCGCGCGACGCGCTCCTGTCCGAGCTGACCGGCGGGCGCGTGCACGTCGCGCACGTGAGCGCGGCCCGGTCCGTCGACATCATCCGGAAGGCGAAGGCGCGTGGGATCCGGATGACGGGCGAGACCACGCCGCACTACCTCGTCCTCACCGACGAGGCGGTGGCGGGCTACAGCACGAGCACGAAGATGAATCCGCCCCTCCGATCGGCGCGCGACCGCGACGCGCTCATCGAGGGCATCGTCGACGGCACGATCGACTGTCTGGCGACCGACCACGCGCCCCACACCGAGATCGACAAGGACGGCGACTTCGACTCCGCTCCCTTTGGAATCGTGGGACTCGAGACCGCCCTGGGCATCTACCTGAGCGCGCTCGTGGACGCGGGTCACCTGACGCTCCCCGAGCTGATCGCGCGGATGACCGTGAAGCCCTACGAAGTGCTGGGCCGGAGCGGCGGAACCCTCGCGCCGGGAGCAGACGCCGACGTCACGGTGTTCGACCCTTCCAAGAGATGGACCGTTCGGGCTTCGGAATTCGCGTCCAAGGGACGGAACACGCCGTTCGAGGGGTGGGAACTGCCCGGCCGCGTGCTCCTGACGGTGGTGGGCGGCCGCGCCGTCTATCGGGCCGACCTTGCCGAGGCGACCGCTCGATAGCGAAGCGCTTCGCCGCGTGCTACGATGACGGGCTCATGCGCTCGCTCCTCGCGGGGCCGTACGGTCCCCGAATCCTCGGAATCGTACTGCTCGTCGCCTCCGCGGGGTGCGCCTACTACAACACGTTCTACCTCGCCAAGAAGTACTACAGGGAAGGGGCCAAGGCTCAGGAGCACAGCCTCACCGACGCGCCGTCTCCCGAAGCCGCGACCAAGTTCGACCTCGTGATCCGCCAGTGCAACAAGGTGCTGACCGACTACTCGAAGAGCAAGTACGTCGATGACGCGAGCTATCTGATGGGCGCGGCCATGTACGGGAAGGGCGATTACGACAACGCCATCCAGCGCCTCGCGGACTTCCAGACTAAATTCCCCAAGAGTCCCTACGTGGCCGACGCCCGCTTCATGGAGGGTCTCTCGTTCTACCGGCGCAAGGACTACGACGTCGCGGATTCAATCCTGCAGGACGTTGAAGTCCGGTTCCCCAAGTTCGAGCGAAAGTGGGAGCTCCAGTTCTACTCGGGGGAGACGGAGTCGAAGCTGGAGCGGTACAGCGACGCCGCGGCCTCCTACGCCAAGGCTCTCGACACGGCGAAGGAGCGGCACCAGCGGTCCGACGCGCTCCGCCGGATGGGAGATGCGTATCTGGAGAGCGACCGGCCGGATACCGCCGCCGCCGTGTACGCCCGCTGTCTCAAGGTAGAGGACCGGGGAAAACAGCGGTTGGACGTCGCGCTCTCCCGCGCCGACGCGCTGCGCCAGGCGCGGCACTACCAGGAGGCGATCGATTTCCTGGAGGACTGGAAGGTGTACGCCGCCGCCGAAAGCCGGGAGGGAGACCTGAGGCTTCGCCTCTACGAATGCATGGCGCTCGTGGGGCGGGTGCCCGAGGCCATCGCCGGGTACCGTGGCCTCGTCGAGAAATTTCCGAGGACGCCCATCGCATACGAGGCCCAGTTCCGGATCGGGTACCTCTACGAGGCGGAACTTCAAGACTACGACAGCGCCGGGCGTGAGTACGACAAGCTGAAGGGCCAGCCGACGTCCCAATTCTCCGATCTCGCGCTTCGAAGGTCCCAGAGCCTGACGACGCTCCGGCAGTACCGGCAGACCATGGCCTCCGACACCACGCAGACCAAGGCCGCCGCCGCGTTCATGCTGGCGGAGCTCTATTACTTCCAGCTCGACAAACCGGAGTCGGCCCTGATCCAGTACCGCAACGTGGAGACGCAGTTCCCCAAGAGCGTCTACGCCGCCAAGTCGGCCTACGCGCGCCTGTGGATCGCGGCGCACGACAAGAGCGATACGCTCGACGCGATGGCCATCACCGACACCATGGTCACCCGCTACTACGGAACCCGATACGCCGAGTCCGCTCTCTACCTCTGGAAGAACTGGAGCGGCCGGACCGACTCCCGAACCGCGCTGCTCGATTCACTGCTCGCGAATCCGGATACCAGTCGGACCGCCCTGTTCGAGCCGGAGTCCGAGGCTTCCCTGACGCCCGCCGTCGTGGATACCGTGACGCCCGAGATGCGCGCCAGCGCCAGCCTCACCCACGAGGACAGCGTGCGCGTCGACTCGCTCCGCGAGGTGGCGCGGAAGATGAAGGAGAAGTTCAAGGGTGAAGGGGATGGTTCCAAGGTGTCGCCCACTCGATGAACCTCGTCGCCTGCACCGTGACCTCCAACCGGGAGCTCTCGCCCGGAAACCACCTTCTCACCCTCAAGGTGCCGCGCGCCTTCGCCAAGCCGCAGCCGGGCCAGTTCATTCATCTCCGCGTCGGAGACGACGGAGAGCCATTCCTGCGTAGGCCGTACAGCCTGGAGGGTTTCTTCGAGAAGCGCGGCGTGCGCGCGGTGCGGATCTATTTCTCGGTCGTCGGCCGCGGATCCAAGGTGCTCGCCTCACAGGGCGCGGGAAAGGAGCTCGACCTGATCGGACCCGTCGGCGTGGGGTTCGCCCCCAGGCCAAGGCGCACGCCGATTGTGGTGGCGGGCGGACGCGGGGTCGCCCCGCTCCTCTTTCTGAGCCGGCGGCTTCGAGATCGGAAGCGGCCCTTCGTGTTCCTCTTCGGCGCGCGCTCGCGTGCCGAGCTCTACGGCCATCGCGAGATCCGCGGCGGACGGCTTCACCTGGCGACCGACGACGGATCGGTCGGCTACAAGGGAAGCGTCCTGGACCTGCTGGAGCGGGAGTGGGTCGAGGGCGGGCACACCCCGCTGACGGCCGAGATCTTCACGTGCGGCCCGCACGGGCTTCTCCACGGAATCGCCGACTTCGCGCGCGCGCGCGGGATTCGATGCGAGGCGTCGCTCGAGGGGCCGATGGCGTGCGCCGTGGGCGCGTGCCGCGGCTGCCCGGTGCCGCTCCTGCCGGGCGCCGACGGCGGACGCTACCCGGCGATGTGCGTGGAGGGCCCCGTGATGGACGCCACCCGGGTCGATTGGGAGCGCCTGCCGTGAAGCACTCACTCAAAGTGCGCATCGGCTCCATGGAGCTTCGCAATCCGGTGCTCGTCGCGTCCGGAATCATCGGATACGGCCGCGAGTACGAGCGGCTGGTGTCGCTCGAAAAGATCGGGGGCATCGTCACCAAGACCGTGACGCTCCGCCCGCGCGCGGGGAATCCGCCGCCGCGCGTCTGCGAGACGGCCTCAGGTCTCCTGAACTCGATCGGGATCGAGAACCCGGGTCTCCAGGGATTCCTCGACGTCAAGGTTCCGATTCTGCGCGAGCTTCCGTGCGCCGTGGTCGTCTCGGTGGAGGGAGAGGACGTCGACGAGTTCTGCCAGCTGGTTCGCGGCGTGGACGGAAGCGGCGTGGCGCAGGCGATTGAGGTCAACATCTCCTGCCCGAACGTGGGCCCGCACGGACTCAAATACTCCACCGACGCGGGGATGGCCCGCGAGGTGATGAGCGCGATCCGGCCTTTGACCAAGCTCCCCCTCATCGCCAAGCTCACCCCCAACGTGACCCGCATCGCCGAGATCGCCGAGGCGTGCGAGGAGTGCGGGGCCGACGCCGTGTCGCTGGTCAACACGTTCATCGGCATGGCGGTCGACTCGCGCACGCGGAAGCCTATTCTGGGAACCGTGCTCGGCGGCCTCTCGGGGCCAGCGATCAAGCCGCTCGCGCTCGCCAAGACGTGGGAGGTGGTGCAGGCCGTGGACATCCCGGTGGTGGGAATGGGCGGGATCACGCGTCCCGCGGACGCGGTCGAGTACCTGCTCGTCGGCGCGACCGCTGTGGAGGTGGGCACCGCGCTCTTCGCGGACCCGGGACTCGCGGAGGGTTGCGTCGACGAGATCGGGGCCGCTCTCGTCCGATACGGAGGCACGCGGATCGACGAGTGGATCGGTTCGCTGGAGGTTCCGGAAGGGCGCGGCGTGGTCCGCGCGGGCCGGGCGATGAGAACCGGGCGTGGAGGGAGGGCTTGATGACAAGTGCCGCGATGGAACAGGGAGCGCGCGTGAAACTTCGGGAACGCCTGATCGTCGCTCTCGACGTGCCGGATCTTCGCGCGGCGCTCGACCACGTGGACCGGCTGGGCGACTCGGTCGCGTGGTACAAGGTGGGACTTCAGCTTTTCAGCGCCGCCGGCCGGGAGGCGCTGACCGCGCTCTCGGAGCGGGGCAAGCGCATCTTTCTCGATCTCAAGCTTCACGACATCCCGGCCACCGTCGAGCGCGCGATCGGCGCGTTCGAGGGCCTTCCGGTCTCGCTCCTGACCGTGCACGCCTCCGGAGGGCCGGAGATGCTCGCCGCGGCGGCCCGGGCGGCGCGCGCGGTGTCGAGCCGGCCGCGGGTCCTGGGCGTCACCATGCTCACGAGCCTCGACGGAACCGAAATTCCGGCGCTTTGGAACCAGGGGACCGGGCTCGAAGAAAAAGTGCTCGAGCTGGCTTCACTCTGCCAGCGGTCGGGGATCGACGGGGTGATCGCGTCGCCCCTCGAGATCCGCGCGCTCAGGCACCAGCACCCGGCGCCCTTTCTGATCGTCACCCCCGGTGTGCGGGGGCCGGAAGACGCGTCGCACGACCAGAAGCGGACGCTCTCGCTTCCGGAAGCTTTGGCGCATGGAGCGGATTTCGTCGTGGTGGGCCGTCCGGTCCTCTCGGCGTCCGATCCCAAGGCGGTGCTCGCCTCCTACGAGGCCGCACTCGCGGCGCCGCCCTCTACCGAAAGGACCGGCCGATGAAGGTATTGGTGACGGGGATTACCGGTTTCGCCGGGAGCCACCTGGTGGACTACCTCTTGACCCTGCCGGGCGTCGAGGTCTACGGAATCCTCCGCTGGAGAAGCCGCACGGAGAACATCGAGCACTTCCGCGACAAGGTCCGGCTCTCCGAGTGCGACCTGCGCGACTCCTCCTCCGTCCGCGACGTGATGGATCAGATCCGGCCGGAGCGCATCTTCCATCTGGCGGCGCAGAGCTTCGTGCCGACGTCCTGGACGGCCCCGACCGAGTCGCTCGTCACGAACATCATCGGCCAGCTCAACATCTTCGAGGCCGCCAAGAAACTCCACATCATGCCCAGGATCCAGCTGGCCTGCTCCAGCGAGCAGTACGGGATGGTGTACGAATCCGAGCTGCCGATCCGCGAGACCAATCCCCTGCGGCCCCTGTCGCCCTACGCGGTCAGCAAGGTGGGGCAGGACATGCTGGGGTATCAGTACTGGATGAGCTACAAGATCCCGATCGTGCGCACGCGCGGCTTCAATCACGAAGGGCCGCGGCGCGGGCCCGTCTTCGTCTGCTCGGACTTCGCGAAGCAGATCGCGGACATCGAGCGGGGCACGAAGGCGCCCGTCATCCGCGTCGGAAATCTCGACGCGCGGCGCGATTTCAGCGACGTGCGGGACGTGGTGCGCGCGTACTGGCTTTCGCTGGAGAAGGGCGAGCCGGGCGAGGCGTACAACATCTGCTCGGGCAAGGCGTGGACGATTCGAGAAATGCTGGACATGCTCCTGACCATGACCAAGGTCAAGGTCACGATCGAGCAGGATCCGTCGCGAATGAGGCCCAGCGACGTCCCCGTGCTTCTGGGCGACGCCTCCAAGTTCCAGAAGGCCACGGGCTGGAAGCCGACGATCCCCTTCGAGCAGACGCTCCGCGACCTGCTCGATTACTGGCGGGCTCGGTAACCGTTGCGGATTTTCGTCACCGGGATCGCCGGCTTTGTCGGCCGCCATCTCCTGGCCCACTTCGCCGGCGCGGGCGGGGCGGAGGTGCACGGCACCGACCATCTCCCGCTCGATCAGGTTCCCGACGCGGAGTCCCTGCGTCCGGGGCTGGCCGGCTACCGGTCGCTCGACGTCACCGATTCGGCCGCGGTGGACGCGTGGATGGGGGACGGAAACCCCGACGCGGTCATCCACCTGGCGGCCCAGGCTTCCGGCGCGGAGTCGCTGCTCCATCCGGCCCAGACCTACATCGTCAACGCGCTCGGAGCGCTCAATCTCCTGGACGCCGCGAGACGTTTGAATTCAAAGGCCGTGATCCTCGTGGTCGGCTCGGCGGACATCTACGGCTCCGGCCGTTCGGGGGAGCGCATTCGCGAAGACGCGCCGCTCTGCCCGCGGAATCCATATGCGGTGAGCAAGGCGGCGCAGGACAGCCTCGCGGAGGTCTACGCGGCGACGTACGGCGTGAAGGCCATCCGCACCCGGACCTTCACGCACACGGGGCCCGGACAGAGGCCCCGATTCGCTCTCGCCGGATTCGCGGACCAGCTCGCCCGGATCGACGCGGGGGCCGCCCCGCCCGAGCTTCGGGTGGGGAACCTCGACACCGTGCGCGAGTACGGCGACGTGCGGGACACCGTCCGCGCCTACCGGCTGCTGCTCGAACGGGGAGAGTCCGGGGAGGCCTATAATGTCGCGACGGGCCGCGGCCACTCGCTGAAATCGCTCCTGGATCAGCTGATTGAGATCTCGCGGGTCAAGGCCCGCGTCGTGACCGACCCCGCGCGGATGCGCGCGCGGGACTCGGATCACCTGATCGGCGATCCGGGCAAGCTGGAGGCGCGCACGGGGTGGACGCCGGCCATCTCGACCGAGCAGACGCTGACCGATCTCTATCGCGACGCCCGCGACCGCGTGCGGCGCGAGACCGGGCGCTAGGGGGAATTTCGTGCGGATCGCGATCGTGGGAACCGGATACGTGGGCCTGGTCACCGGCGCCGGCTTTGCGGACTTTGGAAACGAGGTCCTCTGCGTCGACGTCGATCGATCGAAGATCGAGATGCTCGAGCGGGGCGAAATCCCGTTCTACGAGCCCGGTCTCGGCGACCTGGTCGCCCGGAACGTCCGCGACCGGCGGCTTCGGTTCGGGCTCTCGCTGACCGAGGCCACCCGGTGGGCGGAGGCCATCTTCATCTGCGTCGGAACCCCGCAGACAAAGAGCGGACGCGCGGACCTGCGCCACGTGTTCGCCGCCGCGAAGACGATCGCGAAGGCGCTGCCGGGCTACCGGCTTGTGGTGCAGAAGAGCACGGTGCCCGTGGGCACGGCGGACCGCGTGCGCGAGATCATCCGCCGGCACGCGAAGCGCGGCGTCCGGTGGGATGTCGCGTCCAATCCCGAGTTTCTCCGCGAGGGAACCTCGGTCGAGAATTTCATGAGGCCCGACCGCGTGATCATCGGGGCCGATTCGCAGCGCGCGAGCGATCTGCTCCGGGAGATCTACTCGCCGCTCTACCTGATCGAGACGCCCATGGTGACGACCAGCGTCCGGTCGGCCGAATTGATCAAGTACGCCGCGAACGCGTTTCTCGCGGCCAAGATCTCCTTCATCAACGAAATGGCGAACCTCGCGGAGGCCGTGGGCGCGGACGTGCACGACGTGGCGAAGGGAATCGGCCTCGACCGTAGGATCGGACCCAAGTTTCTCCATCCGGGCCCCGGATTCGGCGGATCGTGCCTTCCCAAGGACACCCGGGCGCTGCGCGATTTCGCCCGGCGGGCGGGCGTCTCGATGCGGATCACCAGCGCCGCCATCGAGACGAACGAGGCGCAGATCAAGGTCGCGATCCGGAAGGTTCTCGGCGCGCTCCACGGAAAGGGGCCGCGCACGGTCGCCATCCTCGGGCTTTCCTACAAGCCCGATACCGACGACCTTCGCGAAGCGCCGTCGCTCGAGATCATCCGGGCGCTCCTGCGCCGCGGGATCCGGGTCCGCGCCTTCGACCCGGTGGTGCCGCCCGCGGCGCCCGGGATTCCAAGCGGCGTGACATTCGCGCAGAGCGCTTACGACGCGGCCAAGGGCGCGCACGCGCTGGTCGTGGTGACGGAATGGAATGAGTTCCGCCGGCTCGACTTCTCCCGCCTGAGGCGGGCCATGAAGCGGCCGGCGATCGTCGACTTGCGAAACGTCTACGAGCCGGCCAAGGTGCGCCGGCTTGGCTTCGCCTACACCTGCGTGGGGAGACCGACATGAAACTGATCCACGGCGTCGTCGTGAAGCCGCTCAAGGTCATCGCGGACGAGCGCGGATACCTGATGGAGATGATGCGCTGCGACGATCCCTTCTATCAGAAGTTCGGGCAGACCTACGTCTCGGTCGCGTACCCGGGCGTGGTCAAGGGATGGCACTACCACAAGCTCCAGACCGATCACTTCGTGATCGTGAAGGGCATGATGAAGGTGGTGCTCTACGACGGGCGCGACGACTCGCCCACGAAGGGCCTCTTGAACGAGTTCTTCCTCGGCGAAAAGAACCCGACCCTGGTCACGATCCCGCCCGGCGTGTGGCACGGCATGAAGGGGATCGGCACGGAGCCGGCCATGCTCGTCAACACGCCCACCGAGCCCTACAACTACGAGAAGCCGGACGAGTACCGGGCGGATCCGCACAAGAACGACATTCCTTACGACTGGACCCGCAAGGATGGCTAAGGGAATCGATCTCTCCCATTCGCGGATCCTCGTCACGGGCGGCGCCGGCTTCATCGGATCCTGCTTCGTGCGCCTGCTCCGCCGCGAGTTTCCCACCTCGAAGGTGACGGTCCTCGACAAGCTGACCTACGCCGGGAACCTCGCGAACCTCGATTCGGTGAAGGACGACGCCGGATATCGTTTCCTCCTCGGCGACATCTGCGACCCGGCGGTGGTCGCGGAGGCGATGGCGGGCTGCGACGTGGTGCTGAACTTCGCGGCCGAGACCCACGTGGACCGGTCCATCGACAGCGCGAAGGACTTCGTGCTCACGGACACGTTCGGCGTCTGGGTGCTCCTGGAGGAGGCGCGGCGGTCGAAGCTGCTCCGCTTCATCCAGATCTCCACCGACGAGGTCTACGGAGAGATCCTGACGGGCGCGGCCAACGAGGAGGCGCCGCTCCTGGCGCGGAATCCCTACGCCGCGTCCAAGATCGGCGGAGACCGTCTCGCCTACTCCTACTACGCGACCCACGGTCTCCCGACCATCGTCACGCGCTGCAGCAACAACTACGGGCCGTACCAGTATCCGGAGAAGCTGATCCCACTCTTCGTGACGAACGCGCTCGAGGACAAGCAGCTCCCGGTGTACGGCAACGGCCGGAACACCCGCGACTGGATCCACGTCGAGGACCACTGCCGCGCCCTGTTCGCAATCCTGGCTTCGCCGGACGTCGAAGGGCAGACCTTCAACATCGCCGGCGACAACGAGCGGTCGGTGCTGGACATCACGGCGCTCATCCTGGGCCATCTCCAGAAACCGAAGAGCCTTGTGGCCAACGTCACCGATCGCCCGGGGCACGACCGCCGGTACGCGATCGACGCGTCCAAGCTCGAGCGCATGACGGGATTTCGTCCCACGGTGGACTTCCGAACCGGGATCGCCGAGACAATCGACTGGTACGTGTCCCACAGATCCTGGTGGGAGGCGATCCGCTCCGGAGAGTTCCGAAACTACTACGAACGGATGTACGGGGCCCGGTAGGCCCGAGCAGCACCGTGCGCCGGCTCGTCCGATCCACCGCGATCCTCGGCCTGGGATCGGCCGCGACGATCGTCGCCGCCATTCTCCGCGCCAAGATTCTCGCCGCGTGGCTCGGCCCCGAGGGGACGGGCGTCCTGGCGCAGCTCGCCGGGCTCACCGCAGTCTTGGTTCCTCTCGCGACGCTCGGAGCCGGAAACGGCGTCGTGACGCTGATCGCGGAGGCGCGGGGCCGCGGCGACGCGGCCCGGGTGCTCCGGATTACCCGAACCGTCACCTCGCTGGCCTGGGCCGTCGGCCTCGGCCTCGCTCTGATCACGGCCGCGGCGTCGCCATGGATCGCGCACGGGATCTACAAGGACTCGGGCTTCGTCTGGGCCATCCTTCTCGCCGCGGGGTCCGTGCCCCTCTCCGCCGTCGCGTCGCTCCGCATCACGATGCTCCAGGGTCACGGCGCGGTGCGCGCAATGGCGACCTTGAACGCCGTGATCGCCGCGGTCGGGATCGCGACGATCATCCCGATGGCCTACTTCTTCGGCGTGAAGGGCGCGGTCGCGCAGCTCGTGGTGATCGCCGCCACGCAGGTGTGGCTGAGCGGGCGGTTTCTCAGGCCGCTGACGCCGTCCCTGGCGAACGACGCGGCCCGCGCGGCCGGCGCCGCCGCTCCGGCGCCGGACCCGTGGATCGACCGGACGCTCCTGCCCTCGATCGCGCGCTTCGGCGGGAGCGCCCTTCTCGTCGGGCTCTCCTCGACGCTCACGCTCCTCGTGCTTCGAAGCATCCTGGTCGGAAAACTGGGCCTCTCGCAGAACGGGATCTACCAGGTCTGCATCGGGGTGTCCGGCCTCACCATGCCGTTGATCCTCAACTCGATCACGGCGACCGTGTGGCCCGAGATCGCGTCCAAGCCGAAGGACGCGGACGCGGTGGGTCCCATGCGCGGCGGCATCCGTCTCGCCTTCCTGCTCGTCACCGGAGTCTCCGCCGCGCTCCTCGTCGGATCCCCGATCTGGATTCCACTCTTCTACTCGGCGAAGTTTCTCCCCGCGCTCGATCTCCTGCCGTTTCAGTTCCTGGGCGACTATCTCCGCGCCGCCGCGTGGATGTTCGGGATCTGGCTGGTCCCGCGCGAGCGGCTGCGTCCCTGGGTCCTGTTCGACGTCGTCTACGGGGTGGTGCTCCTGACGGTGTTCCTGCTGCTCGTCGATCGGATCGGGATCCGAAGCGTGGTCTATGCGTACGTCGCGGCGCACCTGAGCCACGCGGTGCTGCACTACATGCTCGCGCGGCGCGCCCTCGGGTTCCGCCTGGGGAAGGAAAACGCCCTGCTCCTCGGCGCCTCGCTGGTACTCCTGATCGGCCTCACCGTCCTCCATCCCCGGAATCTCGTCGGGATCGGGATCGGCGCCGCGGCCGCCGTCGCGTGGGCCCTTCTGGTCGTCCAGACTCGGGAGTGGATCGCTCTGCGCGACATGGTGTTCCGCTTTCTCGGACGGTCCCGCCCGGCGGCGCCGCCGGAACGATGACCTTCCCGCGCGGCCTCGCGCGTGGCATCATGATTGGCTTGACCCGAATGAACTTCATGAAGCCCAAAATCCTGGCCCGAATCGCCCTTCTGGGACTCGCCCTGGGGTGCCTGTTCACCGCCGCCCGCGCGGCCACCGCGACCTCCGATCCGCCGATTGGACAGCAGAACGCGGACGACACATCCGCGGCCATGGGCGAGACCGGGTTCCTGGCTCCGATCGAGGGCCGCGTGGACCCGGACTCGTATCGCGTCGGACCGGGGGACGAGTTCGCCCTTCGTTATTCGGACCTGCTCGATCCCAAGATCCTCCGCGTCGCGCCCTCCGGCGATCTGCTCCTGCCGGACGCGGGCTCGGTCCCCGTCGCGGGCCTCTCCCTGCGCGCGGCGGAGGACAAGGTGCGCGAGGCGCTCCGCCCCTACGTCCGCGGAAAGGGATTCGGGCTGACGTTGTTCCGCCCGAGGCGCTTCCGGCTCCCCGTTCTGGGCGACGTGGCTTACCCAGGCGTCGTCACGCTCCAGGCGCCGGTGCGCGCCTCGGAAGCGATCCAGGCGGCCGGAGGCGTCACGGCGAACGGCGCGCGACGCGGCATCGAGGTGAGACGTGGGTCGGACACGCTCCAGGTGGATCTCGTGCGGTACGCGCGCGCCGGAGATCAGGCCGCGAATCCTCTCGTGTTCGAGACCGACGTGATCTTCGTCCCGGCCTCTCGCCGGAGCGTTGAGATCCAAGGAGCGGTTCCGCACCCGGGCGGTTTCGATTTCGTTCCGGGAGACCGTGTCTCCACGCTGCTGGGATTGGCGGGCGGACTCCTGCCGGACGCGGCCGTCGAGGAAGCGGAGGTGGTTCGCTTCCGCGAGGGCGGCGAGCGCGCCACGGAGCCCGTGCGCCTTTCGGCCGCCCTGGCGGCCCCGGGGGGAGCGGACGACCTTCCGCTCTCGGAGGGAGACCGGCTGTTCATCCCGCGGCGGGCCCACTGGCGCGAGGTCCCGTACGTGTGGCTCGAGGGCGAGGTGGCGCGCCCGGGGCCGTATTCGATTGAAGAGGGGAAGGACCGGATCCTCGCCGTGCTGGAGCGCGCCGGCGGATTCACGGGCGAGGCGGACCGGGGCGCGGTGAGCGTGGAGCGCATCCTATCGAGCGTGGACCCCGACACGATGTTTCTCCGAATCGCCCAGGAGCATGACCAGATTCTCAGCCCGTCGGAGCGCTCCTACGTGATGCTGCGCGCGCGCGAGCGGAAGGCGCTGTCGGCGACGGTGGGGCGGCTGCTCCAGGCGGGCGACACGCTCGGCAACGTCCTGCTCTACAGAGGCGATCGGATTTTCGTCCCGCGGCGGGTCTTCGACGTATCGGTGCAGGGCGAGGTGCGCGCGCCCGGCCACGTTCCGTACGTCGAGGGGCACAACGTGGACTACTACGTGAAGGAAGCGGGCGACTATACCTCGCGCGCGTACAAGAGCCGCGTCAAGATCACGCTCGCCGCGACGGGGCGCCAGGTGGGGTCCGGGGACGCGGAGGCCCTCCTGCCGGGCGACATCGTCTGGGTGCCGACCAAGCCGGAGCGGAATCCGTGGGCGACGATCCGCGACATTATTGGCGTGGCCGCGGCCGCGGCCGCCATCGTCATCGCCGTCGAGGCGGTGAACAACAATCCATGACGCACGGCGACACGGACAGGCGGAAGGGGTCATGAGCGGGCCGACGGCGGGCGATCTGCTCCAGATCGCGCGGGCGCGCGCCCGCTTCCTGATCCTGAACGTCGCCATCACGACGATCGCGGCGCTCGCGGTGAGCCTTGTCCTGCCCAAGTGGTACGCGGCCCGCGCGGTGCTCCTGCCGCCGACGGAGGAGGAGAGCGGGTCGCTCCTCGCCCAGCTCATGCCGCGGAGCCTCGGCGCGATCCGGATGCCCGGAGCGCCCACCATGGCCGACGTGTTCGTCGCCGTGTTGAAGAGCCGGTCGGTCGCGGATCGGATCATCGAGCGTTTCGACCTGGTCCGGCGATACAAGAGCCGGGACCCCGAGTGGGCGGCGAGGGATCTCGAGGGCCACGTGAAGTTCCGGGTGGGAGACGAGGGCACCATCGCCATCGTCGTCGAGGACCGCGATCCGAAGACCGCCGCGGACATGGCCAATGCCTACGTCGAAGAGCTCGACCGGTTCAATCTCCTGACGCGCACGACCAGCGCGAAGCGCACCCGCACGTTCATCGAGGATCGGCTAGCCCTGGCGATGCAGGATCTCTCGAGGGCCGAGGACCGGCTGCGCGAGTACCAGCAGAGCCACAATCTCCCGGCCATGCTCCCCTCGGACAAAGGGGACTCGGACGTGGGCGCCCGCCTCATGGCCCAGAAGATCTCCTTGGAGGTGAAACTTCAAGTATTGCTCCAGTCCATGGCCGAGGACAGCGAGGAGGTCCGGCGCACGCGAATGGAGCTGGCCGCGATCGAGCGCCAGGTTGGAGGGTTGCCCGGAGCCGGAATGGAGATCATGCGGCTCTGGCGCGAGGTGAAGGTGCAGGAGCAGGTGTTCGAGCTTCTGACAGCACAGCTCGAGGAGGCGAGGATTCGCGAGACCCGCGACACGCCGACGGTTCAGGTTCTCGACCTGGCGCGCGTTCCGCTCCACAAGTCGCGGCCGAAGCGGAGCCTGATCGTGATCGGCGGATTCGCCCTGGGACTCGCCGGCAGCCTCATCTATGTGCTCTTCATGGAGCGGCGCCGGTCGGCGCCGGGAGTCCAGAGCGGCGCCGGATCTTCGCCGGCGGGAGCTTAGGAGGCGCGCGTGACGCGCTCCGCCGCGGCCGCGCCCCGATCGTCCGCACCGGCCGGAGAGGGGACCTCGCCGCTCTCCATTTCCCTCATCGTCATTCTGGTCGCGGCCGAACTCGGCCTTCTCGCCTTCGGCATCCTGACGGGCCGGCTTCTGGCCGGGGTGGCTCTCGCCGCTCTGGGTGCGTACTTCCTGATCGCGTTCCGCGCGCCCGACGTGGCCTGGGCTCTGGTGTGGCTCGCGGTTCCGTTCTCCATCGAGGTCCGGCTGGCCGGCGGAAGCGCCATGAGCCTGCCGACGGAGCCCATGATCGCGGCCGCCCTCGCCGCCTGGGGACTACGCTCCATTCTGGCCGGCGATTTCCGCCTGCCGCGGTCCTCGATGAACGCGCCGCTCGCGGCTCTCGCCGGCGTCGCGCTGATCTCGGTCGCGTGCAGCGCGTACGTCCTCGTGGGGATCAAAGCCTGGATCGTCGCGGCCGCCTACGCCGCGTTCGGGTACCTCTACTTCCTCTCCACTCCATGCAACCCGGCGCGCCGGGAACGCTGGATTCGCCTCGTGGTCTTGAGCGGGGCGTGGTGGGGGCTCTACGGGAGCGTCCGCGTCTTCATGCTGGGCGTGAATCCCCGGCTGGCCTACGGAATCGCGCGCCCGTTTTTCGTGGAGCACGGCACGTACTCGGCCTACCTCGCGATGATCCTTCCCCTGGCGCTCCTGCTTGCGATCGACCGCCGCGGCTGGGCGCGAGCCGCGTATGCCCTGGCCGCGCTCCTCATCGGACTCGGCGTCACGCTCTCGTTCACGCGGGCCGCGTGGGTCTCGCTTCTGATCGTCCTTCCCGTGATGGCCTTCATCTGGGCGAGGGGCCGGGTCACGTGGCGCGGCGTGGGAATTCCCGCGCTCCTGGCGGCGGCGATCTTCGCGGTCATCGTGGCGGCCGACGCCGGGCGCTACCTGTCCCGGCACGCGGAGTCGGTCGTGGAAGTCGAGAACGTGTCCAATCTCGAGCGCGTGAACCGGTGGATGGCGGCCTGGGAAATGACCAAGGACCGCCCCTGGACCGGGGTGGGTTACGGCGCGTACGCGCCGGCCTATCCGCAATATCGTCGAAAGCTGATCGTCACCGAGGTGGCGTACCAGTTCATGGGGCCGCACAGCGAGCCGCTCCGCCTGCTCTCGGAGACTGGAGTTTTCGGGCTCGCCGCGTCCCTGTGGTTTCTCTGGGCCGCCGCGCGCGCCGGCCTGCGGGTGTTTCGCGCGTCGCCCGACCCGGGCTTAAGGCTTCTCTCGCTCGCGATTCTATCGGGCCTGGCCACCTACGCCCTGCACGGGGTGTTCAATTCCTATCTCGGGTACGACAAGGTGACGGTGCCCTTCTGGTTCGGTCTCGGAATCCTCGCGGCGCTGGGGGCTACGCCTGCAACGCCCGCGCCGCCCGCGCCGCCGGGCAGGGAGCGCCGGATCTCCTAGGCGCGCCTGGGTCGCGCCAGAATGGCGACCGTGAAGCTGAGCGACGCCGGCAGCGATGAGAAGGGCAGCGCCGAGGTCTCCACGATCTCGAAATGCTCCGCGATCTGGCGGATCAGCCAGCGGTAGTCGAACCCCTTGTGATGGCCGCGCCGGATCCGGTCGCTTCTCCCGAGCGTGGCGTTGACGAACTCGCTCCAAGAATGCCTCTCCACCTCGCCGAAGAAGAGCTTGATCAGGTATTTGAAGAAGAAGACCGCGCCGATCTCGTTGGGAGCCGTGACGAGAATGTACCGGTCGGTCGCCGCGGCGAGCTTGGCCAGGTAGGGACCCACCAGATGCTCCGGGACGTGCTCGAGCGTCTCCATGGCGATGGCGATGTCAAAGCGTTCGTCACCAAGTTCCATCTCGTCCGGCGTGGTGCAATACCGAAACTCGTAGCCGGGATGATCCTTCCACCGCTCCCGCGCCAGCGAGAGGGCTCCCTCCCAGTCGGCGTCGAAACCGAGGTAGCGGCGCGGCGGCTCCGGCAGGTACTCGATCACCTTCCCGTCGAAACAGCCGAGTTCCACCACCCGCGCGCTCGGGCCGTTCACCTCGACGAGCTTCTTGTGGATCCACAAGAACCTTGCCTGGTGGAGCCGCTTTCGCAGTCCCGAGGAAAAGAGTCGCTCGTTATATCCGGTGTCCGCCTTGCGCTTCATGGTGAGCCCGGCATCGCCGTCGCCGGTTGACGCAGGAGTCCCCGCGCGTAGGCAAGGATCAGCGCGAACGGCACGATGAGCAGCACGGGCAGACGGAGCGGGTGGAAGCCCCACTTCGCCCAGATCGGGAGAAAGGCGGCCACCGCGACGATGACAAACGTGGCGGCAAGGCCCTGGTCGCCGAAGAGCAACGCGAGCAGGGCCGCGCCCAAGGCGATCACGTAGGCGAAGCAGGCCCGCACAAAGAGCCTGCGGAGCGTGAAGGGTCCGAAGCGGTGGATCTCGATCCGCTCGCGAAAGAGGTCGGGGTGGCGGGCCTGAAGCAGAGGGTCCAGCTCGTAGCGCCTCGCCCACCGGAGCGGGTCGAAATACGAGAGGTGCTCGAACGGGTGCATGACGCGCGCCGACGGCTCCCGCGCCGTGACCGCACCATTCTCTTCCAGCGTGAATCCCAGGTCGGAGTCCTCCCGGAAATAGACCCCGCGGTCCGGGATGTAGAACTCCTCGCAGTAGCCCCCAATCGTCTCGAACAGCGCACGCCGGATGAAGAGGTTGGTCGGCAGATAGTGGAGCCGGTCCTGGTCCGCCCGGCGGGTGGGGCGCCCATCCGGCCGAAGCGTCCCGCCTTCGAGGACGTCGATCGCCGGCTCGCGCGCCAGCCTTGCCTCGGCGCGCTCCAGCCAATCGTCCGCCGGGAGGCAGTCGTCCTCGGTGAACGCCAGGTACTCGCCCGTGGACTCGCGCGCGGCGCGATTTCTCGCCGCGCCCGGACCGCGCCGTTCCGCCGTACGCACCGCGCGCGCGCCGGCGGCCGCGAGCCGGTCGGAAACCTCGGAGCCGGGTTCGGCGCCGTCGAACGAAACGAGGATCTCGAAGCGGTCGCGGGGAAGCGTCTGCCGGGCGAGGGCGTCGAGGAGCGGAAGGATCTTCACGGGGTCGCCCCGCGTGGGGACGATGACGGAAATGTACGGGGCGCGGTCGCTCACGCGTCCGGTTGTCTCGAGTGCGTCAGCGGCGCGACGAATCCGCGGCCGAGAGCGCGCCCGACTCTGTGCGGAACCACTCGATGGTCCGGCGAAGCCCTTCGTCGAACGTGGTGGTGGCGCGCCAGCCGAGAAGTTCCGCGGCCCGCGACGTGTCGAGGCTGCGGCGAGGCTGCCCGTCGGGCATGCTGGGGTCCCAGGCCAGGCGCCCCGTGAAGCCGGAGAGCGCGGCGATCTTCTCCGCAAGCTCGCGGATCGAAATCTCGAATCCGGCGCCAAGGTTGACGGGATCGCTCCCGGTCAGCCGCTCCATGGCCGCGACGATTCCCCGGGCGGCGTCCTCGACGTAGAGAAACTCGCGGGTCGCCTTGCCGGTCCCCCACACGTCGATCTGCGCCGCACGCGCCTCCACGGCCTCGACGCACTTGCGGATCAACGCCGGGATCACGTGCGACGTTTCCGGATTGAAGTTGTCGTGGGGGCCGTAGAGGTTGACCAGGAGCACGTTCGGAGCGTCGAAACCGAATTCCTGACGGTAGGCCTGGGATTGCACCAGGAGCATCTTCTTCGCGAGGCCGTACGGCGCGTTGGTTTCCTCGGGGTAGCCGTTCCAGAGATCGGTCTCGTGAAACGGCACCGGAGTGTGCTTGGGGTAGGAGCAGATGGTCCCCACGCTCAGGAAGCGCTTCACGCCGGCGCGGCGCGCGTGCTCCATCAGGAGCGAGCCCATCATCAAATTCTGGAAGAAGTAGGTGCCCGGGTGGCGCCGGTTGGCTCCAATGCCTCCCACCGTCGCGGCGAGGTGAATGATGGCCTCGGGCTTCAGCTCGCCGATCATCCTCGCGACCTGCGATTCGTGGGTCAGGTCGTACTGGGCGGAGCGGAACGTGGCGACGCTCCGGAACCCGCGGGACCGGAGCTCGGCCACGACGTGCCGGCCAAGAAATCCGGAGCCGCCGGTGACGACGATCCGTGTTTCAGGGGAGACTTCGACGGTCATGAGGCCCTCGCGTGGGTGTGGAACCGGTTGAAGTTTCCCGCAGGGAGGCGGCGAAGTCAAGGCGCCCAGGCCTTGACCCGGTACCGGGCATGGCGCACGATCGGCGGCCATGCCCCGTCTGCTCGAGCGCGCGGCCGCGTTCTCGTTTCTGCTTCTCGCCGCCTCGCTTCCCTGGTCGATCGCTCCGATGTCGATCGCGGTGGCGCTGTGCGGCGCCTTCACGCTGGCGGCGTGGTGGAGCCCGGGCGGGTCGCGCTGGGTTCGCACTCCGATCGACCTGCCGGCCCTGGGCTGGCTCGCGGCCCTCGTCATCGCGACGGCCTTCTCGACCGATCCGGCCGGAAGCGCGGGCCGGATCACAAAGGGACTCCTCCTCGCCATCGTCCCGCTCGCGGCCTACCACGCCCGCGATCCCAAGCTGGCGCGGCGCGCGGTGGCCGTCCTTCTCGTGTCCGCCGCAATCGCCACCATCTTCGCGCTGACCAAGTTCGCCGCGCAGGGCGGCGCGTTTCCGGCGCGCGTGAAGGGGGCCGCGGGCCATCCGCTCACCTACGGCGGGCAGGCGATGATCCTCGCCACCCTCGCGGCGGCGCTCCTCGCCCGCTCCCGGGACCGCCGTTGGATGATCGGCGCCGGCGCGCTCCTCACGCTCGTCCTGCCCGCGCTCATGGGCAGCTTCACGCGGAGCGCGTGGATCGGGACGTTCGTGTCGCTCGGCGTCATCCTCGCGATGACCCGGGCCCGGTGGCTCGGCGCGCTCGCCGCGCTCGCGATCGCGCTGCTCTTCATTGTTCCCGCGGGATACCGGGAGCGGGCGTTGAGCGCGTTCGATCCCGGAAGCCAATGGAACGTGGAGCGGGTCCGCCTCTGGGACGCGGGCTTCCGGATGTTCCGGGACCATCCCGTGACCGGCGTTGGACTCCAAGACCTGCATCCCTGGATCGAGCGGTACCACGCGCCCGGGCCTCACGAGCCGCTCGGCCACCTCCACAGCATCTACGTTCAGATCGCGGCGTCGATGGGGATCGTGGGATTGGCGGCGTTCGGGTGGCTTGTCGTGGGACTGTTTCGCACGGCCGGGCGAGGGCTGCGGCGCGACCTGCACGGCGGCGCCGCGCCGGCGCACAGCGGGGCCGCGGCGCCGGAAGACGCCGTGGCCCCGGATCCCTTCGGCGTCGCCCTCCGGATCGCCGCGATCGCGGCTCTCGCGGGCTTTCTGGTCGCCGGTCTCTTCGAGTGGAATTTCGGCGACGAGGAGCTGCTCGACTTTCTCTTCACGCTGATTGGAATCGCGTTCGCCGCGGGCGGCTGGGGGAGGGCATGGCACGACGCGCGGCGATCGTCCTGACGCCGCGCTTGCCGTGGCCCCTGGACGACGGGGGACGCATCGCCCTGTGGCAGACCGTTTGGGCCGCGGCGCAGGCCTACGATGTCACGCTCCTCACCTTCGTCCCGCCCGGCACCGAGCGCGAGCCGGTTCCTCAGGCGCTCGCGGACCTGGGCGTTGCGGTCGATCGCGTGGCTCACCATCCGCCTTCACGCGTGAGCGCCGCGGTACGGGGACTGTTCGGCCGGTGGCCCTACACGCTGGCGCGCTACCGAAGCGCCGAGTTCGCGGCGAAGCTCCGCGAGCGCGTCCGAACGCTGACGCCCGCCTTCGTCCTGGCGAATAACCTCCACATGGGGACCTACGTCGACTCAATCGCGGAAGTCCCGATGGTTCTTCGGGAGCAGAACGTCGAGCACGTCTGGATGGAACGCTACGCGCGCGCGCGCGGTGCGACGCCCGCGGGCATTTACGCGCGCGTTCAGGCCGGGCGGTTGAGACGCGTCGAAGCGTCTCTCTGCGGCGCCGCCTCGCTCACGCTCGCCATCCAGGACCGCGAGACAGAAGTCCTCCGTGCACTGGCGCCTGGCGCGCGGATCGAGACGCTTCCGATCGGGATCGATTGGAAGCGCTACCCCAAGCCGGTGCCAGCCCAGCCGCCGGTGCTCCTCCTCGCCGCGTCGTTCTCGTGGGAGCCGAACGTCACGGGGGCGATCCGGTTCCTGGAGGAAGGGTGGCCGCGCGTTCGCGCGTCGGCGCCCGGCGCCCGGCTCCGGCTCGCGGGAAAGAATCCGCCGCAGGCTCTCGAAGCCGCCGCCCGGCGCGCCGGCGCCGAGATGGCCGCGAACGTTCCTTCCATGCCGGACGAGTTCGCGCGTGCGACCCTCCTTCTCGTGCCGCTCTGGATCGGCGCGGGCGCGAGAGTGAAGATCGTCGAAGCCCTCGGCGCGGGGCTTCCTGTCGTCGCGACGCCGTTCGCCTGCGAGGGGCTCGGTCTCTCGTCCGGCACGCACTACCTGGAAGGGGACTCGGCGGCCGCCCTGGGCGATCGGACGCTCGACCTGCTTCGCGATCCGTCCGCACGGGACAGGCTCGCGCGCGCCGGGCGGGCCGTGGCCGAGGAGCGGTGGTCGTTGCCGGCCGTGGCGCGGCTTCAGAACGATTGGGTTGCGCAGGTGGCGCGGTGAACGAGTACCTGCTCTTTCTCGCCTCCGCGTTCGTCTCGCGCGTGGTCAACCTCTTCGGGCGATTTCGAGGCGCGCCGCGTGCTCCGCGGATCCTCATCGTGAAGCTGGATCACTTCGGAGACGTGCTCCTCGCGACCCCGGCGATCCGCGCGCTGCGCGAGGCTCATCCCGAAACCCCCATCGATGTCCTGATCGCGCCGGGATCGGCGGCGGCGCTCGAGGGGAATCCCGCCGTGACGCGAATTCTAACGTACGAGTCGCGCCGTTACAGGCGCGGAGGCGAAGCGAAGTCGGGGAGGCCGGGCGGACTCGGCGCGATGCGCGCGATCGCCCGAACCGGATACACCACGATCGTCGAGCTTCGAGGCGACGGATGGACGCTGCTCCTGCCGTTCCTCGCCGGGGCTCGCCGCCGCGTCGACCGGGGAACCGTCCGCATTCGACACTGGCTCGCCCGGCGCCTGACGAGCGCGGGGCGAAAACGCGGCCCCATTCATGAAGTGGAAACCAATCTGGAGATCGTGAGCCCGTTGCTGGGTGGCGCCGCGCCGGGCCCGGCGCGAACGGAAGTCCACGTTTCCCCCTCCGCGCGCGATTCTCTGACCCGAAAGTTGGCGAGCGCGGGCGTGGATCTCAGCGCGCCATGGATTTGCATCCATCCCGCCGCGTCGTGGCGGCCGCGAGCGTGGAGACCGGAGCGGTTCGCGGCCATTGCCGATTGGCTCCAGGACCATTATCATTCGCAGGTTCTCTTCGTCGGTTCGTCCGAGGAGAAGGACGTGGAGGCGTCCGTGCGCGCCAGCGTCAAAGGCCGCCGTGCATTCTGGCTGGCCGGAGCGCTCACGTGGCAGGAGCTGGCGGCGCTGCTCGAACGCTCGAGACTCTTCATCGGCAACGACAGCGGCCCCGCGCACCTGGCCGCGGCGGCCGGCGCGCCCACTCTCGCGCTCTTCGGCGCGACCGACCATCGCCGATTTCGCCCGTGGTCCGAACGGACCGTCGTCCTTCATCACCAAGTGCACTGCTGGCCCTGCCGTCAGACGGTTTGCCTCTATCCGGAGAATCCATGCGTGAATCGGATCGAGATCGACGAGGTGGAGGAGCAGGTTCGCCGCATCCTCGGACCGCCGCTGGCGTCCGGATGATTCCGGAGTAGACCGGCGCCCATGTTCGCACGCCACCGCCAGCTCTTTCTGACCGCAGTCTTTCTTCTCGACGGCCTGCTGATTCTGGGCTCGTGGGTCGCGGCTTATTGGGTCCGCTTCCGATGGCTCGAGCTCCCGGCGCCGCTCGGCGTCCCGCCCCTCGAACGCTATCTCTGGTTCGGAGCCGTCGTGACGCCGCTCGCGCTGCTCATCCTGCGTTCCTTCCATCTGTATCGGTCGGCCCGGACGGCGCGCCTCTCGCAGGAGCTCTGGACCCTCGTCCAGGGAATCGCCATCGTGACCGCCATCGCCGCACTGGCGTCCTACTTCCTGAGGGGCGAGCTGGCGCGAACGGTGCTGCTCCTCTTCGCGATCTTCGCGGCGCTCGCGCTCTGCGCCTCGCACCTCGCGATCCGGGTCGCGCTCCGCGCGCTCCGCCGCCGCGGCCGGAACCTCCGGCACGTCCTCATCGTCGGGACCGGGGACCTTGCGGAGCGGGTCGCGCGCAAGATGACGTCCCACACCGACTATGGATTCTCCGTCGCCGGGATCGTGACCGCCGGACCCGCGGAACCGAACCAGCTTGTGGCGGGGATTCCGGTGATCGGATCCGTGGCCGATCTGCCCGCCCTGGTCGATCGAACCGGCGCCGAGCTGGTCTATCTCGCCCTCTCGCGCACGGAGCACGAGGCGGAGCTCGAAGCGCTGGAGCGGCTCGGCGATTCGACCGTCGCCGTGCGGCTGATTCCAGACCTGGCCCGCGCGTTCACCCTGAACGCGAGCGTTGAGGACTTCGACGGAACTCCGGTGGTCCTCGTCACCGAGACGCCGGAGCAGGGGTGGAATCTGGTCGCGAAGCGCGCCTTCGACCTCTTCTTTTCCGCGCTGGGGCTGATCGTGCTGTCGCCGCTCCTCGCGCTGATCGCGATCTGGATCAAGCTCGATTCTCCGGGCCCGGTGTTCTACACGCAGGAGCGGGTGGGCGTGAACGGCCGGCGGTTCCGGATGATCAAGTTCCGAACCATGCGTCCCGACGCCGATGCCAAGGGGCCCCAGTGGACCAAGGCCTCGGATCCGAGGCGCACCGGATCGGGCGCCGTGCTTCGCCGGCTCTCGCTCGACGAGCTGCCCCAGCTCTGGAACGTGCTGGTGGGGAACATGAGTCTGGTGGGACCGCGGCCCGAGCAGCCCCTGTTCGTCGACCGGTTCCGCGCGTCCATCCCACGCTACATGCTGCGGCACCACGTCAAGTCCGGGATCACGGGATGGGCTCAGGTCAACGGACTGCGCGGCGACACACCGCTCGAGCGCCGGATCGAATTCGACCTCTACTACATCGAGCACTGGTCCATGGCGTTCGACATGAAGATCCTGTTTCTCACATTCCTCCGCGTCTTCCGTGACGCGAGCGCGGCCTGAGCTAGTGCGCCGGGTTCGTGTTTCGGTCCCGCTTCCCGAAGGCATCTACGACGCCCTGCGCGGGATCCAGAAGGGCATGCGCCGCTCCGCGGGCGCGACGGTCGATCTTCTCGGCGACCGGGAGATCGAGTGGTCCTGGGTTGCCGCGCGGATCCCGGACGGTCCGGGGGCCGCCCTCGACTTCGGGTGCGGTGACAGCCCACTGGGAATCGTGGCGGCGCACCGGGGATTCCAGGTGACCGCCGTCGACCTCGGTGCGGTTTCGTGGCCGTACCGGCATTCGCGGCTCACGTTCGTGCAGGGCGACATCCTCGAGCTGCCTCTGGCCACCGCCGCCTTCGACCTCGTGCTCAATTGCTCGACGGTGGAGCACGTGGGGCTTGTGGGCCGCTACGGCGTCACCGAGGCGCGCGCCGACGGGGATCTCGCCGCCATGGCGCGGCTCCGTTCGGTGATGAAACAGGGCGGGCTCATGCTCCTCACCATTCCCGTCGGCACCGACGCCGTCTATGCGCCCTGGCACCGCGTCTACGGCGCGGAGCGCCTGCCGAAGTTGCTCGACGGGTTCGCCGTCGAGCGCCGCGAGTTCTGGCTCAAGGATGAACGGAACCAGTGGATCGAGAGCGGCGAGCCGGCGGCGCTGAACACTCCCTCGCGCGAGCGGCTCTACGGTCTCGGCTGCTTCACCCTTCGAAAGCTCTAGAGCCTCACCGCGTGCTCACCCTCTTCACGGTTCCGAAGCCGTTCGAAGGCCACATCGGTGTGATCCAGCGCAACGCCATCCAGAGCTGGCGCGCGCTCCGGCCCGAGTGCCAGATCTTTCTCTGCGGGGACGAAGCGGGAACGGCGGACGCGGCGTCGTCGCTCGGGGTCGATCGCATCCCCGAGATCGAGCGGAACGCGTTTGGGACTCCGCTCCTGAGCTCGATCTTCGCCGCCGTCGAGGCCCGCGCCGACCGGCCGTTCCTTGGCTACGTCAACGCGGACATCCTTCTCCTTTCCGATTTCTCGGATGCGGTGCGGAGGATCGCCGCGGCCAGGCGCCAATTCCTGATGGTGGGGCAGCGCTGGGATCTCGACGTCACGGAGCCGCTCGACTTTCAGTCGCCCGGCGCGGAATCCGCGCTGCGCGCGCTCGTGGACCGTTCGGGGACGCTCCATCCGCCCAGCGGCAGCGACTACTTCGTATTCCCGCGCGGAGCGCTCGGCCCGCTTCCGCCTTTTGCCGTTGGCCGCCCCGGATGGGACAACTGGATGATCTACCGGGCCCGTTCGCTTCGGTGGCCGGTCGTCGACGCGACCGAGTCCGCGCGAATCGTTCATCAGAATCACGGTTACGGGCATGTGAAGCAGGGGACCGGCGACGCGTGGGAGGGACCGGAGGCCGATCGGAATCGGGAGTTGATCGGACCGGGCGAGCGGATCTTCACGCTGGCCGACGTCACCCATCGCCTCACGCCGAAGGGACTGAACCGCGCCCTCTCGCCGGCGCACTTGAAGCGGCGGCTTCGGACGATGGCGGTCTTCCATCCGGCCTTGGGGCGCGTCTACCGAATGCTGCGTCCCGCAGCCCGGGGATAAGGCTTCTTGCCCATCATGCCGCCGCGTCTCTCGGTCGTGATCCCCACCCAGGACAGCGAGCGGACGCTCCAGGCCACGCTCAAGAGCGTCGCGTTCGCCGACGAGATCATCGTGCTCGACTCGGGGAGCGTGGACCGGACTCGCGAGATCGCGCTGGGCGCCGGGGCGCGGGTCGTCGAGCGCCGCTATACGAGCGACGGCGACCAGCGGAACGCGGGCTGGGCGGAGGCAACCGCGGCGTGGGTGCTCGCGCTCGACAGCGACGAGGCGCTGGATCCGGCTCTCGCGGAAGCCGTGCGGGGCGTCGCGTCGAGGGATCCGGGCGCGGCGGAGCCCGCGGCCTACGCGCTGCGGTTCCGTACCTACTTTCTCGGCTTCGCGATCGACCACGGCGGCCTCGATCGCGACGAGCACGTTCGCCTTGGGAGTCGTGAGCGCACGCGCTGGGAGTCCACGCTCCACTCACGGATGCTCGTGGACGGCCCGACCGGCCGGCTGCCGGGAGTCGTCCATCACTACACGGGCACGGATCTATCCGTGCGCCTCCACAAGATCGGCGCGTACGCGGCCGACCGGGCGGAGCGGATGGCCGCCGCGGGCGTGCGCCCGTCGATGCCGGCCGCGCTCTGGCAGACCCTGCGATTTTTCCTCGGCCGTTTCTTCATTCGCGGCGGGTGGCGGGACGGACTGCCCGGCGCGGCCTGGTGGTGGCTGCAATCGACGGAGATTCTTCTCGCGCACCTTCTCCTCTACCGGCGCGGCCGGGAGGGTCGCGATCCGCTTCGCCGCGGAGACGGCTCCTAGCGCCGCATCCCGCGCGCGCTCAGCTGGCGACCCACCTCGCGAGGGCCGCCAGGGCGATCGCAGCCGCGCCCATGAGCGCGACGTCCCGTCCGCCCAGCGTCACTCCCGCCCGGCTCATCGCGATTCCGCCGACGCAGAGCGCGAAGAGGCCGGCGCAGGCGTACGAGAAGGGGAGCGTCATCGGCCCGAGGGCCGTGTGGGAGAGGACCGCGTAGCCGAGGGCCAGGCCCACGGACGGGGCCAGTCCGATCGGGAGCCAGAGCTTCGGGCCCCCCAAGGGGAGCGCGCCGACGGCCCAGATGTTCATGCCGACCCTGCAGAATTCGCCCCACAGCGCCCACGCCATCAGCGGACGAGCGGGGTCGAAGCGGCTGGAGTAGAGGATGTGGAGGAGCGGGGTCGAAGCGACCATCGCGCCCGCGAACGCGACCGTCGCGAGCGCGACGAGCGGCCGCCACTGGCGCCGCGTGTACGTGCGGACTCCGGCGACTTCATTGATCGCGCTCACCTTCCCGAACGCGTAGTTCGACAGGTAGGCGTAGAAGAGCGTCCCGAGCTGCTGCGAGAGGCTGAGCGCCGCCTGGAGAAGCCCGTTGGCGGCGACCCCGTTCACGCTCAGGTAATGCGAGCGCACGGTGACCATCGTTCCGAGGTCGATCAACGAAAGCGCCACCGCCGCCGCCCCCACCGCGAGGAGCGAGGGGGCGAGCTTCCAGTCGAGAGCCGGCCGCGGCATTGGAAACAACGCGCGCGCGTAGGAGCGCCGGTGAAACAGAACGGCGCCCAGGATTCCCGCGGGGGCGAGCGTGGCGATTCCGATCGCCGCGCCGGCGAGGCCCCAGGACGGGACGAGCGCGATCGTCACGAGAACCGCGACCGTTCCTCCTGTGAGGGCCAGCGTCAGATTCGCCTTGAGGTCGGAACGGCCGGCGAAGAATCCGAACAGGAGCCCTTGAAGCGCGATCCCCGCCCCGCCCACGGCGGCGATCCGCACGAGCGGCGCGTGGCTGGGAGTGCCCAGGAGCGCGACGCTGATCGGCGACGCGAAGACGAGTCCCGCCGCCGCGATGATCGCGGTGCTCAGTCCCACCAGCGAGAGCGCGGTCCACACGGTGCGTCGCGCCGAGGCTTCGTCGCCCGATCCCTGCGCGGCGCCCACGGCGCGGCTGACGGGCAGGCCCAGGCCCATTCCGCCCAGCGCCCCAAGCCACATCTGGGCCGAGGTGGTCTGGGCGAGGACGCCGAGGCCGGCGGTCTGGAGATGCGTCGCGATCCACTTGTTCCGGACGATTCCGAACAGCGCGCCGAAAATCGTGGCGCTTGAGCCCATGGCGAAACGGAGGGATCGGTCGATCCACAGCGAGGATCGGGGCGCGGGCATGGAGCGCGAGTGTCGGCCAGGCACGGGAGAGTGTCAATCGCGGCGGGCGCCGGGCCACGCTCGGCGCCGTCGAGGGGACACCTTGATCGAAGCCGCCGGCTAGCCGATGATGGGCGGATGGCCGTGCCCGGGGAAACGCCGCGCGTCACCGTGATCACCGTCGTCAAGAACGGCGCGCGGGCGATCGCGGGGACCATCGAGAGCGTCTTCGCGCAGACGCACCGGCCGCTGGAGCACCTGATCGTGGACGGTGGATCCACCGACGGGACGATCGAGCTGCTCCGGGCGCAGGGCGATCGGGTGCGCTGGATCAGCGAGGCCGACCGCGGTCTCTACGACGCGATGAACAAAGGCGTCGGTCTCGTCCAGGATCCTCAGCGCTACGTGATCTTTCTCAATGCCGACGACTCGTTCCACGGGGCCGACGCAATCGCCCAGGTCTTCGCCCGGTCGGGCGGAGAGGATCTTCTCTACGGCCGGCTCGAGCGACTGGACGAAACGGACAACGATCGCGACGTGATCGGACGGGCCGTCACGTCCGGCGACCTTCTCTTCGGCATGCGCTGCCACCATCAGACGATCCTCTGCCGCCGGAGCGTCTTTGACCGGATCGGCGGGTTTCGCCTCGAGTACCGGGTCGCCGCCGATTACGACTGGGTGGTGCGCGCGTTTCATTCCCCGGAGATCACCCGTCGCTTCGTGCCGGTCGTCGTCGCGACCATGCGGCGCGGCGGCTTGAGCGAGCGGAACTATCTGGAAGGCATCCGGGAGCGCCGGCGGATCGTTCTCGCTTCCTACTCCCGGGCCGACGCGGCCCGGTTCCTGGCCTACTCCGTGTACGGAGACTACCTTCGCTGGGGGCTCCAGCGAGTCCTGCGTCCCCTCGGACTGATTCCGCTGGCCCGGAAGCTCAAGCGATCCGTGGGAGCCTAGACGATGCGCCTTCTCCGGATCACCACGCTCTACCCGCGCTACCAGGCCGAGTTCTACGGAAGAAATCCGGGGCTTCGGGACGCCTCGTACGCCGCGCAGCGCGCCGCCCTCGATCGCGACGCGTTCGGCTGGGCCGACTTCTGGGACGAGGCGCTACGGCCCATGGGCTACGAGGTCTTCGACGTGTTCGTGAACGCCCGAGCCCTCCAGCGGGCGTGGACGACGGAGCGGCTCGGCCGCGCGAAGGCGGGAATCTCCGCTCGAGAGACGGCGCTCGCGCAAGCCAGGGAGTTTCGTCCCGACGTGGTCTGGCTCGACCTGGCCGATGAAGTGCTCATCCGGAGCATCCGGGACGAGGTTCCGTCGGTGAAGCTCGTGCTCGGGTGGATGGGGAGCCTCCTCCCCGACAAGCCCGCGTGGCATCAAACCGATCTCATCCTCTCCTGCGCGCCGGAGATCGTGTCGATCCTCGAACAACGCGGGCACCGCGCAGCGCATCTTCTTCACGGATTCGATCCCCGGGTGGAATCCCGCCTCGTCTCGCGCGCCAAGCGCTGGGACGTCTCCTTCGTCGGGCAGATTCCCACGGGCGAGGTCACGCACTCGAAGCGCGCGATCCTCCTGGATCGCGTCCGGCGGGAGGTCGATGTCGCTATCTTCAGCCCCGACGGATCGCCGAGCGCGCGGGAAACGGTCAAGGCACGCCTGCGCGGCGTGGCGGGCGCCGTGGGACGGGGACTGCTCCAGGCTGGGCTTCCCGAGCGGACGCTTCAACGAATTCCGAAGCTCGCCCGGGCCGCGCTGGACCGCCCGGCCTCGGCGAGAGGGCTGCCGCGGGGGCTGAAGCGCGCCATTCGGCCTCCGGTGTTCGGGCTCGCGATGTTTCAGGTGCTCCGGGACTCGCACGCGACCCTGAACGTGCACGCCGATTTCTCGCCCCGATTCGCGGGCAACATGAGACTCTTCGAGGCCACCGGAATGGGCGCCTGTCTCGTGACCGACTGGAAGGAGAACCTGGCCGACTTGTTCGATCTGGACCGCGAGGTGGTGAGTTTTCGAGACGTGGACGAGCTGACGGAGAAGCTTCGGTGGCTGGCGGCCAATCCGGCGACGCGCGCGGCCATCGGCGAGGCCGGCCGGAAGCGCACGCTCCGCGACCACACGTTCGCGCGACGCGCGGAACGCCTCGACGGATTGATCCGGGAAGGGATCCGATGATCGAATGGCTGGGCCCGCTGGTCCGAGGGCCGGCGAAGCACCTGCTCCGGATCGCGCGCGACCGCGACTACCGAATCTACTGCTCGCTCGACGCCGCGCTTCGAAACGTTCCCCGACGCCAGGAGTGCCGCGCGCAGGTCGGCAAATGGAATCTCACGATCCCCGACGCGGCGTCGTTCCTCTCCATGTATCGGGAGATCTTCGTGGAACGCACGCTCGATTTTCCGCCGGACCGCGCCGAGCCCAGGATCCTGGACTTGGGCGCCAACATCGGGCTCAGCGTCCTTGCGTTCAAGCGCGGCCACCCGCGCGCCCGCATCACGGCGCTCGAGGCGGATCCCAGCCTGTTTCAAATCCTCACGCAGAACGTTCATGGGAACGGTTTCACGGACGTGACGCTGATTCCGAAGGCGGCGTGGAGCGAGGCGACGCGCCTCACGTTCGTCCCCGACGGAGCGGACGCCGGGATGGCGATCGCCGGGCCGTCTTCCGGCGCGGATCCAAAGGCGCGGCGGCTGGACGTGGAGGCGATCGGCGTGCCGGACCTCCTCAAGCGCGAGACGTTCGACACCATCAAGATGGACATCGAAGGGGCCGAGCGCGTGGTCCTGCCCGCGTGCGCGGGGCTCCTGGGTGGCGTGTCGCGGATGTTCGTGGAGTATCACGGCACGGCCGGCGAGGCGTCGGCGCTCGGCTCCGTTCTCGCCCCGCTCGAAGAGGCCGGATTTCACATTCAGGTGCATACCGTGCGGAGCGCGCGGCACCCGTTCCTCGACGGCGAGTCGAGCCCGGGCTTCGACCTCCTTCTCCACATCTACGCGATGCGCGGGTGATGGGGTCGATCCGCGCCCGTCTCGGCCGCATCAAGCGATCGCTTCTAAGGCTGCGGTCGCCCGTGGACCTGGGGCGCTTCGACCGCGTCGAGCCGGTGAGCGCGGTCTTCGGGCTCGACCGCGGCACGCCGATCGACCGGCGCTACATCGAGCAGTTCCTCGCCGGGCAGTCGGAACGGATCCGAGGCCGCGTGCTCGAGGTGGGGGACAGCACCTACACCAATCGTTTCGGCGGAGATCGCGTGACGGAGCGAGCGGTGCTCCACGCCCAGCCGGGCGCCGCGGGCGCGACCCTCGTGGCCGATCTCACGGACCCGTCGCAGCTTCCGGAACGCCGATTCGACTGTTTCATCTGCACCCAGACCCTCAACTTCGTCTACGACGTTCGACGCGCGCTCGAGGGCGCGCACCGTCTCCTCGCGCCTGGAGGAACGCTGCTCGTCACCGTCGGAGGCGTGAGCCGGGTGAGCCGGTTCGACAGCGACCGATGGGGATGCTTCTGGGGGTTCACCCCGCAGTCGGTCGAGCGCTTGCTTGCCGGCTCGTCCTTCGAGATTCGCGCGTCGGCGACCTACGGCAACGTCCTCGCGGCGACGGCGTTCCTCCACGGACTGGCGGTTGAGGACGTGCCCGACCCCACGCTCCTCGACCGGACCGACCCCGACTATCCGGTGATTCTCGCCGCGGCGGCGGAGCGGCCGCGGTGAGCGCGCTGCCGCGCGGCGCCCTGAGGGCGGTCCGCCGCGCGGGAAACCGGATGATCAATCTCTGGGAGCCGCCGATTCTGATCCTCGCGTATCACCGCGTGACCGACCTCGCGGAGGACAGGGAGGAGCTGGCCGTGAAACCGGAGCGCTTCCGGCTCCAGATGCGCGCCCTCAAGGAGCGCTACGATCTCCTCCGCCTGGGTGAATCGTGGCCCCGCGTCTCCAGACCCGCCGCGATCGTGACGTTCGACGACGGCTACGCGGACAACGCCACGACGGCCGTCCCGATCCTCGAAGAAGAAGAGGTGCCGGCGACGTTCTTCGTCACGACGGGCGCCGTGGAACGCGGCGCGGAATTCTGGTGGGACGAGCTCGCGCGCCGCGTTCTCGACCCGGCCGCGGCGTCCGCGACACTCGAGCTGGGCGAAGGTCCCGCGCGCCGGTCCTGGGCGGTCCGGACGCGCGACGAGCGCGCCGCGTGCTATCGGGACCTGCACGGGATATTGAGAGGCCTTCTCCCCGATCCGCGCGAGCGTCTTCTCGCGGAGATCCGCGCGGCGCGAGGCGGGGATGCGGCGACGCGCCCGAGCCACCGGCCGCTCACGGTCGAGGAGGTGGCTCGAATGGGGAAGAGCCGGTGGGCGACCGTCGGCGCGCACGGCGTGACCCACACGCCCTTCTCCAAGCTTTCCCTCGACGCCCAGCGCGGAGAAATGGGCGAGTCGCGCGAACGTCTGCGCGCGTGGACCGGGACCGAAGTCGACACCTTTTCCTTCCCGTTCGGGGGCCGGCGCGATTTCTCCACGGAGTCGGTGCGTCTCGCGCGCGCGGCCGGGTTTCGACGAATCGCGGCGAACGTTCCCGGTCAGGCGCGCCGCCGCCCCGACCCGTTCCTCGTGCCCCGCTTCCTGGTCCGGGATTGGGACGCGGACCGGTTTGCGGCGAGCTCAAACGTTTCGAGGTCGCGTGAGACCGATTCTGGTCAACACGTACGACCTCGTCGGAGGCGCCGCGCGCGCCGCGTACCGCCTGCATCAGGGATTGCGGCGGATCGGTCTCGACTCCCAGATGCTCGTGCAGTGGAAGGTCACGGACGACCCCACCGTGCACGGGCCCAAGGGTCCGATCGCCAAGGCCGTCGCGCGGGCGCGGCCGTTCCTCGACTCGCTCCCCCTCCGAGGCTATCCCTCGCGTCGCGGCGATCTCTTTTCGCCGGCGATCCTTCCGTACCCGCTCGGCCCGAGGATCGCGGCGCTCCGCGGCGACCTCATCCATCTCCACTGGGTCGCGGGCGGCTTCCTGAGACCTTCGTGCGTCGTGAGGGGCCGCCGGCCGGTCGTGTGGACCCTGCACGACTCGTGGGCGTTCACCGGCGGGTGCCATGTTCCGGGTGACTGCGTTCGCTATCGCGACGCGTGCGGCGCGTGTCCCGCGCTCGGCTCCACGCGGGATCGCGATCTGTCCCGCGACGTCTTCGAGCGGAAGCGGCGCGCGTGGGGGAGGGCCCGGCCCACCGTGGTCTCGCCGAGCCGGTGGCTCGCGGATACCGCGCGATCCAGCGCGCTCTTCCGCGACGCCTCGATTCACGTCATCCCCAACGGGCTCGATCTCGCGCGCTTCAAGCCATTCGATCGGGCCGCCGCGCGCGAGGCATCTGGACCTGCCCCGGGACCGCGCGCTCCTTCTCTTCGGCGGCGTGGCAGCGCTGACAGACGAGAGGAAGGGATTCCGGTTTCTCGCGGACGCGTTCGCCCGGCTTCGGCCCAAGGCGGGTGCGCGCGCCTTGGAGCTGATCATCGTCGGCGTGCGCCCGATCGATCCGGTTCCGCAGGTCTCCATCCCCACCCACATCGTAGAACCCATCTTCGACGAGGAGCGCATGGCCCTCTACCTGGCCGCGGCCGACGCGCTCGTGCTCCCGTCGCTACAGGAGAATCAGCCCAATCTCGTGGTCGAGGCGATGGCCTGCGGCACCCCGTCCGTCGCGTTTCGCGCCTCGGGACTCCCCGACCTCGTGGAGCACGAGGAAACGGGCTACCTGGCTCCAGCCTTCGAGAGCGAGGGCCTGGCGCGGGGGATCGAGTGGGTCCTGGAGGACGAGGCGCGCGGCCTCCGCCTGGGGGTCGCCGCCCGGAGGCGGGCCGAGCGGGACCACGACCTCGAATCCGTGGCCGGTCGGTACAAGGCTCTGTACGAGACGCTCCTCCCGGACCGGTAGCCCCTTTTCCCGCCGATATTTGGGTCCCGGCCCGCGCCCGGATGCCACGGCGCCCGCCCGCGGCAATTCGTGGTAGACTGCACCAATGCGTGTTGTCTTCCTGACTTCTCGCATGCCGTTTCCTCCGGTGGGGGGCGACCGCTTCAGGGTCTTCCATTTCCTCCGCACGGCATCGGAAGCGGGGCACGAAGTCCATCTCGTAACATTCGATCAAACCGTTCCGCCTCGAACGGAGATCGCGCCGCTGGATCGGCTGCTCGCGTCGATCCGGGTGGTGCCGCTCCCTCGCTTGGTGTCGATGTGGCGTGCCGCGCAGGCGCTCCCCGGAACCATACCGCTCCAGGCCGCCTACTATCGCTCGCGCTCGATGCGCCGCCGTGTGGGCGAAGCGCTGAGCCGCGTGCGCCCCGACGTCGTCGTCACGCACCTCTTCCGGATGGCCCCCTACGCGATCGAGCGAATGGAGCAGCATCCGGCGCGCTGGATCCTGGACCTGACCGACGTCATCTCGGCGGGGATCGAGCGGTCGCTTCCGTATCGCCGCGGCTTCAATCTCCGCGTCTACCAAGAGGAACTGAAGCGGATCCGCCGCTATGAACAAACGATCGCGCCGCGCTTCGACGAATGCTGGGTGATCAGCGACGCCGAGCGCGAAAGCCTCCTGTCCATCGCGCCGAGCGCGCGGGTTCGCGTCGTGCCGAACGGGCTGGGCCCGGAGCCCTTCCACCCGAACGGGCCCCGCGAGAGAGCACGCCTCCTCTTCCTCGGTTTCCAGGAGGTCTTCCACAATCGCGACGCGGCTCGCTTCCTGGTCCAGGAGGTGTTTCCGCGCGTGCGCGCGATGGAGCCAGGCGCGTCGCTGGACATCGCGGGGCGGGGGGCGGAGTCGCTGGGCTCGGCGGTGCGCGGCGAAGGCGTGCGCGTCGTCGGCTACGTTCCTCGACTCGAGGACGCGCTGATGCACGCGACCGTGTTCGTCGCGCCCCATCGCTTCGCCGCGGGCGTTCAGAACAAGGTCGTGCAGGCGCTCGCGAGCGGTACGCCCGTGGTCTCGACCCCGGTCGTTCGCCAGGGTCTCATGCCCATGCCCGACGGCGTGATGCGCGTGGGGGAAGGGGCCCAGGCGATCGCGGATGAAATCGTCATGCTGATCCGCAATCCGGCCGAAGCGGCCGCGCTCGGCGCGAAAGGACGTGACTGGGCGCGCTCCCACTTTTCCTGGTCCGTCGCGCGGGAGGCGCTGGAGTCGAACGGGAGAACGCAGGAGCCGGCGAGGGCGGTTCTTCCCGCCGTCCCCGCGGGAGCTTGAGCGAGGCGCCCGCGGGCCTCATCATCGCCCCGCTCGCATTCGCGTCGTCGATCGGCCTCACCCCGATTTTCATCCGCCTGGCCCGGGCGACGGGCTACCTCGATCATCCCGATCCGCGCAAAGCGCACCCCGGGCCCACGCCGCTCCTGGGCGGGGTCTCCGTCGCGCTGGCACTCATTCTCGCGCCGGCCCTCGCGAGAGCGATCTTCTCCATGTCCATTCCAGCGGTGCCGCCCGGCGTCTGGATCGGCGCCGCGCTTTCGCTCGGCCTCGGTCTTCTCGATGACCGGAGGCCCATGCCGCCGCTCGGCAAGCTCGTCGGGCAGGTGGCGGCGGCGCTTTGCCTCGTGCTCTGGGGTCCCGACGTGCACTGGCTCCGCGGGAATCCCGTGTCGCTCGGCATCGCGATCCTCGGCGTTACCGCACTCCTGAACGCGATCAATTTTCTCGACGCGATGGACGGCGTGGTGGGCACGGTGATCCCGATCACCGCCGCCGGATTCGTGACGATCGCGCTTCTCCACGGCGCTCCCGTCGATCTGGTGCTCGCGTGGGGTCTCATCGGAGCGAGCGCGGGGTTTCTCGTCTACAACGCGCCCCCCGCGCGCATCTTCCTGGGGGACGCCGGGAGCCACCTCCTCGGCTTCGCGCTCGCCGCACTCGCGCTTCAGGCGCTCCAGAGCGAGCCGACAATGCCTCACCTGGCATCGGTGGGTCTCCTGCTCGCCTACCCGCTCTTCGACGTCGTATTTGTCGTCGTGGATCGTCTGATCGGGCGCCGTCCGCTCCACGTCGGTGGTACCGATCACACGACCCATCGCCTGGGACGACGCCTGGGACAGTGGGGAACGCTGGGTGTCATCGCGGCCGCGGTCACCGGAAATACCTGCCTCGCGATCTGGATTTGGGGGTGTCAAGACCCGCAATTGGCGATTGCGGCTGTCCTCATTTCTGGGCTTGCGTATGCCACTTTTGGGGCTTTGCTGAGACGCATTAGTCCCACCCCTTAGTTCGACATTTGACAAGTTCGTTTTACAGTTGTATAGTCATGTGGCTTTAGGTCCCCCTTTAGGGAGTCGGTGACCCTGCCGGTCTCAATCGAGTGTAGGTCGCCATGACACACGTACCTGATCCGCATCGCGAAAAGGATCCAGCCGCAGCTGACTTGCCCGAGTTGGACCCGCTCGAGCGACTGAGCCAAGGTCTGACCCAGTGGGAGCGGGAAATCCTCACGCAACCTCGCTCCCCGGCGCGCGCCCGCGCGTCCTCCGATCTCGAACGCGTCAACCACGTTCTCCAGGCGAGCCGTCAGGTCACGGGCACGCTCGATATCCACGAGCTTCTCGCGCGAATCGTCGACGCCGTCGTGCAGATCGCGGGCGCCGACCGCGGATTCCTCATGCTCATGCGCGAGGACGGCAAGCTCCAGTTCGAAACCGCGCGCAGCCGCGACGAGTCCACGCTCCCGCCGGAGGAATTCCAGATCTCCACCGGGATCGCCGAGGACGCGGCTCACCGGCGCGAGACCGTGTGGGTGCCGGATGCGGTCGGCTCCTCGCTCTTCCAGGATCGAAAGAGCGTCCGCGATCTTTCGCTCCGGACCGTGGTCGCGATTCCAATCTTGAACGCCGGCCGCGTGCTCGGCGTTCTCTACGTCGATTCGCACTCGATCGCGCACGAGTTCACCCCGGAGGACATCTCGATCCTCGAGGGATTCGCGGCGCAGGTGGCGGTGGCGCTCGAGAACGCGCGGCTCCACGAGCGGCTCCGCGACTCCAAGAACCGCCTCGAGATCGAAAATCTGAATCTGCGCCGCGCGCTGAAAGAGGAATCGCGCTACGGGCTCCTCGTCGGCCGCAGCCCGAAGATGCTTCGCGTCATGGAGCTGTTGGAGAAGGTGATCCCGACTTCGGTCACGGTCCTGATCCAGGGCGAGACCGGAACCGGGAAGGAGTTGATCGCGCGCGCGATCCACTCAAACGGCCCGCGGCGCGAGGCCAACTTCATCGCGGTCAATTGCGGCGGCCTTCCCGAAACGCTCTTGGAGAGCGAGCTCTTCGGATACCGGAAGGGAGCGTTCACCGGGGCGAACGAGGACCGGGTGGGTCTCTTCGAGGCGGCCGACGGCGGCACGCTCTTCCTGGACGAAGTGGGCGAGATGCCCCCGACGCTTCAAGTAAAGCTCCTCCGCGTGCTTCAAGATTCCCAGATCCGCCGCGTGGGCGACACCGTGTCGCGCCGGGTTGAGATCCGCCTGGTCACCGCCACCAATCGAGATCTAAAGGCCGAGGTCGACGCGGGGCGCTTCCGCCAGGACCTCTTCTACCGGCTGAACGTCGTACCCATCACGCTGCCGCCGCTCCGCGAGCGGGGCGAGGACGTTCTCCTGCTGGGCCAGCACTTCCTGGAGATCTTCTCGAAGCAGCAGTCGAAGCCGATCCGGGGCATGAGCGCGGAATCCCGCGAGCTTCTCCTGCGCCATCCGTGGCTCGGGAACGTGCGGGAGCTGGAGAACGCGATGGCGCGCGCGGTGGCCCTGGCCGATCCGGGCGCCATGATCGAGCCCGCGCTCTTCGGACTCGGACCTCCGATCACGCGCCGTTGGGACGGGCAGCACACACTGAGAGAGACGATCGACGCGGTGGAGGCCGAAACGATCCGCGAGGCGCTCCGCCAGTGCGACTCCAACGTGTCCAAGGCGGCGCGCGCGCTCGGCGTGAGCCGGCAGCACCTCCACAATCGGATGAACGCCCACGGCATCCGCCGCTCGCGCATCCTGAGCGAGACAGCCGGGTAGTGTCGGACGTCGCCACGCGGCGACTGGCGTCGCTCCGCGCTATCCTCATGCAGAGCGACGCGGAGATCCGCGCGCAGTTTCCGGAATATTTCCTCACCTACTACACGTATCTCCGCATCATTCGAAATCCCGCCCGGATCGAGCACGTCTTCCAGAAGTGCCGCCAGATGTACGAATATCTGGAGGCGGAGGGAAAGGACGTCCTGGACCTGGGCGCGGGATTCGGGATCGAGGCCCTGCTCGTCGCGATCTACGGCGCGCGGCGGGTGATCGCCACCGAGATCGACCACGACATGGTCCGCGTGGGCACCTACCTCGCGGAGAAGGTCGATCCTCCGGTCACCCACTTCGAGTCGCGCTACGGAGACGGGATCGGGATGGAGTTTCCGACCGCGTCCTTCGACGGGGTGATGGCCAACTGCGTGATCTCCCACGTGCGGGACCTCGAGGGATTCCTCAAAGAATCGCACCGCCTCCTTCGTCCCGGCGGAATCTTCTTTCTGAGCGACGAGAACAACTCGCTCTACTTCCCGGCCAGGGGCCGCCGCCGGCGCGGCTGGAAACGGATGGAGGCGGAGCCCGGCGGTCCGTACTTCGACGCGCGCCGCGCGGTGATCGGCGAGCACTTCCCGGGGATGGCGGAAAACCAGCTCCTCGAGGCGACGCGGCGCACGCGCGGGCTCGTGGGCGACGAGGTCCAGGCGGGCGTGCGGGAGTTTCTCGAGACGGGCCGGATTTCCAAGCAGCCCGAGTTTCTCTATCGGGATCCGCGCGACGGGCAGTATCCCGAGCGCGAGTTGAACCCCTTCTGGATGATGGACAAGTTTCGGGAGGCCGGCCTCACCCCCGAGCTTCTGCCCGCGTTTCTTTCACGGGGAATCGAGGTTCACCCGAGGCAGTGGGTGAAGGACTTTCTTCGGTTCTTCTGCTCCCGGTGGCCCGTTCTTTCGGTCTACGTCTGGCCCATCATGAGGCTTCGGGGGCGAAAAGCCCGTTGACACCCCCGGCGAGCCTCACCTAGGCTGACGCCCTTGTGAGATTCGCGACCGGAGTGACTCTCCTCGCAATTCTCCTCGCGGCGCGCGGTTCCAGCGCCGCGCCGTCCGGCACATCGCCCCCGCCTCCGCCCGAGATTCCCGCGCCAACCGCATTCGTCGCCGCCGACCGTCCGGGAGATTCCGGGAATTCAATCTTGCTTCAATGGAAGGACCCCGCCGATTTGCCCGAAGGATCCCTCCTCGAGATTCGGCGCGCCGACCCGCCGGCCTACGAATGGACCCCGCTCGCGCAGGTGAAGCCCGGCGTGGAGCGCTATGTCGACAACTCGGCGAAGGACGGATCGCAGTATCGCTACGAGCTTCGCGTGCGCGTGCCGAGCGCGCCCGACTCCATGGGCATCGCGGGCGCCGCCGGGCCGGTGGTGCTGAGCGAGGCCGTGGGCTCCCACGACAACTGGTTCCGCATGGAACGAACCAACTCGCTGATCGCGAGCGTGCTTTTCATCACGATTATCCTTGTCTCCATTTCCTTCGCCAAGTCGGGGAAGAACATCTTTATTCGCCGGATTGCCGGGCTGAACGCGGTGGACGAGGCCATCGGCCGCGCCACCGAGGTTGGGAAGAAGGTGATGTACATCCCCGGCATTCAGAGCATGGACGACATCCAGACGGTGGCCTCCATCGCGATCCTGGGCCACGTCGCGCGAGCCACGGCCCGCTACGGCGCGGACCTCGAGGTCCCGAACAAGGACCCGCTCACCTTCGTGTCCGCGCGTGAAGTGGTCCGCGCCGCCTATATGGCCGAGGGGAGACCGGACCTTTTCCGCGAGGAGATGGTCAACTACGTCACCTACGATCAGTTCGCGTTCACGGCCGCCGTTTCGGCCAAGATGATTCGCGAGCGTCCCGCCGCGATCTTCCTGATCGGATATTTCTTCGCGGAGTCCCTGATCCTGGCGGAGACCGGACAGTCCACGGGGGCCATCCAGATCGCCGGGCAGGCGGATCCGTCGCAGCTTCCGTTCTTCGTGGCCACCTGCGATTACACGCTGATCGGCGAGGAGCTCTACGCCGCGGGCGCCTATCTCACCCGGGAGCCGGTCCTCCTCGGCTCCATGCGCGGCCAGGACATCGCGAAGGCCATCCTCATGGCGCTCGGCGTGATCGGGATCGTGCTGAGCAGCCTTGGCGTCCACGGCTTCGCCGAGATGCTGAAGACCCAATGAACCTCGAATTCGGCCGGGTCACCCTCGTCATCCTCTTCGCGGTCGTTCCGATCGCCGGGATCTTCCTCGGGCTCCGGTCGCCGGGGCTCCGGAGCCGGATTCCGATTCTCGTGGGATTCTTCGCCGGCGTGATCCCGGTGCTCTCGCTCTACATCCCCAAGAAGTTTCTATCGGGTGATACCGGCATGAGCCCGAGGCTCGACCAGTGGCTCATCATCGTCGCGGGCTTCGCGCTCCTGCTTGGAATCGTGAACGTGCTCCAGAACAACACGCGGAAGGTCGCCCGCAGAGAGAAGGGTTGGGTCTACTCCGTCGTGCTCCTGACCGGCCTGCTCGTGACGGGCGGGTTCGGGGTGTATGGGGTCCTGTCCGGACAGGGGATCGGTCTCGCGCCCGACGGATCGCCGACACCCTTCAAGTACGTCGCCGATTGGTTCTTCCTGCCGCTTCAGGCGACGATCTTCTCGCTCCTGGCATTCTTCATGGCGAGCGCGGCCTTTCGGGCGTTCCGCGCGCGGAATACGGAGGCCACGATTCTCCTGATCGCGGCGGGGCTGGTGATGATGGGCCGGGTCCCGATCTTGGAATTTCTCGCGGCCCCATTTTCCGCGCTCCAGCCGGCGGCGGCCGCCGGCAGCCAGGGGCTGGGCAAATTGACGGAATGGATCATGAACACGCCGAACGGGGCCGCCCAGTCGGGCATCATCATCGGCGCGGCCCTGGGCGCGGCTTCGATGGCGATCCGGGTCATCCTCGGTATCGAGCGCGGCTACCTGGGCTTGGGGAAGGGAGACTAGCGTGGCCGGCCTGCTCGATCGCATGCTCCAGCTGGATCGCCGCTGGATCTTTCTGCTCGTGCTCGTGTGCGTCACCATCCCGATCGTCATCCCCATCGGCCTGCCGGTTTCGACGACGCAGTCCACCCGGTCCGCCTTCGAGTTCATCGAATCGCTCCACGAAGGGGACATCGTCTGGATTTCGTTCGACTATGGCCCTTCCTCCGCGCCCGAGAACGACCCGATGGCCGAGGGGGTCATGCGGCAGTGCGCCGAGAAGAAGCTCCGCTTTGTCGTGAGCGCGCTCTACCCGCTGGGCGGGCTCCAGCTCGCCAACAACGCGGTCGCGAAGATCACCTCTGAATACCCGGACCTTCGGTACGGCGTCGATTACATCAACCTCGGATACAAGGACGGGGCCGCCGCGGTCATGCGCCGTCTCGGACAGGACATCTCGGGCGCCTTCCCGACGGACGTGACCGGGAAGCCCCTGGCGGAGTTTCCAATCATGCATGGGCTCAGTAGCATCCGTCAGGCGAGCGTCGTGTTCACGGTCGCCACGGGGCTCATCGGCGAGTATTGGATCACCCAGGTTCATCCCCAGACCGGCGTTCCGGTCATCATCGGGCCGACCGCCGTGAGCGCGCCCAAGTACTACGCGTTCCTGAACTCGGGGCAGCTCGTCGGCATGCTGGGCGGCATGAAAGGCGCCGCGGAGTACGAGAAGCTGCTCCGCGCCCGCTATCCCGCATTGGCGAGGTTCTACCAGACGACCCATGCGTTCACGGCCACGAAGGGAATGGACGGCCAGACCGTCCTCCACACCGCGATCCTCATCCTGATCCTGCTCGGGAATATCGCGTTCATGAACCGGCGGCCGTCCGGAGCCAAGGCGTAACGCCATGCACCTACCCGCGATTGGGGTCTGGATCGCCGCCTTCCTGACGCTGGCCTGTCTTTCGTTTCTGTACAAGGACAACCCGTTGTTCCGCTTCACCGAGAGTCTCTTCGCGGGGGTTTCGCTCGGGTATTACATCGGGATCGTGCTCTCCCAGACCCTGATGCCGAACCTGATCGAGCCGATGCGCGAGGATTTCCTGCAGAATTGGGACCTGCTGGTGCCTGGCCTGCTGGGCGGCATGCTCTACATGCGGTCGGTGCCCAGGATCGGATGGATCTCGCGCTACGCCCTGGCCATCTACATCACCTACTACATCGGCGTGGAGTTCACGCGGAAGCTGCATGGGGAAGTGCTGCCGCAGTTGGCGCGCGCGATCCAGCCGCTGGCGAGCCTGGACCAGGCGACCTTCATCTCGATCGTCTACATCGTCGGGGTGTTCAGCGTCCTGACGTATTTCTTCTTCTCGAAGGAGCAGGGAGTTGTAACGAGGCCGATTGCGAGACTGGGGGTTTGGTTCCTGATGGTTTCCTTCGGCGCGGCCTTCGGATTCACCGTGATGGGGCGCGTGGCGCTCCTCATCGGCCGGCTAAACTTCCTCATCCACGACTGGATCTACCCTATTCTGGGAGCTTGAGCCTCGGGATTTCGTTGGGGTTGGCTCCCAACGGCTCCGTTCCCAGGCGCTCCACACCCTCCATCGGCGGGAGCGTGTCTCCCTTCGCGGATCCCTTCCCGGGCGAGTCCGTCTTCCCCGGCCCATCCGTCGACGCCTTGAAGTTCACCATGGGGACCGTCGTGCGATTCCCGGCGGGGTAGTCCACCGTCACGATGTCCTTGAGCGCGGCGATCCGGTGCGTGAGCCCGGCGATCGTCTCCGTCGCGGCCCGGATGCGCGAGATCTTCTCCCGCGTCTCGGGCGGCAGCCCGGGGTGAACGAAGAGGAGCTGCGCGTTCCCCTGGATGACTTGCAGCGGGTTGTTGATCTCGTGGTTCAGCGCCACGGCCATCGCCGAGACCGCCTTCATCCGCTCCGCCCTAAGCCGCTCCTCGGACGCCTGATTGACCGCCAGTGCGTTCCGGACCTTGATCGGCAGCTGGAAGCGGATGTCCCACTCCGTGAGCGGCTTCATGAAGTAGTCCGCGGCGCCCAGCGTGAGGCTCCGTTCCACGTCCTCGGGAGCGGTGGAGGCGCTCGCCACGATCACCGGGATGTCCCGATTCCGGTCGTTCTTCTTGACCGCCAGCAGGACGTCGAAGCCGTTCGGCGAGGGCATCATCAGGTCGAGGAGAACGAGATCGATCCGTTCCTTCTGGAGAATCTCGAGCGCCTGCGACCCGTTCTCCGCCTCGGAGAAATCGTACTCCCCCTGGCGCAGCACCATGCGCAGAAGCTTCCGGTTATGAGCCTCGTCGTCAACGAGGAGCAGACGGTGCGCCATGGCCCTTCTTCTCGAGGAGTGTGCGGATCCGCTGGATCAGCTCGTCCGCGCTCACGATCGGCTTGGAGATGTAATCGTCGGCCCCGGAATCCTGAAGGAAGCGCTCCCGCGATCCCTTCATCGCGTGGGCCGTGGCGAGCAGAATCGGAATGTGCCTGGTTTTTGCGTCGGCGCGAAGGCGGCGGCAGATCTCCAACCCGTCGACCGCGACTCCGTCCCAGGTGCTGTTGGAGAGCGACACGTCCATGATGATCAAGTCGGCCGCGCCGTTGACCACCTGCGCGCGCACGTGCGACGGGTCCTCCGTCACCTCGACCTGGTACTGCGCCCCCCGGGTGAGGATGAGCTGGAACAGCTTCGCGTTCATCGGATCGTCTTCCACCACGAGGATGCGCGTTGCCATGAACCCCTCACTCCATCTCTGAGAGAGAACCAATCGGCGCCGGGAACCCGAGGGTGACCCGCGTGCCGCGGTTCAACCCTTCGCTTTCCACGGCGATGGTGCCGCCCATGTTCCGGACCAGGGCCAGCGTGATCGCGAGCCCCAGGCCCGTTCCGGTGTGCCGCCGGTTGTAGGAGATGTCGGCCTGCCCGAACTTGGTGAAGAGGCGGGCCTGTCTCTCGGGCGCGATACCGATTCCCGTGTCCTCGATCGTCACCCGAGACTCCTCGGTCGCGGGGTCGCGCCAGGCGCGTATCCCCACACTTCCTTTGTCGGTAAACTTCACGGCGTTCCCAAGCAAGTTCAGCATGACCTGGCGCATGCGGCTGGGGTCGAGGGCCGCCTCGAGCGGCTCCATCGGCAAGTCCACCTTGAGGTTGAGCCCCTTTTGGGCCGCGATCGGGCCCACGGCCTCGACCGCCGCGGTCACCGCCGGGCGCAGGTCGCCGGGGATCAGCTTCAACTCGAAGCGCCCGGCCTCCACCTTGGCCAGGTCGAGCAGGTCGTTGATCACCCCGAGAAGGTGCTGCGCCGCCTCGCGGATCGACCGCGCGAAGTCGCGCCCCTCCTCCTCCGATGTTTGAGCGTTCCCCTCGAGGAGCGTGGCGAATCCGATCACCGCGTTCATCGGCGTTCGAAGCTCGTGGGACACGTTCGCCAGGTAATCCTTCTGGAGCCGCTGCGCTTCCTCCAGGCCGCGGTTCGCGCGCTGGAGCGCCTCGTTCAAGTGGGCCAGCTCCTCGCTCCGGCGCTTCTGCTCCTGCTCCAGCTCGCGGCGTTCGGTGACGTCCCGGCCGACGAGGACCATGGCGGAGAGCGCACCGCCCCGATTCTTCGCGGGGGAGATCCGCACCTCGGCGGGGAAGCGCGATCCGTCGCCGCGCAGGAACCACGTGATGCCCGAGTACTCGCCGGCGGCCCGCGCCAGGTCAAAGAGCGTGTCCCCTCCCGGACCCGGCTCCTGGGCCACCGCCAGCTGGTCCAGGCGACTTCCAATCAGGGCGCCGGGCGGCGAGCCCAGCGCCTGCTCGGCCGCGGCGTTCGCGTGGGTGATCTCGCCGGCGAGGTCGAGGCCGAGCAGGATCTCGCCCGTGCTCATCATGAACGAAGCGAGAATGTGGTCCCGGCGCTCCAGCCGGAGGCGCTTCAAGCCCGAGGAGAGCTGCGCGGCGATCCACCGGAGGAGCGTGCTGCGCTCGGAGCCCAGCTCCGTGCCCTTGGGCAGAAAGCACTGGAGCACCGCGGGGGCATCGTCCAGATCCGCGACCGGAATCGAGACCACGACCGGCGATGGCCCCAGGCCATCGGTGCGGGCCGGAAAATCCCAGGCGGGAAGCTGCGCCGCGTCGCGCACGACCTGCGTCTCTCCCTGCCACGCCGCCCGGCTCGCAGGCGAAGCGGCTTCGGGAGCGACCGCGTCGGGGCGCAGCTCCACGTCGGCGCCCGGTGCCAGACCGCGCGTTGCCGCGAGGCCGAACTCGCCGCGACCGCCGCGGTGAAGGTAGATCGCCCAGTGAGGAACACCCGTGCCCTGAGCGATCGCTTCCAGCGCCTGGCGGAAGAGTTCCTCTTCGCGCTCCGCCCGGGCGAAGGTCTCGCCGACGCGATAAATGCTGAGCTGGGCCTGAAGGGCGTGGCGCCGGTCGATCTCGCTTCTGCGTCCGCGATAGCGGGCGTACGCCAGGAACGCGAACACCGGCGAGACGGCGGGGCCGATCCACGGCTCGCCCAATCGCATGGAGAGCCCGACTATGGAAATGGTGAGGAGGACAGCCACAAACACGGCCTCGCGCGCCGCCGAGCGGACCATCTCCGCGCGGTCGGCGAGCGTGACCACAGGCTGCTCCGGGCTCGGGCCCTTCGGCCTGAGATCGCTCACGTTCCGACCCCCCAAACGACTGCGGTACGGATCCTTGGAACTATCGGCAGCCGGGGGGTGGAACTGGAGCGCGGCGGGATGGTTTCTGAAGGGAGAGCTTCCCTGTAGCGTTCGAAACCACAAGGAATTATCATCTCGACTGTGCAACTGTACCGCATCCCGCTGGCCAGCTCCCAGGTCGTCCGCTTCGCCCCCATCCTGCTTCTAGCCATCCTGTTCTGCGGCTGCTCGAACAAGGCCAACACGCTCACCGGGAACGAGCGGCTGGCCCGGGGGCCCGGAGGCCTGGGCACCACGATCGTCGAGGCGCCGGACGTGGATCTCGACACGTATGTGACGCAGGGCACCGCCGACTACGCCGGCACCCTCCTGACGGGACGCAGCTCCTCCTACGAAGCGAAGGCCCTGTTCAAGTTCCTGAGCTACTCGCTCCCCAACGAGACCCTTCCCGGATTCCAGGCCGGGGACGTGCTCTTTCAATTGGACCAGAGCCCACTGCGGAGCTCGCCGGCGGTCCTCGATCTCGACTTCGGTCTCACCGACGCGGCACTCGGCGACAGCGGAACGATCAGCTGGCCAGGTCCCGGAATCGGCACCCCTTTGGCGTCGATCGCGTACGACTTCGTGGGCCCGCTTCTGGTGAGTCTGGGTCCGGGGAGCTACACCGTCTTCAAGCAGTGGGCGGCCAATCCGTCGGCCGTGCCCGGGTTCATCCTCCGTTCTCCGCTGACGCAGGGAATCGCCGGCTTCAGGGGGCGGAACGCCCGCTTCCGCGTTCCCTACACCTGGGTCAGCGGAACCACGATCATCGCGGACACAATCAACACGGTCGTGCCGCTCGACCTCTACCTCCACCCGCCGCTCTCGCCGCCGGCCACCGGGGCCGACACGTCGCTGGTGCTGGGAGGTCCGTTTGAGGCAACCCTGGCCCTCCGCGCGCCGGTGCCGCCGATCCCGCCCGGCGCTTCGGTGAACGAGCTTCGCTTGGTCCTCGCGGTCACCGACTCCGTGCCCGCCGTCGACGGAAGCATCCTCAACAACACGATCGATTCGACACGCATCGCGGTCACGGTCATCATCAACCAGATCACCGCGCCGTGGCCCGAGAACGCGACCGATCTTTCCACCATTGCCTTTTCGCTCTCGCCGCTTCGGACGATCATCCAGGTCGCGGTCGAGCCCGGCGACAGCCTCTCCCTCGCGCTTCCCACGAGTCTCGCGCGCGGGTGGTCGGCGAATCCCGCGACCAACAATGGCGTGCTGATCTCGATCTTCGGAGCCGGGACGAGTCCGGGTATCCGGATCGCATCGCGTGAATCGTCGCGTTCTCCCGTTCTCCGGGTGAGCACCACGTCCCCGCCTCCGGGCCGGTTCTGATGCGCGCTCCCACGTCGAGACGCCGGTCCGCCGCCCTGCATGGGGCCGCGCTCGGCGTCCTTCTCGCCTTGCTCGCCCTCGCTTCGACCGCGCGCGCCAACTCGGTGTTCGCGGTGGGAGGATTGGGGGAGCCGTCCCTTCCGGAAAACGCCCGGCTTCGCGCGCTCGGCGGCGCGGGCGCCGCGGAGTTCGGGCCCGCCGCCTTTTCGATGGTGAATCCGGCTTCGATCGCCGAGGCCCGATTTCTCTCCCTCGAGGCGACGATGCTCTCGACCCGGCGAAGCATCTCGACCCAGAGCTTCGGCAGCGAGACGGGGTACGAGACCGCCTTCCCGTCGATACGGCTGGTGGTTCATCTGCCCCAGAATTTCGTCCTCGGCGGAAGCTACCTCGTGGGGACGAACGCCGGTTTCGAGATCTTCCGGCCGGAGAGTCTGGGAACGCCCTCGGTCCTTCACATCACCGGAAACGGCGGCTTGAACTTCGTCCGCGCCACCCTCGCTCGACGTTTCTCGAAGAGGCTCCGCCTCGGCGTCGATTACGAGGTGATCGGCGGGAGCTACCGCGAAGAGTGGGTCCGGACGTTCCGGACTCCGCTGTTGCTCTCCGCCCGCGACACGCTCGAGACCAGCTGGGATCGGTTGGGCCGCTGGCGCTTCGGCCTTCAGTACGGGCGGGAGCGATTCTCCATCGGCGGCGTCTACGAAACGGCACGCCGCGTGCCGGCAACCTTTGTCCAGCGCACGGCGGGCTCCGAGGTGATGACCCGCGGCGATTTCACGATCCCCGACGGCTTCGCCGCGGGATTCAATCTCGGGCTTGGGGCGCGGTCCAGGTTCGTGGGCCAGTACAGCCGGCAGAATTGGACCGAGGAATCCCTGAGCAGCGACTTGGTGAACTTCCGCGCCGAGGAGCGCTATTCGCTGGGATTCGAGAAGCAGCCGATCGGCGTGGGCAGCACCCTCAACAAGCTTCCGTTTCGGTTGGGCGCCACCTACCTATGCTGGCCGGATCTTCTTCCAACGGCTGGTCAGCCCGACGTGACGGGCGGGGTCGCCCACCTGGACGAGTGGTCGGTGTCGCTCGGGACCGGGGTTCGGACCCCCGATCGTGGGGGCACGATCGACGCGAGCCTCGAAGGGGGAAGCCGCGGGGACGAGACCACGCTGGGAGCGCGCGAGACGTTCTTCCGCTTGTCCATCTCGATCAAGGTCAGCGACGAAACGTGGAAGTAGGACTCAGGTCCCCGGGGTGACGCGGGCCGGGCTGGACGAAGCCCGGAGAGCGGGCTCCCGGTCCGCGTGCGACGTCGCCGGCGCCCCGCAACGGTCGCACCGGCTGAGCCTCCGCAGGCACTCCACGTAGTCGACCACCGTCTCCACAAGCCACGCGTGCGCCAGAAGGGACGGCGTGCTCGACGTGGTTTCTCCGCGATACGGGTGGAGCTGCTCGGGGAGGAGGCTCCATCCTTCCGCCCGCGCCGCGCACCAGAAGAGGATCGTCCGGGCCGCCTCGAGATCCTGCACCCGCCGGGCGCTCTGGATCGCGTGCTGCGCCAGCCACAGCGTGGCCTCGATCCACGGATTTCCGGGCACCTCGGCCAGGTCCGTTCCCACCGAGCCGAGCGGATCGCGCTCGTAGCGCGCGATGCCCCCGATTCCGGTCCGAACCCAAAGTGTTCCGCGGACCGCCGCGACCGTGGCCTTCACCCGCGTGTCCTCGGTCTCGATGCCTTCAAGGAGGCCCGGCCACAGGAGCGACGCGTCGAGAGTCGGGTCGGGGCGGAGCGTCCGTCCTTCCACGACGAGCGAGCGGGCGAAACGGCCCCATTCGGGGCGGTAGAGATGCTGGATCAGCGCGCGGGCGATCTGATCGGCCACTTGCGACCAGGCTTTCGCGCGCGCTCCGTCGCCGAATCGGGTCGCGAGGCGGGCCGCGCCCCTGAGCCCGGCGCGTACCGCCACCGCGGTCGACGCGTGAAAGCCCGCGCGCTCACCCCAGAGATCGTGCGACGCGGGCAGCTGAACCGACGGGTCGATCGATCCCACGAGCCGATCCGCGGCCGGTACGGCGAGGTCGCGATAAAGCGGGGCCGAGAGCTCGATGTCCTTCGTTGCATCCACGTGGCGCGCGAGCGCCCAAAGAGGTAGCGCGAGCGCCGCGAGCTCTGCCGCAAATCCAACGGCCGCGCCGTCGGTCTCCACGGCCGTGGGGAGCGCGCCCGCCTCGGCGCTCCTGACCGCGAACTCGAAGTAGCGCTGCGCCGCCGACGCGTACCCGCCCCGGCCGAGCGCATCGGCCGCGACCGCCGCGTCCCGATGCCAGCACCACCGGTAGTCGGGTCGCGAGGCTGACTCCGGATTGGCTTCGACTCCCGTGACGATCGCGCCCGAGGGCGTCTGGTGAAGCCGCAGCAGAACGAGACTTCGCCGGTACAGGGCCGATACGTCCTCGGGCAGGTCGAAGAGATCGCGCGCGCCCTGAGCGAGCCACGCGCTCCAGTACCCGCGTGTCCGGGTGACCGAGGCCGCGACCCCGACTCTGCGGAAGGCCTCGTCCCGTTCCCTCGCCTCGGCGAGCGTGGCCCCCGTCGCGATCCAGATCGTCACCATGGCGGCGGCGCCGGGTGCCAGGGCCAGGGGAGCCCCCGCCAGCGAATCGACGCGACCGCGCGCTTCGAGCGGTCCGTGGATCCGGTCCCCGTGGGCGAGCGCCTCGGCGCCGGGGGCATCCTCCGACGCGCGTGACGCGACCTTCCAGTAGGGAACGCCCCAGCCGTCGGACGTCTCCATGTTGACGAGGGCGAACCGCCGCGCTCCCTGATGGAGGACGCCGCCCGAGACCGTATCCCGGGACGCCGATTCATGCGGCTCGCCCGGGCCCATCGTGAAGTCGTGGTGGAAGAGAAGTCTCAGGTCGCGCGTCGCGCTCGACCGGTTCGTCACCTGAACGCGCCGCACCAGAACCCCGAGCGGCGCGTCCACGTAGGCTTCGACCCAGAGCTCGAGGCCGAGCGTGGTTGATACGAGGGAGAGGTCGACGATCGGCGCGTCGCCGCCTTCGGCGAGGCGGCTCTCAAAGTCGGCCGGGAGCCAGTGCGTGCGGCCGTCGACGGAGATGCCGATGCCCGCGGGGCGCCGGAGCCATTGATGCTCCGGGGCCACGAAGGGCGCGTAGAATTCGCGCAGCGTTCCGCGACGGTCTCCCGTCGCGAGGATCGATCCGTTTCCGACGATGAACGTGCGCGCCAGCGGTGCCTCCTTGCCCACGTGTGCGACGATACCCGCGGCCGCAACCTATCAGACGTGCGCGCGCACGGTCAACCTTTGGGAAGCGATGCGGCGCCGAAATGCGCGCGGCGGCGTGGGCGCGCCGGCGAGTTAGCGATTGACACCCGCGCGGGGCCTTTCAATCATCGCCAGGTGAAGCAGCGAAAGAGTGCCTCCGCCGTCCAGGGACCGGGTGGCGCGGATCGAAGGCAAGCGGCCGCCGGCGGTCAACGCGAGACGGTGGCGCTCGACCCCGCCGTCGCGCGGACTCTGGGAAGCCGAGGCCGTCCCGTCGGAGGCGCCCAAGCGCGGCATCACCCAGAACATGATCGGGGTGAGCCCGCGCATGCAGCGGGTCTTTCGCCTCATCGAGAAGGTGGCGCCCACCGAGAGCACGGTGCTCATCCTGGGCGAGAGCGGCACCGGAAAGGAGATGGTCGCCACCGCGATCCACCTCCAGAGCCGCCGCGCCCACAGGCCGTTTGTCACCGTGAACTGCGCCGCCATTCCGGAGACCTTGTTCGAGAGCGAGCTCTTCGGCCACTCGCGCGGCGCCTTCACCGGCGCGGTGTCCGACCGCACGGGCCTCCTGAAGCAGGCCGACCGCGGAACCATCTTCCTGGACGAGGTGGCGGAGATGCCCCTTTCCGTCCAGCCCAAGCTCCTTCGGGCCCTCCAGAGCGGCGAGGTGCGCCGGGTGGGAGACCCGGATTCCGCGCACGTCGACGTGCGCGTGATCGCCGCGAGCAATCGGGACGTGAAGCGCGCGCTTCAGGAAGGCCAGCTGCGGGAGGATCTCTACTACCGGCTGAGCGTCTTCCAGATCGAGATTCCGCCGCTCCGGGAGCGAAGGGAGGACATTCCGCTCCTCGCGAACTACTTCCGCGAGCGGTACGCGCGCCGCCTGGGGAAGCGGGTGGTTCGGTTCAGCGAGCGCGCCCAGCAGTACCTCCTTCGCTACGACTACCCCGGCAACGTGCGGGAGCTGGAAAACGCGATCGAGCGCGCGGTCACGGTTTGCGAGGGCCCTGAGATCGGCCACATGGACCTGCCGCCCGCCCTTCGCGAGGCCCCCGTCCCGCTCCTCCAAGAAGGGGACGCGTTTCCCTACGCCGAGACGATGAGCCTTTCCCAGCTCGAGGCGGAGCACATCCGGAGGGTGCTCATCCGGTTCTCCGGAAACACGACCAGGGCGGCGAAGAGCCTTGGTGTTTCCAGGTCAACCTTGTGGAGAAAAATGAAGCAATACCAGATCGAGTGATCTAAAATAGAACGGACATGCGTTCCACAATGGAACGTTTGTTCTATTTTGGAACGTGAATCTGAGGACCGGGATATTCGATAAACGACAGTAGGCAAGAGGCTTAGCACGCTTCCCCTCCCTGGCACGTTGGATGCGATTAGCACCCGACGAGCGCTCGGAGCGTCAAACAGGCGCTTCGGAAGTCACTCAAACAGGATTCAGAGGAGGGGAAGTACAATGGCAATGATTCGCTGGAGTCCCGTCAGGAACATGCTGCAGACCCAGAGCGAGATTGGCCGCTTGATCGATGACGCCTTGAGCGGTCGGATCGATCCGGAGTGGAAGGGTGTCCTTCAGCCGGCGGTGGACATCGAGGAGAGCCCCGAGGGCTACTTCGTCCGCGCCGAGCTCCCGGGCATGAAGCTCGAGGACATCAAGATCACCCTCGCCGACAACGAGTTGGTCGTACGCGGCGAGAAGCGTCGTGAGATTGAGAAGAAGGATGCCACGTACCACCGCACGGAGCGGGTGTACGGGCAGTTCGAGCGGGCGTTCACGCTCACTCATGCGGTTAGCTCCGACAAGATCGAGGCGACCTATCGCGACGGCGTGCTCGAGGTGAGCATTCCGAAGGCGGAGGAAGCCAAGTCCCGCGAGATCCAGATCAAGACCTCGCGGTAACCCAATTGGTCGCGTCCAGGCTGTGCGCGCGGCTATGTCACGGTGACGAAAGGATCAACGGAATGAAGCGATTTCTTGGAGGCATCCTGGTCACCGCGGTCATAGCCGCCCCAGCCTTGGCGGCACTGAAGCAGAACGACAAGGCGCCGGACTTCAAAGCGAAGGCCTCGCTGGCCGGTAAGCAGTTCGACTTCTCCTTGAAGAAAGCGCTGAAGAAGGGTCCGGTCGTCGTGTACTTCTATCCGTCCGCGTTCACGGGCGGCTGCAACCTCGAAGCGCACACGTTCGCGGAAAGCAAAGACAAGTTTGACGCGGCCGGAGCGTCGATCATCGGCATCTCGCGCGACAGCATCTCGCGCTTGAACGCGTTCTCGGCCGATTCGGAGTACTGCGCGGGCAAGATCGCGGTCGCGTCCGACGCCGATGGCGCCATTTCCAAGTCATATGGCCTGACGAACACCGCGCACAAAGCCGGCATGAAGGACTCGCGCGGCGTGGAGATCGACCACGACTTCACGGAACGCACGACCTTCATCGTCAACACCGACGGGAAGATCACCGCGGTCTTCTCCTCGGCGGACGACAAGGTTAGCCCGGCGGATCACGTCACAAAATCGCTCGCGGCGGTTCAGCAGTTGCACGCCTCGAGCACTGGAGGAAGTCATGGGTAAGACAATTGGAATCGACCTCGGCACGACGAACTCGTGCGTCGCCGTGATGGAAGGCGGCGAGCCGGTCGTGATCGCGAACGCCGAAGGGACCCGAACGACTCCCTCCGTCGTCGCGTTCACGAAGAACGGCGAGCGCCTGGTGGGCCAGGTGGCCAAGCGCCAGGCGGTCACCAATCCCAAGAACACCGTCTATTCGATCAAGCGCTTCATGGGCCGGAAGTTTTCGGAGATCCGCGAGGAGACGAAGAACGTCCCCTACGTCGTGAAGGATGGGAAGAACGGCGAGGCGGTCGTCGACATCGACGGCAAGCTCTACTCGCCGCCGGAGATCTCCGCGATGATTCTCCAGAAGATGAAGCAGACGGCGGAGGACTACCTGGGCGAGAAGGTGACCGAGGCGGTCATCACCGTTCCCGCCTACTTCAACGACGCGCAGCGCCAGGCGACCAAGGACGCCGGGCGGATCGCGGGCCTCGAGGTGAAGCGCATCATCAACGAGCCGACCGCGGCCGCGCTGGCCTACGGCCTCGACAAGAAGAAGGACGAGAAGATCGCCGTCTACGACCTGGGCGGCGGAACCTTCGACATTTCCATCCTCGAGCTGGGCGACGGCGTCTTCGAGGTCAAGTCGACCAACGGCGACACGCACCTGGGCGGCGACGACTTCGACCAGCGCGTCATCGACTGGCTGGCGGATGAGTTCAAGAAGCAGGAGGGGATCGACCTGCGCAAGGATCCGATGGCGCTCCAGCGTCTGAAGGAGGCCGCGGAGAAGGCGAAGATCGAGCTCTCCACGGTGATGCAGACCGACATCAACCTGCCGTTCATCACGGCCGACGCGAGCGGTCCCAAGCACTTGAACCTGACCCTGACGCGGGCGAAGTTCGAGCAGCTGGTGGACGACCTCATCGAGCGGACCCGGCCGCCGGTGGAGCGCGCGCTCGCCGACGCGGGGCTCAAGGCGTCCGACATCGACGAGGTGATCCTGGTCGGCGGCGCCACCCGGATCCCGAAGGTCCAGGAGCTGGTGAAGAAGATGTTCGGCGGCAAGGAGCCGCACCGCGGCGTGAATCCGGACGAGGTGGTCGCGATCGGCGCGGCCATCCAGGGCGGCGTGCTGGCGGGCGACGTGAAGGACGTGCTCCTGCTCGACGTGACGCCGCTGTCGCTCGGCATCGAGACGCTCGGCGGCGTGACCACCAAGCTGATCGAGCGCAACACCACGATTCCGACCAAGAAGAGCGAGATCTTCTCGACCGCCGCCGACAGTCAGCCGCCGGTGGAGATCCACGTGCTCCAGGGCGAGCGCCAGATGGCGGTCGACAACAAGACGATCGGCCGCTTCACGCTCGACGGCATTCCGCCGGCGCCGCGCGGCATTCCGCAGATCGAGGTGACGTTCGACATCGACGCGAACGGCATCCTTCACGTGACGGCGCGCGACAAGGCGACCGGCAAGGAGCAGAAGATCAGGATCGAGGCCAGCGGCGGCTTGAGCGAGGCCGAGATCAAGAAGATGGTGACCGACGCGGAGTCGCACGCCGAGGAAGACAAGAAGCAGCGGGAGGAGATCGAGGTCAAGAACCGCGGCGACGCGCTCGCGTACGAGACCGAGAAGAACTTGAAGGAGCTGGGCGACAAGATCGACTCCGAGTCAAAGGCGCGCGTCGAAAGCGCGCTCGAGTCGCTGAAGAAAGCGGTCGAGCGAAAGGACGCGGCCGACATCCGCTCGGCCAGCGAAGCGCTGACCCAGCTCTGGAACGAGGTGTCGGGCAAGCTCTACGCGGACGCCTCCAAGTCGGGCGGCCCGGGTGGGCCGCACGACGGAGGTGCGCCGGCCGGCGGAGAGCCCGGCAGCTCGGACAAGAAGGAAGGCGGCGACGGAGCCATCGACGCCGACTACGAAGTCGTGAAGTAGCCGGAACGGGAGATGGACGTGCGCGCGGTGACATTCGAGAAGGCCACGTTCGGCGCCGGGTGTTTCTGGGGCGTTGAGCCGGCGTTTCGACAGAGCCCGGGGGTCGTTTCGACCCAGGTCGGGTACGCGGGCGGTCGCACGCCTGCTCCGACGTATGAACAGGTGTGCTCGGGTCGCACCGGGCACGCCGAGGCGGTCGAGGTGACGTTCGATCCCACGCTCGTCACCTACGATCAGCTCCTGCGCGTGTTCTGGGAGAACCACGACCCGACCACCGCGAACCGCCAGGGTCCGGACGTCGGCGAGCAGTATCGGTCCGTGATCTTCACCCACTCGCCGGCTCAGGAATCAGCCGCCAAGGCTTCGCTTGCCGCGCTCGAGGCGGAGAAGCGGTTCCGGCGTCCCATCGTGACCCAGATCGTCCCGGCCGGTCCGTTTTACAAGGCCGAGGAGTACCACCAGCAATACCTCGAGAAACGCGGCCTCGCGAGCTGCCACATCCCGCCGGCAAGGTAACGCGCCGGGCCCCCGCGGCGTGAGGCTCCGGGGACGCCGGGCGTGGTAGGATTCACGCGCCATGCTCGGCAAAACGCTCTCCCACTACACCCTCCAGAACAAGCTCGGCGCGGGCGGCATGGGCGTGGTCTACGTCGCCCGGGACGAGCGCTTGGGGCGCGACGTCGCGCTCAAGCTGCTGCCGCAGGCCGCGCTTGCCGACGAGCTGTCCCGCGCGCGATTTCGCCGCGAGGCGATGGCCCTCTCCCGTCTGAACCACCCCAACATCGCGACCGTCCACGATTTCGATTCGCAGGACGGTTTTGATTTTCTGGTCATGGAGCTGGTCGAAGGGGAAACGCTGGCCGAACGCCTCAACCGCGGCGCCGCGACCGAAGGGGAAGCGATCGCGCTCTGCATCCAGATCGCTGAAGCTCTCGAGGATGCGCACGAGCGCGGGGTGATACACCGCGACCTCAAGCCCTCGAACATCATGGTCGGTCCGAAGGGACGGGTGAAGGTGCTCGACTTCGGCCTCGCGCGGCTGCTCAAGTCCGAGGACGTGGTCGAGACCGTCAGCGTCAGCGCGACGGGCACCTGGTCGGGAACGCTTCCCTACATGCCCCCCGAGCAGCTCGACGGCGAGAAGGTCGACGGCCGGAGCGATCTCTACGCGCTCGGCGCGATCCTCTACGAGCTGGCGACGGGACGCCGCGCCTTTCCCGCCACGAACGCCGCGAAGCTTCTGAACGCCGTCCTGAACGAGAAGCCCGCTCCTCCGTCGACGCTGCGGGAAGGGCTGTCGAGGGCATTCGACGCGGCGGTGCTGCGCGCGCTGGAGAAGGATCCCGCGCTAAGGCATCCATCGGCGCGGGCGCTCATCGACGATCTCAAGCAGGTCGGCGCCGATCCCTCCGGCGCCGCGCGCGGCCGCACTTCGCCGGCGCCGGCCGCGATTCCGGGGACGCCCGGCAGGATCCAGAGCCTGGTCGTGCTTCCTCTGGAGAATCTCTCCGGCGATCCCGAGCAGGAATTCTTCGCGGACGGGATGACCGAAGAGCTAATCGCGGATCTCGCCCAGATCCAGGCCATCCGCGTGATCTCGCGCACGTCGGCGATGCGCTACAAGAGGACGCAGAAGACGCTCGAGGAGATCGGCCGGGAGCTCAAGGTGGAGGCCGTGGTCGAGGGGTCCGTGCGCCGGCACGGGGACCGCGTGCGAATCACGGCCCAGCTGATCGAGGTCGCGTCCGACCGGCACCTCTGGGCGAAGAGCTACGAGCGGGATCTGCGCGACGTGCTCGCGCTCCAGGGAGAAGTGGCGCAGGCGATCGCGCACGAGATCCAGGCGAAGCTCACGCCCCAGGAGGAAGCGCGCCTCGCCCAGGAGCGGCGCGTCGATCCACGCGCGTACGAGGTCTACCTCAAGGGCCGCCATGCCTGGAACCAGCGCACTGAGGAGAGCCTGCTGCGGAGTCTCGAGTATTTTCGCGAGGCGATCGAGATCGACCCCACGTGGCCCGCCGGCTTCGTGGGCTTGGCGGACGCCTACAACGTGCTTGGGTACTTCGGCGCACTGGCGCCGGTGGATTGTTTTCCGAAGGCCAAGGCGGCCGCGCTGGCCGCGCTCAAGCTCGACGAAGGCCTCGCGCGCGCGCACGCAGCGCTCGCCTACTGCCAGTTCTACCATGAGTGGGACTGGGACGCCTCGGCCCGGAGCTTCGCCCGCGCCCTGCAGCTGAACGAAGGGGACGGCTACATCCACCTCTTCCACATGAACTACCTGGACGCGATGGGCCGATATGCCGAGGCGGAGCGGACGATGGCCCGCGCGCTCGAGCTGGATCCTCTCTCGATGATCATCAACACCGCGGTCGGCTGGGTGCACTACCACGCCGACCAGTTCCAGAAGGCGGCCGCCAGCCTCAAGCGCGCGGTCGAGATGTTCCCGGAGTTCGTGCCGGCGCGCATCTGGTATTCCATCGGACTCGAGCAGCTCGGCGATCTTGAGGAGGCGCTGGCGCAGGCCGAGCGCGCCCGGACCCTTGGGGGAAGAACGCCGCTAGCGCTCGCGGCCCTTGGGCGCGCGCTGGCCCTTCTCGGCCGGACCGATGAGGCCGAGAAGGTCCTCCGGGAAATGCGCGAGCTGGGAGAGAGGCGTTACGTGTCTCCCTACGAAACGGCGGTGGTGTCCGAGGCCCTCGGGCGACCGTCCGAGGCGCTCGACGACCTGGAGCGGGCCTACAAGGGCCGCGCCAACTTCCTCGCCCTGCTCCGGGTTGACCCGCGGCTCCGCAGCCTCAGGAACGACGCCCGCTATCTGGACCTCGAACGGCGAATGGCGTTCCCACAACCCCTTCCGGGCCCCAATTCCCACTAATCTTTCGCCCCCAACCGGCCGATAACGTTTCCGTTAGGGGTGTAAGCCCTTGACGGGACCTACGGGGGAGTCAAATCGCCTTGAATCTCAACGTGGCCATCATCATGCCTGCCGGACCCGATCGGGACCGGCTCTGCCGAGCACGTCGAGGGACAGGGGTGCGCCGTCCAAGTCGCGGACGATGTGACCCAGTTCCTCGATCGCGGCGGCGATGAGGGCTGCGCATTGGCGATTCTGGATTTCGGCGAGGCGCACGCGGGGGGAACGACCAATGGCGCCGCGGGGGCGGTGCCCGGTCAAGGCGAGCGGAGGGAGGCGGTCCGTCTCCTGAAACAGCGCTCGCCGCGCCTGCAGCTGGCGCTCTGGCTCGACCGGTCCGAGGCGGCCGATGGCGCCGAGATGAACGAGCTCGGCATCCGCAACATCTTCCTGAAACCGGTCCGCTACGAACCGATCGACGGGCTCCTGAAGGCCGCCGGCCGGAGCGTGGGCCAGCAGGCCCGCGAGCAGCGCGAGACCGCGCGCGTCCAGGAGGAGTTCCGCTTCGACCGGATCGTCGGCGAGAGCGGTCCCATCCGCGAGTCGATCGAGCTGGCCCGGAACGTCGCCCGCTCGGGCGCCACGTCGGTCTTGGTTCTGGGCGAGAGCGGGGTGGGCAAGGAGCTCTTCGCGCGCGCGATCCACGGCGAAAGCCCGCGGTCGAAGGGCCCCTTCATGGAGATCAACTGCGCCGCGATCCCGAGAGAGCTTCTCGAGAGCGAGCTCTTCGGGCACGAGAAAGGCTCCTTCACCGACGCCACCCAGCAGCGGATCGGGCTCTTCGAGGCGGCCGAGCACGGCTCGGTGTTCCTCGACGAGGTGGGCGAGCTTCCGATCACGCTCCAGGCCAAGCTTCTCAAGTTCCTCGACTCGAAGATCGTCCGCCGGGTGGGCGGCACCCGCGACATCGCGGTCGACGTGCGGATTCTCGCGGCGACGAACCGCGCCCTCGTCGACGAGGTGCGGCAGGGCCGTTTCCGCGAGGACCTCTATTACCGCCTCAACGTCGTTCCCATCGAGATCCCGCCGCTCCGCGAGCGGCAGGGCGACGCGATGCTTCTGGCGCGACTCTTCGTCGATCGCGTCGGGCGAAAGTTCGCCAAGAAGGTCCGCCTCACGGCGAGCGCGGAGCGGGAAATCGGCCGCTACCCGTGGCCCGGCAACGTCCGCGAATTGATGAACGTGATCGAGCGCGCGGTGCTCCTCGCCCGCACCGAGGAGATCGGGCCGGACGAGCTGGCGATCCCCAAGATTCGCGACCGGGTCCCGGAGAATTTCGATCTCGCGGACCTCGGCATCCGCCTCCCCGCCGAGGGCATCTCGCTCGTCGCGGTGGAGAAGGTGGTCATCGAGGAGGCGCTGAACCGGACCCACGGCAACGTGGTCGAGGCGGCCCGGCTGCTTCATATCGGGCGCGGCAGTCTCCGCTGCAAGATGCGCCGCCACGGCCTCACCAAAGAAGAACCGTCGACCGTCGGCGCGGTCTAGGCGCCGGGTCCAGCGGGCGCCGGCGCCATCCCGGGCGGCCCTCTACCCTTGACACTCCCCTCCCAAGCCCCGTAGCCTCAAAGTGTTCCGAGGCCGATTTTCGATCCGGATTTTCGGCCGGTTTTCAGAACCCATCTTCAGACCGTCGCATCTAGAAACGAGGCAGCCGTGTCGACCCCGGAGACGGACGAACAGCTCGTCCGCAAGGCCCAGCAGGAAGACGAGAGAGCCTTTGGCGAGCTGGTCCATCGTTACGAGTCCAAGGTCTATAGCTTGGCGCTGAAGATGCTGCGAAACCCGGAAGACGCAGAGGATGTGCTCCAGGACACATTTCTACGCGCCTATCGCGGCATCAAGTCGTTCCAGGGCAACTCGACCTTCTCGACCTGGATCTACCGCATCACCGCCAACTCGGCCCTGATGCGCCTGCGCCGGAAGCACCTACCCACGGTATCGATCGACGACGCGGACGAGCGCGAGACGCCGATCAACATCGCCGACTGGGCGCCAGGCCCGGTGGAGCAATTGCTCAACCAGGAGACGCAGCAGGCGATGAACCAAGCCATCGAATCCCTTCCCCCCGAGTTTCGCCAAGTCTTCGTCCTGCGCGACATCGAGGAGCTCTCCAATTCGGAAGTGGCGGAGATCCTCGATCTATCGGTGGCCGCGGTGAAATCCCGGCTCCACCGGGCGCGCCTCAAGGTCAGGGACCGGCTCGCTCCATTCTTCAGCGAGTCGAATTCGCGGCGTGCGATGGGAGCCAAACCATGATGACGTGCAAGGAGGTCCTCGAGTCTCTCTCCTCGTATCTCGACGAAGATCTCAAGCAGGAGGTCGTCGTCGAGATGAAGCGGCACATCGGACTCTGCAGCGATTGCCGGGCCGAGTTCGATACGCTGACGATGACAATCAAGCTCTACCGCCACTTGGACCAGCCTCCGATGCCCGCCTCGTGTCACGACCGACTCGTCAAGGTTCTCGAAATCGAAAAGCTCCGGAAGAAGGACGGCTCGTCCACCCCCGGCGCGGGAGCATGACCCCGGCACCAGGATCCAAAGCAGCGCCCGATCCCCGCCGGATCCACCTGTATCGCCCGCAGAACCAGCTCGGCGACCTGCTCCTCAACGTTCCCGCCATTCGGGCCGTTCGCGCGCGCTATCCGCGCGCCCACCTGACACTCGTCGTCGGAAGGCAGAACGCCGCGGCGGTCCTGGGGCAAACCTGGGCCGACGAGATCCGCGTGGTCGACGCGCGCGGGCTTCCCGGCGTGCTCCGGGCTTCGCTTCCGCGCGGACCCCGCCCCGATCTGGCGATCTACTTCACGACCGTGTCCTACTCGAAGGGCGGGGCTCTGATCGTGCGCGCCTCCGGCGCCCGCGAGCGCGTGGGCTTTGCCCCGTCGCGGTACGGCGCGCGCGACCTGGCGGGGCTGACGCGCGCGATCGCATATCCGGAGCGGCCGATGCACCAGTCGGAGGTGTGCGGCCTGCTGGCGTCCGCGATCGGAGCGGGGCCGCTTCCGCCGCCACCGCATTTCATCGCGGATCCCGCGCTCGTGGCCCAGGTACCCGCGGGCGCCGTCTACCTTCATCCGGGAGCGGGCAAGGTGAAGAACCGCTGGCCGGCCGACCGCTTTGCGACGGTCGCGCGCGCGATCCTCGATCGGGGGCATTCGGTGTCCTGGATCGAAGGTCCACAAGATTCAGGCTGCGTCGAGGCCGCCACGCTCGCGCTCGGCTCGTCGCTTCCGGTCGTGAGCGGCGAGCCCATCGCGCGGCTCGCGGCGCGATTCTCCAAGGCGGCGCTCTACATTGGAAACGACACCGGGCCGCTTCATCTCGCGGGGGCCGTCGGGTGTCCGACGGTCGGCCTCTACGGGTGGTCCGATCCCTTGGAGTGGGCTCCGGTCGGTCGCATGGTGCGAAGCGTGCGCGCGGCCGACCACTCGCTTGAATCCATTCGTCCGGCGGAGGTGCTCGACACCGCGTGGCCACTACTCATGGAGGAACGATGCGCGACGGTTTGAGACGACGGATCGCTGGGCGCGCGGCTCGACGGATGAGGCGCTGGAGCGCGTTTGGCCTCGCGGCGTTCGCAACCCTTGCGGCGCTTGCGGCGGCTTCGCCGGCCAGAGCCGCGGCCGAGCCGGCCTCGATTCGCGCGAGCCTCACCGCGATCTCCGATCGGGAGGGCGCTCGCGACACGACCGGCCTCTCCGTGTTCCTGCTCGAGGACGATTCGCCCAAGGTGCGCGCGGCCGCGGCGGTCGCGCTCGGGCGGATCCAGAACGTGGGCACGATTCCGGGATTGTCGCTCGGGCTCAAAGATCGCGCCGCGCCGGTGCGGAGGGAGGCCGCCTTTGCCCTGGGGCTGGTCGGCGATTCCACCGCGGCCCCGGCGTTGATCCAGCGGCTCAAGACCGAGCCGGACGTCACCGTTCGAGGGTCGCTCGTGACGGCGCTCGGAATGTTGACCGCCCGCTCGGCGGGTCCATCGCTTGCCAAGTCGATCCGGTCTCCGCACGCCACCGAGCGGTGGGCCGCGGCGCTGGCCGCGGCGCGAAGCCGCGACTCGTCGCTGGTCGAGCCTCTAGCGGCGGCGGCCCGCGACGCCCGCCCCGAGATGCGCTGGCGCGTGGCGTACGCGCTCGGGCGGATCGGGGACATCCGCGGATCGACGGCGCTCCGGCGGCTCTCCACCGACAAGGTCGAGATGGTTCGCTACAGCGCGGCCCGCGGATTGGGGGATATTGGGGACTCGGCCGCCGCGCCTCGACTGGTGTCGATGCTCGCCGACAGCTCGTGGCGCGTGCGCGTGAACGCGGCCCACGCGCTCGGCGCGATCCGGGCGCGGCGGGACGCGCGCTCGCTCCGGCCGCTTCTCAAAGACTCGAGCCCGCACGTGCGATGGGAGGCGGCGCTGTCGCTCGGCGCGCTTCGCGATTCCGCGGCGGTTGCGGCGCTGACCGCGGCGCTTCAGGACAGCGCGACCGGCGTTGTGCAAGGCGCGGCCATGGCGCTTCTCTCCATCGAAGGCGACCGCGCCGTGCCCAAGGTGGCGCCCGCGATCGATCTCCTTCCCGGTTTCCTCCGCTCGGGGTTGGTGGAGGCGCTCGGGGGAGTCGAGGGGCCGCTCTCTCTGGAGCTTCTCCTGGCGCGCGCGAAGGAAGGGAGCGACGGGCCCCAGGCCGCCGGCGCCTGCTCGGGACTCGCGAGGCGGACGGCCGACAAGGCGCAGTCGGTTCCAATCTTGCGCTCGCTGCTCGAGGGGAAGCGCGACTACACGGTCGTCTGCTCGGCGATGGAGGCTTTGGGAACGCTCGGCGACAGCGTTTCGGTGCCGGCGATCCGCGCGAACCTGGCGCGCTTCGGCGGCACCGAGGACGCGGACGTCCGCTCTTCCGCCGCGACGGCGCTTGCGTCGCTCAAGACCGCCGACGCGCTCGCGGCGCTGCGGGCCGCGCGGCGGGACCCCGAGCGCCGAATCCGAGAAACGGCGACGGTCGCCCTGGGTCTTCCGGCCGATTCCATCGGCGCGCTTCCGGCGCCGGAGCTGCGCGTGGAGCCCATTCCGGCGGCTCCGAAGACGGTCGCCACCGTCGAGACCGAGCGGGGGACGATCCGGATCGCGCTCGACGCCGCGAGCGCGCCGAGAACCGTCGAGAACTTCGCGCGCCTCGCGGCGTCGGGATATTTCGACGGTCTCGCGTTTCACCGCGTGGTCCCCAACTTCGTCGTTCAGGACGGCTGTCCGCGCGGCGACGGATGGGGCGGCCCGGGGTACGCCATTCCGTGCGAGTACAACGCGCTGCCCTACGACGTGGGAACGGTGGGAATGGCGCTCGCCGGAAAGGACACGGGCGGAAGCCAGTGGTTCATCACCCTCTCGCCCCAGCCCAGGCTGGAAGGGCGCTACACCGTGTTCGGAAAGGTGACGTCGGGCATGGCGGTCGTGGAGCGGATGATGCCCGGCGACAAGATCCTGAAAGTCACGGTGCGTTGAGCCGGGCGATCGTCCCGCTGCTCCTCTTCCTGGTTGCGGCGGGGATTGTCTTCGCAAAGCTCGGGCACGTTCACCTCGCCAACTTCGACGACTGCTACTACGCGGAGAAGGCGAAGGAGATGATCCGGGACGGCGACTGGGTGACGCCCCACTTCGCCGGAGTTCCGCGCACCGACAACCCGCCGCTCTTTCTCTGGCTGATGGCGCTGGCCTTTCTCTCGTTTGGAGTCCGCGAGGCGCCGGCGATCTTCTGGTCGGCGCTCTCGGGCGCCCTGTGCATCCCCGCGCTCTACCTGCTCGCGCGAAGGCTGCGCGCCCCGCCGTTCGAGGCGTGGGTTGCCGCGGTCGTTCTTCTCGGGACTCAGTACTTCCTCAAGTATTCCCGCCACGCGATGTTCGACGTGTTCCTCACCTTTCTCTTCCTCCTTGGGATCTTCGGCTACGTGCGCGCGGCCCAAGGTGCGCGAAAGTGGTTCCTCCTCCTGGGCGCCTCGGTGGGTCTCGGCATCCTGACGAAGAGCGTGCTGGGAGCGTTTCCGCTGGCGGTCGCCGTGCTTCACATGCTCGGGACCGGCCGCGCCGGACTGCTCAAAGATCGGTGGTTCCTCGCGGCGCTCGCCCTGGCGGCGTGCATCGCAATCCCGTGGTACGCGGCGCAGCTACATCTCCACCGAGGGCAGTTTCTCGAGGAGCACGTCCGCTGGCTACTCCTTCGTCGAGGCATCGGCGCGGGCCGGCCCTGGTGGAGCGTCTTCGACTACGCGCGCGAGCTGGCGATGATCTACTGGCCCTGGCTTCCGCTCGCGGTCGCCGGCGGGTGGATGGCGCTCCGCCGCGCGGGCGGGCCGGCCGCGGGATCCGGCTCGAAGGCGGATCCGGCGCGTGCCGAACCATCCTCCGCATGGAGCGCGCGCGACACGGCGCGGCTTCTCCTTCGCGTGGCTCGCGGTGGTCTTGATCCCGCTCTCCCTGGCCTCGGAGAAGAAGCTCTGGTACGTCATGTCGGTGTTCCCGTGTCTGGCGCTGTTCTCGTCCATCGCGGCGGGAACGTGGATCCGGAGCGAATCGAAGCGGTGGGCGATCGTGTCGTGGGGATTCGCGCTCCTCGCGGTCGCGGCCGTCGCGGCGTGGGTGCTGCCCATTCCCCTAGGCAAGTCGCGAAAGCCCGAGCTAACGGAGATAGCGCTGGCCGCGCGCGAGAGGGTACCGCGGGACCAAGTTGTCGCGAATCTCGACGTTCCGTACTGGCCGGTCGTGAACCAATTCCTCTTCTACTCGGATCACGCGATCACCGAGCCGCTCGGAGATCCGGCGGCCGTCCGCGCAAAGCTTCAGGCGGGAGAGTTTGCGCTCCTGACGCCGAGCGGATGGGAGCGAGTGGCGGGCGCGGATTCGGCAGCCTACGAGATCGCGGCGTCCGCCGGTATCTGGCGGCTGGTCCGCGCGGCGCGCGAGCCCTCGTCTCCCCGCGCCCCTACGACAGCGAGATAAGAAGCCGCTCGAACAAGGATCGAAGCGGCGCCACTGCGCCCGAGATCGCGGCGGTCACATCGGCGTGGCTCAGCCGATCGGTTCCCTTGCCCGCCGCGCGGTTCGCGACGCACGAGATGGCCCCGACCGGAAGCCCCATCGTGGACGCCATCGCGGCCTCGGCGGCCGTGGACATGCACACGGCGTCGGCTCCCATCCGCTCGAGCATCTCGATCTCCGCGCGCGTTTCGTAGGAAGGTCCCAGCATGACGCCCAGCACGCCACGCTCCGCGCGGACGCCGGCGAGCGTGGCGGCGCGCGCGGATTTGTCCAGAATCTCTGGCGAGTAGGTCGCCCGCGCGTCGAGACCCCGGGGATTCGCGGTCCCATCCCCGCGGACCGGCGACCGCCACTGGAGATTCACCTGATCTTCCACCAGCATCAGCATGCCGGGAATCATCCGGCGCGAGATTCCGCCGCTCGCGTTGGTCAGGATCAGCGACTTGGCGCCGAGCGCAGCGAAAAGCCGCACCGTGCGGGTGATCTCCTCCGCCGTGTAGCCCTCGTAGAGGTGGGACCGTCCCTGCGCCACCACGACCGGACGGCCCGACCACCGTCCGAAGAGAAGCCGGCCCGCGTGACCCGGAACGGTGGAACGCGGAAGGCCCGGAATCTCTGCCGTGGGGATCGTGGTTTCCCACGCAACTCCCTCGACCAGGGCGCCCAGACCGCTGCCCAGAATCACGGCCGTGCGCGGCACGAGCGTGGTCCGCTTGCGGATCATCCGGAGCGCTTCGTCGGGATCGAACGGTGGCAGCCGCGGCTCTTCCGCGCCCGGTGGACTGGTCTCGCCGCGGCCGTGCGCGCCCGCGCGTCCCGGCTTGAGGCTCACAGAACGTCCGGATCGGTTCCGGCTTGAGGCGAAACGGAGAGCCGGAGACTCCGGCGCGCGAAGACGATGAGATAGACGAGCGCGAGTAGGAAGGGCGCCGCGTCGATTGCGGCGGTCGCGAGAGGTGACGACGAGGCGTACGGGCGGAGCGTGCGCAGAAGCGCCGGGCCCGCCGCGAGCGCCACGCCTGCGATCAGCGTCCACCGTCCCGCGATCGCGCAGGCGAGCGCGAGAAAGCCGAGACCGATCGGCGGTGACTCCGGACGCGAGCGCAGGAGCATGGCCGCGGCCGGCACCGTCCAGAGCGCGCCGATCGACAGCGCCGAAAGCCGGTACGCCGAAGGTCGCGAGCCGAGGACCCGCCACGCCGGATTCTCGCCGAACGCGCGGAGCCTTAGCCCGTACGGCGTCTGCCACAGGATCCAAGCCGCGAACGCGATGACAAACGGCGCCGCGAGGAGCCAGGGATTGCACAGGAGGTCTTCGGCGTACGTGCCGTCGAAAATCGTGCCCGTGATCAATCCCGGCGGCGGCGATTCCGAGAGGAGCCTGAGGCCTGTGCCCGCCCGGGACAAGAGCCCCACGGCGCAGACCGGCGCCAGGCTGATCCCCAGAGCGCCGATCGCCGGGTCGGCGCGGAGCAGGTGAACCAAGGTCCCCGCCACGATGCCGAACACGGCCGCGCATCCCGCGGCGATGAGGCAGGCGAGCGGATAGCTGCCGGTGACCTGGTAGCCGACCATCAGGCCCACCACCGCGGCACCCATGCACCCTTCGACGCCCAGCCCGGAGAATCCCGAGCGCTCCCAGTAGAGGCACGCGACCACCAGCAGGGCGAGCGAGGCCCATTCGATGGGGAAGTTGAGGAGCGGAATCCAGCTCATCGACATGCGGGAGTCGTCAGCCCGTCCCGCGGAGGAGGGAGCGGATCTTGGTCTTGATGAGGTCGATCGCGACGACGTTGTATCCGCCCTCCGGGAACGATGAGGTCGGCGTAGCGCTTCGAGGGCTCGACGAATTGGAGGTGCATGGGCCGCACGGTGGATTCGTACTGCCGGATGACCTGGTCGAGGGTTCGACCGCGCTCGGTGATGTCGCGCTTCAAACGGCGGATAAATCGAATATCCGGGTCGGCGTCGACGTAGATCTTGATGTCGAGGAGCTGGCGCAGCGCGGGATCCTCCAGGATCAAGAGCCCGTCCAGGATCATCACCTTCCGCGGCTTCACCCGAAGCGATTGCGGGCTTCGGGTGTGCGTGCGCATCTCGTAGATCGGCATGTCGACCTCGCCGCCGCCCAGGAGCGTCTCCAAGTGCGAACGAAGGAGGTCGCGGTCGAAGGCTTCGGGATGGTCGAAGTTCCGCATTTCGCGCTCGCCGAGCGGAATATCGCGGAGGTCGTGGTAGTAGGAATCCTGCTCGACGATGAGGACGTCCTCGGTCCCCAGGTCCGACGAGATCGACTGGGCGACGAGCGTCTTGCCGGCCCCGGTGCCACCGGCGATCCCGATCAGAATCCCGCGCCGGTTCGCCGCGGTCATCGGCTAGGCCGCCCCCGACGATTGAGGGGCGTGCTCGTTCTCGATCTCCGCGGGAGAAATGGAGGCGATGTAGGGGAGATGGCGAAAGCGCCCTGCGAAATCGAGGCCGTAGCCGACGATGAACCGGTCCGGCACCTCGAACCCGACGTAGTCCAGGGGCACCTCCCGTTCGCGCCGCTCCCGCTTGTCGAGAAGGGTGGCGATCCGGAGGGTTCGCGGCTTCCGCGCCAGCAGGGTCTCGCGCAGGAACGCCAGGGTGTGCCCGCTGTCGACGATGTCCTCGATCAGGATCACGTCCCGCCCCTCGATGTTGCGCTCCAGATCCTTCACCAGGCGCGGGGCGCGGCTGGATTCGCTCGAGCGGCCGTAGGAGGAGACGCTGACGAAGTCGATTTCATGGGGGATCGGGATGGCCCGCATGAGGTCGGCCACAAAAAAAATGCACCCGTTCAGGACCCCTATCAGAAGCGGGGTTCCCTCGGGGTGGTCGCGCGTGATCTGCTTTCCCAGTTCGCAGATCCGGCGCTGGATATCGGCCGTTCCGATCAGGACTTCCATGGGTCGAGCGGCGTCTCCGGATGGGATTGGGCCGCACTCTAGCACCCGACCCCGGGGGTGTCAAACCCGCCCCGGTGGGCCCTTCTTCGGACGCAAGTTCCACGGAAATACGCCGATAGAGATCGTATGGCAATCCGCGCCAAAAACCTCGTCCGGGAGGCTGTCGTGAAGGAGACGGTCACGGTGGAACGCCGGGGAAGGCAGCGCCGGAGGACGGACCGCAGGGCCGCGGGCCGCCTGGAGCAGCAGCTCTACTGGATGCTCTGGGGCGTGGGTCTCCTCAACTACACGGACGCGGCCCAGACGGTGTACCTGCTCAACGTCAAGCTGATGGTGGAGGCGAACCGCATCATGGCGTTTCTCCTCGACCACTCGCCCTACAGCTTCTGGCTGTACAAGACGCTCGTGCCGTCGCTCGGGTGCGTCCTTCTGTGGCGCTATCGCAAGCGGGTGAAGTGGCTCTACGGCGCCGTGCTCACCGTGTTCGCCGTCTACCTCACGGTGGTGATCCGAAGCTTCCTCTACATGCTGCTGCCGTTCGGCACCCACGCGTAACTGGCCACGTCTGGACGACGCGCCCAACTCCATCCGCCGCATCTCCAGCCGGTCGTGCGGAATCCAATGTGTAGGCAAATTGCTCGATTTCACCCCGCGGCGCCATTTCCCCCATCCTCCGTCGAGCCCGCATATCAGCCGGTAAGATACAGTAAACAAGTCACTTAGTCCCACATTGCGGCTCCCATTCGGATGGGTTGGACCTCCATTGCGACATGGCATAGGACCTGCTCCCCATGAGTAGAACGAAGGAAGCCCAAGGAAGGGGACCTGGAGGAACACATCATGGGCAGCCTGAGCCCACGCTATCTGAAGCTGACGACCGGCACCCAGGGCTCGACGCCCCAGGTGCAGGAAGACGTCGGATTTTTCTTCATCAACAACTTCCTTCTCTCTCGGATCGACTCGGATCTTCCGTCCGACCTCGCCGAGTACGACGAGGACGTGAACGTCTACACGGCCGCCCTGCTTTCGGGCGTCGTCTCGGGGCGTGAGGACCTGCTCCGCGCCGACCTGGTCGCCCCGCGCGATTCGGACGTCTTTGCCCGCGTCCAGGAGAGCAAGGACCAGCGCTACCGTTACCGCGTCTACAAGGCTAACGCCGACTTTCTCTACGTTTCGCTCGGCGTCTTCAGCGAGACCTGCGCGGGCGTCGAGCCGGCGCGGGCCACCGAGGATGAGGCGCGCCGCATGACGGGACGCGGGAAGTCCTACTACCAGTTCGCCTCAGCTTACGCGGAGCGCCTCTACGGCTCCCACGCCGGAATCACCGAGGTCATGGACAAGCTCTCGAGGAACTTCGAGGCCTACACCAAGGTCATGACCTGGATGAGCGGCGAGTATTTGAATCTCGTGCGACGCCTCAGCGAAGGCGAGATCTTCCACATGGAGCGGCTCGCGCAGGAGCAGTTCGCGGGCGAGCATCGCCGTCACACGTGGGACGCGGTCCTCGACAACTACGTCGAGTGGCAGAAGACGCACGCCAAGGACGCCAAGCGGCGCCTGGTGCGCGCCGCGCGCGAGCTGAAGAAGATCGAGCCCGGCTTTTCCTTCAAGGCGTTTCGCGAGAAGTGGGGGCCGCCTCGCCGACCGTAGCGGCACGGTGCTACCCTCGCGTTTGACACCCCCCTGACCCTCCAGTAGCTTGGTCCAACTCATGCCAACCCCCGTCCGACTGGGATTGATCGGCTGCGGCGTTGTCGGCTCCGGCTTCCTGCGTCTGCTCGGCGATCGCTCCCGTGACATCGAATGCGCTGTGGGCGCGCCGCTCCGCGTGACGCGGGTCGCGGTGGCCGATCTCAAGAAGCCCCGGAGCGTCGACCTGCGGGGGGCGTCGCTCGGCGCCGACCCGATGGCGGTCGCGGATGCCGAGGACGTGGACCTGCTCGTCGAGTTGATGGGCGGCGCGGAGAAGTCGCTCCCTCCCGTCGAGCGGGCGCTCGCTCGAGGCCTCTCGGTGGTGACCGCGAACAAGCACCTGATCTCGGTCCATGGGGGCCGCCTCGAGGCGCTCGCCGCCGCGAACGGAGCCGCGCTCCGCTACGAGGCGTCGGTCGGCGGCGTCATCCCGATTCTCCAATCGCTCGACCACGGGCTTCGCACCGAGAGATTCCAGCTCCTGGTCGGCATCCTGAACGGAACCACCAACTTCATCCTCTCGACGATGGAACGGGAAGGGCGCGACTTCGCGGAGGCGCTCGAGGCCGCGCGGAAGCTTGGATTCGCCGAAGCAGACCCCTCGCTCGACCTCTCGGGCGCCGACACCGCCCAGAAACTGACGATCCTCGTGCGGCGCGCATTCCGCTTCCCGGTGGAGCACGGATCGATTCCCACCGAGGGCATCGTGGGCATGGAGCAGGAAGACCTCCGGCAGGCGGACCGCTTCGGTTACGTCGCGAGGCTCCTCGGCATCGCGATGCGCACCGGCGGCGGGCTGGATCTGAGAGTCCACCCCGCGTTCATTCCCAAGCGCTATCTCCTCGCCGCGGTGCGCGACGAGTTCAACGGCGTCTATCTGCGCGGCGAGGCGGCCGGATCGATGCTCCTCTACGGCAAGGGCGCCGGCGCGCTCGCGACCGCGCAGGCGGTGCTGGGTGACGTCATGGCTTCCGCGCGCGAGTGGCTCTGGAAGAAGGCGGCGGGGCCGCGCGAGGGGAACGCGGGCGCTGGGCCTGATCGGGTGGCGGCGAGCGAGGGCGCGCACGCCCCGGCGACCGGCGAAGCGCCGCTCACGCGCCTCTCCCTCGACGACGTCCGCACCAAGTACTACCTGAGAGTCCAGGTTGAGGACCGGCCCGGAGTATTGGCGCAGATCGCGGCCCGCCTCGGATCCTCCAACGTGAGCGTCGCGCAGATGTTCCAGGAGCCGGGCGTTCGCGGCCAGGCGGCGATCACGATGCTCACCCACGAGGCGCGCGACAAGGACGCCCGCGAGGCGATTCGTGGGATCGCCGAGCTGCCCACCATCCGAAAGGCTCCGCGCGCCGTACGGATCTTCGACATATGAGCGTCGCGCGCACGCCGGCCGCATCCGGGAGCGCCTGGCGCGGGATCGTCCGCGAGTTTCGGGACATCCTCCCGCCGATCCCCGACGAAGCGGTGGTCACACTCTTGGAGGGCAACACCCCGCTCGTCCCGGCCCCCGCGCTCGCGAAGCGGATCGCGCCGGGGCTGACGCTCCACCTCAAAGTCGAAGGGCAGAACCCGACGGGCTCGTTCAAGGACCGGGGGATGACCGTCGCGGTGTCGAGAGCCAAGGCGGCCGGCGCCTCGGTTCTCGTCTGCGCTTCCACCGGAAACACGTCCGCGTCGGCGGCGGCGTACGCGGCCCGCGGCGGACTCCGGTGCGCGGTGGTGATTCCGGAAGGGCAGATCGCGCTCGGCAAGCTCGCCCAGGCGATGGTCCACGGCGCTCGCGTCGTGGCGGTGCGCGGAAACTTCGACGTCGCGCTCGATCTGGTTCGCGCGCTGGGAGACGATAAGACGGTCGCGGTGGTCAACTCCATCAACCCCGATCGGATCGAAGGGCAGAAGACGATTGCCTACGAGATCGCGGCCGCGCTCGGCGGGGAAGCGCCCGACGTTCACGCCCTTCCCGTCGGAAACGCGGGGAACATCACCGCGACCTGGAAGGGCTACGAGGAACGGCGCCAGTCCATGGGTGGAACAAGCCCCCGGATGCTCGGCTTCCAGGCGGAGGGCGCCGCCCCGATCGTTCGCGGCGAGCGCGTGCTCGAGCCGAAGACTCTCGCCACCGCCATCAAGATCGGAAACCCGGCCTCGTGGAAGGGGGCGCTGGAAGCGCGCGACCGATCGGGCGGGCTCATCGAGGCGGTCACCGACGATGAGATCATCGCGGCGTACCGCGCGCTGGCCGACCTCGAAGGCATCTTCGTGGAGCCCGCGTCGGCCGCGGGGATCGCGGGGCTCCTCAAGCTTGGAGCCCGCGGCGCGCTGAACGGCGTCCGCACGGCCGTCGCGACGGTGACCGGTCACGGGCTGAAAGATCCGGAGCGCGCCGTCCAGGTGTCGAACAAGGTCGAGACGGTGGATCCCGATCCCGCCCTCATCCGGAAACTGATCCTGGGATGAAACGCCGCAGCCGCTCCGCCCGCCGCGCCCGCCGCGCCCGCTCCGCCCGGCGCGCCCGCCGCGCCCGCTCAGCCCTCGCGACGCGCGGCCCTCTTCGCTGGTCCGCCACCGTTCCGGCTTCCACGTCGAACCTGGGCCCGGGTTTCGATTGCCTGGGGCTCGCGCTCAACATTCCGCTCGTGGCGGTCGCGCGCCGGATTCCCGCGGGGTTTGAAATCGAGCGTCGAGGAGAGGGCGCCGACCTGGCGCTCGATCCGCACCGCGATCCCGTTCTTTCGGCGTTTCGCGCGGCCTTCCGTCTGGCCGGCAAGCCAGTCCCCACGATCTCCCTTTCGATCCGCTCCAAGATTCCGGTCGCACGGGGCTTGGGGTCGAGCGCCGCCGCCATCGTGGCCGGCCTCGCGCTCGCGAATCACTGGATGGGGCGCCGGCTCTCCGCCGCGGATCTCTTCCGCGAGGCGGTGCGCCTGGAGGGGCACCCCGACAACGTCGCGCCGGCGCTCTTCGGAGGCTTCATCCTCTCCTTGCCGCGCGAGGGAGGCGGCATCGCCGCGATTCGCCTGCCGGCGCCGAAGCGAGTGGCCATGACCCTGGTGGTGCCCGAAGTGCGCGTGAGCACCGAGAAGGCGCGCGCGATCCTCCCGCGCGCGATTCCGCTCGCGGACGCGGCCCAAAACACCGCCCGCGGAATGGCGCTGCTCCATTTTCTCGCCCAGGGTCGCGTCGATCTCTTGGCCGACGCGCTCCGGGACGTGTACCATGTGCCGCATCGCGCGCGGCTCATCCCGTCGTTCGGCCGGGTTGTCGAGGCGGGAGGGCGCGCGGGTGCGTACGGCGTCACCATCAGCGGCAGCGGTCCCACGCTTCTCGCGCTTCATCCGCGAGGCGCGGGTCCCGCGGTCGGCGCCGCGATGGTCCGCGCGTTCGCACGCGCCGGCGTTCGGGCACGGGCGATCCCGGGACGGATCGCAACGCGCGGCGCGGTCACACGCACCCTCGGCTAGGAGCGCCATCGACGCGTGCCTCTCCTCGTCCAGAAGTACGGCGGGACATCGGTCGGCTCACCGGAGCGAATCCATCGCGTCGCCGAGCGCATCGCCGCGACCCGCCGAGCCGGAGCCGACCTGGTCGTCGTCGTCTCGGCAATGGGCGACACCACCGACGACCTCATCGATCTCGCCCACAAGGTCTCCGAACGCTCCCATCCCCGCGAGCTGGACATGCTCTTGACCGCCGGCGAGCGGATCTCCATGGCTCTCGTGGCGATGGCCGTGCGCGACCGCGGCCAGGAGGCGGTTTCGTTCACCGGCTCCCAGAGCGGCATCGTGACCGACACCTCCCATACCCAGGCCAAGATTCTTGAGGTGAAGGCGGATCGGATCCGCGAGGAGCTGAAACGCGGGCGAGTCGTGATCGTCGCGGGGTTCCAGGGAGTGAGCCGGGAGAGAGAGGTCACCACGCTCGGCCGCGGCGGGTCGGATACGACCGCGGTCGCGCTGGCCGCGGCGCTCCAGGCGGAGGCATGCGAGATTTACACCGACGTCGACGGGGTCTACACGGCCGATCCGCGCGTGGTCCCGAAGGCCCGGAAGCTCTCCGCGCTCTCGTACGACGAGATGCTCGAATTGGCTTCGCTCGGGGCGAAAGTCCTTCATAACCGCTCGGTCGAGATCGCGCGGCGCTTCCAGGTTCCGGTCCACGTCCGATCGAGCTTCAACGCGAACGAGGGCACGCGCATCCAAAAGGGAGAATCGATGGAACAGGTGGTGATCCGCGGCATCGCGCACGATCCCGACGTGGCCAAGATCGCGCTTCTGGGCGTGCCCGACCGGCCCGGGGTGGCGGCTGAGATCTTCCGCGCCATCGGCGGGCAGGGCGTGAACGTGAAGATGATCGTCCAGGCCAACGGCTCCGACGCGAAGAATGACGTGACCTTTGCCGTGGGCGCCCACGAGGTGAAGAGCGTGCTGCCGACGGTGGAGGAGCTGCGGAAGCACCTGGGCGCGCGGGCCTTCGTCTACGATCCCGACGTCGCGATCCTCTCGGTGGTCGGCGAGGGGCTCGCCACGTCGCCGGGCACGGCGGGCGAGGTCTTCGCCGCGCTGGCGCAGGCGGGGGTGAACATCGAGATCATCAGCACTTCGTCCATCACGATCACCTGCATCGTGAGGAAGATCGACGTGGAGCGGGCGGTTCGCTCCCTCCACGACGCGCTCCGCCTCGAGCAGGAGGCGACGTAGGGAGGATGCCGGACCCTCCATGGAAATGCGCGAACAGCCGTCGGTCCTTCGCCGTGGCGCGGCCCCGCCGGATGAGCGAACCTCGGCGATCTTCATCGCCGCTTCGTGCCTGTTCCACGCGATGCTCGTCGCTTTTTTCGTGATGAAGGCCCGCCCGTCCCTCGAAATCGCGCTTCCCGCGTCGGCGGGGGGACCACGGACCCGCACCCAGCTCGTGCGCATCACGCCGCTTCGAACGTTTCCCTCTCCCGAGGCCTCCTCGGTCGCCGAACCCGCGGCCTCGCGGCCCAAGCCGGCGTTGATCAAGCGCTACACGCCGGGAGCCCAGGTGGTCGTTCGCACGGAGCGCGGTCCCGCGAAGAAGGGCGTTTCGGACGAAGCCAAGTCTCAGCCCCGCGAGGTGGCCCCCGCGCCGCAGGCCGATCTCACGCCGCGCTGGTTTTCAGCCGACTCCACGCGCAGCACCAGCGTCGCCGTCGAAGGCGATTTCAAGTGGGCGTATTACCTCGCCGCGATCCGGAACAAGATCGGCTCTCACTGGGTTCCACCGCCTGGGTTGGACGCGCAGGGAAGGCAGGTTCGTGCCACGCTCTACTTCCGAATTTCCAAGGACGGCCAGATTTCCGTCGCGCAGATCGAGTCCTCCTCGGGAATGGCGTTTTTCGACCAGACCGCGATGCGCGCGCTCCTCGCCGCCACGCCGCTCCCGCCCCTCCCGGCGGGCTTCGACGACAACTACCTGGGGGTCCACTTTGGGTTCGAGTATCAGCAATAGCGCGCGTCCGCGTCGCCTCGCGTGGCTTCTCCTGGCCTCGGCGCTTCTCTGGCCGGGTGCCGCGGGGGCCCAGACCGACGTGCGCATCGGCATCAAAGCCTCGGGCACCGTCAAGACCCCGCTCCTCCTCGCGAAATTCCGGGCGGGCTCCGGAGCCGGCGGGGTCGCGGACGGCGCGCGCGCCGTTCTCCGGCGGGATCTGGATCTCTCGGGCGTGTTCTCGGTCGCGGACACGGATCCGCTCAAAGAAAAGCTGGTCGCCGATCCGTCGCTTGCGGGCACCGTGCGCGTGGAAGGGTCGGTGGATCCCGTGGCCGGCGGCGGATTTCAGTTCACCGGCGAGGTCTTCGACCTCGGCACGGCGGAATCCGTGTTCCGCCGGGTCTACGCGTTCGAGGCCGCGGAGTCGCGATCCCTGATGCACCGCTTCAACGACGATCTCCTCGAGGCTCTCACCGGGGAGCGGGGCATCGCCGAAACCCGGCTCGCGTTCGTGCGACAGGACGGGAACGTGAAGGAGATCTGGGTCTCGGACTACGACGGCGAGAACGCGCGCCAGCTCACCCACGACCACTCGATCGCGCTTTCACCCGCCTGGGCCCCGTGGGGCACGGAGCTTGCCTTCACGACGTTCAAGCGCGGGAACCCGGATCTCTACCTCTTCGATCTGCTGAAGGGAGCGTCATATCCCTTCTCGACCCGGCCGGGGCTGAATACAGCCCCGTGCTATTCGCCAGACGGCAAGTGGGTGGCTTGCACGATCTCGCGGGACGGGAACGCGGAGATCTACGTCGTGAGCCGCGACGCCCAGACGGCCCGGCGCCTGACCCGCAACGAGCGGATCGACTCCTCGCCCTCGTTCAGCCCGACCGGGCGGGAGATCGCCTTCACCTCGGATCGTTCGGGTTCGCCGCAGATCTACGTGATGGACGCGGAAGGGTCAAACCAGCGTCTCCTGACGCTGGAGGGGAAGTACAACGACTCACCCCAGTGGTCGCCGAAAGCCGACAAGATCGTCTACGCGTCGCGGCACGACGCGGTGTTCGACGTGATCATAATGGACGCGAACGGACAGAACTCGGTCCAGATCACGTTCGACGCGGGACACAACGAGAACCCGCACTGGTCCGCCGACGCGCGAAAGATCTACTTCAGCTCGACCCGCTCGGGCCGCCGCCAGATCTATCTCATGAACCCGGACGGCAGCGACGTGGTCCAGCTGACCCAGGGTGTGGATACGTTCAATCCGGCCCCAGGGCCGAGACCCCGAAAATCGGCAAGGGCGGCCGGTTCGGGTTGATTCCGATTGGGCTCGTATGCTAGGGTCGGGCCAGCCGGAAGTTGTTGTCGCCCAAACATCTGAACGAAAGGGGGATGGTCACATGCGCCGATCGCCAAAGACCATGACGCTCGCGCTCGCAGTGTTTCTCGCCGCCGCCCTCGCGGCCTTGGGATGCGCTTCGAGAAAACAGGTCAGCACCGCCACGCCCGAGCCGCCGCCGAGCACGACGGCCGATACATCCACGCCGCCTCCGCCTCCGCCACCGTCCAACGAGGCGGAAACGAGCGAGCCCAGGATGGCGCTCAACGACGCGTTCTTCGATTTCGACGAGGCCGCGCTCCGGCAGGACGCCAAGACGGCCCTCGAGAACAACGCGCGCTTTCTGGAGAAGAACGGAAAGAGCCGGGCCATCATCGAGGGACACTGCGACGAGAGAGGCTCGGTGGAGTACAACCTCGCGTTGGGTGAGCGCCGCGCCAAGGCGGCCAAGGAATTTCTTGTGAGCTATGGCATCGCCGCCGGCCGGCTGACGACGATCTCGTATGGAAAAGAGCGGCCCTTCGATAACGGCCACGGCGAGGACTCGTGGGCCAAGAACCGCAGGGCCCACTTCGAGTCGAAGTGACGGGTAGTCGCCTCCAATCGCTGTTCCTGCTCGCAGCCCTGGCCGCCGTGGTCTCCACGGCGGCCGGCTGCGCTCCGGGCGGGTACTACAACACCAGCCAAGGCGCCCTCGACAGCCTGCTCACCAGCCAGGCCGAGATGATGAAGCGGATCTCCCTGCTCCAGAAGCAGGTGGACGCGAACCGCGAGGCGCAGAACCTGACCCGCGCCAACACCGACGCCAGGCTCCTCGAGATTTCGCAGCGGCTCGACGTGCTGGGCGGCCAGCTCGAGGATTCCGGGGTGCGGGTGACCCAGCTTTCCCAGAAGGTGGACACGGTCAAGTACAAGCTGAGCGCCTCGGACAGCGCGCGGGCTGCGTCCGGGATGGCCCACCACGACTCCACCGGATCGCTTGATCCCGAAGCGATGTACCAGGCCGCCTACTCCGACATCGCCGCGGGCCGCTACACCCTGGCTCGGGAGTCGTTCCAGACCTACCTCAAGAATTTCCCCGACACCGAGGTGGCCGACAACGCGCAGTACTGGATCGGCGAGTGCAACTACGTGACGGGGGATTTCGCCGGGGCTATCGCGGAATTCGACAAGGTGGTGAAGAACTACCCGAAGGGAGACAAGGTACCCGCCGCGCTCCTCAAGATGGGTATCTCATACGGGCGCCTGAAGAACACCGACGAGGCGAACCGCTACTACAAGATGCTGATCCAGAAGTATCCCAAGAGCCCCGAGGCCGCCTCGGCCAAGGAACGCATCGCGCAGAAGTCGTAGCCCCGGCCGCTAGCCCTTCGGCTTTCGCGCCGCGAGCGTCAGCACGTGGCCCCCGCGCGTGCGCTTCGAGTGCCACGCCTCGGTGTCGAGCCCCAGCGCCCGGGTCACCGACCGCCCCCACGGCAAGAACCACCAACCCACGATCGGGTTGTGCGCGTGGAATTCCAGGTCGCGAATGCCGGCGGCGCTCGCGAGGCGGCGGAAGCGGCCCTCGTCCAGATCGTCCTCGTAGCCGAAGATCCACTTGCCGCGCATCTGCGCGAGCTTCTTACCCAGGATGAAGGGCAGATCCTTCGCGTTCGGGACCGCGATGATCAGGAGCCCGCCCGGCTTCACCACGCGCCACATCTCGCGGATCAGCGAGATCTTTCCCTCGTCGCTGAAGTGCTCGATCACGCCCCCGTTCCAGACCACGTCGAACGAGCCGTCGCGAAAGCCCATCTTGAGCCCGTCTTGGAGGCAGAACTCGGCGGGGAGCCCGAGCTTGACGAAGTGTTCCCGCGCCGTGGCGAGCGCCTTGGGGGAGAGGTCGACCAGCGTCACGCTCGCGCCCAACCCGGCGAAGATCGCGCTGGTCGTCCCGGAGCCGCAGCCCACCTCGCACGCGGAGCGCCCGCGCGGCGGGCCGATCAGCTCGAGGAGCTGGCCCTGGTACGCGCGGTAGTCGGGCGCGGAGAGGTCGATGCCGCCGTACGTCTCGGCCACGCGGTCCCACACCTGGACCAGATCGGGCTGCTGGTAGGATCTCTCGTGGGCCATGGGAGCGCGCATTCTCCCACGCGACCGGAGCCGCTTCAAGGCGGGTGGACAGCCTGCTATACTCCTTCGCGCGCCGGCGGCCGCGGCGAATCTCGCCGCGACACACGCGCGGGCCGACCCATGCGATTCGAAAAACTGACAACCAAGAGCCAGGAAGCTCTCGCCGGCGCGGAGTCGCTCGCCAAGAAAGCGGGCCACCCCGAGGTCGGGACGGAGCATCTGCTCGCCGCGCTCCTCGACCAAAAGGACGGCGCCGTGCTCCCCGTCCTGGAAGCCGCCGGCGTCCCCGTGTCCCGGGTCCGCGCCGGCCTCGATCGCCAATTCGAGTCGCTCCCCAAGGTGTCCGGGTCGCGCCAGACCGTGCTGTCGCCGGCGATCGGCCGTCTCCTCGAGCACGCCGAGGTGGAGGCGGACCGTCTCCACGACGAATACGTGAGCACCGAGCACTTCCTTCTCGGCGCGCTCGATCCCGCCGTGGAATCGGAGATGGGCCGCATCCTGCGCGAGGCGGGCGCCACCCGGGAATCGGTCTACCACGCGCTCCTGACGGTGCGGGGAGGCGAACAGGTATCCACCCCCGATCCAGAGGAAAAGTATCAGGCGCTCGCGAAGTACGCGCGGGATCTCACCGAGACCGCGCGCAAGGGCAAGCTCGACCCGGTGATCGGACGCGACGAGGAGATCCGGCGCGTGATCCAGGTTCTCTCGCGCCGCACCAAGAACAACCCCGTGCTGATCGGCGAGCCCGGCGTCGGGAAGACCGCGATCGCCGAGGGCCTGGCGCAGAGGATCGTGAGCGGCGACGTTCCCGCGGGGCTCAAGTCCCGCCGGCTCCTCGCGCTCGACCTGGGCTCGCTCCTCGCGGGCGCGCAGTACCGCGGCCAGTTCGAGGACCGGCTCAAGTCGGTGCTCAAGGAAGTCCAGCGCTCCGAAGGCCAGGTGATCCTCTTCATCGACGAGCTTCACACGCTGGTCGGCGCGGGGGCGGCGGAGGGCGCGCTCGACGCGTCGAATCTGTTGAAGCCCGCGCTCGCGCGCGGCGAGCTTCACTGCATCGGCGCCACCACGCTGGACGAGTACCGAAAGCGGATCGAGAAGGACGCCGCGCTGGAGCGCCGCTTTCAGCCCGTGTTCGTGTCCGAGCCGACCGTGGACCAGACGATCGCCATTCTCCGCGGCCTCCGCGAGCGATACGAAACGTTCCACAAGGTGAAGATCCAGGACGCGGCCTTGGTGGCCGCCGCCGTGCTCTCCCATCGCTATCTCCCCGACCGCCAGCTTCCCGACAAGGCGATCGACCTCGTGGACGAGGCCGCGTCGCGGCTTCGGATCGAGCTCGACAGCATGCCGGTCGAGATCGACGCACTGGAGCGGAAGCGGCGCCAGCTCGAGGTGGAGCGCTTGGCGCTGAAGCGCGAGAAGGATGAGGCAGGGAAGGCGCGCCGCGCGCGACATCGAGAAGGAGATCGCCCAGACCGAGGTGGAGTTGAAGCGCCTCAAGGCCCACTGGGAGAAGGAGCGCGACGCTCTCTCCAAGATCATTCAGGCGCGGGAGAAGATCGAAGCCCTCAAGAACGAGGAGCAGAAGGCGGAGCGGGAGGGCGACCTCGAGAAGGTGGCCCGGATCCGGCACGGGGACCGGCCCAAGCTGCAGAAACAGCTCGAGGTGGACACCGCCGCGCTCGCCGCGATTCAAAAGGACTTGAAGCTTCTCAAGGAAGAGGTCGACGAGGAGGACATCGCCGAGGTCGTCGCGCGGTGGAGCGGAATCCCCGTGCAGCGGCTCATCGAGAGCGAGCTCCAGAAGCTCCTCCGCATGGAGGAGAGGCTTCAAGAGCGCGTGGTGGGGCAGGACGTCGCGGTGCGCGCGGTCTCGGACGCGGTGCGGCGCGCCCGCGCGGGTCTTCAAGACCCCAACCGGCCGCTCGGCTCGTTTCTGTTCCTGGGCCCGACCGGAGTGGGGAAGACCGAGCTGGCGCGCGCCCTCGCGCAATTCCTCTTCGACGACGAGCGCGCGATGGTGCGCATCGACATGTCGGAGTACCAGGAGAAGCACTCGGTCGCGCGGCTCGTGGGATCGCCGCCGGGCTACGTCGGCTACGAAGAGGGCGGGCAGCTGACCGAGCTGGTTCGCCGCCGGCCCTACTGCGTGGTGCTCCTCGACGAGATCGAGAAGGCCCATCCGGACGTGGCGCACGTGCTCCTCCAAGTTCTCGAGGAAGGACGTCTCACCGACGGGCAGGGCCGGACCGTCGACTTCAAGAACACGATCGTGATCATGACCAGCAACATCGGAAGCGATCTGATCCTCGAGTCCGACAACCCCGGCGCCGAGGCGATGCGTCCGCGGTTGATGGCGGCGCTGCGCGGACACTTCCGCCCCGAGCTGATCAACCGCATCGACGAGATTCTGGTCTTCGAGCCGCTTGGCGAGGAGGAGCTGCGGAAGATCGTCCGCCTCGAGCTGGCCAAGGTGGAGCGCCGTCTCGCCGAGCGCCAGCTCCGCATGGAGGTGGACCAGGACGCGCTCGATCTTCTGGCCCGCGAGGGATACGACCCGGTGTTCGGCGCGCGGCCGCTCCGGCGGGTGATCGAACGGCGCGTGCAGAACCCGCTCGCCCAGGCGATCTTGAAAGGCGAGTTCCAGTCGGGAGACCTCGTGCGCGTGAGCCGCGGCAAGGACGAGTCCGCGCCCCTGCGGTTCGAGCGCGCGGCGGCGCGGGAGACGGTGGGCGCCGCCCGGTGACTTTCCCGCTTGACGCTCCGAGCGCCCTCCCGTTAGCGTGGCGGGTCCCGATGCATCTCTCCGAACTGCTCAACGACAAAGCCGTCACCCTATCCCTCGCCGCGCGGGATAAGGAATCCTGCATCAAAGAGCTGGTTCAGCTTCTGGAAGCCGCGCACGGCGTGAACACCCGCGGAGAAATTCTCAGCAAGGTGCTGCAGCGCGAATCGATGATGTCCACCGGGATCGGGAACGGCGTCGCCATTCCGCACGGGAAGACGCGGCTGCTCGACCACCTCGTGGCGGCCTGCGGGGTGTCCCCGGCCGGCATCGAGTTCGACTCGATGGACGGGGAACCGGCCACCCTCTTCATCCTGCTCGTTTCGCCGGAGAGCCTTCGCGGTCCCCACGTGAAGGCCCTGGCCAACGTCTCCCGCCTCCTCAAGGAGGATTCGGTCCGGACGTCCCTGCGCCAGAGCGCGACCCCCGAGGATTTCCTTGCGTGCCTGAGGGATGCCGAGGGACGATACCTCTAAGGAGCGTTCGCCCCGGAGCGCCCGCGTAAAGATTGTTCGCCCAGGACGCCAGCCCAGCCCGGAAGCGCCGTCCCCCAGGTCCCAACCCCCCCGTTGACGCGGGACGAGCCCGCTTGGTACCTTTCCAGCACACTGCAGCCGTGTCCCCCAGAAAGGAGCAACTCCCTTCTATGAAGTGGAATCGAGGGTTATGGGCGGGGGCCTGCCTTATCCTCATCGCGGGTTGTGCGGAAGAAAGCACGGACAAGACCGTCGCAAACGGGGGGGCCTACTCCCCCGTCATCACCGGCATCTCGGCCAGCAACGAGCCCGCGGTGCGGAGCATCTCCAACTCGTTCACGGCGATCGTCACCAACGTCAACGGCTACCCGCTGACCTATCACTGGCGCGCCAACGCAGGGGTCGTGACCGACTCCACCCACCAGACGGCGGACTGGACCGCGCCCGATTCGATCGGCACGTTCGACCTCACGGTGTCCATTCAGGCGCACGACGCCGCGGCCACGCCGCCCAAGGACTTCTTTCAGACGACCACGTTCCACATCTTCGTGGACAACGAATACACCCGCTGGACGAACAGCCCGGAGGTCCAGTTCGATCCGGACCCCATGCCGATGCCTCCCGGAGGGGTGATCTTCGCGCAGATGACGAACCCCACGACGGGAGCGGCGGACGTCTACTCCACCACCGTGGCGGGAATGCCGGCGACGCAGCTCGTGACCGGTTTCGCCACGCTCACGTCGCCGTCCATGCGCTCGGACGGGCAGCAGATCGGCTTTGCGGGGAAGGCCTCCTCGTCGGACGCCGGCCCTTCGATCTGGGTGCTGCCTGGGGCGGGAGGCGATCCGTCCGGCGCGTATCCGATCGCGCTTCGGACCGCGAGCCAGACGGTACTCACCACGCCACGCTTCGCGCGCGGCGGCAACTGGCTCTTCTACGGCTCCGACTCCGCGCGCGCGGGTGCGCCGCGGCCCTGGTTCCGCGACGCGTTCAGCCTCGCGGCGCCCGAGCCCGTCATCGTGCCGGGCGCGTTCCTTGCCGGAGCCGCGTACTACAACCCTGGGCTCGGCGTGGACGCCGACGCGGACGGCCTTCCCGACTCGGTCGTCTGCCCCTCTTACCGGTTCTTTGGGCAGACGAACCAGCAAGCCCGCGGCCTGTACAAGTGGGCGACCCGTCCGCCCCAGTCCACGGAAACCCAATGGCTCGCGGACAGCACCGTCAGCGAGCTGGATTGGTCGCCGGACGGCCAGTACATCGTGTTCTCCAAGGTCAACCTGGCGCTCGGGGACCGGGACATCTGGATCATCAACGCGAACTCCTCGGATCCGGCCTCGGCGCAGCGGCTCACCTTCGGCCCGGCCGACGATTTCCATCCGCGTTTCGCGCCGGACGGCCTGTCCGTCTTCTTCGGCTCGAACCGGGCGGACCACTACGGGCTGAACGGAATCTTCAACACCGAGCGCCGCGGCACGAATATCTGGAGCGTCTCCAAATTTGACCTCCCCTAGTCGCGGGACAGGAGGGCCCGGCCCCTCGGGCCCGGCCCTCCTCCTGCGCTACTGGGTTCCACTCCTCGTCTACGTCGCGGTCATCTTCTCGGGGTCCTCGGTCCACGGGGACGCCATTCCGACCCTGTTCCCGAACATGGACAAGGTCGCGCACTTGTTGGAGTATTCGGTCCTCGGGCTTCTGATCGGGCGCGCGCTTCGAGCGACCTTCACTTCGTTGCGCCCGGTCATCTTCACGTTCGCGACCGTCGGCCTGGGCGGAATGATCGGGCTCGCGGACGAGCTGTATCAGGGACACGTCCCAGGGCGGCAGCGCGATCCTCTCGATTGGCTGACCGACGTGACCGCGCTGACGCTCGCGTCCCTGATCGCGCACTACATCCATCGGCGCCCGCGGCACGACGCGAACTCCGCGACGAAACCGGGCCGCTAGGGAGAGCCGGCGTTGGGGAGCAAGTTCCAGGTACCGCGGGGCACCCGCGACATTCTTCCGGGCGAAAGCGAGCGCTGGGATCGGCTTGAGACGCGCACGCCGCGACATCCTGAGCCGTTACGGATACCGCGAGGTCCGGACGCCGATCTTCGAGTCGACGGACCTCTTCGTGCGCAGCGTCGGCGAGGCGACCGACATCGTGCGCAAGGAGCTCTATTCCTTCGAAGACCGGAAGGGCCGCTCGCTCACGCTCCGCCCCGAGGGCACGGCGCCGCTCGTCCGCGCCTATCTCGAGCACTCCCTGGGGCACGCCGATCCCACGACCCGCCTCTACTACATCGGACCCATGTTCCGCTACGAGCGCCCGCAGGCCGGACGCTACCGGCAGTTCTGGCAGATCGGCGCGGAGCTTCTGGGACCCGCCGCGCCGGCGGCCGACGCCGAGATGATCGATCTCTTCGTGTCCATCCTCTGCGGCGCCGGGATCGGGAAGGTGTCGGTGGCGGTGAATTCGCTCGGCGACGACACGTGCCGCCCGGTCTACCGCGAGCGCCTCCGCGAGTACTTCCAGGCGAACGTGGACCGTCTCTGCGAGGACTGCAAGGAGCGGCTGAAGACGAACCCGCTCCGCATCCTCGACTGCAAGGTGCCCGGCTGTCAGGCGGTGATCGCCGGCGCGCCTTCGGTGCTCGAATCGCTCTGCGATCCCTGCCGCGAGCACTTCGACGGCGTGAAAGCGGCGCTTCAGGCCATCGGCATCGAGCACACCGTGGCGCCGCGGCTCGTTCGCGGGCTCGACTACTACACGCGGACCGTCTTCGAGGCCTACGCGGAGGGGTTGGGCGCGCAGAACGCGGTGGGCGGCGGCGGACGCTACGACCAGCTGGTCCGCGATTTCGGCGGGCCGGCCACGCCCGCGATCGGCTTCTCGATCGGCATGGAGCGCCTGCTCCTGTCGACCGGAGCGCTGGAGGGGGATTCGCCGCTCGCACCCGACGTCTGCGTTCTGACGAGCGACCCGGGCGCCACGCTGGAGGCGCTTCGGCTGGCGCGCGTCCTGCGCGGCCTGGACGGCGGCGAGCCGGCGGAGGCTCTGCGGGTGATGGTGGACCTGAACGCGCGGAGCGCGTCCGCGCAGATGAAGTGGGCGTCGAAGATCCGCGCCCGGTACGTCGTCTTCGTTCCGTCCGAGACGTCGGGATTCGCAATTCGAGACATGGAGGCGGGGAAGGACGAGGCGCGCCAGCCGAGCGTCGAGGCGCTCGCGGCCTGGCTACGGGATCGCCGCGCGACGGCCGCGGAGGCCGCGCGATGATCGAGCCTCTTCGCGGACGCAAGCGGACGCACCGCTGCGGCGACTTGAGACCGGAGCACGCGGGCATGAAGGCGCGGCTCCTGGGCTGGGCGCACCGCACCCGTGACCACGGCGGCGTCCTCTTTCTCGATCTCCGCGACCGCTACGGCATCACACAGGTGGTCTTCCGTCCCGAGCAGCTCGACGGGGAGATGATGGAGCGCGCCCGCTCGATCGGCAGCGAGTACGTCGTGCTGGTCGAGGGGAAAGTGTTGAAGCGGCCGAGGGGCTCGGAGAACACGTCGATTCCGACCGGCGGCATCGAGCTGGAGGGGGAGTCGCTCGCGATTCTGAATGCAAGCCGGACGCCGCCCTTCCCGCTCGACGAGACCGCGACCGCGTCGGAGGACCTGAGGCTCCGGTACCGGTATCTCGATCTGCGCCGCGAGACGCTCCAAAAGAACATCGCGTTCCGGCACGCCATGACGCGAAGCGTCCGCGAGTTTCTCTCGGACCATGACTTTCTGGAAATCGAGACGCCGATGCTGGTGCGGCCGACGCCCGAAGGCGCGCGCGACTACGTGGTGCCGTCCCGCGTGCATCCCGGGCAAGTTCTACGCGCTCCCGCAGTCGCCGCAGCTCTACAAGCAGATCCTCATGGTCGCGGGCTTCGACCGCTACTTCCAGATCGCGCGATGCCTGAGGGACGAGGATCTGCGTGCGGACCGCCAGCCGGAGTTCACCCAGATCGATCTCGAGATGACCTTCGTGACCGAGGACGACGTGTTCGAGGTGGTGGAGGGCATGCTCGCCAGCGTCTTCCGCCGCGACCTGAACCGGGAGCTCAAAGTGCCGTTCCCCAGGCTCACGTACCGGGACGCGATGGAGCGATTCGGCACGGACAAGCCGGACCTTCGCATCCCGTTCGAGATCCACGACGTGACGGACGTCGCGGGGGACAGCGCCTTCGAGAAATTCCGCGAGGCCAAGGCCGCGTCGCCGGGCTCCATGACGGGCGCGCTCGCGATCCCGGGGCTCGCCACGTCGTCGCGCCGCGAGATCGACGCGTGGGAGGCGGCCGCGAAGCAGGTGGGCGCGGCGGGGCTCGCGTGGGCTCGCGTCAAGGGAGGCGCCCTGGACGGCGGCATCGCCAAGCACTTCGCGGGCGACCTGGCCGGGCGTTTGATCGCGGCCCTGGGCGCCGAGGAAGGCGCGCTTCTGCTCATCGCCTCCGGACCGCGAGCCGTGGTGCTGCGGTCGCTGGGCCACCTCCGCACCCAGATCGGGAACGCGAGTTTCAAGCTCGACCCCAAAGACTTTCGATTCGTCTGGGTGCACCAGTTTCCGCTCTTTGAGTGGATCGAGGAGCGAAAGGCGTGGGCGCCGGCCCACCACATCTTCACGATGCCGCTGGACGAGCACCTCGCTCACCTGACCAGCGACCCCGGCAAGGTGCACGCGCAGCTCTACGATCTCGCGGGCAATGGGAACGAGCTGGCGAGCGGCAGCATCCGAATCCACCGAAAGGACATCCAGGAAAAGGTGATGGCGGTGATCGGCATGACGGCCGAGGAGGCGCAGACCAAGTTCGGTTTCCTGCTCGAGGCCTTCGAATACGGCGCGCCGCCGCACGGCGGAATCGCGCTGGGCTTGGACCGGCTGGTGGTCCTCTTCAACGGCGGCGATTCCATCCGGGACGCGATCGCGTTCCCCAAGACGGCGAGGGCTTCGTCCCTGATGGACGACGCGCCCGCGCCCATTGACTCCGCGGACTTGAAAGAGCTGAGCCTCAAGAGCCTTGTAAACCCCTGACCGGGCCGGGCCGACCGGGCCTGGTACCCTTTCTGCTCTGGGCTATATGGGGAGGCCAGCCAAGCTTGACTTCCGCGCCCCCAATGCTACGGTCAATGGGTGTCAGGTGTGCCCTCAAGAGGGGCCAAAGAGTCGCCTAATTTGATTAAAAGAAATAACTTAGCCTTGCCAATGGCCCCCAGGGACGGAGGGCCCGATCCGGGAATTTTGGAGCGACCCAGCTCTGGTCGTGCGGCCTGGATCTGGCCGGCCGTTTCGGTCGTCTTGGTGCTCTCGGGCTGCGGCGGCGCCACGGCCCCTTGTCCCACCCCGACGACCGAGCTGGACCGGCTCCGGGCCGAGTCCCAAACGGTCGAGGGGGACTTGGACCACGCGACGGTGGCCGACCGCGAGCTGCGGGTCAGGCGCGACGCCGCGCTGCGCCGCATCGGGTCGGCCCAGACCGCTCTCGATTCGCTGGGCGGCGCGGGCTCGGGCGGCGCCCGGTGAAGGCCTGGCGCGTGATGTGCGCGGCGGTGCTGCTCCTCGCGGCCCATGGCTGCGGGAAGCCGGTGCTCCGGCTGGCCGACGCGTCGCTGGGGGATTACTACACGGAGAAGGAGTACAACAAGCTTACGGACGAGCAACGCCAGGAATACTGCCAGGATCTCGCGGATCAGCGCGAGACGTTCGAATCCGAGATCGCCGACGCGCGCGAGGCGCTGGATGCGCTTCAACTCGGGGCCCCGGCCCGGCGCGCCGAGGTCGACTCGCTACAAAATGTCGCCGCGGCGCTCGAAGCGCAGGTCGCCGAGGCGAGAGCCAAGGGCGGCGCGTCGCGCTCCGCCTCGCACGACGCCGGCGCGGCCGGCGTCGCCACCACCCCGAAGGCGGGCCATCTCGAGACCTACGTCGTGAAGAAGGGCGATTCACTCTGGAGGATCAGCGGCCTCGCCGAATTGTTCGGCCGCTCCTCCGAATGGTCGCGCCTCTTCGATGCCAATCGGGACCGAATCCGGAATCCGGATCGGATCTACCCGGGACAGGAGCTCCAGATTCCACGATGACCACGAAGCCCGACGAAACCACGCGCTTGATCCCGGTCGAGAACTTGGACCCGCTCTCGCTGTTCGGGCGAAACGACGGCAACCTTCGCCTGGTCGAGCGGAACTACCCGGTTCAGCTCACCTACCGCGACGGAAAGATCTCGGTGAAGGGCGACCCTGCCAGCGTCGACGAGGTGAGCTCGATCCTGAGCGCGCTCGCCGAGCTGGTGCGGAAGGGAGCCGTTCTCGAGGAGCATGACGTCCACAATTTCATCGGACTCAACGATCCGGACGATCGCGACGCGTCGATGCAGCTCTACGAGCGCCCCGTGCTGTTCACGTTCGACAAGCGGACCATCCGGGTCAAGACGCTGGGCCAGGCGCGCTACGTGGCCGCGCTTCAGAGGCACGACATCGTGTTCTCGATCGGCCCCGCGGGGACCGGGAAGACCTATCTCGCCGTCGCGGCCGCGGTCCACGCGCTCAAGTCGCGCCAGGTGGAGCGCATTCTGCTGGTTCGCCCGGCCGTCGAGGCGGGGGAGAACCTCGGGTTCCTCCCGGGCGACATGAAGGAGAAGGTCGATCCCTATCTCCGCCCGCTCTACGACGCGCTGAACGATCTGCTCTCCTACGAGAAGATCCGGCGTTTCCTGGATCTGGGCGTGATCGAGGTGGCCCCGCTCGCGTACATGCGCGGCCGGACCCTCAACAGCGCGTTCGTGATCCTGGACGAGGCGCAGAACACGACCGTCGGCCAGATGAAGATGTTCCTGACCCGTCTCGGCTACGGCTCGAAGGCCGTGATCACCGGCGACGTGACGCAGATCGACCTCGGCGCGCAACACGCGTCGGGGCTGGTCGAGATCCAGGCGATCTTGAAGGGCGTGCCCGATCTTTCATTCGTGTATCTCAACGAACGGGACGTGGTGCGGCACCACCTCGTGCGCGAAATCATCCGCGCGTTCGACGAGCACGAGAAGGCCACCGGGAACGGATCGAGGGGATCGAATGGGCGCTGAGCCGCTCAAGGTTCTCGAGTCGAGGAAGCGGGAGAAGGGAAACGGCGCGGGCCGGTTCCGGCTTTTCAAGACCCCGCGCGCGAGGCGGATCGCGGTTCTGATCGGCTTCCTCGTCTTCTCGTGCCTTCTCTTCCCGCGCGAGCCCGCGTTCGAGGTCGCCACGCTCCGGGAGGGCTTCCCGGCCCGTCGCGACGTGATCGCGCCGATGCAGTTCTACATACTCAAAGATAGAGACCGCCTGCGCGTGGAACAGGCCTCGGCGGCCCGTCGCATTCCGCCGGTCTACTCGGTGGACCCGGCCGTGGAGCCCCAGACAAAGGCGCTCCTCGATTCGCTGGCCGGCGCGGACGAGCTCCCGCCGCTGTCTGGGCGCGCCGGCGCGCGCATGACGCAGCGCCTCAAGGCGCTCGGCGTCTCCTCGGGGACCCTGCGTCTTCTGCAAGGGACCGAAGGACGGAGGATCGTGGTGCTGGCGCGGCGGATCGCCGACCAGGCCTACATGGCCGGCCTCCTTCCCGAGATCGAGAGCGCGCGGATGGAGACGGACGCGGTGGGTCCCTCGATCGAGCGCGACGGAATGCACGTGCGGGTGCCCTGGGGCGCGCTCCACGACCGGGCGTCGCTTCGCGAGCTGGCCTGGGACGAGGGACAGCGCGCGTTTCCCAGCCGTCCCGAGGCGACCCAGGCGCTTCAGGAATTGATCTCCTCGGTCGTCCAGCCGAGCCTTCGCTTTGAAGCCTCGACCACCGAGCGGATCCGCGGCGAGGCGCGCGCCGCGGTGGATCCCTACGACGGCCTTGTCCGCAAGGACGAGAAGATCATCGGCAGCCACGAGATCGCGACCGCCGAGCACATCCGGAAGCTCGAGTCCCTTCGCGCCTGGAACGCCCGAACCCAGGCGGCGAACCGGTGGAACCAGGAGCTGCTCCCGCTTCTCGGACGGCTCGCGCTGATCCTCTTCCTGGTCCTGGGCTTCGTCGGCTATCTGCGCTTGAACCATCGGAAGGTCTACGCCGACACGAACCTTCTTCTCCTGCTCGCGATCCTGACCGCGCTGGTCATGGGGGTCGGGTGGATCGTCGTGAATCAATTCCGCGGCTACGAAATGCTGATTCCAATGACCGTGCTCTCGCTCTCGGCGGCGCTTCTTTTCGGCCAGGCGCTCGCGTTCGCGGCGACGCTCCTCGCCTCGCTTCTGATGGGGGTGGTCTTCGGGTTGGGCCTGCCGTTCCTCACGGGAAGCGCGCTCGCGGGGATCGCGGCCATCGCCACCGCGACCGGCGTCCGCCGCCGCCGCGACTTCTACCGGCCAATACTATTGATCGCCCTGGCCTACGCCGCCGCGATCACCGCGATGGGGCTCGTGGACGGCGCGATCGGGCCGATTCTCCTTCGCCGCGCCATCTGGGGCGCCGTCGCCGGCGTGGCCTCCGTGCTCGCGGTGACCCTAATCTTGCCCATACTAGAGTCCCTGTTCTCGGTCACCACCGACATCACGCTGCTCGAGCTTGCGGACCTGAACCGCCCGATTCTGAGACGGCTGATGCTCGAGGCTCCCGGCACGTACCACCACAGCCTCGTCGTGGGAAGCCTGGCGGAGGCGGGCGCCTCGTCCATCGGCGCGAACCCGCTCTTGGGCCGGGTCGGCGCCTACTATCACGACATCGGCAAGATCGAGAAGGCCGAGTACTATGTGGAAAATCAGTCGAGCGCGCGGAGCCGGCACGAGAAGCTCTCGCCGACCATGAGCACTCTGATCATCGAGGCGCACGTCCGCGAGGGCGCGGAGATCGCGCGCAAGGAGCGTCTCCCCAAGGCGATCGTGGACGCGATCCTCGAGCACCACGGGACCACGCTCATGAGCTTCTTCTATCACAAGGCGCGCGAGGCGGACCCGAGCGTGGAGGAGCGCGACTTCCGCTATCCTGGGCCGAAGCCGCGTTCCAAGGAGACCGCGGTCTTGATGTTGGCGGACGCGGTGGAGGCGGCGGCGCGGTCCCTGTCGGAGCCCACGCCGAGCCGGATCCGCGGCGTGGTCACACGCATCCTCGACGCACGGGTGAAGGACGGCCAGCTTGACGAAAGCCCGATCACGTTCGAAGACCTCGCGAAGACGCGCGAGAGCTTCATCCCGATCCTCACCGCGCTCTTCCACGCGCGGGTCGACTACCCGGGCGCGCCCGCCTCGGAGCGCCCCGCTCGAACCGACGGCCGTCGCGTCCACGGAGAAAAATCCCGGCTTAAGATTGACAACTCTTAGGTCGCTCGTCCGCGCCGCGCTCCAACGCCTGGGCCGCCCGCGCGCGACCGCGTCGGTGGTCTTGACCGGCGACGAAACGATCCGCGCGCTCAATCGCGACTTCCGAGAGGTCGACAAGCCGACCGACGTGCTCTCCTTCCCGCTCGCCGATCCGCGCGCGATCGAGGATCCGTCCCGCCCGGTCTTTCTCGGCGAGATCTATGTCTCCCTGGAGACGGCGCGGCGCCAGGCGCGGTCCGCGCGGCGTCCGTACCCGCGCGAGGTGGCCCACCTGGTTCTCCACGGGCTGCTCCATCTTCTCGGCCACGATCACGCGACCGCGACGGAGCGCCGACGCATGGCGGCCGCGGAATCGAAGCTGATGAGGCTTCTCAGGCCGCAAATCGCCGCGCTGGGGGCTGTGGGCCGCCGGGGCGAAGTGGTAAGATGACAAGATGTTGAATCGTTTGCGGACCCATTTCCTGACCGGGCTCATCGTGCTCGCACCGCTCGTGATCACGGGCTACGTGATCTGGAAGATGTTTGTGTTCGTGGACCATCTTCTCGGCACGACGCTCCGCGGCGGGTATCTGAGGCCCGGCGGCGTCCCGGGTCTTGGGTTCGTCACCGTGATCCTCATCATCATGATCACGGGCGCGCTCGCGAACAACTTCCTGGGCCGGTCTCTCGGCAACGTGATCGAGTCCCTGATCCTCAGGGTTCCATTTTTGCGCGGGCTCTACCTCACGCTCAAGGAGATCGGCGAAGCCTTTCTGAGCGAGAAGAAGGGCGCGTTTCAGCGGGTCGTGCTCGTCCCGTTTCCCGCGGCCGGGCTCTACTCGATCGGTTTCGTGACGTCAGCGCCGCCGCGGTCGTTCGACGATTCGGTGGGGGAGCCGCTCGAGGGCGTCTTCATTCCCACGCCGCCCAATCCCACGACAGGGCACCTGGTCTATTACCCCAAGAGCCAGGTCATCCCCACCAAGCTCCGCGTGGATCAGGCGGTCAAGATGGTGGTGTCGGGGGGTGTGGTGGTTCCGCCCGAGGCGAGCGTCCCTTAGCCATGGCCATCATCCAGACCGACGCGCTCGTCCTCCGCTCGTACCGGCTGGGTGAGACGAGCCTGATCGTCCACCTGTTCACCGGCGACCACGGGCTCATGCGCTGCGTCGCGAAGGGCGCGCGGGGAGCGAAGAGCCGCTTCGGTGCCTCGCTCGAGCCCGGCGTGAGGATCAACGCCGTGATCTACCGGAAGGTGACCCGGGACCTCCAGCTCATCGCCAAGGCCGACATCATCACCTACTGGCCGTCCCTCTGGGAGGACGCCGACCGCTTCGCCAGCGCGGGCGCGGTTCTTGAATTCCTCGATCGCGCGGCCTACGGCGAGTCGGGCGACGAGACGCTCCTCGACCTCGCGACCGGGACGCTGGCCGCGATGGGCGCGGCGCCGATTCCTTCGCTCGAGGCGATCCTCCGCGGTTTCGAGATCCAATCGCTGCAGCGTCTCGGGCTGGCGCCCGAGCTGACTTCCTGCCTCGAGTGCCGGCGCGCCCTCGAGGGAGGAGGGCTCTTCCATCCGCTTCGCGGCGGGCTCCTCTGCGGCTCGCCGTGCGGCGGCGACGGCGGCAGCTTCCGAATTTCGGAGCGCGCGCGTCTCACCCTCATCGGCTTGGGCGAGCACGCCGCCGCGTCGGTGGGCGGATGGGCGATGGAGCGCTACCCGAGCGCCGAGGTCTCGCGCTCGATCGAGCGGTTCCTCTCCGCGCATCTGGAGCGCTTCCAGGGGCTCCGCGCGCAGCGCGTGGGCGAACGGATCGCCCAGTACGCAGTGGAGCGCGGATGAAGTCGAATCGCTCGAGGTGCGCCGCGTGACCCCGTCCAAGAAGGTGGAAGCGCCGCGCACGTTCCAGGAGACGCTGCTGCGTCTGGAGCAGTTCTGGTCGGACCAGGGCTGCGCGCTGCTCCAGCCGTACAGCAGCGAGGTGGGCGCGGGCACCTTCAATCCCGCGACCTTCTTCCGCGTGCTCGGGCCCGAGCCGTGGAAGGCCGCGTACGTCGAGCCCTCGCGCCGTCCCAAGGACGGCCGCTACGGCGAGAACCCGAACCGGCTCCAGCTCTTCTATCAGTACCAGGTCGTCCTCAAGCCCTCGCCGAAGGACGTCCTCGACGTGTACCTGGACAGCCTTCGCCACATTGGGATCGACCTGGCGAAGCACGACGTCCGCTTCGTCGAGGACGACTGGGAATCGCCCACGCTCGGCGCGTGGGGGCTCGGCTGGGAGGTGTGGCTCGACGGGCAGGAGATCACCCAGTTCACCTACTTCCAGCAGTCGGGCGGATACGACCTGGAGCCGATCACCGCCGAAATCACCTATGGAGTCGAGCGGATCGCGTGCTACCTCCAGGGCGTCGACCGGATCATGGATCTCCAGTGGTCGCAAGATCACAAGTGGGCGGACCTCTTCCTCAAGGCCGAGGTGGAGTGGTGCGGGTTCAACTTCGAGCACTCCGACCCGGCGCTCCTCTTCGAGCAATTCGAGAAATTCGAACGGGAGGCGTACCGGCTTCTCAAGCTGGGGCTCGTTCTTCCCGGCTACGACTACGTGGTCAAGTGCTCGCACGCGTTCAATCTCCTCGACGCGCGCGGCGCGATCAGCGTCACCGAGCGCGTGGCCACGATCGCCCGCGTGCGCAAGATGGCCCGCGCGGCCGCGGGCGCCTACCTGAAGCAGAGGGAAGAGATGGGTTACCCGCTTCTCCAGGGCGCCGGGCCCGGCACGCCTGAGGTGGCCGCGGCCCGTGGCTGAGAGCCTTCTCTTCGAAATAGGCTGCGAGGAGCTTCCGGCCGGGTTCATCGCTCCGGCCCTCTCCGAGCTGGAGGGCCTCGCCCGCGCCGGACTTGCCGAGGCGCGGCTTGGTTACGGCTCGCTCCGCGCCACGGGAACGCCGCGGCGCCTGGCGCTCATCGTCGAGAGCCTCGCCGACATCCAGGAAGACCGAAATCGCGAAGTGACCGGACCGGCCGTCCGCGTGGCGTTCGACGCGGCGGGGAAGCCGACCCAGGCCGCGCTGGGCTTCGCGAGGGGCGCCGGCGTCCCCGTCGAATCGCTGGATCGGATCACGACCCCCAAGGGCGAGTATCTCCTCGCGCGGGTCCTGGACCGCGGGAGGCCCGCGGCGGAGGTGTTGCCGGGGCTTCTGTCCGCGTGGGCGCAGGGACTCCACTTCCCGAAGACCATGCACTGGGAGGGCGCGGCGCGGTTCGCCCGGCCGGTTCGCTGGATCGTGGCATTGCTGGGCCAGAAGGTGCTCCCGCTCGAAGTCTTCGGAGTCGCCGCCGGGAAGAAGAGTCGCGGCCACAGGACGATCGCCCCCGCCTGGTTCGACGTCGGGCGGCCGGGCGATTATCCCGCGGCCCTGGAAGAGCGGGGAGTGGTCCTCGACCCCGCCGCCCGTCGCGAAGCGATCGCGGCCGAGCTGGGGAAGGCCGCGAAGAAGCTGTCCGGCCGTCCCGTCGAAGACCCCGAGCTGATCGACGAGGTGGCGAACCTCGTCGAATGGCCCGAGGCCGTCGTGGGCTCGTTCGACCCCAAGTATCTCAAGCTCCCGCGGCCCGTGGTCGTCACCGCGATGCGCGCGCATCAGCGGTACTTCGCGGTCGAGGGCCCGGACGGCGCGCTGCTCCCCAACTTCGTCATGATCCGGAGCGGCCGGGGGGATGGCGCCGAGCGGATTCGCCGCGGCACCGAGATCGTGCTCCGCGCGCGCCTCGAGGACGCCCGCTTCTACTGGGAGAACGATCTGAAAGGCGGGCTCGAGGCGAAGCTGCCCGCGCTGAAGGGCATGGTGTGGCACGAGCGCCTGGGGACGATCTACGACCGGAGTCAGCGGATCGCGGACTTGACCGAGGAATTGGCGCGATCGCTTGCGCCCGCGACCCGCGCGACCGTGGCCCGCGCCGCGCTTCTCTGCAAGGCGGACCTCGCAAGCGAGATGGTCCGATCCGGGAAGGAGTTCGCCTCGCTCCAAGGGGTGATCGGAGCCGAGTACGCCGCGGCGTCGGGCGAGCCCGCCCCCGTGGCGCAGGCGATCCGCGAGCAGTACCTGCCGGAGGGTCCCTCCGACCCCATCCCGGCTTCCACCGAGGGCCGGCTCCTGAGCCTCGCCGACAAGATCGAGGCGGTGGCCGGCGGCTTCCGCGCCGGCCTCGAGGTCACCGGCTCCCAGGACCCCTACGGGCTCCGCAGGGCCGGGAACGGCATCGTCCGGATCCTCCTGGACGCGGGCTGGAGACTGGATGTCCTCACGAGCGTGAAGTGGCTGGAGGGGGTCTACGACAAGGCCGGGATCCAAAAGCCGGCGGGCTCGGGACTGACAGATTTCTGGGCACAGCGGGTGGACAGCGCCCTCTCCGATCGGGGCGTCTCCCACGAGGCGGCGGCGGCGGTCCTCGCGGTTCGCCCCGGCGACCCCCTGGATGTGCTGGATCGGGCGATGGCCCTGGACAAGATCCGCCAAAGCCCTGACTTTGAGGGACTTATGATCGGTTATCGCCGCGCGGCCAACATCCTCAAGTCGGCGCCCCCGGAAGATGTCGTGATTTCTGGACAGCCCCTTGCCGAGCGCGCCGAGGCCTTCGGCGACCGCGCCGAGGCGGATCTCCATCTGGAAACGAAGATGGCGCGGCAGGCCGTGGAGACCTATCTCCAGGCGCCGCGCCCTGACTACGCCGCTATCCTACGTCATCTATTGGGGCTACGGCCCGCCATCGATCGCTTTTTCGAGGCCGTGATGGTGATGGTGGACGACCCGGCGACCCGAAAAAGACGCCTCGGATTGTTACAGGCGGTCTCCCAGACCTTCCTCAGAATTGCCGATTTCTCCGCTCTCCCAAGCGCTCCAGGTCAAAAATCCGTTTGACATTAGCGGCTTTTTCACCTATACTGGGCGGGTAAAGGAGACAAAATAACTTGTCTCCTGGCAGCCGCAACCGCTAGAACCTATTGACCTTACACCTGACGAACGACATCGCCCGGGCTGACGGTGCGGCTCGCTTTGTCTTTGGTGGCTTTTTGCGCGGAACTTCAATTATTAGAATGAGATCGGAATTTAAAAGGGGGTGAGAATACTTCGGGCAACCGCTTACTGATTGTGATGAATAGGCTTGATTGAATCCAAAATCCAAAACATGAGGAAAGGAGGTCGGTGAACAACGCGAAGAGGGGCCCTATGGATGCTCGGTATTGTCCCAACGAGCGGGCGCCTCGATGCTCCACTCCAAGCTCAACAGGTAGTACCAAGTCCCGTGAAGTCAGGTTCCAATCTAGTCCTCCCGATATTGGACTCCGAGTTAGGAAACGCTAAGGAGGATGTGAAAATGCGGAAAACCTTATTTGCCATGCTTGGTCTAGTGGCGATCGCGATGTGGGCGCTGCCCGCGCTTGCGATTCCCACGGCCGGCGGGGTGGTTCCGGACGCTCCTGCAAAGGTTCGTCCTGAGCCGGTCGCTCTCGAGAACAGGGCCGGGAACATCGGCTCCATGGCTCGCGGCGAACGGTTGCAGGGCCCCCTTATGAGCGGCACCATGCTCAAGCAGACGGCCGTTACAACCAGCTGGTTCCTCTATCCCGGAGCTTGCGTCCAGCGTGCCCTCGGCACCTGGTCGCCGAAGACGAGCGCCGTGGCGGACAGCCTCCAGCCCACCGCCGGCTTCGCAAACTCGTCCGGTTACACCGACAACCAGCCGGACATCGCGGGTAACAACAACACGATCGCCTACACGCGTAACGACGGTTCTCTCGCCGAGATCCTCTGGCACGTCGTGAACGTTGGCGTGCCGGCCGGTCAGCGTCCCGCGATCATCAGCGGATCCAACAGCCTCTGGTGCGGTAAGTTCGACGCGAACTTCCTCAACCCGAGCAAGGTTGGCTATCCGAACCTCACGTTCCAGATTCTCTACATCGACACGGGTGCCCATTCTGCCGCGTATCACCTTACGTTCAGCGGCAACCTGAGCTCCGAGCAGAACTACGATTACAACTCGATTCTCGGCGGTGGCGGTGGCAACTCCGATCCGCTCCAGAATCGCCGCGACCTTATGAGCGACATGCTCCCGCCGGCGGGTGTTGTTACCTCCGGTCCGAACGGTGACTCCGACAACATCTGGACGTTCACGGGCAGCATCATCGCGGATCAGGTCCACACGCAGAATCACACGGCCTCGCTGGATAACGGCATCACGGTGGGTTCGGCATCGGTCGATCCGACGACGCAGAACTTCGACCTCACGATCGACGCGGATCACCGCGCCATCTACTGGGTCATGACCGCGGACTGCTTGTTCTCGGGCGAAGACGGACTCTGGCCGTTGGGTAAGGGCCAGATCATCGACGACGTCACGACCAGCGACAACGGTGCGATGTACACCGATCAAGCGGCCATTGGCGGCGTGGATCCGTTCTCGGGCAACATCATCAAGGGCACGTACGGCAGCGCCGGCTTTATCTCCGCGCGCGTGCCGGCAGGCGTCGGCGAGCTCTGGCAGTTGGCTCCCGGCAACGAGAACGTGACCTCCGATATCTGCGCTCCCCAGAAGGCCGCGTCGACCGACCTCTTCTTCGAGGGCGGCGACCCGAACACCAATCTGGCGATCAACAAGCAGTTCAACTCGGTCGTTAGCTGTACGTTCGCGATTCCGGCTGGATCGGCGTCGGTTCTCGCTCTTTGGAACGAGTACCTCGACCTTCCGCGGTTCGCCGGCTACGTGCAGTACGCCGAGTTCCGTATCTACAAGAATGGGGCGTGGGGTAACTGGGATAACACCTCGCCGGGCGGCGGCGTTCTCACCGGCGCCAACCAGGCGTGGCTAGCGGACGGCGATGAGCTTTCCGCGGCGGTCCAGGCCGACTCGGTCCAGATCCGCTACGACATCCAGTGCATCCCGCCGTTCGCTGCCGACCGGGCCAACTGCTCGACGACGCAGACGAACGCGCTCCTCTATGACGACTTCCGTCTGCAGATCACCTCGGGCGTCCCGGCCCCGATCTTTGGGATCTTCCAGGGCGCCGTGGCTCAGACGACGTTCGTCGACGGCAGAATCGGTTCGACCGTCTCCGGTCCGCCGGCCAATTGCGGCGCCAAGGTCAATCAGTGCTGGCCTGGCAACCGCGGTTCCGGTCTCGGAAACGCGTCCGACCACAACATCTCGGTCAACGACAACTGGAACGCCGCGACCGGCGACTCGATCACGCTCTCCATCGTGACCGGTCTCCGCAAGAACGGCATGGGCGTCAACTGGCGGCACGCGATCGACAAGAACATCACGGCTGGCGAGGACTACCAGGCTCGTACGAACGCCGCCTGGAATCCTGCGTTCGACATGCCGCGGATGATCTACCGCCTGTTCGATCCCGCGACCAAGACGTGGAGCGCGTTTGACTCGTGCGAGGTGTACGCGAACGCGACCCTGTCGGGCGCGGACACCGTCATCATCGACTCCGAGTACGCCATCAACTGGCCGCCGGATGACAAGGTTCGCGCGGGTGCTTCGCTGCCCGGCGGATTCACGTTGAACGGTGTCGGAGCGTACGCGAGCCTCTCGTTCCTCCCCGCTGGGACCCGGATGCAGTACTACTTCAAGGGCGTCGACATCAACGGCGGAACGTCTTACCAGTTCTCGTCCGACGCGCTCGCCCGCGAAGTGGAAGATCTTCCGACCCTGCCGGGCAGCTCCAACAAGGCTCCGGACATCATCGAGTGGCGCGTCCTCCCGAGCGTCTACGCGGCCGGACCGGCCGGCTCGCTCTTGGCCGGAAAGACCGACGCGGACGTGCTGAACCTGGACCAGGTCTACACGGGCTGGGCCTTCGGCTACGATCCGGTTGTCCAGGCGCTCCGTGGCTTGGGCGTTCGCAGCGACCGGTACCGCGACTTGGGTAGCGTCACGACCGCGAATCACTTCGGCGGCCATGAGCTCCCGGGCCAGCGTCCGGACCGTCTGTCGAACTTCATTCCGAACTACACCGAGTACCCGATCGCCGACTCTCTGGCGTCCTGGTACAAGATCTTCATTTCTTCGTCGCACACCCGCACCATCAGCGAGTTCAACGAGCAGGATGCGACGCTGGCGGAGCAGTGGTGGGCCAAGGACACCGGGTCCAACCAGGGTGACCGCTGCATCTTCATGAGCGGCGACGATGGGATGAACACGCTTCTCAACACGACGGGCGTCGTGACCACGCTGCAGCAGAGCCTCGCCACCAACGTGTTCGGCGTTGCTTCTGTGACCAACGCGTGGGCAGGCTCGACGACCACGCCGTACCCGACGATCGACGACCGCTTCGCGGCCGCGAGCGCCGGCCCGGCCCTGGCCGCGGCCAACACGTACACCTACCCGGTGGACGGCGGCTGCCCGGGTCCGAACAAGTTCGATGCGCTGGTGAAGGTCGGTTCCGCGGATGCGGCTTCGGCGGTCTTCTATCCGAACTCGCAGATCGCGGGTATCGCGCGTATGTCCGAGCGTGATGCCGTCACGGACAAGGACCGCAACAAGGCCCTGACCTACGGCTTCTCGATTCAGTTCATCCGCGATCCGGCGTACGGCACGACGAACGCGAACTACACGCGGTCCGGCGTCGAAAACCGGATGCGCGTCATGTACAAGTTCCTCACGAGCTGCCGCGGCGCTCGTACGTCCGCACCGGCCGATACTGGCAAGTGCTGGCCGTGCCCGAGCCCCGGAACGACCCTCGCCCTGATGCAGGCTGATTGGAATGGGCAGGCGGCCGGATTCGTGACCGGAACGTGGGGTCCGCTCTATCCGATCCAGGCTGGCGCGCTTGCAACGGGCGTCGACGTGGGAGAGGGTGGAGAGGGTGCTCCGAGAATCAACAAGATCAACGGCAACTTCCCGAACCCGTTCAACCCGCAGACCGCGATCCGCTTCTCGAGCGCGCAGGCGGGCAAGGGTGAGGTCCGGATCTTCAACGTGGGTGGACAGCTGGTTCGCACGCTGCACGCCAACGTGACGGTGGGTCCGAACGAAGTTCGCTGGAACGGCAAGAAGAGCGACGGCAACCCGCTCGCGAGCGGTGTCTACTTCTACAAGATCGTCTTCCCGAACGGGGAGTCGGTCCACGCACCGAACAACCTGGTGCTCGTGAAGTAAGACTCGCTTCAAGCAGTTGTCGAGAAGTTCGGAAGGGCCGCCGGGGAAACCCGGCGGCCCTCTCCGTTTTCGGCGGGTCCGCCAAGGCACATTGTGTCCCCAGAGCGAGTTTCGGTCCGCCGGCCCCGCCAAGGTTGATGACCACCGCGGCCGAATGAGGCGGGCCGATGTCTGAGCGAAGGGACACAATGTGCCTTGGCGGACCCGCCGAAAACGGAGCGGAGCGAAGGCCCCCTTGGCGGACCCCCCGAAAATGGCGTTGACAGGGGGGGGCCCGGCTGTTAGTTTCTGCTTGTCCCCAAACACGCACCCAAATGCCTGCCGGCGCCTAACCCTATATCCATGAGGAGTTTCATGTCATCGCCAGGAATCTGGCGGTCTCTGGCTGTTATGGGGTTGCTCTCCGTTCTGGGGGCGATCTTATTGTCCTGCGCCAAGGACCCATTGCGCGTGGACCGAAATCGGCCGCCCGAGACCTTCCTTGTAGGCGCGCCGGTCGATACGACCGTGGACTCGAATCTTGGGTATTCCTACCGGATCCACCTCTACTGGCGCGGGGAAGACTCCGACGGCTACGTCGTCGGTTTCCTCTGGGCCTGGGACGATTCCAGTTTCGGAGCGTTCCGGTTCACGACGAAGACGGACAGCATTTTCGAGCTGACCGTCAACGACTCGACCCAGCTTGCAGGCGGCATCGGGACCAACCCCGGCAACGCGAAGCCGCACACCTTCTACGTCCGCGCCGTCGACAATCTTGGGAAGCAGGATCCCTCGCTCACCATTTTCAACAAGCGGAGCTTCAGCGCCGGCACCGAGTCGCCGTCCGTGACGTACTCGCCTCCGCTTGTCCCGCGCACCGACGGGAACATCGATACCATTTGCGACCACACGCCATTCGTGATCCGCTGGTTCGGCCGCGACCCGGACGGCGTGGTGACCCGGTACCGGTTCAACGTCGGGACGTTCCAGAGCAGTCTGTCTCCGGATTCGTTCGCGTATTTCAACGATCCATCACAGCCGACGTCCACCACGCTCGTCAGCGGCCTCTACACGATGACCGTGACCGCCGTCGACAACGCGAACGCGATCGGAAGGACCCAGTACCAGTTCGTGGTGAATCAGGATCCCGAAACCTGGTTCCTCCCCAAGAACGGCACCCCGGTCGGGCACTACCTCCAGCCCTACTATCACGGGCAGCTCATCAACATCGTGGGGACGTTCGCGCCCGGTGACACGGTGCCCTACCGGTCCACGGTCTGGTGGGAGTGGGACGGCGAGGATGACCACGGCGGATGCGAGCCGGATCCGGGCGGCAACCCGAGCGGATGCATGACCGGCTGGTCCTTCCTGCTGCGACCCGGGACGAGGAACAACAACGAGCCCTACAACATCGGGTTCCTGGACGTCCTGACGACCACGCCGTCGCTCATCCGGTTCAACAACAACAATCCCGATATTCTCGGTCCCGCGGGATTCGTGTCCCTGATCCTCGATTCGCTGGACGCCGGGACGGACATGATCGCGCAGGTGGCATCCCGCGACTGCTCGGCGCGAGCCGACGGGACGCCCGCGTCGTTCGTCTTCAATTGCAACTTCCCGCCCATCCTCAAGAGTGTGGCGGTCAGCGATACCGTGGCCGACGTGGATGCCACCGACCCGTTTGGCCCCGAGGCCTGCAAGCTGGTCACCTGGGTTTCAGAGGACTTCGAGGACGGCTTGGCCACGCAGGCCGAGGTGAGGGTGGACGACACACTCACGCTCTCCATCGGGGGCCAGCAGCAGTTCGCCATCGTGCCCGAGCGCGTGTTCCGGGCTCTTTCCCCAGGCCCGCTCCATTCCGTGAAGGTTCGCGTGATCGACCGGGCCGGCATCTTCTCGCCGCTTCCGGATGGACAAATCGAGGTAACCTTTAACTTGCCGTCCCCAAGACCTTGACCTTGCCGAGGAAGAAGGAGTCACCGGTGCCGATGCGTCGAGTCTTCCCAGTGGTCCTTTCCGTTCTGCTGGCGCTGGGGGGCGCCTACCTGGTTGGGTGCTCCAACTCGGTTTCGCCTCCGCCTCCGCCTGGCGCCCAGGACCCCGAGACCGAGCTGACCTTCGCCCCGATCCAGTTCGATACGACCACGTTCCGGGTGCACTTCTACTGGAACGGGTGGGACAAGGACGGCGAGGTGGTGCGGTTCTACTTCGCCACCGACGCCGACACGTTGCTTCCGATCACCCAGTGGCACACGACCGCGGCCAAAGACACGACGTTCTCGTTCCTGGTGGATCCGGTGCAGCAGGTGCGGCGGCATGTCTTCATGATCTCATCGCTGGACAACAGCGGACGCTACGACCGCACGCCGGCCTTACGTGTCTTCTCGGCCAAGACCGATCCGCCCACCTCGAGGATCGAGCGCGGGCCCGCCGCGTTCAATCCGGTGGTCGGCCCCAATTTCACGTACGAGTGGTCGGGCATCGATCCGGACGGCAGTGAGACAGGGAGCAGGGCGCCGGTCGACTCGTTTGAGTACCAGCTGCTGCTCATCGGCTCGGTGGGAGAGACGGGCGACGACGCGCTTCAGGCCTACGACCAGACGTACTACACGACGCTGATCAATCAGTCGACCGGGCCATCGCTCCCTCCGGACTTTGCGTTTCCGGTCGGAACGCCCCCGAGAGATTACTCGGGCTGGAAGTGGATCGGAATTCACGAGCTGAAACACCGGTTCCGGAACGCGACCCCGGGCGAGTACTTCTTCGCCGAGCGCGCGGTGGACATCGCCGGCGCCACGGAGAAGAACTTGGAGTTCGGCAGGAACATGCGCCACTTCACGGTCAGCACGAGAAATCCGGGTCCTTTGCTAACCGTCAATAGCAGCGTGCTCACTCTGGCCCTGCCGTCCACCTCCGGTCCCGACGACGCCCCCCGCAAGTCCCTTCAAGTCTTCGAGGGTGAGACGATCAGCTTCTCCTGGAGCGCGACTGCGGACGCCTATGGCGGCGAAGTGGTCGGCTACACGCACGCCCTGGACGACACCAGCCATTTCCCGGGCCTGCAACTGCTGGATACGGGCGTGACGTACACCTCCAAGGACCTCGCGCCAGGGAACCACTTCCTCTACGTGCGAGCGATCGACGACGGCGGGCTTGTGACCAACGCGGTCATTCCGCTCCTCATCGTCCACCCAGCCTTCAAGGATCCGGGTGCGCCGCGTGAAGTGCTTTATGTCGACGATTCCCAGGCGCCCGGCGCCATTCAGAACCGGGTTGGGAACTTCCCATCCGACGCCGAGGAAACGGATTGGTGGACTCTCACCCTTCTTCCCCACATTGGCGTGCCGATCACGGAATGGGATACGTATCTGGTCGGTTCATCGGACGTGGAAGGGCGAAAGCCGCCCGAGCCGAGGGACCTCGCGCGCTACACAACCATCATCTGGAACGTCGACCTGAACAACGGCGTTGCGTCGCCCACGGGCCTGTACAAGACGCTGGTGGGAGGGGCTTACAGCGAGCTGGCGGGGTACCTGCGCGCCGGCGGCACGCTCATCCTGACGGGAATGTCGATCGGCAGCAATACCTGCGAGCCCCGTTCGACGCTGTACGGGAACGTCTCGCGCGGGATCTGCTTTGGCCTCGAGGTTGGGAGCAACGCGTACAAGCTGTCCTACTTCCCGCGGATTTACATGGGGATTGACGGTGCGCTGCCGAACGATCAAGGACTGCGCACCCTCGGCGCGCGGGACTTCATTTCGGCCTATCCCACGGCGGCCGGGATCGCCGCCGGCTACGATTCGCTCCGAGTGGACCGGGGCTCGCTTGGAAGCGGCGCGAAGTGGATTACCTATCCCGGATCGGGCGACCCCAACACCAACAGCTCGCCGGGTCTCCCGGCCGTCGATGGGTGGAACATGGCGGCGAACTTCGGATGCCAGGTGAACTCGGGCGCGGTCTTCCAGCCGGAAGTTCCCGGCGCGGCGATCGCGCTCCCGATCTACCGCTACCACGGCGCCAACGTCGGCGTGACCGAGAGCGGGGGAGCCTCGCCCCGAGAGGGAATGGTCGTCGGGATTCAGATGCAGTCCCACAGCATCGGCACGTCCGGCGCCACCCTATACGACCCGAAGGCCTCGCTGGGGCGGATGGTGCACCTGGCCTTCCCGCTCTACTTCTTGAAGGACGCGGATGCGATCCAGGTCATCACGAACGCGTTCAACTACGTAAACGCCTCGCCGACGCTGCCGTAACCCGGCGCGCGGCGTTAGAATCTCTGTGAGCGGGGCTCCCGGTTAAGCGCCGGGAGCCCTGTGCTTTCCCCCCCTCCTACCGTTGGCCGGCAAATGGGTGGATGATCGATTGACCCGCAGGGCCCGGTGGATTCTTCCCTTGGCGCTTGCCGCGGCGTGGGCCACGGGCTGTGCCGATTCGGTCAAGCCGCCGCACGGCGAGGCCCTCGACCCGGAAACCGAGCTGACCTACGCGCCGGTCCAGAACGACTCCACGTACTTTCGGGTGCATCTCTACTGGAGCGGGACGGACCAGGACGGCGAGGTAACCGGATTTCGATTCGCGACCGACGCGGACACCACGCTCCCCGTAACCCAGTGGCGGGGGACGGCCGCCCATGACACCACCCTCACGTTCGCCGTGGATCCGGTTCTGGCCTCGGCGGTCCACGCGTTCATGATCTCCGCGGTCGACAACACGGGGCGTTTTGACAAGTCCCCGGCCAAGCGCGTGTTCTCGACCAAGACGATCCCGCCGACGTCCCAGATCGTGAGGGGACCGGCCACCTTCAACCCGATCGTGCCCACCACCTTCACCTTCGAATGGGCCGGAACGGATCCCGACGGCAGCGCAACCGGCGGCACGGCCGCCGTCGACTCCTTCGAGTACCTCCTGCTCGGTGTCGCCACCTCGCTCGAGGCGGGACATCCCGCCCTGCCTCCGTTCGACGACGCGGCCTACGTGGGCCTCATCAACCGCGCCAGCGCGCGCACGTTGCCGCCGCCATACGACGACTGGACCTGGGTGGGCGTGCGCGGACTCAAGAAGCGGTTCGAGCGCGATCCCCGCGGGTGAGTACGTCTTCGCGGAACGCGCCGTCGATGTCGCGGGAGCGGCGGAGCGGTCACTCCAGTTTGGGCGGAACATCCGCCACTTCACGGTGGTCGACAACTCGCCTCCGCCGCGCGCTCCTTCGCCCATGCTCACGGTCACGGCGGACGTGCTGCTTAGGCCGCTTCCCTCGTCGCCCGGTCCCGTGGATCCGCTGCGGCCCGCGCTCCAGCTCATGGAAGGGGAGACCGTCACGTTCTCCTGGTCGGCCACGGCGGACAGCTACGGCGGACACGTGACGGGATACACCTACGCGCTCGACGACACCTCGACGCTGCCCGCGTTGAGCCTGGCCAACGTCAGCGCCGCGTTCACACCGGCGCGGCTCACGGCGGGCTCCCACACGCTCTACGTCCGCGCGGTCGACGACGAGGGCCTGGTCACCAACGCCGTCGTTCCGCTCTATATCGTTCACGCGGCATTCAAGGATCCGGGCGCGCCGCGCGAGGTGCTCTACGTGGACGATTCACAGGCTCCGGGGGCGGTTCCGATGAGGGTTGGCAATTTTCCATCGGATGCCGAGGAGACGGATTGGTGGACCTTGACGTTGTTGCCGCGACTCGGCGTGCCCTACACCGAATGGGACACATTTCTGGTGGGCCAGAGCGACGTGGTGGGACGAAAGCCGCCCGATCTTCGCGAGCTGGCGCGCTACTCCACCGTGATCTGGAACGTGGACCTGAACAACGGCGTGGCGTCCCCGACGGCCCTCTACAACACGCTGGTCGGAGGGAACTACTCCGCGCTGGCGGGCTACCTGCGCGCGGGCGGCACGCTGATCCTCAGCGGGATGTCGATCGGGACCAATACCTGCGAGCCGCGCTCCACCCTGTACTCGAACCTATCCCAGGGAATCTGTGCCGGCCTCGACGTGGGGAGCAACGCGTACACGCTCGCCTACTTTTCAAGGAACTACATGGGCATCGACGGGGCGCGGCCCAGCGACCAGGGACTTCGGACGATGGGCGCCCGGGACTTCATCGCGGCCTATGCGACACCCGCGGGAGCGGCGGCGGGGTTCGAGAACGCGCAGGTCGACCGCGGCGATCCGGGCAGCGGGGCCAAATGGAGCACGTCGACCGTGCCGCCGGGTAGTCCCAACACAAACTTGTCGCCCGGGCTCCCGGCGGTGGACGGCTGGAACATGGCCGTGGACTTCGGGTGTGAGCCCGATCCAGGGTCGTTCGCGCCCGAGGACCCGATGAGGCCGGTCGCCGAGCCGGTCCTCACCTACCACGGAGCCCGCGTAGGGATCAACGAGGAGGGCGGGCTGTCGCCGCGCGAGGGCATGGTCGCGGGCGTCCGGGTGCAGGCACACCGCCCAACCCCAATCGCGCCCACCGGGACCTACGGTGGGTCGACCGCTTTCGACCCCAACAGCTCGGTGGGCCGGATCGTCGTCCTCTCGTTCCCGCTCTACTTCCTGAGAGACGACGACGCGATCCGGGTCCTCACCGCCGCCTACGGCTACGTGAGCGCCTCACCGACGCTGCCCTGACGACGAGCTGCCGTCGGGGCCATGCGGCGCCCCTCCCGCCGCTTCGGGGAAGCCCCGCACCCAACCCGACGTGCGTTGACCCCAAACGAAGAGGCCGCAGGGCTTGCGCCCTGCGGCCTCGGTAGTTCGAGCTGCTCAGCTGGTTACTTCGCGAGCACCAGCTTGATTCCGGACGAGCCCTCGTTCGTGGAACCGGACATCTTGGCGTAGTACACGCCCGACGCCGCCTTGCCACCGTTGGTCGTCCTGCCGTCCCACGCCGCTTCGTGCACGCCCACGTCGTAGTGACCGCTGGCAACCGTCTTCACGAGAGCGCCCTGGACGTTGTAGAGGCGGAGGGTGTAGTTGCCCGACTTCGTCACGGAGAAGCGGATCTTGGTGACCGGGTTGAACGGGTTCGGCGAGTTGCCGAGGAGCGCAACACCCGCTGAGGGGAGGCTGCTCTCCGTGAGCTTCATGTATGCGAAGCCCTGGAAGCTGCGGCCGGTCCCGGTCGAATAGGCCGTCATCTTCATCGGAACGATCTTGGCAACCAAGCCCAGCGCCACGATGCGGTCGGCGATCGCCCGGAAGTCCCAGTTGCAGACGAGGCGGAGCGAGTCCGTCAGGCCCTTAGAGAGGCTGTCATAGCAATCGGGGAATGGAGACCCGAAGTCGGGGTGACCCGGGGCCGCCAAACCCAAGAGCGTCGGACACGCCACGATGCTGTTACGCGGCTTTAGGCTGTCCTTGCCCGGGGGAGAGACGATCGACCCCCCGTGTGCCAGGGTCGTCTGGTAGTTGACGCCACTTCCGTTCGGGAAATAGCACGCGAAGCCGGCGTCACGCGTCTCAGGCGGGAAGTTCATGATCGTCTGGAACGTCGTAGTGGTTTCGTCGTTCAAATCCATGGTCGCCGGGCGGGTTGCGACGCCCATCGCCAACGGGAGGAGGCAGGTGTTGGTCGAGTTCGCGCGCCAAATGTTCACGCCCAAACCTGCGGCCTGAGACGTGAACATGAAGTAGTTGAACGGAATGTGGTCGTTGGTCTGCACCAAAACACCCGAGACGTCCGGATCCGCATCGGCGCGCGAGGCGTCGAGGTTGATCTCGCACTTGGCACCGGTCGCCAATTTGAGGCTCCAAATCGTCGTCAGGCCGTTCGGATCCTCGGAGCCAGGAGCGTCGTAATAGATTGTCCCGCCGTCGCTGCTCCAATCGGGATTGTTGTGCGACACCGTCCCGTTGAAGTTGAACTCGGCGAGACGCGTGTAGCCAGGAGCCGACGACACGAGGTTCACGTCGATGATCTCGAGAACGTTCGGCCCGAACTTGTTGGTCGAGTAAGCGATCTCGTGACCGTTGGGCGACCAGCTCGGGTTCACTTCCGCCTTCTGGTCGTTGAACGTGCGGCGGGTCAGGTTCGAGACGGTGCCCATATCCGTGTCGACATCGATCGTATAGACGTCCGGGCTTCCGGCGGAATTGGAGTCGAAAGCCAGCGTGTGGGTGCCCGGCTGCCAATTCGGGTGGCGTGGATTGCCTGCCGTCGAGACCAGAATCGGCGACCCAACGGGGGACTCAGCACCCTCGCCGGGGGGATACGTCCCGTCCGGGTTACCGGCCGTGCTGAAATCGTCGTTGACGAAGTACTCCTGAACGTAAATGGCCTGGCCCGTACCGTCCGCGTTGCTCTGGACGTAGGCCAGGAATCGGCCGTCGTAGCTCCATGCGGGGTCAAAATAGGATATGTTCGCGGCCGGGTCGTTCAGCAACTCGGCGAAGTAGGCCGACTGTGCAGCGTTCAAGTGCAGCCAGATCGACCGGACCGACTCGTGCCCCGGAACCAAGCTCCGGGTCGAGAAGGCGAACCACTCTTCGACGAGCCTCCCGTCGACCGGGAACGCCATGAGCCCGTCCGCATCGATGGGACGATGTGCCGCCTGCTCGGTCCCGTTGACAAAACCGCTGACGCTCGTTAGCGGCGCATACGAACCACGATAGTCCGCATACCCCTGGGCCGGAAGCAGCGCGGCCGCGAGCGCCAGAATTCCGATGACGCCTAGTAATTTCTTCATCCCTTTCATCTCCTCTCCAACGCAGGTAAAAGCGAGAAGACACCCCAAAGAGGATAAGGTAGACGACAGTAAGAGCCTAATCACCTCCTTACGCTAGCATGATTGGAATCGAGCTAAAGCGATGTAAGTTCTCGGAATCGGGAAATCAGTCCCCGCTTTTTTACCTGATTGAGTATACAGGGAGAGGGGTCGGAGTGTCAAGGGATTTTTGGAACTTTTGGGGAGGGCCTACTGTTCAAAAATGCCTTGACAGATCAGCACTTGGAACCTAGTCTGCGCCCAGGTTGGAACCAGGACCGCTTCGGCGTCTGGACCAATCCGGTGGGGCTATCCACCGAGCCTTGACCGCAGCGGCACCCCCCCTAGCACCATAATGATACACCAAAACGGCGGGCTGCCGGGGCCGCCCCCGTCGCGAGGGAGGTTAATGTCGTACAAGTCAATGTTGAATAATAACTTGGCGAGAATCGCCGGGCTCCTGATTGCCTTGACACCCATCCGGGCGTCGGCCCAAATCCCGTTTCCAAAGAGTCCAACCGGCGTCCAGGCCTACTACTTCGCCGCCACGACCCAGAACCGAAACCTGGCCGCCAACGCGACCGGTACATTCGTTTTCCTGGTCTGGGACGGTCCCAGCGCCGAGTCCGATACGACCTGCTCGGTTCCTGATACCACGCTCGTGTGTACACCGCTTTGGCAGGGCTACAGGGTACGGCGGTCCATCGAAGGGATCTCGCCCGGCCAGCTCGAGGTCGTTGGGCAGTGGAAGGCCCGGGACACCGTCACCTCGATTTGCCTCGATAACCAGCAGCCCTGTGCGCAAGGTAACGTCCAAGACTTCGTGTTCACGGGACCGGGGTCTTCTTCAAGGGGTTCAGCGGCAACAGGCGTCCCGACGGAACCTACCGGCTCAACTACCCGCCCGGTAATCCGGCCGACGCTGACACCTCAGCCCGGATCTACGTCGACACCGGGGCCATGGTCGGGTTCAAGCTGACCTACGCGGTCACGTCCATCGATACCGTCCGCCAGGTGAACGCGGACTTCTACGAGAGTCCCATCGACAGCTCCCAGATCGTCTCGCTGGCCGCGGCCACACCGCCCGCCGACAATCTGGAGCAGGTGGCCGTCGTCCCGAATCCGTACAAGGGATCCGCTCAGTGGGACCCCTCCCCGACCGAGCGGCGGATACATTTCATCCACCTCCCCGCGGGGTCGACCGTCCGCATTTACACGTCGTCCGGGGAGCTCATACGAACGCTCATCCAGGACCCCAACTCGAGTCCCGGCGGGCAGTCCGGGGAGCTGGCGTGGGACCTGAAAAACGAGGGCGGCAACACGGTCGTTTCCGGCATCTACATGTACTCGGTTCATCCGCCCGACGGGCGCACGCCCAAGAAGGGCCATTTCGTCATCATCAAGTAGGCCGCAAGCCTCCCCCAATCGGACTCGGCGGATAGGCGGCCCGGAGGAGTCATGAATCCCCAAACGGTCCCCGCCCCGGCCGCCGCCGCAAGCTCGCGGGCCGGAATCCACCCCGAAGAGCTACCTCAACCTGATCGGCGGGAAGTGGATCCCCGCCCGGTCGGGCCGGACGTTCGACAACCGGAACCCCGCGCGTCCTTCCGATCTGGTCGGGACGTTCCCCGACTCGGGCCAGGAGGACGTGGACGCCGCGGTGGCCGCCGCCTCCAAGGCCTACCCCGCCTGGAAGGTGACCCCGGCGCCGCGCCGCGCCGAGTTGATCTACAGGGCCGCCGAGATCCTCCGCGCACGCAAGGAAGAGCTGGCGAGGATCATGACCCGGGAAATGGGGAAGGTCCTGGCCGAGACGCGGGGCGACGTCCAGGAGGCCATCGACATGGCCTACTACCTGGGCGGCGAGGGGCGGCGCCTTTTCGGCGTGACGGTCCCCTCCGAGCTTCCGAACAAGTTCGCCATGTCGATCCGGCAGCCGCTCGGGGTCTGCGGGCTGATCACGCCCTGGAATTTCCCGATGGCGATCCCTTCCTGGAAGATCTTCCCGGCTCTCGTGGCGGGGAACACCGTGGTGATCAAGCCGGCCACCGACACGCCTGCCTCGGCCCACCACCTGGTCGAGGTTCTGATGGAGGCCGGCGTTCCCGAGGGCGTGCTGAACATCGTCCACGGCGGAGGCACGGCGGTGGGCGTTCCGCTCACCCTGCACCCCGACGTGAAGATGATCTCCTTCACCGGCTCCTCGGAAGTGGGGAAGACGATCGCCGAGCGGACCGCGGGCGCGCTCAAGCGGCTCTCGCTCGAGCTGGGCGGAAAGAACGCCCAGATCGTGATGGAGGACGGCGATCTCGACCTCGCGGTCGAGGGAGCGCTCTGGGGCGCGTTCGGGACCACCGGCCAGCGCTGCACCGCCACTAGCCGTCTCATCGTGATGAAGCAGGTTCACGACGAGATGGTGTCGCGGCTGGCCGAGAAGGCGTCCAAGCTCAAGCTGGGCGACGGACTCGAGCCGGGGGTGGAGGTTGGCCCCGTGGTGAACCGCGGCCAGCGGGACAAGGTCCACTCCTACGTCGAGATCGGGAAGAAGGAAGGGGCAAAGGTGGTTGCCGGCGGGAGTCCCGCCGAGGAGGGCTCGCTCCGGGAGGGGCATTTCTACAAGCCGACCATCTTCGACGGGGTGACTCCCAAGATGCGGATCGCCGTGGAGGAGATCTTTGGCCCCGTGCTCTCCGTCATCACGGTTTCGTCCTTCGAGGAGGCGATCGAGGTCCTGAACGCGACTCCTTACGGGCTCAGCTCCTCCATCTACACCCGCGACGTGAACCGCGCGATGCGCGCGATCCGCGACATCGAGGCCGGAATCACCTACATTAATGGACCGACGATCGGCGCCGAGGTGCAGTTGCCCTTCGGCGGCGTGAAGGAGACCGGGAACGGGCACCGCGAGGGGGGCCCGACCGTCATCGACGCATTCACCGAGTGGAAGTCGGTCTACGTTGACTACAGCGGCAAGCTCCAGAAGGCCCAAATCGATCGCTAAGATCGCGTCGCCGCTGGCGACGGTTCTGCGCGGGGGCGAAGTCGAGTCGGTCCACCGCGGCCACGTGGCCGTGGCGGACTCGCGCGGCCGCGTCCTGGCGTGGGCCGGCGAGCCCGATCTCCACATCTTTCCCCGTTCCGCGTTCAAGCCCTTCCAGGCGCTTCCCCTCGTCGAGTCGGGCGCGTTCGCGCGCTCGGGGCTGGGCATGGACGCGCTCGCGTTGATCGCGGGTTCCCATAGCGGCACCGATCGCCACGCCGCGATCGCGCGGACGATCCTGGCCGCGGCCGGCGTGGACGAATCCGCGCTCCGCTGCGGATCGCACCCTCCCTACGACGAGGCGACCGCCGCCGCGCTCGAGGCGCGGGGCGAGGCGCCCACGCCGATCCGGCACAACTGCTCGGGCAAGCATGCGGGGATGCTCCTGATGGCGCGCTTTCTCGGCGCGCCGGTCGAGAACTACACCGATCCCGCCCACCCCGTGCAGCGGAACATCTTCGCGCGCTTCGCCGAGCTGGTCGGCGAGGAGTTCGCCGACGCCACCCCCGCCATCGACGGCTGCAGCGCGCCGACGCCGCGGATGCCGGTGCGGACGCTTGCGTTTGCGTTCGCGCTTCTGGTGGGCGGCGTGGACCGCGCTGGCCACGATCTTCCCGCGCTCGCCATGATCCGCGACGCGATGCGGGCCCACCCGGATCTCGTCGCTGGCGAAGGGCGGCTGGACACACTCTTGATGAAGGCGGTGCCGGGTCTCGTGACGAAGGCGGGCGCCGAAGGGGTGCACGCCACGGGAGACCCGAAGCGCGGGATCGGGATCGCGGTGAAGATCGAGGACGGATCCCGGCGCGCGCTGGGGCCCGCGGTGACCGTCCACGCTCGAAGCGCTCGGCGTCATCGGCGAGGCGGAGCGGAAGGCGTTGGCCAAGCACGCGGGCGAGCGGATCCGGAACGCTGCGGGGATCGACGTAGGCGAAATATGCGGGGTTGCCCTTATCGAAGGCTTGGACGCGAGTGGACGCCTGAAGACGGGGGGCCAGGGATGAGCGCGTCCAAGACCGACGTCGTTCCGGCGCCCGGCTCGGCCGCGAACCCGACGATCGAACGGGTGCAGCACGTCTACTTCTTCGGGGACGGCCGCGCCGAGGGGAGCGCGCGGATGCGCGACCTGCTAGGCGGGAAGGGAGCGGGACTCGCGGAGATGACCAACGCGGGGGTCCCGGTCCCTCCCGGCTACACGATCACGACCGCCGCCTGCCGGCAGTTCTTTGAAGCGGGTGGCCGCCTCCTCGACTCGATCCTCCACGAAGAAGACCAGGCACTGAAACGACTGGAGCGCTACCTGGGCCGCCGTCTCGGCGACCCCGAGAATCCGCTTCTCGTTTCGGTCCGCTCGGGCGCGCCGCTCTCGATGCCCGGAATGATGGACACGGTCCTCAATCTCGGCCTGAACGATCGAACGGTGGAGGGACTTCGAGAGCGGAGCCAAAGCCCCCGCTTCGCCTACGACAGCTACCGCCGCTTCATCCAGATGTACTCCGACGTCGTGCTCGGAATTCCCCGCGCGCGCTTCGAGGCCGAGATCAAGCGGACCAAGGCGCGGGCGCGTGTCGAGCTGGACGTGGATTTGAAGCCCGAGCACCTGCGCGGGCTGGTCGAGAAGTTCAAGGCGATCGTTCGTCGCGAGATCGGCGTCGAGTTCCCACAGGATTCGCGGGCGCAGCTCGCGGGCGCGCGGGACGCCGTGTTCCGCTCGTGGAACGGCGAGCGCGCGGTCCACTACCGCCGCATCCACGGAATCGGCGATGAGGTGGGCACCGCGGTCACCGTGCAGGCGATGGTCTTCGGAAACCTGGGCTCCACCTCGGCGACCGGGGTCGGGTTCACGCGCGACCCCGGGAGCGGCGAGCCGCGCTTCTACGGCGAGTACCTGCTCAACGCGCAGGGCGAGGACGTGGTCGCGGGGATCCGCACGCCCCGGCCGATCGAGGAGATGGAGCGCGAGCTTCCCGAGGCCTTCGCCCAGCTCCGCGAGATCACGTCGCGCCTCGAGCGTCACTACCGCGACGTCCAGGATTTCGAGTTCACGATCGAAGAGGGCCGGCTTTTCATGCTCCAGACCCGGCGCGCGGCGCGCACCGGGATCGCCGCGCTTCGGATCGCCGTGGAAATGGTGGAGGAGGGGCTGATCGCGAAGCGCGAGGCGATCGAGCGCGTGGAGCCGGACCACCTGGATCAGGTGCTCCACCCGGTGCTCGATCCCGCCGCGCGCCGGAAGCACGACAAGGTGGCGACCGGCCTCCCGGCATCGCCGGGCGCGGCGGCGGGCGCGATCGTGTTCACCTCGGAGGAGGCCGCGAAGCGGGGCGCGAAGGAGCGGGTGATCCTGGTCCGAGCGGAAACGTCTCCCGACGACATCGCGGGGATGCACGCGGCCCAGGGAATTCTGACCGCGACCGGCGGCATGACCTCGCACGCCGCGGTGGTCGCGCGGGGCATGGGGAAGTGCTGCGTGGTCGGTTGCTCGGCGCTTCAGATCAGCGAGAGCGCGAAGACCCTGCGCATCGGAACGCGAACGCTCCGCGAGGGCGCGTTCCTCTCGCTCGACGGGTCGAAGGGCGAGGTCCTGCTCGGCGACGTTCCCACGTCGGATTCCGAGGTGGTCCGCGTGCTCACGGGCCGCCTGAAACCCGCGCAGTCTCCGCTCTATCAGTGCTTCGAGCGCCTGATGGCGTGGTGCGACGAGGAGCGAAGGCTTCGGGTGCGGGCGAACGCCGACATCCCGCGCGACGCCAAGATCGCGAGGCAGCTGGGCGCCGAGGGGATCGGCCTCTGCCGCACGGAGCACATGTTCTTCGCCGCCGACCGGATTCCGCACGTCGTGACAATGATCCTGAACGCGCAGCAGGCGAGAGAGGCCGCGCTCCGGATCGCGCGGCTTCAGGCGGAGCTGGCCGACGCGCCCCGCTCGGAGCGGCCGCGGGTGAAGAAGGAGCTGGAGCACGAGCGCCGCGAGGGGCGCGAGCCGATCGCCGCCTTCCACGGGGCGCTCGCCAAGCTGCTCCCGCTTCAGCGCGCGGACTTCAAGGGCCTCTTCCTTGCGATGGAGGGATGCCCGGTCACGATCCGCACCCTGGACCCGCCGCTCCACGAGTTCTTGCCCAAACGGGAACAGCTGGAGAAGGAGATGGCCGCGCTGGGCCGCGCCCGGAAGGGCGACCCCAGGCGCCGCCGCCTGGAACAAACGCTCGCGCGCGTGGAAGAGCTCCACGAGTTCAATCCCATGCTCGGCTTCCGCGGCTGCCGGCTCGGGATCCTCCACCCCGAGATCACGCGGATGCAGGCGCGCGCCATCTTCGAGGCGGCCGCCCAGGTGATGAAGGCGGGGAAACGCGTGGTGCCCGAAATCATGATCCCTCTGGTCGGCGACCCCGAGGAATTGAAACGGCAGCGGGCCGTCGTGGAGGAGGTGGCCGCGGAGGTCATGCGGCGGACGAAGGTGACGATCCCGCATACGATCGGGACGATGATCGAAGTCCCGCGCGCGGCGATCCTGGCCGACGAGATCGCGGCGCACGCGGATTTCTTCTCCTTCGGCACCAACGACCTCACCCAGATGACCTTCGGCTACTCGCGCGACGACTCCGGGCGGTTCCTGCCCGAGTACGTGGACGCGGGAATCCTAAAGCAGGATCCGTTCGTGTCGATCGACGTGCGCGGGGTGGGCACGCTCTTGCAGCGGGCCGCGTTTGCCGGCCGGCGCGCCAAGCCGGGCTTGAAGATCGGCATCTGCGGCGAGCACGGAGGCGACCCGGCCTCGATCGCGTTCTTCGAGACGGTGGGCCTGGACTACGTTTCCTGCAGCCCGTTCCGGATCCCGCTGGCCCGCCTCGCCGCCGCCCGCGCGGCGCTCCGGCGGGCGTGATTCGCGCCAGCCGCCGCGGCCCCAGCAAGGCACGCGGCCCCGCGGGCGGCGCGCCTTGACCCTCCGTCCCGGGGCGCGGTACCATTTCCAAATCTTGCGACCGACCGGCGGCATCCTAATCGCTTTGTGCTTGTTGTGCTCGGCGCCGGCGGCCCTCGCGTACACCCCTCCGCCTCTCTTTCGCGGCAATCCCAACATCCAGCCCGCCGAGACCTGCAAGGATTGCCACCTGGACATCACCGAGCAGTGGAAGGACTCGGCTCACTCGAGGGCCGACCGCTCGAAGAACCTTCTCTTCGGGCGGATGTACTTTCAGTCTCTGCGGGTGACGCGCGGCGGGACCATGCTCAAGTGCGGCCCCTGCCACGAGACGGTCGCCTTCGTGAACCAGGATTTCAACATTCTGCGCGAGGTGACCACACAGGGTGTGGCGTGCGCGTACTGCCACGCCGTCTCGGGCCCCGGTCCCGAGGCGGGAATCCCTCCCTACACGCTCGACGTGTCGAAGTACTACGGCTCGATCCGCAATCCGACCTATAACAACACGCACGGCTCGGAGTACACGCCCGTATCTCACGACCTCCGAGTTCTGCGGCGCGTGCCACGACTACAAGAACCAGAACGGCGTCCAGATCAGCACGACGTACGCGGAGTGGAAGAAGTCGAAGTTCGCGAAGCAGGGCGTGACGTGCCAGAAGTGCCACATGCCGGGCGCGCCTGGGCGGAACTCCTACCTGGGTCCCGCGCGGCCGCGCGTGGCCAACCACGCGTTCAGCGACAGCATGATGATGGCGGCCCGGCCCGGCTCGGCGCCCACGATCGCGCTCCGCGCGACGAAGGGGAAGAGCGGCGATTCGCTCCGCGTCTACGCGACGGTCGCCAACAACGGGTGGGGCCACTCGCTCCCGACCGGAAACGACCAGCACATGGCGCTGATCCGGATCCGCGTGCTGAGCGCGGGCGGGTCCATCGTCTGGGAGAACGATCCCTTCACGGAGTGGACGGTCTCCGTCTTCGGCGTGATTCTCGCGGACGAGCTGGGGAACTGGCCGGCCGAGACCTGGACCGCGACGAGCATCCTTTCCGATCGCCGGATCAAGGCGGGAGGAAGCGTCCAGTGCCGCTACGACGTGGCCCTGGGCGACGAGAAGGGCCCGTACAAGGTCGAGGCGCAGCTGGTCTACCGGCGCTCGCGGCCGATGACCATCGCGACGTACGACCTCGACGAGGACGTTTATGGAGGTGAGCGGACCCTGGCGGAGTCGTCGATCCGGGTGCCGTAGCGATGTTCGCCGAAGACCTTCTCAAAGACATGCGGCGCGCGGGGTACGCGCCCCAAGCGATCGTGACCTACGTCCGGAGAATCTCCGGACGGGTGGTCCAGCGGCTCCCGCGCCACGCCGAGCTGGTCCGCTCCGTCGCCGCCACCTCGCTCCTGCTCTTCGCCATCCAGTTCGCCGGCGCGCTCCTCCTGTCGTGGGCGTACGGCCGGCGCATGGGCGTGTCCTACCTCGTCGCGTCGAGCGCGGTGCTCCTGCTCGCTTCGTTCTGGGTGCTGACCCACGTGGGCATCGCCCATTCGACGCGCGACGAGCGTCCGATGCGCCGGATCCCGTTCCCGGTCGTTCTCACGCTCCTCCGCGCGGTGTCGATCCCGGCGATCGTGCTTCTCATTCAGGAGCGGGCGTGGCACGTGGTGGTTTGGCTCTTCGCGATCAGCGCGTCCACGGACGTGATCGACGGCGTCCTCGCCCGCGCGTTCCACTCCGAGTCGAGGTTGGGATCCGTCCTCGATCCGCTCGTGGACATCGCGTTCAACTCGTCGGCCTTCCTGGCCCTCTCCGTGGCGCGCGAGCTCCCGTGGTGGGTCACCGGGCTGATGCTGTCGCGCTACGGACTCCTGGTCGCGGGGACGTTCTATCTGTACGTCTTCCGCGGGCCGGTCCGCATTCAGCCGACCGCGTTCGGGAAGTTGACCGGCGTGCTGACCACGCTCCTGCTCGGCCTCCTCCTGCTCGGGCTCGCGTCCTGGAGCGACGCGATGCGACTCCGGCTCAAGGAAGTGTTCGACGTGGGGCTCGGCCTCATGGCCTTCGCCACGATCATTCAGGTCCTGTTCATCGGGCTCGCCAACAAGAAGACGCTGGAACGCGAGCCGGCCGTGGACGAGGGCGTCCGCACCGGCCGGGTGGTCGGGGACGTCCGCTGGCCGCGACGCTGACGACCCGGGTCTTGGCGGGCGGTTCGGCGGCGGTCAGGGTTTCGGCGGCGGCCAAGGTTTCGGCGGCGCTCTAAGGGTTTCCCCCGTAGCGGCGCCAATCCGCACGGGACATTGCAATTTGCACGGCCCTCCCCGGCCCGGCTAGCGATCCCTCGAACCCCTTTTCGCTCAAGGCCTTCCAAGCCTCCCAATTTCAGCGCGTTGCCCACCCGTGGCGTGACGGTCCGTGGGCGCCCCGTGGCATGTCTCTTGCGCTCCGCCGGGCGGGTAAGTCCCTGGGGCACAACGGAACACACTCCCACCACGGAGCCAAAACTCGGCGATGCGGTACCAATCCCGCCTCGGGTCAGCGCCCGCGCGCGCGCTCGTACGCGCCGCGCTTCTCGCGTTCGTTGCGTTTCTCGCGCTCGCGACGCCGGCGACCGCCGCGCCTGGGAGCGGCTCCGCGACGATCTCACCCGGTCCTTCCGTGGTCGCGGGCGCGGCCGGCACGTGGACGCTGGAATACGTCGCCGCCGAAGACTTCAACGGCGCGCTAGGCGGCGTGGTTGCGTTCGACTTCCCGGCCGGCTGGACGCCGCCGCAGATCGGTGATGCCGGCGCGGCAGGGTACGTCCAGGTCACGAGCCCGGCCTCGGTCGACAGCGTGTGGGTTTCGGGCCAGACCCTCGAGGTTCACGTCGGCGCGCCGTCCGGCGCCGCGTTCTTGACCGGCGATACGATCCGCGTCGTGTACGGCTCCGGCGGCGGCGCAGCCGCCGCGGTCGCCGGCACCGTGGCTCCCGCGACCGCGACGTTCCCGGTCTCGAGCGATCCCACCGACACGCTCGGCTTGGCACCGCTCAATGCTCCGCCCTCGCTCACGGTCATCCCGGACGTGGTCACGCACGTCCGGGTGGTCGGTCCCTCGATGGCTCCGATCGGCTCGTTCGCGCGGAGCGCCGACGAGGACACGACCCAGTTGAAGCTGCGCGGCTACGACCGCTTCGACAATCCGGTCCGCATGATCGCCGGCCACTGGAGCGTGATCGGAGGCATTGGAACGGTTTCGCCGGCCACCGGCATCGGGACCGTGCTCACGCTCACCGCGGCCGCGACCGGCTACGCCGTCGGGGACAGCGGCGCGTGGGCCGACTCGACCGGGACGATCACGGTGACCCACGGCGCCTACTCGCGCCTCGTCCTGAACGCGGACGTGATCGCGACCGCGGGGACCCCATTCGGCGCCAACGCCGCCGCGCTCGACCTGGACGGCAACGCGATCACCTCGGGACCGGGCTCGGGAGGCGCGCTCACGTTCGTGGGGTACGCGGACTCGACCGGATTGGCGCCGGCGGACCCCGATCTCGTCAGCGCCGGGTTCACGCTGACGTCGGGATCCTGGAACGCCACGCGCACCGCCCGCCGTTCGGGCACGTTCTGGCTCGCGGTCCGGGATTCCGCGACCGGCTTTGAATCGTCACCGCGCCGCCAGATCGACGTGGCGGCGGCGGCCGCCGATCACATCTCCGCGCGGCCCGACACGCTCGCCCTGACCGCCGGCGTTCCCGCCACGCTCACGGTCCTGGTTTTCGACGCGCTCGGAAACCGCGCGCCGACCACCTCGAGCGAGCTGCTCACTCTCTGGACCGACCGGCCCGCGGGCCGCTTCATCGATTCGTTCGGCTCGATCATCCACGAGGCGATCCTCTCGGTGGGCGCCGACTCGGTGAACCTGCGCTACGCCGACAATCAGGCGGGCGCCGGCGTCGGACGTCTCCGGGTCATCGACGGGGACGGCGCCGGATCGTCCCTGGGAACCGCGTCGGCGTACTCGGTCACGTCGCCGGGGCCGCCCACCGGGCTCGTCTCGCTCTCCGCGTCGCCGGACACCCTCATGGCCGACGGCGTCGACTCGTCGTTCGTCGCCTCGGGGCTCGTCACCGACGCGTACGGAAATCCGATTCCGGCCGGACTCCACTTCACCGCCACGTCCTCGCTCGTGACGCCGTTCGGCGACGTGGATCCGGGAACGCCGGGAGTTCAGTGGGCGACCGTCCCCGGCGGCACGGTGAGCGGCTGGGTGCGCGCGGGCACGACGATGGGCGCGGGCGCGGTCTCCGTTCAGCTCGGAGCGGCCAACGGCTCGATCGGAATCCAGCTGGTTGCGGGCGTGCCGTCGGGCGCGATCGCGGTGACCGCCTCTCCCGATTCTCTCGCCGCGGACAGCGTGTCCACGCGGACCGTGACCGCGTCGGGACTTCACGACGCGAACGGAAACCAGGTGGTCGACGGCGAGCCGTACACGGTCACGACCACGCTCGGCTCGATCGCATCGGCCGACCAGGATGCCGTGACGCCCGGGATCCAGCGCCGCGCGTCCGGCGGCTCGATTTCCTTCTCGCTCTTCGGCGGCGACGTGCTCGGGACCGCGACCGTCGGCGTGACGTCGGTGCGCGGGAGCGCGTCGGGGAACACCAACGTGCGGCTCGTGCCGGGCGGCGTGAGCGCGTCCGCCTCGTCGGTGGCCGCGACCACTCCGGCGCCGGTGGGGCCCGTGGGCAGCACGATCACCGTGACGCTCCGCGACAGCCAGGGGCACGCCATCGCGGGCGTCCCGGCCGATTCGATTCCGATCGTGGTGCTCGGCGTGGCGGCGATGGTGACCCCGCTCGGCGCGTTCACCGACGCGGGCGGCGCGATCGACTTCCGCGCGACGGCGACGGTGGCGGGCACGGGGATCGTCTCGGCCACGGCGAAGGCAATCCCGCTCGGCAGCGCGCCGACGATCGTCTTCGCGCCGGGCTCGCTCGACCACTTCGTGCTCTCGGGACCGGGCGGCCCGCTTACGGCCGGCGTTCCCGGACTCGCTCTCGCTTTTCGCGCGTGACGCCTTCAACAACGCGATGCCCGCGTTCTCGGGGCTCGTGCTGCGCCCGGTGGTGCTCGCGGGCGGTGCCACGGCGCCCGATTCGGTCTTCCTGTCCGGCGGATCCGTGACCGTGGTCTTCACGCCGACCCTGGCCGCCCCGCTGACGATCCAGGTCCACGACGACGCGTCGCACTCCGTCACGCTCGGCCCGGTCGCGGTCGCGGCCGGCGCTCCATACCGCCTGATCGCGCTCGCGCCCCCGTCGAGCACGCTCGCCGCGGGGGACTCGATGGCGGTCCAGGCACGCCTCTTCGACGTCCACGGCAACGTCGTGCCGTCCGGCGTCGTGGGGGCCTCGGTCGTGGCCGGGAGCGGCTCGGTGTCGCCGGCGGCCGACCCGACCGACCCCGGCGGCCTCGCCGATTTCACGCTCCACGCGGGATCGGCGCCGGGGCCGCTCGTCCTGCGAATGGTCGCGGCGGCGAGCGCCGCGCCCGACTCGATTCGCGCCGATTCGATCTTCGTCACGGTGAGCCCGGCCGCGACGGCGTCGCTCCAGCTCATCGCGGATTCGCTGAACTGGACCGCGGGCGTGGCGGTGCGGGTGCGCGTGCGGCCGCTCGACGCGTTCGGGAATCTGGTGACGGCCGACACCGCGACGATCGTCATGCGCCCCGCGGGCGCTGCTCGCTGGACGCCGCCTTTCGGGGCGCTGTCCGCCGGCGAGTTCGTCACGTTCGCGACGGATACGCTCGCCGAGTCCGTCTCGCTCGCCGCCGACCGCGTGGGCGGCGGGACGGGGAGCACGGGCCCCGCGGTCGTGTCGCCCGCGGCGCCGGCCCAGCTCGCGATCGTCTCGGGCGACGCGCAGAGCGCGGTCGTGAACCACAATCTCCCGGCCCCGCTCCTGGTTCGCGCGAGGGACGCGTACGGAAACCCGGCGCCGGGCGCGTCGGTCGTGTTCACGGTCGCGGCGGGGAACGGCTCGGTGGACGCGGTGGCGGGCGGCGCCGCCGACTCGATCGCCGTGGCCGACGGGTCCGGCTTCGCGGTCTGCGATATCGCGCGCCTGGGCACCGTCGCGGGCCCGGGGAGCGACTTCTTCCGCGCCCGCCTCCTCCTCGCGCCGCTGGCCCAGGTCCTGTTCACGGCCACGGCGACCCCGGATGTGGCCGCGTCGATCGCGGTGCTTCCGCCGTCGTTGTCGCTCGCCGCCGGCGCCACCGCGAACGTCACCGCGCAGGCGCGGGACGCCTACGGAAACCTGGCCCCCGGAACTCCGGTCACGTTCTTCCTCGGCGCGCCGGCGCTCGGGACGCTCGAGTCCACGGGCTCGACCTCGGGAGGCAGCGGCTCCCAGTCGGGCACGACCGGCGGCGTGGGCACGCTCATGGTCCGCTACCGCGCGCCGTCCTCGGCGCCCGCGGCGGACTCGATCTACGCCCGCGGCGTCACGATCGTGCCGGTCGGAATCCGCGCCACGGTGGGCGCGGCCGCGTCCGCGGCGCTTCAGATCCTTCCCGACTCTCTCTCCTGGATCGCGGGCTCGCCGGTGCGCGTGCGCGTGCGCGCGGTCGACTCGTACGGGAATCTGGTGGTGGGCGACACGGCGACCGTCGTGATGCGGCCGAGCGGTGCTGCATCGTGGGCGCCGCCGTTCGGCCCGATGACGGCCGGGGAATTCATCACGTTCGCCACCGACACGGTGGCCGAGGCGCTCGCCTCGCTCGATGCCGACCGGGTGGGAGGCGGCACGGGGAGCGCGGGACCGGTGACGGTCCGGCCGGCGGCGCCCTCGGGATTGATCGCGATCGCGGCGCCGCGCGACACCCTGACCGCCGACGGGAAGAGCTCGGTCACGGTCACGCTGGGCCCCGTGCGGGACGCGTACGGAAATCTCGTCCCGGCGGGATCGCTCGTCCTGGCCAGCGCGACGTCCGCGTCGCTCTTGGCGCCGGACGCCTCGCCGCTTCCCGGGCTCGATCTCGCCACCGCGGCCGACGGGCGGGCGTCGCTCATCCTGACCGCTCCCTCGGTCGCCGGTCTCGACACCCTTCGCGCATCGAGCCGCGTGGGAAGCGCGTCGGGGCTCCGCCCGTTCGCGTACCTGGCGCCGCCCACGGTTGTCTACGCCGGCGGATCGATCGCGCCGGTCGTGGTGGTGTCGGGCGCGTCCTACGCCTTCAAGGCCGGCGTCACCAACACGGGGAGCGGCGTGCTCCAGATCGGCGCGGGCACGACCCTTTCGTTCGGCTCGGGCGCGGGCGCGTACAGCGCGACGCTCGCCTCGCCGCTCGCGCTGGGATCCGGCTTGAGCGACACGCTCCGGTTCGCGAGCGTGGTGGTGTCGCCGAGCCTCACGCCGGGAAGCTACGCGCCGTCGCTCCGCGCGGTCGGGACCGACGGCACGGGCGACCCCTTTGACTTCTATCTCAACCTGGCGGGCGCGCAGACCCACGTCGCCGGCGTGAGCGTGGCCGCTGTGAGCGCGTCGCCCTCGCCGGTGCCGCTGGGCCACCCGGATCTCAGCCTCACCTTCGACGTCACGAACCGCACGTCGCTGCCCGCCACGATCGACGCGGCGAGCCTCGCGTACTCGACCGGAGCCTTCGTCACGAACAGCGTGACGCCGCCGCTGCCCGCGGCGCTCGCCGCTTCCGGAACCACGCGGCTCACCGTCTCCGTGCGCGTGCCGTCGGGCGGCATCCCGTCGGGCACCGTGGTGAACGCGAGCCTGACCGCGACCGCGACGTTCCTGGGCTCCGTGGTCGCGGGCGTGAACCCGACGCCGCTCTCCTTCCAGGTGATCTCGGCGGCTCAGTTCGCGGCCAAGCCGGGCGGCGCGCTGCCCATCCGCTATCTCCGCGCCCGCACGTTTGGACCGACGGTCCGCGTGGCGAACCTCGGCGGCAGCGCGGTCACGCTCGCGAAGGGCGCGACGCGGCTGGTGCTCACGCATCCGGGTGGCGACGTGCTCTCGACCGGGCTTTCGGCGGCGACCGCGGTCGCGGGCGGCGACTCGGCGACCCTCGCGTTCGACTCGCTCGCCGTGGGCGCCGCGGTCGCTCGCGGGCGTTACGGCGCCCGGCTTGAGCTGAGCGGGACGGAGGCCGGGCTCGCGTTCGCGGACACGATCCCCCTAGATCCCGACAGCGTCTCGGTGCTCGAGCCGCCGCTGCTCGCGGTGACGGCGCCGTTGCTACCCGACACGGTGAGCGCGGGGCAGACGCGCCCCGTGCGCGTGAGGCTCTCGAACTCGGGCGACATCGCGTTCAACCTCGACGCGGCGACCACGCTCCGTCTCGGCGCGCCGCTCTCGACCGATCTCACGCTGGGCTCGGCGCCCGCGCTCAACCCCGGCGCGTCGCTCGATCTCGACTTCTCGGGCGGACCGCTCGGCTCGGCGCTCGCGCCGGGAACGGGACCAGTCACGCTCGACGTGCAGGGGACGGAGGACGGCCGCGCGCGGGCGCAGGCGGTTCCCGCGGGCGCGCTCGTGGCCCAGCCGCCCGCGGCGCTTGCGTTCGTCGCGGGCTCGGTCACGCCCGACACCGTGCGCGCGGGGCAGTCGTACGCGCTGACGGCCGCGGTGCGGAACAACGGCGGGTCGACGTTCCTCCTCGATCCCGCGTCCACGCGTCTCGTCGTGACGGACGGCGTGGAGCAGGCGGTCGCGACGGCGGCGGGCGCGCCGTTCGCGCTCGGCCCGGGCGCGCAGGCGACCCTCTCCTTCCCGGCCGTGGCGTTCCCGGCCGCGCTGGCGAGCCAGCCCTATCCCGTATCGCTCGACGTTCATGGAACGGAGTGGGCGCTCGCGGAGAGCGTCTCGGTCGTCTCGCCGCCGGCGGAGCTTCTCGTGATCGAGCCCGCGGCCGGCGTCCAGATTCGCGCGATCGACGCGGGCGCTCCGGTCCAAGTCTCGTCGGGCCAGGTCGTGCGGGCGTGGGCCCTCGAAGTGACCCCGGTCCTGCCGCCGGGCGGCGTCACATCGGCCCACCTGACCACGCTTCGCCTCACCGTGCTCATCGACGGCGGCGCGGGCGCGCCCTCGACCGCGCTCGCGGCGGTCTCGCTGCGGAGCGCGTCGGGAACGCTCCTCGCCCAGTCGGCGGCGGGCGGCACCAACCCCGTGACGCTCGCGCTCACGTCTCCGCTCTCGCTCACCGCCGCCTCGGAGTCGGTCTACGTGGACGTCGCGGTCTCGGGCGCGGCCGCCGCGCGCGACGTCGCGCTCCGTCTGGCCGTTGCCGGCGATCTCGTGGTTCTGGACGACCTGGCGGGCACGCCGGTCCCGGTTGTGGGCGGCGGCGGTCTCGCGTTCGCGCCCCTCACGTCCTCCACGCTCACGCTCTTTGCCAAGGCGCACGGTTACCCGAACCCGTTCCACGCGGGTCGCGAGGCGGTGCTGCTCTCCTATCTCCTGCCGCAAGACGCCGCGGTCAAGGTCTCGATCTACACCCTGCTCGGCGACCTCGTGCGCGAGATCCCCCTCCAGGCGGGCGCCACGGGCGGGACGCGTGGCTTGAACGAAGTGCCGTGGGACGGCCGGAACGGAAAGGGAGACCTGGTGCGGCCCGGTCTCTACGTCGCGCGGATCGAAGGGCCGGGAGCCGCCGAGCAGATCAAGGTGGGGGTGACGCGATGACCGCGCTCCGGGCGTGGCTCGTCGCGATGGCCATCGTCGCGCTGGCGACGGCTTCGCGGACGCACAGGACGCCGGCACGGCCACGCTGCTTGCGTCGCCGGGGAGCTGGCCGACGACGGGCGCGATCTCGTCCTCGACCGCGCTCGCACTGGACCCCTCGGCGATCTACCTGAACCCCGCGGGGCTTGCGACCCAGGACGAGCGGACCTTCCTGTTTCACCACGGCCTGCTCCAGTTCGACACGAGCTGGGACATGGCCGCGATCGCTTATCCGATCCCCGGGCTCGGAGCGGCCGGGCTCGGCGTGGCGCGCATCGGCTCCTCGGGCATCGACGCGTACGACGCGTCCAACCAGCCGATCGGGACGATCGGCTACAGCGAGACCTCGCTTGCGGCGAGCGTCGCGCGGCACCTCTACGGCCCTCTCGTGGCCGGCGTGACGTTCAAGGTGCTCAGCCAGTCGCTCGGCGACATGTCGGCCGCGGCGCCGTCGATCGATCTTGGATTTGCTTACAGACCCGCCAAGCTCCTCGGCGGGCAGATCGGGTTCGCGGCCGAGAACGTGGTGGCGGGCTCGCTGGATCTGGGAGGGCCGACCGAATCGCTCGACCGGACGTTCCGCCTCGGTCTCGCGTCTCCCGAGTGGCGTTTCGGGCAGCTCATGGCCGCCCGCGGCATCGTCGACCTCGAGCGCGCCGGCGCCGAGGGGACGAAGAGCCGCTTCGGCCTGGAGGTGAACCGGTTTGGAATCGGAGCGGTGCGCGCGGGGCTGGACCGCGGCCGCGCGATCCTGGGATTCGGCGTCCAGTGGCGCCGCTACGGCTTCGACTATGCGTTTGCCCAGGGCGAAATCGAGGCGACCCAGCAGATCGCGCTTCATCTCGCCTGGGGCGAGCCGGTGAGCCAGTACGAGTCCCGCCGCCGGGCCGAGTTCGCCAAGGCGGCCGAGGACACGGTTCGCGCCCATAGGGCCGCGATCGTCGCGCGCGATCGCGAGAAGGCGGAGGAAGCCGAGGCCAAGGGCGACTACGAAGCGGCGCTCCTGCTCTGGGAGATCCTGATCCGCGAGCGGCCGGACGACGCGACGTTCGCCGCCCGGGCCGAGCGCGCTCGAACCGAAATCGCGGATCGCGCGGAGCAGGACCTGGAGGTTGAGAGCGCGAGGCGCCTCGCCTCCACGGTGACGGCCATGACCCGCGCCGCGCTGAACCGCGGCGACGTGGAAGAGGCGGCCGGAGTCTGGCGCGGGTTCGTGCGGCCGGGCGTGACGCCGCCTGGGTTCGTCGCCGACAGCGTTGCCGCGATCGAAGCCGAGTACCGCGCGGCGCGCGACCGCGCGGTCGCACAATCGGTCGCGCGCGCGGATTCGCTCCACCGCGTCGGGCGCGTGCTCGACGCCGCCGAGGCTGCCGCGTTCGCGCTCCGCCTGAATCCCGAGGATCCGGCCGCGCTCAAGGCGTGGAACTCGCTCCAGCTCATCGTCGTGAAGAGCGCCGAGACGTCGGCGTCGCTCACGCGGAAGCTGGAGGCTCTGACCGCGATCCACACGGCGTCCGGCGCCTTCACCGAGGGTCGCTACGCCGACGCGCAGACGTCGATTCGCCGCGCGCTCGCGCTCGAGCCGTCGAACGCGGAGGCGCGCGCCTGGCGCGACCGGATCGAGCGCCGGCTGGCCACCCCGAAGACCGAAATCGACGCCCGCGTGAAGCAGCTCTACATCAAGGGCATGGAGGCCTTCTCGAGCGGGGACTACCGCGAGGCCCTCCGGAACTGGGAGCAGATTCTCGTGCTCGACCCGCTGAACGAGAGCGCGCGGCGGAACGTGCTCGAGGCTCGCGAGCGGATGAAGGCGGAGGCGAGTCGATGAAGCTGAGCGGCCGGTCCATGACGCCCCGTCGCTTCCACCTCCGCGTGCCCGCGGAGGAGGTCCGGCTCGCCGAGATCCGCGACTTCGTCCAGGAAGTCGGCGAGAAGCTGATGATTCCTCAGAAGGTGCTCGCCAACACCAAGCTCGCGGTGGACGAGGCGTGCACCAACGTCATCAAGCACGGCTACAAGGGCGAGGCCGGACAGATCGAGATCGTGGTGACCGGGAACGGCCGCGACTTCTCGATCGCGATCAAGGACTTCGGGAAGAGCTTCGACCTCCGGAACGTCGCGAGCCCCGATCTCAAGATGTACGTCGAGACGAGGAAGCGCGGCGGGCTGGGCGTCTTCCTGATGAACCAGCTGATGGACGAGGTGCGCTACCGGGCCGGCCACGACGGGAACGTCCTCACCATGTCGAAGCACCTGAACCGGCGCCGGCGTCCGCGGAAGGGCAATGAGCGCCGCCGGACCCTCCGCTTCGCGTACACGGTCCAGGCGTTCGGCGTGCTCACCATCCTGGTCGCGATCGCGTTCGGCGCGATCCACCTCCGCCAGCGCCGGGACATAGAGCGCGAGGTGCTCGGCCAGGCCAGGGACGCCGCGACCAACCTCGCGGACGCCGGGCTGGAGGTGGTGACGCGCCGGGAGCCGATGTCGCCCGAGCAGACGCGGCTCAACCAGTCGATCCGGGTCCTCCTCAGGGCTCACCCGGAATTTGCCGGCGCGCGGGTGCTGGACGCCACGGGCCGCGTCTGGGCCTCCAACATGTTCGAAGAACTCTTCACCTCCCGCACGCTTCCCCCGGGTGCGCGGGCCGTTTCCCCCGGAACCGGCTCCACCGGAAAGCCCGGACCGCCGGTCACCGTCGTGGAGCCGTCCAACGGGAAGTCCCGGGAGGTCACGTTTCCCATCGTCGAATCCAGCTCGGGCGCCGCGCACGCCCTCGGCTGGGTGCAGATCGTGGTTCGCGAGTCGGCGATCACCGACCGAATCGTCGCGTCGGGGATCGAGCTTGCGACGATCGCGCTCATCACCCTCCTGCTGGGCTGCGTGCTCTCGACGATTCTCATCGCCGTATTCGTCCAGCCGATCCAGGCGCTTTCGGACAGCGTGCGCGCGATCGGCGAGGGGACCATGGTCGCCGAGATCGGCGCCTCGGGGAACGACCAGATCGACGACATCGCGCGGGCGTTCAACGAGGTCACGGCGAAGTTCCGCGCGGCCCAGGGACACCTGATCGAGCAGGAGCGTCTCCAGCAGGAAATGCAGGTGGCGCAGGAGATCCAGCAGATGCTCCTTCCGCGCCAGGTGCCCGAGCTGGAGGGCTTCGAGCTCGGCTCGCTCTACCGCGCGGCCAAGGAGGTGGGCGGCGATTACTACGACTTCCTGCCGGTCGACGACCGCACCGTGGGCGTCGTGGTCGCGGACGTCTCGGGCAAGGGCGTCCCCGGCTCCCTGGTCATGACGATGATCCGGACCGCGCTCCGCATGGAGGCCCGCGGCAACCGGTCGGCGTCCGACGTGATGTCCAAGATGAACGCGTTCGTGACCGAGGACATGAAGAAGGGAATGTTCGTCACGATGTTCTACGTCGTCCTCGACTCGGTGAACCGCGTGGTGAGCTACGCCAGCGCGGGGCACAACCCGATGATTCTCTACCGCGGCGAATCGGATGAGACCTACTTTCTGAAGCCCAAGGGAATCCCGGTCGGGATCAACGTGCCCGACGAAGAGCTCTTCCGGAAGACGATCAGCGTCGAGAAGCTGACGCTCCGCCGGGACGACATGCTTGTCATCTACACGGACGGGATCACCGAGGCGATGAACCCGGATCGGGATCAGTTCGGCGAGGGGCGGCTCCTGGCCGCGATCCGGCGCTACGGACACATGACCGCCCAGGAATTCGCGGACGCGCTAAATGGAGAAATCCAGGAGTTCACCGGGGGAGCGCCGCAGAACGACGACATCACGCTGGTCGCGATCAAGGAGCGGGTCCCGGTGGAACAGCACCTCGAGGCGAACCGCCGCGAGCTCTTCCGGCTGATCGAGCAGGAGGGTGTCCCGATCGCCGAGGCCTGCGACCGGCTCAAGATCACCGCGGGTACCTACTACCGGTACAAGCGCCGGGTGGAGTCCATGGGCGGCGAGGAGGGACTCAAGCCGTCGCGGCCTCAGGGGCCGATGGCTAGGGCCAGCCTCGAGGTGGAGGCGGCCATCTTGGAAATCGTGAAGGCCGAGCCCACTCTGGGGGCGAAGCGAATTCTAGAATTGCTCAAGGGCGCAAATCGTTGCCCCGCTGAGCTTTCCGAAAGGGCCATTTACGAGACCCTGCGCCGGAACAAGCTCAACACTAGGGAAAAAAGGCTCGAGTTCAGCCAAAACGGGACCGATAAACGGATGGCGAGGCTCGCCCGGGCATTGTCGGAAGCTGCCCCGTCCCACCCGAACGAGCAGCAAGGAGGCGAAGCATGAAGGGAATCGACGTTTACGTCGAGGAAGCGGTTCAGAACCGAGGGGTCTCGGTCCTGCGGGTTTCGGGCTACGTGGACACCACGACCAGCCCCGATCTCGAGCGCAGGCTCCAGGCCCTCCTCCGGGAAAAGCGCTATCACATCGTGGTCGACCTCTCCGGGGTCGAATACATCTCGAGCGCCGGCTGGGGGATCTTCATTTCCGAGATTCGAGAGATCCGCGAGCAAGGCGGCGACCTGAAGCTGGCGGGGATGATCGCCGATGTTCGCGAGGTCTTCGATCTCCTCGAATTCGAAAACATCTTGAAGGCCTACGCCGACACCGAAATGGCGGTCGGGTCCTTCGGCGCGGTCCCGTCGTCCCCGTCTTCCTCGTCCACGGGCGGTGCGACCGACGGCCACAATTCCTCCTCGCAGTCGTCGGCGGGTCACCGCTCGGAGACGGTTCTGTCGGACGAGGACCTGATTCGCGAGATCGCGCGCCAGCATCCGGAGTTCGGGCTCATGCGGATCCAGAAAGAGCTGAGGAAGCCCGAGCGCGGCGGCCGCGATCTGAATCCGGTCCAGATTTACGTGCTCTTGCGGAAGCTGGACCTGGACACCCGCGAGCGCCGCGCGGCCCTCGCCAAAGAGAGCCAGCCGAGCAAGTAACTCGACATTGAAACCGCTTGACCGCGGGGGGTCGCGTGCCTATCGTCAGGTGCACGGCCCCCCGCGATGCGTTTCCGCCTTCCTCCTGTCATACCCCCGACTAAAATGGCTGCGCGCGCGTTGATCCTGCTTCCGGGAGAATGGCGATGAGGATCGAAATCGAGGCCGTCCCGCGGATCCTGCCGATCGTTCTGATCGCGGCGGCGATCGCGCTCGGGCTCTGGGCCTATCTCACCCGCTATCCCGCGCTGGCCTCGCGCCGGCGTCTCCTGCTTCTGGGCGCCAGGCTCTTAGCGCTGGCCGCGCTTCTCTTCGCGTCGCTGGCCCCCGTGATTCGCTACCCCGAATCGTCCAAAGCCCGAAATCGACTTTTGATCCTGGTCGACCATTCCGGAAGCATGCAGGTCCACGACGCCGCCGGCGGGCGCAGCCGCCGTGACGCCGCGGACAGCGTGGCCGCCCTCGCGGCTTCGGCGCTCGGGGGGCGATTCGATGTCCGCGTGGCCGCGTTCGACGCGACGCTCGGGCCCTTCGGGCGCGGCGCCAAGCCGGCGCTGGGCGGCTTCGCGGGGGGCGGCGAAACGGCGCTCGGAGATGCGTTCCGTGCTGCCTTGGCCCGCCTCGATCCCGACTCCATCGCCGCGTTTCTCGTCTTGAGCGACGGCGCCGTCAACCGAGGCGAGGATCCGGAGCAGGCGCTTGGCTCGGCGGTGCCCGCCTTTGGTCTCACGGTGGGACGCGCGGCCGATCCGCCGACGGTGGGAATCGCCGGCGTCGACCTGCCTCCCGAATTCATCGTCGGAAAAATCACTCCGGTGACCGTCACGGTCCGCCAGGGGAGCCGTCCCTCGGCGCAGGGGGTGGTGCGGGTGAGCGAGGAAGGCCGGGAGCTGGGCCGCGCGCCCTTCTCGCTGACCGCTCCCGGCGCGTCCGCGCGGATTTCGATCCCTGTGACGCTCGGGGCGCGGGGAAAACGCTTTCTGAGCGTCGAGCTGCTCGACGTCGCGGGCGATCCGATGAAGGAGAACAAGCGCCGGCTTGTGGCCGTCAACGCGCGGCCCGCGCGCCGATCGGTTCCGCTCCTGGCCGCGTCCTGGGACTGGGATCTTCGCTCGCTGGTGCGCGGCGTCGAGGAGGACACGACCTGGGGCGTGACGCGGGTGACGCCCTCCGGTGCGTCGCAGGTGACCCGGGTAGGCGACGGAACGGTCTCGTTCGACGCGCTGCTCGAGGACGCGGAGGCCGTCGTGGTGCGCTACGACGCGTCGACCGTGACGCCGGAGCGCGCGGCCGCGCTGATGCGATATCTCGAACGCGGCGGCGGCATCTTCTTCTGGGTGGACCCGCGATTCCGGCCGCCCGTGGAATCACCGCTCACGAAGGCGCTCCACGTGGCGTGGCGTTTCTGGGGCGATCCGCTCGGCCCAATCGCGTCACCCGAGCTGACGCCCGCCGGAAAGACGCACGAGCTCGGACTCCTGGGCGGTGACGCGGCCAGCGCGGCCGCGACGTGGAAGGCGCTGCCGCCGGTCGAGCCTCTGGTCGCGATGGATCCGACCGGGGGCCCGCTTCAGCCCATCCTCGTCGGGCGCGTTTCGAACGGGTCGATCCCGCTGCTCCTCGCGGGAACGGTCGGCAAGGGCCGGGTGGCGGTCCTCAACGCGGCGGGAGTTTATCGGTGGGGTCTCACCGCGTCCGGCATCGCCGAACGCGCGGGAATCGAGGCCGCGTTCTTCGGCGGCATGTGCGAATGGCTCAGCGCCGGCGCCTCCGAGCGCCCGGTGCGGATCGAGGCGCCCGAGATCACGCCGGAGGGAAGGCCGATTCCGGTCCGCGTGACCGCGGCGGGCGCGGCCAGTACGGCGGCGGCGCGCGTCACGGCGCGGGGCGTGGGCCGCGCTGGCCCCGCCGTCGCGGCGCCGCTCACACCATCTGCGGGCGGTGAGTGGGCGGGATCGATCCCGCTCGATCCGGGCACGTACGTGTTGCGCGTCACGGTGGAATCGGGCGGTCGCGCGATCGGGGTGGACAGCGTGCGCGTCGCGGTTGGAGTTCAAGGATTGGAGTACGAGTCGCTCGAGGCCGAGCCCGCGACCCTTCAGCGTCTGGCCGCGGGATCGGGCGGCGTGGCCGCGCCGGTCGACAGCGCGGACGTCGTGATCCAGAAGCTTCGCTCTCCCGACCTGATTCATTCACGCCTCGCGGAGCTCGACCTGTTCCACAATCCGCTGCTCTTCGGAATTCTCATCATCGCGCTCGCGCTGGAGTGGGCGCTGAGAAGGAAGTTTCACTTGATGTAGCTTGATGCAGGAAGCGCCTGGTTCGCGGCGCGCTTTTGACGGCGCGCGCGTTTCCGGGAATCCCCGAACGGTTTCCGTCGTCTCCCCGCTTCGCCTCCTCCTGATCTCAGGAGGATCGCTCCATGTCATCCATCGCACGCCGTGTCGCGCCGGCGATCGCGGCCCTGGCCGCGCTCGTCGCGCCGGCAATCGCGGCCTTCGCCGCGCTGTGCGCTACGCCCGCCGTCTCGGCTCGGGCCGATCTGCTCCTCAACGAGGTTCTCTACGATCCGGCCGGAGCGGACGAAGGGCATGAATTCGTCGAGCTGTGGAATCCCGACTCGGCCGCGCTCTCCCTCGATGGGCTCACGATCGAGGCGGGCGACGGCGCCCGTCCGGGCAGTTGGGACGTGATCTGGCGCGGGGCCGCGGGCGCCGCGGCGTCGCCTCACGCTCCGCTTCTCATCGCCGGCGACGCGCTGCTGGGCTCCCTCCAAAACGGGCCCGACGCGGTTCGATTGAGCCGCAACGGCGTCGTCCTCGATCTCCTCGGATACGGAGAGCTTTCGGCCGCGGCGCTCTACGAGGGTTCGCCCGCGCCGGACGCGGGCTCGGGACAGAGTCTCGCACGACTCCATGACGGCGCGGATACCCGGAACAACACGGCGGACTGGGCCATCGAAAGCGAGCCCACGCCCGGTCTTCCCAATCATCCCGACTATCGGCTCAGGCTCTCGCGGTCCGGGCTCCCGGCCTCACCCCAGGTTGCGTGGCCGGGAGATCCGATTTCCATCCGCGCCTGCGCTCGAAACGACGGCCTCCTCGCGGTCGATGCCGCGCGATGGGGACTCGAGGCCGAATGGGGGCGGGACGACTGGGCGGGCGGACTGGAAGCCGGATCCGCGGGCGCCGAGTCGAGCGTCGTTTGGGCGGCCGCCGCCTCACACGACGGAATCACGGTGGACTCGGGCGACAGCGCGACCGTCTCACTCGCGCTCACGGCGCCGGCGCCGGGCGTGTGGCGGCTCCGCGCCCGGATCGTGTGTCGCGACGATCCCGCCGAGTCGCCTCGGGCCGCGCTCCGTCCGGACACGCTCGAGGTCACGCTGCGCTCGGTCGCCGGGCCCGCGGTGGTGAACGAGTTCGCGTTCCGCGACGCGGGAGCCGGCGAGTGGATCGAGATTTGGTTCCGCGATTCCGTCGACGACATCGGCGCCATTTCCATCGCGGACGCCACCGCCGCTCCGCGGCCCATCGATCGAGGCGCTCTGCCAAGGCCGGCTCCCGCCGGCGCGCTCGTGGTCGTGGCGCAGGACCCGGCCCTCGTGCGCGCGCGCTTCGGTCTTCCCGACTCGGTCGTGCTGGGAGTGGTCGGCGGATGGCCGTCGCTCAACGACACGGGCGGGGAGGATGGGATCGCGGATCGCGTTCGGATCGTGGGGAAGGACGGCGTCCCGTGCGACGCCGCGCCCTATCGTGGTACCGCGTCCGCGCGCGGCGGCAGCCTGGAGCGCCTCTCGGCCGATTTCGCCAGCTCGGCCGCCGGAACGTGGGCCGAGACGATCGATCCCAAGGGTGGCACGCCGGGCCGCGAGAACTCGATGCGCGCCCCGGGCGCGAGCGTTGCCGCGCGAGGGCCGCTCCTGGTCGCCGGCGGGCGCGTGGTTCGCCGCGGAAACGGCGGCGCCGTGCCCGTAGTGCTTCGCACCACGCCCGCAGCGCGGGGCCGGCGCCTCACCGTGCGCGTGCACGATCTGCTGGGCCGCCCCGTTCGCACGCTGGTCGAGGGGCAGAGGTTCGCATCGGACGGCGCCTTCGTGTGGGACGGCCGGGACGACCACGGCGACGCGGTCGCGCCCGGCCTCTACGTCATTCGCGCCGAAGCGCTGCCGGAGGACGACGCGTCGATCCGCGCGTCCAGCGTTCCGATGGCGGTGGCGCCGTGAACGCGGCTGCGCCGCCCCGCTGGTGCTTCGCACCACGGGCGCTCGCCGCACCCAGCAGAGGCGCGCGGCGAGCAACCCCTCGGGCCCCCGGTCCTCGCCCGCGCTCGGTGTCTGGGCTTCTCGGGCCCACTTGCGGGCGCGCGGGCTGCGGAGGGTCCCTCGGGGTTCTCGCCGCGTGCCTCCTGCTTGGTGCGGTGTGGGTCGCGTTCAGGACGCCACCGGCGTACGCGGCGTTCGAGGTGAGGGACGCGTCGCCCACGGCGTTGGGGACGGCCTCGATGGACATCGACGCCGAGGTGTGGGGCGGATGGGATAGCCCGGACGCGCGTGGGTGGGGAATGGGAGCGAGCCACGCGTCGCTCTATCAGGTCGAAGGTCTCGCGGCCGATCAAGCGTGGGCGCGGATCGCGGGGAGCGGCTTCGTCGGCGCGCTCGAGTGGTCGCAGGCGGGGCTTCCTGGCGAGCGGGAGACGCGCGTTCGCGCGGTCATCCGCGAATGCGGCGCGAAGCGGATCGCGCTGGGCGTCTCGGTGGAGCGACTCGAGATGGTGCTGGAAGGAGAGCCGCCCGCGGGTGGATGGGCCGCCGGCTGCGCCGCGCGGTCCACCTCGTTCATTCGCGGGGTCGTTCTGGAGGCGATGATCGGGGCGGATCGCCTGCTCCGGTCCGGCTCGCTCGGACGACTCGACGTGGCGCCCTCCGTTCCGGTCTCCGTCCAGCTTCGCGCGGGCGCGGCCGCGATCGCGTGGATCGACCGATGGGAATCCGACGGCGTGCGGAGCCCGCGCATCGCGATCGCCCTCGCCCTGGGCGAGACGGCGACGCTCCGGCTGGCGCGCGGGGACAGTCCCGAGCGGGTCGGAACGTCCATCTCCATCCGCCTCCGTGGATTCGAGGTCTCCGCGGGCCGTCTCGACCTCGCGGCCGGCGGCAGCGTCACGGGTTTCTCGCTCGCGCGAACGGGTCCGCGCGAGCGGGAAGGCGCCTAACAGCGATGGCGAGAATGGCGAAGGCATTTGCTATCATCGTCTTGTTCGGTTTAGCGCGGACGTGCGCGGCCCAGCCGGCCGCCGACTCGGCGTCGGGCTCGGCCGCCGGCTCCCAGGCCTCCTCCACCGCGGGTGAGATCTTCTGGCTCCCGCTTCCGGTCGAGGAGATCGAGACGCCCGACGAGCTGGACGACGGGCGCGCCGGCGAGTTCGGCTTCTACGCGAGCGCGACCGCCCGCGAGGGCCGTGCGCAGGTGCGGCGGATCGAGGCGGCCAGGGCGGGCGGATCGGTGGATGCGCGCGTTTCCATTCTCGGCGGCGTGGAGCGCGCCCAGGCCTGGACCGTGGCGCTGGAATCGCCCCGCTCGCGCCTGGGTGTCCGCGCGGGCCGCATCACCGCCGGCGCCGCCGGGATGGCGTTCGCGGAGACCGTGGGTTTGGCCCGCAGGGCGTCGCGAGTACCGATGGCGCGGGCCGATGCCCTCGCGTTTTCGGCCTCGGCGGGCGTGTCATCGCCCGCGATCGAAGGGATCGCGATCACCCGGCCCCCTCGATCCGCGCGATTGGGCGGCTGGATGGTTGCCGGCCGGCGGATGGACGACGGCGCTCAAATCACGGCGGCGGGCGCGGCGGCCGCGGCACCCTGGGGCAGTTGGGGCGTCGCGGCGGGAACGCTCGATGGGCGCAGGGCCGCGGGAGCCGCAGTCGTAGCGCGGTTCGCGCAGACGACGACCGGCGCCGAAGCAAGCGTGGGGCCTCACGGGCCCGTGGCGCTGGTCTCGGTGGAGAGCGGCGGTGGCGGCCTGAGGGTTCGCGGCCGCTGGCGCTATCGCCGCTCGGATGCGCGGCCCGCGACGGCGGAGCTCACGGCCGAAACCGGATCGCGGCGCGCGCGATGTCGTTTGCGCGCGATCCAGGGGCCGTCGGGCGCGACAGGGTCCGTCGGCCGAATCGAAGTGGAAGGAACGCTCGCGGCCGGAGCGGCCGGGCCGACCACGCTTCGTCTCGGGCGCTCGCGCACGGATGGATTCTCCGCCGCGGAAGGCGCGACGCTTCGATTGGAGCGTTACGCCGTCCTCGAAACGACGGTGGCGCGCTCCGGCGGCCGCAGGCTCTCGATGCTGGCGACCCGCCGCGAGCGGGAGTTGTCGGGCGGCCTTCGCACCGGCACCAGCCTGGGCGCGACGCTCGATCTGAACTGGCGGCGTCGTGGAGCGCTGCAACTCGTCGTGGAAGCCACGCGGGTCGACGCCGCCGGCGGCTCCGCTTGGGGAAACGGCTTCTTCGCCGGCGGGGCCACATCGCTGGAAAGCCGCTCGCGCCCCGGCGTGAGCGTGTCGGCGCGAGGCACCGTGCGCGTCGGCCGGTGGAACGCGGGAGGGCTGCTCCAAGGACGGGAAGAGGCCTCGGGACGCCGGGCGACCGCGGCCACGGTTTGGATACAACGAGCGCTGCCCGCGCCGGCGCGATGAAACGCGCGGCGGGGTAACGCCACCAACGGGGGTGAATGGAATGCGCTACGCGGACCGGATGAAGGATTTGGGAACCGAGACCGCCTTCGAGGTGCTGGCGAAGGCCAGGGCGCTCGAGGCCCAGGGAAAGACGATCGTCCACTTGGAAATCGGCGAGCCCGACTTCGACACGCCGGCCTCCATCCGGACCGCGGCCATCCGCGCGATCGAGGAAGGATTCACCCACTACGGGCCTTCGGCGGGACTCCCCGAGGTTCGGGAGTCGATCGCCAACTACATCTCCAAGGATCGCGGCCTTCCCACCACCTTCGATCAGGTGGTGGTGACTCCGGGCGGAAAGCCGGTCCTCACCTTCGCCGTCCTCGCGTGCGTCAATCCGGGCGACGAGGTGATCGTCCCGAATCCCGGATTTCCGATCTACGAGTCGGCGGTTCATTTCGCCGGCGGCAAGGCGGTCTCGCTTGCGCTCAAAGAGGATCGCGGATTCCGCTTTGGCGCGGCCGACATCGAACCGCTCCTCACGCCGAAGACGCGGATGCTGATCCTGAACTCGCCCCACAATCCCACGGGCTCCGTGCTCACGCCGCGCGACCTCGACGAGATCGCGAACCTGGTCCGCGGGCGCGACATCTTCGTACTCTCGGACGAGATCTACGGAAAGATCCTCTACGAAGGGAAGCACGAGACGATCGCGACGCGCGAGGGAATGGCGGAGCGGACGATTCTCCTCGATGGATTCTCGAAGACGTACGCGATGACCGGGTGGCGGCTGGGATACGGCGTGATGAACGCGACCCTGGCCAAGCATGTGGCCCGCCTCGCGACCAACGTCTACTCCTGCGCCACGTCCTTCGTGCAGCGCGCGGCGCCCACGGCGCTCCACGGGCCGCAGGACGACGTGAAGGCCATGGTCGCGGAGTTCGCGCGGCGGCGGGAGGTCATCGTCGAGGGTCTCAACGCGATCCCCGGGGTGCGCTGCGCGAAGCCCGCCGGCGCGTTCTACGTGTTCCCGAACGTGACCGGCCTCGGCATGAAGAGCGACGACCTGGCGCACGCGCTCTTGTACGACGCCGGCGTGGCCGTGCTCTCGGGCACGGCGTTCGGCTCCCAGGGCGAAGGCTACCTGCGCTTCTCTTACGCCAACTCGATCGACAACATTCGCGAGGGAATTCGCCGGTTCGAAGCGTTCGCCCAGAGCCACGTCAAAGCGGCGCGCTGACGTTGCCCCGAAGTCTCCCGAAGAGCCTCCTCATCACCCTCGGCGGGAACGCCATCCTCCCCGCGCGCGGGACCGGGACGTTCGACGAGCAGAGCGCGATCACGCGCCTCACCATGCAGCCGATCGCGCAGCTCATCCGCGAGGGCGTGCAGGTGGCGATGAGCCACGGCAACGGCCCCATCGTGGGAAACATCCTGATCCGGAACGAGGCCGCGCGGGACCAGATCCCGCCCATGCCGCTCGACGTGTGCGGCGCGGACTCGCAGGGCGGGATCGGCTACATGATGCAGCAGTCGCTCCAGAACGAGCTTCTCAAGATCGGCGAAGACCGAACCGTCGTCACGCTCGTGACCCAGGTCGCCGTGGACGAGCGGGATCCGGCGTTCCGCCGCCCGACCAAGCCGATCGGTCCGTTCTACACCCAGGAGCGCGCGCGGCTGCTCTCGAAGGAGAAGGGCTGGACGGTGGTCGAGGATGCGGGTCGCGGCTGGCGCCGCGTCGTCGCGTCGCCCCGCCCTCTCGAGGTGGTCGAGATCGCGGCGATCCGGCGGCTCATCGCGGATGGCGCCGTGGTGATCGCGGCCGGCGGGGGCGGGATCCCGGTCGCCAAGCAATGGGACGGCTCCTATCACGGCGTCGAAGCGGTGATCGACAAGGACCTCGCGTCGAGCCTCCTCGCGAGGCTCTTGGGCTGCGAGATGCTCTGCATCATCACCGGCGTCGACCGGGTCGCGCTCCACTACGGGAAGCCCGAGCAGAAGGAATTGGAGAGCGCGACGGCCGACGAGCTTTCGCGGTATGCTGCGGAAGGGCACTTCCCGGCGGGGAGCATGGGGCCCAAGATTCAGGCCGCGATCGAATTCGTGCGCGGCGGCGGCCGCGAGGTTGTGATCACCTCGCCGGAGAAACTCCGCGAGGCCCTCGAGGGGGAGAGCGGGACGCGCATCCGGCGGGATTAGCGGGGAGGGGATGGTGGGCGACAAGGATGTCGGATTGGACGTATCGGGCCTGACGCTGGCCGACGGGCCGCGCTGGGTCGTGCAGGATTTGAGCTTCAAGGTGTCGCCGGGCACGCTCCACATGATTCTGGGCGAGCGCGACACCGGAAAGACCGCTCTCTTGGAAGCGATCGCCGGTCGCCGCGCGCTCGAGCGCGGAACGGTCCACTCCGGCTCCCCGATTGCCCTGGTTCCCGAAGCCATCCCCCAGGCCCAGCTCCGCGTCATGGAGCGGCTCATCCTTCGTCGCCAGCCGCGCTACCTCGGCATGGGCATTCACTGGAAGCGCGCGCGCGAAGGAGCGCGGGAGCTGGCCGCGCGGTTCGGGCTCGAGGGGCTTCTGGACGTCCCGATCGAAGCGCTCCGGCCTTTGGAGCGCCGGCTCGTGGAGCTGGCCGCGGTGGTCGCGGAATCGCCGCAGCTCCTGCTCCTCGACGACCCGACGTCGGATCTGGGGCCGCACGAGGCCCGGCACTTTCTCTCTCTCGTGAAGACGATCGCCGCCGAGCGAAAGATCCCGGCCGTCTACACCAGCTCGTGGCCGCGCGACGCCTATCCCGAGGCGAGCGGCGTCACGATCGTCTGGCGCGGCGCCGATCCGGCGACGGTGACCACCGCCGAGTGCAGCGAGGGCGCCCTGGTCGAACGCTGGACCGGCGGGGTCGGGATCCGGCGCACCCCGAGCGGGCCGCACACGGCGGGGGATCCGATCCTGCGCGTCGAGGGGCTTGTGCTCCGCGGCCGCGGCCGCGAGACCTCGCTTGCGGGCCTCGACTTCGAGGTCAAATCCGGGGAAGTGCTCGCGGTCGTGGGCGCCCCGGCGGACGGGCTCAACCTGTTCCATGACGCCCTCCTCGGCAGCCGCGCACCGGAGCGCGGGTCGATGCAGTTTCTCGGCAAGGAGATGATCCGGTCGCCGCGCCGCCATCGTGTGGAATCGGGGATCAGCTTCGTCCATCCCCCTCACTCGCGCGATCAGGCGATCGCCGAGTTCTCGATCGAGGAAAATCTCGTGCTGGGGCAAACCAGCGGCCTTCCGTTTTCAAAGGGCGGATTTCTGCGCCACGAGTCCATCCGCGGAAACGCGGTGCGCACGCTCCGCGATTTCGAGATCCCCGACGCCGAGCCCGCGGGCCGCTTCCGCGATCTCAAGCTGGGGGATCGCCAGCGCGTCATCGTCGCGCGCGAGGTGATCCGAAATCCCGTGCTCCTCGTGGTGAGGTCGCCCGCCCAGGGGCTTGTCGCTCGCCGCCCAGGAGTACGTGCGGCGCACGCTCATTCTCCAGTGCGAGCGGGGGAGCGGCCTCCTCTGGCTCACCGAGGAGCCGGAAGAGGCGATGCGCGTCGCCGACCGGCTCGCCGTGCTCGCGGCGGGGCGCTTTGTGTGGATTCCCGTTACGGAAACCCTCACCCGCGAAGCGATCATCGACGAAATGTCGGGAGCGGCGGCGTGAGGCCGCGCATGTCAGGCGCGGGCGAAGGCGCGGAGGTGTGCGCGTGATCCCCGGCCGCATCCGCGGGGGACCCTGGGCGCTGGTCGCCAATGCCGTGGTGCTCCTCGCGCTCTTCGTCGGCACGCACCTCGTGTCCCTCGCCGCGGGCGGCGGCACGGTTGCCGCGTGGCCCGCACCCTGGAGCGGCGACATCATCCTTTCCGGCGCGGGACTTCTCTTTCTCGGGCTTGGATTCCTGCTTCCGCTCCACGCGGGGCTCTTCAACGTCGCGATTCAGGGTGAGTTCCTCGCGGGCTTTGCCGTGGGATCGTTGGTGGCCCGCCACGCGCCGTTCGCGGCGGGCGCGGGCGCCGGCTTGGCGCTCCTGGCGGGGATCCTCGCGGGCGCGTTCGTCGGAGTCTTCGTGGCGTGGCTCAAGCAGCGGTTCGCGGTCCACGAGATTCTGAGCGGAATCCTGATCGGAAGCGCGCTGACGCCGTTGGCGCGCCTGGTTGGGGTCGGACCGACCACGCCTCCCTCGATCACCATCGGCCTCGCTCCGCTGGTCGCGCCGTTCGCGCCGGGGCTCAAGCTTCCGCCCAATTTCGTCATCACGTGGGGAATATTGTTGTTGTCGGTCGGTCTCGCGCTCGGCGCCCTGGCCTCGCATTTCCTGCGAGCCTCGGTCAAAGGATTCGAGCTTCGCGCGGTGGGATCGAACCCGCTCGGCGCGGTCGCCGCGGGGGTCGACGTGGACCGGGTGCAGCTCTGGGTGATGGGTCTCGGTGGCGCCTGCGCCGGGCTCACGGGCGCGCTCCAGCTCTGGAGCGATCCGGCCGTGGCGATGGCGCGCTGGCCCGTTCCGCTTGGGTTCGCCGGAATGGCGGTCGCGTTCCTGGGCGGCGGCTACCTGCGCGGCGCTTTGGCCGCGGCGCTCGTCCTCGCCGTGTGGCTCAACATCTCCGGGGCTCCAGCCGCGCTGGACGATCCCGCGCTTGGCTCGTGCGTTGCGTTGCTCTTGGCGCTCCCCGCCCTCTGGGTTCTGCCTCGTCTCCTCCCCGATTCGGGCGCCCCGCGGTCCATCTGGCGAACAAGGCACCGAGAACAGCTCTAGCCGCTTCGCTTCCCGCTCTCCCTTCAATCAATCGCCCCGACGCAACCGTTGACTCCCAAAGGAGGAGATCATGGAGCGTTTCTGGGCATTCGCGGTTTGGCTTCTGCTTCTGGCGGTGGCGGCGTCCGTGGCGATTGGAATCGCGCGCAGCGAGGCCGCGGAGGACGTGCGATTGAACGAGATTCTGGCCGGCCCCGCGCGCGACTGGACCGGCGACGGCGTCTTCGACGCCCGCGACGACGAGTGGCTGGAGGTGGAGAACTACGGAGCGGCGCCGGTCGACCTCGCGCCGTACCGCGTGTCGGACGCGGACTCGACGATCCGCTACGCCTTTTCCGGCACCCTGGCGCCGGGCGCCGCGGTGGTGGTCACGGGGGCGCAGGCGCTCGCGTGGCAGCGCTCGGTCGGGCGCTCGGCCACGGGCTTGAGCCTCAACAACGCGGGCGACACCGTCATTCTCTTTCGCGTCGGCGTGGGCGACACGACGGCCGTCGACGTGAAGACCTACAACAGCATCGAGGGCGCCACGGATCGCTCGACCGGCCGCATCGCCGGCGACGGGTCGACGTGGGTCCTCTTCGACGGCCTGAATAAGTACACGGGAGCGGGACAGCCCCACGGCACCGGCTGCTCGCCTACGCAGGGAACGCCAAACGAATGCCCGACGCCGGTCTCGTCGACGACGTGGGGGAAGATCAAGAAGATCTATCAATAGCCGGTACCAGCGGTTGGGCTTATGATTCGCCGAAGATCCGATCCACCGGGCCGGGTGGCTGTCGACGCCGGCCCACCGCAGGGCGAATTCGAAAGGCGACGCTCCACTGGGTGATCGAAAACATATGCTGATCGCCGCGGTCGCGCTCCTCGCGATCGCGGCGCATCTTCTCCTCCGGTTCGCCTTCCACGCGACCGAGACGTATTACCGCGCCCCGCTCCTAGCGGCCATGGTGCTCGGCGGGATTCCACTCCTCGTCGAGTTGCTCCGGAAACTCTGGAAGCGCGAGTTCAGCTCCGACCTCCTCGCCGGCATCTCGATCGTCACGGCGGTTCTCCTACACGAGTACCTCGCCGGCACACTCGTGATTCTGATGCTCTCCGGCGGCGAGGCGCTCGAGAGCTACGCCGTGGAAAACGCCGCCTCGGTGCTTCGGGCGCTGGCCAAGCGGATGCCCTCCGTGGCCCACGTGAGAGGACCGTCCGGGGTCACGGACGTGGCACTCGATCAGGTCCGGATTGGCGACACCGTCCTCGTCTACCCGCACGACATCTGCCCGGTGGATGGCGTGGTGATCGAGGGGCACGGGACCATGGACGAGTCCTATCTCACCGGCGAGCCTTACCGGATGTCGAAGACGCCGGGATCCGAGGTGATCTCCGGAGCGATCAACGGGGAGGCGGCGATCGCGATCCGCGCGACCAAGCTCGCGGTCGATTCGCGCTACGCGAAGATCATGCAGGTCATGCGGGCCTCCGAGCAGCATCGGCCCCAGCTCCGGCGCCTCGGCGATCAGCTCGGCGCCTATTACACGCCGCTCGCCGTCGCGATCGCGCTTGTGGCGTGGGCCCTAAGCCGGAATGCCGATCGGTTCCTCGCGGTCCTGGTGGTGGCGACGCCCTGCCCGCTCTTGATCGCGATTCCGGTCGCGATCATCGGCGCGATCTCGCTCGCGGCCCGCCGCGGCATCATCATCAAGAATCCCGCGGTGCTCGAGCAGATCGACACCTGCCGCACCGTGATCTTCGACAAGACGGGGACGCTCACCTACGGCGAGCCGAAACTCACGGCGCAGGAGTGCGCGTCCGGGCTCAGCGCCGACGAGGTGCTGGCCCTTGCCGCGAGCCTCGAGCGCTATTCCAAGCATCCGCTCGCGGGTGCCGTGCTGGACGTCGCTCGCGACAAAGGAATCAAGCTCCGGGACGCGAGCGAGATCTCGGAGCGCCCAGGCGAAGGGCTTCGCGGCGTGATCGGGGGCCGGTCGGTCCGTATCACGAGCCGGAGCCAGGTGCCGGAGTTTGCGGCGGCGCTGGCGCCCGCGCAGGGCGGCATGGAATGCGTGATCCTGATCGACGGCGCGTACGCTGCGACCTACCGCTTCCGCGACGAGCCGAGGGCCGAGGGAGCGCTCTTTGTCCGCCACCTGAAGCCCAAGCACCTTTTCCGAAAGGTCATGCTGCTCTCGGGGGACCGGGAGTCGGAGGTTCGCTACCTGGCGGACCGCGTGGGAATCAAGGAGGTCTACGCGGGGAAGAGCCCCGAGGAGAAGCTCGTCATCGTCCGGGCGGAGTCGGCCTTGGCGAAGACCCTCTTCCTGGGCGACGGGATCAACGACGCGCCCGCGCTCACCGCCGCCACCGTGGGGATCGCGTTTGGGCAGAACAGCGACATCACGAGCGAGGCCGCCGACGCCGTGGTGCTGAACAGTTCGCTCGCGCAGGTGGACGAGCTATTGCACATCAGCCGCCGAATGCGCGTGATCGCCCTTCAGAGCGCGATCGGCGGAATGGCCGCGAGCCTTGTCGGAATGGGATTTGCCGCGGTCGGCCTGCTTCCGCCCGTGGCGGGCGCGATCACGCAGGAGGTGATCGACGTGATCGTCGTGCTCAACGCGCTCCGCGCCGCCTGGCCGCCGAAGGCGCTCACCGACTTTCGCCCGTAGGCCCGGCCGGTCCCAGCGGAGGTCGCGTCCTCAGTTCAGTACCTCGCCTGCATGACGCTGATTCCCTGGCCGAGGACCGTTCGCCAGGCCTCTTCGGTCCTTTCGGTGCACTGCGGGTCGAACTCGCGAACGGTCCGGATCATGCAATCCAGCCAGAGCTCGTACATGTCGGGCGGGATATCGCGATGATTTCGGTCGTGGAGCACCGCGATGTGCTCCAGATGAGCGAGGCTCTCGGCGGATGGGCTCCGCCCGGAGGCTTCCAGGAGGAGATAGAGCGAGGCCTTCAACATCATCCGCTGGCGCTTGAGATCCGTGCGCGCGAATTTCGCCGCGACCGCCTTGTCCGAAGCGATGAAGGTTTCGTAGAAGCGGTCGAGGAACTTGGGATTCGCCTGGCAACGTTCCAGGCTGTCGTTGAAGAGCCCAATCTCCGACACTTCCATGCTCCACCCTCCGCCCCCGGCCGCAATACTGTGGGTCCGAGGTCGAGGCAAAGGTACTCCTTTTGGAGCAGGACGGGAATTGCTAGGGTTCATCCTGCATGCTCGATGAACCCGTGGCGCACGTTCCAGACGGCCGACCCCAGCCGCGAATATCTCGCCCTCCTCTCCGAGCTTCCGCTCAAGCGCTTTCGGGACGTTGGCCTGTTCCTGCGCTACAGCGCGCGGATCCAGAAGCAGCTCCGGACCACGCCGGGCGTATTGGGTTTTTCGGTGGGAGTACGGATGCTCCAGAAGCGATTCTGGACTCTCTCCGTGTGGGAGAATGAGGCGATGCTCTATCAATTCGTGGGGACGCCGCCGCATAGCCAGGTCATGGACGCCATGAGCGGCAAGATGAGCGCGACCCGCTTTGTGAAGTGGAACATCCGAGGCGCCGACTATCCGCCCACGTGGAAGGCGGCATTCGCCCAGCGGGATCGGACGCCGGGACCCTAGGCGGCCATGGCAACGCTTCGCTACCTGGTGGACGATGTCGACGCCTCGATCGCGTTCTATTCCGCGCTCGGCTTCAACCTGGTGGACCGCTGGGGGCCGCCGTTCGCGATCATGGCGCTCGGAGACTTGACGCTCTGGGTGAGCGGGCCGGGCACGTCAGCGGCGAAGACGCTTCCCGACGGATCCACGCCCCGCCCCGGGGGATGGAACCGCTTCGTGATCGAAGTTCCGGACATCGACGCCGCCATGAAGGATCTCACGGCGAAGGGCGGGCGCTTTCGATCCGACCCGATCTCGGGTCCGGGGGGCCGCCAGGTGCTCTGCGAGGATCCGTCCGGGAATCCGATCGAGCTGTTCCAGGCGAAGGGCTAGAGGAAACCATCGTGACACCATCCATGCTGGACCAGGTTCTCGAGCTTCTTCGGGAGACGTTCGAGGGGGCGCGGCCGGGCGAAGGGACGCAGTACCTCGATCACAATTCGGGGATTCGAGCCACGCTGGCCGCGATCACGGCCGAGCAGGCGTCGCGCCGGATCAACGGACGTCCCAGCATCGCGGCGCACGCGCGCCACATGAGCTTTCACCTTCGGGTGACCGCCGAGTGGATTGAGGGCGATCACAGCAAGCGCGATTGGCTGGGAAGCTTCGAGCCCCAGACGGTGACAACCGAGGAGTGGGATGGCGTGAAGCGCGACCTTGAAGCGTCCCGCGACGGGTTCACACGAGCGCTTGGATCCCTGACGCCGGAGCGGTTCGCTGAGGAAGGCGGCGGAATGGGCGCCGTCGCGCACCTGGCCTATCATCTCGGCGCGATTCGACAATTGATGCCTCGGAGGTAGCGCCGCGATGGGTGGGCGTGGCCAGGAGGGAGAGATGAGTCCGACGTACGTCTTGGGGCATTCGGAGCGGGAGCTGGAGCGCCTGACCACGCAGGCGGCCCTCGTCGATCCCATGACGCGCCGCTTCTTCTCGCAGGCCGGGCTCGCGCCCGGAATGCGCGTGCTCGACGTGGGGTGCGGCCCCGGCGACGTCTCGTTTCTGGTGTCCGACATGGTCGGCCCGAAGGGTGAAGTCGTCGGAGTGGACCGCTCACCCGTGCCGCTCGCGACCGCGCGGGCGCGATTGGAGCAGCGCCCGCTGGGCAACGTGACGTTCCGCGAAGGCGATCCGAGCGAAATGATGTTCGATCGTCCGTTCGACGCCGTCGTCGGGCGCTACGTGCTCATGTTCCAGCCGGATCCGAGCCACCTCCTTCGAGGCGTCGCGAAGCACCTGAGGCCGGGCGGCGCCATCGTCTTTCACGAGCCCGATTGGGATGGGGTTTCGTCCTATCCGCCGGCGCCCATCTACGAGCAATGCTGCCGGTGGATTGTCGAGACCCTGGTGCGAACCGGACACGAAGAACGCATGGGGAAGAAGCTCCACGCCACGTTCGTCGCCGCCGGGCTGCCGGCGCCGACGATGGACGTCAGCACCCTCATCGGAGGCGGTCCCAAGAGCGTCGACGGGCTGCGCCTGATTGCCGACCTCACGGAAACCATGCTGCCCGCCATGGAGTCCGCCGGCGTCACGACGGCTGCCGAGGTGGGCCTTGGCACGTTGGCCGACCGGATGATCCGCGAGGCGACGGATCGCGGCTGCGTGATCGTGGGACGCCTCGAGGTGGGCGCGTGGACGCGGCGAGAGTAGTGGGCGAGAATACGGGACGCGCCAGTGCCATCACCATCGCGGCCATCGCGGTCGTGGCGTTCGCGTTCTGCGACATGGTCCATGAGGTGCTGGGCCACGGCACCGCGACCTTGGCCTCACCGACCGTCCGGGCGACCATGCTCACCACGGTCGCGCTGAGCACGGATGGAAGCAGTCGCACGGTCGCGGCCGCGGGCTCCATCGCGAACCTCGCCGCCGCGATTCTCGCGTTCTGGATCCTGACGCGTACCACGCTCCCGGCGGCGTGGCGCTACTTCCTTTGGCTGTTCGCGAGCGTCAACCTCTTCAACGCGACGGCTTACTTCCTCTATTCGGGAATTCTGGGTTCGGGCGATTGGGGGGTCGTGATCGCGGGGCTGGAGCCGCATCTCTTGTGGCGCGCCGGCATGGTCGCGGTGGGAGTGGCTACGTACGTGCTCTCGGTCCGGATCTCAGCCAAGGCGCTCCGGGGCATGGTGCTCGACGGCTCCGTGCCGGCCACCGACGTGAATGGAATGGCCACCCTTCCCTACTGGGTGGGCGGCGCGCTTCTCGTCCTCGGCTCGGTGCCGAATCCGGTGAGTCCCATGCTGATCCTCACGTCCGGGGCCGCGAGCGGATTCGGCGCGATGGCTGGGCTGCTCTTCGTCCCGGGACTCGTCGGGACGCCGGCGTCGACGTCCGCGTCGCCGCCGACGTCCGCATCGCCGGCAGCGGCGCTCGGCCTGAGCCGCGGATGGATTGCGACGGCCCTGCTCACGGCCGCGATCTTCATCTTCGTCGTGGGGCGCGGGATTCGCCTCGGATAGGCAACGGGAGGGCAGCGCTAGTTCGCTCCGCCCGCAGTCCCCGGCGCGCTTGCCGCTGCGATATACGCTTCGACCTGCTCCCGCAATACGGGAAGAGCCACGGCTCCGTTCCCGAGAACCACATCGTGGAACGTCTTGATGTCGAACCGCGTTCCCAGGCGCGTCTTCGCTTCGTCCCTCAATTTCAAGATCTCTCCCTGACCCAGCTTGTACGCAAGCGCCTGGCCCGGCCACGTGAGATACCGGTCCACCTCGTTCTCGATGTTGTTCTGGGCCAGCGCGGTGTTCTCCACCATGTAGTCGATCGCCTGCTGGCGGCTCCAACCCATCGCGTGCATGCCCGTGTCGACGACCAGACGGCACGACCGCCACGCATCGAGCGACAGTTTCCCAAGCCGGTCCACGTCGCTGGTGTATAGACCCATCTCGTCCGCGAGCCGCTCGCTGTAGAGGCCCCAGCCCTCCACGAACGCGGTGACGCCCTCGTGCTTCATGAACTCCGGGACGCCGGTCAATTCGTTAGCGACCGCGATCTGGAGATGATGTCCGGGAATGGATTCGTGGAACGCGAGCGCTTCGGCTTCGTACCGCGGCCGGGTCTCGGGCAGGTACGTGTTGATCATGTACTGCCCGGGCCGCGAGCCGTCCGCGGAGGGCGGACGGTAGTACGCGATGGTCGAGTAGGGCGCCTCGTACATGCCCATGACCTTGACCACGCAGTCCGCCTTGGGCTGGACCTTTCCGAACCAGTTCGGCACCGCCGCCTTCGCGCGTGCGAGAGTTTCCCGCGCCTTGGCTTCGACCTCATTGGACGTCTTGAAGTGCATGTCGGGGCTGGTACGGAGCCGCTTCTGGATCTCCGCCACGTCCGACGTGCCGAACACCTTCTGCCCCAGAGCCGCAAGGTCGCGCCGAAACGCAGCGACTTGCTCGAGCCCCAGCTTGTGGATCTCCTCGGGCGTCATGTCCAGCGACGTGGTCACGCGGATCATCTTCCGGTACGCGTCCGCGCCTCCCGGCATCGAGCCAAGCCCGGCCTTCTCCGAGGGCCTGGCCGCGGGCTGGATCTTGGCGACCAGGAAGTCGTGATACCGAACGAGGCTCGGCTTGAGCGAGGTCTCGACAGCCGCGCGAAGGCTCTTCGAGAACGTTTCGCGCTCGGCCGCGCTCCATCGCTTGTGCTCGGCGAGCCCGGGCTTGAACACGGCCAAGCTCTCCGCCTTGGACTGGTTCAGGCGGTCGAGCTGATCGATCACCTTCCGAACGCCGTCCCACGTCGCGGTCCGGCTCTTGGCCAGGCCGGCGGTCAGGTTGGCGATGTGGGCGTCGAGGTATCGGCCCATGGCGCCGACCCGCTTCACGTAGTTGGCGCCGTCCTGGGGCGTGTCGATCTGCGTGTAATCCGCGAGGCTCATGAACCAAACCTGGGGCCCGCCGAGCGGATCCACGACCCAGTCCTCCATATGGCATGAGATCGTGTCCAGTTGGCGCTGGATGGACGCGATCAGGGCCGTGCGCACGAGACGGTCGTGTTCCGAGAGCGGATTCGGATCGATCGCGTTCGCGGCCGCCAGCACGCCCTCGAGCCGCTTCTGGTCCTTCGAGATTCCGGCCGGTGTGTTGTCGTCGAGGCGATCGTCGTAGCGTTTGTCGCCGAGCTGGGTCGCCCACGTGGGGCTCGCCTGGAGCTGGCCCTGCCAGTAGCTGTCGCAAAGCTTGGCCAGGGCTTCAGACCCGGCCGCGCCCGCGACTCCGGAGAGGGTCATGATCGCAAGGGATGAAACGGCAAGAGCGGAGAAGAAACGGAGCACGGTGGGATCGCCTCCAATCCTGAGCGGAGTGGGTTACTTGCTGAAGTTGTGGCCGATCGATGCTCGGAACGCCCAGTACTCGGCGGACGATGAGCCGAATTTCCCCTCGTCCATCGATACGTAGTTGTACTCGGCCCCAAGGCCCAGGAGGACCTTCGGGCTTGCCTCGTATTCAAAGCCGATTCCCAGGCGGCTTCCAAAGCGGGTGCCGAAATCGGTCTTTCCCGACTGCTTCACTTCCTGCGTGGGAACAGGCCCTCCAAACGCCACCTCATAGTCGAGGTCGATGTCGTAGGCGCCAACGCCGGCGAGCGCGTAGGGATGGAAGTGGGAATCCGTCTTGAGCGTGTAGCGGGCGCGCACGGCATACATGTGGACGTCGTACTGGTACTTGTCGGCCCGCGTATAGAAGCCGGCTCCCTGGTCGATCTTCTTCCCTTCGAGGCCGTTGTTGTTCACGCCCCAGGAAACCTCGACCCCGGCCGAGAAGCTCTTGCTGAATGTCTTGTCGAGGGCGGCGGCGAACTGGAAGCCGGTCTGGGCGTTTCCAAGGCTGTCCGCGGCGAAGTCCCCCCTCGGGCTTGTCACGCCGGGATAGAAGGTCCCCACGATGGCCGCCAAGGCCGGGGAGGCGGCGAGCAGGAATGCAAACGTGAACGCGGGCAGAACTCGGCGGAGCATGGGTTCCCTCCCAAGATGAATGGTGCGGAAGGGGGGATTTGAACCCCCACAGCGTTGCCGCCACTGGACCCTGAACCCAGCGCGTCTACCAGTTCCGCCACTTCCGCACGTAGGCTTCGATTTGTGGCAGGAACACGCTAATATAGGCGGCTCGAGAGGGAGTGTCAATCTCAGGGAGGACTCGATGGCCCGCGGCGCGGCCCCAAAAGCCAAGAAGGACGACGAGCGCCAGGTCATCGCCACCAACCGCAAGGCCCGGTACGATTACACCATTATTGAAACCTTCGAGGCCGGGATCGAGCTGAAGGGGAGCGAGGTCAAGTCCCTGAGGGCCGCCAAGGCCCAGCTCGCCGACGCCTACGCCTCCATCGACGCCAATCAACTCTATCTTCGCAACGTCCACATCAGCCCGTATGATCCCGCCAGCTACGAGAACCACGAGCCGAATCGCGCCCGGCGCCTCCTCATGCACCGCGCCGAGATCAAGAAGCTTCGCGTTCAGCTCGAGGAGAAGGGGCTCACCATGGTCCCGCTCTCGCTCTATTTCAGGGACGGCAAGGTGAAGGTGGAGCTGGCGCTGGTGAAGGGCAGGAAGACATTCGACAAGCGGGACAAGATGGAAGAGCGCAGAGCGCGCCGGGAAATGCGCGGCGTGATCCGGGGAGAGCGTCCCGAATAATGCGCTCCCGTACCGTTCTGGCCGGAGTGCTCATCACATTGGCCGCCACTGTGGCCGCACTCGTGGTCCTTCCGGCCCTGGCCGCGCGCACCGGCCCGCCGATCTTCGTGGAGTATCCGGCCCCACGGCCGCCCGAGCGGATCGTCCCGATCGTCATCGACGGCTCCCCGTACGTCTCCACGAACGACATCGCGCGCGTATTCAGCGCCACCAAGTATTGGCGGCCCGAGATCAAGAAGCTCAGTCTCCGGATTGGAGAGCACACGGTGCGTTTCACGGTGGACGCGCCGATGGTCGTCGTCGACGAGGCGGGGAAGAATCTGGTCTCGCCGGCACGCTTGATCCAGGGCGACGTGTACGCGTCCGACGCGATCGTCCGCAAGCTCTTCGAGTGGCGCCTCATCACCGAGGCCACCTGGGACGACGCCTCGCGCACGATTCGATTCCGCTCCCCGGTCCACACGGTGCGGCAGGCGCAGCTCTACACGCGCGGGCGGGTGACCGAGGTGTCGGCCACCCTGCTCCGGAGTCTTCCCCCGCGGGTGATCTACGCCACGCCGTCGGAAGTGCGCGTGCTCTTCGAGGGCGGCACCCTGGACACGGCGCGGGTGCTCTCGGGAGGGATCGTCACCGGCGGCTCGATCCGCGAGATTCCCGGCGGCGTGGAGGTGCGGCTCCGTCTCGACAAGGACGCCCGCGGCTACGCCGTTTCGGTGGGCTCCGGCCGGCTCAAGGTCTCCGTCACGGACGACAAAGGTCTTGTTGAAGCGGGGCTCTTCGCGGAGCTGGTGCCGGTGCCGATCGGCGGGCCCGACCACGATGTTCGCACCATCGTGATCGATCCCGGACACGGCGGCACCGACCTCGGCGCCACGCTTCCGGGAGGGATGGCGGAGAAGGACGCGGCCCTCGACCTGGCCCGCGCGCTTCGCAGCGCGCTGGGGCAGCGGCTGGGCGCGCGGATCTTGCTCACACGCGAGAGCGACGCCGAGTTGTCGACCGCGCGGCGCGCCGAGATCGCGAACGAGGCGGGCGCCGATCTGTTCATCAGCATCCACCTGGACGCGGACGGCTCGATTCGGGGCGGGGGATTCCGGGTGTTCACCTTGTCCCCCACGGCGTCCGGCCCGGAGGGTACGGGCGAGCCGATCGCCGAGGAGATCGACGGGGTGCCGCTCAAGCCGTGGCAGAGCGCGCAGGTGCCGATCGTCGGGAGCAGCATGGCGCTCGCGCAGGCGATCGCGGACTCGCTTCAGAGCGAATTTCCAGGCACGCCCGTCCTCGCGGAGACCGCGCGGATGCGCGTGCTCGGCCCGCTGGTGTGTCCGGCGGTCCTTCTGGAGTCGGCGCCGGCGCCGCGGGCCGGCCCCGACGCCATGAGTCGCGGTTACACGATCTACGACTACACGCGCACGGTGGCCGAGGCGATCGAGAAGTTCGTGAAAGCGGGCCGGGGATGAAGCTGACCACGCTCCACTGGCTCGCGATCGCGACCGCCGCGATCGTGATCGGCGGCATCGCGTTCTGGCTCAATTACGGCGCGATGCGGAACTCGAAGCTCGCTTCGCAACGCCTCACGCCCCTCGCGTCCGAGCTCGAAGGAATTCGCGGGGTGTATCTCTACTTCGGCGTTCCGGGCTCCGATTCCGTGTCCGCGGAGTACCGCGACGTCGTGGTCAAGGACCGAGCCGCCGACCGCGTGCGCGCGATCTATCGCGAGCTCCTTTCGGGGTCCACGGCCGGGCTCGAGTCTCCAATTCCACAGGGCGTGGAGCTGCTGAACGCGTACTACACGTCCCGCGGAACGCTGTATCTCGACTGGAGCAAGGAGATCGTGCAGGACTTTCGGGGCGGGAGCGGGCGCGAGCGGCAGATTCTTTCCTCGATCGTGCTCACCGCCGCCGACAATCTCCCCGATGTCACCGATGTCGCGATCCTGGTAGAAGGGAATCCGGTCGAGACGATCGGGGGCCACTTCGATCTCACCACTCCCCTGAACGTGTCGGAATGGCGATGAAGCGCGAAGCAGGCGCCGGACGGGGGGCGATGTGAGACGTGGAGCGCTGGGCGTCTTTGATTCGGGCATCGGCGGGCTCACCGTGGTGCGGCACCTTCGCCGCCTCATGCCGTGGGTCCCGATCGTCTACTTCGGCGATACCGCGAGGGTCCCCTACGGCACCAAGTCGGACGCCACCGTTCGGCGGTTCGCGAGCGAGGCCGTGCGATTTCTCACCCAGTTTCACGTCGGCCGGGTGGTGGTCGCGTGCAATACCGTGTCCGCGGTGGCGCTTCGTTCGCTGGGTCGCGAGTTCCAAGCGCTCCCGATCAGCGGGGTGATCGAGCCGGGCGCCGAGGCCGCGGTCGCGGCCACCCGCACCGGACGGATCGGCGTCATCGGGACGCGGGCAACCGTCGCGAGCGGCGCCTACGAGCGCGCGGTGAAGGCCGCGGCGCGGCGCGAAGGGAAGCCGGCCCGGGTTTACGCCGCGGCGTGCCCGGTGCTTGTTCCGCTCGCCGAGGAAGGAATGGAGAATTCAAAGGCGGCGCGCGAAGTCTTGCGCGATTATCTGGCGCCGCTCCAGCGAAAGAAAGTGGACACGCTGATCCTGGGCTGCACCCATTACCCGCCGTTTCGGCGGGCGATTCAATCAGTGGTCGGACCTCGCGTGCGCCTCATCGACTCCGGAGAGGCGACCGCGCGGCGGATGGCGCGGGCCGCGAGGCGCGGCGGCCGGCCCCGTGGGCGCGGGCGCGGCTCACTTCGATGCTACGTCTCCGACATTCCACGCCAATTCGAGAAGATCGGCCGCCGCTTTCTCGGCCATTCGGTCGGACGCGTGTCATTGGTGGCGCAGGATGATCTTCCCTGGTTCGAGCGAGCGCCGCGGCGCGGAGGAGCATGACATGACACGAGCGAAGGCCGTCGCGGTGCAGGAGAGCACGGTATGACCAAGGCAGGTACCGCGCCCAAAGCGCGCACCGACGGACGGCGATCGAACGAGCTTCGACCGCTCTCCATCAAGCGCGGCTATCTCAAGAACGCCGAGGGCTCCGCGCTGATCGAGATGGGCGGCACGCGGGTCATCTGCGCGGCGACCGTCGAGGACCGCGTGCCCCCGTTCTTGCGGAATTCCGGGAGGGGCTGGGTGACCGCGGAGTACAGCATGCTCCCGCGCTCGTCCCACGAGCGGATCACGCGCGAGGTGACGCGCGGCCACGTGGGCGGTCGCACGCACGAGATTCAGAGGCTCATCGGCCGGTCGCTCCGCGCGGTCACCAATCTCGAAGCGCTCGGAGAGCGCCAGATCCTGATCGATTGCGACGTGCTCGAAGCCGACGGTGGCACTCGAACCGCGTCGATCACGGGCGCGTTCGTCGCGCTGGCCGACGCGATCCGCTGGCTCACGCGCCGGGTCGAGTTGCCGGGCGCGCCGCTTCGCGACTTCATCGCCGCGGTCTCGGTGGGGATCGTGGGCGAGACGCCGATGCTTGACCTCTGCTACGAAGAGGATTCCAAGGCCGAGGTCGACATGAACCTGGTCATGACCGGCTCCGGCAACCTGGTCGAGATCCAAGGGACCGCGGAGGGGAAGCCCTTCTCCGAGAAGGAGCTGGCCCAGATGATGGACCTCGGGAAACAGGGCATTCGGAAGCTCATCACCCAGCAGAAGCGGACCCTCGGTCTCCGCGCCCTCCCCAAGGCGTGGACGTAATCGCCGGCGTGGACCTCATCGTCCTCGCGACCACCAACCAGGGCAAAGCGAAGGAGCTGGAGCGCCTCCTGGCCGGAACGGCCAAGCGCTTCGAGACGCTCCGCGACCATCCCGGAATCGCCCTGCCGCCGGAGCGCGGCGGCAACTATCGCGAGAACGCGTTCGCCAAGGCACGCGCCGTGAATGAGGCGCTGGGGGTTCCCGCGGTCGGCGACGATTCGGGTCTCGAAGTCGATTCGCTCGGAGGCGCGCCCGGACTCTACTCGGCCCGCTTCGCGGGCGAAGGCGCGGGCGACGCGGCCAACAACGCCAAGCTGCTCGCCGCCCTGAAGGACGTGCCGGAGGCGAAACGTACGGCGCGATTTCACTGCGCGCTGGTTCTCGTCCGCGGCGCCGACGATGCGCTCGAAGCCGATGGGTTCTGCGAGGGAGTGATCCTGACCGCGCCGCGAGGGGATCACGGCTTTGGCTACGACCCGCTCTTCCTACCCGACGGAGAAACGCTCACGTTCGGGGAGCTGCCCGCCGCGCGGAAGGACTCGATCAGCCACCGCGCCCGCGCGGCGGCGGTCCTTTCCCGCGCGATCCGCCACGGGGACTAGAAGTTGGGGTGGATGACGGGGCTCGAACCCGCAACACCTGGAGCCACAGTCCAGTGCTCTACCATTGAGCTACATCCACCGCGCGTCGGAGCGAACTTGGCGCGCCTGGAGGGAGTCGAACCCCCGACCGGCGGATTAGAAATCCGCTGCTCTATCCAACTGAGCTACAGGCGCTCTAGGAAGTCGGGGGGCGCCGGCGCGAAATCGGGGCGAGAGGATTTGAACCTCCGACCCCCTGCGCCCAAGGCAGGTGCGCTACCGGGCTGCGCTACGCCCCGGTGCCGTCACCGGCGCCAAGTCCCACACTCTAGCCCCCTTGCCGCCGCCCCGTCAATCGGCCCATTCGCCTTGACGGAGCGCGCCGCGACGCCTATCGTCGAGGTGATTCCCCGACATACACAATTCGCACGGGGGTGCATCGTGGCAGGAGTGAACAAGGTCATTTTGGTGGGTAATCTGGGCTCGGATCCCGAGGTTCGGACCACTCCGGGCGGGCAGCGTGTGGCCAATTTCCGCATGGCGACGTCGAGATCCTGGAACGGGCAGGACGGTCAGCGCCAGGAGAAGACGGAATGGCACTCGATCGTGGCCTGGGGGAAGCTCGCCGACATCTGCGAGCGTTATCTCCAGAAGGGCAAGCAGGTCTACGTCGAGGGCCGCCTCGAAACCCGGTCGTGGCAGGACAAGGAAGGGCAGACGCGCTACAAGACCGAGGTCATCTGCGAGACGATGCAGATGCTGGGTCGGGCGGGCGAGCGGGGCGGCGACCCCGGAATGGATTCGCCGCCGCGCGGCGGAATGCCCGACGAGTCGATGGCCCCTGCGGGCGGCGGCGGTGGCGGCGGTTCGGACGACGACTTGCCGTTCTAACGCGTCGCGCGGATCGTGAGAACAGGGCAGGAAACGCGGTGACGCACCCCCGAGGCGGTCGCTCCTAGGAAGAGATCTCCCAGGAAGCGATGCCCGTGGGATCCGGTGATGAGGAGATCCGCCCCGACCTCCCTCACCATTCGCACCAGCTCCGACTTCACGTCCCCGTTCCCCAGAAGCACGTGGGTTGCCAGGCCGGTGGAGCGAAGATCCGCCGCCATCACCTCAAGTGCCGCCCTGTCGTCCCGGCTTTCCTGATCCGCAGCCTCGGTCCCCAGGAAACGACTCGCCGCGCTCTCGGCCACGTGCAGGAGGAAGATTTCGGCGTCGGCGGGAAGCGCCATGGCGCAGACCTGATCGAGCACGGCCAGATCCGCCGCACCCAGCTCGAGCGCCAGAGCAACCCGTTTGGGCCCGGACGCCGCGATGATTCGGGAAGGGCGCATCGCGACGCTCGCCCGCGCCGCGCCGGCCACGCGAGCCGGAACCATCGAGACCGGCGCCGGCACCGGCACGAGGCGCATGCCCTGGAGAAGCGGCATCAGAACGATGACCGCGAGGAGCAGGACGACCAGAGCGATTCCCGGCACCACGACCGCCCATAGCCACCACGCGCCAGGGCCGGCCGCAAACCACGCGCCCACAACCTCGAACACCAGCCAGCCGTTCAGCGAGAGGATCAGGGCGGCCACCCCGCAGGCGATGGCAAAGACCCACGGGCGATTCGCGAACTCCCCCATGAAGGATCGCTGGCTCGTGAACGTGATGAGCGGGATGATCGCGAAGGATAGCTGGAGGCTGAGCACGACTTGGGAGAGCACGAGAAGGCCATCCACCGCGCGGTCACCCTGGATTCCGATGACCAGCGCCGCCGGGATGATCGCCAGGCTCCGGCTTACGAGGCGCCGCACCCACGGCTGCAGCCGCACACGCAGGAAACCCTCCATCACCACCTGACCGGCCAGGGTTCCGGTGATGGTGCTCGCCTGTCCCGAGGCGAGGAGCGCCACGGCGAACAACACGGACGCCAGGCTGGTACCGAGTAGGGGCGCGAGGAGCCGGTGCGCGTCCTCCAGCGCCGCCACCTCCTGGTGGCCGCTCGTGTGGAACGCGGCCGCGGCGACGATCAGGATGGCCGCGTTGACGAAGAAGGCCGCGTTCAGGGCCACCGCCGAATCGATCAGGTTGATCTTGGCGGCCTGCCTCTTCGCGCCGGGCGATTCGCCGACGGCGCGGGTCTGCACGAGCGCGCTGTGGAGATAGATGTTGTGGGGCATGACCGTGGCGCCCAGGATTCCGATCGCGATGTAGAGCGATTCGCGGTGAAGGCCGAGGATTGAGAGACCACCGTCGGGGGCTCTGGCGAAGATGGTGAAGCGACCGTCGGCGTCGCGCGGCACGAATCCTCGAAGAAGCTCCGCGAGAGCCGGCTTGGAAAGCGCGATCTCGAGCGCAAAGCAGATTCCCATCGTCGCGACCAAGGTGATGATGATGGCTTCCAGGCGCCGAATCCCGAACCGGGACAACGCCAGGAGGAGCAGGACGTCGAGCGCCATGACCGACACCCCCATGAGAAGCGGGACGCCGAAGAGGAGCTTGAGTCCGACCGCGGCCCCGAGCACCTCGGCCAGGTCGCAGGCGATGATGGCGATTTCCGCGAGAAGCCAGAGGGGATGGGTGAGCGCCCGCGGGTAGTAGTCGCGGCACGCTTGCGCCAGGTCCTTTCCCGTCACCACGCCGAGGCGCGCCGCCAGGGTCTGAAGAAGCACGGCCATCAGGTTGCTGAGGAGGAGGACCCAAAGGAGCTGATAGCCGAACTTGGCGCCGCCCGCGAGGTCGGTGGCCCAGTTTCCAGGGTCCATGTACCCGACGCTGACGAGATAGGCGGGACCCGAGAACGCGAGGAGCCTGCGGATCCAGGATCCCGTACCGGGTATCGGGACGCTGCGGTGGACTTCGCTCAGCGATCGGGTGTCCGACACGTCCTCGATATTCGTCGCCGTGGGTGGGGGCGCCGCGGAAGCGGGCGCCGTCTAGATCACTGAATGTAGCCTAGAGAGCGGAGCCTCTCGCGCAACTCGTCGTCGACGGGGGAGCGGAGAGGCTCTTCGCTTTGCCCCGCGGTGTGCGCGGTCTCGTAGGTCTTGAGCCGCGTCTCCTTCGACACGCGCTTGAGAACGTTGGGCTGGAGGGCGTCCGCGATCACGCGCCCGTCCATGTCCTGGGCGGTGGGGAGGCCAAAGAGCGCGAGCACCGTCGGCGTGATGTCGAGCACGGTGGCTCCGGAGATATTCGCGTCCTTCTTCGCATCGGGCCCCGCCACGAACACGATCCCGTCCACCTTGTGCGCCATCACGCCCGGCCCTCCGCCGAGAAACCCGTGGTCGGAGCAGACGACGACGTCGGTCTTGGGCCCCGCCTCACGTAGAAAATCGCCAACCAGCCGGTCGGTGAACACGTAGTAGTTCGGAACGATCGCCTTCATCCACTCGTATTCGGCGTCGTTGGAGGCGCTCCCCTTGGAGCCCGGCACGTCGATGTCCCAGTAGATGTGCGACACCTCGTCGACGCCGCGGAAATAAACCGTGAAGAAATCGGGATGGTCGCGCTTGTAGAGATACATCGCGACCCGATAAAACGTCATGTCTGCGGCGTAGATCCAACGGAGGTGGCTGACCAGCTCCTTCTGCCGCGGAGTGACATTGGTGGTGTCGATGGGCGGCACGAATTGAAACAGCTCGGCCCACGACACGCTCGCCTCGGTGCGCCGGAGGGCCAGGACGAGCGAGTCGAGCGACTCCGGATAGGTGCGGCGCGTGCTCCGCCCGCCCCACTCCGCGAGGTCGTATTGCACGTAGTCGGTGATCAACGTGCCGTTGACCGGGCGCGCGGGCCACGTCGTCCACCAGCCCACCACACCGACCTTCTTCCCGAGCGAGCCCAGGATGTCCCAGATGGGCCGCGCCCGCCACATGTTGGACGTGACGAGGGGATCCGATTCCGCCGCCGCGCTGTCTCCGCGCGCCCTCGCCTCGTTGCGCTGCTGCTCGCCCCGCTTCACGAAGAAGTCGGAGACGCCGTGCTTGGAAGGCACCTTTCCGGTCGCGATGCTCGCCCAGATGATCGGGCTCTTTGTGAGCGGCTGGAGAGAGCGGAGCTTGCCCGAGGCGCCCTCGTCCCGGAGCTTGGCGAAGGCGGGAACGCGCTTCTGGTCGAGGAGCGGTCCCAGGACGTCCCACTCGCCCGCGTCGATTCCGATCAGGAGGACCTTCGTCTTGGGTTTTTCGCCGGCTTTGGCGCAGGTCCACGCGCCGAATCCGACGACGAGGCCGATCCCAAGACCGAGCAGGATTCGGGCGAGGCGTCCTTTGGGACGGGTCAAGATGGCTCCGAAATGGGGGGCAGGGGCGGAATCGCGATTTGGCGGGCGAGCCTACCATCCCACCGCGCGTCCGTACTACCTAAAGACCTCTCTTGGGGCGTTCTGGTTCCGGCCCAGGGGCCGATCGGTGGCAGGGCCCGGTGCTCGCCAAGAGCGCTCCAGCCTTGACTTCCGGCCCGATCGCCCCTAATTTCAACAGGTTTCCCGCCCAAAGTGCGCGCCGCTAGCTCAATTGGCAGAGCAACTGACTCTTAATCAGTAGGTTGAAGGTTCGATTCCTTCGCGGCGCACCAACTCTCTCCACGCTCAGCCCACCGACCTGGCTAAGCCAGGTTCCTCCTGAAGAAGTCGATCGTCCGCGACCAGGCGAGCTTCGCGGCTTCGGCGTCGTAGCGTGGCGTGGTGTCGTTGTTGAAGCCGTGCTGCGTGCCCGGGTAGAAGAACGCCTCGTACCTCTTCTTGTTCTCCTTGAGCGCCGCCTCGTACGCAGGCCAGCCCGCGTTGATGCGCTCGTCGGTCTCTGCGTAGTGGATAAGAAGCGGTGCACGGATCTTCGGTACGTCGGCAGCCGGCGCCTGGTTGCCGTAGAATGCCACGCCGGCCTTCAGCTCCGGCACGCGCGTTGCGAGCATGTTCACGATACCGCCGCCGTAGCAGAAGCCGACCGCGCCGATCTTGCCGGTGCAGTCCGCGCGCGTGCGTAGCACGTTCGCCGCGGTCACGAAATCCTCGCGCGTCTTGGCCTGGTCGAGCTTTTGGAACAGCTCGCGCGCCTTGTCCTCGCTCCCTGGGTAGCCGCCGAGCGGCGTCAGCGCATCCGGTGCGAACGCCATGAAGTTGTCGACCGCGAGCCGGCGCGCGATGTCCTCGATGTGCGGATTGAGCCCGCGGTTCTCGTGGATGACGAGGATCCCCGGTAGCTTCTTGCCCTTCGCGGTCGCGGGGCGCGCCAGGTAGCCCTTCATCTTGCCGTTGCCCTGAGGCGACTCGTACTCGAGCGTCTCTGTGACCAGGCGCTTGTCGTTGGAAGGCACTTGCTGCGCGTCGGCGAACTTCGGCGACAGCTCGTCAAGCAGCATCGCCGCGGTTACGCCACCCACCGCGAACCTGGCCGCTCCGGTCAGGAAGCCGCGCCGGTCGATTGCTCCGTGGACGTATTTATCGAAGAGATTCAGCAAATCTTGCGGATAGTCGCTCGCTCGCTTCTGTTCCATCGCTCCTCCCGAGCCCCCCTGCCGCAGCATAGGGGTATGGTGTGGGCCTATCTCTTCTTCGGCTGAGCCGGCGGGGTTTTCGGCTGCGATCGATGTTCATCCTCCGCATTTTGCCACACGCCCATGACAAGGGAGCACCCGAGATTCACAATCCGCCACCGCACGCCGGAACATCGCCGCCACCGGGGGTGGCTTGTTGCTCTTTAGAAGCTTGACAACTTAAGTTGTCAAGGCTACGATTCTCCCATGCTCGACGTGGGCGTTATCGAACGGCCGGCCGCCGCCATCGCGGCCCTCGACCCAATCCGCACGCGACTCCTGGCGGAGCTGGGCGAACCGGCTTCGGCCGCTGCCCTCGCTCCGCGCGTAGGTCTCGCGAGACAGAAGGTTCGCTATCACCTGAAAACTCTCGAAGCGCACGGCCTCGTTCGGGAAGCGGGCAAGCGCCGATGGGGCGGCTTGACGGAACGGATGTATGTGGCCTCCGCGACGTCCTACGTCGTTTCCCCCGGGGCCTTCGGCGAAATCGCGACGGATCCGTCCCGGACCCGCGATCGCCTGTCGGCCGGCTATCTCATTGCGCTGGCCGCCCGGGTCGTCCGCGAGGTGGCCGCTCTCCTCCGCAAGTCCGAAAGGGCGGAGGTCCGCCTGGCCACGCTCGCCATCGACAGCGAGATTCGCTTTCGTTCCGCCGCGGACCGCGCGGCGTTCTCGAACGAACTCACCACCTCGATCGCCAGTCTTGTTTCCCGCTACCACGACGAGTCCGCGTCCGGCGGCCGCTGGCATCGCCTTGTCGTGGCCGCACACCCGTTGCCAGGGTCACCCGTATCCAGGGGGTCGTCATGAGCATTCGCAAGGAGTCGTCAGGACGCCGTTCCATCCAGGTCGAAGTCGAAGTCCCAGGAACGCCTGAGGAAGTCTGGCAGGCCATCGCCACGGGGCCCGGCGTGTCGGCGTGGTTCGTTCCCACCCGAATGGAGATCGGAAAGGACGGGACTCCGTCGAGCATGGTTCTCAACTTCGGGCCCGGCATGGACTCCGTCGCCGCCGTGACGGCGTGGGAGCCGCCCCATCGCTTTGCGGCCGAGAGCGATGGCCTCGGCCCGGGTGCGCCGCCCATGGCCACGGAGTGGAGCGTGGAAGCCAGATCCGGAGGCGTCTGCGTCGTGCGCGTCGTTCACAGCCTGTTCGCGAGCACCGATGACTGGGACGATCAGCTCGAGGGCATGGAGTCCGGCTGGCCGGCCTTCTTCCTGATCTTGAAGCAGTACCTGGCGCGGTTCAAAGGGCAGCCCTCCAGCGCCTTCTATCCCCTGGCGTTCACGGCGGGACCTGTTTCGAGCCTTTGGGCCAGGCTCTTGGCGCCGCTTGGATTGGAAAACGCGGCCCCCGGGCAGGAATGGCGCTCAGCGGCGGGAGTTCCGCCGCTCTCGGGCAAGGTCCAGTTCGCGCGCGGGGGCGATCATCCGCACCTGCTGGTCCAACTCGACGCGCCAGCTCCCGGGACCCTGGTACTCACGGCCTGCCCCATGGGCGAACAGAGCATGCTATCCATGAGCTTCTATTTCTACGGAGACTCCGCGGCGCGCACCGCGTCTCGCGACGAGCCGCTGTGGCAAGCCTGGATGAAGGAGAGGTTTCAAGTTCCGGTGTCATGAGGCGCCGAACCACGATAGGGCGGCGTGCAGGATCAGGAATGCCGCGGTCCCTGCAATGATGGTTGCCAACAGGTTCTTCGAACGCCACATCACGAGCGCGGCGAGCAGCGTCGCTATAAGCGGGATCGCATCGGGGGCGTGCTGGATTGGCTTGTTGTCGGGCAGCAGAACCGCTGGAATGACGATCGCCGCCAGCACGGACGGCGCGACGTAGCGCAAGGCATCAAGAATGCGCTTGGGCATATCGATCTTGCCGACCAGGGCCAGCACCGGGTAGCGGATCAAGAACGTTACCAGCGCCATGCCGCCGATCAAAAGGGGCTCATTCATTGCTCACCTCCTGTGGCGGCGCGACCGGCGTAACATCGCTGTCCAACACTTCCAGTCTTTCAACCTGATCTTCTCGAAATAGCGACTTCCCGATCACGCCGGCGACTACTCCTGCCATTGCGGCCAGCATCAGGCCCAGCCGGTTTGGAAGCGGATTTGCAAACAGCGCGACCACCCCGGCGGCGATCACAGCGAGGCCGGTTGAGCGACTGCGCAGCATCGAGACAACCATGCCGGTAAAGGTGACGGTCGCGGCGACGTCGAGCCCCCAGTCCTGCGGGTTAGGGATGGTTTTCCCCGCGATGATCCCCGCCAGCGTGCCGAGTTGCCACTCGGTGTACAACGCCGCCGACGAGCCAAGGAAGTACCACTGGCCGTAAGGCAGGGCTCCGCGCTCCTCAAAGCGTTTGGAAACGATCACGAAGGTCTCGTCCGTGAGGGTGAAGCCCATCAGCGGAAGCCACTGAGCCTTGACGTGACGCAGGTACGGCGCGAGGGTGGCGCCGTACAACACGTGGCGAAAATTGACCACAAAGGTGGTGGCCACGATGAACAACGCGCTCACGTGCTGGGCAACCAGCCCCACGGCGATGAACTGGGCCGAGCCGGCGAGCACAAACAGGGACATCGCCTGCGCGCCCAATGGGCTGAGCCCGGCGTTGACCGCCAGAGCGCCGAAGATGATCCCGAATGGGATCCCGCCGACGACCATCGGGATTGTGTCGCGCATCCCGGCCAGAAATTCACTTCTGGGAGTGGAGACGGCAGTCATCAAGTCTTCCTGATTGTCACGGACGCGGCGCGTAGCCGGCTACCGGCCGGACAATTGACTAGGGAACTTCGGTTGTCTACGCTCCGCCTGCGGGAACCACTGGCGTAGGGCTCCAGCCTACGCCGGCAATTTGACCGAAGTGAAGGCAATCCAATGGCCGATCTACCAAAGGCGGCGCAAGGCACCTTCGGGGAGCTGCTCGCAGGTGTTGAGCCCCGGCTCGCCACCATCGCGCGGCGCTTGCGGGCCATCATTCGGGATGTCGACATCGGCACGGTTGAGACCGTGCGGCTCGGCGACAACGCCGCGACCTATGGGGTCGGGCCGAGGAAGATGACCGACGGTTACGCCTACATCATGCCCATGCGCGGCTACATCAATCTCGGCTTCTATCAGGGGGCGGTGCTGGCTGATCCGGAACGGCTGCTGGAAGGCACCGGCAAGGCGTTGCGTCACCTAAAGATCCGCTCCCTGGCCGACGCCAACCGCCCCACTGTTCGGGCGCTCGTGGCCAAGGCACTTGCCCGGCGACGGAGTGGTGCCCCGGACAGGGCCGGTTCGTGACACCCCGGGCTTCGACTCTCAATCAGTAGGTTCTAGGTTCGCTTCCCAGGCGGCGCACCAGCTTCATAAGACCAATACGGGGCGTTCCATTACGGAGCCGGCAAGCGCTTGACGAGCCAGCGGATCTGACCGCGATGGTTGATCTCATCCTCACAGACGTGGAACCACTTGAAATATCGATCGACCGTGACGCCCATAAAAGGCCCGGCGACCGAGAGCCACCCGTCGTCCTTCTGGCTCAGTTCCAGCTCAGTCCGGGCTCTAACTTCCGCCAAGATGTCCTGGTAATAACTCAAGGGCCGGTTCCGGATGGATTGCTGAGCGGTTGGTCCAAGCTCGAGGGCGAGTTGCCATCGGGTCTTCTCGTCCGCGTTCCACTCCCGCTCGTCAAGAGTGTTCGCCTGGTAGATCGCTTCAACTGAGGCAATGTGAAGGAGTAGAGCGCCGATGCTGTTGGCCTTGGAATCCTGAAGATGATCCAACTGCTCGACCGTTAGGGATTGGACAGCCTTTAGTGTTGTCAACCGCGCATAGCGGAGCATGCCGAGCAGGCCGTTGATCTGCGGGTTTGGCGCCAGTGGGTCGCCGAGGAGAAATGGACTCGGATCAGTCACGGGGCCTCGCAGGCTGGATGGCTCCATATGGTGCTCCTTTCCCACTTTGTCGTAGGTCTTAGGTTCGATCCCTAGGCGGCGTACCAATCTAGCCAAGCGACTTGCAGTGTAAGTGTAGTTGATCGCGCCTAGCCGCGCCGCTCGCGCCGGACAATTCCGCCCGGCGGGATGAGCCCCTAACCCCGTAGCGCAAACGAATCGCCCCGCCCGATACGCCGGGCGGGGCGATTTTCTTCAACGATCGTCTTGAACGGCGAGCTACAGCGACCTGAGGAACGCCATCAGGGCCTGTCGCTGCCGGGAATCGAGCCGATCGAAGTTCCTTGCGGCGGAACTCCCCTGACCATCATGCGCGAGGATCGCCGCTTCGGGCGTCTTCGCACGACCGTCGTGGAGGAACGCCGGCCGCGCCGTCAGACCCCAGAGAGGGGCGGTCCGCATCTCGCGAGCCCGGGCATCCCCCTGGACAATGCCGTCACCCAACTTGCCCATGTCGTGCAGCAGGAAGTCCGAGTACGGCTGGAACGTCTTGTTCGACAGCGCCTGCACCGGACTGAATCCCGTCCGCTGGGTAGGCATATGACAGCCGGCGCAACCGATGTTCTGGAACACCTTCTCGCCGGCTTGGGTCATGGCGTTCGTGGGGCCCCGCGGCGGCGGACCGAGGAAGGTCATGAAGTCCGCGAACAGAATCACGCCTTCGCCGTCGTCGTTAAGCGTCGGCACAGGGTTGAACTTCAACGCATCCGGGTCTCCCTGAGGCGGGTTCTCATTCGGGAACTGCGGATTCGTGATCCCCATCTCGTTCAAGTAGGCGTCCCCGGCGAACTGGAACACCGTGGGGACCTGCGCCTTCCATCCGAAGCGGCCGACGCGCATCGCGCCGGTGCGAATTTCCTTCACCATGTGGACCCTGCCTTGCGTGGTGCGGGCCTCCTGACGGGCCAGCGCCATCAGCGCCTCGTCGGGGATGGCATCCACCAATCCAAGACCGAAAAGCGGCGTGGTGATTCGTTGGGTGGTCTGGTTCGCCAGTCGCGGCACGACCTCGGCTACGAACGTGAAGAACGATGATCCCCGGTCGCGGGAGCGCCGGCTGAAGCTGCGATCGATGCGAACCTTGCCGATCGCCTGATCCTGGATGAGCGAGCCGCCGAGCCGGTCGAGGGGGTCGAACTTTCCCCGATCCCACTTGCCGAAACGGGTCTCGAGGCGCCCGGTGGTGCCGCCGATGGGGGCATTGTGGCAGGTGACGCACCCGGCTTCGTTGAATACCGGACCCAGCCCATCCTCGACGGTCTCGATTTCCTGAAAGTCCCCAAGGCCCGCCTGGAAACGTGCGAGCTCATCCGGAGCCAGCCCTGCGATCGGTCCTCCAAGGGTCGTGGCGAGCGAGGTGTTGTCGGTGCCGGCGGAGCTGGACAACATGTCCGTCTCGGTCTGGGGTGCCGGTGCCAGGGGTGAGGTGCTGCCCCGCTCATCCTGCGCGCATCCGGCGAGTGCGAGCGTCGCCAGCAGGATAAGGACGGGGGCGGTCGGGTGTGCGGAGGGTGCGCAAAGGTGCCTGAACTGCCGCGGTGGGTGCATCGGTGCCTCCTTGGTGGAGAACAGCTCCAAGAAGACGGACTCGCCCCCCCCCAATGCCCAGGAAGCTCGTCTCGAGACCAACCATTATACGACTTTGGCTGACACGAGTCCAGTCAAATGTCCTACATATTCATAGAACGATACGCCGCACCAACTTGCCAGTGGCGTTGAGCGGCTCCGTTCCAAAGTCCAGCGGGTTTCACTGCCATTTCCTCGGAGTGACGCAGGAGTGCTATCCTCCAGCATTGCCTCTAAACTTCGGGCTGCGTGCCCACCCCTCAGGCTTGGAGAACGCCCATGAGCAAGTCCGCTTGGTTCGCACTATCCCTCCTGCTGTTCGCTCTGCCGGTCTCCGCTGAAGTCCAACGGACCACCGGGACGCGCGGCGGAAAACCCTACCTCGAAATGACCAATGACCGGGTCATGATCGGCACCGTCATCGCGATCGACAAGAAGACGCGCGAGGTGAAGTTGCTCAACGAGGCAGGCGACACGCTGACGGTGACGGCCGGCGACCACGTGAAGAACCTGGCTCAGGTCCAGGTCGCGGACGTGGTCAAGCTCAGGATCAAGGAGTCGCTAACCATTGAGGTCGCCTCAACCCCCGCGGTGAAGGACACGCAGGACGTCTCTGTAACGTACGGCAAGCCCGGAGAGAAACCGCACGGCACGATCACAGAACGGTCGCGCACGACGGCCACCATCGTCGCGATCGACAAGGCCACCAGCACCGTGACCCTCCAGGCAACGGACGGCAATCCCTTCACGATAAAGGCCAAGAAAAAGGAGACCCTCGACAAGATCAAGGTCGGCGATCTCATCGTGTTCACCGCGGTGAAGTCGACGGCGACCTCGCTTGAGAAGGCCCCAGCGAAGTAGTTCGAGAGCCCATACCCAAAGCCGCCACTCATCGCAGGGAAGGAAACCCCAATGAAGAAATGCTTCGTTCTGCTGGCACTTGTGTTGTTTCCGGCGTTGGCGATTGCGGATTCCACCTCGGTGGATGAAGGCGTGAAGGTGGATCGCGGCACGACGGCGACCGGACATCCCTACTTCAAGGCGACTCAGACCGCCGAAGGCCAGGGCACGGTCCTATCGGTCGACAAGAAAACGCGCGTCGTGACGATCCGGGGAGAGCAGGGGGACACCCTTGCCGTGACCTGCGGGCCCCAGGTCAAGAACTTCGCGAAGATCGCCAAGGGTAACGTGGTCAAGGTCAAGTACACCGAGACGCTGATGGTCCACGTGGAGCCGGAGGGCTCGCCTCTGAAGGCGTCCGCCGAGACCGACTTGTCCACAGCAAAGCCGGGCGAGCAGCCCCACGCCACGCAGAGAGCCAAGACGACCTTCTCGGGAACCATCTCCGCGATCGACACGACGATGAGCACGGTGACGGTCAAGGGTCCGGAGGGCCGTGAGCTAATCCTGCGCCCGGCCGTGAAGGAGAATCTCACGAAGGTGAAGGTCGGCGAGATCGTGGTGTTCGACTACGAGCAGATCGCCGCGGTGTCCGTCGAGGTCGCAAAGAAGTAGCGATTCACCGCGATATTGCAGAGCTCCGGGGCACCCGTTTTCCCGACGGGCGCCCCGGTCGTTTTTGACGCGAAGCCGTGGGCCCGAAACGGATGGTACCTGGGTTTCACAGCCTCAGAGCCAAAAGAACCTTCCATAGGGGCCCCGGTCGGAGGTACGATCCGCCCGGCGCTCGGTCGGCCCGGTGACCGCTCGAGACGGCCCCCACTGCACGGCCGCTCTTCAGTCCGGGATGACCTCCGCAGCCTGGCGGACGCAAGATCCGCGCATGTCGCGTCTCTCGCGACGCTTTGTGGAAGGGGGGCTTCATGAAATCGCACCTTCGAGCTATTTCCCTCGGTCTTACCCTGTTCACCCCGCGGCCCAAAAGGAGGACCATATGAAGGCATGGCTTGGAACCTTGGCCCTCGGGTTGTTGCTCGTGACACCCTCGGTTGCACAGGCAGAGTGTCCGGTGCTCGCCCCGATCGGCGACAAGACGGTGACGGCAGGGCAGCTGCTGACGTTCACCGCGACGGCGACGGATGCCGACGCCGGTCAGACGCTGACCTTCTCGCTCATCAACCTCGTCCCGGCCGGCGCGGCGATTAACGCCACCACCGGCGTGTTCACCTGGACGCCCGCTCAGGGACCGGCAGCGTCCGACGTCACCGTCCAGGTCGCGGACAACGCCGAAACACCGTGCCTGGACAGCGAGATCATCCACGTCACCGTGTCCGCTGCGGGCAGCGAGAACCATTGTCCGGTGCTCGCCCCGATCGGCGACAAGACGGTGACGGCAGGGCAGCTGCTGACGTTCACCGCGACGGCGACGGATGCCGACGCCGGTCAGACGCTGACCTTCTCGCTCATCAACCTCGTCCCGGCCGGCGCGGCGATTAACGCCACCACCGGCGTGTTCACCTGGACGCCCGCTCAGGGACCGGCAGCGTCCGACGTCACCGTCCAGGTGGCGGACAACGCCGTAACACCGTGCCTGGACAGCGAGATCATCCACGTCACCGTGTCCGCTGCGGGCAGCGAGAACCATTGTCCGGTGCTCGCCCCGATCGGCGACAAGACGGTGACGGCAGGGCAGCTGCTGACGTTCACCGCGACGGCGACGGATGCCGACGCCGGTCAGACGCTGACCTTCTCGCTCATCAACCTCATCCCGGCCGGCGCGGCGATTAACGCCACCACCGGCGTGTTCACCTGGACGCCCGCTCAGGGACCGGCAGCGTCCGACGTCACCGTCCAGGTGGCGGACAACGCCGTAACACCGTGCCTGGACAGCGAGATCATCCACGTCACCGTGTCCGCTGCGGGCAGCGAGAACCATTGTCCGGTGCTCGCCCCGATCGGCGACAAGACGGTGACGGCAGGGCAGCTGCTGACGTTCACCGCGACGGCGACGGATGCCGACGCCGGTCAGACGCTGACCTTCTCGCTCATCAACCTCATCCCGGCCGGCGCGGCGATTAACGCCACCACCGGCGTGTTCACCTGGACGCCCGCTCAGGGACCGGCAGCGTCCGACGTCACCGTCCAGGTGGCGGACAACGCCGTAACACCGTGCCTGGACAGCGAGATCATCCACGTCACCGTGTCCGCTGCGGGCGAGGCGGACTCCACGTTTGAGGCTACGGCAACGATCATCGGGAAGTTCAACCCCCGCAAGGAGACGGCCTGCTTCAAGGTGGAGCCTGTCGATAGCTCGTTCAACCTCGAGGATGTCGTGCTTGAAAGCATCACCCTCTCGTTCAATGGAAACTCGATCTCCGCGGTCCCCCCGACCCAACTGGTAACCGACTGTGGGGACGATGGTGACGACGACGGGGATTGCCACGACTGCGATGGTGGCGATGACGACCATGGCGGAGGCCACGACGGTGACCATGACAACGATCATGGCCACGGTCACGATGGTGACCATGGCAACGGGCATGGCCATGACGGCGACAACGACGGCGGTAACGGCAATGGCCACGGTCACGACGGCGATAACGACGGAGGTCACGGCAAGGGTCACGGCAAGGGCCACGACAAGGGCCACGGCCGCGGGCACAACGACAGCGCCTTCGGCGGATTCTGCCCGCCCGACAGCGACAGCTGCGCGCCGTCCTTCATCCAGGCCTGCTTCTCCACGGCCGACATCGAATCGCTGTTTGCAGGGATCTGCTCCATTCCGGACAGCCTGAACGGCGCGACGATTCAGGGCGAGCTGACTAGCGGAGGCATCTTCGTCGCCACGATCGGCGGAAAGCAGCCGAAACCGCACGGGGACGATGGCAAGAAGGACGACAAGGGCGATGGAGACAAGGACAAGGGTGGCTGGAAGGGCAAGCTGGCGGTCCGAATCCACCCGAATCCGATGAATCCCAAGACGGACATCACCTTCACGCTTGGTCAGGCCGGCCCAGTTCGAGTCTCGGTCTACGATCTGGCCGGGAGGCTCGTGAAGACGATCCGCCAGGGTGACTTCCCGGTGGGGGCGAACACTGTCTCGTGGAACGGATTGACCGGCTCCGGAAATCGTGCCGCTTCCGGCGTCTATTTCCTGAGCGTGGAAGCCGCCGGCGTCCGCGAGGTCAGCCGGGTAACGGTCATCAAGTAACCCTTCAGCAGCGGGTTGTAGAGGGGCGGCGGTCCAGTACGGACCGCCGCCCTATGTTTGTGCAAACCTATCGGATGATCAGAAGGATCTGGTTGTCATGCGGGGCCCCGAAACACCCAGATGGGTCTCACATAGGCCACTCGGAAGCCGGCGCGCTCCAAATTGTGAGGCGAGGGGTTGGGCTTCCCGGGCGGATCTGGCCCAGTTTCCGTCGTGAGCGTGTGGCACCCAAGCGCGCGGGCGTCGTCAATCCGCCGGGCGATCAGCGCGCCTTGGGCCCCGCGCCCGCGGTGCGTCGCCAGCGTGCCCGCGGCGCCCAGCCACGCAAGCCCTTCACGCACGTACATCGCGGCCACGGCGACGATGGCGTCACCGTCGCGGGCGACGTAGTGGTGCCAATGTGGCGTGCCAACCAGCGGGGACGCGAGGGGCACCGACAGGGGCCAACCGCCGAACGCGGCGAGGAGCGCGGTGTCCATCGCGTCCGCCTCGTCGGGTATCGCTCGATCGATGCGAAACTCTGTCGCGGCGGCCCTCGCGGCCGAGGCGTCGCGCTCCCACTTGAAGACGGGTGGATACGTGCCGAATCCGGCGGCCGCCAGCGTTGTCTCGAACCCCGCCGGCTCTACGACCGGGCATAGAGCGATTCGAAACGCCGGTATTCCATGCCCGGCATAGAACGTCTTCAGGGCCGCAACGTCCTCAGCGGATCCCGGACGCTCCAGCCCGAACCCGACGGTGCGGTTGTAGGAGAGGGTTGTGTCGCGGGCACGGCCGAGAGCCCACGCCCCACCGACATGCTGCGACACCAGGCCCAAATCGGGCGCGGACCTCGACGCACGCTCGTGTCCATCGACCTTGGCCAGAATCTCCACACGCTCGAGTCCGAGCATGTGTTCTCGTCGCCGGGCCCCGAGTTCCTCAATCAATGGTGCTCACCCGCCGGTTTCTGGTGAAAGAGCCGGATGCAGCCGATGATGAAGAGCAACAGGGCGGCGGAAGCCGCGTAGCGGCTCAGGGCGAGCCCGCCCTTGCTCACCGGTTTGTCGAGAAAGTCGCCGACCACGGCCCCCAGCGGTCGCGTGAGAATGAACGCGGTCCAGAACAGCACGGTGCGCGAGATGGTCGTCCAGTAGTACGCCGCGGCGACGAGCGCCAGAAGACCCCCGAACAGCACGGCCGCGCCGGTGTAGCCCAACCCCGCCGTGTCCGCCGTCCAATCCCCAAGCGCGGTGCCGAGCGTCTGGGAAAACATGATGGTCACCCAGTAGAACAGCTCGGACTGGGTCGATCCCACGTTGTCCACGGAGACGGACCCGAGAGTGCGCTTCCAGACCGCGAGTGAGGCGAGGAGCAGCACGAGCAGCATTGCGGAGCCACCGGCGTAGCCGATGCCGAGGGTTCGGTCGACCAGGTCCGCCAGCGTGGTGCCGACGGTCGTCGTGGCGACGATGGTCGTCCAATACAATGTGGCGTGAAAGCGCTTCGCGGCGATCTGCGCGGCGACCGCGAGCAGGAAGATCACGGCAAAGATGGCGGTGGCGGTGAGGTAGCCAAGGTTCATCGACATGGAAACCGCGTCGCCGCCGGTTTCGCCGAGTGTGGTGGCGGCGATCTTGATGATCCAGAAAAGTAAGGTAACCTCGGGCACCTTGCTCAGCTTCTGCCCGTTTGAGGCGTTCACCTTCCCGCGAGTTCCCGGTGTCGATAGCACGAGACCTCGTGGTCGTTCACCATTCCCACAGCCTGCATGAACGCATAGATGATCGTGGAGCCGACAAAGCGGAACCCTCGTTTCTTAAGGTCCTTGCTCAGCGCGTCGGACTCGGCCGTCTGCGCGGGGATCCCCTTCAAGCTCGCCCGCCGATTCTGGATCGAAACTCCGCCCACGAATCGCCAAACGTAACGGTCGAAGCTCCCGAACTCTTCGCTCACCTCGAGGAACGCCTTCGCGTTTGATACGGTCGATTCGATCTTGAGGCGGTTTCGGACGATTCCGGGATTCTTCATGAGCGTCGCCCGCCGCCGGGCGTCGAAACGGGCCACGCGGGCCGGGTCGAAGCCGGCGAAGGCCTCACGGTAGTGCTCCCGCTTGCGCAGGATCGTCGTCCAAGAAAGGCCCGCCTGGGCGCCCTCTAGTATCAGGAATTCAAACAGGCGCCGATCGTCGTGGACCGGAACGCCCCACTCCTCGTCGTGGTATTGACGCATCAAAGGATCACTGCCCGCCCACGCGCAGGCGCGCTTTGCCTTCATGGGGAGCCGCCTCCTACGGCACGCAGGCTATTATACCGAGGAGCGGCTTCCTCTTTCCCGTCCCCTTCGAGCGTTTGGAGGACTCATGGCTGACGTCTCCCGGCAGTTCATCAGCGATTCGCGAGCGTTTCTGATGGAGGACTACCTACCGAAGATCGAGGGCTGCCTGGCGCAGCTCACCGAGGCCCAGATCTGGGCTCGCGCCAACGAGGCTTCGAACAGCATCGGCAATCTCGTGCTCCATCTGGCGGGGAGCAGCCGCTACTGGGCGGTGGAGGTGGTCGGCGGCAAGTCGATCGGGCGCGTTCGCCAAGGCGAGTTCGACCGGCGGGAACCCATCGCTACCGAGCGGCTGGTGGCCGATTTCCGCGCGGCGATGAAGGAAGTGGACCGTCAGCTGGAGGCGATTCCAGACGGGGCTCTTCTCGAGATGCGGACGTCGCGCGGGGAGGAGGCCAGCGTTTTATGGTGCGTCTATCACATCGTTGAGCACTTCGCGATGCACACGGGCCAGATCCTGTCGATGACGAAGGCTCTTGTGGGAAATCTTACGCCGGCCGCATGACTCTGGGCGCTTACGCCGCGGCGGTCTTCCGTCCCAAGATCCGGAGCATTTCAACGTGGGAACGGATCGCGGCCCAAAGCGTCGGCTGGCCGTGATACGGCACGCCGTGTTCCTTCGCCGCGGCTCGCACGATCTTGCTGATGGCGGGGTAGTGAATGCTGCAAATCTTGGGGAAGAGGTGGTGCTCCACCTGGTGATTGAGCCCGGCCACGTACCAGGTAATCCAGCGGCACCCGTTGGCGAAATTGGACGTGGTCTCCATCTGGTGGATGACCCACGAGCGATCCATCCGGCCCTCGCTGTCTTCCACGGGATGGCGCGTGTCCTCGACTACGTGCGCCAGCTGGAAGACGACTCCAAGAATGAGGCCCGCGGTCAAATGCATGGCGACGAAGCCGATGAGAAACTGCCACCAGGGAATATGAAGAACGAGGAGCGGTAGGACGATCGCCCAGCAATAGTAGAAGATCTTACCGCCGAACATTGCCAGGACGTCCTTGGCCCGGTGCGCCTTTCCCTCGAACGGTCCCAAATCCCGCCGCATCAGATGCCGGTAGTCCTTGAGGAAAACCCAGTTGAGGGTCGCAAGGGCGTATGTGGCAAGCCCGTAGTAGTGCTGAAAGCGGTGAATGGCCCGGCGCTTGGAGTGGGGCGAAAGCCGGAGGAGCGCCGAGACCTCGAGGTCCTCGTCGAGGCCGTGGACGTTGGTGTATGTGTGGTGAATCACATTGTGGGTGATCTTCCATAGGTAGCTGCTGGCGCCCATGAAGTCGAGGCTCCAGCCCAACAATCGGTTGATCCTAGGGTGGCCCGAGTACGCGCCGTGGAGCGAATCGTGGGCGATGCAGAAGCCGATCCCGGCCACACCCACGCCCATAAGCACCGAGAGGCCGAGCATTCCCAGCGGCGGCACCCACCCGGACAGGATGAGGCCGTAGGACCCGAAGGTGACGAGAAGAATGATCGCGGTCTTGATGACCATGGCCGCGTTGGCGTGCGTGGAGAGGTTGCGGGACTCGAAGTATTCAGCGACGCGCCGCTTTACGTCGGCGGCGAAGGGATGGGGATCACTGGTGTCGAATACGACACGCGGCATGCTGGTGGGCTCTCCCGTGGACAGCTAACTACCACTATATACAGTATGCCCCCGACCGAGTTCCAGTGGAAACCTTTATTACAGTCGTCTGGCTCCCCCCGTCCGCTGGGAAGGATCGTGGGACATCTAGTGCCCAGCGCCCTTCTTCAGCAGGAAGTAGCTTACCGAGAGTGTCAGAATCGCGGAGGGAAGTACCAAGTTTGCCCACGTTAGCTCGTTCATGTGGGTCACGATGTCGGTCATGGCCGCAACCACCATGGTCAGGAGGATGCCCTCCCAGAGGAGCATCTTGAGATCGGTCAGGCTCTTCACCTTCATCCATGCGGGAATGGGATGGCCCTCGCTTCCCTGTGAGCCTCCCAGGAAGAGGGTGGTCGTTCCGATGGCGAGAACCAGGAGCACGAGCGCGAAGAGAAGCGCGTCGACCGATTCCGCAATGTGAATGCCGGGCCGGTCGCCGCCCTGCCATCCCGGCCCCTGGGCCAGGAGTTGGACGGCTTCGTAGGCTCGAAGGCCCCCCAAAGTCAGCAGCGCCAGTGCGAGAAACACGAGAATGATCACCACGAACACTGCAAAAAAGCGGATCCGTATCAGGATTCCAAGCAGCATCCCACCTCCCTAGAATTCCCCCAACCCCTGTAGTCCGTTCCCGTTTCACCGGATCCGTGGGTCTCGAGATCCGGCCACGGGAGCCTCGCCGATCCCGCCGATCCTAGGGCGGCGCGCCGGCCGGATCAAGGAGGCGGACAAATCGGCGTCCGGCGGTGCTAAACTCGGTATCGGAACGGCCGATACATCATCCAAGACCGAATGGGGGCGAACGGATTCGACGGAGTGGTGAATTTTGAAGCGCGCGCCGAGGTGCCCGTAGGCCTCGTAAAACCACGGGCAAAAGTCACAAGCCAATTCTGAATTGGCTCTGGCGGCTTAGCTGCCACGCTCGACCGGTCTGAGCCTGCCGAGGCTGGACTCGGGCGTCATCAAGGTGGGCTGGTCCTCACGATCCGCACGAGTCGGGGGGACGAGATCTTATCGAGCTAGCGGTTCCGTGACCTAGTCCGTTGGCGTCCGGAGCTGCGAAAGCGAGATAACGGACTACGCGCGTAGTGCTTCTTCTGGATCTACTTTCGGACGAGGGTTCAATTCCCTCCGCCTCCACCAAATTCCCATGAACAGTTCGCCGCCTCCCCCGGTGATCGGACGAATTGCGTCATGCGCCTTAGAGCCGACATCTTCGTCCTTCTGTTCCTTCAGTTGTGCGCCGCGGACGTCGCCGACGCGCTCACGCTGACGCGCTATCCGTCGATCTGGCTTCAAACCGCGTCGTCCACTTTGATCGCATGGCAGACTGATCTATCCGCGCCGGGGAAGGTGCTGTTTGGGGTCACGCCGGACCTAGGGAGCGAGGCGAGTCATCCGGGGTCCACATCGAACCACTCGGTGGCGTTGACGGGACTGACTCCCGGCTCCCTGTACTACTATCGGATCGTTTCCGGAATCGATACGCTCACCACCGGCGAGGACACCTTTCGCACCGCGCCGGCCACGACCGAGCCGTTCCGCTTCCTCGCGTTTGGCGACCCGGGACGCGCCACCCCCGAGCAGATCGCCATCGCCGCGCAGATCGAGTCCCTCCACGCGGACCTCGCCATCTTGACCGGTGACATTATCTACGAGGGGGGTGAGGCAGCGAACTTCACGCCCCAATACTTCAACATCTACCGTCCGACGATCGCGCGCATCCCGTTCTATCCATGTCTTGGCAATCATGACGTGGTCACGTCCAACGGCCAGCCTTATCTGGACGCGTTCTACCTGCCGACCAACAATCCGACCTCCACGGAGAGGTACTACTCCTTCGACTACTCGAACGCCCACTTCGTGGCACTGGAGGTCACTGTGGAGGGCGCCGCGCCGAGCGCCGCCATGCGCGCGTGGTTGGACGCCGACCTGGCCGCGACCACGAAGCACTGGAAATTCGTGTTCTTCCACGTTCCGATGTATTCCAATCCGGGCGGACACGGAGGAGACGCGGCGATCGCCGGGTCGTTGGAGCCAATCCTGGATGCGCGAGGGGTGGATATCGTTTTCACAGGGCACAATCACTTCTATACGCGCACGTATCCGATGGTGGCGGGGACGATCGTCGGCTCCTCACAGGAGCCGAACTACGTGAACCCCTCCGGCCCGATCTACATCGTCACCGGCGGCGCGGGACGGGCGCTGTATCCGCTCTCGGGGGCCAACAGCTATGAAGCCTTCTCCAAGAGCACCTTCCACACGACGTCCGTCGATGTCGCGGGGACCGTCGTGTCCCTGGCGGCCGTCGAGCGCGACGGCACCATCATCGATTCGATGACTCTGACCAAGGACACGCCGACGGGCGCCGAGGCCGGGCTCGAGCCGAGCGAAAACGGGGCGTCCGGGCGCCTCTTCTTGGGGCTGCCTCACCCCAATCCATCGGACGGTCTCACCGAGATCCGGTTCACCCTCGGCGGCGCCTTTCCCGCTCAGGCCTCGATCTTCGATACGGCGGGCCGATGGATCCGCACGTTGCGAATCGACGGGGCTACGGGGCCCGGCGCGCGGTCTCTTCTCTGGGATGGACGGGACCATCGTGGCGGCGTCGTGCCGGCCGGAGTCTATTTCGTGGAGATCAAGGCCGGGGCCAAAGCGGTGCGCACTCGACTCGTCCGGCTGCATTGAGGGGAGGCCCGTTCGCGGGCCGCGACCTTCGGGATGGACCTACCCGGCGCTACAGGCCCGCGAAGGCCGCGTGCATCGGATTGGTGATGAGGATCAGAACCTTCTCGCCGAAATTCGTGCCGCCCTTCTTCAGCTGCAGGGTCAAGCGATGTGTCAGCTCACCGAGGATCGAGCCCGCCACCGGCGTGACGATCAGGTCCTGGATGCTTGGCCGCTCCGCAAACGCCTCGAAGAAATACTCCCACTGAGTTGAGAGCACCGCTGCGAAGAACATCGATTGGCGCGGGCTGGCGCCCTGAGACCGCACCGCGTTGTAGTAGACGCTCCCGCCGTACGGATGTCCCACGTAGTTGTGGAACCACCAATCCGTGTCCATCACGGGCGGCTCCGTGTACGCGCGCCCGAGATGATTGACCCCGTCCCTCACGAAGTGAGCGGACCAGCCCGTCCAGCTCTTCGGTAGCGAGGCCGTCACGGCCAGAAGTCCCATTTCGACGCCCGTCATGGGCATCCATGCCTTCACGAACATGGAGCCGTAGCTCCGAGGCGCGCCGGCATGGGCGGGAACCTCGATCGGAGCCAGAAGTGGCTGCGGCCCCGGCCCGATCTCGGACGCCTCGGCCAGCAGCATGGTGTCCTGATACGGCGGTTCCTCCGGCGCCAGTCGAGGGAACGGCGATCGATCGACAATTTCAAAATCGGATTCCGCTGGATTTTCGATCGCTGCGATCGCGGATGAGGCTGTGGCAAGGGCCGTGCACAGGAACGCGGCGAGGAGGGTTTTGCGAAGGGACCGAGGCAAGGCTGGGTTTGGGCGCGTCGTCGGGGCCATGGCCAATCTCCACTCAGGATGCCACGTCCGCGGCTTCGCCCCGATCGCGGTCGAACTGTATACAGAACGGAACCTATCAGAGAACCACCCTACCGTCCACGTCGCAGATTCATGTAGGATGGCCCGCATGGCCGAGGTCGCCTGGCCCCATCGCCTTGCGCGTCCCACGATCGCGATCCTCGTCGCGACATTGTCGCTCGCCGCCTGCGCGCGCGCTCCCAAAGTGGAGGCGCCGGCCAAAGCCGATCCGCTTCCGTCCTGGAACGCGGGTCCCGCCAAGGAAGCCATCACCAACTTCGTCGCGCGCGCGACCTATGAAGGCGGCGCGGACTTCATTCCCCGGGCCGAACGCATCGCGGTATTCGACAACGACGGGACGCTCTGGTCCGAGCAGCCGATCTACTTCCAGCTCGCGTTCGCTCTGGACCGTGTGAAGGCGATGGCGCCGGAACATCCCGAATGGAAGACCAAGCAGCCGTTCAAGTCGCTTCTCGCCGGCGACGTGAAGGCCGTGCTGACCGGCGGAGAGCGCACGCTGTTGCCCATCCTCGCGGCCGCGCACAGCGGAATGACCACCGATGAATTCGAATCCGCCGTAAAGGACTGGACCATGAACGCCCGGCACCCGCGGTTCCATCGGCCCTACACCGATCTTGCGTACCAGCCGATGCTGGAGGTGCTCGCCTATCTGCGCGCGAACGGATTCAAGACCTACATCGTCTCGGGCGGCGGTGTCGAGTTCATGCGAGCCTGGGCGGAGCGCGTGTACGGCATTCCTCCGGAGCAGGTCGTCGGAAGCTGCGGCGGCCTCCAGTTCGTCATGAAGGAGGACAAGCCCGTTCTCGAGAAGCTCCCGACCGTGGACTTTGTGGACGACGGACCCGGGAAGCCGGTTGGAATTCAGCGGTTCATCGGCCGACGGCCGGTCGTGGCATTTGGAAATTCCGACGGCGATCTTCAGATGCTGGAATGGACCACATCGGGGGACGGCCTGCGTCTCGGGATGATCGTGCACCACACGGATGCCGCCCGCGAGTGGGCCTACGACCGCAGCTCGCCGATCGGAAAACTGGACAAGGCGATGGACGAGGCTGCGTCCCGCGGCTGGACCCTGATCGACATGAAAAGCGACTGGAAACGGATCTACGCGTTCGAGGCGACTCCGAATTGACGGCACCGCCGCTCAAACGGCAGATCGGTCTCTACGCGGCGACCGCGGTGACGGTCGGCAGCATCATCGGCTCCGGAATCTTCCGCTCTCCCCACTCCGTCGCGCACGAGCTCCACACCGTGAATTTGATGCTTCTGGCGTGGGTGGTCGGCGGGCTCCTCTCCATGGCGGGATCCCTCGCGCTCGCGGAGATCGCGGTGGCGCACCCGGAGACGGGCGGCCTCTACTGCTTCATCCGCGAGGGATTTGGAAAACGCCTCGCGTTCGTCTTCGGCTGGGCCTCGCTCGCGGTCATCAAGCCGACGGTCATCGCTTCGATCACCAGCGTCTTCTCCATCTACTTCTGCCAGGCCGTGGGGTGGCCCGCCGCCGCGCAGCTGCCCATCGGCCTCGCCGCCATCTGCTTCCTCACGTTCGTGAACTGGCTGGGCGTTCGGGAAGGGACGACCACCCAGACGATTCTCACCACGTCGAAGCTGCTCGGGATTCTGGCGCTCTGCGGTGTCGCGTTCGCGCTTCCGCACGCCGGACCGAGCGGGGGGGCGGTCGCCGCAATGCCGGCGAGCACGCATCCGCTGATCCTCGCGTTCGTCGCGGCGATGATCCCGATCCTGTTCGCCTACGACGGCTGGACCGATTCTACCTACGTCGCGGGCGAGATCGTGAACCCAAGCCGCACGCTTCCGATCGCGATCCTGGGAGGCACCGCCATCGTCATCGCGGTGTACGTCCTCACCAACCTCGCCTATTTTTCGGTCCTGTCGCCGGCTGAGGTGGCGACGTACGAGGCGGTGGGAAGCGAGACGATCCGGCGAATCCTGGGCGATTGGGGCGGTCGCGCGCTCGCGGTCCTGGTCGCGGTGTCCACCTTCGGCACGATCAGCGCCTCGGTCCTCACCGGTCCCCGCGTGACGCTCGCCATGGCGGCGGACGGTCTTTTCTGGCGCCGCGCCGCCCACGTTCATCCGCGGCGGGGCTCGCCCGATTTCGCGCTCTGGCTTCAGTGCGCTGCTCTCGTGCCTCTGGCTCGCGGTGGCGGCCCGCGGATTCGAGGACGTCTCGGGCTGGTTCGTGACCACGTCGTGGCTGTTCTACGGGCTTACCATCGCGTCCATCTTCGTGTTCCGGCGCCGGGCCGCCCCGGCCGGGTACCGTGCGCCGCTCTATCCGCTCACCCCCGTGCTCTTCATCCTCGTCACCCTTGCCCTCATCGCAAGCGACCTCGCCACAAGCCAATGGCGGGCCATGGCCGGCGTCCTCGTCGCCGCGCTCGGATTTCCGATCTATCATGTATGGAAGGGGCGGGGCGCGGGCTGAGGGATTCCAACCTCGGAGTCGGGGGATCGGAAACCGTGGAACAGATTGAGGCCGGCGCCCGGATCGGCCACTACCAGATTGTTCGCAAGCTTGGGGCCGGCGGCATGGGCGAGGTGTACCGCGCCCAGGACCTGAAGCTCGAGCGGCCGGTCGCGATCAAGCTCCTCCCGTCCTGGGCCGCGAACGAT
>CAVUEC010000014.1:0-554552 GCA_963740415.1 Candidatus Eiseniibacteriota bacterium
GCGAGCAGGAAGAATATGTTCAGCATGAGGAGGAGCGCCGTGAGGCCCTCCCCGGCGCGCACCTCGGCGGAGATGCCGAGGATCCGGTCGAGGAGGCCCTTGGGGGCTTGGTCGCGCGTTCCTGGGTTGGTTGCTAGAGCTGATGTCGTGTCACGCATGATCGTTCCTCCATCTCCTATTGGCTCGGGGGCGGCTTTGAAAGGAGCCGGTCGCTCGCCGAGCTCGTATCGGGCTTTGCGGGCATGGTCTGCATCGCTGCGGCGCCCTTCATGACCTCCGCGGGCCCCTTGGCCGGCGGCAGCGGCATCTTGTGCTGATCGATTGTGGGAATGCCGTATCGGTGGAGGTCGATCTGCACCTCGTCGATCAGCGTCACCTTCGAGTTCTTCTCGACCGCGTAGGTGTAGAAGTCGCCGCCGCCGAACCAAAGCCGGAGATGAGTGAAATTGAATACCTGGCTCGCGATGACGTTCTCGGGCTTCACGACCGACCCGGCCACCTTGTACTCGGAGTAGAGCTGAGCGACTTCAGCGGGCGGCGGGAGCTTGTGCAGCGGCGCTCCTCCTCCGCCGGAGACGATGGAGATCAGGACGGCATCCGGCCAGGTGAGCAGGGCGCGCTGGTAGGCGTGCTCGTGTCCGCTCGCAAGGATCGAGATGCCGGCATCGTGCATCGCGCTCACCATTCGCTCTCTCCGCTCGGTCAGTACGGCGTCTCTCTGCCACTCCATGCGGTGCGCGCTGGACGAGAATGGCGGGTGGTGCATCAACACCATCACCGGCCCGGTATGCTCCTTCACCCGAGCCACCAACCAGGTGAATTCCTCCTCGGAGTACTTGACCTGGACCTCGCGCGACCAGTGGCCCCTGACGTCGACGATCGGATTCGAATCCAGCGCGATGAACCGCACCCACCCGTCGGCGGAGTCGAAGCAGTAGTAGAGGCGGTCGCCGCCGATCGGCAGGCCCGTGGCGGTCCGCCAGTTCTCGACCCCGTCCACGGTGTCGGTGCGCTCGTGGTTGCCGGCGACCGGGAAGTAGGGCACCCGCGAGGTAAGCGGCTGGGTGATGCGCAGGAAGCGTTCCCAGTGCGCCGGGTACTGGCCGTCGTACACGAGGTCGCCGGTGTTGATCACCGCCGCGACCTTCTGTCCGGAGGCCTCCAGAGTATCGATCTTGGCCATCATCGCGTTCATGACCTGGTGCTCACGCGACCACTTCGGCTTCTTGGTGATGAGGGCGGGCATCTCGCGGATGAGCGCAAGATCGGGATAGAGTCCCTTCGCAATCGCATAGGGGATGGTGATCAGCCCGTGAAGGAACTTGATCGGGTTGAGCGACAGGCCCTGTCGAATCGTCAGAAGCTGCGGCTGGAGCCGGGAGAGGCGGTAACCGGGACGGTTGTCGCCACAGAGGATGATGTTCAGCGTGTCGGCCGTGTACCCGTCGCGCAAGCGGCCGAGGTAGCGAGTGGATGAGTCCGCGGTGCCGGCCTGCAGGCCCGAGAGGCTGTCCCCGAATAACGGACGCCACGAGGCCATCACTCCGCCCGTCTCCTCGTCGCCCTGTTCCGTGCTGTCGGCGGGCGCCGGGGCCACGGTGTGCCCCGCGTAGTTCAGGCGTCCTACGTGGGCGCAGCCGGCGAGCAGCAGTAGAACCGTCGCGGCCGCCTGTAGACCAAGTCTCCCGACAAGCTGGGCGCGCCCGGTGAAACCTGCGAGCGTGCACGTCATCCGTGCTTCACTTGGGTTACGACCCACATGGAGCCGATTCGGGTCAATTCCACCTGCGTTGGTGCAGCTCCGCTCCCGGCGACCGAGAGTTCGAGTAGCAGGCGGGTCGCGCCGGAGCCAAGCGCCGCCAGCGGCAATTCAGTAGCCCTCAGATGGATGCGCTTCTCTCGATAAGAGCGTCCTCCGGTCGATTTGACCTGGACGTCGTAGGCGCGGGTACCGGTCAGGCCGATATCGACCGCTAGGTCGCGAAAGCGCAGGGCGTCCCCGTGAATCGAGAAATAGTCCAGTGGGGCGATCCGTCCGAACCAGTAACGCGCGATCTTGTCGCGGCGCACGATGAGGTTTGCCACCAGATAGGCACTGGCCCGCGGGTCCTCGTAGTGTGCCGCCTCCACCGCCGCGGCGATCTGCTCGTCCGAGAACGATGCCACGATCTTGGCGCCCCAGTACCCATCGCGGTCGGTCATTTCACGGAAGGCCGGTTGGGGGATCATTTCCCTGAAGTTCTGAGGCTGGTAGACCGCCGACTCGTAGTTGCCGATCGAAGGAATGCCCGTGGACTGGCGGGCGCGCCGCCAGGGTTCCTCGGCGAATCCAAGTGACACGAGCCGCAACCCGGTCCATTCGAAGTCCAGCCCGCGCTCGTAACTCTCCCACAGGGCTTTCGGCCCGATGGCCGACGCGCCGAACGAGGAGCCGACGTCTAGAATGTAGTGCTCGACGTGGCCGAGGCTGTCGCGTGCCTCGATGAACATGTCGAGGAACTGATGATCCTCGGTGTCCCAGTTGTTGATCCACGAGCACAGGACGTACAGGCCCCGGAGCTCACGCCGATTCGTGTGCGAGTACCAGTCGTTCGAGTCACCGGGACGCAGCCGGTTCATGCTCGGCGACCCCAGCACGTGGCCAGGAATGAACAGGCTGGCAAACCCGGAGTAGCTGCCGTCACGGAGCGTGGCGCCCCGGGCCAGCACGGAATCGAGATCTGCATCGGTGAACGCTTCGCCCTTTGCGCCGTGAATCAACGCCGAATCGATCGTGACGTCGCCGCGCCGGAACCGGATCGGCTCGTTGTGCGGAACGTTGTAGCCCGCGGCGTGCAGCAATGTGCGCGAGACCATGTCCGCGCCCGAGCTAAGTTGCGGGTGGCCGCGCGGGTCCAGTTTCACAATCCACTTCTTCCCGTCCGCGTCCTTGATTTGGAATCCCGCCGTCCACCCATCCTGTTTCGCGTGCTTGATCACCCAGGGCTTGGTGGGAAGGAAGACGGAGTCCGGTCCTTGGCGCATCTCCGCAATCGGCACGGCGAGCGCGTTGTTGCGGTTGGTGAACCAAGTCGAGTTGGGCACTTCATCGAATGCGTTCACGTTGACGGCTTCGCGCTCGGTATGGGCGCCGAAGGCCCTCGCACCCCACAGCAGTTTGTCCGGAATGTCGAAGATGTGGGCGATGGGGTCAAGGAAGCCCTGGTGGAAGCGGCGCCCCCAGTAGCTGGGTTGCCAGTCGGAGGGTTGTTCGATCGGATGACGGTCGTGATCCACCCAGGTGCTGTCGTCAATCGCCCCGGGGTATGCCAGATCCGCGCGAGCGGCCCCGGCTGCGGTGATCGCTTTCTTCGCGGTCTTGCCCCAGGCGACCGTAGGAGCGGAGAGAACCAGAACGATAGGAAGGGCAGCCACGCTCAGGAACAAACCACGGATCCCGCGCATCAGAACTCAGTCCCCACACCGAAGTAGGCGTGGAGCCCCTCGTCGCTGCTCGCGAGCTCGAATCGGAATGTGGTCTCGTCGCTGATGCCGGCACGCAGGCCACCGCCAAAGGAGGCGTGCGCGGCGCGGAGGGTAAAGGCTCCGGCGCTTGGCGCGACCTCGCCAAGTTCATATAGAGCGACGGCGTCCACCACGTGGACGAGGGGCCAGCGGTACTCGACGCGAGCGAGCATGAGTTGCTGATCGCGATAACGATCGGACGAGTATCCGGCGAAGTGGGTGGAGCCCCGGCTCTCCGGGAGTCGGTAGAAGGGCATGGTCGTCGCTGTGCCGTTGACCGGAGCGACCCCGCTGTACACGGTTCGCAGGGCAATGACGCGGCGCCTGGCGAACAGGGGAGCGTACGCGCGAACCTCCGCCCGCCACTGGTAGTAATCGGGATCGCTGGTCCGCATCCCGACCGCGCGCCGCAAGTCGAGACGTCCATCGAAGCCGTGCGAAGGGTCGCGAGTGTTGTCGAGTCTGGAGAAGTCGGAAGTGAGGCCGTACCAAAGCTCCTGGGTCGTTTGAGTCGCGTAGGGTACCCCGGAGAGTTGGAACACGTCTTCGAGCAGCGGCGACCCGTGGTGACCGCTGCCCGGGCTCATGCTCGAGTAGCCGCCGACGAGTCGCACCTGGCGTCGGGCCGAAGCGCCGAAGAGGAGAGCGGCCTCTGCGGTCGTGGTTTCGAGAAGGAAATAGGAGAGATTCGCCTCCGGCGTGTCATTGCCGATCCCGTAATAGCGCCGGTTTGGTTTGTTGTCATAGCTCGCGCCGAGACGGAAGCCCACCGGCCGCTCGTCGCCGAACACCTCGCTGAACTGGGCGTTGCGGCCGTTGAATGTGGACCACGAACCCATGAGGGTGAGTTTGGAATTGGCGATCGGGGAATCGACCCAGGTTGCGGCCGCCCCCAAACTGAGATCGTTCACGGCGCCGATCCGTACAAAGGGCGCCACCGTTGGGCCCGCCTTCGGCTGGGACGTTGGCTTCGGTGTAAAGCGAGGGCCTGCGTAGGAGGCAGCGGCCTCGAGTCCGATGCCCACCAGGCGCACCGGGTAGAACACGACCCGGAAGGGCGTTCTCAAGACCGTTTCCCACGTCCGCTCGTGGTCCCGAGGCGCGACGCGTGGCCCGTTGGGTGTGTACAGAGAGTCGAACATCGCGGCGGGGGCGACCCAGGTTGAGTCGCCGAACCGTGACTCCGCCTCGGCTGGATGAGCTACGCAAAGGCAGGCGGCCCCCAGCGAAAGGAGAGCAAATCCCGTGGCGTTCACCCATCGGCGCGCCTCTTTCGGGATACTCACGCGCGCAGCATCGATGGGTCACCTCACGATCTATCGGACGACTTTGAAAGAACAGGGTCGGTTCATCAACCAGGAGACGGCAAGAGCCATGCCACCCCCGCAATTTCCTTCATTCGTTCATGGGCGGCATCACCATGAGTCGAGCAACTGCGGGGTGTCATAGGAGATACGAAACAGCCGCGGACTTGCATCCGGGCCCAAACCATGTAGCCTTGCCCACAGTACGTTTCGAACCCACTCCCCGCCGGCGCCGGGTTTGAAGATTCGGGAGGACATTCCTACATTTCCTGACCGTGACCGCCAACCCCGCACTCCTCTTCAAGGGTTTCACTCGAAGGCTCGGTATCGAGCCCGAAGAACAGCGACTCCTCCTCCTCATGGGGGCGCTGGTCGCGACCCTTTTCTGCGCGTACACGATCGCAAAGGTTCTCCGCGACGCGCTGTTTCTCGGAGAATTCGGCGCGCTCGCACTTCCGTACGCATACATCGGGGTCGCCGTGGCGGCGGTGGGGTTCGTGTGGCTGGAGAGTATCGTGGCCCGGCGATTCGCGGTCGTCGGCGCCACCCGGTTCAACCAGTACGCCGCGATCGCCTTCAGCGTCATCGCGGCCGTCTTGCTTCCTCGAGAGCGTCACTGGACCATCGCCGCCTTCTATATCTGGACCGGCAGTCAGGCGATGATGATCCTGCCGCACTTCTGGGCACTCGCGCTCGACGTATGGGACTCGCGTCGCGCGAGAAGAGTCTTTCCACTATTCGGCGGTTGTGGCCTCCTGGGCGGGCTGGTCGGCGGCGCGTTCGCCGCCTGGTCGGCGCCGATCCTCGGTCAAACCGGCCTCATGTGGACCCTCTCGGGTCTTCTCGTCGGAGCCTACGCGCTGACGCGAGTCGTCGAACGGCACCGCGCGCGCCGTCCAGCCGTCACAGAAGTCGCCTCGACGACGTCTCGCTGGCAGATCATCCTGCGCTCCAGCTACATCAAGATTCTCGCGGGAGGGCTGGCCCTTTCGGTGGTCGTATCCACGCTCGTCGACTTCCAATTCAAGCTGTACCTCCAGCATGTCTACCCGGACCCGCACGCGCTCACCAAGTTCTTCGGCGAGTTCTACGTCGGATTGAACGCCCTGTCCTTGCTGTTTCAATTCAGCGTGGCGGGATGGGTTCTGCAGCGGCTTAGTCTCGGCCCGGCCACGGCGCTACAGCCGATCACCGCCGTGCTGTTCTCATCGTGGATCACCATCAGCCCGGTGTGGTGGGCGATCGTGGCCATGCGGTGGATCCAGGGCGTCGTCTTCCAGACGATCGGCAAGTCGTCGGCTGAGATCTACTACACGGCCATCCATCCTCGCGCGAGGCGACGCATCAAACCCGCTATCGATACGCTTGTCGATCGCTGGTCGGACGCCGTAGTCGGCGTCCTCTTGATCGTGCTCCTGCATACGATCGGCGTTCGGACCGCGGTGGTGACGGTCGTGACGATCGTTCTCGCGGTGGCGTGGATCGTCGTGCTGTTCTTCTTGAATCGCCAGTACGGCCGTGCGTTTGAGCAGACCCTCAGCAGTCGATGGATCGAGCCCGAAGTGACGCCGGAGGCGATCCGAACGCCCTCGGCGCGGAAAGCTCTCCTCCAGGCGCTTCGCGCAGACGACGAGGGGCGTACAGTGCTTGCACTTCACCTCAGTCGAACCGCGCGAGATCCCGCCATCACCGCGGCGGTGCGTGGATGCCTCCGGCATTCGGCACCCGCGGTTCGGGCGGCCGCCATAGAATCGATGGAGGCGATGCGCCTGTCCGACTCGGACGGTCTGATCCAGGGCCTATTGGCGGAACCGCACGAGGGGCTGCAGCGCGCTGTGATTGGGTACCTCGTGTCCCACAGTCCTGATCGGGCAGCCTTCGCCCGTGGCCTTCTCGATGGAGACGATGATGCCCTCCGACAATACGTCCTTGACGCTTTGTTCGACCGACCCCATGAGGCGACTGGCGTGCTCACTCCAGAGTGGATCGACGCCCGTCTGAAGTCGGGGTCACGCGAGGATCTGCTTCTCGCAGCCCGCGCGGTGGGCGCCTTGGACGTCGGCGCTTCGTCCCAAAGGCTCCGAGCCCTTCTCACTCAAGAGGATGTCGAAGTAAGGCGGATGGCCTTGCTTTCGGCCAAGCGCCGTCCGAGCGGAGAGCTGATCGACGTGCTGGTGCCACTGTTGCTGGTGCCCGAACTGAGCTTGGAAGCACGGGAGGCGGTGGCCGCGATCGGCGATCCGTCCGTGCCCGAGCTCCAACGCCTCCTCGACGGGGACTTGGGCGCTCGAGCACAGACCCTCGCCACGCTCACGCTTGGTCGTATCGGGACGCGCCGGGCCGTGGACGTACTTATGGAGCTGGTGCGGACCAGCGACCTGAGACTGCGTCACCTCGGGCTCCAGAGCCTGAACAGGGTGCGCGCCGAATCCGGCCAGCCGGTACTTCCGCGCTCGGCGGCCCACAAACTCTTCCTACGCGAGTTGGCGGATTACCGCGCGAACGTCGAGCCGGCCTTGCTTCTGGAAACAAACGCCGCGGCGGAGGTCCAATTGCTTGCTGCGAGCTTCCGGGAGTCGGCGGAGATGGCCCTCGAACGCGCGGTCCGCGCGCTGGCGTGCTGGTACGAGCCGAAGCCGCTCGCCGGCGCATTCGAGCGTCTCCGATCGCGGGAACCACAGGCCGCGGCGCCGGCCCTGGAGTACCTTGGGCATGTCCTGCCTCGGGCGATCTTCCGCACTGTGACGAGGATCTTCGAACCAGTACCCCCGAGCGAGGACATCAAGGACACTGGCGGGGAACGCGACGATGTCGCGGAGCCAATCCGATCGGCTTGGCTGAAGGGGGACGGGTGGCTGCGCGCCTGTGCTGTGCGAGCTTCGCGCCATTCGCCATCTCTTGACCCACAGTTGTTTCGAACCGGAGACGTCGACGACCCCATCGTGAAGGCGGAGCTTGCGGCGCTCACTTCGACGGGTCAGCGGTGCTAGTCTCCTCTCAGCATGCGGTCGCGGCTGATTCGGTGGAGGGCACGGGATGCTGACTGCGGTGGAGCGCGTCTTGATCCTCAAAGGGGCCGACCTGCTGAGCGATGTCGGGCCGCGGCACTTGCAAGCGTTAGCCAACGTGGCGCGCGAGGTCGAGATCTCGAAGGGCGATACGATCTACAAGGAGGACGACCCGGCGGACGCGCTGTACATGGTGGTCGAGGGACGGGTGAGTCTCTTCACCGGGGATCAAATGACATCCGAGGTCGGGCCGGGAGAGGCATTTGGAACCTGGTCGCTGGTGGACGATTCGGCGCGGGGCCATCGCGCCGAGTGCACGGAGGATGGGCTGACTCTCGCACTGAACCGCGATGAGTTTTACGACGTGGCGGCCGGCGACCTGACGTTGCTGCAGGAGGTCGTTCGTGCGCTCGCGAAGCGTCTTCGAACGTTGGTTGCGGAGCGGCCTGAGGAGGCGCGCGTCGAGGGCGAGGGTGTTGAGAAGCCGGAGGCTCTTGTGGAGTCAAAGTCTGAGCCTGGGGCGAAGCCTGAGGCGATACCGGCCCCGCCCGGGGACGCGCCGACGCCCACTCCCGGAGCCTCGCTCGCTGCGGCCGCGGTCGGACGACCGCTCCCGGAAGGCACCTCCGCGGTCGCATCCGAGCCCCTGACTCCGGCCGGCGAAGACCCGTCAGCCGAGCCGATTCCGTCCGTCCAACCGCCGGAGCCCGACTGAGTTTGCAGCGGACCCGCGCCAGCTCAGTACGTTTGGGGTACGAATTGCTGATCGGACATGGCGGGCCGCACGTAGGATGAATCCTTTTGACGCGCAGGCAACTTTAGTTTTTTCGGCGTGTAGTCCGCGTATCGAAACTGGCCGAGGAGATGGGAGATGCAATTGAGGCGTGCCCGCGCCTTGTTGTCGGCCGGCACGATCCACCAGGGGGCCTCTTCGAGGTCTCGGGCCTCCAGCATCGCATCCTTCGCCCGAGAGTAGTCGACCCAATGCGCGCGCGACTTGAGGTCCATCGGGCTTAGCTTCCATCGCTTTGTCGGGTCATTGATCCGTTTCTGAAAGCGAGTCTCCTGCTCCTCGTCGCTGACTGAAAACCAATACTTCAGAAGGACAATGCCGGAGCGGATGAGCATGCGTTCGAACTCGGGACAGGACCGCATGAACTCGACGTATTCTTTCTGGGTGCAGAAACCCATGACGCGCTCGACACCGGCGCGGTTGTACCAGCTTCGGTCGAACAGGACGATCTCGCCCGCGGCGGGCAGGTGCGCCGCATAGCGCTGAAAGTACCATTGCGAGCGCTCCCGCTCAGTCGGCGTGCCGAGCGCCACGATCCTGCATCCGCGTGGGTTCAAATGCTGCGTAATCCGCTTGATGACGCCGCCTTTTCCCGCGGCATCGCGGCCCTCGAACAGGACGGCCACCTTGAGGCCCCTCTCCCTCACGTATCCCTGGAGTTTGCCGAGCTCGATCTGGAGCCGGGCGAGCTCCTTCCGATAGAACTTAGGTTTGAGCTTCCGGGTCGGGGCTGTCCGATCTTGGGGACCGTCCTTCGCCGCCACGCTTCTGCTGGATTTGATGTTCTTTGTCTTCGCCATTACGCAAGGCTCTTCCTCTGAGTCGCTATCAGGAGGATTCCGCCAAGCAGGGCAACTCCTCCAATAATCGGCGAGAGGGGAATGTTCTTCTGCTCAGTGGCCGTCGCCTTGAACGAGCCCACATCGATGATGGTTTTCTGCCTGCTGTAGCTGATGCCGCCGTAGAGAAGGGCGAGCACCCCGACAACCACAAGTACGAAGCCAATCGTTTTCATGTCATCTCTCCCATCTGGCTGAAGCGTGCATTACACCCATTATCAGAACCCTCAAGCGCAACTCGCGTGCCAGAGTGCGGATCCCGCCAAGTCCATGACAATGCTGCCGCGAGAGCGGTGGAGGATCTCCGGGAACGCCTTTCGTGTAACTATTACCGAGCGGTTCCTACAATCGCGCGTAGGCGAATCTTGAGGCAAAGTCGCACTTCCCGACCCCCTCGTTCCAAGCCTGCGTTTCGTGGTAGCTTGGCGGTTCCGGTCACGTTGGGCCGTTGGCTCCGGGGAGGACTTGGAAATGAAGACGCACCTGATCTTTCTGCTGCTAGGCGCCCTCCTGGGTGCAGCGGCGGCTTCGGTCGTCGTGCCGCCGTCCCTCTCCTGGTACGCGACGCCGGGGGGGATGCCCAAGGGCGCCCAAGTGCAGGTCATCGTCCAGATGCCGGAAGTCATCCACTACGCGACGTCGAAGCTCATCGCGGGCCAGGCAATTGGCGCGGGGATCGGTGCGGTGGCTTGCTTCGGCTTGAGCCTCTTCGTTGCGTCGAAACGTCGGAAGAAGCCTGCGGTGATCTAGGAGAGGTGCATGTCGGATGACTAGGCTCCGCTGGTTTGCAGCGGCAATCGCCGCGACCATGATCGCCCCAGTGTCCTCAGCCGTGGCCCAACATGCGGACCGCGGATCTCTGGACAGCACGCAGGGTCAGCTTGTCCTGGAGGCCAAGCCCTGGACGGGCGACCTGGACGGAATGCTGGAACGCCGTCGCATACGGGTCCTCGTGCCCTACAGCCGCACCCTCTTTTTCACCGACCACGGTCGCGAGCGAGGCCTGGCGGCCGAATTGGCCCGCGATTACGAGGGCTACATCAACCGGAAGTATGCGAAGCAGCTCGGCAAGCGCCCTGTCACGGTTCTCCTCATTCCGACGACGCGCGACAAGCTTCTCCCCAACCTCCTCGCGGGCCTGGGCGACATCGCCGCAGGCAACCTGACCGCCACCGACGAACGGCGGAAGATCGTGGATTTCATCGCTCCTTCGGACCGGAAGCCGGTGCGTGAGGTGCTTGTCACCGGGCCCGCGTCCCCGGTGATTGACTCCCTGGAGAGTCTCTCCGGGAAGACGGTGCAGCTGCGTCCCGCTTCCAGCTACTACGAGAGCGTCGTGGCTCTGAACGAGGAGTTTGTGAAGTCGGGCAAGCCGCCGGTGGAGATCGACTCGCTCCCGGACGCCCTGGAGGACGAGGACTTCATGGAGATGCTGAACGCCGGAATCATCCAGCTCGCGGTCGTCGACAGCTGGAAGGCCAAGATATGGGCGCAGGTGCTGCCGAAGATCCGGGTGCGGGATGACGTGGTGCTGAGGACGGAGGGTTATACGGGCTGGGCTATCCGCCCGGGGAGCCCAAAACTGCAGGGTTCCATCGAATCCTTCTACGCGAACTTCGTCAAGAAGCAGGGCGTCATTCAAATGCGCCTCGTGCGCTACCAGAAGCAGATCAAGCAGATCGCGAACAATACCGACGGGCAGGAATGGAAACGTCTCCAAACAACGATTGCGCTCTTCCGGAAGTATGGAGATCGATATGGATTCGACCCGCTCATGCTCGCGGCCCAGGGCTTTCAGGAGTCGCAGCTGAACCAGAATGCGAAGAGCCACGTGGGCGCCGTGGGCGTCATGCAGATCATGCCCGCGACCGGCGCGGAGCTCAACGTGGGGGACATCCACACCCTCGAGCCGAACATCCATGCCGGCGCGAAGTACATGGATCGGCTCATGACCCGGTACTTTTCCGACGCGCATTTTTCCGACGAGGACAGGACGCTTTTCGCGTTCGCGAGCTACAACGCCGGTCCAGGCAACATCGCGCGTATGCGCCGGCTGGCCGAGAAGCGCGGGCTGGACCCCAACCAGTGGTTCAACAACGTCGAGCTGGTGGTTGCCGACCGGATCGGGATCGAAACGACGACCTACGTGCGGAACATCTACAAGTACTATGTCGCCTACAAGCTCACCCTGAGGGCGCGGGAGGTGCAGCGACGGGCGCGGGAAGGCGTCCCGACCGGGGGAGAAGCGGCCCAGTGACCCGGGAGGGGACGCCGGGACCCCCGAAGCGCCGCAGGGCGCCCTTCGACGACCGCGGTTTCCCGTCAAGAAGATGGCGTTGACTGCCGCTATTTTTCTGGCATACTTTGTAGTATAAAGTACTTGGTCAATCCCAGGCAGCCCGCCGTACGGCCGCTGGGGGTCCAGATGCCGATACCGGAGGGTAGGTCGCATGCGAGCGAACGTTCTGCTGAAGGCGGTGGTCGTGGGCTTCCTGGCGTTGGTCTTTGTCGTGCCGCTGGTCATGATCTGGGGCGTGGTCAAGGATCGCTCCCGCTACCGCGACGCCGTGACGGCCGAAGTGGCGAGGAGCACGGCCCAAAGCCAGACCCTCGTCGGCCCCCTCGTCGTCGTGCGCTACCGCGAGCGTATTCCGGGGTTGGTGAAGGGTGATACCGAACAGGTTCAGGACGGTGCCGAAATCATCCTTCCGGATTCCCTGTCGATCCGCTCCAAAGCCCGTGTGGAGACGCGCCAACGCGGGATCCACCGCGTGCCGGTCTTCCGGGCTACGGCCGGGTTGACCGCTGCATTTACGTTGCCTCCGCGGTTCGGCGTGGCGGACAAGCACCAGTTGGTGGAGGAGCCCAAAGCGGAGATCGTGTTTGGAGTCTCCGATCCGCGAGGGATCCGCTCGGTACCCGAGGTGAAGCTCGACGGCCGAGTCTTGGAGGCGCGGCCGGGCGCCGGTCTGAGCTGGCTCAAGAACGGATTCACTGTGGCGATTCCACCCGGTGCGGCTGGACATCGCGTCCCTGTTGAAGTGAACCTCGATGTGTTGGGCACCGATCGCCTCATGTTTGTGCCGATCGGTGCCGTCACCGACGTCGAGCTGGCGTCCGATTGGCCGCACCCCAGCTTCGTGGGCGCATTCCTTCCGGACGAGCGGAGCGTCTCCGCCCAGGGCTTCCAGGCGCATTGGAAGCTCTCGCGCTTCGCGACCGGCGTTGATGACGCGATGGCGAACATCCGGGAGAACATGAGTCGCGGTACAGTCGTTCCGGACCGCGGGCCGCTCCCCAACACCGACCTCGGCGTTCGCTTCGTCCAGCCGGTCGACGCGTACACGCAGTCCGAGCGAGCCGTGAAGTACGGCTTCCTGTTCGTCTTCCTGACCTTTGTGGCGTTCTTTCTCTTCGAGGTGCTGCGCCGGATGGCGATCCATCCGATCCAGTACGTTCTGTGCGGCGCCGCGCTCGCCCTGTTCTTCCTGTTGCTCGTCTCGCTCTCGGAGCATCTGCCGTTCGCAGGCGCCTACCTGGTGGCCAGCGTTGCCTGCGTCGGCCTCATCGCGTTTTATGTCGGGCACGTTCTGCGAAGCACGGTGCGGGGGCTCGCGTTCGGCGGGTTGGTCGGGGCGATGTACGGCTTCCTCTACGTGATCTTGCAATCGGAGGACTACGCTCTGCTCCTGGGGGCCCTTCTCCTGTTCGCCGCCCTGGCGATCGTGATGGTCATGACGCGGGGCGTCGATTGGTACCGGCTTTCGGAGGAGTCGCCGAGGACCTCCTAGGACTTCGCTTTCTTTGACGGTTTCGACTTGCCAGAGCCGTTGAGGGCGACGGCTTGACGAACGAGCGCCTTGAAGGCGGACTCGTCCACGGTTTCTCTTTCGTGGATGTCGATCGCGCGGCGCACGTTTCCGTCGAGGCTCGAATTGAAGAGGCGGGCCGGATCTTTGAGCGACGCGCCCTTGGCGAAGGTTAGCTTCACGACAGCCTTGTAGGATTCGCCCGTGCAGATGATGCCGTCGTGCGACCAAACCGGGGTGCCGGGCTTGGTCGGCTTGACCCACTTCCACTCCTCGATGACGTCCGGGTCCGCCGCTTTGATGAGCTTGCGCATTTTGCCGAGGGTCTTCCCGCGCCAGTCCCCGAGTTCCGCGATTCTCTTCGAGATAAGCTCTGATGCCGACTGATCTTGGCTCGCGTCAGACTTTTTCATGGTCTCGTCCTAGATGTTGACTGCGTTTGGAAGGGCCTGCGTACTACGATAGTGGCCATGCGGCACCCGAACGATAGTGCCAGAACGAGCGCACTAGCGGCAATCCTCGGCCTTTGCCTCGCCTGCGCCCCTGATGGGGGCGACTCAAGATGGAGTAACGCCGCGATACCCCTCTGGCTTCGAGGCATGCTTCACACGACCGCGGCCGTGGTGCCACCCTTTGAACACGAGGACTCCACTCTGACGGATCCACGCCGCTGGCCGGCCACCAGGGAGTTCGCGGGAAGGCAGTTCAATCTATCGATTACCTCATCGACCTCCGATGTCATTACTACGCACCAATCCGTGTCTACCGTCCCGCCGGGAGAGAGACTCCTCCTCCTCTACGAATGTCGTTGGGAGAAGGCTGGAGTCCTTGTATTCGGGCCGAGCTATGGCTGGAACCAGCGCGGGCGACTGTGGCGGCGAACATGGTATGAGCCCGACACCGTGATGTTCCAGTCGACACGTTACGAAACATATCCGTCGGGGCAACTTTTCGCGTACTCGTCCGCGAGGCGAAAGCAGGACGTGTGGAACATGGACAGCCTGACCATATTCACGGAATATTTCGATCGTAAAGAGGGTCTTATCGGAGTCGGCTATGAGACGCATGGAGCGACTCGGGCGACACAGTACTGGTGGGAAGGGCAGCCGGTTTCGATGGACCAATGGAGCAAATCGTGCGGGGTCCTGTTCAAGGATGCCTTCGAGAAGGCCGGAGAGGCTCAGGCTACAATGTTGGGGCCGAAATGACGCATTTCCAGGCGCGTCTCAGCTGGCTGCTAACGACCTACACGATACTTCTCACCGCGGGAATTTGCGCCGCGGCGCTGTACGAATACTCCCTTCACCATACCGTTTGGTCGCTCCTGCTTTTGGGGCTGTTCCTCGTCACGAGCCTCTTCTCGGTCCGAGGATACGAAGTGCAACCCGGCCGGCTCTTCATTCGGCGGCCGTTCAGAACTACGGTTGTCGACCTGTCGGACCTGACCGAAGCATCGACGGAGCCGGATCTCGTCCGGTCCTCGTGGTCCCTCTGGAGCACTCGAGGCTACTTCGGGTTCATTGGATACGGCTACAAGGGAGACATCGGGACCTATCGCGCCTACGTCACCAATTCCGGCAAGGCCGTCCTGCTGAGATTTCTTTCGGGTAAACAGATCGTCGTTTCACCTGAGTCTCCCGAGGAGTTCATCGAGGCGATCCTGCCCGGATCGAACGATGCGGACGATCCCGCTCGGCGGCACGCAACGAAGGACTAAGTCCTTCGTTCTCCAAGTTCGAGTCGTTCCGGCCAACTAGACCCATCCCTCCCCAAGACAAGCAAGCTTGACATCCCTCTGTCACTGATGTAAAGTCGGCTTGTCATGGCAAAGGTGCGCAATCAAGTCCGGGAGCTGCGCTTGGACCGCGGATGGACCCAACAAGAGTTGGCTGTCGCGGTCCGTGTGTCGCGGCAGAGCATCAACTCAATCGAGTGCAATCGCTACGTGCCCAGCCTGGAGCTGGCATTGGCCTTCGCGCGAGTCTTCGCGCGCTCCGTGGAATCGATCTTCGAACTGGAGGGGAAATGAGTGTCTTGCGCGAGACCGTCGACGAGCGATTCCTCATGCATCGGCTCAAGGCAACCAGCATCGCGAGCATGGCCGGCATTACCGTCGCGATGGGTCTCTTCGCCTATCACTTTGGGAAGGATCACGTCTGGAATTGGGAGCTGTTCTCGATCGGCGCGACCATGGCCCTGGTCAAGCAGGGGATCATGGCCTGGTATCGCCGCACCAACTGACTCAAAAAGGAGTTCGGGCCATGTGTTCTCCTTCTATCCCCCGAAGAGCTGACAAGTTCATGCGCATCGGTATGGTCTCCCTCCTTGCGGGCGCGCTCTCCTTACGCTTGCATTCGTGGTGGTCGATTCCATCGAACCTGGCCGACGGGGCCTCTGGATTCTTCTACGGAGCCGCGATCGCATGTCTCCTGTGGAGCATCCGGGCTCGCCGGGGCTAAGCTCGGGCGGCCAACTCAATGGGCCGTTGGACGCAGCCCTGAGCTCTCAGGAAGTGGCATGAGTTGCGAGCTGGGGAACAACTCGTGGGCAGGAGGTCCCCGTGAACGCCGGTGCGAATTCAGAGCCTCGTGTCAGCGGCGAGGCGATTCTTTACCGCCTCTTTGACGTCGGATACGAGATCCGCCTCGACAAGGCGTTCGAGCTTCTCTCGTCGAGCGCCCCCGAGCGCCCGAAGCCGGTTCGAGGCGAAGCGCACGCCATTCAGATCCAGAACCCTCCGGTCGCTGTGTCATTGGGCATGGAATCGGTCGAGATCGGTGGTCGGGTCCAGCCCGTCGAGATCTCGGCACAAATATTCGACTTCGGCGTCGTCTCGCTGCGGGCACATCTGCCGGTGTCGGCGATCGGCTGGGAGGAGTTCGTTGCGTTCGGCGTGGCGGCCGGCACGAGTCGAGCATGGGGACTATTCGAGAATTGCCGCGACCGCCTGGTCGAGAGGATTCATCCCGCGATCGTCCGGCCAGAACGTCCTCCGGTCACCGAGGAGTACATCATTTACCGGATCAACACGATTGGAGAGCCCTGCAGGCGACCCAATCCTACCCGACACACTGCCCGACGAGGGGATCGCCAAGCTGCTCCTGGGCGAGGTGCGTCCGCTCGCCGAAGGGACGCGAAGGGAACTACTCTCGCAACGATTCTCATATTTCGACAACGACCTCGCGGTCCTCACGTGGAATGCCGCGCTTGTCGTGGAATCGACACCCGAAGACAAAGACGTCCAGTACGTCCTCGAATTCGCGAACGCCCAACTCCTCGAGTTGCGCTACTACGACTCGCTTCTCGACAGCGAACTGCCGCGCACCTACGACGAGATTCTCGCTGCCCGAGGCAGGTTTCACCTACTGGGACGAAGGTTTAGTCGCCTCCTGACGCTCCTGCAAACCCGAGTGGCGGACGCGACCGAAGCGATCGAGCGCGCGGAGAACTCCCTCAAGGTCACCGATGACGTCTTCCTGGCTCGGATCTATGGTGGAGCGCTGGATATATTCCGGGGACCGACATGGCGTCAAGGCGTCGACAGGAAAGTGGCCCTGATCCGGGATGCCTACTCGATGCTCAACGCGGAAGCTCAGGCGCGCCGGGCCGAGGTGACCGAGTTCATTATCATCGCCCTCATTGCCATCGAGATCGTGCTCGCCTTGGTGCTTCGCTGAGGCGAACGCCTTCGCGTCCGCGGAGCACAAATCGCTGCGACTCATACGGTTGCGCCTGTTTCTGCGGATTTGTAACATATTGCCCCGAACGTTGCCTGATACACTCCCGCACCGCTCGATAGCAGCGACGTCGGCGAACTGGCCGGCGACGCAACGCCGGAGGCACCACCGAGTGAAGAAGAGGCGCCGGCTGGTCGCCACATCACTCTGCGCACTGCTCGCCCTATTCCACGCGGGCGAGGGGAGCTCTCAAAACGCCCCTCGGCCCCTCGAGGACTACCTTCACACGATTGGCCTCGGCGCCAGTGATCTCGAAACGGCGGAGAACGGACGCCCCGTGGTCAAGCTTTTCTCCACGGCGAACGACAACGACCTCGCCGTGTTCGGGATGATCGGCGTGCGTGCCTCCCAGGAGAGCGTCCTCGTGCACATTCTCGATCTCGATCAGCTGTTGGCGGTGAAGGGACGACGGTTTCGCATCTTCAGTGATCCAGCCGTGCCGGCCGACGTTGGCGAAGTCGCCTTCTCCGAGTCGGACTATCGCGACCTGCGGGACTGCCGGCCGGGGCACTGCGCGTTCAAGCTGCCGGCGGCGGCGATGCAGTCGTTCGTCGAGGGGATCGATTGGTCTGCGCCGGATGCCAAGGCACAGGTCGATCAGCGGATGCGTCATGCTCTTGTGGAGCTGGTCACCGACTACAGGCGCCGCGGCAACGGCGCCACGCTTCCCTACGACGACCACCAGGGCGTCCGCCCCGGCGAAGTGTTTATCCAGCTCTCCAACCAGGCGCCAGAGTTTTACAACTACGCCCCGGCTCTGAAGCGGTTTCTCACGTCCTACCCTTCGGATCGCCCCCAAGGCGTCCGAGACTGTCTGTATTGGGCCGAGGACCGGAGAAGCGGGATACGCCCCACGTTCACCCTGAATCACATGGCCTTTTACGTTCCACCGTCGGCGGCCGCGGGGCCGGTCCTCATCGCGACGAAGCAGATCTACGCGAGCCACTACTTCGAGGGCGCATTCGGTCTGGTCGCGATCGTGCGGGGCAGCGCGGCTGGCAAGGAAGGGATCACGTACCTGCTCCTCGCGAGGCGCGCCCGCTTGGACCGGCTGCCATTCCAGCTTCGGGGAAAGGTGCGGGGACAATTGTCGGAGGTTGCGAGCACGGATCTTGAGCGATATCGATCGATGACGGAAGGGCATACCGCCAAGTGAGCGAGAGCCAGCAGGTCACGGTCGCCCCTCGCTCGCTGGCACTGCTCGTCGTATTCCTGCTCGGGGGCGTCCTGCTCCTCGCGCTTGGCTACGCCGCCCGCGAAATCCTGATCCAGCTTCTGGCGGCGTCCTCTCTGGCAATGGCTCTTCAGCCGTATGTCCGGGCACTCGAAGGGCGCGGCATGCCTCGCGCCACGGCCGTGGGCGTCACGTTCGTCCTCGCGGTTGCCGGCGCCGTCGCGTTCGGATTTCTTCTCCTCCCGCCGTTGGCCGCCGAGCTGGCGAATTTCACACGCGGTATCCCGGATCTCCTCGGAGATCTGACGCAGAGGGGAGGGCCCGCTCGGCCTCCTCGAGAGCCGCTTCCATATCGTCGAACACGCCCGTACGTTGGTCGCGGAGCTCGGCGGCGCGGGCGCGGCCGCGTCTCAGGCGCTTCGCGCGGCGGGCGGAATCCTCCACACGGGAGCCTTCGTCAGTGCGGTCGCGTTCCTGACGTTCTTCGTGGCGCTCAACGGGGGTGAGTGGTTCGAAGGGTTTCTCAGGGTCCTGCCCGAGGGGAGCGCCGAGCGCTGGCGTCGAATCGGCAAAGGCATCTCGGAGGGGGTGGGCGGTTACGTATTCGGAAACCTGCTGATCAGTGTGATCGCTGGCGTCTTCACGACGGTGGTCCTCCTCGCCATGCGAGTTCCTTATGCCGTTCCGCTCGGTGTCATCATGGCCGTCCTCGACCTGGTTCCCCTCGTCGGGGCGACGCTCGGTGCGGTCTTGGTCGGGCTGGTGGCGCTCACTAAGGGACTCGCGGTCACCGCGATCGTGATCGCCGCGTTGGCGATCTACCAGCAGATTGAGAACAATCTGCTCCTGCAAATCGTCTACAGCCGGACCGTCAGGCTCTCGCCTCTCGCCATCGCCGTGAGCGTCGCGGCGGGCGCCCAGATCGGCGGCATCATGGGAGCGCTCCTGGGGATTCCGGTCGCAAGCGCTCTCAAGATCGTCACGCGCGAGCTACTGGCCTGGCGTCGAGGCGAGCCGCCCCCCGAAGACACGGAACCGCCCAAGAAGCCTTGGCTGCGGCGCCGCCTGGAGCGCAGATCACAACAGGGTCCAGGCTGAGGACTGTCACCTGAGGGAAGGATCGGCCGGGAGCGCAAACACATGACGCGAATCGCGATCTTCGGTGCAACCGGCTCGCTCGGATCGCATGTTGCCCGGCTCGCGGTCGCGGCAGTTCATGAGGTTTCGGCGCTGGTGCGCGTGCCGGCCAAGTTGCCGCCGGACATCGCCTCGAAAGCGACGATCACGACCGGTGATCTCATGCAACAGCAGCTTTCGCACCTGGGGGAATTCATCTCGGGGCATGATGTGCTGGTCAACTGCGCCGGCCTCGTCACCGAGGGCCAGCATTTCGTCGATCTGTTCGATCGCGTCGTATCGAGCGTCGAGACATTGCCCGGGAATCGCAGGCCACTGTGCTGGCTGCTCGCCGGTGCGGGCCTGCTCGATCTCGACTCCTCGGGCAGGCGTGGCCTCGACCTGCCCAAGGTGCGCGACACGTACTGGCCGCATCGGGTCAACTTCGAACGTCTCCAGCGGTCCACCATCGAGTGGCGGTTGCTCTGCCCCGGGCCGATGGTGGATCAACCAGCCGTCGGAATCCATCGACTGCGCGTGTCGCTCGAACGTTTGCCCGTGGCCATGCCGGCGGTGGCGAAGCTGCTGCCCGGGCCGCTGGTGCTGCCGCTCTTCGCGACGAAGATCCCAGAGATGATCATTCCGTACGCGGACGCCGCGGCGTTCATGCTCGCCAACCTGGATCGTGGTGGGCCCATGTCTCGCAAGCGCGTCGGGCTTGCCTTGCCGAACGGCATGACAGGCCGCAAAGAGGTCACTTCCGCAGCGTCAGGACCAACGGAGCGACCGGATCCCTGACAACTCAAAGCATGCCCCAAGAAAACGTGGTAACTTACTCGCCTCAGTACCTTTGGGCCGTTAGCTCAGTCGGCAGAGCACCTGCCTTTTAAGCAGGGAGTCGTTGGTTCGATTCCAACACGGCCCACTTCCAGCGCACGCGACACGCAAGGAGGCGCCCCTTGAACGACAACGAGCATCACAGCGCGAAGCCGGCTGGCGCCGGCCCAGCCGTGGAGGATGCGCCCCAAGCGTCCGCCGCGGCCGCCGATCGGGCTGCCGATCCTGCCGGACGGCAGGACGGCGCTTCCCGAGGGAAACCCGTGCGTGGGGTGCGATCATTGCTGCCGGCATGTGGCGCTGGAGATCGATACGCCGCGCACGAAGGCCGACTACGACAATATCCGCTGGTACCTGCTCCACAAGAACGTGTCGATCATGGTGGATTGGGACGGAGCCTGGCTGATCCAGTTCGATACAGCCTGCAATTGGCTGGTCGACGGCAGGTGCAGCCACTACGCGCTCCGGCCCGACGATCTGCCGCGAGTACGATCCCGCCGACTGCGAGCGCTATAACCCGAACCCGGCCGAGCGGGTCTTGATGCGGAACGAGAAGGATCTGGAGAAGTTCATGGTGGAGCGGGAGAAGAAACTCGAGAAGCGGCGGGCGCGCGAGGCCACGGGCCGCCGTCCTCTCAAGGCGCGCCTCCGCGCCCCCCACCAAGGTAACGGTCGCTCGCCTCGGGCCGCCGGGAGATAGATGGACGCGCTGCTTGGCAAAACCTTGGCCCACTACCGCGTCGAGGAGAAGATCGGAGCCGGCGGGATGGGCGAGGTTTATCGGGCGCGGGACACCCGTCTCGATCGAACCGTCGCCATCAAGGCGCTGCCCTCCGCCGTGGCCGGCGACGCGACCCGCCTCGCCCGCTTCGAGCGCGAAGCGAAGCTGCTGGCGTCCCTGAGTCATCCGAACATCGCTGCAATCTACGGCCTTGAAGAGGTGGACGGCGCGCTCTACCTGGTTCTCGAGTTCATCCAGGGAGAAAGCCTGGCCCAGCGCCTCGCGCGCGGCCCGCTTCCCATAGCCGAAGCGCTCGACATCGGCGGCCAGGTGGCCTCCGCGATCGAGGCCGCGCACGAGAGGGGCATTGTCCATCGCGACCTGAAGCCCGGCAACGTCATGATCACGCCGCCGCGAACGGTGAAAGTGCTCGATTTCGGGCTCGCGAAGGGGGATGGCTCGGCCGCGGCGCCTCAGGCCCTCTCAAACTCGCCCACGATGGCGCAACCGGCCACGGCGGCGGGCATCGTTCTCGGCACCGCGCCCTACATGAGCCCCGAGCAGGCGCGCGGCAAGGAAGTGGACCGGCGGACCGACGTGTGGGCCTTCGGGTGCCTGCTGTTCGAGTGCCTCTCGGGCAGGCAGGCCTTCGCGGGCGAAACGGCCTCGGACGTGATCGCGCGCATTCTCGAGCGCGAGCCGGATTGGAGCCCGCTTCCCGCGTCAACGCCTCCGCGGCTTCGCGACCTCTTGGAGCGGTGCCTCACCAAGGACGTCGACCAGCGTCCGCGCGACATCGGCGATCTGCGGCGCCAGCTCGGCGCCATCGCGCAGGAGCTGTCGTCGCCGGGACGGCCGGCCGCGGCCGCCGCCACGGAGCGTCCTTCGCTCGCCGTTCTCTATTTCGAGAATCTGACCAACGATCCCGAAAGCGAATACTTCTGCGCCGGTATCACGGAAGACATCCTCACCGACATTTCCAAGATCAAGGGAATCCGCGTCGCGTCCCGAAACGCGGTGACGCGTTACCGTGGCACGTCCGTCGATATTGCAAAGGTGGCCCAGGAGCTGGGCGTGAAAGCGGTGCTCGAGGGGAGTGTCCGGAAGGCTGGGGAGAGGGTACGGATCACCGCACAGCTCATCAACGCCGCCGATGGATTTCACCTCTGGGCCGAGCGCTACGACCGGACGCTTCAGGACGTATTCACGGTGCAGGAGGAAATCGCCTCGTCTATCGCCGTGGCGCTGCGGGTCGCCCTCACCCCGGCGGAAACGCAGAAGCTGGTCCAGGACCGTCCGGACGACGCTCGGGCCTACGATCTCTATCTCAAGGGAAGAGCGCGGTACGGAAGCTACACGGCCGAGTCCCTTCGCGACGCCCTCGAGCTATTCCAAAAGGCGACCGCGATCGATCCGAACTATGCGTTGGCCTGGGCCGGAATCGCGGACTGCTACGGACAGACGATCCAGTGGGGAGTGGCGCCGGACGTGGAGGAGGCCAAGCGGCTGGGTCTCGAGGCCGCGCGAAAGGCGATCGCCCTGAATCCGCGGCTGCCCGAGGCCCACAAGGCCGAGGCGCTCGTACTCCGCTACATGGGCGAAGTGGCCGGAGCGCGCGCGGCCTTGATCAAGGCCATCGACGCCAATCCGCGCTTTATCCCTGCGCTGATCAACCTGGCCGTCGATGCGTTTGCCAGGGCGGATGTAGCGGGAGCCGAGCGGCTCATTCGCCGCGCCCTCGAGGCGGATCCCCAAGACGCGTTCTCGACGACATGGCTGGCCGCGCTCTCGGTCTATACCGGCCGGTACGATCAGGCGATCGCCCTCGCCACGCGGCTTCGCACGATGTCCACAGACACGTTTTATGTCACCGTGTCCTACGTCGCCCGCGCGTGGGCGTATTTTTGCCAAGCGGACCTACCGGCCGTGGAGCAGATGGTGCGCGAGGGCCGTGCCGACGGGGCCGACACCGCAAACTTGCGGGCCGTCGAAGCAATGCTCGCGGTGCGCGGAGGTCGTCCCGACGAGGCCCTGCGACTGCTTCGAGAAGTGAAAGACGCGACCAACCTCGGCGCCGGAGGCGTCACGCTGGCGGGCGGCGCCGCGGCCCGGGTCGGTGATCTCGAGCTGGCCGCGCGCTTCGTGGAGAAACTGAGGGTCTCCATGATGACCCCAACCATGACGCGCCTGGATCCGGAGCTGCACCCGCTCCTCGACCGCGCTCCGTTCGCGCCGCGACGCTGGGACGTCACTCTGGTCTGGCCCCTCGAGGCGCCGATGATCGACCCCGCCCGGTTCGCGCTCTTCAAGGAAGTGCGTATCGAATCGGGGATGCCGCAGGGGAGCGAGTTGCAGGCCTCCCGCTAGGGCCGCGCTAGCCCGCGCGACGCCGGCCCGCTAGGGCCGGGTCTCGTAGCTTCGAATCAGCTGCACCGGGTCGTGGATGCGCAGGATCCCCACCGATAGATAGGCCTGGGCGTACTTGGTGCCGATCGCAAAGCCGTTCACCCGCGCCGCCCGCTTCCACCAGCTCAATCACGCCCGCCGTCTCCGTTTTGGGCTTGGGCTTGCTCGGGTTATAGAATTGAGTCTGGTGGACGGCCAGCGACCGCATCCAATCGTCGAAATAGGGTGACACGTCGACCAGCATCGTCGGTTTGGTCCCGGGCGGGATGAAGTAGTAGAAGATCGCCTTTGCCTGGTAGGGATCGCCCTCGATGGGTGCCTTGCGCAGATGAGCCAGGTTGAACGCCTGCGACACCAGCTCACCGGTCTTGAAATGGTCGTTGTGTCCGAGGCCGCGGCCGATGGGCAGGTCGTAATAGGGCGCGAACACCAGGTCGGGCTTGTACTTTCGCAGCACCGCGGCGACCTTGCACCGGTTCTCGAACGTGTCCTCGACCCGGTTGTCGCCGAGGTCCAGGTTCTCCCGCACGTCCAATTTCAAGATCTTCGCCGCCTCCTCGCTCTCGCGATCGCGCTCATCGGGCGTGCCCCAGCCCATGTCGCCCCGCGTCATGTCGATGATTCCGGTCTTGTGCCCCAGGTCCTTCATCTTGAGTAGGAGACCACCCGCGCCGATCTCGGCGTCGTCGGGATGAGGGCCGAAGACGAGGATGTCTAGTTTCATTCGGGATCGGGCTCCTTGGGTTTGAAGAGGGAATCGAGCTTGGAACGCGCGGCTTGCGCCCTATCCGTCTTGACGCCCGTCGCCGCCGTCAGGTTCAGGGAAAAGTAGTCGCAGAAATTGCGCCGCTCGCGCTCCGAGACCCACTCCGCGTTGGGCTCGCGGCACTTGTTGTGCGCGTGGGGGTCGTAGAAGCGGCACTGAACGCAGGCGTGGACGTCCCGCTGGCAGTTGGGGCACACGCTGTCCCGCACGATGCGTGCCTTTGGGTCGAGCGATCCGTGGCAGAAGTAGCAAGCGCTCATCCAGCGAATCCTCCGGTGATGAGCGTCCGATGATAGGGCCGGCCGGGGCGCTTGACAATGCCGCGCCCACATTGGATGATTCGCCCATGCGAAGACTGGGAAACGGGTTGGTCTTGAGCGCCGTTCTGGCCGCCGCCGTGATTTCCGGCTGCGCGACCGCCAAGAAGCAGCCACCGGCGGTGACCTGGGCCCACGCAATGGATGCCGCGCTCGCCGACGCGGGAAAGGCCAACCGGCCGATCCTCATGGACTTCTACACCGACTGGTGCGAGTGGTGCAAGGCGCTGGACGACACCACCTACGTCGATCCCGCGTTCATCGAGTACTCCAAGAAGTTCACGTGCGCTCGTGTGAATGCCGAAGTGGATACCGTCAACGCGAAGAAATATCACGTGAGCGGGTATCCCACCGTGATCCTCATGAAGGCGGACGGAACGGAGATCGACCGGGTCGTCGGTTACATGCGCGCCCCCGAGTTCATCGCCCAGGTCGAGGACTACCTCGCGGGCCGGAACACGCTCGCGTCGCTGGTCGCCGAGGAACCGGCAAAGGGCTCCGACCCGCTTCTTCCTGCGTCAAGCTGGCCGACAAGTATCAAGAGCACGGTCAATGGCCGGAAGCGAAGGCCCGGTACGAGAAAGTCGTCGCCATGGATCCCAAGAACGTGAGCGGCCGGATCGACGACGTGCTCATGACCCTCGCGCGCGGGAGCCGCGCGAAGAAGGACTACGCCGCCGGGCGCGAGTACGCCCAGACCGTCCTCAGCAAGTACCCGGACAGCGACAACGCGAGCGCCGCGCTCCTCGAGATGGCCATCAACTGGAAGAAGGCCGGCGAGCCCGCCAAGGCCCGTCCACTCTTCCTCGATTTCGCCAAGAAATACCCGAGCGACGAGGATGCCACGTACGCTCGGGAGCAGGCCGATACCATGGCCGTCCGGATCGCCCAGAAGACCGGCGCTTGACGCGCCGCCTCACGCCCAAGCCCACAGCATGAAACTCGGAATCCTGGGTCCGCCCCAGAGCGGAAAAACCACGCTCTTCGCCGCGCTCACGCGCGGGCAGGCCGAGTCGGGCTCCGCCCGAGGCGAGAAGATCCACCTCGGCTCGGTGAAGGTCCCGGACGATCGCCTCGACAAGCTCCGCGATCTCTACAAGCCCAAGAAGTTCACCCCCGCCAAGGTCGACTACGTCGACGCGCCGCCGCTCGAGACGACGCAGGGCGAGCGGGGCGCATTGGCCGCGCTGAGCGCGCTCCGCGACGTCGACGCGTTCGTGCTGGTGATTCGCGCGTTCGAGAATCCCGCCGTCCCGCACTTCAAGGACACGGTCGACGCCTCGCGCGACGCGTCATGGCTCGCGGGCGAGCTTCTGCTCGAGGATCTCGCGGTCATCGAGCGGCGGCTCCATCGGATCGAAAAGGCGGTGAAGATAGGGAAGAAGCCCGAGGATCCAAACGAGTACGAGGCTCTCAAGAAGGTGACCGCGGCGCTGGAGGCCGAGAAGCCGGCCCGGGCGGCCGGTCTCAGCCCGATCCAGGAGCGCTCGCTCCGCGGCTTTCAGCTCCTCTCGGCCCGCCCCTGGATCGTGGTCGTCAACACGGACGACGCGGCGCTCAAGGGCGGCGAGGCCGCGATCGGCGATGCGATCCGCCGCAAGATGCCGGAGCCCACGCCCCCCGTCCTCGTCCTGTCGGCCAAGACCGAGGCGGAACTGGTGGCGCTCCCCGACGAAGAGGCGAAGGAATTCATGGCCATGCTGGGAATCGTGGAGCCGGGGCTGACGCGCATGATCCGGGCCTCGTACGAGGCGCTCGGCCTGATCTCGTTCTTCACCGTAGGTGAGGACGAGGTCCGGGCCTGGACCGTCCGGGAGGGCGCCCTCGCACCCGAGGCTGCCGGGACCATCCACAGCGACATGGAGCGGGGCTTTATCCGGGCCGAGGTGATCGGCTATCGGGACATGATCGAGGCCGGCACCATGGCCAAAGCGCGTGACCGCGGCCTCTTGCGGACCGAGGGCAGAGACTATAAAGTTCGGGACGGGGACATTCTGAACATCCGCTTCAGCGTCTAGGGGAAACTCCCCGGATCGGCCGGACGTAAAGACGTTGTAGGGACTTTCGTTCGGACTCAATCCCGGAGGAGCGGCATGAAGGCATCGATTCGACTTGGAGTTGCCCTCGCGGCCGGGCTGCTTTTTGGCGCCGCGGGAGGGGCGTCGCCAGTAGACGCGGCCCAGCTCCGGCAGGTCACCGAGCGGACGTTCGCGTTCCAGCCCGGCGGGGAGCTTCATATCAACAGCCAGAACGGGCGGATCGTGGTCGAGGCGTGGGACCGGTCCGAGGCGCGCGTCCAGATCACCCGGGAAGTGCGCGCGAGCGACGATCAGCGCGCCGCCGAGTTGATGAAAGACCTGAGCGCGGATGTCTCGCTTTCCAAGACCGGCATCACCATCGACAGCAAGTACCCGAAGCGCGTGGAGAGCGTGGGAATCTGGGACGTGCTGGGTCAGAAAGTCACGTCGCTCAACATTCACTACTACATCCAGGTGCCCGCGAAGACCAGCGTGGTGCTCGTGACGTCGAACGGTGAGATTCGGGTTCGCGGCATCGCGGGCCAGGTGATCGGCGAGACGATGAACGGGGACGTCGACGTGTCGTCGGCCAGCGGGCACGTCGAGGTGAGCACGACCAACGGGGATATCCGGCTTGCCGGAATTGTCGGATCGGCCCGCGCGGGAACAACGAACGGCGGAATCAGCGTCGAGATTCGAAAGCTGACGGTGGGCGAGGACGTGAACCTTCAAACGACGAATGGGAACGTGTCCGCCTCGCTGCCCGGCGACCTCAAGGCGACCATCGAGGCCGTGACGACGAACGGTGCCGTGAGCATCGGGTACACAATGGAGCGGGCAAGCGGCTCCAGCTCGCGATCGGTCGTCGGCACGATCGGCGGCGGGGACGGGTCGGCGGTAAAGCTCCGCACCACGAATGGAAATGTGACCGTGAAGAAGCTTGGGCAGAGCTCGTCAGGGTGATCGGGGAGGAACGTTCGTGACCACCGCCATTCCAGCCAGCAACATCGCAGCGACGGGTCCGCTGACGCGCGGCGACCTCCTCATGATGCTCTATTGGTTTTCCGACACCAATGCGGTCCCCAAGGTGGTTGGCATTGCCGGCCTTTCGCGTCTCACGCGGCTCGCCCTGATCCTGGGCCGCGAGACTGGTCTGGACAAGACCATCGATCCCTATTTCACGTTCCATGCGGCGCCGGGCGGCGGCATCGCGAGCGTCGAGGTTTGGATCGAGCTTTTGGGACTGCGCGCGTACCAGGCCGTGAAGACGATTCCGTCGAGCGAGCCGATGCCGACTGAGGAATTGACGGAGCGCCGCTTCATGCTCGAGAAATTCATCCCGGCGCACGAGCAGTCGCACTATCCGCTGCCGACCGTGCTGGAGCGGGACGTGCTCACGAACAAAGGGACTTTTTTCGCCGCGAAGCGGGAAGATCAGACGGTTGGGCGGCGAATCGAGGTCTTCAAGAGCGTTGTCGAAATGGCCGGTCTTCCGCTTGCCGAGCTGACCGCGCGCGCGCTTCCGTATCTGCGCGCCTCGGCGGCCCGGTAACGCGGCCACGGCGCGACTCGAGACTCCCGGGAGGCCGGGCTTGCTTCGGTATCTCATCAGCTTCATCTTCGTGCTTCTCGCGCTCCGCTTCGTCGCGTCTCTCGCCCGCATGCTGAGTTCCGGGGGCAGCCGGCCTTCGGTGGGTCCGGAAACGCAGCCCGATCCCAAGAGCCCGCCTCAGTTCGACACGTCGACCGCGATCGACGTTCCCTTCACGGAGATTCCGCCCGAATCACCGCGATGAGCGACGAACCGCCCCTCGATCTGTTTCCCGATCGACCCGGCGGGCGTCGCGCCGCCCAAACCCCTCTGGCCGACCGGATGCGGCCGCAGACCCTCGAGGAATTCGAGGGACGCGAAGCGCTGGTTGGCCCGAGATCGTTGCTTGGGGCGGCCGTGGAGTCCGGCGTTCTCCCTTCGCTGATCTTCTGGGGACCACCCGGCAGCGGCAAGACCACCCTCGCGCGGTTGCTCGCCAAAGCCAGCGGCGCCGATTTCGTCGCGTTCAGCGCGGTGACCTCGGGAGTGAAGGAAGTCCGCGAGGTGATCGAGCGGGCCCGGGTCGCCAGGCGCGCCACCGGCACGGCGACCCTCCTCTTCGTCGACGAGATCCACCGCTTCAACAAGGCCCAGCAGGACGCGTTTCTCCCTCACGTCGAAGACGGCACGGTTGTTCTGGTCGGCGCCACGACGGAAAACCCCTCGTTCGAAGTGAACAACGCGCTCCTGTCGCGGATGAAGGTCATCGTGCTTCCGATGCTGGAGCCGGCCTCGCTCGTGCGGATATTGCGGCGCGCGATGGGGGATCGAGAACGGGGTTTGGGCACGGCCGGCGTGTCGGCGCCGGAGGCGGTCTTGGAGCTGATCGCGTCGATTTCCGGCGGCGATGCTCGGATCGCGCTCCAGACGCTGGAGATCGCGGTGGGCCTGGCGCGTGGAGCGCGCCGAAAGGAGCTGAAGGCGGAGGACGTCCGCGAGGCGGCCCAGCGCCGCGCGCTTCCCTACGATCGCGTGGGGGAGGAGCACTACAACATCATTTCGGCTCTGCATAAGTGCATTCGAGGAAGCGACCCGGACGCGGGCCTCTACTGGCTCGCGCGAATGCTCGAGGCAGGGGAGGATCCTTTGTACGTCGCGCGGCGTTTGGTGCGATTCGCGTCCGAGGACGTGGGGCTGGCGGATCCCGACGCGCTTCGGCTGGCGATGGCGGTGCGGGACGCGGTCCATTTCCTGGGAATGCCCGAGTGCAACACGGCGCTGGCCCAGCTCGTGGTGTATCTGGCGTTGGCGCCAAAGAGCAACTCGATCTACATGGCCTACGGCCGCGCGTCGCAGGACGCGAAGGAAAAGCCGCCTTACCCCGTTCCCGCTCTGGATCCGAAACGCGCCCACGAAGCTGATGAAAGACCTGGGCTACGGCGATGACTACGAATACGCCCACGACTACGACGACGCCATCGTCACGCAGCGGTACTTGCCGGATGAGCTGGGCGACGTGACGTACTGGAAGGGTGTCGCGCGCGGGGCGGAGAAGGAGCTGGTCGAGAGGCTGGAGCGGATCAAGGCGGAGAAAGCGAAGCGGCGGGGCGGGGCGGAGAAGGGGCAGGGCGGGCCGGAGAAAGGGCGAGGCGGGGCGGAGGAGAAGCAGGGCGGGGCGGAGAAGCCCCGCCGGTGACGCTCCCGCTCGACCGGCACTGGAAGAACATCGGGTGCCTCCTGTCCGTGGAGGCGTTCTGGGGCCTGTCGCTGTCCCTCATCTCGATGGTCGCGGTGCTGCCCGTGTTCTTGAGGCAGCTTGGCGCGACCAACACCGTGATCGGGGTTCTTCCGATCGTCTGGCTGCTCACCGCCAACTTCTCGGGCCTGTTCGCGGCCCACTTCACGAGCCGGCTCACGCATCGGAAGCGGGCGGTTCTCCTGCTTCACGTTGTCGTGGCCATTCCTTACCTGCTGCTCGCGCTCTGGTTCTGGCACGCCGCGCGCCCCGCCGCGTGGGTGGATATCTCGGCGCTTCTCCTCGGCTGGGGCGGCTCGTGGATCATCATGGGGTTCACAATCCCGGTCTGGATCAATTTCATCGGCAAGGTGACGCGTCCCGAACTGCGGGCTCGCTCCTTCGGGATCATCTTCTTCTTCCAGACGCTGGCGGGCGCGATTGGAGGCTGGATCGGAAGCCGCGTCCTCGGCGTCGGCCTCCCGTTTCCGACGAATTACGCGCTTCGGGTTCCTGATCGCGGCCATCTGCATGGCCGCCGGCGCGGTCTTCTTCCTGCCGGTAAAGGAGGAGGCGGGCGCGACGGCCGAGCCGGGCCGGGCGTTCTCCACGATCGTCAAGAATGCGAAGGAGATTCTGCGAAGCCGCGGCGGGAATTCGCGTCTACCTGCTGGTTCTCGTGCTCTCGGTGGGGCGGTTCCTGCTCATCACCTACTATCCGGTCTACGCGGAGGACAAGTTCGCGCTCCTGCCGCGCGATTCGGCGCTCTACACGGCGGTATTCATGGCAGGCCAGATGCTCGGAAGTATCTTCACGGGGATGATCGGGGACCGCTACGGATATTCCCGCGTCGCGCTCATCGCGATGGCGGCCCTCACCGTGGGTCTCGGGCTGGCCATCTTCGGGAACCATCCGGCCTTCTACTTTGCCACCGCGTTCTCGCTGGGTCTTTTCTTCGTCGCCGACGTGCTCGCGCTCTTCAATCTGTCGATGGCCTTCTCGCCGCACGAGGACAACACCGCGTACCTGGGAATCATCCCGGCCTTGGTGACTCCGATCACAGCCCTGGTCGCCGGGTCCTCGGGATCATTCATCGACCATTTCGGCTTCATCCCGGTCGCATGGGTTGGGCTTGCCGGCGCCGCCATCGCGCTCTACCTTGTGATGTTTCACCTTCCCGAGCCTGCGTACTCGCCCGCGAGAAGGAGGGCAGCGAGTTGAGATCACTTCTGGCACTCGTCGTTCTTTGCGTCGGCCTTCCTCCGCGGCCAATGCGTTGCCCCTCTACGCCTCTCGCGAGGGCGCGACGTGCGTCACCTGCCACTTCGATCCCAATGGCGGCGGGCATGCGGAACGAGTTTGGCTTCTACTACGGCAAGAACCGCCACTCGATGGGGGTGGAGGACAGGTGGTCGAACGTCACGGTCACGCCCCAGGTCAACGACTGGATCCGGCTGGGGTTGGATATGAGGTTTATGTACTACGTTTCCCACCTTGCAAACTCGGCCACAATCTCGACCTTTTTCCCAATGGAAGGCCAGATGAGGATCGCCCTCACGCCGCTCGAGAACCTGACTGTCATCGGAACCCAGGGCATAGTGGTTGAGGATGGTTATCCCGGATTCCTACGTGGCCCGCGAGCTCTACGTTCTGCTTCACGGATTCAAGCATGGAATCTATTTCCAGGCGGGGCGGTTCAGGTCGCCCTTCGGTCTCCGCCAGGACGATCACACGTCCTTCACGAGGCAGTACCTGCCTTATGACTCTCAAAGGGAGGACGCCGGTGTTGAGCTCGGCGCGACGGGAAAGCACTGGTTCGTGCAGGCCGCGGCCACGAACGGCGGTGAGCCGTTCGCGAACAACGCCGGCGCCTTTGCAGGAAAAATCGGTCACGCGTCCAGGGCGTTTCAGGCCGCCCTTTCCGGGTACGTGCACTCATATCCCACCTCGGACTGGCTCGGGGCCTGGTCCGCGTACGCCTCAACCACTCGGGGTCCGTTCACGATACTCGCCGAGTACGTTGGTGGGGACCTCGACGTTGATGGCCGCAAGTCCGCATTCCTGGAGCTAGTCTACAAAGCCTCCCGAGGGGTGAACTTGCGTGCCAAGGTCGATCAGCATGACCCCACGGGCTCGGGATCAAACAAGACCTTCCGCTATCTGGGTGAGATCGACTTCAACCCGATGCCCTTTACGAACATCAAGGTGTCCTACAGGCATTACGCCTATCCGCACGACTTCAGCGCGGACGAGGGCTTCGCGATGCTCTTCGTGCCGTTTTGAGCTCGCGAAGGATAAGCGTCGGAGCCGGCTAGTCTAATCCTCCATTCAAGTTAGGCTTGTCGGGGCCGATACTGAAGTTGGTATATTCGGCTCAGGGCCCAACTGCGGCCCGCATAGGCGCTGCTTCTAGTGACGTCCGGAGGGGGTGTCGCGCGATGACCTTCTCGATTCGTCGCCCGGTAGTCACTTGCGTAGTTGCTCTGCTTTTCACACCCGCCCTCTGCTTTGCCCAATATATGTACCTGGACAGCAACGGTGACGGTGTGAACACCGCCGCAGACTGCCTCAATCGGATCGGTATTCCCACCATCGTCGACGTTTATCTGGTCACAAATCACAATCGCGACGGTTCGTCCGCCACGTGTACCACGACCAATGGTCCGCTCGACCTCTTTGGCTACGTTGTAACGTTCAAGGCCGTGAATGGCACGGTCACCTACTCGGGTTTTGTCAATAGATTCCCGTCCATGTCCACCGCGCTCGGCCAACTCAACCCAGACGGTATTCGATACAAGAACGGGTACACCGGCGTTGCCGCAAACGCACCGGGCTCATATCGCATTTGCACGATCAGCATCACAGCGCAGGCTGGGAAGCCAGAGATCCAGATTGTGGATTACGTGCAAGGAAGTGCGGACGTCACTTCCTTCTATTGCCAGTGTTGGGGCAATGACTTCGACAACACCTATAAGCTTATTGGCCCGACCGGAATCGGCAGCGACTGGCATGACGTCGACGGACTGGGTCCACCGCCGAACGTACCGGCGGTTCTCGCGCCGGACCACGTTACGGGTGACACGACGATTGACTTTGACGTCACGGCATCGGCGTCACTAGGAGACACACTCGCGTCGTTCACGTGTGATCGCTCAGCGATCCCACCATCTGACAGCGTTAGCTTTGTGGTTGTCGTCGATTCAACTCTACAACACGGCCGCTTTCGATGGATGAGAACGGGTGGGGCTGGGAGCGACTGTCTTGTGTCGTTCACTGCCACCAACACCCACGGTTACTCAACGACCAAATCGGTCACGATCCACCTCGTGCCGGATCGCCCGCCGCTCTTGAGCGCACCAGCGAGTGTCATGAAGCGTCAGAACAGAAGCAATGTGATCTCCATTAGTGTTGCCGATCCCGACGGTGACACAATCTGGGACCTCTCAGCGGACACATCCGCATTTCCCCAGGGAGCCGCTCCGTCGTTTGTGGTCGCCCCAGATCACTTGAGCGGAGTCCTCACCTGGTGGGTCGGGCCAAACGACACCCTGTCCTATTCGGTGTCCTTCTCAGCACGCAACTTACTCACGGGGGGCGCAAGTACGGAACTCGCCGCTGGCGACGTTGCGCCACAAATAACTGCTCCTGCCACTGTGGCAGCGGCAAAAACTGGTCCCGTGTCAATTGCAGTAAGCGCCTTCGATCCCAACGGAGATCGCATCGATGGCTTTACGGCGAATCTCTCGACCCTGCCGGCCAATCGGGGGGCGTCATTTGTTGTCGGAGCGCCAGACGAGGCGGGGAGGAGGACCGGCACCTTGATCTGGTGGCCGTCGATAGCAGATTCGGGTTCGTACCTGGTCCGCTTCACTGCGTGGAATAACTTACAAGCGTCCGCGGTGACCACGTGTGTTGTTCAGTCTCTCCCGCCGGCCGCACGACTGGTTACAACACCGACAAGCGGAATCGCCCCTCTGACCGTGACATTCGACGGCTCAGGGTCGAGTGATCCAGATGGGGCGATCATTTCCTACCGATTCGAGTTCGGCGACGGAGCAATGCCGGTGGCTCAATCCGCTCCGATTGCAACACACGTCTACGAGAGCTCTGGAAGATAAGGTGGCTCAGGTTACCGTGACCGACGATGAAGGAGTCTCCACCTCATCTGAGGTCATGATTCATGTGCTAGGCACTAGCTCCTACATGTACTTGGATGCGAGCGGTGATGGAAGCCATCAAGCGGAAGAACATCTAAAGGATCAGGGTCCAACCTTGCTGGGGATTTGGCTCTCTACCGATCTTAACAAGCTGGGGTACCCGGCAGAATGCATCAGTCATGATGGCGCTCTTAGCATCATTTCGTACGAAATGATTTTGCGGGCGACGGGCGGAACGGTCGCGTGGGGACCGTTTACCAACAATCAGCCCGGGATGGATGTTTCCTTCCTAGAAGCTTCGAGCCCCACCGAGTATCACAACGGGTTTGGCGGGATGGAACTCCATCCACCGGGACTATACAAGGTTGGGGAACTGCAAGTGACGGTCTTGAGTGGGAACCCACGCATAGACATCGTGCCATCGACAGTGCTGAGCGGCGGCTTTACGACCTCCTTCGGTTCAAATTGCTTTGGAACTGACTACGACAATACCCTCAAGCTCGGTACGGACTGGACGGAGGTCGACGGTGTCGGGCCGCCCGGGCCAGACATGCCGCCGAGCATTATCGTGCCAGCGACGATAGCGGCCTCCGAGGGTGTTCCGTGTCAATTTGAGCTATCGATTTCAGATCCGGACGGGGGAGTGGTAGAGGCGTTCTCAGCAGAGGTCGCATCGCTGCCAGCCGGTTGTAACGCTCAGTTCCAAACCAATCTGAGCGCGAGGACCGCGGCGTTTGCGTGGACTCCCGGCGCCACCGACGGTCGGCCCGAGCCCTATGTCGTTCGCTTCACAGCTTCCACCGGAGTACCCCCAAGTTCCGCGATTGCGACCACCGAAATTGTCGTATCAAACGCGAACAGGCCGCCTGTAGCGAGTGCCGGAGGAACCTACGGCGGCGTGGTGGGATCACCGATACAGTTCGTCGGTGACCACTCTTCGGACCCCGACACTGATCCGCTCCAATTTACGTGGGATTTTGGCGATGGCGCTACGTCCCACTCAATGGACCCGCTTCACAACTATGCGGAAATGGGCGACTACGTCGCGCACCTGAGCGTCTCGGACGGACAAGTCGCCAGTTTGGACAGCGCCGCAGTATCGATCCAGGGAGCATTGCCCGCGACTGCGTTCCTCGCCGATTCAACGGAGGTGATATATCTAGCCTCCGCCAAATCCTCCTGGTGCTTTGAGCTGGAACCCGAAGCGAATTCTTTCAACGTGTCCGAACTGGACGGAGGCAGCATAGAACTCGCAATCAACCGCGGTGGAACCGTCACATCCGTCCCTCTCGAGGCGCGGAGTCTCCATCTCGGTGCGGACATGAACTCCAATGGTGTTCCAGAAGCCTCGCTCTGCTTTGAGGCCGGGACTCTGAGGGCGATTTTCGCCGACCTGGCTGGTCAGGAGGTCCTGGCTGGTGTTATTAGTGGCGACGCAGGTCCCGGCCGCGCGTTCTCGGCGCCGGTGACCGCCACCGTCATAGGACTAGCAAGTGGCTCCGACGTGATCGTGACCCCAAATCCGATGCGTGCGCCCGGCGCGATCGTGTTCCGTACGAGGAAGCCGGGAACTTACCGCGTGCAGGTATTCGATGTGTCCGGCAGGCTTGTCCGCGAGAGCGAAGCCGTGCGAGCCAATGGGGTTGGCTATCACTCCATCAACATCTCGTCCGGCGGGTCAGGCATGGATGCGCTTCCATCGGGCGTGTACTTCTACCGGCTTGAATCTCCTGATGGAGCCACCAAGGGGCGCTTCGTCGTTCTGAAGTGAGGGGTGAGCCCCGCAGGGCCCGCAACCTACTTATACGCGGGAATCCCCGTGACCGCTTCGCCGATCACGAGGGTGTGGATGTCGTGGGTGCCTTCGTAGGTGTAGACGCTCTCCAGATTGCACATGTGGCGGCCGCACTGATATTCGTCGGTGATTCCGTTGGCGCCGAGGATCTCGCGCGCCATCCGCGCGCACTTCAATCCCACCTCGACGTTGTTCATCTTCCCGAGCGAGACCTGGTGCGCCTTGATCTTGCCGGCGTCCTTCAACTTGCCTAGCTGCAACGCCAGCAACTGGCCCTTCGTGATCTCGCGGATCATCCACGCGAGCTTTTCCTGGACCATCTGGAAGCCGGCGATGGGGCGGTCGAACTGGATGCGCGTCTTGGAGTATTCCAGCGCCTCGTGGTAGCAGGCCATGGCGGCGCCAAGCCCTCCCCAGGCGATTCCGTAGCGGGCCTGGTTCAAGCAGCCGAGCGGTCCCTTCAAGCCCTCAACCCCCGGCAGCAAGTTCTCCGCCGGAATCCGGCAATCCTGGAACGTCAGCTCCGACGTCACCGACGCGCGGAGCGAGAACTTTCCGTGCACGTCCTTGGTGGAATAGCCGGGCGTGCCCTTGTCGACGAGGAATCCTCGATGGCGCCGTCCAGGCGTCCCCAAACGATCGCCACGTCGGCGATCCCGCCGTTTGTGATCCACATCTTGCTGCCGTTCAGGATGTATCCGTTCCCGTCCTTGCGCGCGGCGGTGCGCATGCCGGCGGGATTGGAGCCGAAATCGGCTTCGGTGAGGCCGAAGCATCCGATGATCTTTCCCTGCGCCATGCCGGGGAGGTACTTGTCCTTCTGCGCGTCGGATCCGTAGGCGTAGATCGGATACATGCACAAAGCGCCCTGGACCGAGACGAACGAGCGCAGCCCGCTGTCCCCTCGCTCCAGCTCCTGCATGATGAGACCGTAGGCCACGTTGTTGAGCCCGGCGCAGCCGTAGCCATGCAGGTTCGCGCCGAACATCCCCAGATCGGCCATCTCGGGGATCAGATCGGCGGGGAAGGTGCCGTCGCGGTTGTGCTTTTCAATGACGGGGAGCACGCGCTCGGTGACGAAACGGCGGACCGAGTCGCGGACGAGGATTTCTTCGTCGCTGAACAGGGCGTCGATCTCGAGGAAATCGACCCCGTCGAACTTTTGCACGGATGCCTCCGGAAGACCGCGGCAGGACTACCCTTGATCGCGAGCGAACGAGCATAGCCGGAGGTGGCGGAGGGGCGCAACGAGGGATTTGGCGCTGCGAGCGGCGAGCGGGACGCAGTGCCCCACCGGATGCAACGCCCCAAATGTATGAGGCCGCCGGGAGGGGTGTCCGGCGGCCTCGAAAGAGCGGGAAGGTGGTCGCTGCCTACCAGCCCGCTTTGCCTCCACCGTAGCGCGAGAAGTGACGCACCGACGTCACGACGCCCGAGACGTTCGCGGGGAGCTGGAGACCAAGGTCCTCGAGCAATGTCGTCTCGATCCTTGTCCGCGCCCATGTCGACCCACTGCTTCGAATCGGGGTCGTACCAGTACATCGTCAGCGTGTCACAACCGACCGCGAGGCCCGTCGTGTTCATGCCAAGGTGGACCGGCTCGTGGAAACGGTTCAGCGACGCAGGGCTGATCTCGACGTCGCAGATCATGACGGTGGAGTCCACCGTGGTCATCGTGACCGTGCCCGTGCCGAGGAAGGCGAGCGGCGGGACCGAGAGGAAGAAGCGGCCACACTGCATCTTGCCGCCCAGGAGGCCGTTGATCGTCGCCGTAGCCGTCTGATGCTTCACCTCGCCGCCGGCGGGGAGCGCTCCGCTCCTCGGGACGCTCCAGTCGACGGGGGCTGGGTCCAGCCCACCGTGCCGTCCGGATGGACGACCATGATTTCCGGGCCGAGCTGAGGCGACTCGCCCGTTCCGCCCGTACCGCCGGTTCCGCCGCCGCTACCGCCGGGCGGAGGTGGGTTCACCAGGGAGTCCCCGCATCCTGCGACGAGGGCGATCATCGAGAAGATCAATGTCCACCGAGCGAGCCAGCTGGCGAATCTCATGACGTAGGCCTCCGGTCGGCCGCTACGACGCGGGCCGCCTCAGTTTGAGCGACGTATCGGATGTAAGCGTCCCGGATGAAGTAGGTGGCAATCACCGCGAGGAACGCACTCATATATCCCCAGGTCAGGAAGAGGATCGCGAAGAGATAACCCAGCAGATTCAAAACCACCGCGCCCACGAGCTCGTACGAGAAGGCGAAGCTCGTGCGCCACACGGTCCAGATCGCCTCATTCCGGTGGAGCGAGACGACGCCGGAGATGAGCCACGTGTTGAGCAGGAAGTACGTGAGGCCGGACAAGAAGAGCGGGATCGCGTTGAGCGGCGAAAGGATCTCGTCCACTGTGGAGCTGTGCCCGCCCATCTTGAAGAAGACGAACGACGCCGCGCACACGGTGAGGGCGCACGCGGCGGAGTTGAACAGAGCCTGGTACCACTTCCGGCGACGGAAGAGGAGATCGGCGATCAACCCGGCGCACGCCGTGACCGCGATCGCCGGCGAGGCCGGAAGCAAGATCAGGGTCGCGAAGTTCGCGGCGTTGGCCATGCTCAGGTAGCCGCGTCCCTTGGGCGCGGGGAGCCAGAGCACTTCACCGAGCAGGTTTGCCAGCAGCCAGAAGAGAAGCGAGAGCGCGCCCACGGACGGATCGGGTGCGCCGATCCCCCAGAGGGCGAGGCCTCCAGCCGCGACAACCAGTGCGATGTAGCCGGTCAAGAGCATCTGCTTCTCCTTCACTCTGACTGCACCTTGGCCAGGCTCCTTGCCAGGCCCCTCCCACAGCCCCAGTCCCACTCCCATAGGAGGCATGGGACGTGCCTGCGCGGGCAAATCGTGTAAGCTGTTTATTTATAATAGTTTGTGGAGTTGACGGTGGAGGGGGCCAAGCCGGCCTTCGGGCCGGATGGCGCAGCGGATGGCTCGATCAAGCCAGGGATCCGGGGGCCCGGTGGCGGTCGGCGCGAGGAGTACGGTATAGTCCCACGCGCGCAGGCTCGGGTAAGGGTTCCTCCGCCGTGCGAGCAGCGCGACCAGCGTGGTCCCCATCGTCTAGCCTGGCCTAGGACACCGCCCTTTCACGGCGGCAACAGGGGTTCGAATCCCCTTGGGGACGCCACGTTTTCGCCGGCCGTCCTCCGCGGTCGGCCCTCCATCGGAGTAGGCGACATGCGCGTTTGCTCTGCCCTCGCCTTGGTGGCCGTGTTTTCCATGACCGCGCCCGGCTCGGTTACGCCACCCCCAGCTCCAGCGACACGCTCGGATTCGAAGTCCCGTGGGAAGCCGGCGCGATGGGAGGATGGGAGGGCGGACCGGCGGAAACCATATCCCTCGACAGTCTGGACGTGCACACGGGGCGCTATGCGGTCCGGTTCATACGGACCTCCGCCAGTCCCGCCACCTCCTCCTACCTAGGTCGCATCCTACCGGTCACGTTCGGAGCGGACTCCGTGGAACTCCGAGGTTGGCTGCGCACGGAGAATGTGACCGGGTTCGCGGGCCTTTGGCTGCGGGAGGACCAGCGGGGGGGCGGCTCTGTCGAATTCGACAACATGAAGGACCGCGGCCTCAAGGGGACGACGCCCTGGACCGAGTATCGCATCGTGCTTCCCCTCAACCGAAAGGCGAGGTCGATTGTGTTCGGCGCCTTGCTGACGGGCGCCGGCACCGTTCAGGTTGACGACCTGCGACTGCTTGTGGACGGTCGGGATCCGTCTCAGGCTCCGCCCATTGTCCGAGAGCCGACAGGCGTCGAAACCGACCATGAGTTTGATGGTGGATCCCGCGTTTCAGTCCCCGGACTCAGCCCCGTCCAGATCGAAAACCTCGTACTCCTCGCCAAGGTGTGGGGATTTTTGAAGTACCACCACTCCCGTGTGATGGTGGGCAAGTTCCATTGGGACTATGAACTGTTTCGCATGATCCCGGCGGTCCTTGCGGCGAAGGATCAGACCGAGGCGACACGAGTTCTCGCGAGCTGGCTGGCGCGGCTTGGGGATTCAGACATGCCGCAGACACCGGCCGCCCTTCCCGAGTCCGCGCAGTCCCTGCCTCGACTCGATTGGATCAGGGACAAGTCTCGTCTGGGTAGCGACCTCAGTGACCGTCTCCAGAGCACATACGTTCGGCGAGGATCGATCGACGACCCCTACTACGCCTTCCTCAATGGGTGGATAGGGAACCCGAATTTCTCGAACGAACTTGCCTACCCGAATCCAGAATTTCCGGACGCGGGCTTTCGCATGCTTGCGGTGTTCCGGTTCTGGAACATTGTCGAGTACTGGTCCCCGAACCGTGACCTTGTCCGCGAGGACTGGGATGGCGTGCTGCGGGAGTTCATTCCTCGAATCGTCTCGACTCGGACCCTGGACGAATACCGTCTGGCGATGGTTGCGCTCGTCGCGCGGTTGAACGACAGCCATACGAACCTCTGGGGCTCCTTGGACGTGCGGCCGCCTCAGGGCAAATGCAGGCTCCCCGTCACGCTGCGCTGGGCCGAAGGGAAGTTCGTCGTGGGTGCCTACGCCGACTCCGTGAAGGGCCCAGTCAGCGGACTTCAGATCGGTGACGTGATCCAGAAACTGGATCACGCGTCCGTGGATTCACTGGCCGTGGCCTGGAGGTCGTACTACGGGGCGTCGAATGACGCGGCCCGCGCGCGCGACGTAGCGTTTGCGCTGACCAAGGGTCCCTGCGGTCCCTGCTTGGTGAGCGCCCTGCGGGCGGGAAAATCCATCGAAGTGAACGCGGTCCGAGACTCGACCCGGGGCACGGGCTCGAGGCCGGGCCTCACCCACGATCTGCCAGGCGACGCGTTTCGCCTTATTAACAAGGACGTCGCCTATCTCAAGCTTTCGTCGTTCCGGGCCTCGAAAGCGGAGGAATACGTTCGATTGGCCGCCGGTACGCGGTGTTTCGTCGTCGACATCCGAAACTACCCGAGCGAATTTGCCGTGTTTTCCCTCGGACAGTATCTGGTAAGCGATACGACCCGTTTCGTGCGCTTCACCGTGGGGGACCTGTCCAATCCGGGGGCGTTCTCCTGGGGTGAGCCTCTCGAAATCGAACCGGCCACGCCGCGGTACACCGGCCGGGTCGTGATCCTGGTGGACGAGATCAGTCAGAGCCAAGCCGAATACACGACAATGGCTCTCCGCACCGCACCGAACGCACTGGTCGTGGGGAGTACGACCGCCGGCGCGGACGGGAACGTCTCGGAGGTACCCCTCCCCGGCGGCCTCCAGACAGAGATCAGCGGGATCGGCGTCTTCTATCCGGACAAGAGGCCAACACAACAGGTGGGCATCGTTCCGGACCTCGTGGTGCGGCCGACCATCGAAGGGATTCGCGCCGGCAGGGACGAGGTTCTCGAGGCGGCCTTGAAGAAGGCGCTGGGGAAAAAGGTAACCGTCCGGCGATGAGATCGCGCTAAGATCGGCGCTCGATATTGGCCGTGCGACGCACGGAGCCTGTTTGGGACCGGCCCACACAATTCTCAGGAGACAAAATGCTGATTAGCAAGAAGATGGCGACGGCCATCAATACGCAGGTTGGAAACGAGTTCGGGGCGTGCCTGCAGTACGTCTCGATCGCCGCGCACTTCGGCACCGAGAACCTGCCGGAGCTGTCGGCCCATTTCCACAAGCAGGCGATGGAAGAGAAGGACCACGCGCTCAAGCTCGTGAACTACGTGGTGGACGCGGGCGGCTCCGTGATCATCCCCGCGATCCCGGCGCCCAAGTCCGGGTTCAAGACCGCCGAAGAGTGCGTCGCGCTCTCCCTCAAGTGGGAAGAGACGGTCACCAGGCAGATCAGCGGGCTCGTCGATCTCGCCATCAAGGAGAACGACCACATCACCCGCAATTTTCTCCAGTGGTTCGTGAACGAGCAGCTCGAGGAGGTCTCCAGCATGGAGACGCTCCTGAGCATCGTGAAGCGGGCCGGCGAGAAGGGGCTTCTCTTCGTCGAGGACTATCTGGCCCGGCGCGGTGTCGCGGCGACGGCGAGGCCGCGGGCGGGGAGGCGTAGGGCGCGAGTCGCTGGCCGCCCAATCCATCCAAGAATCAAAAGGGGCCGACCCTCGCGGGCCGGCCCCCATGTTTTACCGCTGAAGCGTCGCCGATTCTGCGGCGCTCCGAATCGTCTCTTAGTTCGATCCGCCCGGGCTGGAAGACGAGGCGCCCGCGCCGGCCGCCATCTCCTTCCCGTCGGCGTCCCGATACGCGATCGTTCCCAGGTTGAGCTTGGCGATCTGGGACTCGATCTTCGACCGGTCACCCACCGCGACGACCACCATCCGCTCCGGCACCAGGTGCTTCTTGGCAACGCCGAGCACGTCGTCGGTCGTGATCGCGTTGATGCGGGTCGGAAGGGTCTGGTAGTAGTCGAGCGGCAGATCGAACAGGTAGATCGAGGCCATCGTGCCGGCCGTGCTGCCCGTGGTCTCGAAGTTCGACGGCAGCGACTGGATGGTCGACTCCTTGGCCAGCTTCAGCTCGTCGGGCGTCACGCCGGCATCCCGGATCTTCGTGACTTCCTTGAGGATCTCCTCGATGGACGGGCCCGTCACGTCGCCGCGAACGGCGGCGCCGGCCATCAGCGGGCCGACCCCACGATTCTGGCCGATGAACGAGAACGCGCCGTAGCTGTATCCCTTGTCCTCGCGGAGATTCAGGTTGATGCGGCTGGAGAAGAGCCCGCCCAGCACCGTGTTCATCAGATCGAGCTTCTCGTAATCGGGATCCGAGCGCTTCACGCCCATCTGGCCCGCGAGCAGCATCGTCTGGTTGTTGCCGGGCTTGTCCACGATGACGGCGCGCGAGGTGACCATCGTCCCGGCGGGAGGAAGCGTGGCCGGAGTGGCGTTGCCCTTCCACGAACCGAATGCGTCCGTGGCGAGCTTCTTGGCTTCGGACTCGGTGACGTCGCCGACCACGATGAGCGCGGCGTTCTTGGGGCTGAACGTCGACGAGTAAAGCTTCATCAGGTCGTCGCGGCTGATCTTCTTGAGCGCCTCCTGGGTGCCGAGCTGCGTGTGGCCGTACGGATGACTCGGGCCGAAGAGGCAGGCGTTCATCACGCGGAGCGCGGTGGGCCACGGTTGATCGCGCTGCTGCATGAGCGCGGTCATGCGGTCGTTCCGAATCCGCTCGACTTCCTTGTCCGGGAACGCGGGATTCAAGACCACGTCGGCGAGGATCGACATCGCCGCGGTCGCGTTCTGCTTGAGCGATCGGACGCTGGCGTTGCTGCCGTCGGTCTGGGTCCCCGTGTTGAGGGTGGCGCCCATCGCGTAGACCTCGTTCGCGATCTGGAGCGCGTCCCGCTTCGACGTTCCCTCGTCCAGCATCGCCGCCGTGAAGCCGGCGAGTCCGGGCATGTCGGCCGGATCGGCCGCGCTTCCGGAACGGAACACCATGTTCGCGGCGACGATCGGCAGGTTGTGGGACTCGACGACGTAGAGCGCCATCCCGTTCGGCAGCTCCGAGCGCTTGGCCGAGGGGAGCTGGGCCATGTTCGCCGGGCCCGGCGTGGGCACCGTGTTCCGCCACGGCTCGCCCGACTCGACCTTGGCGGTCTCTGCCGCCGGCTTCGCCGGGGCCGTGGGATCGGGCGGGAGCTTCTTGTCGCCCGGCACCGCGTACACCACGACGCGGGCGCTCTTCTGGAGCTGGTCGTTGGCGAACTTCTTCGAGGCTTCGGGCGTCACCGCCGCGAAGCGCGCGAGATCCTTGTTCAGGTAGCCCGGATCCTTCATGTGCTGGTTGTATTCGTTGAGCCGGTCGGCGACGCCGGAGAATCCGCCGAAGTTCTCCAGGCTCGTGACCGTGCCCGAGTAGATCGAATTCTGGGTCGCGGCGACTTCCTCGGCCGTCGGCCCGCTGGCCATGTACTTGGACAGCTCGGCGTCGATCGCCTTCTCGACCTCTTCCGTGGTCTTGTCGGGCTTGACCGTCGCGGTGATCTGGAAGATCGAGCCAAGCGACAGCGACTGCTGCGACACGGTTACGTCCTGGCAGAGCCGCTGCTCGTAGACGAGCGACTTGTAGAGGCGGCTCGCCTTGCCGCCGCCGAGGATCTGGGCGGTGACGATGGCCTCGGCGTCACCGGGCTTGAAGATGGGCGACGTGATCCACGACATGTAGACGCGCGAGAGCGTGATCTTGTCGGGAACCGTGAGACGGCGCTCCGATGTGATCGGGGGCGTGGTCGCGGTGATCGCCGGCACGTCCTTGCCGCGCGGAATGGAACCGTAGTACTTCTCCACCAGCTTCTTCGTCGCGACCTTGTCGATGTCGCCGACGATCACGAGGCTCGCGTTGTTCGGGCAGTAGTACTGCCGGAAGAATCGCCTTCACGTCGTCCAGCTTGGCCGACTGGATGTCCTCGTGCGATCCGATCACCGCCGCGTAGTACGGGTGGCCCTTCGGGAAGAGGTTGTGCCACATCTCCTCCTCGACGAGCTGGTAGGGCGCGTTCTCCACGCTCTGCCGGCGCTCGTTGCGCACCACGTCCTGCTGGTTGGCCAGCGACGTGTCGTTGATCCGGTCGAGGAGGAATCCCATCCGATCGCTCTCGAGCCAGAGCGCCATCTCGAGCTGGTTGGAGGGAACGTCCTCCATGTAGTTGGTGCGGTCGAAATCGGTCGTGCCGTTGATGAACGAGGCGCCCGCGCCTTCCATGTACTTCCAGAACTGGTCCTCGCCCACGTGTCCCGACGACTGGAACATCATGTGCTCGAAGAGGTGGGCGAAGCCGGTCTTGCCGGCGGTCTCGTTGGCGGGTCCCGACGTGGTACCACGTGTTGACCGCGACCATCGGCAGGCGGTGATCCTCGCGGAGGATCACTTCGAGGCCGTTGGGAAGGGTGTACTTCTCGTAGTCGAGCTTCACGACCGGCGGCTTCACGCCGGCCAGGGCCTGGGGCGCCGAAGAAGCGATCGCCATCGCGACGACTAGAGAACGACGCGAGGGCGAGGGTGGCGCGACCGAGAAATGGGGTACGATGCGAACGCGACGGCGAGTCCATTGAGCGTCTCCTGGGTTCATGGGGGTAGTAGGCGCGGGGAATGCTGCAAAGACGCACGATTCGCTTCGAATGTTCCGGAAAACGGACCCGACTGTCAAGGACGCTCCCTCCGTCCCGCCAGGGCGGCCGGGCTCTTCGCTGTGCCATCACCGGGCTCGCGTCGGCGCTCCTTTTCGGCGCCCGCTCCCGCCTTTCCGGCCTCTTCAACCCCCGGCACGACCAGCCCTGTCGCGAGCGAAAACGCCCGCCAGGGCTCCAAGGATTGGGAGCTTTCAAAGCCTGCAACTAAAAGAGAAATAGAAGGTTACGCCTCCAATGTCAGCGTCCGGCCAAGGGAAACGGTGCGGCTTCACGTCAGCACGGCCTCCAAGACGTTTGATATCGAGATCTACCGGCTTGGTTGGTACGGCGGTCTCGGGGCCCGATTGGTCTTCCGGATGGTGAAGATACCGGGCGGCCTGCGCCCCACCCCGCGCGCCGCGGAAGGAAGATGGCCTGGTGGAGTGCCGCTGGCCGGTTTCCTACACGGTCCCGGTCGGTGACTGGGTCAGCGGGGTCTACCTGGCCAAGCTCACGGCCTCGGGCACCGGGCGACAGGCCTACGTGCCGTTCGTGGTGCTGGAGAAGCGGGGCCTCGCTCATCCGGCGCCGTTCCTGTTTCAGTGCTCGGTCACCACGTGGCAGGCGTACAACGCCTGGGGCGGGAAGAGCCTCTACGACTTCAACAGCAAGGGCGAGACGAGGGCGCGCCGCGTCTCCTTCAACCGCCCGTACGGTTCCGGGCCGGGCGCGTGGGCGGGCGTGGGCGCGGGCGAGGTTCTCACGATGGCCCACTTTTCGCGCGCGGGCGGCTGGGAGTATCCGATGATCCGCTGGCTCGAGCGAAACGGCTACGACGTCGCCTACGCGACCAACATCGACGTCGATGCCGATCCGAGCGTGTTCGCCGGCCGGCGCGCCATGCTCATCGTGGGGCACGACGAATACTGGTCCCGAGCGATGCGCGCCAACGTCGAGGCGGCGCGGGACCGTGGGGTCAGCCTCGGGATCTTCGCGGCCAACGTCTGTTACTGGCAGTTCCGCCTCGAACCGTCCCCTTACGGTGGCGCCAACCGCGTGATGTTCTGCACCAAGGACGCAGAGCAGGACTCGGTATACGACACCGAGGGGGACTCCGTTCTCACGGTTCGCTTCCGGGATCTCCATCCGCGCCGGCCGGAGAACTCGGTCAGCGGGATGATGATCTCAGGGGAAGACGTGCAGGCTGACTTCGTCCCGGTGCCGGCCCAGCGGGGCCACTGGGTTTTCGCGGGAACCGGAATCGCAAAGGGAACGACTCCGCGGCTGCCGGGTCTGTGCGGCTACGAGGTGGATCGCTCGTACGGCGACGAGGCGGAGCGCTCCTCCGGTGAGGACTCCCTGTACGCGCAGTGGTCGCCGCCCGGGCTGACCGTGCTCGCCCGGGTGCCGATTGTGTCGTCCAACGGGAACAAGACCGTGACCGAGAGCACGGTCTACACCGCCCGCTCGGGGGCGATCGTATTCGCGACGGGGACGATGCAATGGTCGTGGGGACTCGACGACTGGGGAGCGCCGGCACTCCACCCCCGCTACAGGCACCCGGACGCGGAGCGAATTACGAAGAATGTACTGGAAGCGCTTTCCCGCGGTGGCGGGTGAGGGTTAGGTCGAGGATTTCCTGAACGACCGCGGCGAGGTCCCGGCCGGAAGCGCGCGCGGCGAGCGCGAATTCCGCGGTCGAGTGGAGCCACGGGTTGGGATTCACCTCGAGAGCGTAGAGCGTACCGTCCGGCGCGAGCCGGAAATCGACGCGCGCGTAATCCCGAATCTCGAGCACGCGGCAGGCTGAGACCGCCGTTGCCTGCATTTCCTCGACGATCGCCTCGGGCAGGTCCTTCGCGATTCGAAGCTTGGTCTTCTGGTAGGCCTCGGTGCCCCGCTGCCACTTCACCTCGGTGCCCGCGATTCGGGGCGTTCCGGCGGGGAGATCGTCCAGGTTCAGCTCCACGATCGGGAGCGCCTCGGGCGGATCGTTTCCCAGGACCGCGACGTAGAATTCCCGGCCCTCCACGTACTCCTCGATCAGGACCGGCGTGTCGAGATCGGCGTGGATGGTGTCGATCCGCTCCATCAATTCCTTGATCGATCCCACGACCGCGTTGAACTCGATGCCGATCGAGCCGTCCTCGCGCTTCGGCTTCACGATGACCGGAAACTGGATGTCGTCCGCCCAGTCCAGGCGGCCCCGGTAGACGGTGGCGAAATGGGGAGTCCGGATGCCGTGGAATTGGAAGAGCCGCTTCGCGACCGCCTTGTCCTGAGCCAGGTGGAGTCCCGCCGGGCCGGAGCCTGTGTAAGGAATTCCCAGGAGATCGAGGTAGGCGGCGATGTGGATGTCCTTGGTGTCGTCGCCCGCGTAGGATTCGGAGAGGTTGAAGATCAGGTCGAAATCGGCACCCGCGAGCGCCTTGAGCGAGCGGGCGCGGCCGTCCAGGCAATGATAGGCGGCCTTGTGGCCCTTCTTCTCCAGTGCCTCAAACACCTCCTCGCGGTCGCTTTTTTCGCTCTTCGCGCGGGAGGTTTTCTTGGCCGCGCTTGGGGACGGCGGTGGGGCTTCCTCCTGGTCCTCGAACCAGGCGTCGTAGAGAATCCCGACCTTGAGCGGGGTGGCAGCCATGCGGGCGCAGTTTAGCACCCAGGCAGGATGTGAAAAAAAGTGCTTTACAAAACGGGTCCCCAAGCCGATACTATTTTCAGTTGCCTGACGGTAGTTTGTTGCACGCAGTGCGTGTCAAGTCGCCGCAGGGAAACAACTCCTGCGGCTTTTGTTGTATCTGGGCGATTCGTCGCCTGGAGGCCCGACCAAGGTGGCCGGGCGTGCCGCCCGAGAGGCGGCGTGGTGGGGTAGTAAAGTACCCCGTAGTGAAGGAGCAATTTCAGTGGCGAATGGAACGGTGAAGTGGTTCAACGAGGCGAAGGGCTTTGGTTTCATCCAGCAGGAGGGTGGCGAGGACGTGTTCGTTCACTACTCTGCGATCCAGGGCGAAGGCTTCAAGACGCTGGCCGAGGGCGAGCGCTTGGAGTTCGATATCGTCCGGGGCCCGAAGGGCCTCCAGGCTGCGAACGTCCGTAGGGCGTAAGTAGCCGAAGGAATCACGGAACCTCCGCAGTGAGGCGGGGCGGCGCCGCAAGGCGATCGCCCCGTTCTCGTTTTCAAGCCGGCGTGAAAGGGACCAAACCGTAGCCTCTTCAGACAGCCGTCCCGCAAAGCTGTACGCAACCCCCGAGATCTACGACGTCGCCTTCGGTTGGGATCTCCGCCTGGAAATGGACTTCTTGGAGTCCTGCTGGGCGGCCCACGTGGAGGGCCCGGTTCGACGCATCGTGGAACCCGCGTGCGGCACCGGCCGCATCCTCCACGCGCTGGCCGAGCGCGGCTACGAGGTCTTTGGGTACGACCAGAGCGCCGAGATGGTGTCGTTCGCGGCCCGGAAGCTGGGAATTCTGGGCGGCAAGCTTCACCGGGGCGACATGGTCACCTTCCGGCCTCCCGGCCGTTTCGACGTCGCCGTCAATCTGGTCAACTCGATCTGTTATCTGCTCGACGAGCGCGACCTCGCCGCGCATCTCACGTGCCTCGCGGGCTCGCTCCGCCCGGGCGCGATCTACATCGTCCAGTTCAGCTACGGGGAAGAGCCGCCGGAGCAGGCGTCGTTCGGCCCATGGGAGAACCGGCGCGGGGAGTGGACCACCAATCTGACGTGGCGCGTGCGTGCGCGAGGACATGGCCGCCAAGCGTTCCCACCAGCACTGCACGATCGTCGCGACGCGGGCCGGCGAGACGGTCACGCTGGACGAGGATCACATCCTTCGTTTGTGGACCCAGGACGATTTCGATCGGGTGATCGACGCGAGCCCGTTCGAGCTGGTCGCGCTGTACCACGACCGCTTCGATCCGTTTCCGATCGATGATCCGAGGACGGGGAAGCACGGAAATCTGTATCACGTGCTGGCGCGGCGGGGGTGAAGGGCGGCGGGTGCGGCGGGCGAGCAATGGCGCTTGCGGCGTGCGCCGCGGACGCGCCTACTTCGAGAGGCTGGAGGCGAAATTCTCGATCGCGGCCGCGAGGGAATCGGGCTGATCGAGCGGGATGAGGTGCCCGGACTCCCAGATGCGCCGGCCGTCCGCGCGGCCCGCGGTCTCGTAGCCCAGCCGCTTCCTGGCGCTGCTCCAAGACTCGGCCGGGGGCCAGGTCGCGTCGGTCGCGACCACCAGCACGGGTGTTTTCAGCGTCTTGATCTCCGGGCGCAGATCGACGCGCCACGCGTCGCGGAAGTACTCGGCCATCGCGTCGTGCGGAACGCGCTCGGCCTTGGCGAGCACCGAGTCTATTTGGCTCGAATCGCGAACCATCGGCTCGAACACTCCCTGGATGAAGAGCAGATAGCGCTGCTTGATGAGCATCTCGAGATTCGCCACGCGGCTCGAGTCGAGGTTCGTGTAGGTGGCCAGGTCGATCGAAACCACCCCGAGCGCCCGGTCCGGATGACTCGCCGCCTCCTGAAGGGCCACGAGCCCCCCGTAGGAGTGCCCAACCAGGACCGCCTTCTTCACCTTCTGCGCCTTGAGGGACCGATCCAGCGCATCCGCGACGGCGGCGAGCGTGATCGGCGAAATCGCCGCGCTCGAGCCGTGTGCCGGGAGATCCACCAGGATCACTCGATGGCGGCCCGACAGCTTGGACGAGACGCGATCCCAAACGCTGTGATCCTGGCCGAGGCCGTGGATGAGCACGAGGGCCGGGTCTCCCTTCCCGCGCTCCACGACGGAGAGAGTCGGCGGGGCGGAGACGGCGATGCCGGACACGAGAACGGCGGCAGAAATGATGGCGAGAATGCCTACGGCGTGGCGGCGTCGCATGAACCCCATACTACCAGGAAGCGATGGTCCCGGTTCCTGGGCCGCGATCCGGCGTCTCATCGCCCGCTGACCAGGCTCCACAAGATTACGCCCAGCACGATCAGGCCGAGGATGGCGAATCGGTACTCCCGGGCGCGCGCGTACGCCAACGAAGCGACGATGACTCGCGCGATCGGCGTCGCCACCAAGATCAGCAGGCCGAGCTGGATGATCCCTCTGGGGTGTCCCGTCAGGGCCCTGGAAACGATCCCCTCGATCGAGCGGAGGGTGTCGGGCTCGCCGCGGAAGACGGCATAGTGGGGCGCGGCGCTCCCGTACCGAACGAGGTAGAGCGCGGCGCCCACAAGAACGACGGCCCCCGCCAACATGACCCCGCCCCGCAGGAGGCCCGCCAGCATCGTTTCGATCCGCTCGTCGGTCCGCTCGCTGTAGGGATGGGTCATCTCAGATGGTCCGCCGAATTCCGCCCAGGATCATCTCCACGCCGATCGCGATGGTGACCAGCGCGAACACCCACCGAAGTGGCCGGGGCTCCGCCGCCCGAAAGACGCGCGCGCCCGCCAGAGCGCCCGCGAGGACCCCGAGCATCACCGGCATCGCCAGCCCCGGGTCGATGTAGCCATGCCTCAGGTAGATTCCGGCGCTGGCCGCGGCCGTGACCCCGATCATGAGATTGCTCGTCGCCGTGGACACTTTGAACGGGAGCGCCATCGCCCCGTCCATCGCGAGGACCTTGACCGCGCCCGACCCAATTCCGAGCAGGCCGGAGAGCATTCCGGCCACACCCATCAGCCCGAAGCCGAGGGGCAGTCGCCGGACGGCGTAACGTCGAGGTCCGTCGGGCGTGGGATAGCTGCCGTCGATTCCCAGCCTCGATCCGAGCGAATCGCCGGTTTCGCCCGATTCGATCCGCTCGCTGCCCGGCCGCGCTTGGACCAGGGCCGAATAGAGCAGGACCACGCCGAAGACAATCGCCACGACGTTCGTGGGAAGGGCGCCGGCCAGCGCGGCTCCCCCGATCGCTCCCAGCGTCGTGGCCACCTCGAGGAGCATCGCGAGCCTGAGGTTGGTGAACCCTTCGCGGAGGTAGGACGCGGCCGCGCCGGAAGACGTGGCGATGACGGAAACGAGGGACGCGCCGATTGCGTAACGGATATTGACCCCGAACACGAGCGTGAGGAGCGGCACAATGACGACGCCGCCTCCGAGGCCGGTGAGCGCGCCGAAGAATCCGGCGACGACGGCGCCCGCGGCGATGAGAAGCGTGTGCTCGAGGATTGTCACGCGGCGTGCGCGCTCGCGGCGATTCGGTTGCCGGTCGGCAACGAGCGCTAGACCTTCCGCCGGTGGAGCGCGGGAATGGCCGCCTGGTCGGTCGGCATGAGCAGGATGGACTGAACGTTCACGTGCGGGGGTCGCGTCAGCGCCCAGTGGACCGCATCCGCCACATCCTCGCCGTGCAGCGGATTCACGCCTTGATACACGGTGGACGCGCGCGCGCCGTCCCCCTTGAACCGGACAAGGCTGAACTCGGTCTCGGCCAGGCCAGGCTCGACGTTCGTCACACGGATCCCGGTTCCGAGGACGTCGTAGCGGAGCGCGTCCGAGATGGCGCGCACGGCGAATTTCGTCGCCGCGTAGACCGCGCCTCCCGCGTAGACCTGATGGCCCGCCACCGATCCGATGTTCACGACGTGTCCGCGCCCCCGCTCGAGCATCCCGGGCAGGGTGGCACGGGTCACGTAGAGGAGCCCCTTCACGTTCGTGTCGATCATCTGATCCCAGTCGGCCGGGTTTCCCGACTGGATCGGGTCCAGGGCCAAGGCGAGGCCGGCGTTGTTGACGACGATGTCGAGGCGGGAGAGAAGACCCTTGGCGGATTCGAGCGCGCTCGTGGTGGCCTTGAGGTCCCGAACGTCGAACCGGATCGGGGTGACGTCCACGCCGTGCGCGGAGCGGAGCGCGGCCGCGGTCGCCTCCAGGCGGTCGGCGCGGCGGCCGGTGATCGCCACGTGGCAGCCGGAAGCGGCGAGCCGTTCCGCAATCGACTTCCCGAAGCCGCTCGTCGCGCCCGTGACCAGCGCCCACTGCCCGCGTAACTCGGTCATACCGATCTCCCGTTCACCGCGATCCGCCGAAGCGGCGAGAATACCATCGTTGCGGCTGGCCGGAAGCGCCGTCCTGGCCTAGACTGCCGCGCAGGGAGGGAGCCCGCAATCGTCGACTTGCTGGTGGTGGGTGGGGGAATTCACGGCGCCGCGGTCGCGCGCGACGCGTCGCTTCGCGGGCTTTCGGTCGCCCTCCTCGAGGCCAACGACCTCGCGTCCGCCACGAGCAGCCGGACCTCGAAGCTTGTCCACGGCGGGATCCGCTACTTGGAGACCGGCCAGTTCGGACTCGTGCAGGAGGCGCTCCGCGAGCGCGCGATTCTCCTCGAAACCGCCGCCCCCTTTGTTCGCCCGCTTCGCTTTCTCATCCCGCACTACCGCGGGGAAGGCCGTCCCGAGGCGTGGATCTCGCTGGGTCTCTTCCTGTACTCGATGCTCGGACGCGGGCATCGGCTCACCGAGCACGGCCGCCTTTCGCGCGACGAGGCGCTGGCGCTGGAGCCGGGCCTTCGCCCCGAGGGACTCACGAGTGCCTCGTTCTACTGGGACGCCCAGATGGACGACGCGCTCCTCTGCGTCGCGGTCGCGGTCGACGCGGCGCGCGCCGGCGCCGACGTCCGCACGTACACACGGGTCACGGGGCTAAAGCGCGAGGGCTCGAGCTGGCGGGCCCGGTTCCGGGATACGCTCGACGGCGCGGAGGGAGACCTGGAGGCGCGCTTCGTCGTGAACGCATCCGGCCCGTGGGCCGACGACGTTCGGGGCCTCGCGATGGAAGTGCCGTCGCCGTCGGTGCGCCGGACGCGGGGCACGCACATCGTCCTTCCCGGTCTCACGCGCTCCCACGCGCTGCTCTTGACCGCGCGGCGCGACGGCAGGGTCTTCTTCGTGATTCCGTGGGGAGCGTTTTCCTTGATTGGCACCACCGACGTGGACGACGCCGTTCCGCCCGCCGACGTGGCCCCTCCCGCGGACGACATCCGGTATCTTTTCGACGAGAGCGCCCGGGCCGTGCCCGCGGCGCGCGATGGGCGCCGCCCGGTCCGAACGTTCGCGGGACTGCGCGCGCTCGCGCGCGGCGCCGCGGGCAGGCCTTGGACGAATAGCCGCGAGTCTCGTCTGATCCAAGAGGCGGGCATGGTCACGATCGTCGGCGGAAAGTTCACGACCCATCGAAGTCTGGCGGAGCGGGTGGTGGACGTTGCGGCGCGAGCCATGGGCCGGCCCGCGGGTCCGAGCCGGACGGCCGTGCTGCCTTTGGGCGCCGGCCGCGAGGAGGCGATCGCGTCTCTGGTCGCGAGTCATCCGGGAGCGCAGGACCTGGGTGAGGGCCAGACGATCCGCGAAGGCGGAGGTCGCGCACGCGGTGCGGAGCGAGAAGGCGCGACGCGTGGAGGACGTTCTGATCCGCCGATCGCGCCTCTGGCTGGATGGGCGGGCGCTCCGGAAAGCCGCGGCGCCCACCGCGGCGTGGATGGCGGCATTTCTAAAGTGGTCGCCGGAGCGCGCGCGCGGGGAAGCGGAGGCCGTGACGCGCGCGCTCGAAGACGAAGATCGGCGGATCGAGGAGGGGACGCGATGAGCGCAAGGCGGGACGCCAGGCTCTTGGCGATCGATCAGGGGACCACGGGCACCACCGTGCTCCTGCTGGACTCGGCCGGGCGCGTCGTCGCCCGTGGCTACGCGGAACTCCATCAACATTTCCCGCGCCCCGGTCTGGTGGAACATCGCGGAGAGGAGATCTGGCAAACCGTGCTCCACGCCGTCGGCGTCGCGCTCGGCCGCGATCCCGCGCCCGGAAGCCCGATCGCGGCGATCGGAATCACGAACCAGCGCGAGACGACGCTCCTCTGGGAGCGATCGACGTCGCGGCCTGTCGCGCCCGCGATCGTCTGGCAGGACCGCCGCACCTCGGCCCGGTGCGAGGCTCTGCGGCGGGCGGGTCACGAGCGCGCGATCGCGCGGCAAACGGGGCTTCGCCTCGATCCGTATTTCTCGGCGACGAAACTGGAATGGCTCCTCGATCACGTCCCGGGCGCCCTGGCCAAGGCGAAGAGGGGTGAGCTGGCCTTCGGGACCGTCGACTCGTGGCTCCTCTGGAAGCTGACCGGCGGCCGCGTCCACGCGACGGATCCCACCAACGCGAGCCGGACGCTCCTCTACGACATCCATCGGCGGCGATGGGCCCCCAAGCTGGCCGCGCTCTTTCGAATTCCCGAGACCACGTTGCCCGAGGTCCGTCCGTCCGCGGGCGACTTCGGCGAGACGCTCGGAGTTCCGGGCCTTCACGACGGAATTCCAATTTGCGGCGTGGCCGGCGATCAGCAGGCCGCGCTCTTCGGACAAGGCTGCGTCTCGGCCGGCGGCCTCAAGAACACCTACGGGACGGGATGCTTCCTCATGCTCCACACGGGCGCGAAGGCCGTGCCCTCGCGCTCGGGTCTGCTGACCACGGTGGCGTGCGGACCGCGCGGAGAAGCGGCGTATGCGCTTGAGGGAAGCGTGTTCGTCGCGGGAGCCGCGATCCAGTGGTTGCGGGACGGGATGGGGCTCCTGGACGTTGTGGCGGATTCGGAATTCGTGGCGCGATCGGTGACCGACGCGGGCGGAACGTTCCTGGTGCCCGCGTTCACGGGGCTCGGCGCGCCCTACTGGCGGGCCGACGCGCGCGGCGTCTGGTGCGGGATCACCCGCGGCACCACGCGCGCCCACCTTGTCCGGGCCGCGCTCGAGTCGATCGCGTTCCAAACGAAGGATGTGGTCGACGCGATGAATTCGGACGCGGGGGCGCGCCTCAAGCGACTTCGGGTGGACGGGGGGGCGACGCAGAACGATTTCCTCATGCAGTTCCAGGCCGACATCCTCGGCGTGCCAATCGAGCGTCCCTCGGTGGTGGAGTCCACCGCGCTCGGGGCGGCCTACTTGGCCGGGATCGGGGCCGGGACGTGGATCGATCGCGGCGCGATTCCGCCGGACGAAACCGAAACGGTGTTCACGCCCCGGATGGCGCGAAAGGATCGCGACGCCGCGTGTGCCGGGTGGCGCGCGGCCGTGGATCTTCTTCTTAAGCCGTCTAAGCCGCCGGCTTCGCCTCGAGCCAGTCGAGCATCGAAGCGATGATCTCGCCGCGGCCCACTTCGTTCAGCACCTCGTGGAGGAGCCCCGGGCAGAGGCGAAGCGTGACGAGGCCCTTGGGCGCCGCCTGCGCCCAGGCTTCGCTGCCGCGTGGATCGGCGATGGGATCGGCCTGCCCGTGAAGGAGCAGCGTGGGCGTCCGGAGCTCCTTCTCGCGGCGGTGGAGCGACGCGCGCATCGCCTGAAACTCGAGGAAAAGGCGCGCGCTGATCTTGTAGTGCACGAGCGGATCCGACGCGTGGATGCGGACGATCTCCTGATCGTGGGTGAGCATGGACGGGAGGATCATGTTGCCCTGCGAGAATCCCGGCCAGACGCGCACGAGAAGCTGCGCGGCGCGGACCTTGAGCATGTTGGGCCGGATGGCGAGGGCGAACGGGGGCGCGCAGAGGATCAGCCGGTCGACTCGATCCGGATGGCGAAGCGTCCAGTCGAGCGCGACCAGCGCCCCCATGCTCTGTCCGAGAATCGACCAGCGCCGCGACGGGCTCGCGGCGCGCGCCCGGTCCATCCACGCGTCCACGGACGCCCGGTAGTCCTCCCAGGAGCGAACGTGGCCCCGCGAGCCGTATGACTTGCCGTGGCCGGGCAGGTCGATGGACTGCGCCGTCATTCCGCGGTCGACCGCGGCGGCCCCCACTTCGAGGTACCGACCGGCGTGGTCCCCTAACCCCGGAAGGATGCCGAGGCCCCGCGCCGCGCCGGGGACCTCCCGCTCCCACCCGACCAGCGTCCCCCGTCCCGGAAGATCGATATGAAATTCTGAGGGTTTCCCCTCGCCCATCCTTCCCTCCCGCCCCGCCGTTTGCCCGCATCGCCGGTTCGGTTCCGGCATCCTAACGTTTTGCATGATATCCCATGAGCTTGCAGCCGCCGACGCGATTCCGGAAGGCCAGGAAAGGCCCCGGAGCGGGCCCCCGAGGAGGCCCTCGACGCCTACTCCCGCGCCGTCATGGGCGCGGTCGATATCGCTGCTCCTTCCGTGGTGGCGATCGAGGTGGAGCAGATGGTTCGCCACAGGGGCGGGGGACAAGAGCGCCGGCCCGGCGGCTCGGGCTCGGGCTTCGTGTTCACTCCCGACGGTTTCATCTTCACGAACAGCCACGTCGTCCACGGCGCGTCCAAGATCGGCGTTACGTTGGCCGACGGGCAGCGTCACGCCGCGGATCTGGTCGGCGACGACCCGGAGACCGACCTTGCGGTCCTTCGCATCTCCGCGTCCAACCTGGTTCCCGCACGCCTCGGGGATTCGCAGGAAATCGGCGTGGGGCAGCTCGTCCTGGCGATCGGAAACCCGTACGGATTTCAGGCGAGCGTTACGGCCGGCGTCATCAGCGCCCTGGGACGGTCGCTCCGCTCCCGCTCGGGCCGCCTCATCGACAACGTCATCCAGACCGACGCGGCCTTGAATCCCGGCAATTCGGGGGGCCCTCTTGTTACCACACAAGGAGCCGTGGTCGGGGTAAACTCTGCGGTGATCTTGCCTGCGCAAGGGATCTGCTTCGCCATCGCGATCAATACCGCCAAGCTCATCGCGGGACAATTGATTCGGGAAGGCCGGGTCCGCCGGAGCGCCATCGGGATCGCAGGTCAGAGCATTCCACTCGCGCGGAAGGTGGCACGCTTCTACCGCCTTCCCGCCGAAAGCGGCGTGCGCGTGGAAGCGCTGGAATCGGGGGGGCCCTCCGAACTCGCGGGTCTTCGCACCGGTGACGTCATCCTTGCGTTCGGCGACACGCCGATCCGGGGCATCGACGATCTCCAGGCGAAGCTCACGGATCGCGAGGTCGGTGTCCACTCTCCCATCACCGTCCTCCGGGGAGTCGAAAGACTCGTCCTGGACATCGTACCCAGAGAATCAAAGACATCGTAACCAGCCCCCGCGAGGCTGAAGAAATGCGGGGAACAGGGGAGGAATGCGTGTCGTCTGTTCCCGTTGGGAAACGAATTCTCGTACTCTTCGTAATCGCGCTCGCCGCCGCGGCGTGGATCGGCCCGGCCAACTCCGCGACGGCGCCGCCCGGGTCCGCGCCCGCCGGGTCTGCACCCGCCGGGTCCGCGCCCGCCGGGTCCGGGCCACCGCAAACGTTGTCCCTGGCGCCGACCAGCAACCCCGATAGCGCGCTCGCCGAGGCGCTCACCGCCATCGAAGGCGCGCCGCTCACGCTTCAGGAGGCGATCCAGACGGCCCTCAACGGCGGATCGACGGCGGCGCGGAACGCGGCCGCGGCGTTCGCCGCCGCGCGCGGGGCGCACCGGCGCGAGGCGGGCGCGTTCGATCCGGAGCTCTTCTTCGCCGGCGCCAAGATCAAGGACAGCCAGCCGACCACCTCGCCGTTCTCCGGCGCGAATCCGCTTGAGACCACGACCACGGGCGGAGCCGGCGGCGCTCGCATCACGCTTCCCTTCGGCACGGACATTTCGGCGACGATCGACGGGTCGCGCACGGAGACCAACTCCGCGTTCTCGGCGGTCAATCCCGAGTACGACTCCGCCGGCCGGATCGCGCTCCGCCAGCCCCTCCTCAAGGGATTCGGGCCGGGGACGGGCAGCGAGGCCAAGGCGACGAAGCGGGAAGCCGAGGCGGCCCAGGCGCGGTTCGACGACGTGACGATCGGCGTGCGCACGCAGGTGGAGCAGGTGTACTGGGATCTCTACGCGGCGGAGCGGGATCTCGCCGTGTCGCGGCTGATCCGCGATCAGGCTCAGGCGCTCGAGACCCAGGCGGAGCTTCGCGCGCGCTCCGGCCTCGTCGGGCCCAGCGACGTGGCCAACGCGCGCGTGTTTCTCGCCGAGCAGGAGCAGACGGTGCTGGACCGCGAGGAGGATCTCGACAAGATCTCGGATTTTCTCGCCAACCTGATCGGCCGGCGCCCGCCGGCCGGCTCGCTGCGCTATCGCCCGACCGACGCGCCGCCGACGAATTTCCCCATCGAACCCGAGGATTCCGTGGTCGCCCGCGCGCTTCGCGACAACCGCGCGATCCACGCCTTCGAGCGCGATCTGGCCGGGGCGCATGCCCGGGTGAAGGGCGCCGCGTGGAATCGGCTTCCTCAGCTCGACTTCATCGGCTCGGTCGGGGGCCGGGGGCTCTCGGGCACGGGGCAGACGGTCATCTTCGGAGCCGACACCCTCTACTTCGAGCATGGACGGAGATTTCAGCGACGCGACGAAGCAGGTGACCAGTCGCGATTTCCCGACCTGGAGCGCGGGTCTTTCGATTTCGGTCCCTCTGTTTCTCCGGGAGGGTCGCGGCGAGTACGATCGTCTCCGCGGCGAAGAGGAACAGGCCGCGCAGCGTCTCGAGGAGGCACGGCGTTCGCTGGGAGATGACGTGAGAACCGCGCACCGCGCGCTCGTGCGCGCCGCCAAGCGATTCGAGGCGGCGCAGGACGGTGCTCAGGCGTCGCGCGATCAGGTTCGCATTGGAGTGCTTCAGTACAACAGCGGCCGGACCACCGCGTTCGAGCTGGTGCGATTGGGCGCCGATCTGGCGTCGGCGCAGCAGCGATATTCGGCGGCGCTCGTGAGGACGGCCAAGGCCGAATCCGCGCTACGATTCCTGACCTCGAGCGGCTACTCCGCCGAGGCCACCCCAAGTGAGGGCCAGAAGCCATGACTCGGATCCCGTTTTGGGCCGGCGCGCGGACGGGCGCGCTGGCTGCTCTGTTCCTTCTCGCGTTCGCGGGTTGCGCCGGGAAGGGAGCCGGCGGCGGGTTCGCGATGCCGCCGATGCCGGTCGAGACCTCGGTCGCGACCCGCGAGGCGGTTTTCGATCGCTTCGACGCGGTCGGGAAGCATCGAGGCCGCCGACGCGATCACCGTGGTCTCCGAGATCGACGCCGCGGTCGTGAGCCTGCCGTTCCGCGAGGGGCAGCCGGTGACGCGGGGAACGCTCATCGCGCAGCTCGACGACTCGCAGCTCAAGGCGGAGGTCGACCGGAGCGAGGCGCTGCGGGACCAGGCCCGGGCCACGTACGAGCGCGTGAAGCAGGTGGTCGACCAGAACGCGGGGTCGGCCCAGGATCTCGACGACGCGGGCGCGCGCTCAAGGTGGCCGAGGCCAATCTCGCGCTGGCCAAGACGCGGCTGTCGAAGACGCGCATCGTCGCGCCGTTCGACGGCATGGTCGGATCGCAAGCGCGTCAGCCCGGGCGCCTTCTTGCGCGCGGGGAGCGCGATCACGGACCTCGCCCAGATCTTCGAGCTCAAGGTCATCTTCTCGGCGCCGGAGCGGTATCTCTCCAAGCTCAGCCGGGGCTCCGAGGTCACGGTCTCGACCACGGCGTACCCGGGATACACGCTCCAGGGGAAGATCGACGTCATCGACCCCGTCCTCGATCCCGCCACCCGCAGCGCGCAGGTCATCGCGCGGGTTCGAAATCCGGGCGGGAAGTTCCGGCCCGGGATGTCGGCGAACGTGTCGGCGGTCCTGAGCCAGCGCACGAACGCGCTCACGATTCCGAGCGAGGCGGTCTTCGCGGAAGGGAACCAGACCTTCGTCTACGTCGTGAAGCCGGACAGCACGGTGGACCGCACGGCGGTGACGCTGGGCACGCGGCTCTCCGACGCGGTCGAGGTGGTGGATGGCCTCCAGCCCGGCGCGCGCGTCGTGCGCGCCGGCCACCAGAAGCTCTTCCCGAGGGCCAAGGTGATTCCGATTGAATCGGCCGCCGCTGGAGGCGCGGGCGCATCGGGGGCCGCAGGCGGAACGGCCGGCGGCGGAGCGGCCGCGGGCGACGCGCCCGGCAAGGCCGCGGCGGCACCCAAGGCGGGCAGCGCGGAGAAAAAGGACGCGAAATGAAACTCAGCGAACTCTCGATCCAGCGGCCGGTCTTCGCGACGGTGATGAGCCTCGCGATCATCCTGTTCGGGGTCATCGCGTTCTCGCGGCTGCCCGTGCGCGAGTATCCCGACATCGACCCGCCGATCGTCTCGGTCACCACCTTCTACCGCGGCGCCAGCCCGAACGTCGTCGAGACCGAGATCACCGACGTCCTCGAGGAGCAGTTCGCCACCCTCGAAGGCGTCAAGACGATCGACCTCCTCCAGCCGCGAGCAGGGCTCCGTCATCACGATCGAGTTCGAGCTGATCCGCGACGTGGACGAGGCGGCGAACGACGTGCGCGACCGCGTCTCGCGCGTCCGCGGGCACGCTGCCGCGCGAGGCCGACGATCCGATCGTCGCCAAGGTGGACGTCAACGCGCAGCCGATCGTCTGGCTCGCGCTCTCCAGCGACCGGCACAACGGGCTCGAGCTGACCGAGGTCGCCGACCGGGTCCTCAAGGAGCGGCTCCAGCGCCTCCCCGGCGTCGGCTCGGTCTTCATCGGCGGCGAGCGCCGCTACGCGATGCGCGTCTGGCTCGACCCGCAGCGGATGGCCGCGCACGGCCTGACGACCCAGGACGTCGAGCGGGCGATCCGCACGCGAGAACGCCGAGATCCCGGGCGGCCGCGTCGAAGGGACAGGAGCGCGAGTTCGCCGTGCGCACGCGCGGCGAGCTGGCGACGCCCGGAGGAGTTCGCGCGCGATCATCGTCGCCCAGCACGGGGACGACGTGGTCCGCCTGCGCGACGTCGCCGAGGTCGAGGTCGGCGCCGAGGACGAGCGCACCGTGGCCCGCTACAACGGGCAGCCGGCGGTCGGCCTCGGCATCGTGAAGCAGTCGAAGGCGAGCACCGTGGACGTGGCCGCAGCAGGTGCGCGCGCGCGCTTCCGGAGCTTGCAGGCGCTCCTGCCCGCCGGGATGAAGCTCGACATCGCCTACGACTCCTCGACCTTCATCGAGGACTCGATCCCCGAGGTGCCGCACACGCTCGTCATCGCGATGTGCCTCGTGGTGCTCGTCATCCTCGTCTTCCTGAAGAGCCTCCGCGCGACGCTCATCCCGACGGTCGCGATCCCGGTCTCGATCATCGGCACCTTCGCCGTCGCCTACTTCCTGGGCTTCACGATCAACATCCTGACGCTGCTGGCGCTCGTGCTGGCGATCGGACTGGTGGTCGACGACGCCATCGTCGTGCTCGAGAACGTCTACCGGCACATGGAGATGGGAAAGCCGCGCCGCCGCGCGGCGCTCGACGGCGCGAAGGAGATCGGCTTCGCGGTCGTCGCGACCACGATCGCGCTGGTCGCGGTGTTCGTCCCGGTGGCGTTCCTGACCGGGCACGGTCGGGCGGCTCTTCAACGAGTTCGGCATCTCGGTCGCGGTGGCGGTGCTCATCTCGGGATTCGTGGCGCTGACGCTCACGCCGATGCTCTGCTCGCGGATCCTCCAGCCGCTCCACGGCGGCGGGAATCGCTGGGCGTCCCGCTCGTTCGACGCGCTTCTTCGACTGGCTGAACTCGCTTCTACGACCGGACGCTCCGCGGCGCGCCATGCAGCGCCCGTGGCGCGTGCTGACGGTCGCGGGCGTGCTGGTCGTCGTGGCCGGCGTGCTGTTCACGTTCCTGCCGCCGCGAGCTGGTGCCGACCGAGGACCGCGGCATCGGCTTCGGCATCGTGATCGCGCCCGAGGGCTCGACGCTCGACTACACCGACCGCTACATGCGGCAGGTCGAGGCGATCCTCCTGCCGCTGCCGGAGCGCCGCGGGCTCTTCACCGCCATCGGGCTCGGCTTCGGCGGGCCGGGCCGCGTGACCAACGGCTTCATCTTCCTGAACCTGAAGCCGCACGGACGAGCGCGCAGCGCTCGCCAGCAGCAGATCGTCCAGCACGCTCTTCCCGCAGCTGATCTCGATCCCCGGCGTGCTCGCCTTCGTGATCAACCCGCCGAGCCTCGGGCGGCGGTTCTCGTCCGCGCCCGGTGGAGTACGTGCTGCAGGCGCGACGACTACGACGAGCTCGAGCCAGGCCGTCGGGATCATGATGGGCGAAGGCCGCAGAAGCTCGGCTACCTGGTCAACCTGGACACCGACCTGCGGCTCAACAAGCCGCAGCTCGACATCATCGATCGACCGCGACCGCGCCGCGCAGCTCGGCGTCTCGGTGACCGACATCGGCGAGCACGCTCGAGACGTTCCTGGGCGGGCGAGGTGATCTCGAACTTCAAGCGCGGGACCAAGCAGTACGACGTGATCGCTGCAGATGCAGGCCGCCGACGCGCGCCACGCCCGACGCGATCGAGGAGATCTACCTGCGCGGCAACGGGCGGCCTGGTGCAGCTCGCCAACGTGGTGCAGGTGAAGGAGACGGTGGCGCCGAAGGAGCTGAACCACTACAACCGCGTGCGCTCGGCGACGATCACCGCGAACCTCGTCGCCGGGCGTGAGCCTCGGCACGGCGCTCGACGACCTCGACCGCATCGCCGACGACGAAGCTGCCCGCCGGCGTGCAAGCGCGAGCTGGCCGGGCAGTCGCGCGAGTTCACGCGAGTCGAGCGCGAGCCTCTACTTCCTGTTCCTGCTCGCGGTGGTCTTCATCTACCTGGTGCTCGCGGCGCAGTTCGAGAGCTTCATCCACCCGCTCACGATCCTGCTCTCGGTGCCGCTGGCGGTGGTCGGGCGCGCTGCTCTCGCTCTTCCTCTTCGGGCAGAGCATGAACATCTACTCGCAGATCGGGCTCATCATGCTGATCGGGCTCGTGACCAAGAACGCGATCCTGATCGTGGAGTTCGCGAACCAGCTCCGCGCGCGCGGGCTCGAGCGTCGTCGAGGCGGTGGTCGAGGCGGCGAGGATCCGGCTGCGGCCGATCCTCATGACCTCGTTCGCCACGATCTTCGGCGTGCTGCCGATCGCGATCGGGCTCGGCGCCGGCGCCGAGTCGCGCCGGCCGCTCGGCATCGCGGTGGTCGGCGGGATGCTCTTCTCGACCTTCCTGACCCTGGTCCTGGTGCCCGGTGGTCTACCCGCTGCTCGCGCGGTTCACCCACGTGGAGAAGGTCGAGGCCGAGACGGCCGTCGAACCGGCCGCGCCGCGCGCCGAGGACCCGCGAAAGGTGCTTGCGGGCGTTCACGCTATGGGGCAAGATACCCGGCCGTAACCGAAACGCTGCGTCCCGGGGAGATCGAATGGCCACCGCGGTAGAGCACCACTCGCACGATCCGGTTCCGAGCCGCTGGCCGATCATCGCCGCGATCGGCATGGGTCTCATCCCGATCGGGCTCGTCGGGAACGCGCACGGCTGGAAGGGTGGGCTCGTCACCCTCGGGGTGGGCCTCGCGATCGCGCTCTCCAGCGCGAGCCGCTGGTGGGGCGAACTCCTCCGCGACAAGTTCTTCGGCCGCGACGCCGTGGACGCCGATTCACGCCTCAAGCGCGCGTTCGCGTTCTTCATCGCCTCCGAGGCCGCGATCTTCGCCGCCTTCTTCGCGGCACTCTTCTACGCGAGAGTCCACGCCAAGGTGTGGCCCCCGGAGGGAATGCCCCACTTCGAGCTGCTCCTGCCCGGGCTCAACACCGTTCTCCTGTTGAGCAGCAGCGTCACCCTCCACCTGGCCCACATGGCGCTGGAGCGGAACCGCAAGGACGGGGTCATCGCCGGGCTCCTCATGACCATCTTCCTGGGCGCCCTCTTCCTCTGCGGCCAGGCCTACGAATACGGGTTCCTGAACGGCTCCGCGTTCAACGTGAAGAGCGGCATCTTCGGCACCACGTTCTTCATGCTCACGGGCTTCCACGGACTCCACGTGCTGGTGGGAATCATTTTCCTGAACGTGGTTTACGGCGCTGCCATCAAGAATCGCCTCACCCCTGAGAACCACTTCCCGTTCCTTGCGGCCTCGTGGTACTGGCACTTCGTCGATGCGGTCTGGATATGCGTCTTCACCGTCGTCTACCTGACCTAGCGCTCGCGGGCGCCGCCGCGCTTCTTTTCATCTCCTGCCAGACCCTGGCCGGGTCGAAAGGGTCGCCCGAAGAATTCCAGAAACTCAAAGATGGGCTGACCTCGGACCGCGCGCAGCTGAGCCGGGCTGTTTCGGACGGCGCGCTCGACCGCGTGCCCGACGCGGTCACCGCCATCTCCAAGCGTCTCGACGATATCTGGTCGAAATCCTCCGCCATGAATCTCATCGACCGGGAGCACATGGCGATCCAGGCTGCTTCCGCGCGCAAGACGTTGACCTCCATCACCCAATGGGCCAACTCCAACGACGCGGACGCGGTGCGCACCGAGATCGAGAAGCTGGACGGCATCCTGGGCGAGGTCGACGAGCTACTGGATCACACGATCCGCGCCACGGCGGTCGACCAGCCTTCCGGTTCTTAGGCCCAGTCCGTGGCCGATGACAACCGTGTCGACTCCCTGATCGACGAGGCGGACGAAGCGCTCGCGGAGGGGGACACGGAGCGCGCGCTGGACCGGTTCGAACAAGCCCTCGAGCTCGAGCCCGAGCACTGGGGCGCCTCCCTCGGTCGCATCGAATGCCTCCACCTTCTCTGGCGCACGAACGACGCACTCCGCGAGGTCCGCGCCATGGCGCCCCACGAGGGCGAGGAGGACGATCCCGAACGCCTGGAGCTGGAAGGGGAAATCCTCGAAGTAACCGGCGATTTTGATACGGCCGACCGTCTGTTCGCGCTGGCCCACCAGACGGAACCCAAGGCCTTTCCGCTCCCCACCCGCACGACCGTCGACGACTTCCGAGCCATTCTCGACAAGGTGATGGAGTCTCTTCCCGAGGTGATCCGGAGCGCGATCCAGGAGGTTCCGGTCATCGTCGAGGCGAAGCCCAAGCGCACGATCGCCGAGCGCGCGCCCCACATCACGCCCGAGGTGCTGGGACTCTTCGTGGGATCGTCCTTGGCCGACAAGGTGGTCGCGGCCTCCGGGTATCCCAACGTCGTGATGCTCTTCCAGCGAAACCTAGAGCGGGCCGGCCGCTCTCGAACCGAAGTCGCCAAGGAGATCAAGATCACGCTGCTCCACGAGTACGGGCACTATCTCGGCTTCGACGAAGAGGAGCTCGAGCATCTCGGACTGGGGTGACCTCCCGGCGCAACCCCAAGTTCCACCTCACGATAGGCCATCAGCAGATCCTCGACGCCCTCGCTTTCGCGGTTGCGCCCTCGGGCGCACGGCGTACAATGGTGGGGACTTAGCCAATTTCCCGCGCCCTGCGGCCCCAACGCCGGCAGGGCGTGGTTTCGCCAGCCAGACAGGGGGACCCATGGTTGTCGCGGCCGAACCACTTCGAAATCCCTTCGCCATCGCTCAGCGGCAATTCGACATCGCGGCCGATGCGCTGGACCTTGAGGACGGGATCCGGCTCAAGCTTCGTGTTCCGCGTCGCTGCCTCACCGTTTCGGTCCCGTTCGAGATGGATGACGGCACCTGGCGCGTGGTCACCGGGCACCGGGTTCAGCACGACGTCTCGCGCGGGCCGGCGAAGGGCGGCATCCGCTTCCACCCTCAAGTAACTCTAGACGAGGTGAAGGCGCTCGCGGCCTGGATGACCTGGAAGTGCGCCGTGGTGAACCTGCCTTACGGCGGCGCCAAGGGCGGCATCGAGGTTGATCCAAAGGTGCTCTCGCTCCACGAACTGGAGCGCATGACCCGCCGCTACACGAACGAGATCGCGATCATCATCGGCCCCGAGAAGGACATCCCCGCGCCCGACGTCTACACCGACGCGCAGGTCATGGCCTGGATCATGGACACCTTCACGATGCGGCAGGGATTCGCGTCTCCCGGCGTCGTGACCGGGAAGCCGATCACGCTCGGAGGATCCCTCGGACGCCGCGAGGCGACCGCGCGCGGCTGCACGGTGACGATCGAAGAGGCGTGCAAGCACCTGAATCTGAAGCTCGCCGGGCTCACGGTCGCGATCCAGGGCTACGGAAACGCCGGATCGATCGCCCATGATCTGCTCCACGCGCGGGGCGCGAAGGTGGTCGCCGTCAGCGATTCGCGCGGCGGCATCCACAGCACCAGCGGTCTCGATCCCGCGGCGGTCCAGGCTCACAAGAAAGAGGCCGGGAGCGTGGCCGGGATGCGCGGCACCGACCGGATCTCGAACAAGGAATTGCTCGAGCTCAAGGTGGACGTGCTCGTCCCTGCGGCGCTGGAGAACCAGATCACCGAGGAGAACGCGTCCAAGATTCGTCCCAAGATCCTGGCCGAGGCGGCCAACGGTCCGACGACGCCCGAGGCCGATCCGATCCTTCACGACAACGGCGTATTCCTGATCCCGGACATCCTTGCGAACGCGGGCGGCGTCACGGTCTCCTACTTCGAGTGGGTGCAGGACCTCGCGAACTACTTCTGGAGCGAGGACGAGGTGAACCAGAAGCTTGAGACGATCATGAAGCGCTCCTTCAAGGACGTCGTGGCGCTCGCGGAGAAGCACCACGCCCCGATGCGGACCGCGGCGTACATGCTCGGCGTCGGCCGGGTGGCGGAGGCGACGCGCCTCCGGGGACTTTACGGGTGAGCGCGACCAAGGCGGAAGGGAAACGGCCCGCGGCGAAGCCGGCGACCGAGACCCAGGACGATTTTCTCAAGATCAACGGCACCCACCACGTCGAGTTCTATGTCGGGAACGCGAAGCAGGCGGCGTACTACTACGCGCACGCGTTCGGGTTCACCGCCGTGGCCTACGCGGGCCTCGAGACGGGGCTGCGCGACCGCGCGTCGTACGTCATGCAGCAGGGGAAGGTCCGCTTCGTCCTGACCGCGCCCCTCTCGCCGGACGGGCCGGTCGCCGATCATGTGAACCGGCACGGCGACGGGGTCAAGGACATCGCGATCGATGTCGAGGACGTGGATCGCGCGTGGGAGGGCACCACGACCCGCGGCGCCCGTTCGATCCAGGAACCGCACGATCTCAAGGACGAGCACGGCGTGGTGCGCCACGCGGCCATCGCCACCTACGGCGACACCATCCACTCCCTCGTCGACCGCTCGCGCTACAAGGGCGTGTATCTGCCCGGCTACAAGGCGACGGGGGCCAAGGCGGAGGCCGGCCCGCTTCTCTACGTGGATCACATGGTCGGAAACGTCCCGCTCGGCGACATGGACCGCTTCGTCGCCTACTACCGCGACGTCATGGGCTTTTCCCAGTACCAGCACTTTGACGACAAGGACATCTCGACCGAGTATTCCGCGCTGATGTCGAAGGTGATGGCGGACGGATCGGGGCGGATGAAGTTTCCGATCAACGAGCCCGCCGAGGGCAAGCGGAAGTCGCAGATCGAAGAATACCTCGAATATTACCGCGGTCCGGGCGTCCAGCACATCGCGCTCGCCACGGCCGACATCATCCAGACCGTGGCGCGGCTTCGGGACAGCGGCGTCTCGTTCCTCACCGTGCCCCGCGCCTACTACGACATGCTGCCGAGCCGGGTCGGGACGATCGACGAGAACATCGAGACGCTCTCCGGCCTGGGCATCCTGGTGGACCGGGACGAGGAAGGGTACCTGCTCCAGCTCTTCACGAAACCGGTGGAAGATCGTCCCACCGTCTTCTACGAGATCATCCAGCGAAAGGGCAGCCGCGGCTTCGGAAAGGGAAATTTCAAAGCCCTGTTCGAGGCGATCGAGCGGGAGCAGTCGCTCCGCGGCAATCTCTAGGGTCCGATGAAGCTCGTCTCCTTCTCCCCGAAGGGGGCGGGATCCCCGGCGCTCGGCCTCCTCCTGGACGGCGTCGTCCTCGAATTGGATCGCGCCGCGGCGCTGCTCGACGTTTCGGACGCGCGGCCCGGACTCCTCACCTCCATGGAGTCGCTGCTCGCGGATTGGGAGGAAGGCTTCACGGTGGCCCGGGAGACCGCGGCCCGCGCCGCGGGCGCGTCGCCCCAGGCCGAAGCGCGTCTCGCGTCCGCGCGGTTTCCGGTGGCCGAGGTCCGCTTCCATCCGCCGGTCCGCCGTCCGCCGTCGCTCCGCGATTTCTACTCGTTCGAGACCCACGTGAAGAACGCGCGGGCCCGCCGCGGCTTGACCGTGCCGCCCGAGTGGTATGAGTTTCCGGTCTTCTATTTCTCGAACCCGGGCGCGCTTCAGGGCCACGGCGAACCCGTGAGCAAGCCCGCGTGGACGGAGGCGCTCGACTACGAGCTGGAGATCGCCTGCGTCATCGCCAAGGAGGTTCGCGACGTGCGCGCCGAGGACTGGCGCTCCGTGATCGCGGGCTTCACGATCCTGAACGACTGGAGCGCGCGGGACGTGCAGCGCCGGGAGATGGCCGTGGGCCTGGGCCCCGCCAAGGGTAAGGACTTTGCGACGTCCCTCGGGCCCGCGCTCGTCACCCAGGACGAGCTGGAGCCGGCGCGGCGCGGGGACCGCTACGAACTGGCCATGGAAGCGCGCGTGAACGGGCAGACGCTGTCCAAGGCGAACGCGCGCGACATGCACTACACGTTCGGACAGATGATTGCGAGGGCCTCTCAGGACGTGTATCTTTTTCCCGGCGACGTGATCGCTTCGGGGACCGCCGGGGGAGGCTGCCTCCTCGAGCTGGGTCCCGAGGTCCACCGGTGGCTCCTGCCCGGCGATGAAGTGACGCTCGAGATCGAGCGTCTCGGCGCCTTGACCAACCGTATCGTCTGATCCCGCACAAGGGAGCGTCATGTCGAGCTATTTCAGCCTGGGAGAAGTCCCGCACAAGCGGCACACGCAGTTCCGGCGCCCCGATGGAAAGCTCTATACCGAGCAGCTGATGGGCTCCCGCGGCTTCAGCGGGCGTTCGTCCCTGATCTACCACCACAACATGCCCACCCAGGCCCGCGAGATCCGGAAGATCCAGGATTGCCGGGTCGAATACGCCGACGAGCAGGGCCTGCGGCATTTCCACTTCAAGACGAAGGATCTGAAGCCGGGCGGCGACCCGGTCAGCGGACGGGTGGTGTTTCTCCACAACAACGACGTCTCGATGGCGATCGCGGTGCCCGCCGAAAAGATGTCCTACTACTACCGGAACGGCCAGGGCGACGATCTCTACTTTGTCCACGAGGGCACCGGCCGCATCCAGACGATCTTCGGCGAGCTGCACTACCGGCCGGGGGACTACGTCGTGATCCCACGCGGCACGTCGTACATGTTCCATCCGGACGCCGGCGTCCAGCGCTACCTGGTAATCGAATCGGCGTCCTCGATCGAAAGCCCGAAGCGCTACCGAAACGAGTACGGCCAGCTCCTGGAGCACGCGCCGTTCTCGGAGCGCGATCTGCGGCGGCCCGAGCGGCTGGAGACGTTCACGGACCGCGGGAAGTTTGAAGTGCGGATCAAGGCTCGAAACCAGATCACGGCGTACGAATTCGATTACCACCCGCTCGACGTCATCGGGTGGGACGGATTCCTCTACCCCTACATCTTCAATATCGAGGACTTCGAGCCGATCACGGGGCGGATCCACATGCCGCCGCCGACGCATCAGTGCTTCGAGGGGCGGAACTTCGTCATCTGCTCCTTCGTTCCGAGGATGTACGACTATCACCCGCTCTCGGTCCCCGTGCCGTACAACCACTCCAACGTGGACTCCGACGAGGTGCTCTATTACGTGAACGGGAACTTCATGAGCCGCCGCGGCATCGAAGTGGGTTCCTTCACGCTCCACCCGTCGGGGATCCCGCACGGGCCGCACCCCGGCGCGGTCGAGGCGTCGCTCGGCGCCAAGGAAACGAAGGAGCTGGCGGTGATGCTGGACACGTTCTACCCGCTCAACGTCACGAAGGAAGCCGTTCCCTTCGACGACCCGGCGTATCCGTATTCCTGGCTCGAGCCCTCGGGGAAGTTCACCGGAGAAGGCGCGACCGGGTGACGTTCTAGCCGTGGGGGGCACGGAGCCAGGCGCGTTCCGCGGCATCGACCCGGGCCAGGTTCCACCCGGGGAGTTCTACTCGCTTCTGACCGGCTGCGTCATCCCCAGGCCCATCGCGTTCGTCTCTTCGCTCTCCAAGTCCGGGATCGCGAACCTCGCCCCGTTTTCCTTCTTCAACGCGGGCGGCGCGAATCCTCCATCGCTCGTCTTCATGCCCGTCACCAGTGGCACCGGACGGGACAAGGACACGCTCCACAACGTGCGCGCGACGGGGGAGTACGTCGTCCACATCGTGCCGTGGGCACTCCGGGAGCGGATGAACGTCACGTCCGCGGATTTCCCGCCCGAGGTGGACGAATTCGAGGTCTCCGGCCTCACCAAGGCGCCGAGCGTGAAGGTGAAGCCGTGGCGGGTTCTGGAGGCCCCGATCGCGTTCGAGTGCGAACTCTACAAGATCGTGGAGCACGGCGAGGGGCCCTATCACGCGAACTACGTGATCGGGAAGGTGGTCTACCTGCACATCGCGGAGGCGGTGATGGAGGGGAAGTACGTCGACGCGGCCAAGCTCGACGCGATCGCGCGCCTGGGTGGGGCCAATTACACGCGTGTGACTCGGGGATCCATCTTCGGGATGCCGCGCCCGGCGTCGCCGCCGGGGTCCGTCCCGCCGCCTCCGAAGTAGCGTCCCAGGCGCCTCGCGGCGCCTAGGCTACCGCCGCGCGGCGACGTCGGCGGGCCGCCCGCTCGATGTCTTGCACGACTCCGCGAGCCGAACCAACCGCTCCAAACCCTCGGTCAGCTCCGCGTCGGAAACGCAGAACGCGATCCGGACCCGTGTCCGGGCTTTGGGAAGGATGGGGTAGTCGGGAGCGCCCGCCGCGGTCATCTCGCCGATCGGGAAGACCGTCCGGGCCAAAGACAGGCGCGAGCGCGAATCCGGAGGCCGGCGCGACCGCGACCCGGCTCTCGCGTAAGAGGCGAATGGCGAAGTCGTCCGCGCTCAGTCCCGTCGAGGCGACGTCCGCCAGGATGTAGAACGCGCCTTCGGGGGTGTAGTCCACGAGCCCCGCCTTTCGGAGGATCGAGATCGCGATGTCCCGACGGCGCCGGTAGGCGTCGCGCATCGTGGGAATGGCCTTCTCGTCCAAAAGCGCCGCGAGGCCGCCCCACTGGATGGGCGTCGCGGTGCTGGCCACGATGGGCTCCTGGATCTTCCGGAGCATGGTTCCCATCAACTGGCTCGGCGCCGCGATGTAGCCAAGGCGGAACCCGGTCATCGCGTAGGACTTGGAAAACGTGAAGAGCGAAAAGACGCGGCGCTCCTCCTCCGGGAGGTCGCGCTCGAACGAGGCCGGAGACACCTGCGTCGCGTCGAAGACGATGTCCTCGTACGCCTCGTCGCTGATGATCCAGAGGTCGTGCTCCCGCGCGATGGCGTAGAGGGCCCGCAGCGTCGCCTCCGGAATCACCGCTCCGGTGGGATTGCTCGGGCTGTTGATGAGGATGGCCTTGGTCTTCGGCGTGATCGCCCGGCGGACCCCCTCGACGTCCGGCTGGTAGCCCGCCCCGAGCGGGTAGAAGACCGGCCTCGCGCTGGCGAGGAGCACCTGCTGGACGTAGTTGGGCCAGTAGATCTCGGGCAGGAGGATGTCGTCGCCGGGGTGGAGCGCAATCTCCATTGAGGCGATGAGCGCCTCGGTGGAGCCCGGCGTGACAACCATCTGCTCCGTGGTCGCGGCGATGCCGTTCCGCCGCGAGACTTTCTGGGCCAGGGCCACCCTGAGATTCTGGATGCCGACGCTGGGAGGGTAGTGCGTCTTTCCCTCGCGCATCGCGCGGGCGGTGGCCTCGATGACCGACTCCGGCGGCTGAAAATCGGGATCGCCGACGTGTAGCCGGATGACGGGGCCGCCGCCGGCACGCTCCAGCTCGTCGGCGAGGCGGAACATCTCTCGTATGGGCGAGAACGGAATCTTCTGGCTGCGAAGGGACGGGCGAGGCACGTGCGCTCCTCTCCAAGTTTGTCGGTCGATTGGAACGACGGAATCATAGCAGAGTCGCCGCCTGGGGCATCGGGGGATCTCGGCCGCCGGGGGCCGGATCCGGGCCGCTTTCTTGCGAGGCCCTGGGCCGTCTGTTAGGATGAAGGGTGGAAATGCGCGCGTTCGGGCGGCACCAGTCCACGGGGAGGAATCGCATGAGGAGGCTTCAAGCGGGGATCGCAGGGGTGCTGATCTTGAGCACGGCGGTGGTGGTGGCGTACGCGCAGGACAAGGCCGCGACGACAAAGACCACGTCGACAACGACGAAGACGACCTCGGCCTCGACCTCGGGGCCCAAGTCGATTATCGGCGAAGTGATCGATCCGGCCTGCTGGGTCATCAACGGCGCCAAGGGCGAGGCCCACAAGGAGTGCGCGATCGCCTGCTCCCGCGCGGGGCAGACGCTCGCGATCCTCGAGCGGAAGACCAACAAGGTGTACATCCTGGCCTCCGAGCGCCCGGGCGAAGACCCCAACAAGCCCGTAGCCGATTACATCGCGCAGGCCGTGCTGGTGAAGGGAAAGGTGTATTCACGCGGCGGGCTCCTGGCCATCCAGGTTCAATCCGTCGAGCCGGCGCCCAAGAACGCCCCCAAGTAGACGAGAGGCGCGGAGAGGATCGGAGTCATGACATCCAAGCGAGTGTTCCAAGCGATCCTGACCCTCTCGGTCGTCCTGGCCGCGGCCATCGGCGCGGGCGGGAACGATCCGTCGTCCAAGACGTCCCCGGCCAAGGAGCCGTCCACAAAGGCGACCCCGGCCGCGACCGGAGCGCCGGCCCAGAGCGGACACGAAGGGCACGCGATGCCGTCCGCCGGGGGCTCCGATACCGTGAAAGGGACCATGCAGACCATCGTGGGCGAGGTGATGGACCCGGCCTGCTTCCTCGAGGCGGGATCCAAGTCGATCGGCCCGGGACACTTTCAGTGCGCGGTGGATTGCATGGCGTCCGGCCAGACGCTCGCGATCTACGACCGGGCGCACGACCGGATCTACTTCATCGCGGGCGAGCTCCCCGGAAAGAACCCCAACGATCCGGTGCGGGACTACATCCACAAGAAGGTCGACGTCACCGGCGTGGTCTACCACCGGTCGGAGGCCTGGGGCATCGTGATCCACCGCGTGGCGCTGCATAAAGAGAAGTAACCGGGCCCGAATGCGGACGGTGGCCCGACCGTGAACTCGCTGGTCCTCCCGCTCACCGCCATCGTCGTCTTCGCGTTCTCCTATCGCTATTACGGCGCGTTCATCGCGAACCGGGTCGCGAGGGTCGATCCAAGCCGCCCGACGCCTGCGGAAACCAAAGCCGACGGCCGCGACTTCGTCCCCACAAACCGCTTTGTTCTCTTCGGGCACCACTTCGCCGCGATCTCCGCGTCGGGGCCCCTGATCGGGCCCGTGCTGGCGGCCCAGTTCGGGTATCTCCCCGGTGCGCTCTGGATCCTGATCGGCGCGGCGCTCGGCGGCGCGGTCCACGACTTCATCATCTGCTTCGCGTCGGTCCGGCACGGGGCCGCGTCGCTCTCGGAGATGTCGCGCCGCGAGATCGGACCGGTGGCGCACAACGCGGCGACGGCCGCGATCCTCTTCATCACGATCCTGCTCTTAGCCGGGCTCGGGATCGTGGTGGTGAACGCGCTCGCCCACTCGCCGTGGGGCACGTTCACCGTGGCCATGACGATCCCGGCCGCGCTCCTCTTCGGGCTCTACATGTACCGGATCCGGCCGGGGCGTGTGGTGGAGGGAAGCCTCATCGGCGTCGCGCTGATCGTGGCGGCGGTTCTCCTGGGCCCGTGGGTGGTTCAATCACCGATCGCCCACTGGTTCACGCTCTCGCCGAAGGCGCTGGCCTGGATCCTTCCCATCTACGGCTTCATCGCCGCGACGCTTCCCGTCTGGCTTCTTCTTTGCCCGCGGGACTATCTCTCCACGTACATGAAGATCGGCACGATCCTGCTTCTGGTCGTGGGCGTGGCGATCGTCCATCCCAAAATCTTGATGCCCGCCGTGACGCCCTTCATCAACGGGACGGGTCCCGTGCTGCCGGGGATGAAGGTGTTTCCCTTCTGCTTCATCGTGATCGCGTGCGGCGCGATCAGCGGCTTCCACGCGCTGATCGGCTCGGGAACCACGCCGCGGATGATCCCGAATGAGGGAAGCATCCGGTTCGTCGCCTACGGCGCGATGCTCACGGAGGGCCTCGTCGCGATCATGGCGCTGGTCGCCGCGACCACGCTGGCGCCGGCCGACTACTTTCTCATCAACGGCGTTCCCAAGGTGGTCCACGCGCTCGGCATTCAGCCGGTCCAGCTGAGCGAGCTGACGCGGCTGGTCGGCGAGGAGACGCTCCAGGGGAGAACCGGCGGCGCGGTGTCGCTGGCCGTGGGGATGGCGAACGTGCTCCGCCAGATCCCGGGAATGGGGCACCTGATGGCCTACTGGTACCACTTCGCGATCATGTTCGAGGCCGTCTTCATCCTGACCGCCCTCGACACCGGGACGCGGGTGGCGCGCTATCTCTTCCAGGACGTCGCCGGTCGCGTCTGGGCGCCGCTCGGCTCGACCACGAACGTCTGGAGCGTGGGCCTGGTGGGAGCCCTCGTCTGCTTCTGCTGGGGATACCTGATGGCGACGGGGAGCGTGGAGACGATCTGGCCGCTCTTCGGGGTGTCGAACCAGCTTCTCGCGGTGATCGCGCTCGCGGTGGGCACCAGCTTCCTTCTCCGGCAGAGGCCGCCGGCCTACGCCCTGACCACGTTCATCCCGCTCTGCTTCCTCACGGTCACGACCATGACCGCGGGGGTCCTCAACACGTTCCGCTACCTCTCGCCGGCCTACATCGCCGACAAGGGACCGTTCGTGAGCTACCTCGACGGAATCCTGAGCATCGTGCTCCTGCTTCTCGTGGGGACGATTCTCGTGGACGCCGTGCGCCGCTGGGGCGTCATCCTGGCGGAGCGCCGTCGCGGCCTCGTCGAGGTCCCGCTCGCGCGCACGGAGCCCTGAAACGCGAAACGGCCCGGGCATGAGCCCGGGCCGCGGGGATCGCGTCGCTTTGGAGTTGGCTTAGGGGTTGGTATCCGTGTCGCCGAAGTCGCCGACCTGAACCGTCAGGGCGGCGTCCGCGAAGACCTTGTCCCCGTTGTTCGCCCCGTTGATGTAGTTGTAGCCCGTGAAGTGGATCCGGGCCGTCGTGGTGACCGAGCCCGCGACCGAGAGCGCGCCCTTCTCGCCCGATTCGCTCAGGGTGATCGTTCCGTCCACGGTCTGGCCGGACTGGATGCGAAGGTTCAACCCGCCCGTCACCGGCGAGAAGATGCCGTTGTCGTAGGTGACCGTGTAGCCGGTCACGACGATCTCGGAGAACGGCGTGTTCGGTTCCAGCGGCGTTCCGCCGCCGTTCGGGGTGTTGCCGAGTGTCATCTTCACCTGGTCGACCGGAATGAACGGGTTCAGCGGATCGACGACATTGAGCAAGTCGCTGAAATAGGTATTACCTTCGTTCACGGATACCACCGTGAGTTGATTCCGTGAGGACTCGTCGGTGCAGCCGGTCATCCCGATCGCCGCAACCGCCGTCAACACAGTCAGCGTGAACCGCATCAGGGTCTTCATGTCGGTCTCCTTGGCCTTCGCGATCCCCATCGCAAATGAACGAAGCTAGCTGCGGGCACACAAACCCGAGGCGTGATGAGCAAGGGATATGCCACGTCATGAAAAATGCGAGGGTTGGGCTAGAAGGCTGCGAACGCTAGGCCTGGAGGGTGGGCTGGGTCCCGTTGGGGAAACGAAACGGCGGGCGCCGTGCATTTTGCACGTGCACCCGCCGAGCTGCAATCAGGCGGCGTCTACTTCCTGGCCATCGCCATCTGGGTCGCCGCGGTGTACCGGCGGTTGACCTCGTTCCAGTTCACGACTCGAAGGAAGGCCTCCACGTACGCCTTCCGGTCACTGCCGTAGTCGATGAAGTAGGAGTGCTCGTAGGTGTCGCAGTTCAGGACCGGGAACGTGCCCCAGACGCCGCCCTGATTCTGCGCGTCGCCGATGAAGTTGTGGAGACGGCCGTCGGTGGGATCGTACGCGAGCACCACCCAGCCGCGGGCGCACATGGCGGAGGCCTTGAAGTCTTCCTCCCACGCGGCGAAGGTGCCGAAGTCCTCTTTGATCTTGTCGACCACTTCGCCCTTCGGCTGGCCGTCCCCGCCCATGATCGAGAAGTAGATCTCGTGGAGGATCTGGCCGTTGGCCGCGAACGTTTCCTCGTGCTTCAGGCCGCGGATCTCGCTGTAGATCTGGTTGGCCTTGCTCCGGTCCACCTTGCCGAGCGCCTCTTCGATTTCATTCCGCTTGTTGACGTACCCGGCGTAGAGCTTGTCGTGGTGGATTTCCATCGTCTTCGCGCCGATTCCCTTGACCGCGTCGTTCGCGTAGGGAAGCGGCTTGACGGCGTGCTTTGTCATGGCGGGGTTCTCCTTTCACCTCGGCCGTGAGGTTCGGGCCGGCTCTCAAGCCAGGGCCCGGTTGGATTTTGCGTTAGGGTCCGATTCTATCAGATGCGCCGGAGCGGCTCGCGGGTGCGGCGTCAGGCGCCGTCGCGGCGCCATTCGCCGTTGGCCGTGCCGTCGCGGCGCTATTCCGGGATCCGTTTGACGATCGACTGGACCCGGAACCGCCGGGCGCCGTCGGGCATCTCCAAGGTGGCCTCGTCTCCCGCGCGACGCCCCAGGAGCGGCCGGGCCAGAGGCGCGCGGTAGGAGAGGATCCCCGGCCCGCCGTCGCCCTCGCCGAGAATCCAATACGTGATCGGAGAGCCGCCGTCGGCGGGCTCGAGGACCGCCTCGGTCCCGACCCCGATCCGGGACGCGTCGATCTCCATCGTTTCCAAGATGCGCGCCCGCTCGAGGCTGCCAATCAGCTCCTGGAGCCGCGTCGCCGCGTTCGCCTGGCGGGCCTTGGCGGCGTCGTACTCCGCGTTCTCGCGGAGGTCGCCGAGCTGCCGGGCCTTCTCGATCGCGGCGGGAATCACGGTCTTCAGATCCATGTTCAGCTTCTTCAGCTCCGCTTCGAGCCGGTTGTAGGTCGCGCGGGACATGATCGTGAATCGGGTGTCCAGATCCTCAGTGCTCTTTCCCTCGAGAAGGCTCTGCGCCCGCGCCTTGCGCCGCGTCTCGTACGCCTCGGCGAGCCGCCCCAGGCCGATCCCGCGAAGGAACTCGAAGATGGAGGGGAGTCTCCGCTCGCTTCCGGTCCACGCCACGATGGTGCTCTCGATCTGCGCGCCCAATTCCTCGCCGACCGGGCCCTTGCCGAGTCTCTTCTTCAGCGCGCCGTCTTCGGCCAGAAGCGCGAGCAGCCGCTCCGGCGCGCCGTCCGGTAGGTCGCGCTCGAGAAGCCGGATCGTGCCGATGACGAGCGCGTCGTTCGTGGGCGCCCCCGGATCGCCGGGATTGGCCGCGAAGTGTTCGATCAACCGGACGGTGAGGCCCGGCGCTTCGGAACCCCGTCCAATCCGCTGCTCCACGGCGCGCGCGTAGCGCTCGCCCAGAAGCTCGCGCAGGCGGTTCCTTCCACGCTCGCGCAGGCGAGGGAGGCGGCTCTCCACGGCTCTCCAGAGAAACGCCTCCTCGTTCGTGGTGCCGACGGCGAGCTCGAGGAGCTGCTCCTGGCTCGTCCCCAGGGCCAGCGCATCGGGCCCCAGGCCCTGCGCCACGAGGTCGTCGAGGATGGAGGCTGCCGTGTCGGTGTCGAGAACGCCCCACGCGGCCGCGCTGCAGAGCGCCTGGGCCCGGGCCGCCGGATCGAGCGACTCGTCGGACGCCCAGCGCCGGACAAAAGGACCCGCGTAGGCCGCGAGGCGGGCCTCGTCGTCCGGATGCTCCCGGACGAACTTTCGGATGAGCCCAATGCCCTCCGCGGCCGCGCGCGGCACGAGATGGGGAAGGGTTGATTCCGCGGCTTCCGCGCCCTCCGCGGCCAGGCGGTAGATCTGGCGGTAGGCCTCGCTGGTGTCGAGTCTCAGGTCGGATTTAACCCGGTCCTTCGACTGCCGCCAGTACGCGCTCCAATCGAATCCGGGGAGTGCCAACTCGAGACGCGGCTTGAGCTGCGCCGCCGTCGCGGTTCCGCCCACGTCGCGCAGGGCCCGCACGAGCACCTCGGGATCTCCGGACTCCGCGAGCGCGCGCAATCGCGCCGCGTCCTCGATGGCGAGGACGCGCAATCCATCGTCGGCGAGCCGGTCGAGCGATCGGGACGCCATCGCGAAGGACATCTTGTGGCCTTCGCGGCCAACGAAGGAGACCGTCAGGTTGTCCCCGTCGCTCGTCTTCACGCGGCCGAGGCCCCACGTGGTGTGCGTCACGTGCGCGCCCGGCGGAAGCGCGAGAATCTTCGGAAGCCTCGTCGCGACCTCGTCGATGGGAACCGCCGGATTCGCGACCCCGGACCCCTCGACGATCGCGTCGGGTTCGGGCTGGCGGGACACCGCCGTGTGGAGGTATCGCGCCAGGAGGCCGCGGGCCGCCGGCGTCGCCGGCACGCGCAGCGCCAGGGGCGCGAGATCGTCCCAGGACAGGAGCCCGGCCGCGCGCGATTGGAGCTCCGTCGCCGCGAGGTCGAGATAGGTTTCGGCGTCCGCCCAGTGGGCCAGCGTGGCGAAGCGAAGGACGATCCGCCCGACGCGCGCGGGCGCGTGCTCGAGGTCTTCCTCGATGACGCGGAGCAAATCTTCGGAGACGCGCTGGTGCTGTCCCAGGTCCAGGTAGAGCTCGAGTCCGCTGAGCCGGTGTTCGCGCGCCGCCGATGATTCGCCCGCGCGCGCCAGAATTGGGGAGAGTTCGGCGTGAAGCTCGGGATCGTCGGGGCGGATCTCGAGGGCCTCGCGGTAGAGCTTCACCCGGGCCGCGTCCTCGGCCTCGCCGCGCGCGAGATATTGAAGGAAGCGGACCGCCGCGTTCGTCGGCTCGGGGTTGAGAAACCGATCGAGAAGGTGCGTGACCCCGGTGCGATCGCCGGCGGCGACCAGCTTGTCGCCGACGACTTCCAGGGCGTCGAGCGCGAGCGGGCGCTCGCCCAAGCCTTCCCGCAAGAGCGCGGTCAGAAGCAGCAGGTCCCACCGCTTCTTTCGGGCGGGCTCCTGCTCGATCGCCTTGAGGGCCGCCTCGGCCTTGCTCTCCGAAACGAGGCGGCGCGCGAGCCCCTCGGTCTCCTCCCACCGAGGGTCGCTCGTGGATGCGGGAGGCTCGTCAAGCTTGACCCCGCCCAGGTAGCGGCGGAAGTCGGCGTCCATCATGTGCGGTTTGTCTCCAGGCCGATGAGGATACCGCAAGCGGGGCCCTCTCGTGTAGATTCCCCGTTCGGTTTCGTCCGTAGGGGCTCCGTCCGAAAGAAGGTCGGTCATCGTCCGCAAGGGGCGCGTCGCTCTGGCGCTGGCGCTCAGCCAGCTGCTCTCGGGCGGAACTCATCTGGTGGGGAAGGGCGTGCTGGAGGCGGTGGGGCCCCGGGCCATCGCCGTCGTCCGGTTCGCGGGAGCTGCCCTGGTTCTGCTGCCGTTCCTATGGCCGCGGCGGGGCCAAACGCGCATCGAACGGAGGGACATACCACGGCTCCTCCTGCTCGGGTTTCTGGCCGTTCCGCTCAATCAGGGCTTCTACCTCTTTGGGCTCACGCGCTCCACGGCGAGCCACGGCGCGCTTCTCTACGCGCTCACCCCGTTGCTCGTGCTCCTCTTGGCGGGACGGATCCTGCACGAGCGCGGCCTCTGGGCGAAACTCGCGGGGGTGATCATGGCCTTCGCGGGCGTGGTGGTCATTCTGCTCGAGCGCGGTCTGGCGAACGAGGCGCGCGCGCTGACCGGGGACTTGATCCTTCTGGTCGCGGTCCTCGCATGGTCGCTCTACACCGTCCTCTCGAAGCCGCTCTTGGGGAAGTACGATCCGATGACCGTGACGGCGTGGGCGGTGGTCTCGGGCTCCATCATGGGCCTGGCCGTCCTGCTGGCCTTTGGGCATGCGCTTCCCTTGCCGCCGATGTCCGGTGCGGTCTGGGGAGGCATTGCCTACCTGGTCATCGGGACTTCTGTCGTTTCGTATCCCCTGTGGATGTACGCCCTCCGGCACCTGGAGGCTTCCAAGGTGGCCATCGCGACCAATACCCAGCCCCTCTTGACCTCGCTGCTCTCCTGGTTGATTTTTGGCGAACGGCTCACGCCCGGCTTCTTTGTGGGCGCCACCCTCATTCTCGGTGGCGCCGCGTGGGTCGAGTCGCGGAGGAACTCGTGACCGGAGGACTCAAATGGAGAGAGTCGTGACCCGGCGCTCGCCCCTGCGCGGGGACGAAATGCCCGAGATCGTCGTGCCGCCGCCCGGCCCCAAGTCGGCGGCCGCGGCCAAGCGGCTTCGCCGCGCCGAGGGCGCCGCGATCTGGGGGAAGGACGAGTCGCCGGTCGTCTGGGCCCGCGCGCGCGGCTCCGTCGTGGAAGATCTGGACGGCAATCGTTACCTAGATTTCACCGCCGGCCTCGGCGTCGCGTCCCTCGGCCACGCGGCCCCCGAGGTGAAGCGGGCCGTCTCCCGCCAGGCGGGGAAGCTCCTCCAGGCACAGGGCGATCTGAGCCCGCACGACGAGCGCGTGAAGCTGGTGCGGCGGCTCTCGGCGCTGGGCGGACGGTTGAACCGAGTGCTCCTGGCGAGCACCGGGGCCGAGGCCGTGGAGCTGGCGCTCAAGACCGCGGCCCTCGCCACGGGGCGGCGTCGCTTCATTTCGCACATCGGCGGCTACCACGGCGATTCCTGGGGCGTCCTCGACGTCACGGATCACCCGCGGCCGATCGAAGCGCTTCAGGGTCCGTCATCCCGGAGGGCCCTCACGCTGCCGTTTCCCTATCTCTACCGGTGTCCGGTTCGGCCGCGGTGTGAGACGTCGTGCAACCTCCGCGGTCTGGAGGTGGCCCTGCCGGAATTGGATCGGGTGCTGCGCGGGACCCGATCCGCCCGGCGCGCTGATCGTCGAGCCAATCCAGGGCCGGGCCGGCTGCGTCGTTCCGCCGCCGGAGTTCCTCCCGCGCCTTTGCCAGATTGCGCGGGATCGTGGACTGCTCGTGATCTACGACGAGATTCTCACGGGCGGCGGCCGGACCGGGCCTTTCTGGGCCTGGGAGCGGAACGGCCTGGAGGCCGAGCCCGATCTGCTGTGCGCCGGAAAGGGAATCGGCGGCGGCGTGGCGATCGCGGCGTTGCTCGGAAAGCCCAAGATTATGGACGTGTGGAAGAAGCACGTGCTTCCGTCGGGCGAGGCCCCGCACGCCAGCACGTTCTACGGGCATCCGCTCGCGTGCGCGGGCACGCTCGCGACGTTAAAGCGACTCACCGAGCCCGGATTTCAGGAGCAGGTGGAAGCGATGGGCGCGCGGATGGCCGAGGGCCTGAAGGGAATCGCGGCGCGGCATCGCTCGATCGTCGGTGAGACGCGCTCGATCGGCATGTTCGGCGCCATCGAGCTGGCCCACGGTGGTGACGCCCGGGAGCCGGACCCAGCGCTCGCATCGCAATTGGTGTCCGCTCTTCGCGCGCGGGGCATTCTGGTGCTCCCGGGCGGACTTTACGACAACGTCGTCATGCTCCTGCCTCCGCTAACGATGACCGCAGAACAGTCCGATCACGCGTTTGAGGTGTTGGACTCCGCTTTGAGCCACGTTTCTGGAAGTGCCGGCAGCGTGTAAGGGGCGGTCCCGCAGCCGTATCGGAGGGCCTGACATGTCCACAATCCTACGAATGCTCGTGGTGTGCCTGGTCGGCGTGCTGGGCTGGTCAGCTCGGCCAACAGCCAGTACATGTACCTGGACGCTAACGGTGACGGCTATCACTCCGTCGGGGACCGCGTGAACCCCAAGGGGACCCCGACGACCGTCGATGTGTACCTCGTGACCAACCGGAATCGAGATGGCACTACCGCAACGTGTACTACGGCTGACGGGCCCCTAAGCATGAACTCATATGTCGTTTGTCTCAGGGCTGTTGGCGGAACGGTAGCCTATTCCAACTTCATCAACCGCCTTACAACGTTTACCACGGCGTTCGGTCAAGTCAATGCCGATGGGATCAACTACAAGAACGGATACGGCCAACAGGCAACGCTCACCCCTGGCCAGTATCGCTTATGTACGTTGACAATCACGGCGGTCACGGGCACGCCACGCATTGACATCGTCGACACCGTCACGGGAACCGCAGACCTCACTTCCTTTGGCTCCAACTGCTCTGGGAACGACTTCGACAACACCTATAAACTGATTGGATCCACCGGAATCGGTTCGGATTGGAGCGACGCGGACGGCCTCCTGGTCGAACCTGGCGGGAATACGGTCCCCGGTCTCGATGCGCCTGTCTACGTCGGAGGCCATGAGGGGTATGCCGTTTCCATCGTTGCGACGGGTGCCGATCCCGACGCCCAGGACGCGCTTAGTTTGACCCAGACCGGCGCACCCCCATTCCTTACGTTCACTCAAACGACAAGCGGCTCCTCTGTCACGGCACGATTGAGTGGGGTCCCGGGATTCCACGATGCGGGGGGCTATACGATCCGCTGGACGATGAGCGATGGGGGCGGATTCCCGGCTACGGCCACCACGGCGCTTCATAGGGGGAACCGATCGAGCTCCGCATTTGGCGCCAATCGGTGATGTCCAGGTCGCTGAGGGCAGCACGACATCAGTGCCGATCACTGCGAGTGATCCTGACGGAGATGGCGTCACGATCTACGCGGCCTTACCCCCATTCGCCTCGTTTGTTGGCCCGACGTCAGGAGCAAGTCCTCTTTCAACGGCGATCTCGGTCTCGCCGGATTTTTCTTCCGCAGGGCACTACTCAGTTCAAGTTCTGGCGACATCCGGTTGCGCGGTCGACGTCATACCATTCGCGATCAACGTTGCAAACGTGGATCGAGGCCCAGTGATCCAGCATGTACAAGACGTCTCAATGAGCGCCGAGAGCACGCTCGCCGTGCCCATCGCTATTACGGACCCCGACGGAGATCAGATCGGCGTTGTAGCCGCATTACCTACGTTCGGCCAATGGGAGGGGCCAACGTCGGGGGCAGGTGAGATTCACTCCGTCATTCGACTGAGCCCAGGGTCGTCCGACGGAGGGGTCCATGAGGCCGTGGTCACGGCTACTGCGGGTTCGCAGTCGTCAGTGGAGCACTTCACAATCACAGTGACCGGAGGTAGCCCGAGTCTTACAGCACCCGGCTCGGTTACGGTCGGGGAAGGCGAGGCGCTCGAAATCGCTGTCGTCGCTAGAGGATCGGGTGGTGAAGGTGGAGCCTCCCTGGCAGCGATCGGGCTACCGATCGGGGCGACGTTCGCAGCAGATAGACCAGACTCGGGCGTGTTGCACTGGACGCCGTCATTCACGCAGTCAGGCTCCTATGCTGTCACATTCCAAGCTGGCGGGGACACGGCGGGCGCGACAGCGTCGTTACCCAGATAAGTGTCGAGAACGTCAATCGCCCGCCTCACTCCTTGGCCGGAGGCCCGTATGAAGGGCTCAAGGGCGCAGCGGTTGTTCTCCAAGCCGGGTCGGATGACCCGATGGAGACGCCATAACGTTCGACTGGCACTTTGGAGACGGAGGAACATCGAGCAGCGCCACCGCGGTGCATACGTTCCAACTCCCCGGCGAGTACACGATTGGGCTCGCTGTGAGCGATGGCAGTGTCGTTTCGACCGCAACGACGACGGCCTCGATCCGCGAGTCGCTTTCCGCCCAAGCGTTTCTTCCCAATGGGGTCCAAACTCTCAACCTTGGCGCTTCTGCGGCGACGGCATGCGCTCAAGTGGAGCCGATGGGAGGGTCGTTCTCAGCTCTTGATATCGATCCGGAATCCGTAACCCTCGCGTCCCCGGGAACGGGCAGTGCGACCCAAATCACGGCCGTCGACGACAAGGCGATCTCACTCGGAGACCGGAACGGAAACGGAACCGACGAAGCGTCCATTTGCTTCCGGATGCAGGACCTAAGGTCGCTGTTTGGTAACCTTCCGAGCGGCGACACGGTGGTTAACGCGACTGTTCAGGGTACGGCCCACGGTCTCGGGACCTTTCTTGCGCCACTGACCCTCACCGTCAACACGGGGTCACTTGACGGTTCCCCGAGCCTGGCGCCCAACCCGATGAATCCGCGTGGCGTTCTGAGCTTTCACTACCGCTCGACCAGGGCACGTGACCGCGCGAATCTACGACCTGCGGGGACGATTGGTACGCACCGTGGTCCGAGGATGGCTGTCGGCGGGGCATCAGTATCTTGACCCTTGATGGACGCGGAGATCGGGGTGAGCAACTCAGTTCCGGTGTTTACATGTACCGGATCGAACTGCCCGATCGGAACGTGACTGGCAAGTTCACGATTATGAAGTAGGCACGGAATCACATGTCCCTCTCGCAGATCATTTCGATGGTCGCTGTTCTCCTCGGTTGTGGCGTCATCCCCGCCTGCGCGCCGAAGGGCTCGCTCTCCTCGTGCTAGCAATCGCATCCGGCTGCGCGTCGGGTTCCAAGAGCCAGGCGCCTCCCAGCGCTACGCCCGCGGGACTGGTGCAGGTCCCGGATCACTTCCTCGTCGGCGAGATCGACAGCGCGGCGACCCGCGAGCCGAAGCCCGGCGAGGGATGCCGCAATCCCATGGTCGATCCCCACGACGGTACGAAGCTCACGCTCGTGCGCTCTTCCAACGGAATGGGCGACTACGAGGTGCCCGAAGGTCGCTACGGGGTCGGCAAGGGACAGCTGTTGCGGCTCGATTGCGCGAACGGGCGGCCGATGGGGATGGTGAAGCGCTAGGCGGGCCGCCGCAATCGAGCGCTGCGCCACGAGGCGCACCGCTGACCTGCTAAATGTCGTGGGGCATGTACCCGACGGGGGACTGGAAGTAGTAGTTCCAGGGGTAGTGCAGGAAGTTGGACACGCGGCTCGTGTAAACGCACGCGAAATCCTTGAGCTGGTGGCCGAAACGGCTCGACTCGTTCCCCTCGCGAAAGATCGATCCCCACCGCGAATTGTACGCGCGGTCGATCTTCACCCTCAGGCTCTCGATCTCTCCCTCCAGCTCCGTCCCCCGCTTGTCGAGCTCCGCGATCTGGTCGGGGATTTCCTGGATGCGGGTGGAAATCTCCGTCCGGCGTTCGGGCTCCGACCCGTTCTCGCTCAGGACCTGGGTGAGCCTTCGAAGCTCGCGCCCAAAGGCCGCCTTGTCGATCTCCAGCTGGTGGCGCTCGGACGAGAGCTTGGACAGCCGCTCGAATTCCTTGGCGTAGTCGGCGTTGACGGAGATTTCCCGATCCAGCTCGGGCACGAGCATGGCGGTCCGCCATCCGGCTGCGCGCTTGGACTGGAGAATGTCGCCGTAGGTGTGATCGCCGAAGTAGAGGACGTGCTCGCCGCTGGCGCCGAGCGCACGCTCTAGATAGGCCCGTCCGCCGCCGCGGCCCACCGTCGCGGCCACTTTCACTCCCTTCAGCTCGGGAACCGGCTCCGGCGCGTCCGTGGAGGAGAAGAAGCCCGGCTTCTTCGCTTCCACGATCACGATGTTGAAGAGATCGGTCCACTGCGAGGGCGCGCCGCGACCGCGCTGGAGGATGTGCTGGAGGAGCTTGTCGGTGTAGGCCCACTCGCTGTTCGTGAGCAGGAACAATTTCTTCCCGCTCCGCCGGAATTCCTCCAGCGTGATCCTGGCCTCGGGGTCAAAGCGGATGTAGCGGTCCAGGTCGCTCGTGATGACCGACTTGAGGCTCCCGTCCCGGTGTGCTTCGTCGATCATTTCCCGCACGTCCTGGTAGACCTTCTCGTAATCGGGAGCCGTGCCGGTGTGCCGGCGCTCCAGAAGGTCGATGACGCAGAGGTAGAGATAAACCTCGGGCAGGTGGAACAGGGTGTCGACCGAGACGTAGTTCTCGTGGCCCAGTCGGATGCGGTCGGAGCGGTAGGCCCGCTTCCGCTCTTCGGAGCGGAGCTGCGAGAGGCCGTGGTACGCGCGCGAGACGAAGTTGAAGTAGTCCATCTTGAGCAGGTTGCCGCGCTTCTTGTCGACCACGAGCCCGCGGATAACCCACACCGGGTCGTACTTGTACTCCAAGATTTCGCGCGGATAGCCCTTCACGTTGACCAGCTTCTCCTTCGTGAGGTCGAAGGCAAGCTCCTCCACCGCGACCGGGTCGTAGTGCGCCAGCGTGTGGTCGAGGTCGAATCCGATGGCCCGGATCTTGGTCATCCTGAGATTGCGGTTCACGAACACCCGGTGCTTGCGTGGAATCCGGTGTTCGCGATAGCGAAGCGCGCGCGCCGACGGCTCGCGGGGCGGCGCGGCCGGCTTGTGGGCGGCCGGAGACGCCGGGCTGGGCGCGGCGGGCGGGCGGGACGCGGGCTTGATTTCGGCCATGGCGGCATTGTAGGCGGTCCGCGCCCGCGGCGCCACGACTTGACGCGCCTCCGCCGCGTCCCTACCTTAGCCGGGTGAATCTCTGCCTGTACGAGGATCCCGAGGTTGCCGCCTTCGGCCCGAACGCGCTCCTGCGTCCCGTGTTCGCCCTGCGGTGCGGCGTGTTCTCCCTGGTCGAGAAACTGGTGCGGGCGTTTCCCGACGCCCCGCTCGTCCTCTGCGTGCGCCCCGAGCTCGTGGAGCTGACCCGGGTCCTCTATCCCACCGCGACCGTCGGTGACCCACCCGCGGAGGAGACGCTGTTCGTGAACGGGCGTCTCTGCATGACGGACGACGAAGTGCTTCACTTTCTCGCCGCGTCGCCGACCGAGGCGTCGTATCTGGCGGGCGGCGTCCTCTTCGCGGCCAAGGTTCGGGCCGAGCGGGTGAAGCACGCGGTCCGCTACTTACAGGAGGGCGATCCCGAGCGCGCGTTCGAGGACCTCCGCTTTCCGGCCGAGGTGAACGCGTTTGTCGCCCGATCGGCGGCCGATCTGATCCGCTGGAGCCCGAGGCAGATCGTCCAGGACTTCCGCTACGCGTTTCAGCCGGGCACGGTCCGGGGGACGATCGAAGAGGGCGTCCACGTGGTCCAGCCGCAGGCCGTCCACGTCGCCCGCGGCGCTCGCGTGGCCGCGGGCGCGGTTCTGAACGCGGAGTCGGGGCCAATCTTGATTCAAGAGAACGCGACCGTGGAGTCGCTCGCCTACGTGGAGGGCCCGGCCGTGATCGGCGAACGGACGCTCATCCGCGCCGGCGCGCGGATCCGCGGTGGCTGCTCGATCGGTCCGGTGTGCAAGGTGGGCGGCGAGGTGGAAGCGTCGGTGATCCAGGGTTATTCCAACAAGCAGCACGACGGGTTTCTCGGCCACGCCTTCGTCGGCGAGTGGGTCAACCTAGGCGCCAACACGAACAACAGCGATCTCAAGAACAACTACGGCGACGTTCGATTCTTCCGGTCCGCAAAGGCGTTTCGGGACGGGGAGGGCGAGTCGTCGGGTCAGAACCATCTTGGGATCACGATCGGCGACCTGACCAAGACGGGGATCAGCACGTCGTTCACGACGGGCTCGGTCATCGGCGTCGGGTGCAACCTCTACGGAACCGCGCTCATGCCCGCGTACGTCCCGTCCTTTGTGTGGGGATCGCCGGGCTCCTTCACGGAGCACCGGATCGACGCGGTGCTCGAGACCACGGCGATCGCCATGGAGCGCCGGAAGGTGGAGCTGCGGGTCGAGCTGGATTCCCGCATCCGCCAGGCGTTTGACGACACGCGCGACGATCGCGCGCTCTATCTGGGCGGGGGGAAGCCGGCGGCCGGGACCAAGACCGCGGGGCGCGGGAACGGCGGCGAGAAGGCGCCCGCGAGGAGCAAGCGCTCGTGAATCGCACCTTCGGGCCCCGGCCGATCGTGTTCGGCGGCCCGCTTTCACCTGGCGTCCGCGCGATCCTCTTCGCGACGGTCGGCGTGTTTCTGTTCCAGCTTTTGGCCGGAGTCCTGGCCCAGACGCACCTCGAGCGTCTCTTCGGCCTCGTGCCGTACGACGTCACGCATCATCTGTTCCTCTGGCAGGGCGTCACCTACCTGTTCCTCCACGGCGGCTTCTTCCACATCCTCTTCAACATGCTCGCGCTCTGGATGTTTGGGACCGAGTTGGAGTGGCTCTGGGGGACGCCTCGCTTCGTGCGGTTCTACTTTGCGACCGGAATCGGCGCGGCGCTTTGCTCCACGATCGTCTCGCCGAACAGCACGATCCCGATCATCGGAGCCTCGGGCGCGATCTACGGGCTCCTGGCCGCCTACGGACTCCTCTTTCCCGACCGGATCCTGCTTCTCTACCTGGTCATTCCCATCAAGGCGAAGTACTTCGTTCTCATCCTCGGGGTGATCGCGTTCTGGTTCAGCCTGACGTCGGGCGGGGGCGGGGGCGTGGCGCACGTGGCCCACCTCGGGGGAATGCTCTTCGGGTGGCTCTACCTCAGGGGACTTCCCGCGTGGCACGGCTTCCGCGGCTTCCATCTGCCGTTTCGCGAGTGGCGCGAGCGATGGCGGCGGGACCGGCTCCGCAAGAAGTTCAAGGTGTACTACAAGGAAACTCGGGGCGACGACGAGGGTCCGGAGGAGTAGCTACGACCCGCCGGTCATGAGGCTCGCCATGACCTGGTCGAGCGCCGATTTCGGCGGGCGGACACGCTCGAGCGGAAGCGACGCCAGGGGCTCGTCGACCAGATCCATCTCGCTGTCGAGGGCCCGCTTGGCCGCGTTCAAGTAGAGGAGCCCGGTGACGAACCGATTCTGGTCGCGGCCCTCGTGGATGACCCGAAGCGCGCGGAGCGGATCGCCCGGATCGTAATCCTCCTCCAGCTTCCGCAGCACGATGCGCGATCCGTCGTGGAGGGTGACCTCGCGCGCCTCGCCCGGCGCGTATTCGACCTCGATGTTCTCGTAGCTCGGGATGAACGTCACCTCGTGAAGCGGCGCGTCGTGCTCCTTCACGTTCAGGTAGCTTCGCGTCGACCCCTCGTGGTTGTTGAACGTGACGCAGGGGCTGATCACGTCGAGCACCGCGGTGCCGCGGTGCGAGAACGCCGCCTGGAGCATGGGCCGGAGCTGCTTGGGATCCCCCGAGAACGAGCGGCCGACGAATCCGCAGCCCAGCTCGATCGCGACCGCGCATAGGTCGATCGGCATCCGGTCGTTCACCTGGCCGGTCTTCGCCTTGGTCCCGACGTCGGCGGTCGCCGAGAACTGGCCCTTGGTCAATCCGTAGACGCCGTTATTTTCGATGATGTAGACGACCGGCACGTTGCGCCGGATCATGTGGCAGAACTGCCCCAGCCCGATCGACGCGCTGTCGCCGTCCCCCGAAACACCCAGGAGAATCAGCTCGCGGTTCGCCAGGTGCGCGCCCGTCGCCACCGACGGCATCCGGCCGTGGACGGCGTTGAACGAGTGCGAGCGTCCGAGGAAGTAGGCCGGGGTCTTGCTGGAACAGCCGATCCCGGACAGCTTTGCCACCTTGTGCTGCTCGAGACCCAGCTCAAACGCGGCCTGGATGATGCTGCCGGTGATCGCGTCGTGCCCGCAGCCGGGGCAGAGGGTCGACTTCGAGCCCTTGTAGTCCGCGGCGGTCAGCCCGATGCGGTTCACGCCGGCGGTAGGGTTCGGGGTCATCGCGCCGCCGTCTCCGCGCGCTCCAGCGATCGAACGCCGTCGACGATCGTCGCGGCGTCGATGGGGAGCCCGTCGTAGTGGAGCACCGAGCGGAGCCGAGGGGCCAGGTGCGGCATGTCCATCTTGAGGAGCGCCGCCATCTGGGCGTCGCGGTTCTGCTCGATCACGTAGATCCGCTCGTAGGATTCGACAAACCGGCGCACCTCTTTGGAGAAGGGATACGCGCGGACCAAGGCGTACGACGTTTGAAGTCCGTCCTGGCGCAAGAGGTCGCGCGCCTCGCGCATGGCGTGGTGGGTGGATCCGAACGCGATCAGGCCCACCTCCGCGCCCGGAACGGCGTCGACCGTGGGCGGGGGAACCAGTCCGCGCGCGGTCTCGAACTTCCGGGCGAGGCGGTCCATGAGCCGGGGATAGACCTCGGAGCTTTCCGTGTACCGGGCCTGCTCGTCGTGTCCCGAACCGCGGGTGAAGTACGCGGCCAGAGGATGCGGCGTGCCCGGGAGCGTGCGGTAGGGAATGGCGTCGCCGTCCACGTCCCGGTAGCGCTCGAACTTTCCGAGTCGCTCGAGGTCCGCCGCGTTCAGGACCTTGCCGCGGTCCCAGGGCTTGTCGGGATAGCGGAACGGATCGGACATCCAGACGTTCATCCCAAGGTCGAGATCCGACATCACGAACACCGGCGTCTGGAGACGGTCCGCGAGGTCGAACGCCTTCATCCCGTACTCATAGCAGTCCTCGACCGTCGACGGGAAGAGCATCACGTGCCGGGTGTCCCCGTGCGAGAGAAACGCGACCGACAGAAGGTCCGCCTGCGAGGTCCGCGTGGGGAGGCCCGTGCTGGGGCCGATGCGCTGGATGTCCCAGATCACCGCCGGGATCTCCGCGTAGTAGGCGTAGCCCGTGAACTCGGTCATGAGCGAGAGGCCGGGCCCCGACGTGGTCGTCATGGCTCGAGCGCCGGCCCAGGACGCGCCGAGCACCATCCCGATCGCGGCGATCTCGTCCTCCGCCTGCACCACGGCGAAGGTGGCCTTGCCCGTAGCGGGGTCGCGCCGGAATTTCTGGAGGAACGACTCGAGCTGCTCGGCCAGGCTGGACGACGGCGTGATCGGATACCAGGAGATGTAGGTGACGCCCCCGAACATCGCTCCGAGCGCGGCGGCTTGATTGCCGTCGATCAGGATCTTGCCCGCGGTCTTGTCGAGCCGGCGGACCTGGAACGGCGCCTTCTTGAGGTTCTTGGCCGCGTAGTCGTAGCCCGCGCGGACCGCCTGGCGGTTCATCTCGTGCGCCTTCGGCTTCCGGCCCAGCTGCGCCTCGAGCGCGCGGTCCACCTCGACCTCGTCGATGCCGAGGAGGAAGCTCACGACTCCGACGTAGACCATGTTCACGACCAGCTTCCGGAGCTTGACGTCGGCGACGATCGGCTCGACCAGCTTGGAGAAGGGGATCGCGTAGACCGTGCGGTCGGGCTGGATCTTGGGCGCCGGCACTCCCTCGGCCATCACGATGACGCTGCCGGGGGGCATGGCCGCGATGTCGGCGGCCGACGTCTCTGGGTTCAGCGCAACGAGAAGGTCGTAGCGGCGGTCCCGCGAGACGTAGCCCTGGTCGTTGACGCGGATCGTGAACCACGTGGGGAGCCCCGCGATGTTCGACGGGAAGAGGTTCTTTCCGGACACCGGGATGCCCATCTGGAAGATGGCGCGCAAGAGCGTGTTGTTGGCGGTCTGGCTGCCCGAGCCGTTGACCGTCGCCACGTGAACCGTGAATCGATTTTCAGCGCTCTGCGACAAAGAGAGTCCCGGAAAAGGGAGGGATTCATTACGCTACCGACAAAGAAGCGCCCCATGGTCCCATGCCGTCCTTCGCCGGTCAAGGCCGCCGCCGTCCGGGCGCCGCATCCGCACCATCCATAGTTGGATGCTGGAACGACGCTTCGCGATTCGCGCCCGCGGCGCGCGGGTTCTTTCCCTTGACCCCGCTCCGGCCCGCATCAAAAATGGTGTCATGGCTACTCGCATGCTGACGGTTCCCGAACCCTACCTGGTCCTCGAAGACGACGCGGTCGCCGCTCGAATCCGCGAGGCGAAGCGCGCCCTGGGCCGTTCGCTCGTCGTTCTGGGGCACCACTATCAGCGGGACGACGTCATCGAGCACGCCGACATCACCGGCGACTCGTACAAGCTCGCGCGGCTCGGCTCGGAGCGGACCGATGCGAAGTGGATCGTCTTCTGCGGCGTGCACTTCATGGCGGAGAGCGCGGACGTTCTCAGACACCCGCATCAGTCGGTCATTCTCCCCGACATGAACGCGGGCTGCTCGATGGCCGACATGGCGCCCACGGACGACGTGGTGGAAGCCGGGGCGGTTCTGGAGCGGCTCGGCCTTCACTCGGTCATGCCGATCACCTACATGAACTCCACGGCGGAGATCAAAGCCTACTGCGGCGAACGCGGCGGAGCGGTGTGCACCTCGTCCAATTGCCGCGCCGTTTTCGAGTGGGCGTTCGCGCAGCGGGAGCAGGTGTTCTTTTTCCCGGACGAGCACCTTGGCCGGAACACGGCGGTGTCGATGGGGATCCCGCTCGACCGGATCGTGCTCTGGGACCCGAAGAAAGCGCGGGGAGGGATTTCGGAGGAGGCCCTGCGCCAGGCCAAGGTCATCGTGTGGAAGGGCTGCTGCTCGGTCCACACCAAGTTCCTGCTCCGCCACGTGGAGGAACGCAGGGCGGAAGATCCCGGCGTGAAGATCCTGGTTCATCCCGAAGTGCCGCACGAGACGGCCGGCGCGGCGGACATCGTCGGTTCCACCGAGACCATTATTCGAACGCTCCGGGAGGCCCCCGCGGGGAGCCGCTGGGCGGTGGGCACGGAATACCACTTGGTGCAGCGCATGGCGAAGACTCTTCCGGACAAGAGCATCGTCGTCCTCTCGAAGGACTTCTGCATGTGCGCCACGATGTACCGGATCTCGCCCCAAAATCTCTTGTGGTCGCTCGAGCGGATCGTGCAAGGTGAGCCGGTGAACGTGATCCGCGTTCCAGAAACCACCAAGCGGTGGGCGCGCGTTGCGCTCGACCGAATGCTCTCGGTACACTAGAAGGGAATTCGGCCCGGAGGCTTCATGGCGTACGAGATCGTCAAGGATATCTGCGAGGGTGAAAGCTCCTGCGTCGACGTCTGCCCCGTGGATTGCATCAAGAAGGGCGAGGGGGACAACGGCAAGGGTACGAAGTGGTACCTGATCGTCGCGGAGGACTGCGTCAGCTGTAACGCCTGCCTCGAGGCCTGTCCCGTTGAAGGAGCGATCCTTCCCGATTAGATTGTCCGCTCAAGCTTTTGTAATTAAATAAGTTACCTGATTTGTCCGTCGGCCGCCCAAGGCCCGGTTCTCATCCCGCCCGACCGCTTTCGCCTCAAGTACTAAATCCTTGAATCCGATACTCATCGGTACCATGACCTGCTCCGAAGCCAAGCTCAAGCTGGAGCCCTGCGCCTCAGGGACGCTGCCCCCGGAGGAGAGGATCGCGCTCGAGGAGCATCTCGCCACGTGCGAGGGATGCCGCCTGGAGCTCGAGCTGACCCGGGCGGTTCTGGGCTCTCCCGCCTTTGACGCGGCGGATGAGCCTGCGCCGAACAATCCCGAGCACGCCCCCATGTCCGGGGACGCTCCGCCGGTGCCGAATACGTTCGAGCCACCGACGGCCGCGGAGATTCGACGAGGAAATTTCCTTCGCCGACCTCTCCCTCGATCCGACCCCCCAGCCGGGTTCAGGTCCGCCGGGACCGGCCGCCTCCCATCACGAGGAGGCCGCGCCCACGCCGGCTGGAGGCAAGGCGGGCGCGGAGCAGGGCAAAGATAATCTCTGGGACTTCGAGCCGGTGGACGCGCACCGCGACGTGGGTCCGCCCGAGGGAAGCCTCTCGTTCGCCAAGGAAGCGCTCACCCGGAAGCGGGAGGAGGAGCAGAAGCGGAAGGCCACGCTGCTCCGCCTGGCGCTTTGGGGCGGCGGCGTGTTCGGTGGTGTTCTTCTTCTCGGCGTTTCGGTTTGGATCGCGCTCGCCTTCCGTCAGGGCGGCCAGAGCGATGCGAACCAGCGGCCGCAGGGGCAGACGCCCGCGCCGTCGACCGGCGTGACGCCGGCTCCTGGAACCGTACCGACGCCGACGCCCACGACCGATTCGAGCAGCGTCGCGCCTGCGGGCACGGTCGCTCCGTCCGCGACTCCGACGCCGGACACCGCCACGACACCGCCCGCCGCGACGACCACGGCGCCCTCGCCGGTCGTGACGCCGGGCCCGGACGTCGTGGTCCAGGTGCCCTCGCCGCCTGGCGCGCAGCCGTCCACCACGAAGAAGCCTACGCCCAAGCCCGCGCCGCCGAAGCCGGCGGCCAAGCCGACGCCCAAGCCGGCGCCTCGCGACACGCATCCGGATGGCGAGGACCCAGCTTCATCGTGGACTCCGTCGGATCTTCAGCCGGCTCCCGCAACGAAGCCTGTCAGCAAGCCGCCGAGCGCGACCCCGGCGCCGGGCGCCACCACGCCTCCGAACGACGGCCAGACGGAGAATCCGCCGTCCTCATCGCAGCCGCCTCCGGACGTCGCGCCGGGAAATCCGGCCCCTTCAACTCCCAGCGCCCAGCCCGCGCCGACGGCCTCCGTGCCGCCCCCGGCGGCCGCGCCGTCCAATCCGGCGCCCGCTCCGAGCGGCGACGCGACGACCGTTCCGCCCGCGTCCGGCGGGGTGACCAAGCCGATCGATCGCCTCCATCTGGCGACCGAGACGGCAGCGCAGAATCAGGACCTCGTCACGCTCCGCAAGCTGAAGGAGTCGTGGAAAGCCCTCCTCAAGTCCGTGGCGGGGCCGGATCGCTCGCGCGCCAAACGCGAGATGGCCGACTGCCTCTGGGCGATTCAGGAGATCTCCGGCCGCCAGAACGACCGCAAGGAAGCCCTCGCGGCGTATCGGGACTACGTTCTCACCGCTCCCGCCGGCGGAGTCGAGTCGCGCTCCTTGAGCCGGATGCGTTACTTGGAAGAGAGTCTGGGCGAAGACAAGTAGCGTCTCGCCCGCGGTTGACGCGCCCCGCACCTCCTTCTAGGCTCCTCGGGCCGTGACTGAACAACCGTCTCCCAAAACCACGACTTCGACAAAGACCGCCTGGTGGAAGCGCCGGCCGGAGTGGCTTCCGCACGGCCGGCTTCGCTGGCTGGTGTTCGTGCTCGCCGTGATCGCGATCTTTCTTGGATATGAGTGGTTCCGGCTCTCGTCGCTCTCGTCCTCCCGCTACGCGGGGCAAGGCTGGAAGTTTCCAACCAGCGTCTACGCCGACTGGCGCGACTACCGCGTCGGCGACCACCTGACGGCCGAGGCGCTGGCCCGGGCGCTCGAAGGCGCCCGCTATCGCCGCGTGTGGAAGCGCCCGTCCGATCCGGGCCAGTACCGCCTCCGCGGCGCGACGCTCGAGGTGCACCTCCGCCCGTTCACCTACCCGGATCGGATCGAGCGCGGCTCCGAAGTCACCGCGACGTTCGAGGAAGGGCAGCTCGCGTCCATCTCCGAGGACTTCGAGGATCTCAGACCCCGCGGCCTTCTGCGGGTCGACCCGGAGCTGCTCGGGGAGTTCTCGGATCAGGAGAAGGAGCGGCGGAGCTTCATCCCGCTGGGGCAGATGCCCCGCCATCTCATCCTCGCCGTCGTCGCGAGCGAGGATCGCCGCTTCTTCCGGCACTGGGGGCTCGACCTGCTGGGCATGGGCCGCGCGACGTTCCGGAACGTTCGCGCCGGCGCGGTGGTGGAGGGCGGCAGCACGATCAGCCAGCAGCTGGTCAAGAATCTCTTCCTCTCGCGCGAGCGGAACGTGTGGCGGAAGTTCCACGAGGCCCTCCTCGCGGTGATGGTGGAGCTCCGCTACTCGAAGGAGCAGATTCTCGAGTTCTATCTGAACCAGATCTACCTGGGGCAGCGGGGCTCGTGGAGCGTGTGCGGCGTGGAGGAGGCGTCGCTCTTCTACTTCAACAAGCACGTCCAGGAGATCACGCCCGGCGAGGCCGCGCTCCTGGTCGGGATCATCCCCGCGCCGAACAAGCTCTCGCCCTACCGCGATCCGGAGGCCGCGCTCGCGCGGCGGAACCAGGTGCTGACGGACATGGTCGAGTGCGGATTCATCTCCAAGAAGGACGCCTCCGGATACCGGAAGATCCCGCTCCGGTTCGCGGCGAACCCGCCCCCGACCATCCGCGCTCCGTACTTCGTCGACTACGTTCGCGAGCTTCTCTCCCGGGACATTTCGGAGTCGGACCTGAGCGCGCGCGGATTCACGATCTTCACGACGCTCGACGCCCGAATGCAGGACGATGCCGAGCGTCTGGTGCGCGCGGGCGCGCGCGACGCCGACTGGCGCTCGCCGGTTGGAGGGGCCGAGCGGGATCCCGCCCAGGCATCGCTCGTCGCGATCGAGCCCTCGACGGGATCCATCCGCGCGATGGTCGGGGGACGGAATTACGCCGAGAGCCCGTACAACCGCGCCGTGGATTCCAAGCGCCAGCCCGGGTCCGCGTTCAAGCCCTTCGTCTACACGGCCGCCCTCGACTCCTACTATTCGGGCGTCCGCCCCATCGTCACCGCGGCGACCATGCTGCGCGACGAGCCCGACACGTTCCAGACGAACCTCGGCCCCTGGGCCCCGCGGAACTACGAGAATTCCTACGCGGGGCAGGTGACGGTGGCGCGGGCGCTCGCGCGCTCGCTCAACGTGGCCACCGTGCGGCTGAGCCAGATCGTGGGCCTTCCGCGCATCGTGGACACGGCGCGCGCGATGGGGATCGAGAGCCGGCTCCGGCAGGTGGCGTCCCTGGTCCTGGGCACGAGCGAGCTGTCGGTGATGGAGCTGACGACCGCCTACGCCACGCTCGCGAACGGCGGGGTGCGCGTGACGCCGTTCGCGGTGAAGGCGGTGCTCGACCGAGGGGGGAACGTGCGGTGGTCTCCTCGGCACGAGGAGCGGCGGGTGCTGCGTCCCGAGACGGCGTACCTGGCGACGATCCTGCTCGAGGGACCGATTCTCTACGGCACCGCGGCGGGAGTCCGGAGCCAGTTCGGCTTCACGCGGCCCGCGGCGGGGAAGACCGGCACGACGGACGATGAGAACGACGCCTGGTTCATCGGCTTCACGCCCGACCTGGCGGCCGGAGTCTGGGTGGGGTGCGACCGGAATCGAAGGATCGGTCTCACGGGGACGCAGGCCGCGGTCCCGATCTGGGCCCGCTTCATGGACGCGGCGCTGGCGGACCGCCCCTTTCGGGACTTCGAGGCGCCGGACAACGTGCTCGACGTCTGGATCGACGGGGACACGGGATACCGCGCCGGGCCGGAGTGCCTTCACGTGATGCGCGCGGCGTTCATCAAGAAGACCGAGCCGCGGCAAATGTGCCCGGTGATGCATCTGCCGTTCTGGTCGGACTCGCTCCCGCCCGACTCGACGAGCTACGAAGAGCCGCAGGCGCCCGAGGCGCCGCAGCCCAGCGAGGAGCCCGACACCAGCCGGAACGCCGGGCTAGGCGGGTCTCGCGCCGGAGCGGGAGAACGCCGGGCCGGCGGGCCTTACGCCGGCTCGAGGAACTCGGAGATCTTGAAGAGGCTGTGGAAGGGGACGCCCCGGGAGGCGAACTCCTCGCCACCTCCCTCGACGCGGTCGACCACGCAAACCACCACGCGGACTTCGCCTCCCGCGTCGCGCACCGCCTGATAGGCGTTGAGCGCCGAGCCGCCCTTTGTGATCACGTCGTCGACGATGGCGATGGGGAGCTTGACGTCGAACGGTCCTTCGATCCGGTTTCCCATGCCGTGGGCCTTCGCCTCCTTGCGGACGAGGAAGCCCGTGAGGCCGTGCCCCTGAAGCTGGCTCCACGCGATCGTCGCGCCGACGATCGGATCGGCGCCCATGGTGAGGCCCGCCGATCGATCGCACGCCGTGCTCGGTCAGAATGGGATCGAGGAGCTGGGCGATCAGGAGCGCGCCTTCGGGATGGAGGCTGGTCTGCCGGACGTCCGCGTAGTAGCGGCTCTTCGCCCCCGACGCGAGCGTGAAATCGCCGAACCGGATCGAGCGTTCGAGCAAAATCTCCTTGAGCCGCGCGCGGGCCAGGGCGGGATCGATGGGCGGGGCCGTGCGATTCATCGGCATCGAGAGATACCATAGCCGATCGCGCGGGCGAATCGAAAAACGGCTGGGGGCGCTCGAACCGGTCCTGCTAGACTCGCCTCGTGGACCGCCCGACCGCCTGCGAGAGCGCATCTATGGCGCGCGCGTCACGATGAGCGCGCCCTTCGTTCACCTCCACAACCACAGCGACTACTCGCTGCTCGACGGCGCGTGCCGGATCGACCGCCTGGTCGAGCGCGCGGCCGGCTACGGAATGAACGCGGTCGGTCTCACCGATCACGGAAATCTCTTCGGCGCCGTCCAGTTCCACGACACGGCGCGGGCCGCGGGTCTGAAGCCCCTCATCGGCTGCGAGGTCTACGTGGCGCACGGGCCGCGCACGGAGCGGCGCGAGAACGTCCGACGGAAAGGGCGCGTACGACCACCTCGTCCTCTTCGCCCGGAACCGCGAGGGCTACCGGAACCTCGCCAAGCTCTCCTCGGCCGGCTACCTCGAGGGATTTCACTACAAGCCGCGGATCGACAAGGAGCTTCTGGCGACTCACGCGGGCGGGCTCGTCTGCCTGAGCGCGTGCCTGCGCGGGGAGGTGCCGCAGCTCGTCGTTCAGGGCGACATGGAGGGCGCGGGCCGCGCCGCCGCCTGGTACCGGGATCTGTTCGGGGCGGAGAACTACTTCCTCGAAATCCAGGATCACGGGATCCCGGACGAGAAGACGGCGGCGCAGCGGGCTCCTGGCGCTGGGGAAGGAGCTGGGCATTCCCGTGGTCGCGACCAACGACTGCCATTACATCGCCCGCGACGACGCCGAGGCCCACGAGGTGCTGCTCTGCATCCAGACCGGAAAGACGATGCAGGATCCCGACCGCTTCCGCTTCGCGACGGATCAGCTCTATTTGAAATCGCCGGAGGAGATGGCGGCGCTGTTCCCGGAGGCGCCGGAGGCGCTCGAGAACACGCTGCGCGTGGCGGAGCGCTGCGAGCTGACGCTGGATTCGGAGCGCGTCCAGCTTCCCGCGTTTCCCATTCCGCCCGAGTTCGAGAGCGAGGAGGGTTACCTCCGCCGGCTCGCGCGCGAGGGCCTGGAGCGGCGCTATCCGGAGATCACCCCCGACATGGAGCAGCGGCTCCACTACGAGCTCGACACGATCTGCCAGGTGGGCTACGCGCGATACTTCCTGATCGTCCGCGACTTCACCGACTACGCGCGTGAGAACGCCGTCGGCGTGGGGCCGGGCCGCGGCTCGGCCGCGGGGAGCCTGGTCTCCTACTGCCTCGGGATCACCGACATCGATCCGCTCCGCTTCGAGCTTCTGTTCGAGCGCTTCCTGAATCCCGAGCGCGTGAGCATGCCGGACATCGACATCGACTTCGCGTACGAGAGCCGGCAGAAGGTGATCGACTACGTGATCGGGAAGTACGGGCGGGAGAGCGTGAGCCAGATCATCACGTTCGGGACGATGGCGGCGCGCGCCGTGGTCCGCGACGTGGGCCGCGCCCTGGGCATGACCTACGCCGAGTGCGACCTGGTGGCGAAGATGATCCCTCCGGATCTGGGAATGACCCTCACGCGGGCGCTCGAGATCGTGCCGGAGCTCCGGAGCCTGGTCCAGAAGGACGAGCGATACGCGCGGCTGATCCGCTGCTCGCTCGCGCTGGAGGGTCTCGCGCGGCACGCCTCCACGCACGCCGCGGGCGTTCTCATCGCGCCCGGCCAGCTCACCGACTACGTTCCGATGTACAAGTCGCCCAAGGGAGACCTCACCACCCAGTTCGACATGAAGTCGCTGGAGCGGGTCGGCCTCCTCAAGATGGACTTCCTCGGCCTCCGCACGCTCACCGTGCTCGACGACACCGTCCGGATCGTGCGCGAATCCACGGGGCGGTCGATCGATCTGGGCTCGCTGGAGCTGGACGACCCCGCCACCTACGCGCTTCTCCAGAAGGCGCAGACGGTCGGGATCTTCCAGCTGGAGTCGGGCGGGATGCGGGATCTGCTCCGGAAGGTGCTCCCCGACACGTTCGAGGACATCATCGCGATCAACGCGCTCTTCCGTCCCGGGCCCATTCAGAGCGGCATGATCGACGACTTCGCCAAGCGCAAGCACGGCAAGCAGCGCGTCGCCTACCCGCATCCGTCGCTGGAGCCGATCTTGAAGAAGACGTACGGCGTGATCGTCTACCAGGACCAGGTGATGCAGGTCGCGAACCGGCTCGCCGGATTCACGCTGGCGCAGGCCGACCTCCTCCGCCGCGCGATGGGGAAGAAGAAGCCGGAGGAGATGGCCAGCCAGAAGTCGGCGTTCGTCGAAGGGTGCGCGAAGAACAAGGTTCGCGAACAAGAAAGCGGAAGAGATCTTCGACCTCATGGAGAAGTTCGCGGGCTACGGGTTCGTCCGCTCGCACAGCGCCGCCTACGCGATGCTCTCGTATCACTCCGCGTATCTCAAGGCGCACGTGCCCGCCGCGTTTCTCGCCGCGTCCTTGACCAGCGAGGTGGGGGACACGGACCGGATCGTCACGCTGGTGGAGGAGGCGCGGCGGCTGGGCGTCGCGGTGCTTCCGCCCGACGTGAACGCGAGCGTGGCCGGGTTCACGCTCGAGGGCGAGGCCATCCGGTTCGGGCTCATCGGCGATCAAGAACGTCGGTCAAGGGTCGGTGGAAGCGCTGGTTCGCGCGCGCGAGGCGGGCGGGCCCGTTCCGCACGCTGGGCGACATGATCCGCCGGGTGGAGACGTCGGCGATCAACCGGCGGGTGCTCGAGTCGCTGATTCAGGCGGGGGCGTGCGACCGTCTCGAAGGGGACCGCGCGCAGCTTCTGGAGGCGGTGGGCGATCTGCTCGCTCAGGCGCAGGACCGGGCCCGGGGCGTGAACCAGTCGCAGGAAAACCTCTTCGGGGCGGACCACGCGGTCCAGATCCAGGATCCGCCGCTTCCGCAGACGCCGCCGTGGCCCCTCGAGGAGCGGCTCCGCCGCGAGCGGGACGTGCTTGGGTTCTATTTCTCCGATCATCCCCTTGCGGCCTATCGCGGGCAGATCGCTGCCCGCGCGAACGCGGACACGGCGAAGCTGCGCGAGTTGAAGGACAACGCGGAGGTGACGCTTGTCTGTCTCGTCGCCGGCGTGAAATCACACACCGACCGCAACAAGCGCCCGATGGCCTTCGTCACGCTCGAGGACATGAAGGGCACGGTCGAGGCCACCGTCTTCGCCGATCTCTACGAACGCTCCCGCGCGGCGCTTCAGACGGGAGTGGTGGTGGAGGTGCGCGGCAAGGTGAACCAGCGCGAGGACGCGATTCCCAAGATGCTCCTGAACGCGGTGCAACGGCTCGGGGGCGCCGGCCTGGAAGCGCCGCGCGCCGTTCACATCGATCTGGTTCACCTGGCGGGGGCGGTCTCGCTGGAGGAGATCCGGGAGCTCCTCGTTCGCCACCCGGGCGAAAGCCCCGTATACTTCAGCGTTGCGGGGTCCGAGGGCCTGGGCGCCACCCGGATCCTCGCCAAGCGGATCCTGGTTCGCCCTTCGGACGAGCTTCTGCGCGCGCTGCGCGAACGGCTCGGCGAGGGCGCCGTGCGCGTGGCGAACGGCCACGCCGAGGCCGTTCCTTTCTGAGCGGGGAATTGTCGTGAACGGAACGTGGCTGGATTTCGAGAAGCCGATCCTGGACATCGAGCGGCGGATCGAGGATCTCAAAGGACTCTCCCCCGAGGAGAATCCCGACGTCGCGAAGGAGCTGGAGCAGCTCGAACGGAAGGCCGAGCGGCTCCGTCGCGAGATCTACTCCAAGCTCACGCGATGGCAGCGCGTGAAGCTGGCGCGCCATCCGCGCCGCCCCTATACGAACGACTACCTCAAGTACTTCGCACCGGGATTCATGGAGCTTCACGGCGACCGCCGCTTCGGGGACGACCCGGCGATCGTGGGCGGGCTTGCGGTCGTGGACGACCTGCCCCTGGTGATCGTGGGCCACCAGAAGGGGCGGGACACCAAGGAGAACATCTACCGAAATTTCGGAATGGCGCACCCGGAGGGCTACCGAAAGGCGCTCCGCCTGATGCGGCTTGCCGCCAACTTCGGCTGTCCCATCGTGACGTTCGTCGACACGCCCGGGGCGTACCCGGGCCTGGGCGCCGAGGAGCGCGGCCAGTCCGAGGCGCTCGCGCGCAACATTCTCGAGATGGCCCACCTCGCCGTTCCGATCGTGACCGTGGTGATCGGCGAAGGCGGGTCCGGCGGGGCCCTGGCGATCGCGGTCGGGGACGTCGTGATGATGCTCGAGAACTCGATCTATTCCGTCATCACGCCGGAAGGATGCGCGGCGATTCTCTGGAAGGACGCGAGCAAGGCGGAGCAGGCCGCCGAGGCCCTCAAGCTGACGGCGCCCGATCTCCTCGAGCTCCAGGTGATCGACGAGGTCATCCCCGAGCCCGTGGGGGGCGCGCATCGCGACCCCGAGGAGGCGGCCCGGCGCGTGAAGGACGCGGTGCTTCGCCACGTGCGGGGCCTTCTGGGGCTTCCCGCGCAGGAATTGCTGGACCGAAGGCTGGAGAAGTATTTGAAGATGGGTGTGTATCTAGAGGAAACCGCCGCGGCCGCGGGGCCGCCGGCCTAGGAGGCATATGCCGATCAGCGACGTGCTCCTTTCCGTGCTCGCCTGTCCTCAGTGCAAGAAAGAACTCACGTACGACCGTGCCGCGGACAAGCTGATCTGCCCCGCGTGCGGGCTCCGCTTCTCGATCGTCGACGGTGTTCCGAACATGATGGTGGAGGAAGCCGAGCGGTTCGACCCGCGTTGATCCGCCCGTCCGTCCGCGGTCTCATCGCCGCGGTCCTCATCGCCGTCGCGGTTTCGGCGTCCGTTCGCGCCGAGTCGGAGACGCCGGTCCCCGTGGTGGAATCGGTCACCCCGACCGGTTACCGCGTGCGGGTGGCGTTTGGCGAGCCCACGGTCTCCCGAGGCAGTGTCTTTGGTTTCGACCTCGCCGAGATCGCGCTTCCGGGCTCCGTTCCCGATGCGGCGCCCGGTGGCATTCCGCTCCCCACGCGCACGGTTTTTCTCCGCGTGCCCGACGGCGTTTCGGCGACGGTGACCGGATCGCCGGGCTCAGCCCGGTCGCTCGGGTCCTTGCGTCCCGTTCCCTTTGCCAACCTCCTTTTGGACCGCGCGCCGAGACGGCTCATCGACGCCGCGACGGTGGGCGCCGCTCTCGCGGGTCCGGCCTATTCCGCGCGCGGCGCGCGCCCTCCGTACGCGCCCATTCAAGCGGTCCGCCGGATCTCCGCGGGCGGCGCGCGGTTTCTCGCGGTGACCCTCCGACCGGTGAACTGGGACGCCTCCAGCGGGGAGGCAACCGCGATCGGTGAGATCGCGCTCGACGTTCGATGGGACCGGCCGGTGGAGGCGCTCGCGCCGAATGCGGCCGCCGCGAGGCGAAGAACGGCTCGCTCCAAGCACGGCCGTCGGCCCCCTGTATCCGGCCGCGGCGCCGCTTCGCCGCACCGGGGCGATCGCACCATTGCGGCGGTCCGCCGCCGCGCTCGCGACGAGCCCGGCGCGCGTCGATCCCAGCCGCCCGTGGGTGCGTCTGGGCGCGCTGCGACCGGGCCTGTATCAGGTGTCTCCCGCCGACCTAGCGGCGGCCGGCGTCGGGATCGGCGCGATCGATCCGGCCACGTTCCGCATCTTTCGAGCCACGCCGGGCGACATTCCGGAGAGCGTGGACGTGGATCTGGGCCCCGATTCGCTCCGCGAGTGCGCGATCGAGGTGACGGGATCGGTCGACGGAACGTTCGATCCCTCGGATCGGATTTACGTCTACGCGACCGGTTCGACCGGATTTGGAAACGACCTCGCGCTGGGCGGAGGAACGGAGTATCAGGAGGCCCAGCACACCGACGAGGAATCCCTCTGGCTCACGTGGGGGCCGGGCGCCGGCGCGACCCCGCCCCGCCGGATCGCGATCCGGAGCGCGCCTCCCGTGACCGTGGGGGCGCCGCTCGACTCGGTCGTCACGCATCGGGTTCACTTCGAGACGAACCGCCTCCCGAATTTCAACCTCTACAAGCCGCCCTACCGATGGGAGCGCTGGTTTGACCGTCTCCTCTCACAGGGCTCCCGCGTGCCGTTCATCCTCCAACTTCCGGGGGCCGCGGCCGGCGGGGCGGGGGAATGCCGCGTTCGCATGTGGGGGCTTGGAAATTCGATCGGGGCCGGCCTTCCGGATCACGTCGTGCGGATCTACTGGCACCGGGTCCTCGCCGACACGGCGGGATGGGACCTGGCCATGCCTCAAGATCTCTCCGCGACCGGGCTCACGATTGGATCCCGCGACACGCTCGAGATCGAGATTCCCGTGCTTCACGATCCCATCTTTCCCGATCCGCCGTACTCGCGCTCCGACCAGTCCTATCTCGCGTGGTTCGAAATCACCTACCCGCGGAGACTCGCCGCGCTCAACGACACGATCCAGTTCGCGGCGCCGGACTCGGTCTCCGGCCCGGTGCAGTACGCGATCTCTCAGGTTTCAGACACCGCGTCCGTGTGGCTCGTCGACCGGACCGATCCGGAGATTCCGGTTCGTCTCTCCGGGGTTTGGACCGGCTCGGCTCCGAATTTCAGACTAACCGTGGAGGACAGCCTCGGCCCCGCGCGGCGCCCGCGCTACTCGCTGCTCTCGCTCGCCCGCGCGGCGCGTCCTTCGACGATCGCGCGCTTCGCGCCGGTCTCGAGCGCCCGGGCGATTCCGGATCTGCTCGATCCGGGGAACGGAGCCGATTACCTGATCGTGGCACCGCCGGCGTTTCTCGCGGCCGCGGAGACGCTGGCCGCGTACCGCGAGCTCAAGCTGCCCGGCTTTCCGTCGCCTCGCGTCCGGATCGCGACCACCGATCGCGTGTTCGCCCAGTTCGGATCCGGCCGCCCCAGTCCCGCCGCGATCCGCAACTTCATCGTGTACGCCACACGCCACTGGGTGGGGCCGCCGCCCGTCTACGTGTGTCTGCTCGGGGACGCGACCTCGGACCCGAAGAACTACTTTGGAATCGGGGCCCCCGACTGGATTCCGACGTACTCGAACTACTACGACCCGAGCACCATCACCGAGTTCACCTCGGACGATTTCTACGCCTTTCTCGACGGCCCCGGCGACATTCTCGCCGACCTCGTCGTCGGCCGGCTCCCCGCGGGGAACGCGCCGGAGGCCATGGCCCTGGTGACGACCAAGCTCCGGATTTACGAGGCGGCCTCCGACTTCGACTCCTGGCGGACGCGGGCGGTCCTTGCCGCGGACGACGCTAACAAGCGCGACCAGCCGGATCCCCTGGGGAACGAGCACGTCATCCAGATGGAGCGAAAGGACCGCCTTCACATTCCGTATCCGGTCGAGCGCGCCAAGGTGTACCTGAACGACTTCGCGTTCGCCGACACGACGCGGCAGACCAAGCCGGCCGCCCGGGACGAGTTCATCGCCCAGATCAATCGGGGGGCCTGGTTCGTGGATTACATCGGGCACGGGTCCGAGGACCTGCTGGCGGACGAGCAGCTGTTCCGGCAGATCGACGTGTCGCGGCTCACGAACGCATCGCGGCCCGCCATCTTCGGATACTTCAGCTGCACGGTGGGCCGGTTCGACGAGCCGAGCGGGGAGGGCCTGGGGGAGCTGCTCCTCTCGGTGCCCAACGGGGGAGCGGTGGCCTCGATCGCGGCGAGCGACGAGACGTTCGGCTCGGAGAGCACGCCTTTCAACGACAGTTTCTTCGACGAGTTATTCCCGAGCAAGTCACGCGTGGACAGCCTCCGCACCGCCGGCCTGGCGTTCGCGCGCGCGAAGAACAACAACGCGAGCCCCGGGAACCTGAGCGTGCGGAAGTACGGGTTCCTCGGAGATCCCGCCCTCGTCCCGCCGCTCCCTCGAGGCCGGGGCGTGTGGGAGAAGGGCCCGCTCGACTCGCTCCTGCGCGGGGATCCGGTTACGATTCAGGGGCACGCGTTGATGCCCGATTCCACGGCGGACACGCTCTCCACGGGCACGGTCCGGATCCTCGTCCAGGGTCCGCCCTTTGTCCGGACCCAGATCGCGCCGCTCACGTCGAGCCGGACCACGTACCGGATTCCGGGGCCCACCCTCTACCGGGGGGAGGTTCCGCTCACGAACGGGTCGTTCCAGGCGAGCTTCGTCGTCCCGACCGATGGACGGCTCTCGGGTCCGGGAGGGAGGCTCACGGCTCTCTTGAGCGCGGCGGGGGGGCGCGGGGTTGGCCTGGCGGTCGATTCCGTGCGGATCACGCTCGGCGCTTCGGCCCGGACCGACGGCACGCCGCCCACGATCCGCCTCTACTACGCGGCGGGAAGCGATTCCACGGTGAAGCCGGGGGAGGTCCTGACCTTCGAGATCGAGGATTCGAGCGGCGTGGACCTGACCCGTCTCGACAACGCGCACACGATCTTCGTGATCGTGGACGATCGCGGCACCCCCTACGAGCTGACTCCCCAGTTTCAATACGACCCGGGGAGCTACACGAGGGGCCGGGTCGACTTCACCCTGCCCAGCCTCGGTGACGGACCTCACGTTCTGGAGGTTCACGCGTCCGACACGTTCCGAAACATCGCCGTTCATTCCTTCGTGATCGACATGGTCACCACCTCGGGGTCGACCACGGCGTTGTCCCTGGATCAGGTGTTCAACTACCCCAATCCGTTCGCGCAGCAGACCTATCTCCACGCCCGGCTGAACCAGCCGGCCCGATTGACCATCAAGATCCTTACGGTCGCCGGCCGGCGGATAAGAGAGATCCAGTGGGACGGAAGAGCCGGGGAGAACTACATTCCCTGGGACGGAACCGATTCCGTGGGAGAAAAAGTGGCCATTGGGGTGTACCTCTTCCAAGTAGCTGCCGAGACACCGTCTGGCGCCAAGGCATCGGCGATCGGACGGGCCCTCCGGACGAAGTAGAAGAGGAGCCCGCCGCTTGACCTCGACTCGTTTCTTCGATATTATTATTGTTCCGTTGGGGGGGCGCTCAGGCGTCCCTCTTTTTACGTCCGAAGGAGGATCTCGAATGGTTCGCATCGGTACCGTATGTCTCGCCCTCACGTTGTTACTGGGGGCTTCCAGCCCGGCTCTGGCGCAGTCCGAGGCCGGCGGGCAGTCCACCCTGATCGCCCCGGGCGCTCGCTCGGACGGCATGGGTCGCGCGTTTGTGGCGGTGGCGGATGACGCCAACGCCGTGTGGTGGAACGTCGCGGGCCTCGCGTTCGTGAGGGGGCACCAGATCGGCGCCACCTACACGGCCCTCGTGCCGGATCTTGCCAGCGACGTGAGCTTCTCCTACCTCTCCTACGTGCAGCGGGTTGAGGGCCTGGGCGGAATCGGCGCGAGCTTCGGCTATCTAAGCTACGGCAAGAGCACGGCGACGGACGTCGACGGGAACGTCACGGGCGAGTTCACGAGCTACGAAATGGCCCCGACGGTCGCGTACGGCACCGACCTCATCCCCAACATGGGATTCGGCGTCGCCTTGAAGCTGATCCACGTGGACCTGGCGCCCAGCAACGTGACCCTGGACCAGCAGTCGGGGCAGGGCACGTCGTTCGCGGCGGATTTCGGCTGGCTCTGGAAGGTGGCGAAGTACAAGACGAACCTCGCCGCCACGCTTTCGAACATCGGGCCCGACATCGCGTACATCGACCAGGAGCAGGCGGATCCGCTGGGCCGGAACGTCAAGGTCGGAATGGCGTACGCGCCGGTGGAAACGCAGGTGCACCGCCTTCTCTTCGCTGCCGACGCCACGCGCTACCTGCTCCCCGGCCGCACGCTCGCGGTCGACGTTTGGGACGTCGGCGCCGAGTATGAGTTCAACAACCTCCTGGCCCTGCGGGTCGGTTACATCAGCGATCCGATCGGAACCATCGAGGCGATGACCTACGGCTTTGGAATCGGATACAAGGGATTCCATTTCGACTTCGCCAACGTTCCGCAGTCGGAATTCCTCGATCGCGTGAACCGCTTTTCCGCCGGGTACCGCTTCTAGCCGCGCCGATCCATGCGCCATGTTCCGGGGCTCACGCGCTGGGCCCTGTTGGCAATCTTAGGAAGCCAGGTCCTCCATCCGGGCCTGGCTTTCTCGTCTCCAACTCCGCGCCCTGAAGAGCGCGCGGCGCTCCGGGCCACTCGGACTCCCGTCCGGGTCCGCCGCGGTCCTGCCCGGCGGTCTTTCCGCGAAGGAGCTGGCCGCGCGCCGGGCCGCGCTGCGCCGCGCCGTTCCAGACCACCTGGGTCCGGTCCGGCGCGCGCCGTGGATCTCGAAGGGCCGCCCGCCGCTCGTCGCCCCCGATGAACGGCCGATTCCAGCGCCAGTGGGCCTTTTCCGGGCGCGCCCGACACGGTGCGGGTGCTCGGGCTCCGCGTGGATTTCCAGACCGACCGGCTCGGCTCTCAGACCACGACGTCGGACGGACATTTCGACATGCGCGACGGCCAGGCGGCGGGGATCGTGATCGATCCGCCCCCGCACGACCGGAACTACTTCCTCTCGCATCTGCAGGCCATGTCGCGGTACTGGAACCAGCAATCGTTCGGAAATCTGGTGGTCGAGTACGACGTGTATCCCAAGGCGGACAGCGCGTCCTACCGGCTGGGGGACACGGGCGACTACGGTCCCTGGACCCTGGGCTCCGTTTCCTACGCGTCGGCGCAGGACTTCTTCCGGGACGCGGTCGCCGCGGCGGACGCGGCGGACTCGATTCCGTTCGGCAATTTCGACGTGTTCGTCGTGTTCCACGCGGGCTCCGACTATCAGGCCGACGTGAACCGGCGACAGCCAGCGGGACATTCCCACCTTCCAGATCGGGCTCCTCGATTCGGTGCCCGTGAACGGCGGCGCCCTGGGCATCCACGGCGGGATGGTGCTGCCGGAGACGGAATCGCAGGACGGGTATTACGGGGCCATGAACGGCACACTCGCCCACGAATTCGGCCACACCCAGGGGCTCCCCGACCTCTACGACATCAACACCTTCTTCCCGGCGGTGGGCGTGTGGAGCAACATGGACTCGGGGTATCTGCTCTCCACGACGATCCAGGACTCGCACAGCGGCGCCATCGTGACGGCCAGCGGAATCCTGCCGGTGAGCCTCGATCCGTGGTGCAAGTACGGTGCTGTGGCCCGACGGAATCACGACCGTGGACCCCGGGCCCTCGCTGACCACCTCGCTCCGATCGAGCCAGCTCGAGAACCGGATCCTCAAAGTCCCGCTCGGCGCCGACGAATTCCTGCTCGTCGAGAATCGAGAGTACGATCTGAACGGCGACAACTCGCTCTATCTGGACCGCGACTCGACCACGCACGTCATCCAGGGGCCGGGAACTCCCCCCACGGCGCCGGGGGACACGGCCGCCCTTCACGAGTACGACTTTCTCCTGCCCGGCCAGGGGATCCTGGTCTGGCACATCGACGAGACCGTGATCTGCACGCCGATCAGCGACTCCACGTTCGTGTGCGGCCCGAACGCGAACCCCGACTTCGGCATCAACTCGAATCCGGAGCGGCGTGGCGTCCGATTGATGGAAGCGGACGGCATCGCGGATATCGGCGACCCCAACTCGAATTTCTTCTTCGGCAGCGGGTTCGATCCGTACTTCATCGGGAATCACACCCGGCTGAACGACAACACCAATCCGACGGCGCGCACCAACGACGGCGGGCGGAGCCACATCGATCTGAACGTCGCGTCGCCGCCCGGCATCGACATGACCCTGGTGATCACCTCTGAGTGGCGGCTCGCGGGCTGGCCGGTCCACGCGGGTCTCCCGCTGGCCGAGAGCGCGCCGACCTACGGGAGCCTCCTTCACGACGGGACCCGCTCCGTCGTGGACTCGGCCGACAGCTTGATCCTCGCGTGGATGGCGGACGGCAGCTCCTACTACTCGTCCCGCGCCGACGGCGAATGGGCGGCGGTTCCGTCGCGCATCCGCGGCCCGGTCCTCTTTGCGGACAGCCTCTACCTCAGCAATCCCGCCGCCACGCTTCACGGATCGGCGGTCGTGGCGACGGGAATGGACGGCGGCGTGTACGCCTATCGCCCCGCACTTAGGTCCGCGGGCACCTCAATCCAGGTGTTCGGATGGCCGCCCCAGCTCGATCCGGCGTCGCCGTCGGTGGTCGCGACAACGGCTCCCGTGCTGGCGCCGAGCACGACGTCCATCACGGGCGCGGTGCTCGTCGGCGCGAGCGACGGCCGGGTGTTCGCGATCTCGCCCTCGAACGACGCAGGCGTTGCGCCCCTGGTTTCCTCGGTGGCCGACACGCTCCTCGTGGGGGGATTGCCGGCGGTCTCGGACGTGTCGAGCAACCTCGCGGTGGGCCGCTTCACGGGCGCGGGCGGCTTCCAGGTCGCCTACGCGATGCGAAACGGAATGGTCCGGATCGAGGATCCGGCGAGCAAGGATCCCAACCGGTTCCACGCGCAGTGGACGGTGGGGAACCTGGGATTCGCGCCGACGCTGATCGGGGTCGACATGGACCGCGCGTCCGATCGAAACCTCGAATTGATCGTGGCCGATCCTCAAAGCTCGGCCATTCATTGCTACAACCTCGCGGGCCAGGAGCTGAGCGGGTGGCCGGTCACGGTCGTCGCGGGAATCTCGGGTCCCGTGGCGGCGGGCGATCTGGACGGGGACGGATTCCCGGAGATCTTCGCCGTGGATCACGCGGGGAACGCGCACCGCTGGAATGGGAACGGCGTCGAGCTGCAAGGGTGGCCGGTCTCGCTCGCCTCGCGGTACGGCGCCGGGGCGGTCGGCGGGGCGGGCTCGCCGATCGTCGGCGACATCGACGAGGACGGACGGCCCGAGGCCATCTTCTCGCCTCGACAACGGAATCATGGTGGCGCTGGAGGCGGACGGCCGGGCGAGCTCGGGCTGGCCGATCTCGGTTCCGGGCGTTGCGGCCGACACGCCGCTCCTGACCACGCTGAACGGCTCCGATCTGGCCCCGTCCCCGGCGGGCCCGGCCTGGCTCCACCTCATCGCCGGTGGAGGGTTTGACGGGAGCCTGGGCGGGTACCAGCTGGGCGCCCACGCGGACAGCGCGCTGGTCACGAGCGACGGAGTCTCCGGGCGGACGCCGTGGGCCGGATTTGCGGGTAACCGGAGGCGCACCTCGGTTCTGGAGGACGCCGTTCTCGCGGCGGCGACCACGACCACCTCGGCCCTGGCCAAGGGGTCGGTCTACTGCTATCCCAACCCGACCCATGGAGACGAAATCGGGATCGCCTATACCCTGGGGACAGGGGTCACCGAGGTCATCATCCGGGTGCTCGATCCGACCGGGAAGGAAGTTCTCCGGGTCACCCCGGCCCCGAATCCGGCCGAAAATGTGGCCAAATTAGGGCTCCAGAAGCTGTCCAGCGGGGTATATCTAGTTCGCGTCGAGGCGAGGCGGGGGGGCACAACGGACGTCGCCTTCCAGAAGTTCGCGGTTGTCAGGTGACCCCCTAACAAGGTACAATAAACCATTGTTCGAGAGACACTTCAGCCCGGCGCAAGGGACCCAACTCCTGACTCGGCTTAGCCCCACTCCCGCGCTCCTCCTCTGCCTATTTCTAGCCCTTGTTTCGGCGCCCGCGGCTAGGGCCGGCGTCCTGGACCTCCAAGTGCTGACCCCGACCGAGCTGCTCCTGGCCCAACGGGCGATCTCGGAGCCAGACACCGCTCGGGCCACCAATCCGCCCGAGGCCCCCTATGACTCCCTCAGCCCTCCTCCTGAAGAGTCTCCCGAAAAGCCGAAATCCGAGGGGAAGGCCTTCATGTACAGCCTGGTCATTCCGGGTTCCGGACACCTCTACGCGGGGTACAAGCGCGGGTGGGTGCACATCGGCATCGAAGGGCTGACCTGGCTCACCTATTTCTACTACCAGGACCTTGGGCACCAGAAGGAAGACGAGTTCGAGGCGTACGCCGACGGCCACTGGGACTACAACCGGTGGATCTCGGAGTGCGGTTGCCAGGGCTCGCCCGAGGACAGCATCATCCGGCAGTTCTACGTCAGCAACAAGCAGCAGTACTACGAGGACATCGGGAAGATTTCGACGTACTTCGGCGGGTGGGACGACTACAATACCTCCGCCAAGAGTTCCGGCAACAAGGACTTCTATCGGGGCATTCGCGCGGACAGCAACAACTTCTTCAAGAACGCGCACTACGCCGTCCTCGTGGCATTCGTGAACCGGATCGTCAGCGCCGTGGACGTGTTGCGATTGATGAAGAAGAAGGGAAAGGCGCTCGACTTGTCCTCGGACACAAAACTCTTCATTCGAATGCACACGAAACCCTTTAGCAACGACAACGGCGTCGGGCTTGAACTCCAGAAAAAGCTGTAGCGTCGCGCTTCTCTTTCTTGCCTTGACGCTCGCGACCCTCGCGACGGGCGATGCGTGCGCGGCCCAAGCGCCGGCCGCGGGCTGGCCCCGGCTTCAAGCCCTTTACGACGGCGGGCTGATTCCCGATCGCGGCGGCGCGCCGTCGGAAGGCGCCGCGTTTACCCAGGAGGTCATTCCCGGCGGCGCGGCCCCCGAGCCGGCGAAGGAGCCCGGAAAGAAGGCGCTCCTCTACTCCCTCCTGCTCCCGGGCATGGGCGAGCTTTCCATGGGCGAGAAGGGGCGGGCCACGGGGTTCTTCATCGCGGAGGGTCTCATCTGGAGCAGCTTCATCTACTGGACCGTCGCGGGGAACCTGCGCCAGGACGACTACATCGAGCAGGCCAACCTGAGCGCCGGGGTCGGCGTCAGCAAGGAATCGGACGACTACTGGAAGCTGGTGGGCCAATACGAAAGCTCCAGCGGGACCGGATCGGGAAGCTACGAAGAGGCGCTCCGGCGCGAGGCACGCGACACGTATCCGGACGACCCGGCCGCGCAGGACGCCTTCGTGGCGGAGAAGCTGCCCACCGGGGACAAGGCGTGGGAATGGACCTCGGCCCCGCTTCAAGATCAATACGTTTCCACCCGCGAGAGCTCCAATCACGCGTTCAACACCGCGCAGTACTCGTTCGGTGCGGCGATCCTGAATCGGGTCCTGAGCGTGATCGACGTGCAGTTGCTGAGACACAAAGCGTCCAAGGAGGCGAAGATGGGGATGTCCGCCCCTGACTACCGCATCTACGCCGACACTGCTGCCGATGGAACCGGGAGAGTGGTCCTCCAGCGCCGGTTCTAGCCGCACCTACGGCTCGGCCGCGCGCTACGAGCTCTGGGTATCGATGAGCGGCCCGTATCCAAATCGACTTCAAAACGCCGCGAGCCTGTCGGCACTGCTCCTGCTTGGGCTCGGCCTTTCCTCGTTCGCCCGCGCCTCGACGCCGATCGGGCGCGAAGCCGCGCCCGCGCTCCCGCGGGCGCTGAAGACGGAGCGCGTGTACGACCGGGAGCGGCTCGACGCGCTCGGCGTCCCTCGGCCCAGCCGGCTCGCCTTCGACGGCGCCGGCAATCTCTATGTTCTCGACCCGCAGAGCCGCCGCGTGGTGAAGCTCGATCCGTCCGGCGCCCCCGCGGTCGAGCTGGGGGGCTACGGCGAGGACGCGGCCTCGTTCTCACTCCCGTCCGACCTCGCGATCGACTCCCGCCAGTCCCTCCTCGTGCTCGATCGCGGGAAGGGCGCGGTCATCGCGTTTGACGGCGCCGGTCGATGGCTGGCGTCCCGGGTGGTCGGCGAGGACGTCGCGCCGGAGGCGTTCGCCCCCGCGGCGAGGCTCCTGGTCGATCCGTTCGGGTCGCTGTGGATCCTGGCCGCGCGCGAGCGCGATCTCGTGCCGCTCGACGAGCGGCTTCGACGCGCGCGGCAGTCGCGGTTCCTGGCGCCCGAGGATTCGCTCGGGACTCCTTCGTCCGCGGTGTTTCTCCCGGGCGGCGGGGGATGGGTGTACGACCAGGACGCCGCGGCGTTGCGGCGGTTCGACACCGGCGGCCGGCTGATCGGCGCCGTGTCCCTCGCGGATTCCTCTACCGCCACGCGCGCCGCCGACCTCGCGGCCGACATGGCTGGATATCTCTACGTGGCGGACGCCGAGGGCCAGCGGATTCTGGTCTGCGGTCCGGACGGCTCCATTCTATTCACACGCGCGCTGGGGGGAGCCAGAATCCCGTGGCGGCCCACGGCGCTGGCCGTGGACAAGCGCGACCGGATCGCGATCGCCGATCCCGACCGCGGCGAGATTCAGATTCTGGCCATCGAGCGCGGGGTGTCGCCGTGAGCGCGCGGCCCGTCCCCCGGTCCCCGCTTGGCGCGGGTCCCGTCCTCGCGGCCGCGGTGCTTGGGGCCTCGGTACTCGCGCTCCTCCCGCGCGGCGGCCACGCGAATCCCGTCCCGACGGTTCATCCCGGCGGGGTCGACGCTCCCGCCGATACCGTGGTCCTCGATTTTCCGACCGAGCGATCGCCGATTCTCCTCGCACTTCGCGCGGGGGGGCCGCTCAACGCCGACGCGGGGCCTTACTCCGCGCGGGCCGACTCGGCCTCGATCTCGGGCGTTCCGTCCGTCGCGGCCGCGCCCTTAGCGCCCGCCGCGATTGCGTCCGCCGGCGACGGCATCACCTTCAGCGGGCTCAAGACGGTGAGCGTCGAGATGGGCGCCAACCGCGGAGCTTCCCTCGAGCAGTCGCTGGATCTCACCGTTCGAGGTCGCGTCGCGGGCGACGTGGAGGTCGCGGCGATGTTGAGCGACCGGCGTCTGCCGTTCGAGCCGGACGGCTCGAGTCGCGAGCTCGAGGACCTCGACCGCCTCACGCTCCAGATCCGCTCGTCCAGGGCCGAGGCCACGATGGGCGACTTCTTCCTCGACGGAATCCCCGGACAGTTCGCGCGCATGACCCGCCACCTGGAGGGGGTGCGCGGCGCGGCGCGCGTGGGCGGCGCGAGCTGGAACGTCGCCGCCGCGAGCACGAAGGGCGAGAAGCGGACGCTCGAATTCAGAGGAGAGGAGGGACGCCAGGGCCCGTACCCGCTCGTGAGCGCCAGCCTGGCGGCCGACGCGCCGGGCGTGGTGGCCGGGTCGGAAGTGGTCTGGCTGGACGGCGCCCGGCTGAAGCGCGGGGCCGACGACGACTACGTGATGGATTACGGAGCGGGGACCGTGACGTTCACCGTGCGCCATCCGGTCACGGCCCAGAGCCGCATCGCGGTCGACTTCGAATCGGCGACGAGCCGGTACCGGCGCAGCCTCTACGCGGCCACCACGCAGGGAGGGCGGCCCGGCGGATCCTGGTACGCGAGCTACGTGCACGAAGGGGACGATCCAAAGAATCCCATGGGCGTCGATCTCAGCGCCGCCGACCGAGCCACGCTGAGCGCGATGGGCGATTCCGCGACGACCGTGTTGCCGAGCGGGGTGGCGTATGAGGGGCCCGGCAAGGGAAGCTACGCCTGGGACGAATCCGACGCGGCGAACCCGCACTGGATCTATCTGGGGACGGGCCGGGGCGACTACGACGTCCAGTTCGCGAGCGTGGGTCCCGGCCGCGGCGCGTACGCCGACACGATGTCCACCGATGGAACGCAGTTCTATCGTTTCCGGGGGTTGAACCTCGGCTCCTTCGAGCCGGGGCGCCCGATCGCGGTGCCGAATTCGCGCCGGCTCGTCGACTTCGGCGGTTCCGCGCGGCTCTTCCATTCGCTCTCCCTGGAAGGGGAGGCGGCGCGATCCGACCTGGATCGAAACGCGCTCTCCTCGCGGGACGACGGTGACAATGCGGGCGGCGCGGCGCGCCTCTCCGCCCGGCTGGATCCGCGGGCCATGCGGCTGGCCGGGAAGGGAATCGGCTCGATCCGGGCCGAGGCTCTGATCCGGACGACGGGATCGACGTTCGACGCGTTCGACCGGATCGAGCCCGCGTTCGAAGCGGAGCGGTGGAACCAGTCGTCGACCGCCGTGGGCGAAAACCGGCAGGAGTTCGCGCTTCAGTACGATCCGTCGTCGGCGCTCGGGCTGCGCGGGGAGCTGGGGCAGCGCCTGGATTCGGGAGGCTCGCGGTCCCTTCGCCGCGCGGGCGTGGCGACCCTCCGCTCCTTCGTCTCCGGCGCGGTTCACTGGGAGACGGCGGACAACTCGCTGGACGGCAACCGCGGGTCGCGTTCGCTCTGGGGATTTGAGCTCGCGCGCGAGCGCGGGATCGTCGCGCCGCGCCTCTCCGCGCGCGAGGAACGCATTCAGGGTCAGGAAGGAGACAGCGTCGACGCCCGCTCGAGCCGGGAATGGCTCGCGGGGCTCACCGTGGCGCCCGCGACGGCGGTCCGCCTCCGCGGCGGGTACTCCGTGCGGGACGGCGCGACCGTGGCCACGCTGGGAGGGCCGGCGGCGCTCGACCACTCCACGTCGTGGGACGGCGGCATCACCGCGCGCGCGGGAACGTCGCTCTCGATCGACGGCGGGTTCACGCGGCGGCGCGTGGAATCCGCGTCGGGGCCGCAGGGCACGAACCTGGCTCAGCTCGCGATGCTCGCCGGACGCCCGGGCGCGCCGATCACGTCGGAGCTTCGCTACGACGTGACGCAGCTGCGCGAGGCCGCGCTGGTCCGCACGCTCACGCCGACCCTGGCCGGCAGCGGCTCCTACGACGTGTACGGAAATCCGCGGCTGGGCGGAGGGTACGAGCTGGTCACGTCGACGGGTGACCTGGAAACTCGATCCCGCGCGGTGGTCCAGCTTCGTCTCGACACGTACCCGGGCCGCGCGCCCGTCAAGCCGGGCGCCCGGCGCGCCGCGTGGCGCGGCCTGGGCGGGAGCACCTTCCTCCGCGTGGAGACGCTCTCGTCGCTTCCGCTCGGCCGGCTGGATCAGGCGATCGATCCCTCGAGCTACCTCTCGCCGGAACACACCGTGCGGGGCAACCTCGTCGCGCGGCAGACCATGGAGTACGTTCCCGCCGCGGCACGGTACGACGTTCGCGCGGAGGTGGGCGTGAGCCGGGATCAAAACGGCGAAATCGAGTCGCTTCGGACGCAGCGAAACGGCCTCGACAGCCGCCTCACGGTGCGGCATCCGCTGCCGGGGCGGCTACGCGCGACGGCGAGCGCCGCGTACGACCGATCCGAGCAGTCCACCGAGCTTGTGGAGACAGGCGACGCCGTCACCACGGAACTCCGCGGCCGCGGCTTCGAGCTGGAGATCTCGCGAGAGCTTCGGCGCGAATGGACCGTCTCCATCCTGTCGCGGCAGCGCCGCGACGTCGACATGTCTCACGGCGGGTACTTCGATCTCTGGTCGGTCGGGCCCACGGCGCGGTACTCGTCGGGGGCGCGGCTTCGGATCGACGGACGGATGCTCCAGGGGTGGAGCTCGCAGCAGGGGGCCTACTCGCCGCCCGGTCTCTACGCTCCCGCCACTCTCGGGCGCCGCATCGACTACGACTTCCTCGGCGAGTACCGGGTGCACGACCAGGTTTCGCTCTCCCTTTCCTGGACCGGCTTCAAGGCGCCCCGCCAAGACGGGTACTACACCGGCCGGTTCGAGCTGAAAGGGTCCTTCTGATGATCCGGATCGCGCGCGTCCTGTTCGCGGCATGGCTCCTCGCGGCGGCGCTTGCCGGCCGCGCGGGGGCGTCCGAAGGCGGCGATGCGGCCGGATCGCCGGTCGACGGGGCGGGACGATTCACGCTGGCCATCTCGGGACTTCCCGATTCGCTGGTCGCGGCCGAAGTTCCGGGCAACGCGCTTCAAAGACTCTGGGATCGAAGCGAGCTGGAACTCCTGGCGACGCGCCTCCGCGACCGTCTCGCGGTGGCCGGACGCTACGACGCCACCCTGCGCTTGGCGCTGGTCGAAGGAAGCGGCACCACGCCGGGGAGCGCGACGCTGTCCCTGGTCTTGGACGCGCCCGCTCCCGGCGCGCATGTCGCGGGCACGGCTTCTCCCGCCGGCGGATCGGTCGCGCCGGCGTCCCATGCCGTGGCGGTGGTGCGCCAGACCGGCGGTGCTTCGCTTCCGGACCTCGCGCGCGACTTCGAGCGCGGATCGAAGGGCTCGGCGACGCCGGGAGCGATCGCGGCGGGGCTCGCCGCCATTCGCGATGAAGCGGTCGCGCTTGGCTACTACGGCGCCTCCGTCGTCGTTGATTCGGTGGCGGTGGCGAGCGGCGAGACGTTTGCCTACGTCACCTTCTCGCCCGGCCCGCCGACTCAGATCGAGACGATCGAGCTTCCCGGCGCCACCACCACGCGACCGAGCGCTGCGGCCGCCATCTCGGGTCTCAAGACGGGGCGCATCGTGACCCCAGCACTCCTCGCGGACGGCCGCGAGCGGCTGATCGGAAGCGGCCTCTTCGCGAGCGTCGGCGATCCGCGGATCCTCTCGGGCAAGGAGCCGGGCCGGGCGCGCGTCCTGATCCCCGTCGAGGAGAACACGACCAGCCAGTTCGAGGGCGCGATCGGCGTCGCGAAGGGCGGGGGCGTGACCGGACTGATCGATCTCGGATTGGGAAACATCGCGGGGACCGGCCGGAGCGCGGGCGCGCGCTGGGCCGGCCTCGGCGACGGACGGTCCACGTACGCGCTCCGCTATCGCGAGCCCGCGCTCTTAGGCAAGCCCATCGACGCCTCGTTCTCGCTGGACGGCGACGTGGCCGATTCGCTGTTCACCCAGACGCGATGGGCGCTCGGCTTCGGCGGCCGGCCGGTCGCCCGCTCGCACGCAGCCCTCGGGCTCGCCCACACCGGGAGCACGTACTCGGGGTACGGGCGCGGCTCCAGCGAAACGTGGTCGATGGAAGGGCAGCTCGACTGGCAGGGACTCGCGCCCCAGCTCGCTCCGACGCGCGGGATCTCGGCCTCGCTCCGGGCCGAGGGGGGACACCGGACGGAACGGTATCCCGGGCTCCCGGAAGCCAAGCGACCGCTCCTTCACGGCGCCGCCTCTCTGGAAGCGGCGCGATCGCTCGGCGGACCGCGCGTGCTCTACGGCGCGGTGCGGGCGGAACAGGTCTCCCTGGGCGGAGGCGATTTCCCGGCCGAGGAGCTTCTCTATCTGGGCGGAAGCGAAGGTCTCCGCGGACACCGGGACCGGGCCTTCGCCGGAAACAAGATCTTCGATCTCAATCTGGAGCAACGGTGGCTCACCGACGCCCGCGGCGGCCGCGCGTACCTGTTCGTGGACGCGGCGCGCCACACGCTCGACGCCCCGCTTTCCTCCGGCGTGATCGCGGCGCCGGGGGCGTCGACCACGCTCGCTCGAACGGAGTTGAGCGACGGATGGGAGGTGGGCTACGGTGCCGGGATTCGAACGCCGGTGGCGGCGGGCGTGGCGGGTCTCGAGCTGGGCCTTTCGCCCGGCGCCGCCCTGCGCGAGGCCACGATCCACGTCCACTACGCGAGCCATTGGTGAGCGCGACCCGAGCGAAGAGAGTCGAATCGCTCCGCCGGCAGATCGAGCGGCACGACCATAGATACTACGTCCTCGGCGAGCCCGAGATCTCGGACCGCGAATACGACGGGCTGATGCGCGAGCTGCTGGAGCTGGAACGGGCCCACCCCGACCTCGCCGATCCGAACTCCCCGACCTCGAGGGTCGCCCACGGTCTCCTGCCGGGCTTTCCCTCCGTGCGCCATTCGGCGCCGATGCTGAGCCTCGACAATACGTATTCGCTGGAAGAGCTGGCCGAGTTCGACGCGCGAGTCCGAAAGGGACTGGGACGGGAGAGCGTGGGCTACGTGGTCGAGCCGAAGGTGGACGGGGTCGCGGTGCATCTCCGCTACGAGAAGGGGCGCTTTGTCCAGGGGCTCACCCGCGGAGACGGCGAACAGGGCGACGACATCACCGGAAATCTCCGCACCATTCGTTCGATTCCGCTGAAGCTCGCGGCGCGCGCGGTCCCGGACCTGCTCGAGGTTCGCGGCGAGGTCTACATGGAGCAGAAGGCCTTCGACCGGATGAACGAGCTGCGGGTCAAAGCCGGCGAGAAGCCGTTCATGAATCCGCGGAACGCGACGACCGGAAGCCTCAAGACGCTGGACACCGCGGAGGTCGCGCGGCGTCCGCTCCAGATCTTCATCTACCAGCTGGTGCACGCCGATCGTCACGGCGTGAGGACGCACTGGGAAGCGCTCCAGCTCGCCGCCAAGATGGGGCTGCGCGTGAATCCCGACAACGCGAGGGCCGACGGCTTCGACGAGGTCCGGAGGCTGTGCGACCGGTGGGACACCGGGCGCGAAGCGCTTTCCTACGGGGTCGACGGTCTCGTGGTCAAGGTGAACGACCTCCGCGAGGCCGCGCGGCTCGGGATGACCGCGAAGAGCCCGCGGTGGGGAATCGCGTACAAGTTCGGATCGCACGAAGCGGAGACCAAGCTGCTGAAGATCGACCTTCAGGTCGGCCGGACCGGGGTGGTGACGCCCGTGGCGATCCTCGAGCCCGTCCTGCTCCTGGGAACGGTCGTGAGCCGCGCCACCCTCCACAACCAGGACGAAATCGAGCGCAAGGACATCCGCGAGGGCGACCGGGTTACGATCGAGAAGGGCGGCGAGGTGATTCCCAAGGTGGTCCGGGTGCTGCCGTCACAGGGACGCCGCGGGCCCAAGTTCGTCATGCCGGACACGTGCCCGGTCTGCGACAGCCGGCTCACCAAGGATCCCGACGAGGCCGCGGTGCGCTGCGTGAATCTCTTCTGCCCCGCGCAGGTCCGCCGGCGCATTCAATACTTCGCGAGCCGCGGCGCGCTCGACATCGAGGGGTTGGGAGAGAAGACCGTGGACCAGCTGGTGGACGAGGACCTGGTCCGCGATCCGGCCGATCTCTACGACCTGACCGTGGAGCAGCTCCTGCCCCTCGAGGGCATGGCGGAGAAGTCCGCCGGCAATCTGGTCCGGGCGATCCGCGAGAGCAAGGAGGCTCCGCTCGAGCGTCTCGTGACGGCGCTGGGCGTGCACCACGTGGGGAACACGGTCGCGCGGCTCCTCGCCGAGCGCTACCGGTCGCTCCGCGCGCTCGCGGAAGCGGACGAGGAGAGCCTGCGCGAGATCGCTGGGATCGGCCCCGAGATCGCGACAAGCGTATCCGAGTTCTTCCGCTCCAAGGACGGGCGGTCCCTCGTTCGAAAGCTGGAGGCGGCCGGCGTGAAGGGGCGGGCGCCGGAGAGGCGCGCGGTCGTAGACGGGCCGTTCGCGGGAAAGACGTTCGTGCTGACGGGGACGCTCGAGATGCCCCGCGAGGAGGCCGAGCGCTTGATCCTCGCCGCGGGCGGGCGCGTGACGTCGTCGGTCAGTGCCAAGACGGACGCCGTGATCGTCGGGGACGATCCGGGATCCAAGCGGGACAAGGCGAAATCGCTCGGCGTCGCCACCTGGGACGAGCCGAGGTTTCGCGCGGCGCTCAAGGAGGCGGGGCTCGAGCGGGCCGCACGTTGACTTCCGGTAACGCCTCCCGTAGGGTCGAAGCGACGGCTCCGTCCGACCCATGATCGCCACCACCACAGAACGACGCGCGCCGCTTCGGGCCGCCTTCGAGCGGCTGGAGCGCGCGATTCCTGAATTCGAGCGCCGGCCCGGCCAGATGAGCATGGCATCGCTGTGGGCCGAAGCGCTCGACCGGGGCGGCTTCGTCGCGGTCGAAGCGCCGACCGGCATCGGCAAATCCCTCGCGTATCTCCTTCCCGCGATCCTCCGCCGCGTCCGCGGCTCGGGTCCCGTCGTGGTGAGCACCCATACCAAGGCGCTTCAGGAGCAGCTCCTCTCCCGCGACATCCCGATGGTGAAGGCCGCGGTGGGATCCTCGCTGCGCGTGGCGGTGCTGAAAGGGCGCGGAAGCTACCTCTGCCGCCGCCGCGCCCGCGCGCGGCTCGCGCAGCGCCAGCTCTTCCGCTCGTTCGGGATGGAGGGCGGCGCGGTCGAGGAACTCGAGCGGTGGATGGAGCAGACCGCGACCGGGGACCTGGCCGAGCTGCGCGCCCTGGGCCTCTCTCTGCCCGCGGCGGTCTCCCTCGAAATCGCGTCGGACGCCCTCTTCTGCGGCTCGGCGGGGTGCGATCCGGCGAGCGGCTGCTTCGCCAAGCTCGCGCGGCGCGAGGCGCGGAAAGCGGACGTCGTGATCGTGAACCACGCGCTCCTTCTCTCGGATGCGGGGCTAAGGCAGACCGTCGTCGCCGAGGCCGGCGCGCTCGTGCTGGATGAGGCGCACCATTTGGAGCGCGTCGCCCGCGAGCAGTGGGGCGTGTCCTTCGGCGCGACCGACGTGGGGCGCCTGGCGGGGCGGAGCGACGCGCGGGGCGGCGCGCTCCGCCAGTTGAAGCGCAGCCTGCGGCGCGCCGACAAGGGCGAGGTGGCGGCGCGCATCTCGGAAGCGGAAGCGCTGATTCCGCCCGTGGTCGAGCAGTCCCGCCGCTTCGGCGAAGACCTGGAAGCGCTGCTCCGGGGCGGCGCTCCCTCCGCGCGGATCACGCGCGAAACGGATTGGCTTTCGGTGAGCCCGGCCGCGCTGGATCAACTCGTTGCATCGATGGGAAGCCTCTCCCGCGGACTCCAAGCGGCCGCGGACGCGGCGGAGAGCGCAGCACCAGGCACCCTCCGTCCCGACGCGGGAGACGCGGTGGAAGAGGTCCGCTCGAGACAGATGGCCTGGGTGGAGCTGGAGCAGGCCCTGCGCTCCGTCACGCGCCTCGAGGAGCGCGACGCGGCGTTCTTCGTGGACAAGGACGAGCGGGGCGCCGCGCGGCTCAACCGCCGCCCGCTGCGCGTGGGCGAGGCGTTTCGAACCCAGGTGTGCTCGCTCTGCGATCGCACGCTCCTCACCTCCGCCACGCTCCTTGCCGAAAAGGGCTTCGGGCCATTCCTGGAATCCCTCGGGCTTGGCGAAGATGAGGTGGAGACGGCCGACCTTCCGTCTCCGTTTCCGCTCGACCGGCAGGTTCTGAGCGCGGTCTTTCAAGGTCCGGAGCCGACGGATCCGGCGTTTGTCGAGCGGCTCGCCGATCTTGTCACCGGACTCGCGACCGAAGTCCGTCGCAACACGCTGGTCCTCCTGACGTCGTACCAGATGCTCGAGGATCTCGCGGCCCGCGTCGCGGCTCCGCTGAAGAGCGCCGGCGTGCGTCTTCTGAAGCAGGAGCCGGGGGAACCCGCTGCTCCGCTGGTCGAAGAGTTTCGGGAAGGGCGGGGCGCCGTGCTCCTGGGAACCGCTTCGTTCTGGGAGGGCGTCGACTTTCCGGGCGCGGCGCTCGAGGTGCTCGTCGTGGCCCGGCTCCCGTTCTCGGTGCCGACGGATCCACTGGTGGCGGCGCGGTCGGAGCAGATCGAGCAGGCGGGCGGCGACGCGTTCCGCGACCTTCTCCTGCCCGAGGCGGTGCTTCGATTCCGCCAGGGAATCGGGCGCCTCATCCGCACGGCCACGGACCGCGGCGCGGTGATCGTGGCCGACCCCCGCATCGCGCGCGCGGGGTACGGCCGCGCGTTTCGCGGGGCTCTTCCCACCGAGCCGATCGTGGAGCGCGCCCCGGAAGTCCTGGTCAGGGGCGTCGCGAGATGGTTCGCCGAGGAGGCGAGCGCGTGTCCCGCGTGACCGATGCTGCGGTCACCGTGGGCGGCGCGCCGCTCACGCTCGAGCCCATTCGAGCGCTCGCGGGAGGGGCCAAGGCCTCGCTCTCGGACGAAGCGCGGGCGCGCGTGCGTCCGGCGCGCGAGCTGGTCGAGAAGGCGGTGCGCGGCGGCGATCCCGTCTACGGGGTGAACACCGGATTCGGAGCGCTCAAGTCGGTCCGGATCGCCGAGGCCGACGTGGCACGACTCCAGATCAACCTCATCCGCAGCCACGCGGCGGGCGCCGGCCCCGAGCTCGAGCGGACCGCGGTGCGCCTCATGCTCGCCCTCCGAGCCCACTCGCTCGCCCGGGGCGCGAGCGGTGTCCGGCTCGATCTGCTCGAACATCTGGTTCGAATGCTCGAGCTGGACCTGCTTCCGGTGGTTCCGAGCCGCGGCTCGCTCGGCGCGAGTGGGGATTTGATTCCGCTCGCCCACCTGGCCCTCGGCGTCGTGGGCGAGGGCGAGATTCGCCGCGGCGGCAGCATGGCGCCGGCCGCCGATCAATACCGGGAGGCGGGACTCAAGCCCTTCACGCTCGGGGCCAAAGAAGGCCTGGCGATGATCAACGGAACCCAGGCGGCCACCGCCGTGGGACTCCAGGCGATGACGGAGGGCATGGACGTTCTGCGCGCGGCGCACGCGGCATGCGCCCTCTCGGTGGACGCGCTTCGGGGATCGTCCAAGCCCTTCGATCCGCGCGTCCACGCCTTGAGACCTCACCGCGGCCAGATCGACTCGGCGGCGGCCATCGAGGCGCTGTTGAAGGGGAGCGCCATCGTCAAGTCCCACGGGGGGTGCGGTCGCGTCCAGGATCCGTATTCGTTCCGGTGCGCGCCACAAGTTCTGGGCGCGTCGATCGACGCCCTCCGCTTCGCGCGCGACGTTCTGCTCACGGAAGTGAACAGCGTGACGGACAACCCGCTCTGCTTCCCGGATTCGGGTGAGGTGCTGTCCGCCGGGAATTTCCACGGACAGCCGGTGGCGCAGGCGCTCGACGTGCTCGCGATCGGCATGGCGGAAGTGGGCTCGATCGCCGAGCGCCGGACGTTCGTGCTCCTCGATTCGGAGAAGAGCGGGCTGCCCGCGTTTCTCTCGAAGGAGCCGGGGCTCGGCTCGGGGCTGATGATCGTTCAATATCTCCAGGCGTCGCTGGTCGCGGAGAACCGGATGCTGGCGCAGCCCGCGTGCATCGATTCGATCCCCACCTCGGCCGGCCAGGAGGACCACGTCAGCATGGCGATGCACGCCGCGGTCAAGGCGCTCGCACTCGTTCGGAACACGCGCCGGATCGTGGCGGCCGAGCTTCTGTGCGCCGCGCAGGGAATCGAGTTCCTTCGTCCGCTCCGATCGAGCGCGCCGCTCGAGCGGCTCCACGCCGGGATTCGCGAACGGGTGCCAGCCCTCGACGAGGACCGGCGCCAGGACCAAGATCTGGAGTCGCTCGACGGGTGGATCGCGGACGGCTCGGCCGCCGCGGCCGCGGGCGTGGGGGAGTTGTGACGTGAGTCGTTCCGCGATGGTGCACGGAAATCCGCTTCTGGGCGAGCCGCCGGCCGAGCCCGTGCGCGCGGCGAGAGGTCCCAACCGCTCGTGCAAGGGCTGGCATCAGGAAGCCGCGCTCCGGATGCTTCAGAACAATCTCGATCCCGACGTGGCGGAACGCTGGCAGGACCTCGTGGTGTACGGCGGCACGGGGCGCGCCGCGCGCTCGTGGCCCGACTTCCACGCGATCGTGCGCTCGCTCCGCGATCTCGAGACCGACGAAACGCTCCTCGTTCAATCGGGGAAGCCGGTCGGGATCGCCCGCACGCACCCGGACGCGCCCCGCGTCCTGATCGCGAACTCGCTTCTGGTGCCCGCGTGGGCGACGTGGGACGAGTTCCGGGCGCTCGAGGCGAAGGGGCTCACGATGTACGGACAGATGACGGCCGGTTCCTGGATCTACATCGGGACCCAGGGGATTCTTCAGGGCACGTACGAGACCTTCGCCGAGGCCGCGCGGCGCCACTGGAAGGGAACGCTGCGGGGCCGCTGGACGCTCACCGCCGGACTCGGCGGCATGGGCGGCGCGCAGCCGCTCGCCGTGACCATGAACGAAGGGGTGTGTCTCGCCGTGGAGGTGGATCCGTCCCGCGTCGCGCGGCGGGTCGAAACCCGGTACGTCGACAAGAGCACCACGTCGCTGGACGAAGCGCTCCGCTGGGTGGAGGAGGCCGTCCGCGGGCTCAAGCCGCTTTCGGTCGCGCTGGTGGGGAACGCCGCGGAAGTGCTTCCCGAGCTCTATCGCCGCGGCGCGCGGCCCGATCTGGTGACCGATCAGACGTCCGCGCACGATGAGCTGAACGGCTACGTGCCGGCGGGGATCCCGCTCTCCGAGGCGCTCGCGCTCCGCGTGTCCGATCCGGCCGGTTACGTCGAGCGCGCGCTTCAATCGATGGCGATCCACGTCCGCGCCATGCGCCTGTTCCAAGACCAGGGCGCCAGTCGCGTTCGACTACGGCAACAACATTCGCGGCCAGGCGAAACGCGCCGGCGTCGAGGACGCGTTTCGGATTCCGGGGTTCGTGCCGGAATTCATCCGGCCGCTGTTCTGCGAGGGGAAGGGACCGTTCCGCTGGGTCGCGCTCTCGGGCAACCCCAAGGACATCGCCGCGACCGACCGGACCGCGCTCGAGCTATTTCCCGGATAATGAGCCGCTCCAGCGCTGGATCCGCCTCGCGGGGGAGCGCGTCCAGTTTCAGGGACTTCCGGCGCGCATCTGCTGGCTGGGCATGGGGGAGCGCGAGCGCTTCGGCGAGGCGCTCCACCGTCTGGTCGAGCGCGGCGAGGTGGAGGCGCCGATCGTGATCGGCCGCGACCACCTGGACTGCGGATCCGTGGCTTCGCCCTATCGCGAGACCGAGGCGATGCGGGACGGGAGCGATGCGATCGCCGACTGGCCGATCCTGAACGCGCTCTTGAACGCGGTATCCGGCGCATCCTGGGTTTCGGTCCATCACGGCGGCGGGGTGGGGATCGGCAACTCGATTCACGCGGGCGTGGTGATGGTGGCCGACGGGACACCGTCCGGGCTGGCCCGCTTGAAGCGCGTCCTCACGAACGATCCCGCGACCGGAGTGTGGCGTCACGCCGACGCGGGCTATCCGGAAGCGAAGGCCGCCGCGAAGAGGCATAAGCTTCGGATTCCGCGCGAAGGATGATCTCGATCCGCGCCGGTCGCCGGCCGTTTCGAAGGCAAACGGCGTGAAGTCCGACCTGCTCGTCCACTCCGCCGCCCAGCTCCTCACCGCGCCCGCGGGCGTCGACGCCGCTTCTCGGGCCGGCGCTCGATCAGCCGCGTCTCCTGGCCGACGCGGCCGTCGCCGTGACGGGAGAGCGAATCGCCGCCGTCGGCCCCACCCGCGAGGTTCTCGCGAAGTTCCCCGAGAAGGAAGCCGCCCAGGTCCTCGACGCGGGCGGCCGTCTCCTCGCTCCCGGATTCGTGGACGCGCACACGCACCTTCCGTTCGCGGGCGGCCGCGAGATGGAGTTCGACGCGCGCGCCCGCGGCGAGAGCTACGAGGCGATCGCGGCCCGCGGCGGAGGCATCCGCTCGAGCGTCCGGCAGCTGCGCGCGATCTCGGAAGACGACCTGCGTGCGAAGGTCGCGGTCCGGCTCGTCGCGCCTTCTCGCGCAGGGGATCACCACCGTCGAGGCGAAGAGCGGCTACGGGCTCTCGCTCGAGGCGGAGCTGAAACAGCTTCGCGCGCTTCAGGGCCAGGCCCCATCGGTCGAAGTGATTCCGACGTTCCTCGGCGCGCACGAGGTCCCCGACGAATTCCGGGATCGCCGCGCCGATTACGTGGCGCTCCTCACGGGCGCCATGATCCCCGAGGTCGCGCGCGCGAAGCTCGCGCGCTTCTGCGACGTGTTCTGCGATCGCGGGGTGTACACCGTGGCCGAGGCGCGCGAGATCCTGACCGCCGGAAAGGCGCACGGGCTTCGACCCAAGCTCCACGCCGACGAGCTCGCCGACGTGGGAGCCGCGGCGCTCGCGGCCGAAGTGGGAGCCGTGTCCGCCGACCACCTCCTCCACGCGTCCGACGCGGGCCTGGACGCGATGGCGCGCGCCGGCGTGATCGCCGTGCTCCTTCCGGGCACCGCCTTCACCCTCGGGCTACCCTACGCGCGTGGCCGCCGCATGATCGAGCGCGGGATCGCGGTCGCCCTGGCGACCGACTGGAACCCGGGGAGCAACATGTCCTCGTCGATGTCGATGGCCCTGACGCTCGCCGTCACCCAGATGAAGTTTTCCGCCGCCGAGGCGTGGATGGCGGCGACCGCGAACGCGGCCGCCGCGGTCGGGGAGGGGGCCCGGCTGGGCCGGATCGCGGAAGGGTTTCAGGCCGATCTTTGCCTTTTTGGCACGCCCGACTACCGGCACGTCCCCTACCATTACGGGGAGGAGCACGTGCAGGCGGTTGTGAAGCGGGGTCGCCTGGTCTACCAGCAGACATCTCCTCACAGTTGCACTTGAAGCTAGGCCGATAAACGGCCATAAAATAGTCAGTTGTACCATCGAATCATCCCACCGCCCGGAGCGGCGAATCCCCAAGGAGAAGGCATGAGCGAGCTGGTCGAGTGCGTCCCCAACTTCAGTGAGGGCCGAAATAAGTCTGTAGTTCAGTCCATTGCTGCCGAAATTTCGCATGATCGGTCGATCCGGTTGCTTGATCAGGAGATGAACGCCGATCACAACCGCTCCGTGATCACGTTTGTGGGGGAGCCGGAGGCCGTCTTGGAGGCGGTCTTGCGGGGTGTCCGAGAGGCGACCAAGTTGATCGACATGCGCCAGCACCGGGGGGAGCATCCACGGATGGGGGCCACCGACGTCGTGCCTTTCGTGCCCGTAGGCAACACCTCCATCGAGCGATGCGTGGACCTGGCGCGGCGTGCGGGGGAGCGGATCGGCAGCGAGCTGGGGATCCCGGTCTACCTCTACGAGGCGGCCGCGACCCGGCCCGCGCGCCAGAACCTGGCCGACGTGCGCAAGGGACAGCTTGAGGGAATCGCGGCGACCATCGCGACGGATCCCGAGCGGGTTCCCGATTTCGGTCCGCGCGCGGTGCACCCGACGGCGGGCGCCACCGCGGTGGGCGCGCGCCTGCCGCTCCTGGCGTTCAACGTGAATCTGGGCACCAAGGACGTCGAAGTAGCGAAGAAGATCGCGAAGGCGATTCGGTTTCAGACGGGAGGGCTCCGCTACGTCAAGGCGCTCGGGTTTGGCCTGGCCGAGCGGGGCATCGTTCAGGTCTCGATGAATCTCGTCAATACCTGGGGAACCCCGGTCCAGCGCGTCTTTGCGCTGATCCGCGACGAGGCGGAGCGTTACGGCGTCCCGATCGTGGGCAGCGAGGTGGTCGGATTGGTGTGCCAGGACGCGTTGATCGACGTGGCGGAGCATGCGCTTCGCCTCGAGAACTTTTCGCGGGACCAGATTCTGGAGAACCGGCTGGCGCGCCACCTGGGCGCGGCCGAGCAGGCGTTGCCGGAGTTTCTGGGCGAGGTGGCGTCGTCGGCCCCAACGCCCGGAGGCGGCTCGGTGTCGGCGCTCGCGGGCGCCCTGGCCGGCGCGCTCGGCACCATGGTCGCGCGCCTGACGATTGGAAAGAAGCGGTACGCGGAGCACGAGGAGCGGATGCGCGCCGCGGAGACGGCGCTCGAGTCTCTGCGCGGTGAGCTCTTCGACCTCGTGGCCGAGGATGCGCGCGCCTACGAGTCGTTCCGCACCGCGAGCCGGATGTCGCAGCGGACGCCGGAGGAGGTCGCGACGCGCGAGGCGGCGCTCCGCGATGCGGCGCGAAATGCCGCGCGCGTGCCGCTTCGGACGGCCGAGACCTGCGTGACAGTCCTAGAGAACTTGCAGGCGGTGGCTTCGTACGGCAACGAGAACGCGCTGAGCGACGCGGCGGTCGCCGCCTGGCTCGCGCGGGCCGGAGCCGAGGGCGCCGTGTGGAACGTGAGGATCAACCTGCCCGAGCTTCCCGAGTCGGAGCGCGTCGAGCTGGAAGCGGGCGCGCGCCGCGCGGTGGCCAGGGCGGAGCAGCTGCACGCCGCGTGCGTGGAGCAGGCGGGTCGCCGATTCGGCGCCGCGGTGCCGTCCGCGTAAGGGCTAACGAGGGAGCGTAGGGAGACGCGTGGACCGAAACCTCGCCGTCAAGAAGCGGGCGCAGCTGCTCGTCCAGCAGGGGAAGATTGACGCCGCCCTCGAAGAGTTCGAAAAGCTCTTCGACAGCGGCGACAAGGACCCCTACGACTTCATTCTGGTCGCGGACCTGCTGGCCAAGCGCGGCTCGATGCAGGAGGCGGTCCGCCGCTACCGCCAGGCGATCGAGGAGTACACCAAGGCCGAGCTGTTCAAGAACGCGATCGCCGTCTGCAAGAAGATCCTCCGGATTTCGAAGGAGGATCTCGAAATCCACCGCTCTCTCGGAAATCTCTACGCCAAGGAGGGTCTCTACGGCGACGCCCAGATCCACTATCTGGAATTCGCCGAGGGCTCGATTCGCCGCCAGGACTTCGAGGCGGCGCTCGACGTGATCGACCAGGTCCTCCAACTCTCGCCCGAGAACGTGGATCTCTCCGAGAAGTACATCGAGATCGCCATGCGCGCCGACCAGCCGGAGCGCGGAGGCAAGGAGCTTCTGCGCCGCGCCGAGCGGCTGGAGCACCGCGGCGAGATGGACGAGGCGGGGAGCCTCCGGGAGCGCGCCTCGACCCTCGCGCCGGGCATGTCGGTCGTCGTCTCGAAGGGAAAGTCCGCGCCCGAGCCCGAGCCCCAGCCGGAGCCCGAGGTCGAGGCCCAGGAGCCAACCGGCATCGATACGCCGGTCCAGGATCAGGCCCAGGTTGGAAATGTGTACGAGCCCTCCGCACGAAGCGTGATGGAGGAGCTCTCCCCGGCAAATCTGATTCAAGAGTCGGGGCAGCGGATGATCGACATCGACACGCTGGGCCCGCAGGCCGAGCCCGCGCCGCCGCCGCCGGCGGCCGAGCCCGTGCCGCCGCCCGCGGAGCCCGCGCCGCCGCGGCACGAGGATCTGGCCGCGCAATACCTGAGCGCCGGCAACCGCGAGATGGCGACCGAGGAGTTCTGGAAGGCCGCCGAGCTCGCGTTCTTCCGGAGCGATCTGATTCGTGCCCGGTCACTGCTGGATTCGCTCCTGCAAGTAATGCCCCAGCACGAAGCGGCGCTCCGGCGGCTGGTCGACATCACGGTCCAGGCGGAGGATCGCGCGGGCGAAGGCAAGGCGCGTTTCGATCTGGCGGAGCTTTACCTGAGCCAGGAAGAGTGGGCGCTCTCGCGGGCGGAGTACATCCGCACGCTGGAGCTCGACCCGAACAACAACCGGGCCCGGCAGCGCGTGGCGCGTCTCGACGCGTTGAACGGCGCGGCGCCGCCTTCGAGTCCGATCGACCTGGACTCGATCCCGGCCAAGCGTCCCTCGGCCTCGGTCCTGGTCCGCGACGACCAGCCGACGAGCACGGACAGCCTGGTGGACCTCGAGGAGATCATCGACGAGTTCAAGGCGGGGGTGAGCAACAGCATCTCCGGCGAGGACCACGAGAGTCACTACGATCTGGGCATGGCGTACATGGAGATGGGGCTTTACGAGGAGGCGATCGGCGAGTTCCAGGTGGCGTCGAAGGGCGGCCCCATGGAGCTCAAGTGCCTCGAGATGATCGCGCTCTGCTATCTGGAAAAGAACGAGCCGGCGGCGGCCGCCCAGGAGCTGACCCGGGCGCTGGAGCTTCCCGGACACGGCCCGGATGAGACCATCAGTTTGCGGTATCATCTGGGGATGGCGTACGAGCGTCTGGGCAATCTGGAGAAGTCGCTCCAGCACTTTGAAGAGGTCTCGCTGCTCAACAACGAATTCCTCAAGGTGGCTGCCAAGATCCGCGAGCTGAACCTCCGCATCACCTCCGCCCGCGGCTCTTGATGGCCGCTTCGTCGATCGATCTCCATCTCCACTCCACGGCCTCGGACGGGTCGTATCCGCCGGAAACCGTCGTGGCCATGGCCGAGCGGAACGGAGTCCGCGTCCTGGCGCTCACGGACCACGACTCCATCGACGGCATCCCTGCGGCCGAGGAGCGGGCGAAGAGTGCTGGGATCCGCGTGCTGTCCGGCGTCGAGCTGTCGGTCAGCGAGTCGGAGTTCGACGTCCACCTCCTCGCCTACGGGTTCGATCCGACGGACAAGGGTTTCAACGCGGCGCTGAACCAGTACCGGGACGCCCGGCGCGAACGGGCGCGGAAGATCCTCGCGCGCCTCAAGGGTCTTGGCATCCGGATCGCGATGGAGGATGTGGAGGAGATCGCCCATGGCGGGGCGCTCGGCCGTCCGCACGTGGCGGAGGCGCTCATGCGCGGAGGCCACGTGGAGACGTTCCACGAGGCGTTCCAGCGGTATCTCGGGCATCACGCGCCCGCCTACGTTCCCAAGGCCGCGGTGAAGCTGGAGGAGGCGGTCTCGATCGTGCGGGACGCGGGAGGGGTGACCGCCCTCGCGCATCCCGGGACCTTGAACCGCGACCACCTCATCGCGGGATGGGTGCGCCGCGGGCTCGACGGGATCGAGGTCTGGCACTCCAAGCACGGGCCGGCCGACATCGCGCGCTATCAGGAGATCGCCCGGCGGCACAATCTGCTCATGACCGGCGGATCCGACTACCACGGCGAGCGCACGCCCGACGTGTCGATCGGATGCGCCGCGGTGCCGGAGAGCATGCTGGCTCCGCTCGACGAGGCGCTTCGCTCCCGTCGACCGATACGCTCGCCCCGCTGAGATAGAACCCGCCGGCCCGGTTTTCGCCGCGGCCGCCGTGCCCCAGCGCGGGCCGCTCCCCCACGGCGCCGCGCCTCCGACGTTCCGATTGCGCTCGCGTGGCGCCATCTGGTAGCGTCCACGCTCGTTCCAACCCGATGCGAACCGCCGTCCGAAGCGCCGCCCTCATTGCCTTCTCCGTCGCGTGCGGCTACGCGAAGCTGATTCTCTTCCCCTATCTCTTCTTTGTGGAGCTATTCAGCGTGGCGGTGTTCCTGTCTGGGGCCCTCTTGGGTCCGGCTTGGGGCGCGTGGGTGGGCGGCGTGGCCCGCCTGGTCTTCAGCGTGGGAAATCCCTACGGTCCGCCCCACCCGCTTGTGCTCGTCGCGCAGGTTCTGGGAGGAGCTTTGATCGGTGCCCTTGGAGGAATCGTCGGGCGGTGGCTCGCGCCGAGACAGGGCGCGGCGGGAGCGCCCAATCGAGCCCCGGCCGGCGCGCGGACCCGCTCCGCTCTCCTCCTGATCTCGGGGATCGTCGGAACCCTCGCCTACGACACTCTGACGAACGTGGCGCAGGGGGTTGTCTTCGGGTCGGTGCCCGCGACGCTCGCGCTCGGCGCGATCCCGTCCCTCCAGCACGTCGGCTCGAACGCGGTCCTCTTCCTGGTGCTCGGCAGCGCGGCGTTTCCTTGGCTGAGCCGCCATCCCGCGGGCGCCGGTCGGGTCAACGCGTGACCGCGAATCGCGCCCAGGGAGCAACGCTCGCGGCGCTTCTGTTCGCGGCGGCATTGCTCTCGATCGCGGCGGCCCGGCCGTCCATCGTGGCCGCGGCCCAGGCGGCGGACGCTCCGCCCGCGCCGGCTCCGTCCGCGCCGGACTCGACGCTCGCTCCAAGCCCGCCTCCGCGCATGGAGGTCTATCGCGATACGATGCTCATCGTCCAGGAAGGGGCAGCCCCCGTCGACACGTCCGGCACGCCGGCCGCCGCGTCGAACGCGGCGCGACCCCTTTCGTCCGTCGACTTCGAGGAACAACGGAAGCGGGGCGACGTCTCCCTGGAGCGGGCGACGCGCGGCCGGCGCGGGAGCCTCCTGCTCGAGCTGCCCACGTTCGGCTCGGCGACGGGGTCTCTTTCGGTTCCCGACACGGGGTCCAGGATCCGCAGCGAGCCCACGGGCTACGTGGCCGACGTCGCCACCGACGCCACGCTTTTCTCGGCCACCCTGTTCGGCATCGGCGTGTTCGACCTCGGAGTTGCCGTGGACAATCCGCGCGCCGACGGGGTGGAGACGCTCGACCTCACCGACTCTGAAGAACGATCTGGCCCCTGGGCCGTTCCTCGACGCGGGCAGCCTTCTGGCGCGTCCGGAAGCGGACCGATCGTTCACGCGCGTGATGCCGGGCGAGGGCGGACGCGCGAAGCGCACGAAGAGCGCTCTCTACTTCGGCTCGGGGGAAGGCGGTGTGCTCGACACGGGCGCCCGCTTCGTCTCCCCGGAGATTCTGAAGGGCGTGGGCGGCTCCTACGCGAGGCACGAGGCCGACGGCGCGTCGCCGTTTCAGCGCGGAGTCTCCTCCCGCTACGCCCTCGCCGCCGGGCTCCCTCGCGTGCTGGGGCACACCCTTTGGATCGAGGGCTCCATCTTCAACTGGAGCCTCGAAGACGAGGCGTACGCGGTCGACTCGCTGACGAGCGATCTCACCCTCGAGCCGTCCCGCGCGGAGATCAGCTCGCGCGACCTCACGCTTCATGCGCGGAGCGCGGGCGAGCGCTGGGAAAGCCGATGGACCGTTCGCGGAGGAAACGCGAAGCGGACGCGCGTGGAGGTGCGCGGCGGCCGGGAGCGGTGGGAGTTTCCGGGCGTGTCGGCGGCCTGGGACGGGCGCCTCGATCTCAATCCCAAATGGACGGCGCGCGCCTCGGTGGACGCATCGTCGCGCCGGATCGTCTATCGCGTGGACGAGAGCCCGCTCTTCCAGCCGCGCCGGGAGGAGATCAAGGCCGCGGCGGGACTCAAGCGCGCGCTTTCGCCGAGCGCGGGCGTGGCGCTCGACGCGACCGCGAATTGGCGCGAGACCGAATCGGCCTTCGTCGGCGGACGCGGGTCCATCTGGGGAGAAGGCGGCCGCGCGAGGGGCCGGCTGGATCTGGAGTGGGCGAACGAGCGGCCTTCGTGGGTAGATCTCATGTCGCCGGACCGCGTCCTCGTCGCGCCAAAACGTCTTTCAATTCAGCCGGAACCTTCGCATCGAGCGATCCGGGGACCCAACCCTGGACCCGCGGATCCTTGCCGGCGGCCTCGCGCGCGGAAGCTACAACGTCTCGCGGCAGCTCGTCCTCGAAGGGGAGGGGTCGGTCCGCCGGCTGCACAACGACTTCGGCTGGGATCTCTACCTTCGCGACACCGTGGACACCCTGTTCGTGGACACGCGCGCGGAGCGTCGCGGCGACGGCTGGAGATCCTACGGCGCGTTCGGCGTTCGGTTTCAACCCGGGCTCATCAAGCTGCGCGCCCTCGCCTGGGGCACGGGCGGCATGGACGTCGTCGGCCCCCGGCAGCTCGTCGCCCCCCCAGTACGGCGGCGAATTGTCCGCGGACATCCGCGTCACGTTCTTCAAAGGCGACCTGCCGATCGAGCTGGGCTACGACCTTCACGTTCAGGGACCGCGCGAGGGGCTCATCCACGAGCCGGGAGGAGCGATTTCGGATCTGTCCGCGCGCGCGGATTTCGGCCCGGCCGGGGCCTTCCTACAGTTCGAGAACATGTCCGACCGCAAGGTCGCGAGCGCCGTGTACGACATCTCGTTCGGCCAGCCGGTGCTGATGCCGGAGCGCGCGTTTCATTTCGGAATCGTCTGGTATTTGTTTGACTGACGGGAGGGGCCGTGTGGGGGAGAGAGATGCGCGCGGGGCTCGCGTTCGTGCTCGCGTCGTTGCTCGTGGGAGGAGCGTTCCGGGACTGGAGGCGAACCCATGAGGTGCGGTTCGCGGACCTGGTGGAATCGCTGGAATCGAAGGACCGGGCGGCGCGCGATCGGGGGGCGCGACCTAAGGCGGAGGCGCTCGCACCGGGCGTAACCTCGGGCAACTCGGGTCGGGGCGGCTCGGGTCCGTCGGCCTCGGGAAGCGCCGGACCGGCAGCCAGGCGTGGGTCACCCCCTCTCACGCCGGCGCGCATTGATTTGAACCGGGCCACGCCGGCCGAGCTAACGCGGCTCCCCGGGATCGGCCCCACCTTGGCCGCGCGGATCGCCGCGGACCGGCGGTCCCACGGACCCTACCGTAGTCCCGATTCGCTCCTTCGTGTCCCCGGCATCGGCCCGCGCATCCTCGGCCGCATCCGTCCCTTCCTGATCGAGCCGGGCTCGCCGGCCGATTCCGGATCGCCGATCGCAAACTGAGCAGGGCAATCTGCAAGAGGCGCGGCAGGATGCACCGCCGCGCGGTCTCCTCCGTTCGTGTCCCCAACGCCTAAGTTCCGCTCCCTTCGGGTGATCCGTTGGAACCGCCGTCCATCCTCGGCCGGTGGCACCTCTCTTGCGAAACGTCTCCTGGCCATACCCCTGCCTCTGACGCGGGCACCCACCGATTCGAGCTGGAACGACATAGAGGGCCAAGAGCGTGCAGCAGGACAACATTGGTCTCAAGCTGCTGGAAGCGCAGGTCATCACCCCAGAGGCGCTTCAAAAGGCCCAGCTTCAGGTCAAGACCGGCGGCGGGAATCTCATTTCCGCTCTGGTGAAGCTCGGCGCGATCAAAGAGGAAGACCTATCCAAGTTCCTCTCTGAGCTTTATGGGGTGCCGGCGGTGGATCTGGCGAATTTCGTGCCCGATCCGGCCGTCGTGAAGCTCCTTCCCGGCGACGTCGCGAACAAGTTCCAGGTGGTCCCGGTGTCCCGCGACCGGGCGCCGGCTGACGGTCGCGATGGCCAACCCGACCAACATCTTCGCCATCGACGACATCAAGTTCATCACCGGCTACGAGGTCGAGCCGTGCGTCGCGTCCGAAGCGGCGATCAAGAAGGCGATCGACAAGGCCTACGACTCCGCCGGCACGATGGCCGACGTGATGAAGGGCATGGAGGACGAGCTCGAGGTCGTCGAGGAGGAGCAGGACGACACGCCGGACGTCACGCTCCTCGGCGAGGCCGAGGAGGCGCCGGTCGTCAAGCTGGTGAACTCGCTGATCGCCGACGCCGTGCGCAAGGGCGCCACCGACATCCACATCGAGCCCTACGAGAAGACGCTGCGCGTGCGCTTCCGCATCGACGGCGTGCTCTACGAGATGATGTCGCCGCCGTTCAAGTTCAAGGCCGCGATCATCTCGCGCCTCAAGATCATGGCCGAGCTCGACATCGCCGAGCGGCGCGTGCCGCAGGACGGCCGCATCAAGATCACGGTGCTCGGACGCGGACCATCGACCTGCGCGTCTCGACCCTGCCCACGATCTTCGGCGAGAAGATCGTGATGCGTATTCTCGACAAGGGGAACCTGAACATCGACCTGAAGAAGCTCGGCTTCGAGGACTCGGCGCTCGACGGAGTTCACCCGCGCGATCGCGAAGCCCTACGGCATGGTGCTGGTGACCGGACCGACCGGGAAGCGGCAAGACGACGACGCTCTACTCGGCGCTCTCGCAGATCAACACGCCCGAGGTGAACATCATGACCGCCGAGGACCCGGTCGAGTACAACCTCGACGGGATCAACCAGGTCCTCGTGAACGAGGACGTCGGGCCTCACCTTCGCCGCCGCGCTCCGCGCGTTCCTGCGCCAGGACCCGAACATCATCATGGTCGGCGAGATCCGCGACCTCGAGACCGCCTCGATCGCGGTCAAGGCGGCGCTCACCGGCCACCTCGTGCTCTCGACGCTGCACACCAACGACGCCCCGAGCACGATCAACCGACTGGTCGACATGGGCATCGAGCCGTTCCTCGTCGCGTCCTCGGTGAACCTGATCCTGGCCCAGCGGCTGGTGCGCCGGGTCTGCAACGTCGTGCAAGAGCCGACGTGAAGCTCCACCCCGAGGTGCTCCGCGAGCTGGGGCTCAGCGAGGAGGAGGCCCGGAAGGTCAACTTCAAGGAGGGGAAGGGCTGCGTCGACTGCAACAACACCGGCTACAAGGGCCGGCCCGGGCGTCTACGAGGTCATGCCGATCACCCCGAAGGTCCGGGACCTGATCCTGGACCGGGCCTCGGCCAGCGAGATCAAGAAGCAGGCGATGGCGGAGGGAATGCTCACCCTGCGGCGCGGACGCGCTGCAGAAGCTCAAGCACGGGATCACGACGGCCGAGGAAGTGCTCAAGGAGACGGCGGCCGACAACGGTAGCCGCGCGCGACCGGAGGAGGACAGAACGTGGTCTCGCTGCGCCAGCTGCTCGAGGACATGATCAAGCGGAGGGCGTCGGACCTCCACCTCACCGCCGGCGTGCCGCCGCAGTTCCGCGTCGACGGGTCCGATCACCGCCATGGCGCACGCGCCGCTGACGCCCGAGATGACGCAGCAGCTCGCCTACAGCGTGCTCTCGGACGAGCAGCGCAAGCGCTTCGAGACGACCAAGGAGCTGGACTTCTCGTTCGGCGTTCAAGGGCCTGTCCCGCTTCCGCGCCAACGTCTTCCTGCAGCGCGGCGTGATCTCGATGGCGATCCGGCAGATCCCGTACGAGATCCTGTCGTGCGAGAAGCTCGGGCTGCCGCCGGTCGTGCGCGACTTCACCGACGAAGCAGAAGGGCCTGGTCCTGGTCACCGGGCCGACCGGCAGCGGCAAGTCGACGACGCTCGCGGCGATGATCGACCAGATCAACGCGACCCGGGCGGGCCACATCATCACGATCGAGGACCCGATCGAGTACATCCACCACCACAAGAAGTGCATCGTCAACCAGCGCGAGGTCGACGCCGACACCGACGTCGTTCCCGACCGCGCTCAAGTACGTGCTGCGCCAGGACCCGGACGTCATCCTGATCGGCGAGATGCGCGATCTCGAGACGATCGAGGCGGCGCTGACCATCGCCGAGACCGGGCACCTGGTCTTCGCGACGCTGCACACCAACTCGACGCTACGAGGCGATCAACCGCATCGTCGACGTGTTCCCGGCCGGACCAGCAGCAGCAGATGCTCACCCAGCTCGCGTTCGTGCTGGAGGGCGTGGTCACGCAGCAGCTGATCCCACGCGCCAGCGGCGCGGGCCGGGTGATGTGCGCCGAGGTGCTGGTCTGCACCCCGGCGATCACGGCGGTCATCCGCGAGGGCAAGACGCACCAGATCTACAGCCTCATGCAGGCGGGCAGAAGTACGGCATGCAGACGATGAACCAGGCGCTCTTCCAGGCCGTCGCCAACAAGTACATCTCGCTGGAGGACGCGCTCGCGCGCAGCGCCGACGTGACGGAGCTCGAAGGGATGCTCGGCAAGGTCGGGGTGCACGTCCCGACGTACTAACCGCACTGAGGGGGAAGCATCGTGCCTGTCTATCGTCTGGAAGGGCCGGACGCTCGCGGGGGAGACCCAGACCGGCGAGATCGAGGTCGACACGCCAGGACGAGGCCCTCGCCGCGCTGCGCAAGAAGCGGATCCTCGTCACCTCCGTCCGCGAGAAGCCGAAGGAGCTGCAGCTTCACGCATGCCGACGCTGGGCCCGGCCGGTCACGCACCAAGGACCTGGCGATCTTCACGCGCCAGTTCGCGACCATGATCTCGCCGGTCTGCCGCTGGTGCAGTGCCTCGACATCCTCGCCAAGCAGCCGAGCAAGCCGACCTTCGCGCGCGATCATCGCCGAGATCACGCGCGAGGTCGAGGCCGGCTCGACGCTGGCCGACGCGCTCGGCAGGAGCACCAGAAGGTCTTCGACGACCTGTTCCGCAACATGGTCGCGGCCGGCGAGGCGGGCGGTGTGCTGGACGAGATCCTGATGCGGCTCGCGACCTACATCGAGAAGGCCGACGCGCTCAAGCGCAAGGTCCAGGGCGCGATGGTCTACCCGGCGGTCGTGCTCACCGTCGCGCTGGCGGCCACGGCCTTCATGCTCATCTTCATCATCCCGACCTTCGCCAAGATGTTCACCGACTTCGGCGGCGAGCTGCCGCTGCCGACCAAGATCGTGCATGGCCCTGTCGGACTTCCTCCGAGGCTTCTGGTGGGTGATCGTGCTCGGGCTCGCTCGTCGTCTTCGTCGTCGCCTTGAAGCGCTACTACGCGACCGAGGGCGGCAAGCGGCAGATCGACAGCTCATGCTCCAGATGCCGGTGCTCGGCGACGTGCTGCGCAAGGGCGCCGTCGCGCGCTTCACGCGCACGCTCGGCACCCTGATCGCCTCGGGCGTGCCGATCCTGACCGGGCTCGAGATCACGGCCCGCACCGCGGGCAACAAGGTGATCGCGGAGGCCATCATGGCCGCCCGCGCCTCGATCCGCGAGGGCGAGACGATCTCCGCGCCGCTCACGCCAGTCGGGCGTGTTCCCGCCGATGGTGGTGCAGATGATCTCGGTCGGCGAGGAGACCGGCGCGCTCGACGAGATGCTCACCAAGATCGCCGTCTTCTACGACGACGAGGTCGACACGGCCGTCGACACGCTGACGTCGATCATCGAGCCGATCATGATCGTGTTCATGGGCGACTGTCGTCGGCGGCATGGTCGTCGCCATGTACCTGCCGATGTTCAAGCTGGTCAACGTGGTCGCCGGCGGCCACTAAGCGGCCGGAGCCCGGGACCGCACGGTCCCTACAGTCGGAGACGGACCCCGGGCTACGCCAGGCGGTCCGGGCGGTCGTCATTGGCCGGATGGCGCTCATCACGCTCGTGGCCGCGATGGCCGTGGCGTTCTCGGACTCCGGTCTGAGCCTGAGCCGGCACTACCCGTTCGCGTTCCTGGTGGTTCTGTCGGCCGGATTGGCGGTGGCGTACCACCACGCGGCGAAGAGCGGGGCGGAAGTGAACGCCCTGCTCACGACGCAGTTTCTGGTCGATGTCGCGGTGATTTCGTATCTGCTCCTCTTTACCGGGGGGACGTCGAGCCCGTTCGCGCCGTTGTTTCTGCTGGCGCCGCTGATGGGCGGGATCTTTCTCACGGTGCGGGGAGGGCTTCTCTTCGCCGCCGCGGCGACCGTGGCGTACACGGCGTTCTACGTCACGGAGATCGGCGGGCTGGTTCTGCCGATGGCGTACGGGCTCACGGAGCGACTGAGCGAGCCCGCGCTGCGGGTTCGGCTGATCCTCTACGTGCCGCTCTTCTTCGTGGTCGGGACGATCGGCGGAACGATCGGGCGATCGCTACGGCAGGGGCGGGTCGCGCTGGACGAGGCCCGGGATCAGCTGAACCGGGCGCTCTTCGACACGGAGACGATCCTCGAGAACCTTTCGAGCGGACTCGCCACGATCGACGCGGGCGGATCGGTGCGGCATTGGAACCGGGCCGCGGCGGAGATCTTCGGGGTTCCGCCGGCGGCGGTGCAGGGGAAGCACTACATGGAGTCGTTCGGGCCGGGACTCGAGGCCTTTGCGTCACGACTGAGAGAGGCGCTGGAGCGCGGCGCCGAGGGGACGCGGTTTGAGGTGACGGTGTCGACGAAAGACGGACGGACGGTGCCGCTCGGGATCTCGACGAGCCTCCTCCTGGGCGCGGCCGGCGAGCGCCGGGGCGTGATCGCGCTGTTCCAGGACCTCTCAGAGGTGAAGGCCCTGGAGGAGCGGATCCGGCGTGGCGAAACCCTGGCCGCGATCGGGGCGCTCTCGGCGGGAATCGCGCACGAGATCCGGAACTGCCTGAACCCGATCAGCGGCTCCGTCGAGGTGCTTCAGAAGGAGCTCCACGTCGAAGGGGAGAACGCGCGGCTCCTCGATCTCGTGGTCCGGGAGTCGGAGCGGTTGGAGCGGTTCATCTCGGAGCTTCTGGAATACGCGCGCGAGCGGCCGCTCAAGGCCGAGACGGTGGAGGCGGCGGCGCTCGCGGCCGAGTCGATCGAGCTCGCGCGGCGCCACCCGAGCGCGGGGGCGGGCAAGCGCGTGTCGCTGGACGGCCCGCATTCGCCGGTCTGGATCCGGGTGGATTTCGACCAGATGAAGCAGGTGATGACGAATCTTTTGATCAACGCGCTGGAGGCCATTCCGGAGTCCGGGACGGTCACCGTGGTGATCCGCGAGGATCAGCGCAGCCCAGGCGCGTGGGGGCGGTCCGGCGTTCGGCGGGCCGTGCTGGAATTCACCGACACGGGCGAGGGGATCGCGCCCAAGGACGTGGATCAGGTGTTTGAGCCGTTTTTTTCCACCAAGCAGGGCGGTACCGGTCTCGGGCTGGCGATCGCCAACCGGATCGTGGAGCGCCATGGCGGACGTTTGGATGTCGAGAGCCGGATCGGCGTGGGGACGACGATGCGACTGTCGATTCCCCAGGTGGACAGTCCGGCGCGTACGGTCGCGCACGCGGCATAACCCTCTCTAGAGCGAGGATGGTCCTGTGGCCGGCGAGAGAATCCTAATCGTAGACGACGAAGAGAGCATGGTGCAGTTCCTCTCGATCCTCCTGTCCAAGGAGGGTTACGAGGTTCGCGTCGCGCGGTCGGGCAGGGACGCCCTACAGCATGCCGAGGAGGAAAGCTTTGACGTCGTGATCACCGACATCAAGATGCCGGGAGAGATCGACGGTCTCGGCGTGCTCTCGGGCGTCAAGAAGATCGACCCGAGCATTCCGGTCGTGATCCGGACCGCCTTCGCGTCGCAGAAGTCGGCGATCGAGGCTCTGAACCGCGGCGCGTACCAGTACCTCGAGAAGAGCGCCAAGAACGACGAGATCACGCCTGGTCATCAAGAACGCGCTGGCGATGCGGCGGGTGCAGTCGGAGAACGTGCTTCTCAAGCGCCAGCTCAAGCGGACGGACGATCCAAGGAGATCATCGGGCACAGCGAGCAGATCCAGAAGGTGCTGAAGCTGGTCGAGAAGGTCGCCGACACCGACTCCACGATCCTGATCGACGGCGAGAGCGGGACCGGCAAGGAGCTGATCGCGAAGCGAGATCCACTATCTCAGCCGGAAGGCGGACGGTCCGTTCGTCTCCATCAACTGCGGCGCCCTACCCAAGGACCTGCTCGAGTCGAACCTCTTCGGTCACGTGAAGGGCTCCTTCACCGGCGCCGTGCGCGACCAGGAAGGCCTCTTCGCGGTGGCGGGCGGAGGCACGTTCTTCCTCGACGAGGTCGGGGAGACCCTCCCGGCGACCCAGGTGAAGCTGCTGCGCGCGCTTCAGGAGCGGGAGATCATCCCGGTCGGCGGGACCAAGCCGCTCAAGATCGACGTGCGGCTGATTGCCGCCACCAACGCCGACCTGGAGCGGGCGGTGTCCGAGAACCGCTTCCGCGCCGATCTCTACTACCGCCTCAACGTCATCCCGATCCGCCTCCCGGCGCTCCGCGAGCGCAGGGACGACATCCCGGTGCTGGTCGAGCACTTCCTGAAGAAGCTGACGGTCGGGAAGGAGCCGAAGACCCTGAGCAAGGAAGGGCGCGACGCCCTGCTGGCCTACGACTGGCCCGGGAACGTGCGCGAGCTCGAGAACGTGATCGAGCGCGCCGTGATCCTGACCGAGAGCGGCGTGATCGCGCCCGAGGACCTGCCGGAGCACGTCCTGGCAGGGGCCAAGGGCCGCGGGAGCCTCGTGATCGACACTCCCAACATGACCCTCGACGAGCTGGAGCGCGAGTACATCCTCAAGGTGCTCCACCACACCAGCGGACAGAAGAAGCGGGCCTCGGAGATCCTCGGGATCAATCCGTCGACGCTCTACCGCAAGCTTCTCTCGTACGGACTTCTCCACGAGAGGGACGGCATCGAACAAGAGGCGTAACGACCGCATTTTGACCGGCCCCCCATTCCACATTGCAATTTGTGGTTTGCGGGGCCTCCCCGATGCATGTTGCCCTTTTTGGTGATGGTGGCCCTCCCTCAGCACCCCTCCCTCCGCGGGCAAAGCGTGTAATCACTCGCAGATGCCCGCGCGAGCCGGCGCGAAATTATCCATGGCATGGACGTTGCTCTGACACATGGGTAACGAAACGCGCAAGAACCCGGTCATGGATGACTGGAGCGAAGGGAGGTGTTGAACCGTGGTCCGAGACTCAAAGGGTTTCACATTGATCGAGTTGATGATCGTCGTTGTGATTATCGGAGTGCTGGCGGCGATTGCGATTCCAAATTTCATCGAAATGCAGGACCGCGCACGCGAAGCGAGCGTGAAAGCGAACATGCATACGGTCCAGATGGCGATTGAGGATTTCGCGACGAAGAGCCAGGGAACCTATCCGGTGGCGGCGGACGCCGCAACGGTGAAGACAAGCATGCCGAAAGGCTTGTGGCCGACCAATCCGTTCACGGGCGTGGCTGATGAGTCCCCGCTCTGGGACGCGGATCCGGCTGCGATGGGCCGCTTCGGCGTGAACCCGGCGACGGTCGCGGGCTACACCATCAAAGGTTACGGCAAGAGCGCTGTGTTGTCATTGCAGCTCAGGAACGGCTAAGGACGGCCAAACTCGAAAGGAGAACAGTCATGATTCGCAACGCGAAAGGTTTCACCCTGATCGAGCTGATGATCGTGGTTGTGATCATCGGTATCTTGGCGGCGATCGCGATTCCGAACTTCGTTGCCATGCAGAACCGCGCCCGCGAGGCGAGTGTGAAGGCCAACATGCACAGCTTCCAGCTCGCGATCGAGGACTTCGCGGTCAAGAACACGGGTACGTATCCGGTGGCGGCTGACGCTGCGACCGTCCAGGCGAACATGCCGAGCGGTACGTGGCCGACGAACCCGTTCACGGGCGTCGCGAACGAGGCCCCTCTCTGGGGCGCGGATCCGGCGGCTCAGGGTCGTTATGGTGCCAACCCTGTCGCTACGACCGGCTACACGATCAAGGGCTACGGAAAGACCGCGCTGCTTACGCTGCAGCTGACCAACGGCTAACCAGTAGCTGAACTGCGGGCGGCAGATCCCGGTACCAAGGGGCTGCCGCCCTTCTTTTTCGGGCCCGAAACGGCCCCAAGTGGCTATCAGGACACCAGTAGGGCGTGGCACGGCTCTTGCCCTACATAGACTGAGGTGGTCCCGGTGACCACGCGGCGATGGTCCTACTTCAAGGCAACGGAAGGAGAGCCGATATGTTGCGCAGCGACAAGGGTTTCACACTGATCGAGCTGATGATCGTGGTGGTGATCATCGGGATTCTTGCGGCAATCGCGATTCCGAACTTCGTCGCGATGCAAAACCGCGCTCGCGAGGCGAGCGTGAAGGCGAACATGCACAGCTTCCAACTCGCGATCGAGGATTACGCGGTCAAGAACACCGGCACGTATCCGGTGGCGGCGAACGCGGCCGCGGTCCAGGCGAACATGCCGAGCGGCACGTGGCCGACCAACCCATTTTCGGGCGTCGCGAACGAGGCTCCTCTCTGGGGCGCGGATCCCGCGGCTCAGGGCCGTTACGGTTCCAACCCCGTCGCCACGACCGGCTACACGATCAAGGGCTATGGCAAGACGGCGCTGCTCACGCTGCAGCTGACGAACGGCTAAAGGAAAAGGCGCCCGACCAGGGATGGGTCGGGCCGGCGGACCGGGGGGAGATGGAGATGGTTGAGCGTATGAGCGCCGATGCGCAGGGGCGGATCGGCGTTGCCGAGCGGACGATTCGGGAGGTCGAACCCCTCCCCGTGCTCCGGCTGGACGGCGTCACAAAGACCTATCGAGATCCCATGACCCTGCGGCCATTCACCGCGGTCACGGAACTCTCGCTCACGTTGAACCGCGGCGAGATCTTCGGGCTCTTGGGCCCGAACGGCGCGGGCAAGACGACGACGATCAAGCTGGTTCTCGGGCTCGCCAGGCCGACCGGCGGGTCGATTCTCGTCGACGGCCGGGATCCTCGGGAACCCGCGGCCCGGCGCCGGCTGGGGTACTTGCCCGAGAACCCGTGCTTCTACGATCACCTCACGGCCGTGGAATACCTCGAGCTCGCGGGCTCGCTGTTCGGCCTCGACGGGCGCACCTCGCGTCAGCGCGGCAAGACGCTCCTGGAACGGTTCGGACTGGCCGCGCACGCGAAGAAGCCGCTCCGGAAGTTCTCCAAGGGGATGACCCAGCGGTTGGGTTTCGCCCAGGCGCTCCTCAACGAGCCGACGTTTCTGATTTTGGACGAGCCCATGTCGGGACTCGATCCGATCGGGCGCGCCGAGGCGAAGCAGGTCTTGCGCGAGGAGCGGGCGCGCGGCGCCACAATCCTGATGTCGAGCCACGTGCTGGCGGAGACCGAGACGATCTGCGACCGGATCGGAATCATGAACGCGGGGAAACTCCTCGAGGTGGGGCCGGTGCGGGGACTCCTCGCGACCGGCGTCCGCGAATGGGAGATCGCCGTCGAGTCCCTGCCGGAAGCGACGGCGGTCGCGCTCCGCGCCCGGGGCTACACCGTGGAGGCCGCGGGAACGCGCCGGGTGATCCGCGTTTCGGACGGTCCGGCGCTCCAGGAAGCCTTGGGCGCGCTGATCTCGGACAAGATCTTCGTTCACTCGGTGGAGCCTCGACGGGAAACGCTGGAGGAGCATTTCGTCCGCGCCCTTCGCGGTGGGGGAGGGTTGAGCGCATGACCCGGATGATCGCGGTCGCGAAGAATACCTTCCGCGAGGTGATGCGCGAGCGGATCGTCCTCATCCTGGCCCTCTTCGGAGTGGCGCTGGTGGGAGCGTCTCAGGTGCTCTCGCCGCTGGCGCTGGGTGAAGGCAGGAAGGTGGTGACCGATTTCGGTCTCGCGGGATCGGCGCTCCTCGCGACCCTCCTCGTCGTCTTCCTCGGGTCGAGCCTCCTCTACAAGGAACTGGACCGGCGGACCATCTATGCGGTGATGGCGAAGCCCGTCCGGCGCGTCGAGTTTCTCCTCGGTAAGTTCTTTGGGCTCTGGACCACCACCGGGCTCCTCCTCGTCGGGATGACGGTGATGCTCCTCGGGCTCCTCGCGGTCGTCCACGGCGCATGGCCCTGGATGATCTTCGAGTCGCTCTTCCTGACGCTGATCGAGTTGGGCATCGTGACCGCGTTCGTCGTCTTCTTCTCCTCGTTCACGACGCCTGGGCTGACGGCCCTGTTCACCGTCGCGGCGATCGTCGCCGGAAACTTCGCCGAGCAGATTCTCTACTTCGGGGATCACGGCGGGGCGCCGGTGGTTACCCTCGTGGCGGGATTCTTCTACTGGCTCGTCCCGCACCTCGCGGTCTTCAACGCGAGGGCGCTCGTCACGCACGGCGTCCCCGTGCCGCCCGAGCGGCTCGCGTTCGCCGCGTCCTACGGAGTTCTGTACGCGGGGGCGCTCCTGGCCGCGGCCACCGCGATCTTCGAGCGACGGGAGTTCCGCTGATGGAAACCCTCTCTCGAGCGGGAGTGCTGGCGCCGGTCCTGGTCGCGGTCGTTCTCCTTGCCGGAGCGAATGGCCTTCACGAAGTGGCGAAGGGCCGCCTCCCGCTTTCCCAGCAGGACGAGCTCCTCTTCTATCCGTCCGGCCTCATGGTCCGCGAGGCTTCGCTCGGATACGAGACGGCGGCCGCGGACATCGCCTGGCTGCGCGGCATCCAGTACTACGGCGAGCACCGCCTCACCGACCAGAAGTTCGACATGATCGGGCACGTGATGGAGATCGTCGCCGATCTCGATCCGACGTTCATACAACCGTACGTTTTCGGCGCGTTTGTGATGGCGCAGGAGATGAAGGAACCCGAGCGCGGGCTGGCGCTCCTACAGCGGGGGCAGACGGCCAATCCCGACAGCTGGATGCTCGCGTTCGAGACCGGCTTTCTCCACTACGTCTGTCTGCACGACTACCGGTCCGCGGCGACCTACTTCACGTGGGCGAGCCGCCTTCCGGGGCATCCCGAGTATGTGGACCGGTTCGCGGCCTTCGTGAATCAGAAGGCGGGGAACCGCGCGATGGCGGTCCTGCTGTGGAAGCGCGTCCTCGCGACGGGCAACAAGTTCATGCAGGACGTGGCGCAGCGCGAGATCCGAAACCTTGAATCGGGGATGACGCCATGATCGAGGGAAGAGTGTTCGTCGAAATCGTCGCGTTCGTGATCGGCCTCGTTCTCGGCAGCTTTCTGAACGTGGTCATCGCCCGGTTGCCGCGCGGCGAGTCCGTCGTCACGCCGCCGTCCCGCTGTCCGCGCTGCAAGAAGGGGATTCGCCCGTGGGACAACATCCCCGTCGTCTCCTACGTGATGCTCGGCGGCCGGTGTCGCGACTGCAAGAAGAAGATCCCCGTCCGGTATCCGGTCGTGGAGTTTCTGGCGGGGCTCCTCCTCTGGCTTCTGGTTCGCCAGGCGCCGCATCCGGCCGTACTTCTGCCGCAGGCGGTGTTCCTGCTCACCCTGCTCGCGATCGCGTGGATCGATCTCGACACGCGGACCATTCCCGACGTGTTCACGATCCCGGGCGTTGGGCTGGGCCTGGCCGCTAGCCTCTTCGGCCCTCCCGGCCTCGTCCATTCGCTTCTGGGCGCCGCGGCGGGCGGAGCGAGCCTATGGCTCGTCGGGTACGCGTACGAGCGCGCCACCGGCGTCGCGGGAATGGGCGGCGGCGACGTGAAGCTGGCGGCCATGATGGGCGCGTTCCTCGGCGCCGCCGGCGTGTTCGGCGCCATCTTCCTCGCCTCGCTCGCCGGATCCGTCTTCGGGGCGATCCTCATCGCGACCGGAAAGGGCTCCCGCCGCAGCGCCATCCCCTTCGGCACGTTCCTGGCGCCCGCGGCGATGGTGCTTCTCCTCTACGGGAGCACGCTCTTTCATTGGTACCGCTCGCTGATTCCGTGACGTCCCCGCGGCGGGGACTTCGGATCCCGGACCTGGCGGTCGTCCTGGTTCTGGGCGGAATCGTGACCGCGATCGCGGTCCCCGGCATCAACCGTTTCATGCGCAGCATCGACCTCAACAAACAGGTTCAGCAGGTCGCGGCGATGTTCCGCGTCGCGCGCCAGCGGGCGATCACCGAGAACAATCCTATCGTCGTCTACTGGAGCCCCGAGCGGCGCGGATTCGGGTGGTGGGACGACGACAACGACAACGGGGTGAAGGATCCCCGCGAGACCGGGCAAGATCCCGTTCCCCTTCCGAACTGGGTTGTCGTGTCCCCCTCGAGCGCCAACCGCTTTCCCTCCGACTCGCTCCGGTTCGCGCCCGACGGAAGCGCGAGCGCTTCCGGGAGTCTCACGTTCTCCAACTCCGACGGCTACGCGCGCTCGCTCTCGGTGGTGCGGCCGACGGGAATGGTGACGGTCCAGTGACCTTCCTGCCCCGCACCACTCCCGTCGGGCTCGGCCGTCCCTCGGTCCTCGTGCAGCCGGCGTGGACCCGGACCAACGTCGTCGCCGTCACGATCGCCGGTCTCCTGTTCCTGTTCGTGCTGGGGACAAGCTACGAGAACTACGTCCGCGACCAGGCCTCGGAGCAGAACGGAATCGAGCTGGCCGAGGCGAGCCAGAACGCGCGGAGCGGGGTGGACTTGATCGCGGGCGAGATCCAGACCGCCGACGCTGCCGGGATTCCAGCCAAGGGGCCTTGGATCCTGGTCGCGTCGCAGTATCGGATCACCTTCGCCTGCGACCTGAACGGGAACGGCCGGCTGGACCTCGGCGAGGTGATCACGTACTTCCTCGATCCCAACTGGCGCGACGCGCCGATCTCCTCCAAGCCCAACCCATACGGCTTTGTCCTGCGCCGCAAGGCGGGCACGCTCGGCGATTCCCTCGCCACCCCGACGCTGGGCGAAGGCGAGATCGTGGCGTATGGGCTGAGCCAGCGCTCCAGCGACCGCGTGACCACCAAGGACGTGTCGCTCTTCTCCTACCGCGACTCTCTGGGCGTGGCACTCGAAATGGATCCGGCGGCGCGCACGGACCCCGCGGGGATCTTCTTCGGGAGCAGCGTCCCGGCCGTCGAGCCTTCCGGTAGCGCGCGCATCCAGCCGAGGAGCCTCATCCGCTCGATCCGCATCCGGCTCGTGGCCGAAACCAAGGAGAAGGATCCCGATTCGGGGCGCTACGATCGCGCGACGGTGGGCTCGACGGTGGTTCTGGGCGAGACCCGCGCCGCGGGGGCGAACGTCCGATGAAAGCCCTGCGCGATTCCATCCGCCGCACATCCCGGCGCGTTCCCGAGAAGGGCAACGTGCTGATCGTCATTATCCTGGCGCTCTTCCTTCTCACGTCGCTCGGCATCTCCTACGTGGCGCTCACGAAAGGGGACCGGCGCCCGGCCGCGAATCCGTCCGCGGGCGGCGAGGCGGTGGTGAGCGCGCAGGCCGGAATCGCGGAGGCGCTCCAGCGGATGTCGGTGCCCGGATCCGACCTCTATGTCGGCGAGGGCGCGGCCGTCAGCCATCCGGGGTGGGGCCGCTACGTCGTGGGCGGCGCCGGCGACTCCGGGCTCGATCCCGAGTACGAGGCGACGACGCGTGACGGTCTCGACAACGACGGGGACGGGGAGACCGACGAGGCGAGCGAGCACTATCCCGAGACGTCGTCGAGACCGGTCGGCGCCGAGCCCACCGCGCGCCGGGACACGCCGTGGGTCAAGATCCGCTACAAGCTCGACTCTCAGAAACGCATCGTGTACTTCGGCGATCACGACGACGACCCCTCGACCCTTCCCGTTGAGAACCTGTCCCGCGGCGTTCCGGAGCTGATCGTGACGGCGGCCGGCCGGTCGGGGGCGGGATGGAAGGTGGTGACGGTCGAGGCGGTGAAATGGCCGCTTCCGCCGACCCCGGCCGCGCTGTACGTCGAGGGCGGTTTGGCTCTGCACGAGTCCGCGTTCCGGATTGACGGGCGCGATCACGATGAATCCGCGCCGCACGACACGATCGCGGGGCTTCCCGCCGTTCCGGCGATCGCCGCGCCCACCGACGCTACGGCGATCGCCGCGACGCTCACCGCGGGCCAGGCTCCGAACGTTCGAGGGGCGGGAGGCGAATCCAGCGTGTTCCCGGCGCTTGCCAATCTCGATCTCAAGACCATGGCGACGGAGTGGAGCCGCATCGCGGACGTGACGTGGGACGGCGATCAGCAGAATCCCACCGCCCCCTCCTGGGGCACGAGCAAGGATCCCGCGATCGTTCACGTCAAAGGGGACCTTCGTCTCACCGGCGCCGTATCCGGGAACGGAGTGCTCGTGGTGGACGGCGATCTGGACGTGACGGGCTCGCTTCAGTGGAGCGGCCTCGTCCTCTGCCTCCGCGACGCCCACCTTCAGGGCGGCGAGGCCGGGATCTCCGTCGTCGGCGCGATGCTGGTGCAGGGGAGTGTCGCCGGTCGCACCGAAGTGGGCGGCGACGTTTCGATCCTCTACTCGAGCTCGGTCATGCGACGGATCGGGGAATTGACCGGCTACGAAGTTTCCTCCTGGATCGATCAGTAGCCGTGGCGGATGGGGTGATGGCCCCTTCGCTCAATAAGGCGCCGGCCCGACGCAAAGGCTGAAACCGCGTCGGGCCTCCAATCGCTCCGGGCCATCACCCCATCCGCCACGCCTACTGGTAGAGCCAGAACCGAAACGCCGAATAGTCCCGCCCCGCGTCGGCTCCCGCCTGTGGTGTCTCCCGCGACAGCGCGATCTCCGGTCTGGGACGCGTGAGCAGCCGGCCCGGGATCGTGAACTGCGGCTCGACCCACGCGGTCTCGGAAAGCGCCACCGACCAGAGACCGGCAAACGTTCCGTCCACGGTCACGCGGAGCTGCGTCGGATACCAGGCGTCGGTCCGCATCACGAGGACGAGGTCCCGCCCAGGCTCGACCGCCACCCGAAACCGCTGGGTACCCCGAACGATTCTCCCTCCGTCGGTGAGCGCCGTGGACGCGGACTCGGCGAAGGCATAGCGCCGGAGGACGTCCTTTGCCTCGGGATCGGCGACCCATTGATGCCGGCGCTCGTCTGCGAGCCAGGCGAGGTCGAGTGAGTCCCGAAGCTTGAGGCCGGCGCGGGCGGGCTGGGCCGCGACCGGGTCGGCCGTCGGTTGCACCTGACTCCACGAGGCGGTGTAGAGCACCATGTCCTCGCCGCCGCAGATGGTGTTGTAGTCGAGATGCGCGCGGAAGCGCTCCGCCCCGAGGATTCCGCTCGCGGGCCAATCGGGGAACCACTCGGGATAAATCGCGAGGTAGTCGGGTAGCGTCCGCGAAGGAAGCCGGCGGACGTGCTCGAACAGACACCCCGCGCCGGAGCGGTAGACCCGCGCGAAGCCCGCCGAGGTGAGGCCGATCAGATCCACCGTCGATCGTCTTCCGTAGTAGGCGATCGCTCCCGCGTCGTTCAATCCCACGATGGCGTTCGAAGGAAGGTTGGCGTCGATCCACCGGCCAACCCTCACTTGTTGATGGAAGATGTTTTCGCAGTTGCGCGCGTAGAAGGGAACCATCTCGAGGTTCGCGCCGACCAGGAAGGAGAGCCACACCGCCGCCGGTCCCAGCGCGGCCAGCGCGCCCACCAGAACCCCCGCGGCGCGCGGAAGCGTTCGCCACGCCCACCAGGCGAGCCGCCCCCAGCCCGCCGCGATCACCAAGATCGCGAGCGGAGCGATCCCCTGCTGGTACCGAAAGAGATGGATGAACCAATGAACCGGAATCGTGTTCACCACGATCCCGGCGCCCAGAAGCGCCAGGAGGAAGAGCCCGCCGCGCCACGGTCCCTCCCGCGGCCGGAGCGCGAACAGGAGAAACAGGAGCGCGCCCGCGCCGCTCGCGAGCATCAGGGCCGGTACGGGTTGGCTCTCGGCTCCAAGGACCAGGAGCGAGAGCAGGACGGACGCGACATTGAGGCAGATGAGCGGCGTGTTCCGGAGATAGACCCACTTTGAGTCGGCGTAGGGCTCGGAGAAGATCGACTTTGCCTGGGAGCTGGTCGATTCCAGCGAGCCTGTGAGGGCGAGATTGACGAGGAAGGGAAGGGCCGCGGCGGCGATCGCGAGGAGCACGGCCGTGGAAGGCAATGCCGACCATCCCCCGGTTCGGAACGCCCGCCGCCGATCCCAATACATTAATAGTGCGAAGACCCCGCAAAGGATCGCGCCTTCGGGACGCGCCCCTGCGAGGGCGAAGAGCCACCACCGGAGGGTGGGGAAGATGGCCGCCTCGCGCTCCCGGACATAGACGGTGACGGCGGCGAGGAGCGTCGTGGCGTAGAACGCGATCTCCATGCCGCTGAAGTAGCCCCACAGGAGATGCGGGCTCGCCCAGAAGAGCGCCACCGCGAGGAGCCCGCCGACCGGGCCGCCGAATCTCGCCCCGAGCCGCGCAAGCAGGAGGGTGGTGGCGGCGTAGAACCCGGCTCCCAGAAGAAGCGCCCAGACGATGCAGACCGCGGGCGAAAGGTGAAGCAGGTGGGGCGGAAGAAGAAGGAGCGGGTACCAGAGGCTCGTGGATCCCGTCGTCGGTTGGTTTCCCGGCGTGTAGACGAACGGGTGTCCCTCCGCGACGGCGCGCGAATATTGCAGATAGATGAAGCTGTCGTCGAGGGGAAGTGAGAGCGCCCCGCCCAGGAGCGGGCGCTCGGCCGAGACCAGGCGGAACAGCTGAAACAGGGCCCAGATGCAGACGACCGCGGTCAGGACGTGCCGCCGGGAATCCCCCAGCCGCCCCCCCAACCATCCGCTCATTTAATGAAGAAGATACGAAAGATCGAGCGGGGCCCAGCCGATTCATCGCACATGGGCGGCAACGTAGCAGAGGGCCCAGGGTCGGTCAACGCGACCCAACGGCCGGACGCAACTTGTTCGCCCAGCATTGCCCGGTGGCCAGACGGTGTCCGGACCGTGCGGTTCGCACGACCTGGAAACGTCAAGCGCGCAAAGCGCGAGCCCGGGAGCCCGACAGCGTAAGGCCTTAAGCGAATTAGACTTACGTTGCGGAGTCGGGGTGGCGTGGCATGGAACTTGCTCGATCCAGCCGCGTCCAAGCCCCTCACGTCGGGTGCAGGGGTACGGCACCCCACAACAACTCGGAGCGCGACATGTTCGGTGGCAAGAAGAAGAGCACGGTCGGCCTCGATATCGGTTCGAGCTCGATCAAGGTCGTTGAAATCGCGCATGACCGCACCGGGGACCGCCTTGTCAATTACGGGATCTCGGAGCCTCTGTCCGAGGCGATCGTGGACGGCGAAATCATGGACCGCCAAATGGTCCATGAAGCGATCACCAACCTCCTTGAATCCCGCCAGATCAAGAACAAGAACGTCGTGACCGCGGTCTCGGGTCGCGCCGTCATCGTGAAGAAGATCCTCATGGCCCGCCTGAACGAGGAGGACGCCAAGGAGGCGATCCAGTGGGAGGCGGAGCAGCACGTGCCGTACGACATCAATGACGTCTCGCTGGACTTCCAGATCATCAATCCCGACGTGGACCAGAAGAAGATGCAGGTGCTCCTGGTCGCGGCGAAGAAGGAGATGATCCAGAACCACGCCGAGATCATCCGCGAAGCAGGTCTCACGCCGATGGTGATCGACGTCGACTCGTTCGCGATCCAGAACGCGGTCGAGGCGGCCTACGATCTCGCCCCCGGCGAGACGGTGGCGCTCCTCAACATTGGCGCGGAAATCACCAACCTCAATATCATCCGGGACGGCGTCCCGCACTTTACCAAGGACCTTTCGGTGGGCGCGAACTCCTTCGTGGAAGGAATCCAGCGCCGCCACAACGTGAGCCAGGCGGAGGCGCTGAACGCGCTTCGCGGCCGCGGCGACGGCGAGATCGACGTCGCGTCGATCGTGCAGGCGACCTGTGAGGACCTTTCGGTCCAGATTGATCGCGCGGTCGCCTTTCTCAAGTCGGCGGGAGACGCCGACCGCGTCGACCGGATTCTCGTCTCCGGCGGCAGCGCGCGGGTGCCCGGCATCACCGACGTTCTCAGGGCGCGGCACCAGGTTCCCGTGGACGTCGTGAATCCGATCCAGAGATTGAGCTATGACCCGGGCCTCTTTGGCGGCGAGCCGCCGGAGAGCATCGCACCGGTCCTGACCGTGGCCATCGGCCTCGCGCTTCGATAGGGGGATCCATGATTCGCATCAACCTACTGCCCCGCGAAGAACGCCAGGTTCGTCACAACATCGCGCTGCCGAAGCTCGGCACGCTGATGCCGATCTTCGTGCTGCTCCTGGTGGCGGCCCTGTTCACCGCGTTCTCGGTGATCCAGACCCTGCAGGTGGGGCGCCTCAAGGCCGACATTGCCCAGGCGCAGGAGGAAGCCGACAAGCTTCGTCCGCAGATCGAGACGATCAAGGATCTGACGCAGAAGCGGGAGGAGCTCCAGCGCCGGCTCAACGTCATCGCCAATCTCGACAAGAACCGCCTGTGGCGGGTGAAGCTGGTCGACGAGCTGTCGCGCTGCGTGCCGGAGCATCTCTGGCTCACCAACTACGAAGAGACCTCGGCGAACACGGTCAAGATCGAGGGGGTCACCTTCTCGAACCTGCTGGTCGCCGATTTCATGTCGCGTCTGGAAGCTTCGCCTCTCTACGGGACGGTCGACCTCGTGGTGGCGGAAAAGGGAACGATCGATCAGCGGAACGTCGTGAAGTTCACGATCACCGCGATGATGACGCTCTAATCGGGACGACGCGCAGGGGAGAGCGATGGACCTCAAGGATCCGAAAACCCAGAAGCTGATCCTGATCGTGGCGGGCACGGCGGCCCTCGTCTACTTCTACGTCTTCGCCGACTTCGTCCCCTACAACGCCAAGGCGCGGGGGAAGCAGATCGCCACACTGAAGTCGGAGTACACGCGGAAGATGAACGAGCTGACCAAAGCCCAGCAGCTGGTGAACCGGCTTCCGGAGCTGAAGCGCGAGTTCGCGCTCTTGAATCAGCGCTGGCAGGTGGCGCAGGAGCTCCTGCCGACCGAGAAGGAAGTCGCGAGCCTGCTGCGCAAGGTCACGATGGCGGGCCAGGAGTCCGGGATCAAGTTCGTGCTCTTCAAGCCGGCCGGGGCGAATCCCATGCCGGACTTCACGGAGAACCCGGTCCAGGTGACGGTCACCGGCGGATACCACCATGCCGGCGCGTTTCTCGGAGAGATCGCCGACTTGTCCCGTTTGGTCAACGTGTCCCAGCTCAAGATGAAGGGGTTTGATAAGGGCGACCTGGACGACACGGTCCAGGCCGAGTTCGTCGCCACCGCCTACACGCTGGCCGAGAGGAAAACCAATGAACCTGCCCAGCAGCCTAGCGCTGCCGCAAAGTAAGCTCTTCCAGAGCCGGATCGGGCTGATCGTCCTGCTCCTGGTGGTCGCCCTGGTCGGCGTGGGCGTGTTCTTCTTCGTCCTGCGCCCCGTGGCTCCGCCCAAGATGCCTACCGTTGCGACGTCGCCGGCCGCGGTGGCCACGCCTCGTCCGGTCGTGAAGCAGGTGGTCTACGGACCGCCCGCTCCGGATTGGGTTCCGCGCACGCCGATGCCGGCGCCCACCGCGGCGGCTCCGCTGCCCGCGCAGGCGGCCCCGGTCTCGACGACGCCCGCTCCTGCCGTCGCGCTGACCCCGATGTCGACGGTCGCTCCCGGGGCGGCGCTGCCGCTACCCGGCGCCGGCCTCACGACGATGCCGGGCGCCACGACCGTTCCGGGCGCCGTCACGCAGTCGGCCCCGAACGCGGGTGTCGCCACGGGAACCGCGGTCCAGTCCGCGACCTCGCCGGCGATGCCGAGCGCCGCCGGGATGGTTTCGGAGGCGCCCAAGTCGCTGGACGCGAGCGTCCTCTTCGCGCGCGAATCGTACGTCTATACCAGCAGCAAGCGCCGGGATCCGTTCGCGTCGCTTCTGGACGGCCGATTCCAGACCCAGTCGGGCGATGGATCGCTCGTCGACGTCGGCGACCTTCATCTGGTGGGAATCATGTGGGGCGCGTCGGACAAGTTCGCGCTCGTCGAGGATACGAGGGGGCGGGGGTTCGTGCTGCGCGTCGGGGATCCGGTCGTGAACGGATACATCTCGGGGATCAGCAAGTCCGAGATCCAGGTGGTCCAGAACGCCTTTGGGGACACTCAGACGCTTTCGATTCAACTGAAACCAAAAGAGGGTGACGACAATGCGACTCGCAAGTAACTGGTTCGGTACGGGTCGCCGCGCGGGTCTGCTTTCGGCGCTGGCGGCGGGTCTTCTTCTCGCGGCCGCCCCCGCGTTCGGGGTGACGGTCAAGAGCATCTCGCTGAAGGATGCCGGGGCCGGGACTCAGGTCATCGTGGAAGCGGACGGTCCCGTCAACTACCACGACTTCACCCTCGAATCGCCGGACCGCATCGTGCTCGATTGCCCGGGCACGACCCTGGCCTTCAACGAGCGGACGTGGGCCGGGCGCGACAACTCGCCGGTCAAGTCGGTTCGCGCGACGGAGATGGGCTGGGGCAAGGATACGGGTTCTCGGATTGTGGTCGACCTGGCGCAGCCCGCGTCGTACGGCGTCAGCGCGGTCGGCAACAACGTGATCGTGGCGGTCGAATCGCCGCAGCAGCAGCAGGCGCCGCCTACGGGCGCCGGCTCGTCCAGCCCCTCGGTGGACGCAACGGACAATCGCCGCATGTCGCTCGACGTTCAGGGCGCAGAAATTGAGACGGTGCTTCGCAGCATCTCCGAGTTCAGCGGCAAGAACATCGTCGCGAGCAAGGAAGTGAAGGGCACCGTGACGCTCCGGCTTCGGAACGTGCCGTGGCGCCACGCGCTCGACATCGTTCTCACGTCGCAGAGTCTGGGGATGGTCGAGAACGGCCAGACGATTGTGATCTCGAACCTCGAGACGCTCCGCAAGGAAGAGCTGGACCGCCGGTCGGCCGAACGCGCGCAGGAGGAACTCCTCCCGCTCTCGACCCGGATCCTTCCGGTCAGCTACGCGAACGCGGGTGAGATGGCGAAGACGGTGGAGAAGACCCTCACCAAGCGCGGCCACATTGAGGTCGACTTGCGCACCAACTCGATCCTCGTGACGGACATCGACGAGCGCCTCGACCAGGCCGAGAGCATGATCCGGAGCCTGGACACGCGGACCCCTCAGGTTGAGATCGTGGCCCGCCTCGTGGACGTGGACAATTCGGTGACCCGCTCGCTGGGCATCAACTGGAGCGCGACCAGCCTGGACATCGGCGACGCCGGCGCCAACGAGCAGATCTCGGTTACCCCGGGCGACGTGACCACGCCGGCCGGAACGGTCAAGTTCGGGACGGTGAAGGGATTCGGCAGCATCGACGCGACCCTGACCGCCCTGGAATCGAAGAACAAGGCGAACATCATCTCGAACCCGCGCATCACGACGGTCAACAATCGCGAGGCGTCGGTGATCGTCGGCCAGCAGATTCCGCTCATCGTGCAGGACTTCGCCGGCAACGCGGTGACCCAGCTGACGACGATCGGTATCAAGCTGAGCGTGACGCCGCACATCAACGTGGGCAACAAGATCACCATGGACCTCCACCCCGAGGTCTCGGACCTCTCGTCCCAGGCGACGGTGCAGGGCGGCATCATCATCAACACCACGAGGCGGACACGCGGGTGATGGTGAACGACGGCGAGACGGCGGTGATCGGCGGCCTGATCCGCAGCAACGAGAACGACAACTCGCACGGCGTGCCGGTCCTGATGGACATCCCGCTCATCGGCAGCCTGTTCAGGTCGACGACGAAGGTGCGCCAGAAGCGCGAGCTTCTGATCTTCCTGACGCCGAAGATCCTCGGCGAGACGACGGCTTCCAGCCAGTAATCGCGGCGCCGGGGCTGTTCTACCCGGCGCGGCGCGGGTATACTGCGGGGCCTTCCCGAAAGGGAGGGCCCCGTTTCGCATTTGTGGATCGACTCCGGAGGGCGCGGTGACCGCGCGAATCGCCTTGATCGGCCTGTCCGGGGCCGGGAAGACCACCGTGGCGCCGGTCCTCGCGGGCCGGCTCGGGTTTCAATGGGCGGACCTCGACGCCCTCATCGAGGCTCGCGTCGGCACGACGGTCGGCCGGTACATCCAGACCGAAGGCGAGGCGGCGTTTCGGGAGCGGGAGTCGGCGGCGCTTCGCGAATGGCTGGAGGGGGCGTCGGACGCCGCCGGGCTGGTCCTCGCGTGCGGCGCGGGCGTGCTCGGCCGGGAGGAGAACAGGCGCCTCCTGCGCGCGGCCGCGTTCACCGTGTGGCTCTCGATCGACCCGGACACCGCGGCGCGGAGACTCGAAGGTGCTAAGACGGCGCGTCGCCCGCTCCTGGGCGGCGGGCCCGTTCCGGACCGCTTGAGGGCGCTCCTGGATGAGCGCGAGTCGCTCTACCGGGCGGCGGCGAACGCGACCGTGGAGACGGGCCCAAAGAATCCCGACGAGGTCGCCGCCGCCATTCAGGCGATCTGGGGAGGCCCTGGATCGTGGGAACCGTCCGGATCGTAGGAGGCTCCCTTCGGGGCCGGCGGCTCAGGGTTCCGGACCGGGGCGTCCGCCCGACCTCCGAGCGCACGCGCGAGGCGATCTTCGATATTCTGGGCGCGGAACGCTTGGACGGGGCCTCGGTGCTCGAGCTCTTCGCCGGAACCGGCGCGCTTGGAATCGAGGCGCTGAGCCGGGGAGCCCGTTCGGTCGACTTCGTGGAAGGAAATCACGCCGTCGCGCGCAGGCTCGCCGAGAACTTGAAGGAATTGGATTTGATCGCGCGAGGGCACGTGCGCGTCGCGCGGCTCGGGCGCGCGGGGATTCCCGCCGGCCTCTCCGGGCCGTGGGCGCTCATCTTCCTCGATCCGCCGTATGATGCAGATCAGGGTCCGCGCTGGGTCCGGGCGCTTGCAGAATCGGGCGCCCTGGAGCCGGACGGGCTCTTGATCTACGAGCGCCGGAAGGGTACGGACGCCCCGATGTCCGACGCGCTCGCGCTCGCGACCGAGCGAACGTACGGCGACACGACCGTCGCCATTTATCGCGCGGACCGGATGTCGGGAACCGCGCCGGAAGGGGGACTATGAAGCGCGCCGTATTCGCCGGCACGTTCGATCCGGTGACAAACGGGCACCTCGACTTGGCGCGGCGGGCGCTGCGCGTGGTCGATCAGCTCACGGTGGCGGTGGCCGACCGTCCGGAGAAGGGGGTCCTCTTCTCGCAACAGGAGCGCGTCGGCATGCTTCAGGAGGCGCTCGCGTCGGAGTCGAATCTCACCGTCGAGCCGTTTCAGGGGCTTCTCGTCGACTACGCCAAGAAGAACGGGATCGGGATCATCATCCGCGGGCTTCGCTTCATCTCGGACTTCGAGTACGAGTTCCAGATGGCGCTGATGAACCGGAGACTGAACCCCGAGATCGAGACCCTGTTTCTCATGCCCAGCGAGACCTACACGTACGTGAATTCCACTCTCATCAAGGAGATCGCGCGCAACGGCGGGGACGTCACGTCGTTCGTTCCGCCGCGCGTCGCGCAGAGTCTCAAGGCCGCGTTCGGCCAGAAACGCTAGGAATCTCCCGTGCCCACCTACGAGTACGAGTGCCTGAAGTGCGGCCACCGCTTCGAGGCCTTTCAGAAGATGAGCGACCCTCCCAAGAAGCGGTGCCCCAAGTGCGGCGGGAAGCTGAGGCGGCTGGTCGGCACGGGGGCGGGAATCGTCTTCAAGGGGAGCGGATTCTACGCGACCGACTACCGGAGCGAATCCTACAAGAGCCAGAAAAAGAAGGAGTCCGGGGAGCAGCCTAAACCAAAGGATGAATCCAAGCCCAAGGCCAAGCCAAAGCCCGGAACCGGCAGCGGCGACGGCAAATCCGTTTGACTCCGCGGGCGCGTCTTGTTAGCGTGCGGCACGTCACGGCAGGCGCGTAGATCCCGCCCGGCCGATTGGGGCCGACCCCATCAAGTAACACATCCATAACGTTTTCAGCGAAACGGCTAAACCAAAAACACAAATGAACTCGACTCCTTATCGCGTCACGCTGATCCCGGGAGACGGGACCGGCCCGGAGCTCACCGTCGCCACCCGCCGGGTCCTCGAGGCCACGGGGGTCCGGTTCGATTGGGACATCCAGGAAGCCGGGACCGCGGTCCACGAACGGGAGGGGACCCCGCTTCCGGAGCGGGTGCTGGTCTCTCTCCGCAAGAACAAGGTCGGCCTGAAGGGCCCGATCACGACGCCGGTCGGCTCGGGATTCCGCAGCGTCAACGTCGCGCTTCGAAAGGAGCTCGACCTCTACGCGTGCGAGCGGCCCTGCAAGTCCTACCCCGGCGTCCGGTCGCGCTACGAAGCGATCGACCTCGTCATCGTCCGCGAGAACACGGAAGACCTCTACGCGGGGATCGAATTTCACGTCGGGAGCAAGGGCATGAAGGCGCTCCGCGATCTCGTGCTGCGGGAGACGAAGCGGGTGATCGGTGAGGACGCCGGCGTCTCGATCAAGCCGATCAGCGTCTCCGGCACCGAGCGCATCGTCCGCCACGCGTTTCGTTACGCGCGCGCGAACAAGCGGAAGAAGGTGACGGCGGTCCACAAGGCCAACATCATGAAGGACACGGACGGGCTCTTCCTGGAAACCGCCCGCCGCGTCGCCGGCGAGTTCCCGGACGTGGGGTTCAACGACCGCATCGTCGACAACATGTGCATGCAGCTCGTCCAGGTCCCCGAGGATTACGACATCCTCGTCCTCCCGAACCTGTATGGCGACATCCTCTCCGACCTGGCCGCGGGCCTCGTCGGAGGACTGGGCGTCGCGCCGGGCGCGAACATCGGCCAGACGACCGCGCTCTTCGAGCCCACCCACGGGAGCGCGCCCAAGTACGCCGGGCAAGACCGCGTGAATCCGCTCGCGATGATCCTGAGCGGGATGCTCATGCTCCGGCATCTGGGCGAGCGCGAGGCCGCCGAGCGCCTCGAGACCGCGATCGCGAAGGTGATCCGCGAGGGGAAGAAGGTCACCTACGACATGAAGCCACGCCGAGACGACACCTCGGCCGTCGGAACCCAGGCGGCCGCGGACGCTGTCATCGAGGCGATGGGATAGCACGGGGTGTCGCTCTTCGCCGACCGCGCGTCGATCCATGTGGTCGGCGGACGCGGCGGAAACGGATGCGTGAGCTTCCGCCGCGAGAAGTACGTGCCCAAGGGCGGTCCCGACGGCGGGGACGGCGGCGACGGGGCCAGCGTGGTGATCGTGGTGAACGAGCACCTGCGCACGCTCCTCGACTTTCAGTCCCGAACGCTCTTTCGAGCCCCGTCCGGCGCGCACGGGTCCGGGAACCAGAGGAGCGGGAAGAGCGGAGCGGATCTCCTGGTCGCGGTGCCGCGAGGCACGCTGGTGATCGACGAGGAGACCGGAGATACGCTCGCGGATCTGGTCGATCCCTTAGCGACCTTGGTCGCGGCGAAGGGCGGGCACGGCGGGCGGGGAAACGCCCGGTTCGCGACATCGACCAACCAGGCGCCGCGGACGATGGAGCCGGGCACGCAGGGCGAGGATCGGCGCCTTCGCCTGGAACTCCGCCTGATCGCGGACGTCGGCCTGGTCGGGCTGCCCAACGTGGGCAAGTCGACGCTCTTGGCGCGGCTCAGCGCCGCGCGGCCGAAGATCGCGGACTATCCGTTCACGACCCTCGAGCCCCATCTCGGGCTCGTCAAGATCGAGCAGGAGCGGAGCTTCGTGCTCGCGGATCTGCCGGGCTTGATCGAAGGGGCGCACGCGGGGAAGGGACTGGGGCACGAATTCCTGCGTCATATCTGGCGGACCCGGATCCTGCTCGTGATGATCGACAGCATGTCCGCCGACCCGGCGGAGGATTATCGGGTATTGAGGGACGAGCTCCGGCAGTACAACCCGGAACTGATCGAGAAGCCGATGGCCGTCGTCTTGAGCCGTGGGGACCTGGCTCAGGGATCCCAGAACCCGGACGCGCCGTTTCGTCTCGAGGGAGCGCGCTGGGGAGGCCGGATTTCAGGGGTGACGGGCGAAGGAACGAAGGACCTATTGGAGTTGATTTGGACTATGCTCAAGGAGGCGGGGAACGCCGGACCGGAGGCGTCTCCGCGGGACGGCGACTCGATCGCCGACATCAAGGAGTGAACCCGTGATTCCCAAGGATGCGGCCCGGCTGTGGGAAGAGTTGCGGCACCGGGAGCCCGAAGAGAAGCTGGAATGGATTCGCGAGCTGGCGAGGAACCCGACGCCCGACTCGATCGACATTCTTCTCGACGTGCTGAAGCAGGAGAGCTGGTTCCTGAGGGACCAGGCGGCGCGAGCCCTCGCGACGCTCGGCGACACGGTCATCGAGCCCCTGATCGAATACCTGGGCTCCGGCCTCTGGTACACGCGCTCGGCCGCGGCCTCCGCCCTCGGGTTGATGGCGACGCCGGCCGCCGCGGGCCCCCTGATCCAGGTCCTCCGCGATCCCAATCGGACCGTTCGCGACGCGGCCCGCGACGCGCTGGTCCGTCTCTGCGCGCACGAAGAGGGCGCCATGGAAGTCGCGGCCGCGATCAACGGTCTTCCCGAACGGGCGCAGCGCTTCGCGCTGGACGGCCTTGCCTCGCGTGACGCGAGCGTGGCCGACCGCGTCGCCCGAATCCTCCGCGAGCCCCGGCTCATCGACGCCTCCGACGCGCGGCCTCTGGCCCGCGCGGTGAACGAGGACGGCTTTCGGTGGGAGGACGTCGTGGGAGGCGAAGGGCCCGTCTCGCAATCCGGCTGAGGGAGCCGGCGCTTCACGGGGGTGGGGTGGAGGAGGAAATTCAAATCCGTCTCGAGCGCGTGGGCGGGCGCGCGCTCTACCGCGACGATCCCGCATATCCGTCCGCACTTCTCGCGTTGTCCCGCGTTCCTTCCGTGGCGTACCTCTCAGGCGATTGGAATCACGAAGGGCCCAAGGTGGCGCTGGTCGGCTCGCGTAACGCGACCGACGACGGCGTGGACGTGGCGCGCGGGCTGGCCGCCGCGCTCGCGCGGCGCGGCGTCGCCGTCTTGAGCGGCCTCGCGCGCGGCGTCGATGCCGCGGCCCACCGCGGCGCGCTCGACGCGGGCGGCAAGACCGGCGCCGTGCTCGGGACCCCGCTCGACCAATGCTATCCACTCGAGCACGGCGACCTGCAGCGGGAGGTCGCGGCCTCGCTCGGACTCTTGACCGAACAGCCGCCGGGCGCCCCCGTGACGGCCGGCACGTTCGCGACTCGAAACCGGCTCCTGGCCGCCCTCGCGGACGCGGTTGTGGTGGTTCAGGGAAGGGCGAAGAGCGGCGCGCTCCTGACGGCGGAGGCGGCGCGCCGTCTCGGAAAGCCGGTCGGGGCCGTGCCGTGGGATTGCCGCGACCCGCTCGGCGAATCCCCGCACGCACTGATCCGCTCGCGCGCCGCCACGCTCATCCGCGGCGTGGACGACGTGCTCGAGCTTCTCGGCGTTGCGAGTCGCGCGGCCGCATCGACGCCGCGCCCGGTCTCGCCATGGACGGCCGCGCCACCGATCGGCGCCGGGGAAGAGCGCCTCTGGCGCGCGCTTCGAGAGCGCCCGCGCCCTCTCGACGCGGCGGCGCGCGAAGCCGAGATCACCATCGCGGAGGCCAGCGCCGCGCTCGTGCGGCTCGAGCTGGCCGGGCGCGCGCGCCGGGAACCGGGCGGCGACGTCCGCCGCGTGGGAAGGGCCTGACATGTCGCGAAGCCCGCTGCGCCCCCTGCGCCAGCGGCTCGAGGCTCTTTTTCTTCGCGCCCTCGGTGCCACGGCGCGCGCGCTTCCCTTTGAGCGCGCGAGCGACCTCGGCGCCGGCATCGGAGCCCTCGCCTACCGCCTCCTGAAGCGAAGAAGGAAGATCGCGGAGGAGAACGTCGAGCAGGCCCTGGGACCGCTCCCCGCCGGGACGACGGCCGCCGCCATCGTGCGCGCGGCATTCTTGCAGCTGGGACGGACGTTCCTCGAATTTCTGGCGCTCCCCGCGCAGACACGCGAAGAGATCGCGGCCCGCGTCACGTGGGAGGGCTACGAGCCGATGGAGGCGCGCGCGCGCGAGGGGAAAGGGGCGGTGCTCGTCACCGGACACTTCGGAAACTGGGAGCTTCTGGGCGCCGCGGGGTGCGTCCACTTCGGGCCGATGAAGTACCTGCTCCCGCGCCAGACGAATCCCTGGAGCGACGCCTACCTGAACGAGGTGCGCCGGCGGCTCGGCATCGAGCCGCTCCAGATCGAGACCAACCTCCGCGAGGCGCTCCGGGCGCTCCGCTCCGGGGCGCTTCTCGGAATGCTTCCCGATCAGGACGCGCGGCGAGCGGGGGTCCACGTGCCGTTCTTCGGACGTCTTGCGTCGACCCACGCGGGACCGGCCCGCATGGCTCTGGCGGCGGGCACGCCGATCTTCGTGGGGGTGGCCGAACGGGACGGGCCGGGACATTTTCGCGCGAAGTTGGTCCGAACTCTGAACCCCGATTTTTCGCGCGACCGGGAAGCGGAGGTTCTCCGCCTCACCACGGAGTTGACGCTCGCGCTGGAGGAGGCGATCCGCGCGCGTCCCGACCACTGGTATTGGATCCACCGGCGCTGGAAGACGCCCCCGCCGGCCCCGGCTCAGACGACAACGCCGGCCCGGCTCAGACGACAACGCCGGCCCCGGCTCAGCCGCCGCCGCGTGAGCCTAGGACGTGAACCCGATCTCCTTGTTCCCCTGCCCGTCGCTCAGCGTCCGGATCTTGCCGAACTGCTCCTCGTATTTCCTGATGTTCGTCTCGAGGGCCTGAAGGAGCGCCCTGCAGTTCGGGGGCGCCATGACGATCCGCGCGAACACCTTGCTCTTCGGGGTCCCGGGCAAGATCCGGGCGAAATCCAGGACGAACTCCGAGAGTGAGTGGCTGATCACCACGAAGTTCGAATACACCCCCTCAGCCTCTTTTTCCCCGATTTCCATGTTGATCTGCGGGGGCTCCGCCGGGCGCTTCGTCTCCATCCGTAAGCCTCCTTTTTGCAAACAGTTATACACCAAGTCTCACCTCAAGATAGGCCGCCTTCTGCCGTAAATCAACTTGAGTCTTGTCTCCGGAACGCTCCCTCTTTCTCCAAGTCGCACCGACGGGAGGGCTTGCATGGGCATCAGGAAGGCGTCGGGCGTCGCGAGGCTGGAAGAGCAGGTCGTCCTTTCGTGGAAGCGTTACGTCGCCCGTCGCATCGGCGACGCCGACCGGGCCGCTCAGGGGACGTGCTACCTCGAGTCCCGCCCGTGTCCGTTTGAATCCCGCCCCGACTTCGAGTCCCGCTTCGCCAAGGACTGCGTCCACTGCGCGCGCATGCAGGGCGCGGTCGAGCGGATCGGTGCCGCACCCCAGGGCGCGGCCGGTCCTCTGCCCACGCTGGAGCTCCTGATCCGCCTCCTCGAGGAGGAGGGACACGGCGCCGCGCCCGCGCCCGCGGACGAGGAGGACGGTCGCTACCGCGCCGCGGCGCTCCTTCTTCGATCGCTGCCGCTGCTTCACGCGTCCACGCACCCGCGCCGGACCGCCCACATCCTGCTCGCCGCGATCGCGGGCGCGTTCCACCAGGAGATCGACTCGCTCCTCTTCTTCGAGGTCCTGCCGGAATCGAACGCGGTGGGTCTCGAGGCCACCTTCCGGCGCGCCGACCTGGACGTGGGCATCGCGGCGCCCGAAGGCTACCTCGATGTGGAATCCCTCGAAAGCGCGGGCGCGTTCGACGGATCGGTGTACGACCGCCTGCGCGAGGTGGCGATCCCGCTGGATCAGGATCGCGATCTCCTGGCGGACGCCGTCTACGACGGGCGGACCGCGGTCATCGCCCGCCCGGGACGCGAGCTTCGGCTCCCGACGATCCTCGTCGAGCACTTGCCCGACGCTCCCGTGGCCATCCTCCCCGTCTTTGGTCGCGAGCGCGTTCGTGGATTTCTGGTGGTTTCGGCCGCGCCGGGCGTTACCGGATGGACCGCGGACCAGATGGAGCTTCTGAGCGCGATGACGTCGCAGGCCGGCATCGCGCTCGAGAGCGCCGGACTCCTGGATCTCGCCCGCAGGCGCGGGTCTGGCATTCGGACATTGATCGAGTTTGCCCGCCAAGCGCTCAAGCCCGGATCGACGGAGCCGTGGCCGGAGGCGACGCTGCGCGCGCTCCTGGGTGCGACCGTGGGCGAGATCGGCGTGATCTGGTGGCGCGGCACGGGGGAGGCGTTTTCGGTTGCGGCCGCGATGGGAGAGCCGGGCGCGGGCGAGCGCGAGCTGAACGAAGTGGGGGAGGGCGTCCTCCACTGGTTCGACGCCGACGCGCGGCCCATTCTCGTCGAGGACGTTCGCTCCGATCCCAGACTGCCGGGAACGCTGCCCGGCGAGTGGGGCACGGCCCTGGCGGTTCCGCTTCGTTCGGAGGGCGCGTTGCTGGGCGTCGCCTTGGTCGTGCGCCGGACCGGCGGCGAGGATTCACCGGCCGATCCGTTCGACGCCGAGGACGCGCAGGTGGCGGAGATGGCGGCCGGGATCGCGACGCTGGCCGCGCTCAAGGACGGCGCGGCGGAAACGACCGCGAAATCCTCGCGCCATGTCGAGGAGCTCACGGCCCAGCTGAAGCACGCCGAGCGCCTCGCCGTGGTCGGAGAGCGCGGCATCATGGTCGCCCAGGAGATCCGAAACCCGATCGCCGCGATCACCGGATTCGCGCGGCGCGTCCTCAAGAGCGTCGGCCCCAGCGATCCGAACAAGGAATTCCTGGAGATCATCCTCCGCGAGACGGAGCGGCTGGAGCGGATCCTGACCGAGCAGGTCTCCATGGCGCAGATGACGCGCCCGAGGCTCAAGCTCCAGAGCTTGAACGCGCTCGTTCAGGAAGTGCTCGAGACCCAGTCCGAAGAGCTGGTGAAGCGGCGCGTCCGGCTGCTCAAGCGGCTCTCGCCCGACGTGCCGAGCCTTCTCCTCGACAACGAGAAGATGCGCCAGGTTCTCGCCAACGTGCTCCAGTACGCGCTCCATCAGGTGCCGAGCGGGGGCCGGGTCCGCGTCGAGACGCGGAGCGGCGCGGGACACGTTCAGGCCGAGGTGGCCCACGACGGTCCCAAGACGCCGGGGGAGAGCCTGGACCGGCTCTTCGTGCCGTTCTCCGCGACGCGGCGGTACGGGGCCGGGGTGGGTCTCGCCGTTGCGTACCAGATCGTTCGGGAGCACGGGGGCGAGATTCGGGCGCGCAGCGAAGGCGATTGGAGCAGCATCGTGACCATCTACTTGCCCGTCCGCGAAAACCAAGACCGGCGGGGAAAGCCCGACCGACGGGGCGGCAGCCGAAGCGACCGGCGGCGCCGCCTGGCCTAGCGTTTGACCCGAAACGCTTGGGCGTGATAGCCTTCCGTCCGGCGCGACCCTAGCTCAGTTGGTAGAGCACCGCACTGAAAATGCGGGTGTCCGCAGTTCGATTCTGCGGGGTCGCACCACTATTTCCTGGCTCTCCCCCCGCCTTGTGCGGGGTTCTAGCTTCGCGAGCTGGTGTAGCTCAGCTGGTAGAGCAACGCACTCGTAATGCGTAGGTCAGCGGTTCGATTCCGCTCACCAGCTCCACTCAGAGGACGGCCGATCCCACCCAACGGCCCAACGGTATGACGGACTCATCGCGCGCCGCGCCCCGGACGTCGAGGGACGCGGCCGCACCTCCATCCATCGATTCGTGGCGCGGCCTGATGGTCAGCGCGTCGGGCGTTCGCGGGATCGTCGGCGAAGCGCTGACCCCCGACGTGATCGTCCGTTTCGCGGGCGCGCACGGAACCCTCCTGGGACCGGGGCCGGTCGTGCTGGGCCGCGACTCGCGCCCCAGCGGCGCGTGGGTGTCCCGGGTCGCCGAGGCGGCCCTTCTCGCCACCGGCCATTCCGTGATCGACGTCGGCATCGCTCCCACACCCACGATCCTGTTCGCGATCGGACATCACAAGGCGGCGGGCGGCCTCGCCGTCACCGCGAGCCACAACCCGGCCCCGTGGAACGCGCTCAAGCTCTTCGGCCCGGGCGGCACCTTCCTGCCTCCCGCCCTGTCCGAGGCGGTCGCGCGGCGCGCCCTCGAGGGAACGGCGGCGTGGGTGAGACACGATCGGGTCGGCGCTCATCAGGACGACGGCGATGCGATCCGGCGCCACCGCGACGCGATCCTCGCCCTCCCGGAACTCCATCTGGAGAGGATCGCATCGCGGCGGTTCAAGGTCGCGATCGACTGCGTGAACGGAGCCGGCTCCGAGGCGACGCCCCCGCTTCTCCGCGCGCTCGGCTGCGACGTGGAGCCGATCTACTGCACGCCGGACGGACTGTTCCCGCGCGTGCCGGAGCCGCTACCCCAGAATCTCGGCGCGCTCGGCGATCTCGTGCGGCGGACCGGCGCCGCGATCGGGTTCGCGAACGATCCCGACGCGGACCGCCTTGCGATCGTCGACGAGCGCGGCGAGCCGATCGGCGAAGAGCGGACGCTCCAGATCGCGGTCGACTGGGCGCTCTCGGCGAAGCCGGGCCCGGTGTTCGTCAACGCGTCGACCTCGATGGCGATCGAGCGGATCGCGGAGCGCTACGGCGCCTCGGTGTCGCGCACGCGCGTCGGTGAAGCGCACGTCGCGCAGGCGCTCCTCGAGCGCGGCGGCGTGATCGGCGGCGAGGGGAACGGCGGCGTGATCTATCCCGCGCTCCACGCGACCCGCGACGGACTCCTCGCGGCGGCGATCGCGCTCGATTGGCTTTCCGCCGACACGCGCCCCTTGAGCGCCCGGGTCGCCGATCTCCCGCCGGTCGTGATGGTGAAGCGAAAGCTCGATCTCAGGCTCGCGGATCCGGGCGCTTTCTCCCAGGCGCTCGCCCGCGAGTTCCCGGACGCCGAGCGCAATGTGCTGGACGGAGAAAAGTACGTCTGGGAAGATGGATGGGTGCAGGTCCGTCCCTCGGGGACGGAGCCGATCGTACGGATCATCGCCGAAGCCATGACCCTGGACCGCGCCGAAGCGCTCGCTGCGCGGGCCCAGGCCGCGACCGAGCGGTCGCAATCGGCGTCCACGGCAGCACGGGGGGCGTAGACGATCATGTGCGGTATCGTTGGGTACGTCGGCTCGCAGGAATCGGTGCCGATCCTTCTCGAAGGCTTGCGCCGCCTCGAGTACCGAGGCTACGACTCCGCCGGGGTCGCCATCCTGAACGGCGACGGCCTGAAGGTCGAGAAGGCCGCCGGCAAGATCGCGGTTCTCGAGAGGCTCATCCACGACGCCCATCCCACCGGATTCGTGGGGATCGCGCACACGCGCTGGGCCACCCACGGCGAGCCCAACACGGTGAACGCCCACCCGCACGTCGACTGCAAGGGGCGGATCGCCGTCGTCCACAACGGCATCATCGAGAACTACTCCACCCTCAAGACCAAGCTCGAGCAGGAAGGGCACGAGTTCCGCACCGACACCGACACCGAGGTGCTCGTCCACCTGATCGAGAAGTTCTACGACGGCAATCTCGAGAAGGCGGTCGCGGCCGCGGTGCGCCTCCTGACCGGGCACGTACGGCATCGCCGTCATCTCGAGCGACGAGCCCGCAGAAGATCGTCGGCGCGCGGCACGGGAGCCCGCTGGTCGTGGGGGTCGGCGATCGGCGAGTACATCCTGGCGTCCGACGTCTCCGCGATCATCCGGCACACGAACCAGGTCGTCTACCTGGACGACGAGGAGATGGTCGTGCTGACGCCGGCCGGAATCCACACCACGACGATCCGCGAGGAGACCGTCTCCAAGAAGGTCGAGACGGTCGACTGGGATCTCGAGCAGATCGAGAAGGCGGGCTTCCCGCATTTCATGCTGAAGGAGATCTTCGAGCAGCCGCAGTCGCTTCGGAACACGCTGCGCGGGCGGCTCCTGCCGGACGAGGGAACGGCGAGACTCGGCGGTCTCAACATGAGCGCGGCGGAGCTGCGCGCGATCAACCGCATCATCATCACCGCGTGCGGCACGTCCTGGCACGCGGGGCTGATCGGCGAGTACCTGATCGAGGAGTTGGCGCGGATCCCGGTCGAGGTGGAGTACGCCTCGGAGTTCCGCTACCGCAATCCCGATCCTGGAGCCGGGCACGGTGGTGCTCGCGATCAGCCAGTCCGGCGAGACGGCCGACACGCTGGCCGCGATGCGCGAGGCGAAGCGGAAGGGCGCCCGGGTGCTCGGCATCTGCAACGTGGTCGGCTCGACGATCGCCCGCGAATCGGACGGCGGCGTCTACATCCACGCCGGCCCCGAGATCGGCGTCGCCTCCACCAAGGCGTTCACGCGCCAGGTCGCGGCGCTCGCCCTCCTCACGCTCTACCTGGGCCGCCTGCGCGAGCTCTCCACCGAAGCTCGGCATGGAGCTGGTCGCACGAGCTCGAAGCCCTCCCGGGCAAGATCGAGACGATCCTCGCGGGCGACGAATCGATCCGGGCCATCGCGCGCGCCATACGCGCACCACAACAACTTCCTCTACCTCGGCCGCGGCGTGCAACTTCCCGGTCGCGCTCGAGGGCGCGCTCAAGCTCAAGGAGATCTCCTACATCCACGCCGAAGGGCTACCCGGCGGCGGAGATGAAGCACGGGCCCATCGCGCTGATCGACGAGAACATGCCCGTGGTCTTCATCTGCACCCACGACTCCGCGTACGAGAAGGTGCTGAGCAACATGGAGGAGGTGCGCGCCCGCCGCGGCAAGATCATCGCGGTCGCCACCGAGGGGGACACCCACGTGGCCACGAAGGCCGACCACGTGCTCTTCATTCCGCACACCCTCGGGCCCGCTCACGCCGCTCCTCTCGGCGATTCCGCTCCAGCTGCTGGCCTACCACATCGCGGTGGTGCGCGGCTGCGACGTGGACCAGCCGCGCAATCTCGCCAAGAGCGTGACGGTCGAGTGACCCCCCACGTCGGAGGATCGGTCGTTCACAGCGACGCCGCCCCCGCGGCCATCGGCCCCTACGTCCAGGGCCGGACGGGGAACCTCTCCGGCCGCTGGATCGCGACGTCGGGGCAGATCGGGCTCGATCCGGCGACCGGCGACCTGGTGCCAGGCGGAATCGTCGGCCGAGACCGAGCGCGTCCTCGACAACCTCGAGGCCATCCTCAAGTCCGGCGGGCGCGACGCTCGCCGACGTGGTGAAGACCACCGTGTACCTCGCGTACATGGACGAGTTCGGCGCGATGAACGAGGTCTACGCGAGGCGCTTCCCAGACCCCAAGCCGGCCCGGACCACCATCGCGGCGAAAGAGCTTCCGCGCTCGTGCCGCGTGGAGATCGAGGCATGGGCGTTCATCGCCTGAAGGACGCGTCCCCGGCCGCTCCGCGCCTCACCCAGCAGGTCTCCTGTTCCGGGTGCGCCGCGAAGATCCCCGTGCAGATGCTCACCAAGATCCTGGGCTCGCTCCCGCCGGCGCCCAAATCGAAACGGATCCTCGTCGGCCCCGAGACCTGGGACGACGCCGGCGTCTATCGCGTCAGCGCGACGTTGGCGCTCGTCCAGACCATCGACTTCTTCACTCCGATGGTGGACGACCCGTACGACTTCGGCGCGATCGCGGCCGCGAACTCCGTGAGCGACGTCTACGCGATGGGCGGCGTGCCGAAGACCGCGCTCTCGGTGCTCTGCTTTCCCGCGGAGGGCGGCGACCCGGCCGTGCTCCGCGACATCGTGCGCGGCGGGGCGGATCTTCTGCGCCGCGCGGGCGTGTTCGTCCTGGGCGGGCACTCGGTGCGCGACCCCGAGATCAAGTTCGGGTACGCGGTGACCGGTGAAGTGCACCCGAAGCGCGTGGTGACGAACGCCGGCGCCCGCGCCGGCGACGTTCTGGTGCTGACCAAGCCGCTCGGCGTGGGGATTCTGGCCACGGCGCTGAAGCGGGACCTGCTCCCGGGTCCGCTCTTAACGCCGCATGACCCATCAGATGAAGACCCTGAATCGCGCGGCTGCGGCGGCGATGACCGCATCGGGCGCGCACGCCGCGACCGACGTCACCGGATTCGGCCTGATCGGGCACGCCCGGAACATGGCGCGCGCCAGTCGCAAGACGATCCGGCTCTGGAGCCAGACGATTCCGGTGCTGCCGGGCGTGCTCGATCTCGCCGCGCGCGACGTCGTGTCCGCCGGCCTTCGATCGAACCGCGAGTCGGTCGATCCCGACGTGGTGTGGGACGAATCGGTGCTCCGAGCCGCTTCGGTGCGCGCTGGTCGATCCGCAAACGTCCGGCGGTCTCCTGATCGCGATTCCGACGTCGAGGGTGGAGGCTCTGATGCGCCGCCTGTCGCGGGCACGCGTGTCCGCGACCGTGGTGGGAGAAGTGCTCGCGCGGCGGCCCCGCATGATCGAGGTCTCGGCGTGAGCGGGTACCGGTTTCGGGGACGGATGGGATCTGGTGGTCCTCGAGGACTTCAAATCCTTCTGTCGGGCGTTTCCAACGTCCGGGGTGGGTTCGATTCCCACACGTTCCCGCCACCGCTCCCCGGTCAGGGTTCTTGAGCGGGCCACTCGGCTCCTGGTTTCAGCCGGACTGGAGCGATCCCCGCGTCATCGGCGTCGCCGCCCTCATGGCGATCCTGGCGCTGGCCGGCCGGTGGGCGCTCGTGATTCTCCTGGCCCTGCTCGTCGCGCTCGGCCAGGGCATGAAGTATCTCCTCGGACACTCGGCGCTCAATCCGGGTTTCACGAACGGGGCGGTCACGGGGGTTTATGTCTTTGGCGGCATTCTGCTCCTCTTTCTGGCGATCGCCCATTTCGTCACCCGGGAGTAGGGTTCTCCTCGGGGGCCGCCGGGCGATCCGGATCGCCCTCCTGGCGATCCTGGCGGCGACGTTCGCCTGCGGTCGGGCGCGGGCCGATGGCGGCGCCCCGGCGGACTCGTCGTCCGCGACCCGCTCCACGGCCGATTCCTGCACGCGACCCGGTCCGTGTCCGATTCCCTGCGCGCCACAAGGTCCGCGCCGGCCCAGCCGGTTCACCGCGCGTCGCCGTTTTCGGTCATGATGCGTTCTGCCGTCCTCCCCGGCTGGGGACAAATGTACAATCACAAACCTTGGAAGGCGGCGCTGGTCGTGGGAGGCGAGGGCTACTTGATCTACCGGGCATGGGGCGAGTTCCAGAACGAGCAGGACGCGGCCGACGCGGGGGACGTGGTCGCGAAGGACAAGTACTACAACCTGAAGGTCAACTACATCTGGTGGGCGATGGCCGTCCACCTGCTCCAGATGGCGGATGCCTACGTGGACGCTCACCTCTCCACCTTCGACGTCGACTTCGGGCCGGACGACGCGAAGCAGCGCCGAATGGTCCGGGCCGGACCGGGGTATCGACGCGCCGGCCGGCCGGAGCCTCGCCCTGCCCGCCGCGCGGGTCGCCCTCCGTGTCCGTTTCTGAGCTCGCGATGACCGCGCGCCGGGAGTCCGTCCGCAATTTCTGCATCATCGCGCATATCGATCACGGGAAGTCCACGCTCGCCGACCGGCTCCTCGAGCATACGCACACCGTTCCCAAGTCGAAGATGAAGGACCAGGTTCTCGACAACATGGACCTGGAGCGCGAGAAGGGGATCACGATCAAGTCCCACGCGATCGCGATGTCCTACAAGGCGCGAAACGGGAAGACCTACCAGCTCAACCTCATCGATACGCCCGGGCATGTCGACTTCACCTACGAGGTGTCGCGGAGCCTGGCCGCGTGCGAGGGCGCCATCCTCGTGGTGGACGCGTCCCAGGGGGTCGAGGCGCAGACGATCTCGAATCTCTACCTGGCGCAGGATCAGAAACTGACGATCGTGCCGGTGCTGAACAAGGTCGACCTTCCGGCGGCGATGCCCGACGAGGTCTCGCTCGAGATGGCCCAGCTCCTCCACATCGATCCGGACGATGTCATCCGGGTCTCCGCCAAGGAGGGGAAGAACATCGAGGGCGTGCTGGAGGCCGTGGTGGCGCATGTCCCGCCGCCCGCCGATCTCCGCGACGGAACGCTCCAGGCGCTGATCTTCGACTCGGTGTTCGACCAGTTTCGCGGCGTCATCGTCTATGTGCGGCTCATGCGGGGCGAAATCCGCGCCGGCGACGCGATCCGGTTCCTCTCCACCGACAAGCGCTACGACGTCATCGAGGCAGGCATCCTCCGCCTCGGACTCGAGCCGCGCGAGGAGTTGATCTCGGGCGACGTCGGCTACGTGATCGCGAACGTGAAGGTGGTGGGGGACGCGAAGGTCGGCGACACCATGGTTTCGGCCGTCGATCCCGCTCCGGAGGCGCTGCCGGGGTATCGCCCGGTCAAGCCGATGGTGTTCTCAGGGCTCTACCCGATGGAAGCGGAGAGTTACGAATCGCTCAAGGAATCGCTCTCGAGGCTTCAGCTCAACGACGCATCGCTCACGTACGAGCCCGAGACCTCGCTCGCGCTCGGGTTCGGGTTTCGCTGCGGCTTCCTCGGCCTGCTTCATATGGAGATCGTTCAGGAGCGGCTGACCCGCGAGTACGACGTGAACCTGATCGCCACCGTGCCGAGCGTCGAGTACCACGTGCTCAAGACCGACGGAGAACTGATGCTCGTCGAGAATCCGGCGCTCATGCCGCCCACGACGCAGATCGAGTCGATCGAGGAACCGTACGTGAGAGCGCAGGTCGTGGTGCCGATCGAGTACGTCGGCAACATCATGAAGCTGGCCCAGGACCGGCGCGGCATCTTCGGCGGGATGCAGTACCCCAGCGAGGATCGCGCGCACCTGACCTACGATCTGCCGCTGGCCGAGATCGTCCTCGACTTCTACGACAAGCTGAAGTCGTTGAGTCGCGGATACGCCTCGCTCGACTACGAGCTGGCCGGGTACAAGCCCGCCGACCTGGTCAAGATGGACATCATCCTGAACGGGGATCCGGTCGACGCGCTCTCCGTGATCGTCCACCGGGAAGGCGCGTACCCCTGGGGGCGGGAGATCGCCGTCAAACTGAAAGAGCTGATCCCGCGCCAGATGTTTCCCATCGCGATCCAGGCCGCGATCGGCGGCCAGGTGATCGCCCGCGAGACCATCTCCGCGCTGCGGAAGAACGTCATCGCCAAGTGCTACGGCGGCGATATCAGCCGGAAACGGAAGCTCTTGGAGAAGCAGAAAGAAGGGAAGGCGCGGATGAAGCAGATCGGCACGGTCCGGATTCCGCAGGAGGCGTTCCTGGCCGTCCTGCGGGTCGAGCGATGAGTCGGGCGCGAAAGGGAGGACCAGAGGCATGAGCATTGGAACGGCCGGCGCCACCCGGGCCAAGGCGCGAACCAAGTCCATTCTACGCGAGTATCTCGAGGCGCTGCTCCTCGCGATCGTCCTCACGCTCGTCATTCGAGGGCTGGTGGTGCAGGCCTTCCGGATTCCCACCGGATCCATGGAGGACACCCTCCTCGTCGGAGACTTTCTGTTCGTCAACAAGATGGTGTACGGATCGGAGATCGACATCGGCTTCGGAGGAAATCGCCTCGTCTACTACCGCTTTCCGGCGATCCGCGAGCCGCGGCCGGGCGACATCATCGTATTCCGGTATCCGGACGACCCGGCCCGGGACTTCATCAAGCGATGCGTCGCGGTGGGCGGGCAGACGGTGGAGATCCGCGACAAGGTGCTCTACGTGGACGGGCGCGCGCGCGAGGAGCCGTACGTCGTCCACAAGGACCCGCGCGTGATCCCGCGAGAGACCAACGGGCGCGACAACTTCGGCCCGTACGTGGTCCCGCAGGGCCATCTCTTCATGATGGGAGACAATCGCGACAACAGTCACGACAGCCGCTTCTGGGGATCGCTGCCGCGCAATCTCGTCAAGGGGCAGGCGATGTTCCTCTATTGGTCGTGGGACGTCGATCGCCGGCTCCCGCGGTTGAACCGTCTGTTTCACCCGGTGAGGTGAGGTTGGAGCACGGACTCTACATTCACGTTCCGTATTGCCGGAGCCTCTGCCCCTACTGCGCGTTCGCGAAGGCGCCGCTCCACCACGCCGAGCCGGACCGGCTTCTCGCGGCCCTCCGGCGCGAAGGGGAGATGGCCCGCGCGGCGGACGCCTGGGAGCGGCCGCGGACCGTGTACCTGGGAGGCGGCACGCCGACGGCGCTCCAGCCGGCGACGCTCCGCGCGCTGCTCGCTTGGGTTCGCCGCGACTTCGGCGTGGAGCGCGTGCGCGAATGGACGGTGGAGGCGAACCCCGAGGGCCTCACGGACGCGAAGCTCGAGGTGCTCCTCGAGGGCGGCGTCGATCGCCTGAGCCTCGGGATCCAATCGCTCGAGCCCGCCGTGCTCCGCGTGCTGGGCCGCATTCACGATGCCGCGCGCGGTCTCGACGCTCTGGCTCGCGCGCGCCGCGCGGGTTTCATGAACCTCTCCGCCGACATCATGGTCGCTGTTCCCGGCGAGACCGCCGAGGGCGTGCGGCGCACGGTTGAGGGAGTCCTCGACGCGGGCGCGGACCACGTCTCGGTCTACAGCCTCCAGGTGGAGGAGGGCACCGCGCTCGAGGCGAAGGTATCGCGGGGCGCGCTCAACCCGCCCGGCGAGGAGGTGGCGGCCGAGAGGTACGACGAGGTCGCGGCGCTCCTCCGCAGCGCCGGGCTCCGCCACTACGAGGTGTCGAGCTGGGCCAGGCCCGGATTCGAATCGCGGCACAACCAGGGCTACTGGTCCCGGCGTCCCTACCTGGGACTGGGGCCGGGCGCCCATTCGCTGCACGGTTTCGATCGCTGGCGGAACGAGGAAGACGTGACCCGGTATTACGAGCGCGTCGAGGCGGGCGCGCTCCCGCGCGAGGACCGGACGCGCCTCACCGGGCACGAGGCGGCCGAGGAAACGATCATGCTCGCGCTCCGCCGCTCGCGCGGAATCAAGCGCGGGACGCTGACGCGCCTCCTGGGCGCGCACGCGCCGGCGGTCGCGTGGAGCGAGTGGGCCGCGGGCGCCGGCGCCTTGAGCCTGGGCACCCCGGGCCGGGTCCGGCCGACCGACAAGGGCCTCCTCTTGAGCCACGAGATCTCGGCCGAGCTCTTCGCGCGGGCCGGCGCCTCAGCGCGGGGCGCCGAGGCGGACGCGCCGGCGGTCCGGGCCACGGCTTGACAGCGGCGAAGGCCGCTGCTAGGTTTCTCCCGCGCTGGCACTTGCATTGTGTGAGTGCCAAAGGCGCCACCTACCGATGACGCGACCCCTGCTCGACGAGCGGCGACGCCGCATCCTTACCTTCGTGGTGGAAAGCCACGTGACCCGGGCGGAGCCGGTCGGCTCGCAGTACGTCCGCGCCGCCTATCACCTCAGCATCTCCCCGGCCACCATCCGAAACGTCATGCAGGACCTGGAGGAGATGGGATTTCTGGGCCATCCCCACACGTCCGCCGGACGGGTTCCCACCGAGGCGGGCTACCGCATTTACGTCGACGAGCTGATGCGTCCCGAGGCGATTCCCGCCGCCACGAGGCGGAAAGTCGCGGACGCGCTTCGGCCCCTGCTCGAAGCCGGCGACGTCTTCTCGTCCGAGGTGCCGCGGATTCTCGCGCAGGTCTCTCGGCAGCTGGCCCTGGTCCACGTGGAAGAGCAGGAGGAGCGGGTCGCGGAGCGGATCGACCTCGTCGCGCTCGAAGGCGGCGTGCTGGTCCTCGCGGTGCGCGAGACCGGGGGCCGCATCTCGACCACGAGCTGGAAACCGGAAGCGGCGTCGGATCCGGCGTCGCTCCGCCGCGCGGGAGAAGTCTTAAAGCGCGTCCTTCCAATTAGGGGCCCTCGAGAGGCGCTGGCGCACGCGGCGATGGAGAGCCAAGGGCCGGGCGGGCCGGCCGATTCTCCGCTCGCGTTGGAGGTCTTCGAGAAGGTCGCGCGGCTCCTCGAATTGGGGTCGGCGCCCGCGGTTCAGATGGAAGGCGCCGACAACATCGCGTCTCAGCCCGAATTTCAATCGGCCGCCCGGCTTCGTCCCCTGGTCTCGCTCCTCGCGGAGCGGGAGCCTCTGGCGCGCGCGTTGGCCGCGGTCGCGGGAGCGGATCACCCGAGGGTTTCGATCGGACGGGAAAACGGTCCGGGACCGATGCGCGATTGCTCGATCGTCGGCATGCGGGTCGACGCCCGCGGGCTTCGCGGAGTCCTCGGCGTGATGGGCCCGGTGCGGATGCCGTACCGGCGCGTGGTCTCGCTCGTGTCCTACGTGGGACAGAGGCTCGCGGCGGAAACATGACGGGGAAGAAGCGGTTGGATCCGACGGACTCGGTCGATACGGAAACGCCGGAAGGAACGTCCGCGGCGGCGCCAAACCCCGGCGCGCCGATGGCCTCGGCCGAGGGCGATCCCCAGGCCGCCGAGCTGGCGCGCCTGAAGGCGAGGGAGGACGAGCTCCTTCGCGCGCTGGCCGAGCAGCAGAACGTGGTCCGCCGGCGCAAGCAGGAGATGGACTCGTCGCTCCGGTACGCGCAGGAGGATTGGGTTCGCGACCTCCTGCCCGTTCTGGACGACTTCGAGCGCGCCGTGCTCGCCATGGATCCCGAGCGCTCGGATCCGCTTCGCGCCGGCGTCACCCTCGTCCACGAGCGGCTCCTTCGCATTCTGGAGCGTCGGGGTCTCGCGGCGATCCGTCCGCTCGGCGAAGCGTTCGATCCGGCGCGGGACGACGCGATCGCGCAGCGGCCCGACCCGAGCGCGGCACCGGGCACGGTGCTCGAGGTCGTGGAGCCCGGGTACCGGTTGCAAGATCGCGTCCTTCGCCACGCGAAGGTGATCGTGGCCGGCCCGCCCGCGTCGCATCACGCCGCGGGCGCCGGGGAGAAGGAACCCTGATGGCGCGCCGCGATCTCTACGAAGTGCTGGGCGTGGAGCGGGGTGCGACCGAGGAGGACCTCAAGAAGGCCTACCGCCAGCTCGCGATGAAATGGCACCCGGACCGAAATCCGGGGAACAAGGAGGCGGAGGAGAAGTTCAAGGAAGTCGCCGAAGCCTACGAGGTGCTCCACGATCCGGAGAAGCGCGCGCGGTACGACCGGTTCGGTCACGCGACGGCCGGCGTTCCCGGCGGCGGGGGCGGCGCCGGCGGCGGCTTTGACGATCTCGGCGGTTTCGATCTCGCGGACGCGCTCCGCGCGTTCATGCGCGACTTTGGATCGGGCGGTGGCGGATTCGGCGACGCGTACGAGTCGGGCCGCTCCGGGCCGCGCGAGCGGCGGGGGCACTCCCTCGAGATTCGCCTGCCGCTCACGCTCGAGGAGATCGCGACCGGCGTCGAGAAGGTCGTGAAGATCCGCCATATGCGCACCTGTGCCACCTGCAAGGGAACGGGCGCGCGCGAAGGAACGAAGCGCAAGTCCTGCCCGGTCTGTCACGGCTCGGGTCAGGTGCGCGTGGTTCAGCGCTCGATCTTCGGACAGCTGATCAACATCACCACGTGCGACCGCTGCCACGGCGAGGGAACGGTGATCGAATCGCCGTGCCCGACGTGCGACGGCGAGGGCCGGGTTCGCCAGCAGAGCGAGATCTCGATCAAGGTTCCCGCCGGGGTCGCGAACGGCAACTACATCCCGATCGCCGGCATGGGCGACGCGGGGCCGCGGGGCGGGCCCGCGGGCGACCTCATCGCCCACATCGAGGAGCTGACGCATCCGCTGTTTCTCCGAAGCGGCGACGACCTGGTCGTGGAGGTGCCGATCGCCTTCTCCAAGGCCGCGCTCGGCGGGAAGGTCGAAGTGCCCACGCTGGGCGGGGGCCGCGCCGCGGTGGAGATTCCCTCGGGGACGATGTCCGGCCGGCTGCTTCGGCTCCGCGGCAAGGGCCTGAAGAGCCTGAAGCGCTCGGGCAGCGGCGATCTCCTCGTGCGCGTCGAGGTCGCGACGCCGGCCAAGCTCTCCGATCGAGGGAAGAAGTTGATGCAGGAGTTCGACTCGCTTGCCGAGGCCAAGCCCCCGGCTCCTCGGCGCCCCACCGAAGACAGCCGCTAGAGCGAGCCGTGAGCCACCCGCGCGGGCCGCGCCGCCCCGACACCGTCTTCTGGGTCGAGGCGAACGCGGTTCGATCCGACCGCCTTTCCCTGGACGAAGAGGAATCGCATCACCTCCTCCGCGTTCATCGGGCGGTCGTGGGCGCGCCCTTCGTGGCGATCGACGGCGCGGGCGCCGCCTACGAATGCATCCTTGAATCGGCGGAGGCGGGGACCGCCATGGGCCGGATCGAGCGCCGTATCGCGGAAATGGGTGAGCCGCCCGCGCCCATCACCCTTCTCGTGGGTCTCCCGGACGTCGGCCCGGCCGAGACCGTGGTGGAGCACGCGGTCCCCTTGGGCGCCACCGCGATCGACTTCTTCGTCGCGGCCCGGAGCGGCCGGCCCGCCCTCACCGAAGCCCGCCTCGACCGTCTGCGCCGGGTCGCCCGGTCGGCGCTCAAGCAGTCGCTCCGGTGCCGGCTCCCAGCCATCACCTCCTCCGGGTCCCTTGAGTCCGCCCTCGAACCGTTGCGTGGCGGGCTGAGATACGTGGCCGACCCCAAGGGTGCGCCGCTGGCGACGGCCGCCGGGGAGCGCGTCCAAGGCCATGTGATTCTTGCAGTTGGGCCTCCAGGTGGGCTCGACGACCGCGAGAGCGGCCTCCTCGCCGCGTCCGGATTTTCCCCTATCTCGCTTGTTTCGAATCGTTTAACGACGGAGACGGCAGCCATCTCGCTTCTTGCGGTGGCCCGCAACACATTATTTTAGAATTAGTTGGCGCCGATTTGACTTTTTGCTGGTCTCGGGGTATCTTATCTAGTGTTAGCGGAATGCTGCCCAACCCCAAATGGGAGGGCCACTTCGAACCTCAGACATTGGTTAGGAGGCGATTCACAGGATGCCCGGCATCAGGGTCAAAGAAGGCGAGTCCTTCGAAAGTGCCCTTCGCCGGTTTAAGAAGAAGTGTGAGAAGGCAGGAGTTCTAGCGGATCTTCGACGTCATCAGCACTTCGAAAAACCGAGCGAGCGGAGAAAGCGAAAGCTGAACGCCGCGAAAAGGAAAATGATGGCTCGTATGAAGGCCGAGTAGGCCTCGTTCGAGATCGAAGCAAACGGCGGGGAACCGGCGCGGGCCGGTTTCCCGACCGCCCCCAGGGTCGGCACTTCGTTACCACCCTCACCTCCGGAAGAACCGACATTACAGACGTGAACACGCGCCCCTCGGCGGCGCCATTGAATCATTCGCCTGACGGCCGCGATACCGATCATGCCCACGCCGCGCTGGAACTGGGCGCGGTGCTGGACGCCATTGCCGGCCGCACCCGGTCGCTGCCCGGGCGCGAGGCCGTGATGGCGCTCGCGCCGCATCACCGCATGGAAGGCGCGCGCCAGGCGCAGGCGCTCTACGCGGACCTGCTCGCGCTGGAAGAGGCCGGCGATGCGCCGCCGGCGGCGGCCCCGCCCGATCTCCGTCCGGAGCTCGCGCGGCTTGGAATGGAAGGCGCCGTGCTCCGCGGGGACGAGCTCTGGCGCATCGAGACGCTCCTATCGCAGACGGGATCGCTCACCGCGTGGCACCGAAAGGTGCAGCGCGAGATCCCCGGGCTCTCGGCGCTTCTCGACAATCTCGATCCGCTGGATCCGCTTCATCGGGATCTTGTTCGCTCGCTCGAGCCGACGGGGGACGTGAAGGACGAAGCGAGCCCCGAGCTGTCCCGGATCCGCCGCGCCATTCGCGCGCTCCAGACCCGGCTCGCGGCCCGGCTCGAATCCACGCTCCGCTCTCTGTCGAGTCCGGAGAGTTTTGTATCGCTGCGCGAGGGCCGCTACGTGATCGCCATTCCCTCGAGCCAGCGCCGCGGGCTTCCGGGAACGGTGGTCGGCCACTCCGGGTCGGGAGCCAGCGTGTTCGTCGAGCCGAGGGAGGTCGCGGAAGGAAACAGCGAGCTGGCGGAGCAGGCCGTGGAGGAGGCGCGCGAGGTCGAGCGGGTTCTCCGCGAGCTGAGCGTCCGCGCCCGCCGGGCGCTCGAGCCCCTGGAACGGAATTTCGCCGCGCTCGCGCGGCTCGACGCCGCGCAAGCGGTCGCGGCCTGGGCGATCGACGCCAAGGCCACGATGCCGGCGCTGGTCGAAGATCGGTCCCTTCGCATTCGCGCGGGGCGCCATCCAATTCTCGTCGAGCGCCATCGAAAGGGCGAGAGCGGCCCGCCGGTGCCGCTCGATCTGGACCTGGGCGGCGAGACGTCGATGCTTCTCATCACCGGGCCGAACATGGGTGGAAAGACGGTCGCGCTGAAGAGCGTGGGCCTTCTCTCGCTGCTGGCGATGGCGGGTCTTCCGATTCCCGCCGCCGCCGGGACCACGCTCCCGTGGTTCGACCGGATCATCTGCGACATCGGCGACGAGCAGTCGATCCTCTCCGACGTGAGCACGTTTCTCTCGCATCTGAGGCGGGTGTCGGAGGCGATGGCGCGGGCGACGAACCGGAGCCTGGTGCTCCTCGACGAGTTGGGATCGGGAACCGACCCGCTCGAAGGCGCGGCGCTGGGGCAGGCCGTATTGGAGGCGCTCCTCAAGCGGGGCGCGCTCTGCGTGGCGACGACCCATCACGGAATGTTGAAGACGTTCGCGCAGGAGACCCCGGGCGTCGTGAACGCCTCGATGGAATACGACGAGTCGACGCTGCGCCCGCTCTTCCGCCTCGCGGTGGGCGTGCCGGGGCGGAGCCGCGCGATCCAGGTCGCGGAGCGCTACGGAATGGACGCGGCGGTGCTGGTCCGGGCCCGCGAGCTCTTGCCCCGCGGCGAGCGCGATCTCGATCGTCTCCTCGAGGAATTGGGGCGCCTCCGCGGCGAGGTGGAACGGGAGCGCTCGGCGCTCCAGGAGACCCGGGGGCAGCTGGCCGCGCGCGAGTCCGAGCTGCGAACCGCGCGGGACCACCTGGAAGAGGAACGGCGGGAGCGCAAGCAGTCCGAGCTCTCCGCGCGGCGCGAGCTGCTCCGGCAGCTCGAGGCGCAGATCGACGACTACCGAAAGAAGCTGAAGACCGACAAGAAGGCCACCCAGGCCACGCTCCAGGAAGCGCGCGGCATGGCGAAGGGCCTTTCCGACGCGATCGACGCGGAGGCGAGCCGGGTCCGCCGGGACGTTCCGGTCGGGAGCCCTGTCGAGAGCGTCCGGGAGGGCGACGCCCTCTACGTACCGTCGCTGGGGGCCCAGGCCACAGCGCTGACAGGGCCGGGCGCGGATGGCCGCGTGCGCGTCAAGATCGGCGGGGCCACCGCGGTGCTGCCGCTTTCGGATCTGCGGCGGGTCGACCCCGACGGGAAGCCCAACGCTCCGGTGCGGCGGGCGGTACCGGAGTTGAGCGAACTCAAGAGCGAGATCGACGTGCGCGGCTACGAGGCGGACGACGCCATTCGCGCGGTGGAGCGGTTTCTGGAGGACGCCCACGTGGGCGGTCTCGGAATGGCGCGCATCATCCACGGAAAGGGAAAGGGAATCCTGCGCGAGCGCATGAAGCACTGGCTTCAGGCAAACACGCTCGTGAAGGAGTACCGGCTCGGCGAGCTGGGAGAGGGAGGAACCGGCGTCACCATCGTGACGCTGACCTGACATGACGGATCGAACCGCGGAAGCGGCCAAAGAGGAAGTCCGGAACGGCACCGACATCGTGGCCATCGTCGGCGAGCGGGTCCCGCTGCGAAGAATGGGGCGGGCGTGGAAGGGACTGTGTCCGTTTCACACGGAAAAGACCCCCTCGTTCACGGTGAACCCCGAGCGGCAGATCTGGCACTGCTTCGGGTGCAACCGCGGCGGCGACGTGTTCTCGTTTCTGATGGAGATGGACAAGGTCTCGTTTCCGGAGGCGCTCGCGACGCTCGCGGAGCGCGCCGGCGTCGAGCTTCCCAAAGGGGGATCGGGCGCCGGCGACGCCGCGCGCGGGAGGCTCTACCAGGCGAACGCGCTCGCGAACGATTTTTTCAAGGCCACCCTCCGCTCGACGGACGGCGCGAAAGCGCGCGCCTACCTCGCGGGCCGGGGCTTCGACGAGACGCAGCTGGACCGGTTTCAGGTGGGGTTCGCGCCCGAGGGCTGGCAGTCGCTCGTCACGACGCTGGGAAAGCTCCTGCCATCGAGCGTGCTCGAGGAGGCGGGGCTCGCGGTGCGGCGCGGGGACGGCACGCACTACGACCGATTTCGGGACCGGATCACGTTCCCCATTGAGGCGGCCGCCGGGCGGGTGGCCGGATTCGGGGCGCGCGCGCTCAGTCCGGAGCAGACGCCCAAGTACATCAACTCTCCGGAGACGGCGGTCTATCGCAAAGGCGGCCTTCTCTTCGGGGTGCCGCTGGCCCGCGCGGGAATCCGCGAGGCCAAGCAGGTGATCGTGGCGGAGGGGTACATGGACGTCATGCGGCTCCACGCGGCGGGATTCACGAACGCCGTCTGCACGAGCGGCACGGCGTTGACCCCCGAGCAGGCACGGGCGCTGGCCAGGTTCGAGCAGGAAGTCCTGCTTGTCTACGACGGCGACGACGCCGGGATTCGCGCCGCCGACCGTGCGCTGGATCCGCTCCTAACGGCGGGCGTGGCGGTCCGGGTCCTGGTCCTCCCCGAGGGAGAGGACCCCGACTCGTTCCTCGCCAAGCGCGGCCGCGCCGAGTTCGCGGCGCTCGCCGAGCGCGCGGGCGATGCCGCGGCGTTCCTGGCCGGCGCCAGCCTCGCCACGGGATCGGCGAACCCGAACCAGGAGGCCAGGGTACGTCGGTACGTGGAGCTTCTGGGCCGGGTGGAGGATCCCATCCGGAAGCGGATGATGATCCGGCGCGGGGCGGTGGTCTTTGGCCTCGAGGAGGACGTCTTCGTCGAGGCGGTTTCAAAGCGAAAGGGCGGCCGACCGGCGGGTCGGCGCGCGGGCGGGGCCCGATCGGCCGAGGCCGGGCAGGCTCCGGGGCGCCGAACGGGCGAAACCGCTGGGATTTCCGCCGAATCCAAGAGCGTCCCGGACGGACCGGGCGCCACCATGGAGGAAAGCGTCGGCTCCCTGGACCCCATCGAACGGGAGTTGGCGGCGCGGTGCCTGACGGAGGAGGGGGCGGTGCTGGAGGTGGCCGCCCGCGGCGGTGTCACTTGTTTTCGCAGCAAGGCGTTGCAGGGATTGCTTCGCTCGTGGCTCGAGATGGCCCGCGCTCCGCTACCGGAGGAAATTCGGGCCCTGACCGACCTCGAGCCGCTGGCCAGAGGACTCCTCGCGGAGTTGGTGGTCGAGGAGGAACGGACCGACGAGATGTCACGACGCGGCGCCCGGGAGCTGCTCGGGAGAATGGAAGAGCGGCGCCTCAGGACGTCCATTCAGGAGTTGGATCGCGCCATCCGTCAGGCGGAGGGCGCCCAGGACTCGATTTCCCTGGACCGGCTTGTCGCCGAACGGCGGGATCTCGCATCCAAGCTACATAGTAGAAACCACCCCGCGGCCTCGTAGGCCCCGGGCTGGTCCCTCGAATGAGAAAAGGAGACGTCGAAGGATGAAGCGTGCGAAGACGGACCGCTTTCACGATCTGAAAGTGCTGGCCGGGAAGCAGCTGTACCTCCTCCACGATCAGATCGAGACGTTCCTGGACGAGAGCGCGTCCGTTGAGGACATGGACGAGGTCTACATTGCTTTGAACGACCTCAAAGTCGACGTCTTTGACACCCACGAGGAAGCTCAGCAGAAGCTGAAGATCAAGCGGCGCGAGGAAAAGCGGCCCGCCGAAAAGCAGGTCCTGCCCCACCCGATGCGCTACGACGATCCCGTCCGCATGTACCTGCGGGAGATGGGGCGCGTTCCGCTGCTCGACCGCGAGGGTGAGGTGGAGATCGCGAAGCGGATCAAGGCCGGCGAGCGCCAGATCTGCACGGCCCTCTTCCGCTCCACGCCGATCATGAAGGAGCTGATCGGCCTCGGCACCAAGCTCAAGCAGGGGAAGGTGCGGGTCGAGGAGTTCACCCAGATCGACTTCGGCAACTGGAACCCCGAGTTCTCGCCCAAGCGCGAGCGGGCCCGGGTGCTCAAATCCATGGACCGCGTGCGGACGCTCCACGGGAAGCTCTTGAAAATCCAGGAGCGCTCGGTCGGCCGCCTCTCGGAGGAGAAGCGCCGCGCGCACCACGAGAAGGTCCGATTCGCTGATGAGGAGCTCCTCAAGGAGCTCTACGTCTTGAACATCAATGCCAAGCTGATCGACCGCCTCGCGGAGCGGATGAAGGGCCTGTCGAGAAAGGTCGACGAGGCGGAGTCCGACCTGACCGCCATGGAGTCCAACTGGGGCCGGACCGGCGAGGAAATTCACCTCCTGATCCGCCGCATCAAGAAGAGCCGCAAGGAATCGAAGCAGATCGAGAAGGAGACGGGCCTCAAGCAGACCGACCTCGACGCCTACGTGGAGGAGATCAAGAGCGCCCGCCGCCTGGTCCGGAAGATCGAGGTTGAAGGAAAGATGACGCGGGAACAGATCCGCGAGGTCGCGACCGAGATCCGCTCCGGGGAGATCGCGCGCGACAAGGCGAAGCGGGAAATGATCGAGGCCAACGTGCGGCTCGTGATCTCGATCGCCAAGCGGTATACCAACCGCGGGCTGGAATTCCTGGATCTCATCCAGGAAGGCAATTCCGGGCTCATGCGCGCGGTCGACAAGTTCGACTACCGGAAGGGCTACAAGTTCTCGACGTACGCCACGTGGTGGATCCGCCAGGCCATCACGCGCGCCATCGCCGACCAGGCCCGCACGATCCGCGTGCCGGTTCACATGATCGAGGCGATCAACAAGGTGGTCCGGACGTCGCGGCGGCTGGTGCAGGAGCTGGGCCGCGAGCCCACCCCCGAGGAAGTCGCGGAGAAGCTCGCGCTCCCGGTGGAGAAGATCAAGAGCGTTCTCAAGGCCGCGCAGGAGCCGATCTCGCTCGACCGCCCGATCGGCGAGGACGACGACTCCAACCTCGGAGACTTCATCGAGGACACGAGCGTGATTTCGCCCGCGCAGGCGGCCGCGTTCTCCATGCTGAAGGACGAGGTGAACGAGGTCCTCGAAACCCTGAGCAAGCGCGAGGCGAAGGTGATCCGCCTGCGCTTCGGACTCACCGAGGACGGTTGCCCGCGCACGCTGGAAGAGGTCGGCGCCACGTTCAACGTCACGAGAGAGCGAATCAGGCAAATCGAGGCGAAGGCGCTGCGCAAGCTGCGGCATCCCACGCGCAGCCGCCGCCTCAAAGGCTATGTGGAGATGATGTGAACCAGACGCTCGGCTTGACCCTCGGAACGCGCGGGTGGTACGGTGCGCGTTTCCGGTCGGCAACACGAACCAAGCGAGGCATCCGGGCCCATAGCTCAGTTGGTGAGAGCACCCGGCTCATAACCGGTCGGTCCTTGGTTCGAGTCCAAGTGGGCCCAGTTGCCGCTTCCAACAAATTCCAACATGTCGCGGAGGGTGCGCCTTCCGCGCTCGATCGATCTGCGAGGGCGGTTAGCTCAGTTGGGAGAGCGCTGGTATCACAAGCCAGAGGTCGCAGGTTCAATCCCTGCACCGCCCACCACGCGCCCGGCGCGGATCCGATCCCTCCTGTCGAGGGGCTCGGGCAAACCCGGGCCCCGTCACCCCTCACGGGGAGCACGCTTCGGCGCGCTCCCCGTTTTTCATTGGAGGTAGCCCTTGCTTCCCGAGCTTGACGCGCTCTTGGCGCTGCAGCGGCAGGACTCGCTTCTTCTGGAGGCGCGCCGTCAGAAAGACGGAATCCCGGGACGCCGGGACGCGCTCAAAAGCTCCGTGGAGGCCGCGCGCGCGGCGCTCGACCAGGCGAAGAAGGAGTTGGAGCAGGCCCGGCTGGGCCGGCGCACCACCGAGAAGGAGGTCGAGACCTTCACCGCGGAGGCCCACAAGCTGGAGCACAAGCTCCACGACGTGAAGACGAACAAGGAATATCAGGCGATGCTCCACGAGATCGAGCTGGTCAAGAACAAGCGGTCGGACCAGGAGACGAAGATCCTCGAGTCGTACGATCGCGAGGAGCGCCTGAACGCGGCGGTCGCCGCGGCCGAGCGGCGCCTGAAGGACGAGGAAGCGAAACTGAAGAGCGGGACGGAGGTTCTGGCCAGCGAGGAGGCGGCCCTCGACCAGCGCATCCATTCGATCTCGCTGGACCGCGACGCGGTGAAGCCGCGCCTCCCCGCGACGCTCCTGAACCGGTACGACCGTCTCCTCGGCGCGCGCGACGGCGTGGCCGTGGCGGAGGTGAGGAAGGGCGCGTGCGGCGCGTGCTTCAAGGCGCTGACGCCCCACGCGCTCCAGGAAGCGCGAAAGGGCGACCAGGTGATGGTCTGCGAGGCCTGCGGCCGCATCATGATCTACCAGGAGACGTCCCCGTCCTAGGTTCGACCCCCGCTTCGCGACGAAGAACGGAGATTGAGACATCGGAGCCCTGCGGCATCTCTTTCCGTATCTGAAGCGCCACAAGATCGCGCTCGCCCTCGGGGCGCTCTCGGTCCTCCTGACCACCCTCTTTCAGGTCTGGTCCCCCTGGCTGGTGCGGCAGGCCGTGGATCACTTGCAGGCGGGCGTGACGATGGCGCGGCTCACCCGCGACGCGGCGCTGATCCTTCTGGCCGTCGTTCTCCAGGGAATCTTCCTCTTCACCATGCGCATGACGCTCATCAAGACGTCGCGCCGGATCGAATACGAGCTGCGGAACGATCTCTTCGACCACTTCGCGCGGCTGCCGGCGAGCGCCTACCGCACGCGGAAGGTCGGAGATCTCATGTCGCGGGCGACCAACGACCTCGACGCGGTGCGAAACTTCCTCGGCCCGGGCATCATGTACTTCGCGAACACCATCGTGACGTTCGTCATGGCGGTAACGCTCATGTGCCGGATCGATCTCCGGCTCACGCTGATCGCGCTCATTCCGCTCCCCGTGCTCTCGCTGGTCGTCGCCCGGCTCGGGGCGCGGCTCCACCACTTCTACGAGCAGATTCAGGCGTCGTTCGCGGCGCTCACCGCCAAGGCGCAGGAGACGCTCTCCGGAATCCGCGTGGTCAAGGCGCACGTGGAGGAGGAGGGCGAATACCGGGCGTTCGAGCGCCTTCACGAGGACTACACCGAGAAGAATCGCGGCATGGTGCGGATCTGGGCCGCCATGGGCGGCCTCCTCTCGCTCCTGGGCGGAATCGCGGCGGCGATCGTGCTCTGGGTGGGAGGGAGCGCCGTGGTCTCCGGCCGGATCACCCTGGGCGAGATGGTGGCGTTCCAGATCTACCTGTCGATGCTTCTGTGGCCGATGATCGCGCTCGGCTGGGTTTCGAATCTCTTCCAGCGCGGGGCCGCGTCGATGTCGCGGATCCGCGAGATCATGGACCTCCCGGCCGAGGAGGATGTCGCGCGGGACGGCGCCGCGCGCGACGCGCGCGATGCGCGGCCCAGCGAGGATACGACCGTGGAGCTGCGCGGCCTGGGCTTCCGATACCCGGGTACGGAGCACAGCGTGCTCCGGGGCGTCGATCTCACGATCCGCCCCGGCGAGACGGTGGCCCTGGTCGGGCGCACCGGCGCGGGAAAGACGACGCTCCTCAACTTGATCGCGCGACTCTACGAGCCGACCGAGGGAACGGTGCTGGTGGGCGGAATTCCGGCGGATCGGTGGCCGCGCGGCACCCTCCGCCGGCGATTCGGCATGGTGCCCCAGGAGACCTTCCTCTTCTCGGACACGATCCGCGCGAACATCGCCTTCGGCTTCGACGAGCGCGAGGCGCAACCGGACGCCGAGGCGGTCGCGCGCCGGGCGGGTCTGGGCTCGGACCTCTCTCAATTCCCGCAGGGCCTCGATACCGTGATCGGGGAGCGGGGCATCACGCTCTCCGGAGGCCAGAAACAGCGCGTCTCCCTGTCCCGTGCGCTGGCGCTCGAGCGGCCGGTGCTGCTCCTGGACGACGCCTTCGCGAACGTGGATCCCGGCACCGAGGAGCAGATCTTGGAGACGCTCTTTAAGCTGCCGCAGCGGCCGTCCATCCTGCTCGCGACCCACCGGCGGTCCGCGCTCCTGCGCGTGAAGCGGATCGTGGTTCTGGACGAGGGCCGGATCGTCGATTCGGGATCGCACGAGGAGCTGATCGCCCGCGGCGGTCTCTACGCGGAGCTCTACCACCAGGAGGAAGTGGTGGAAGAGCTGGAGGCGCTCTAGTGGCCGGACCCTTCGGATCCGCCTCCGACGACGTCGACGCGCAGGGCGCGATCTACGACCGCCGTCTCGCGGGCCGCCTGCTGCGGTACCTGAAGCCGTACCGGAAGGAAGTGACGCTCTCGGTCATCCTCCTGGGCGCGGTCTCGCTCCTCGAAATCGCGGGCCCGTACCTGACCAAGGTTGCGATCGACACCTACGTCAAGCCGACGGCCGGGCGCGGCGCGCTCCCGGCGGAGGCGGGGCGCGGGTTGCTTCTCCTCGCGGTCGCCTACGTCGCGATCCTGGCCGTGGGATTCGTCCTCCGCTACGTCCAGACGTACACGATGGGAATGGTGGGCCAGCGGGCGATGCAGGATCTTCGCCTCGGCATCTTCCAGCACCTCCAGACCCTGACGCCCTCCTACTTCGACACCCGCCCGGTGGGCCGGATTCTCACGCGGGTCACGCAGGACGTCGCGGTGTTGAACGAGCTCTTCGCCCAGGGGGTCGTGGCGGTGATCGGCGACTTCTTCATGCTCTTCGGCATCGTGGGCGCGATGCTCTGGCTCAACTGGAAGCTCGCGCTCGTCACGCTGACGACGGTGCCGCTTCTGGTGGGCGCGACGGCCATCTTTCGCTCCAAGGTGCGGGTGTCGTACCGGCGCGTCCGGACGCGTCTCGCCCGGATCAACGCGTTTCTTCAAGAGCATCTTCAGGGCCTCGACGTGCTCAAGTTCTTCAACGCCGAGACCAAGGAGTGGAGACGGTTCGACCGCGCGAACCACGACCACTACGAGGCGCACGTCCAGAACCTCTTCTACTACGCGGTCTTCTTCCCGGCGGTCGAGATCATCGGCGCGCTCGCGATCGCGCTGATTCTCTGGTACGGAGGCGGGAACATCCTCCACGGGTGTCGGCCACGTTCGGCGTGGTGGTGGCGTTCATCCAGTACGCGGACCGGTTCTACCAGCCGGTCCGGGACCTCAGCGACAAGTACAACGTGTTCCAGTCGGCGATGGTGGCCTCCGAGCGGATCTTCGAGCTGCTCGACACGAAGCCCGGCGTGGAGGAGCCCCGGGAGCCGCGCGCCATCGGCCGGCTCAAGGGCGAGGTGGAGTTCGACCACGTGAGCTTCGCGTACAAGGAGGACGAGTGGGTGCTGCGCGACGTCTCCTTCCGGATCGCGCCCGGCGAGAAGGTGGCGATCGTCGGCGCCACCGGGGCGGGCAAGACGCACGATCGCGAACCTCCTGATCCGGTTCTACGAGTTCCAGAAGGGGACGATCCGGGTCGACGGCGTGGACATCCGGGAGATCGCCAGCGCGTCGCTCCGCCGGCAGATCGGCCTGGTGCTCCAGGACGTGTTCCTCTTCTCGGGGTCGGTCCGCGAGAACATCGCGTTCGGAGACCGGACGAACGCCGGCGACGGCGTCGACCGCGCGCTGGCGGAGATGGGCGGCGCGCGTCTTCAATCGCGCCTTCCGCGCGGGCTGGAGGAGGACGTGGGGGAGCGGGGAGGATATTTCTCGATGGGGGAGCGGCAGATCCTCGCCTTCGCGCGGGCGCTCCACTACGATCCAAGCATCCTGATCCTGGACGAGGCGACGTCGAGCGTCGACGTGGAGACCGAGCGGGCGATTCAGACGGCGCTGCGGCGCCTCCTCCGCGGACGGACGTCGCTGGTGATCGCGCACCGGCTCAGCACCATTCTCGACGCGGACCGGATTCTCGTGATGCACAAGGGCGAGCTGAGGGAGCAGGGCACGCACGCGGAGCTTCTCGCCAGCGGCGGAATCTACGCGCGCCTCTACGAGCTCCAGTTCGCGCGACAGAAAGCGGAGGCGGCGACATGAGCCGGAGCGGCGAGAAGGAGCTTTCGGTCGCGATCGACGTGGCGCGCGAGGCGGGCGCGCTGTTGAAGGCGAATTTCGGAAAGACGCAGAACGTCGACTACAAGGGACGGATCAACCTGGTCACGGAGATGGATCGGAAGTCGGAGGCGTTGATCGTGGACCGGCTCCAGAAAAGCTTCCCCGGGGACGACGTGTGGGCCGAGGAGGGAGGCGGGGGCCGGACCGGCGCGGATCGCGTCTGGGTCGTGGATCCGCTGGACGGAACCACGAACTACGCCCACGAGTATCCGGTCTTCTCCGTTTCGATCGCGTTGCAGGTCGAGGGGAAGGTGGAGGTGGGCGTCGTCTACAACCCGCTTCTCGACGACGTGTACGCGGCGCGCCGCGGGGCGGGCGCCACGCTGAACGGCCAGCGCCGCCGGGTGACGTCCGTCGATACGCTCGAGCGCGCCTTCATCGCCACCGGATTCGCCTACGACGTCACCGCGTCGGATCCCGAGAAGAACAACATCGGCCCCTTCTCGCGATTCCTGGTGCGCGCGCAGGCCGTCCGCCGCGCGGGCTCCGCCGCGCTCGCGATCGCGAAGGTCGGCGTGGGCCGGACCGACGGCTTCTGGGAGCGGGGCCTTCATGCGTGGGACATGGCGGCGGCGCTGGTCATCGTTGAGGAGGGCGGCGGGTTCATCAGCGACTACGGCGGCGCCGTGCCGAAGTTGGACGGCGGAGAGCTGGTCGCCACCAACGGGAGGCTTCACGCGTCCATGCTGGAAGTCCTCGCGATGAAGGGCGTGGCTTCGGTCACATGACCGACGCCGGCAGGCCGTCCAAGGAAGGAGATCCGCCGCCGACGTGGGCCATGCGGACCTACGTGCTGGGGTTCATCTACCGAGGGCAGAACCGCATCACCGACGAGAAGGCGGCCGACGAGCTCCAGCGGGCGCACCTCGCCAACAATCGCCGGCTCGCCGACGAAGGGAAGCTCATCCTCGCCGGGCCGTTTCTCGACAAGACCGATCTCCGCGGCGTCTGGCTCTTTGACGTCGAGACCGTCGAGGAAGCCCAGGCGCTCTGCGACTCCGATCCCGCGATTCAGGCCGGGACGCTCCGGGTGGAGCTCCACCCGTGGTACAGCGCGAAGGGGATCGGGATCAAGTCGTAGGGTCTCGCCGCGGGATGCGGCGGATACGGGCGCGGCGACCGGTCGAGTCTAGGACGCGCCGAGGCGGCTGATCCGGATCAGGCCCCGCTCGTATTCGTCCACCAATCTCCGCACCACCTCCGCGGCCGGGACGATGTCGTGGATCAAGCCGCTCGACTGGCCGGCCTCCAGCTCGCCACCCTCCAGATCGCCTTCCAGGATTCCGCGCTTGGACGCGGAGCGTCCGTAGACCGTTTCCAGCTCCTCCCGCGTCACGCCCCGCGACTCGGCCTCCCGCACGCGGTTCACGAACGGGTTGATGATGGCGCGGACGGGAGCGATCTTCTTGGCGAAGAGCGCCGTGCCGCTGTCGGGCGCCTGGACGATGGACTCCTTGTAGCTCGCGTGCGCGGACGACTCGATCGTGGCCGCGAAGCGCGTCCCGACCGAGATTCCTTCCGCGCCGAGCGCCATCGCCGCGAGAAATCCCCGCCCGTCCGCGATCCCGCCGGCGGCGCAGACGGGGACTTGAAGCGCGTCGACCAGCTGGGGGATCAGGGCGAGGGTCGTGATCTCGTCGACCCCGTTGTGGCCGCCCGCCTCGAATCCCTCGCCGACCACGATGTGGGCGCCCGCCTTCTCGGCCTTCTTCCCGTGCTTCACGCTGGGCACGACGTGAATCCAGGTCGCGCCGGCGCCCAGAATGCGCTCCGCGAGGAGGGCCGGATTGCCGGCGCTGCTCACGATCACGTCGATTCCCTCCGACAGCGTCACCTCGAGCAGCTCGGCCGCGTCCCCGCGCAGGAGCGGGATGTTGACCGCGATCCGCCGCTTGGTGAGCGCCCTTGCCTTCTGGATTTGAGAGCGGAGGAGGTCGGGCTTCATGCCCGCCGAGCCGATCGTGCCCAGGATCTCCGCCTCGGCGCACGCGACGGCGAGCTTGTATCCCGAGGCCCAGATCATCCCCGCCTGGAGGATGGGGTAGCGGATTCCGAGGATGTCGGTGACGCGGGTTCGAATCCGGTCGATCAAGAGTCGGTCTTGGGCCGCCAGGGCTCGATCGCCCGCTGGCGAAGGAGGGCGTCGGCGAGGACGAGGCACGTCATCGCCTCGGCCACGGGCACGACGCGGGGGCAGAGACAGGGGTCGTGGCGTCCCTTGATCGCGAAGTCGCGCTCGCGGCCCTGCTTGTCCACGGTCTTCTGCGGAATGGCGATCGACGACGGCGGTTTCACCGCGATCCGCGTCACGATGGGGTCGCCGGTCGAGATACCGCCCAGGATGCCGCCGGCGCGGTTCGTGCCGAGGCCGCGTGCGGTGATCGGATCGTTCATCTGCGACCCGCGAAGCCTGGCCGAGGCGAAGCCCTCGCCGACTTCAAACCCCTTCACGGCGCCGATCGACATGAGGCCCCATGCCAGGGACGCGTCCAGCTTGTCCATGACCGGATCGCCCAGCCCCACGGGGACGCCGCTCGCCAGAATCTCCACGACGCCGCCCAGCGAATCGCCCGCCTCGCGCGCGGCGAGGATGGCCTTCTCCATCTCGGCCGCGGCCTTCTTTCCGGGCGCGCGAACCGGATTCTGCTCGGCGAAGGCCAAGTCCCGCTCGTCCGTCACCGTCTCGCCGACCTGGATCGTGTACGCCTGAACGCGCGCGCCTTCGCCCTCCAAGATCTTGCGCGCGATGGCGCCGGCGGCGACACGGCCCACGGTTTCCCGCCCCGACGAGCGCCCGCTGCCGCGGTAGTCCCGGATGCCGTATTTCTTCCAGTAGGTGTAGTCCGCGTGCCCGGGACGGAAGAGGTCTTTGAGATCCGAGTAGTCGGCGGGTTGCGCGTCCACGCTCCGCACCATGAGCGCGATCGTCGCGCCCGTCGTCCGCCCCTCGAAGACGCCCGAGAGAACCTCCACGCGATCGGGCTCCTTCCGGTCGGTGGTCACCGCGCTCTGCCCGGGGCGGCGCCGGTCCAGGTCGCGCTGGATCAGCTCGGCCTCGACCGGAATCCCGGGCGGGCAGCCGTCCAGAATCACGCCCACCGCGGGCCCGTGGCTTTCGCCGAACGTGGTGATGGTGAAGAGATGGCCGAAGCGGCTGCTCAAGCCGGCGTCCGTTTCAGCTTGGATCCGGCCGCGATCACCTTGGCGGCCGTCTTGAACGTGCGTTCGCGCCACGACTGCTGGCGGCGCGCCATCCGCTCCAGGTTCCATAGGAACGTGGGCCGCACCTGTTTGCGCGCGTCCGGAAAGAGGCCCTTGATCTTGTTCCAGACGAGAAGGCCTTCGCCGTGCGTGTCGAAGAAGAGGTCCTCGTTCAATAGTCCCTGATTCACGAACGCGGCGACCATTTCCCAGTAGGAGGTCACCATCCGGAAATGACGGTCCAGCTCGTCGCCGGTCAGATAGTGCGGGCGGAGCTGGTCCCACGAGGTGAGGTTGAACTCCGTCATCATGTAGGCGCGCGCGCGGCGCATCTCGGGGTCGCGGCGCATCTCGTAGAGTCGAAGGAGGAGCTGCGCGTCTTCCTGGGTCGGCTTGGACATCGCGGGGGTACCCCTCTATCGATGGGGATGGAACAACGCGGCGTCATTGTGACCGCGCGCTCCGTCGTTGTCAAACCGACGCCCTTCCCCGTACTCTGACGGGATGCGCTACTTGGTGCACACCGATGGAGCCGCGCGGGGAAATCCGGGTCCCTCCGCGATCGGCGTCGTGATCCAGGACGATTCCGGCCACGTCGTCTACGAGTCCAGCCGGACCCTGGGCGTCCACACCAACAACGAAGCCGAATATCTCGCGCTGATCGCGGCCCTCCAGCATCTAAGGGAGATGCGCGTGAAAGCGGCCGATTTCCGGCTCGACAGCGAGCTGGTGGTGAAGCAGCTCCTGGGGCAGTACCGGGTGAAGGAGCCGCGGCTCCAAACGCTTCACGGCCAGGCCACCATGCTCCTGAACGCCGTGCCCGACCACTCGATCCGCCACGTGCCGCGGGCGCAGAACGCGCGCGCCGACGAGCTGGCCAACGAGGCGCTGGACGCGGAAGGGACCGGATGACCGATCTGAATCCCCAGGCGAAGCAGATGGCCGACGAGTCGATGGTGCGAAACCTCGACGCCCAGGCTCGCGCCATCTGGCCGCAGGAAGTGGAGCTCTTCCGGCGCTACGGTCTCCCTCCGGACATTCGGATCCTCGACGCGGGGTGCGGCACGGGAGAGGGATCGTCGCGCCTCGCGGAGCTCTATCCCGCCTCGAGCGTTCTCGGGGTCGACATCATCGATCACCACCTCGACTACGCGAGGACGCGCTTCGCGCGGCTGGTACCGCGCCTCCGGTTCGAGCACCGGAGCATCTTCGAGCTGGGGCTGCCCGACGGCGGCTTCGACCTCACGGTCTGCCGGCACGTGGTGCATTCCATTCCGCACCCCGAGCGGGTCTACGCCGAGCTCCGCCGGGTCACCCGCCCCGGAGGGCGGCTCCACCTGATCCCCGAAGACTACGGCATGCTCCACTTCGAGAAGGCGGCGCCCGATCCGCGCGAGTTCTGGAACGAGGTTCCGCCCCGCTACGGGGAAGCGACCGGGACCGATCTCTTCATCGGACGGCACACGTATCGAATCCTGCGACAGATCGGTTTTCAGGACATCACGGTCGACTATGTCGTCGTGGACACCGTGCGCGTGCCTCGGGAGATTTTCGCGGGCATCCTCACGGCCTGGCGGGACGGTTACGCCGAGACCTCCGCGGAGTATTCGCGGTTCTCGGTCCAGGAAACGACCGCCTACTTCAACCGGATGATCGCGAACATCCTGGATCCGAAGGGTTACGCGGTGTGGATGGTGCCGGTCGTGGCCGCCAAGGTGCCGGTCGTGGCCGCCCAGGTGCCGCCCGTCGCTTGATTCTCGCCCCACTTCTCCGTAAGATTCGCCCTCGTAACAGGCAGGCGGCCGTGTTTCCGGAGTACCACAGGCGGCCGCGGGCCGCGCAAGCGGCCTGAGGAAAGTCCGAGCTCCACAGGGCAGGGTGCTGGGTAACGCCCAGCGGGAGCGATCCCAGGGAAAGTGCCACAGAAATCAAACCGCCTCGGGCGAAAGCCCGCGGTAAGGGTGAAACGGTGCGGTAAGAGCGCACCAGCGGAGGCGGTGACGCCTCCGGCTTGGTAAACCCCACCCGGAGAAAGACCAAATAGGGGACGACGAGGTGGCCCGCCTCGCTTGAGTCCCGGGTAGGTCGCTTGAGGCGTCCGGTAACGGGCGTCCCAGAGAAATGGTCGCCGCGGAGCAATCCGACAGAACTCGGCTTATGGGGTACTCCGGAAAACCCACCGTGTCCTTGCCCTCGCTGTCCATCGGGCCCTACCGGGTCACGTTCCTCTCCGGCGGGCGGTTCCGCCTGGACGGCGGCGCCATGTTCGGCGTCGTGCCCAAGGTGCTCTGGAATCGCGCGGCTCCGGCCGACGAGCGAAACCGGATTCGAATGAGGATGACCTGCCTTCTCATCGAAGGGGATGGCCGGCGCGTGCTCGTCGACGCCGGCTCCGGCTCCAAAAACGATCCAAAGTTCAAGGACATCTACGCCATCGAGGAGCCGGAGGGGCTGATCACCGACCTGTCGGCCGCCGGGCTCTCGCCGGCCGACATCGACACCGTCGCGATGACGCATCTTCATTTCGACCATTGCGGCGGCGGCACGACGCGCCAGGCGGATGGGACGACGGCGCCCACGTTTCCCAAGGCGCGATATCTCGTTCGGAAACAGGAGTGGCACGACGCCCATCACGCGAACGAGCGAAATCGCGCGTCCTACCTCTCGGAGAATTACGACCCGCTCGAGGCGACCGGACAGCTCGTGCTGCACGACGAGGACATGGAGGTGCTCCCGGGCGTCTGGATGAAAAATCTCCCGGGGCACACGCTGGGCCACCAGGGATGTTTCTTCGACATCCCGGGCGAGCGCGCGCTCTACACGGTGGACCTGGTGCCGACCGTGGCCCACCTCCCGCTCGCGTACATCATGGGCTACGACCTCTACCCGATGACCACGCTCGAGACCAAGCGGGCCGTCATGCGAGACGCCACCCGGGAAGGGTGGCTCCTTCTCTTCGAGCACGACCCGGACGTGTACGCCGTGCGCGTCTCGGGGACCGAACAGGCGGTCCGCTTCGAGAAAGTGGCTTGACAGTCGATCCGCCAAGTCCCTATCCTGCCGCCATTAGCACCTTTTTTCACGAACTGGGGTCCGCCCGGGCCCGGGGCGGTCGCTTTGCCCCCCAACCGGCGCGTTTCGGGGGAATTTCGTGAGTCCGGTCGATCCGAATAGCACGGCCGCGTTCATCCCCATTCTGATCATGGTGATCGTCGCGCTCGGGTTCGCAGGGGGAACGCTGCTCGCGTCTCATTTTCTGGGGCGGCGGGTCAACGATCCGGCCAAGGCCGCGCCCTACGAGTGCGGCGTGACCCCGGTCGGGACGGCGCGCGAGCGGTTTCACACCCGCTTCTACCTCGTCGCGATGCTCTTCATCGTCTTCGACATCGAGACGGTCTTCATCTACCCGTGGGCCGTCGTCTACAAGCAGCTGGCGATCTTCGGGCTCATCGAGATGGCCGTGTTCGTCGCGATTCTCCTCGCCGGCCTCGTCTACGTCTGGGGGAAGGGGGCGCTCGAGTGGGATTGATCCCGAACCCGGAGGATCTGGACGAGCTGAGCGCGGACCAGAAGCGCGTCCTCGAGCGGTTCCGCTCCAAGATCGGCGACGGGGTCCTGCGCGAGCGCTCGTTCCGGGGCCAGCTCTCCATCTGGATCCGGCGGGAGCGGCTCCTCGACGCGCTCCGGCTCGCCAAGACCGACCCCGAGCTCGACTGCGAGCTTCTGATCGACGTGACCTCGGTCGACCTCCGCGGGAATCAGGACGCGGAGGAGCCTCGATTCGAAGTGATCTACAACCTCTACTCCATCACCCACAAGCGGAGAATCCTGGTAAAGACGGGCGTGGACGACGGCCAGACGGTGCCCTCCGCCACGGCGGTCTGGCCCGGGGCGAATTTCATGGAGCGCGAGGTGTTCGACATGATGGGCATCCGCTTCGAGGGCCATCCGAATCTGGAGCGGATCCTCACGCCCGACGGCTGGCTGGGCCATCCGCTTCGCAAGGACTTCCCGACGCGGTCCGACCAGTTCCCGAACGTGGAGTCGTAGCCCCGTGCTCTCTCCCGACGCCCGGAAACGGATCGAATCGCTCAAGTCGGAGTACGAGACCAACCAGTCCGCGCTCATTCCCGCGCTTCACGTCGCGCAGGCCGACCAGGGCTGGCTGAGCGAGGAAACGCAGGGCGAGGTCGCGACGATTCTCGATGTCACCCCGCAATCGGTCCGCGAGGTGGTCACCTTCTACACGATGTTCCACCAGCGGCCGGTGGGGAAGTATCTCTTACAGGTATGCCGCAACCTCTCCTGCTGCCTGAAGGGCGGCCACCGGCTCCAGAAGCAGATCGAGGAGCGCCTCGGGATTCACGAGGGCGAGACGACCCAGGACGGCCGCTTCACGCTCGTCTCGGTGGAATGCCTCGGCTCGTGCGGGACCGCGCCGGTCCTGATGGTCAACGACCGCTATCACGAAGATGTTTCGCCGGCCGAAATCGACCGGCTCCTCACGGAGCTCAAGTAGCCGCGTGGACACGGCCACCCTGATCGAAGCGGCGGTCAAGGTCCACATCGTCCTCGGTTTTATCCTCCTCGGCGTGCCGCTCATCGTGTGGATGGAGCGAAAGGTGATCGGCCACATGCAGGACCGCATCGGTCCGGAACGCGTGGGGCCGTTCGGGCTGCTCCAGACCATCGCGGACGGGATCAAGCTCTTCATGAAGGAGGACCTGGTCCCGGCTCAGGCGGACAAGGTCGTGTTCATCCTCGCGCCCGCGATCACCGTGGTGACCGCGCTGGTGGCGACCACGGTGATTCCGTGGGGGGACACCATGGAGATCTTCGGCCGGACCGTCACCCTCCAGATCACGGACGTGAACATCGCTCTTCTGTTCGTGCTCGGGGCCACCTCGATGGGCGTGTACGGCATCGTCCTCGGCGGCTGGGCGTCCAACAGCAAGTACCCGCTCCTGGGCGGGCTTCGCTCGTCGGCGCAGATGATCTCGTACGAGCTGGCGCAGGGGATCTCCCTCGTCGGCGTGATCATGATGACGGGCACCTTGAGCCTCGCCGAGATCGGGCGGGCCCAGGCGCACATGTGGTTCGTCGTGCCGCAGTTCTTCGGGTTTCTGATCTACCTGATCTCGGGCGTGGCGGAAACCAATCGGGCGCCCTTCGACCTCGCGGAGGCCGAGACGGAGCTGGTCGCCGGATTCCACACGGAATACTCGAGCATGAAGTGGGCGTTCTACTTTCTTGGGGAATACGCCAACATGATGGTCGTCTCCGGCGTGGCCATCACGGTGTTCCTCGGGGCGTGGAACGGGCCGCTGCTTCCGGGGCCCGCGTGGTTCCTGATCAAGCTGTCGGCGTTTCTCTTCTTCTACGTGTGGCTCCGCGCCACGTTCCCGCGCCTGCGATACGACCAGCTCATGGCGTTCGGCTGGAAGGTGCTCCTGCCGGCCTCTCTCCTCAATCTCGCCGGCACCGCCGTCGTGATGGCGCTGAAGGGATGAGGACATGACCCTCGAGCCTCTTCTCTTCGCGATGTTCGCCGGAACGGCGATCGGGTGCGCCCTGGGCGTCGTCTTCCACCGGAATCCGGTCCACTGCGCGCTCCTCCTGGTCGGCGTGCTGCTCTCGCTCTCCGGCCTCTTCGTGCTCCTGCACGCCCCCTTCATCGCGTCGTTGCAAGTAATCGTCTACGCCGGCGCGATCATGGTGCTCTTCCTGTTCGTGGTCATGCTCCTGAACGTGAAGAGTGAGTCGGCGCTTCTCACCCCGGGCGCGGCCAAGGGCTTCGGCGTGCTGTTCGCGATCATCGTCCTGGTCGAGCTTCTGGGGACGGTCCTGACCCCCGCGACCGGCCCGGGTGGGGCGGCCGTCCCGGCGCTCCCCGAGGGCTTTGGATCGCCGGCGGCCGTGGGACGCGTGCTCTACACGGTCTGGCTCTATCCGTTCGAGATCACGTCCATCCTGCTTCTGATCGCCGTGATCGGGGCGGTCGTGCTGGCGAAGAGGAAGTTCGGATGAGCGCGCTCCCGCTGATGTGGTATCAGCTCCTCGCGGCGATCCTGTTCGTGATCGGTCTCGTGGGCGTCCTTGTCCGCCGCAGCGCGCTCATCATCTTCATGTCGATCGAGCTGATGCTGAACGCCGTCAACCTGAGCTTCGTGGCGTTCTCCAGGCAGCACGCGTCGATCGACGGCCACATCTTTGTCTTCTTCGTCATGGCGGTCGCCGCGGCGGAGGTGGCCGTTGGGCCTCGCCATCATCGTGGCCATCTTCCGCAACCGCGAGACGACGAACGTCGACGACGTTCGCCTCCTGAAGGGCTAGGCGATGAACCTGAACCTCCTCTGGTTGGTGCCGATGCTCCCGCTTCTGGGCGCGATCGTGAACGGCCTGGGGGCGGGCCGGCTGCCGCGCCGCGTGGTCAGCGCCATCGGCGTGGGGAGCGTGGGCCTCGCGTTCGTCGTCGCACTCGGCTGCTTCTTCAAGCTCCTCAGCCTGCCCGCCGAGGATCGCCTCTTCGTCCAGACGCTGTTCGGATGGATCGATTCCGGAGACCTCTCCGTTCCGGTGCGCCTCGGCCTGGATCCCCTCTCCGCCGTGATGATGCTGGTGGTGACCGGCGTGGGCTTTCTCATCCACGTCTACTCCACCGGGTACATGGGCCACGAGAAGGCCTACGGACGGTACTTCGCGTACCTGAACCTCTTCACCTTCTCGATGCTGATGCTCGTCCTGGCCGACAACTTCCTGCTCCTTTTCTTCGGCTGGGAAGGCGTCGGGCTCTGCTCGTATCTCCTCATCGGCTTCTGGTACCAGAAGCCGGCGGCGGCCGAGGCGGGGAAGAAGGCCTTTGTCGTGAACCGGATCGGAGACTGGGGATTCTTGATCGGAATCTTCCTGATCTTCGTCACGTTCCAGACCCTCGACTTCGGGCGCGTTTTCGCCGAGGCCCCCGAACATCTGGTGATGGGGAGCGGGATGGCCACGGCGATCGCGCTCTTCCTCTTCATCGGCGCGATGGGGAAGAGCGCGCAGATTCCCCTTCACGTGTGGCTGCCGGACGCCATGGAGGGTCCGACGCCGGTCAGCGCCCTCATCCACGCCGCGACCATGGTCACGGCGGGCGTCTACATGGTCGCTCGGTGCCACGCGCTCTACCTGCTCGCCCCGGCCGCGCTCACCGTGGTCGCGATCGTGGGAGCCGTGACCGCGCTCTTCGCGGCGTCGATCGGGCTGGTCCAGACGGACATCAAGCGCGTGCTCGCGTATTCGACGGTGAGCCAGCTGGGCTACATGTTCCTGGCGCTCGGCGTCGGGGCGTTTACCGCGGGCATCTTCCACCTCGTGACGCACGCCTTCTTCAAGGCGCTCCTCTTCCTGGGGGCCGGCAGCGTCATCCACGCGCTCTCCGGCGAGCAGGACATGGAGAAGATGGGTGGGCTCAAGGCCCACCTTCCGCGCACGCACCTCACCATGCTGATCGCGACGCTCGCCATCGCCGGGGTGTTCCCATTCGCCGGCTTCTTCAGCAAGGACGAGATCCTCTGGAACGCCTGGCGGACCGGGGGCCCGCTTCTTTGGGCGGCCGGCGTCATCGGCGCCTTCATGACCGCGTTCTACATGTTCCGCCTCTATTTCAAGACGTTCACCGGCGAGCCGCGGCTCACCGAAGAGGCCAAGCACCACCTCCACGAGTCCCCGGGGAGCATGACGATCCCGCTGATGGTTCTCGCCGTTCTGAGCGCGATCGGCGGATTCATCCAGGTCCCGCTCATTCCGGGCGGGCAGTTCCTGGATCGGTTCCTGGAGCCGGTGTTCGCCGACGCCGCGCGGATCGGCGGGATGGCGCACGCCCCACATGAAGGCGGCGGAACGCTCCTCGAGGTGGTGCTCATGGCCATCTCGCTTGGCGTGGCGCTCAGCGGGATCTACCTCGCGCACCGCTTCTACGTGGTCGACCCGGGCCTGCCGGCGCGGCTGACCGAGCGCGCGAAGGGCCTCTATCGCCTCCTCTCGCACAAGTACTGGGTCGACGAGATCTACGACAGGAGAATCGTCCAGCCGATCGTCCGCGGATCCACGCAGCTGTGGCAGCGCTTTGACGCCGCGGTGATCGACGGTGCCGTGAACGGGATCGCGAGGGAGGTCGGCAAGGCCGCCGACATGCTCCGGCTGGCGCAGACCGGCTACGTCCAGGTGTACGCGATGATCCTCACGCTCGGAATGGTGGTCGTCTTCGGCTACCTGGCGCTCCGATGACGACGACCGTGACGATTCTCGGCGTGCCGATTCTCTCGTTCCTCATCTTCCTCCCCCTGGTCGGGGCGGCGGCGGTGCTCCTGATCCCGTCCTCAAGGGAAGGCGTGATCAAGGGCGTCGCGTTCGCGGTCTCCCTGGCGACGTTCCTGGTCTCGATCCCGCTCTTCACCATGTTCGACGCGGGCCGGCGCGGGATGCAGTTTGTCGAGCGCGTGCCGTGGGTTCCGAGCGCGGGCGTCTCCTACTCGCTTGGCGTGGACGGGATCAGCGTGCTTCTCATCCTCATGACCACGCTCCTCTCGGCGGTGGCGATTCTCTCCTCGTTCGGCTCGATCACCAACCGAGTGAAGTTCTATTACGCGACCCTCCTCGCGCTGGAAACCGGGATGATCGGCGTCTTCGCCGCGCTCGACCTCGTGCTCTTCTACGTGTTCTGGGAAGCGGTGCTGATCCCGATGTACCTGATCATCGGCGTCTGGGGCGGACCGAGGCGGGTGTACGCGGCGGTGAAGTTCATCCTCTATACGGTTGTCGGGAGCCTCCTGATGCTGGTGGCGATCCTGTACCTGTATTACGCGTACCACGCCGCCACCGGGGAATTCACGTTCGACCTGCTCCGGCTCTACGAGACGCCGCTGGGGCACAGCGCCCAGCTCTGGCTCTTCGCCGCGTTCGCGCTCGCCTTCGCGATCAAGGTTCCGATGTTCCCGTTCCACACCTGGCTTCCGGACGCGCACGTCGAGGCGCCCACCGCGGGGAGCGTGATTCTCGCGGGGGTGCTGCTCAAGATGGGTACGTACGGTTTTGTGCGGTTCGCGATGCCGTTGTTCCCGGAGGCGACCCACGCGTTCGCGCCCTGGCTCATCGGCCTCTCGGTGATCGGGATCATTTACGGCGCTCTGGTCGCCATGGTGCAGCCCGACATGAAGAAGCTCGTGGCGTACTCCTCCGTGAGCCACCTCGGATTTGTCATGCTCGGGCTCTTCGCGCTCAACACGCAGGGCCTCCAGGGCGGAATCCTCCAGATGATCAACCACGGGCTCTCGACGGGAGCGCTGTTCCTCGCGGTCGGGATCATCTACGAGCGCCGCCACACCCGCGAGATCTCGGAGTTCGGCGGGCTGGCCGAGGTGCTTCCGTGGTTCGCGGCCCTGTTCCTGGTCGTCTGCCTGAGCAGCCTCGGGCTCCCCGGGCTGAACGGCTTCGTCGGTGAATTCCTGATCCTACTCGGGGCGTTCCGGTCGAACCCCTACGTCGCGGCGCTGTCCGCGACCGGGGTGATCCTGGCCGCCGTATATCTGTTGTGGATGTACCAGAGGGTCATGTTCGGGCCGGTGACCCAGGAGAAGAATCGCGGGCTTCGGGACCTGTCGGCGCGAGAGTTCTGGACCCTGGCCCCGGTGATCGCCCTCATCATCTGGATTGGCGTCTATCCCAATCCCTTCCTTCGCAAGCTGGATCTCTCGGTGGGCGACTTGATGGAGCGGATGAATTCGCGGACGGTGGCGTCCCGGACGGCTCCGTACGGAGCCCCGGACCCCTCGCCCGCGGCGCGTGAGGCGGCTGCCCCCGAGGCGGCGGCTCCCGGGGCATCGGCTCCGGAAGCGGCACCCTCCGGCGCCCCGAAGATCGAAGCCGCGACGCCGGCGGAGGGCGCGCGATGAAGCTGCCGTTCGTCATCGACGCCCCGATCGGGATGATCGAGCCGCTCCTGATCGTCTCGGTCGCCGGAATCCTGCTTCTCCTGATCGACCTGATGCTGCCGCACGGGAAGAAGCACCTCTCGGCCTACTTCGCGCTGGCCGGCGTGATCTACGCGCTGGTGCGCGCCGCGGGGCAGTGGGGGATGTCGCAGACCGGCTACTCCGGCATGGTGGTGCTCGACAATCTTTCGACCCTGTTCTCCATACTGTTCCTGAGCAGCACGGGGGTGGTCATCCTGCTCTCGATGCCGTTCCTTCGCCGGGACGACGTCGAGCACTCGGAGTACTACGCGCTTCTCCTCTTCGCCACCGCGGGCATGATGATCCTGGCCTCGGGGCTCGATCTGATCACCCTGTTCCTGGGCATCGAGGTCCTCTCGATCTCGCTCTACATCCTCGCGGGCTATCGCCGCAACTCCGACGCCTCGAACGAGGCGGCGATGAAGTACTTCCTGCTCGGCGCGTTCGCGTCGTCGATCCTGCTCTACGGCATTGCGCTCGTCTACGGGGCGACCGGCACCACGAGCCTCGCGAAGATCGCGGAAGCGGCCGGCGGCGCCGGGGGCGCCGGTTCCCGAGGGCCTTCTCTACGCGGGCGTGGCGTTGATCCTCGTGGGGCTCGCCTTCAAGGTGGCGGCCGCGCCGTTCCACATGTGGACGCCGGACGTGTACGAAGGCGCGCCGACCCCGATCACGGCGTTCCTGTCCGCCGGGCCAAAGGCGGCGGCGTTCGCGGCCATGATCCGCGTGTTCTTCATCGCGTTCGGCCCCATTCAGACGGAGTGGAACACCGTTCTCAGCGTGATCGCCGCGCTCACCATGACGATCGGAAACGTGGCCGCGATCGCGCAGACCAACGTGAAGCGGATGCTGGCGTACTCGAGCATCGCGCACTCGGGATACGTGCTGATCGGGGTTGTCGCCGGGGGCGCCGCGGGCGGGGCGGCCGCCCTCTTCTACCTCTTCGCCTACGTGGCGATGAACCTGGGCGCCTTCGCGGTGATCATCCTGCTCGAGCACAAGGGACAGCGCGGGGAGGAGCTCAAAGACTACGGTGGGCTTGGATTCCGCTACCCGGTGATCGGCGCGCTCCTCTCGCTCTTCATGATCTCGCTGTCGGGAATTCCGCCGACCGTGGGATTCGCGGGGAAGCTCTACCTCTTCGGCGCGGCGGTTCAGAGCGGGCACGTGCTGCTGGCGGTGGTCGGCGTGCTGAACAGCGCGATCTCGGTCTTCTACTACCTGCGGCTCCTGGTGCTCATGTACATGCGGGAGGCGCAGGAGACGCTGCCGCCGATCCGCGTCCCGGTCACGCTCGCAGTGGTGCTCCTTGTGACGGCCGCCGGGACGCTCTGGCCGGGGATCTTCCCGGGACCCCTGCTCGACGCGGCGCGCGAAGGGATCAAGGCGCTCTTCTCGTAGCGTCGGAAGGTGGACGCCGCGCGGCGCCCGGCATCCGTTCCGCTACTTCGCCGCCTTGACGGGGTAGGCCTCCAACGCGCCCGCCAGAATCTCCATCGCCTGGCTCAGCGCGCCCGTCTCGAGCACGTACGCGAAGCGAATCTCGTTCTTTCCGCGCCCCGGCGTGGCGTAGAACCCGTCGCCGGGCGCCACCATGACCGTCGCGTTGTTCTTCCGGTACTCCTTCAGCATCCAGATCACGAACTCCTCGGCGTCGGGCACCGGCAGCTCGGCCATCAGGTAGAACGCGCCTTCCGGCTTCCGCGCGAACGCGCCCGGGATCTTCGACAGCCCGTCGAGGACAAGATCGCGCCGCTTCTTGAACTCGGCCACGACCCCCTGCGTGTAGGAGGCGGGCACCTGATCGATCACCGCGGCCGCGTACTGCCCCAGGGTCGGCGGCGAGAGGCGGGCCTGCGCGAATTTCAAACAGGCCTCGCGGACGGCGGCGTTCTTGGTGACGAGCGCTCCCACCCGCGCGCCGCACATGTTGAGGCGCTTGGAAATTGAATCCACCAGCACGGTGCGCTCCTCGACGCCCTTCCGGGTCATCGGGCTCTCGCACGTGCCGCCGTCGTAGATGAACTCGCGGTACGCCTCGTCCGTGATGATCCAGAGGTCCTTGCGCTTCGCGAGCGCGACGATGGCGTCGATCTCGGCCGCGGTGTACGCGGTTCCGGTCGGATTGGACGGCGCGCAGATGAGGATGCCTCGCGTCTTCGGGCCGACGGCGCGCTCGATCGCCTCGATCGGGGGCAGGTGATAGCCGGTCCGCCCGTCGCACGTGAGCGCCTTCACGCCCACGCCCGCGAGGAGGGCCATCGTCGCGTAATTCGTGTAGAAGGGCTCGAAGAGGATCACCTCGTCGCCCGGATTGAACAGCGCCCAGAACGCGAACTGGAGCGCCTCGCTCCCTCCGACCGTGGTGAGCACCTCGCCCGGCGCGACGGAGAGCCCGTGCTGCGCGTAATACGCGGCCATCCCCTTCTGGAATTCCGGAATCCCCGCCGACGGGGAGTAGGGGACGTACTTGCCGGGGTAGCTTCGGATCCGGTCCATCACGATGTCGGGGGTGGGCAGATCGGGCTGGCCGATGTTCAGGTAGTAGACCTTCGCCCCGCTCCGCGCGGCCTCGTCGGCGTACGGCGCGAGACGGCGGATGGGAGAGGCCTGGGCCTCGGCGCCGCGATGCGAGATATTCACCTGCGTCCTCCTTTAGTTCGCGCCGGGCCGCCTCGTAGCACCTGTGTCACGAGCGCCGCGGTCTGCGTCAGATCACGTGCGTGGATCATCGCGGCCGGGCCACCGGTGCGCCGGGCGGCGATCGCGATCAGCACGGTCGGTACGCCGGCGCGACTCCCACGAACCGTCCGCGCGTCGCTGCCTTCGCCTTCGCGGATCAACCACTGGGTCTGGACCCGGGCAGCCGACGCGGCTCGCCGGACGAGGGCGAGCGCCTCCGGGTGGGCCACGTAGCCGTCCTCCTTGAGGGCCAGGCACGGCCCCGAGCCCGGGACGACGCCGTCCGGTCCCTTCGAGTCCATCGGGGCGACGTCCACCACCACCGCCAGGTCCGGATCGATGCCGTAGGCGCCCGTCGCGGCGCCGCGGCCGCCCAGCTCGGATTGAGCCGCGAAGACCGCGTGAAGATCGTACCGCGTCTTGCGGACGGCGCGAAGGGCGGCGATCAACGCGGCGCACCCGGCGCGATTGTCCAGATTGGCGCCGCACCAGTACGCCTCCAGCCGCTCCGCCCGGTCCTCGAGAGCGCCCACCGCGCCCACCGGAAGCCGGCGCTTGGCCTCGGCGGGGCTCAGACCCGCGTCGAGGAAGAGGGAATCGGCGTCCATCTCGCCCGCGTCCTTGCCCGCTTTGGGCCGCTCCGCGCCGACGATGGCGCGAAGGCCGTCCTCGAAGTGGACGCGCGCCCCGATCAGCTCGGCCGCCGGGCGCGTTCCGAGGAGCGCGATTCGCCCGAGCCCTGTGGAATCCACCCTCGACACGATGATCCCGGTCGCGTCCATGTGCGCGGTGACCAGAAGCCGCGGGCCCCGTCCGGGGACGTGAACGTGGAGGTTCCCTCCCGCGTCCTCGCGCAGGGTGCCGATTCCGCGAAGCGCCCTTCGGATCGCGGAACGAACGCCGCCCTCGCGGCCGGGAGGGCCGAATGCCGCGACGAGAGGGGGAAGAAGGGCTTCGACGCCCGAGCGTGCGGAGCTCATGGCCACTCCTTGGTGAGCGTGATCATCGTGTGCCAGACGAGTTCGACCGTCCGGCGCGCGTCGCGAATGTCGAGATAGGCCGCGGGCGCGTGAATGTAACGGCAGGGAACCGAAATCACGGCGGAGGGCACGCCGGTCCCCGAGAGCGCGATCCGGCCCGCGTCCGTCCCGCCGACTCCGGGCCGTTTCCACTGGGTCGGGATCTTCCGGCGCTTCGCGGTGCGCTCGATCCGGTCCACCAGGCGCGCGTCCGCCATCAAGCTCCGATCCTGCACCGTGAGCACCGGCCCGTGGCCCATCCAGGGCGCGGCTTCCTCGGCCGACAGCCCGGGCGCGTCGCCCGCGGCGGTTCCCTCGAGGACGATCGCGAGGTCCGGAGCCACGCGCCGCGCCGCCGCCGCGGCGCCTCGAAGCCCCACTTCCTCCTGGACGCTCCAGACGGCCGTCACGGGGATTGGAGGGCGGCGCTGCACGACGCTGGCCAGCACCGCGCACCCGACGCGGTCGTCGAACGCTTTTCCCTTTCGCGTCTGTCCCCAGCGCTCGTAGCGCGTATCGAAGGTCGCGTAGTCGCCGACGGATACGCGCGCGGCGGCCTCCTCGCGCGAGTCGGCTCCGATGTCGATGTAGAGGTCTTCGATCGGGATCACTTTCTCCCGATCCGCTCGAGATACCAGGTGGGGCGGGAGGGCTCCCACCACGCCCGAAATTCCCTGGGGGCCGACGCGAAGCGCCTGGCCGACCAGAATCCGGTTATCGATTCCCCCAACTTTTCGAAATCGGAGCCGGCCGTCCTTCTCGATGGCGAAGACCATCCCGCCGATCTCGTCCATGTGCGCGCAGAGCATCAAGTGCGGGCCCGACTTGCCTCGGCCGCGCGAGCCGCTCCGCGCGCGCGCCGGATCCGGATCGATGCGCGCCACGAGACTTCCCATCGCGTCGATCTCGAGCGAGTCGACGGAGTCCTTCACGCTCTCGATGACCGCCGCGCGGACGCGTTCCTCGCCGCCGCTCACGCCGGGCTCCTCCGAGAACCGCTCGAGAAAACGCTCCTCGAAGGCCGGGGCCGCGCTCGGCGTCACTTGAGCACCTCCGTCGCGCGCCACTCCGCCGGCAGCGCCGCAAGGTAATGGGTGAGCAGATGCGCGCAGCGGTCAACGTCCCGCGGATCCACGGTCTCGATGCCGGTGTGCATGTAGCGGCAGGGAACCCCGATCACGCCCGTGGGGATGCCCTCGCGCGCGATCTGGATGTCCATCGCGTCGGTGGAGGAGGTCATCGGACACCCTTCCACTTGAAACGGCATCGCGAGGCCGCGCGCGCTCCGGCGCAATCCCTCGAGGACCTTGGGGTGGATGTTGGCGCCGACGCCGAGCGCCGGCCCTCCTCCGAGCGGCCAGGCCTCTCCCAGGGGCGCTCCGGGCATGTCGCCGTGAAACACGTCGATCGCGATGCCGAGCTGGGGATCGATGGATTCGGCGGCGGTCCTGGCTCCCAGGCAGATCGCGCCGAATTCCTCTTCCACCGTCGCGACCGCGACCACGTCCCAGGCGGGCCGCGATCGGCTCAACCCCTCGAGAACGCGGAGGAGCACCACGATTCCCGAGCGATCATCCATGCCCGGCGCGGCGAGGCGCCCTCCCAGGAGGGAAACCGGCCGCTGGCGGAGCGTGACCGGCGTTCCGATCGGAACCCTGCGGCGAATCTCCCGCTCCGGCCGCCCGGCGTCCAGGTAGAGCTCGCTCACCGGCAGGACGCGCTCGGCGTCCCCGCGCTTCTGGAGATGAGGCGGCCGCGTGCCGAAGATGGCCGGGATCGGAGGCTTGGAGTGGATGAGAACTTCCTTGCCGAGAAGCGTGCGGGGATCGAAGCCCCCCAGCTCCGTGACGCGGAGGTAGCCGCCGGCCTCGATGCGCTTCACGAGGAACCCGATGCGGTCCATGTGCGCCGCGAGGAGGGCGCGAGGGCGGGGCGGGTCGGCGCTTCCCTGGATCCACGCCCGCACGTTTCCGGCGCGGTCCCGGTCCACCCTGTCGGCGTGGAGCCGGAAGGCCTCGGCGATCTTGGGGGCGGCCCCGCCCTCGTGTCCGGGGACGCCGGGAAGCGCGGTCAGATACTCCAACCACTCCGCGGTGCTGCGCTCGTCCCCCCGAGGCATAGGCGGGCGAATTTAGTGCACCCAGCCCCACGGGGCAAATGTAAACTCCGCCGCGCTCATGTCGACCCTCCGCATCGCGGTTGCGCTCCCTCACCTCGGCGTCTACGGCGGCATCCGCCGATTCCTCGAGCTGGGGAGCGTTTGGGCTTCGCGCGGGCATCAAATCGCGCTTTTCACGCCCAGGACGGGGGCCGGCCAGCGCCCATGGCTTCCGTTTCCAGGGCAGGTGGAGGACTTGGCGGCCCTCTCCTCGGGGCGATGGGACGCGGTTCTCTCGCCGGATCCCGACCTGTTCCTGAGCGCGGCGGCTCCTGGCGCGCTCAAGGTGTTCTACGCCGTCCTGGAGGGCGCGCCCCGCGCGAAGGAGGCGTGGAGGCGCGCCGACATCGTGCTGGCGAACTCGGTGGGGATACGGCGCCACCTGGCCCGGCGCGGCGTCCGGGCGATCGACGCGGCGGGCGGGGTCAACACCGCTCAATTCCGTCCGCCGGAGCCCGATCCCAGGGTGGGACGCTTGGAGCGCGGCGAGCCCCTACGGGCGCTCGTCTACGGCCGGATGTCGCGCGCGCGCAAAGGTTCCTGGATCGCGGCGCGCGCGATTGAATCGGCTTCACGGTGGGCCCGCGTACCCGTGGAGCTGACGCTTTTCGACGCGCCGCCGGAACGCGCCGAAACGCCCTCGCTCCCCCGGCCGCTCTCGATCCCCACCCGCTGGGTGATCGGCCCGAGCCAGGACGATCTGCGCGACCTCTACGCCGGGTCGGATCTGTTCGTGAGCGCCGAGCGCCGCGCGGGGTGGTGCAACACGGCCGCCGAGGCGATGGCGTGCGGCGCGGCGGTGGTCTGCACCCGGAGCGGAACTGAGGACTTCGCGATCGACGGCAAGACGGCATCGGTCGTTCCGCTCCCGTGGAGCGCATTCCTGTCGCGGAGGATCGCCCGCCTCCTTCGCGACCCGGACCGCCTGCGCCGCATGGCCGAGCGGGGACGCTCCAAGATCTCGGAGTTCACGTGGGAGCGCACCGCGGACCGAATCGAGCGCGCGATCGTCGAGCGCCTGGAAGGGAGGACGAATGGCTAGGCCAAGACCACGCGTCGGAGCGCCCCGCACCAGGCGAAAGGTCCGGACGCCTCGCACCCGCCGAAGCGCGCGACCCCGCGCCGTGCTCGTTCTGTCGGCGTATCCCAAGCGCGCCTCCGCGATGAAGGCCGCCCGAGCGCTCGTCCAGGGCCGCTTCGCGGCCTGCGCGACCGTGGTCCCGGGCGCGCGCGCGTTTTATCGATGGGAGGGAAGGCTCCGGAACGACTCGAGCGTCCTTCTCCTGGCAAAGACGTCGGCGGCCCGGGCGAGGGACGCCGTGGAGGCGATCCGGGCCGGGCATCCCGACGACCTGCCCGAGATCCTCGTGATCCCGATCGGCGGAGGTCATCGTCCGTACTTGAGCTGGCTCTTTCGCGAGGTGCGCCGGCCATGAAACAGATCGACGAGTTTCTCCTCTTCGGCGCCGCGTTGCTGGACGCCCCCCGTGCCGCGCGCGGCCTGCCGCCGTCGAGCCCAAAGCGCGGGGCCAAATCGAGAGGGAAGCGCGCCGCGAGCCTGGCGGTCTGGATCCGTGGCGATCGGATCGCGGCGGTCGGGCCTCTCGCGACGCTCCGTGCCCGGGCGGGGCGGAAGGTGAAGCGCGTGGATTTGGGCGGGGGCACGCTCACGCCGGGCTTCACCGATTCGCACATCCATCTCGTCACGTGGATTCGCGCGCTCCGGGAACCCTGGCTTGACGAGCAGAGCGCCGATGCGATCGAGCGCGCGGTGCGCGCGCGCAGAACGTCCGCGCCGCGGGAGGAATGGCTTCTCCTGCGCGGATTCGTTCCGCGGGACTGGCCTTCGGCCCTCCGGATTCGGGCGACGCTCGACCGTATCGCGCCCGACCGTCCGCTCGTGCTCCACGCGGTCGACGGACATTCGGTGTGGGCCAACCGGGCGGCGCTCGAACGGGCCGGGATCGACGAGCGTTCGCCCGATCCGCCCGGAGGAACGATCGAGCGCGACCGCGCGGGCGCGCTCACGGGCTTCCTCCTGGAAGAAGCGCGGAAGCTCATGACCGAGCGGGTCGAGCGGACGACGCCGGCCCGGGTGGATCTGGCGGACGCCATCGCCAAGGCCCGCTCCCTGGGGATCACGAGCGCGCACGACTTCGATCGGGCGGGGACGTGGCACGCGGCGTCGGAGCTCGGCCGGGACCGCGCGTTGGGGCTACGCCTTGTCGTCTCCGTTCCGGTCGCGTCGCTGGATGACGCGGTGGGCCTCGGGCTCGCCTCGGGGTTCGGCGGGGACCGGCTCCGCGTCGGGCCGGTGAAGATGTTTGCCGACGGCACGCTGGGCTCGGCCACGGCCCTTCTGGAATCCCCGTATGAGGGAAGCTCGGATCGCGGGATCGAGGTGACCTCGCTCGAGGCGCTTGGCGTCCGGGTGCCGCCGCGCGGCCGAGGCCGGGCTCTCCGTGGCCATCCACGCCATTGGCGATCAGGCGGTGCGCCACGCGCTCGACGCGATCGCATCGGTGGAGAGCGCGGGGCTTCGGTTCCCCGGGCCGGCCCGGATCGAGCACATCCAGCTCTCCAGAACGGAGGACTGGCCGCGGTTTCGCGCGCTCTCGGTCGTCGCCTCGATTCAGCCGGCGCATCTTCTGAGCGATCGTCCGATCGCCCGACGCCTCTGGGGATCCCGGACCGCGAGATCCTACGCCTGGAAAGGGCTCGCCGCGGCGGGCGCGCGGCTCATCCTGGGCTCGGACGCGCCGTTCGATCGCGCCGGCCCCATGCTTGCGCTCCAGGCCGCGCTCCTTCGCCGTCGGGGAGAAGAGGGTGACGAGGAGACGTTCCACGCGGAGCAGCGGATCGGTCTGCGGGCCGCCCTTCGAGCCCATCTCGAGGAGCCGCACCGCGTCGCCGGATGGGCGCTGCCTCTGGGTCGAATCGCACCCGGGTTCGGCGCCGATCTGGCTCATTTCGACCACGATCTCGGCGAAACGCCCGTAAATCAGTGGCATCGCGCGCGCGTGCTCCGATCCTGGGTCGGGGGAGAGCCCTGATGGCTGATTCGCGCCACGCGGGGCCGGTCGGCGACCCCGGAAATTCGCTCGGGAAGCGCGTTTCCGGCGTTTCTTCGCTTGCCCATGGCCTCCCAATTGCCTATAATTAGCGGCAGTCGTCCCACCTAAGTCGTCTCGCCGGGCGGATTCGACCGAAGGCCGCTCACTATGAAGAAGGCTGGGTACCTCGCAGCACTGACAGCGGCCGTCTGCCTCGGCGCTGCGTCCAACGCCGAAGCGCAGTACTACGCCTTCGGAAAAAACAAAGTTCAGTACGAAAACTTCGAGTGGCGATCGCTGAAAGGCGAGCACGTCGAGGTCTTCTATTATCCGCAGGAAGAGCCGATCGCGCGGCTCGCCGTCGTCTTCGCAGAAGAAAGCTACAAGGATCTCGCGGCCAAGTTTCGGATGCGAAGTGCCGCACCTGATCCCGATGATCGTCTACAGCTCGCACCACCACTTCGAGCAGACGAACGTGAGCCCGTTCTTCGTTCCGGAAGGGGTTCAGGGCTTCACGGACTTCATGAAGGGCCGCGTGGTGCTCCCGTACACGGGCTCCTACGCCGAATTCCGGCACGTGCTCCATCACGAGATGGTGCACGTCTTCCAGTTCTCGATCCTGGACGATTCCTACTCCAAGCACCGCCGCGCGAGCTTCGTGGTCCCGCCGCTCTGGTTCTCGGAAGGTCTGGCCGAGTACTGGTCGACCGAGTGGGACGCCCAGGGGACCATGGTCCTCTCGGACATGGTGCTGGAAGGAAGGCTGCCCGAAATCAGCGAGCTCTGGCGCTACGACGGAACGTTCACCGTGTACAAGCTGGGGCAGTCCCTCTGCCAGTACATCGGCGAGACCTACGGGCAGGACGCGTTGCGCCGCCTCTACACCGAAATCTACAAGGAAGACACCTTCGAGCACCTGATCGGGCGCGTCACGGGCGTCCCGGCACGCCGAATTTCCGAGGACTGGATTCTCGCGATGAAGCGTCGCTATTACCCCGAGGTGAAGGATCGCTCCAGCCTCGGCACCACCGTGCAGCCCCGGGCCGTCGCGCAAGGCATCAATCTCAAGCCCGTCGCCGCGCCGGACACCCTCGCCTTCGGCGGGAGCCGGTACTTCTTCCTCTCCGCCAGGAGCGGCTTTACCAACATTTACAGCGCCACGTATCGAGGCTCCGAGCGGAACGTGAAATCGATTGTCCGCGGCCAGCGCGGATCCCAGTTCGAATCGTTCCACCCGTTCGAAAGCCGGATCGACGTTTCACGGCGCAACGAGTTGGCGTTTGTTTCCAAGTGGAACGGTCGGGACGCCCTGTTCATCATGGATCCGCAGAAGGGCGAGGTCCGGCTCCGCCGGCACGTCGAGGGGCTGATCTCGCTCGCTTCGCCGGCGTGGTCGCGCGACGGCTCCCGGATCGCGTTCTCGGGGATCAGCGCCTCCGGCCGGTCCGACCTCTACGTGATGTCGAGGGACACCGGCGAGGTGACCCGGCTCACCAACGACGATTACGCCGACCTCGATCCCACGTGGTCGCCCGACGGCAAGACGATCGCGTTCGCCTCCGACCGGACGCGCTACGGGAAGGAGGGCCATCACAACCTGTTCCTCCTCGACGTCCAGTCGCTGGAAATCCGCTACCTCACGTACGGTCCCTGGATGGATCAAACGCCGACGTGGTCGCCGGACGGCTCCCGAATCGCGTTCACGTCGGATCGCGGCGGCCTCTTCGAGATCTACACCGTGGATCCGATCGGCGACGGCGCCCGCGTGTCCCACTTGCTCAGCACGACGCTCGATCCCGCATGGCTTCCGGACGGGAAGGGTCTCCTCTTCACCGGCTTCAATCGCGGAGGCTTCGGGATCTACCAGATGCCGCTCGCGGCGTCCGCGGCCACCGATTCCTTCCACCTCGACGCCCAGCTGGCGCAGGGCCCGCCGCAGTGGAACTGGGACGAATCGCTGGTTCAATCGAAAGAGGAGCCGTCCGACGTACAAGCCGCACTACGGGCTGGATCTGGTGCAGGGAGGCATCTCCGTGGCGCCCACCGACAACATGGTCGGCGGGTTCCAGGGCGCGTTCAGCGACATCCTGGGCAACCGCGTCTACTACGTCCAGGTGGGGAACAACGCGCAGCAGCTCTCCCAGCTCTTGACCCGGATGAACGTCGGCGTGTGGAGCATCAACCGGCAGCACCGGTGGAACTACGGCATGGGCGTGTTCCATACGGCCGGGGATTACGTCGACATCGCGAGCCTGGACTACTTCGAGCGTCGCGCCGGCGGGTCCTTGATCGCGAGCTATCCGTTCTCGCGGTTTCGCCGCATCGACGGCTCGATGTCGGTCTTCTACGACCAGAAGGACCGGCACTTCGGCTTCGTGCGCGAGGGCATTCTCGCCACCCACTCGGTCTCGTTCGTGAGCGACAACACGCTCTGGTACTCGACGGGCCCCCTGGACGGCTCGCGACTCAACATCACCGCGGCCGTCACCACCAACCTGAACACCGGGAGAAACGAGAACGTCTCGGTGCTCGCGGACATCCGGCGCTATTTCCGGGTGAGCCAGCTCACGACCTTCGCGATGCGCGTCCAGGCGCGGGGCAGCAACGGGGCCGACCCCCAGCGGTTCGTGATGGGCGGGAGCCTCTCCTTGCGCGGGTATCCGCGGCAGTCGTTCCAGGGCACGCGCCTCTTCCTGGCCAACGCGGAGTACCGCTTCCCGCTCCTGCACCAGTTCGTGCTTGGCGTTCCGTTCGACGGATTCAGCCTGCCGGGCCTCGAGGGCGCGGCCTTCGTGGACGCGGGCCAGGCATGGGAGAAGTTCGAGACGATGCCCAAGCCCCTCGGAAGCTTTGGATTCGGACTTCGGATGAACCTCGGCGGATACATGGTTTTGCGGTACGATTTCGCCAAGCGGACGAACTTCCGCGACGTTCAGCCGGGGTGGGAGCGGGAGTTCTACTTGGGGTTTGACTACTAAAACAAAGCTCCCGACCTCGAGGCAGGGGCGGGCTCGAACCGTTCTACTTGCCTGGGCCTTGCTCGCGTGCGCGATCGGGGCAGGCGTGGCGCTCGCTTGGGCCGCGCCTCCGGACGACGCGGGCACGGCGGCATCTCCCGATAGCCTCGCGGCCCCGGCCCCCGATTCCACTTCCGTACGCGCCGCGGTCCCGGATTCGATACCCGCGCCCCCGGACTCCGCGCAGGCCGCGCCCCGGACTCAGTGCAGGCGGCGGTTCCGGACTCCGCGCAGGCCGCGCTGGCGGACTCCGCGCAGGCCGCGCTGGCGGATTCCGCGCAGGCAGCCCCCCCGGACTCGGTGCAGGCCGCGGCCCCGGACACCACCTCCGGGTTTCTCTCGGTCCGGTCGATTCCTTCCGGGCGATCGGTGCTTGTCGATTCCCTGGCCGCGGGGCCCACCCCGATCGATTCGCTTCGCTTGGCGCCGGGATCGTATCTCGTTCGGGTGATCGACCCCAACCCGCGGCGCTTCGATTCCGCGATCAACGCGGTCGAGATCACCCTTCACCGGGGCGCGTCGGTCTCGGTGCTCATCGACGTTCGCCCTTCGGTCCTCCTGCGATCGGCTCCTGAGCCCGCCTCGGTCTTCCTCACCGCGCGCCCGTCCGAGGCCCCGGATTCGCTGCTCGGCGAAACTCCGCTCCGGGTGCGCCCGTCCGTGATCGAGCCGGTCGGGCTCCGTTTCACCCGCCCCGGCTATGCGGACACCACGCTTTCCGGGGCGGCATTCGTGGGCGACTCCGCCGCCGTTTCGAGTGTGCGGCTCCGTTCGGCCCCGTCGCTGGCGCTTCCGCCGGCGTCCGCTGCCGCGGGGGCGCCCATCTATCGAAAGGCCTGGTTTCAATGGACCCTGATCGGAATCGGGGCGGTGCTTTCGGGCGCGGCGGTGGCGTTCCATCACCAGGGCGACCTGGCCTACGAGCGTTATCTCGCGTCCTCCGACGTTTCGGAAATCCCGGGCCTCTACGACGACGCGGTGCGGTATGACCGCTTGGCCGCCGTGTCCTTGGGCGTGGGGCAGGCCTGCTTCGTGAGCGGCTTCGTCCTCATGGTCACGGGGCAGCGATGAACGTCGCGCGCGGACGATGGAGAGCCGCGGCGATGGCCGCGCTCGCGCTCTTCGCGGGTCAGCTCCTGGGATGCGCGGAGCGCGAGCGGTCGAACCCGCTCGATCCATTGAATGGAGAGACCGGCGGGATGATCGCGGGGTTCGGAGCGCTGGCGGGCGACTCGCAGGTCGAGATCCGCTGGCAGCGGCTGCCCCAAAGCGATGTCGACAACTATAGGATCCAGAGGTGGCAGCCTGGGGAGACGCCGGCATATCTGCCGGGTGAGTTCGGTCCCGGAGCCGCGGGAGCCTTGGACTCTCCCCTCCCGAACGACGAAACGTTCATCTACCGATTGGTGGCGCGGTTCACGTCGGGTGACAGCGCCGTGAGTCCGGTCGACACCGCGACGACGGGGATCCGAAAGATCGCCGTTCTCTCCGCCGGCGTTCCCGGGCTGATCGGGCTGACCCCGGACGCGAGGGACGCCCTCTTCACGCTTCCGTCCTCCGAGGCCTACGAGGACATGGAGGTCGACCGGACGCGGGACGTCCTCTGGCTCACGATGCCGGGAGCGGGTCTGGTGCTCCGCTATTTCTTCGACGGGCGCCTCGCCGGGGAACCGATCGCGTTGGAGGCGCCGGCCGACGTCTCCGTCTCCAATCAACGCGGCATCGGTTGGGTGGCTCTGCCCCAGAGCGGATCGGTCCAGGCCTACGGCCCCGACCTGAGCGGCACGACGCCCTTCGAAACGGTTTCCGGGCTGGGCGAGGCGCACGTCGTGGAGGCGGGGACGACCGATCTCACCGTCTGGGTTGGGAACGAGGACGGTGTGGTCTACCGCTACGTTCCCGAAGGAGGGCCGCTCCTCGGCTCGTGGGCACTCAAGAATGCCGTGGTCGCGATCGCCCTGGACGAAGCGAACTCGCGGGCATGGGTCGCCACGCGGACCCTCGGCGGCGACCACCTCTTCGTGATCGATGGCGTCGACTCGTCGGTCACGGTCCTTCCCGGCCTCTGGAGCAACATCGCCGATCTCGAATTCGAACCGGGAACGCGGTCCCTGTGGATCAGCGAGCGCGGCCCGCCCGGGCTCGGGCAGGGGAGACTCTCACGCGCGAACGACACCGGCGCGATCCAGGCCTCCATTTCGAGCATCGAACCGTATGGGATCACCACGGACCCCTCGACCGGGAACTGCTGGGCCTCGGAGCTCAAGTCGAATCGCCTGATCGAGGTCACGCCCGCGATGGCGATCGCCCGGTGGTCGGCCCCGGTCAGCGTCCCCTACGCGGTCCGAATCGTAAGAGGACCGTAGCCGCCGGATCCCGATGGCATGGCCGTTGCAAATCGGTCCGCGTACACGCGGGCCGGCGCCCTGGATTGCGCGGCCCTCGTCGATTGGATCTGCCGCCACCTCAAGCGGATACTGCCCTCCATTCAAGCAACACGGGAATGGATAGAAATTGGCGGGCAGGGTGCGCCGCGGCCAGGGAACGGCTCCGCCAGTTGCACTCTGCAACGGTCAGGAGGACGGAAGATGCCACGCAGCCGCCAGCCGAAGCTCGCGACGCTGGACGTCGCCGAGGAGGTCGCGCGCAAGGTTCCCGGTTACAAGGGCTACCAGGAAGTCACCCAGCGCCGCGACGACGATCGCCGATTCCGAACCAGCATCGCGGAGCACTTGAACGCGGAAGCGCACCGGTTGGAGCGGATCGAAAGCCAGCAGTTCCGCGAGGACTTCTCGGACCTGCTCGAAGAGGTCGACGCCAGCGCGAGAAAGCTGGAGTACCTGGCGGAGGCGATCTCCATTTCCACATCGATGAAGTTGAACGGGCCGAGCGACGCCGCCTTGGACGCGCTGGGCCAGGTGGACCGGCAGATCGTGGACGAGCTGGACCGGCTGCACCGGGTTGTCCACGAACTCGAGAAGGCCTACATCCACGATGAGCGCTTCGAGATGAATCTCTCCGAGCTGCGGGGGATCACGGAGCGCATCGCCGACTTCATCGAACAGCGCAACCTGGCGCTGTCGCGCTGACGGCACACCGCCGAAAAGGCAAAGGCCCCGCATTGCCCGGGGGAGGCCCATCCTGTATCCTTTCGTGGATCCCCTCCCCCGGCACGCCTTCGAGGGCTTTGGTCTTTGACCCGGCGTCTCTACTACGACGATTCCCACCTCCGCACCTTTTCGGCAACCGTAAGCGCCGTGCGCGGCACGGACGCTGGCCCGTGGATCGCACTGGACCGAACGGCGTTCTACCCCGGCGGGGGCGGGCAGCCGCCCGACCTGGGAACGATCGGGAGCTGGTCCGTGCTCGAGGTCAACGAAAGCGAGGGCGACGTCTGGCATCGCATCGACGGAGCCGCCGACGCGGGTGCGACCGTTGAATGCGCGGTGGAATGGGCCCGCCGGTTTGACCACATGCAGCAGCACACCGGCCAGCACATTCTATCCCGGGCGTTCGTCGAAGTAGCGCGGGCCGATACGCGATCCTTCCATCTCGGAGACGAGGTCGTGACCATCGACGTGGATCACGCCGGTCCCGACTCCGAGCTTCTGGCACGCGTGGAAGCCCGTGCGAACCAGGCTGTGTGGGACGACCGGCCCATCGTGGTGCATCTCGTCACTCTCGAGGAAGCCCGCCGGTTTCCTCTCCGAAAGGCCCCTGACGTCGAGGGGACGGTACGCGTGGTGGAGATTTCGGACTACGACTGGTCCGCGTGCGGCGGAACGCATGTCGGCCGGTCCGGAGAGGTGGGGCAGATTCTCATTCTCGGAACCGAGCGCTACAAGGGAGGGACGAGGGTTTCCTTCGTGGCCGGGGGCCGGGCGCTTCGCCGGGCCCGTGAATCGGGCGACCTTCTGAAGCGGATCAGCCGCGAATTTTCGACCGGCGAGGCGGATCTCCCGAACGCGATCGCGCGTCTCAAGGAAGAGCGGGAACGTCTGGAGCACAGGCTCAAACCGCTACTCAAAGAATCGCTCGAGCGGGAGGCCGACGGCCTCCTCAGGGCCGCGGCCGCCGGGCCGCACGGGCCGGTCGTGGCGATGTACGCGCCCGACCGGACGGCGGAGGAGCTGGGACAGCTCGCGGGGCACCTGGTTTCGCGCGGGGCTACCGCCCTGCTAATAGCGGGGTTAGAGACTCCCCGGGCGCACTTTTCGGCCCCACCGGGTACAATATCTATGGGAGCGCTCCTGGGGGATATTTGCCGCCGTCACGGCGGCCGGGGCGGTGGGCGGGCCGAGTCAGCCCAGGGGACGATTCCGAGGCAATCGGTGGAGGCCGCGCTGGGGGAGGCGCGCGACGCCGCGATGGCCGGTCACGAGAAAGGGACCACGGCATGAGGATGGGGATCGGGCAGACCGGAGCGCGCGCCGCCAAGGCGTCGCGCCGTTCCCCGCTGGCTCTCATCCTGGCGCTTGGCCTTGCATTCCTGCCGCTCCTCCCGGGTTCCGCGGACGCGCAGTTCTTCGGTCAAAACAAGGTCCAGTACAAGCGATTCCGCTGGAGCGTCCTCCGCACCGAGCATTTCGACATCCACTACTACCAGGGGACCGAAGCCGCGGTGAACGACGCCGCGCTGATGGCCGAGCGCGCCTATTCGAGGCTCAGCCGCGTCCTGAACCATCAGATCCACGCGCGCGTCCCGCTGGTGCTCTACGCCTCGCACACCGACTTCGAACAAACGAACATCACGCCCGAGCTTCTCGGTATCGGCACGGGCGGCGTGACGGAGTTCCTGAAGCGACGGGTCTTCCTGCCGTTCACCGGTTCCTACGCCGAGCTGGATCACGTCCTCACGCACGAGCTGGTCCACGCGTTTCAGGTCGACATCCTCTTCGGCGATAGCCAGGGAATTCTCGGCAATCCGTTCGCCTCGTCCATACCGGGATGGTTCATGGAGGGAATGGCGGAGTACCTCTCCATCGGCGGCATCGACACGAACACCGCCATGTGGCTTCGCGACGCGTCCCTCGAGGGCTACCTCATTCCGGTCGGCACGCTGGCCTACGTGGGGGACATCCGGGTCTATCGCTTCGGCCAGTCCATCTTCCAGTTCATCGCCGACAAGTACGGGATCGGGAAGATCGGGGAGATTCTCAAGAAGACCAGGCGCCTGGGGAGCATGGAGCGGGCGCTCGAATCCGCGACGGGCCTCTCCGTCGACGTGCTCTCGAAGAAGTGGACGGAGGCGATCCGCAAGGAGTACCTGCCGCAGATCGTGGATCACCAGACGCCGAGCGCGATCGCGATGAAGCTGACCGACTCGGAGCACGACTTCTCCAATTTCAACGTGGCCGCCTCGGTCTCGCCCTCCGGGCTCCAGTACGTCTACATCTCCGACCGCAGCATGTACAACGACGTGTACCTGGCGTCGGCCCTCGACGGGAAGACGATCCGGAAGCTGATCGAGGGCGAGCGGACCGGGAGCTTCGAAACCCTCCGCTTCTTCAACACGTCGATCGCCTGGTCCCCGGACGAGAAGCGGATCGCGATTCCGGCCAAGGTCGGCGGCGAGGACGCGCTGTACATCATCGACGTCCCGTCCGGGAAAGTGGCGAACCGGTACCGCTTCGGCCTCGACGCGATCTACTCGCCGACCTGGTCGCACGACGGGAGGCGCTTCGCGTTCGTCGGGCTGAAGGCGGGCCGCTCCGCGCTCTACATGGTGGACGTGAGCGGCAAGAATCTGGTGTCGGTGCTGAACGACCGGTACGCGGTCCGGGATCCGGTCTGGTCGCCGGACGATTCCCAGATCGCGTTTTCGACCGACCGGGGAGAGGGGACCGATGCGTCCAAGCTGATCTTCGGCCCGCTCAAGCTTGCAATACTGGACATGGCGACGGGCAACGTCACGGTTCCGCCGGGCCAGAACGGCAGCAACATCTCGCCGCAGTGGACGCCCGACGGCCGCTCGCTGCTCTTCGTGTCCGATCGCACGGGCATCACGAACATCTACCGGATGGACCTCGCCACCGGCGAGAGCGTCCGATTGACTGACCTCCTGACCGGGGTGTCGGGTCTGGTTCCCGAGAGCCCGTGTCTCTCGCTGTCGGGGGACGGGAAGCGGCTCCTCTTCACCGCGTTCGCGCGGGGCGGGTGGGACGTGTACTCGGTCCGTGAGCCGATCAAATTCCTGGAAGCCCCGCCCGCGGTGGAGGCGGCGCCTCGCGTCGCGGCCAGCTCGCTGGCTCCCCTCGGCACGCGCGTCGAGGCGAACATCGCCGCGAGCGATCTCCCGACGACGGGCGGCGCGGCGGGCGACCCGCCCCCGGGCCACGCCACGGGCGCGGCGCCGTCGGCGCGCATGACCGCGGTGCCGCAGGGCGCCGCGCACGGCGACTCGCTGGTCGCGGGAGATCCCCGAGTGGATCTGCTTCTCGATCCTCCGGCCGCCCACGACAGCTCCGCGGTCGCGTACGACTCGGAGCAATCGGCGGCGCACGACTCGACGCAGGCGGCCGGGCCCGGTGCGCATCCCGGCTCGGTGGTCTACCACGACGCCTCGCGGGACAGCTCGAGCCGTCCCGCAGGGAGCGTGATCCTGACCCACGAGCCCGACGCTCCTCCGTCGGCGCCACAAGGTGCGGCGCCTCAAGGCGCGGCGGAGCACGGTACCGCGGCGGGAGCGTCGCCGTCGCCGCCGGCCGCGACGCCGGCCGTGGGCGAGCACGGAGCGCCCGGTGTCGTCTCTTCGGAGACCGCGGCGCCCGATTCAACGCTGAGCGACTACGTGCATGAGGTCTACAGCGAGCCGCTCGCCGACAGCACGACGTTCCAGCATCTGCCGTACCGGGCCAGCTTCAGCCGGGACTACTTCTCCGGCGGCGCCGTGGTCGCGTCCAACGTCGGGTTCGCGGGATCGAGCGTGATCTCCTTCAGCGATCTGCTCGGCAACCACAACATTCTCGCGATCCTGAACCTGTACGGGAACATCAGCGACTCGGACATCTACATCGCCTACACCAACCTCGCGCGTCGCACCAACTACGGGTTGGCGGTCTTCCAGTACCAGAAAGACCTGCTCCTGTTCTCCACGCCGTCGGCCGACGACGTGCAGAACCAGATCCATCGCGGCGTCTCATTCTTCTTCTCGCGGCCCTTCACCCGGTTCCGGCGGGTGGAGTTTGGAATGCAGGCCGCGGTCGTCGACCAGCGGGTCGTCCGGTACTACTACACCCAGGGGCAGGTGGCGCAGCTGTCCAACCCCGGCGATTACTTCTACGTCGCGCCCAACGTCGGCCTGATCGCCGACAACACGCTCTACGGATCGACCGGCCCGATCAACGGCGGCCGGTCGCGCTACACGGTGGAGCACGCGGTGGGCGGCGTGAGCTATACGACGGGAATCTACGACTGGCGCCGCTACACCAACCTGGCGCGCCGGTTCGTGCTGGCCCAGCGCCTCCTGGGAGGCGCCAGCTTCGGCCAGGACCCGCAGTACTTCCGATTTGGCGGCGCGTTCACGTACCGCGGCGTCGACTACGGCGACCTGGTGGGCACGCGCTCGTTCATCGGAAACCTGGAATTCCGGTTCCCGCTCATCGAGCAGCTCCGCACCGGATTCCCGATGAGCATCTCGCTCGGCGGCGTGAACGGCGTCCTCTTCCTGGACGGCGCGTCGGCTTGGAACGCGGACTCCGACCCGGTCTTCTTCTCGAACCGGGGCGGGTTCCACACCGAGAACTTCCGCCTCGCGTTCGGATTCGGCGCGCGCATCAACCTCGGCTACTTCATCCTCCGCTACGACTACGCGCGGGAGCATCGGATCAACGGCGGGCTCGGCGAGCCGCGCCACTTCTTCGCCTTCGGTCCCGAGTTCTAAGCCGACTCAGTGGTCCTCTTCACCTGGGACGTGGCGCTTTTCAACGCCGTCCACCACGGGCTCCACCATGCCGCGCTCGATCCGGTGATGAAATTCTTCACCGATCCCGGCGCCTGGAAGTTTCCCATCCTGATCGCGGTCGGGGCTCTGTTCCTGACTCGAGGAATCCGGGGCGCGGTCGCCCTTCTGGTCCTGATCGCGACGCTCGCCGTCTCGGACCAGCTGAGCGCCAAGGTGATCAAGCCCCTCGTCCACAGGCCGCGGCCGTCTGTGGTGCTGGCCGACTCGAAGCCGCTCTTCGGGGTGCGGCACTCGTACGCGTTTCCATCGGTGCACGCGGTGAATTTCTCCGCGGCCGTTCCCATCGTCGCGACGATCTTTCCGGTCGCGGCGATTCCCGCCGCGGCGGTGGCGGTTCTGGTTTGCGTGTCCCGCGTCTACGTGGGAGACCACTGGCCGTCGGACGTGATCGCGGGCGCCCTCCTGGGCCTTGGGTTGGGGCTTCTGGGCCGGAAGGCGTTCCTCAGGCTCGAGCAGAACGCAAAGCGGTGGAGGCGCGAACGGAGCGTCAGCACCCTCGAGGCCGAAGCCGGAGCAGGGCCCAGTGGCGGCCCGTGACGCCGCGGTCGCGGCGATGCGAGTAGTAGCGATCGGTCCCGCACGAGGTACACTCCGCCGCTTGATGAATCCGCTCGGCCGGGATCCCGGAATCCGTCATGGTCGCCGCGATCGCCGCGGGAAGATCGAGTGACGCCTGCCCGCTCGGGTGAGGCCTCAGGAAGCGCGCGTCGAACAGCGCGACCACGTCCGGGCCGACCGGAAAGCAGCACGGCATGAGGCACGGCCCGATGGCGGCCCGGAGCGCCGTGGGCGGCACTCCCAAGTCCCGCGAGCCGGCGGGTCGCCGCTTCCGCAATCCGCTCCCGCGCTCCGCGCCAGCCGCAGTGGAGAAGCGCGCCGCGCGATCCGTCCTCCGCCACGATCGCGACGGGGGCGCAATCCGCCGCCGACACCGCAACCCATGGATCGCCCGCGATCACGAGGAAGCCGTCCGCCTCGCACGGGACGTCCCTGGGCTGGACGAGGGCCCGCCCGTGCACCTGATGGAGCCTCGTAGGGCCGTCCGCATCGATCCCGAGCGCTTCGCGAACGAGCCGCCGGTTCTCCTGGACGGCGCGGTCGTCGTCGCCGACGCCCAGGCCCAGGTTGAGGGATTCGTAGGGGCCCCGGCTCACGCCGCCGGCGCGCCGGGGCATGGCGAACCGGGCCGCGTCGGGAAGCGCCCCTCGGGGCGGCTCCCAGAGCGAGAGGTGGCGAGGTGTGAGGCCGTCCATCGACATGGGGCGCAGAGTGCCCTCCGCGCTCTGGCGGCGCAAGCGCTTTGCGCCGCCCTCGCGTTCTCGGGCTGCGCGCACGCGCCCACCGCCACCTCCGGCGCCGAAGCCCGGTCTCGATTCCTCGACGCGGTGGGGCCGGTCGAGCCTGCGTCCCGCGGCGCGGGCATGCTCTCGATCCAGCACGGGACGCGTGGCCGGAAGGGGCTCAACACCAGCTGGGCCGCGGTCGACGACAGCGTTGTGGTCGCCGCCTACGTGGGCCCGATCCGAACCCTCGACGCGTCGATTCTGGGCGACTCGCTGTACATCGCGATGCGCACCTACGATCTCGGCCTTGCGGGCCCGCTCTCGCCCGAAGAGGGCTTGGGGGCGCGCGGCCTTCGCTTTCTCGCGCGGCCCTGGGAGTTCGGAACGCCGTGGATACGGGAATCGCTGGAGCGCGCGACGGCGGAGCCGGTCGCGGAAGGGTGGAGGATCGCGGGCACGCTGAACGGCGAAGGCGGCGGGCGGCCCTTCGTCCTCGAGCTGAGCCGAAAGCTCGAGCCCAGGCGGCTCGTGGTGGGAGACGCCGCGAACGCCGCCACGCTGCTCTCGATCCGCTACGGCCCGCCGCGGCGCTATTCGAGCGGCGTGGCGCCCAAGTGGATCGAGTGGAATCGTGGCGACACGCGCCTGCGTCTGGACATCGAGGACCTGGCCAAGGCGAAGCCTTCCCAGCTCAGGCACCCTCCGCCCGCGAGGGCCGACTGGAAGATGCTCGCGCTGGATGATCCCGAGGGGCGCGACGTGCTCCGGCGCCTCCTGGGAATCGGGGAGGAGCCGTGACGCGGGCCGTGCGGGGAGCCGTCGCGATCGCGGGCGCCGTGTGGCTCGCGGCCGGCCCCACATGGGGCGCCGATCCGGATGAAGCCGTGCGCGCGATGCTCCGGCCGGTGGTCACGGCGCCGGAGGTCACCTCGCGCGTGCTCCTCGAGCGGAGCGATCCGTTCGGCGGGCCGCCGCAGCGGGAGCGCGGACGCCTCTGGTATCTGCCCGGACGCGGTCTCCGCTACCGCTCCGACAAGAAGAACGGGCAGGAACTCCTGATCGATCGCGCCCAGGGGGCGTTCCTTCTCTACAACCCGGCGGACACCGTCGTCTATCGCGCTCCGTTCGATCGCGCCCCGGTCACGCTCCGCCGCCTGATCGTGGACCCGGGCCGGATCCTCGAGAAGGATCTTCACGCCACCCCGATGCGCCGGGTGATTCACGGCGTGGCGAGGGACGGCTACCGCCTGAAGTCCGAGTCGCTCGGCGATTCGCTGCGCGACGCCAGCACGTGGATCGGCGCCGATCCCAAGAGCGGACTCCCGCGGTGGATCGCGGTGGACTCGGAGGCCGAGTCGGTGCTGGTGGAGCTGGAGACGCTCGCGCGAAAGGAAACCGCTCGGCCGGCGGATCTCCTCCTCGGCGCGCCGCGGGGCACGCGGGAGGAGCCGCTCGATCCGCGGGACCTCCTGGGGAAGGATCGAGGGGGGGAATCGCGTTGACGGCCTTCTAGGGAGGCTGCTAGGGTCCGGCCGTGACCAGGGAAGGTCGTGCTTGCGCACGCCCGATGGCGCCATGAATCCGGGCCTTGTTACCTACATCGCGGTGGTGGGAGCGGCGGGCGGAGCGCTCCTCGCGATTTCGTTCCACGAGTTTTGGGCCCTCGGCTGGATGCACATCACAGCCTGGATCGCCGTCAGCCTCCTGGCCGAGAGCTTGTGGCTTCCCACCGTGACGGGCAAGGCGATGGAGAGCATGGCCTCCACCGTCGACATCAGCCTCCTCGTCCTCCTCGGATTCCAGCCTTCGATCTGGATCGTCGCGATCGGCTTCACGCTCGCCAACATCTTCTTTTCGCGGCGCGTGTGGTACAAGGCCGCCTTCAACGCGGGGCAGAACGTGGTCACGCTGGGCGCGGCGGGGGCCGCGTTCTCGGCCCTCGGCGGCACGCCCCTCGCGGAGCGGGGCTTGCTCGCGCTCGGGCCCGGCATGCTCCTTCCGTGGGTCGGCGCGATCGTCACCTACTTCGTCGTGAATACCCTGCTCGTTTCGGCCGCGGTCGCCCTCGACGCCGGCCGGAAGCTCCTCAAGACGTGGCGCGAGGAGTATCTCTATTACAATTCGCTCCTCGGCTCGGTCGCGCTCTTCTTCCTCTCGCCCCTGGTCGTGGTCTCGTACGTCGCGGTCGGTTTCTTCGGCCTCATCTTCTTCTTCGTCCCGCTCTTCCTGATCAAGGAGGCCGGCGCCCGGTACATCGCGCTCGAGAAGGCGAAGGACGAGATCATCTCGTCGGAACGCCTCGCGGCGAAGGGTGAAATGGCCGCGGAGGTGGCGCACGAGCTCAACAACTACCTCGCCGCGATCTCCGGCCGGGCGCAACTCCTCTTGATGAACGCGAGCGGGGGACCCTCCGGAGCGGGCGTCTCTCCCGACCGGATGAAGGAGAGCGCGCGAATCATCTTCGAGCAGGCGAGCAACATGGGGGTCCTCGTCAAGGGACTCCTGGACTTCTCCCACAAGGGAGTCCGCAAGCAGCCCACTCGCCTGAACGAGGTCGTCCGCCGGACGGTGGAGTTCATCGTGCCGCAGAACAAGTACGAGCAGGTGGCCTTCGACCTGGATCTGGCCGGGGACGTGCCGGAGCTGAACCTCGACCCGGCGCAGATTCAGCAGGTGCTCCTCAATCTGTTCAGCAACGCCGCGGACGCCATGCGCGGGAACGAGCAGAAGGAGCGCCGGATCGCGGTCCACACGCGCGTCCAGCCGGTGCGCCGCGAGGTGGAGCTCGCGGTGGAGGACACGGGCCCCGGGATTCCCGCGGCCGCGCTCCAGCGGCTCTTCGAGCCCTCCTTCACCACGAAACCCGACGGCCACGGCTTCGGGCTCTCGACCTGCTACCGCATCATCCAGAACCACGGCGGGCGGATCGCGGCGGAAAACCTGCCCAAGACGGGCGCGCGGTTCGTCGTGGTCCTGCCGACGGAGAACGGGGCCTAGCGGTCCATCGCGGCGACGATCGCGACACCGGCCGCGGCGCCCACGACGTCCGCGATCAGGTCCCTGAGACTCGCGCCGCGCCCCCCGCGCTTCGACCGGCGCGCGGCATCGATCATCTCTTTCAAGATTCCAATTCCCACGGCGCCGCCGAAGCTTTGCCACTCGGTGGCGCCGCAGACGCGAATGGACGACGCGATCGCCAGCGAGCCCGTGGCGTGGAGCTGTTTGTCGGCCGCGAACCACGAATCCTTCGCGGCCGCGGCGCGGGCGGAATCCGGATCGCCGGCCGCTTGCGCTTGCGCCGGCGCGGCGGCTTGCGCTTGCGCGGCCGCTTGCGCTTGCGCCGGCGCGGCGGCGGCGACGCAGATCCAACCCGCGGCGAGGATCAGACCGAGACGATGGCGGGTCGCGGATCGGCGCATGGGCGCAGCGTAGGGCCCGCGCGTCCGCGGCGCAAGGCGCGGGGTCTGGTACCATCGACGCCTATGACGCAACGCGGTCTCGATCCCGCCCAGGTTCCCTCCGCGATCGCTCTCTTGATCCGCCGGCTCCACTCCGCGGGACACAAGGCGTATCTCGTCGGCGGCTCGGTCCGGGATTTGATCCGGGGCGTCCCGGTCAAGGATTGGGACATCGCGACCAGCGCGAAGCCCGACCCGGTCATGGCGCTCTTTCCGTCCGCGATCCCGACCGGGATCAAGCACGGTACCGTGACGGTTCCGACCGCGGCCGGCCCGTGCGAGGTGACGACGTTCCGCGTCGAGCACGGCTACACCGACGCGCGCCGTCCCGATCGGGTCGAGTTCGTGGGGGACATCGAAGCCGACCTCTCACGGCGGGATTTCACGGTGAACGCGATCGCGTGGGATCCCGAGGCGGGACGGGAGGCGGATCCGTTCGGAGGGCGCGCCGACATCGCGGCGCGCCTCATCCGGGCGGTGGGTAACGCGCGGGAGCGGATCGCGGAGGACGGTCTTCGCGCGATCCGGGCCGCGCGCTTCGCCGCGACGCTCGAGTTCGACGTGGAACCGGAGACGTTCGAGGCGCTGATCACGGCGCGGCCGTCGGTGGACAAGATCGCCGCGGAGCGGATCCGTGACGAGCTGACGAAGCTCCTCGCGGCGCCGCACCCGTCCCGCGGCTTCGAAGTCCTGCGTCGGGCGGGACTGCTCGACGCGGTCCTTCCGGAGCTGGCCGGGTGCGTCGCGGTGCCGCAGAATCGCTACCACGCGCACGACGTGTACTACCACACGCTTCACACGGTCGATGCGGCGCCCGTCGAGAAGCCGGTCGTCCGCCTGGCGGCGCTCTTCCACGACATCGGGAAGCCCTTGACCCGGGCCGAGAAGGAGAACGGCGACGCCACCTTCTACAACCACGAGGTCGAGGGCGCGAGACTGGCCGCGGAAGCTTTGACCCGCCTTCGGTTCGGAGCGGACACGGTCGACCAGGTGGCGCACCTGGTCCGGCAGCACATGTTCGACTACCGGCCGGAGTGGACCGACGCGGCGGTTCGCCGCTTCGTGCAGAAGGTCGGGGTCGAGCACATGGCGGACCTCTTCGACCTTCGAATCTCCGACAACGTGGGCAACGGGTTGAAGACCGGTTTCCCGCATTACCTGGAGGAGCTTCGAGCGCGGATCGAGGGCGTGCTCGCGGCCCGGCAGGCGCTCACGCTTCAGGACCTCGACGTGAACGGCGAGGACGTGATGCGGGAGCTGGGCTTGGCACCGGGGCCACGGGTGGGGAAGATCCTGAGCTGGCTCCTGGAGCAGGTGGTGGAGGATCCCGCCCTGAACGAGCGCCGGCGCCTGTTGCGGCGGGCTCGGGAGGCCTTTTCGATTGACAGAGAGGGTGCTGGCGCCTAGGCTATCGGCCCGTCATCACGGAACTTCCAGCCACTAGGAGCCACTTGGCCGCGACGAGACAGAGCCGACAGTTGAGCCCTGTCGAAGAGCCCACCCTCGAGACCATCCGCGGGCCGGTCTTCGACGCGTTCGAGCTGTTTCAGGAGCGTCTCGACGAGGCGTTCGCGTGCGACGTCCACTTGGTCGGCGCCGTCGCCGCTCACTTACACCGCGCGTTCGGAAAAAGGTTCCGCCCCACGCTCCTGCTCCTCACGTCGAAGGCCTTCGGGCGGGTGAGCGAGGAGTCGCTCCTGGGCGCGGTGGTGGTGGAGCTGATCCACACCGCCACCCTGATCCACGACGACAGCGTGGACAAGAGCCTGGTCCGCCGCCATCTCCCCACCGTGAACAGCGCGTGGAACAACGACGTCGCCATCTTGATGGGGGATTACCTCTACTCGAAGGCATTCTCGATCCTGGTGCGAAGCCGGATGTACGGCGCGATGGATCTGCTGGCCGAGGCCACCCACCGGATGAGCCAGGGCGAGCTTCGCCAGATCGAGCAGAAGCACCGGATCGATCTCACCGAGCCCGAATACATGCGCGTCATCGAAGAGAAGACCGCCTGCCTCATGGCGGCCGGCTGCGAGCTGGGAGCCCTCGAGGGCGGCGCCGATCCCGAGGCGCGACGGGCGCTGGGCCGGTTTGGCCACGCGATCGGGCTCGCGTTCCAGATCACCGACGACCTCTTCGATTACCTGGGCGCCCAGAGCGTGACCGGAAAGGCGATGGGGAACGATCTCGAGGGAGGGAAGATCACCCTCCCGCTCATCAACGCGCTTCGCAACGCGTCCGAATTCGACCGGCGCGAGATGGTTGAGTTGATCCGGAATCAGGAGTTCCGGAACGGACACTGGTCCGACGTGGTCCGCTTCGTGACCGAAAACGGAGGCGTCTCCTACAGCCAGGCGCGCGCCGAAGAGTTGGCCGACCGCGCCGAGGCCGAGCTGCGCCACGTTCCGGACACCGACGCTCGTGAGTCGCTGCGCGACGCGGTTCGCTACGCGGTCACGCGGCACCGGTGAACGCGCCTTCCCTGGCCGCCCCCACGCCCCACGATCTCGCGCGCGAAGCGGCAAAGCTCACCCTGACGCGCCGCGCCGAGGACGTCGTGATTCTGGATCTGCGCGAGCTGGACGGCGTCTGCGACTATTTCGTGCTGGCCACCGGCCACTCCGAAATCCAGGTGCGCGCGATCGCGGAAGCCGTGGATATGGGGCTGCGCGAGCGCGGGCTCAAGCCGTGGCACTCGGAAGGGTTCGAGGCCCGGCGGTGGATCCTTCTCGACTACGTCGACTTCGTCGTGCACGTCTTCCACGCCAAAGCCCGCGAGTACTACCTCCTCGACAAGCTCTGGGGGGACGCCGTCCGTGAAGACGTGGCCGATTGAGGGCTACCTCGTCGACCGCCTTCGCGCCGCGATCGGGAAGGCTGGATTCCAGGTTCCCGACGGGGTCGCCGTGGAAGTCGAGGTGCCGCGCGAGGCGGGGCGCGGCGACTGGGCGAGCAACGTCGCCCTAGCCCTCGCCAAGACCGCGCGCCGTCCGCCACGCGACGTGGCGCAGACACTGCTCGACGCGCTCGAAGTGGAACCGGGGGTTCTGGCTTCGGTCGAGGTGGCGGGCGCGGGATTTCTCAACTTCCGCCTCAGTCCCGAGTGGCTTCATGGAACCGTGCGCCGCATCCTGTCGGATCCGGATTCCTACGGCGCGAGCGACGTGGGCGGGGGCGAGCGGATCCTCGTCGAGTACGTGAGCGCGAATCCCACGGGGCCGCTCAACGTGGTGAGCGCGCGCGCGGCGAGCTTCGGGGACACGCTGATCCAACTCCTGAACGCGACGGGGCATAGCACGGCCGGCGAGTTCTATTGCAACGACTGGGGGCTCCAGGCCGAGCTGTTCGGCGCGTCGATTCGGACCCGGTTTGCGGAGCGGACCGGCGCTTCGGCCGAGCCCATCCCCGAGGAAGGATACGCGGGAGCCTACGTGACCGAACTGGCGGCCGCGCTTCCGGAGGCCGAGGCGAAGGGCTGGATGTCCCTGCCCGAGCGCGAGCAGCGCCGCGCGTTTGGAGCCTGGGGCGTCGACCGGATGGCGGAGCGCCAGAAGGGAGACCTCGAGCGGTTCGGCGCGAGATTCGACCGCTGGTTCCGGGAGAGCGAGCTCCACAAGGGCGGGTTGGTCGATGCGGCGCGGGAACGGCTCGAGCGCCGCGGCGTTCTGGAGAAGAAGGACGGGGCGGTGTGGTTTCGCGCGACCGAGTTCGGAGACCAGGAGGACCGGGTCGTGGTGCGCTCGAACGGCGAGCCGACGTACTTTCTCGCGGACTCGGCCTACCATCATGACAAGTTCACGCGCGGATTCAACCGTCTCATCGACATCCTGGGTCCGGATCATCACGGGCACATCGCCAAGATGCAGGGCGTCCTCGACGCGCTTGGTTGGCAGAGGGACCGGTTCGAGGTGATCACGATCCAGTGGGTGAGGCTCCTTCGCGGCGGCGAGGTGGTGAAGATGTCGAAACGGGCGGGGGACTTCGTGACCCTCGACGAGCTGGTGGATGAGGTGGGCGTGGACGCGGCCCGGTTTTTCTTTCTGATGAGGCGCGCCGAGAGTCCCATGGACTTCGACATCGACCTGGCGCTCAAGCGGACCGAGGACAACCCGGTCTATTACGTCCAGTACGCCCACGCGCGCATCGCGCACGTTCTTGCGTACGCGCGCGAGCAGGGGGTTTCCGATCCGGATCCGGCGGCCACGTCCCTGGACGTGCTGCGGGAGCCCGAGACGGAGGAGCTGATGCGGGGCCTGGGGAGCTTTCCCTCCCTGCTCGCGGCCGCGGCGAAGAGCCGCGAGCCTCATCGCATCCCAGCCTATCTGAAGGAGTTGGCGGCGAAGTTTCACTCATTTTATCACCACCATCGAGTGGTCACGTCGGATGCGGCCCTGACCGCGGCGCGGCTCCTTCTGACCCGGGCGACGGGGCTCGTGCTGAAGCGCGGTCTCGGCCTCCTCGGCGTGAGCGCTCCGGAGGCGATGTAGCCATGGCGATCGCGGTCGTCGGATCCATCGGGCTCGACACGATTCGAACCCCGGCCGGGAAGGTCGAGGATGTGCTGGGAGGGTCGGCCGCGTACTTCTCGCTGGCGGCCCGGCATTTCCTTCCCGTCTCCCTCGTGGCGGTCGTCGGGCGGGATTTCCCGGCCGCGGCCCGCGCCATGCTCGAGCACCCCGAGCTGGATCTGAGCGGCCTGGAGGTGGCGGAGGGAAAGACGTTCCGGTGGGAGGGCGTCTACAGCGCGGACATGAACTCGCGCGAGACGCTCCGGACCGAGCTCAACGTGTTCGAGCAATTCAAGCCCAAGCTCCCGGAGCGGACGCGCGCCCTCAAGAACGTGTTTCTCGCCAACATCGATCCCGTGCTCCAGCAGGAAGTCCTGGGGCAGCTGAAGCAGCCGCAGCTCGTCCTCGCCGATACGATGAACTACTGGATCCACAGCAAGCGGGACGAGCTTCTCAAGATTCTGCGCCAGGTCCGCATGCTGATCATCAACGAGGAAGAGGCGCGGGAGATCACCGGCGAGGCGTTGACGCACAAGGCGGCGCGCGCCATCCTTTCTCTCGGACCCGAGACCGTCGTCGTGAAGCAGGGCGAGCACGGCGCGTTCCTCCAGAGCAGCGGCGAGTACTTCAGCTGTCCGGCCGTTCCCATCGAGACCGTGGTCGATCCGACCGGCGCGGGGGACTCCTTCGCGGGAGGATTCGTGGGCGCGCTGGCCCGGATGGGACGCGTGAACGACCGGAATCTACGGCGGGCGGTGGTCTACGGAGCGGTGCTGGCTTCGTTCACGGTGGAGGGCTTCGGCGTGACCGGTCTTCTGAGGGCCACGCGGGAGGAGATCTTGAGCCGCGCCGAGGGAATCGCCGCGATGACGCGCTTCGACCTGTCCGATACGTCCCGAATCCTGCGTTAGGGACCCGGGTTCCCTGACGGCGACGGGGCCTCGACGCACGCGGGCCGCGCCGGGAGGAACGATGCGCCGCCGCACCGAGGATTTTGCAGCGTCTTCCGCCGGGGGGCCGGGGCCGCTCCATGGCACGGCCGTTGCGGCGCGTCCGGCCGTCCTGGCCCAGTCGTGCAGTCGGCCCGAGGAACTCGCGTGAGCGGTCCGGTCGTCTCCCCAAAGGCTTCTCCCGAACGTCGCGCCTCCGGGCGCTCGGCGCGCGGATTCTTTGGTTCTCTTGTTCCTTCGTTCCTCGCCGCCCTGCCGCTCCTGCTCGCGCTCTTCGGGTCGGACTCGATCCGGGCGACCCGCTGGGATGCCTGGGGGATCGCCGCGTGGTTCGCGCTTCTTCTCGCCGCGGAGGCGCTCCCGGTTCCGCTCCCGCGCGGGGGAACGATGACGGTCGCGTCGATCCTCGACATCGGCGCGATCATCCTCTTCGGTCCGTGGGTGGCGGGCGCCCTCGATCTTCTCACCGCCCTCCCGGCGCAGCTCTTCATTCTCCGCAATCGTCCCGGCGCCGCCGCGCTCAACGCGGGGCTCTACGCTTCCACGACCGTGGTGGCCGGCTCGGCGTATCTCGCCGCCGGCGGGTCGCTCGGCGCTCCCAATCTCGGACGGGACTGGCTCCCGGTCCTGCTCGCGGGCTCGCTCTACTACGCGCTCAACACGGGCTGGGTGAGCCTGATCCTGGGCGCGCGGTCGCGCGAATCGGCGCTCGGCGATCTGGCGCCAGCACTTCCGCGACGGGCTCCCGCAGCACGTTCTGTCGCTCGGGTTCGGTCTCCTGTTCGCGCAGGTCCGCGTCGCGGCGGGACTCTCGGGCGTGTTCCTGCTCGCGCTCCCGGTCCTGTTCGCGCGGTACGCGCTCCGTCTCTACGCCGATCTCAAGAACGACCTCGTGAGCTTTGTCCGGGCGCTGAGCGTCGCGCTCGACGCGGTCGACCCGTACACGCACGACCATTCCGTGCGCGTCGCCGACTACTCGGTTCGGGTCGCGAGACAGCTCGGGCTCGGGCCGTCTCGAGGTCGAGACGATCCGCTACGCGGCCCTCGTTCACGACATCGGGAAGATCGCGCAGCGGCCCGAGGTGATCCGGAAGCCCGAGGGCCTGAGCGAGGAGGAGCGACGCCTCATGATGCGGCATCCCGAGGCGGGCGCGCGGATCATCGGGCAGATTCGCGCGCTCAAGGACGCGGCGCGCATGGTGCGGACCCATCACTGGCGGCCCGACGGAAAGGGTTACCCGGCGGGGCTCTCGGAGGCCGACGTCCCGCTGGGCGCGAGGATCATCCACGTCTGCGACGCGTTCGACGCGATGACCTCGGACCGCCCGTACCGGAAAGGCCTGCCGGTCCCTCAGGCGCTCGCCGAGCTGACCCGGCACGCGGGCTCCCAGTTCGACGGCGAGATCGTGGAGGCTCTGGTGCTGATGCACGACGGGAACGTGGAGGCCAGGTGAGCCGCTACGAAGAGGCCGGCGTCAACATCCGGAAAGGGCGAGGAGGCGGTCCAGCGGATCGCCAAGCTGTGCCGGTCCACCTTCGGTCCCGAAGTGGTCGGGGAATTCGGCGGATTCGCGGGCGCGTACCGCGTGCCGGGCGCGCCCGGCCAGGTGCTCCTCTCGAGCATGGACGGCGTGGGGACCAAGCTCAAGGTCGCGATCCTCTGCGACCGCCACGACACCGTGGGATACGACCTCGTGTGCCATTCGGCGAACGACATCCTGGTGCACGGGGCGAGGCCGCTCTTCTTTCTCGACTACATCGCGATGGGCGCCCTGAATCCCGCGCGCGTGGAGCAGCTGGTGGACGGGCTCGCGCGCGGATGCCGCGAGACGGGCTGCGCCTTGATCGGCGGCGAGACCGCCGAGATGCCGGGCCTCTACGCGCCGGGCGACTACGACCTCGCGGGCGCCATCGTCGGGATCGCGGCGGAATCGGCGATCGTCGACGGGCGGTCCATCGAGCCGGGCGACGCGCTGATCGGGCTTCCGAGCGTCGGGCTTCACACGAACGGCTACTCGCTCGCCCGCTCGATCCTCTTCGACACGCTCCACCTAGGCGTGAACGACCGCTCGCCCGCGGAGGGCGGGACGATCGGGGAGATCCTCCTCAGGCCCCATGTCTATTACGGGCCCACGGTGGCGGCCGCCCGCGGCGCGGGCGAGGTGCGGGGCATGGCCCACATCACGGGCGGCGGGATTCCCGGGAATCTGGTTCGCGTCCTGCCCGCACGCGTGCGCGCGGAAGTTCAGGTGGGAAGCTGGCCCGTTCCGGAGTTCTTCCGGTTTCTCCAAGAGAGCGGCAAGGTTTCGCGCTGCGGAGGCGTTCGAGGTCTGGAACATGGGCATCGGGCTCGTTCTCGTCGTGGCGCGGCGCGACGCGGACGCCGTCGAGCGCGCGCTCCGAGACTCGGGCGCCGCGTGCCACCGCATCGGAGAGATCGTCGGCGGGCGAACGGGAGGTCGTGCTCCGGTAGCGGAACAGGGAATGGGAGGGGCGGTGGAGGCGCATGTGGAGAGTCCGGATTCGTGGGCGGTGCGAGGAAGCGGTGCTTAGGATCGAGGATCTGGCGCCGCGCGGCTTCGGGCCGCACGCGGCGATCGATGGGGCTGGTCGGACGCGCCCCTTCGATCCTCGCGCTCGGCGAGCGAATCCGCTCGCTGGCGCCGAGCGCGGCCACGGTCTTCGTCCAGGGCGAGACCGGCACGGGCAAGGAGCTGATCGCCCGCGCGCTCCACACGCAGAGCCCCCGATCCCACCGCTCGTTCCTCCCGCACAACTTCGCCGCGATTCCCGACTCGCTCGTCGAGAGCGAGCTCTTCGGTCATTCGCGCGGGGCCTTCACCGGGGCGCACGCGGACCGGGAGGGCCTCTTTGAGCTGGCGGACGGCGGCACGCTGTTCCTGGACGAGATCGGCGACGCGAGCGCCTCGGTGCAAAGCCGCCTGCTCCGCGTGCTTCAGGAGGGCGAGCTCCGCCGCGTGGGGGACGCGCGCGTGCGGCGCGTCGACGTGCGGGTGGTGGCCGCGACCCATCGGGACCTGGCCGCCGAGGTTCGGGCGGGGCGGTTCCGGGCGGACCTCTACTACCGGCTTCACATCCTGACGATCCGGGCGCCGTCGCTTCGAGAACGGCCCGAAGATCTGCCGCTTCTGATCGCGCACATCCTCGGCCGGTCCCGCGGCCGGCGCCCCGAGGCGCGCGCGATCGCCGAGGCCGCGCTGCGCCGGCTCACGCGGCACGCGTGGCCCGGAAACGTCCGCGAGCTGGAAGCCGCGATCGAGCGCGCGGTGCACGCGCTCGAGCCGGGCGGCCGCATCACGGAAGCGTCCCTCGGGGACTCGTTCCTGCTCGACGCCCCGCCTTTCGTGAGGGAGCACGGTGAGAGTCTCCGCGGCCGGAGAATGGAGCTCGAGGCCAACCTCATCCGGGCCGCCATCGCGCGCGCCGGTGGCAACCGCACGCGGGCGGCCCGATCGCTCGGGATGACGCGGCAGGGACTCTGGAAAAAAATGCGCCGGCTGTCCCGAGAGGGCTCACCGGCGTCTCCGGACCCCGCGGATCCAACGTCCGCACCGTTCGATCCCGAATCGCTTTGATTTCGGGAGCGTGAGCCCTATACTCGCGCGTCGTTCGGCGGACCACTCCATCCAAACATTCCGGGAGATCAACGCGTGGCCAAACGTCCCCTCCGCCTCGGCGTCATCGGCGTCGGTGTCGTCGCCCAGGTCAACCACCTTCCGGCGCTGAAGGGACGTCGCGACGTCGAGGTGGTCGCCATCAGCGACGACGACGTCGAGAAGGCGCGCATGGTCGCGCAGCACTTCGGAATCGGCCGCTCCGTCGCCGACTACGAAGCCCTCCTCCGGATGGACGAGATCGACGCCGTGATCATCGCGACGCCCAACCACCTCCACGCGCCGATGACCCAGGCCGCGCTCGGATACGGCAAGCACGTCCTCTGCGAGAAGCCGCCCGCGCGGACCTTTGCGGAGGCCTCCCAGATGGCCGACGCCGCGCAGAAGAGCGGCAAGGTCCTCATGTACGCCATGAACAACCGGTTCCGGAGCGACGTGGCCGTGCTTCGCCGGTACCTCGAGCGGGAGGAACTGGGCCGGATTTTCTACGCCAAGACCGGATGGCTCCGCCGCCGCGCGGAGCGACGCGGCCCGGGGTGGTACGAGAACAAGAAGAGCTCGGGAGGCGGCGTGCTCATGGACCTCGGCGTCCAGATGCTCGACCTGTCGCTCTGGCTCCTCGGCAATCCCAAGGTGACGTCGGTGATGGCCGCCAAGTACGTCACGGATCCGAGAAAGGACGTGGAGGACACGGTCGCCGCGTTCCTGATTCTGGAAGGCGGCGCGTCGCTCACCCTGGAAGTGAGCTGGGCCGTTCTCCTCGAGAAGAATTTCCCGTACCTGAATCTCTTCGGCACCGACGGCGCGGCGCTCCTCAATCCGTTCCGGATTCACAAGGAGCTGAAGGGGACCCTCCTCAACGTGACGCCGGCGCTCGAGTCGCCGAAAAACATCTACAAGCAATCGTACGAGCAGGAGCTGGACCACTTCCTCCGGTGCATCACGCATGGCGAGACCCCGATGGCGAGCGCTGAAGAAGGGCGCGAGATCATGAGGATCATCGACGCCATCTACCAATCGGCCGAGGCTCGCCGCGAGGTCCGCCTCCATTAGCCGGTTTCGCCGGCCGCTCCTCGCGGCTGCATCCGGGATTCTGCTCAGCCTCTCGTTCCCCACGGCCGGACTTTGGTTCCTCGCGTTCGTCGCGCTGATCCCGCTCCTTCTCGTGCTGCACGAGGATTCACCCGGTCCCAGGGATCGGACGAATAGCCCGGCGGGCGCGCGCTGGGCGCCGTGGCTGTTCGGCATCGTGTTCTACGTGCTCATGTTCTGGTGGATCGTCCGCCTGCCCGCGAAGGCGATGACCCATCCGTGGCTGATTCTCCCCGGGCTCGTCGCGCTCGGTCTCTACCTCGGCCTCTACACGGCCCTCTTCGGGTGGATCGTTCGGTTCCTGAGGCGGCGGCTGGGCTGGCCCGTCCTCGTGACGGCGCCGATTGCGTGGGCCGCGAGCGAGTGGGCGAAGTCGTCGGGAACCCTCGGCTGCCCGTGGGGGAACGTGGGGTATGCATTTGCGGCGCACCCGGCGTGGATCCAGGGTGCGGCGCTGGTCGGCGCCTCGGGGCTGAGCGTGTGGATCGTGACCGTGAACGCGCTCCTGACCGCGGCGATCGCCGAGCGTCGGTTGTGGAACCGGGTGATCCTCGTCCTCGCGGCGGCCGCGGTCGCGTGGGGCCCCATCCAGTGGGGAGCCGCGCGCCTCGAGGGAGCGAAGACGCGGCCCTTGGCGCGGCTGGCGCTGGTCCAGCCGAACATCTCGAGCGACGACAAGTGGAACCCCGCGCTCACCGACTCGGTGGTCCGCGTGCTCGACCGGATGACCCGGAGCGCGGGAACCCTCTCGCCGAAACCGCAGCTGATCGTCTGGCCCGAGACGGCGCTTCCGTTCTACGTCCGCCTCGAGCCGGTCAAGCTCCATGCGCTCCTCGAAATGGTCCAGGAGGTGGGAATTCCGATCCTGGCCGGTTATCCCGACGCGCGCCTCGCGACCGGCGGCAACGTCGTCACTCACAACGCCGCCGGCCTCATCCGCCCGACCGGCGCATTCGCGGGACAGTACGAGAAGATCCATCTCGTTCCGTTCGGCGAGCGGATCCCGTTCCAAAGCCTGCTCCCGATCCTGGGCAAGATCGACCTGGGACAGGCGGAATGGACGCCGGGGACGCACCCGGTCGTCTTCTCCGGCGCGGGCCCCGCGTTCGGGGTCATGATCTGCTTCGAGTCCATCTTCTCCGACCTGGCGCGCCGCTACGCGCTCGAGGGTTCCCAGTACCTCGTCAACATCACGAACGACGAGTGGTTCGGCCTCACCGCCGGACCGGTTCAGCACGCCGAGATGGCGATCCTCCGCTCCGTTGAGACCGGACTCTCCACGGCGCGGTGCGCGAACACCGGCATCTCCATGTTCATCGACCCCTACGGTCGCGTGGAGAAGAGAACCCCGCTGTTCCAGGAAGCGATCCTCGACGGCGACGTGGCCGAGGGCATCGGCCAGACGCTATTCCTGGCTTGGGGAGATTGGCTCGTCGCGCTCTGCGTCGGGCTCAGCGTGGTCGCGGTGGTGGTCGCCTGGTTCCGCCCCATCCAGCGGCTCGACGAGGCCCTCGGCCCGTGACGCCCTCCCAGGGCGTTGACGCGGCCCTGCCGATCGTGTAAATTCGGATCTCAGGTGGGTCGCCGGACGTCGGCGCCCGCCTCCGATGGCACGGAGGAATTCAGCGGCAGTGCCCGGCACGTCCTCGTCTCACGTCGATCCCCAAGACAAAGAACCGCCGCGCCCGATTCACCCGGCGGCGCTACTGCTCGCCTGCACGCTCGTTGGCCTTGGTCTCTCCCTCGCGCAATCCCCGATCGATCTCGCGGTGGCCGCGGTGCTGGGCGCCGTACTCGCGCTTCGCGCCGAGCGGCGGGGCCTGCGCGCGGAATTGCCTCTCCTGGGCCTGGCCGCGATCGTGTTCCTCGCGCACGCGTTTCTCTCGGGACGTCCTCTCGCTAAGTCCGCGGCCCCGGCGGCGCTCATCGCCCTCCGGCTCCTGGCGCTCCTCTATCTCCTCCGGTGGGCCGCCCGGGCATTTCTGGGGCGGGCCGCGCGGTGGCTCCTCGCGCTGCCGCTCCCGACCCGGCCCCGGCCCCTTCTTCTCGCGCTTGAAAGCGGACGGCACGCGGTCGCCCTCGCTCCGCTCGCGCTCCGGGAGGCGGAGCGCCAGCAGGAGGCGCTCCGGGCCCGCGGCCTGACCCCTTCGGGCGGCGCCACCGCGCGCGCGCGGTACCTCGCGGCGTGGCTCATTCCATATCTTGGAACGATGCTGCGGCTCGGCGAATCGTACGGGGAGGCGCTGACCGCGCGGGGCTACGCGATGGGACGCCGCCGGAGCGACGGCGCCGCATGGACCTGGGGCTGGATCGAATGGGGCGCGCTCGTCGTGGGGGCGGCGGCGGCCGTCTGGCTGCTCCGTGGCCGTTGAACGAAGGCCCGCGACCTTCCGGCTTGCCGTGGAGTACGACGGGACTGACTTCCATGGGTGGCAAGTTCAGGCTCGCCATCGAACGGTACAAGGAGACCTGGAGGCATCGCTCTCTCGTCTCGCGGGAGGGCCCGTGCGGGTGGCCGGAGCGGGGCGCACGGACGCGGGCTGCCACGCGGCCGGGCAGGTGGCGAGCGTGAGGATGACGACCCGGCTCTCCGCGGACGGATTGCGGCGCGCGCTGAACGCGACGCTCCCCAAGGACGTGCGGATCGTGGAGGCGGCCGAAGTCGACGCCGCGTTCCACGCCCGGTTCGACGCGATGAGACGCGCGTACCGCTACCGGATCCACGCGCGGCCGACGTCGCTCGCCCGGCGCTACGCCTGGGTCCGCGAGGTGAAGGCGTCGGTCGCGGCGCTCAACGCCGCGTCGCGGGCGCTCCTCGGGACGCACGACTTCACCGCGTTGTCCAAGAAAGGGAGCGAAGGTGGTGGCCCTCGGTGCCGCGTGACGCGCGCGCGTTGGACCCGCCGTCCCGGTGGGCTCGCGTTCGACATCGAAGCCGACCGCTTCCTGTACACTATGGTTCGAAGGATCGTGGCGACGGTCATTGTGGCTGCCGAGCGCGGCACCGGAGTGGGCGCGATTCGCGCCGTGCTCTCCGGGACGGACCGCCGCGCCGCGGCGCCGCCCGCGCCGGCGCACGGACTCTACCTGATGCGCGTCCGTTATCCCCGAGTGGGATGGATTCCCAAGGAGCCGCTGGATGTCCTTGCATGAAGACGCCCCGCCGCCGAAGGCGGGGAGCAAGAGCTGGTCGCTAGGCACCCTTCTCGCCGGAGTTCTGTTCGGCCTCTTGCTCCTCGTGGCCCTGGTGCTCGGCTCGCGCGGGAAGTCGAAGAGCGGCGGGCCGGTATCCGACTCGCTGCCGGCCGTGGCTTCGGCGGCCGCCGCGGAGTCCGCGACCGCCGCCGCTCCCGAGGCGGTCGATCACTCGCGCCGCACCGCGATTGTCGAGGCGGCCCAGCGGGTTGGACCGTCGGTCGTCACGCTCAGCGTCGTCCAGACCCGCGTGGTGCAGACGGCGCCGGTCCCGATGGGGAACGAGTTTTTCGAGCCCTTCTTCCGCGACATGATTCCCCAGTATCGCTACCGGGAGCAGATCCCCAGCATGGGATCCGGATTCATCATCTCCAAGGACGGCTACGTGCTCACCAACGAGCACGTGGTGCACGCGGCGGACAAGATCACGGTGATCCTCTCCGACGGCCGCTCGTTTGCCGGCAAGCTGGTGGGATCGCATCCCCAGTACGACCTGGCCATTGTGAAGATCGAGGGGAAGGATCTGCCGGTGGCGCCGATCGGCACGTCCAGCGACCTCATGGTCGGCGAGTGGGCGATCGCGATCGGGAATCCGTTCGGCTACCTGCTCAACGACACCCAGCCGACGGTCACGGCGGGCGTGATCAGCGCGACGCGGCGCGACATCAAGTCGCAGAGCGAGAGCGTCGGGATCTACAAGAACATGATCCAGACCGACGCGGCCATCAATCCGGGCAACTCGGGCGGGCCGCTGGTGAACGCGCGCGGCGAGGTGATCGGGATCAACACGTTCATCTTCACCAAGAGCGGCGGCTCGCTCGGGATCGGCTTCGCCATTCCGATCAACGTGGCGAAGCGCGTCGTGGACGAGATCCTCAAGTACGGCAAGGTGCGGAACGTGTGGATCGGCATGCGCACGTGGGACCTGACCCCGTACGTGGCCGAGCGGCTGGGCACCGACCGACCGGAACGGCCTCGTCGTCGCGCGTGATCGAGAAGGGCAGCCCGGCGGACAAGGCCGGGGTCAAGGTCGGCGACATCATCCGCAAGGTGAACGGAACGACGGTGAGCGACAGCAACGAGGCCCAGCGAGCGATCTTCGGCGCCAGCGTCGGCGACACGGTCACCCTGACGGTGGAGCGCGACGGCCAGCTCCTGACCATGAAGCTGCTCCTGGAGGAGTCCCCGGCAGGACTGAGAGCGTGATCCCGCGCTACAGCCGCCCGGAGATGGCGGCGCTGTTCGAGCGACGAGGCGCGTTTCGCACGCTGGCTCGAGGTGGAGCTGGCGGTGGCGAAGGAAATGGAGCGCACGGGCGAGGTCCCCGCGGGGGTCGCCGCGCGGGTCCGCGAAACGGCGCGCATCGACGCGAACGCGGATCGACGCGCTCGAGGCGACGCTCCGGCACGACGTGATCGCGTTTCTGACCCAGGTGGGCGAGACGATCGGGGCCGACGCACGGCACCTCCACCTGGGCATGACCTCGTCCGACCTCGTCGACACCGCGCTCGCCCTCACGCTGACGCGCGCCGCGGATCTGCTCCTCGCCGAGGTGGAGCCCTCCGCGAGCGGCCGCGGGCCTTGGCGCTCCAGCACCGCGACACGCCGATGGTGGGGCGCACCCACGGCATCCACGCCGAGCCGATCACGTTCGGACTCAAGTCCTCGTCTGGTACGAGGAGCTGGGCCGCGCGATCACGCCGGCTTCGCGCCGCGCGCGCCTCGCGTCGCGGTCGGCAAACTCTCCGGCGCGGTCGGGCACGTCGGCGCACCTGAGCCCGGAGCTCGAAGAGCGCGTGATGTCGCGTCGCTCGGGCTCAGCCCCGAGCCCGCGGCGACCCAGGTGGTCCAGCGCGACCGCCACGCGGAGCTGCTCTCGGCGCTCGCCCTCCTGGGCGCGTCCCTCGAGAAGATCGCGCTCGAGATCCGGCACCTGCAGCGGACCGAGGTGCGCGAGGTGGAGGAGCCGTTCCGGGACGGGCAGAAGGGCTCGTCCGTCGATGCCGCACAAGCGGAACCCGGTCCTCTGCGAGCGGATCTGCGGGCCTCGCGCGCCTGCTGCGGGCGAACGCGCAGGCCGGGCTCGAGAACGTGGCGCTCTGGCACGAGCGGGACATCAGCCACTCGTCGGTCGAGCGGGTCATCGTTCCCGGACTCGTTCCTGCTCGCGGACTTCATGACGAGCCAGACGAACGAGGTGCTCACCGGGCTCCGCGTGTATCCCGAGCGGATGCGGGCCAACCTGGAGCGGACCCGGGGCCTCGTCTACTCGCAGCGCGTGCTGCTGGCGCTCACCGCCGCGGGCCTCGCGCGCGAGGAGGCCTACGCGATCGTTCAGGAGCACGCGATGACGGCGTGGAAGGCGGAGCCCGATCTCACGACCCGGCTCGCCGGCGACCCGGCTGTGACGCAAGGTCTTGAAGCCCTCGGAGCTGGACGGCCTGCTTCGACTCCGGGCTATTTCACTCGCAACGTGAGCCAGATCTTCGATCGCGTTCTCGGAGCGTCGGTTGCCGCCAGCCGTTGACACCCAGACGTTGCCCCTTACCGGGGCCGATCTCCAAGTCGGTCCGGGAGCTCCTGGCCGCGCAGGGGCTCCGGCTCGCGCCCGGCGAGGTGGCTCGGATGCTCGAGCTCCTGGGCCGGGATCCGACCCGCGTCGAGGCCACGCTCTTCGACACGATGTGGAGCGAGCACTGCTCCTACAAGAGCAGCCGCTGGCTGCTCAAGCAGATCTGCCCGACGGAGGCCCCGCACGTGATCCTCGGCCCGGGCGAGGACGCGGGCGTGGTGCGTCTCGGCGACCTACCAGGGCGTCGCGTACGCCCTCGTCATCGGGCACGAGAGCCACAACCATCCGTCCCAGGTGGTGCCCGTCGAGGGCGCCGCGACCGGCGTCGGCGGCATCGTGCGCGACGTCGCCTGCATGGGCGCCGAGGTGATCGGCGTCCTCGACGCGCTGCGCTTCGGCGATCCGGACGGTGCGAAGGGGAGCGCCGTGCGCGAGATCGTCCGCGGCGTCGTGGACGGCATCTGGCAGTACGGCGAACGCGCTCGGCGTGCCGAACCTGGGCGGCGACGTCTTCTTCTCCGATCGCTACGACGAGAACTGCCTCGTGAACGTGGTCGCGCTCGGCGTCGTCCGCGAGGACCAGGTCGTGCGGAGCCGCGTTCCCGAGGCCGCGAAGCGGGAGCCGTACGTGATCGTGCTGGTCGGAAAGCCCACCGACGAGACGGGGTTCGGCGGCGCCTCCTTCGCGTCCGCGATCCTCGAGGAAGACGCGACCGGGCAGCGGGGCCCCGTGCAGGTGCCCGATCCGTTCCTCAAGCGGGTGCTCCTCGAGGCGAACCGCGCCGCGCTTGCGTGGCTGCACGCGCAGGGAGCGCCGTTCGGATTCAAGGATCTCGGCGCGGGCGGGATCGCGTGCGCCTCCTCCGAGCTGGCGGCGGCCGGCGGCATGGGCATGGACGTCGACCTGGATCAGGTTCCGACGCCTCGCCCGGACTACCCGCCCGAGGTGCTCGCGTGCTCCGAGACCCAGGAGCGGTTCGCGCTCGTGGTGCCGGAGCGCCTGGCGCATCGGGTTTTGGCCATCTACAACGAGGACTACGCGCTCCCGAGCGTGTACGACGGTGCCAAGGCCGCGGTCGTCGGACGCGTCCGGACGGATCCGCGGTATCGGATCCTGCGCGGCGGACAACCGGTGTGCGACGCGCCGGTCGAGGTGATCACCGCGGGCATCGAGCACAAGCGGCCCCAGCGGCCCCGTCCCGCTCGGCCGCGGCCTTCGCCGCTCCCGCCCGTTCAGGATCACGCGGCGTTCTTCCGGCGGATGATCGGCTCGGCCCAGCTTGGGTCGCGGGCCCCGATCCTCCGCTACTACGACACCGAGGTACAGGGCCGGATGGTGATCCGCGCGGGGGAGGCCGACGCGTCGGTCTTGGTCCCGGTCCCCGGCGCGCCGCTCGGTTGCGCGCTCACCGTCGACGGCAATCCCTGGTACGTGGCCGCGGATCCCTACTGGGGCTCGGCGCACGCGGTCTGCGAGGTGCTCCGAAATCTGGTGTCGGTGGGGGCCAGGCCCATCGCGCTGACCGACTGTCTCAACTTCGGAAATCCCGAGGACCCGGAGGTGTTCGACGAGTTCGTGCGGAGCGTCCGCGGTCTGGGCGAGGCCGCGCGCGCGCTCGGGCCGGAGGGGCCGGCCGGCCCGCCGATCCCCTACGTGTCGGGGAACGTCTCCTTCTACAACGAGTCGACCACGGGACGCGCGATCGAGCCGTCGCCCATCGTGGCCGGACTGGGCGTGCTCGAGGACTATTCCGTCGCCGTCACGAGCGCGATCAAGCGGGGGGACAGCGTGCTGGTCTTGAGCGGCCCGCGGGAGGCCCGCGACGGCGCGTCGCAGCTTCGACATCTCTTGACCGGCGAGACGGGCGGGGATCTTCCGACCCTTGAATTCGACCGGGAGCGGCGGCGGATCTACGCGGTGCTCGAGGCCGTGCGGCGCGGGCTGGTTCTCTCCTGCCACGACATCTCCGAAGGCGGGCTCGCGATGGCCGCGTTCGAGATGGCCCTGGGCGGATTCGCGTCGCAGGGGCTCGGCCTTCAGATTCCGATCTCGGGCCTGGGGGATGCCCCGGCCGAGATTCGGCTCTACTCCGAAGCGCCCGGCTTTCTCCTCGAGGTCTCGAAGGAGCATCTCCCCGCGCTGCTGGACCTCTTCCGTTCGCGGAACGTGGACGCCGCGATGATTGGGCGCACGCTCTCCGAACCCCGGCTTCGCTTCCTTGACGCCGGAACGTCCCTGGTCGATGCCGACCTGGCGGAACTCGCCGCGATCCACGCCGGCGCGATTCGCTCGTTGGTGGAGTGACGATGGCGCGCGTGGCGGTGCTCCAGATTCCGGGGGTCAATTGCGAGTACGAGACCGTCCGCGCGCTGGAGGCGGTCGGCCTCGCGGCCCGCGTCGTTCGCTTCAACGAGCCCGCGTCCACGCTCGGCGAATTCGACGCGTACGTGCTTCCCGGCGGCTTCGCGTTCCAGGACCGCGTCCGGGCGGGCGCCGTGGCCGCGAAGCTCCCGGCGGTGGAGCGGATCGCCGCCGAGTCGGAGAAGGGGAAGCCGGTGCTCGGAATCTGCAACGGAGCCCAGGTGCTCGTGGAGGCGGGGCTCGTGCCGGGAATTCGAAAGGGCCAGGTCGAGATGGCGCTGGCGCCGAATCGCGCTCCCCGCCGCCAGGGGTACCTCTGCCAGTGGGTGCGGGTGCGCGCGGAGGCGGGTCCCGGTCGCGCCCTCTGGTGCGGCGCGCTCGCCGAAGGCGAGATCGTGCCGCTTCCCATCGCGCACGGCGAAGGTCGTTTCGAGACGGCGGATCCCGGCGTCCGCGAGCGCATCCAAAGAGATGGACTGTCCCTGCTGCGTTACGTGGACCGCTCGGGGCGCCCCGCGGATCACTTCCCGGACGATCCGAACGGCGCCATTCTCAAGTCCGCGGGGATCACCAATCTGGAGGGAAACGTGCTCGCCCTGATGCCGCATCCGGAACGCGCCTCTTGGCTCCGCCAGGTTCCGCTGGACGGAGAAGGGCCTTGGAGCGAGCGGCGCCGGCGCGCGGTCGGATCGCTTACGGCGCTTGAGGGTGCCGGACCGGGGCGGTTCCTCTTCGAGTCTCTCGCCCGCCATCTGGGCGTGGCGCCCCCCGCCGAGGCGGCCCGATGAGCGCGGTGCTTCTCACGCGGCTCAAGATCGTCGACCTGGCGGCGTGGACCGCCCTCGACGCCGGCCGGCGGCTCTTGCCGCCCGGGCACTCGCTCGCGAAGCTCGTGCGGGAAGAGCTCTACCTCTTCGAGCCGGAAGCGGGTTCGCCGGCGGCCGGGTTCGAAGGCGCGCTCACGCATGCGATCCGGAGCAGCAACTTCTTCGTGAATCCGAACAAGGAACAGTTTCGATTTCTGACCTCGGAAGGAAGGGGCGCCGCGCTGTCGGCCCCGGCCGGCGCCTGGGGGCTCTTGACGCGGCCGCGAGAGGACTCGCGGGACGAGGAGCTGCGGGTCCGGCTCCTGCGCGAGCATCCGCTCACCGGGCTCGGCGCCATCCGCCGCGCGCGGATCTGGTGGCTCTGGACTTCGGGTCCGTCGGGCGGAACGGCATGGGAGGCTTGCGCCCGCGCCCTCGGTCCCGTGACGGCGAGGGACCACGGGCTCCTCGTGAACCCGCACTCCGAGACGTATCTCGTGCTGACCGACTCCACACCCTGGCGATCGATCGAAGCGTTTCTAACCCAGCCTGCGCCCGCGATGGGGGCGGCGGCCTGACGGCCGAGAGGAGAGAATGACCGACCGGGACGTTCTTCGCTCAGACCGCCTTCGCGAGGAGTGCGGCGTGTTCGGCATCTGGGGCGCGGAGAACGCCGCCCGTCTCACGTACGCGGGTCTCTACTCGCTGCAGCACCGCGGGCAGGAGAGCGCCGGCATCGTCACGACCGACGGGATCGAATTCCGCGAGCACCGGGGCGTCGGGCTGGTCTCGGACGTCTTTTCCGGAAACGCGCTCGAGAAACTCCGCGGCCACATCGCGATCGGCCACAACCGGTACTCCACCACGGGCGGCAGCCAGCTCCAGAACGCCCAGCCGCTCATGGTGAACTACCGCGAGGGAAAACTCGCGATCGGGCACAACGGAAACCTCGTCAACGCGCTCGCGCTTCGGGACGAGATGGAAGGCCAGGGATCCATCTTTCAGACGACGAGCGATACCGAGGTGATCCTCCACCTGATCGCGCGGTCCAAGGCCACCGAGATCGAGCGGATGATCCCGGAGGCGCTCGCGCGTTGCCAGGGCGCCTACTCCCTCGTCCTCCTCGCCGGCGAGACCCTGATCGGCGTGCGCGACCCGCGCGGCTTCCGGCCGCTCTGCCTCGGGCGCCGGGGCGAGGCTCACGTGCTCGCCAGCGAGACCTGCGCCCTCGACATCGTGGGCGCGGACTTCGTGCGCGAGATCGAGCCGGGGGAGATGGTGCTGATCGACCGGCAGGGCGTCCGCTCGTTCAAGATCTTCCAGCCCGACCCCCCGCGCGCGTGCGTGTTCGAGCTGATCTACTTCTCGCGGCCGGACAGCGTGGTGTTCGGGGCGAGCGTCGATTCCGTTCGCCGCCGTCTCGGCCGGCGCCTGGCCGAGGAGCATCCGGCCGAGGCCGACATCGTGATTTCGGTCCCCGACTCCAGCAACTCCGCCGCGCTCGGATACGCGGAGCAGTCCGGGCTTCCGTTCGAGCTGGGCCTGATCCGAAACCACTACGTCGGCCGCACCTTCATCGCGCCGCAGCAGATCACCCGCGACTTCGGGGTCAACCTCAAGTTCAATCCGGTGCGCCGCATCCTCGAAGGGAAGCGGGTGGTCATCGTGGACGACTCGATCGTTCGCGGAACCACGAGCCGGAGCCTCGTGGCGATGCTGCGCGGGGCGGGCGCGCGCGAGGTGCACTTCCGGGTCTCCAGCCCTCCGATCGGCTGGTCCTGCTACTACGGCATCGACACGCCGAACCGCCGCGAGCTGATCGCTTCGTCGCACACCGTCGAGGAGATCCGCCGTTACCTCCACGTCGACACGCTCGGCTACCTCTCGATGGAAGGCCTGAGGGCCTGCGTCGACCGGCCGGACGGGCACTGCTACGCCTGCTTCAACGGGGATTACTCCGTTCGCTTTGGCGCCGAAATGGACAAGCTCGCGATGGAAAAGGGCCGGACCAAGGCGCAGACCTCGTAGCCGCGCGGACATCCGGCCTGGTTGCAAAACGCGGGAATGCCCCGGGCCGCTCGGGCAATTCGCACGATCGCGTCGTTCCGACGCTCCACCTGAGCCGCACAACTCCAGCACCCTGCTGCCGTTCCCCGCGCTCCGGAGCGCACGCCCCGACATGGCATGAAGCTTGCCCCTCGACCCCGGCGACCATCCCCGGGTCTGGGCCAGGGTCGGGAACTCCGAGGGGCCGCATAGTGGCGAGCGAAAACGGAAAGCGAAAGAAGCTGGGCGAATACCTGCTCGATGCCGGGCTGGTGACGGAGCAGCAGCTCAAGGAAGCGCTCCGCCGCCAGCGTCAGACGCACGAGCCGCTCGGCCACATCCTCGCCCGCACCGGAATGGTCAGCGAAGCCGACGTTTGCCAGGTGCTCCACGACCAGCTGGGTCTCGCGATCGTGGATCTGCAGGCCCTGGCGATTGATGACGGCGTGATCCGTCTGATCAAGGAAGAACTCGCCAAGAAGTACACGGCGATTCCCATCGAAGTCGAAAGCCGGAACACCCTCCGGGTCGCGATGGCCGACCCGCTGAACGCGGCGGCGCTCGAGGACCTGCGATTCCAGAGCGGGCACTTCATCCGTCCCGTGCTGGCGCCGCCGAGCGAAATCGTCGAGGCGATTTCGAAGTACTACCATATCGACGCCTCGGTCGTGGAAATCCTCGAGAACATCATCAAGAACGATCCCGTGGCCGAGGTGAAGGAGATCGTCGAGCCGGAAGGCGACGAGAACCTCGACGAGCTGGTGCGGAGCAGCTCCGGACCCCCGATCGTCCGGCTCGCGAACTGGCTCATCACGCGCGCCGTCGAGATGCGCTCGAGCGACATCCACATCGAACCACAAGAAAAGGGCGTCGGCGTCCGGATCCGCGTGGACGGCCTGCTGCAAGACCTGGAGCGGCTGCCCAAGTGGACCCAGGGCGCGCTGATCTCCCGCATCAAGATCCTCGCGGCGCTCGATATCGCCGAGAAGCGGCTGCCACAAGATGGCCGCTTCCGGGTGGAGATCGATGGGCGCCGGATCGACTTCCGCGTCTCCACGCTTCCGACCGATCACGGCGAGAAGATCGTCATCCGCATCGTGGATCAGGAGCGCGCGGCGCTCCGCCTCGAGACGCTCGGGTTGAGCGAGCCGGATCTGGCCAAGATCCGAGCGTACGGGCTGCGGCCCCAGGGGATCCTCATCGTCACCGGGCCCACCGGGAGCGGAAAGACCACGATGCTCTATTCGCTTCTCCAGCACGTCCACTCGGTCACGAAGAACGTGGTGACCGTCGAGGATCCGATCGAATACCAGCTCAACGGAATCAACCAGGTCCAGGTGGATGAGAAGAGCAAGAAGACGTTCGCGGCGATCCTGCGCGCCATGCTGCGGCAGGATCCCGACGTGATGATGATCGGGGAGATCCGCGACTTCGAGACGGCTCAGATCGCGTTCCGCGCCTCGATCACAGGCCATCTCGTGCTCTCGACCGTCCACACGAACGACGCTCCGTCGGCGGTGACGCGCCTCGTCGATCTCGGCCTCCAGCCCTACATGGTGGCCTCGAGCCTGACCGGGGTCGTCTCCATGCGGCTCATCCGGACGCTCTGCCCGAAGTGCAAGGACCCGTACCATCCGACCGGCGACGAGCTCCGGCTTCTGGGCCTCGCGGGGAGGGACGGAGGCGCCGTGACGCTCCATCGTCCCGTGGGATGCGAGCACTGCAACGAATCCGGATTCCGCGGGCGCATCGGTGTGTTCGAGATTCTCGACGTCACCGATCCGATCCGGAGACTCATCACGAGCAGCGCGCCCGAATCGATGATCCGCTCCGCCGCGCTCGAGTCGGGCATGATTCCGATCGGCCAGGACGGCATGGGCAAGGTCCTCGCCGGCTTCACCAGCCTCGAGGAGCTTCAGCGCGTGGTCTACTGCGAGGAGGAGCTGGCCCGCCTCTGTCCTTCGTGCAACGAAACGGTCTCCTCCGAATTCCTCTACTGTCCCCACTGTGGAAACGCCGCCACGCACGTGTGTCCCCGTTGCGAGCGGCGCGTCGATCCGGGCTGGTCATTCTGCCCGGGATGCGGCGAGCGCCGCCGCGAATCGACGACGATCGGCGCCGAATCGATGATCGGGGCCGTTCCGCCCCCCGCGCAGGCCGTCCCGGCCCCCCGCACAGGCGGTGGATCGCGCGGCGGACGCCGCGGCGCTTGACCCACCCCTAGTCGCTCTCTAGAATCGCCCAACCCACGGCCTGAACCGGCATTCCGCCGGACGCCGCCGCGCCGTCCCACCCGTCACCGTCGGAGCATTGTGTCCGTTCAGGAATCCCGCCGCGAAAAACTCGAGGCGCTGAATCGCCGCGGCATCCAGCCGTTCGCCTATCGATTCGCCGCGACGCACCGATCGGGGCGGATTCTGGCCGACGCCGAGGCGCTCGAGGCATCCGGCGAGCTCGTTCGCGTCGCGGGACGGCTCATGACCAAGCGGGGCCACGGCAAGGCGGCGTTCGCGCACCTGAAGGACGCGGACGGTCTTCTCCAGATCTACCTTCGGGAAGACGTGCTCGGGCCCGGAAGCCTTCGGCGACGCCATGACGCTCGACCTCGGCGACTGGATCGGGGTCGAGGGACCCGTGTTCAAGACCAAGACCGGCGAGACGACCGTCCGCGCGAACCGCGTGGAGCTTCTCTCGAAGTCGCTCTTTCCGCTGCCGGAGAAGTGGCACGGGCTCACGGACGTGGAGACGCGCTACCGCCAGCGGTACGCCGACCTCGCCGTCAACGACGATGTCCGCCGCGTGTTCCGGACCCGGGCCGGCATCCTGCGCGCGCTTCGCGAGTTCCTCGACGGTCGCGGCTTCGTGGAAGTGGAGACTCCCGTGCTGCAGCCGCTCTACGGCGGCGCCACCGCGCGCCCGTTCGTGACGCACCACAACGCGCTCGACCGGCGGCTTTACCTGCGCATCGCCGTGGAGCTTTATCTGAAGCGGCTCATCGTCGGCGGGCTCGACCGCGTCTACGAAGTCGCGAAGACGTTTCGAAACGAGGGCATCGACCGGTTCCACAACCCGGAGTTCACGATGCTCGAGTTCTATCAGGCGTTCGCGGACTACGAAGACATGATGGAGGTGACGCAGGACCTCGTCCTCCACGCGGTGCGGAGCGTGCACGGATCCACCCGCATTCCGTTCGACGGGCAGGAGATCGACTTCTCGCCGCCCTGGCCCCGGGTGAGTTTCTCCGAGGCCGCGGCGAAGGGGCTGGGCGTCGAGCGCCTCCCGGAGGATGAGACGGCGCTTCGAGACCTCGCGCGCCGCGCCGGAATCTCGGTGGATCCCGCGTTCTCCTACGGGAAGATCCTGGACGAGATCATCTCCGTCAAGGTGCAGCCCGGGTTCGTCCGCCCGACCTTTCTGATCGATCACCCCCGCGACATCTCGCCTCTCGCCAAGGTAAAGCGGGGCGATCCGACCGTCGTGGAGCGTTTCGAGGTCATCGTGGCGGGAACGGAGCTGGCGAACGCCTTCTCCGAGCAGAACGATCCGGACGAGCAGCGCCGCGCCTTCGAGGCGCAGCTGGAACAGCGGAAGCGCGGCGACGACGAGGCCCAGCTCCTGGACGCCGACTACCTTCACGCGCTGGAGCTCGGCCTTCCGCCGACCGGAGGCGTCGGCATCGGGATCGACCGGTTGGTGATGCTGCTCACGGACTCGAGGTCGATCCGCGACGTGATTCTGTTTCCGCAGATGAGGTCCGAGGAGGGCGGGGAGTCGTCCGCAAGCCCCCCGCCCGGCTGACCCCGCCCGCATGGGCTACGTCCGCATCATCGCCTCACGATACCTCCGCTCCCGACGGCGCATCAGCTTCATCACGCTCGTCAGCATGCTCGCAATCGGCGGCGTCTTCGTCGGCGTCGCGGCCCTCACGATCGTGCTCTCCGTGATGAACGGGTTCGAGGATCAGGTGCAGCAGCGGATCGCGGGCACGAACGCGCACATCGCGGTTCTGGACGGCGCCGACCGGCCGCTCAAGCCGGATCCCAACCTCGACCGGATGATCCGCGAGGCGGTTCCGGGGGCGGAGGTGGCGCCCTTCGTCTACGGCAAGGTGATGGTGGCGTCCCGGCACGGCGTCGACGGGATGGTCCTGAAGGGCGTCGATCCCGAGCGCGAGCGGTGGGTGACCGACATCCTGGCAAGGCTGACGCCGGCGGACAAGCCGTTCGACGGGGGAGACCTTCCGGGAATCGCCCTGGGCCAGGAGCTCGCGCTGCGACTCCGCGTCGCGCGCGGCGACATCATCCTGATCAGCATCCCATCGGAGGATCCGGGCGGCTTCCTCGGCGGCGTGCCGCGCTCCCGGCGGCTCCGCGTCTCGTCGATCTTCCGCTCGGGGCTCTACGAATACGATTCCTCGTTCGGGGTCGTGCCGCTCGCGACCGCGCAGGAGTTTTTCGGGCTGGGCGGCGACGTCACCGGCTACGAGCTAAGGCTTCAAGACATGTTCCGCGCCCAGGAGTCGTCGACGCGGCTCGACACGGCGCTGGGCCCGGGATACCGCACGACCAACTGGATCGACCTCAACCGGAATCTCTTCGCCTGGATGAAGATCGAGAAGGCGGTGATGTTCACGATCCTGATCCTGATCGTGGTCGTGGCGGCGGTGAACATCGTCTCCAGCCTGGTGATGCTGGTGCTGGAGAAGCGCCGGGACATTGGGGTTCTAAGGACCATGGGTGTGCCGCCCGCGGGGATCATGAAGATCTTCGTCCTCCAGGGGACCCTGATTGGGGTCATGGGGACCCTCCTCGGCCTCGGCGTGGGCTTCGCGGTGTCCTACGTGCTCGGCAAGTACAAGCTCCTCCACCTCCCGGGCGAGATCTATTTCATCGACACCCTGCCGGTGAAGATGGAGTGGTCCGATTTCCTCTTTGTCGCGGTCGCGGCGACGTTGACGTGCTTCCTGGCCAGCCTGTATCCGGCCTGGCAGGCGGCGCGGCTCGCGCCGGTGCAGACCATCCGCTATGAATGACGCGCCCGCAACCGCCGCGCTCCGCGCCGAGGGTCTCGCCAAGACCTACGCCGAGGGGATGGCGCCGGTCGAGGTTCTGCGCGGTGTCGACCTGAGCGTCGCCAAGGGCGAGATGGTCGCGATCGTCGGCGCATCGGGCTCGGGAAAGTCCACGCTGCTCCATCTCCTGGGCGGCCTCGACGTGCCGTCCGCCGGGACGGTGAGCGTGGGCGGCCAGGCGATGACCGCGCTGGGCGAGGACGGGCGGTCGCGGCTTCGGTCGCGAAGCGTCGGCTTCGTGTTTCAGTTCCACCAGCTCCTTCCGGAGTTCACGGCGCTCGAGAACGTGATGATGCCCGGATGGATCGCGGGCGGCCGCGCCGAATCGGAGGCGAAATCCCGCGCGGAGGAATTGCTCCGCGATCTGGGGCTCATGGAGCGCGCGGAGCACAAGCCGGGCGAGCTGTCCGGGGGCGAGCAGCAGCGGGTCGCGGTCGCCCGGGCCCTCCACAGGCGCCCCGCCGTCCTCCTGGCGGACGAGCCGACGGGCAATCTGGACCGGGCGGCGACGGGGGTGCTCCTGGATCTCTTCGAAAAGTATCGGGCAAATGAGGGTCAAGCCATTGTCATTGCGACACATAACCCGGATGTGGCCCGGGCGGCGGGGCGTGTCCTTGAGCTTGAGGATGGCCTTCTCAGGCCGATGAATCTGTAGAATGGCTGCATCTAAGGGAGCAGGACGCTGGAGGGAGCTAAACGACGATGCAATGCCAACTGTGCGGTAAGAACCCGGCGACGGTGCACTTCACGGAGATCCACGACAACAAGATGTCGGAGATCCACGTCTGCGAGCGGTGCGCCGAGGAGACGGGCATCACACGCCCCTGGCGAAGAACCAAGTTCTCGATCGCCGACCTGCTCGCGGGGATGGTCGACGCAGACCAGCACCGGCGAGGAGGCCGGTCGGCCACGTGCAGTGCCCGCGCTGCGACCTGCTCTACTCGGCGTTCAAGGAGACCGGCCGGCTCGGCTGCGCGGAGTGCTACACCACGTTCCAGTTCCAGCTGCGGCCGCTGCTGCGGCGCATCCACGGCGAGCACCACGCACGTCGGCAAGCTCCCGGCCCGCGACGGCGGCGCGCGTCGCGCTGCGCGCGCCAGATCCAGCGGCTCCACGACGAGCTGCAGCGCGCGGTCGAGCGCGAGGAGTTCGAGCGCGCGGCCGCGCTCCGCGACCAGATCCGGCGTCGATCGAGGCCGCAGGGCGACATCGACGGCCGAGGAGGGATCGCGATGAACGCTCGACCTCGTTCGCCCGAGAATCTGCGGCCCGCTGGCTGCGACGGGACGGGCCCGCACGCGGACATCGTGCTGTCGACGCGCATGCGGCTCGCGCGCAACCTCGAGGACGTGCCGTTCACGCACCGCGCCCGCGACGAGCAGCTGCAGGGCGTGCTCCGAGCGTCGTCGCCGCGGTGCGGCAGCGCCGGCGCTGGCTGTCCTCGACGGCGCTGCTGCTGCGCATGGCGGAGCTGACGCCGCTCGACCGCCAGTTCCTGGTCGAGCGCCACCTGGTCAGCCACGAGCTGGCGCGACGGCGCGCGCCCGCGCGGCCTGCTCGTGGTCGCCGGACGAGAGCGCTGTCGCTGATGATCAACGAGGAGGACCACCTGCGGCTGCAGGCGCTGGCGTCCGGGCTTCCAGCTCGCGGAGGCCTGGGCGCGCGGCCGAACGCCGCCGACGACGAGCTGGACCAGGACGCTCGACTTCGCCTTCTCCGACGAGATCGGCTACCTGACCGCGTGCCCGACCAACGCCGGCACCGGCATGCGCGCGTCGGTGCTGATCCACCTGCCCGCGCTGGTGCTGCTCGAAGCAGATCGAGCAGGTGCTCAAGAGCATCACGCAGGTGGGCCTCACCGTGCGCGGCCTCTACGGCGAGCACAGCGAGGTCATGGGCAACCTGTTCCAGATCTCGAACCAGACCACGCTCGGACAGCAGCGAGCGCGAGACGATCGAGAGCCTGGAGCGCGTGACGCGCCAGATCATCGACACCGAGGAGCGCGCGCGCGAGCGGCATGATGCGCGACGCGCGCGTCCAGATCGAGGACAAGGTGTGGCGCGCCTACGGCACGCTGCGCCACTGCCGCGCGATCTCGTCCGCAGGAGGTCATCAACCTCTGCTCGGCGGTCCGGCTCGGCGTGGCGCTTCGGCCTGCCCGGTCTGCGCCCGCGTCCAGACCTTGAACGAGCTGCTGGTCCTGACGCAGCCGGCGCACCTGCAGCTGCGCCCAGGGACGCGAGATGGAGCAGCGGGAGCGCAACGTCGTCCGCGCCGGACTCGTGCGCGAGCGGCTGGACAAGAACGCGGCCGGAGCCGCGAATCCGAATCAGAGGGTGTGCGGGGCTGATGTGAGGGGCCCAACGGAGGTTTCGATCCATGCACGACAAATTCACCGAACGGGTCCGGAAGGTCATCTACCTCGCGCGCGAGGAGGCGGCCCGCCTGCAGCACGACTACATCGGCACCGAGCACCTGCTGCTCGGCGTGATCCGCGAGGGCGAGGGCATCGCCGCCACCGTGCTCAACAACCTCGGCCTCGACCTCGACGCGATCCGCCAGGCGGTCGAGAACATGGTGGCGCCTCGGGCGGCACGCATGACGATCGGCGAGATCCCGTTCACGCCGCGCGCCAAGCGCGTGCTCGAGCTGTCGGTCGACGAGGCGCGCTCAGCTCGGCCACAACTACGTCGGCACCGAGCACCTGCTGCTCGGCCTGATCCGCGAGGGCGAGGGCGTCGCCGCCAAGGTGCTGCTCGAGCTGGGCGTCGACCGCAAGAGGTGCGCGAGGAGACGCTCAAGCTGCTGGGCGGCACGCCGTCCGGCGGCGCAGCCCGGAGCGCGAGGAGCAGCCCCGAGACCCCGGCCCTGAACCAGTTCGGCCGCGACCTCACCGCAGCTCGCGCGCGAGGGCAAGCTCGACCCGGTCATCGGCCGCGAGAAGGAGATCGAGCGCGTCATCCAGGTCCTCTCGCGCCGCAAGAAGAACAACCCGGTGCTGATCGGCGAGCCGGGCGTCGGCAAGACCGCCATCGCCGAGGGGCTGGCGCAGCGCATCGTCGCGGGCAAGGTGCCCGAGACGCCTCAAGAACAAGCGCATCGTCACGCTCGACCTGGCGGCGGTGGTGGCCGGCACCAAGTACCGCGGCCAGTTCGAGGAGCGGCTCAAGACGGTCATGAACGAGATCCGCGAGTCGAAGGACACGATCATCTTCATCGACGAGCTGCACACGATCGTCGGCGCGGGCGGCGCCGAGGGCGCGATCGACGCCTCCAACATGCTCAAGCCGGCGCTCGCGCGCGGCGAGCTGCAGTGCATCGGCGCGACCACGCTCGACGAGTACCGCAAGTACATCGAGAAGGACGGCGCGCTCGAGCGGCGCTTCCAGCCGATCATGGTCGACCCGCCGACCGTCGACGGAGACGATCGAGATCCTGCATGGGCCTGCGCGACAAGTACGAGGCGCACCACGGCGTCAAGATCACCGACGAGGCGCGTCGTCGCGGCGGTGCAAGCTCGCCGACCGCTACATCAACGACCGCTTCCTCCCGGACAAGGCGATCGACGTGATCGACGAGGCGGGCGCGCGCGCGCGGCTGTCGGTCGAGCACCGTGCCGACCGAGATCCGCGAGCTCGAGAAGAAGCTCGAGGAGGTCGCCAAGGAGAAGGAGGCGGCGATCCGCGGCCAGGAGTTCGAGAAGGCGGCGCGCCTGCGCGACCAGGAGAAGGAGCTGCGCGCAGCGAGCTGCAACGAGCTCAAGAAGGACGTGGACCGAGTCGAAGCGCGACGCAGGACGTCCAGGTCGACGAGGACGACTGATCGCCTACGGTGCATCTCGCGCGATGACCGGGATCCCGGTGGTGCAAGCTCGGCGGAGGAGGAGACCGCAGAAGCTGCTGCGCATGGAGGAGGAGCTCCGCAAGCGCGTCGTCGGCCAGGACGAGGCGGTGGCGGCGGTGTCGCGCGCGATGCGCCGCAACCGCGCCGGCCTGCGCGATCCGCAGGCGGCCGATCGGCTCGTTCATCTTCCTGGGCCCGACCGGCGTCGGCAAGACCGAGCTGGCGCGCGTGCTGGCGCGCGTTCCTCTTCGACGACCAGGACGCGCTGATCCGCATCGACATGTCCGAGTACATGGAGAAGTTCTCGGTCTCGCGGCTGGTCGGCGCGCCGCCGGGCTACGTCGGGCTACGAGGAGGGCGGCCAGCTCACCGAGAAGGTGCGCCGCAAGCCCTACTCGGTCGTCCTGCTCGACGAGATCGAGAAGGCGCACCCGGACGTGTTCAACATCCTGCTGCAGGTGCTCGACGACGGCCAGTCTCACCGACAGCCTCGCGCCGCAAGGTGGACTTCAAGAACACGGTCCTCATCATGACCTCGAACCTCGGCGCGCGGCAGATCATGCGGCGGCCGCAGCCTCGGCTTCACGCAGCGCCGACGACGAGTCGAGCAGTTCGGCGGCATGAAGAGCACGGTCCTGGACGAGCTGAAGAGGACGTTCAACCCCGAGTTCCTGAACCGCATCGACGACATCATCGTGTTCCACGCGCTGGACCGGCCGCAGATGGCGGAAATCACGCACATCCTCCTCCTCCAGGTCGCGGACCGGCTCAAGCAGAACGGCATCCGCGTCACCCTCGACGATTCGGTGGTGGAGCTTCTCATCGAGAAGGGCTTCGACGCCACGCTCGGAGCCCGTCCCCTCAAGAGGAGCATTCAGAAACTGATCGAGGACCCCCTTTCCGAGCACGTACTGCGCGGACAGTTGAAGGATGGGAGCGAGGTCGTTGTCTCTCGCCAGGGCGACGAGCTGGCCTTTACTTCTTGACCCATTGGCCCAACCCCTCGAGAAGGCTTGGCGGTTGAAGCGGGATGATTCCCGAAGGGGAATCTCCTGCCCCGCCGCGTTTTGGTCGGTTCCAGCCATCGCGCTCTTGATGGGCGCGTGGGCGCCGCGCGCCCGGGCCATCGACGCGCCCCCGTCCGCCGCGGCGATCGACAGCGCGATCGCCGCGCCTCCCTCCGAGCTCCCCGAGCCGCCCGAGGAGGCGGTTCCCTTGATCCGCGCGATCCGGGCTTCCGGATTCGTGCACGTCGACTCGATGGTGATCATCCGGACCTTCGGCCTGCACGTGGGCGACCCCTACGCCAAGGACTCGGTTCGCGACGGCGTGCGCCGCCTCTTCCAGAGCGGGCTCTACACCGACGTGAATGTGGTGGATGCGCCGGCGGCGAACGGGGTGGGGTTGACCGTCGTGGTCTCGGAGCGCGAGCGGATCAAGGGCCTCCGGTTCAAGGGCGGAGGAAAGATCGAGGAGTCGAAACTCAAACCCAAGCTGACGAGCGCGGAGGGGCAGCTCCTGGACCAGGGCGTGCTCGATCTGGACGCCTCGAAGATCGTGGAGGCCTACGCGGAAGAAGGGTACGCGCTGGCGAAGGTGCAGGCGCAGACCGAGACCGCCGGGCCGGGCGTGGTCAACGTGATCTTTGAGATCCAGGAAGGCTCGAAGGTCAAGGTCCGGGAGATCCTGATTCACGGAGAGCAGCGGGATCTGACGCTTCGCCCGGAGGATTTCAAAGGGGCCATGAAGAGCCGGACGCCGGGGTTCCTCCGCGGAGGGGCGTACAAGCCGTCCCAGCTGGACCAGGACGCGACCCAGCTCCGCCTCTTCATGCGGAGTCGCGGGTACAAGGACGCGGACGTCGACTCGATCCGGCCCGCGTTTGGCGCGGACGGAAAATCGGTCTCGCTCCACGTGTACGTCCGGGAGGGCTCGCGCTACCGCTTCGGCAACGTGTCCTGGAACGGAAACACGGTCGTTCCCACCGAGGCACTGGACCAGGTCACCACCGTCAACACGTTCGCCCCTTACAACGAATCGGCGATTCACAAGAGCCTCGAGGGCGCGTACACGCTGTACCAGGAGCAGGGTTTCCTCTACCTCTCGATCGAGCCCAAGTTCACCGAGCGGGACTCGATCGTCGACGTCGACTTCTCGGTCCAGGAGGGAAACCGGACCCGGGTGGCCGATCTGCAGATCGTCGGGAACACGAGGACCAAGGAGAACGTGATCCGGCGTGAAGCCTCCGTGCGGCCGGGGGACGTGTTCCGGCGGTCCGCCCTCATCCGGACCCAGCGCGACATCTTCGCGCTCGGGTTCTTCCAGGACGTCACGGTGGACTACGAGCCGACGGGGGACTCGAGCGACATCAACCTGACCCTCAAGGTTCAGGAGAAGCAGACCGGGACCGCGAGCGCGGGGGCCGGGTTTGCGAGCAGCACCGGGCTCACGGGGTTCATCGAGCTCGGACACAACAACCTGTTCGGAAACGGCCAGAGCGTGAACATCCACCTGGAGCGCGGCGCGAAGCGGAGCAGCTACGAGGTCGGGTTCACGGATCCGTGGTTCCGGGACACGCCCCTGACGCTGGGATTCAGCCTGTTCAACACGAGCCGGGAGCTGGACGTCTACGACCGCCGGGATGCGGGCGGCGGCGTCCGCCTGGGGAGGCCGATTCCCTGGCCGGACTACACCCGCGGCCTGATCTCGTACGACCTTCGAAACGTGACGCTCTCGAACTTCGTCGCACCGGTGCCCGGGGAGTCCAGCAACCTGACGTCCCTCCGGAACACGAACTGGCCGCGACTGGTGAGCAGCATCACGCTCACATTCACACGCGGCAGCACCGACAATCCCTTCTACGCGACGCGCGGCTCCCGCGCGACCTGGACGAACACGTTCGCCGGCGGCATGCTGGGCGGGGTCGAGAGCTTCTACAAGGGCACCTTCGACATCAAGAACTACACCCGGCTCCAGGGGCCCCTCGTGCTCATGCTCCGGGGACGGACGGGCGTCCTGGGAGGGACCAGCACGCCGGACTACGAGCGGTTCCGCCTGGGCGGGACCACGGTCGATTACCTCCGGGGCTATCCGGACTACTACGTGGTGCCGCGCGCCAACATCACCCGCGACCCGATTACGGGGATCGTCACGGAGCGCTACCCGGGCGGCCGGAAGATGCTGATCGCCGGGGCCGAAATTCAGTTCCCGATCGCGGACCCCCTTCATGGCCTATTCTTCTTCGACGCGGGGAACACCTGGAATTCCACCCGAGAGATCGACCTCGGGGACCTGCGGCGGTCGGTTGGGTTCGGGGTGCGGTTCGAAGTCCCGGCCCTGGGCCGGATCGGGCTCGACCTTGGGTACGGTCTCGACCGGGAGGAAGGGGCCGGTTGGAAGACCCACTTCCAGCTCGGCAATACATTGTGACAGAAGGAGTTAGCATATGACTCGACAACGAGGCCTGCGTGCGCTAGTGTGGGTTAGCCTTTGCTGCACGGCCGGCATCGGGGCGGTATCCGCCGGGGTGGCGGCCGACCTCAAGATCGGGTTCATTGATTCGGATCGCATCTTCGCCGAGTACTCGAAGACCCAAGAGGCGCAGGAGGCATTCAACCGGGAGGTCAAGGAGCTGTCAAAGACAGCCCGGGAGAAGAAGTTGGAGATCGACGAGCTACAGCGAAAGCTCGATCAACAGGGCCCGATGCTCAGCGAAGCGAAGCGCGACGAGCAAAATCGGGAAATCCAACGCAAGATGAGCGAGTACGAGTCCTACGTCCAGACCAATTGGGGTCCTGGGGGCCGGATCTCGAAGTTGAACGAGGAATATCTGAGGCCGATCGTGGACCGGGTACACGGCATCGTGGCGGAGTTCGGGACGGACGAGGGTTTTTCCCTGATCCTGGACGCCGCGGACGGAAACATCGTGTTCGGCGACAAGGCGCTCGACCTCACCGACCGGGTGCTGGTGGCCCTCCGCGAGGAGGACCAGGGAATTCGACACAAACCCACCCAGACGAGCGGGAGCCAGACCGGCGGCACCGTTCAGCCTCAGCAGTGAGCGAACTCGACCGAGTGCCGAAGTGCCCGGCTTGCACGCGCGGGAGCTCTCGGTAGGGGGTCTCGAATGAAGGTCACGCTGGACACCGTCGCCAAGGCCATCGACGGCATAGTCGTCGGAGACGGCTCGGTCGAGATTTCCGGCGTTGCCGGGATACGCGAGGCGAGGGAGGGAGATCTCACCTTCCTGGCCAATCCGCGCTACGAGCCCTACCTCGAGTGCACCAACGCCTCCGCGGTCATCGTCGCGGAAAACCATCGGAAGAGCCGCAAGCCGCTCATCCAGAACTCAAACCCTTACCTTGCGTTCCTCAAGGCCGTTCGGTTCTTCCAAGGGGACGAGGAGCGCCCGGTGGCCGGTATCCACCCGACGGCGGTCCGCGCCCCGGACGCGACGGTCGACCCGTCGGCCACCATCGGTCCCCACGTCGTGCTCGAGCGGGGATCGGTCGTGGGCGCCCGGACGATCGTCCACGCGGGCTGCTACGTCGGCGCGAACGCGAAGATCGGGACGGATTCGCTTCTCTATCCCAACGTGACCGTCCGCGAGTCGTGCGAGCTCCAGGACCGCGTCATCGTCCACTCCGGGGCCGTCATCGGCAGCGACGGTTTCGGGTTCGTGTGGGACGGGTCGGTTCATCGAAAACTGCCCCAGGTGGGGAATGTGGTCGTGGAGGACGACGTGGAGCTGGGAGCGTGCGTGACCATCGACCGCGCCACCATGGGGACGACGCGCATCGGCGCGGGGAGCAAGATCGACAATCTGGTCCAGATCGCGCACAACGTTCAGGTCGGCAAGAACTGCATCATCGTGGCCCAGGTCGGGATTTCGGGCAGCACGGTGCTGGGCGATGAGGTGGTTCTCGCGGGCCAGGTCGGAGTCGTGGGGCACATCGAGATCGGAGCGGGCGCGCAGATCGGGGCCAAGTCCGGCGTCGCGAAGTCCGTCAAGCCCGGCGAGCGCCTGTCCGGCACCCCGGCGTACCCCGTGATCCAGGCCAAGCGCATCGAGGCCAGTTTGAAGCACCTGCCCGAGCTCCTTCAAACGGTCCGCCGGTTGAAGCGGCGGGTGGACGAGCTCGAGGGTCCGCGGCACCCCCCGGTGAGCACTCCCAACCAACGCACTCTAGGCCGCCTCGTGTCCTTCGAGGGGGTCGGCCTCCACACCGGGGGCCGATGCCAGGTCGAATTCCGACCGGCGCCGCCGGGGCATGGGATCCGGTTCATCCGGCTCGATCTTCCGGGTCAGCCCGAAATCCCCGTCGCGCCCCGCTACGCCCGCGCGGACACCGACCAGATGCGGCGGACGATTCTCAAGAACGGGGACGCCGAGGTCCACACGGTCGAGCACATCCTGGCCGCGGCGGCGGGGCTCGGGATCGACAACATGACCATCGCGTTGAACGCGAAGGAGCCGCCCGAGCCGACCGACGGCAGCGCGAGACCCTACGTCCGGCTCTTCCAGGAGGCCGGCATCGTCGAGCAGCCGGCGGCGCGCCGCTACTTCAAGGTCACGGAGCCCGTTCGCTACGAAGAGAACGGCGTGATCCTCGTCGGGCTCCCGCACGACGGCCTGCGCGTGACGTTCACCATCGAATACTCCAACGCCTGGCGGGGCACCCAGCACGCCACTTACGACATCGACCCCGACGTGTTCGTCCGCGAGATCGCCCCCGCGCGCACCTTCGTGCTGGAGCGGGACGTGGAGCGCCTTCGGGAGCGCGGCATGATCCAGGGCGGAACGCTCCAGAACGCCGTCGTCGTACAGCCGACGGGAATCCTGAATCAGGAACCGCTTCGATTCGAAGACGAGTTCGTGAGGCACAAGATTCTGGACTTTCTGGGCGACCTCTATCTCCTGGGCCGGCCGGCCCAGGGCCATTTCCTCTCGATCAAGTCCGGTCACGCGACCAACGTGCGGTTCGTCCAGCGGCTCGCGGCGGCGGAAGAGCCCGGAAGCCTGCTCAAGGGCTCGACGTCGAACGGGGACTCCGGTCCCATCCAGCTCGACATCAACGCGATCCAGAGGATCATGCCGCACCGCTATCCGTTCCTGTTGGTCGACCGGATCTTGAGCTTGGAGGCGTCCCGCGTCGTCGGGATCAAGAACGTCACGATCAACGAGCCCTATTTCAACGGGCATTTTCCGGGGCACCCGATCATGCCGGCGGTGCTGATCGTCGAGGCCATGGCGCAGTGCGGGGGAGTGCTGCTCCTCAACACGGTCGAGCGCCCCAAGGACAAGCTCGTTTATTTCATGGGAATCAACAACGCCAAGTTTCGGAAGCCCGTGCGGCCGGGGGACCAACTCCGATTCGAGTTGACCCTGCTCCGCCTCAAGCAACGGATCTGCAAGATGGAGGGGAAGGCCTACGTCGATGGAGACCTCGTCGCGGAAGCAGAGCTTCTCTCAAGTATTGTCGAACGCAATCCCTGAAGTCGATCGGCTGACCGGGACGTGGGCCCGCGCGGGAGGCGCCGTTGTGCCGCTCCCGACGCAGCGGGAGGCCTACCGGCCGTCCGTCCACCCCAGCGCGATCGTCGAGAAGGGGGCCGAGCTGGGCCCGGGCGTGGAGATCGGGCCCTTCGCTTACGTCGGGCCGCGCGTCACGCTCGGCGAGGGCACCCGGATCGGGCTACACGCGGTCATCGAGGGGCGCACGACGATCGGCGCGCGGTGCCAGATCCATCACGGCGCCGTGATCGGGAATCTGCCTCAGGACTTGAAATATCGCGGCGCTCCGAGCGAGGTGACCATCGGGAACGACACCACCATCCGTGAGTACGTGACGATCCACGCCGCGACCGAGGAGAGGGAGGCGACCCAGGTCGGGGACCACGTGCTGCTGATGGCCTACACGCACGTCGCCCATAATTGCCGGCTCGGGAACCACGTCATCCTGGCGAACGCGGTGAACCTCGCGGGGCACGTCCGGGTCGACGACTACGCGATCCTTGGCGGCATGACGCCGGTGCACCAGTTCGTGGCCATTGGATGCCACGCATTCGTCGGGGGAGGCTCCCGGGTCGCACAGGACGTCCCGCCGTTTGTGAAGGCCGCCGGCAATCCGCTTCGCGCCTGCGGGCTCAATGCCGTGGGGATGGATCGCCGGGGGATCCCGGCCGACGTCCGGCTCGAGGTGAAGCGAGCCTACCGGATCCTCTACCGGTCGCAGCTCAACGTGACGCAGGCCCTGGACCGGATTCTGAGGGAGCTCAAGCCGTACCCGGAGGTCCACGAATTCGTGGAGTTCGTCCGCAGCTCGGAGCGGGGCATCGTCCGGTGAGCCTGCCGCGCGTCGGCGTGGTCGGGGTCGGACACCTCGGAAGCCACCACGCGCGCGCCTGGAAGCGGATCGCCGAAGTCGAAGTGATCGGGGCGTACGATCCCGATCCAGCGGCCCTCGAGCGGGCCGCGCGCGATCTGGGCGTGACTCCCTTCGACACGCTGGAGCCGCTCCTCAACTCGGTCGACCTGGTCTCGATCGCCGCGCCCACGCCCGCCCACGCCGACCTCGCGATCGAAGCCCTGAGTCGCGGGATTCAGGTGCTTGTGGAAAAGCCGATTGCCGAGCGGCCCGAGCAGGGAGAGCGGATGCTAGCGGCGGCGCGAAAGGCGCGCGTGGCCCTCTCGGTCGGCCACGTCGAGCGCCACAATCCCGCCGTGGCCGCGGCGTTGCCGCACCTTCACGCTCCCAAGTTCATCGAGGCGCACCGGCTCGCGCCCCCCGTGAATCGAGGGATCGACGTGGACGTGGTGCTCGACCTGATGATTCACGATCTCGACCTGGCGCTGCTCGCGACCCGGTCCCGCATCGCCGAGATCCACGCGGTGGGGGTGCCCGTCCTCACGCCCCGGATCGACATCGCGAACGCGCGGCTCGTCTTCGAGAGCGGCTGCGTGGCGAATCTCACGGCGAGCCGCATCTCCCGCGAAAAAGTGCGGAAGATCCGGTTCTTCGAATCGAGCGAGTACCTCTCCATCGACTGCCTGAACCGGACCATCGAAGCGTTCACGCTGGCTCCCGCCACTGCGGACGGCCGGCCCGAGGATTGGATGAAGCGGATCCGGCCCTTGCCGATCGTTGTGCCCGAGGGGGATCCGCTCGAGTCGGAGCTCCGGCACGCCCTCTCGCTCCGAGGCAACCCCGAGCGGTCGTGGAGCGAAACCGAGACGGCCCTGGAGGCGCTCCGGGCCGCCGACGCCATCGTGCGCCAGGTGGCGCCGCCCGTCCCGCAGGGCGTCACCGTCTGACCTCCCTGAAGCTTATCGTGTCGGCCGGCGACCCTTCGGGGGACCGGCTCGGCGCGGCGTTGCTCGAGGGGCTGAAACGTCGGGGCGCGAACGTGGAGGCCGCCGGCCTCGGCGGTCCCGCGCTGCGCGCCGCCGGACTTCGGATCGTCGCCCCGATGGAATCCGTCGCGGTCATGGGCTTCGCCGACGTGATCCGTCATCTCCCCGCCATCCAGAGGACCCGCGCCGCCATCGGGCGGCTGCTGCACGCGTCTCCGGACGCCATCTTTCTCCCCATCGACTCGCCGGGCTTGAACCTCGGCCTTGCGACCGCGGCGCGGCGCCTCGGCCGACGGGTGGTCTACTACGTCTGCCCCCAGATTTGGGCGTGGGGCTACGGGCGGATCGCGCGGCTGCGCCGCGACGTCGACCTGATGCTCCTCCTCTTTCGCTTCGAAGAAGAGCTCATGCGCCGGGAGGGAATCCACGCGGCCTGGGTGGGACATCCCGCGGGCGCGCTCGCGGCCGATCCCGCGCGGCGCGAGGCGGCGCGGGAAGCGCTCGGAATCGCGCCGACCGAGCGCCTCATGGCGCTTCTTCCCGGGAGCCGGCGGGGCGAGGTGGCGCGGCATCTGGCGCCGATGCTCGACGCCGCGGCGAGGATCGTCAATCACGGGGAACGCGGAATCCGCGTCGCGGTGAGCGACGCGGGCTCGGTGGGCGAGATTTCGCCGCGGGGCGAGGTGGGCTCGCTCTGGCGCCTGGTGCAGCCCATTCTCCACCGCGGCTCTTCGGAGGATCTGCTCCGCGCCGCCGATCTCGCGCTAGTGGCGTCGGGAACGGCGACGCTCGAGACCGCCGCGCTCGGCGTGCCGATGGTGATCGTCTACAAGACAAGCTCCATCAACTACGCGATCGCGCGACGCGTGGTCCGGCTGAACCGGATCGGCCTCGCGAACATCGTCGCGGAGACCGACGCCGCGCCGGAGCGCATCCAGGGCGAAGCCACCGGCCCATCCATCGCATCGGCGGCGGCCATTCTCCTCAACGATCCGGACGCGCGGGAGCGCCAGCGCGCCGCGTTCGCGTCGCTCGGAGAACGCCTCGGCGGCGCCGGGTCTTCCGAGCGCGCCGCGGACGCGCTGCTGGAATTCGCCGCCGCGGGGCAGCCGGCGCCCGCGCCGGTTCCCGTCGGCTGAGGGCGGCGCTCCGTGACGCTGGGCCTGGCGGCGTACCGCGCGGCGATGACGATCGCCGGGACCGTTCTGGGCGGCGTCTTTGGGCGGCGCCCGGCGCGGGCGGATGACGTCCTCCGCGCGGGATTCGCCGGCGAGACTCCCGAGGCGCTCCGGGCCGCGGGCGCAACCTGGGTGCACGCCGCGTCCCTTGGAGAAATGGCGATGGCGGTCACGTGGATCGAGGCCCTGGCCGCGCGCGGAGCGAGGACTCCAATCCACGTGACGACCCGGACGGCCGCGGGGCTTGCCCGCGCGGTGCATTCGCTGCGGCCCCTGGCCGCGGCATCCGTAGCGCCGCACGATGTGCCGCGGATCGTGGCCGCCCGGTTCGACGCGGCGCGACCCGCGAGGCTCGACCTCGTGGAAACCGAGCTCTGGCCCAACCTCATGCTGGAAGCGCGGCGCCGCAAGATCCCGATCCTCCTCGTCAGCGCGACCGTCACGGCCCGGAGCGCGCGGCGGCTGCGCCTCTTCGGTCTCGCCGGCCCCGCGCTTTTCGGCGAGGGCGTGTACGCGCTGCCGCAGTCCGAAACCCACGCGCGAAGGTTCGAGTCGCTGGGAATTTCCCCAGATCGGATTCACGTGATGGGCGACCTGAAGGCGAAGTCGCTCGACCCGGGGGCCGAATCAGCCCGCCCGTTTGCTTCGAGGCCCGCGCTCGTACTCGGAAGCCTCCGCCCGGGCGAGGAAATGCTCGCGCGCCGGCTCGCCGAACTATTGGAATCGAGGCGGGACGCTCCCGGCGACGCGGGCGCGCGCCGGAGCATCGCCCCCGCGTTCGAAGGAAGGAGCCGGGCCATTCTGGTGATCGCACCGCGGCATCCGGAGGGCGTGGCGCGGGTGCGCGCGGCGTTTCGCCGGACGCCGTTCCAACTCCTCGCCCGAGACGAAGGGGATCGAGCGTCCGCGACGGTGGATGACTGGATCGAGGGGGCCTCGAGGCGGCCGGGCCCGCGGGTGGCTCTCCTGAACACGCGCGGCGAGCTCGCCGCCGCCTACGACGGCGCGTGGGGGGGCGTCGTGGGCGGCACGTTCGCCCCGTACGGCGGCCACAACGTTTGGGAGCCCGCCGCGCGGGGCTGCCCGGTTCTGGTCGGGCCGCACCATGACGAGATCGTCGCGGCGGTGGAGGCCGTTGTGAGAACGGGAGGAGGCGCGGTCGCGGCGGGCGTGGGCGAAGCGATCGAAATCGTGGATCGATGGCTTTCGGATCCGAACCTGGCCGAGACGGGCCGGAAGTCGAAGCTCGCGGCCGCAGGGGCCGAGGGCGCGGCGGACCGGGGCCTCGCGGCGCTGTCCGATTGGAAGCTCGCGCCGTGACGGGGCAGGACGCGCCGCGCATGGAACGGGGCCGCGGAATCCAGGGAGCGCTCGAGCGCTCGTGGTATGCCGCGCCCGGCGCCGCGGCGTGGTCCCGGCTACTGGCTCCGGCCGCGGCCCTCTACGGCGCGGCGTCGGCCGCGGCGCGCGCCCGCGCGATGGAGCTCCGGCGCTCCGCCCCGGATGGCTACGTGGTCTCGATCGGCGGCCTCACCGTCGGGGGCGCTGGAAAGACGAGCCTGTCGCGATGGCTGGCGCGCGAACTCGCGGCCCGCGGCGCGCGCCCCGCGATCCTCCTGCGCGGGCACGGCGGCCAGAACGATCCCTTCGGCACGTTCGTGGTTCCCGATTTTGAGGGCTATCCGCTCCATGTCGCGTTCGAGCGGGCGGGCGACGAAGCCGCCGCGCATCGGGCCGCGCTCGATTCGAGCGCGGTGGTCGCCTCGGACCGCGATCGCCATCGGGCCGCGGCGTGGACCGGGGCCGGCTACGGCGCCCGCCTCTGGATTCTCGACGACGGCTGGGAACAGAGAACGCTTCGCTGGAACGAGCTCTGGGTGGCGGTCGATCCGCGGCTCCCCGTGGGGAACGGCGCGCTCCTCCCGGCGGGACCGCTTCGCCGTCCCGCGGCCACGCTGCGCGAGGCGGCGGTGATCGCGTTCGTGCTGGACGAGTCGGACGAGGAGGTGTCGCGGGAGACGGACGCTTGGACGGTCGCCCACGCCCCCTCGGCCACGAGACTCCGGTTCCGTCGCGCTCTGGAAGGCACGTCCCGCCTGGGCGATCGCGCGGCCGAGGCGTGGCGGGCCGGGACGCGCGCCGCGCTCGTGTCCGGGGTCGGCGCGCCCGGGCGGCTCACGCGGTTCGTCCGCTCCTCCGGAATCGATCTTGTCTCCCACGCCGCGTTTCCCGACCATGCACGGTGGTCGGTCCCGGATCTTTCGCGGGCGGTCGAGCGCGCCGCCGCCATGGGAGCGGAGGTTGTCTTGATCACGGAGAAGGATGAGCCGCGGTGGCCGGAGAGTCTCTCCCCGCGGCTACCCGTGCGCGTGCTCCGGTCCACCCTTCGACCGCTCGATCCGGTCGACCGCGCGCTCGAGGGAATGATCGCCGGGTCGCGGGCAGGAAACGCGGCTCCCGCCAAGGAGGCGCTCCGCCGATGAAACGAGGGCCGGGAAACCCCCTGGAAGCGGACGTGCTCGTGATCGGAAGCGGAATCGCCGGACTCTCCGTCGCGCTCCACACGGCCGCCTTTGCCCGGGTCCTCATCGTGACCAAGGTGAACGCGCTCGAGTCGAACACCAACTACGCGCAGGGAGGCGTCGCCGCCGCGCTGGGCGAGGACGACTCTCTCTCCATTCACGAGCGGGACACGATCGAGTGCGGGCAAGGGCTCTGCGATCCCGAAGCCGTCCATGTCCTCGTGGAGGAGGGCCCGACCGAGATCATGCGGCTCATCTCACAGGGCGTGCGCTTCTCCCACGATCCCAAGCGGCCGCGACGGCTGGCGCTCGGGCGCGAAGGGGGCCACTCGCGCCGCCGCATCGTCCACGCCCGGGACCGGACCGGCCACGCGATCGAGCGCGTTCTGCTCGAGCGGGCGATGGCCCATCCGAAGATTCGTGTTCTGGAGAATCACATCGCGGTCGACCTCATCACCGAGTCGAAGCACCTCGCGGGTTCGAAGCGGGCGAAATCGAAGGACCGGGTGTGGGGCGCGTACGTCCTCGACCGGACGACCGGCACGATCGTTCCCGCGGCCGCGCGGGCGACCGTGATCGCGACGGGAGGATGCGGCAAGGCGTACCTCTACACGACGAATCCCGACATCGCCACGGGCGACGGGCTCGCGGCGGCGTTTCGCGCCGGCGCGCCGGTCGCGAATCTTGAGTTCATGCAGTTTCATCCCACGTGCCTCTACCACCCGGAGGCCAAGTCGTTCCTGATCTCCGAGGCGGTGCGCGGCGAGGGAGCCAAGCTTCTCACGAGCGACGGCAAGCCCTTCATGCAGCGGTATCACAGACTTCGCGATCTGGCGCCCCGCGACGTGGTGGCACGCGCGATCGACTTCGAGATGAAGCGCCGGGGCGACAAGTTCGTGCTGCTCGACATGGCCCGGCTCGGCAAGCGCCTTCTGACGCGGCGGTTTCCGCACATCACGAAGCGCGTCCAGGAGCTCGGGTACGACATCTTCCGGGATCCGGTTCCGGTGGTTCCCGCGGCGCACTACATGTGCGGCGGCATCGTCGTGGACCTCGCGGGCCGGGCCGGGCTCGCGGGCCTCTACGCCTGCGGGGAGGCTGCGTGCACGGGCGTCCACGGAGCGAACCGGCTGGCGTCCAACTCGCTTCTCGAAGCCATGGTTTTCGCGCACCGCGCCGGGCGCGAGATCCTCCGGCAAGTGGCGTCGTCGCCTCGCGATCGGCTGCCGCGGCTACCGGCGTGGCAGCTCCACGGGGCGGTGCGGGCGAAGGAGCAGGTCATCTTCGACCACAATTGGGATGCGCTCCGCCGGGTCATGTGGGACTATATGGGTATCGTTCGTAACGACGAGCGGTTAGCCCGCGCCGCGGCCATGGTCGCGGTGCTGCGCGACCAGATCGAAGGCGACTACTGGCAGTACCGGCTCGACGCCGATCTGGTGGAACTGCGGAACATCGGCCTGGTGGCGGACCTCCTGGTGACCTGCGCCCGGCGGCGGAAGGAGAGCCGGGGGCTCCACTACAACGTCGACCACCCGAAGCCCGACGACCGACGCTTCCGCCGTGATACGGTCCTCATCCGGCAGGACGTGCGCTGACATGGCCATCGACTACGAAAACGCGATTCTGGACGTGGCGCAGAAGCACGGGCGCTACAAGCCGAACGCATACCGCTTCACCCTGGACGCGGTTCACCACACCGTTGGTCACTTGAAAGAGATCCGGCACGTCTCGGGCGGCGAGCTCCTGGGCGGCATCCGGGAGCTGGCGGTGGCCCGCTTCGGGCCCATGGCCAAGACGGTCTTCGAGCAGTGGGGCGTTGGGAGCACCGAGGACTTCGGCGCGATCGTCTTTCACCTCGTGGATCAGGGGCTCTTGGGCAAGACGGAATCCGACAAGTTGAGCGACTTCGCACGCGGGTACGATTTCGACGAGGCCTTCGTCCGCAACTTCGACTGGCTCGATCGGATCTCCCCCAAGCGCCGCGACGCGCTCGACTAGGCGCCCCGCGTTGCCTCGCTCCAAGACCAAACCAGGAAGCGCCTCACTTCGCCTCCTCCAGTACCTTCGTCCCTACCGTGGCCGGCTCCTCGTCACCTCGGCGCTGATGGTCGGGTTCGCGCTCACCAGCGCGATCTCGATCGGGATGATCTCTCCGTTCGTGAAAATCCTCTTCACGCCGCGCGGTCCCATCGCCGCGGTGCAGGGACCGACCACGGGTAGCTCCTCGGGCCAGGCCGTGCCGAGCCTTCAAGATCTCGCCGCGGGCGGAGGGAATCCGGCCCCCGCGGCGACGGATTCCGCCTCGATGCGCGCGTCGGCCGGGCGGCTTGCCCAGCGCGTGACGGGTTGGAAGGGGCGGCTCCGCACGGCGTTCGAGCACTTCTTCCTGACCGGCGACCCGCTCCGCTCCCTGGATCGCATCTGCCTCACGCTGCTGGTTGTCTTCCTGCTCAAAAACGTCTTCGACTACCTGCAGAGCGTCCTGACGGTGTGGGTGGAGCAGGCGGTGGTGCGCGATCTCAGGAACGAGGTCTACGGGCACCTGCACCAGCTCTCGTTGTCCTTTTTCCACTCGCGACGAACCGGGGCGCTGCTCTCGAGACTCACCAACGACATCGCTCTCGTGCGCGGCGCTCTCGCCGCCGGGTTCAGCAACTTGATCAAGAGCGGCCTCCTGCTCATCGTCTGCCTGTTCTGGATCTTCTTCACGTCCTGGCGCCTGGCCCTCGTGTCGCTCCTCGTCGTGCCCCCGTCGGTCGCCCTCATCGTCTGGCTGGGGAAGAAGCTCCGCCGCCGGAGCACGATCACCCAGGAGCGGATGGCCGACTTGAATTCAATCCTTCAAGAAACGCTCACCGGCATCCGCCTGGTGAAGGCGTTTTCCATGGAGGAATTCGAGAAGAAGAAGTTCGCGGGAGCCGCCGAGACCTATTTCCGCTCGTTCGTGAAGCAGCGCCGGCTCGGCGCGATGGCGTCGCCGCTGTCCGAGTATCTGGGAGTCGTGGCCGCGACGACGGTGCTCTGGTACGGCGGGCACGAAATCCTTCTCAAGCAGGCGCTGGAGCCGCAGCAGTTCTTCATATTCCTCTTCGCCATGCTCCAGCTGATGAACCCGCTCAAGTCGCTGAGCAACGTGAACGCGACGCTCCAGGAGGGGCTGGCCGCCGCGGTCCGAATCTTCCGGCTCCTCGACACGAAGCCGACGGTCGCGAGCCTGCCCAACGCGCGCCTCGCGAGCGGCGTTCGGGAGGGGATCGAATTCGAGAACGTGTCCTTCCGATACGGATCGGGCCCGGACGTGCTGCACGACATCTCGTTCCGCGTGCGCGCGGGCGAAGTGGTGGCCCTGGTCGGGCCGAGCGGGGCCGGGAAATCAACGCTCGTCGATCTCGTGGCGCGCTTCTACGACCCCACCGAGGGGCGGATCCGCCTCGACGGCGTGGACCTGACCGAGTACGAGGTGGCGTCCTTGCGTCGCATGATGGGCGTGGTGACGCAGGAGTCGATTCTCTTCAACGACACGGTATGGAACAACATCGCCTACGGCGTTCCGGACGCGGCCGAGGAATCGGTCCAGCGCGCGGCGCGGGCGGCGAACGCCGAGAGCTTCATCCTCGGCATGGCGGAGGGATACCAGACCAAGATCGGCGATCGCGGCGTCCTCCTCTCGGGCGGGGAGCGCCAGCGGCTCGCCATCGCGCGGGCCATCTTCAAGAATCCGTCCCTGCTGCTCCTCGACGAAGCCACATCCAGCCTGGATTCCGAGTCGGAGCTTCTCGTCCAGGAGGCGCTGGAAGCCCTGTTTCAAGGACGGACCGTCTTCGTCATCGCCCACCGTCTCTCCACGATCCAGCGCGCCGATCGGATTTTCGTGCTCGACGAAGGGCGGATCGTCCAGACGGGCACGCACGGCGAGCTGGTCGCGATCCCAGGGCTCTATCAAAAGCTCCACCGACTTCAGTTCCGCCTCGCGGATACCGAGGTCACCTCGCGGCATCGGGCGAGCTGACCCATGCCGCGCGGGACGGCGGCGGTGATCCGGTTCTCCTCGCTCGGCGACGTGCTCCTCGCCGCCCAGGTCCCTTCGTTTCTTCGCGCCGCCGACCCAGGGCGCCGCGTCGTCTTCGTGACGAAGGAGCGTTACGCCGGGGCCCTTCGCGGCCACCCCGACGTCGACCGCTTCTACATGCTCGAGGACCGGACCAGCGATCCCGCCGAGCCCTCGCCCCTCGGGGTGAAGGCCGGACTGGGCGATCTGGTGGCCGCCATGAAGCGCGAGGGGATCGCCGAGGTGGTCGACCTGCACGAGAACTGGCGGTCCATGCGTGTGGTGAACGCGTTCGACGGCGCGCGCCGCTCGATCGCGCCCAAGTACGCCCTGCGCCGCCGCCTCTGGGTGTACGGCCGCTGGCTTCGGCCAAAGGCGGTCCCGCCGATCCTTTCCACGTATCGCTCGCTGGCCGGCGTCGCGCCGGACCATCCGACCAAACCGTGGCTCCGCCAATCGCTCACGGAGACCGAGCGCGCGCGCGGGCGGGCGCTCGCTCCGGAAGACGGCCGGGGATTCGTGTTCTTGGGCGTCGGCGCGCGCTGGGAGACGAAGCGCTGGCCCGCCCGGCACTTCGTCTCCCTCGCGGACGCGATTCGCTCCGAGCTTGGGCTCGGGGTCCGCTTCGCACTGGCCCCCGGCGAGGGCGCCCTGATCGACGAATTTCGGGGCCTTCTTCCCGCGAGCCGCCACGGTGAGCTCGTCTCGTCCGGATTCAGGGAAGCGGCGGCGCTGGCTTCGCTCTCCTCGGCGATCGTGTCGAACGACTCCGCGCTGCTCCACCTGGGCGCCGCGCTGGGCGTGCCCGCGCTCGGAATCTTCGGGAGCACGGTGCCCCAATTCGGCTTTGCGCCCGAGGAGCCGGGCGGGCTCGTTCTCGAGATCCCGCTCTCCTGCCGCCCGTGCGACGTCCACGGCAAGCGGCGGTGCCCCCTGGGCCACCACGCGTGCCTCGAGCGTCTCGGATCGGACCGCGCGCTCGCCTCGCTTCGATCCATCCTCGAGCGCCGGAGCGCGGCGTGAGCGCCCAGCGCGGCCCGGGGAAGCGGGTCCTGATCACCTATTCCGACGCGCGGGGACTGGCGCGGGAAGTCGACGCGCGTGTGGGAGCGCCGCTCGAATGGATCACGCCGGACCAGGCCGGGGCGGAATCGGCCGACGTGTGGTTCTGCGCGAGCCGCCCCCCGGAGCGCCCGCTCTCGCTCCCGGCGCTTCGCTGGATCCAGAGCGGCTGGGCGGGGATCGAGGCGTGGCGCGGACGCCCGGAATGGCGCGACGGCGTGACGCTCACGCGGACGGTGGGGGACTTTCCCACGCGGCTCGCCGAGTACGTGTTCGGGTATCTGCTCGCGCGCGAGCTGGACGTTCCGGAGGCGCTCCGACAGATGCGCGAGCGCGCGTGGAAGCGCTGGACGCCGGGCACGCTCGCAGGACGTTCGCTCCTCGTGGTCGGGTACGGCGCGATCGGGCGGCAGATCGCCGCGGTGGGCCGCGCGATGGGCATGCACGTCTCGGGCATCCGGCGCGATCCCGCGCGGGGCGGCACTTCGGAAGAGGGAGTGCGCGGCCCGGAGGGACTCGCGGACTACCTCCGCGCGGCGGACGTCGTGGTCAACGTGCTGCCACACACCCCGGAGACCGAATCCTTCTGGAACCGGGAGCGTTTCTCGGCGATGCGCGAAGGGACCACGTTCGTGAACGTGTCGAGGGGTACCACTGTGGACGAGGCGGCGCTCCTCGAAGCGCTCGCGATGGGCCGGCCGCGTTTCGCGATCCTCGACGTGTTTCGTGAGGAGCCTTTGCCCGCGGATCATCCGCTCCGAGCGTTGGACTCGGTCTGGACGACCCCGCACGTGGCGGGGATCGGCACGTCGGCGCCGCTTGCGGCCGAGTTCGCCGAGAACTGGCGCCGGTTCCAGGAGGGGCTCCCGCTCCGCCACGCGGTTGATCGTGCGCGCGGGTACTAGGTTGCCGCGGAAGGCGGTCCGGAAACGCGGCCGGATTTGCCTTGATTCCGGCACTCTCGCACCCATAATCGCCGCGGGTGGCGATCCCATCCGGGACGCAGAGAGGAGCGAACCGTGGCCGTTCGGACGGAACAGGAGCTTCAAGTGACCCCAGGGATGATGTGGGCGATGGAGAAGTCCACTCCCGAGCCGGGTCTCAAGCGCGTGACCGCGCCGATCCCCAAGGTGGGTCCCAAGGATGTCCGGATCCGGGTCACCGCGTTTGCCATCTGCGGCACGGATCTCCACATCTTCGAGTGGGACCGGTGGGCCGAATCGCGCATCAAGCCGCCCCTGATTCCGGGCCACGAGTTCACGGGCGTGGTGGAGTCGGTCGGTCCCGAGGTGTCGCTGGTCCGTGCCGGGGACCGGGTGACCGGCGAGACGCACATCTACTGCGGTCTCTGCTATTCGTGCCGCCGCGGCCTCGCCCACCTCTGCAACAACGTCCAAATTCTCGGCGTCGACCGCCAGGGCGCGTTCGCGGACTTCGTCGTGATTCCCGAGCAGAACGTCTGGAAGTTGAATCCCAAGATCTCGGACGAGCTCGCGGCGGTGCACGACCCGCTCGGCAACGCCGTTCACACGGCGCTCGCGGGGCCGGTCGCGGGGCTCCGGTTCGCGGTGTTCGGATGCGGTCCGATCGGCTGCTTCGCGGTCGGCGTGCTCAAGGCGTCGGGGGCCTCATGGGTCGCCGCGGTCGATAAGAACCCGATCCGCCTGGAGCTCGCCGAGCGGATGGGGGCCGACCTTCTGCTGAACGTCGAGCGGGACTCCGTGGCCCAGGCGATCCGCGACGCCACGGACGGAAACGGCGTGGACGGCATGCTCGAGATGTCGGGGAGCGCGAGCGCGTTCCGAGACGGATTCGAAGCGCTTGCCAACGGCGGCCGCGTGTCCCTCCTCGGCATTCCCTCCAAGCCGCTCGAAATCGACGTGGCCAAGGAGATCATCTTCCGCGGTGCGACGGTTCAGGGCATCAACGGCCGTTGGATCTTCGACACCTGGTACCGGATGGAGGCGCTTCTCCTTTCCGGCAAGCTGGACATTCGCCCGGTCATCACCCACACGCTCGGCTGGGACGACTTCGAGAAGGCGGTGGAGCTGCAGCGGTCCGGCAAGGCGGGCAAGATCGTCCTGAAGCGGGAGCGGCCGTGAGCGCGGACACCAAGACGAAGGATCCGCTCCAGTTCCTCGACGAGGCCATGGCCGGCATCAAGGCCGACGGTTTCTACCGCCGGCTCCGGGTCCTCCACGGCGAGCAGCGCGCGGAGGCGCGGTTCGACGGAACGGATGTCATCAACCTCTCCTCGAACAATTATCTCGGCCTCACCACCCACCCCAAGCTCCGCGACGCCGCGCTCAAGGCCGTGAAGGATCTGGGCGTGGGCTCGGGCTCGGTGCGGACCATCGCGGGCACGATGGAGCTCCACATGGAGCTGGAACGCCGAATCGCGACGTTCAAGAAGACCGAGGCGTCGGTGGTCTTCCAGAGCGGCTTCGCGGCCAACGCGGGCACCGTCGCCGCCATTCTTGGAAAGGACGACCTCATCCTCTCCGACGAGCTGAACCACGCGAGCATCATCGACGGCGCGCGCCTGAGCCGCGCCGCGATCCGCGTGTTTCCGCATCGCGACGTGGCCACCCTCGCGAAGCTCCTCGAGGAGACGGCCGACGTGAAGCGGCGTCTCGTGATCACCGACGGGGTCTTCAGCATGGACGGCGACATCGCTCCCATGCCCCAGATCGCGGCGCTCGCGCGGGAGCACGGCGCGATCATGATGGTCGACGACGCCCACGCGAGCGGCGTGCTCGGCAAGGCCGGGCGCGGCACCGTCGACCATTTCTCCATTCACGGCCAGGTCGACATTCAGGTGGGAACGCTCTCCAAGGCGATCGGCGTCCTCGGCGGATACGTGTGCGGCTCGAAGACCTTGATCGAATACCTCTACCACCGCGCGCGGCCCTTCCTCTTCAGCACGTCCCATCCGCCGGCGGTCGCCGCGGCGTGCCTCGCGGCGTTCGACGTGCTCGAGTCGGAACCGGAGCGGATTCAAAAGCTCTGGTCGAATACCGACCGGTTCAAGAAGGGCCTCGCGCGGATCGGGTTCAACACCGGCACGAGCGAGACCCCGATCACGCCGATCATGGTGGGCGAGGCCGATCTCGCGATGAAGTTCTCCGACCAGGCCTTCGAGCGCGGCGTGTTCGCGCAGGGCATCGGGTTCCCGACGGTGGCCAAAGGAAAGGCCCGGCTGCGCACCATCGTGACCGCGACCCACACCGAAGAAGAGCTGGACCGCGCCCTTTCCATCCTCGAAGACGTAGGGCGAAGCCTCGGCATCGTTCGCTGAGCCGCGGGGAGGCGCCGCGATGAGCGCAGACGACCGGCCGGCCTTACTCGTCCGGGTTCCGAACTGGCTCGGCGACCTCGTGCTCGCATGGCCGGTATTAGAGTCCGCGGCTCATCGCGCCGCTCCAAGCGCCGCCCCTTCGATCTTCGCCGGCCCGGAAGCGTTTCGTCCGCTCCTCGAGCCGCGATTTCCCAACACCCGCTACGTCGCGGTGAGCCGCGCCCGCCGGTTACACGCCATCGGCGCGATTCGAGCCGCCAGGCCGAGGAAGGCGCTCCTTCTCACCGATTCGTTCTCCTCGGCGCTCCTCGCATGGCTCGCCGGCGTGCCCGAACGGATCGGCCACGACGCCGAGGGCAGGGGCTTTCTTCTCACGAAGCGCGTGCCGCGCTCCGGGGCCGCGCGCACCGCGTCGCGGGTCTCGGAATACCAGGCGCTGGCCGCCGCCGCCGGGCTTTCTCCCGCTACGCCCGCGCCGCGCCTGGCGCCACTGGCGGCCGAGATCGCGCGCGCCGAGCAAATTCTGGAGAGGGCAGCCTTCGAGGGCCGCGGCTACCTGGTGGTCGCGCCGGGCGCAAGTTTTGGCCCTGCGAAGCAGTGGGAGGCGGATCGGTTCGTGGAGGCCGTGGTCCGGATGAAAGGGCGCGGAAATCGCGGGCTGGTGGTTGTGGGGTCCGGCGACGATCGATCGGTCTCCGCCGCGGTGCACGAGGGCGTCCGCGGCGCGGGGATTCCATGCGCGAATCTCGCGGGCCAAACCCAGCTTCCGGACCTGCTCGGAATTCTCGCGGGGGCGGCAGCCGTTCTCTCGAACGATTCGGGGGTGATGCACGTGGCGGCGGCGCTGGGACGGCCCACCGTCGCGGTCTTCGGCTCCACGAGCCCCGTGTGGACATCGGTGTCGGCGCCGTGGGTGGCCAACCTCTACGCGGCCTACCCGTGCTCTCCCTGCTACCGGCGCACGTGCCCGATCGGCTACGGCTGTCTTCGATCCATCGCGCCCGCGCAGGCGGCGGCCGCGCTGGACCGGAGCCTTATCGGGGCCTAGCGCAGCACGCGTGAGTAGGTGGTGCCGTCGCTGTGATACTGGTAGTGCTTCGCCGCAGAGTAGGCCATTGAGTTTGGAAGAAAGCCCTCGCGCCCCAGAGTCTCGAGGTCGGCGGGATATTCGCCGCGGACTCTGCGATAGGTCTCGAGGGCCAGGCTCACGCGCGCCGCCTCGTCGACCAGCGCGATCTCGGGCGGATTGGGAACCGGCGTCGGCGCGCCCGCGCGCTCGGCCTGGGCCAGCAGCGTCGGCGTCACCCAGATCGCGATCGCCAGCGCCACGATGACCGCGACGGCCGCGATTCCGGCCGCCATGAGACCGCCGGAAGAGGGACCCGCGGCGACCGGGACCGGCTCGGGCGCGATGGGTGTCACCTTCGGCGGCGCGGCTCCGAGAGTCACCTCGAGAACCCCGAGGTCGAGCAGGTGGTGCAGAGCCTCGAATGCCTCGAACTCCACCAGCTTCGATTGGGCCACGAGGTCGCGCAGCGGGCGGAGCCCGTCGACGAGCGGAAGAATCCGCGCTTCCTGGGGAGACATGTCCTTGGGCGGCATGGCGAGCGGCTTGGGCCGGAGCACCATGGCCTGCGACGTGAAGGTCTCCTTGTAGCGGGCGAACTCGTCGATCCGCCGCATGCTCTCCATCAGGAGGCCTTCGGTGTTGAGCCGGACGTTCACCGCGAATTTCGGAACGGTCCGCGCGTCGCCGGAGAAGTGGTAGGAGCCGGTCTTCCACGTCAAGAGCTGGTGGAGGGTGTCCTGGATCTGCTGCTCCACCGCGTGGGACAGCACCTCCTGCGTCATGTAGTTCCCGCTCAGCAGGATGTCCGTCAACTCGCGGCGGCTCTCCGTCTCGATGGTCTCGATCTGGCGGAGCTGGGCGTCGGTGATGGCGCCGGTCCGGACGAGGTAGGGCTTCAGAGGATCCTTCGCGTTTCGCCGCCGGTCGCGGGTCGAGACGATGCGACCCGCCTCGAAGAAGACGACCGCGATCTCCTCGCCGGCCGTGAGCTTGAGCACGCCCGACTTCTGCTGCACGGCGATCAGCTGGAGGATTTCGGGAAGGCTGAAGTCGTCGAGATTGCCCTGAAGCGCCATGTCAGGACCTCCCGCTCTCTTGGGCCTGGCCCTCGGAAACGCTCCGCACGCTTCCGTGGTCCAGGTAGGACGTCAGGGTCTCCACCTTGGTCGTCGTGGTGGCGAAGTAGCGGAAGACCGTGGCCGCGTACGTGATCAGAAACAGGATGACGAGCGGAATCCGTTTCGCCCATCCGCCGATGGGGAAGGCGAGCACGTCGAGCGAAGGCACGATGGCGCCGTTCCAGACCACCAGAATGGCGGCAAAGCTCATCACGATCATGGCCAGAAATCCCGAGAGGGTCGCGCCGCGGAGCATCTGGCCCGCGCCCGGCAGGATGAACGTGAGGATCGCCTGTCCGGTGGTCCTCCGCCGCGCCGCGCTCTGACCCTTCCGCGTCAGGAGGAGCCGGGTGAATTCGGTGGACTTGAGGGTCTGGACGGCCTTGAAGCAATCCTCGCAGAAGGCGCGCTGCTGCATCCGCTTCACGCAGCGGCGGCAGACCACCTTCTGGCAGTTGGAGCAGTAGTAGGTGGGCAGGCTGCGCCCCAGGAGCTGGCCGACGCCGGCGAAGATCAGGAAGAGGGCCGGGATGAAGACCAGCGCGAAGGGCGCGGGCGGCGCCAGGTGGTCGACCCATTGAAGCAGCACGTTCCCCTGGTAGGCGCTGGGTCCGCGTTGCGGGGCGAACCGCTTGGCGAGCCCCCAGAGGGCCGAGGACGGCGGATACGCGTCCATCACGGTGCGGTTCAGCTGCGGCGCGGTGAAGCGGCTGAAGTCGCTGACGCGGTCGAACGCGATCGACGAAGCGCGGGATTGCTCCCGGCTCGCCTCCGTGAACATGAGCTGCTTGGTGTAGACCTGGGCGAGATTGAAGTGCGGCTCCACGGTGTTCGGGGCCGCCTCGGCGGCCGCCTCGTACGTCTGCCGGGCGCGCGCGTAATCCTCGCGGGCGAAGTAGACGTTGCCCAGATTCGTGAGGATCCAGGACGTTCTCGGCTTGAGCACCGCCGCCATGGTGAGTTGACGCTCGGCGAGGTCGAAGTCGCCGCTCCGCCGGGCCATCGACCCCAGCGCGTACGGGAAGAGCGGCTCGGACGCGTCCTTCGCCTCCCACGCCTGGAGCGCCGCCGCCAGCTCCGCGTCGTAGCCGGAGTTCATGGCGCGGTCCACGAGGAGGCTCGGCTCCTCGAGCGTCGGCGAGCCCGCCCACGGGGCAATCGCGCCGATTCCGCCGGTCAGGCAGAGCGCCGAGATGAGAAAGAGCCCGACGAGGAGCGCCTCTCTCTTTCCAAGCCGGAACGAGGTCAGGCCCGCGAAGATCGTGAGCGTGGGGGCGAGACCCAATCCCCAGAGCGCGGGCGACACCGTGGTCACCGTCGCGGCCGCGCGGTTCCAGCGGGTGGCGACCGGGCTCAGAAGCTCTCGAACGATGTGGAGCAGGTGCGGCAGGTGGCGGAGCGCGATCCCCGCGACCGCGAGGAGCAGGCTGATCATCCAGACGGCCATCAGTCCCGTCGCGGCGTTCGCGAGGAGGTGGCGTTGCCAGGGATAGCTGCGGCCCAGAATCTTGAGCCCCTCCGTGACCTCCGCGATCGAGCGGCCCGGGGCGCGGAGGACGAGCACGCGGGAGAGCGTGAAGTGGGCGTCGGGGAACGCGGGATCGAACGCCGCGGCGGCCTCGAGGAGACGGATCGCCTCGGTCGTCTGCCCGGCGCTCATTAAGATTAGCGCCTGCCGGTAGCACGCCTGGGCGGGAGCGAGCGCGCGGGTCGCGCCCGCGTCGTATTTCTGGCTGAGCGCGTCGGCGATCGCGGTGGCGTCGAACGGCGTGGTCGTGCTGGTCTGAGCTTGGGCGAATCCGGGAATGAAAGCGACGGCGGCGAGGAGCAAAGCGGCCGCCGCTAGCGTGCGGAGCCGGCCCGTGGGCGCGGGCAAGCCAAGGGAGCCATGCATTAGGCGCGCCACGGCCGCACGTTAGGGTTGTTGCGAAAGGGGTGTCAAGGGAAATGTCGGTCCGGACGCGGCCGCGCGGGCCGAGCGTGCTATTCTTTCGGGCTCAGAAGGCACTGGGAAGTCGCATCTTCTCGTCGGAGGAACCGGGATGTCGGCGGAAGCAACGCGAATCGAGACGCTCCAGAAACACGTGGGACAGGAGGTCCTTCTCGAGGGCTGGCTCTACAACAAGCGCTCGAGCGGGAAGCTTGAGTTTCTGATGGTCCGCGACGGAAGCGGGGTGGTGCAGTGCGTCGCGGCGAAGGCCGATCTCCCCGAGGAGACCTTCGCGCGCGCCGCGTCGCTGGGGCAGGAATCGTCGATCCGCGTCCGCGGGCTGGTGCGCGAGGACCGTCGCGCGCCGAGCGGCGTGGAGCTGACGTTGACCGGCCTCGAGGTGGTGTCGCCAAGCCACGACTACCCGATCACGCCGAAAGAGCACGGCTCGCCCTTTCTCCTGGACCACCGCCACCTCTGGATCCGCTCGCAACGCCAGCACGCCATTCTCAAGATCCGGCACACGCTCGTCGACGCCTGCCGCGGATTTCTCAACGGCGAGGGATTCACGCTCGCGGATGCCCCGATCTTCACGCCCAACGCTTGCGAGGGGACGACCACCCTGTTCGAGACGGAGTATTTCGACGACAAGGCATATCTGACCCAGAGCGGGCAGCTCTACAACGAGGCGACCGCGATGGCGTTCGGCAGGAGCTATTGCTTTGGCCCCACGTTCCGCGCCGAGAAATCGAAGACGCGGCGCCACCTGATCGAGTTCTGGATGGTGGAGCCCGAGATCGCCTACGCCGCCCTGGACGACCTCATGGTCTGGATCGAGCGGTTCGTCGAGTCGATCGTCGGGCGCGTCCTCGAGGAGCGCCGCGCGGAGCTCACTATTCTCGAGCGGGACCTGGCGCCGCTCGAGCGCGTCCGCGCGCCGTTTCCGCGCATCTCCTACGATGAGGCCGCGCGGCGGCTCAAGGAGAAGGACATTCCGTTCGAATGGGGCGGCGATTTCGGCGGCACGGACGAGACGGTTCTCTCGGAGGGGTTCGATCGCCCCTTTTTCGTCCACCGGTTCCCGGCCGCGATCAAGGCCTTCTACATGAAGCGCGATCCGGCCGACGACCGGCTCTCTCTTTCGTGCGACCTTCTGGCGCCGGAGGGCTACGGGGAAATCGTCGGAGGCGGGCAACGCGAGGACGACCACGAGCGGCTCGTCGCGGCGGTCAAGCGCGAGCAGCTTCCGATGGAGGCCTTCGACTGGTATCTGGATCTCAGGAAGTACGGCTCCGTTCCGCACAGCGGCTTCGGGATGGGGATCGAGCGGGCGCTCTGCTGGATTTGCGGCATCGAGCACGTCCGGGAAGCCATTCCGTTTCCGCGTCTTCTGAACCGCCTCAAGCCCTAGCACCGGCGACCGGAAATGGGTGTTGACACCACTGGGACGGTCGCTTACGTTGCGCCGTCCTCATCCGAATCGGGTGCTGGCCGCCACCCCTGCGGGTGGCATTTTTGCGAGGGGAGAAGGTGGCCGGACGTCCCGTAACCCGGAATTAACTGGCCCGGGACGGGGTATCTCCATGTAGGTTCCGCCGGTTGCGGTAACGATGTGGGCACGTCCAGGCATTGACATGAGTTACAGGGACGGGTAGGGTACGCCCGTGAGAGGTCCTCGCCGGGTGCGGAACGCCCGGTTTCTTCGGGCGGTGCTCCTCATGGCCGCCCTGGCCTGCGGGACCTGCTCATCGCCGCCCCCCCCAAGAAAGCCCCCCTCCGCGCCGCTGACGATCGCGGGGACCGAATACGCTGAGGCGTTGATGCGAGCCGAGATCCTGGGCTTCCGAGAGCGCTACCCGGACTCGGATTCGATCCGGGTCCAGGCGAACGGGTCGGCCGAGGGGATGGAGATGCTGGTCAATGGCGAGGTTTCGATGTCGCTCTTGATGCGAGACTTGACGGATCCCGAGGTGGACGCAGCCATCCATCGGGAGGGCCTGGAGGCCTATCCGATCGCATGGGACGGGGTGGCGGTGATCGTGAACCCGGCGTCGCCGGTGGAGCAGCTCTCGCGGACCGAACTGGGCGAGATCTACTCCGGGGCAACGAAGCAATGGGCCCCTCTGGGCTGGAAGCGGGGGGGAGAGATCATCGCGCTGACCGCCGGTCCCAAATGGGGCATCTTTGCCTACTTGGAGCAGACGCTCTTGAATTCGGGGTCCTACGCCAAGACGATCTACGCGCCGCCCACGGAGGCCGAGGCGGTCGAGGTCGTCGCCACCCGCTCGAACGCGATCGCGTGCGTCTCCCGCCCATTCGCGGAACAGGCGGGAGCGCGGGTCCGGATCCTCCGCGTGTCGCAGGCGCTCGGGCTCCCCTACATTCCGCTCAACCGTGAAACCTTAATGACGCGCACCTACCCGCTCCTCCGTCCGATTTCCATCGCGAGTTCCGCGAAGCCGGCGGCCACCGCGTCCAGTTTCATCAACTTCGTGTCCGGCATGGACGGCCAGCGCATCGCGGCACGGCACGGGTACGTCCCCGCCGCCGTGCCGATCGAGATCATCCGAACGTCGGAGGGAGCGCCTTGAAGCTCGCGCGAATTCTTTCAGCGGCGATCCTCCTCGCGGGGCTCGCGCTCCTCGTCCCGAAGGCCCACGCGCTCTCCTCGGGAGATCTCATCAAGCAGGGCATCTCGCTCCTGCGCGATGGGAAGACCAAGGACGCGCTCGATCTCTTCTCAAGGGCCCAGAAGCTCGACCCGAACGGTCCGAAGCCGCACTACTACATCGCCTCCGCTCTGGAGCGACTGGGTGAGCCGGACAGCGCGCGCGTGGAATATCAGACCGCCATCAAGATCAGCCCCAAGTACGTCGAGGCGCTGACCGGCCTGGGCAAGCTGGACCGCAAACAGGGCAGAACGGCCGAAGGAACCGCGATGCTCGAAGAGGCGGTGAAATACGACCCCAAGAGCGCGCCCGCGCTTTACGCGCTGGGCCAGGCCTACCTCGAAGACAAGCGGTACGCCGAAGCGGAAAAGGTGTTTCGCAAGGGGACCCTGCTCAAGGAGGGAAGGGCGCTCTTTCTGGGCGGAACAGCGCTCGCCGTCGAGGGGCAAGGCGACACGAAGCAGGCCGAGGAGCTCTTCATCCGGGCGCGCGAAACCGACCCGAACAGTCTCCGCATCCGGATGGATATGGGCGGCTTCTACACGCGGAAGAAGATCCCGGTGCTCGCGGCGCCCGAGTACGGACACGCGACCGAGCTGGATCCGAAGAACCCCGAAACACACTACCTCTACGGCAAAGCGCTCGTGGGAATGAACGAGTTCAACGCCGGGTTGACCGCGTTCATCCGCGCCACCCAGTGCGATTCCACGTACGCTCCGGCCTATCTCGAAGCCGGGCGCCTCTTCTACCGCGCGAAGCGCTACCCCGAAGCCGGGGACAACTTCCGCGTGTACACCGGTCTCAGGCCGGGCGAGTACGAAGGGTACTTTGAGCTCGGACGCGCCTTGTCCAAGAGCACGAATTCGGCCGACCGGATCGAGGCCACCGTCATGCTCACGAAGGCGAACGAGCTGAAGCCCAACGTGCCGGAGGTTTTGGGAAGCCTGTGCAAGCTCTACGCGGAACAGGGAGAGGCCGGGCGCGACAGCGCGGTGACCTATTGCGACCGATACGCGTCGCTCGCGGACTCGCTGACGGCCGAGGAGAACCTCCGCGTCGGAACCCTCTACGTCGCGATGGACGATTCCGCGAAGGCGGTCCAGCACCTGTCGCGCGCGGTGGAGCAGGATTCCACCCTGACCAAGGACGCCAACTTCCAGCTTGGGTACATGTTCTTCCTGCGCCGCGACTACCCTTCGGCCGCGCCGTACTTCCAGCGGACGGTCGAGGCGGACACCACGTTCGTCCCCGCGCTCCAGAACCTGGCCCTCTGCAGGCTCCAGATGGGCCAGAAGTCGGAAGCGATCGAGACCCTGCGCCGCTCCCTGGCGGTCCGGCCCAACGACGCCCGGGCGATGATCTGGATCGCCCAGACCATGCTCACGATGGAGCCCGACTCGTTACCCGTTGCTCTGGACGTCTACCGCTCGGCGATCGAAGTCGACAGCGCGAACGGCGACGCCTACCGCGGTGCCGGCCTGGCGCTGCTCCTGATGGACAACTGTGCGGAATCCCAGGGATACTTCGAGAAGGCCAAGGAAATGGACCCCAACCACGTTCAGGGGCATATCTGGCTCGGGCAGGCGTATTCCAAGTGCAAGGACCAAACCCGTGCGAAGATAGAGTTCAACGAGGCCTTGCAGATCGATCCGGAGAATCGAGAAGCTTCCCGCGCATTGGACATCATCCGAAAGTGGGAGCAACAGCAACTACAGAGGGCCCAAGGCGCCCAAGGCGCCTCGGACGCAGGCGGGACTACTACTCCGTAGGCCAACGCGGCGGGATGCCGCGAACAGGGAGGCATGATGAGCTTGGATGTCCGGACGTCGGGTGATGTGACCATTCTCACCCCGAAGGGAATGCTGCTGGGAGGGAAGGAGACGGACGAGCTGCAGGCCAAGATCAAGGAGCTGAGCGAGGCGGGGAACCGCAAGCTGCTGATCAACCTCGGCCAGACCACCTTCCTGAACTCGGTCTCCCTGGGCGCGCTCATCAGCGGGCATACCAGTTACGCCAAGCGGGGCGCTCAAATGAAGCTTTGCGAGGTCGACAAGAAGATCCAGAACATCTTCGTCGTGACCAAGTTATCTCTGGTGTTTGACGTCCACGAGAAGTGCGAGGACGCGGTCGCCAGCTTCAAGTAGGGGGTCTTGCCGGTCGGGGCGCGGCTGAGGCATACTTAAATCTCCCCGACGCATCGCTCGGACGAGCGGGAAACGCACATCCGGAACAGGAGGAAGTCGCAGTGAGACAAGGTTTGTTCCTCACAATTGTCGCCGTGTCCGCGCTGGCCATTGCCATCGTGGTCTACATGTTCCTGCCCGAGTACATCAAGTCGGGTGGGCCGCTCGTGGCGGGGCTCATCATGCTCTCCATCATGTCGGTGACCCTGGTGTTCGAGCGCCTCTTCACGATCTCGAGGGCGCGCGGGAAGGATCCCATTCCAACCTTCATGCGCAACGTTCGGAAGAAGATCGACGTAATGGACATCGAGGGCGCGGCCGAAATGTGCTCCAAGCAGCGCGGTTCGCTCGCGAACGTGCTCCGCGCCGGCCTCGACCGTTACGCCGTCGTGCGCACGGCTTCGATCGATCGCACGGCGAAGGTCCAAGAGGTCCAGAAGGCGATGGAAGAGGCGAACATGCTCGAGGTGCCGCTCCTCGAGCGAAACCTCATCGCGCTGGCCACGATCGCCTCGATCGCGACCATGGTGGGTCTCCTCGGGACGGTGATCGGGATGATCCGCTCGTTCTCGGCGCTGGGCCACACCGGGTCGGTGGACGCCGTCAAGCTGGCCGTCGGAATTTCCGAAGCGCTCATCAACACCGCCGGCGGCCTCTTCGTGGCCATCTTCTCGATCGTGCTCTACAACATCTTCGTGACGATGATCGACAACTTCAACTACATGATGGACGAGGCGACCCTCGAAGTCGTCGAAGTGATCTCGATCAAGGAAGCGACGAAGTAACATGTCCACGAAAAAGATGAAGCGGATCGGCGTCAAGATCGACATGACCCCCATGGTCGACGTGGCCTTCCTGCTTCTCATCTTCTTCATGTCGACGTCGCAGTTCGACCCGCCGCAGAAGGTCCCGATCATCCTCCCGGACAGCCACTCCAACCTCAAGGTGCCGGAGTCCGACGTGTTGATCCTCGGGATCAGCAAAGACAACCAGATCCTCTGGCAGCTGGGGAAGAACCCTCAGGAGATGACGGACCTGCCGAGCCTCGAGCAGCTGGTGCTCGACAAGCGCCGGGCGAACCCGCGGCTCCGGGTGGCCATCAAGGCCGACAAGGAGTCGGACTACGGGACCATGGAAGACGTCATGGCCGTGATGCAGAAGACCAACACGATCACGTTCAGCCTCGTCACCGAATTGGTTGCGAGCCAGAAGTCGGCGATGCGTCTCTAGCGCCGCGGACCTCGCGCTGCAAAGGAGTGATGCTCGATGGGTGCTGTAGACACCCCAGAAGGTGGCGTAAAACACAAAAAAGGCGGCCTGAGGAAGCGCGCGCCCAAGCGAATCGGCGTCAAGATCGACATGACCCCGATGGTGGACGTGGCATTCTTGCTTCTGATCTTCTTCATGTGCACCACTGTCTTCCGCAAGCCTCAGGCGCTGGAGATCAACCTCCCGCCCGATCCCAAGGCCAAGGTGGAGATCGCGCAGCAGAACGTGCTAACGCTCCGCGTCATCGCGCCTGCGGACAAGTCGAAGGGCGAAATCCGGACGTTCTGGACGCTGGCCAAGGATCCCTACAAGGAAGCGAAGCTCGACGAGCTGGTGGGAATCTTCGCGGCCGAGGGAAAGAAGAACCCGAAGCTCGTAGTTCTCGTGAAGATCGACCGTCTGGCCAAGTACAAGTACATGGTCAATATCATCGATCAGCTCCAGTTCGCGGAGTTGAATCGGTTCTCCCTGGCTCCTTTGGAGCCGGCTGAGAAGAAGGAGGTCGAAGCGCTGTGACCGCCACCCTGACGGGCAGCGTCGAGCGCGTTCCGATTGGAGCGGCCGACCTCAAGGCCAACTCGCAGCGAATGCTGCGCAAGGCCCTGCTGGTGTCCGGGGCCATCCACCTGGGCCTCATCGGGATCTACGTTCTGACCACCTACTGGAAGCCGCCCGACGAAGCCGCGTACACGGGCCGCATCATCAAGATGCAGACCCTGCCGGCGCCGCCCCCGCTCTCCGACGCGCCTCCTCCTCCGGTGATTCCGATCAACCAGGAGATCGTCAAGCCGACGATCGGAACCCCGGTGCCGGTGGCGGATGCCGCCCCCGAGCAGACGATCATGACCCAGCAGGAAATTGCCCAGTCCATGCAGCCCGTGGGTCTCGGCAAGGCGGGCAAGGACTCGCTCGTCATCGCATCCGACGACATGCCGGGGGAAGGGGAGTTCGTCTATTACGAGGACGAGCCGGTCCCCGTGACCCAGGTGAAGCCGGATTACCCGGAGTTCGCGCGCGACGCCCAGATTCAGGGGACGGTCCTTCTCCACGTGCTCGTGGGCAAGGACGGTCGCGTCAAGAACGTGAAGGTGAAGAAGGGCGTGACCGGGCTCGACGACGCGGCGATCCGGGCCATCAAGCAGTGGGTGTTCAAGCCGGCCCTGAGCAACAACAAGCCCGTGGCGGTCTGGGTCGAGGTCCCCATGAACTTCCACCTGAACTGAACGGGCGCATTCCGTTCGAGAACTCCCCCTCCACTAGCTGAGACGGCCCGCCGCGGGGCGGCGGGAGGAAGCCGGGACCCGAAAGGTCGACGCGATGACCGCGATGACCGTCCCTCCCCCCGGCTGGGCGCCCATTGGGGCCCGGGAGCTTCAGTCCTCGTTTCGCCGGAATCTCCGCACGGGGCTCGTCCTGTCCGGCGCGGCCCACCTCACCCTTCTCGCGCTGGTTCTCTGGGTTCAGGCCAGGAATTCGGTCCTCGAGCCGCGGTGGAACGCCGCACCGGTGACGTTGGTGCCGCCGGTTCTCACCCCTCCTCCCGCCTTCGTTCCGCCCGACTCGCATACGCCGGCCCAGCCAACGCCGGACGGCGGGGGCATCGTTGACCCCTCGGAACGGATTGTTCTTCCGAAGCTTCTCCCGAAAGGGCCCATATCCGCGCCGCCTGGAGGCGATCCCCGAGACGGGATGGCGCCCACGGGGAACGGCCCCGCACTGGTGGCGCCGCTCCTCGACGATCCGCCGGAATCCGCGGCGGTGCTCTACGAGGTGCCCCCGGTCCCAACGTTCCGTCCCGAGCCGCTGTATCCGGATTGGTGCCGTGAGCAGCGGATCGAAGGCAGGGTGGTCCTCCACGCACTGGTGGGTCGTGACGGTCGCGTCAAGCGCGTGAGCGTGGTGCGCGGCGTCATGGGGCTATCGGAGCCGGCCAAGGCGGCGATCGCCCGCTGGCTCTTCAAGCCTGCGACGTTCGGCGGCAAGCCCGTCGCGGTTTGGGTGGAGATCCCTGTGGAGTTCAGGTTGTAAGGGGCGCGCACCGGCTCCATCCGCTGTCTCCGGCGCCCCAAATACCTTTGACACGATTGGGGGAGCGGCCTAGGCTCTAAGGTCATGCCTGGAGCCGACAAGCGCTGCTTCCATAAGTATTTCCGCGCTTTCCCAGCCGTTCTAGCCGGCTTGTTTTCCGCCGGCGTCGCGGTGGCCGCGGACGCGGCGGCGGGACGCGTTCCAAACCAAAGCGGCATTCTGGAGCTCTATTGGACGGGCGGGGTCTTCATGCACCCAATCCTGCTTTGCTCCGTCATCGGGTTGGCGATCATCTTGGAGCGGCTCTACTTCTTCGCCAAGGCGAGGACCGACACGGGGCGGCTCATGAACGACCTGCTCCGGGTGCTCCAGGAGGAAGGCTTCGAGGCGGCCCAGCGGATGCTCCACGGAACCCGCGGGCCGATCGCGGCGGTGCTCCACTCGGGCCTCGCGAGGGCCAAGAAGGGCCCCGAGGCCGTTGAGAAGGCCATCACCACGGCGGCGTCCATCGAGACCGCGCTCCTCGAGCGCGGCCTGATCTGGCTTGCCACCGTTGCGAACATCGCCCCGCTCCTGGGATTCCTGGGCACGGTGTCGGGGATGATCCATGCGTTCGAGGCGATCGCGGCGGCGGAGGAGGTCTCCGCCCGGCTCGTGGCGACCGGCATTTACGAGGCGCTGATCACGACCGCGGCGGGGCTCATCGTGGCCATCCCGGTTCAGACGGCGCACAACTACTTCGTGTCGCGGATCGACAAGTTCGTGATCGACATGGAGGAGTCGGGCGCCGAGCTGATCGACGCCCTCACCACCCACTCGAAGCAATGGGAGCGGTTCTTGACGAACATCCATCCGCCCGCGGCGTCGTCCCGATGAAGCCGGTCCGCAGGCGCCATCCCCATCCGGAGATCCCGCTCGTTTCCACCGCGGACGTCTCATTTCTGCTCCTGATCTTCTTTCTGTCCACCGCGACGATGACCGCCGAGCGCGGCATCGTGCTCGGCCTTCCCGCGCCTGGCTCCGCGGGCCTCGTCGTGCGGCCCGACCGGATCGCGAACGTCGCCGTCCTCGCGGACCGGTCGATCTCGCTCAACGGCACGCCGGTCTCTCTCGAGGATCTCCGGCGCGCGCTCACGGCGAAAATTCGCGTCGAGCCTTCGCTTCTCGTGACGCTGAGCATCGATCCCAGGGCGCCCTACGCGGCCCTGGTGGAGGCTCTGGATCAGATCAAGCTGGCCGGCGCGCGGCAGATCTCCCTTCGAACGGGGGCGGCCGCGTGAACATCCGCAGGCGCGTCCGGCACCACAACGTGATTCCGACCGCGTCGATGGCGGACATCGCGATGCTGCTCCTGATCTTTTTCATGAGCACGACGATCATCAAGAGCCGCGAAGCGATGGACATCCGGCTCCCGGGGTCCACGACCGGCGACCGGATTCGCCGCGAGACCACCATTCGAATTTCGCTGGGGCCGGCGGGTGAGGTGGCGTTCAACGACGCGCGCGTGGCGCCCTCGGATGTGGGCCGCGTACTCGCGGATAAGCTCCGGAGCAACCCGGGGCTCACCATCTCGCTCCACGCGGATTCCAGGGCGCCCTACGGTGACGTGGCCGGTCTGATCGACCAGATCAAGGCGGCGCGCGCCCCGCAGGTCACGCTGGTCGCCACCCGGAAGGGGGCGCCATGAGCGCGCTTATAGGGCGGCATCCACTCAAAGAATGCTACTACCGCGACATGCGAAACGCGTTCGCCGCGGCGCTGGCGCTCCACGCGGCGGTCTTCGCGGTCGCGCCGCCCTACCGGCCGAAGCCGTTCCGGATGAAGGTCGATTTGATCCGGTTGGTGGATGCGGTGATCCCCACGCTCGACAACGGGGCCGCTCCGGCTAAGCCCGCCGGGATCGGGCCTGTGGCCCCGCCGCGCGAGCGCGTGGTCGCGGATCTTCCGGTTCGGACCTCGAGCGCGGCCGCCGAGCTTCCGCCCTCCGGCCCCGCGACGAGTGCTACGGCCGCCGGGCACGGAACGGGAACCGCGGGAGCCTTGGGCACCGGCGAGGCGGACGAAGCTCCGCCTGTCTTTTATTCGTACGACCGCGCGCCCCAGGTGACCCGCCGGGTCGAGCCCGAGTATCCGGTCGCCGCGCGCGACATGGGTGCCGAGGGGACGGTGGTCGTGAACTTGAACATCGACGAGCGGGGACGGATTCTCCGGGCCTGGGTCGCCGCGGCGAACGCCAACGAGATCCTGATCAACGCCGCCCTCGACGCGGCGTACGAATTCGAATTCGCGCCGGGAATGCAGCGCGACATTCCGGTGAAGTGCACGGTGGCCATTCCTTTCCAGTTTACCTTGAGGAGAATCGTACAAATAACGGAGGGTAAGTAAGATGACGCCGGATCAAATCTCCCCAGGGACCGAAACGACTGCGATCGCCCCGGCCCCGATCTCCGGGCTCGGCGCGGCCTTTGGCGTGTTCTTCCAGCCTCGGCAAACGTTCGAACGGCAGCGGGAGAAGCCCCAGTTTCTCATCGGGCTGATCCTGATCATCGTGGTGCAGGCGGTCCTCGCGGTGATTCTGTTCCGGTCGGGGGCCATCGCGAACGACGCCATCGCGAAGGCAGAAGCGCAGGGGAAGCCCCCCGAGGCGATCGAGCAGATGCAGAAGTTCTTCGACTCGCCCGCCGCCCCGATCGTAGGCGCCGTGAGCGCGGCCGTCGCGATTCCCTTCGTCCTGCTCGTGATTTCGGGAGTGATGTTCTTCATGGGAAACTTGATGCTCGGGGCCCGGCTCCGGTTCGTCCACTACCTCTGCGCGGCGGTAGCGGGCGGTGTGGTCGGAATTGTGGGCCAGCTGGTTCGAACCGCCATCGGGGTGAGCAAGGGCACGATGGACATCCGGCTGGGGGCCGGGAATCTGTTCGGCGACGACATGGGCTATTGGGGCCGCGTGCTGGACACGATGACCGACCCGCTGACCCTCTGGACCGTCGCCATCTCGGCGCTCGGGGTCTCGGTGTTTGCCAAGAAGGGGTACGGGTTTGGGGTCCTTGTGGTCCTGCCCGGCTTTATCCTCAGCATGTTCCTCGCCGGAATGCGCTGAACCGCCCGGAACTGGCGGGAAACCAACGCGGTAGATGAAACGTATGTATCAAGCCGGCGTGGGTATTCGTTTGCCTCGGACCGTCACTTGGGAGAATCGGATGAATCGGGGAATCGTTTGGATCTGGTTTCTCGTCGCGATGGCTTCCGTCGCGACGTTGGCTTCACCCGCGTGGGCTCAGTCGGACTCGACCTCCACGCCCATGGCGCCGGCGCCGGGCGACACGGTGCGGTTCGCGCCCGCCACGGCGGCGGAGAGCCTGATGGTGGGGCTCACGGGATCGCCCGGGGTGCCGTGGAGCCTCGCTCGTTGCATCGAGACGGCGCTCAAGCAGAATTCGGACGTCCTGGTGGCCTATGCCCGGGCGCGCCAGGCCTCGGGCTCGGCGCTCTCCGCTTGGAGCGGGATCATCCCGTCGGTGGACGCGCAGGCATCGTATTCGCAAACCCGGCCAGACAAGTTCAGCGCGACGAGGGTGGTCACGATTGGCAGTAACACCCTAAACGGCCTTGCGAAGAAGCAGGAAAACGGAGCGATCAGCGCCAGCGCGACGTCGAACATCATCAGCATTCCGGCCATCAAAGAGAAGCGCCGGCGAGATCATCTGCGAACGGGCAGCAACGAAGACGAGGCGGAAGCGCGGAACCAGGTCGTGTTTCAGGTGAAACAGCAGTACTTCACGCTTCTGAAGGCGGACCGCCTCGCGCAGGTTGCCCGCGATACCGAGAAGCTGGCGCGCGACGAGGAGACCCGCGCCAATGCGCTCTTCCAGGTCGGCACGGTCGCGAAGGGGGACGTGCTCAAGGCGCGCGCCCATCGGGCGACCACGCAGGCCGATCGCCTCCAGGCGGAGAGCCAGGCTGAGATCGAAGCGTCCAGGCTGCGCCAGATTCTTGGCCTCACGGCCAACGAGAGGATCGCGGCGGAGCCGCTGGCCGACGCGGGAATCGTGCTCCCGGATTCGGCGGAGGCGATCAGCCAGGCCGTGGCGGTCCGGCCGCGCATAATGAGCGCGAAGGCGACCGAGAACGCGGCCCGGGCCGGCCTCTTCGGCGCCCGCGCCGAGCATCTGCCCAAGATCTCGGGCGACATCGGCGTCGACCGAACGAAGATCGACGAAACGATTTCGGACCTCGGGGGAGCGCCCGGTCTACCGGACGAGGTCGTGAACACCCGCTATGCGACGCAGTGGCGTGGCTCCGTCGTCGCCAGCATGCCGATCTTCGAGGGATTGTCCATCATGGGGAACGTGCGCCAGGCCAAGGGCGCGGTTCTGGAAGCGGAGTCGCAGCGCCGTCAGAGCGAGCTGGACGTCGCGGTTGAAGTGCAGCAGGCGTGGTTCCTGCTGCGCGAAGCCGTCCAGCGGATCGAAGTGCAGCGCGAGGGGCTCATTTCGGCCGAGGAGGATTACAAGTTCTCCAAGGGCCGTTACGATCTGGGCGCGGGTACCTATTTGGATCTCCTCACGGCCGAAGTCGGGCTGGCCACGGCCCGTCAGAATCTCATCCAGGCTCTCGCCGACGCGCGGATCGCCGAGGCGGGGCTCGAGTTCGCGATTGGAGCGAAGCGCTATTAGCCCGATCGAACGGAGACCCATGGGGAGTTTGGAATGACCGGCCGCGCGAAGCGGATTGTCTGGATTGGAGTCGGCGTTCTGGTGGTGCTGCTCGTGGTCCTCTCCAACCTCAAGCGCTCGGCCGGCGCCCAAGCTTCGGTCCAGGCGGGCGAGGTCAAGAAGGGGTCGATCTCATCGACCGTGCGCGCTCCGGGGCGGGTTCAGCCCGAGACGCTGGTCAAGATGAGCGCGCGTGTGCCCGGTCAGGTGGTTGAGCTCGCGGTGAAGGAGGGGGACCGGGTCCGGAAGGGGCAGTTCCTTCTCCAGATCGACGACACGCAGTACCGGGCCCAGGCGCGCGAGGCGACCGCCGCGCTCGCCGCGGCGCGTTCGAATCTACGCCTGGCCGAAGCCTCGCTGGAGCAGTCCGAGGCCTCGTGGAAGCGGAAGGAAAGCCTCTACGAGCAGAAGCTCGTCTCGCCGGAGGAGCTGGATCAGGCGCGGATGCTTCACAACACGGACAAGGCGCGCGTCGACGCGGGCCATGAAGAGGTGGAGCGGGCCAGCGCGTCCCTCCAGGCCGCGGATGACAATCTGGCGAAGACGCGTTTCGAGTCCCCGATCGACGGGACGGTCACCCAGCTCTCCATCGAGCGCGGGGAGATCGTTGTGACCGGGACCATGAACAATCCCGGCACCGTCATCCTCAACGTCGCCGATCTCTCGCGGATGAAGGTCGAGGCGGACGTGGACGAGACGGACGTCTCCGCAGTCGCGATGGGGCAGGCGGCCAAGGTCAAGGTGGACGCCGTTCCCGACACGAGCCTGACCGGGCGCGTCTCGGAAATCGCGAACTCACCGTCGATCGAGGACGCGGCGACGCAGGAGCAGCAGACCAACTTCGTCGTCGACATCATGATCGACCGGCCGCCGATGAGCCTCCGGCCCGGCATGACGGCCGACGTGGAGATCAAGACGGCGACCAAGGACAGCATCCTCTACGTTCCGATCCAATCCGTCGTGATCCGGAGCCAGGAGGAGCTGGACGCCGCGGCCCGGAAGGGGAAGGCAGGCGCCGGGCGCCACGCGAAGGCCGAGGACAAGGGTCCCACCGCGGCGAAGACCGGGAAGGATCCCAAGAACGATGAAATCAAGGGCGTCTTCGTCATCAACAAAGGGCTGGCGGAATTCCGGCGCGTGAAGCCCGGGATCGCCAGCGACACCGACTTCGAGGTGAGCGGGGACATACAGGCGGGCGAGAAGGTCGTCACGGGGCCGCACAAGGTGCTTCGAACCCTCAAGCCCGGACAGAAGGTGAAGATCGAGGAAGCCAAGCTGGCGAAGGGCAAGGAGACGAAGTGACCGAGACGCTTCAGGGAAACGGCGCGCCGGGCGACACGTCCGCGAAGGACGGTAGCCTGATCGATATCGTGGACGTTCGAAAGGTCTACGAGATGGGCGACACGGCGGTGAATGCACTGGACGGCGTGAGCATCTACGTGGCCCGCGGCGAGTACGTCGCGATCATGGGCCCGTCCGGCTCCGGGAAGTCCACCCTCATGAACATCATCGGCTGCCTCGACACGCCGAGCAGCGGCTCCTACAAGCTCCGCGGGACCGAAATCCGCGAGCGCGACGACGACGAGCTGGCCCGCATCCGGAACATGGAAATCGGGTTCATCTTCCAGACGTTCAACCTGCTTCCCCGCGCCGACGCCCTCCACAACGTGGAGCTGCCGCTCATCTACGCGGGACGCCCCGCCAAGGAGCGCCGCGAGCGCGCCAAGGCCATGCTGGAGTCGGTGGGCCTGGGGGACCGGACGCATCACCGGCCGAACGAGCTCTCGGGAGGGCAGCGCCAGCGCGTCGCGATCGCGCGGGCTCTGGTGAACGCTCCGTCGCTGGTCTTGGCCGACGAGCCGACGGGAAATCTCGATTCGAAGACCGGGCTCGAGATCATGGCGATCCTCGACGATATCCATCGCCGCGGCAACACGGTCATTCTGGTCACCCACGAGGAGGATGTCGCCGCCCGGGCCCTCCGGGTCATCCGGCTCCGCGACGGCCGGATCGAGAGCGACCGCGCGAACGCGCGCCCGACGCAACCGGCTCCCGCATGACCCCGATTCGGCGGCCGCGCCGCGAGCAGTGGGTCGCGATTGCCGACAACCTGCGAATCGCGGTGGGAGCGCTCCGCGCGAACAAGCTTCGCACCGTTCTCACCGTTCTGGGCAACGTCGTGGCCGTGATGTCGGTGATCGCCGTGGTCTCGATCATCGACGGCGTGAACACGTACGTCTCCGAGAAGATTCTCGAGCAGGGCCTCCAGGTCATCTACATCGACAAGTTCGGTTTCATCACGGACGACGACGCCTATCGCGACGCGATGCGCCGCCACGACCTCACCACGTTCGAGGCCGACGCGCTCCGCGACCGCATGGGTCTCGCCAACCAGGTGGTTGCCCAGGTCGAGGCCAACAAGAGCGTCCACGTGGGACACGTCGACCTCCGGAACGTGCGGATTCTGGGCACGACCGCGGGTTACCAGGCGGTCGGGAAGTACGAGACGGCGGAGGGGCGCCCGCTCGAAGAAGAGGACATCGACCGCCGCCGGCCCGTCTGCGTCATCGGATCCGAGGTCGCGACCGCCGTCTTTCCGAGGACCGATCCGATCGGGCAGTCGGTCCGCGTCGCGGGGCACGAGTTGATGGTCGTGGGTGTCCTCGAGGCCCGCGGGAGCGTTCTGGGCCAGAGCCAGGACAATCTCGTCGTCGTCCCTCTCGGCCAGTTCCAGAAGATGTTCGGGGGCCACCGGTCGCTCACGATCATCGTCAGCGCGATCCCGGGCGTGGATCTGGACCGGCTCACGGACGAGGCCCGGCTGGTCTTGCGATCGGCCCGGCACGTTCCCCTGGGCGAGCCGGACGACTTTGGGATCGCCACGGCCGAAACCTACATGGCGCTCTACAAGACCCTCACCGGCGGCATCTTCGCGGGCACCATCGGGCTCGTCGCGATCTCCCTGGTCGTGGGCGGGATCGTGATCATGAACATCATGCTGGTCGCGGTGACGGAGCGGACCCGCGAGATCGGGATCCGGAAGGCGGTGGGCGCGCGCCGCTCGGACCTCCTGTCCCAGTTCCTGAGCGAGTCGGTCGTTCTATCGCTCTTCGGCGGCGTGCTCGGGGTCCTCGCGGGGGTGGCGATCGCGCTCCTGCTCCGCGCGGCGACGCCGCTCCCGGCCACGATCCAGCCCTGGTCGGTCGTGATCAGCCTGACCGTTGCCTCCGCCGTCGGCCTCTTCTTCGGGGTCTACCCGGCAACCCGCGCGGCGGCGCTCGACCCCATCGTGGCGCTGAGGCAGGAGTAGCCGGTGGCCATCGAGGTTCGCGAAGGCGCCGAGATCGCCTTTCAGTCGCTCCGGACGAACAAGCTCCGGTCCTTCCTCACCATCCTCGGCGTGATCATCGGCATCACCGCGATCATGGCGATGATCTCGATCATCGAAGGGCTGAACAAGAGCATGAAGGCCCAGCTCGCCTCGCTGGGCACCGACGTCCTCTACATCCGGCCGTTCGCGCCCGGCGCGTGGGTGGGCGACATGCCGGACAGCCTGCGCCGCCGGAAGTGGTTCACGCCCGACGACGCGGAGGCGATTCGGAGATCCTGCCCGGCCGTCCTGGCCGTCGCGCCTGTCAACTTCGACGAGCTGAGGCTCCGCTACCAGGACACGGAGAGCCGCCTCACGTTCGTGATCGGGACGTCGCCCGACTACATGGTCACGAACAACTACGCGGTGGACAACGGGCGCGGCTTCACGGAGGCGGAACTGGATCACCGCTCCTCGGTGTGCGTGCTCGGGGTCGACCACGTGGAGACCCTGTTTCCGCACGTGAATCCGATCGGCAAAGACATCTACATCGGCGGCCGGCCGTTCACGGTGATCGGGATCGCCGAGCCCCGCGGCAAGTTCCTGGGGCAGAGCCTCGACGACATCGTGCTCGTTCCGTTCACAACCATGGACAAGCTCTTCGGCCCCAAGCTCCGGATGGTCCTGAACGCCAAGCCCGTGAGCCCCGAGCTGATCGACGCGGCGCGCGAGCAGATCGCGGAGGTGCTGCGCCGCCAGCGGAAGGTCCAGTACAATCAGGGGGATAATTTCGCGATCTTCACCGACCAGGCCCTGGTCGACCTCTACGGCCAGATCACCGGGGCCTTCTACCTCGTGATGGTCATGATCTCGTCGATCGGGCTCATGGTGGGAGGCATCGGCGTCATGAACATCATGCTCGTCTCCGTGACGGAGCGGACGAGGGAGATCGGGGTTCGGAAAGCCCTCGGGGCGAGGCAGCGGGACATTCTGTGGCAATTTCTGGTGGAGGCGATGACGCTGACGGGGGTGGGGGGCGTGATCGGAGTGCTGGTCGGCCTGGGCGTGGGGAAGGTGATCGACCTGGTCACGCCGCTGTCCTTTGCCGTTCCCATCTGGGGAATTCTCCTGGCGTTCGGGTCGTCCACCGCGATCGGGCTCTTCTTCGGACTCTACCCCGCCGCCAAGGCCGCCCGGCTCGACCCCGTGGAATCGCTTCGGTACGAGTGACGTCCAAGAAGGGCGCATGGATCTGATCCGGGTTCGCGGCGCGCGCGAACACAACCTCAAGAACTTGAGCCTCGACATCCCCAGGAACGCCCTGGTCGTCCTGACCGGCGTCTCCGGCTCGGGGAAGTCCTCGCTTGCCTTCGACACGCTCTACGCCGAAGGGCAGCGGCGGTACGTCGAATCGCTCTCCGCGTACGCCCGCCAGTTCCTGGGCCAGATGGAGAAGCCCGACGTCGACCAGATCGAAGGGCTCTCGCCGGCCATCTCCATCGAGCAGCGCACGGCCGGATCGAATCCCGCGCTCCACCGTCGCGACGGTCACCGAGATCTACGACTACCTGCGGCTCCTCTACGCGCGGATCGGAATCCAGCACTGCGTCCACTGCGGCCGCGCGATCCGCCGCCAGACGGTGCAGGAGATGGTCGACCACCTCCTCGCGGCCCGGAAGGGCGAACGCCTCCAGATCCTGGCGCCCGTGGTGCGGGGCCGGAAGGGGGAGTACCGGAAGGAGCTGGAGCAGTGGCGGCGGCTGGGCTTCGTGCGGGCGCGGGTCGACGGGCGGTGGGTGGAGCTGGAAGAGGACATCACGCTCGACAAGAAGCGCAAGCACACGATCGAGATTCTGGTCGACCGGCTGTCGGCCGACCCCGAGCGCCGGAGCCGCATCCACGAGTCGCTGGAGAGCGCGACGCGGCTCGCGGAGGGCGTGGCGCTGGTGCTCCACGGAGAGGACGGCGAGGAGACTCTGTCCGCGTCGGCGGTCTGCCCCGTCTGCCAGATTTCCTACGAGCCGCTTCAGCCGCGCTCGTTCTCGTTCAACAGCCCCTACGGCGCGTGCAAGTCGTGCGACGGGCTGGGCACGACGATGGAGGTCGATCCCGACCTCGTGGTTCCCGACCGGTCGAAGTCGCTCCAGGAGGGGACGGTGGTCTGGTGGGGCGATCCCGACGGCACGTGGACAAAGGGCATCCTCAAGGCGTTCGCGAAGCGGCTCGGCATCTCCTTCAGCACGCCCTTCGCCAAGCTCCCGGTCGCGGCCCAGCGCGCGATCCTCTACGGCCTCGGCGACGAGAAGCTCAAGTACCAGTTCAAGCTCAAGAGCGGGAAGGTCTGGTCCCACGAGGGGCGGTTCCACGGCGTCATCCCCGAGATGATGCGGCGGCACCGGGAGACCACGTCGGAATCGGTTCGGGAGCAGATCGAAGCCTGCATGACCAAGCGGCCCTGCGCGGCGTGCGGCGGGGCCAGGCTCCGCCCGGAGTCGCTCGCGGTCCGGGTCGGCGACGTCTCGATCGCCGACTGGGCGGGGCAGTCCGTGGACCGCGCGCTCGAGACGATCCGCGACCTGTCGCTCAAGCCGAGGGAAGCCTCGATCGCGGAGCCGATCCAGAAGGAGCTTCGCGCGAGGATGGAATTCCTGCGCGACGTGGGCGTCGGGTACCTCACGCTCGACCGCGCGGCGTCGACCCTCTCGGGCGGCGAGGCGCAGCGGATCCGGCTCGCGACCCAGATCGGGTCGAGGCTCACCGGCGTGCTCTACATTCTCGACGAGCCGAGCATCGGGCTCCATCCGCGCGACAACCGAAAGCTCCTCGACACGCTGATCCGGCTGCGCGATCTCGGGAACTCGGTCCTGGTCGTGGAGCACGATCGGGAGACGATGGAGGCGGCGGATCACATCGTCGACCTGGGACCCGGCGCCGGCCGGAAGGGCGGCTACCTGGTCGCCCAGGGAACGATCGACGCGATCCGCGAGACATGCCGAATCGCTCACGGGCCAGTACCTCTCCGGCCGTCGCGCGATCGCGATGCCCGAGCGGCGGCGGTCGGGAAGCGGCGCGCGGCTCGAAGTGGTGGGGGCCCGGCACAATAATCTGAAGAAGATCCGCGCGCGATTCCCGCTCGGGACCTTCGTCTGCGTCACGGGGGTGTCCGGGTCGGGGAAGAGCACGCTGGTGAACGACATTCTCTACCGCGCGCTGGCCAAGACCCTCCACGGCGCCAAGGAAGGGCCGGGCGCGCACGACCGGATTCTGGGACTCGACCAGGTCGACAAGGTCGTCGCGATCGACCAGTCGCCGATCGGCCGGACGCCGCGCTCCAATCCCGCCACCTACACCGGGGTCTTCACGCTCATCCGGGATCTCTTCGCGCAGGTCCCTGAGGCCAAGGTGAGGGGCTACGCGCAGGGACGGTTCAGCTTCAACGTCAAGGGCGGCCGGTGCGAGGCTTGCGCCGGCGACGGGCTCCTCAAGATCGAGATGCACTTCCTGCCGGACGTGTACGTGACCTGCGACGTGTGCCGCGGGCGAAGGTACAACCGGGAGACGCTCGAGGTGACGTACAAGGGGAAGTCGATCGCGGACGTGCTCGAGATGACGGTCGACGACGCGCTCGAGCTCCTGGGCCCGATTCCCGCCATCCGGCGAAAGCTGGAGACCCTGGCCGGAGTCGGGCTGGGCTACATCCACCTGGGCCAGGCGGCCACCACGCTCTCCGGCGGCGAGGCGCAGCGGGTGAAGCTCGCGACCGAGCTGTCGCGGGCCGAAACCGGCCGGACGGTCTACATCCTCGACGAGCCCACCACGGGGCTCCACTTCGAGGACGTGAGGCAGCTTCTCGAGGTCCTGGACCGGCTGGTCGACCACGGCAACACGGTGATCGTGATCGAGCACAACCTCGACGTGATCCGCCGGGCCGATTGGATCCTCGACCTGGGCCCCGAGGGAGGAGACGCGGGCGGGCGGATCGTGGCGGAGGGGACGCCGGAGGCCGTCGCCGCCGTCCCCGACTCCTTCACCGGCGAGGCGATCCGCCCTCTCCTCCGCCAGGGCCGCGCCCCGCGCCGCGCGGCCTCGGCCGCGGTTTGAAATCTCCGGTCGATGTGCTAAGGTAGTCCGTCTTTCTCACGCCGCAACTGTCCCAATGGAAAGAGGATGCTCGACGCCGCGACCGCTTTGAAGCGGACTCCGTTCTATCCCCGTCACGTCGCCTTCGGCGCGAAAATGGTTCCCTTCGCCGGGCACGAGATGCCCATTCAATACGAGGGCATCGTGGCGGAGCACCGGGCTGTCCGCACGTCCGTGGGGGTCTTTGACGTCTCCCACATGGGCGAGGTCCGGCTCGTGGGGCCCGGCGCGGCCGCGTACGCCAATCGCCTCGTCACCGCCGAGGTGGCCTCGATCCCCGAAGGGAAAGTCGTCTACTCGCCGCTCTGCCTTGAAACCGGCGGGATCATCGACGATCTCCTCGTCTACGCGTTCGGCGCCGACCGGTTCCTGGTCGTGAACGCCGCCAACTTCGACAAGGACCTCGCCTGGATCAAGGCCCACGCCCCGAGCGACGTCCGCGTCGTGGACGAGAACGCGGAAACGGCGCAGCTCGCGGTTCAGGGCCCGAAGGCGGAGGCCGTGATCGCGCGCCTCTACGGCGAGCGCGCCACGTCGCTCGCGTTCTACGAGGGATTCCAGGAAGGGACGGGCGAGTCATGGCGAGTCGTCTCGCGCACGGGCTACACCGGCGAGGACGGATTCGAGATCTACGTCCGCGCGCCGCAGGCGCTCGCGCTCTGGGACCGCGTGTTCGAGGCGGGAAAGGCCGAAGGCATCCGCCCGATCGGTCTCGGCGCCCGGGACACGCTCCGGCTGGAGATGGGCTACTGCCTCTACGGAAACGACATCGACGAGACCACGAACCCGCTCGAGGCCGGCCTCGCGTGGACGGTTCGAATCGATAAGCCCGATTTCCTCGGCGGCGAGGCGATCCGGCGCGCCAAGGCGGAGGGCGTGAAGCGCCGCCTCCTGGGGCTGGTGCTCGACGGCGACAAGATCGCGCGCGCGGGCACCGAGGTTTCCGTGAACGGCCGGCCCGTCGGCCGGGTGACGAGCGGGTCCATGGGAATCAGCATGGGCCGGCCCGTCGCGATGGCGTATCTCGAGGATCCGTCGCTCAAGCCGGGCGCCCGCGTGGACCTGATGATCCGCGGAGAAGCCGTGCCCGCCTTGGTGACCGCGCGGCCGATGTATCGCGAGGGCAGCGTTCGTTCGCCGAAACCCAGGAGAGCGGAATGAACATTCCGAAAGACTTGCGCTACACGAAGGAGCACGAGTGGGTCCGCGTGGAGGGCGGCGAGGCGGTGGTGGGGATCACGGACTACGCCCAGGGAGAGCTGGGGGACGTGATCTTCGTGGAGCTGCCCAAGCCCGGGATCCAGGTCGCGCAGATGAAGGGATTCGGGACGATCGACGCGGTGAAGACCGTGAGCGATCTCTTCGCGCCCGTCGAGCGGCGAGGTGACCGCCGTGAACACCGACCTCAAGGATAATCCGGCGCTGGTGAATCAAGCCCCGTACGCGAAGGGCTGGATGGTCCGCATCCGCATGTCGAATCCCAAGGAAGCGGATGCCCTCCTGACCGCCGACGCCTACGAGAAGCACCTCGGAGCCCACACGTGAGCTTTGTCGGCCGCAGCGACGCCGAGCGCCGCGAGATGCTGGCGACGATCGGCGCCAAGAGCCTCGAGGACCTCTGGTCCGCGATTCCTAACGAATTCCGGATCGCGGGGACCCTTCCGCTCGACCCGCCCATGGCGGAGTACGAGATCGCGCGCCGCTTCGAGGAGTGGGCGGCCCGGAACGCCGACGCCGGTCGTTACGCCTGCTTCATGGGCGGAGGCATCTACGACCACTTCATTCCCGCGGCGCTCCGTTCCATCGTGTCGCGCTCCGAGTTCGCCACCGCGTACACGCCGTACCAGCCCGAGGTGGCGCAGGGCACCCTGCAGGCCATCTTCGAATATCAATCGATGATCCGCGAGCTGACGGGCATGGAGGTGGCGAACGCGTCGATGTACGACGGCGCCACGGCCGTGGCGGAGGCGTGTCACTTCGCGGTCGGCGCGACGGGACGCTCGCGCGTGCTCGTCTCGGCGGGGCTGCACCCTCACTACCGGGCGGTCCTCGCGACGTACGCGTCGGCCGAGGGGTTCGAGCTGGCGGAGCTTCCGCTGGCGGGCGGCCGGACGTCCGCCGCGCCGGTTGGGCGCGGCGGGGATGAGTCCGTGGCGGCGGTCGTGTGGGGACAGCCCAATTTCGAAGGAATCGTCGAGGACGGCAAGGCGCTGACCGAGGCCGCGCACCGGGCCGGCGCGTACTCGATCGCGGTGGCCGATCCGGTGTCGCTCGCCATCCTGACCCCGCCGGGCGCCGACGGCGCCGACATCGTGGTGGGCGAAGGACAGGCCCTCGGCGTTCCGATGGGCTACGGCGGTCCCCTGGTCGGGTTCTTCGCAATTCGGAAATCCGAAGTCCGGAGGCTGCCGGGGCGCCTCGCGGGGCTCACGGTGGACCTGGACGGGAAGCGCGGCTACGTGCTCACGCTGCAGACGCGCGAGCAGCACATCCGTCGCGAGCGGGCGACGTCGAACATCTGCACGAACCAGGGACTCATGTCCCTCGCGCAACACCGTCTATCTGGCTCTGCTCGGCGCGCAGGGGCTTCGCGACGTGGCGCTCCAGTGCCTCGAGCGGACCCACTACCTCGCGTCGCGGCTTGCGTCGATCCCGGGCGTGTCGCTCGCCAACGGGGATGCTCCGTTCGTTCGAGAGTTCGTCGTGCGGCTCCCGGGAAGCGCGGAGGGATTCGCGCGGGCGGCGCTCGAGAAGCGGATCCTGGCCGGGATCCCGCTCTCCCGCTTCGACAAGGCGCGGAACAAGGACCTCCTCGTGGCGGTGACGGAGAAGCGGAACAAGGAAGAGATGGATCGCTACGTCGAGGCGCTCGCGGCGTGGGTCCAAGCGTCGGCGAAGCCGGCCGAGGAGGCCGCGTGGCGGAACTGACCCTCCGCGAGCTGTCGGTGCCGGGGCATCGTGGCCCCAGGCTGGCACCGCTCGACATTCCGTCCCAGGGCGAGGCCAAGCTTTTGCCCCAGGACCGCCGGCGCGCGGCGCCGCCCGCACTCCCAGAGGTCTCCGAGCCCGTCGCCGTTCGCCACTTCGTCAACCTCTCCACGCTCAACCATCACATCGACAAGGCGATCTATCCGCTCGGGTCGTGCACCATGAAGTACAACCCGAAGCTAAACGACGAAGTAGCTCGAATTCCTGGATTTGCCATGCTCCATCCGATGCAGCCCGATGAGACCGCGCAGGGGGCCTTGGCGCTCCTGTGGGAGCTCCACGAGTGGCTCCGGACCATCATGGGGATGCCCGCGATCACCACCCAGCCGGCCGCGGGGGCGCAGTGCGAGCTGACCGCGATCCTCATGGCCCGCGCCTATCACAGGGACCGGGGGGACGCGCGGGAAGAGGTGATCGTCCCGGATTCGGCCCACGGGACCAACCCGTCGACGGTCCACCAGGTTGGATACCGGGTCGTGACGATCCCTTCGGGCCGGGACGGTTGCGTGGATCTGGACGCTCTGAAGAAGGCGATCTCGAGCAAGACCGCGGCGATGATGCTCACGAATCCCAACACGCTCGGGATCTTCGAGCGCCAGGTGGGCACGATCGCGAAGTGGATCCACGACGCCGGGGCGCTCCTCTACCTGGACGGCGCGAATCTGAACGCCATGGTGGGGCTCGCGAGCCCGGGCGACATGGGGTTCGACTTCGTGCACATCAACCTCCACAAGACGTTCTCCACCCCGCACGGCGGGGGAGGTCCCGGAGGCGGCGTGCTCTGCGTGCGCCAGGAGCTCGAGCCGTACCTGCCGCAGCCGGTGCTCGAGAGGGTGGACGGGGACCGGTACCGCTGGGCGACCGACCGGCCGCGCTCGATCGGCCGGGTCCACTCGCATTACGGGAACTTCGGCATCCTCGTCCGCGCGCTCTGCTACATGCGCTCGCTCGGCGCGAGCGGCATCTCGGAAGTGAGCCGGGAGGCGATCCTGAACGCCAACTATCTCAAGGCGCGGCTCCAGGGGGCCTACGCTCCGTCGCACGAGGGGCACTGCATGCACGAGTTCGTGCTCTCGGCCAGCCGTCAGAAGGCGCGGGGGGTGAAGACGCTCGACGTCGCGAAGCGGCTCCTCGACTTCGGCGTCCACGCCCCGACGACGTACTTCCCGCTCATCGTGGACGAAGCCCTGATGATCGAGCCGACGGAGACCGAGACCAAGGCCAGCCTCGACGGGTTCGCGGACGCGCTCCTGACGATCGACAAGGAGTCGATCGAGGATCCGGAGAAGGTGAAGGCCGCGCCCACGAAGACGCCGGTCCGCCGGCTCGACGAGGCGCGCGCCGCGCGGCGGCTGACGCTGACGCTGGCAGGACGCCGAGGCCGATGCCGGCGCCGCCTGAGCCGGTCGCCCTCGACGATGGGGACGAGTTGACGTGGACGGCGTGGCCCGCCCGTGAACGTCCGCTCGCCGCGGTCGTCCTGGTCGCCTCCGCGGTCGTGCTGGGGTGGCTGGTCCACCGCGGCACGAGCGACCGGTTGCTCGGCATCGCCGCGCCGGCGTTCGTGCTGGCGTCCTTGTCGTCGTTTCTTTGCCCGACCCGCTACCGGCTGACGGATGAATCGGTCGAGGTTCGGTCGCTTGGAGTGATGCGCGCCCGGCCGTGGTCGGAGATGCGGCGGATGACCGTGGACCGGACGGGGGTGTTCCTGAGCCCGTTCGAGCAGAAGAGCTGGCTCGAGGCGTATCGCGGAGTCCGCCTCCTCTTCGAAGCGAATGGCGGAAATCGCGATCAAGTGGTGGAGTTCGTGGAAGCGCGGGTCGGCCGCGGAACGAAAGGAACCTGACCCTACGCCTCCGGTCGGGGCCAAAGGGGGTCTCGCGCCCGAGGACGAACGGCTCCTCGATCGCCTGGCCGAGTTCGCGGTCCGGCGGCGGATGACCGTGCCCGCGATCCTGTTCCTGGAGTCCGTGAAGCCGCTCTCGTTCGTAGGCAGCCAGGCGCTCTATTTCTTCGAGCCGATGGTGAGGGCGCTCTTCTCGGTGCCGGAGTACGAGCGATTCGCGGCGCTTCTGGAGCGGCGGGAGAACATCGAGGTGCTGCTGGTGAAGATCGAGACCAAGGACGAAGAAGAGCGGCGCGCGGATCGGGAGCGCCGGAATCGGGAGCGCGAAGAGCGCGCGGCCCGGAAGGAGAAGGGAGCTTCGTGACGATTCCGAAAGCGGATACGCTCAATTCCATTCTCGCGACCGACTGCGGGACCACCACCACCAAGGCGATCCTGATCGAGAAGCGCGGCGACGACGTACCGCCTCGTCGTGCGCGGCGAGGCGCCGACCACGGTCGAGGCGCCGTTCGAGGACGTGACCCGCGGCGTGCTGAACGCGGTCCTGGAGGTCGAGGAGCTGGCCGGCCGGAAGATCCTGGACGGCGAGCGGATCATCACGCCGCAGAACGGCGACGGAGGGCGTCGACCTCTACCTCTCCACCTCGAGCGCCGGCGGCGGGCTGCAGATGATGGTGTCGGGCGTCGTGCAAGCAGATGACCGGCGAGAGCGCCCAGCGCGCCGCCCTCGGCGCCGGCGCGATCGTGATGGACGTGATCGCCTCCAACGACGGCCGCCTGCCGCACGAGAAGATCCAGCGCATCCGCCAGCTGCGGCCCGACATGATCCTGCTCTCCGGCGGCACCGACGGCGGCGACGACGCCGCACGTCGTCGAGCTGGCCGAGCTCCTCGCCGCCGCCGACCCCAAGGCGCGCCTCGGCGCCGGCTACGAGCTGCCGGTGATCTACGCCGGCAACAAGGACGCGCGCGCGGATCGTGCGAGGAGCGCCTCGGCGAGCAAGACCGCGCTCAGTGATCGCCGACAACCTGCGCCCGGCGCTCGAGCGCGAGAACCTGAGGCCGGCGCGCGACGCGATCCACGACCTGTTCATGGAGCACGTGATGGCGCACGCGCCGGGCTACAAGAAGCTGATGACCTGGTCGCCGGTGCCGATCATGCCGACGCCCGGGCGCGGTCGGGCTCATCATCGAGACGATCGCCCAGCGCGAGAAGATCACGGTGATCGGCGTCGACATCGGCGGCGCGACCACCGACGTCTTCTCGGTGCTTCCAGGGCGTCTTCAACCGCACCGTGACCGCCAACCTCGGCATGAGCTACTCGGTCTCGAACGTGCTCGCCGAGGCCGGGCTCGCGAACATCCTGCGCTGGGTGCCGTTCGCGATCGGACGAGGCCGACCTGCGCAACCGGATCAAGAACAAGATGATCCGCCCGACGACCATCCCGCAGACGCTGGAGGAGCTGATGATCGAGCAGGCGATCTCGCGCGAGGCGCTGCGGCTGGCCTTCGAGCAGCACAAGGCGCTCGCGGTCGGGCCTGAAGGGCGTGCAGCAGGAGCGCACGATCTCCGACACCTTCGAGCAGACCGGCGAGCGGCGAGACGCTGGTCAACCTGCATCGACCTCGACCTGCTCGTCGGGCTCGGGCGGCGTGCTCTCGCACGCGCCGCGCCGCGTGCAGGCGGCGCTGATGATGCTCGACGCGTTCCTGCCCGAGGGCGTCACCGAGCTCGCGGTCGACTCGATCTTCATGATGCCGCAGCTCGGCGTGCTCTCGACGGTGCACGCGAAGGCGGCGACCGAGGTCTTCGAGCAGCGACTGCCTGATCCGCCTCGGCACCGGCGTCGCGCCGGTCGGGCCGGGCAAGGACGGGGCGGCCGCACTTCGGGTTTCGCTCCAGTTCGCGGACGGACGGAAGGAGACGCTCTCGATTCCGTACGGATCCTTGAAGCTGGTTCCGCTGCCCGAGGGCGATTCGGTTCAGGCGGTGCTGTCCCCCGAGACGGGGCTCGACGTGGGCGCGGGGAAGGGCAAGGAGCGAACGGTCACGCTGAAGGGCGGCGTGGTCGGTCTGATCTTCGACTGCCGCGGACGTCAGCCGTTCGGGCTCCCCGAGGATCCCGCGAAGCGGCTCGACGAAGCTGAGCGCGTGGAACGAGGCGCTCGCGGTCTATCCCGCCGCCGCGGTGGAGGCGTAGCCATGGCCCACTCCTACACCCCCGGACTCAAGGTCGCCGCGTTTACCACCGTGCGCCGCGAGCGGCGGCTCCCGCTCACGGGCTCGGTCGTGGTCACGAAGGGCCAGTCGGTCCAGGCGGAGACGATCGTCGCGCGCACGGAGCTGCCCGGCAACGTCCAGACCGTGAACGCCGCGAACCTCCTCGGGGTCCTGCCGGAGGACGTTCCGGAGTGCCTCGTCAAGCCGATCGGATCGACCGTGAAGAAAGGCGAGGTGATCGCGGAGAGCAAGATCCTTCTTCGGGCTGTTCCGCTCGAAGTGCGTGGCGCCCGACCGATGGCACGGTCGAGAGCGTCTCCACGGTGACCGGCCAGGTCATCCTGCGCGAGCCGCCGATTCCGGTCGAGGTCGACGCGTTCGTCGACGGCACGGTCGTCGACGTCCACGAAGGCGAGGGCGTGATCGTGGAGACTCGCGGCACGTTCATCCAGGGCATCTTCGGCGTCGGCGGCGAGACGTGCGGGAATCCTCCATGTCGCGGTTCAAGGCCCGGGCGACGTGCTTCAGGAGTCCATGCTCGACGAGAGCGCCCGCGGCAAGGTGATCGTCGGCGGTTCCCACGTCTCCACCAAGGTGCTGCGCAAGGCCATCCAGCTCGGCGCGACGGCGGTGGTGGTGGGCGGATTCGACGACCACGACCTGCGGGAGCTCCTCGGCTACGACCTGGGCGTGGCGATCACCGGATCCGAGGAGATGGGCATCACGCTCGTGGTCACCGAGGGGTTCGGCGAAATCCCGATGGCCGCGCGAACCTTCGATCTGCTGAAGAGCTGCGAGGGCCGGAAGGTCTCCGTGAGCGGCGCCACCCAGATCCGCGCGGGGGTGCTGCGGCCGGAGATCATCGCGGCCCGGCTCGACGAGGCGACACCCCGCGAGGAGTCGCACGACGGCTCGGAGCACGGCGGGCTCGCGGTCGGGAGCGTCATCCGCGTGATCCGCGAGCCCCACTTCGGCAGGCTCGGCAAGGTGACCGCGCTGCCGCCCGAGCTGGTGGCGCTCGAGACCGAGGCCAAGGTTCGTGTGCTGGAGGTGGACTTCGGGAACGGCTCCCGCTCGATGCTGCCGCGCGCCAACGTGGAGATGATCGAAACGTAACCGGACCGAACCCCCCAAGACGGGTTGGGGACGGGAGATGGCCCTTGACAGCGCGGCGCTTCCGAGCCTAACGTAGCGATGTCCGCCGGCCGCCGCACCACGTAGGGAGGGTTTCTTTTCGCGTGCTGGGCATGCAGGGTGGCAGGCTCCTGGCGACCGCCGCGCTCCTCGCGTGGCTCTGCTGTACTCCTTCCCCGGCTGTTTCGTTTCCCATCCAGGCTCAAGACACCCCGAACGACGGCGGCAACAGCGTCACGCTGAGCTGGACCGCGCCGTCCGCTCCGCCGCAATGGGTCGTGATCCGGCGGGAGGGCGGCGGAGCCTTCGCGCCGATCGGCACGATCGAGGGGACCGTCCAGAGCTGGCGCGACGACAACGCGCACACGGGGACCGCGTACGAGTATCAGCTCATCGCTCAGCCCGCGCAGCCGGACCTCGACTCCCAGGTCTCCGCGCCGGCCCATTCCGTGGCGAACAAATTCGATTGGTCCAAGCTCAACGTCCTCATCGTCGCGGGCGCGTTCTTCCTGCTCCTCTTCTACTACATCTGGCAGGCGGAGAAGGGGAAGCGCTGGACCTTCCGCAAGATCGCCGGGCTCGACGCCATCGAAGAGGCCGTGGGTCGGGCAACCGAGATGGGGAAGGGCGTTCTCTACGTGCCGGGCGTTCAGGACATCGACGACATCCAGACGATCGCCAGCATGGTGTTGCTCTCCCGCGTCGCGAAAATGAGCGCGAAGTACGAGACCGACCTCATGGTGCCCACCAATTCTCCCGGCGTCTATACGGTGGCGGAGGAAGTGGTGAAGTCGGCGTACGCGGACGTGGGCCGAACCGACGCCTACAAGAGCGACCAGGTTCGCTACCTCACGTCGGAGCAGTTCGCATACGTCGCGGCCGTGAACGGCATCATGCTCCGGGAGCGCCCCGCCGCGAACCTGCTCCTTGGAGCGTTTTTCGCCGAATCACTTCTGCTGGCGGAGACCGGGCACGCCATCGGGGCCATTCAGATCGCGGGAACGGCGAATGTGCACCAGATGCCGTTCTTCGTCGTCGCCTGCGACTACACGTTGATCGGCGAGGAGTACTACGCGGCCAGCGCCCTCCTGTCTAACGACAACCGCCTGCTGGGAAGCCTCAAGGCGTCGGACACGGTCAAGATCGTCCTGATTATCGTGATCGCGTTGGGCTCGATTCTGGCCACCTTCGGCCAAACCTGGTTTGGGGAGTTCTTCGCGACCCAATGAGGCGTTCCCGATGAAGCGCACGATCCCGTTTCTCATCACCCTGGGCGCGGGGCTCTTTTGCCTGGTCGGCTTCTTCGTGCCCCATCCGAACGTCCACAATATTTATGGCGACATGCAGGGCTGGGCCATCGCGGTCGTCGGGTGCACCTACGTGCTGGGCGTCGCGAACCTCCTCCGCGTCAACAGCACGCAGATCCGGCGCCGGGAGCGCGATTGGCTGTACAAGGTGGTGCTCATCGTGGGGCTCCTGGTCACGATGGTGGTGGGATTCTCCGAGGGCTCCAAGTACTCGGACGCGACCTCCCACTTCCAGTGGATCTATCGAACGTTCTACTCGTCGATGGCGGCCACGATGTTCGCGCTCCTCGCGTTCTTCATCGCGTCCGCCGCGTTCCGGGCGTTCCGCATCCGCTCGATGGAGGCGCTTCTTCTCGCGATCGCGGCGTTCATTCTCATGATCGGCCGCGTTCCGATCGGGAATGCGATCAGTCCGTACATCCCGGCGGCCGCCGATTGGCTGATGGAGATACCCCAGAACGCGGCCAAGCGGGGAATTCTGATCGGCGCCGCGCTGGGCGTGATGGCGACCGGCATCCGGTTGATCCTGGGTCTTGAGAAGACCTACGGCGGGGATGGGACCACGTGAGCGTGCTGACCGCGCTTCAGACCCTGGACCGGCGTTGGATCTTCCTCGCGGTCGCGCTTCTCGTGGTGGTGCCTCTGCTGTTCGGCTTTCACCTGGCTCCGATCCTTCCGAGTCACCGCGCGAAGGGGTTCTACGACGCTATCGAGCGGGTTCCCGAGGGGTCGACCGTGCTCGTCGCGGGCGACTACGATCCCGGGACGACCGCCGAGAACTATCCGATGCACCTAGCCGCGGTCCGGCACTTGATGAGCCGGAACATCAAGATCATCGGGGTGGAGCTCTACCCGGGTGGCCCGCCGTTGACGGACCAGGTGTTCCGCATCGCGGCGGCGGAGTACGGGAAGAAGCAGGACATCGACTACGTGAACCTGGGCTACAAGGTGGGGAACGAGCTGGTGATGTCCTCGATGGGGAGCAGCATCCCGACCACGTTCCCGGTGGACAATCGCGGCGTGCCCGTGTCGCAGATCCCGGTGATGAAGGGGATCGATAACTTCCAGCAGATCAGCCTGCTCGTGAGCATCAGCGCGGGGTACCCGGGCACGAAGGAGTGGGTGCAGCAGGTCGTCTCGCGGTTCCACGTTCCGATGGTGGCCGGGGTGACCGCGGTGAGCGCGCCCGAGTACTACCCGTACCTCCAGGCGGGGCAGCTTCACGGCCTCCTGGGCGGGATGGCGGGGGCCGCCGAGTATGAAGTCTTAGTGGGGCATACGGGGCTGGCCTCGCGCGGGATGGACGCTCAGTCGCTCGCCCACCTCTTCATCGCGTTCATGATCCTCTTGGGCAATCTGGCCTTCCTCCCGCAGCGGAAGAAGGCGAGGGGATAGGGCCGCCATGCACCTGAGCCACTCCATCGGCATCTGGATCGCGGCGCTCCTGACGCTGGGAATCTTCAGCTTCCTGTACAAGGACAACCCGGTCTACAAGTTCTGCGAGCATTTGTTCGTGGGGGTCTCGGCCGGCTACTGGGTGGTCCTCACGATGACGTCGTCGGTCTGGCCGAACATGATCCAGCCGCTCTTCCAGGACTTCATGCACGAGCGGCACTATCTGCTGATCATTCCCATGGTCCTCAGCATCATGCTCTTCTCCCGCTTCTTCCCGCGCGGCGACTGGCTCTCGCGGTGGCCCATCGCCTTCATCCTCGGCGTCTACCCCGCGCTTCGCATCACCGGCTTCGGCCAGGGAGACCTGGTGGAGCAGGTTCACGGGACCATCCTCCCGCTCTGGGTGCGCGGCGATCTCTGGACGACCTTCGGGAACTGGCTCCTTGTGGTCGGCCTGCTCACCACGTTGATCTTCTTCTTCTTCTCCAAGGAGCACAAAGGGGCCCTCGGGGGATCGGCGCGCGTCGGCATTTACTTCCTGATGATCAGCTTCGGCGCCTCGTACGGCTACACGGTCATGGCGCGAATCTCCCTGCTGATCGGGCGCGTGATGTTCCTTCTCGACGATTGGCTCGGCCTGCTCCGATTCTGAGGTCGCCCATCTTGGGCCCGATCTCCGCCTACCAGCTCCCGCACACCACGGCATCCGGACGCGCGCAAATGAGCGCCGACCGCTCCCTTCTCGAGTGGTGCGCCGCCGCGCGGGCTCGCGCCGCGTTTCGACTCTACTCGTGGGCGCGTCCCACGCTGAGCCTGGGACGCGCGGAACCGTTCCCGGCGGGATGGAACGTGGCCGCCATCGAGGCGGCCGGAATCGACGTCGTGAGACGCCCCACCGGCGGCGACGCGGTACTCCACGACGGCGAGCTGACCTTCGCGGTCGCGGCGAGCCTGCCCGGTCCGTGGAGGCTTCGTCCGCGCGCGTTCGCCGAGACCGTGGCGGACTCGCTCGCGGGAGCGCTGCGCGCGGCCGGTCTGACCGCGGAGCGCATCCGTTCGAGGGAGGGCGCGCCGGCGCGTCCCGGGACCTGGTCCTGCTTCGCGCGACCGGCCGGCGGCGAGGTTCGCGTCGGCTCCTTCAAGGTGGCCGGGATCGCCTCGCGGTTCACGCGGGGAGCCGCGTTAAGCCACGCGTCCGTTCCCCTCACGTCCCGGCACCGCGACGTGGCGCTCTTTCGACAAGAGCCGGACCGCGATCGAAGCGAGCTCCTGCGTCACGCCCGGTCGGCGGCCGAGATTCTCGGCCGCGACGTCCAGGGAGAGCGCCTGGGCGCCGGGATTCTCGAAAGCCTGTCGCGCCTCCTGGGCGCGACGTTCGTCGAGGCGACCTTCGCCGACCTGGGCCTCGCCGAGCCCGATGGGTCCCAGTCGGGTACTCGTGAATCGGGAGACTCCGAGCTTCTGTGGTACCGTCTCGCTCCATGAACGCGGAGCATCGACGGCTCGTCGGCCTGGTCATCCTCGACGGCTGGGGTATCAATCCCAAATCGGAAGGCAACGCGGTCCGTCTGGCCCGAACGCCGGTGATGGACCGGCTTCAAGCGACGTATCCGGCGGCAACGCTCACGACGTGCGGTGAGGCCGTGGGTCTGCCGGCGGGGCAGATGGGGAACTCCGAGGTGGGGCACTTGAACCTCGGCGCGGGCCGGATCGTGTATCAGGACCTCACGCGCATCGACAAGGCGGTCGCGGACGGCGAGCTGGCGCGGAATCCGGTTCTGATGGAAGCGCTGCGGCGCGCGGCCAAGGGCGGGACGCTTCACTTCATCGGCCTCGTCTCGGCGGGCGGAGTGCACAGCCACGAGCGCCATCTGTTCGCCTTGATTGGCCTCGCCGCCTCGGCCGGCGCGCGCCGGATCCGCGTCCACGCATTTCTCGACGGGCGCGACACGGCTCCCCGTTGCGCGGAGGCGTCCCTCCGCCCGACCGAAGCGGCCCTCCGGGGAGCGGGCGACGCGGCCATCGCGACCGTCTCGGGCCGCTTCTACGCGATGGATCGCGACAAGCGCTGGGATCGAACCGAGAAGGCGTACCGGGCGATGACATCCGGATTGGGAAACCGGGCGTCGTCCGCGCTCGAAGCCGTCGCGGCGGCGTACGGACGGGACGAGGGGGACGAGTTCGTGACGCCCACGGTGGTCGACGGCGCCGACGGCTCGATCCGGAGCGGCGACACCGTGATCGCGTTCAACTTCCGCCCCGACCGCATGCGCGAGATCACGCGCGCGCTGGCCGACCCGGACTTTCGGGAGTTTGAACGCCCGGACCGTCCGGTCGATCTCCACTACGTGTGCATGACCGAGTACGACGAGACCTTTCCGTATCCGGTCATCTTCACCGACGATCCGCTCCGGGGCACGATCGGCGAGGTGGTGAGCGCGGCGAAGATCGCCCAGCTACGGATCGCCGAGACCGAGAAGTACGCGCACGTGACCTACTTCTTCAACGGAAGCGAGGAGGTTCCGTTTGCCGGGGAGGACCGGGTCTTGATCCCGTCGCCCAAGGTGACCACCTACGACCAGAAGCCCGAGATGAGCGCCCTCGAGGTCACGGCCGAGCTCGAGCGCCGTCTCTCGGACGACCGGTACGGATTCTTCGTCCTGAACTACGCGAACGCCGACATGGTCGGCCACACGGGCATCATCCCGGCGGCGGTCCGGGCTGTGGAAACGGTCGACACGTGCCTCGGGCGGGTGATCCACGCCGTGTCGAAGCGGGACGGCCTCGCCCTGGTGACCGCCGACCACGGAAACGCGGAGCAGATGATCGACCCGGATACGGGCGGGCCGCACACCGCCCACTCGCTGAACCCGGTCCCGGTCCTCATCGCGGGCGGGGAGCCGCGAAGGCTCCGCTCGGGGATCCTGGCCGACGTGGCGCCGACGCTCCTCGAGTTGATGGGACTGAAGCCCTCGGCGGAGATGACGGGTACCAGCCTTCTGATCGGCTGAGCCTGGGGGTTTTCCCCCGCGAACGTGCGGTCCCAACCCCAGTTTCGGAGCCTCGGCTCGCCCTTGGCGGGCCCCTCTCGCCCCGACCCTCCGGGGCGTCAAGCATTGCTCCATATAATCGACGTAAAACATTGATATATAATAGTATATACGTGGCTGTATAGGGCCACCAGGGAACAGGAAATCTCGCGGCCAGCGGCCCGCGGGGAACACCGGTTGCAATGTCATGTAAGCGTTGCCGACATAGCGAACCAGATTGTTCCCTGCGGCGCTCGCGAGAATCGTCCGGTCCTGAGCTGATCCCCTCGACGAGACGACGCAGTTTCACTGGCACCGGATGCACGGCGCGCGTGGGGAACATTAAAATCTCCAGGGGCCCCCCTCCCCAGGGCCCTTCGAAGGCGCCGAGGCGAGACTTCGGCGCCTTCTCTCATTTGCGTCGCGCTCTCCCCTCTGATAGCTTCGGTTCCCATTCGCGCTTCACCGTCGGGAGGGGGAACCGGTCATGGCGAAGAACCGCTGGCTGCTCGGCTGCGCGCTCCTCCTGCTGGGGACCGTCGCGACGGTCGGCCTGGCGTTCCTCGTCGTGAACATGGCTCTGAGCGGGGACAAGCCCACGTTGAGCGGTCTCACCGGCCGCGTCGGCCTCGTGGAGCTCGTCGGGGAAATCGACGACTCCGAGGACTTCGTGGACCAGATCGACCGCATGGACCGGGACGCCACCGTTCACGCGGTGGTGATCCGCCTCGACAGCCCGGGCGGAGGGGTGGCCGCGTCGCAGGAGATGTACGAGGCCGTCCGGAAGCTGCACGACGACGGAAAGCCGGTGGTCGCCTCGCTCGCGGGGGTCGCGGCGTCGGGAGCCTTCTACGTGGCGTGCGCCGCCGATTCCATCGTCTCCAATCCGGGAACGCTCACCGGCAGCATCGGCGTCATCATGAGCTTCCCGAACACCGAGGAGCTGTTCCGCAAGGTGGGCGTGCGGCTCGAGGTGATCAAGACCGGCAAGTTCAAGGACGTCGGCTCCATCTGGCGTCCGATGACCGAGGACGAGCGGAAGCTCCTTCAGGACGTTCTCTCCAATGTGTACGACCAGTTCATCGATGCCATCGCGGACGGCCGCGGATTGAATCGCGAGGACATCCTCCCGTACGCGGACGGCCGCGTGTTCACGGGCGATCAAGCCATGGACTACGGTTTCGTCGACCGCCTCGGCGATCTGGACGACGCGATCCAGATGGCGGGCAAGATGGGCGGGATCAAAGGACGGCCGACCGTGGTGCGCAAGGACCGGCGCCGGGGCTCGCTCCTCGATTTCATCGACAACAAGATGAATCAGCTTGGAGGGGTCGCGGGCCTTTCCGCGTCCGGCCCCAGACTGGAATACCGGCTCCGCTGATTGACGGGTTCCGTGGCCGGTGCTAGATTCTTGGCCGTCGCCGTCCGAATCACGGCCGGGGACGAATCGTGTGGGAGGGCTCCATGACCAAGGCCGATCTCGTGGATGAGATTTCGACCCAAACCAAGATTTCCAAAAGCGAGACGGCGACGATCGTCGATCAGTTGCTCAACGCCATTTCGCGGGCGCTCAGCGAAGGTAAGCACATCGAGATCCGAGGATTCGGAACGTTCAAGGTGCGGGAGCGCAAGGCCAGGAAGGCGCGGAATCCGCGCTCGGGCGCCGAGGTGATGGTGCCCGCGAAGCTGGTTCCGGTGTTCAAGGCGTCGAACGAGCTCAAGGGAGCGGTCCGAAGCGGCTGAAGCGCGCGGGCAAAGGAGAGCGATGGGGAGCGGGAAGAAGCGGAAGCGGAAGAAAATCGCAACGCACAAGCGCAAGAAACGTCTCCGTCGGGATCGGCACAAGAAGCGGCTCCGTTGATCGGGTGAATTCCCGGCTCGGTCCACGTCGCCGTAAGAACGGCACTCGGCCCGGCATGTCCCATTCAGGGACGGCCGGGCCTTACGTTTTGGAGCCCTGATGCGGCGCACGCTCGAGGGCCGGCTTCAATGCACCCGATTCGGCTACGGATTCGTCCGGGTGGACGACGGCGGCGAGGACCTCTTCATCCCTCCGCCCGCGATGGGCGGGGCGCTGCACGGCGACCGCGTGCGCGCGGGCTTCCTCGAATCGAGACGGGACGGAGACGCGCACGAGATCCTCGAGGTGCTCGAACGCACCCGGTACGGGATCGTGGGCCGGATCGAGGGGCGCGGGCGGAAGGCGATTCTCTTTCCCGAGCGCCCCGAGTACCCGCGCGAGGTGCTCCTCACGCTGCACGCGCGGAGGGAGGCGCCGTCCGGGGCGCGGGTGCTCGTCCGGCTGACCGCACTCCCGCCGGAGCCGCTCGAGGGGACGGTCGAGGCCGTATTCGCGGACGACGATGCCCGCGAGGACAGCCTCCTGGTCGCGCTGGAGGAGGGAATCCGGATCCAGTTCGACGAGGAGGCGGAGCGGGAGGCGGCCTCCTACGACCAGAGCTCGGTGGCGCAGGCGGTGCCCACCCGGAGCGATTTCCGGAGCGGCCTCGTCCTCACCATCGATCCCGCGGACGCCCAGGACCACGACGACGCGCTCTCGATCGTGGAGGAGTCTCCCGGCGGCGGCGCCGTCGTGGGGATCCACATCGCGGACGTCACGCACTACGTCCGCCCGGGGAGCGCGCTCGACCGCGAGGCGCAGGCGCGCGGCACCAGCGTCTACCTGGCCGACACGACGTTCCCCATGCTCCCCTCGGCGCTCTCGTCCGGACTCTGCAGCCTCTCCGAGGGCGAGGACCGGCTCACCGTGAGCGTCCTCGCGGAGCTCGGCGCCGACGGCGCGCTCCACGGCGCGCGCGTGGTGGACGGGGTGATCCGGAGCGCGGCGTCGCTCAGCTACCCCGAGGCGCAACGGCTTCTCCGCGAGGGAAACGGCGAGCGCGCCGCGTCGCTTCGGACCCTCGACCGCTTGGCCAAGGCGCTCCGGGCGCGACGCCTCGAGCACGGCGGGTTGGAGCTCGATCTTCCGGAGATCAAGCCCGAGCTCGACGCGAGCGGGGAGCCGATCGTCTTCGACGAAGCGCCCCGTCTGCCGACGCACGAGCTGATCGAGGAGTTCATGCTGCTCGCGAATCAGATCGTAGGCGGTCGCGCGCGGGCGCGGGAGCTGCCGTTTCTTTACCGGATTCACGAGCGGCCCCGCTATGATAAGCTGCGAGCCTTCTTCGAGGCGGCGCGGTACCTCGGGCGGCAGGGACCGGCGCAGATCGTGACGGACGCAAAGCAGCTTCGGCGGTGGATCTCGCACGGCAAGAGCGCGAAGGATCGCCTGCTGAATCTCTATCTGCTGCGCGCGCTCGAGAAGGCGCGATACGACCTGGTGGACGTCGGGCATTTCGGACTGGGGATGGAGGGCTACGCGCACTTCACGTCCCCGATTCGAAGGTATCCGGACCTCGCGAACCATCGGATCGTGAAGCGGTACCTGGTCGAGAACGCGCGGCCGGGTGGCGATCCTTGGAAGTTCGCGGCGGGATGGCTGGACACCTCGGTGGCGGCGCGCACGTCCGACGCGGAAGTCTCGGCGGACGACGCGGAGCGGGCGGTCGAGAAGCGGAAGGCGGCGCGGTTCGCGCGGCAGCGTCTCGGCGAGGAAGTCCGCGGGGTCATTTCCGCGGTCACCCCGGGCGGAATGTTCGTCTGGATCGAGGGATGGCGGATCGAGGGATTTCTCCCCAAGCGCTCCATCGGGGATCCCTCGCTGACGCTGGCGGAGCACGGGTTCTCGTTCCGGTCGAAGAGTTCGAGGCACCGCTTCGGTTTGGGGGACGCGATCTCGGTCCTCGTGGTGCGCGCGAACGTCAACCGGCGCGAAGTGGAATTGGGTCTGGCCCGGCCCCAGAGAGCGGGGGGCGGGCGCATGAAGCGTGGGAAGCGGCGGACCAAGGCGAAGGGTCGCAAGGGTCGCAGGGCCCGCCGGTAGCGGGTAGCCCCGACAAGGAGAAGGGAATGACAAAGCCAGCCCGCGAACGGCGCAAGTCGCCGCGAATCCCGGCGAAGCTCGCGATGCAGGTTGCCGGCCAGGACGACGCTTCGGTTCTGACGACCGAGAGCATCAATCTCTCGTCGAGCGGTATCCAGTTCGGGAGCCGCGTGTTTCTCTCGCCGCTCACCAAAGTGGCCCTCACGCTTCTCCTCCCGCCGTTCGGCAACCGGCTGCGCCGGGAGCGGATGCTGCAGTGCGAGGGCGTGATCGTGCGCTGCGAGGAGCGGACCGGCGCCGGGCAGAAGCTCCGCTACGAGATGGCGTGCTACTTCACCGACCTGGCGGACCCGGACCGGGACCTGATCGAGCAATACGTCGTCTGGCGCAGCATCCGCCGCCTGCCCTCGGTGAACGGGGAGGATGTCGCCCCCAAGTCGCGGCGGAAGTCCGCCCCCTGAAGGGCGAGGCCGGGGAACCGGAAGGGCCCCCCAGGGTAGTCCTTTCCGTAGGCACGCCCCCTAGCGCGGAGGAGATCCGGCTGCCCCCATGATCCGCACCCCCACCGTCTCAAGCCTCATCCAACGCTGGCCCTGGCTTCTCGTTGCGGCCGCCGTTCTCTGGCCCTCCCCCTCCTTCGCCACCCGCTACGCGGGCGAGTTTCTCCGAATCGGCGCGGGAGCCCGGGCGCTGGGCATGGGGGGCGCCTTCGCGGGCTTGGCCGACGACGGCACGGCCGCCTACTGGAACCCCGCCGGCCTCGCCACGCTCGACAAGCACGAGGTCACCGCGATGCACGCGGAGCAGTTCGGCTCGATCGTGAAGTACGACTTTCTCTCCTACACCATGCCGGTCGGCGCGCCGAACAAGGCCAAGCAGTCGATCGCGATCTCGCTGATCCGCCTCGGCGTGGACGACATTCCGGACACGCGCGGCCTCGATATCATCGACGTGAACGGGAACGGCAAGTTCGACTACCCGGAGGACCGGCTGGTCGTGGACGAGAGCCGGTTCGTGTTCGACAGCGACAACGACCTGGCCCTTCTGTTCAGCTACGCGCGGGAGCTGACCGGCGGCATTTCCCTCGGCGGGAACGTGAAGGTAATCCGCCAGTGGCTCGGCGACAGTCTCCGCTCGAGTGGATTTGGTCTCGATCTGGCCGCGCTCTACGTGGGAAAGGACGGATGGTCGGCGGGCGCCAAACTGACCGACGCCGTGACCACCCGGATCTTGTGGAATACGGGGACCAACGAATACATCTCGCCCTCCCTCCGGGTGGGCGGCGCGAAGAGCGTCAACTTCAAGAACCACCGCCACACCATCACGGCGGCGCTGGACGTGCAGGTCGGATTCGCCGACGAGCAGCTCTCGAGCCAGGCCAGCCTCGGATCGGTCACGTTCGAGTTTCATCCGGGCCTGGAATACTGGCTGGAGCGGCGGGTGGCTCTCCGCTTCGGGTTCGACGCCCAGAATTTCTCGGCCGGCGCGGGATTTCGATACAAGAAAATCGGACTCGACTACGCCTACCTAGATCACCAAGATCTGGACTCAAGCCACCGCATTTCGGCGTCGTTCTCGTTCTAGTCGTAAGCCCGGCCGGGGGGCCCGCGTGACCGTCGTACCGTCCATCCTCGTTCTCATCCTCGCGAGCGGGAGAAACGAGCGGCTCCTCGCGCTCGCCCGGATGCGGCCCGCGTCGGCGCTCCCGTTCGGCGGGAAGTACCGCGTCATCGATTTCTGCCTCTCGAATTGCGTCCATTCGGGGCTCACGCGCGTGGGCGTCCTGACCCAATTCGCGCCGCTCTCGCTGCAGGGACACATCGGCATCGGCCGCGCGTGGGACCTGGACCGCCGCGACGGCGGGATCCGGCTGCTGCAGCCCTACGTCCGGCAGCGCGAGACGAACTGGTACCGCGGCACCGCCGACGCCCTGGTCCAGAATCGCAACGTGATCGCCGACGCCCAGGCGCGCCACATCCTCGTCCTCTCCGGCGACCAGATCTACAAGATGGACTACGGCCCGCTGATCCAGCGTCACGAGGCCCGGCGGGCATCGCTCACGATCGTGACCACGCGCCGTCCGGACGGTGAGCCGGAGCAGTACGTCGGCGTGGAGACCGATTCCGCGGGGAAGGTTCGGGCGCTCGCGGCGCGCGCCGGGGCGGCTCCCGGCGGCTCCGTATTGACGTCGATGTATCTGTTCCGCGGGCGCGACCTCGCGCGCCGCCTCGACGATCCCTCCGTGGGGGTCGATCTCCTGACGGACGTGATCGGGCCGATGATCGCCGAAGGGCAGCCGGTGTACGCCGACTCCATGGACGGCTACTGGCGCGACGTCGCGACGATCGATTCCTACTATCAGACCAGCATGGATCTCCTCCGCCCGTTGCCCCCGCTCAACCTCCACGACCCGGACTGGCACTTCTATACGCCCAGCGAGGACCGCGCGCCCTCGCTTCTGGGCGGGGACGGCGACGTGACCTCGAGCCTCGTCGCGCACGGGTGCCGGGTGGACGGCGTGGTTCGCCGCTCGATCCTGTTCCCGGGGGTTCAGGTGGGACCGGAGGCGGTCATCGAGGATTCGATCGTGATGCACGACACGCGCGTGCTGCCCGGGGCCAGGCTCCATCGGGCGATCGTGGACAAGCAGGTGCGGGTGGGCGAAGGCGCCGAGGTGGGGCTGGGCGAAGGCGGTCCCCACAAGGAATTCCCGCGCGATCTCGGATCGGGCCTGACGCTCGTCGGGAAAGGGGCGGAGATCCCGGCCGGCGCGCGGATCGGGCGAAATTCCCTCGTGGACGTGGGCGTGCGCGAGGCGGATTTCCCGCGCGACCGGATTCCCGCGGGGTCGAGCGTTCATCCGGGAGGAGGCGCTCGATGAGCTTCGTCGGCTACGCGATGATTCTCGCCGGGGGCCTCGGGAGCCGGCTCTGCCTTCTCTCCGAGAAGCGGGCCAAGCCCGCGGTGCCGTTCGGCGGGAAGTACCGGATCATCGATTTCACGCTCTCGAACTGCGTGAACTCGGGAGTGTTCGACATCAGCATCCTCGCGCAGTACCGGCCGCTCTCCCTCCGCGATCACATTGGAATCGGGCGGCCCTGGGATCTCGACCGGAAGCGCGGCGGCGTGGAGTTGCTCCAGCCGTTTCAGGGGTGGAGCGAGAACGACTGGTACCGCGGCACCGCCGACGCCGTGTGGCAGAACCGCGACCGGATCACCGCCCGCGGGGCCGAGCACCTGCTGGTGCTGTCCGGCGACCACGTGTACCGCATGGACTACCGGCCCATGATCGAGGCGCACCTGGAGCGCGGCGCGGACGCGACGGTCGCGACCGCGGAGGTGCCGATCGAGCAGGCGCACCAGTTCGGCGTGGTTCTCACGGACGGCTCGGGGAGCATCACCGGCTTCCTCGAAAAGCCCAAGGATCCGCCGAGCGGAAAGATCTCGATGGGGGTCTACGTGTTCCGCGCGTCCGCGCTGCTCGAGCATCTGGAGCGGGACGCCGGGCGGAACTCGGCGCACGACTTCGGCCGGAACATCCTTCCGGAGATGGTGGGCGAGGGACGCGTGCTGAGCTTCGCGTTTCCGGGATACTGGCAGGACATCGGAACGCTCGATTCCTTTTACCAGGCGAATCTCGATCTGCTGCGGCCGGATCCGCCCTTTCCGCTCGAAGATTCCCGCTGGCCGATCTTCACGCCGAGCACCGAGAACCCGCCGGCGCGGATCGGCGCGCGCGCGCGCGTCCGCGCCTCGATCGTGACGCACGGGGCGATCGTGAACGGGACCGTGGAACGCTCGGTTCTCTTTCCCGGGACGGTCGTGGAGGAAGGGGCGGTCGTGCGCGAATCGATTCTCATGGGGGACACCTGGATCGGTCCCGGAGCCACCCTCGATCGCGTGATCTGCGACAAGCGCGTCCACGTGGGGCGGGGGGCCGTGGTCGGCACGGGGCCCGTGGTGCCGAACCGCGTGTGTCCCGAGCACCTGAGCTCGGGGATCACGATCGTGGGGAAGGAGACGCGCGTACCGGAAGGAGTCTCGATCGGCAGAAACGCCCGGATCGCGCCGGATCTGGTGGAGGAGGATTTTCCCGTGGGCGGCGTTCCGAGCGGGGAGGTGCTGGAGCGCGCGAGTTCCTTGCCCAGGGCCCCGGTCGATCCGACCCGGCGGCCGACGTCACCGCTCTAGCGGATTCGGAGCCTCTGTCCGGCGCGGATCTGGCTCGCGTTGGACAGGCCGTTCAACTGGACCAGGCGATTCGCGCTCGTCCCATACCGGTGGCCGATCTGGGAGAGCGTCTCGCCCCGCCGCACGATGTGCGTCCCGGAGCGGCCCCGCCGGACAGGCTGGCGCATATCCGCGCGGTGCGCCCGCGTCGCGGCCCGAATCTCGGTCTTCGAGAGCGGCTTGGGGTTGTAGGTCGTGTCGAGCGCCAGCTGGACATCCTCGCCCATGCCGTGCGGCACCTTGAGCGATGTGCCGTCCTTGTCGCCGGGCGCCCGATGCCGAACGAAGGACGGGTTGAGCCGCTCCAGCTCGGAGACCTCGACGCCGCCCACCCGCGCCACTTCCTTTAGGTCGACCGCGCCTTCCACCAGCACCTCGTCGTAGCGCAGCGGAGAATTCTCGGGCACTTCGAAGCCGTAACGCTGAGGATCGGACGCGATTTCCATCGCGGCGAGGAACTTCGGCACGTAATCCTTGGTCTCTCGGGGGAGCCTGAGCTCCCAGAAGTCCGTCGTCCGCTGCCGCTTGATCGCGCGCTGCACGGTGCCTTCGCCCGAGTTGTACGCGGCGAGCGCGAGCGGCCACGAGCCGTCGAACATTTCGTAGAGGCGCCTCAGGTAGCGGGCCGCGGCGCGTGTGGCCAGCTCGGGATCGCGCCGCTCGTCCTTGTACGGCGTCATCTCGAGCCCGAAAAGCCGCGCGGTTCCGCGGATGAACTGCCACGGGCCCACCGCGCGCGCGACCGATTTCGCGTGCATGTTGAAGCCGCTCTCGACGAAAACCAGATTGGCCAGCTCCTCCGGCACGCCCTCGGCGCGGAGGTTCTTCGTGAGCAGATCCATGTAGGAAGCCGAGCGGGTGATCCAGAGCTGGAAGCGCTCGCGGCCGCGGCCGGTGTAGTAGTTGATCCATGCGTCCACGCGGTCGTTCCGCTCGGCCTCGACCGGGTTGAGCTTGCGGGTATCGGAAGACGCGCCGTCGGCAACGTCCGCCTCGTCGTCGGCGGTGCGGGAGCACCGGTCGCGGAGATCCTCGAGGCGCTCGCGAAGCGAAACCGCGCCGGAGCCCGACGAGGGGATATCTTTCAAGTCGTCCAGTGCCTCATCCGCCAGGTCGTAGGCCTGGGTGTTATCACCCAAATGGGCGAGCCCTTCCGCCCTGGCCAGCTTCGCCCGGATCGGAGTGAGTGGATCGGATTCGGCCGGATGGGAATCGGACGCGCTCTGGGCCTGGGCGGGCTCGGACTGGCTCCAGCCCGGCATGTCAGGGCCAAAGGCAGACGCGCCCGCCGAACCGGCGGCCGCGGCAATCCAGATGACCGGCAGGGTGATGGTTAGGGACCGGAGAAGACTCAACGGGGCCTCCGCTTGGGAGTTTTTGGGTCGATCGGACTCGAGGCCACGTTGGTGGAGCCGTCCGACGACGTGAACGAACGCTGCGATACGGCGTACCGCAGACAATGCACGCTACCCAACTTCAATGCAAAATGCAAGCGTCACCCCGGCCCACCGGCCGCCGCCTCATGACTTGGCGGCCCGCCGAGGGGGGCGCCCGCATCCGTAAATACCAGGGGTTGCAAGCCGTATGCCACCGCCGGCGGAACCCTATATGTTGACACCCAGGCGGCCACTTCCTATTCTGCCGACGTGATGAAGGCGGAGCTCGGAGCCCAGTTCCGGATTGCCGGCCTTGTTCGTAGCCCCGACCGGGAGGGTGCGCTCGCGCATTTCGATCCCGACCGGGGCTTCGCGCTCGTGGCCCGCGGTCTCATGGGACCAACGGATCTCATCGATCCGACGCACTGGGTCAAGGAGAAGATCGCGCTCGCCCTGAGCGCGCCCGGAGATCCGGAAGACTCGCCGCTGCGCCGCGTGATCGGCGCGCTCCGCGCGCTCCACGGCGAGCTGATGACGCGGCCGGAGAAGGACCGGCCATGGGTGTCGGTGCTCGTCCTGATTCTGCAGGGCGAGGATGCGGTCGCGGTGAGCGCGGGGGATTGTCCGTGCTTCCGATTCCGCAGCGGACTTCTCTCGAGACTGGGCCGCGTGGACGCGGACGCCGGGCCGCACGCGCCGCGCGGCGCGCTGGGCTCGGAGCCACAGGTGCGGATCGAGATCGTCCCGCTGAGGCCTCCGCCCGGGCGATCTCTACGTGCTATCCACCCGCCCGCTGCGTGACGGCGAGCTCGCCGTGCTGGCGCGCGATCTGAGCACGGCGCAGGACGGCGCGCAGCTGCTTCGTTCGGGGGCGGAAGGGCGCGTCCGATCGGGGCCGCCTCGCGATCCGCGTGCTCGAATCCTCCGAGTCCGACGATCTGGCGGAGGTCGCCGAATCGATCCGGACGGCGCCGCCTCAGGCGGAGCCGGAGTACCTTGGCGACGCCGCCTACGAGTCCGCGCCGCACCCGGCCCAGCCCGAAGGGATGCCGGGATCGCTTTCGGGCTCGCTCTGAAATCGAGCCGCTCCGGCCGCGCGGAGGCGAAGAGCTCCGCATGCTGGATTCCAGCGTTCTCGACGACGCGATGGTGGAGCCGGACGAGCGGGGGACCCAGGATCTGGGCGACACCGGCGGCGTCGACGACTCGAATTTGCCGGCCGACTTTCCCGACGAGATTCCGATGGGCGAGCCCGCCTTTCCGCGCGCCGCGGCCCGGGCCGTCGAGACGCCATCGGCCCGCGCTCCGTACGCGGCTCCGATCGAGCCCGAGGGGTTGGTGGGGGACGATGCCCGCGCGGAGTACCGGGTACCGCCCCGGCCCGATGAGTCCGCCTACGACGAAACCGTCCCGGCGGACGGCGCGAGCCGCTGGCCGGACGGCGCGGAGCTTGAGATCGAGCACGAGCGTCCGCGCGCGCCCCGTGCGAAGCGACTCGCCTCGATCGGGGAAGAACGGCCGTGGTACGAGCCGTTCGCGCTCTGGGCGGGCGGTGGACTGGCTCTGGTCGCGCTCGCGCTCCTGATCAAATCGCTCGCGCCCGGAATTCTGGGCGCCAACCGAGAGAAAGGGCCCGCGCCGCACGTCGCGGCCGGATCGTTGGGGCTCGCGGACATCTTCTCCGAGCCTCCCGGCGCCACGGTCCGTGTGGACGGCGTTCCACTCGAGGGCAAGACCCCGCTCGTGGGCGTTTCGCTCGACGCGGGCCTTCATCGCGTCGAGCTGGACTGGGGCCCGTGGGGAGTGTGGCGCGACACGCTCGAGGTCACCGCCGGAACGCGGCTGACCGTCCACCCCGCCCTTCACGGCAAGGCCACCTTCCGCTCGTCGGATCCCGCGCGTCCGCTGGACATCTACCTGGACGGCGTGTACGCGGGGACCACGCCGCTGGCGATGGACGACGTCGTGGTGGGCCGCCACCTGGTCCGATTCGGAGGGCCGGGGCTCACCATGAGCGCGCAGGAAGTGGAAGTGCTTCGCGACGCGCCGGTCGAGCTGGTGGGGAACGCGGGACCGGTTCCCGCCAACGGCAAGCTCACGGTCCGGACGGCGGTGCTGAACGACACGGGCTTCGAGAACGGCAAGGGAGATCCGTACTGGGTGGACGGCGTGGCGCGCGGCGTCACCCCGGCGACCATGGATCTGAAGCCGGGCACCCACAGCGTCCGCGTCGTGAGGCGCGGGTTTCCCGCCCAGATCGCCGTCCTCGACATCAAGTCGGACACCGAGCAGTTCGTGACGGCGGAGTTCGGCGCGGATTCCGCGGAGCCCCTTCACTTCGATCCGCCCGACTTCATCTCGATCGCGAACCCCACGCCGCTCACGATCGCTCTTCCCGAATCCGAGTGGGACCCGGCCATGGCGCTCTGGCTCTACGCGGCCTCGCCCGCGGGCACCTTCCAGGCGAAGCGGATGACGCGGCTCGAGGAGGGGACGCGGACGTTCGCCGCGCTCCTGCCGCCCGAGGTCCTGCGCGGCGCCGCGCGCGAGGTGCGTTTCTACTTCAAGGCAACCGGCGTGGGCGGTCGCGAGATCTACTCCGAGATCTACACGGTTCCGCTTCACAATTGAGTCGTAAGGTCCCGCGGCCTACGCGGCGGCCTTCGACCTGATTCGGGCGGCGCTCCCCAGCCGCCTCTCCGCAGACACTCCCCGTTCGAGGACGCATGGCGCGTCCCTCCTGGCCTCGCCTCGTCGTGCCCGTGCCCGTCGCGCTCTGGATCGCGCTGGGTTTGGGCCACCTCGCGGGAGCCGCGGCGCCGATCCCGGCACTTCTCGAAGCGCCCGCGCGCTCCTTGGCGCTGGCGCTGGGAGCCCTCTCGCTGGCGCTGGGAGCGCTCGCGCGTCGTGCGGCCGGCGCGGCGCGCCCCATCGGATGGCGTCTCGTCGCGGATCGCGCGGAGCCGGCGCTCGGATGGGCGGCGCTCTTGCTCTCCGGCGCGGCGCTCGCCGGCGAAGCGGATCTCGCGGCCCGGCCGCTCCCGGTGCATCCGGCGGGCGCCGACCTCGTCGTGGAGGGCAAGGTTCTCGACACGACGGCGATCGACGCGTCCCCCGCGTCGGTCCTGTTTGAAGTCCGTCGCGTCCGAGTCGGTGAAATGGAGTCGGCATGCCGCGCGGCGGTAACCCTTCGATGGCGTGACGACGCCATTCCGCCGCGCTGGATGCTTCCCGGCCTCTGGCTTCGTTGCGCCGGGCGGTACCGTCCGCCCGAGGACGCGCGAAATCCGGGCGGCGGCGCCCCCGGACGATGGCTCGAGCGGTCCGGGATCGCGGGGACCATCGTCGTCGATCCGCTCTCGATCGCGGCGCCGCCCGATCCGCCCGAACGGGGCGCGTCGCTCGGCGCCTCACTCCGCGATCGCCTGGCGCGCGTCCTGGCCGCTTCTCTCTCACCGCCCGTCGCCGCCCTCGCGCGGGGGATGCTCCTCGGCGACCGCTCGGGCATCGACCCCGTGGTCGAGCGGTCGTTCCGGGCGGGTGGAACGATCCACATCCTTTCGATCTCGGGGCTTCACGTGTGCATCGTCGCGGGATTTCTCGCGGCGGTCGCGTCGATGTTCCGCCTTTCCGCCGGGCCGGCAGCCGCGCTCGAGCTGGTCGCGCTCTGGGGGTACGTGGCGCTCGTGGGGGCGCCGGCCTCGGCCGCGCGCTCCGCCATCCTATGGACCGCAATCCGGAGCGGCCGCCTCTTGGGCCAATCCGTGCGGCCGTTCACCGCGTGGGGTCTCGCGGGTCTGCTCCTTCATCTCCTCGATCCGGGATCGGTTTCGGATCCTGGATTTCAGCTCTCGTTTCTCGCGGTTCTGGGTCTGGGGGGAACCGGCTCGCTTTCCAGATTGCCGTTGGCCGCGCGTCCGTCGCGGCGCGGAGTGCGCGGGCGGATCGAGGGGTGGCTCGCCGGCGCCTGGTCGCTCTTCGTGCAGAGCGCGGGCGCCACGGTGGGCACCACCGGGCTTCAGGCGCGTCTCTTCGGCGCGGTTCCGTTCGTGGGGCTGGCGCTCAACCTCGCCGTGATCCCGCTCTGCACGCTGTTCATGGCCGAGGCCATCCTGTTCCTCGCGCTCGCCGTCACGCCTCTGAACGTCATCGCCGCCGCGGCTGGGGGAGCGGTGGACGCCTCGGGCCTTCTGCTTCTCACGCTGAACGCGCGCGTGGCGTCGCTCGCAACGCCGTGGATCGTGCCGCGACTGCCGTCGGAACTCGCGGTGATCGGGGCGGCGGTCGCGCTGGTCGCGTCGTGGGGGCGGGCGGAAGCGGCGCGCTGCGGACAGGCGGCCCGCGCGTCGGCGGCGCGGTGGACCTTGGTCGCGCTCGCCCTCGCGGTCGCGGTTCCATTTCTCCCCGAGGGACCCGCCGCATCCTCTTCGGATACCGTCGTCCTTTCCCTCGACGTGGGGCAGGGCGACGCGGCTTGGGTCGGCCTCGCGGGCGGACGGTCCGTGCTCATCGACGCGGGCCCGGCCAACGAGGATCGCGACTCGGGCGAGCGCGTGGTGGAGCCCGCGCTCCGCGCGGAGGGCCGGGGCCCTCTCGACGCGGCGATTCTCTCGCACGCGCACGTGGATCACTTCGGCGGATTCCCGTGGCTCGCCTCCCGCGGATGGTTCGCGCGATGGGCGGAGAACGGAAGCGACCCAGCCGGCACGTGGCGGCGAACGATCGCCTCGGCGTTGCGCGCGCGCCGCGGCGCCCGGATCGAGATCGCGAGGGACACCCTCCTCGAGATTTCGGGCGCCGAGCCGGTCCGGATTTTTCGCGGCTTCGATGGAGCGGGCGAAAACGACCGGTCCATCGCGGCCCTTGTGGGGCGGCAGGACCGATCGATCCTGTTCGCGGGAGACCTGGAGACGGCGGGTGAGGCGGCCCTTCTTCCGCGCCTGGGCTTGGTCGGCGTTCTCAAGGCCCCTCATCACGGAAGCCGCACGTCGAGCGGGGCGGAATGGGTGGCGAGGCTCCGGCCGCGCGTCGTCCTGATCTCGTGCGGCGAGGGGAATCGCTTCGGGCATCCCGATTCCACGGTGCTCGATCGCTATCGGCGGGCGGGGGCAACCGTCTGGCGCACCGATCAGGAGGGTGCGATCCGGGTGACCCTCCGGGCCCGGGGGGCCTGGGTTTCGACGCGCCGGCACCCCGGGCCGGTGTTCGTCGCGTGGTCCCGCGGCGCTTCCCCCGGCCCTTCGATCGAAGCCCCTTGAGCGGGAGGCCCGTCGGTGCTATAGATTGTGAATGAAGCCCTTACGGCTGCTCCTCCTCGCCTCGGGGCGGGGGAGCCACGTCGCGAATCTGATCGATGCGACGCGGGACGGGCGGCTCCAAGGCACGGTGGTTCGGGTCGTTACGGATTCGCCGGATGCGCCCGCGTTGGAGCGCGCGCGTGAGCGGGATGTCCCGACCGAAGTCCTCCCTCAGGCGCGGAAGGGCGCGCGGCTCTCGCCGGAGGCGGAGGAGCGGATTCTTGAGATCGCGCGGGAGGATCGCGCGGATCTCGTCGCGCTGTGCGGGTTCATGAAGGTGCTTCGTGCATCGATTCTCGATCGGATCCGCGTGCCGGTCCTCAACGTTCACCCTTCGCTTCTTCCTCAATTCCGCGGGCTGCACGCGCAGCGGCAGGCGATCGAAGCGGGTGCATCGAGGACGGGCGCCACGGTCCATCGGGTGGACGCGGGTATCGATACGGGACCCATCGTCGTTCAGGAGACGCTGGACATTCATCCGGGAGAAACGGCGGAGGCGCTGTCGGAGCGCCTCCTGCCTCTCGAATATCGTTTGTACGTCGAAGCCATCCAAACTCTTCAACGGGAGATGACGTGAAAACTATGGAGCGAGCCCTGCGCGACGTGGTGATTCCGGGACGAGCCGCCGACTACAAGGGGAAGGTCCGCGATCTGTATATCCTCGACGATCTTCTCCTGATCGTTGCGAGCGACCGTGTGTCCGCGTACGACGTGGTCCTGGACGAGGGCGTGCCCGGAAAGGGCCGCGTGCTCACCCAGATCTCGCGGTTCTGGTTCGAGCGGCTCCGCGACATCGCGCCGAGCCACTACATCACCACCGATGTCGCGCGCTTCCCGCAACCCTTCGCCTCCCACCGCGCCATCCTCGATGGACGCTCCATGCTGGCGCACCGCGCGAAGCGCTACGACGTGGAGTGCGTCGTGCGCGGATATCTGGCCGGCTCGGGTTGGAAGGAATACCAGGCGTCGGGCTCCGTGTGCGGCGTGGCGCTTCCGAAGGGGCTCAAGCTTTCGTCCAAGCTTCCCGAGCCGATCTTCACGCCGGCGACCAAGGCGGAGGTGGGGCACGACGAGAACATCGACTTCGCCCGGATGAGCGAGATCGTGGGAACGAAGGTCGCCGAGAAGCTTCGCGACATCAGCATCGCGATCTACAAGGCCGCGGCAACGCACGCCGAGTCGCAGGGACTCATCCTCGCGGACACCAAGTTCGAGTTTGGCGAGCGAGGAGGCGAGATCGTCTGGATCGACGAAGCCCTCTCGCCGGATTCTTCCCGGTACTGGGACATCGAGACGTACCAGGAGGGGGTCGCGCAGGACAGCTTCGACAAGCAGGTCATCCGCGACTACCTCGACTCCATCCGATGGGACCGCAATCCGCCGCCGCCCAAGCTGCCCGAAGACGTCGTCGACAAGACCGCCCGCCGCTACGAGGAAGCCCTCGCGCGCATCACGGGGGCCGGCGCCTCGAAGTGACCGCCATCCCGATCGGCCGGGCGCTCCTCTCCGTATCGGACAAGACCGGCCTGGTCGAGTTTGGAAACGGCCTGGCGCGGCACGGCGTCAAGATCGTCTCGACCGGTGGCACCGCCGTCGCGCTGCGCGCGGCCGGCGTCTCGGTTCGCGACGTCTCCGAGGTGACGGGATATCCCGAGCTCTTCGACGGCAGGGTCAAGACCCTTCACCCCGCGGTCCACGGCGGCATCCTGTACCGGCGCGGGATGGATGAAGACGAGGAGCAGCGGCACAAGCACGGCATCGTCTCGATCGACCTGGTCGCGGTGAATCTCTATCCGTTCGAGCGCACGGTCGCCGACGCCTCCGTTCCGTTCGCGGAGGCGGTCGAGCAGATCGACATCGGCGGGCCCGCTCTCATCCGCGCGGCCGCGAAGAACCATTCGCACGTGGTCGTGGTGGTCGACCCCGATCAGTACAACGAGGTCCTGGTCGCCCTGGACCGCTTCGGCGGAATTCCCGCCGACACCGCCCGCGCGTTCGCGCGGCGCGCGTTCGAGCGCACGTCGGCCTACGACGCCTCGATCGCGCGGTTCCTCGCCTCCCGCGAGGGTCCGGAACCGCCCGCGACCCACGCCTCAACCGGCGTGCCGGGCGCGATCGCGGCGGCGGGCGGGAGCGGGCCGGCCCCGGGAGGGGCGTTGCCCGCGACCATCGGCTTCGACTTCCGGCTGAGCCGGCGGCTTCGCTACGGCGAGAACCCGGGCCAGGAAGGGGCGCTCTACATGCCGGCGGCGGGAGGGGGCGTGGAAGCGCTCACCCAGCGCCGCGGCCGCGAGCTGTCGTACAACAACCTGCTCGACGTGGAATCCGCGCTCGGGCTTCTGCGCGAGTTTGACGAACCCGCCGCCGTCGTGATCAAGCACCGGAGTCCCTCCGGGGCCGCGGTCGCGGAAAGCGCCGCGGAGGCGATCGCGCGGGCGCGCGACGGAGACACGCTGTCGGCGTTCGGCGGGATCCTCGGACTCAACCGGGCTCTCGACGAGCGCGCGCTCGAGGCGATCGGCAACTTCTTCTTCGAGGTAGTGGTTGCGCCCTCAATCGCGGCGCCGGAGGAAACAATGACGGCGCTCCGGAAGAACATGGTGGTGCTCGAGGTCCCGGACCTCGCGCGGGGTGCCCGCGGCGAATGGGCGGCGAGGACGCTGCTCGGAGGACTGCTGGTTGAAACGCTCCCCGGCGGGCCGCGGTTCGCGGAGTGGAAGGCCGTGACCAAGGTGCAGCCCACCGCGGCGCAGACGGCGGATTTGAGGTTTGGCTGGCGCGTCGCGCGGCACACGATCTCGAACGCGATCGTGATCGCGAAGGACGGCCGGACGCTGGGCATTGGCGCGGGACAGTCGTCGCGCGTGGATTCGGTGCGGCTCGCGCTCCTGAAAGCCGGGCGGTCGGGCCACGACGTGCGCGGCGCCTCGCTCTGCTCGGACGCGTTCTTCCCGTTCTCCGATTCCGTCGAGATCGCGGCGCAGGCCGGCATCGCGGCCATCGCCCATCCGGGCGGCTCGGTCCGCGACGGGGAGTCGGTCGCCGCCGCAGACAAGGCCGGGATCGCGATGCTCGTGACCGGGGAAAGGTGCTTCCTCCATTGAGCCACGAACGACTCCTCATCCTCGACTTCGGATCCCAGTTCACCCAGCTGATCGCGCGACGCGCGCGCGAGATGGGAATCTATTCGGAAATCCACGCGCCCGCGATCGAGGCCTCCGAGCTGAACCGGCTCGATCCCAAGGCGATCGTTCTCTCCGGCGGGCCGTCGAGCGTGCTCGAGCCCGGCGCCCCCCAGATCGCGCCGGCGGTGCTGGACAAGCGCGCGCCGATCCTCGGCGTGTGCTACGGCATGCAGCTCCTCGCGCACGACCTGGGCGGCAAGGTGCTGCCGAGCGACCGCCGCGAGTACGGCGAGGCCACGCTCCGCGTCACCCACGAGGGATCGCTCCTCGCCGGCGTCCCGCGCGAGAGCCGGATCTGGGCGAGCCACGGAGATTTCGTGGAAGCGCTCCCGCCCGGCTTTTCGCTCCTCGGCACGAGCACCGACGGCCTCCTGGCCGCCGCCGAGGATCCGGCGCGGAAGATGTACGCGGTGCAATTTCATCCCGAGGTCGCGCACACCGAGCAGGGAATGCGGATTCTCCGGAATTTCCTCTTCAACATCTCGGGATTCTCAGGCGACTGGACCGCGGGAAGGATTCTCGAGGAGCAGACCCAGAAGATCCGCGCCCAGGTGGGGACGCGCCGCGTGATCTGCGGCTTGAGCGGCGGCGTCGACTCCTCGGTGGTGGCGGCGCTCCTTCATCGCGCGATCCCCGGCCAGATGCACGCCGTGTTCGTGGACCATGGACTCTTGCGCAAAGGCGAAGCGGCCCAGGTCCAGCAGTCCATGCGCGCCGTCATCGGCGACTCGCTGGTGACCGTGGACGCCCGGGAGCGATTCCTCGGGGAACTTCGAGGCATCGAAGATCCAGAGGCGAAGCGCAAGACGATCGGGCGGGTCTTCATCGAGGTGTTCGAGGAGGCGGCGGCCAAGCTGGGAGGGGCCGAGCTCCTGGCCCAGGGAACCCTGTACCCGGACGTGATCGAGAGCACCTCCACGCGAGGTCCCTCGGCCAAGATTAAGTCTCATCACAACGTAGGCGGGCTCCCCGAGCGCATGAAAATGGAACTGGTGGAGCCCCTTCGGGAGTTATTCAAGGACGAGGTGCGGTCCCTGGGGGCTCTTCTGGGGCTTCCCAAGGAGGTCCTGGGCCGCCATCCCTTTCCGGGGCCGGGCCTTGCGGTCCGAATTCTCGGGCCGGTGACCCCCGAAGGGGTTGAGACCCTGGCCCATGCGGACGATATCTTTCTGACCGAGATGCGGCGGGCGGGGCTCTACGACCAGATCTGGCAGGCATTCGCGGTCCTGCTGCCGGTCCGGACGGTGGGGGTCATGGGGGACGGGCGGACCTACGATCAGGTGGTCGCCCTGCGGGCGGTGACCTCGAGCGACGGGATGACCGCCGACTGGGCCCGGCTGCCGGACACGTTCCTGGCCCGGGTCTCCTCGCGAATCGTGAACGAGGTCAAGGGCGTGAACCGCGTCGTGTACGACATCAGCAGCAAGCCGCCGGCTACGATCGAGTGGGAGTGAGGGGGGCATGAAACCCGAGCGCGCGTCGAGCGCGGGAGGTCTTACTTGAGATCGCATCGTCGACATCGCCTCACCGCTCTCGCCGCGCGCGTCGCTTTGGATCGCGCTCGTCTGTGCTCGGCGCGGGGGTTCCCGCCGCCCGGGCCGCGGCGCCCTCGCCCAAGCTCCTCGCCTCCATGTCGCCGGAGGCGCGGGCCGAGGCGCTTCGGAAGCTACAAGGAGACGTTCGACCGGCTGCACGCCATCGGCGTCGACAAGATCTACCCGCAGTTCGCCCTCGACATGGCGAAGTATTCGCGCCAGGGCGTGGCCCACCGGAACCTGCTCGTCGTTCTCTGCAAGTTTCCGGCGGAGGGAACGGCGCCCGCGCAGGGGCCTTCGTCGGTCAGCACTCCGTTCTACGTCTAGCAAGCCATTTCTTCAGCGACGATCCCAACGACGGGATCATCAGCCTCCGCGAGTACTACCGGACCAATTCGCGCGGGCGGCTGGTCATCTCGGGCCAGGTCACGTCGAAGTGGGTCGACATGCCGCACTCCTACGACTATTACGCGAACAACTTCGCGGGCCTCGACTTCGGCGGCTATCCGCACTCATCCCAGAAGCTGGCGGAAGACGCGATGGTCGCGGCGGCGCAGGATTTCGGCGGCGACCTGAGGTATTTCGACAACGACGGCCCCGACGGCGTTCCCTCGAGCGGGGACGACGACGGCTACATCGACGCGGTGAGCGTGATCTGTCCCGGCGCGGGCGGCGAAGTGACGTGCGCCGATCCCAACAACTGCACCCGGCTCTGGTCCCACGAATCGGGCATCGCGCTCTACTCGGATTGTCCCGCGGCACGAACGGCGGCCCCAACTGTCTCCCCGGATTCCCGGTGGGCGGAGTGCGCGGCTTCCTCTACTCGCTCGGCGAGCGAGTACAACGATTTTCCGGGCGACAACGCCGTGGGGACCTGGTTCCACGAGTTCAGCCACGAGCTGGGGCTGCCCGATCTGTACGACAACGTGGGTGGTAACGGGCTTGGTTTCTTCTCGCTGATGGCGCTCGGAAACTACATGCCCTACGACGGCGATCCGTATACGGTGGGCGGCCCGCTCGGCTCGAACCCCGGGAATCTCGACGCCTGGTGCCGCCAGTTCCTGGGATTCGACGACCCGGTTCCGATCAGCGCGGAAGGGCACTACAAACTCCCGCCGGTGTCCCGCCAGGGCGGCTCGCGAAAGATCTGGACGAACGGGGACGGAGGAACCGAGTACTACCTCGTCGAGAACCGAATCCGCGAGGGATCGGACCGGTTCCTGCCCGGCGAGGGGATGGTGGTCTACCACGTCGACGACACGAAGGTGGACAACATCGGGGGATACCCCGGGTATCGGGTGGCGGTGGTTCAGGCGGACAGCGTCAATCCTCTCCAGCTGGAATTCGGCACGAGTCGCGGGGATCCTCGGGATCCGTTCCCTGGTACGTTGCTCAAGCGGAGCATCACCGACGCGACCCAGCCCGACAGCCGCTCGTGGGCGGGCCTCGACACGGGGATCCGCATCTGGAACATCGCGGGGAAGGCGGACGGCGCCGATACCGCGTCGTTCGATCTCAAGATCTCGACGCAGCCGGAGCTGCGTCTCGCCGGCTTCACGATCAATGACGGCGTGGGCGGAGACGGCTACGCCGACGCCAACGAGACCGATCAGTTGACGATGTCGCTCCACAACGTGGGGCTCGCCTCGGGTCCGGTCCACCTCACGCTGTCCTCGTCGGATCCCGTCGTGACCATCACGCAGGGTCTCGTCAACGACGGTGCGATCGCGGCAGGCGGAACGCTCACGCTTTCGTCGCCGTTCATCTTCGACATCGGGGCGATCGCGACCCTGCCGCACGACATTCCGTTCACGCTCGACTGGACCGACGATTCCGGCGGCGCGGGCACGTTCGATTTCACGCTGACCGCGGCGATGTCCTCCGGACTCTTCGAGGATTTCGAGTCGGGCGCCGAGCCCGGGCTCTTCTGGACCACGGCGCTGCTCCCGCCAAGCCCGGCCAACGAATGGCACCCGACGACCGTGCGGGCCCGGGGGACGGGAAGCGCCAAGCTCGGATCCGCCCTCCCGCTCGGCACGGGGACGAACGAGGCGCAGACCTACGCCTCGTTCGAGGACGCGGCCCTCGTCTCGCCGGCGTTCGATCTCCCGGCCAACTCGGAGCTGGTCTTCTATTCCTACATCGACGCGGAGAGTTACGGCGGCGAGTACTCCTACGACGGCGGCCGCGTGGAGATGTCCCTCGCCGGGGGTGAGTGGTTCCCGCTCCCCGTCGACGGCGGATACGGAAGCCAGATGAAGTTCGACTCGGACGCGAATCTCCGCGGCGCGGACGTCTTCTCGGGATCGCCGCAATCGTGGCGCCGGGTGACGTGCGACCTGACGGGATACTCGGGCGCGGCGCGGATCCGGTTCCGGTTCGCGAGCGACTTCGGGAACGCTCCGTTCGACTACCTCGGCCGCCAGGTGCGCTATTACGAGGGTTGGTACGTGGACGACGTCCTCGTTCAGCCGCGCTCGGTCACCGGCCCAACGCCGCGCACGCTGGCCTTCCGCGCGGGGCCGAATCCGTATCGCGTGGGCGGGCCGTCCGCGGGCTCGATCGTGTTCCGCTTCAGCGCGCCCGACGGCCTGCCGCACCCCGAGCTCTCGCCCGACGTCCGGGTCTTCGACGTCCACGGCCGGCTCGTGCGGTCGCTCAAGGCGTCGCCGAGCGAGGCGCTCACGCCCAGCGAGTTCCGGGCGACGTGGAACGCCAAGGACAATCAAAGCAACACCTGCCCGTCCGGCATCTACTTCGCGAAGGTCGACATCCAGGGGCACACACAAAGTCTCCGCCTGGTTCTCGTCCACTAGTCCGCGCATGAAGAACCTTCTCGCGCTGGCGGCGGCCGCTTGGCTGGCCGCCGCTCCCGCGCTCGGGCTCGCGGCCGGCGTCGCCTCGGCGGCCTCGGCGCGACGCGCCGCTTCGCGGGCGCCCGTCCCCGAGTGGCTCACGCGCCAGCACGAGTGGGACGCGGCGCAACTCGCGCGTCAGACGGCCCGGTGGGGCGGGACGCTCCAGGAGATCGTCGCTGGCCTCCGCGCGTGAGGCGTCCGCGGAGTCTCTCTACGTGAGCGCGCTCGCGGCGTGGGCGCTGAGCGACAGCGTGTCGCTCCCCGGCTCGTCGCTTCCACTCGCGGCCTACCAGGCGCCTCTCCGGCGCGGGGCTCTGGATCTCCTCGAGCATGGAAGACCGGATCCCGCCGCCCGGATCCTCGACGGTCCGCTCCGCGGCGACCGCGCGATGCTCCCCGTGCGCGCCCGCGTCGCCGGTCTCCAACAATCGCCGGACTCAGGCCTCGCCCTTCTCGCGTGGCCTCCCGACATTAGGATTTCCGGGCCTCGCCCGATTCGATGGGATGCCGCGGGCCGCGCGCGCGGGAACGAGATCGTTGCGGGGCTCCTCGCGGCCGAGCAGCTGGCCGATTCCGGCGACAATCCGCGAGCGCGCCGTGCCGCGCTCTGGAAGCTGTCTCAGGAGCCGCGACCCGCCGTGAAGAGCTACGCCCGCATGCGCCTCGCGCGCGCGCTCGTCGCGCTCGGCGAGCCGCGTCTCGCGGGACAGCTCCTCCAGCAGGCGTACGGCATGAACGACGATGAACGTCTTCTCCTCGCGAACCTCCGCGCCGATCAGGCCGGAGCGCTCGGGGACACGGTGTGGGGCGCCGCGCAGATGATCGACGCCGCCCGCGATCCCACGCTCTCCACCACGGCCCGCTATCCCCTGGTGAAGCGCGCGGCCGACTGGACCGCCCGCGGATCGCGCGCGGATTCGCTCGACGAGGCGTCGTGGCTCGATCTGGCGCGGATGCTCGGCGACGTGGGGGAGGGGGAGACGGCCCTCTCCGTCATGAAGCGGCGCCACGTGAGCGCGCCCAATCCCGATGCCCAGGTGGCGCGGCAGGAGACCGAGGCCGCGATCCTGCTTCGCTTGAAGCGCAACCAGGACGCGGCGGCCGCGTACGAAAGACTCTTGGGGCGGACGGAACCGCCGGCGGCCGCGCGCGCGAAATACGCGCTGGGCCTGGCGCGCGCCAAGCGCGGGAGCGGCGAGTTCGAGGCGATGGACAAGGCGTTTCTGCAGTCGGTGGCGCTCGACTCCACCGGCTCCACGGGGAGCGTGGCCGCCTGGGAGCGCGCGCGCGAGTGGGAGGATCGGAAGACCCCGGCCGAGGCGGTGCGCATCTTCGCGTGGTGCCGCCGCTACGTCCGGGACGCGACGACGACGCAGGCCCTGATGGCCCACGGCGCGATCGCGTGCATCCGGGCCGGCCAGCCCGATTCGGCCTACGCCTTCATCGCCGACGGCTACGTGAACCTCGCGCACTACTGGAAGGCGCAGATCGCGACCGCGAAAGGGGACAGCGCCCGCGCGCTCGCGGAGTTCCGGCAGATCACGCTCGCCGACCCTTGGTCCTACGAGGGCGTGCGCGCGGCGGAGGAGGTGGCGCGGCGGGACGGCAAACCGGTCGGAGCCGGAAGCGCCGCGAAGCCGGCCGACGTCGCGGATCGCCAGCGCCGCGGGTCCGGACCGTCCGCCGATCCCGAGATCCCGCTCGACGCACGGCTCCTCGGCGCCGTCGGCGCGACGGACCTCATGATGGACGCGCTCCGCGAGGGCGCCCAGAGCGACGAAAAGGCGTTGTCGCGCGCCTGCACGGACGGGCTCGAGGAGCGGGGCGTATTCCGCGTGGGAAGCGCCGATGCGGTGCCCAAGGAGCGGCTGGAGTATCCTCCCGCCTATCCGGTGGCCGCCTTGACCTCGGCCGAGCGGGAGAGCTTGAGCGTCTCGCTCCTCTGGGCCATCATGCGGCAGGAGAGCGCGTACCTGCGCGCCGCCCGTTCCAAGGCGGGGGCGTTGGGGCTGTTGCAGTTGCTCCCGTCCACGGCCTCGCGTTTGAACCACGCGACGGTCACCGAGGCCGACCTTACGGATCCGGCGCTCAACGTGCGGCTGGGCGCGAAATACGTCGCCGGTCTCTGGAGCGAGTTTGGGGACCCGCGCGCGACGATCGCGGCCTACAATGCGGGCGAGGAGGCGGTCCGGCGGTGGATGCGAGACCGACCCAAGATCGACGACATGTGGGTGGAGCTGATCCCGTACCGGGAGACGCGGGACTACGTGAAACAGGTGTACACGATCTGGCGCCGGTACGAAGCGCTGTACGGGATTCCGCCGGCGGAACGGCGCTAGGGCGACCCTTGCTCCTCGCAACCGAGCTCAAGCGAAAGTCGATCCACCTAGCGTCGCTCGCTATTCCTATTGCGTACTACTTCACGCCCGACTCGTGGACGCGCACGTGGGAGCGCGCGCTCCTGGCGGCGGTCATCATCTCGCTGGCGATTGAAGTGTTCCGGCTCCACCATCCCCGAACGCGAAATATCTTCCGCCACTTTTTCGGCCAACTGCTCCGGAGCCACGAAGACGCGAGCCTGCTGGGCTCGACCTATCTCCTCATCGCGTGCCTGCTCACGATTCACCTGTTCCCGAAGCCGGTCGCGGTGCTCGCGCTTTCGTTTCTCATCGTGGGGGACACCGTCGCGGCGATCGTCGGCAAGTCGTTCGGCCGGATCCGGCTTTTGGGCGGAAAGACGTTGGAAGGGAGCATTGCCTGCTTCGTCGTCTGCTATGGGATGACGAGGCTGATGCCCGACATCCCGGCTCCGGTGGGGCTTGTCGGGGCCCTGGTCGCCACGGTCTTCGAGCTCCTCCCGATCCCCCTGGACGACAATTTTCGAATCCCCCTTTCGGCCGGGTTCGCCATGGAGCTTCTACTTAGATAGGTCGTTTCCCGCTTGACACCCCCTCCGGCCCGCCCCTAGACTCCGGCCCAGAAACGACCCCCCGAATCCAAGAGGACGATGCCTAAGGATAAGATTTACAATAAGTTCCACGACTCGTTCAGCAACCTGGACCCCGGCGGCGGCGAGCCCCTGGGGTTTCGCTGTATTGGGCAGCTAAGGGGTAGTAGGGGGGGCAGTAAGGGAGCCTGGGGAGACCCCCTCAGAACCCATTTGGCGGGTCATCCGCATCCAAAGGGGCCATGGTCGTCAACCTGATCGCACGTCTCTTCGGGAGCAAACACGAGCGCGACATCAAGCGCATCTGGCCGCTCGTCGAGGAGATCAAGGCCGAGTTCGAGCGCCTCCGGGATCTCTCCGACGAGGCCCTGACGGCGAAGACCGACGAGTTCCGGAAGCGCCTGGCGGAAGGCGAGGAGCTGGATGCGCTCCTTCCGGAAGCGTTCGCCGTCGTGAAGGAAGTCTGCCGCAGGCTCTGCGGCCAGACGTGGGACGTCTGCGGGCTCCCGATCACCTGGGACATGGTTCCCTTCGACGTGCAGCTTCTCGGGGCGGTCGCGCTCCACCAGGGGAAGATCGCCGAGATGGCGACCGGCGAAGGCAAGACCCTCGTCGCGACGCTTCCGATGTATCTGAACGCGCTCACGGGCCGCGGCGTCCACCTGGTCACGGTGAACGACTACCTGGCGCGGCGCGACAGCGAGTGGATGGGGCGGATCTTCACCACGCTCGGCCTCACCGTCGGCTGCATCCAGAACTCCATGGACTTCACGCAGCGCCGGGCGGCCTACGCGTGCGACATCACCTACGGCACCAACAACGAGTTTGGCTTCGACTACCTGCGCGACAACATGGCGCGCCACAGGGACCACAGGGTCCAGCGCGGGCACCACTTCGCAATCGTGGACGAAGTCGACTCGGTGCTCATCGACGAGGCCCGGACCCCGCTCATCATCTCGGGCCCGGTGGAGCACAGCCTTCAGATGTACGACGAGCTGAAGCCCGACGTGGAACGGGTGGTGCGGAGCCAGGCCCAGTTGACCAACCGGATTCTCGCGGAGGCCGAAGCGATCCTCAAGGATCCGGAGAAGGAGTACGAGGCCGGCGTCAAGCTCCTCCAAACGCGGCGAGGCTCCCCGAAGAACAAGCGGCTGCTCAAGCTCCTGTCCGACGAGCCGGGGCTGAAGCGGCTCATCCAGCGGGTGGAGCTCGACTTCATCCGCGACAAGCGTCTGGGCGAAGTGGACGAGGACCTCTTCTACGCGATCGACGAGAAGGGGCACTCGGTGGATCTCTCCGAGAAGGGGCGCCAGCTGTTGTCGCAACGGGACGCGAACCTGTTCCTGCTCCCGGACCTCGCCGTGGAGCTGGGCGCGATCGACGAGAGCGAGTCGCTGTCGCCTGCCGAAAAGGTGACCGAGAAGCGGAAGCTGGAGCGCCTTCACGGCGAACGGAGCGAGCGGGTTCACAACATCCTCCAGCTCCTGAAGGCGTACTCGCTGTTCGAGAAGGACGTCGAGTACGTGATCCAGGAAGGGAAGATCCTGATCGTCGATGAGTTCACCGGGCGCCTCATGCCCGGCCGGCGGTATTCGGACGGTCTCCATCAGGCGATCGAGGCGAAGGAAGGGGTGAAGGTCGAGGGCGAGACCCAGACGCTCGCGACAATCACGATCCAGAACTACTTCCGCCTCTACGAGAAGCTGGCGGGCATGACCGGCACCGCGGAGACCGAAGCGAACGAGTTTTGGTTCACATACAAGCGCGACGTGATCGTGATCCCGACGAACCAGCCGGTGCGGCGGCTGGACGCGAACGACGTGATCTTCAAGACCCGGCGCGAGAAGTTCAACGCCCTGGTCGACGAGATCGCCGAGCTGCACGCGGGCCAGGTGCCGGTCCTGGTCGGCACGATCAGCGTGGAGGCGTCGGAAACGCTCAGCCGTCTTCTAAAGCGCCGTTCCGTTCCGCACAGCGTTCTGAACGCGAAGTATCACCAGCAGGAGGCGGAGATCGTGGCGGGCGCCGGCCGCCGTGGCGGGGTGACCATCGCCACGAACATGGCCGGCCGCGGGACGGACATCAAGCTGGAGACCGGGGTGATCCGCTGCGACCGCGGATGTTTCAAGGACTCGAAGAGCGGCCTGCGCGACGGCGTGTGGCGGAACGTTGCGCGCTGCAAGGAAGAGGTCACGTGCGGGCTCCACATTCTGGGCACGGAGCGGCACGAGAGCCGCCGGATCGACCGCCAGCTTCGCGGGCGAAGCGGCCGCCAGGGAGACCCGGGCCACACGCGCTTCTATCTCTCGCTCGAGGACGACCTGATGCGGCTCTTCGGGTCGGAGCGGATCGCGGGAATCATGGAGAGGCTCGGCGTCCAGGAGGGCGAGGTCATCGAGCACGGGCTGGTGACGCGGGCGATCGAGCGCGCGCAGCGGCGCGTGGAGGCTCACAACTTCGACATCCGGAAGCACCTGCTCGAATACGACGACGTGATGAACAAGCAGCGCACGGTGATCTACGCCCAGCGGCTCCGCGCGCTGGAGGAGGCCGATCTCAAGGAAACCGTGCTCGAGATGATGGACGACGTGATCGCCGAGCGGGTTGGTCTGTTGCTGGGCGACGGCGAGCGCTACACGGAGGAGGATCTGAAACACCTCCTCAACGATCTGAGCCAGCTCCTGCTCCGGCCGGTGGCCTTGCCGGCGGACCTGGGCGACCGGATGCCGGCGTCCGCGGAGCTTCAAGAGCTTCTCGTGGAGCTGTTCCACAGCGCGTATGAAGAGAAGGAGAAGGAGATGTCGGCGCCGATCCTCCGCGAGCTGGAGCGGCACGTGTTCCTCGACGTGATCGACGAGCACTGGATGGATCATCTTCGCGAAATGGATCAGATGCGGGAGGGAATCGGGCTCCGGGCCTACGGTCAGCGCGATCCGCTTCTCGAATACAAGAGGGAAGCGTTCGGCATGTTCGAAGAGTTGACCCGCTCCATCCGGCAGGAGACGGTGCGGACGCTGTTCCGCGCGGCGCTGGTCATGGAGCCGGTTCCGATGCGAGCCGGCGCGAGGCTTTCCGGCCAGACCCCGTCCGGCGCGGACGAGCCGGGCACGGGAGCCGCGCGGCCCCCGCTCGCGCCGCCGCGGATTCGCATCGGGGGACAGCAATCCTCGCACGCGGAGGTAACGGCGTTCGGGACCGCCAAGCCCGGCGGGCGCGGCCCCGGCGGCACCGCCCGCGCCGCGGCGGGACCCGGTGGTGACGCAGGAAGCGAAAGTGGGACGAAACGATCCCTGCCCGTGCGGCAGCGGAAAGAAATACAAAAAGTGTCACGGCGCCTGACCGAGAGGAGCGACCGAATGGATGACCGTGTTCGACAGATGATGACCGTGATCGTCGAGCAGCTGAAGGCGTACGTCGACGGAAACGAGGATGCCCTCGTGGAGTTGACCGATGTGCTCGACTCGGGCCAGTACGAGGCCGACGTCGTGAATCAGGCGTTCGAAATGATCTTCCGCGCCCTGGAGCCGTACGCGAGGGAGGATTTCGCCGCGCCCGCGGCCAAGGAGCGGCCGAGCGTCCGGGTGCCGACCGGCTCGGAGCGCGCGCTGCTCCACACCAACCCGGCGTTCGGGTACCTCTTCGGCCTCTTGGAATCGGGCCGCGTCACGCCGGAGCAGTTCGAGGAAATCATGGTTCGAGCCAAGGAGATGGGCTCGGCCCTGGACAGTGAGGGCCAGGCCAAGGAACTGGCCACGGACGTTCTCATCCGCTGGTTCGACGACGAGCACGGGGTCCAGTTCGATCCCTCGTCGTCGGCCTGGGTGCATTGACCGCGTGAGCCCGACGAAGTCTGTGAAGAAGATGAACGCGAAACCGAAAGCCGTTCCGGCAAAGCCGGTCGTGGCTGAGGCGAAGGCGGCCAAGCCTGCGCCCGCAGCCAAGCCTGCGCCCGCGGCCAAGCCTGCGACTGCGGCGAAGCCCAAGGCGGTGGCCGCCAAGAAACCGGCCGCGAAGAAGAAGGTCGCCGCCGCCGTCGAGAAGCCCGCGACGGGGCGGGGACGCAACCTCGTCATCGTCGAGTCGCCGGCCAAGGCGCGCACGATCCAGCGGTACCTGGGACCCGGGTTCGAGGTCAAAGCCTCGAACGGCCACGTCCGCGATCTGCCCAAGAGCAAGCTCGGCGTCGAGATCGAGAAGGGGTTCGAGCCTTCCTACGTCCTCATCAAGGGGAAGGGGAAGATCGTCAAGGACCTCAAGGCGAGCGCGCATCGGGCGAAGATCGTCTATCTCGCGCCCGATCCGGACCGGGAGGGCGAAGCGATCGCCTGGCACCTCGCCGAGACGCTCGGCGACGACGCCGGCAAGATCCAGCGGCTCGCGTTCTACGAGATCACGAAGCGCGGCATCGAGGAGGCGCTCCTCGCGCCGCGCACCATCGACATGGACAAGGTGCACGCGCAGCAGGCGCGGCGCGTCCTCGACCGGCTGGTCGGATACAAGGTGAGCCCGTTTCTATGGAAGACGATCCGGTACGGGCTGTCCGCCGGCCGCGTCCAGTCCGTGGCCCTCCGCCTCATCTGCGAGCGCGAGGATGAGATCAAGAAGTTCGTCCAGCGCGAGTACTGGACGGTCGACGCGGACCTCTCGAGCCCGAAGGGGGACGTGTTCCGGGCCCGCGTTCAGAAGAAGGCGGGCGAGAAGTTCGTCCTGGAGAACGAGGCGCAGGCCAAGGCCGAGGTGGACGCGCTGGGTCGCGAGACGTTCGTCGTCTCCAATATCCGCACCCAGGAGAAGAAGCGAAACCCGGTCCCGCCCTTCATCACGAGCACGCTCCAGCAGGAGTCCTTCCGGCGCTTCAAGTACAGCGGCCAGAAGACCATGGTCATCGCCCAGCAGCTCTACGAAGGCATCGACATCGGCTCCGAGGGCTCGACCGGGTTGATCACCTACATGCGTACCGACTCCACCCGGGTGTCGCCCGACGCGATCACGGAGGTCCGGGCGTTCATCAAGGACCAGTACGGCGACGCGTACCTTCCGGCCGAGGTGAAGCAGTACCGGTCGCGGGAGACGTCGCAGGATGCCCACGAGGCGGTCCGGCCGACGTCGGTCGCGCGCACGCCGGCGTCGGTGAAGGGCTATCTGGATTCCGACCAGAACAAGATCTACGAGCTGATCTGGCAGCGGTTCGTGGCGTCGCAGATGAATCCGGCGCTCGTGCTCACGACCACCGCGGAAATCACCGCGGGGCCATACCTGCTCCGCGCGTCGGGAAGCCGGGTCCGGTTCGACGGGTTCGCCCGGGCGTACCAGACCACCCTCATCGAGGATACCGGCCCCGAGGCGAGCAAGCTTCCACCGCTCGAGGTGAAGGACAATCTCGGGCTGAAGGGGCTGGTGCCGGAGCAGCACTTCACCGAGCCGCCGCCCCACTACACGGAAGCCACGCTCGTGAAGACGCTCGAGGAGAAGGGCATCGGTCGGCCGAGCACGTACGCGACGATCGTCGGCACCATCCTGTCGCGCGACTACGTCACCCGCGACCGCGGGAAGCTGGTGCCCACGGAGCTGGGCATGACCGTGTGGAAGCTCTTGTTCCAGATGTTCGCCGACGTGTTCGACGTGGAGTTCACCGCGAAGCTCGAGGCGAATCTCGACCGGATCGAGACCGGGAAGGACCGCTGGACGCAGGTCGTCTCGGAGTTCTACGACCCGTTCCAATCGGATCTGACCAAGGCGGAGTCGCAGCAGGAGAAGGTGCGCGCGTCGCTGGTCCAGGAGACCGACGTCAAGTGTCCCAAGTGCGGCTCGAACATGGTGAAGAAGTTCGGCCGGTCGGGTCCCTTCCTCGCCTGCCCGCGCTATCCCGAATGCAAGGCCACGATGCCGCTCGAAGAAGAGGGCATCCCGGCCGAGGCGCCGACCCAGCTCTGCCCCAAGTGCGGCGGCGCGATGCGGGTGCGGACCGGCCGCTTTGGAAAGTTTCTGGCCTGCTCGCGGTATCCCGAGTGCAAGGGCACCCGGCCCTTCACGCTTCAGATCGCGTGCCCGCAGTGCGGACAGGGCGAGCTGGTGGAGCGGAGAACCAAGCGTGGCAAGGCGTTCTTTGGATGTAGCCGCTATCCCGAGTGCAAGTTCGGCATCTGGGATCGGCCCGTGAAGCAGAAGTGCCCGAATTGCGACTCGCCGATCATGGTCCAGAAGAGCACCAAGACCAAGGGCGACTTCCTGCAGTGTCCCAAGTGCCGGACCCAGGTCGAGACGGGGACTCCGGAAGCGATCAGTGGAACGGTCGATCGCTGAGTTTCTGGCCTACATGGGAGAACAGCGGCGGTCGTCGCCCGCCACGCTCCGCGCGTACCGGGACGAGATGGAGCGGTTTCACGCGTTCGCTCGCTCCCGCCTCCGCCGCGCTCCCGGCGTCCCCAAGGACCTCACCCCGGAGCTGATCTCGGCCTTCGCCGCCGCGCGCTCGCTGGAGCGCACGGACGCCCGCCGTCCCATCTCCGCGCGCACGCTCGCGCGGTCGCTGGCGGCGGTGCGGTCCTATCTCCGCTACCTCGAGCGACGTGGCCACCCGACCGGCGCGATCCGGGGTGCGGTGCCGCGCGTGTCGCTGCCCGAGACCCTGCCCGCTTCGCTTCCCGAGCAGGCGCTGAACGCGCTGCTCGACGCCCTGATCGAGAAGACCGGCGCCGACAACGCGCGCGCGCTGCGCGGGCTCGCGGCGGTCGAATGTCTCTACGGAGCCGGGCTCCGCGTGGGGGAGCTGGCGGGGCTGAACCGGGCCCGACTCGACGATCGGAGGCTCCTCATGCGCGTGCTCGGAAAGGGAAGCCGCGAGCGGGTGGTGCCGGTGAGCGGACGCGCGCTGGCGGCGCTGCGGCGCTACTGGAGCGCCATCGGAAGAGAGCCGGGAAACGCCGAGCCGCTCCTGGGAAACAAGCAGGGCCGCGGCGTCACCGCGCGCACGCTGGAGCGGGACGTACGGACGGTGCTCGAGCGGCTGGGCCCGAACGCCGCCACCCACGCGCACGCGCTTCGGCACAGCTTCGCGAGCCATCTCCTCGATCGAGGGGCCGATCTCCGCGCCGTTCAGGAGCTGCTCGGACATCGAAACCTCGCCACAACCCAGGTCTACACGCACGTGACGCGGCGGCGCCTGAAGGCGGCGTACGCCAAGGCGCATCCTCGGGCTTGATTCAGCCTCATTCCGACCACCCGATTCCCAGGGGGCCACATCCATGAAGCGGGATCTTCTCTCGTTCGCCGATCTCAAGCGGGCCGATTCCGACCGGCTCTTCTCCGTCGCCGCGCGCCTGAAGGCGGATCTTCGCGCCGGGCGCCGGCATCAAGAGCTGGCCCAGAAGACGCTCGCGCTGATCTTCCACAAACCGAGCCTGCGCACGCGGCTCTCCTTTGAGGTCGCGATGACCCAGCTCGGCGGGTCCTCGGTCTTCATCACCGACCGGGAGATCGGGATCGGATCGAGGGAGCCGGTCCAGGACGTCGCGCGGGTCCTGTCCGGCTACGTCGACGGGATCATGATCCGCACGTTCGACCATCAGCTCGCGGTGGGCCTGGCGCGCCACGCGAGCGTGCCCGTGATCAACGGGCTCACCGACTGGCTCCATCCGTGCCAGATCCTGGCCGACCTCTTCACGCTCTACGAGCGGAAGCTGAATCTGGACAAGATCGTCGTCGCATACTTCGGCGACGGGAACAACGTGGCGAACTCGTGGGTGGAGGCCGCCGGGCTCTACGGGCTCACGATCCGGATCGCGTGCCCCGAGGGCTTCGATCCCGACCGGAACCTCATCACCCAGGTGGAGGCGATGGGCAGAGGAAAGGTGGAGATCCACCGCTCGGCCGCCTCGGCCGCGGAGGGCGCGGACGTTCTCTACACCGACGTCTGGGCGAGCATGGGGCAGGAGGCGGAGCGCGAGAAACGGCTTCCCATCTTCCGTCCGTTCCAGATCGACCGCGCGCTCGTCGCCCGCGCCAAGAAGGGAGCTACGGTGCTCCACTGTCTCCCGGCGCACCGCGGGGAGGAAATCACGGAAGAGGTGATCGAAGGGCCGCAGTCGGCCGTCTTCGATGAAGCCGAGAACCGCCTGCACCTCCAGAAGGCGATTCTCTTCGAGCTCCTGGCGGGCCGGAGCGCCGGCGCGAAGCGCGTGACGCCGGGCGCGGCGAAGGCCAAAGCCGGTGGCTCGCGCGCGGGCGCGAAGTCTCGGGCCGGCGGCGGAACCAAGCATCCCGCGTCGCGAGGGCTCCGGCGACGGTGATGCGGGGCCGGATCGCCGCCTCACGGTCACTCGCCTCGGTCGCCTGCGCGGCGGGGCTCGTCGCGATCGCCGGACTCTGGGGATGCGCCCGCTCCATCTTTCCGCCCGGCGGCCCCGTCGACACCACGCCGCCGCGCGTGGCCTTCACGGAGCCCGCCGACAGCACGGTGCGCGTTCCGCTGGACGCTTCGGTCGAGATTCTCTTTTCGGAATCGATGGATCGTCCGAGCGTCCGGGACGCAATCCGGATTTTCCCTCCCGTCGGGCGGCAGCTGTCCGACTGGAGCGGGAAGCGAATCCGGGTCACGTGGGCCAAGCCGCTGGCCGAGCGGACCACATACACGATCCTCCTCAGCGGAACGGCACGAGACGCGCGCGGCGTACCGCTGGGCCGGGCGACGACGCTCCGCTTCAGCACCGGCGACTCGTTGGATCACGGCATGATCTCGGGGCGGCTCCGCGCCAAGACGCTGCGCCGGGTGGGCGTGCCGATCGTTCTCTTTCCGGATTCCCTGGGCCCGAGGCCCGACACGACCGGGGCGCTGGTCTCGTACGCCACGGAAACGGATTCCGGCGGGGTATACCACGTCACCGGACTCCCGCTGGAGCGCGGGTTCACGGTTCACGCCTTTTACGACCAGAACAACAACGGTTCCCTCGAATCCGATATCGACCTCGTGTTCGATTACGCGGGAGCGATCCGCTTGACCTCGGAGAGGCCGGAGGCCGATAGTGTGAACATCGTCGCGGTCGATCCCAAGGCCCCGGCCACGATCACGGGTACGATCGCCACGGTGGACACGACGGCGCGATTCCGGATCGAGGCGGTCGGGGTCGAGGACTCGACGCAGCTGAAGAAAGTGGAGCGGATCGGGCCAGGCGAGTTCTCGATCCGCGTGCCGCCCGGGACCTACCGGCTGCGCGCGGTCACGATTCCCACCGCGGGCGGAGCACCCTCGGGGCCCGAGGTTCGCCGGGACGAGCCGATCGAGGCGAAGCCCGAAGAGGAATACGGACCGTTCCCGCTCGACTTTGGGTCGTACCGGATTCCGAAGCCGGCGAAGCCCGCCCAAGGGGAAGAGGAGTAGCCGTGGAAAAGCAATCGCTCTGGGACGGCATCGGGGTCGCGCTGGTAACGCCCTTCCGCTCGGGCTCGGTCGATCTGGAATCCCTGTCGCGGCTGACCGAGCACTTGGTGGGGCAGGGCGTCCGCGCGTTCTATCCCTGCGGCTGCACCGGAGAGGCCACCTCGCTCCGCCAGGAAGAGCGCTCGAAGATCATCGCGGCGGTGCGCGAAGCATCGCGCGGCAAGGCGGCGGTCATTGCCGGCACCGGCACCGCGATGACCGACGAGACGATCGAGCTCTCCCGCGAGGCGATCCGCCTCGGCGTGGACGGGGTCATGGTGATCAGCCCGTACTCGTGCCGGCCGACGCAGGAAGGGCTCCTCGCGCATTACCGCGCCGTGGCCGACGCCATCGACAAACCGATCGTGCTCTACAACGTGCCGAGCCGGACCGGCGTGTCGATCGCGCCGGAGACGGTGGCGCGACTCTCGGAGCACCCGAGAATCGCGGCCATCAAGGAAGCCAGCGGCTCGGTCGAGACGACCAGCGCGATCCGCTCTCTTTGCGACATCACCGTGCTGGCCGGAGACGATTCGCTCTTTCTGCCGCTCCTCGCGGTCGGGGCCCGCGGCGTGGTCTCGGTGGCGGGGCATCTCATCGCGCCGGATCTCATCGCCCTTCAAAAACATTTCCGCGCCGGCAAGGCTGCGGACGCGGCCGAGATTCACCGGCAGATTCATCCGCTCCTGCGAGCGTTGTTCCTCGAAACGAATCCCGCGCCGGTCAAGCACGCACTCCATCGCCAGGGCTGGATCGCGCCGGACCTTCGGTTGCCTCTGGTGCCGGTCCGCGCCGAGACCGCCGCCGCCGTGGATCGCGCGATGGAACGGCTCGAGCACCGCGCCCCGGCCCGCGCGGCGAGCTAGATCCAATGGCCGACGTTCCGCTTCTCCTCTACGGGGCCACGGGTCGGATGGGCCGGGCGGTCCGGGAAGCGATGCCGGAGTTTCCCGAGATTGGGCTCCGCGCCTGTGTCGCGCCTCGGACCGGCGCCAAGGGCGAAGGATCGGGCCCTCTCTGGCTCACGCCCGACGATCTCAAGAAGCGCGAGGTCCGGGACCGCTTCCCGGCGGACCTCGTGGTGCTCGACTTCAGTATTGCCGCCGGCACCGCGCGCCTGGTCTCGATTCTCGAGGAGTGGCCGCGCGCGCTGGTCGCCGCGACGACGGGCCTCGACGAGACGATCGACGCGAAGATCGAAGCGCTTTCCAAGCGGGTCGCTGTCTTTCGCGCGCCCAATCTGAGCATTGGAAACGCCATCGTCCAGACGTGGCTCCACGCCAACCCTCGCGTCGCGCGGGAGCTTTTCTCGGCCGACATCATCGAGCACCACCATTCGATGAAGAAGGACGCGCCGAGCGGGACGGCTCTGTCTCTCGCCTCGATTCTCGGCAAGCGGCAGACGGCCCCCGGACGGTTCGAGGAGCCGCGGATCCACTCGATCCGGTCCGGCGCCGTTCCCGGCACCCACCGCGTGCTCCTGAGCGGGGCAGGGGAGACGGTCGAGATCGTCCACACGGTGTTCGACCGCGCGGTCTTCGCCCGCGGCGCGCTCCGCGCCGTCCTTTTCATCCACGGCCGCCCCCCGGGCCGGTATTCGATCGACCAGCTGATTACGGAAGCGTAGGATTGCGCCGGCGATAAGGTGATTCCGGCCGAACTCTGCTAAACTCCCCCGCTTATGCGTTTCTCGCAGGCGTTCCTTCCGACACTTAAAGAAGATCCGGCCGACGCGGAGCTGGTCAGCCACAAGCTGATGATCCGCGCCGGGCTGATGCGGAAGCTCGCGGCCGGGATCTACAGCCTCCTGCCGCTCGGCTGGAGGGTGACGTCGAACGTCGCCCGGATCGTTCGCGAGGAGATGGACCGCGCCGGCTGCCAGGAAGTGCTCCTGCCAATCCTGATGCCGGCCGAGCTCTGGATGGAGACGGGGCGCTGGGAGAAGTACGGCCCGGAGTTGTTCCGCCAGCGGGACCGGCATAACCGCGACTTCGCCCTCGGGCCGACGCACGAAGAGGCGATCACCGACCTCGTGCGGAATCACGTGCGCTCGTACCGCGATCTTCCAAAGAACCTTTATCAAATCCAGATCAAGTTCCGGGACGAGGTCCGCCCGCGGTTCGGCGTCATGCGCGCGCGGGAATTTATGATGAAGGACGGGTACAGCTTCCATACGGACGAAGCGTCCCTCGCCGAGGGCTACGACCGGATGCGGGAAGCCTACGCCGCGGTGTTCCGGCGCTGCGGGCTTTCGTTCGTCGTGGTCGAGGCGGACTCGGGCGCGATCGGGGGAGACGTGAACCACGAGTTCATGGTCACCGCCGACTCGGGCGAATCGCTCGTCTTCTCCTCCGCGTGCGGCTACGCCGCGTCCTCCGAGAGCGCGAAGTACGCGGCGACGAAGCGCGGGGCCGAACCGGAAGCCAAGCTCGAGCCCAAGGCGACACCGGGGAAGAAGACCGTCGAGGAGGTCGCCGCGTTCCTGGGCGTGACGCCGGACCGGCTCTTGAAATCACTCGTGATCATGGCGGGAGACCAGGCGGTGCTTGCCGTGGTGCCCGGCGATCGCGAGATGAACGAGGCGAAGCTCGCGCGCCATCTGGGCGGCGTCCCGATACGAATGGCAACCGGCGCGGAGATCGAGCAGCTCACCGGCGGCCCGCTAGGGTTTACCGGTCCCGTGGGCCTCGATGCCAAGCTCCGCATCGTCCTCGACGAGGGGATTGTCGAGGGGATCAACTACGTGACCGGCGGGAACAAGCACGACACCCACCTTCTCAACGTTCGGCTCGGCCGGGACGTGAAGGCCAAGGAGCGCGCCGATCTCGGCACCGCGCGCGAGGGCGACCGGTGCCCCCGCTGCGGCGACGAAATGCGCCAGAGCCGCGGCATCGAGGTGGGGCACGTTTTCAAGCTGGGGATGCGCTACTCCGAGCCGATGAAGGCACGCTTTCTCGACGCGCAAGGCGAGGAACGGACGATCACCATGGGAACCTACGGGATCGGCGTCACGCGGACGGTGGCCGCGGTCATCGAGCAGCTCCACGACGAGAACGGGATCGTCTGGCCCTATTCCATCGCGCCGTATCCGGTCCACGTCGTGGCGGTGAACGTGAAGGACGACGCCAGCCGGACCACCGCGGAATCGATCTACATCGCGCTCCAGGCCGCGGGGGTCGGCGTGCTCCTCGACGATCGGGACGAGCGCCCGGGGACCAAATTCAAGGACGCCGACCTGCTCGGCATGCCGCTCCGGGTCACCGTGGGAGAACGGGGACTCAAGGAGGGCATCGTCGAGCTTCGGGATCGAAAGACGGGCGTAGTCGACCGCGTGCCGGTGGCGAAGGCTGCTGAGGCGTGCGAGCTACGGGTGCGGGAGGAGCTTAAGAAGCTTTCGTCGTCCGGTTGATCATCAGGGCGAGGCGGGATTTTCTCCGATTGGCCACCGACTTGGGAATGACGCCCTTTCGGACCGCCCGATCGATCTTGGAAACGGCCAACCTCGCAACTTCTTTATCCTTAGGTGTTTCAGTGGCTTTCTTAAGCCAAGTCTTGATCTCGGTCTTGACCGAGATGTTCCGAATTTTGGACTTCTTCGCGGTCCGGATCCGCTTTACGGCCGACTTATGATGCGGCATTCAACCCTCCTGTGCGAGACGGCTACGATCGTTCGAAGTAGCCGAGATTAGAGGACTTCGGGCCGGGTGTCAAGGCGCCCGGCCGGCCGGCCCTTCCACCGAGGGCGTGATATAATCGCCCGAATGGCATCGCGCTCCTCGAATCGGCGCGGCGACGCTCCTCCCCCCTCCCACCCCGACGATCCCTCCTCGGTCGATCTGGATCGCGCCATCGCGGCGCTTCCGGCTCAGCCGGGCGTGTATCTGTTTCGGGACGGGAAGGGGACGCTTCTCTACGTCGGCAAGGCAAAGCGGCTGGATCAGCGGGTTCGGTCGCACTTCCAGGATCCCGCCTCGATCGGGCCCAAGCAGGTGGCGCTCATCCGGCGCGTGGAGACCGTCGACTACATCGTGGTGGATTCGGAGATCGACGCGCTGATCTTGGAGTCCACCCTGGTCCGCGAGCAGCAGCCCCCCTACAACATCCATCTGAAGGACGACAAGCGGTACCCGTACATCCGGGTGTCGTGGCAGGAGCCGTACCCCAAGCTCACGATCGTCCGTCACACGAACAAGGACGGCGCGCGGTACTTTGGCCCCTACACCGAGGTGAAGAGCCTTCGCGCGCTCCTTCGCCTCACGCAGACGATCTTTCCGATGCGGACGTGCGCCGACATCGATGCCCACATAGCGGCGCGGCGCGAATGCCTGGAGTTTCACATTGGGCGCTGCACGGGGCCCTGCATCGAGGCGCAGTCCCGCGAGGAGTACCGGGCGATGGTGGACCAGTTCTGCGATTTCCTCGCCGGGAAGCGGGACGAGGTGGTCGCGCGCTTGCGCTCGCTTCAGACCACGGCGTCCGAGCGGCGCGACTACGAGCGCGCGGCGCGGCTTCGCGACCAGGTGAAGCACCTCGAATCCGTGCTCGCGCGCCAGCGCATGGTGGACGTGGGCGGGGCTTCGATCGACGTTCTGGGTCTCGCGCGCCAGGGGGACCGGTGCTGCGTGGTGGTGCTCAAGGTCCGCGAGCGGAGGGTGGTGTCGCGGGAAGTGCGCTGGCTTCAGGGCGGCGGCATCGTGGGGGAGGCGGACCTCCTCCGCGCGTTCGTGACCCTGAACTACGCCCAACCCGATTCGATCCCCGAGACGATCGTGGTGGAGACGGACCCCGACGAGGGTGAACTCGTGCGCGGCTACCTGGCCCAGAATGCCGCGGGAGCCGTGCGCGTGCGGCAGCCCAGGGACGCGGCCGAGCGGGCGCTCCTCCGAATGGCCCGGCGGAACGCCGTGCTCCTCTCGTCGCGCGGCCGGGAGACGTCCGGCCGGGGTCTCGCGCAAAGTGCTGCCGACGAGGCGCTCGAGCTTCAGCGCGCACTCGGCCTATCCAAGCTTCCACGCCGGATCCGCTGCTTCGACGTGTCGCAGCTCTTCGGGACGCACGTGGTCGCCTCGATGGTGACGTTCGTGGACGGCCGGCCGGCGAAGGGGGAATACCGCCGCTTCCGCATTCGCACCGTGGCAGGGCAGGACGATTTCGCCTCGATCGCGGAGGCGGTCCAGCGGCACGCGGTCCGCGTCGGCGAGGGGGAAATGGCGTCCGCGGACTTGATCCTGATCGACGGCGGGGCGGGGCAGCTTTCGGCGGCCCTCGGCGCGGCCAAGGGGACGGCGATCGCCGGCGTTCCGTTCGCGGGGCTGGCGAAGCGCTTCGAGGAGATCGTGCGGCCGGGAAAGGAGACGCTCATCCTCTCCCGGCGGTCCCCGGCCCTGAAGCTCCTGCAGCGAATCAGGGACGAGGCACACCGGTTCGCAATCACGTATCATCGTTCGCTTCGCATGCGGGCCACCCGTTCCTCCTCGCTGGAGGGGGTGCCCGGCCTTGGGCCCAAGCGGCGGGCGCTCCTCCTGCAGCGCTTCGGCTCGGTGGCCCGGCTCAAGCGCCAGCCGGTCGGCGCGATCGCGGCGGTGCCGGGGATCGGCGAGCGCATGGCGGCGAAGATCTTGGAGTTCGTGGGGTCCGGCGGAGGATCGGAATGAGGAAGACGGCGTCCCTCGAGGTGGCGTACGCGAAGATCAAGGCGGGACCGGGAACGATTTGGATCCTGGCGACCGACGCCGGCTTGAGGGAAATCATGCTCTCGGATCGAAGGGGACCGTCCCGATCGGAGATGCGCGCCCGGGGTGTGAAATTGGTGCGGCGGCCGCGATGGACGGATCCGTTCAAGCGGGCGCTGGAGGACTATCTGCGCGGCGCGGAGCGCCGCCTCGATCTCCCCCTCGACTTCGGAATGGGAACGGCGTTTCAGCGACAGGTGTGGGCCGCCGCGCGCAAGATTCCTTACGGCGTCGCCTCATCCTACGAAGACGTTGCCCGGCTGGCCGGGCGCCCGCGGGCGTCCCGCGCGGTGGGGAACGCGCTCGGCGCGAACCCGATCCCGATCGTGGTGCCGTGCCACCGGGTGATCCACGCCGATCGGTCGATCGGCGGCTTTTCCTCGGGGCTTAACTGGAAGCGATTCCTCCTCGAGCTGGAGCGGGGCCAGCTGGAGTTTGCCTGGAAGCCCAAACGACGGTCCCTCTTCCGGAAATGACTCGCTCGCCCGCGGGGCCGCGCCGGGAGACTCCTCTCGCCAGACATCTGCCCCCGTTCCGAGATCACCTCGCGCTGGAGCGGCGCTTGAGCGAGAACACCGTGCGCGCCTACGTCCAGGACCTCGAGCAGTACGACCGCTTCCTCGCGGGTCGAAGACGCGGCGACGTCGCGAGCGTGCGCACCGGCGACCTGGAGGAGTACGTCGCCGGGGGCCGGTGGGCCGCGTCCACCGCGGCGCGAAAAATCGCGGCGCTCCGCGCGTTTCACGAGTTTCTGAGGCGGCGGGGGATCGTCCGGGAGAATCCAGCGCTGGAAGTGCGCGCCCCGCGCCAGTCGCGCGCGCTACCGGATATTCTCACCACCCACCAGGTGGAGGCGCTCCTCGGCGCGCCGCGCGGCGAGACCGCGCTTAAGGTGCGGGACCGGGCGCTCCTCGAGATGGCGTACGCCACGGGGCTCCGCGCGAGCGAGCTTACGGGTCTTCGCCTGGAGGAGATCGACCTCGAGGAACGGCTGGTTCGCTGCATGGGGAAGCGGTCGCGGGAGCGGATCGTGCCTTATGGAGAGAAGGCGCACCGGACGCTCCATCGCTACCTGGACGGCGCCCGGCCGCAGCTCCTCCGCGACCGCGGCGAGCGCGCGATCTTTCTCACACGGCTGGGTCGGCGCTTTACGCGGATGGGATACTGGAAGCTCATTCGGGGCTACGCCAAGGCCGCGGGGATCGATCAGCCGGTGTCGCCGCACACCCTTCGCCACTCCTGCGCCACGCATCTGCTCGAAGGAGGCTGCGACCTCCGTGTCGTGCAGGAGATACTCGGACATCGATCCATCGAGACGACCCAGATCTACACGCACCTCGACCGGAGTTACCTCCGCGAAGTGCACACGCGATTCCACCCCAGGGCTTGAGCCCGACGCCGGGATGCGGAGGATGAGATGAGGCGGTGGACATGGTCCTTCGCGGGCGTGCGGCGCTTTGGGGCGAGACCGGCGGCGTTGGCGCTGATCGCCGCGGCCACGGTCGCGACCGCGGGGACGAGCGGCGCAAACGCGAACGGGATTCCGGCGGCCGTCGGCGGTGGGTCGCTCGCCTCAGGCGGGGGGTCTGTCACCCCAGGCGGAGCGTCGTTCACCCAGGACCGGCTGTCCTGGGCGTTCGCAAGGCGCCAGCCGCCCCCAACCGCCCAGCCGGAGCCGAGAACCCTCCTCCGACGTCAGCGGCCAGGCACGATCAGCTTGGGATTGCAGGCGTCCTACGGGGTCGTGCGTGGAACATCCCGCCTCGCGGACGGCTTCAGCGATGGGTTTGGCTACGGCTTTCGTTTCCGCTACATGCTCTCGCCGTCCTTCGCGCTTGGATTCTCGTTCGAGAACCAGCACTACGACAACCGGGGCGGCGCGCCGTCGACCACGCCGGGGGCGAGCGACAGCTCCATCGTGATGACCACGGTGTCGGCGGAGGGCATTGTGTTCATCCACCGCGAGAGGGAAGTGAATCCGTACTTCATCGGCGGGTTCGGCCACGCGGCCCCGGACATCGTCGACAAGGTTCTGGGAAGCACGCGCGTGAACGAGGGGATGTTCCTCGTCCTCGGCGCCGGGTTGGAGCGGTTCGTGAGACCCCGCTTCTCGCTCGACTTCACGCTGCGCGGCTACGGAATGATCAGCAACTCCGAGTTCACATCCTTCGCGCAGGTCTGCGCGGGGATCCACCTCTATCCCGGGGACTGATCCGGGCATGCGGGTGACCTTCTGGGGGGCGGCCCGGACCGTCACGGGCTCGAAACACCTCCTGACCGGAGCGACGGGCGCCGTCCTCCTGGATTGCGGTCTGTTCCAGGGGAGGCGTGCCGAGGCCGAAGCCCGAAACCGCGCGCTGCCGTTCGCGGCGCGGTCTGTGGACGCGGTCGTGCTCTCCCACGCGCACATCGATCACTCGGGCGCGCTCCCGCTTCTCTGCAAGAGCGGATTCGAGGGCCGCATCCACGCCACCGCGGCCACGACGGATCTCTGCCGCGCGATGCTCCTCGACGCCGCGCACATTCAGGTGAAGGACTCCGAGTGGTTGAACCGGAGGCGCCGGGACGACCGGCACGGCGACGACCGGCGGGGCCCGATCGAGCCGCTCTACACCCCTGAGGACGCGGAAAAAGCTCTCTCCCAGTTCGTTTCCCACGACTACGAGAAGGCCTTCGAGCCTCTCCCGGGCGTCTCCGTGACGTACCACGACGCAGGGCACATCGTGGGCTCGGCGTCCGTCCAGGTTCGATGGGGGGCCGGCGGGAACGCTCGAAGCCTTGTGTTCTCGGGAGATCTCGGCCGACCCAACCGGCCCATCCTCCGCGACCCGGTCCCGCTTCCGAAGGCCGATTACCTGATCACCGAGGGTACCTACGGCGGGAAGCACCATCCCGACGAGGCGACGCTGTGGACCTCGCTCGAGACGGTGGTTCGCGACTCGATCAAGCGCGGCGGGCGGATCGTCATTCCGGCGTTCGCGGTGGGCCGCACCCAGGACGTGGTGTACGCGCTCGACAAGCTGTTCCGCGCCGGCCGCCTTCCGGAGATCCCGATCTTCGTGGACAGCCCGCTCGCGGCCGACGTGCAGACGATCGTGAGGAAGCATCCGGAGGTCTTCGACGAGGAAACGGCGGCGGCGCTTCGCTCGGGCGGGGACCCGCTCGGCATGAGCCGGGTTACCCTGGTGCGCGACACGGCGGAGTCGATGAAGCTCAACGAGCGGACCGGGACCTTCATCACCGTGTCGGCGTCGGGGATGTGCGAAGGGGGGCGCGTCCTCCATCACCTCAAGCACACGGTCGAGGATCCGAAGAACACCATCGTGATCATCGGCTACCAGGCCGAGGGGACGCTGGGGAAGCGGCTGGTGGATCACGTGCCGGAAGTTCGGATCTTCGGCGAGATACACCCGCTTCGCGCGTCCGTCGTGGTCCTGAACGGCTTCAGCGCCCACGCCGACCACGAGAACCTCGTCGCCCAGGCCACGTCGTGCGGCGCGCCTCAAGGCGTGGCCATCGTGCACGCCGACGTGGAGCGGGCGGAGGCGCTCCGCGCCGGACTGCCTCAGCGGGCTCGGACGCGGATTCCAAGCGAAGGCGAAACCTGGGAGCTCGCATGACGCGCGAGAGCAACCGGCTTCGCTCGATGGGATTTCGGATTGGGGACCGCGTGATTCACAAGGCGTTCGGGGAAGGCCTCGTCGTCGAAGTGCGCGAGCGGGACGGATTCGAGGTGCTCGAGATCGCGTTCGCCGACGGCATCCGCCGGCTCACCTCGCTCTACCCGCTGGAGCCCGCCCGGGGCGCGGGGCGCGCCACGTCGGCGCCGGCGGTGTCCGCGGCCTCGGCCGCTCCCGCGTTGCGCCTCGGGACCGAGCTCCCCACGCGGGGCCAATTCCGCATCGCGGCCGGCGCCGAGGACCTGTTCCAGCGCCTCGCGGCGGGGCCCTACGACTCGGTCCGCGACCACGAGATTCGATTGCGCGTCGAGCGCTACACGCTGCACCGCGGCTTCGATCGCCTTCTCTGCATCGACCGTCTCCGCGACGTCCAGAAGTACGAGCACCAGATTCAGGCGGCGATCGCGGTCCTCCGCCGTCTCCGCGGCCGAGCCTTGCTTGCGGACGAGGTGGGCCTGGGAAAGACGATCGAGGCCGGGCTCATACTCAAAGAGTACCTGCTGCGGGGCCTCGTCCAGCGCGCCCTCATCCTCGTGCCCGCGTCCCTGGTCGAGCAGTGGGACCAGGAGCTGAGGCGGAAGTTCGATCTGGAGTTCGCGGTCCTGAAGCACGGGACGCCCTGGTGGGAGGAGCCGCTCCTGCTGGCGTCGATGGACACCGCCAAGCTGCTCCGCCATCGCGACAAGGTGGCCGCGGCCTCGTTCGACCTCGTGGTCGTGGACGAGGCGCACCGGCTCAAGAACCAGAAGACCCTCGCGTGGAAATTCCTGGATCGCCTTGCGCCGCGGTATCTCCTCCTCCTGACCGCGACGCCGGTGCAGAACGACCTCCACGAGCTCTACAACCTGGTTCAGCTTCTAAGGCCCGGCCTGCTGGGGACGTACCGGGCGTTCGGAAGGGAATTCATGCGGAGGGGCGACCGGCGAATGCCGCAGAACACCGTGCGTCTGGCCCACCTCCTCGGGGAAACGATGATCCGCACCACGCGGGCGAGCACGTCGATCCGCTTTCCGAAGCGGGAGGTCACGAACATCGTCTTCGACCTGAGCCCGCCCGAGCGCGCGATCTACGACGACGTGTCGAAGCTGGTGCGCCGGCTGGTCCAGGGTCACCGCGATCCACGGCGCGGCGCGATCAAGCTCACGCTTCTCACGCTCCAGAAGGAAATCGGCTCGAGCACGTTCGCGGCGGTGCCCACGCTGGGGAAGCTCCTGGCGCGGGAATCCCCGGCCCGGCGCGAACCGATCTGGAGGAGCTGCTCCGGCACGCGCGCGCGGTGGACGCCAACGCGAAATTCGAGGGGATCGCCCGCATCGTGGAGTCGTCACGGGACAAGTTCGTGGTCTTCACCCAGTTTCGCGCCACGCTCGAGTTTCTGGCGCGATCTCTCCGCGCGATGGGCGTTCGGACGAGCGTCTTTCACGGCGCGCTCACCCTTCGGGAGAAGGAGGAGGCGATCGCGCAGTTCCGGGATCGATCCCGCGTCCTGGTCAGCACGGAGGCCGGCGGCGAGGGACGGAATCTCCAGTTCTGCCGGCTTCTGGTGAACTACGACCTCCCGTGGAACCCGATGCGCATCGAGCAGCGGATCGGACGGATCCACAGGCTCGGCCAGACGCACGACGTTCACGTCTTCAATTTCACCGCGCGGAATACGGTCGAGGCCTACGTCCTCGAGATCGTGCACGAGAAGATCAACCTGTTCCGGTCCGTGATCGGAGACCTGGACATGGTCCTCGGACCGTACGCGGAGGCGGGGTCGTTCGAGGACGCGGTGTTCAACATCTGGGCGAACGCGCGAGGCGACCGGGACCTCGAGCGCGAGTTCGGGAAGCTGGGCAGCGCCCTCTCCGTCGGGCGCAAACGCTACGACGCGGTGGAGGAGCTGGACCGGCGGCTCCTGGACGGGCTGGACAATGGCGACTCGTAAGCGCCGCGAGACGCGGAGCGAGCTTCCGGAAATCCTCGCCTCAATCCTAGAGTCGAGGGGCGCGACGGTCACTCACCGCGGGACGGTGTGGGAGGCCGCGATCCCGGCCGAGCTCACGCGCGGCCTGGGAGTGGACAAGGTGCGGCTCGTGGCCGCGCCGGCCGGTCGAGCGGCACGGGGCGCGGAGATGGACGCGGCCATGACGGAGCGAATTCTCCTGCTCGGACGCTCTCATGGGGAGGTGACGCGGCTGGTGGGACGCGTGCCGGCCGGGAAGGGGGCCGCGGGCGAACACAGGCAGTGGGTCCGCCTTCACTGGAGAATTCGGTACGGCACCGACGATCTGGCGGAGGAGCTGTTGGTGCAGCGGCTGCCGGTCGGTACCGGCGGAGTCGTCGCGCCAACGGACAGCGATCTACGCGAGCCGACCGCGGCCGAGGCGGCGGGCATCAAGACACCCGATCCCGAGCTCCTCGCGGCCGCCTGGAATCGCGGACTGCGCCAGCTGGAGTCGAGGATCCGGAGGCGACTCCGCCCGCACGAGGACCGGATGCGGCGCGAGCTTCATCGGGAGATGCGAACCCTGAGCACCCACTTCCGGTCGCTGATCGCCGAGGAGCGGACCGGGCGGCGGCGCCGGGAAGAGGGCCGCGAGGCGGGGCGCATTCTGCAGCTGAAGGAGGACTGGGAGCGGAAGCTCGCGGCGGCGGTCCGCCAGCGCGCGCTCGACACCGAGGCGAAGCTCGTCGCCGCGGCGCTGATCGTCGCGCTGCCGGATGGCCGGGGCCCCAAGTAGCGGCCCGCGCGACCGAAGCGCCCGGACCCGCGCCGTTTGACAGGCAAAGCCCGGAGTCGCTAGTATCTACGGCTTACCCTTGGCTTGGAGGAACATGACCACCAATCTGGTGAAGCGCCACAAGATCACCAAGCGGCAAATGAAAGAGGATCCGCTGGTTACCTTTGCGGGCCAGGCCATGGATCAGTGGGACCGGCACAGCAATCAGATCCTGGTCGTAGGCGGCGTCCTTGTCCTTCTCGTTCTTCTGGCCGTGTTCATGATTCAGGCGCGCTCCAAGGCCGAAATGAAGGCGTCCGGCGAGCTCTACCGCGCGTCTCTCGTCGTGAATCAAGGCGACTACACCTCCGCGACGGCCATGCTGCAGGAGATCATCGACAACGAGCCCGGAACGAACGCCGCCCGCCAGGCGATGCTCTACATGGGCGACTGCTACATGGGCCAGAAGAAAGCCGCCGACGCGATGACTTGGTACCAGAAGTTCGTGGACAAGGCCGGCGGTGACCGGGAGCGTCAGCGGATCGGGTACTACGCCCTGGCCACGGCGCTCGAGGACACGAAGGACCTCAAGAAGGCGGCCGACGCCTACTCGGAATCCGCGAAGCGGTGCCAAACCGCGAACGATCGCGGCCGCGCGATGCTCGCCCAGGCGCGGTGCCTGCTTGGCTCGGGACAGTCCGCCCAGGCCGTCAGCGTGTACAAGACGGTCTCGACCATGCCCGGCGCGGAAGCTTCGGTCACGGAAGCGGCGACCGTCCGGCTCGCCGAGATTCAAGCGACGCCTCAAGCTCCTTAGCATTCGCCGGCCCATGCCGGAGCCGATCCGCCTCGCACTGGTGTGGCACATGCACCAGCCGAGCTACCGCGACGCGGAGACCGGCGCCGTCCTGCTTCCGTGGGTTCGGCTCCACGCCACCAAGGACTACCGGGACATGGCGGACACGCTCGCCCGCCATCCGCGCGTCCACGCGACGTTCAATTTCACGCCCGTGCTGTGGGAGCAATTGGACGCCGTCGCGGCCGGAGGGTCGGATCCCTATCTGGACGCCGCGCGAATTCCCGCAGAAGCGCTGACCGAGCGGGATCGACGGTTCCTCCTCGAGCGCTTCTTCGACGTTCAGAGAGAGCGGATGCTGGCGCCGCATCCGCGGTACCGCGAGCTGTTCGAGCGCGCGGGATCGCCCGAGCCCGGAGCGGGCGGGACCGCCACCCGGCCGATGCCCGACTTCACCGCTCAGGACTGGCGCGATCTTCAGACGTGGTTTCATCTCGCATGGACCGATCCGTGGTTTCGCGACCGCGAGCCGATTCGCACTCTCATGGTCAAAGGACGCGGCTACACCGAGGGCGAGAAGGAATCGCTGCTGCGCTGGGGTGTGGAGTGCGCGGGCTCCGTCGCGGCCGCGTATCGGAAGCTCGAGGCGGCGGGCCAGATCGAAGTCTCCACGTCGGCCTACCATCATCCGATCCTGCCGCTCCTGATCGACAGCGCCGCGCCGCGGGAGCGCTCGGCCGACATTCGCCTTCCGGAGCCGCCGTTTCGCCGCCCCGAGGACGCGCGAGAGCAGGTGAAGCGCGCTGTCCACGCGCATGCGGCCAAATTCGGGGCGGCGCCGCGCGGGGCGTGGCCACCCGAGGGCGCCGTGAGTCAGGCCGCGCTGGCCACGCTTGTGGCCGCGGGATTTCGCTGGGTGGCCTCGGACGAAACAGTGCTCCGGGCCGCGCTCGTGGGCGGGGCGGGGGAGTCCGCATGGCCGCAGGCGCTCTATCAAGCGCACCGCGTGACGTCGGAAACGGGCCCCATTTCGATGGTGTTTCGCGACCGGGCCCTTTCGGATCGCATCGGCTTTACGTACGCGCGCTGGGACGCGCGCGCGGCCGCGGAGGACTTTGTGACCCGCGTCCACGCGGTGCGGGCCGAATGTACCGATGGGATGAGCCCGATCGTCACCGTGATTCTGGACGGCGAGAATTGCTGGGAATCGTACGAAGAGGACGGGAATCCGTTCCTGGAAGAGCTTTACCGGAGAATTGGCGCGGACCCGGAGATCGAGGCGGTGACGGTGAGCGAGGCGCTCGAGCGCGTGCCGCCGCCGCCCACGTCGTCGTTTGACCGGATCCCCGTCGGCTCGTGGATCCGCGACGACCTGGCCATCTGGATCGGGCATCCGGAAAAGAATCGCGCGTGGGAGGAATTGGCCCGCGCTCGCGATGCGGTGGATCAGGCCTCCGCGGCGGGAAACGTGGGCGCGCCGGCGGCCCTCGAGGATCTCTACGCGGCCGAGGCGAGCGACTGGTTCTGGTGGTACGGCGACGATCATCCGAGCATTCACGCCGGGGTGTTCGACCGGCTCTTCCGCGCGCGATTGCTCCACGCGTATCGGTGCCTCGGCGAATCCGCTCCGGTCTCCTTGCTGCAGAGTCTTCGCGGGACCGGCGAGGGAGGCCATCCGGGGACCGGGGGAGACGTGGGGGGCGTCCTCCAGGCGCGCCCCACGATCGACGGGCGCGAGACCGATTTCTATGAGTGGCGCGGGGTGGTGCTCTACGAGCCGGCGGGCGGGTCGGGGAGCATGCACCAGGCGTCGGCGGTGCTCCGGGCGATCCGATACGGGCTCGACGGAACCGACCTCTTCTTGCGCGTGGACTGGGATCGAGGCCGGGCGGCGGACGGATGCGGCGTGACGATCGCTCTGGAGGACCAGCCGGAGGGATCCGCGCGTGTCCCATTGGGACCGAAATCGGCCGGTCCCGCGTGGCTTCCCAGCGACGCGAGGTCCAAAGCGGATCCGGGTGAGTACTCCGTCGACGAGATCGCCGAAATCAGGCTGCCTCTCGATCCCGGCGGCGGGGGACTCGCATCGATGATCCGTTTTCGCGTGATCCTGGAGCGGGAGGGACGCCCCGAGGAGGTGGCGCCGCACAGCGGCTGGTTCGAGCTCCGGCTTCCGCCGGAACCGCGCGGGACTCAGTGGTCCGCGCTGTGAGGCTGGGGTTGCTTGACGGCCCACGGACGGCGTGTTATTCGTGCGCCGTGTCGAGCGACGCACCTAAAGACGGCGTCTCCGCTCAGGAGATCGCGAGCGGAAAGCTCCTCGCCGCCGTTGCCTATCTTCCGGCCCTCTGCTTCGTCGGCCTCCTGACCGCGCCGGATAACCGGTACGTCGGCTTCCACGCCCGCCAGGGGTTTCTACTCTTCCTCGTCGAGGTCATCGCGTGGATCGCGGTCTCGGTCTTCGAGGGATCGATCGGGCGGATTCCGGTGCTTGGATTCCTGGTCGGCGCGATCGTCCGCTTCACCTTCGGCATCGGGTTTCTGGGCCTGACCGTGTACGGCGTGGTCAAGGGCGCGACCGGCGAGATGGCGCGAATTCCGCTCCTGGGCGACGCCATTGAGAAGGTTCCGTTCTGATGTCGATTTCCGGCGAGAAGAAGTTCTGGCTGCTCCGGCGCCTGTCCCGGGGCTTCAGCATCGCCGCCTGGGTGGTTCTGGCCCTGGTCGTGTTGGTGACCCCGGTGGCGGTGGCACGGGCGGTCTTGCAGCAGAACCACGAGGATCTGGTCTTCTGGCTCAGCTACGCGGGCTCGGGGCTCCTGATCTTCGTCAACCTGATCTGGGTCGCCCAGTCCATCTCGGCCATCCTGGCCATCGAGGAGAACACCCGCCACGCGGGCTACGTGCTGGAGAAGCTCACGACCCTGGCCCAGCAGATCCGGGACCGGCTGCCTGACAACCAAGGGAACGAGGGGCCTCCGGGCGCTGGCGGCCATCCAGGCGCTGGGGGCCCGCCCGGCGGCTGAGCCTTCGCAGAATTGTCGTATAATAACTATTATGTCAACTTGGCCGGGACTGGAACTGCGGGTCCGGCGCCTGGTGGCCAAGATGACATGAATAGTGCCCTGAGGCACTTCCCGCTCCGTGGAAGACACCCAGGATGCGGATGCGGGTCCGGGCCCTACTGCACGACGATGTTGATCAGGCGTCCGGGCACGTGGACGACCTGGATGATCTTCTTGCCCTCGACGAAGCGCCCGGCCTTGGGGTCGGCCAGAGCGGCCTGGCGGACGGCATCCTGGGTGGCTCCCACGGCGATCTCGATCTGGAACCGAACCTTCCCGTTCACCTGAACGACCAGGTTGTGGGTGGCCCGCGAGAGGGCCTCTTCCGCGACCTTGGGCCAAGCGGCCCGGAAGATCGTTTCCGCGTGGCCCAGGCGCTCCCACGCGCCCTCGGCGGTGTGTGGCGCCAGCGGTCCCAGGAGGCGCGTGGTCATGTCCACGGCTTCGGCGGCCTCGGCAGACGCCATGGAGCCGCCCGCGGCCTGGTAGTCCTGAACGGCGTTGACCATCTGCATGAGCCCGCTGACCGCCGTATTGAGGTGGAGGCGGTCCATATCGTCCAGGATCTGTCGGGCCACCTCGTGAACCCGGCGTCTCAGGTCTCGGGCCGGGCCCGAGTCCGCCCACGACCCGCGTCCCGGGCCGGATGAACCCGCGGCAGATCCGCGCCCATCTCCCGTCGCCTCAACGGCATCGTCGATCATCTTCCAGTAGCGGGTAAGGAATCGGTACGCGCCCTCGACGCCGCGGTCGTTCCATTCGGCGTCCTTCTCGGGCGGCCCGATAAAGAGCGTGTAGAGGCGCACCGTGTCCGCGCCGTACCTCGCGATCAGGGCGTCCGGGGCCACCACGTTGCCCTTCGACTTCGACATCTTGTGCCCGTCCTTGCAGATCATGCCCTGGGTGAACAGGCGCTCGAAGGGCTCGGCGAAGGAGACGATCCCCATGTCCTTGAAGACCTTCACGATGAACCGCGAGTAGAGAAGGTGGAGAATCGCGTGCTCCACTCCCCCGATGTACTGATTGACGGGGAGCCAACGGTTGACCGCATCCGATGAAAAGGGAGCGGTTTCCATCTTTGGGTTCAGAAATCGCAGGAAGTACCAGCTCGAGTCCACGAACGTGTCCATCGTGTCCGTCTCGCGCTGGGCCGGCCCGCCGCACTTGGGGCACGTCGTCCGCAAGAAGGCCTCATTCGAAAGAAGCGGCGACTCCCCCGTCGGCTTGAACTCGACCTGCTCGGGCAAGAGCACCGGGAGCTCCGACTCCGGGACGGGCTGGATGCCGCACTTGGGGCACGTCACCATCGGGATCGGCGCGCCCCAGTAGCGCTGGCGCGAGATCAGCCAGTCGCGCAGGCGGTAGTGGACCCGGGCCTCCCCGGCCTTCTTCTCGACCAGCGCGCGGATCACGGCCTGCTTCCCCGCCGCGCTCGCCATACCGTCGTGCGGGGCCGAGTTCACCATCGTCCCGTCGCCCTCGTACGCCGCCCTTCCGTCAAACGCGCCGCCCGCTCCCCCCGCGCCGCGGATCACCTCGACGATCGGGAGCTTGTACTTCGTCGCGAATTCGAAGTCGCGTTGATCGTGCGCGGGGACCGCCATGATCGCGCCGGTTCCGTATCCCATCAAAACGTAGTTGGCCACCCAAACCGGAATCGGCTTCCCGGTGAGCGGATGGATCGCCTGAAGCCCGGTCGCCCAGCCTTCCTTCTCCGTCTCGACCGCGAAGCGGTTCTCCACCCGGCGGCGGCGCTCCTTCGTCACGAACGCGGCCGCGTCCTTGGGGAGCGTTCCCTCCTCCGCCATGCCGGTCACCAGCGGGTGCTCGGCGGCCAGCACGAGGAACGTGGCGCCGTAGAGCGTGTCCGGCCGGGTGGTGAAGACTTCGATCGTGTCGGCGCGCCCTTGAATCGGGAAGCGGATCGTCGCGCCTTCGCTCCGCCCGATCCAGTTGGCCTGCATCGTGCGGACCTTCTCCGGCCAATGGGTCAGATGATCCAGGTCGCGCAGGAGCGGATCGGCGTAGGCCGTGATCTTGAAAAACCATTGCTCCAGCTCACGCGTCTCGACCTCGGTTCCGCACCGCTCGCACCGGCCGTCCACCACCTGCTCGTTCGCGAGAACGGTCTTGTCGGACGGGCACCAGTTCACGGCGCTCTTCGCGCGATACGCGAGGCCCCGCTTGTAGAGCTGGAGGAAGATCCACTGCGTCCAGCGGTAGTACTCGGGCGTGCACGAGGCGATCTCGCGGTTCCAGTCGTAGCCGAGTCCCCACGAGATCAGCTGCTCTTTCATCCGCGCGATGTTCTTCCGGGTCCACGCCGCGGGCGGGACCTTGTTCGTGATCGCCGCGTTCTCGGCCGGAAGACCGAAGGCGTCCCAGCCCATCGGCGACAGGACGTTGTGCCCTTGCATGATCTTGAGGCGGGTGACCACGTCGCCGAGGATGTAGTTGCGTCCGTGGCCCACGTGGAGATCGCCGGAGGGATACGGGAACATGTTGAGGCAGTAGAATGGCTTCTTCGCGGCCATGGGATCGGCGATCGTGAAGAGGCCGGTCTCCTTCCACTTCGCGCGCGCCCGGGTTTCCATTTCCCGGAAGGGGTAGACGGGCCCGCGCTCCCGCTCGTCCACCGAGCGCGTCGCGTCGTGCGATCCTCCCGGCGCGCGGGTCCTCTCGCTACGATCGGCCATGTCGCCCGCTCTCCATCTCACGCTCCACAAAATCCCTCAATTCGGAATCCGGAACCCGCCCCCGCTTCAAGGCGAGGTCCGCTTGATAGACCGCGTGCAGAGCCCGCCGTGCGTCGCCGGCGCTCACGGGAGGCCCGGACGCGGTCCGCCCGCGCTGATAGGCGAACGCCTGTGGCTCCAGCGCGGCGAATGCCCGCTCGGCGATGGCCCAGAGGCACGCCGATCCCCCGATCCCCTCCAGGTCCAGCGCGGCCGCTTCCGAGCGCGCGCCGGCGACATCGCGGGCCAGGACCGCCGCGGCCCATCGAGCCGTCGAAGCCGAGCCCCTGGATCCCGACAGCGAGTCGAGCGCCTGGGGCGCGACGCTCCCGTCGGGGCGGCGCCAGAGCGCGAGCTTCTCGACCTCCTGGCTCAGCGCGAGGAGGCTGGGCGCGCGCGCGAGGAGCGCCTCGAGGGCTCCGCCAGGAAGGCGGAGCTCCGCCTCCTCCAGCAACCGCTCCGCCCAGCGCCGGACGTCGCCGGCGTTCGCCGTGCAAGGCACCACGGTGCCGCGCGTCGAGAGCGTTTCCAGCCCCTTCAGCTCGGAGATCTCGCGGGCGGTGGTGAGCAGGACGCGAACGCCTTCTCCGTTCCCCCCGGCCCACTCGAGCAGGACTTCCTCCGCCGCGCGCTCCAGCTTGGCGCCTTCCCGAATCCAGATCCGGCGAAGGTCCCCGAAGAGCGAGATCGACGCGAGCGCCTCGACCAGCTCGGCCGCGGCGAGATCGTCCCCCTCGAGGCGAAGCAGATCGGAGCGCTCCGCTGCGGCGCCCAAGCCAAACGCCCGGACGACGCGGTCGCGCAGGAACGACTCCTCCCCCGCCGCCAGGGTGAGCCGCGGGATTCCCGCCGCGGGGCCGGCGAGAAGCCGCTCGGCGTCCGCGACGCTGAGTCGCGCCGGAGCGCGCGTCACCATGCCGAGCCAGACAGCCGCGCGGTCCGCGTCACCATCCCTGCACCGTCCGGCTCACGATCTGATCTGTGAGTTTCTGAATGGCATCCTTCCTTCCGTCCGCCTCGGTTTGCGCGGGCGCCTCGCCGACCGCCACCACGCTGTACGTCACGCGGACCGTCATCTCGTCCTCTTTCCAGAGGTCGCGGTTCTTCACCTGGTCCCGGAGCACCACCTTGACCGCCAGGACGATCTCATACTGCGTCGCCACCTCTTGCTGGGTGTACCCGTACACCCGGTTCTTGTAGGCGAGCACGGTGCCCCGGAGCACGGAGTCGGCATCCCGCTCCCGCTCGATCCGGAGCCTTCGGTCCGCGAGGAACCCGTTGATCAGCCCTTGGGTGACGTCGTCGGCCAGACCATGCTCGACGGTGTTGTCGGTGAAGGTCGGGATCCCGATGGTCCGGATGTGGGCCGGAAGGACGCTGGAGACGGTGTAGCCGCAGCCCGCGCCTGCGACCATCGCGGCGGCGAGGAGCGCCGCCACGCGGCGGATGCTACCCGAGGTCGCTCGTGGCATCTTGGAAGCCGTAGAGTTTCATTCGATAGCGGAGCTTGTCGCGCTTCATCTGGAGGAGCGCCGCCGTCTTGCTCTGGTTGCCGCGGGCCCAGTCGAAGGCCCGCTGGATGGCTTCCCGCTCGACGTCTCCCAGCACGGATTCCAGATTCAGCCCTCCCTCGGGGAACTGTCCCGTCTCGATCACGTTCCGCAGCGCGTCCAGGTGGGACGCCCCCGCGCGGGCCTGCGGCGTGGCGATGGCCGCGCTCAGGTGGGATCCCAGGATGCGGTCCCCCTGGTTCAGAAGCACGATCCGCTCGAACAGATTCCGGAGCTCGCGGATATTCCCGGGCCAAGGATACGACAAGAGGATGCGCTCCGCCTCAGGTTCAATCTCGCGGAAGGATTTCCCGAACGTGCGGCTGAATTGCTCGAGGAAGTGGCGGGCCAGAGGGAGAATGTCCTCCCGGCGGTCTCTCAGCGCCGGCACCCGGATCGGAACCACCTTGAGACGGTAGTAGAGGTCCTCGCGAAAACGCTGCTCCCGCACCATGGTCTCGAGATCCTGGTTGGTCGCGGAAATGACCCGCACGCTGACCGTGATGTCCTTGGTGCCGCCCACGCGCTTGAACGTCATCCGCTCGAGCACCCGGAGCAGCTTCACCTGGATCTGGAGGCTCATCTCCCCGACTTCGTCGAGGAAGAGGGTTCCGCCGTTCGCGAGCTCCAGAAGTCCTTGCTTCTGCTGGCGCGCGTCGGTGAACGCGCCCTTCTCGTGGCCGAAGAGCTCCGATTCCAGAAGCTCACGCGGAATGGCGGCGCAGTTCACCTCGAGCATCGGCCGGTCGCGGCGCGCGGAGAGGTCGTGGATCCAGTGCGCGATCAGCTCCTTCCCCGTGCCGCTTTCGCCTTCGATCAGCACGCTCGTCGATTCGCTGGTGGCCACCTGCTCCACGATCGCGTAAACGCGCTGCATCGCCGGGCTTTCGTTCTTCACGAAGTCGCGTGAGTACTTCTGGATCTTCTCGCGGCGGTGGTGCTGGACTTCGCGGCCCAGCTGCTGCGCCGCGATCTCGCGCTCGATCACGAGGAGGAGCTCGTCGCGGATGGGCTTTCCCTTGGTGAGGTAGTCGCGGGCGCCCAGTCGCATGGCCTGCACGGCCGTCTCATGATCGGGCTCGCCCGTCAGCATGACCACGATCGCCTCGGGCCATTGCTCGCGAATCTTCTGTAGGATTTCGATCCCGCTGGCGTCGGGGAGCCGGATGTCGAGGAGGACGAGCTCCGCGCCGTCCTTCTCCAGGGCGCGAAGCCCCTTCTCCCCCGAGTCGGCGGTCGCCACTTGAAACCCCTCCGCCTCGAGATCGCGGGAGAGGAAGTGCCGGATCGTCTCGTCGTCGTCGATGATGAGAATCGATGCCTTCGCCATGAACCGATCCCCTAGGCGGGATTCGCGGGAAGCCGGATCCGAAAGGTGGTGCCTTTCCCCGGCTCGCTCGATACCTCGAGCGTTCCCTGATGCCGCTGCACAATACCATGCGCGACGAAGAGCCCCAGGCCGGTGCCCTTGTGGCGCGTGGTGAAGAACGGATCGAAGATCCGCGGCAGATGCTCGGCCGCGATTCCCACGCCGGTGTCCTCGACCTCGATCACGCGGCGGTCGTCTTCCGCGCGGGCGCGTATGGCCACCCGCCCGCCGGAGGGCGTCGCCTGGACCGCGTTCTGGATCAGGTTGAGCAGGACCTGCTGGAGCTGATCGAGGTCGGCGGTCACCAGAGGCCATTCATCGGCATGTTCCAGGGCGATCGTGACCCCGGCCTCCTCGGGAGCCGGCTTGAGGCCCCGAAGCGTCCGGGACACGACTTCCCGCAGATCCACCGTTCCCAGCGTGAGGCTCCGCGGCTTGGTGGCGGTGAAGAGGTCCTGGATGATCGTGTTGAGGCGCGTCACTTCTCGCAGGATGAAGGCGACGTCCTCGTGACGCTTGTCTCCCTCGGTGAAGCCGCGGCTCAGGTACTGGACGCCGGTCGCGATTCCGGTGAGCGGATTTCGAAGTTCGTGGGCGACGCTCGAGGCAAACCGTCCGAGCGCCGCGAGGCGGTCCAGCTGACCGATGCGCTCCTCCATGCTTCGAAGGCCCGAGACGTCGTTCAGGGTGGCCAGCGCGCCTCGAGTATTCCCCTCCGCGTCCCGGAGCGGCGCGGTCGCGATCTCCACCGAGCGCCGCGTGCCGTCGGCCGAGGACACGGGCAGCTCGAGGCGCTCCTCGCCCACGCCTTCTTCGAGGCAGCGGAGCAGCGCGTCCAGCCATCCCTGCCCGCCGGACGTGCGGCCGATGGGCTGGGATCGCGCTTCCTCGCGCGTGATGCCCAGAATGGACGCCGCCTCCCGGTTCCATGAGAGGACGGCCCCCCGCGCGTCGATCGCCACGACGCCGATGGGCAGGTGCTCCACCACCTCGTCCCGGAACCGGGCCTCGAAGTCGAGGGCCTCCTTGAGGCCCAGATTCACGAGAATCGCGCCGAGGGACGGGACCACGGCCTCGAGGGGGGCCATCCGGTCGGGCGGACACTCCCCTTCGACGCCGAGGAGCCCCACGACGTGGCGGAATTCGCACTGGCCGCAGGCCCGGTGTCCCCCCGCCATGTCCTCGAGCGGAGCGCTCGAAAGGGCGCAGGCGATCCCTCCCAGGGCTGCTCCGGGGCACGGAGGGACCTCGTCGGTGAGGCGGTCGTGTCCCAGCTCCCCTCGGATTCGAACGCAATGCCAGGGGCCCCCGTTCCTGGACCCCGTCGGTCCCACCCAGAGCGGCACGGTCCCCTTCCCCAGGGCGATCCAGCGTTGCCACTCCGGCTGGAGCCACTGGACCTGGATCCGCTCCGGAGGGACGTCGAAGACGGCCGGGTCGGCCGCGCTGTAGAGCGTCAGCGCGGGAGGCGTGCCTTCCACGACCCCGAGCCAGAGGTTGGGCACGTCGAGGGCGCGCGCGAGGTAATGCACCAGGATTCGAAACGAACGGCCGGGCTGGGGCTCGGGGGTCGAGAAGGCCATGAGCTCCGCGAGTCCTCGCAGCTGCATCCGGGTCGCCAGCTCGCGACGGAAATTTCCCTCGAGGTCGCGGAGGAGGACATCGACGAGCGCTTCGAGTGAAAGGGCGCCCGGCCCGTCGGGAGACCCAGGCTCCAGGCCGGTGAGCGGCGGCAGGCCGCAGAGGGAGCGGATGTCTTCGGCACGACGCCAAAGCCGCTCGTAGGCGGCGCGTTGCGTCTGCGTCGTGGGTGTGGGCGGTCTCACGAGGTTTGCGGGTCGCGCCGCCGACGCGGAGGCCGCGATGGATCGGCGCCGGCTGCGTTTGAACCCGGCGCGGACGCTAGCATCCGACCCCTCGACGGTCAAGAAAAAGGCCCGCGCGTGGCGGGCCGGAAGTGCGCGAAGACGCCGAGGCGTCTAGTGCGCGCCCTCTCCGCGGGCCATGACCTTCACCGTCGCGGCCATGATCTTCAGGTCGAGCATGAGACGCCCGTGCCGGACGTAGTACAGGTCGTAGGCCAGCTTCCGATTCACGGTTTCGATGGACGAATCGTACTTGGATTTCACCTGCGCCAGGCCGGTGATTCCGGGCAGTGCGCTGCACCGCTTTGGATATTCCGGCAGCGACTCGGTGATCGACGCCACGAACATCGGCCGCTCGGGCCTTGGCCCCACGATGCTCATCTCGCCGCGCAGCACGTTCCAGAGCTGGGGCATCTCGTCCAGCCTCGTCTTGCGAAGGAACCGTCCCAGCCGGGTAATTCGATTGTCCTTGGCGGCGGCCCAAACGGGTCCTGTGGTCCGTTCCGCGTCCGCGACCATGGTGCGGAGCTTGTAGATCTTGAACGGGCGGCCAAAGGTATCCGAAATGCGGCGGCATCTCCCATCGGCTCGTTCGCCTTTCCGGGATCTCCGCCGGTTCACGCCGATGCGCTCTTGCGTATAGAAGATGGGTCCCCGGCTGTCCAGCTTGATGGCCGCGGCAAGGACGACGAACACAGGGGAGAAGACCATGAGGCCGATGCTGGAGACCGCGACATCGAGGCCACGCTTGAGAAGTGCCTGGGCGGTTGGAATGCGGCGGTCGCCGTGCGCGGGCCGGGCGAGCAGTTCGGACGGAAGGATCATCATACGATTCTAAAATCTCTTCCTGTCGGGTCCTGCCGGTTGGTACCCGTCTCGCCCCCGAGCGTGTGCTCGGCTGGCGCAAACGGAATTCGATCGCAGTCCCTGTCAGGCGCCGGCACCGAGCAGGACTGGACGGTGGAGAAGATCTGTTGCCTTACGCGGATGACTGCAGGGATACCGCGGGTAAAGCACGCCCCCCACCTACAACTACAAGTATAGCCAAGTCGGGAGGCTAACGCAAGCCCTCCCTAAAATATTACCTGTTAAAAAGTTGCAACGGCTTGGCGAGCGACCCGAGGTTCCTGCCCTGCTAGCGCTCGACCGTCTCCACCATGGCGCGGAAGGACATCCTCTGCAGCTCGACCGCCATGTCGTTGGCGTTCCCCTTCGACTTCATGCGCGCCAGCGTGATGCGGTAACCGCCGCGCTTGGGATCCTGTGCGATCTTGGCATCCTTGGTCTTGAAGCCGAGAAGCTGGAGGGCCTTGATTTCCGCCTCCGCGCTTTCCTTGGACGAGAATCCCGGTAGCGTGACCAGGTAGTCGACGGCCACGGGCTTCGGAGTCTCCACCTTGGGCGGCGCCTCTTGCGGTGCGACCTGCTGGGGCGCGGCCTGCTGCGGCGTGGGCGCGGCCGCCTGGGGCGTCTGGATCGCCGGCGGCGGCGTCGACATCGGCGCCGGGGCCATGGCCACCACCTTGGGCTCCTGAGACGGCGGCGCCGCCTTGGGCGCTTCGGTCTTCGGTGCGGCCTTGGGCTCGTTGCGCGCGATCACGGGAGGTCCGGCGGGCGCGGGCGGCGGCTGGGGCTTCTTCTCCTTCGGGTGCTTGGGCTCCGGCTTGGGCGCCGTCTCGGCGCCTCCGAAGCTGTAGCCGAACGAGAGCCTGTGGACGTCGGAGAACTCGTTGTCCGGCGTCATGGCGTAATCCACGTTCAGCTGGTGGAAGTTGAGTCCCAGGCCGAACGAAAGCCCGTTCGCCGGATCCGGTCCGGTGCCGAACTCGTGGCGGTATCCCGCCCGAAGCGAGATGTTGGGATGGGCGCGGAACTCCGCTCCCAAGCGGGCGTCATTGAAGTAGTCGCTCGGCATGTTGTAGTCGGCCGCGAGGAGCAGGCGTCCTTCCATGACCTGGCGGCTGGCCCCGAGCCGAATCTGGTGCGGGAGCGGATACGACGCCGATCCGTCGTACGAGAGACCCGGCCCGATGTTCTGGGCCACGGCGCCGAACGTGGTTCCCCGGTAGGTGGCCATCGCGCCCAGGTCCATCGCCGGGCCCATCGCCGAGACGTCGGCCAGGTTCTGGCGGATCGCCTTGAGGTTCGCGCCGACGGAAATGCCGGGGGTGATCTGACGGGCGAGGCCGGCCGTGAAGGCCATGTCGGAGACGTTGAACGATCCCGTCGGATTGCCGAAGGCGTCCACTCCGTCGATGCTCGGAAGGTGGAAGTAGGCCACGCTGAACGATCCAACCCCGAACTTGGGGTTGATCGGGCGCGCGTAGCCGATCCATTCGTAGTTGAGATCCTCGAGCCAGGTGGCGTGCATCGCGCCCAGCTGGGGCTGCTGGAGACTGGCAAGGGCGGCCGGGTTCCAGTACTGCGCGGTGATCCCCGCGGCCGAGCCCACCTGAGCGCCGCCCATTCCGCTCGGACGACCCCCGACTTCAAACTGGAGGAAGCTGCCGGAGCTGCCGCCGACAGTCCCGTCTGCGTACGCCGGGCGTACGGTGGCGTACAAACATGAGATGGCTAGGAGGACCGCGGCGATCGCGCCAACGGAGTGGCCGAGGGCCGATCTCGAGCGTCCTTCGAGGTGTATCGACATGGTGATCTCCCCTTGCGCGCTGTCCCTATCGCGACCCAGCAATCTGGAATTTCGGCTTGGATTTGCTCTAGACCCTTTAGAGCATGGGGCGTTATTGCAGGAGGCGTGCCAGGGGAAGATCCGACATTCTGCAAGGGATCGAGCGACCAGATGAGTGCGAGCCAAGCGAGTTCCGAGGCTCGGAACGGCCGCGCAATCCGCACGGTCGAAACGGGGCCGCTCCCCTGCAATTCGCGACCGGCGCGTGGCAGTTTTCGAGGTGCGGCGGAGCGGCTAGAAGCGGAGGTGAACGGCGACGCCGGGGCCGTCGGGCGTCACGACGGGCGTGATCGAGGAGACCTTCGTCCCTTCGGGGTCCTTCAGATTCACGTACATGAACATCGCGTCGAAGAGGTTCAGCGCGTAGAACGACATCGTCGCGATGGCGGCGCCTGTCCGAATGTCCTTGCTCGCGCTGAGACTCCGATTCGCCTGGTCGAGCTGGCTGTTCCTCAGGGCCTGCTCGGACGGGCCCGCGCTGTCCGCGTACACCTGCGCCCAGTACTGGTCCGTCTCGTCGCGTCGAACGCGGTAGTCGGTCACCACGTACATGGCTCCGGATCCGAGCACGGTCGCGAGCCAGACGATGCTCCGCGTCCTGTGGTTGGCGTACTCCTGCCCCGCCCCGGGAACCAGGATCGATCGCCATAGGGCCCCGCTGCGGTTTGCCACCGGCACCCGAAGCGTGAGACGGGTCGGGGTCGCCTCGGCCTGGGCGAAGCGAGGACGGATCCAGTAGTCCACCGCATTCAAGCCCCAAACGACTCCGGCGTAAATGAGCCACGCGTTTCGTCCGTACCGCTCGTCCCGCGCCCGGTCGGCGGCAAACTCCCCCACTTCATCGAGGCGGTCGCGATAGGTGAGTTGCCCGCGGACGGCCATGAACCCCGAGCCAAAAGCCGCGGCCGCGAAGGGGAATCCTCGCCCGGGTCGGCCCCCCATGAACTGGGTCACGCCCGGAAAATTCAGGCCGCGAAGGATCAGCGGCAGGCTGACGCCCGGGGACTCGGAAACGACAAACGGGAGTTTCCCCGGTTGCGGGAGGTAGATGATGCCTTGCGTGCGGGAGATGCCAGGGCCCTGAACCATGACCTTGTGAATGCCGGACATGAGGGGAGGCACGTCGAGCGGCGCTCGCCCCCTGAGGTCGGACGAGCCGTGGATCGAGAGCTCGGAAGTCCCGGGCTCCGTGATGATCGTGAGAAACGACGTGGTGGGGGGCGCAGGCGGCCGGGACGACGTGTCGCCGGATTGGGCCTGGGCCAACGAAGGGGCGATGCAGACCGCCAAGCCGATCAGAAATCGCCGGGAAATCATTGCGCCGCACGATAGAGTCGGGGCCGTCGCATGTCAAGGAATGAGGGAAACGAAAGGACCGGAGCGACGTTGCCGTCACTCCGGTCCGAATTGTTTCTCAGGCGAATGCTTATCGGGTCTGGCGCTTCCTCAAAAGCAGCGCCGCACCGAGTCCGCTTCCGAGCAACCAGATCGTGGCCGGCTCCGGAACGTCGCTGGCGGAAAGCGGCGTCGGGTTCGCGCGGCGGAAGTAGTCGTTTGAGACGCCGATGCCGGAACTCGGAACAACCGAGATGCCGATCTGCTGCGACGTGATCGAGGAGCCGAAGCTGCTCGAGCCGCCAACGATCAAGCCGGGCGACACCGGCCTCGTGACCATCATGTAAGAGCCGCGATCCGCGCCCTTGCCCCCGGAGAGAAGCGGAGCGGGAACCGCGAGCGCAGACGAGGCTGCCATCGCCGCGGCTGCAGTGCTGAGCACGAGAACCCGAATTGCTTGTGTACGAAATTTCATTTGGCTGACCTACCCCCAAAAGACCACCCGAACAGCTTCGTGGCATCAAACGTCGCCACTTCTCGATCGCTGATAATCATACCCTTCTTGGCCCACGCACGTCAACACGAATTTGATGCCAGGCAACATATTGCCGTGCTTAAGGTTAGCGGCTCAAAAATGGAGATGCCCGGGCCCCTCTCGCAGTGCATCGAACCGGGCCGAAAATCGGCGGCAAATCAGATCGAGAATCGGCAGGAGCCGGCCCTCGGCTTCCTGCTCGCTCCCCCGCGCTCCGCAGAGGAGAATTCCGTGCAGCTCGTCGCCACGCAGGATCGGAGCGGCGCACAGCGCGGCGCACGCGGTGATCTGCGCCGAGTTCTCGACGTAGATCGGGATGTACTCCAGATCGTCGCGGCGGCCGCGAAGATGAATGGCGCGGCGCGTTCGATCCAGTTCCGTCGCGAGAGGCTCGCTCGCGAGAACGGCAACGGTGGGAGCGGGCTCGAGCGTGCTCGCGACGACGATGTAGCGGGAATCCCCGGGCTCCGCGAGAAACAGCGTGACCGGGTCGGTTCCGACAACTTCACGCACGCTGTGCGGGATGATTCGGCAGAGATCCGGCATCGTCACCGCGCTGCCCGCGGCCTGGGCGACGCGATGGGCGATCTCGCGGCGGTTCATGGCGCGTCGCGAGAGGATCGGATCCAAGACCCGCTGGGCGCGGCGATGAACCCGGTTCGAGAACGCGAGCGCCGCGATCCCAAGAGCGACCGCGCACGCGGAGAGCACCCAGACGCCCCGCGCGATGCTCCACCCCGTCGCGCGGGTAACCCAGAGGAGCGCGACCGCGAGGATGATGACGCCAGCCGACAGTCCGAGGGATGCGGTCTCGGTGAGCGGGTGGACCCTTCGCCGGACGTTGATTTCGGTGAGTCGTCCCCCCAGAACCGAGAACGGCAAGAGGAGCGCGAGCGCGGCAACCGGGGCCCAGCCAATCCCGATGTCGGTCGAGTTGATGGCGCCGTTGTACAGGCTCGCGATCGTCGAGTAGCCGTAGTAGGCGGCCGCGATGAGGATCCCCAGGAGCCCCGGGCGGAACGCGCGTCGAGGCTCCGGTGGAAGCGAGAGGTACGTGGATTCGAAGCTGGCCGCGGCGAGCGAGAGGTTCAAGAGAATTCCCACGACCATGATGATGGATGCGTGCCGGAGCGGAAACAGGACGATGCCCTTCTCGACGCCCGTCGACACCCAGGTCGGCGTGAGGCCCACGAAGAGGAGCGCCGCGACCGCGGCGAGCGCCTGAAGGCCCATGTAGACGCGCCAGAACAGGGACGGTCTCGCGGCGGCCGGCCGGCAGAGCGTTCGCGAGAGGAGCACCCACAGGAGCGAAACCGGCAGCGCGAACGCCAGCGAGAGCTCGAACCAGAGTTCGCTCTGGAAGGGATCGTAGAGCGTTCTGGCCCATCCGAACTGGAGCAGGCCGAGCGAGACCAGCGCCATGGCCGCCACGAGCGAGGTGTAGCGCTCGCGTCCGAGAAGCAACACGGCTCCCCCGCCGAGGATGGCCAGGATACCGCCCGCGAGGAGCAGAAGGGCGTCAAGCGTCACGACGCGGCCTCGCTTCCCCGGCTCGCGCGAGCCTCGAGAAGCCCCAGCTCTCGAAGGCGCGTGGCGACGTCGCGGAACGGGGCCACCGCGATCACCCGGCGGAGGATCTCCTCGGTGCGCGCCAGGCGGGTGTAATGAGTCCACGTCCGCGACCGGCCGGGGCCGATCGTCGGCTGATCCGGATCAAGCTCCCACGGGTGCACGTTCACGACGACCGGCTCGCGGCGCTTGAGGCTCTGGCGAAGTGCGTGGAGCGTGACCCCAAGCGGCAGGAGTCGCAGATAGGCGCCCGCCAATACCGGCATCCGGAGAGGGCCCAATGGAATCGTCGGGAGGGGAAACTCGGCGAGGGTCGAGTGGAGGCCCCGCATCATGGCCGGGCGCGTCGGCCCATCGGGGTACCCGTACCGGCGGCGGCGGATCGGGTAGACGCTCGAATCGTATTGGTAGCCGGCCTCCGCGAGGACGTCGATCGCCCAGAGCGTGTCCTGGTTCACGCTGTAGCTTGGCGCGCGAAACCCGAGCACCGGGGCTCCCGACAGATCCTCGAGCAACGCCTTGGAATCGCGCGCGTCCGCGGCGAAGGTGGCCGGGGAGTGCTCCGTGAGCATTTGGTGATCCATTCCGTGGGAGGCAACTTCGTGGCCCCGCGTCGAGATCTCGCGAACGAGCGCCGGGTAGCGCCGTGCCACCCAACCCAGCGTGAAGAACGTGGCGGTCGCGCCCGCCTTCTGGAAGAGGTCCAGAAGAAGACGGGTGTTCCGCTCGACGCGGGCGGGCCAGGTCTCCCATGCGTCGCGCTTCACATAACGGACGAAGGCCTGGACCTGAAAGTAGTCTTCCACGTCGACGCTCAGGGCGAGTGGAGCCTCGTTCCCACGCGGTGCGGGCCCCACGCCCGAGGGAATTCGCGCGTTCACGATGATGCTCCGGTCGGAGTGCGATCCCGTCCCGCATACGTAACTTCGCGGAACGGAAAGGATACGGCGTGGGAGGCGTGCCGGAAAGGACGAACTCGCGGCCGGGCGGCCGCGGGGTGAATCCGAGGAGCGTGGGGGTTACGGCACGATGGCGAGCCGGATCACCTTCCGGCCCATCGGCGAATCGAGGATCGCGTTGTAGAGACCGGGCGCCACAGCGTGACCGGTGTCGGAGTCGCACGTCCAGTCGACCAGGGTCTCCCCCGCGGGAAGGACCTCGTCCAACAGCGTGCGGACCATGTGCCCCGTGAGATCGTAGACGACGAGCCGGACGCGTCCTGAAGCCCCTTCCTTGGTCCCGGCGTTGAACCGGAGCGTGACACGGCCGTGCGCCGGATTGGGGAATCCCACGAGCTTCGCATCGGTCGCGTCGGCCTGAACGGATCCAGGCGTCGTGACGGTGGTCAATGCGGGAGCGCTCTCGTTCGACCCCGCGTACGAGGTGATGCTGTACTCGTAGGTCACGCCCGCGGCCGTCGTCGTGTCATCCCAGGTGGTCTGGCTGGCGGCTCCGGTGTGGACCAGCGCTCCGATCGAACCCAGGCTGGAGCGGCGGTAAATGTGATAACCGGTCGGGTTCCCCGACGTGACCACGTTCCACCCGAGGCGGACCCCGCCCGTGATGTTCTGGGCCGTGAACCCGGTCGGCGGCGTCAGGGTTGTCTGAATGATGGTCGACTTCCTGGCGGCGTTCGAGAATCCGGACCAGTTCGGAACCTCGTCCGCGGTGCGGATCATGAAGTAGTACGTCGTCCCCGAGTCGAGGCCGGCCACGGTGAACGATTCGCGGGTGCCGGCGGTGAGAGGCCGCGGCAGCGTCCCGGCGCTGGCGGCCGAAGCCCACCACGAGGTCGTGTCGCTGGGGACCGGCGTTTCGGAATAGCGGAGCTCGTACGTGGTCGCCTGGCCCGTGTTCCCGTCATCTCCGGGAGCGGTCCATCGAAGCACGAGGGAATCGGCGCGAGCCCCCGGCGCTGCCAGGAGCGCGATCGCCGTTGCGATCGCGGCTCCCAGCGCGCGCGGAGACAATCCGAACGGTCTAGGGCTACTGGGCACTGTCCGCCCCTTCCGGCTCCTGGACGAGCGCTACGAGCTCATACGGCCCCCAGGCGGGGTCGTCGTACGAGAGATCGCGGACCGGCGCGGGCGGAACGGTGTCGGGCGTGGAGCCGCTCGGCACGTTCGAGAGCCCGGACATGTTTCCCCCATCGTCGATGGCCCGGATCGCGACGAAATAGGTGCGGCTCGGCTGGAGTCCCGTGATGGTGAACGTCTGCTGCGTTCCGGCCGCCGTCGGCGCCGGTTCCCCGGTCACAGCCGTGGCGGACGCCCAATTGGCCGAGGTAATGGCCGACGTGGAGTAGCGGATGTCGTAGCTCGCGGCGCTTCCGGTGGTGCCGTCATCGCCGGTCGCGGTCCAGCGGAGCGCGACGGTGGTGCCAGTCGTGCCGGTGATCGCCAGCGTGGTGATGGCGGCCGGCGCCACGCCGTCGCCCGTGGTGGCCTTGGTGGCGAGATTCGAGAAGCCGGACCAGTTTGGAACTTCGTCCGCCGCGCGGATGATGAAGTAATACGTGGTCGAGGGTGTGAGTCCGCGGACCCGCAACGAGTCGGTCGCCCCGGAAACCCCTGGGACCGGCTCGCCCGCCACCTGGGTCGCGCTGTTCCACCAGCCCAGCGTGTCCGTGCCCGTGATCGTGACGGTGCGGTAGCGGAGATCGTACGAAGTGGCTCGCCCTATGGTCCCGTCATCGCCGGGGGCGGTCCACTGGAGCACGATCGACGAGTCGGCCGAGGTCTGCGCCTGGGCAACGGCCGGGTTGGCCAGCTGCCATAGCGCGGTGAGGGTGAGGATGGAGAGCCCGATTCCGATTCGCCGGAGCCGGGTGGGGGCGTGGTGCGAGGCGCGTCGGTGATCCAGCATGGATGTCCTCCCCGTTGAGTCCGACGACACCATGACGCGGGCGGAGCCGTCGGCCGACCCAATTGGTCCATGGCGGCTCGGCCGGCCTGTACCCTGACGGACGAACTCGTCCGCTTTCGGTCGTTAGCCCCGTAGCCCTGCGTCCTGCTTTTTCAGGCAGTTTGCTTGGACATGGACAAATAGCGTGAAGCCCCTTCCCCACGCGGCCGGATGAGCAGGAATGGTGCCACCGCGAAATCGCCGCGACGTTGCAAGGCGGCGGCGCAAGGAGCGTGTGTTACGCGGGGATCGTGCAGTGAGTGAGGCAACGTGCCCCTTGCACGACGTGGTCTGCACTCGGCAGGTGCCGAGATCGCATGCGAATCCGGCCGGTCAGCGCGGCCGTTGAGGCGTCTGTAGCGCGGCGCGGATGGACGGCAGCATGTCCCGAACGAATTCGCCGAGAGGCTGCGCCGCCTCGCCTGCGTTGGCCGCTGGGGTGGAGAGGACGATCACCGCGGCCTGGTCGCGGCGTAGGAGCAGATCGGCCTTGGCCTGCAAGACCTTGGCCCAGACCGGGCTGATCGTGAACTCGTCGGGAAACCAGTACCAATCCCACGTCACGAATCGATGGTCCGGGCCGCCGATTTCCGTCTCGCGAACGGCGAGGGTTCCCCGATCGAGGGGAACGTTCCGCACGCGTTCCTCGAGCTTCGGGTAGACCGGGTCTTCCACCCGGGCGATCACGTTTCGGTGCCGGATCATCTCCTTCCCTTCCGTCTGGTGCTCATAGAAGAGGATGGTGCACGTCACCGTGGCTCCGCCCTTGGCGTAGAGCAGAGCGGTTTGGGATGAGGCCCCCGAGAAGTCCGGCTTCCACGCGGGCGCGGGCTCGGATCGAGCCTCCCACCCCCCGCCCGGCGCCGGCGGGAGGATTGGGGCAGCGGGCCGGCTCGACCCGGGCCGGGATACCTCGTAGAGGTAGCCGGGCCAGAAGAGGATCAGCGCCACGGCGACCGCGGCCACCGCGATCCATCCCGAGCGCTCGGCGCGCGTCGGAGCCACGGCTTCCGGTCCGGTCGCGAGCCCGGCGTCCTTCCCCGGCGCCGGCGGATCCCGGAACGCCGAGCCGGCGGCGAAGAACGCCACCATGACCAAGATATACACGCCCCAGCCCAGCGCGTAGTGATCGAAGCCGCGCCCAAAGCGCATCTCGCTCATGTACTCCGTGAGGATGAGCACGTAGGCCCGGAAGCCGTTCGCGAAGACGAGGACGATCAGCGAGAGCAGGAGGCAAACGGCGCGCTTCCACGGGCGCCGGTACGTGATGTAGGCGAAGAGGCAGGCGAGCGCGAACCCGGAGACCAGGTACCGGAGACCGCTGCACGCTTCCGCGACGCGCCATTGGGCGATGGGAGAGGTGATGAACACCCCCTCGCGCACCACGGGTACCCCGCTCAGCCGCAGGGCCCGAACGGCGAAATCCGCGGTGGCGCCCATCAGCGAAGGCTGAAATGTGTCGCCGAACGGGACCGCGAGGAAGAGGAAGAGGAGCGGGAACGCCATCGGCCGGGCGGCCCGGGGTCCAAAGAGGACGAGGGCGAGCGGCGGGATGAACGCGACGAGGGCGATCTGCTCGACCAGGTCCGTGCTCGTGGCCCGCGCGACGAGCCAGGCAAGGCCGATCGGCGGAAGGACGAGGAGCGCGATCGGAAACGGCCGGGGGGCGCGGGCGGCGAAGGCCTCCCGGTTCATCCAAACGAGATAGATGCTGATCGGCAGGATGAGAAAGCCGTGCGTGAAGGTCTCGGAGTTGATCCAGATCCGAACGAGCGAGGCTACGGTCTCACGGTAGGCGACGAGCGTGAGCGCGAAGGCGGCGGCGAAGAGGGCCGTCGCCAGGGTCCACCGTCCGGCTATGGGAGCAGGATGAGCCGTTCGCGGACCCTGGTCTTCGCCACCGTTCCCAGGACTTCATAGTAGCCGGGGGCGACGCGCTGTCCGGTCTGGCTGGCCCGGCTCCAGTTGATCTGATGGGATCCGGGCGAGTACGTCCCGCTGGCGAGGATGGCGATGAGATGGCCGCTCATGTCGTAGAGGCGCAGATCGACGGATTGGGCTGTGGCATGCGGAACGTCCAGCACGAACTGGACTGAGCCGCTCGAGGGATTCGGATACGCCTTGACCGTGGGCTGGGCCTCCGAGGTCGGGGGCGGAGGCGGTGGCGGCGGGTTGCCGGGCGTGGTCCTGGATACGATGGCGGTTCGCGGGCCCTCGCACGCCGATCCCATCCACGCGGCTTGGTACCGGTAGGTGGTGCCGGCCGAGAGCCCGGTGTCGAGGAACGATGTGGGGGTTCCCACGAGGTTCCGGTAGAGGGTCAACGCGCCGGACGAGCCGACCCCGCGGTAGATGTTGATGGAAAGGGCGAGCGGGTCGGTCGTGTCGCTCCAGGTGAGTTGGACCTGGCCGGTGTCCGCTGCGGCGCTGAAAGAGCCAGGCATGGCGGTTGGTGCGTTGCACGACTGCGTCGCGCCCACGGCCAGGTTCGAGTAGCCCGAGATGTTGTACGCCTCGTCCAGGGCGCGGATCACAAAGTAATACGTGGTCCCCTGGGTGAGTCCCGTGACGGTGTAGGAGTCCGTGGAGCCTGAGACCCCGGGAGTGGGCTCACCCGAAACCTGGGTCGCGCCGTTCCACCACCCGGTCGTATCGGTCACCGACGATGTTCGTCGTCCGGTAGCGGAGGTCGTAGTAGCTGGCTCGGCCGACGGTCCCGTCGTCGCCGGTCGCGGTCCAATCGAGCGTGATGCTGTTGTAGGGCGTCTGCGCGAGCGCCGGAATGGCGAGCGCGAATATGCATGAGACGACGATTCCCAAGAGGGCGGCCGTCCGGCGAACGCATCCGGCTGTCGCGCGTACTGAGCTCAGCGTCATCATGGGCTCCAAGTCAGGCTCCCCCCGCTCCGGCCGGCGGCCGGGACGGCGCGTGGCTAAGGTGTTCTTAGAAACGGAATTCCCCTCCAAAACTATCGGTACCTGCGGCCGACAAGATGACGGAAAAATGAGCCCAGTGCCACCTCGCATTGCCCTGCGCGCGCTGGCAAACTGCACGGCCGGCGGACCTTCGAGCGTTTCTGGCCCGATGTACTCACCGTCGAGACAATGGATTACCAGGCGTAATTCCGGTGACACTTCACTCGATGCGCTCGAGGGCGATCGCGCTCGAGGAAGAGGTGATTCCTGGCACCGTTTGTGCGATCTTCCATCGAGATCGGTTCGAGCGACGCGCCTCGCGGGCGGCCGAGGCAGGAACCACAAGGGAATTTGGAGGGTATCCCCACCATGAGACCGAGCCGCCTCGCGTCCGTCGCGCTTCTCCCGTTCCTGTCGCTGGCGTTCCCGGGACCGACCTCCGCCCGGACGCTCGTCGCGAACCCCAACGCCACCTCGGGGCAGACCGGCTACTACCGAACCCTGGCTGGCTCGCTCGCGCCCGGGGACACCCTCCTGCTTCCTTCCGGCACCTACCCCGACCGCCTGAGCGTAGAGGGCTTTCATGGCACGGCTTCGGCCTGGATCACCATCATGGGGCCCGCGTCCGGCGCGCCGGCGATCATCACGACCACGTCGAATTGCTGCAACACCGTCCAGCTCGGCGGAACTTGGTACGTTGCACTGAAGCGGCTCACGATCGACAGCGCTGGGATCGACGGGATCGACGGGATCAACGCTAAGGGGGAGCTAACCCACGACATCCTGATCGAGGGTTGCACCCTGACCGGCCAGGGTGCCCACCAGGGAACCGTGGCCATCAACACGAAATCCCCCGCGTGGCGCTGGACGATCCGTGGAAACAAGATCCTCCAGCCTGGAACCGGGATCTATCTCGGGAACTCGGACGGGACGCAGCCCTTCATCGCGGGAATCATCGAAGGCAACATGATTCAGAATTCGATCGGGTACAACATGGAGATCAAGTACCAGGTGCCCTACACCTCGGAGAGCTGGGTTTCGCAGATTCCCGCCGGCGCCCACCGAACCGTGATCCGGAACAACGTCTTCATCAAGGAGAAGAGCGACTGGGATCCCAGCATGGTTCAGGGACCGAGACCCAATCTGCTTGTCGATCCCTTCCCCGACTCGGGGCCTGGCAGCACCGATCTCTACGAAATCTACGGCAACTTCTTCTATCGAAACCCGACGGAGGCGCTCTTCCAGGGAACGGGACGGATGACGATTCACGATAACGTGTTCGTCGGGTCCGGCGCTGGAATGGTCTCCGCGTACCTGACCGACCACAACGGGCTCCTCAAGCTTGTGAACCTGTACCACAACACGATCTACAGCGCCGCGGGCGGAGGAATCCAGTTCGGTTCCTCGGCGCGAGAGGGCGGCGCCGTCATCGGGAACCTGATCGTGGTCGCGGGGACGGGCCTCGGCGGATCGGCCCCGAATAGCAGCAACAACGTCCTGGGCCCGATCGGAAGCGCCGCAATCTACTTCGCACAACCGTCGGAGGTTCTCGGCCAGATGGATTTCTATCCGGGCGCAACCTGCGCCGCGTGCAGCGGAACCGCGCTGACGATGACCTCATTTACCGGCGACACGGACTACGACCGCGACTTCAACGGGACTTCCAAAGGGGGCTTCACGTTCCGCGGGGCGTACGCCGGCCGGGGACCCAATCCCGGATGGCGCCTGCAGGCGGGCCTCAAGTCGGGCGGCGGCGGGAGCGGGGACACGATTCCGCCCGATCCGCCGCAGAACGTCCACCACCGCTAACCGCCCCGGCCGGGCTTCGCGGCGTCGTCCTCGGAGACGCCCGCTTCATCGGAAACGGCCGCTTCATCGGAGGGGGCCGCTTCATCGGCTTCGTCCCATTGAACTGCGCGGGCGACGGGAACCTCCACCCCGTATTTCTCGAAGCTCTTGAGGATGATCGCGCACGCGATGAGGTGATACGAGAGGTCGAAGTAGGCCCTGCCCAGGAACGCCCCGCTCACCATGTAGCCCCCGATTCCGATCGCCAGCATGTCCGCGTACTGCGCGATCCAGCGGCTCGACGGGTGAGCGCGGTGGCGCCGGCTCAACTTCTGAAGACTGAACAAGGTCGAGAAGAGAAGAATCAGGAAGAGTGCTAAGCCCAGGAAGCCTTGATCCGCCAGCATTTCGAAGTAGATGCTGTGGGCCGCGTGGAAATCGAGCGGGTTCGGCGCGTACTTCAGGAATAGGTCGGGCGTATACGTTTCGAATCCTCCCCCGATGGGGAGCCGCGCCACCGCCAGGTTCCACGCGAAGTGCCATGCATTGATCCGACCCGCCGCCGACTCCTCCCCCACGTCTCCGATCGTCTGCATGCGATTGAACCAGCGGTCGGGAATCAGCGCCGTGCCCAGGATCAGACCCAGGCTGATCAGGACAACCGCGAGCGTCTTTCGCTTGGACTTGGCCAGCCCCGCCGCGGCGATCGCGCTCAAGCCGAGGAATCCCCCGCGCGAGTAGGTGAAGACGACCGTGATGGCGGAGAGAACTCCTGTGACGCGGAGGAAGCCCCGGAACCATCGGCTGGTCACCTCCGTGGCGAGGTAGAAGAACATCGGGAGGACCATGACCATGCCCAGGGCCAGGTCGTTGTTGTCCTCGAGAAACGATCCGGGCGGGCCGTAGACGCGCTCCGCTCCATGGGTCCGGATACTGAAGATTCCGCCCTTGAATCCGAAGAAGCCGATCGAGAGCGCGATCACGAAGAACAGGAGCCGGAGCTTCTGCCGCGTGTTGATGAGCATCATCGTCACCATCGTCATCAGGAGGATCTTCGAGACCTGCACGAACTGCCCCCAGGCCCCCGGGGAATCGAAGGCCATGAGGGTGTTGACGCCGAATAGACCCCAGAGGAAGAGGAGCAGGACCGTCTCCCGATGCATGGGGAGAGGGACGCGGTCCTTGGTGAAGATGAATCCGATGAGGGTGCCCGCGCCGATGGCCTGGGCCGCGGGAAAGAAATACGCGATTCCCCAGGTGAGCCGGTGCGGGCTCATGTAGCTCACCCAGCACCAGAGCAGGATGCCGATGAACGGCCGGATCATGGAGACCGGAATGCCCACGATCAGGATGGCGAGGACGAGTACGTCTCTCATCGTCTTGTCTCCTCAGCCTCGCACGACGGAGTGGAACAGCGCCGCCAGCTCCGCGGTCCGCGAGCGCCGGGAGTGGCGGAGGACCTCGGCGGGCCCCGGCAACGGCGCCCTTCCCTCGCGCACGGCGTCCAGGAATCGGACGAGACCCTCGGCGATGAGCGGCTCCGACACGATCGGCGCCATGGTGTCGAGGCCGGCGTCGCGCAGGACGCGTTGCCGTGTCCCCGGCCGGGTCCACCATGGCGAAGATCGGCCTCCGCGCGCGGATGTACTCGTAGACCTTCGCCGGAATCTGGTGATTGGAATTGGCCGCCTGGAACAGGAGCAGCCCGTCGGCAGCGAGCATCTCGGCGAGCGCGGTCCGGTACCCCACCGCGGGCTCCAGCTTCACGACGTCATCGATGTCCGCCTCGCGCAGCATGGGCCGGTACTGCTCGTCGAACGCGGTCGCCCGAAGAATGATCCGGAGCGAGGACGCTGAGATCGCCCCGCGTTTCTTGAGCGAGGCGATCGCGCTGAAGAAGGGCCGCGGGTCGCGCTCGGAGGGATAGAGAATTCCGCTGTGGACCAAGACCGCGGGCCCCCGCACTCCCGCGGGCTTCGTCGCGGCGCGCTCGGCGTCGGCGAAGGTCTCCTCGTCGTACCCGTTCGGGATCACCGTCCAGCGCTCCGCGGGCTGGTTGGGATACCGCTCCGCGTACATCCGCAGGGCGCCGGGGGTCGTGAACACTACGCGGGCCGCGGCCGCCACGGTCCGGCGCTCGATCGCGAGGTACGCGCGGCGGACGGTCGGGTCGGCCGGGTATTCGGGTTCCGTCATGGAATCGCGGAAGTCCGCGACCCATGGAATCTCGGGACAGCGAATGAATGCCGAGCCCGATCAGGTGCGCCGTCGCGATCGGGTACGTGGACCACATGACGTCGGGTTTGTACCGGCGCACGATCGAGAGCCCGCGTCGGAACGCTCCCACGGCCCAGGAGGACCAGCGGTCCGGCAGCGCGATCGCCTTGGGATAGGCGCCCCGGATCGCGAGGTGCCGGGACGCGTCGAGCGCGAACGCCCGGTGGACCGGAACGCTCGGTCGGAACGTCGGCGAGTTGGTCTGTCCCGGTGTCCGGATAGGCGCGCGGGTTCGCGGTCAGGACGATCGGCTCCCATCCGAACTCGTGGAGATAGCGCGAAAAGGCGAGCGTGCGTTGAATGCCGCTGCTTCCCCGGAGCGGCGGGTAGTGGTACGCGATGAGAAGGACCCGCCTCATCGCGGCGCGCCTTCCCCACCGCCGCGCGTCTCAGGGAACGTCGCGGAGGCTGTCATCGTAGGTCCCGCGTCGCCGGGCGAGCGTCGCCGATCCCCCTTGGCACGACGACCTCGGCCGGCGTCGGCTGGCTCAGGAATCCGAGCGGGCTCGCCGCGCGCGCGTACGCTCCAGACTGGAAGATCCCGATCAGGTCCCCGACCTGGGCCGTGGGAAGCGCGACGTCGCGGCCGATCACGTCGAGCGGCGTGCAGAGCGGGCCGACCACGTCGACCGGCCGCGGCCGCCGGCGTCGTCGAGGCGGTTCAGGATCGCGAGCGGGAAGTTACGCTTGATGACCTGTCCCAGGTTGCCGGACGCGGCGAGATGGTGGTTCATTCCGCCGTCCACGATGAGAAACGTCTTTCCCCGCGACTCCTTGATGTCGTTGACGCGCGCGATGTAGATCCCCGCTTCGCCGACCAGGTACCGCCCCGGCTCGATCAGGAATTGGGTGCCCTGAAGCGTGGATCGGAGCGGACGTCGGCGACCAGGGATTTCAGCGACTCGGCGAGGCGGGCCATGGGGAGCGGCTCCTCGCTCGGGAAGTAGGGGATGCCGAGGCCACCGCCGAAGTCCACGGTGCCGAGCGGGCGGCCGATTCGGTCGGCCACGCGCCGCCCGATCTCGATGCCGCGCCGGTATTGAGCCACGAGGACGGCATCGTCCAGGATCTGCGTTCCCGTGAAGAGATGGATTCCCTGAAACTGGACATGCGGAATCGGCGACCAGGCGGTCCAGAACGGTCTCGAGACGTTCCTCGTCGACGCCGAACGGCGCCGGCTTCCCGCCCATCCGCATCGCGCCGCCCTGGACCTCGGCCCCGGGATTGACGCGCAGGGCCACGCGGGGCCGCACGCCCAGCTTCGCGCCGGCGGCGGAGACCCGCCCCGCCTCGATGAGCGATTCGACGTGGATCTCCCCGATGCCGCGCGCCAGGACGAACTCGAGCTCGGTCTCGGTCTTGCCCGGTCCCGCGAAGAGGACGCGCTCGGGCGGGCATCCGGCCTTGAGCGCCTGGTGGAACTCACCGGCGGAGGCGATCTCGAGCCCCAGTCCCAGCCCCACGAAGTGGCGCAGGATGGCCGGGCACGGGTTCGCCTTCACGGAGTAGCTGATCGCGAATTCGTTGGGATAGGTCGCGCGGAGCTCCGCGTACTGGCGGTCCAGGGTGGCGACGTCGTACACGAAGAGAGGCGTTCCGAATTCGGACGCGAGCCGGCTGACGGGGATGCCGCCGATCCGCAGCTCTCCGTGGTCCGCGCCGAAAGTGCCGGGAGATCAGGGACCGAACGTGGTCCACCCTCAGGCTCCCTGGCGCCGTCGAAGCGCCGGATAGTCGACCTTGCCGCTGCTGGTCTTTGGGAGGCGATCGAGAATCTCGATTACCTTCGGGACCATGTACTGGGGCATCTTCTCGCCGCAGTAGGCGCGAAGCGCGTCGGCGTCGAGCGTCGCGCCCTCGCTCGGGACCACGAACGCGACCACGACCTGGCCCAGCATGGCGTCCGGGACGCCGATGACCGCGGCGCCCTGCACCGTTCCGCTCTGGAAGAGGATCTCCTCCACTTCGGTGGGGCTGATGCGGAAGCCCGAGGACTTGATCATGTTGTCGCGGCGGCCGACGAAGTAGAGGAAGCCGTCCTCGTCCATCCGCACGAGATCTCCGGAATAGCAGACCTTCTCGACGTCCCCGAGCTCCGGCGGAAGAAACGGATTCGGACGGAGCACCTTGGCGGTCAGCTCCGGCTGGCCCCAGTACCCCATGGAAACCGTCGGCCCGCGGTGCACCAGCTCGCCCGTTTCTCCCGGGCCGCAGCGGCGCCCGTTCTCGTCGACGAGCAGGATCTCGGTATCCGGGATCGCCTTCCCCATCGACGTCGGGCGGCGGTCGAGCTCCTCGGGCGGCAGGTACGTGGACCGGAAGGCCTCCGTGAGCCCGTACATGAGGAAGACCTTGGTTGTCGGAAGGGCCCGCCGCAGCACGGCCAGGACGTCCTGGGGCATGGCGCCGCCGGTGTTCGTGATGTAGCGAAGGTGCGGGTAGGTCCCCTTCTGGAGCGACGAGCTCGGCTGCGCGAGCAGGCTCCACAGAGTCGGGACGCCCGCCAGCCCGGTGATCCGCTCCTTGTCGAGCGCGGTCACGATCTCGCGCGCGAACACGAACGGTTTCAGCACGATCGTGGCGCCGTGCTGGAACGCGGTCATGATCTGGTTCAGGCCGGCGTCGAAGCTGAACGGGAGGACCGCGAGGATGCGCTCGGACTCCGTGATCCCGAGATACGTGGACACGATGCTGCTGCCCGCCATCACCTGGGCGTGGCTCAGCATCACTCCCTTGGGCTTCCCGGTGGATCCGGACGTGTAGAGGATCGCGGCGAGGTCCTTTTCGATCGAGGCCTCGCGATCGCCGCCGGCGGCCGCGTCGTTCTCGAGCGTCTCGAAGTCCTGGACGGGCCGCTTCAGGCCGGTTGGGATGCCGGGCCCGACGACCACGAGGAATTCGAGCGACTCCATCGAGTCGAGGATCGGCGCGAGCGCCGCCAGCTTGGACGCCGACGTGATGAGCCCGCGCATCCGGCAGTCCCGGACGATGTGCGACACCTGATCCGGAAAGAGAACTCCGTTGATCGGCACGAAGACGCCTTCGGCGCGCGAGATCGCGAAGATCGAAAGCGACTGCTCGATCGAAGCGTCCAGGTAGATGCCCATCCGGTCGCCCCGCTCGAGGCCGGCGCGGCGAAGGCCCTGCGCGAGATTGGAAATGCGCCGCCACACGTCGCCGTAGTTGAGCCGCCGGTCGCCATGGACCAGCGCCTCCTTTTCGGGGAGGCGGGCGGCGCTGGTCCGCAGCATGTGGTGGATCAGGAAATCCACGTCAGCCGCTCCCTCCCGGTCCTGCGCCTGTCCCATCGCGCTTTCCATCCACGAATCGGGCGATGCGGGCGATCGACTCGAAGCTCTCCGGAACCAGCTCCTCGTCGGCGACGGTGATTCCGAACTCGCGCTCGACGAACGCGACAACATCGAGAATGCCGAGGGAATCCAGGATGCCTTGGCCCAGGAGAGCGTCCTCGTCGCCGATGGCGCGCTTTCGGGCCAGCGGAAACTGGCTCAGGATGAAATCCCGAACTCGAGACCGGGTGGTGTCAGACGTCATGATCGGAACCGAAGGGATTCAACTGTCTCGATCGCCGTGGAGGAGTGCCCAGTCGCGGCAAGCGAGGGGCGTGGCGTCCGCGGTCTTACCGCGGTACAGCACGACGGGGGTTGATTCCCTCGGGCGAAATCCGGAGCGCAAGAGCTGCGGAATGATCGGGTGCGACTCGAGCGCGGGGGCGGATAGCGTCACGGCGCCCCGGGCCCGGAGGAGACGGGCGAGCTCGTCGAGGAGGAGCTTCGTCGTGCCGTCCTCCCGGGCGACGAGGTCGGTCAGCAGCGCTTCGGGCCCGCTGTGCGTGAACGCCGCGTAGCCCTCGAGGATCCCTTCCCTGCGGGCGGACAGAATCTCGAACCGGGCGAGCGGATTGGCGCGATATCTCCAATTGAGGTAGGCGGAGGATCGCTCGAGGTAGAGGCGGAACCGCTGGCGATGGATCCGGTCCAGATCGTCGAAGGCGGTATCGCAATCGCTGTCCACCAGGGCGAGGGTTGTCCCCCGTGGGGGCTTCGGCCGGGGCGAGGCGAGGTCTCCGAGGCTTCCCAGCAGCTCGAGCGCGGGGCCGATCAAGGGGACGTCCACCACGTCGCGCAGCTTTCGCCCCCAGCGCAGCACCTTCGCGAACCGGATCATTCGTCCGAACGGCCGGACCCCGAGACGCCGGTAGACCGCCATCATCTGGTCGCTTGGGAAGTCGTAGCAGAAATCCACGGCTCCCTGGTCCACGCCGGACAGACAGGCGCGGTTCAGCTGGACCGCGGGGCCGAGGGTTCGGTATCGCTCGTGGATGCAGAAATCTCCAAGCACCCAGCATCGCTCGTTGGTCCCGTCCCGAAAGGCCTGCCGCGGGAACGCGCTCGCCATGCCGACCGTTTCCCCGCGATCCGGGTCGACGACGATCCACGCCGCTGCGGGACCGTACGGATTCGCGCGATACAGCCACTCGTACCGCGCCGCGTTGGAGAGCGGGGTCAGATACCGGCGAAGGGTTTCGATAAGCAGATCCTGGTCCGCGGCGAGATCGGCCATACGGATTGTGAGCGCCACGTCTTTGGGCCCTTCGTTATGGGTGCAGGGTCGATCGCGAGGCGATCGGCGTGAAACGGGGCGCGCCCGGATCGGCTCATGAGCGCAGCTTATTGTAGTGGAGCCTCAGGCCGAAAGCAAAAACGTCATGGTCCCAAGGAGTTGCCCGGCGAAGCTCGTACGGGTCGCCGCCCGGCTCGTTGGTGCCCGGGATCGTGGTGACCGCGTAATCGTACCCCGCCTCGCGGAGCAACTCCTTGGTCTCCGGGAGAAAGTCAGCCCGGGTGCCGTTGGGGTACGCGAACCCGTCGACGCGGGAGCCGAGTTGCCCTTCGATGGCCTGCTTCGATTCCTGAAGCTCGCGCCGCGCACGCTCCCGATCGACGCGGGACAGAATGGGATGCGTGGCGGTATGGGATCCGAAGCGGATCCCGCCGCGGCTCATGGCTCGGATCTCGTCCCAGGACAGCATGAGGTTCGGCGTCGGCGGCGGCGGTCCGACCCTCAGGGCATCGCGCAGCTCGAGGACCGCCTGGGCCCGCATGGTTTCATCCAGGGTCCGGATATAGGCGAGGAACCGTTGCTGGACCCGAACCCGGTCGGCGACGCTTGCGAGCGAGCCCTGGATTCGCTCCGCTCCCAAAGGCATGAGCGCCGGCTGGGTCGTGTTGCGGAACGCGGAGAACACGTCGTCGTGCCAGAGCTGCCGGTCGGACCCGATCGCCGATGTCGTCAGGAAGATCGTGGCGGGGATGGAGTGCCGCTGGAGAATCGGAAACGCATGGGTGTAGTTGTCGCGGTATCCGTCGTCCAAGGTCACGGCCAGCGCGTTCCCGGGAAGCGTTCCCTCCCGGAGCGCCGCCACGAGCGAGGAGAGCGGCATGACGTGAAATCGCGAGGAGACGTACGCCATTTGCCGGTCGAAGTCGGCTACGGGAATGCCTCCAAAGTAGGGATCGCCGTCGTCGTTCACGCGGTGGTAGATGAGGATCTGCGCGTTTCGCGCGCCGTTCCAGAGGGGCCGCGCGAGGGCGACGAGGCCGGTCGCGTGAAGGAAGTGCGCGGCCGATCGAAAGGCGCGGGCGCGGAGGGACGGACGGCCCGTGGTCATGCCTCAGGCCGCGCGCCCGGACGGTACCCGGAAACTCTTCCCCATCGACTCCATGCGCCGGTGCCACAGCTCGAGAACCATGAGATTCCAGAGGGTCGTGCCAAAGAAGAAGGTGGGATCGGCGGCGTGCGCCTTGAGGAGGTCCTCCAGCGCTTCCTTCCGAAAGTATCCACGCGAGAGGGCCCGGGGTCCGAGGACGAGATCTTGGAGCATGTCGCGCAGAACGGGGTCCGACTGTAGCCAGGGCGCGATCGGAAGGCCGAAGCCGTGCTTCGTCTTCGTTCGAACCTCGGCGGGAAGAAGGTCCGAATACGCGTTCTTGAAGAACGTCCTGAGCTCGCGTCCACGCATCTTCACGCTGGCCGGCACCGTCATCGCGAACTCCGCGAGCCCGCGATCGAGAAACGGGAACCGGGCGGTCACGCCCGCCGCCTCGGTCATCCGGGTCACCTTGAAGAGATCGTTGTCCGAAATCGTCACGTGGAGATCCAGATAGAGCTGCCGGTCGAGCTCCGTGCGGGCCGGGGCCTCGGCGTGAAGCCGCGCGACGGTTTCGCCCGGGTCGTAGCCGGACCCCACTTCCGCGAGAAAGTCCTTTGTGAGGAAGCTCTCGAGCGGAACAACGTTGAAGAAATCGTAGGATGTGATGCGCTTCCCCGCGGGGAGCTTGGCGCGCCGGATGTACTTCTTTCCCTTCACGAATAGATCCCACTTCAGTCGGTCCGCGATGGCGCCGACCGCCGGCTCGACGAGCCCGTCCGCGATCCAGCGCGGGATCTTGTTGTAGTAATCGAATATCTGCTGCGTGGCGTACCGCTCGTTCCCCCCGAACAGCTCGTCGCCGCCGTCTCCCGCGTAGAGGATGTCCACCCCGTGCTCCCGGGCGAGCCGGGCGCAGAGATGGGTTGGAATGGCGGAGGCGTTCCCGTACGGCTCGTCGAACGATTCGATCAGGGTCGGGAGCACCTCGGCCACATCCTTCGACACGACGAAGTACTCGTAGTGCTCCGCTCCCAGGGCACGCGCCGCGATCCGCGCGTAGCTCATCTCGTTGAAGCGCGCCTCGCCGAATCCGATGGAGAAGCTCTTCATCGGCCGGCCGGCGGCCTGCATGAGGACCCCGGTCACCGTGCTGCTGTCCACCCCGCCGCTGAGAAACGATCCGACGCGATCGAGCGGACCGTCGACCCGAACGAACCGCGAGACGGCGTCCGAGAAACGAGCGCGAAGCTCCGTCGCCAGCTCGGCCTCGCTCGCGGCGCTGGGATGAAGAAAGTTGGCCCGCCAGTAGGGCGATAGCGAAGTGGTCCCCCGCTTGTGGATGAGGAGGTGCCCGGGGGGGACCTTCGCGATCTCGCGAAACACGGTCTTGGGAGTGGGAATCGCGGAGGATCCCACCGTGTCGACGATCGATTCGGCCCGGATGCTGGGGTGAAACGGAATGGGCGACTCGAGCAGCGCACCGATCCGTGAGCCGAACACGAACTGGTCCGGGCGGTCGCTGTAGAAGAGCGGATAGGTCCGAAAGCGGTCGGTGGCGAGGAAGAGCTGTTCCGTCCTGCCGTCCCAGATCGCCAGCGAGACGTCGCCGTCGAGGCTATCGAGAAACGAGATGCCTTCGCGAAGGTAGCGTTCGAGGAGATTTGACGCTGAATCGGGCCCGCCGCCCGGATTCCCCGCGGGCGAGCCGTAGAGGGTTCCGTAGAACGCGATGCCGAGGGCGGCGCCGTCCCGGGTCGCCTGGGCCACGCCGCCGGCCTGGTTTCCGAAGAGGGACGCGCCGAGCTGAACGGGGCCCAGCGTCAGCGTCGAAGCCGGTCCCGCTCCGCGCGCGTCCAGCGGAAGCCGGGCGCACATCGCGAGAATCGAGTGCTCCGGAAGGCGTACGTCATGGCGCTTTGCGAGAACGCCGCAAATGCCACTCATGCGCGGGGATGACGCGGACACATCATGCGGCCAGAATGGTATTCTCCGGTCGTGCCGAAGTCCACCCCGAAGTCGCCGTCCCGCCCGATTCGAGTCGCCCACGTCGTCGATCTCCTGGCTCTCGCGGGAATGGAGTACGGCGTGATCAAGCTCGTGAATCGGCTGGATCGCGCGCGCGTCGAGCCGATGATCGTCTGCCTGCGCCACCAGACCGACGACGCCCGCCAGTTGCTGGCGGGCACGATTCCCGTTTTCGAGATGCACAAGAACCCCGGCCGCAACTGGAGCCTGATCGGGCGACTGGCATCACGCCTTCGGGCCGAACGGATCGACCTCGTCCACTCGCACAACTGGTCCACCCTTCTCTACTCCGTCGCGGCCGCCAGGCTGGCCGGGGTTCCGGTGGTGGTTCACGGCGAGCATGGAAAGGACGACACGCTGGTGAATCGCCGCCGGCTCGCGGCCAGCCGGCTTCTCGCGCGAGGGGTCGCGAGGGTTTGCGCCGTGTCGAAGGACATCGCCGCGGAGCTGGTTCGCGATTGGGGTCTTCCCCACGAGCGCGTGGCCCGGATTCCCAACGGCGTCGACCTCGAGGCGTTCGCGATGAGCTACGAGCTGGATTCTCTTCGCCTGGAGCTGGATCTCGCGCCGGCCAACCGGGTCGTGATGAACACGGGCGGATTTCGGCCCATCAAGGACCACGCGACGCTGCTTCGGGCGTTCGCCCGCGTTCGACGGGAGGATCCCGAGGCCCGCCTCGTTCTGGTCGGGAGCGGAGGATCTGCCGATCCCCGCGCGGGCCTGGACCGGATGGCATCCGAGCTCGGCATTGCCGACGCCGTCCGGTTCGCGGGCGTGCGGAAGGACATCCCGCGGCTCCTCAAGGTCAGCGACGTGTACGTCAACTCCTCCCGGTTCGAGGGGATGTCGAACACGATCCTCGAGGCCATGGCGGCGGGACGGCCGGTGGTCGCGACCGAGGTGGGCGGGAATCCGGAGCTGGTCCAGGACGGCACGACGGGATATCTCGTGCCCGCCGGGGAGGAGGGCCCGATGGCCGAGCGCATCGGTGAGCTGCTCCGCGACGAAGCGCTTCGGGCGAAACTGGGCGCCGCGGGCCGGGCGCACGTCGAAGAAGTCCATTCCATGGGAGGAATGGTCCGGGCCTACACGGATCTCTACGAGGAGGTCTGGTCCCGGCGTCGCGGCTAGCCTGTCCCCACCCGGTTGACCACGGTCCGGTACTTGCCCGAAGCCTCGAGCGGAATCTCCGGAACCGGAACAAACTCCACCCGCATGCCCTCTCCCAGCCGGGCTCGGATGCCGCGCGCGATCTCCGCCTCCACACCGTCGGGGAATGGCGCCAGCTGGACGATCGAAATTCTCACGTGGTCCCGGGCCTCCTGAACCACCCGGAACGCCTTGATCGTCGCCTGGACCCGTATCAGGTGGACGATGACCTGGCCGGGGACCCGCGCCCCGTCGAGGCTCAGGAGCAGGTCATCGGCCCGCCCGTGGATTTCCCGCAGAAGCGGCAGTCCCCTGCCGCACGCGCATGGGGCGTCGTGGAGAACGGCGACGTCGCCGGTGCGGTACCGGACGAAGGGGAAATCTTCGGACGCGAGGTGGGTCACCACGATTTCCCCCGCCTCCCCGGGTGGCAGCGTCGCACCGCGATCGTCCAGGATCTCGACGATCACCTCCTCCGCGTTCAGGTGCATTCCACCTTCGGGACACTCGTGCGAGATGAAACCCGAGTCGCGGGCCCCGTAGTTGTTCGCGACGCGACACCCGAAGACCCGCTCGATCCGGGTCCGTTGGTGATCGTAGAGCTCCTCCGCGGTCAAGAACGCGATCTGGATTCCGAATCCCGAGACGTTTCGGCCCCGCTCTTCGGCGTGGCGAGCGAGCTCCGAAAGCGCTGACGCGTATGCGAGGATCTGGACCGGCCGGATCCGACGGAGCGCGTCCAGGTACCCGTCCATCCGCTGCGGGGTCATTCTGTCCGCGGGGAAAAGGGTGCTTCGAAGCACGCGATCGCGAAACGCGCGCATGCGGTCCTGCGCCGTGATCTCGACCGGGGCCGCCCACAGCACGACCTCGGGATCTCCCACCTCGACGCCCCACCAGTGCATGGTCCGGCAACGGGAGGCCACGTCGGAGGTCACCCGGGCCGGCCCGACCAGGAACTGGAGCGGCTCTCCGGTGGAGCCGCCCGTCTGGTTCCGGATGAGTCCGCGCGCCCCATCCGCGACGAGGAGGGAGCGATGGGCGCGGATCTCGGACTTGGTGAGAAGCGGCAGGCGGGTCAGATCCTCCGGACCTCGAACCGACGCGGGGTCGAATCCGGACCGGCCGAAGATCTCGCGGTAGTACGGCACGCGCGAGCCGATGGCCGTGAGGAATCGCCGGAGTCGATCCGCGCGATAGGATGCGAGCGTGCCCGCGTCCCACCACTGGCTTTTCTCCAGCTCGCGGAGCCGGCGAAATGTGTCGTGCCCCTTGAGGCCTTCTTGCAGCCGGAAGAAGGGCTGGGCAACGAGCGTCGTGTACCAGTCGATTGCCAACGTTCCCTTCCCCCGGCCACACACGGCGCGCCGCACCGGCGCGCATGCCCAACCGCGCACGATAGCCCGCGCGATGGGCGCGGGCAACGACGGAGTGCGGCCGCGCGGGCCGCGATCCCGTTCGGATTCGAGACATGCTACCATCGCGTGCATGTGTGGGATTGCGGGCACCTTCGACACGCGCGGCCGCCGTACGTTCGATCGGGCGCTCCTCGAGCGGATGAACGGCGTCATTTCGCATCGAGGGCCGGACGGCTCCGGATATCACGAGGAGCCGGGCGTGGCCTTCGCCCACCGCCGTCTTTCCATCATCGACGTCGCCGGCGGCGCCCAGCCGATCTACAACGAGGACAAGAGCGTCGTCCTCATCTACAACGGCGAGATCTACAACTTCCAGGAATTGGTCGACGAGCTGGTTGGCCTCGGGCACAAGTTTCAGACGCACTGCGACACCGAGGTGGTCGTCCACGGCTGGGAAGAGTGGGGCGAGCGTTGCGTCGACCGCTTCCGCGGGATGTTCTCCTTCGCTCTCTACGATCGGAACCAGGAAACGCTGTTCCTCGCCCGCGACCGGCTCGGCGTGAAGCCGATGTACTACGCCCTTCTCCCCGATGGATGGCTCCTCTTCGGATCGGAGCTCAAGTCGCTGCTCTGCCACCCCGGCCTCCGCCGCACGCTCGATCCGCGCGCCATCGAGGACTACTTCGCCTACGGGTACGTGCCGGAGCCGCGCACCATCCTCGAAGGCGCCCTGAAGCTTGCTCCGGGACACACCCTCGCCGTGCGGCGTGGCCAGGGACTTCCCGCCCCGCGGTGCTTCTGGGACGTCCCCTTTACCCCGAACGGAATCCGGTCCGTCGAGGACGCGGAGGCGGAGTTGATCCCCCGCCTGCGCGAGGCGGTTCGGATCCGCCTGATCTCGGAGGTCCCGCTCGGAGCGTTCCTGTCGGGGGGCGTGGATTCGAGCGCGGTGGTGGCCATGATGGCGGGACTCTCCGCGGAGCCGGTCAACACGTGCACCATGGCGTTCGGAGAGCGCGCCTACGACGAGTCGGACTTCGCCGAGCAGGTCGCCAAACGCTACAAGACGAGCCACCAGGTGGAGCGCGTGAGCCCGGACAGTTTCGATCTGGTGGACCAGCTCGGCGGCCTGTACGACGAGCCGTTCGCCGACAGCTCGGCCATTCCGACCTACCGCGTGTGCGAGCTGGCGCGCCGGCGCGTGACCGTCGCGCTCTCCGGCGACGGAGGGGACGAGAACCTCGCGGGCTACCGGCGTTACCGCTGGCACCTCTACGAGGACCAGATGCGGTCCCTGCTTCCGCTCGCGATCCGAAAGCCCGTCTTCGGCCTGCTCGGCGCGGTCTACCCCAAGGCGGACTGGGCGCCCAGAGTGCTCCGCGCCAAGACCACGTTTCAAGGGATCGCCCGCGATTCCATCGAGGGGTACTTCCACAGCGTGTCCATCATGGGGGACGATTTGCGCCGGCAGCTGTTCCGCGACTCGTTCCGATCGGAGCTGCAGGGCTATCACGCGATCGACGTGCTTCGCCGGCACGCCGAGCGGGCCCCGGAGGATCCCCTCTCCAAGGTCCAGTACCTCGACATCAAGACGTATCTCGCGGGAGACATTCTGACCAAGGTGGACCGCGCGAGCATGGCGCACTCGTTGGAGGTTCGCGTTCCCCTCCTCGACCATCCGCTCGTCGAGTGGCTCTCCGGGCTCCCGTCGGAGATGAAGCTCCGCGGGTCGACAGGCAAGTACCTCTTCAAGCACGCGCTCGAGCCGTACCTGCCCCACGACCTGCTCTACCGCCCCAAGATGGGATTCGCGGTGCCGCTCACGGCGTGGTTTCGAGGCCCGCTGCGCGAGCGCGTCCGCGACGCGGTGCTCGGCGACACGATGCGGGACCTTGGATACTTCAACATGCCCGCCATCGAGCGATTGGTGAGCCAGCACCAGTCAGGCGTCCGCGACCACAGCGCGCCGCTCTGGGCCCTCATGATGTTCGAATCCAGCCTGCGTCGGATCGTCGGCGCGAAGACGCCCGCACCCGAGGGGGCCGGCGTCCAGACGTGAGGATTCTCCACGTCCTGGATCACTCGATCCCGCTCCACAGCGGCTACTCGTTTCGAACCCTCGCCATCCTGCGCGAGCAGCGGCGACTGGGTTGGGACACCGTGCACTTGACCGGCCCCAAGCAGGAAGGCTGCGTCGTCGCGGAGGAAGAGGTGGACGGCCTCCGGTTCTACCGAACGGCGGCCCGTTCCGGCGTCCTCGCCCGCGTGCCGGTGGTTCGCGAGCTCGCGCTCATGAACGATCTCGAGGCAAGGCTGGACGGCGTGGCGCGGGACGTCCAACCCGACATCCTGCACGCCCACTCACCCGTCCTGAACGCGTTCCCCGCCCTCCATGTGGGGCGGCGGCTGGGAATTCCCGTGGTCTACGAGGTGCGCGCGTTCTGGGAGGATGCGGCGGTGGATCACGGCACGGCTCGCGAGTGGGACCTTCGGTATCGGGCGACCCGCGCCCTGGAGACCCGCGCCCTTCGACGCGTGGCTGCCGTCACGACGATCTGCGAGGGGCTCCGCGGCGACATCGTCCAGCGCGGCATTCCCGCCGACCGGGTCACGGTGATTCCGAATGCGGTGGACCCGGACCGGTTTCGGGAGGCAAGCGGACCCGATCCGGTTCTCGCCCGCGAGCTGGGTCTAGAGGGCGCGCGCGTCATCGGATTCATCGGATCGTTCTATCGCTACGAGGGTCTCGAGGTCCTCCTCCGCGCACTCCCGGCCATCCTGGCGGAAGCGCCGGACGTTCGGGTGCTTCTCGCCGGCGGCGGGCCCGAGGACGAGAGGCTTCGGCAGCAGGCCGAATCCCTGGGACTCCTGGGTCAGGTTCGCTTCCTCGGGCGCGTCCCCCACGATGCGGTGGTCCGGTACTACAGCCTGATCGACATCCTCGTGTATCCGCGTCTCCACGCGCGCCTCACCGATCTCGTCACGCCGCTGAAGCCGCTCGAGGCGATGGCCCTGGGACGGCTTGTGGCCGCGTCGGACGTGGGCGGCCACCGGGAGCTCATCCGCGACGGGGAGACCGGAATCCTCTTCCGGGCGGGAGATCCGGGCGCGCTCGCGGCGGCGGTGCTTCGCCTTCTCGCCGCGCGCGAAACCTGGCCTTCCCTTCGTGAAAAGGCGCACCGCTTCGTCGAGTCGGAGCGAACGTGGTCCGCATCGGTGGCGCGCTACGAGCGGGTCTACGCCGCGGCGCGATCGCTTCGATCGTGAGCGAAGGATTCGCGGGACTCCGGATCATGCTCGTCGGCCCGGTGCCTCCCCCTCACGGCGGCATGGCGAACCAAACACGCCAGCTGGCCGAACTCCTGCGCCGCGAGGGCGCGACCGTGGAACTGGTCGCGGTCAACGCGCCTTACCGTCCGGCTTGGGCCGGGCGCGTTCCCGGTCTCCGGGCGGGCTTCCGCCTTCTCCCCTACGTCGCGCGTCTCTGGGCGGCGGCGGGCCGGGCCGACGTCGCGCACGTCATGGCAAGCTCCGGCTGGTCGTGGCACCTCTACGCCGCCCCCGCGGTGTGGGTTGCAAACGCCCGGCGGGTTCCCGCGGTGGTGAATTATCGGGGCGGCGGCGCGGGTGAGTTCTTCCGGTCGGCGATCGGTTGGGTCCGGCCCACGTTGCGCCGCTGCGCCGCGATCGTCGTTCCGTCCGCGTTTCTCGAGCGCGTGTTCGGCGAATTCGGATTCACGGTCCAGGTCGTTCCGAACGTGGTCGATCTGGGGCGATTCGCTCCTGGCGCGCACCCGCGCCCCTCGGTCGCCCCACGCCTCGTCGTGGCGAGGAATCTGGAGCCGGTGTACGACGTCGGCACGGCGCTCCGCGCGCTTCGTATCGTGCGGGAGCGGATCCCAGGGGCCCGGATGGCGGTGGCCGGATCGGGTCCGGCCCTGGCATCGCTGGAAGCGGAGGCGGCGGAACTGGGGATACGGGACGCGGTCGAGTTCACGGGGCGACTGGAAAACGAACGAATGGCGGCGTTCTATCGCGAAGCGGACCTGGTGCTCAATCCCAGCCTGGTGGATAACATGCCGATCTCGATTCTCGAGGCCTTCGCGAGCGGCATTCCTGTTGTCACCACGAACGTGGGAGGAATTCCGGATCTGGTCGGGGTGAGCGGAACGGCGGTGCTGGTGCCGCCGCGCGACCCGGACGCGATGGCTCGCGCCGCCGTCGACCTGCTCTCGAAACCGGAGCGGGCCGAAGCTCAAATCCGCGCCGCACTGGACCACGTCCGGAGTTTTGCCTGGAGCGAAATTCGGCCGCGGCTCCTCGCCGTGTACACCAAGGCGACGCGGCGCGACAAATAGCTACTTCCGCTTGGCCGTGCTTCCCGATTTGCCTGAGGCCTTTCCGGACTTGCCTGATTTGCCGGGGGCCGGGCTTGGTTTGGCCGGGGCAGCCTTCGAGGTGGTGTGGGTGCTGTCCGGCGGTGAGACCTTCTGGCTGTTGGATGGTCCTTGAACCTCGGCGAGCCATGCTTGAGCCTGAAGCAGGCTTGGATCCAGCCGCAGCGCCTCTCTCAGTTCCGACAGGCCGGCTCCCACCGCGCCGATCTCCACCAGATAGTGGCCGTACTGGGCATGGGTGAACGCGTGCTGCGGGTAGAATTTCAGCGCCCGCTCGTAGTACGGGATGGGCATCGAGGTATCGTTGGTCGCTTTGCCAATCTCCCCTAGAAGATTCAGCGCCCGGGGATGGTTCGGAAAGCGGGTGAGCGTGTACTGGACGTCGGCGAGCGCCTCGTTGTAGCTGCCGGCCCGGTAGAGCTTCCACACCCTCTCGTTCGCATGACCCAGCTCGACCAGGAAGAGCCACTGCTTGGTCTTGGGATCGAAATTGGCGTTGTAGTAGTCGGCCCGCGTTTGAAAGCCCTCAAAGACGTCGTCGACCGAGGGGGTGGGCTGCTGGGCCATGGCTCGACCTGACGTGAACGATAGCCAGCAAATGCCAGTGGCTACAACAGTTACACATACAAGTATTCGGCGCCCGATTGGCCCCGCGGCGGTCCGGCCATCCATGCGGCGTCTCACGGCTCCCCTGGCGGCGCGTCGGTTCTTCGGTAGTGATCCTGCACCAGGTACAGGGGCCTCGCCTTGGTCTCGTCGAACATGCGTCCCACGTACTCTCCCAGAATCCCGATCGTCAGGAGCTGCGCGCCGCCCAGGAAGAGGATCACCACGATGAGGGACGGATAGCCCTTCACGACCTCGCCGTACACGAGGGTCTTGAAGATCACGATCACCCCGTAGACGAGGGACCCGACCGCGATCGTCAGGCCCACGTACGTGGCCACCTTGAGAGGGGCCGTCGTGAACGACGTGAAGCCCTCCAACGCGAAGTTCCATAGCTTCCAATAGTTCCACTTGGTTTGCCCCGCGAAGCGGGCATGTCGCTGAAACCGGACGGCTCGCTGCCTGAAGCCTACCCAAGTGAACAATCCCTTCATGAATCGGTTCCGCTCCCGGATCTCCCTCAGGGCGTCCACCACGTTACGGCTCAAGAGCCTGAAATCGCCCGCGTCCTCCGGAATCCGCACGCGCGACACCCGCTGGATGAGCCTGTAGAACGCGTACGCGGTCACCTTCTTGATGACGCTCTCCCCTTCGCGGGCGGATCGCTGCGCGTACACAACGTCGTAGCCCTCGCGCCATCCCTGGATCAGCTCCGGGATGAGCTCGGGCGGGTCTTGCAAGTCCGCGTCGATCACAACGACGGCGTCCGTATCGGCGTGATCCAACCCCGCCGTGAGCGCGATCTCTTTTCCGAAGTTTCGGCTGAGATCGATGATCTCGACCCTCGGGTCCGACCGTCGCAGGTCGAGCAGCGTTTCGACGGTCCGGTCCGTGCTCCCGTCGTTGATGTAGAGGACCGTGCTCTTCATGGGTATTGCGTCGAGGACGGCCGAAAGACGTCCATGGAATTCGCGGACGACCTCTTGCTCGTTGTAGACCGGGACCACAACGGTGAGCGTTCCCCCCGCGCTCCGCACCGCGCCTGGTTGCGGCGTCGCCGTCATGCGCTCCTCCGTTGAAACGTCCACGCCCGATTGACGCAAAATGTCCCGAAGACCACGACCGCCGTGGCCACGACTTGAGGGACTATGTAGTGGAGTCGGAAAACGTTCACGCCCAACGCCACGATGCCGGTGTTGGCCGCCATGCCCGCCGCCGCCGCGGCGAAGAACCGCGGCATGGCCTCGCGATGCGGGCGGGTGCTCTGAAACGTGAAGCGGACATTCAGGAAGTAGTTGACCAGTGCCCCCATCGTGAATCCGATCGCTGTGGCGACGGGAGGCGACACGCGGCCTCGCTCCACCAAAACGACAAGAACCGCGTAGTGCGCCAACGTGCCTACAGCGCCGACCATGGCATAGCGGATGAGGCTCTGGATCACCGCCGCCTCCTTGGATTCACCAGTCGACGATAAACGCCCCGAAGCCTACACTGTGGCCGCGATTCTGGCCTAGAGGATTCGAATGCGCGTTGACTCGAGCACGAAGTGGCTGGTCCTTGCCACGCTGATCGTCCAGCTGGCCCTCGTGTCCATTTCTTTTCCGGTGGGTCAGCTCCTGACCGGCGTGCCGCTGCTCCACACCGACGCCGGCTACCACTGGTACCAGATCGTCCTCGCCAAGGACCTTGCCCGCACCGGCGCGATCGTCGGCTATGATCCCACGTTCAACGCCGGCTATCCCGGCGGGGTTACGTACAACTGGAGCGCCAAGGCCCCCGCGGCCCTTGCGGTCCTCCTTGGCGATCACATCGATCCGGCCGTCGCCTACAAGCTTCACTCGTTTGTCTCCGCCGTGCTCGGTCCTGCGTGCGTCGCGCTCGCCCTCCGTTGGTTTGGACTCGGCCTGGGCGTGTGCGCCGTCGGAACCCTCTTTGGATTTCTCCTCTGGTGGGCCTCGATGTTCCACTGGTTTCATACGGCGGGCATGGTCTCGTTCGTCGCCGGGTCGTACGCCGCGCTGCCCTACGCCGCGGCGGTGCTCCGCCATCTCGATGGCCGCGGCGGATGGGGACGAACGCTGACCCTTGGGATTATCGGCGCGTTCCTGATGTTCTATCACTTCATGTTCGGCGTGCCCGTCGCCGCGATCCTGATCGGCGCGGTCCTCGGGGGCGCCCGGGTGAAGTCTCCGGGTCGGGCGGCCGCCGTGTTTCTCGGGATCCCCGCGATCTGTCTCGCGGCGAATCTGTGGTGGCTCTTGCCCGCGCGGCACTACTGGACTGCCTTCTCGCCCGGCGTCGCGGATCCGTTTCCGCACCAGAAGGTGGTCGACGCGAGCATTCTGTGGAAGGAGCTGCTCGGCCTTTGGAGCGGCACCGCGCATGGCTCGAAGATTTACTATGCGATCGCTCTCTGCGCCGTCGTGGCGTGTTTGCTGCCGGCGCGCGCGGAGGATCGCCGGACCGCGCGCGGGTGGGTTCTCGCGGGCCTCGCGCTCGCGGTGATGGCGGCCGTGGGCGCGGTGCTACCGCCCATCGCCCGGATTCAGCCCAACCGGTTCGCGCCGGTCGCCTACCTGATCCTGTGCGTGCCGGCCGCGGTCGGATTGGGCGCGCTCCTTCGTCGAGCGGCTTCCGCTGGCCCACTTGCCCGGCGCGCGCCGGCCCTCCTTCTCATCGCGCTCGCTCTCCCGGGTCTCCTCTACGCCGCTCTCGAGACGGCCAGGGAGCCCCTGGCGGGGCCGCACGGACACTACGGAGTCCCGCCCCCGGAAGTGGCGGGCCTCGGAGAGAAAGGGTCCTGGGCGCTCCAGTGGCTCCGCGACCAAACGGACACCACCGGACGGATCCTGTTCGAGGACTCGCGCGCGCTGGTATACGACAACAACCACGCGGCGGGATACCTCGCGCGCGAGTCGGGCCGCGAGTTCATCGGGGGCCCGTATCCTTACCATCATTTCGCCGGGTTCTGGGATGGATTCCTCTTCAACCGTCCGATCGAGCAGCTCTCGCCCGCGGAATTCCAGGAGTACATGCGGCTCTACAACGTGCGGTGGATCCTCGTTCATTCGGACAGGAGCAAGCGCTACCTTGCGGGAGTGCCTGGCGTCATCCCGATGGAGACGCACGAAGGCCTTCAGGGATATCGCGTGGAAGGGCCGGGAAGCTACTTCATCGAAGGTTCCGGGTCCGTCGTCCGGCGCGGACCCAATCGAATCGAGCTGGCCGATCTGGCGGGCCCGTCGGTGGTGCTCAAGTACCACTTCATTCCGGGCTTGAAGAGCGACCCGCCGGCCACGATCGAAGCCGCGCGCATGCTCGACGACCCGAATTCGTTCATTCGGATTCTGAATCCCCCGCCGCGCATGGTCCTCCGCCTGCCCTAGCCGGCGCGCGAACGTTGGGTTTTATCGAGGCTGGATGTTCGTGATCTTCGCGGGCGGCATGGAGTCGGAAGGGGCGGTGCTGGCGGCGCCGGTCCGCATGAAGTAGACATTCCCGTTGTAGGTGGTCGCGAGGACGATGCCGCCGAGCTCCGGTACGTACTGGACGGAGCCCATGATTCCGTTCTGCCGCGCGGCCGGGGTCGAGCCGGTCGTGGCCGGCTGATCGACCACCCACGTCGACGGATGGACTCGGAGCACCCGAACCGAGCCACCGGAGTTGTACACGACGAGGAACCGGTCGCTGGCCTCGTCGTACACGACGCCCGGATAGCCGCTCATGGTCAGAGCGCCGCCGCCCATGCCGCCAAAGCTGACGGGGACGTCATTGCCGTTCAGGTCGAGGACGTGGGGCGGATAGCCGCCGCTGTAGTCGCCCACGACGAGCATTCGATTCCGCGTGGGGTCGATGGCGGCGCCGGCGTAGTTGCCGGCCCCGCTGTTATTGTTGTTCACCTTCGTCCACGTGTTCGCGGACTGGGTCCACTTCCACCAGCCCTGCCCGTACCGGTTGTAGTAGATGTCTTCCGTCGTCGGGTGCTTCGCCACAAGGCACGCCGTCGGATCGCCCCCGCCGGTGTACACGGGCACGTAGTCGGGCGCATCCCAATCGTTGGTCGCCATGTTGAAGGTAAAGGTGTAGCCGCCCCCTCGGGGATACGGCCACCCGGCGGGCGGCGCGGGCAGCCCGCCGGCGAAGTCCATGGCTCCGCTGGGAAGAACGAGCATCCGGTTGCGGGCGTTGATGAATTGGGACGCGTAGTACGTGTGGGTCGCCGAAGGCCTCAGGTCGAGGTAGAACTGGGAGGCATCGATGATCATGTTCGTGGCGCTTGGCGGGCGCAACTGCACCCAGTGCGGGCTCGCCGTGTTCAACTGCAGCGCGTCCACCTCGTTGCCGGCGTAGTCCGCGTGTCCGCCGGCGGCCCCCAACATGTACACGCTGCCCTGCCGCTTCAACGCCGCGCCGCACCACGCCACGATCTTCGACGACGGACCCGTCACGCCCGGCGGAATGGGGTTGGGATCCACGCTGGAGAGCGCCGTGTTGGGAATGGCGTACCACTGCCAGATCGCGAGATTGCTGACCCACGTGGGAAGCGAAGCCTGCGCCCAGGACGTGGCCGGGAGCGCGAGGAGGGCCAGCGAGAGAACCAGAAGAAGTGCGCGTCTTGTCATCGAGTCCTCAGGTTCGCCGGTGGACTTGGAGCGACGGTATCGCCCGAAACGCCGGTGGTTCGCGGCCGAACGCCCCAGACCGGTGTGTCATTGAAAGCGGCTGCGATGGGCGCGTAGTTGGAGGCGGCGGTCAGGCGCGCGTACGCCGCTGCCGCGCCCGACGCGCCCTGATCCACCGCGTAGGAGAGCGCGGGCCTGAGATTGCCCCAGTAGCCTGCGGGGTCCGAGGGGTCCGCGCCCGACGTTCCCCGAAGGTCGTTGCCGGAATTGCAGTCGTTGGCGTGGCCCACCGTGCCCACGTAGTTCTCGCCCCAATTCGAATACCACGACGCGCCGGAATCGGTGCCGTCCCACTTCGCGCCGTCCGACCGGGCCACGGCGAACGTGTACGCGGCCGCGTCGCGGAAGCAGTACTCGGTGGACCCTCCCCCGCCCAGCCGGCCCACGACGCTCTGGTACTTCCACGCGAGGAGCGCGTCGAGCTTCGAGGCGTTCGTTCCGGTCAGCAGCGAGAGGGACTTTCCGTATCCGAAGGCGAAGGTCAGGAAGTCCTCCATCCAGATCGAGTGCATGTACGGGTCGCCCACGGTGTAGTCCGAATAGGGCGCGCACACGCCCTGCGGGTTGTTGTTGGGCGTGGCCACGAAGAGGCCGTGGAGGTAGTTCACGTTTTCAGCGAAGCTGGTCACGTACTCGCCGTGCAGTGGGTCCGCGTCGGGCGTGATGGTGGCCGCCTGGACGAGGGTGCGAACGGCCCACGCGGACCCGCGCGTCGTGTTCGCGCCCGAGTCGGTTGGGAAGATCCCCTTGATGCCCTGGCGGTTGACGTAGGGACCGGCGCTGTTCTGCTTGAGAAAATCCACCGTCGCCGAGAATTCGATCTCTTCCATGAAGTAGAAATGTCCCGTCACGAGATACGCCATGTATCCCACGGACGGGTGATGGGACGTCTTCCAGGTCGGCGGGATCGTGCCCGAGGCGACCGGCGTGTAGGTGCCCGCCGCGCTGGCGCCCGCGTCTGTGATTCCGGAGCTTCCTTCGAGTACCAAGGTCGGATAGGACGAGAACCGCGGAGGGCGGTTCGTCGTCTCGTCGCGGTAATGAATCCCGTACCGGCCGGCGGTGTAGCCGTCGTAGATGATTCCTCGATAGGAGCGCGGGTCTGCGTTGCTCGTCAAGTACGCCACGTCCCACTCGGGCAGCGGCCCGATCGAGGGCGAGTATCCGGCGGACCCCATCGCGGTCGGGTAGTTGGACTGGGCGAGGGGCGCGTACGACGTGGCGATGCGCGACCAGAGCACGCTGCTGCTCGACGTCACGCCCGTGTAGGTCGGCACGAGCAGCGTCGACTGGAGATACGTGACGTCGTGCTTGGCAACGATCTGAGGGTCGGAGCCGAGCCAGTAGGAGAAAATGGAGCCGCTGATCAAGACGGTCCGCTGATGGTTGAGGAGGTCGATGCTCTGCGAGAAGCGCTGCGAGCCGGAGAGCGTGAACGTGTAGGTCGCGTTCTTCTCCGTGGGGCCCGGTACGAGCAGATACCCGTTCTCCACCCAGGGCAGCACTTCCACGGCGCCGCCCGCGTAAAGCCGCACTTCGAGCCACCCCACGAGATGAGGATCGCTTCCGATGGGCTTGCGGTAAATCCACGAGCTCATCTCCGGACCGGTGATCCAGGTCTGGAACGGCGCGTCGAAGTCGGCATTGGACCAGCTCGCGGTGCCGAAGGAACCGGCGCCGATGGACGCGGTGATGTTGGTCGCGCGAAGATTCGAGGTCGTGAGATCGGTCCCGCCCGCGGGCGAGCCGAGGCTCAGCATGATCGAGGTCGTTGAATTCGCGGCGAGAGAGATTCGTCCCGAGATGATGGCGACCTTGAGCGAGCCGTCCGGCCACACGTTTTTCGGGACGACCTGCATCGAGGCGATGCTTCCCACGACCCCGCTTCCGGAGGGGACGTCGCCCTGCTTGAAGGCGTGACCCACCGTGAAGGGCAAGTTCGTGCCCCCGGAGGCCGATGTCAGCTGGAAGGCGGGAAGAGCGTGGGCGGGCCCGGAGATCAGGATCAGGGCCAGGGCCGCCGGGATCAGAACGGCGCCCGGCGACGGGCTGAGGAGGTCCCGGCGGGACGTGCTTCCCCATGCGATGGCCCATCGAACGAATCGGTTCTCTGTCACCGTTCGGATCATATCACCTTAATGTGTTGGGTCAGTTTGGTACGGTCGATAGGACCGGGTGAGGCTTGCCTCTCGAAGGGCACCCGACGTACCCGATGATTGGCCAGAAGAGCGTACTTGCCCCTCACTCATCAAGCAAGCCAAGTGCCACCCATCCGTCGGGCAAAACGCGCGATGCGATGACACTTCGGGTACTCTTTGCTGCCGCAGCACTTCGGGCGAGAATTGGTGCCGGCTCGCCCAAATCAGCGGGGGCGCGTCCTCCCGGAACATCGGGCAATCGGCACGTTACCATGAGCATTAACCCGAACGCGAACATGCAGTTCCCCGGACGGTGGACATTGCCGACAGCTTGGTACGCTTCGCACCTCCACCGTCCCTAACCGGACACCCTTCGACTGGAGACTCATTGACCGGCGCACCGGCAAGCGGGCCCTACGATCGAGTGATCGTGGGCGGCGGCATCCTCGGCCTCGCCACGGCCCGGGAATTCCTCCTTCGCGCGCCCGGACTCAGGGTCGCGGTACTGGAGAAGGAGCCGGCGCTCGCGCGTCATCAGACCGGCCACAACAGCGGGGTGATCCATACCGGCGTCTACTATCGTCCGGGGAGCCTCAAGGCGCGCCTGTGCGTCGAGGGACGCGCCGCTCTCCTGCGCTATTGCGACTCCAAGGGCATCCCCTATTCCCTCCCGGGAAAGCTGATCGTGGCGGTCGAGGAGCGCGAGCGGGCCTTGCTGGAGACGATCCATTCGAGGGGTCGGGAGAACGGGGTCGAGGGACTCGAGCTTGTGTCCGGGGACGCGATCCGGGAGCGCGAGCCGCACGCCGTTGGAATCGCCGCCGTATGGGTTCCCGGTGCCGGAATCGTGGACTACGTGGCGGTCGCGGAGGCGATGGCTCACGAGGCGCGTACGCTTGGCGCCGAGATCTTCCTGGGCCGCGAGGTATCCGCCATTCGTCGCGACGGGGACGGACTGATCGTCGAGACGTCCCAGGGGGCCATCGCCGCGAAGCGCCTCGTCGCGTGCGCCGGATTGCAGTGCGATCGCGTGGCGGCGCTGTCGGGCCGGCTCGACGGCATCCGGATCGTTCCGTTTCGCGGGGACTACTATCGGCTGCGGCCGGAGGCGCGATCCCTGGTTCGCTCGATGATCTATCCGGTTCCCGATCCCAGGTACCCGTTCCTTGGAGTTCACTTCACGCCTCGGATCGACGGAGAGGTGTGGGCCGGGCCCAACGCGGTGCTCGCGCTGGCACGAGAGGGATACGGACGGGCGGGCTTCTCGCTTCGAGACATCGCGGACATGGCGGCATGGCCCGGGCTCTGGCGCGTGCTTGCCAGACACTGGAAGGCGGGATTCGGCGAACTCTGGCGGGACTGGGTGAAGGAAGTTTACGCCCGCGATCTCGCCCGGTACGTGCCCGCGATTCGCCCAGCGGATCTGCTTCCCGGCCCCTGCGGAATCCGCGCCCAGGCCGTGGCGCGGGACGGGAGCTTTGTCGAGGATTTCGCCATCGTCGAGGAAGGTCCCGCGCTCCACGTCATGAACGCGCCTTCGCCCGCGGCGACCTCCTCACTGGCCATCGCGCGTGAGATCGTCGATCGGGCGGAGCGTTCCTGGGAGCGCCGGGACCGGCCGGTTTGACGAAAGGGCTCCAGTTTGATAAAATCAATGAAGTTTCGGCGGCGTACCTCGTGAGAATCCCCGCGTGAGCCCTGTTCCATCGCGGCTGGTCAGCATCGGCCTACCCGTGTTCAACGGCGAGCAGCATCTGGCCGTCTCACTCGATTCCCTCGTCGGGCAGTCCTACGAGAATCTCGAGATCATCATTTCCGACAACCACTCCACGGACGCGACCGAGGCCATCTGCCGTGACTATGCCGCCCGCGACCCTCGCATCCGTTATGTCCGAAGCGAGCGCAATCGAGGCGCGGCGTGGAATTTCAATCGGGTCCTGGAACTCTCGACCGGGGGTTACTTCAAGTGGGCCTCGTCCAACGACCTTCACGAGCCGGATTTCGTGAAACGGTGTGCTGAAGTCCTCGAGAGCCGCCCCGACGTCGTGATCTGCTACCCGAAGACAACCCTCATCGACGAGCGGGGCGCCACGCTCCGCCCGTACGAAGACAATCTCGATCTTGCATCGCCGGATCCAAAGCGCCGGTTCCGGGAGTTTCTCGAGCGTGTGGGCCTCAGCAACGTGGTCTTCGGCCTGATACGGCCGGAGGCCCTGCGACGGGCGGGCGGGCTGGGCAACTACCCGGGCGCCGACGTCGTGCTCCTGGCCGAGCTGAGCCTCCACGGATCCTTCGCGGAGGTTCCGGAGTACTTGTTCTACCGCAGGCAGGACCGGCATAACGTCGTCCGGGATTCGTCGGTCGAGAACACCCAGGAATTTTTCGATCCTTCATCGCGGGGAAAGATCTTCATGCGCACCTGGAGGCACCAGCGCGGGTACGCGACGGCGGTGCTTCGCTCCCCGGTGTCTCCCGCGGACAAGGCGAGGCTCCTGGCCTTCATCGGACACCAGTGCCTGATCCATCGCGGAATCCTGGCCCGGGAACTCGCGCAGGCGGCATCGCGCGTCGCCGGCCGTCGCACCGTGTCCCGCGCGGCGACGAGGGATTGAGTGTGAGCGAGTTCCCGCCGATCGCGGACCAGGAGCGCTTTTGGGAGTCGTGGCAGGAGACCAAGTCGATCACGAGCTGGTCCCTCGCCCGCGCCGACGTGCTCTTGCGCTTTCTTCGTTCGCTGAACCTGACCCAGCCCGAGATTCTCGACCTCGGCTGCGGGAACGGTTGGTTCACGGAGCGGCTCGCCGAGTTCGGCAGGGCCACGGGCACGGACCTGTCCCTCAAGTCGATGGCCGAAGCAAAAACAAGATTCCCCCGCGCCACGTTCATCGGAGGGGACCTCTTCGAGGTCTCCCTTCCGGAGGCGCACTACGACGTCGTCGTATCGCAGCAGGTCATCGCCCACGTCATGGACCAACCGCGCTACGTGGAGCGCGCGGCTTCGCTGCTGAAGCCAAAGGGCTATCTGATCCTCAGCACTCCGAACAAGTTTGTGATGGACCGTCTCGGCGATCTGGGTTGGGACGCGACCCCCACGGAGCATCTGGAGCGGTGGCTCGACCGGAAGGGCGTCCGGAAGCTGCTGGAGCCTCGCTTCGAGGTTCTTCGATTCACGTCGATCCTCCCCATGGGCCGTTTGGGAATCCTCAAATTCACAAACTCGGTTCGGGTGAATCGGGTGCTCAACCTCATGTTCTCCGAGGCCCGGGTGAACGCCTTCAAGGAATGGGCCGGGCTGGGCTACACGCTCATCGTGCTCGCCCGGAAACGCGACTGACCCCTCCCCGCCGGATCGCCCTCCTCGGGCACGTCGGGAACCAGAATCTCGGCGACGAGGCGATCATCGCCGCCGTGATCCAGGCGATCCGCGACCGGATCCCGAACGCCGAGATCACCGCGCTCGTAAGCCGCCCCCAGGACACGCAAACGCGCCACGGAATCCCGGCGTTTCCGCTTCGCCGCATGGGACCACCGCCGGCCACGGCGACCGGCACGTCCGCGCCGAATCCATCCGCGCCGGACGCGCCGCCGCAGGCCGCCGGGACCGGCTCGAGCACGCTCAAGGACGCGATCCGCCGCCTTCCCTGGCTCTATGGGCTCCTCTTCCGCGCCCGTGGACTCGTTCTGGGCCTCCGCGAGGCGGGCGCCGAGGCCTCCTTCTGGACGGTTCGCTACCGTCGGATGCGCGGGACGGACCTGCTCCTCATCGCGGGATCGAATCAGCTCTCCGACTACGTCGGGGGCCCTTGGGCGTTCCCGTACACCGTCTATTCGTGGTGCGTGGCCGCCCGGTTGGCGGGCGCGCGCGTCGCGTTCTTGAGCGTGGGCGCGGGGCCGGTGCGCTCCCGGCTGAGCGGACTCTTCATTCGGAAGGCCCTGGCGAGCGCCTCGTTTTGCTCGTACCGCGACGTGGGCTCGCGCGACACCGCGCAGTCTCTTGGAGTCCCCGGGCCCCATCGGGTCGCGCCGGATCTCGCCCACGGATTGCGGTTCGACCCGCCCGCGAAGGGGCCGATTCACTCGCCGGACACGGGACGCACGGTGGTCGTGAATCCCCTTCCCTATTTCGATCCGAGATTCTGGGCCGAGAATGACCCTAGGACCTATGCGGCCTACGTGGGGCTGCTCGCGGCGTTCGCAACGAAGCTGCGGGGCCAGGGTCACCGCGTTCGGTTCATTCCCACCCAGCTTCGAGCGGACCCGCCGGTGATCGCGGACATCGTTCGCGCGCTGGGGACGCAGGGGGCGACGGGCGAGGCCGCGGTGGACCGGGTGGATCCCCCCGTCGCGACGTTCGCGGATCTGCTCGCGGCGCTGGCCGAGGCGGATGTGGTGGTCGCCACCCGCTTTCACGGCGTCGTGCTCGGCCAGATGCTCGGCAAGCCCACGATCGGGATCGCGTACCGCCGTTCGACGACGGACCTCCTCGCGGACGTGGGTCAGGGGGCCTACGCGATCGACATCAAGGATCTCTCGCTGGCGGGACTCCTGGACCGGTTCCACGCACTGACGTCGGATGGTGGAGCGACGGAGCGAATCGCACGCCGGTTGGAGGAGTACCGGGAGGCGCTCGTGAAGCAGTACGACGAAGTGCTTGGGGTTAGCGCCGCGAAAGGCTGAGAAGCCCCGTCACCCGGCCGCGGCGTCCGGTGGCGCCTGATCCTTCCGCTTCAAGATCCGCGCCGCGTCTCGAACGACCGCGCGGGCGCGCGCCACCCACGATCCGCGATAGAGATTCAGGTGGTACATCCGGCGAAACTCCTCCGTGAACTTCGTGTGCCACTCGCGGGCGCGCCCGTAGAACTCCACGACCCGGATCCGATTCGCGGCGAAGAGGTGACGCAGGATCTCCTCGTGGAGCAGAAGTCCGGGTGAAAGGCCCTTCAGGCTCGCGTCGTAGGCGGTCTTCAGTATGACCATCGTGCCGTCCCGCTCGAGGCAGAGGTCGCTCGCGATGATCTCTCCGTCGAGCGTGAGCTCGAAGATGGTCCCCTCCCCGCTCTTCATGAAGGTTTCCAGGACGTCGCGGTAGAAGACGCCTTGTGCGTTCTCGGAGGCCACGGCGGTGCCGCCGGCGGCCTTCCAACCCGACCCCTCCAGGCGACCGTACGCGGCGACGCATTCCGCGACTCGCTCCGGCTCGCGAACGATCCGGAGGGCGAGGGTTTTCGCGTCGTCGGCCAGCCGCCGTCTCTGCCGGCGGAGATTGTGGGTCAGGTTCTTGCTGCGGCCGTTCCAGTACTCGTCGAACGTCCCGGAGAGCCGGAGGCGGCCCGTGTCGATGTAGTCCACGCGCTCCGCGGCCCCGCGGAGTCCCTCGGCGGGAAACAGGGTGGCGTCGGGGTCCTGTTGAAGGATGGAGAGGCCCAGGGCGTAGCCCGGAAGCGCTCGGAGGAGGTCGCGGGCCATGGGCAGGGCGCGGTCTCTCGATTCGAGGAGCAGGAGGCCCAGGGGGCTTTGGGACGGCTGGAATGTGGAGGCGAAGCCAAGTCGTCCCCGCTCGAGCAGCACGAGGCCCCGGGTGTCGGCCCGGGTCGAGACCGCGAGCGTGGTCGCGGGCGTCCCGAAGCACCGGATCAGGAGCGCGACAAAGCGCGAGTCGAGGAGAATGTGATTTCCATGCTCCCGGTTGAGGGCGTCCCACGCGGGGGCGTGTCCCTGGAATCCCGGACCCGCCGACTCGAAGCGCCAGCTCATCGGCCGGCCAGAAGCTCCTTCCGAATCGTCTCCACCATCCACTCCATATCCCTGGCCTCCATATCTTGATGGCAGGGGAACTGGAAGACCCGGCGGGACAGATGGACGGCCTCCGGGAAGGCGTGCGGGTCCACCTCGTCCGAGAGGAATTCACCGAACCGCATGATGGGGACGCCGTGGGTCTTCAAGGAATGGAAGATCTCCTCCGGCTCAAACACCACGAGCGGGAACGCGAACGGGACGACCCCGTCCGGGAGCGTGGGAAAGAGAGGCGCGCTTCCGGGCAATCCTGAGAGGCGATCGAGCAACGTCTGATAGTGCCGCCGCCGGATCTCCGCGATGCGCGGCTTCGAAGCCAGCCGCATCAGCGACCGGGACGTGAGCGACATCCGCCGGTCGATCCATCGCGAGTCGAAATCGCCCGTCCGCCCCGAGGATCGCTCCCCCACGGCGGGACCAAACCACTCGTCGGGCTTCCCCGGTCCGACCGCTTTGGCGAGCCGGAGAATCTCGGTCTTCAACCAGAGCGGCACGGCGAGGAGGTTCCCGATGAACCCGAGGCGGCGGTACTCCAGCGACCGCTCCAGCAAGATCGACGCGGCCCGGAGGCTGAACACCCAGCCCAGGGGGCTCAAGGGAATCCGATCGAGCGGGCGGCGGTTCGAGGTGAGGAGACCGCCGTCGTAGATCGGAAAGATCTTCATGGGACTCGCGATGGTGTAGTCGCCGTACGAGCCGAGCGGCTGGCCTCCGTGCTCTCCAAAGAGCGCGTGGGCGCAGTCCTCGAGGAGCACGATCCCCTTTTCGTCGCAGAGGGCGCGGATCGGGGCGATATCTTGCGGAAAGCCGAAGTAGTGGGTGACCATGATGGCGCGGGTGTCGGGCTCCACCCGGGACCGGATGTCCTCCAGGTCCGCCGTCGCGTCCTCGCGCACGCGATAGTAAACCGGCTTCGCGCCGGCCCACTCCACGGGGGCGACCATCGACAGGCAGTGATACGCCGGGATCAGGACCTTCTCGCCCGGCTTGATTCCCATGTCGCGCAACGCGAGGCCGATGGCCATGCGGCCGTAGGTGAGGGGCAGGATCCACTTCGCATCGAGGACCGAGGGCAGCGTTGCCCGCGCGTCGCCTCCGAACGTGCTCGGCGTGACCACGGGGAACAGCGGTACGCGCGGAGCCGGATAGGGCGTCATCTGGAGATTCGCGTCATCCCCTCTCGCGGGGACAGAGCCTTCGGTTTGCACTGCGGGGGATCTCTCGAGGTTAGACTTCAGAGAATCAGCTTCCTACCGTAGAACGCCTCGGCGTACCGGGGCGCGCGGGATTCCACCCCGCGGATTCGCATGAGCGCGCGCAGCGTTTCATCGGTAAACCACGGCTTCCCGCGCTGCGTCTTGTAGCTGCGCATGATGTACCGGATCTTCTGCTCGCAAATCGCCGCGTCGACGTGGGCGAAGACGTTGGGCGAGCCAAGGTCCCCGTCGTATTTTGGAATCTCATACTCGAGGATCAGGGAGTCGCGGAAGGTCTGCCACGTGGTGTCGCTCACCAGGCGATGGTCCTGGTGCCGGTCGTGCCGGTAGTGGGTGAAGATGAGCGCCGGCGAGACCGTGCGCTTCAGGGATTCGAAGTAGCGCTTGATCTCGGCGCCCTGGTACGGGAAGTGTCCGTCCGCGAAGGCCTCGATCCGCACCTTGCGGGTGCGGCTCCCCTTGAGAAACAGCTCGGCCGCCGCGGCGGCCTCGTTGGCGCGCTCCTTTGTGGAGCTGAGAACGACCCAGCGAACGGCCACGTCGTGGCGGGTCTTGAGGATTCGGAGGATCGTTCCCCCACAGCCGATCTCGATGTCGTCGCAGTGGGCGCCCAGGCAGAGGATGGTGGGCCGGCGTCCGAGACGGTCCAGAAACCGGAGCGGGGTCATGTCCCGGGGCTGCGCTTCCAGAGTTCCCAGGGCGCGTCTCCTCGCGCGTACATCTGCTCCAGGGTCTGGCGGTCCTTGAACGTGTCCATGCTCGCCCAGAAACCCTCGTGGCGGTACCCCTTCAGGAGGTTCTTGGGGATGAGCCGCGGGAAGGCGTCACCCACGATGTCCTCGCCCTCCTTAAGGTAGTCGAATATCTCCCGGCGAAGAACGAAGTAGCCGCCGTTGATCAGCGGGCCGGTCTCGGAGAGAGGCTCCAGGCCCGTGACCCGCCCTCCGCCGTCGAGCGTGACGCCGTGGTAGCTCAGGGGAGGCCGGACGCAGAGGAACTCCGCGACCATCTTCCCCGCCCGGAACGGCTCCACCATCCGCCGCAGGTCCAGGTCGGTCAGCCCGTCGCTGTAGTTCGCGAGGAAAATGTCCTCGCCCGCCAGGTGATCGCGGACGGCGCGGAGACGCTGGCCGATGCTCGAGTGGATGCCGGTGTCCACGAACGTGAGCTTCCAGTCCTCGATGTCCTTGTTCAGGAGCTTGAGGTCCCGGCCCCCTCCCGAAAGCACGAAGTCGTTGGAGATCGCCTCGCTGTAGTTCAGGAAGTAGTTCTTCACCACCTCCGATTTGTACCCCAGGCAGAGAATGAAGTCGGTGTGGCCGAAGTGGGCGTAGTACTTCATCACGTGCCAGAGGATGGGCCGGTGGCCGATGGACATCATCGGCTTCGGAATCTCATCCGAAGCGTCGCGGAGCCTTAGTCCGAGTCCGCCGCAGAACAGGACGACCTTCATCTGGTTACCATACCTCAAGAGTGGGAATGGGGACGACGAATTGGCCGCCCCAGGCGCGAATGCCGGACAGCTGCTTCACGATCTCGTCCTTGAGGTTCCACGGAAGAATGAGCACGTAGTCGGGACGAGCCTCGTCGAGCTTCTCCGGAGAATAGATCGGAATGTGGGTGCCGGGAAGGAATCTCCCCTGCTTGTACGGGTTCCGGTCCACCGTGAAATCCACGAAGTCGGTTCGAATGCCGCAATAGTTGAGGAGCGTGTTCCCCTTGCCCGGAGCGCCGTAGCCCACGACCCGTTTGCCCGAGCGCTTGGCTTCGATGAGAAACTCGAGGAGCTTCCGCTTCGTCTCCTTCACGCGCTCGGCGTAGGTACGGTAGTACCCCAGCGTCAGCACGCCGAGCCGCTTCTCCCGCTCCAGGAGCTCGGTCACCCGCGGTCCCACCGGCTTCGATGCGTCCTCCGCATGGCGCGCGTACACCCGCAGGGAGCCTCCGTGAGTGGGCAGCTCCTCGACGTCAAAGACCGTGAGCCGGTGCCGATCAAACAGGGCCGCCACGGTGGAAAGCGAGAAGTAGGAGAAATGCTCGTGGTAGATCGTGTCGAACTGGTTTTCCTCGATCATGCGCACGATGTGGGGGAATTCCAGGGTCACCACCCCATGCTTGCCCAGGGCGATCTGGATGCCCTCCACGAACCCGTTCAGATCGGGGACCTGCGCGAGGACGTTGTTCCCCGCCATGAGATCCGCGGCCCAGCCGTCCTTCACCATTTGCCGGGCCGTTTCCGGCCCGAAGAACGCGACCAGGGTCTTCACGCCGCGTTCCTCGGCAATCTTCGCGACGTTGACGGCCGGCTCCACGCCGAGCACGGGGATGCCCGCCCGGACGAAGTACTGGAGCAGGTAGCCGTCGTTGCTGGCCAGCTCGACGACCCGGCTCTTGGCCCCGAGGCCGAACCGGGCGATGGTCATGGCCGTGTAATCCTCGGCGTGCTTGAGCCAGGAGTCGGAGTACGACGAGAAGTAGGCGTACTCGGTGAAGATCTCTTCCGCGCTGACGTACTCCTGAAGCTGCGCGAGGAAGCACCGGTCGCAGACGTAGACGTGGAGCGGGTAAAACGGCTCCATGCGGTCGACGTCCTTCGCCGGAATGTAGCTCTCGCACAACGGCGACATGCCCAGATCGACGAGGGTCTCCCGCACGGGCGCGCCGCAGGCGCGGCAGGGCATGACCGAGACGGCGGAGGGCTGGGCCGACGGAGCGGAGCGAACCTGGTGCATCAGGCCTTGGGGACGGGGTTCGGAGCGACGCGCGAAGGGCCCGCGACGAGGTGGAGATTCGCGTCCAGAAGCCCCTGGGACTTGAGCTCCATGACGCGCTTGATTCGAAGGTAGCGGGAGCTCAGAAACTGCTCTGAAGTAAGCTGGTTGCTCCGGTAGGCCTCCAGCAGCTCCTGGATGCCCTCTCGAACCGACCAGCGCGGTTTGAACTCCGGAACGGCCTGCCGGACCTTGGAGCAGTCCACTCGATAGCAACGCAGATCCGGGCCCCCTCCTTCCGCGTAGCGCACCTTGCTCCCAGGGACAACCTCCTGAACCATGTCGGCAAGCTCCCGCACGCGGTAGTTCTCTTCGTTCCGCCCGATGTTGAACGCTTCGTTGTGAACGCGCTCGCGGGGCGCCTGCATGATGGCGAGGAAGGCGCGGGCGATGTCCTCGAGATGCACCAGCGGGCGCCAGGGTGAGCCGTCGCTCATGATGAGGACGTCGCCGGTCGTGTAGGCGTAGCCGACGAGGTTATTGACCACGAGATCGGCCCTCAGGCGAGGGGAAACCCCGTAGGCGGTCGCGTTCCGGAGAAAGGTCGGCGTGAAGCGATCGTCGGCCAGCTTCGCGACGTCCCGCTCGGCGTAAACCTTCGACTCTCCGTAGGGGGTCACGGGATTGAACGCCGCGGTTTCGTTCAGCATGTCGTCGCCCGCGGTCCCGTAGAGGCTGCAGGACGAGGATTGAAGGAAGCGCGGCACACCGGCCTCCTTCGCGAGCCGGGCCATGCGAACCGTGGCGCGGTGGTTGATGTCGTACGTGCAGTCGGGGTTCAGGTTGCTCAAGGGGTCGTTCGAAAGGGCGGCGAGATGGATGACCGCGTCGAATCCACGGAGCTTCTCGGACGTGACGTCCCGGATATCCTCGGCAATCAGAGGTATTTTGGAGCGCTCCGCCCCGAACAGGCAGTCGGCGAAGAGCCCGTTGTCCAGCCCCACGACCTCGTGTCCGGCGTCCTGAAACATGGGCGCGAGGACCGAGCCGATGTAGCCCTGGTGGCCCGTGACGAGAACTTTCATGACTCGTTACCTTGAAGTCTGGGGTCAGCGAAGAACGACAAGCTTCCTCGTGCTGGAAATGCCCGCTGTTTCCAGGCGCTCGAAATAGACGCCGCTGGCGAGGTCGCGGACCTGGAATGGAATCCGGTACAGGTGCTGGCCCTCGGCGATCCCGTTATACAGCGTTGCGGTCAGCCTTCCCTGGACGTCGAATAGCCGGAACGTGACGGGGCCCCGATCCGGCACGGCGAACGCGAGTTGGGTGGAGGCGCGCGCCGGATTGGGGGCCGAAGGAAACAGCGTGACGCGATCCACGAATGGCGCCGGGGTGGTGTCCACAGACGTCAGCGCGGGATTCTGCACCCGGAACCGGATGGACGGAATGATCTGCTTGGGCACGCTCGGGCTGGACCAGGAGAGGTGTGCGGCCGCGCCGATCTGGTCCTCGTAGTACTCCATCTTGATCGGGTACCACGTTCCCGCGGTCAGCGCGACGTTGGCAGAGAACTCGGTCTCGGGCTGGTTCTGCCACTTGTTGATGACCTGGACGTTGTTGATCCAGAGCCTCGCGCCATCGTCCGTGGACGTGTAGAACGTGTAGGTCTGCGTGAAGCCGGCTTGGACTTCCCCCGTCCAACGCACGGAGAAGCCGTCCACCGGGACGTTGGGAGCCGGCGAGCCGCCGCCCCAATCGAAGTCGACGGTCGGGTCGACGCGAGACAGAAGTGGATTTCCGGCCAGATTGATCCCCAGATAGTAATTCGCCAGCAGCCCGGACACGTAGGCCCCGGCGACGATGAAGTTGTTCTTCACGACGGTGACCGGACCGTTGGGCCCCGTGACCGTGAGGGACACGTTGTAGCTCCCGTTCGTGTTGTACGTATGGGACGGGCTGGGCGACGTGCTGGTCTGGCCGTCACCGAAATCCCAGAGCCAGCTGAATACGCCCGGCACGTCCGAGAGGTCGGTGAAAGTGGTCGTGAGCGGCACGAAGCCACCCACCACCGTCGCGGAGAAATTCGCGAGGCCGCGGTATTTCAGCCGCAGCACGTTGGCACCCGGATCGATCGGCGTCACGGCACCCAGGTCCTTGTACAAATCCGTGAAATAGAGCCCGTCCGGGCCCGCCGCCAGCCCCACGGCCGTGGCCTGCCCTGTCCCGTTGTACTGGATGATGGGGGTCGGCCCGCTGACCCGGATCCCGGAGGTGTTCACGTTGAACTCCACGATCGACTTGGTATCCGCGGGCCCCGTCGCATAGGTGGCCCCGGATTCGGTGACGAACGCGTGATCCATCTTGCTCGCCGGGAAGTTGCTTCCCCCGAACTTGGAAGGCTCCACAAACGTGATATTGACGGGCGCGACCGTGGACGCCCAGTTGTAGATGGCGCTGATGGTCATGCTTGCGTCGCTTCCGTCCCAGCCGTAGTTCCCGCCGGAGAGGACCCTGGCGAACCGGTCGTTGACGGTATTCCCGTTCTCCACCTCGTAGTGCCTGCCGTCGGCGGCGCGCCAAGTGCCCCCGAACGGATTCCGAAAGCCGTAGGCGTAAATATAGTCCGCGGAGTTGATGCCGTTTCCCGCGTTGTAGAACGGATTGTCGGTGGGAGCCGACCCGTCCAGATTCATGCGAAGGATCTTGCCGCGGAACGAGTTCATGTCGAGGGCGGTCGTGGAGGTGAAGCCGTCCCCCATGTGCACGTAGAGCTTTCCGTCGGGCCCGATGGAGAAGTTGGAAATGAAATGGGACTGTCCCTGATCCTCCCCGGGCATGCTGAGAAGGGTGGTCTGGGTGGCGGCGGTCATTCCACCGTCCGTGCTGTGAAAGCGCATCACCTTGGGATAGTGAGGCCCGCTGGGCGGAGCCGCATCGTAGAGCATGCCCACGAACAGGTCTCCCGTCGCCGGGTCGATCGCGATCCCGGCGAGACCCTGCTCTCCAGAGCCCGGGAAATTTCCGGTCGGGTTGTAGTTCAGCAGGTTGCTGGCATAAGTCGAAACGGTGCCGTTCCGGGTGACGACCTTGATCTTCCCGTAGAGCTCCGTCACGTAGTAGTAGGGATCGGTCGGGTTCGGACCCGGATTGGGAAGGAACGCGATGTTGACCGGAAGCTGGAAGCCGGTTGCGACGATCTCAACCACGAACCCAGGCGCGAAGACCGTCCAGGGCACGGGGGACCCGCGCGCGAGCAGCGAGAAATCCGGGACGGTTTGGGACGGCGTCCCCGAATAGGTGCTCCCGTCGCTCGAGACCCAGAAGGTCGCCTGGGTCGAAGGGGCCAGGCCAATGCCGGGCAGGTAGACCGTGTGGAAGATGCCGATGGGGTCGGTGAATGCGACCTGCGACAGCGGGAGCGAGATGCCGGAGCTTCCTCCGTCAACTGTGACCCGCACCGCCACGTCGTTGGGGAGCGCGGCGGGGTTGGTCACGGTGTTGGTCACGCCGTTGTTTCCGGCTATCTGGAGGAGTACACCCCCGGTGGCCGACTCCAAACGGAGGAATGGCTGCGTGCCGGCGACCGGGAGCACCATCGCGCCGCCCGTTTCGTTCTGCCACGTCGCGCCGGCGTTCACGTCGTTCGTGATGAGCGGGAATACCTGGGACTGGGCGCCGGTCGAGAACGGGAGCTCCGAATAGGCGCTGTAGAGGCCGGTGTTGTCCTTGAATCGGACCCGGAGCTTGTAGTTGGTGCTGAAGAGAAGACTCGTGCGGCCGGCGTACGCGTTCTCGAACACCCCGTCGCCGAGGTGGGTGTGCACTCGCTCGATGCCCGTGATGCAGATGGTGGACCAGACGCGCTGGAGCGGAGTGAGCGTCCAAATCTCATAATCGCTGCATTGGTGGGTGTCCCCCACGTCGGGATCCGAGAAGGGGCCCGCTTCCATGTGGACGTCGAAGGGGCTCACGACCTGCCCGTTCAGGGGCGACGTGATGGTCGGCGCGTTGGGGGGCGTCTGGGCGAAGGCGTTGCCGGCGGCCATCGCGAACGCCAGGCAAAGGAGCGAAAGCAGACACAGTCCCGTCGTCCCGGGAACCGGCCGCCGCGGAACGGGGCTACCGCCTTTGAATTGGATTCGCTGGGGTCTCACTTACCTCGAAAAGCGCCGATTCCCAAAGCCCACCGCGAGGCAGCCCGGGCGCGTGAATCCGTTTGAGCGTGACAACTCGTATAAGCATACCAGAATCGGACCCTCCGACATAGCCCCCGCCACGCGCCCCGCCCGGCCGGTGGACTTCGGCGGAAAGTCATTGTAGGTTCTCGAGATGCCATGGAGCCCGGGGGTACTCGACGCCGGTATCGGATCCCAGATGCACGACCTGGTCCGGGAGCTATACCCGCTCTGCCGGAGCATCACCGGCCAGGGCGTCCGCGACACGCTCCGGATTCTGAGCCGCCACGTCCCTCTCACGGTTCACGAGGTTCCGACCGGCACCCAGGTTCTCGATTGGACCGTTCCCCGCGAGTGGAACATCCGGGGCGCGACCATCAAGGATCCAAAGGGAACCGTGGTCGTCGATTTCAAGAATTCAAACCTCCACGTCGTCGGGTACAGCGTTCCGGTCCGGGCGAAGCTCCCGCTGAAGGAGCTCCGGGAGCATCTCTTCGCGCTTCCCGAGGCGCCCGATGCGATTCCCTACCGCACGTCCTACTACCGCGAGTCCTGGGGATTCTGTCTCAGCCAGCGCCAGCTGGACCGGCTACCGGACGGCGACTACGAGGTGGTGATCGACTCGACGCTCACGGACGGGAGCCTTACGTACGGGGAACTCCTCCTTCCCGGGCAGAGCGAAGAGGAAGTTCTCTTCTCCTGTCACACGTGCCATCCGTCCCTGGGAAACGACAATCTCTCGGGAATCGCGCTGACGACGTTCCTGGCCAAGCACCTGTCCGCCGGCACCCGGCGGTACTCCTACCGATTTCTCTTCATCCCGGCGACGATCGGCTCGATCACGTGGCTCCATCAAAACCGGGAGCGTGTCGGCCGGATCCGGCACGGCCTGGTCGTAACCTGCGTGGGAGATCCGGGGAGATTCACCTACAAGAAGACCCGGCGCGGGGACGCCGACATCGACCGGGTGGTTCCGTACGTGCTGCGGGCGGCCCAGTCCGAGTTTCAGTCCGTGGATTTCTACCCGTACGGATACGACGAGCGCCAGTACGGTTCCCCCGGCTTCAATCTACCGGTCGGCTCCCTGAGCCGCTCCAGCCACGGCCGCTACCCCGAATACCACACGTCGAAGGACGACGTGGACTTCGTGAAGCCGGCGGCGCTCCAGGAATCCCTGGCGCGCTATCTGGACGTTGTCGAGGTGCTCGAGGGTGACGGGCGCTACGAGAACCTTTCGCCGTTCGGTGAGCCTCATCTCGGCAAGCGGGGGCTCTACAAGGCGACCGGCGGGCCGCTCCGCGACACGAGCGATGAGATGGCCATGCTGTGGATCCTGAGCTTCTCCGACGGCCGCCACTCGCTGCTCGACATCGCGGACCGGTCGGGCCTTCCCTTCGGGAGCATCCGGAGGGCCGCCGACGCTCTTCTCTCGGCCAAGCTGCTGAAGCCCCTCGCGATCTAGCGAGCTATCGTCGAGGACGGCGGCGTGCGTAGCACGTTGTCGCAGTAGAGCTCCACGTCCGCAACCCCGCCGCCGTACGTTCGCGTTTCCTGAACCGCAAAGAGACCCGCCGGGAGCAGGTATGAAATCTGGGTGAAGGTGGGATTGTCGAAGACGAAGGATCCGATGTGGTACTGGCCGCGCGTGAGATGGGCGCGGAAATGGAAATCGACCGTGAAGGTCTCGCCGGGACGGAGCGCGTCCAACCCCAGCTCCTCGCTCCGAATGTTCCCGTCGTAGACCTTCAGCGCGTCCGTGGATCGATACAGGATGAAGCTCATGTGGTAGTCCGTGATCGCCTTGTGGACCTGGTACGTCACCCGCAGCGTGAGGGCGGCTCCCGGGGAAACGGTGACCGCCGGCTGGCCGCTTTCGTCGAGCAGGTCGGCCTTGAGGATGTCGACCGGTGCGCCCCGGGGCGAGGATTCCTGGCGTGACGCGGATCGAACGTAGCTCGCGATCGCCTGCGACGCAGGGCCGATCTCCCGGACGGACCCCGATAGAAACACCGCGCGGTCGCAAAGCTCGGCCACGGCCTGCATGTTGTGCGACACGAAGGCGATGGCCACTCCCTTCCGCTTGAAGAGTTTCATTCGCTGGATGCACTTCTCCTGGAACGCCATGTCCCCGACGGAGAGAACCTCGTCGATGAGAAGGACGTCGGGGTCGAGGTGAGCCGCCACGGAAAACCCCAGCCGCGCGTGCATGCCCGAGGAGTAGCGCTTCACGGGGGTCTGGATGAAGTCGCCGACCCCGGCGAACTCGACGATTTCGTCGATCTTCTTCGCGATCTCGGCGGATCGCATGCCCATGATCGATCCCTGGAGATAGATGTTCTCCAGCCCGGTGAGGTCCGGATGGAATCCCGCCGCGACCTCGATCAGGGCTCCCACCCTTCCCCGCACGTCGCACGAGCCGCGCGTGGGCCGGAGGATCTTCGTGAGGAGCTTGAGCATTGTGGACTTGCCCGCTCCGTTCGGACCGATGATCCCGAGCGCCTCGCCCGGTTCCACCGCGAAATTGACCTCCCGGACGGCCCAGAAGTCGCCGGCCTTGAGCTCGGCCGGTTTCGGTCCTCGTCCGACGAGCGACTTCGTCATCGCCGGAATGAGGTCCCGGAGGCTGTCGTGCACCTCGCCCCGGTGGAACTTCTTCCAAACGTCGACGACTTCGATGGAGGGAATGGACATGGCGGCTAGATGTATTCCGCGAAGGTGAATTCGAGACGATGAAACATGAGGGCGCTTCCCACGAGCCCGCCCACGCTGCAGAGGAACGCGTAGCCGAGGTACCACGGGGTCCAGACAAGCACGGTCTTGCCGTTCCCCATCACGGCGGTCAGCGGCTCCAGGAGATTGTGCCCCTGGACCACGGCGAGGCGCAGGCCCTCGAGAAACGGAGACAGCGGGTTGAGCATGACGAGAGTCGAGCCGGGCGGTCCGATCATCGACGCGTCGAACAGGACCGGCGTGAAAAAGATTCCGAACGTCAGGAGCACCTGGACGATGTATTTCACGTCGCGGAAGAAGAGGTTCGCGCAGCTCAGGAACAGGCCCACCGCGATCGTGAAGACGATCAAGAGGACCGCGAGGACCGGCGCCCAGAGCAGGGCCCAGCTCCAGTGCACGCCGAGGAACGGAAGCGCGACGGCCACCACCAGCGTGCTGATCGAGGTGTCGAACGCCTGCGCGAGGATCGCGGCGACCGGAAACACTTCCCGCGGCAGATAGACCTTGGTGACCAGCGCGATGTTCGCGAGCAGGCTCGCCGCCGCGAACCCGATCGCCCCGACGAAGAAGGACCACGGGAGGGCCTTGATCGTGAGGCTGGCGATGTCCGACGGCTGGAGCGGCCTTCCCGCGACGTTCGCCATGGCCAGCTTGATCAGAAGCCCCGCGAGCACGATCAGGGCCGGCATGAACAGCGCCCAGCCGAACCCCATCACGGCCTGCTTGTACCGGATGCGAATGTCGCGAAGGGTGATCTGGTAGAGAAGCTCCCGGTACGTCCAGAAGTCGCGACCGATATCGGCGAGATCCTGAAACGCCGTTACCCGGCGCGCGGCGACCGAGCGTTGGGTCTTAGGCTCGGTGGTCGGGGCGGCGGAGCGTTGTGCGTCCGGCGTCGTGATGGGCTGATCCTCGGACTCGTTGGGGGTGAGGGGCGGCATGGTATCAGCGTGCTCGCCGAGCGTCAACGCGCGCCGGCGCTTCCGCGCGCGACGCCCGCGGCATTGGCGCGGCCCTTGGATTCGAGCAGATCCAGAAGCGTCCGCTCGAGGATGGATCCGACTTCGTCCCACCGGTGGTTTCGCTCGACGTACGCGCGCGCCTTGAGCCCGGCCTCCCGCCGTCCGGATGGATCGCGGAAGAGGCCGACCACGAGATCGGCCAATCCCTCCGGTGTCTCCGCGGCGCGAATGCCGTCCGCGCCGGTCGCGGCAAGCCCCTGGAAGGCAAGCGGCGTCCCGACGACCGGGAGCCCCGAGGCCATCGCCTCGAGCACCTTGTTCTGGACGCCGCGCGCGATCCGAAACGGCGCGACCGCCAATGACGCGCGGGCCAGATAGGGCCGGACGTCGGGAACCGCGCCGGTGACGGTGACGCCGGGCAGCGCGGCCAATCGTCTCACCGCGGCCGAAGGATCCCGGCCCACGATCTCGAACCGCGCCCCCGGGACTTGCGTCCTCACGCGAGGCAGGACCTCCGTGGCAAAGAACGTCACGGCATCCGCGTTCGGGAAATAGCCCATGACGCCCGTGAACACAACGCAGGGATCACCCTCCGCGGGGCCGTCCGGACTCGGACGGAACGCGTCGAGGTCGACGCCGTTTCGAATGATCGAAAAGGGACGTCCCGGCGCCCGCGCGCGCACGATGTCCGCCTCGGCCTCCGAAATGAAGATCGAAGCGTCGAATCGCGACGCCATCTCCCCTTCGTAGCGCGCGAGACGCCCGGCCTCGAGCGCATAGAGGGCCGACTGCGGGAACGGTTGAACCCGCCCGTAGACCCGGAGCTTCTCCGAGTCGGCATCGACGAAATCGAGCACCCGGGGCGCGCCGTTCCCGTCCTCCGCGTACTGCGCCATGGCCGCCGAGTAGACCACCGTGACGTCCGGGCGCGCCGCCTGGACGCGCTGCCGGACACGCGCGCGAAGCTCCGGCGAGTCGAACGCCGCCACGGAGAGAGACCGCCCCGTCGGAAGGGCCGCCAGGGCGAAGAGTCGCGCCGCGAGCCGCGACCGGAAGACGACGTCCACCGACGCGCAGATGGCTTCCAGCGGGCGGACATGGTCCAGGTCCTCGCGGACATCGGCGAAACAGGCGAGGTGGACGCGATGCCGCTTTGCCAGGTGCGCGATGTGGTGATACGCGCGGATTTTCTCCCCCTTGTCGGGCGGGTACGGGATCCGGTGGCAGAGATAGAGAATCGTCACGGGAAGTACCGCACCAGCGCGGGTCCGATCCGCTGCGACAACCAGAGCGGCATCCGCTTCCAAGCCTCGATGGCCAGGGAGAACTTCGGATTCCGCGGGTTCAGGTCCGGGAGGGATCGCTGGCGGATCAAACGGTACTGATAATGAAGCGGCGCCGGATCGAATCCCCAATGCCGCTTGAAATCGTACGAGCCGCTCCCCTTCTTGCTCCGGCCGAAGTCGAACACCTTGTACCCCTGCTCCATTCCGTAGCGCAGAAGACTCCAGTACATGAAGTCGTTGACCGCGTACCGGAACTCTTCCCGGCGCGCGCCGCCGTAGTAGGGAAGCACCTCGTCCCGGAAGAAGAACGTGAGCACCGCCGCGACCGGACGCCCCTCCCGGCGAACCAGCAGAATTCGGCAGGCGGGCCCGAACTCAACCAGGAGATTGGCGAACAGGGCGCGGGGAAACACCGGGGTTCCCAGATTGCGGACGCTGTGCGAATAGAGGGCGAAGAACGGGTCGAGCAGCTCCTCACGACCGACTTCCGACGTCAGGTTGCTCTTCAGGCCGATCCGAATGCTCCGGCGTTGGTTTCGTGGAATGAGGGCCATGTTCTCGTCTTCGGAGGGAAGAATGGCCCTACGGAAGGTGACGTAGAGGTCCTTCTCGGGCAGCTCCTCCACCGGGAGCATGTTCCGATACTCGATGTAACGAACGCCGAGCTTCTCCCCCAGCGCGGCCGCGTGGGCGAGCAGCGCGGCGCGGTCATCGGCTGAGTCGGCGATCGGGCCGCCGTAGACGGCCTGCGGCGTCGAGACGAGCGCGCGTCCCCACGGGAGGGTGGGCACCTGGACGAGCGGAAGAACCCCGACGATCCGTCCGTCGCGCCGGGCGGCCAGGGCGCGCGGGACGTAGCCGAACGTTCGCTGAACCACCCGCTCCCAACCGGAGAGGTGGAAAAACCCTGCGCCGGACCGGGACTGGACGAACGCGTCCCACTCCGGCCCCGCGTCTCCGAGCGGTGCGACCTCGATCGCGGTCCGGGAGGCGGGTTGCGCCAGAGGGGATCCGACCTCAGCCGCCACTGCGGAAGTACTCGACCGTCCGCTGGAGCCCTTCCTGAAATCCAACCGCAGGCTGAAACGAGAAGAGGCGGCGCGCCTTGTCGATGGCCGCTTGGGAGTGGAGGACGTCTCCGACCCGCGGGGGCCGGAACTCCGGATCGGGCTTCCTGCCCACGATGCTCCCGATCGCCTCGAGGAGTTGCAGCAGTGAATACCGATCCCCGCAGGCCACGTTGACGGCTTCGCCGGAACCGCCCCGACTTGCGGCCGCCTGGAGATTGGCCTCGACCACGTTGTCGATGTAGGTGAAATCACGGCTCTGCGTGCCGTCGCCGAAGACAACGGGGCGCCGTCCATCGAGGAGCGCGCGGATAAAGAGCGGAATGACGGCGGCGTACTGGGAGTTCGGGTCCTGCCGGGGGCCAAAGACGTTGAAGTATCGGAGCATCACCGTCTCAACCCCGAGCGTCAGCGAGAACGCGCGCGCGAACTGCTCTCCCGCCGCCTTGCTCGCCGCATAGGGCGAGAGCGGAGCGAGAGGCATCTCCTCGTGCTTGGGCAGGGTCGGCGTGTCTCCGTACACGGAGGAGGAACTGGCCGCGACGACGCGCCGCACCTTCCGCTCCCGCGCGGCCGCGAAGACGTTGACCGTGCCCACGACGTTGACGGCGGTCGTGTCGGTGGGGTTCTCCACCGACCGCTGCACCGAGGCCAGGGCCGCCTGGTGGAATACAAACTCCACGCCCTCGCAGGCGTGCCGGCACACTTCCCGGTCCCGGATGTCCCCTTCCAGGTTCTCGAACCGTTCCCCGCCGGCGGCGCGGAGGAAGTCGAGGTTCTCGCGCCGGCCTGTGGAAAGATTGTCGAGCACCCGGACGCGATGACCGTCACGAAGGAGGCGGGCCGCGATGTGGGAGCCAATGAAGCCGGCACCTCCCGTGACGAGCTGGAGCGCCACGCGCTATATCCGGATGACGCCGCGCGTGCGGCGTCCCTTGAGCGCGTTCCGGCAATCCACGATGGAGACCGCGTGGCGTGAGACGAGGCCGAAATCGAATTTCTTGTGCGCCGTCGCGATCACGACGCAGTCCGCCGCGCGGAGCGTGCTCGGCCGAAACGGCACCGCGCGCAGGACGTGTCCGCCGTGCTTGAGCGTCGGCACGTAGGGATCGCAATAGGTGACCTTGGCCCCCTCCTTCTCCAAGATTTCCATCAGGTCGAGGGACGGGGACTCTCGAACATCGTCGATGTCGGCCTTGTAGGCGACGCCGAGGAGCAGCACCCGCGCTCCGCGGACGGATTTCCGGCGGGCGTTCAGGGCGTCGCCCACGAGCCGGGCGACGTGATACGGCATGCTCCCGTTCACCTGGCCCGCCAGCTCGATGAACCGCGCTTCGAAGCCGCTCTGACGAGCCTTCCACGAAAGATAGAACGGATCGACCGGGATGCAATGTCCGCCGAGGCCCGGGCCCGGATAGAACGGCATGAAGCCGAACGGCTTGGTCGCCGCGGCGTCGATCACTTCCCAGACGTCGATGTTGAGTTTGTCGCACATGAGGGCGACCTCGTTCACCAATCCGATGTTCACGCTGCGGAACGTGTTTTCGAGCAGCTTCACGGTCTCGGCCACCTGGGTGGAGGAGACGGGGACCACCTTCTCGAACACGGTGCCGTACAGGTCGGAGACGGCGCGACGGCAATCGGGCGTGGCGCCGCCGACCACCTTCGGGATATTCCGGGTGTGAAACTTGGGGTTGCCCGGATCGATGCGCTCGGGAGAGAACGCGAGAAAGTAGTCGCGCCCCGCGCGCATGCCGTGCTCCTCCAGGATCGGCCGGACCAGCTCGTCCGTCGTCCCCGGATACGTTGTGCTCTCCAGCACCACGAGCTGACCCCGCCTGAGCCTGGGAGCGATCTCGTGAATCGCGGCCAAGATGTACGAAACGTCCGGATCCTTGGTCTTCCGGAGCGGCGTCGGGACGCAGATTTCGATCGCGTCCATCTGCTTCAGCTCATCGAAGTCGAGCGTCGCGTGGAACCGGCCCGTCTGAACCAGACTCCCGCACATCTCGCGACGGCACATCCTGGATGTAGGAACGCCCCGCGTTCAGGGCGGCAACCCTCTTTCCGTCGATCTCGAATCCCGTGACCCGAAATCCGGTCTTGGCGAATTCGACCGCGAGCGGCAGGCCGACGTAGCCGAGGCCGATGACTCCGACTTGGGCCCTCTTCCCGGAGACTCGACTGATGAACCTCCGAAGAGGGTCCGTGGATCGTCCGCGTGCAGCCATTAGGTTCTTCCTCCGTTGTCTTTCGGGCGCGTTTGCGGGTTCAAGGGGCTCGGCTTGACCAAGGGCATGGACGAGCGGCGGGTCCGAGGAGCCTTGGCCTCGGAGTAGCCATAGTAACGATAGTTAAAGGCGTACGGGAGACCCTCGACCGCGTTGTTCAGGATGATCCCAACCACCTTATCGACCACCGGATTCAGGATCTGCAACGATCGGCGCACCATGGCGAGCGGCGTCCGCCCAGCCATGGCGACGACCAGGATGGCGTCGACGTGCTCCGCCATCAACATCGGCTCGATGGCCGGGACCACCGGCGGCGCGTCCACGAAAATGACGTCGAAGCTCGAGGAGAGGTCTTGAAGCAGCCGGCTGAATTCCTCATCGGCATAGGCTTCGCTGATTTCCTCTCTCGGATATCCACTCGGGATCGTCGAGAGCAAAGGAAGGGACGTGGCCCGCATCGAAGCCTGGACCGCTCCGCCCTTACGAAGGATCTCGAACAGCCCCGGACCGCGAGGCACGCCCAGGAGCGTGTGGGCGGTTGGGCGATGAGGATCGGCATCCACGAGCAGCGTCCGCTTGTGAAAGATCCGCGCGGTCACGATCGCCATCAACGCGCAGATGGTGCTCTTCCCCTCCCCGCGGCCCGCGCTGGTCACCATGTAGGATCGGGCTTCCTTGGGGGCGCTCTTCTGCTGACGGTACAGATTCTGAAGCAGCCGGCGAATCTCCGTCACATAGGCAGCGTCGAGAGACAGGTCTTGGAGGAGATTCTTGCGCGGGCGTTTCGAGAGGAACAAGGGCACCGGCTATGGCTTGAGGCCCAGAATTTGGCTATTCGAGGATGAGTGGCCCCGCGGAGAGCCGTCGACCGCGAAAAAGATACCCGTGAGGAGCAGGACCAGGAGCACGGCCAGCGCGGCCCAGTGGTTTTCAAGGTAGGACCCGGGCCTGGACCAGCCGTCGATACGGGGCACGGTTCCGATCACCCGGCGGCCGTACTCAACCTCCGCCTGCTGCACCGTCCGTAGCACCGAAGCGAACCGCTCGCTCGCGAACACAAAGCCGACGGCGAGGAGGGGTCCGAGAAGCGCGGCGACTCCAAACACCTTCCTGGGCTCGGGCGACGAAGGGGCGAGCGGCAGCAGCGGATGCTCGACGATGTCCAGTCGGGGACCCAGGGTGCTGCTGGCCATGGCTTCGGAGATCTGCGATGAGGTCGCCTCGACGCGGAGGGACGCGAGGAAGTTGCGGTTCGTCTCGACCTCCTGCTTGAGCCTCTGAAGCTCCATCGCGTCGCGCGGTGAGCTTTCCACGTTTTTCAGGTATGTGTCGATCTCGTTGGCGAGGCGGTCCCGGCGATCGCCAATCGTGCGAAACACGGCCCGATCCAGCGCGATGCCCGCCATCACGGAGCGGGCCTCCGGGGGGATGGTCCCGGGAGCTGCTTGAGCCAATTGCTGGTACTCCGCGAAGAGGGCTTGCCGGCTGGCGGCGACCCGCGACTGGATGCGATCACTCTCCGTACGGCTGTCCGTTCCGCCTCGCAGCAACGCCAGCCCGTAGTTGGTCTCGAGCTCGCCCAATTGGTCGATGGCATCGCTTGACCGGGAGCTCCGGAGTTCGGGAATCGGGGCGTCGCCCATGAGCGTATGCCAATCCACCTTGGCGGCCTCAATCCGGGCGCGGAGCTGCTCCATGGTGTCCTCGGTGGAGCGCTCCAGGCTTCGGGCCACACTCAGGTTTGTGTCCGTGATGATTCCCAGGGTAAATCCCTTCCGGAGGGTGGACTCCTGGAAACCCCGGAGGGCTTCCTCGGACTTCCGGAGGCGGTCCTCGTAGACGGCGATCTGGTCCTTGCTGAACTCGCCCTGCGCCTGCACCCGCTCCATGGTGGACTGGCGGCTCTCCTCCACGAGGACATCGCCAATCATCTCGGCGAGGCGGCGAGCGGCTTCGGGATCGGTGTCCATCGTGGCGATCTGAATCAGATTGGCGCGCGCGGGGGTCACGCTGATCTTCTTCCCGAGGCGAGTCACGGAGGCCCGCATGGCGTATTCCTCGGGCGTGATCCCCTTCCAGCGCTGGGCCGCAAGCCGCGCCTTGAGAAGCATCTCCGGAGTGCGATTCATGCCCAATCGCTCCACCAGGACCGCGAGGAAGGTCCGACCGTGAATCTTGGCGTCCACGACCGCGACACGCTCCCGCGGGTCGGCCCGGTCCAGGAACGCGCCCACGATCGGATCCGTCGTCGCCGAGGTCTGCTTATTCCCTTCGACCGAAACCAGAATCTGGGAGGTGTAGATCGGCGTGGCGTGCCGGTAGTAAATCGCCGCGCCGCAGAGGCAAGCAATGATCGGCAAGACGATCAGAGACCCGTATCGCCGCACCATCCAAAGAAAGTCCCGCAGGTCGAGGGTCTGCTGTTGCGGCTCCACCACCACTTGGCGCTCCTGAACGGGCTTCACAGGTTGTTTGCCAAGATCGCGACGGAGGCTGCGAAGCCGATGACGACCCCCATGATGCGAAGGTAGTTGGGGCTGGCCTCCTTGTGGGAGACGTAGACCAGGTCACCCGACTGCAGCACGGGATTCCCCGGGAGGCGGGCGCGGTCCAGATAGTGCCTCATGTTCACCTTCATGCTGACGACTTGGGCGCCACCCTTGCGGACGATCTCGACGCCGGAGAGGTTCGCGTCGGCCATCGGCCCCGATTGAATCAGGATTCGCGCCAGGTCCGAAGTGTCGCCGAGAGGCTGCGATCCCTGCGTGCCCACCGCGCCGAACACGTAGACCACGTCCGCAAAGCCGCCCTTCGCGCCCGCGAGGTGCGGTACGCGGACGGTGTCGCCCGGACGCAGCCGCTGCAAGGAGCCCAGGTCCCCCGACCGCACGGCCGTAGCCACGTCGACGATGGTCGGCGTGATGGCCGCTTCGGAGATGATCTGCACCGAGCCGAGGTCGGCGTCCTCGGACGGCCCGCCCGCCTCGGAGATCGCCTCCCACACGGTCGGAGCCTTGGAGAACGAGAAGCCGCCCGGCAGCAGGACCGCGCCGAGGATGTAGTGCTTGCGGCTGTACGCCGAAACGACCGTGATGGTCACCTGGGGGATGTCCCGGGAAACCAGAGAAATCCGGCGCGAGACGTCGTTGCCCAGCTCGCCGGTCGTGCGCCCGACGGCGTTCACGGCCCCCACGACCGGGAGGGTGATGTCTCCGTCCTTGTTGACCGCGAACTGGCCCGAGATGTCGCCCCGGCCCACGACATCCACTTGTAAGACGTCCCCGGCGACGATGCGGTACCCGGTTGCCTGGGTGGGGTTCTGCGAGAAAGCAGGCTGGGACATGCACGAAAGGGCAACCGTGGCGAAAGCTCCTGTTCTGAGAATTGCCAGGAACTGCCGCCAAGCTCTGCCCCGTGGAGCCCGGATCGGTTTCATAAGCACGTCTAGGTACATGGACTTACAGGATTCTAGCATCGATAGTCTCCGGGAGTCAATCAACCGAGAAACCCATTCAGCACCACCGCGATTCGCTCCCCCGCCTTGCCGTCCCAGAGTTTCGGGCAGCGCGCTTCCGTCACCCCGCCGGCCAATAGCTCGTCCGCGGCGGCGAGAATAGCGGCCGGATCCGTGCCCAGGAGCCGGTTGGTTCCCTCCGAGATCGTGATCGGCCGCTCCGTGTTCGCCCGGAGCGTGAGGCACGGAACGCCGAGCGCCGTCGTTTCCTCCTGAATCCCGCCGCTGTCCGTGACCAGAAACCGGGCCGACGCCATCAGGCTCAGAAAATCGAGATAACCCAGAGGATCGGTCGTGCGCAGGCGGCCGGACGGCTTGAATCCGGCCTGCTCCATCCGCGCGCGCGTTCGAGGGTGCACGGGAAAGAGGACCGGGATCCGGGTTGAAAGGTCCTGAAGCGCGCGCAGGATCCCCTGGAGCGAAGCCGCGTCGTCCACGTTGCTGGGCCTGTGGAGCGTCACGAGGGCGTAGTCGCGCTCGGCGAGTCCGAGCCGCTGCGCCGTCTTTCGCGCCTGGGCCGCGGGCAGATGGCGGCGGAGCGTGTCGATCATCGGGTTCCCCACGAGATGGATCTTCTCCCGCGGGACCCCCTCGGCCGTGAGGTTCTCCACCGCGTCCGGCGAGGTGGCGAAGAGCAGATCCGAAATGGCGTCCGTGACCAGGCGGTTGATCTCCTCCGGCATCGTGCGATCCCGGCTCCGAAGCCCCGCCTCGACGTGCGCCACCGCGACGCCCTGCTTCACCGCGACAAGGCTGCACGCCATCGTCGAGTTCACGTCGCCGACCACCACGACCAGCCGCGCCTTCCGCCCCGCGAGGAGTTCGTCAAACGCGATCATGATCCGTCCGGTCTGCCGCGCGTGGTTGTCGCTTCCGATTTCGAGGTCCCGGTCCGGCTTCGGCAACCCAAGCTCGTCGAAGAACACCCGGGACATCTCCTCGTCGTAGTGCTGGCCCGTGTGGACCAGGAACGGACGGATGCTCGGGTGCGCCCGGAGCGCCTCCAGAATCGGCGCCATCTTCATGAAGTTCGGGCGCGCGCCCACGACACATACGATCTCGTGGCTCACTTTATTCCCCACCTCAGGGCGCCCGCGCCCAGCCCGGCCGCCGTGGCGAGCGCCGAGACGAGCGCGTTTCTTCCGAAGTGGCCAAGCGCTTTCCCGAGCGGCGTGGTTGCGATGAGGCTCTCGACGAGCGCGGCGCCGAATCCCGCGGCGCTGACCGCCGCGCAGGCCCACGGGCCCGCGATCAGCCCCGAGATCCCGGCGCCGAGCGCCACCGACACGGCGCCCAGCAAGGCGGCCGCGAGGCCCGCGCCGCTCACGCCTCCCGGGGTGCCGTGCGGAACCCGGGCGATCGAAAATCCCTTCACCTGAAAGGCCGCGCCTCGTCCCAGCGGTCCCACCTCGGTCCCGCTCGTGTCGGCGAGCGCGCCGGCGAGCGCGGAGGCGTAGCCGAGGGACAGCGTGGGGCTCCGGCCAATCACCAATCCGGCGAGGCCGAGCGCGGCCGGAATCCCAAGCTTGGCGACGACGTGGCTCACGCCCCGCCGCCCGCTGTTTTCCTCCGCCGCGCCGGCGTCCGCCTTCACCGCGCGACCCAGCCGCGTCAGCGCCCCGCCACCGAGGACGAAGAGCGCGAGCGGCGGCAATGCGCCCGGCCCCAGGCCGAGAATCGCGCACACGGCGACCGCGAATCCCGCCAGGGCGCTCCCCCGCGTTCCCTGCCCCGTGAGCGCGACGATCGCGGCGCCTCCGGCGGCCAGGATGAGGGCGATCGCGGTATGCGACGTCGAGTGCGTCACGCCAAGAGCCGGTACGCGGCGGCGACCGCGAGAGGAATCGAGACGTTGTCCCAGCCGGAGGGCGTGAGACTCTCGGCCACCGCCCCCACAAACGCACAGCCGATGCCCATGCGCCATGCGAAGGCGCCGCCGGCCTGCCCGCACGCGATCAAGCCCACGCAGAGCGCCGCGACGAGGAAGAAGGCCGCGGACCCTTCGAGCGTCCGGCCGTGGCCGAAGCCGTCAAAGCGGCGCTGCCCGAACCGCGAGCCAACCACCGCGCCGACGGGATCGGCGAAAGCCAGCGCCGCGAGCCCCGCGAGGATCGCGCGGCGTCCGTGGTCATCCCAGAAGAACAGGTACGCAAGAGTGACCCCGAGCGGGAATGTCCAGAGGCCGTGCGCGTCCCACGGGTTGTCGCCCATGTGCGGCAGGAGCTTCCGCGCGAGCCCGGTCGCGTTCACGACGCCGAACAGGACGGGCGGCACCACGGCCCATCCCACGTGATGAAAGAGCGGCGTGACGATGAGGGTCCAGAGGCCCACCGCGGCGTGGAGCATCTTCCGAAGCGTGGCCGTTGAGAAACGGCCGGCGCGGCCTAGGGCGCGTGCGGCGAAGACGAGGGCGAAAACGGCGAGAAGCGAGAACAGCACGAGCGCGGGGTCGTGAAGCTTTGTGAGCACGGGGTGACTCTATAGGCGGGGTTCGGGTGAGTCAAAACGAATCCCCGCCCTCCTCCTCGGATTCGCTCGATGGGGAGCGAGGGTGCGCGGGACCTGTGGATTGCCCTGGCGCCGCGGCCACCTGGTTCTTCCCCGCCTGTTTCGCCGCGTAGAGACCGATGTCGGCGGCCTCGAGAAGCTCGCCAGCGGTGAATCCGTTCTCGGGATAGGTCGCGACGCCGAGGCTGACCGTGATCACTCCCGGCGGCACCAGCGGAAACGCGGTCGTCTCGACCGACTGCTTCACCCGTTCGGCGAGCACGTAGGCGCCGTCCCGCTCCGTCTGCGGGAGGATGACCACGAACTCGTCTCCGCCGTACTTGGCGACCAGGTCGATCGACCGGGCGTCGCGAACCAGGATCTGCGCCACCTGCCGCAGCACCTCGCTGCCCCTGAGGTGGCCGTTCTGGTCGTTGTAACGCTTCAGATTGTCCACGTCGAGCATCAGCACCGAAAAGCGTTGGCTGAACCGTGCGGCGCGCTTCACCTCGCGCCGCAGGGCCATCTTGAGGAAGCGGTAGTTGTAGACCTGGGTCAGGTCGTCGGTGACCGCGAGCTGCTCGGCGCGCCGGTAGAGCTTGCCGTTCTCGATCGCGATGGCCGTCTGGTTGGCGAGCAACGAGAGAATGCGCAGGTGCTTCATGTCGAACGGAGACTCCTGGACCCGGTTCACCGCCACGAGCACGCCCAGAACCGCGTCGCGGACCTTGAGTGGGGCCGCGAGAACGGCCGCGGTGCGAAGCCCGGGCAACGAGTCGACGCTCGGGGTGGTACCGGGGGTCCGTGCCCACGTCCGGGACGTGGACCGGCTGTCCTTCCAGGAGCACCCAGCGGGAGATCCCCGCGTGGTTTGGGAGCTCGTAGCGTTCGAGGTTGTGGAGCTGGCCGTCCGGGGAGACCCGCCGGGCGAACTTCCGGATCCGGCCCGCGTCGACGGTGATCAGGAACACCGCCTGGGCGTGGAGCATCTGGAGGGCGCAGCTCAGGACGGACTCGAAAATGGTCTCCTGGGCCCTGCCCCCGTTGATGAGACTGGTTATTTCCTGGAGGGTGGCAAAAAATAGTTCGTTGCCCGCAAGGTCGTCCATTGCAGGCTGCATTGTTTTCCGGCTCTTGGAATCCACGAAACGAAGTGAACTGCAATCTCCGTGCCCCGGGATTGCGATTATTCGTCCCGGAGGAAGTGGCCCAGTTGCCGGCGGAAGCGGGATAGGGCGAAGAGGAAGACCAGGGCGATCCCGGCCGGGATGTACCAGTAGGGCCTCCAGCCGCCCGGGAGAGCGCTCGAGGAGCGCAAGAATACGATGAGGAGGAACACGTCGGCGAGGGTCACCGCCCCGCTCACGAGCAGGGTCGCGAGCCGGGCGGCCCGACGCTCGGTCCAGCGAAAGGCCATGGCGGTCTCTTGGGTCTGCGGCGACGACGCGGCTTTGAAATGGTGCGCCCGAAGGGATTCGAACCCCTGGCCTTCTGCTCCGGAGGCAGACGCTCTATCCAGCTGAGCTACGGGCGCAAGTGGCGGTCATACTAACAGTTCGCCGAGGCTCTGCATAGGCCCCGGAACGCGCAAAACGGCGATAATCCCGGTGAGCAGCGGCGGCCTCGCTGGGCGACGGCAACATACTTGGTCAGGCGTCGTCGTACGCGAGAGAGGCGGACAGCTCGCGGTGGGCTTGGGCCTGGGCGAGCAGCGTGTTGGCCTTGGTCTCAAACGCCTGCATGGCGTCGGCGCCGGCAGCGAAGCGGGTGGGCGGTTCCTTGAGCGCGACGAGCCTCACGAGGGCATCGGCGAGCTTGGCGGGGTCGCCACTTTGCTTTCCGTCCATGCTCTTCCAGGCCGCGACGATCTCCTTGGTCTTCTCGGCATAGTCGTCGATGGACGGCTGGGCGTAGGTGGTGGAGTCATTGGTGAGCAGCTCGGTACGGAAGAAACCAGGTTCGACCAGCATCGTGCGGATCCCAAAGGCAGCGATCTCCGGCGTGAGCGACTCCATCCAACCCTCGGCGCCGAATTTTGCGGCAGCATACGCCGTGCAGAACATTTGGCCGGAGATGCCCGCGGTCGAGGAGATGGTGAGCACTAGGCCGGAGCGCTGCTTGCGCATCACTGGCAGGACAGCGCGAGTAACATTCATCGGGCCGAACAGCAGCGTCTCGATCTGACTGCGGACCTGTTCTGGGCTTAGCTCCTCGAAGAAGCCGGCGAAGAAGTTGCCGGCGTTGTTTACCAAGACGTCGATTCGACCGAACTTCGCGACGGCGGCCTCGACTGCGGCCTGCGCATCCTGGGGGCGGGTGACGTCGAGTTTGATCGCCAGCAGGTTGTCGTGGGCTCCGATCGCAGCCGCGACCTTCGCAGCATCACGGCCGGTGGCGACAACCGTGTGGCCGGCAGCTAGGACGGCTTTGGCGATGTCGACACCCAACCCTCGGCCAGCGCCTGTGATGAGCCAAACCTTTCGTTCAGTCATGTCATGTTCCTCATTCGGGCTTTGAGCGACCAAGACGCAACATGTCTCCGAAATCCCCTCTTGCCATATTTTCTCGACGATGAATGCCTCCCGGTCAACGTTCACCATCGACCCTCGGCGCCGCGTTGCGCATGCGAATGATGGAGAACTGTAAACTCGACGTAACGACGGCATCCCGCAAAGCCCAGAGGTTTGGAAGAACCCGCAATTCGACTCCCCGCCTTGACAATTCGGTCAGCGGACCTTCGAGGGGGTCGACCCCTGAGGGCACAACGGGCACTCGGCTCACGAAGTAGCCCGCGCATGCGTCGAAACATTCGAAGGTTTCGGATGGCATGTGATAGCAGTACAGGCGGCTCGACCGCACCCGTTCCAGCCACCCACTCTCTATTGCCACAACAGCCTGGGCTGAATCGAGAAAGCGTTCCACGTCGGCAGCTGTCGTTTCGGCCCCAGCGTAGTAGGTAACCCGAGGGCATGCGCGCGGCACCAGGTAGTTGCACAGGCGATGCTCTTCGATCGCCCACACGACCAAATCGGGCGTGTATTCAGATGCCCGCGGCACGAACCGGGCGATGTCGGGTTCCTCGCTGATGTGAAAGAGCATCCCGGGCTCAGAAGAACCGCTTGGCGATGCTCAGCGCGCCCTGCTTCCAGGGCACCCGGTGCGACACGCCGGAGCTCTTCTCGAATTCGTCCTTGTGAGCCAGGTACCACTCGTAGTTCCGGACCAGCGCCTGCTTGTTCGAGAACTGAGGCTTGTACCCCAGAACCCGCTCGGCCTTCTCGATCGACACGAACGAGTCCTTGCTCGCCGTCTCGTAGACCCACTTGTAGAGCGGCGAGAGCCGGAGCGCGTCGAGGAGCCGCAGCGTCCAGATGACCGGCGCGGCGGGCATGCCGCGCACCTTCTTGCCGAAGCCGGCCCGGTCGAGCACCGCCTGGTAGTCCTCCCCCATCGTGGTGAACTCCTTGGCGCCGATGTTGAACGTGTCGTTGGCCACTGACGCGTCCAGCGTCATGCAGAGCTCGATCGCCTGGCAGAGGTCCTCGACGTCGAGGAGCTGATAGCGGTTCTTGCCCGAGCCGATCATCGGAAAGCCGCGGCCGTCCTGCGCCCAGTCGTAGAAAAGCGCGAAGACGCCGAGGCGCTCGGGGCCGATGAAGCTCTTGGGCCGGATGATGGGGACGCAGAGTCCCCTGCGCCCGAAACTCCTCGCAGACCGTCTCGGCTTCGACCTTCGCCTTCCCGTAGGGCCCGACGCCGTCGAGTCGGTCCGTTTCCAAGAGCGGATGGTGGTCGGGAATTCCGTAGACCGCGGTCGAGGAGATGTGGACGAATCGGTCGATGCCGTGGGCCATCGCGGACTCCAAGAGAAGCCGCGTGCCGTCGATCCCGGTCGTCAATATGTCGCGCGCCGGATAGAGCGGGAGCGCCATCGCGCCGTGGACCACCGTCCCCACGCCCGCCATCGCGGCGTCGACCGCCGCGCGGTCGCGGATGTCCCCCACGATCGCCTCGATCCTCCCCTTCGCGTCCGGGTAGTCGAACGGGGCCAGGTCGATCGAGCGGACGCGGTAGTTGCGCGCCAGGAGGTATCGAATCAGGTTGATGCCGGTGAAACCGGAGCCGCCCGTGACCAGCACCAGCCCGGTGTCGCGTCGTCCCAATGGAGCCCCTTCGCTTTGAGTGGCTTGGATCATGCCGTCCGCGTCATGCGCGCCGGGCCCCGGCGACGATGCCCAGGTCCTTGTCGCCGCGCCCCGAGAGATTGACCACGACCCGCGTGTCGCGCGGAATCGCGCCTCGTTTCCCCTCTCGAAGCACCCACGCCAGCGCGTGCGAGGATTCCAGCGCGGGAAGGATCCCCTCCGTGCGCGCCAGAACGTCGAAGGCTGCGAGCGCCTCGTCGTCGGTCGCGAAGTCGTACTTCGCGCGGCCCTCGGCCGCGAGCGACGCGTGTTCGGGGCCGACGGCCGGATAGTCGAGCCCCGCCGAGATCGAATGCGTCTCCCGCACCTGGCCCGCGTCGTCCTGAAGAACGAGCGACCGCGTTCCGTGGAGCACACCGGGCGCGGGCTCGGCGAACCGCGCGGCGTGGCGGCGGGACGCGATCCCCTCCCCGCCGGCTTCCACGCCTACGAGGGCAACGGCGGCATCGCCGAGAAACGCGTGGAAGAGGCCGATCGCGTTGCTGCCGCCCCCGACGCACGCGACCAGCAGGTCGGGAAGGCGATCCTCCACGGCCTGGTGCTGCGCCCTCACCTCGCGTCCGATGACGGACTGGAAATCGCGGACCATCGTCGGATACGGATGCGGTCCCAGGACGGAACCCAGCAGGTAGTGCGTCGTGAGCACGCTCGCGGACCAGTCGCGCATCGCCTCGTTGATCGCGTCCTTGAGCGTCCGGCTTCCCGAGTCGACCGGACGGACCTCGGCGCCGAGGAGCCGCATCCGCTCCACGTTCGGATGCTGCCGCTCCATGTCCACCTCGCCCATGTAGACCACGCACTCGAGGCCGTAACGGGCGCACACGGTCGCCGTGGCCACGCCGTGCTGCCCCGCGCCGGTCTCCGCGATGATCCGGGTCTTCCCCATGCGGCGGGCAAGGAGCGCCTGGCCGATCGCGTTGTTGATCTTGTGCGCGCCGGTATGGAGGAGGTCCTCGCGCTTCAAGTACACGCGCGAAAGTCCCGCGGCCTCGCCGAATCGTCGCGCGTGGAGGAGCGGGGTGGGCCGGCCCGCGAAATCTCGAAGGTCGCGGTCCAGCTCCTGGCGGAACGCCGGATCGCGCCGTGCCTCATCGTAAGCCGCGGCCAGGTCCAGCACCGGAGAGAGGAGCGTCTCGGGCACGTAGACGCCGCCGAACTCGCCGAAGCGGCCGGGCCGGGCGTCCTGGGCGGGTGCGCGCGCGGGGCTCATGACCGCTTGGGCCGTTCCTTGTCCGCGGCGCGGATTCGCTCGATGAAGGCCCGCACCTTTTCAGGACTCTTCTTCCCCACCTCCGATTCCAGCTTGCTCGAGGCGTCCACGCCGAACGGCCGGACGTCGAGGATCAGAGGCGCCACGTTCTCGACGTGGAGGCCGCCCGCGACGATCAGCCGCCGGCCATGCTGGACGCAGAGCTTGGCCCAGGCCCAGTCGGCCACGAGCCCCGTCCCGCCAGGCATCGAGCCCGAGTGCGCGTCGAGGAGATACGTGTGGAGCGGAACCATGGGAAGCTGCGGCGGATCGGGCAGAACGGCGCCGCGAAGCACGTGAAACACCTCCAGGTCCGGCGGCGGCTCGAGGTCCACCCAGCCCGCCACTTGAACGGCGCTGAGGTTGAGCTCCCGCGCGATCGGCAGGACCACCTCGGGCCGCTCGGACGCGAACACGCCCACCACGTGAGCCTCGGCGGGAAGCGACTTCCGGATCGCGCGGGCACGGTCGATCGGCACCCGACGTGGGCTCTCCGTGAGCACGAGTCCGATCGAATCGGCGCCGGCCTCGAACGCCATGCGCGCGTCGTCCACGCTCGTGATGCCGCAGATCTTGATCCGGGTTCTCATCGTTCTTGCTGCCCTCCGGGGAGCGCCCCACCACCAAGCAACTCGCGCAGGGCGTCGGCCGGCTTCTCGGCGCGGAGGAGCCTCTCACCGACCAGCACGGCGTCGGCGCCCACCCGCTCCAACGCCTCGATCTCCGCGCGCGTCCGGTATCCGCTCTCGGCGACGCGTACGCGGTCGGCGGGAATCGTGGGAAGAATCCGCTCCGCCCATCCCGTCCGCATCTCCAGCGTGCGCAGGTCGCGATTGTTCACGCCGATCGCCGCTCCCTCGATCCCCAGCGCGTGCTCCAGCTCGCGCTCCTCATGAACCTCGATGAACGGCTCGAGCGAGATCTCCCGCGCCAGGGCCGCGTAATCACGGAGCTGGGCCGGGCCCAGAAGCGCCACGATCAGGAGCGCGGCGTCGGCGCCCGCCGCGCGCCCTTCGTAGAGCTGGCGCTCGTGGACGACGAAATCTTTAAGTAGCACCGGCACTTGGGTACGGCTACGAACACGGGACAGGTGCTCGATCGCGCCCCCGAAGCGCGAGGGCTCGGTGAGAACCGAGATCGCCGAGGCCCCGGCCTTCTCGTACGCCTCAGCGATCGCGGCGGGATCGTACACCTCGCGCAGAACCCCCGCGCTGGGCGACGAGCGTTTCACCTCCGCAATGGCCCGAATCGGGGCTCCCTTCCCACGACGAAGCGCTTCCGCGAAGGGGCGCACGTCCGCCAACCTCATCTCCGCCTGGTCTCGAAGCTCGGCGAGCGAGATCCGGCGCTCGTCGCGCTGAGAACGCGCTCCTTTCGCTCGCGGGCGATGGTGGCGAGAAAATCCGTCACTCGTCCCCCACCTTCCCCGAGAGCTCGACGTAGCGGGCCAGCGTCTGGGCCGCCGCGCCCGAATCGATCGTCTTCCGCGCGTGCTCGGCGCCGGCCTCGAGGCTTGGAACGCGATCGGCGATCCAGAACGCGGCCGCCGCGTTCAACACCACGGCGTCGCGGCGCGGGCCGCGCTCGCCTTCCAGCACGGCCCGCGCGATCGCCGCGTTCTCCCCGGCGGTTCCGCCCCGGAGCGCCGCGACCGACGCGCGAGTGAGGCCCAACGCCGCCGCGTCGATCTCAACCGCGCGGGGCGCGCTTCCACGATCCACCCACACCGCGAAATTCCCCGCCTCCAGCGACAGCTCGTCCATTCCGCCCGCCCCGTGCACGACCAACGCCCGCATCAAGCCGAGCGCCTGGAGCACGCGGGCCACAGGCTCGAGCCGCGCGCGGTCCGGAACGCCAACCAATTGATGCGTCGCGCGCGCCGGATTGGCGAGCGGCCCCAGCCAGTTGAAGAGCGTCCTCACGCCAAGCGCCTCCCGGACCTTGGCCACGTGCCGCATCGATGGATGAAACCGCCGCGCGTAGAGAAAGCAGAACCCCGTTTCCTCGAGCACCCGCGCCGCGCCCGCGGGACCGAGATCGATCTTCGCCCCCAGGGCTTCCAGGACGTCGGCGCTCCCGCACCGGCTCGAGACCGAGCGGTTGCCGTGCTTGGCCACCCGCACGCCGCCCGCGGCGACGACAATCGCGGCCACGGTGGAGATGTTGAACGTGTGGGATCCGTCGCCGCCGGTGCCGCAGGTGTCGAGCACGATGCCCTGCGGCGTCGCGAACGGGACCGCCTCCGCGCGGAGCGCCTGCGCGCCACCGATCAGCTCCTCGTCCGATTCGCCGCGCTGGGCCAGCGCGACCAGGAACGCGGCCACGGCCGCGTCGTCGTTTTCGCCGCGCACGATCGAGGTGATCGCTCCGGCCGCTTCGTCCCGGTTCAGCCGTTCCCCGCGCATGAGGCGCGGGAGGAGATCCCGGATCATCGCCCTCCGGCGGGCAGGGTCGCGGGGAGCTGTTGAAGGAAGTTCTTGAGGATGTCCTTGCCGGCGACGGTGAGGATCGACTCGGGATGGAACTGAACGCCCCACGTATCGTGCGACTGGTGCCGGAGCGCCATGATCTCGTTCTCGGGGGTCCACGCCATGATCTGGAGCGTGTCCGGGAGTCCGTCGCGCGACACGATCAGCGAGTGATACCGGGTGGCCTGGAACGGATTGTCGATGTCGAGGAAGAGGCCGCGGCCGGTGTGGATCACGGCCGACGTCTTCCCGTGCACCAGGCGGTCCGCGCGCACCACCTTCCCGCCGAACACTTCCCCAATGCACTGATGCCCGAGGCACACGCCCAGGATCGGGATCGTGCCCGAGCATTGGCGGATCAGGTCGCAGCTGATCCCGGCGTCCTTGGGGCGGCCCGGGCCCGGCGAGATCACGATCGCCCGCGGCTTCAGCTTCAGCACCTCGTCCACGGTGATCTCGTCGTTCCGCTTCACCACCGGCGTGTCGCCCAGCTCGCCCAGGTATTGAACGAGGTTCCAGGTGAACGAGTCGTAGTTGTCGATCATCAGTATCACGATTCCAGCCCCCGGGCGGCCAGCCGCACCGCTTCCTCCACGGCCTTCGCCTTGTTTCGCGTCTCGATCCACTCCTCGTCGGGATCGGAGTCGGCCACGATCCCGGCGCCCACGCCGCATTCGATCGTTCCGCCCTCGAAGAGCGCGGTCCGGATGGTGATGCAGAAGTCGGCGTTTCCCTTGATAGTCGAAGTATCCCATGGCGCCGGCGTAGGCGCCGCGCCGGGTGTCCTCGAGCTCTTCGATGATCTCCATCGCCCGCTTCTTGGGGGCGCCGCTCACGGTCCCCGCCGGGAAGCAGGCGCGGAGCACGTCGAACGGATCGAGTTCGGTCCGAAGAGTCCCCTCCACGTTGCTGACCAGGTGCATCACATGAGAGTACCGCTCCACGTGCATGAAATCCGTCGTCTTCACGCTCCCGATGGCCGCGATCCGGCCCACGTCGTTCCGGCCCAGATCCACCAGCATCACGTGCTCGGCCCGGTCCTTCTCGCTCCCCGAGAGCGCGCGCTCCAGCTCCGAAGTCCTCGGCGCGATCCTTCCCGCGCGGCCGTGTCCCCGCGATCGGCCGGAGCGAGACCCGATCCCCGGAGACCCGGACCAGGATCTCGGGCGAGGATCCCGCCACCGTGAGGTCGCCGAAGCGGAGATAGAACATGTAGGGCGAGGGGTTCAGGACCCGGAGCGCCCGGTAGACGTCGAACGGGGAGACCGGGACCGCGGCCTGGAGCCGGTGGGCCAGCACCACCTGCACCACGTCCCCGGCCCGGATGTGCTCCTTGGCCTTCAAAACGGCCGTCTTGTAAGCCTTTTCTCCAACGCTGCTTACGAACTTGATCTCACCGTTCATCTGAGCTGGAGCCGGAGGCGCGGGCTTGGGCGCGTTCAGGCGCGCGATCATCTCGTCGATGGTCGCGACCGCCTCGGCGTACGCCCGGTCCGGCGCATCCCCCGGGCGGCTGTTCACCACCAGCTGGAGCCGGTGCCGGAAGTTGTCGAAGACCAGGAGCACGTCCGGAACGACGAAGTGGAGATCGGGGTGCTTCTTGTCCTCGGCCAAGCGGCTCGGGAGCTTCTCGAGGAGGCGAACGTAGTCGTAGCCGATCATCCCAACCGCCCCGCCGCTGAAGGGCGGCAAGCCCGGCACGGGCGCCACGCGCGAATCCTTGAGCAGAGTCCGCAGCGCGTTCAGCGGATCGGCCACCGTGGTCCGCTCGATGCGATCGCCGCGCCGGATCTCGACCGACGTTCCCTGGGACCGAAACGCCACGGACGGACGGAAGCCGAGGATGGAATACCGGCCCCACGTCTCCCCGCCCTCCATGCTCTCGAGCAGGAAGGACGCGTCGCCGCGGTCGAGCTTGGAGAAGGCGGAGACCGGCGTGTCGTAGTCGGCGAGGATCTCGCGCATGACCGGCACCACGTTCGCGTCGCGCGCGTACCGGCGATAGTCTTCGAGGGTGGGAACGATCATGCTCGGCGGGCCGCCTTGCCACGCTGTTCCGGCATCGGGACGACTTCAGGCGCGGCCGCGGCGCGGATCAGCTCTCGAGCCTGCTTCCGGGTGGTATCGGTGACGCGGTCTCCCGCGAGGAGCCGGGCCACTTCGTCCACGCGCTCGGCGCCCGGAGACCGGTTGAACCGCCGTGACCGTCCGGCCCCTTGCTCGTCCGCTTGGACACCACGAAGTGCGAACCGCCGTACGCGGCGATCAGCGGCAGGTGGGTGATGCAGAGAACCTGCCGGCGCTCGCCGATCCGCCGCAGCAGACGGCCCACCTCTTCGCCGACGGCTCCCCCGATACCCTGGTCGACTTCGTCGAAGATGAGGACCGCCACTTGATCGCGCTCCGCCATGAGGGATTTGATCGCGAGCATCACGCGGGAGAGCTCGCCGCCCGAGGCGATGCGCCGAAGAGGGCGCTCCGCTTCGCCCGGATTGGGCCGAAACGTGAATTCTAGGTTGGGGATCGTCGTGGGGTCAATTGCTGCCCGGGACCGGTCGACCTCGACCGCGCGGACGCCGAGCGCCGCCTTGGAGAAACCAATCCGCGACAGGCTCTCGCCCACTTGCGCCTGGAACGCGGCCACGCGGTCCGCGCGGTGGGTCGCGAGCGCGTCGAGCCTCCGGTCGTAGGTTTGGATTCGCTCGTCGTGCTCCCGCTCCTCGCGCTCGAGCCCCTTCCCGCTGGGATCGAGCCTCTTCAATCGCTCCTCGAGCGCTTCGCGTAGGGCGAGGAGCCCGGGAACGTCCGTCCGGTGCTTCCGCTTGAGGCGGTGCAGAAGATCGAGCCGCGCTTCGAGCGCCTCCACGGACGCCGCGTCCCCCGCGGTTTCTCCCTCGATCGTCTCCAGCCGCGTGTCCAGCTCGCCGATGGCGTCCTGGATCCGGCCCACTTCCGCCTCGAGGTCGAGGAACGCGGGATCGATTGCTCCCAGCGCGCGAAGCGCCTTGGCGCTCCGCTGGAGCCGATCGCCCGCGCCTCCGTCGTCACCGGTCATCGCGGCCCGGGCGATCGAGAGTCCCTCGAGAATCCGCCCGCGATGCTGGAGCCGAACGCGCTCCTGCTTCGCCGACTCTTCCTCTCCGGGCTCCAGGGCCGCGCGGCGAAGCTCCTCGTAGTCCTCGCGCAGAATCGCTTCGTCGGCGCGGTCCCGCTCCCAAAGCTCTCGTGCTTCCCGAAGCCGGCGCCGCTCTTCGACGAGCCGGGCGCGCTCAGTCTCAAGGGCCCGCCGCTCGGCGATCAGCCCCGCCCACGAATCGTAGAAGTCGGTTTGACTCTCGGTGCGTAAGAGAAGCTGATGCTCGTGCTGTCCGTGGAGGTCGACCAGCAGGTCCCCCACCGATTTCAAGAGGGACAGCGGGACGGAGCGGCCGTTGACGAACGCGCGGCTCTTCCCGTCGGCATGAAGCTCGCGGCGCAAGACCAGCCGGTCCTCTTCGAGCTCGATCTCGAGGGCTCGGAGCGCGTCGCTCAGATCGGTGCGTCCCGCCAGGTCGAGCGTTCCCTCCACCGATCCGCGCGCGACACCCGAGCGGATCCAGGCCGTGTCCGCGCGCTCGCCGAGCAGGAGTCCGATCGATCCGAGGATGAGGGACTTGCCCGCGCCGGTTTCGCCGGTGAGCACGTTGAGGCCGGGACCAAACGAAAGCTCGATCGAGTCGACGAGGGCGAGTCCTTCGATCGAAAGCCAGGCCAGCAAGGCGTCACCCCCGCCGCGCGCGGGGCAATTCCGCCCAGCCGAACTTGGCGCGGAGCACCGCGTAGAACGAGCCGCGTTCGAGCACGAGAAGGTTCACGTCCGTCTTCGCCCGCCGGATGATGACCTCGTCGGTCGTTTGAAGCTGGCGCGTCAGCTGGCCGTCCACGGTGATCGCCGCGGGCGCGTGTCCCCCGCGAACTCGCGCGCGAACCGCTTCGTCGGCGCCGATCAGGAGCGGCCGGAAGGCGAGCGTATGGGGGCTGATGGGTGTCGTGATGAGGGCCTCGATCGTCGGACGCACGATCGGCCCTCCGGCCGAGAGCGAGTACGCGGTCGATCCGGTGGGCGTCGCCACGATGAGCCCGTCGGCGACCAGCGTTCCAATCGGGGTGCGGCCGATGCCGACATCGATCGCGACCACGCGCGAACGGTCGCGGGCGTGGATCACGGCGTCGTTCAGGCCCGTCGCGGTCCACGGGCGCCCGCCTCGCGCCGGCTTCACCGTCGCCTCAACCATCATGCGCCGCTCCAGCTGGTGCTCGCCCGCGAAGAGGCGGGTCAAAGCCCGCTTCATCAGTTCCTCGTGCGTGTCCGTGAGAAATCCAAGACCTCCCAGGTTGATGCCAAAGAGGGGCACGCCGGTCTGGCACGCCGCGCGGGCGGCGCGCAGCATGGTGCCGTCGCCGCCCAGAACGAGCAGAACGTCCACCCGCCGCGCGAGCGCCTGGAGCGAGAGCCCGGCTCCCGCGCCGCGCACCTTGGCGGCGAGCGTCCGCTCGACGGTCGCGCGCCGTCCCTTGGCCTTGATCGTACGGAGGAGAGAAGGGAGAACCGACCGCACTTCCGGTTTTCCCGCGATGCCGAAGACCCCTACGTGCCGGGGCGGCAGCGTCATGCGTTCGAGACGACGGGCGCGATGGGTTCCGGGGTCGAGCGGGGTTCGTCGCGCAGCCACCGCTCCAGCTCCGCGGCGATCGACTCGGGGGCGAGTCCCGCGGCCTTCAGCAAGGCGTCTCGCGTGGCGTGGTCGAACAGTCGGTCGGGAACGCCGAAGCACCGGGTTCTGAGGCCCGGGATCGAATGCCGGGTGAACAGGTCGAGGACGCCCTCGCCGAAGCCGCCCATGACCGCGCCCTCTTCCAGCGTTGCGACGCGCGGCACCCGGCGCGCCCATTCCACGATCAGCCGCTCGTCCAGCGGCTTCGCGAACCGGGCGTTGATCACGGCGGCCCGGATCCCCTTCGCATCGAGAATCTGCGCGGCGCGCATCGCCGCGGGCACCATGGTGCCGTAGGCCACGAGGAGCAGGTCCGTTCCCTGCCTCAATAGCTCGCCTTCGCCGATCGGAAGCGCGCGCGGCGGCTCGTCGAGCGGCACGCCCATTCCGCTACCCCGCGGGTATCGGACCGCGATGGGGCCCTCGTTGTACGCCGCCATCGTGGCCAGCATGTGCCGGAGCTCGTTCTCGTCCTTGGGCGCCATGAGCACGAATCCGGGCAGGCAGCGCAGATAGGCGATGTCGAAGAGGCCGTGGTGCGTGCCGCCGTCCTCGCCGACCAGTCCGGCGCGGTCGAGCGCGAAGCGGACCGGCAGGTTCTGGACCACGACGTCGTGGACGATCTGGTCGTACGCCCTCTGGAGAAATGTGGAGTAGATCGTGGCGAACGGCTTGTAGCCTGCCGCCGCGAGCCCCGCCGCGAAGCAGGTCGCGTGCTGCTCGGCGATCCCCACGTCGTGGAATCGCTCGGGAAGCGCCGTTGCGAACTTGGCGAGGCCGGTTCCGTCGGCCATCGCGGCGCTGATCGCTACGATCTTGGGATCCTGAGTCGCCAGCTGGAGCAAGGTCTGGCCGAACACCTCGGTGTACGCGGGGGCCGCGGGGGCCGCCGCCTTCTTCGCGCTGGCGCCGGTCAGCTTGTCGAACGAGGCGACGCCGTGGTACTTCCGCGCGTCGTCCTCGGAGAACTTGTAGCCCTTCCCCTTCCGGGTGAGGGTGTGGAGGAGCACCGGCCCCTTCGCGTCCTTGAGCTGCGCGAGGATCTCGAGAAGCATCGGCAGATCGTGGCCGTCGATGGGCCCGTAGTACTTGAATCCCAGCTCCTCGAAGAGGATGTTGGGAACCATTAGATTCTTCATCCCCTCTTTGATCCGGCTCGCGAGTTTCCGCGCCTTGCCGCCCGCGGGAATCTTGCCGAGAAGCTCCCACACGTCACCCTCGAGCCGTCGATACGTCGGCGACGACGAGAGCCGCGTTAGATACCGCGCGATCGCGCCGACGTTGGGCGAGATCGACATGGAGTTGTCGTTGAGAACCACCAGGAGATCGGTGCCCATGACGCCGGCCTGGTTGAGTCCCTCGTACGCCAGCCCTCCCGTGAGCGCGCCGTCACCCACCACCGCGATCACACGGTTCGTCGCGTGGGCGAGGTCCCGCGCGCACGCGAAGCCGAGGGCCGAAGAAATGGCCGTCGACGCGTGCGCGGTGCCGAACGGGTCGTATTCGCTCTCCGCGCGCCGCGGGAATCCGGAGAGGCCGTTCTCCTGGCGGAGCGTCTCGAAGCGATCGTTCCGGCCCGTCAGGATCTTGTGGCCGTAGGCCTGGTGCCCCACGTCCCAGATCAGAATGTCCTTGGGCGTTTGAAACGTGTAGTGAAGCGCGATCGTGAGCTCGACCGTGCCGAGGCTGGGCGCCAGATGTCCGCCCGTGCAGGAGACGACCTGGATGATCCGGTCGCGGATCTCCTGCGCCAGCTCGGGAAGGGTTTCGCGCGGGAGGCGCTTCAGGTCGTCGGGAGTGCGCAGTTGGCTTAGATGGTCGCTCACGTGGTCCTACTGGCCTCCGGGTGCCTGATAGATGGCGATGGAGAAGAGAATGCCGATCGCGGCTCCAACGAGCACCTCGATCGGCGTGTGCCCCAAGAGTTCCCGGAGCCGCTCATGCGGCTGCCCCGGAAGCTGGATGTGCTCGTGAAGGATCCGGTTCAGGAGCGTGGCCTGACGCCCGGCGGCCCGCCTCAAGCCCGCGGCGTCGTACATGACGACCAGGCTGAAGAACACGACCACCCCAAAGAGCACCGAGCCCATGCCCTCCCTCAGCCCCACGCAGGTCGATAGCGCACAAACCGATGCGGCATGCGAGCTTGGCATGCCGCCGGTCTCCACGAACCGCCTGAAGTTAATTTTCTTCTCTCTAACGAGGAAGGTCAACACCTTGCTCATCTGCACGAGGAAGCCGCAGGCGAGGGCGTGGAACAGAGGGCTCGAGGCAAGCGAGGCGGGCAGCAACGCGATCCCTCCTAGTGCGTCCGGTGCAAGAGGTAGTGGGTCAACGACTCGAATTCGCCCGCGCGCTTTCCCAGCCGGCCGGACAGCCCGGCGGCCTCGTGGAGAAGCCTGGCCGCATCGCGCTCGGCGGCCTCGGTGCCCGCCCGCGCGGGGGCGGTGGCCTTTCGCCGCTCGCGGTCGGACCCGACGCTCTTTCCCATCTCGCGACGGGTCGAGCGGACGTTGAGCAGGTCGTCCACGATCTGGAACGCCAGACCGATTCGCGCGCCGTACGCGTCGAACGCGCGCTGCTGGGCCCGGCTCGCGCCGCCGATCTGGGCGCCGAGCCGGAGCGATCCGCGAAGGAGCGCGCCGGTCTTCCGGCGATGCATGGCGTAGATCCGGGCCAGCGGAATCTTCTTTCCCTCGAAGAGGAGGTCCAGGGCCTGGCCGCCGATCATACCCTCCGGCCCGGTCGCCTCGCAGACCGTTTCGAAGAGCGGCCTCGGGTCCTTGGCCCGGCCCAGCGGGGCGCGGGCGAGGGTCTCGAACGCGAGGGATAGGAGCGCGTCGCCGGCCAGAATCGCCATTCCCTCGCCGAACACCCGGTGGTTGGTCGGCCGGCCGCGACGCAAATTGTCGTCGTCCATGCCGGGCAGGTCGTCGTGGATGAGGCTGAACGTGTGGATCATCTCGAGCGCCGCGGCAGCCGGAAGCGCCGGGGCCGAGCGGCCAAGGACGGACTCGCACGCGAGGAGGCAGAGCGCGGGCCGGATGCGCTTCCCGCCGGCGAACACGCTGTACCTCATCGACCGGTGGAGCACGCGCGGCTCGCGCCGCGATGGCGGCAGAAGCCGGTCCAGCGCCGCGTCGATCCTGGGCCGGACGCGCTTTAGGTAGCCTTCAAAAGGGGAGCTCGCCGTCACCCGATTCCTCATCCTCCCCGCCGAGCGGCTCGGTGACCGGCTTCCCGACCGCGTCCCTCGTCAGCTTCTGGATACGCGCTTCTGCCTGGTTCAGCACGACCGTGCAGCCCCGCACCAGAGCCATTCCCTCTTCGTAGGCGCGGATCGAATCCTCGAGAGGCATGTTTCCCTCCTCGAGCCGGTCGACCAAGCTCTGGAGGCGCTCCATCATCGATTCGAAGCTTTGGGTTTCGCCCGAAGCCTCCTGCGGCGGCGCTGCCGTTGCCTTACGTTTCACGCGGTTTCCTCCTCCGCGGCGGGCCGCACGCGCAACACCTGCGCCTCCGCCCGCGCATCCTGGAACTGCACGTCCAATCCCTGACCCGGCGCGAGCCCGCTTCCGCGCTGGATGAGCCGCTTCCCGTCCTGACTCCACACGAGAGCGTACCCCCGGCGGAGAACGCCTCTATGGTCGTAGGACCCAAGCAAGCGCCGGCGTCCCGTCACCGCATCGCCGAGGCGGGCCAGCATGGACTCCGAACCGCGCCGCGCGCGATGCGCCAGCGCTTCGAGCCGCTCCCGCGACCGCTGCAGGGTCCGGCCTGGCGAGTGAAGCGCGAGCGTGCTTCGGCTCGACTCGAGAAGGCGGCGGCGCTCCACGACCCAGTCGGAGAGTCCGCGCGTGAGGGCGTCCGTGGCGTCGTCGAGCAGCCTCCGGCCGTCCGACACCAGGCGCGTGGGCTCTCGAAGCGCGCGGTGGTTCCTGAGTCCGTTGAGATGGGCGTTCGCCTCGCGAAGCTCGCGCCGCAGGCGTTCCCGCGCGTGCTTGCTGAGATCCTCCAGCGAGGCGACGATCGTCGCGCGATCGGGCACGATTTCCTGCGCCGCGTGGGTCGGCGTGGCCGCTCGCCGGTCGGCCGCAAAGTCGGCCAGCGTCACGTCCACTTCGTGGCCCACGGCGGACACGATGGGAATGCGGGAGGTGGCGATGGCGCGGACGACGACCTCTTCGTTGAACGCCCAGAGGTCCTCGATCGATCCCCCGCCCCGTCCCGCGATGATGACGTCCACCTGGCCCCACTCGTTGAGAAGCTCGATGGCCGCGGCGATCTCGTCGGCCGCGGTCGGTCCCTGCACGTGCGCCGGCGCGATGGTGATGCGAAGGTACGGAGCCCGCTGGTTCAGAATCCGGAGCATGTCGCGGAGCGCGGCCGCCCCTTCGGACGTCACGATCCCCACGCGGGTGGGATACGGTGGGAGCGGGCGCTTTCGGTCCTCGCGAAAGAGCCCTTCCATCTCCAGCTTCCGCTTGAGCGCCTCGAAACGGGCTTGAAGCGCGCCGTATCCGATCGGGGCCACCCGCTCGGCGACGAGCGAGAGCTCGCCGCGTGGCGCGTAGAAGTCGATTCTCCCCTCGACCTGGACGGCCACCCCGTCCGCGAGCGCGTCGTGCGTGCTTCGGACCCGGCTCTTGAAGAGCGCGACGCGGATCCGCGCGGTCTCGTCCTTCAGATCGAAGTAGACGTGCCCGCTCTGATGATGGCGCTTCAGCCCGGAGATCTCGCCCTGGACGAGCACGTTCGGGAGCGACTCCTCCAGCGTGCCCTGGATCTCCCTGGCCAGCTCGCTGACCGAGTAGACGCGGGGCTCTCCCTCGCGGGGCAGACTCTTGGACGCGGCGCGGAAGCGGGTCATGCGTGCACGATCCCTTCGGCGGCGTCCGTGAGATTACGTAGGATCATCGCCACGGTGAGCGGTCCCACGCCCCCCGGAACCGGGGTGATCGCGGAGGCCACCTTGGAAACCGCGTCGAAGTCGACATCCCCTTCGTAGCGCGGGCCCCCCGGGGCGGGTTTCTCCACCGGGTGGATTCCCACGTCCACGACGATGGCGCCGCGGGCCACGTGGTCGGCGCCGATCGCGCGGCGCTTTCCAATCGCGACAACGAGAATCTCCGCTTGGCGCGTGACGGACGCGAGGTCGCGCGTCTCCGAATGGCAAAGGGTGACGGTGGCGTTGAGTCCGGGCTGGCGCTGCGAGAGCAGAATCGAGAGGGGGCGCCCGACGATGCGGCTTCTGCCGAGCACGGCGACGCGCTTTCCGCCCAGGTCCCCGACGTGGCGCCGGAGGATTTCGATCACGCCGAGCGGCGTGGCGGGCCTATGCGCCGGAAGTCCCTCGACCCATCGCCCCACGCTCCACGGGTGAAGCCCATCCAGGTCCTTCGCGGGCGCGATCGCCTCCAAGAGGCGATCCTCGCGGAGACCCTGGGGCAGCGGGAGCTGCAAGATGATTCCGTGAACCGAGGGGTCGGCGCTCAGGGCCGTGAGGGTCGCGAGGACTTGGGCTTCCGCGGCCGACGCCGGGAGGCGTTCCACCCGCGCCTTCGCTCCCACTTCCTCCGCGCCGCGACACTTCGCCCGGACGTAGGGGTTTCCGGAGGCGGACTCACCCACCGTGACGATGGCAAGCCCGGGTGTGATCCCCCGCCCGGCCAGCCGCTCGATTCGCTCGCGCACTCCCGCCTTGATCTCGGCGGCGAGCGGCGCTCCGGCCAGCACCTGCGCGGTCACGTCCACGATCACGGCACGGCCGCGCGAGGCGACGGCTCGAGCGACATCGACACCCGCTCGATGTGGCGGCAACGGCCGGTGGCTTCGTCGACGTCGAGATGGACCCCGTGCAGCTTCACGTCCCCCGTGGCCGGCTCGAAACGGGTGGGAAGCAGCGTGAGGAATTTGTGAATTGCGAGCTCCTTCCGAACCCCGATCACGGAGTCGAACGGGCCCGTCATTCCTGCGTCCGTGATGTAGCCGGTTCCCTTCGGGAGCACGCGTTCGTCGGCGGTCTGCACGTGCGTGTGGGTCCCCAGGACGGCCGAGACCCGGCCGTCCAGATACCACCCAAGCGCCATCTTCTCCGCCGTGGCCTCGGCGTGGAAATCGACGAGCACGATCGTGGCTTCGTCGCGGAGCTTGGCCACCTCCTGATCGGCGACGCGGAACGGGCACTCCAGCTCCCGCATGAAGACGCGCCCCATGAGATTGAGCACGCCGACCTTCACCCCGTCGCGCGTCGTGAAGACGCGCGACCCGTTCCCGGGAACGCCCGGCGGGTAGTTGTGGGGACGAAGCAGGAGCGGCTCCGTGTCGAGGAGCGGCATGGATTCGCGGCGATCCCAGATGTGGTTTCCGCTCGTCATGCACTCGACGCCGATCTCTTGAGTTCCTGAATGATCTCCTTCGTGACGCCGAAGCCCGCGGCCCCGTTCTCCACGTTGGCGACCACGAAGTCGATCCCCATGGAAGACACGATCTCGGGCAGCAGGTCCTTCACGGCCTTCCGGCCCGGGGATCCGTAGATGTCCGCGATGAAGAAGATGTTCATGGCGCTACTTGGCGTACTCCATGGCCCGCGTCTCTCGGATGACGACCACCTTGATCTGCCCCGGATACTGAAGCTCCCGCTCCACCCGGCGGGCCACGTCGGACGCCAGCTGCACCGCGCGCGCGTCGTCGATGTTCTTGGGCTCGACCATGATCCGCACCTCGCGACCGGCCTGGATGGCGTAGGACTTCTCCACGCCCGGGAAGCTGTCGGCGATCTTCTCCAGGGCCTCGAGGCGCTTCACGTAGTTTTCGATGCTCTCACGCCGCGCGCCCGGCCGGGCGCCCGAGATCGCGTCGGCCGCCATGACGAGCACGGCGTAGAGATTCTCGGCGGTGGGATCGTGGTGGTGATACCCCACGGCGCGGACCACCTCGTCCGGCTCGCCGTACTTCTTCGCGAAGTCCATGGAGATCTGGGCGTGAGCCCCTTCGACTTCGTGCGTGACCGCCTTGCCGAGGTCGTGGAGCAGACCCGGCGCGCTTCGCGAGCTGAACGTCGAACCCGAGCTGGGCCGCCATGATGCCGCAGATCCACGCCACTTCCTTGGAATGCTGGAGGATGTTCTGGCCGTAGGACGTGCGGTACTGGAGCCGTCCCAGAAGCTTCACGATCTCCGGGTGCATGGAGTGGACGCCCACCTCGAGGACGGCCGCTTCGCCGAGCTCGATGATCTGGTCCTCCACCTCCTTCTGCACCTTGACCACGATCTCCTCGATGCGGGCCGGATGGATGCGCCCGTCGGTGACCAATTTCTGGAGCGAGCGCTTGGCGATCTCGCGGCGCACCGGATCGAAGCCTGAGAGGATCACCGCCTCCGGCGTATCGTCGATGATGACGTCGATCCCGGTCGCCGTCTCAAAGGCGCGGATGTTCCGGCCCTCGCGGCCGATGATCCGGCCCTTCATCTCGTCGTTGGGGAGATGGACGACGGACACGGTGGTTTCCGCGGAATGGTCGGCGGCGCACCGCTGGATGGCCAGCGTGACGATTTCGCGGGCTTCCTTGTCCGCGTTCCGGGTGGACTCCTCGCGGATTTCCTGAAGCCGCTTCGCCGCGTCGGACTTCGCCTCGTTCTCGAGATTGGCGATGAGCTGGGCCTTGGCCTCCTCGGCGGTCATCCCGCTGATGCGCTGCAGCCGGGCGTTCTGCTCCCCGAGCACGCGATTCAGCTCGCGGTCCCGCTCGGCCAGGGCCTCTCCCTTCACTTCCACTTCGCGTTCGATCCGCTTCAGGTCCCGGTCCTTCTTGTCGAGCACCTCGGCGCGCCGGTTCAGATTGGATTCCAGCTCGTGGAGCTTCCGCTCCTCGCGCTGCACCTCGGACTTCTGAGCCTGAACCTCGCGGTCCAGCTTGGCCTTCTCGCGGAACCACTCATCCTTTGCTTCGAGCAGCGCGCTCTTCTTCTGATTCTCAGCCTCCCGCTCGGCCTCGCGTACGATCTTGGCTGCGATTTGCTCGGCGTTGTACACCTTGCCCTCGCCAATGCGGCGATGGGCGATCCATCCGAGCAGGAACGTGACGGCGGCCGTCACGAGGGCGATCAGGAGAACCATCCACGGGGTGAACGTCATGGGCATAACCTCCCTCTATAAAAAAGCGCCCCGCCGATGCCGTGGGTACGAGACTTTTGAACCTGGAATTCCCAGGTGGGCGCCCTAGTCCCGGGTTCGCGTCGCCCGCCTGAGGCGGGCCGCCACTACGCCGGTAGTTCGAGCTCCCGACTTTCGAGTTGTGGCTCAAAAATGTCTGGCACATCACGAGCATGGCAGGGTGCCGTTGGCAACCTGGTTTAGGGTTCGCGTTCTTCGATAATCCTCCGGGTGTTTGGACTCCGCCGCATTCGATCGATTTAAGTTCCGCGCAATGACTCGCCGAGCAGCCGTCCCATTTCCTTGGCCCGGTCCTTCAGCTCGCCGTCCTGCTTGGTCCGCTCTTCACGCTCGCGGAACAGTTCGTCCGCGATGTTCAGAGACGTCAAGATGGCGAGCTTGGCCGGGGTCCCGGCCGGGAGGCGCTGTTCCAACTCGCGCATTTTCCCGTCCACGTAGGCGGCCACAACCTGGATGTAATCGGGATCGGCACCGCGAATCTTGTACTCGCTGCCGAAGATCGTCACGCTTTGCGTGTTCGGTTCGGTCGTCATCGCGATCCCTCGGATCGATCGTTCCTGCGGCGGCCCAAAACCCGGAAGCTCCGGTTGGACCGTTAACGGTTACGCCTGGACGGCCTTCTGCAGCACGTCCAGCTTGGCCAACATATCCTCCACCCTCCGCGCCACCGCGCGGCGCTCATCCAGAAGCGTGATCCGCTCCTCCTCCAGTGCTTTGACCTTTGGTTTGAGGTCGTCGTGTTTTCCCGCGGCAGGCTCGAGCTTGCGAACCCGCTCTCTGAGTTCCTTGTTTTCGGTTTCCAGCGATCGCTTTTCTTCTTTCAGCCGGGCGAGAAGCGCCGCGGCGGTCCGTACCTTCTCTTCGAGCTTGTCCAGCTCCGCCATCATGATGTCATTCCTCCGAAGCCGATCGAGCCGACGCGCCGCGGACGACGGCGCCCAGCTCGGCGGTCAACGCGCGATGGACCGAGGCCATCGACGCGTCCACTTCCCGATCCTCGAGCGTCCGGTCCGGCGCCCGAAACTCGAGCGCGTACGCCATGCTCTTCTTGCCCGGACCGATCGAGCTTCCCTCGAAGACGTCGAACAGGGTTGGCTGACCCAAGAGCGGCCCGCCGGCCTTGCGGATCACCCGCACCAGCTCGGCGTGAGGCACGTCCTTGGCGACGATCACGGCGAGATCCCGCTTCGAAGCCGGGAATCGCGGAATCGGCTGATACTTCCGCAGCCCCTCCGCGCGCTCCGCCAGGGCCGCGACGTCGAACACGGCCGCCCACGCGGGACGGTCCAGCCCGAAGACGGACCCAAGCGACGAACCCACCTCACCGATCTGCCCTAATCGCCGCTCCGAAGCCGTAAATTGAGCCCCGGTGCCGCGCTTCCAACTACTGCCATGGTAGGCCCGGGTCTGAAACGAGTCAATTCCCAATGCCTCGAGCAGCGCTTCCGCGGCGCCCTTCAGCTCGAGAAAGCGATCCTGTTCTCGCGACGGTTGATTCCATTCGTCGGGCGCGCCCGCCAGAAGCATCACGGCTTCGTATCGCTCCGAGCCCAACGGCGGCGGGGTGGCCAGGAACACCTTTCCCACCTCGGCAAGTCGAACCTCGGGCACCCCGTGATGAAGATTCCGGGCGGCGGCCTGGATGAGCCCGGGCAGGATCCCCACGCGCAGATGCTTCAACTCCCGGCTCATGGGATTCTGAAGCTCCCAGATCGCGTCGGGCTCGATCCCTTCGCGCGCATCCGCGGGGATTTCGCCCACGAGGCACGTGCTCACGGCCTCGTGAAAGCCAAGGCCGCATCCTATTTCAATGAAGCGCCTTACGATCGTTTCCTGAGGTTCCGTCTGGGCCAGCGCGGTGGACACCGAGCGCACCCGCGCGGGGATCTTGTCGTATCCCACGACGCGACCGATCTCCTCGATCAGGTCCTCTTCACATTCCAGGTCGAACCGGAAGGACGGGGCGCGGAAGCGGGCGACCGCGTCGCCGTTCCTGGAAGTCCATGGTTCCACCATCGCGATGTCGAGAGACTGGAGGCTTCGCGCGGCCGTGGTCTCGTCGATGGATAGTCCCAGCAGCGCGCCCGCGCGGCGCTTGGACAGCTCGATCGGCGGCGCCTCCTTGCGGCCCGGCCACAGATCCACGCGCTGCGCGGACACGTCGCCGGACGCGACCTCCGCGAGGAGCCGCGCGGTCGCATCCAGCGCGGCCGAGGCTCCATCGGGGTCCACTCCCTGCGCGAAGCGCTCCGCGGCGTCGCTCTCGATCTGAAGCGAGCGCGCGGTTGCGGCCGTCAACGCCGCGTTGAATTGCGCGCTCTCGAGTACGACGGTGCGCGTCTTCTCCGTCACCCCGCTCTCGATGCCGCCCATCACCCCGGCCAGCGCCATCGGCGCCTTGGCATCCGCGATCACGAGGTGCGAGGGCTCAAGGGTCACGTCTTTGCCGTCGAGGAGGCGGAGCCGCTCGCCTTTCCTGGCGCGGCGAACCCGGATCGCGTTTCCGCCGATCTTCGACGCGTCGAAGGCGTGGATGGGTTGGCCGTATTCGTGCAGCACGTAGTTGGTCGCGTCGACGACGTTGTTGATGCTGCGGAATCCCGCCGCCTCGAGCCGGGCGCGGAGCCACGCCGGCGAGGGTCCGACCTGAATCCCCTCCACCGTGCGGGCCATGTACCGCGGGCAATCGTCCGGGCTCTCCACCTGCACCTCGGGCGGTCGCGCGGAGCCGCCCGCTTTGAGCGGCGGCGCCGGCTTCAGCGCGGAGCCACGGGCCGATGCGATCTCGCGGGTCAACCCCCGGACCGACATGCAGTCCGTCCGGTTGGAGGTGACCTCGACGTCGAGGATCGTCTCGGAGGAGCCCAAGAGCGCCGCGACCGGAGAGCCGATGGCCGGAGTCCCGGGCAGAACCCAAATTCCCTGCGACTCGTCGCTCAGCCCCAGCTCGCGCTCGGAACAGATCATGCCCTCGGACTCGACGCCGCGGATCTTGCTTCGTCGAAGCTTCGTTCCGTCCGGGAGCACCGTCCCCACCTGGGCAACCGCCACGCGCTGCCCCGCCGCCACGTTGGGCGCGCCGCACACGATCGAGAGCCGGGCCGGCGAGCCAATGTCCACCTGGCAGAGGCTCAAGCGGTCGGCGTTGGGATGGCGCTCGACAGCGAGAACCTCGCCCACGAGGATCGCCGGATCCAGGGACTTCCCCCGGGTCAGCGATTGCACCGGGAAGCCGCGCATGGCGAGCGCGTGCGCGAGTTCCTCGGGCGTGCCCGAGAGATCCACCCAGTCGCTCAGCCAGCTCCACGTCACCTTCATGAATCGCCCCTCAGAACTGGCGCAAGAGACGAATATCGTTTTCGAAGAAGAGCCGCAGATCCGGAATTCCGTGCCGGAGCATGATCAACCGCTCGATGCCTCCCCCGAACGCGAACCCCGTCCAGCGCTTTGGATCGTAGCCCACCGCGCGGAACACGTTCGGATGCACCATGCCGGCGCCCAGAATCTCGAGCCATCCGCCCGAGAGCGGCCCGCACACCGAGCATCCCTTTCCGCCGCAGAAGAAGCAGCGCACGTCGACGGCCGCGCCCGGTTCGACGAACGGATAGTACGACGGCGCGAAGCGCGTCTCGGTCTTCGGCCCGAAGAACTCCTTGAAGAAGCGGTCGAGCGTGCCCTTCAAGTCCGCCATGCTGACGTCCTCGTCGACGTAGAGGCCCTCGATCTGGTGGAACTCGAAGTGGTGAGTCGCGTCGACGGCCTCGTTCCGATACGCGCGACCGGGAGAGATGATCCGGACCGGGGGCTGCGTCTTCTCCATCACCCGCACCTGCACGGACGACGTGTGGGCGCGAAGGAGCACGTCCGGTCTCAGATAGAACGTGTCGGTGGCCGCGCGGGCCGGATGGCCCTCGGGCATGTTGAGCGCGGTGAAGTTGTGCCAGTTGTCTTCGACGTCGGGGCCGTGGGCCACGGTGAAGCCGAGCCCGTGGAAGATGCGCTCGACCTCTTGGATCGTGGACGAGATGAGGTGCCGGTGCCCTACCGGTGGCTTCCGCCCGGGGAGCGTGATGTCGCGGTCTGAGGCCGCGCCGCCCGCAGCGTGGAGCCGCGACTCGGCCTCGGAGAGGAGGGCTTCCAGGCGGACCCTGGCTTCGTTCGCGTGGGCGCCGGCCCGGGCTCTGAGGTCCGGCTCGAGGTCCTTCAGCCCGCGGAGGATCTGGGTGAGCTCGCTTTTCCGTCCGAGGAACCGGACGCGCGCCGCCTCGAGCTCTGGAGCCGTCGCGGCCGAGGAGAGCGCGCGCTCCCCTTCGGCGCGGAGGGCGTCGATCCGTTCGATCACGTTCGGCGGGACCGGTTAGGCGGCGACGTGCGCCTGTTTTGCTACCTCGGCCAGGCGGGCAAACGCCTGGGCGTCCCGGATGGCGAGATCGGCGAGAACCTTGCGGTCGATGTCGACCTGGGCCACCTTGAGACCGCGGATGAACGCGTTGTAGGAGATGCCGTGCGCGCGGGCCGCCGCGTTGATCCGCACGATCCAGAGCTTGCGGAACTCGCGCTTCTTCGCCCGGCGGTCGCGGTAGGCGAATTGAAGGCTCCGCATGAGAGTCTGGCGCGCGGTCTTGTAGAGCTTCCTCCGGCCGCCGCGGTTTCCCTTGGCAGCGACGAGGACCTTCCGGCGACGCTTGCGGCCCGGAACGACTGTTTTAGTGCGTGGCATGGTTCGTTACCTCTGGAAACGGTCGGCTTGGGATCAGCCGCCGTACGGTAGGAGCTTTTGAAGGTGACGGCGCTCGGTCGACTCGGTGATGGCCGAGGCATTGAGGCGCCGCTTCCGCTTCCGTGACTTCAATCCGAGGTGGTGACGCGCGAATGCATGCGAGCGCTTCACCTTCCCGGTTCCCGTCCGCTTGAATCGCTTCGCGGCGGCACGGTTCGTTTTCATCTTGGGCATGCTGACTCCTTATGTCTTAGGCGCTGACGCTGGGGCCGGAGCGGCCGGAGTCGCCGGCGCGGGACGCTTGACCGGCGCCGCGCTCGGTGCCGACGGCTTCTTCTCGGGCGGGCGGCCCCCGGCTGTGGCGCGAGGGACCATCAGGAGCACCATGCTCCGTCCCTCCATGCGCGCCGGGATTTCAACCTGTCCCACCGCTTCGAGGTCCTTCACCACTTTCTCGAGGAGGCGATGTCCCGCCTCCGGATGCGCCAGCTCCCGGCCTCGAAAGGTCACCGTGAACTTCACTTTGTCGTGCATCTCGAGAAACTTCCGACCGTGGTCCACCTTGAAGTTGTAGTCGTGCTCCTCGATCTTCGGCCGGAGCTTCACTTCCTTCAGGTGCGTGACGTGCTGCTTCTTTCTCGCCTTCTGCTGCTTCTTGTTCTGCTCGTATTTGAACTTCCCGAAGTCCATCACCCGGCATACAGGCGGCTTGGCCGTCGGTGAAACCTCGACCAGATCCAGGTTCCGCTCCTGCGCGTAGGCCAGCGCTTCGCGAATGCCAAGGATTCCGACCTGCTCTCCGTCGGGTCCGATGACACGGACCGAGGGGATCCGGATGCGATCGTTGACCCGGACTTCCTTGGTTGTGGCGATAGTTCTTCCCTCCTTGTGTCTGGGGAGCGTGATTCTGTCGGCAGGCAGCCCGGCTGGGCTGAAATTGCGGGGCAAGACGTGGACGTCTGGCCCGTGGCGCGGCCCCGCTCTCGCGGAGACGATCGCCTGAAACCCCGGTAGCGTTGCGCCTCGGGGTGAGAAGCCGGAGGCTCCTGCTTCGACCTTAACGAGCGGCTAGTCTACGACCTGGCTTCGATATCGGCAACCAGTTTTTGGAAGAACGCGTCCAGGGGGACGCTCCCCTCGTTCCCCTTCTTCCGGCTTCGAACCGACACCGTCCGGTTCTCGACCTCCTGGCGGCCGAGGACGAGCATGTAGGGGATTTTGAGCAGTTCCGCGTCCCGGATCTTGGCCCCCATCTTCTCCTCGCGCACGTCCGCCTCCACCCGAATCCCCCGATCCAGGAAGAGCTTCCGGATCTCCTCGGCGTACGGGATCTGGGCGTCCGCGATGGTGATGAGCTGGACCTGGACGGGGGCGATCCAGACCGGGAAGTCCCCGCCGTAGTGCTCGATCAGGGTCGCGAAGAACCGCTCCATCGAGCCCAGGAGCGCTCGGTGGATCATGTAGACGGGGTGGTCCTGCCCGTCCGGCCCGACGTAGCGGACGTCGAACCGCCGCGGGAGATTGAAGTCGAATTGAATGGTCGAGCACTGCCAGGGCCGCCCGAGCGCGTCGGTCAGCTTGATGTCGATCTTGGGCCCGTAGAACACGGCCTCGCCCTCGGCGCGGTGGTACTTGAGCCCCGACTTCTCGACGACCCGTTGCAGCGAACCCTCGGCCAGCTCCCACTCGGCGTCCGAGCCCAGGTAGTCTTCCTTCCGCTTCGGATCCCGAACGCTGAGGTCGACCTGGTATTCGCTGAATCCGAACGTGTCGAGCATGAAGCGCGCGAAGTCGAGGACCCCTTGGAGCTCGGTCTCGACCTGTTCCGGAGTGCAGAAGAGGTGCGCGTCGTCCTGGGTGAATCCCCGGACGCGCGCGAGCCCGTGGAGCACGCCCGATTTCTCGTAGCGATAGACGGTCCCCAGCTCGGCGATCCGGATGGGCAGCTCGCGGTACGAGTGCTTTGCCCTTTGGTAGATGAGCACGTGGAACGGGCAGTTCATCGGCTTGAGCACGTACTCCTTCTTGTCGATCTCGAGGAAGTACATGTTCTCGCGATAGAAGTCGGTGTGCCCCGAGCGCTGCCAGAGATCCACCTGGGCGATGTGCGGCGTGGTCACCAGCGTGTAGCCGCGCTTCAAGTGCTCGGTCCTCCAGAACTGCTCGATCACGTTCCGCATGGCGGTGCCGTGCGGGTGCCAGAAGATGAGCCCGCCGCCCGCGTCGTCCTGCACGCTGTAGAGATCCAGCGCGTGGCCAATCTTGCGGTGATCGCGAAGCTTTGCCTGCTCGATCCGCTCGAGGTGCTCCTTCAGCGCTTCCTTGGTCGGAAACGCGGTGCCGTAGATGCGCTGGAGCATCGGCCGCGTGGAATCGCCCCGCCAGTACGCGCCCGCCACGCTCAGGAGCTTGAAGTGGCGGAGCATCTTGGTCCGCGGCACGTGAGGCCCGCGGCAGAGGTCGGTGAAGAAGGAGTGGGTGTAGGTGCTCACGGTCGGGTCGGGAATGCCCTCGACCAGCTCGACCTTGAACGGCTCCTTCTCCTCGCGGAAGCGCTTCAGCGCGTCCTCGCGCTTCAATTCCCCGCGCTGGAACATGTGGTTCTCGTCCGCGATCGTGTGCATCCATTCCTCGATCTTGGCGAGATCCTCGGGCTGGAACGGCCGCTCCACCTGGAAGTCGTAGTAGAAGCCGTCATCAATCGCGGGGCCGATCGCGAGCTTGGCGTCCGGGAAGACCTTGAGTACCGCCGACGCCATGAGGTGCGCGGTGGAGTGGCGCAGCACGGCCAGCCCTTCGGGGCTCTCGACGGGGACAAACTCCACCTTCCCCGATTCTTGAATTGGGGTGTGGAAGTCGACCAGCCGGCCGTTCAGCTTCGCGGCCACGCCCTTCCGGAAGCCCTCCTGGTACTGCTCGTGGAGGACCTTGCCTAGCGTGCTGCCCGCCTCGGCTTTGAGGCTGTGGCCGTTGACCTGAAGCTCAATCATGGGATGGGAAGTCGTCCTGCTCGATTCGGATGAAGTGGTGGGCGATAGAGGACTTGAACCTCTGACCTCCTGCATGTCAAGCAGGCACTCTAACCAACTGAGCTAATCGCCCGATATCGTTTCGTGGCGCGGAGTTTAACAAGTTCAGCCCGACGCGGCTAGGGCGGAAAAACGTGGCGGTTCCCGGTGCGGGCGCCGCGCTCAGGGCGAGGCGACCGGCCTCACCTCGTAAACCAGCGCCCCCGGGCTCTCGAAGACCCGGGCGAATCCCGCGATGTCGGTGCCCGACGCGAAGGATCCCATCTCCGGCCTCATGTTGAGCTCCGCGCCCGAGACCAGGAGGTACTGGGCCTTGTCCCGCACCGCGACCGAATGGAGCGAGTCCGGAGAATCGAACCGGGGCAAGAGAATGAACGGCCGCTTGGAGAGAAACGCGGCATGAGGCTTCCGCGCGATCACTCCCCCGTCCCCCGTCTGACCGCGGAGAAACGAGATCGCGGGGGCGATGTCGTAGGGCCCGGCGCGAAGCTGCTCGCCGTTTTGCGGATCCTCGGTCCACTGATAGGCCTGAACCGCCGTGAGAAGCCAGAGTCCCAGGAACACGAACACGCGCGCCGGAAACGAGCGCTCCAGTGAGCGCACGGGCTTCCCGATCGTCTGAGAGAAGAAGGGCCAAACCGCGAAGAGGAAGTAGAACGCGAGGAGCGGAAGCGAGAAGCGCGTCCCGTAGAAGACGGGGACGAGCGTGAGAAAGTAGAGCCCCCACAAGGCCGCGAACCCCGCCACCCGGCGGCCCGTGTGCTCCCGAAGCATGAGCAACCCTCCCAGCACCGCGAGGACGCCCCAGAGAAGCGGCACAAGCTCGCTCAGGTCCCGGCGCAGGTGCTCGACCAGGTTCTTCACCATCACGCCGACGAAGCGCGCCGGATCGAGCCGAACGACGTCGACGAACGAGGCTATCTTTCGATTTCCGCCGTAGAAGAACTTCTCCCAGTTCCCCTCCCCGTACACCGCGTAGCCCACGTTGACGTAGTTCGAGTTGGTGAGCGGGTTCCCCGTGTGAATCGCGTTCACGATGAGCCATGGCAGGGCGGCCGCGACGAAACCGCCGCTCCAGATCGCCGCGCTCTGGATCCGCGAGCGGGCGTTGCCTTCCACGGTCCGAAGGGCGAGCAGGAGAAGAAGCGCACCCGGCCAGAGGAAGAGCCCGTTGTACCGGGTGGAAAAGGCCCATCCCCCCAGGAGCCCCGATCCGAGCAAGGCCCAAGTGTTCGGCCGGGTCCTGCCCAGAAGCAGCGCGATCGAGCCGAGGACGATCGCGAAGAAGAACATGTCCGTCCCCACCTCGTAGGTGTTGGCGAGGAAGGTCTCGTTGGAAAGAAGAAGGAGCAGCGCGCAGAGCGCGGCCGCGGGCCCGAGGAGACTTCGGTGAATGCGGTACGCGAAGAGGCCGGCGAGAATCGCGCAGAGAATCGCGAGCGCCTGCGCCGCCTGGAACGGCTCGATCCCGAACATCGAGATGAGCGCGACCGCGAGCGGATAACCCCACCCCTTCGAATCGTAGTTCGCGATGTCGATCTTGCCGTGGAGCAGGTCGCGCGCCGCGGGGCCGTACTTCCAGTAGAAGTCCGTCTCGACCGCGTAGTTGCCAATTCGATGTTCGGTGAAGACCTTGGAGCCCCAGTAGCACGCGAAGACGGCGAGGAGCGCGTAGGCGATCCAGCGCGTCCATCGCGTGGAGGGGCCGGGTCCAGGCGCCGAGCTGGAGCGCGGCGCGGGACCGGCATGACTCTGGTGGAGCGCCGGCTTCTTCGCGCGGGCGCGCCGGGCGCCGCCGCCTTTGGCCGGCATCAGAGGGTGCGCCCCACCGCCTCGGCGATCTGGCGGATCTGGCTCGAGAGCGCGGCGAACTGGTCCGGGAAGAGGGACTGAGGACCGTCGCAGATGGCCCGCTCCGGATCGAAGTGGACCTCCACGAGGAGCCCGTCGGCTCCCGCCGCGATCGCGGCGCGAGCGAGCGGCACCACCTTGTCCCTCACACCGGCCGCGTGACTCGGGTCGACGATCACCGGAAGGTGGCTGAGCGATTTCGCGACGGCCACCGCGTTCAAGTCGAGGGTGTTCCGCGTGTAGGTCTCGTAGGCGCGAACGCCCCGCTCGCAGACGATCACGCGGTCGTTTCCGCCCGAGATGACGTATTCGGCGCTCATCAGCCATTCATCCACGGTCGCCGCGATCCCCCGCTTCACGAGGACCGGGCGCTCCACCGCCCCCAGCTCGCGCAGGAGCGCATAGTTCTGCATGTTCCGCGCGCCGACCTGGAAGATGTCCACGTAGCGGTCCATGAGCGGGATCTGGCTCTTGTCCATGATCTCGGAGACGACGAGAAGCTTCTCCGCGTCGGCCACGCGGCGGATCAGCTTGAGACCCTCTTCGCCCAGCCCTTGGAAGGAGTACGGGGACGTCCGCGGCTTGAACGCGCCGCCGCGCATGACCCGGGCGCCCGCCGCGCGGACCACCGCGGCCGTCTTCACCATCTGCTCTTCGGACTCGATCGTGCACGGGCCCGCCATGAGCACGACCGACGAGCCGCCGATCTCGACGTCTCCGATTCGGACCACGCTGGTGTTGGGGCGAAACGAGCGGCTGGCCAACTTGAAGGGCTCGGGGATGCGGCGGGCCTCGGCGACGCCGGGGAGTGCGCGAATCTCGTCCAGTGGAGGCATGGATCCCTCCCCTACCGCCGCCAGGACGACCGGCGGCGCCCCGGGAGCGACCACGATCTGGAAGCCAAGCTCACGCAGCCGCGATTCGACCGAGTGCCGCTGCTCCGGCGTGGCATCCGCGCGTAGAACGATGACCATCTGTTCCTCAAATGCGGAAACGCCCATCGGCCGACCTTCGGCGATGGGCTGCGACCCCGAATACAGGCGGTAGGCTACACCGTCCCCCGCGAGGGGTCAAACGGCGTCCGGCTGGGGGTCATCCTCCACGGTGTAAAGGGAGAAGGCGATCCAGGACCCGCCCGGCGCCCGAAGCATGCGGAGGATCATCTCGCGGTCCACCGGCTTGGGCCCGACCAGCTCCCCGGCGTAGCGAACCCTCACCCGCAACGAACAGGTCTCGACCTCGGTCTTGGAGCCCATGAGGGAGTCCGGCCGCGACACGCTCACGGCGCGCAGCGCGTTTCGGTAGGTCACCTCGAGGCGGCCCGCGCGCCGGGATGCTTGAAAGAGCGTCTCGCGGTTGCCCTCGCCCGCGTGGATCCAGAGCGAATCCGTCTCGCGGTGGAGCTTGGCGGACGATGCGGTGAGCGAATCCAGCGTTTCGATGGTGGTGCGCCGCGTGGGATCGATCCGGAGCACGTTTCCGCCCTGGACGGCCTGGAGCGGCACCAGGCAGGTCGCCCGGTTGCGGATCTCGTCGAAATCCTTCCGCGCCAGCGCGGACAGGTAGCGCTCGGCGGAGAGGCGGATGGCGCGGGTTGCCTCGGGCTCGCGCGCGCAGCCCGAGGGCACCGTGGCGGCGAGGACCAGGGCGGTCAGGACCGCCGAGACACGTGGGGCGCGCCGGGCGTGGCAGAGCATCGTGGCTACTTCTTGTACGCGCCCGGTTGCGCGCGGCCCGGAGTGCTGATCCCGAGCGCCTCGTTGTAGAGGCGGCGCATGTTCATGAAGTGGACTTCGTTGTAGAACTCCGCGTCCTCATAGGGGCCGACGTATCCCCAGTCCTTGAAGGCGTGGAGCTTCATACCCTGGGAAGCCATCTTGGCGGCCCTCGCGTAGGCATCGGTCAGGTATCCACGGATGAAGCGGTATTCGGTCGCCTTGGGCGCCAGGATTCCGTGCCCGGGCACGAGGGAGTCGATGGTGAACGCTTTCGACATGATGGAATCGACCGCGGCGATCCAATTGATCCGATTCATCGCGGGGTCGATCATCCACGGCACGGCCTTGTTCGAGAACAGGTCGCCCGCGAAGAGCACCTTCTGCTTCGGGAGGTAGACGATCATGTCCGCGGCCGAGTGCGCCGGCTTCCCGAACCAGAGGATCTCGACCCTTCGGTCCGCCGGTCCCATGACTTTCTTGCGATCCACCTTCGTCACGGACTTGAACGCCTTCACGTTGTCGGTGGAATCCGCGTTCGCGCGCATCGTCGAGTCGATCTTCGCCGCGACGGAGGCCTGCGCGATGATCGTGGCCCCGCGCGAGGCGAAGTAGTTATTCCCGCCGATGTGGTCGCTGTGGGCGTGTGTGTTGACGAGGTATTTGACCGGCTTGGCACCGGAATAGGCCCGGATCGAGTCCGCCAGGATGGCGGCCGTCGAGTCGCTCATCGAGCTATCGATGAGGAGAATGCCGTCGGGAAGCTCCACCCAGCCAGTCCAGACGTAACGGACCTTCGCGGCGAACACGCCCGGGGCCAGCCGGTGCACCTGCACCCGAATCACGGAGTCGGGCGGCGCCTGCGCGGGGCCCGCTCCCGGCATGTAGACGGTTTGGGCGAGGGCCGCGGACCCGGCCAGCGCGGCGAAAAGAAGGCCGAGGCCCAAGCAGCGGAGCGACCTCGGCACGCGGCACATCGAAATCGAGCGAATCATGAACCTCCTCGTTGGCGACGGAATCCCGGACACACGATCTACCCCGAAGAACACGCCGGGGTCCCGATCCACGCCCATGCCGAATAAAGATAGCCGATCTTGAGCTTCGGCACGATACCTCCCGCGCAGCTCAGGCGCCGCTGGGTGAGCCGAACACCCGCTGGGGCTCGATCACGGCCCACGCTGGGGGTGTCTCGTGTAGAATGCCCCACTCGTCGAGGAAGATGCTCGTCGTCATTGGCAGTGGGAAGAGGAGGTCGGCTCATGAAGGGACTTCACGGGCGATACACGATCGTGGCGGCGATGCTGTGGGTGATCTTCACGGCGAGCGCGGCCCTGGCACAGAGCGGCATCGACAGCACCGGCACCTACGGCAGCTACATTCCGAACGCCGGATTCAAGGTGGCCAGCACCGACAAGGGCGAGCTCAGCATCCGCGTCTTCACCTACGTCCGGTATCTCAACCAAAAGGGCCTCGACGCGACCTACACGGACTCGTTCGGGAAGACCACGAACGTCCAGCGTCGCGAGGACATCATGTTCCAGAAGGCGGTCATCTTCTTCCAGGGCTGGTTGCTCGATCAGAGGTTCAAGTACGTGACCTACGTCTGGACCTCCAACACCAGCATGGGTCAGGGTGCCCAGGTCGTCGTGGCCGGCAACCTGAACTACGTCTTCCGCAAGGAGTTCCTGCTGGGTGCCGGTGTCGACGGTCTGCCGGGCGTGAGGACGACCGAAGGGAACTTCCCCTACTGGTTGACCGTGGACAATCGCCAGATGGCCGACGAGTACTTCCGCCCGTCCTACACCATGGGTGTGTGGGCGAGGGGCATGCTCTTCGATCGTCTCATCTACCGCGCGATGCTGGGCAACAACCTGAGCCAGCTGGGCATCGACGCCGGCCAGCTCGACAACAAGCTGAACACGACGTCGGCGGCGCTGATCTGGCTTCCGACGACCGGCGAGTTCGGGACCAACGGCGGTTTCGGGGACTTCGACGTCCATAAAGAGGTGGCGACTCGCCTCGCGGCCCACTACACCAGCAGCACCGAGAACCGCCAGGGCGCGCCGAACACGGACGCGTTCGAGAACGTTCAGATCCGCATCTCGGACGGGAACCCGATCTTCACTCCCGATCTGTTCGGCCCCGGCGTCCAGGTGAATAACGCCGACTACCACATGTTCGCGACCGACGGCGGCGTCAAGTACAACGGCCTCTCGCTCGACGGCGAGTTCTACTGGCGACGGATCGACACGCTGCAGGGTCCGGGCGTCGACAGCCTGACCTTCAGCGAGCTCAACGACCACGGGTACCAGCTGCAGGCCTCGGCCATGGTGGTGCCCCAGACGCTGCAGGGCTACGCCGGGTTGTCGAAGATCTACGGTCAGTACGGAGACCCGTGGGATCTCCGCTTCGGCGTCAACTGGTTCCCGTGGAAGAACTACGTCGGGCGTTGGAACGCCGAGGTGCTGCACACCGAGCGCAGCGCGGTGGGCGGGTCTAGCCTTCCCAACGTCGTCGGCGGCACGGGCGAAGTCTTCTACACGAGCATGCAGATCAATTTCTGAGCGGAGACAGACGGACGCCCTCTTCGTTTGCGGGAGACTACAACCGAGACTACACGGCCGAGGGCGAAACCCGTAACTTGGTGCCCCCGGGGTGAGTCGAACACCCGGCCAACGGTTTAGGAAACCGCTGCTCTATCCATCTGAGCTACGGGGGCGTATTTGTCGGAATCATAAGTTACGCGATGGGGTTTGGGGCGCGAAACTGCAGCCTTACCGGACGACGACCAGCTTGTGCGAGAGGTTGATTCCAGGCCCTGTGAGCTTCTGGAAGTAGACGCCGGCGCCGAGTTTGCTCGCGTCGAACGCCAGCCGGTAACGGCGCTGCCCTCGCGCCATGCCGTCGTAGACGGTCGCCACGAGAGCTCCCCGAACGTCGAAAATACGGAGCGTCACATGGCCGTCGGCCGGGAGCGCGAATCCGAGCGTGCTGGTCGAGCGGAGCGGATTCGGCAGGGACGGCAGCAGCATCGCGCGCGAAACAGAGGTCACCTCGGTCCCTTCGACACCGGTTGGGGTCCCGGTCGTTCGGAGGCGCTGCTGCGGGATGATCTCCTTGGCCTGGCTCGGGCTCGACCAAGAGAGATGCGCTTCGGCGGAACCGCCGTTCTCGTAGTAATCCATGCGGATGTCGTAGTACTGACCGGCGGTCAGCGAGATCGTACCGCTTGTCTCGGTGACGGACTGGTCGACCCAGCGATCGATGACGAGCTGATTGTTCACCCACACCCGGGCGCCGTCGTCGGTTCGCGAGTAGAACGTGTAGGTCTCGCTGTACAGGGGCGACACCTGTCCGGTCCATCGAGCGCTGTAGGTGTCGCTTCCCAAGGATGGGCTCGGTGATCCGGACGCCCAGTTGAAGTCGATCCTCGGATCGTAGCGGGTGACCGTGGCGCCGGTGAAGTTGATGTTGTCGTAGTAGGTCGCGCTCAGGCCCGGGATGGATGAGCCGACCGCGATATATCCCGACTTCTCCGCCACCACCACCCCGTTCGCGCCGGTCACGCTCAGGCGAACGGTGTAGAGGCCGTTCAATCCGTACAGATGGCTGGGCGAGGTCCCGCTCCCTGTCATGCCGTCCCCGAAGTCCCAGAGCCATTCGACCGCCCCCGGCACGTCGGACAGGTCGGTGAACCGCACCGACAGAGGCGGCGTCCCGGTGGTGGCCGACGCGGAAAAATTGGCGGCGCCGCGGTACTTGATGCGAAGAACGTTGGCACCCGGGTCGATCGGCGAAACGAAGTCGACGTCCTTGTAGAGATCCGTCAGGTAGAGGCCGTCCGGCCCCGCGGTGAGCCCGACGGCCGTGGCCTTGCCGACTCCCGTGTAGTGGATGAGCGGCGTCGGTCCGCTGACGTACGCGCCACCGGTGGTGACGGCGAACTCCACCACGCGCTTGGTCGAATTGGTCCCGGTGGCCCACGTCGGCCCCGACTCGGTGACGAAGGCCCGGTCCTGCTTGGACGCCGGGAAGCCGCTCCCGCCGAAGGTCGAGGGCTGGATCCAGGCCATGTTGACCGGCCCGACGGTCTGAACCCAGTTGTAGATCGCGTTGGTCGTCATCGTCGCGTCGTTTCCATTCCACCCGTAACTCGTGCCGGCCGTGACCCTGGCGAACCGGTCGTTGGCGGCGTTCCCGTTCTCCACTTCATAGTGCAGATTGTCGGCGGACCGCCACGCGCCTCCAAACGGGTTGCGGAATCCGTACGCGAAGACGTAGTCGCGGGCGGTGATGCCGTCTCCCGCGTTGTAGAACGGGTTGTCCGATGGGGCGGTGCCGTTGAGGTTCATCCGGAGGATCTTCCCGCGGAAGGAATTCAGGTTCAGCGCCGTGGAGGCCGTGAAGCCGTCCCCCATGTGGACGTACAGCTTTCCGTCGGGGCCGATCGTGAAGTTGGAGATGAAGTGGGATTGCCCTTGGGTTTCGCCCGGCATGTCGAGGATCGTGGTCTGGCTCGACGCGGTCCGCCCGCCGTCGCCGCTTTGGAAGCGGACCACTTTTGGATAGTGCGGTCCACTGGGAGGCGCTGAGTCATAGAGCATCCCGCAGTAGAGGTCGCCGGTGGCCGGGTCGACCACGATGCCGGCGAGGCCCTGCTCGCCGGAGCCCGGGAACGCTCCCGTCGGATCGAAGTTCAGAAGCCCGGTCGCGTAGTCGGAGACGGTGCCGTCCCGGGTGACCACCTTGATCGTTCCGTACAATTCTGTGACGTAGTAGTACGGATCGTCCGGGTTCGGGCCCGCGTTGGGCTTGAACGCGATGTTGACCGGAAGCTGGTATCCGGTGGAGGCGACTTCGAGCTCGAATCCAGGCTGCAATATTTCCCACGGCAGCGGCGACCCGCGCAGCCGGGTGGAGAAATCGGGACTCGTTTGGGAGGCGCCACCCGCGTAGGTGCTTCCGTCCCCCGAGACCCAGAAGTAGACCTGCCCGGACGCTGGGATGCCCACGGGCGGGAGGTAGAGCGTACGCGAAAAGCCAAGCCGGTCCTGAAAGGCAACCCTCGACGCCGGCAGAACGACACCCGCGCTCCCCCCGTCGACCACGATGCGCGCCGCCACATCGCCGGCCAGCGCCGGGGGATTGGTCAGGGCGTTCGATGAGCCGTCGAGCCCGGCGAATTTGAGGAGGAGGTCCCCCGCCGCGGAATCCAATCGCACCGACGGCGCGGGCGCACCGGCCGCCAGGATGATCGAGACGAGCCGTTCTCATCCCGCCACGTGGGCGTGGGCGCCGTCGTCACGTCGTCCATCAGAAGCGGGAAGACACCGGTCGGCGATCCGGTGGAGAAGCCCCGTTCCGCCCAGTCGCTCCAAAGGCCTGTATTGTCCGAGTGGCGTACACGGAGCACGTAGTCCGTGTCGAAGTCGAGACTGGTCTGCCCGGCCAGCGCCCCCTCGAACACGCCGTCCCCGAGGTGGGTGTGGACACGCTCCACGCCTCCGATGCAAGCGGTCACCCAGACGCGCTCGTCCGGCGAGACCGACCAGATCTCCCAGTCGGTGCAAAGATGCGTGTCACCCGCGTCCGGGTCCGAAAACGGCGCCGTCTCCATGTGGACGTCGAACGGGCTAAACACATAGCCGTCGAACGGAGGCGACGTGATCACGGGAACGTCGGGCGGCGTTTGGGCCCACGCCGGGCCGGCGAGGGCGAGGGCGAGGATCGCGGCGGCCCAAGCCGCGGCCCGGCTGAATCCGAGGGAAGGTTGCTTCAACGCCACGGCACCCCGTTGGTCGGCAGGAGTCGTTACACCGCGGCCATCCCAGGCTCGCAAACCCTGATTATAGCATATCCTCGCGGCTTTTCGGAGGCTCGACCGCTCACCCGGACGGGTGCAGGAACTCGTCCACCGACCGGATGAAGAGCCCCGGCTGGTCCACGAACGTCATGTGCCCGCTCTGCGGGAAGCACGACGAGCTTCGACCCGGGGATCTTCTCGTTCATGGTGCGCGCGAGCGACGGATCGAACTCGTCGTGATCCCCCACCGTGATCAGCGTGGGAACCTTGATGGAGCCGAGCCGGTCGTCGTATTCGACCGACGTCGAGATTCCCGTCGATGACGAACTCGCCGTTCGAGCCCCACATCTCGCGATAGAGATCCCACGACATGATTCCCGCCGCCACGGGGTCGTAGTTGGGGTCGGGGCGCCGGGCGTAGAGGTACGGGAAGTACCCCACGCCCCACGCGGCCGTCATGTAGTCGTCGGGATACCGGCCATGCCGGAAGCTTGGCCCTTTGCCGAAAAGGCCCGCACGCTCCAGGCTGTCGACCTGCGCTCTCGGCCCCGGAGGGCATGTGCTCCTTCATCGCGCCGCAAGCGTCTGATTGATCGCCTTCGTGCTCGAGAACGTGCTGCACAGGATCAGGTGCGACAGGTTCTGCTGGTACTTCAGCGCGTAGGCCTGCGCCAGCACGCCGCCGTAGGAATGGCCCAGCAGGTTGATCTTCCCAAGTCGAAGCGCGATCCGGACGGCTTCGACGTCCTCCACCATGTTCTCCACGGTGTACTGCTTGGCATCCTCGAGCGCGGGCGAACGCCCCGAGCCGCGCTCGTCGATGAAGACGAGCCGGTTGTTCTTGGCCAGCGGCACCAGGTGCGGCATCAGATAGTCGTGCGACGCGCCCGGCCCGCCGTGAACGACGACCAGCGGCGCCCCGCGGCCCATCGCCATGTAGTAGATCCAGACGCCGTTCGCGTCCACGTAGCCCTCGGAAATAGGATACGTGGGCGTCGCCGGCGCGGGTGCGGGCGCGCTGGAAGGCGCGGCGCCGGCCGCGAACGCGCGTGACACGCCCGCCAGTAGAACAAGAGCAGCTGAGACAACGACGGCGGTCCAACCCAGAGCCCAGCGGAGTCCGGGACGCATGAGCGGAGCCCTCCTTAGGAAATGCGCGAGTTAAGCGCGGTCAGTGAACCGAGGCGGGTGAGTCGGCGGAGTCGCTCTCGAGGAGATGGCGGAGCTTGAGCAGGGCCCGCTCCTCGAGCTGGCGGATGCGCTCGCGCGAGAGTCCGAAGTGCTTTCCGGTCTCGGCGAGCGTCCGCGGCTGGTCGTCGAAGAATCCGTAGCGGAGGCGAAGGATCGCTTCTTCCCTGCCCGAGAGCCGCTTCAGCATTTCGTTCAGCTGCTGGTCGCGGATCTGCATGTCGATGATCTCGTCCAGGCTCGGCGGCTGCTCCACGGCTTCCGATTCGATCAGGCCGTGGAACGCTTCGTTCCCCAGGTCGACGTCGAGCGTGTGGATCGACTGGACCAGGCTCTGGAGCCGGATCACCCGCGCTTCGGCAATGCCCAGCTCCTTCGCGATCTCTTCCAGTGCCGGCCGCCGCTGGAGTTCCGATTCCATTCTCCGCTCCGTCGCGACGAAACGACGCATCATCTGGAGCACGTGGATCGGGATGCGGACGGTGCGCGACTGGTTGGCCACGCCGCGGGCCAGCGCCTGCCGGATCCACCACGTGGCGTACGTGCTGAAGTGAATGCCGCGATCCACGTCGAAGCGGTCCACCGCGGTGATCAGCCCGAGATTTCCCTCTTCCACGAGGTCCAGGAACTCGACGCCGCGATTGCGATAGGCCCGCGCGATCGAGACGACGAGCCGCAGGTAGGCAAGGATCAGGGCCTTCCGGGCCCCTTCGTCGCCGCGGCGCATCGACTCCCAGAGCTCGCGCTCCTCGCCGCGCTCCAAAAGCGGGTAGCGCTGGATTTCCTTCATGTACCGCCGCTCCAGCGTGCCGAGCGTCATGCCGACCGGCCCCAGGTTGGCTTCGGGAAGCGGGGCGCTGTCCGGAAGCCGCACACCCTGGCGCCGCGCTTCGGTCAGGAACAGGTCGAACGCGCCGGCCTCGAATTCGGGCGAATGGAGGAGAGGATCCAGATCCTGGTCGGTCAACTCACCCTGCTCCAGGCCGCGACGCAAGGCCTCGGAGAGCTCGGCGACGAATCGTCGGGAATTCTCGGGCATCATCGATTCCCTATCCGGCTTCGACCCGGAACTGCGCGGTACCGCGGGGTGGGACCCAATCGACGGCGACTCGCTGGACGCGAGCGGCGGGGGGACCTTGGTGCAGATCGGCAAGCAACGCTTCGAGCACCTCCTTGGAGCCCTCTGCTTCGACGCGAACGGACCGGTCGGGCATGTTGCGCACGGATCCCGAAAGACCCAACTCCAGCGCGCGCTCGCGAACGAAGATCCTGAATCCGACGCCCTGGACGCGCCCTTCCACGCGGGCGACAAAGCGGGCGGCGCCGGGGGGGCTCACCAGGAGCAAGTCTCGAACGAAATGCGTGCGACTCGATGCGGCGGTATATGGTCGGGGCGAGAGGATTTGAACCTCCGACCCCCTGGTCCCGAACCAGGTGCTCTACCAGGCTGAGCCACGCCCCGATCCCCTGCCGCATCGTCGTGCGATTGATGCCCTACGGAATGCGCCATGGTATCAGCCGGAACGCAATGCGGTCAACCGACTTCGCCCTTCACGCGCCGCGGGTCACTCGCCTTTCGACCAGCCCTCCCGTCCGATGAGCGGAACGAAGGTGCAACCGCAGAGAACTCGCTCCTCGAGATCGAGCGATGTCCGCGTGAATTTCACGAGCGATTGGGCTTCGCTCTCGCCCACCGGCGCGACGGCGATTCCCCCGAGGCGCAGCTGCTCCTCCAGGAACGCCGGGACCTTGGGCGCTCCCGCGGCGACGAGGATCCGGTCGAACGGCGCCATCTCCTTCCATCCAAGGGAGCCGTCGGCGCAGCGGAACACGATGTTCTTGTAACCCATCCCTTCCAGCCGCTCCCGCGCCTTCGCCGCGATGCCGGGGATGCGCTCGACGGTGAAGACCCGGTCGGCCAGCTCGGCGAGGATCGCGGTCTGATAGCCCGAGCCGGTCCCGATCTCGAGGACCTTTTCGTCTCCCTTGAGATCGAGCGCCTGGGTCATCAGCGCCACCATGTAGGGTTGCGAAATCGTCTGCTCGTCGCCGATCGGGAGCGCGTGATCGCTGTACGCGCCCGCCGCGAGCGTCTCGTCCACGAAGAGGTGCCGCGGCATCGCCTCCATGATCCGGAGCACGTGCGGATCGTGGATCCCGCGCGCCTTGAGCTGCTCCTCGACCATCCGGCGCCGCGAGACGCCGAGATCGTTACGCCTCCGGTTCATCCAGCGTGACCCCCAGCGCCTCCAGATCCACGATCCTCTTGTAGTCGGTCAGCTCGAAGGTCAAGGGCGTCACCGACACGTAGCCCTCCTCGACCGCCGTGAAGTCGCTCGCCTCGTCGTGCTCCCAGGTGGGCTCCTCGCCTCCGATCCAGTAATAGAGCTTTCCGCGCGGATCGGTCTTCTCGACGATCACGTCCCGGTAGACGCGCTTGCCGAGACGGGTGATGCGAACGCCTTTCAGCTTCTCGTACGGGAGGGCGGGCACGTTCACGTTGAGGCATGTGTTCTCGAACAGTCCCTTCCGTATGAGTCCCCGGACGAGGTTTTGCGCCACGCGCGCGGCGGTCGCGAATGATTCGGCCTGGCTCCACGTGGCGAGCGAGATCGCGATCGAGGGAATGCCGAGGAACGTTCCCTCGCTCGCGGCCGCGACGGTGCCGGAATACATCACATCGCTCCCCATGTTCGGCCCGTGGTTGATGCCGGAGACGACCAGCGCGGGCTTCTTCTTGAGAAATCCATGCACGCCGAGCAGGACGGCGTCCGTCGGTGTTCCGTCGACGCTCATCACGCGCTCGGCGATCTTCCGCACCCGAAGCGGGCGATGGAGGGTGAGCGCGTGGCTCGAGGCGCTCTGCTCGCGATCGGGGGCGATGATCGAGATCTCGCCCAGCGGCGCCAGCGCTTCGGCGAGCGCGCGAATCCCATCGGCCTGAATGCCGTCGTCGTTGGTGACGAGAATGTCCATCACTTCCCCAGGTGCCTCAGGACGAGGCGAATGAACCGCACGGTGTCGCGGAACGGATGGATGTGGCTACCGGGAGCATTGTAGAGGGTGGAGATGGGCGCCGCGCCGATCCGGAACCCCGCCTTCGCGGCGCCGATCAGGAATTCGGATTCGTAATCGAACCGCCGGCTCTCCGGGCGGACCCGCTGGATGACCGCGGCGCGGATGGCGCGATACCCGGATTGAGAGTCGTGGATGCGCTGGCCGGCGAGCTTCGACACCCACCACGTCGTGACGTCGTTGGTGGCCCGCCGTAGCCACGGCATTCCGGTGCGGTCCCCCTCGCGCGAGCCGATGACCAGGTCCGCTTCGTTGAGCGCGGCAAGAAGCCGGGGCGCAAACTGAGGATCGTGCTGACCGTCCGCGTCCAGCGCCAGAACCGCGTCCGCCCCGCGGGTGAGGGCCAGATCGAAGCCGGTCTGAAGCGCGGCTCCCTTGCCCTGATTCTGCTCGTGCCGGGTGACAATCGCCCCGGCCTCGCGCGCCCGGTCGCCGGTTGAGTCGGCGGACCCGTCGTCCACCACCACGACCTCGGCTCCCGGCAGCGCGGCGCGGACGCCTCGGACCACGTCCCCGATGGTCGCGCCGGCGTCCCTGGCCGGGATCACCGCGATGGGCTTCAGCGGAACGTCGATCCCGCGCTCCCTTCCAGGAGGTTTGGCCCGGCGCTCCGGTCCCACTCGAACCACTGCGTCGGATGCGCCCGGACGTGCTCGTCGAAGAACTCCTGAAGCCGCGCCTCGGCCTGAGGAATTCCAATTCCGCCCTGACGTGGCTCGAGCGTGAAGGTGGGGTGAAAGCGAACCTCCGCCACGCCGTCGGACGCGCGCCACGCCACGCCCGCGAGCACCTGGGCCGCGGCCCTGCGCGCGATGAGGAGCGGGCCCCGGTCGAGCCGGACGAGGCCGCGCGAGGAGCCTTTGGCCGCCCGGTCCGCGAGGGCCGCGATCCATCCCCCGGCCCGGAGATAGTCCAGCGCGGCCTTGGCGGAGCGCCGCGCGCTCAGCGTGCGCACTCCAAACGCGGCGCGCCGGGCTTCGAAGAACCGCTCGACGGCGGAGAAGCGGTGCCGCTTCGCGAGCGCTCCCACCGGTCCGATCTCGCGCGCGAGCCACTGAAGCGCGAGTTCCCAGCGGACCGAAGTGTCCGCTGACGATCACGGTGGACCGCCCGGACTCGAGGGCGCTCGTTAGAATTGCGCGCGCGTTTGCGTCCAGGCGGACCCGCGGCGCACTCCCTTCGACCGCGTCGACGGCCAGAAAGTCCCGCAACGCGAGGGCGAAGGCCCGGTACGTGTCGCGCGCGCGCGGCGGACTGCCCGGCCGGCCCGAATCGAGCGAAATTCGACGGAGACGGCCGTCGACATCGCGGGCGCGGCCCGGGTGGCTCCACACGTAGAGGTCCGCCAGTCCCACGGCGACACGGTCGCTCATCCAAGGAGGCAGATGGCGCGCGGCGCGGGCGGCGAGGCTGTATCCGAGGTCGGTCAAGAAATCGAGGTCCTTCCGTGGATCACGTGGAACGGAATCGCCCCGGGGCAAGAATCCCCGGGGCGGCATTCCGGAACGAACTTAGATGGTCGGGGCGACAGGATTTGAACCTGCGACCACCTCCACCCCAAGGAGGTGCGCTACCGGGCTGCGCTACGCCCCGACCTCATCGTGCGGCGTCGGGCGATGCGATATCGGGCCCCATGCTACACGACCGCGCGTGGAGCGGACAAGGGGGCACCCCCTCGCCCCGCGCGCGTGCGAGGCGCGACGGCGGCCGGAACGCGGCGGAGCGCCCCCTTCAGCGCCGGCTCCGGGCCTTGGCCTGCGCCTCCTGGCGAAGCAGGTTCAAGAGGCCCTCCATGTCCTTGCGGAGTCCTCGAAGCATCTCCTCGCGGTCGAGCCGGCTGAACGGAAGCTCGATCTGCTCCTTGGGGTCCGCGCGCTCGTCCAGAATGTGCCGGCGCGCGCCCGCGATGGTGAAGCGCTGATCGTAGAGGAGCTGCTTGATCTCAAAGAGCACCTCGATGTCCCGCTTCCGGTACATCCGCGCGCCGCCCCGGCCCTTCTTGGGGCGGAGCATCTTGAACTGGCTCTCCCAGTACCGGAGCACGTGCGGCTTGACGCCCACCATGTCGCTCACTTCGCTGATGGAGTAGTAGAGCCTTCCGATCGGAAGCGACTTCACGGGATCACCTCCTGGATAAGGTTCCGGCTTCCGCCTTCAAGTCCCGGGTCAACAGCTCGCGCAGGGCAGCGCGCGCGCTCTTTCCTTCATAGAGAATGGCGTGCACCTGCTCCACGATGGGCATCTCGACGCCGTGCTCGCGGGCGAGCAGGAGCGCGGCCTCGCTCGTGACCACGCCCTCGACGACCATCGGAGACGCGTCCACCGCCTGCTTGAGCGTCGCCCCGCGGCCGACCGCTTCCCCCAATCGTCTGTTCCGGCTGTGCCGGCTGGTGGCCGTGGCGATCAAGTCACCGATTCCGGCCAGCCCCGAGAACGTTTCGGGTTTGGCCCCGAGGCGCGCCCCAAGGCGCACCATCTCCGCGAGCCCGCGCGTGAGAAGCGCCGCCTTGGTGGAGTCGCCGAATCCAAGTCCGTCCGAAATCCCGGCCGCGATCGCGATCACGTTCTTCAGCGCGACCCCGATCTCGACCCCGACGACGTCGTCGTTCGTGTAGATGCGAAGCCAGTCGGTCGCGAACGCTTCCTGAGCCCGCGTGGCCAGGGCGGGGTCCTTGGAGGCGGCGACGATGAGCGTCGGAACCCGCCGAGCCACCTCCTCCGCGTGGCTCGGCCCCGCGAGGACCACGACGCGGTCGCGGAGCGGCGAAGGAAGCGTCTCGGCCAGCACCTCGCTCATGCGCCGGAGCGTCCTTGTCTCGAGGCCCTTCGTCGCCACGGTCACCCACTCCACGCGGCGAAGCGCGTCCGCCGCTTCCTCCGCCAGGCGCGTCGCGGTTGCGCGGAGCGCGTGTGACGGCGTGACGAAGAGGAGGGTTTCGGCACCCGTGGTCGCTTCCGCCAGCGACGGAGTGATCCGGATGGACTCGGGGATTGTGACCTCCGGGAGGAAACGGTCGTTCACGCGGGTGCGCGACATCACCTCCGCGAGGTCCGGCTCGTAGACCCACTGACGGACCGAGTGCCCCTTGCTCTCGAGAACGATGGCGAGCGCGGTGCCCCATCCGCCGCCTCCGATCACGCCGACGTTCACGGCCGCCCCGCTTTGGGAACGCCCAGGATCGGCGGCTCCGTCCCGTTCAGAAGGCGCCGGATGTTCGGAGCGTGCCGGACGAGGATGAGGAGCGAGATGAGCGACGAAACGACGAGGATCGCCACCCGCTGCGGATCGTTGCGGGCGAAGAGCGCGACCAGGAACGGATACGCGAGCGCCGCCCCCACCGAGCCCACGGATACGCGGCGCGAGATCAACAGGAGCACCACCCAGAGCGCGAGCGCGAGGAGCGACGGGATCGGCAGGATCCCGAGAAACACGCCCAGGCTCGTGGCGACGCCCCGCCCGCCCCGAAAGCCCAGCCACGGCGTGAACACGTGCCCGAGAATCGCGGCCACCCCCGCCGCGAGCGAGAGCATGCGCGGATCCAAGCCGGAGCCGTTCGGGAGAACGTTCGCGAGCCATGCCGGAAGGAAGGTGGCGACGAGGCCCTTGATGACGTCGAGAGCGAACACGAGGGCGCCCCACCGGGGACCCAGAACGCGAAACGCGTTGGTCGCCCCGATGTTCTTGCTGCCGGCGGTCCTCAGGTCGATGCCGCGGGCGCGGCCGACCAGGAGGCCCGAGGGGATGCCTCCAAGGGCGAATGCGATCAGGACGGAGGCAACGAGCAGCGAAATGGCAAGCCCTCCGCATCGCGGGCCGGGAGGCCCGTTAGTGGCTTCCCTTCCATTCGAGCACGATCGGCGTGCCCTGGAATCCGAAGCGCTGGCGCAAACCTCGCTCCAGGTAACTTACATAATTTCGGTGTCGATATCGAGGATTGTTCACAAACAGCGAGAACGTCGGCGGCCGGTTCCCGGTCTGGGCCGCGTAGTAGAACTTGAGGTGCCGCCCCTGGGCCGTCGCCGGCGGGCTGACCCGGTTCAGGATCGCGTGAACCGCCTTGTTGAGCTCCGAGGTCTGGATGTCGCGGGTGTACTCGCGGTAGGCCGCGGCGCACGCCGGCAGGATCCTCCCCATCCCGGCCCCGGTCGCGGCGGACACGAAGTGCATCGGGACGAACTCGAGGAAGGGGTAGATCTTGTGGAACTCCTCCTCGATCGCCGGCTTCGCCTCCTTGGGGTCTTCCACCAGGTCCCACTTGTTGAAGAGCACCACGATCCCCTTTCGCTGCTCCTCGGCGAGAGCGGCGAGCCGGGCATCCTGGATTCCGGGCTCTTTGGACACGTCGATGACGAGAAGGACAAGGTCCGCCCGGGAGATCGCGCGGAGGGCGCGGGTCACGCTGTAGAACTCGATGGGATCGATGACCTTGGACTCACGGCGAACGCCGGCCGTGTCGACCAGCGTGTAGGTCGTTCCGCCCTTCACGAACGTGGTGTCCACGGCGTCGCGGGTCGTGCCGGGCACCGAATCGACGACCATCCGGTTCTGGCCCAACAGGCGGTTGACCAGCGAGGACTTTCCAACGTTGGGCCGCCCGACCACCGCGATGCGGATCGCGCCGGCGTCGGCGGCCACCACCTCCGCGGCCGGAAGCCGGCCCACGACTTCGTCGAGCAAGTCCCCCGAGCCCCGGCCGTGGAGGGCCGAGACGGGAATCGGATCGCCGACGCCCAAGGAGTAGAACTCCACGAGTTCCTCCTCGCGCGCCGAGGTGTCCGACTTGTTCGCGATGATCAGCGTGGGGCGTCCGCGCTTCCGGACCCGCTCGGCGACCTCCCGGTCAAGCGACGTGATCCCCTGGGTCGCGTCGACCACGAGCAGCGCCACGTCGGCCTCCTCGATCGCGTGCGCGGTCTGATCCAGGATCTGGCGCTGGATGGGATGCGCGCTCCCGGGGTCGATGCCGCCGGTGTCGACGAGGAGAAAGTGCCGCCCGTTCCACTCCGCCTCGGCGTAGTGGCGGTCGCGCGTCAAACCCGAGATCTCGTCCACGATCGCGCGGCGCTGTCCCAGGAGCCGGTTGAAGAGGGTCGATTTCCCCACGTTGGGGCGGCCCACGATGGCGACGATCGGAAGCATGCCGGGGCCCCTAGACGCGCGCCGGCGCGTCGAAGCCGATCTGGACGGGGATGCCCAGGGACCGCTCCATGTCGCTTCGGGTGCGGTCGTCGAGGAAGATCTCCCGCTCTTTAAGACAATTGGGCGGAAGCAGAACGCGGTCGACGGGACCGTGATCTCGGAGTGCGCGCTCGATGTCGGCGCCGACCAGGAGCCCGCTCACGGTGACGGTGTCGCCGAAGTAGTCATTCACCACTTCGCAGATCGTGGCGTCGATGTCGGCGGGCGGGCGCTCGGCGAACAGGCGGCGGAGCGTGGGCGCCGCGCTCGAGCCGGTGACCACGGCCACGCGCTCGCGCCGGCGCGGGGCTCCCTTGATCTTGTCCTTCCCCGAAGTCCACCGGTCGATCGTCTCGCGAAGCATCCCGATTCCATTTTCAAGCTGCGGGAATCCCTCGTACGCCCCGGCCGGAGGCACCTCTTCGCCCGCGAGGACGTACATCTCGTCCGCCGCGAAGACCACCCGGGTCTTCCATCGCTTCAGAAACGCGGCCTGATGGCGGTGGACTTCGTCGAAGGCCGCGCGGGCGTCGGCGGCCGTGAACGTTCGGAGCTCCGGAAGCCTCCCGCGGTGCTTCGTCAGGCCCACCGGAACCACCGCGATCGTCTGGACGCGGGGATGCCGCTCCGCCAATTCCTCGATGGATTGCGTGAGCACGGCACCGTCGTTGATACCGGGACAGACGACGAGCTGTGTGTGGATGTCGATCCCCGCCGCGGCGAGGCGGTCGATCTGTTTCAGGATTAAACCCGACTTGGGGTTCTTCATCATGCGCACCCGCACGTCGGGGTCGGTCGCGTGGACCGAGACGTAGAGAGGCGACAGCCGCTCGTCGATGATCCGCTGGAATTCCGCTTCCGAGAGATTGGTCAGCGTGATGAAGTTGCCGTGGACGAACGAGAAGACGTAGTCGTCGTCCTTGATCAGAAGCTCGCGCCGCACCCCTTTGGGGTGCTGATACACGAAGCAGAACACGCAGTTGTTGTGGCAGCGCTTGGGCTGGCGGGCTTCGAACTCCGCGCCGAACGGGACCCCGTACTCCCGCTCGCCCGCCACCTCGCGCTCTCCTCCATCCCGTCCCAAGATGCGGAGGTTGAGACGCTCCTCCGAGATCTGGGCGCCGAAGTCGATCTCGTCGTGGAGCAGGATCCCGTTGATCGCGAGAATCCGCTCCCCCGCGACCAGCCCGAGCCGCTCGGCAAGACCGCCGGACTCGATTCGGGCAATCGTAAACGGGTCGCTGAGACCGATCACGTCGTGGCTCCTGACTTAGGGTAGACGCTTCGAAGCTATGGAAATGTAATGGGTTCCGCGTCCGGGATCAAGTCTTGGAGGAGGCGTGGACTGCGGGACGGCGGCGACATAATGGAGCGGGAAACGGGATTCGAACCCGCGACCTTCAGCTTGGGAAGCTGACACTCTACCACTGAGTTATGCCCGCTCCCGATGCAGCTCCCTAGCGACCAGCCTAGTCGGTTGAGGCGCCTTGGGTCAAGGCATCATTCGGGAGACGATGCGCTCCGCCGCCTCCGCAAACTGGTCCGGCGATTCCAGATCGATCCATTCCACATCCGGGACCGCGCGAAACCAGGTCTCCTGCCGCTTGGCGAGCTGCCGGGTGCGGAGCGCGATCGTCTCGACCGCTTCCTCCAGCGTGCGCTCGCCGCGCAGGTGCGTCAGGAGCTCGCGATACCCCAGCGTGTGGAGTCCGGGCGCGCGCTCGGCGAGTCCCGCCTCCGGCCAATTGCGCGCGTCTGCTCCAGGAATCCGTCCCGAAGCTGGTCCTGGATCCGGTTTTCGATCCGGCGCGCCAGCAGCGGGCGGGGCCATCGAAACCCGATCCGGATCGCCGCCATCGGCCGGCGCGGACGCTCCCGGCGAAGCGCGCTCACGGGACGTCCCGTCAGCTCGTGCACCTCGAGGGCCCGGATGACGCGCACCGAGTCGCCGGGAAGGATCTTCGCCAGCGCTTCGGGATCCACCCGGGCGAGGTCGGCGCGCAGCGCCTCGAGCCCGTGGGATTGGAGCCGCGCCTCGAGGCGCGCGCGGACGGCTTCGTCCCGGGCGGGGCCCTCGAAGAGCCCGTCCAGGAGCGCGCGCAGGTAGAGTCCCGAGCCGCCCACGACCAGCGCGTGACGCCCCCGCGCGTGGATCCCCTCGATGGCCGCCCGCGCGTCGCGCGCGTAACGGCCCGCGCTGTAGATCTCCCCCGCCGGGAGAAACGAAGCCAGGTGATGCGGGGCGATGAGCCGGTCCCGCTCGGTGGGCGCGGCCGTGCCGATTTCGAGGCCGCGATAGATCTGCCTCGAGTCCGCTCCCACGATCTCGGCGCCCACACGGCGCGCGACGCGAAGCGCGACCTCGCTCTTGCCTGCGGCGGTCGGTCCCAGAATGACGATTGGAAGGCGGGTCACGGCGAAGCGCTCAGCGGCGTCCGAAGCGGCGGTCCAACTCCTCCATCGCGACCCGGACGTAGGTGGGGCGACCGTGCGGATCCCCGTGCGGAAGGCTGGTCGCGAACAGGCGATCGAAGAGCGCGCGCCGCTCCTCGGGACTGAGCGATTGCCCGGAGCGCACGGCGGCATGGCAGGCGTAGGTCTTCGCGATCCGCTCCTCGGGCGGCTCCTCGGCGTCCGCCGACGCGTGGCCTTCTTCGCCGCTCAGGAGACGCTTCAACGCGTCCACGGCTACCTCCTCTTGGAGCGAGGCGGGCACGCCGCGCACCGCCACCTGCCGCTCCCCCGTCAGGGACAGATCGTATCCAAGCCGGCGCGCGTGGGGCTCGAGCGCGAGAAGATTCTCCAGCTCGGCCGGCGTCAGGTCGATGACACGCGGGAAGAGCAAGTGCTGGCTCGCTCCGGCTTCTCCCACCAGATGAACCTGCGCCTGCTCGTAGAGGATGCGCTCGTGGGCCGCGTGCTGATCGACGATCACCAGCCCGCCGCGAATGGGCGCGAGCAGGTACCGGTCGTGGAGCTGCCAGATCGGAATCTCGGGTTCGGCCAGGCTCTCGCGCAGCTCGGATACGTCGGGCTCCTTCACCGTCTCCGCGCCGCCCGATTCGTCCGCCGGCGCGTAGAGGACGCGCGCCGCGGTCACACCATCCCACGCGAGCTGGGTCGAGGAGATCCCGGCCGCGCTCCCCGGCACGCCGGCCGCGCCGCCCGCGACGGGCGATCCCGCTTCCGCTTCGGAGCCGGCGAGCCCCGCCCCCACGCCCAGCGCCACCGGAACGTAGCGGCGCATGACCGACTCCACGGCCCGGCGGGTCGCCTGGAAGAGCGCCGCTTCGTCGCGGAAGCGCACCTCGCGCTTCGTCGGGTGGACGTTGACGTCGACCTGGCTCGGATCGATCTCGATTAGAAGGAGCGCCACCGGATGGCGGTCGCCGGGAATCAGGTTTCCGTATCCCTGGCGGAGCGCGGCCCCGATCGTGGGAGACGCGATGACGCGCCCGTTCACAGCGAAGACCTGGTGTTCGCGGCTGGCGCGCGCGATCTCCGGCGCTCCCAGAACTCCGCGCATGCGGAATCCGCCGAGGTCCGTCTCGAACGGCGCGGCGCCTTCTCCGGCGCCTCTGCCGTAGAGGATCTGCCACCGCTCGAGGAGATCCCCCGCGACGGGCAGGTCGTTATCCTCGCGGCCCTCCACCTTGAAACGCCAGTGCACCGTCGGCGCCGCGAGCGCGTAGCCCCACACAATGCGCGAGAGGGCCCGATTCTCGGATTCGCGCGAGCGGAGAAAGCGAAGCCGCGCGGGCGTGTTGAAAAACAGGTCCTCCACGAGAACCGTGGTGCCGACGGCGCGCCCGATGCCGGATACCGAGATCACCGCCCCGCCGAGGATCTCCACCTGGCTTCCGGTCAAATCCTCGGCCGAGCGCGTGGACAGGGTGAGCCGCGAGACCTCGGCGATCGACGCGAGCGCCTCGCCGCGGAATCCGAGCGTGCGCATTGCCGAAAGGTCCTCGACCTGCTCGAGCTTGCTCGTCGCGTGGCGACGGACGGCGAGCAGCGCGTCCTCGCGGGACATCCCCGTGCCGTCGTCCTGGACCCGGATGGACCGCTCCGCGTTTCCGGCGGTATGAACGGCGATCAACCGGCTCCCCGCGTCCAGGGCGTTCTCGATCAGCTCTTTGACGACCGCGGCGGGACGGTCGATGACCTCGCCGGCGCGAATCTTGGCGACGACGCCGGGGTCCAGAATCCGGATGGGGGCCATGCGGCTAGGCGAGGCGGAGAAGGGGAAGCTCGCGGGGGAACCGGGAAAGGAATTCGGCGCCCTTGGCTCCGACCACCACGTCCTCTTCCAGTCCAACGGCGCCGTGCCCTTCCAGCATGATGCTGGGCTCCAGCGTGTAGACGGCTCCTTCGCGAACGGGCTCAAACGGCTCGCGGCCGTAGCGCTCCCAGCGCGGGCCCAGCACGCCGCCGCCGTCGTGCACCGCGCGTCCGAGATGATGGCCCAGCGCGTGCGCGTACTCCGGGTATCCGCGCGAGACGATAAGGGAGCGGGCCTTCTCGTCCACCTCCCAGCCCTGCACGCCCGGGACCAACGAGTTCGCCGCCAGATCGATCGCGTCCACGATCGCCGCGTAGGCCTTGGTTACCGGCGCCGGCGCCTCGTTGGATCCCTTGGCCAGCACGTACCACATGCGCTGCAGGTCCGAGCAGTAACCGTTCTTCGCGATGCCGAAGTCCATGTGAAGGATGCAGCCCGGCTCGATCCGCTCGTCGCCGGGTCCCACGTGGCCGACCACCGCGTGAGCCCCGATCGTCACGGAAGGACAGTGATGGACCGGCCACGCCGGCGGATATCCAACCTTCTTCGCCTCGGCGTGGAACGTGGCCGCTACCTCGCGGGCCGTCTGGCCAATTCGAAGGCTGGCGCGCACCCGGTCAAAAATGGGTTCCGTCTCATCGATCGCCGACTGGATCCGGGCGCGCTCCTCCGCGAGCTTTACGCCGCGAAGCGCGGAAACAAGAGGGGCCGCGCTCACGAGGCGGTCCGCGAACGGCGTTCCGGCCACGGCCTCCACGAGGTAGTCGCGGAGCCCGGCCGTCAGCCCATCCGCGAGCGCGTCGTCGATCGAGACGTTGATCCCGATTCGCTTTGGATCCTTGCGCCGGAGCAGATCGAGAAGCTGCGCGCGCGGGCCTTCCTTGTACGTCAGGATCTCATCGAAGAGTCCCAGCTTCTCAAGATCCGGAGCGTCGAACGTCGCGACCAGAGCCGACGAACCGGTCTTGGTGACCAGGAAAAACGTATTCCACGTGAAATCGAGATCCAGGAAGGCGCGGAGGATCGGATCGGGGCGCTCCGAGGATTCGCGGACCACGATCAGCCACGCATCCAGGCCGCTGGGTTCGAGAAGGGATTGGGCCTGGGCGAGTTTCCGTGCGGCGAGGGTTGCGGCGGGCGCGACCGTCTGGGTTGTTGTCATGCGCGTACGATAGCCCGATCCGTGCCGTCCGGCAAGGGAGGCTCTGCGGCGCGAAAACGGTCTAGGCGGAGGGGTAGCTGCTCCGGATCAAGGCGAGGAGTTCCCCGCCCGTGGCGACCTCGTCGGGGTACGCGTACTGACGGCCGACGAGCCGCACTTCTCCGGTGTCCGCGAGGTCGCGGACCGAGGCAAGAGTCGGAAGAAGATGATCCAGGCGCTTCATGAGCGCGCCGCTGTCCTTGTCGGACTCCGGCGACAGGACCGCGAACCGGCCACCGCCCAGCCGCGCCACCGCATCCACCTCGCGCACGTTCTTGGTCAACGCCTGCGCGAACTCGCGGAGGAGGCCCTCGGCCCACTCGGCGCCGTGGCGCTGCTCCAGGCGCTCGAAGCCCGAGATGGAACAGAGCGTGAGCAGGATGCGATCCTTGTAGCGTTCGGCGCGCTTGATCTCCTCGAGAATCTTCGACTCCAGTCCCGCGCCCCCCAGAAGGCCGGTCACGGCGTCCGTCGGCGCCTTGGGAGGCTGTCCCTCGGTGCGCGCTTCCCAGGCGAGGGCCACGTAGAGCGCCAGCTTTCGAAGGGCCTCCAGCTCGACCGAGCCGAACACTGGAACGCCGCCCCGCGCGTTCGGGACGCTCGGAAGAACGATCCCGAGAGCCCCCACGATCCGCTCGGACGAACGGACGGGCATGGACGCGAAATTCGTCCCGTTTCCGGTCGCGGGCGCATCCGTCGGCGGCCCGACGGACGTGGTCTCCTGCCCGTGCTCCAGCGCCAGGCTGGAGTGCTCCTGTTCCAGCTCGCTCAGCTTGGGACGGTCCGCTTCGGATCCTTCGAACGCGCTCCGGAAGAGGACCGTGTCCTCGGGTCCTCTCAAGCGCACCGCGATCCATCCCCGGCCAAAGAGCTCCCGCAACGCGCTCAGCGATTCCGCGGCGAGGGACTCGAGATCGTGCTGAACCATGAGCCTCGGCGCGATGTTCGAGAGCTTCTCGAACAGGATTCCCTGCCGGTTCGCGACGCCGTGGTCCCGGTGAATGTCGACCAGGCGGGCGAGATAGGTCGCGAGGCGGGCGACCAGGCGGGCCAGCTCTTCCAGATCCGTCGCCACTCGTGCCACGCATTCCACCGTCAAGACGCCCAGCGCGTGCACCTCGCCGATCGGCGCCACGACGAGGTTCGCCGGGGCCACGCCCGCGGGAGCCTCCGAAGGCCGCGCCAGCCGCGACGCGAGGAAGTAGGACTCGCCGTTTCGGTACGCTCGGGCGAGCAGGCCGTCCGTCATCGGCAGCTGCCCCTCCGACCCCGAGTCGGTGCCCGACGCGATCACCCGGAAGCGCGAGGCGTCCGGCTCGGCGATGTAGATGTGCGCCGACTGCCGCGTCGAGGTGCGAGGCCAGCCGCGTCGCCGCCATGCGCAGGCGATCCGCGAGCGGGAGGTCCTCGCGCCCAAAGGCCTGCTCCAGCGCGCGGCGGGCGCGGAACTCCACCGCGTCGGCATCGCGGCGAAGTCCCTGGACGACGCGCTCGAGGATGGCCGAGATCTGGGATGCGATCTGGGTCAGCTTCTCCAGATCATGATCGTTGAATCGCCGGTCGGGCCGGTCGCTCGACACGTTGAGAACGCCGATCACGCGGCCGTCGAGCTGGATCGGGGCCGACATCGCCGCGGAGATCCGCGACCGCTCGCGCGTATCGCGGAAGCGCGGATCGGAGATCTTCTCGTTGATGATGAGCGGGCGCCCTTCCTGGGCCACCTTGCCGGCGACGCCTTCGCCCAGCTTCTGGCGGGCGGAGCGCACCGTGTCCGCGGATAGTCCGTCGGCGAACGCGATCCGAAGCTCACCCGCATCCTCGTCCAGCACCATGATCGAGCCGGCGTCGGCGCGGGTCTGCTCCACCGCGAGCGAGAGGATCTCGCGGAAGAGCCGCTGGCGGTCCTCGGAGAGGGCGAGCGCCTCTTGAATCTTTCCGAGCCGCGTGCCGGTCGCTTCGTCGAACAGCACCTCCCACCCTTCGAGCGGCGCCGAATCTCCCGCCGTCTCGGGGCGCGCTCCGGATTCGAGGCTCGTGGCGAGTTCGTCGAGCGTGGTGAAGATGCGGTTGGAGATTCCGGCGCGGGACAAAGCCTCGGCGCTGGGTGCGGTCATCGAGGGAAGAGCCACGCGGTCGGGCTTCAGCGCGAGAAGATCCAGGGGTTCCTTGGAGCGAGGGATCTGGAGCACCTCGGCAATCTTCAGCGCGAGGGCCTCCGGATCGGAGTGGGAGACGAGCACGATTTCCACGCCGGCTGTGTGCCGGGCGAGCGAAATCAGGTCGACCCTCTCGTCGGGCAGGTCGAGAAACGCGAGTCTCATGGCACCCCAGCGTCGGCCGAAAGCAAACCTATAGGGAGTGATCCGCGGGGTGAAACGCAAGGAGTGTACCATTGCGCAAGCCCGGGGCGGGTTCGGGAGGAACGTCGCTCCGCCTTGGGTTTACGGCCGTCCCTGGGCCAAGATAGGCCGGAGCGGGGGCCGCCGCCCAGAGAGGCCCTGACGATCAGCGGTCATTTCGTGCAAAACGCACGACTACTCTAGGACCGTGACCACCTTTGCGACCGCAACATTTCGATCCAGGTCGGACGCCCGGACGCTGATCCGGTGCTCACCCGTCGCGAGCCCATCCACCTGGAAACGGAACCCTTCCTTCTTGCCGTCGAAGATCCCGTCGTCCGGAAACACGTCCACCCAATCTGCACCGTCCACCGAATACTCGATGGACGCCACCCTCGTGTTGTCGTCCAGCGCTGTCCCGGTCACCGTCACGCTCGCCTTCCCACCGGACGCCTTGCCGGCCGTCGCCTTCAGACTTTCCACGCGCGGAGGCACGTTGTCGATCTGGAACGGTGCGCTGATGCGCTCGGTCTTGAGGACCAACGAGGGAGGATTATCCGGACTGTCCGACGCCGTCACGCGGATCCGGTAGGAGCCGCTCGCGTAGGACTCGGCGTCAAAGCTGTAGACCCGCTCGTTCTGATCGCTGACCAGGCGGCGCCATTCCTTTTCGTCCTCGGCCTTGATCGAAAGCTCGTACTTGATGCCGTCCCCGTTCGGATCGATCGCGTCCCAGGCGACGGTGCGCACGCCTCGCGCCCACGCCGCGCTCGCGTCGGACACCTGCTTCGGCCCCACGCGCGGCACGCTGTATTCGACCTTCAGACCGTTGGCGAACGTCTGCGAAATCTGAGGCGGCCGGTAGTCGGGGCCGCCTTCCATGTACGGATTGTCGGGGCCGAAGACCTGGATCGGCCCGACCTCCGGAGGCAAATTTCGCTGCAGGTAGGAAACCTCGAGCGAAGAAACGACCGGCGGGGCGTTGCCGCCGCCCTTCAGCTTCACGCGATACTGGAGGAAGCGTGACGCCGGGCTCGTGATCGCGGCCGTTTCCTTGATCGGCGCTTCCGAGGACCAGGCGCTCCATCCGTCGTCCGGCTCCTGGCTCAACCCGCTCCGGGTGGACCAGAGCACCTCGCCTCCGCCCGAGATCATGGCGCTGACCGTGCCCCAGGACGCCACCGAGCGCAGATCGTAAGGTTGGGACGTGTAGGTCCCTTCCTTCGCGGGCCCCGATCCCAGCGAGTAGAGAACGGCGTCGTTTCCCGTCGCGACGAAGGTCTCCCCTCCACCGCGCGCGAGCGCGAGGATCTGCTTCTCCTCCGGAACGCCGAGCACGGCGAATTTCTTGTCCGTTCCCACGCGGAAGAGCGCCGCGGGCTTCCCCGTCGCGACCAGGAGCGACTTGGAATCCTGTGCGAGCAGCGCGTAGACAAAGTCCGTCGGCGGCGCGTAGAGGAGCCGCGCGCTTCCGTCCGGCTGGACCAGGAAGACGCCGCACTTTCCACCGCCCGAGGGCGTCACGTCGATGCCGTAGCGGGAGTCGCCGCCCGGAGTGTCCGCCGCGCCGTGCCCGGTTTGGGTTCGATTGGCCCCCACGGCGATCGAGCCGTCTTCCAGCACGGCGATCGCCCGGACCTCGTCGGCATCCGCGTCGTAGATCACCCTCATCGAGCCCGACTTCTCGACCCGGAACAGGAGCCCTTTGGACGCGGTGCCCGCGAGGAGCGCGCCGTCCTTCGCCTCCGCCAAGGTCATGACGTTCACGTCCTTGGTCTCGACGAAGACGGATCCCTTGCCGGGCGCCGTCACCTTGAAGATCTTCCCGTGGCTTCCGGTCCCCGCGTAGAGTGCGCCGTCTTTCCCCATCAGGAGCGACCAGACCGACTCCTCGCCCGTCTCGTAATAACGGGTGGTGTCGCCCTTCGCACCGACCCGGAAGATCACGCCGCCGGGAGTCGAACCCGCGTACACGTTGTCCGCGCCGTCGATCGCCATGCAGGTGATCTCCGCCGCGCCCGTTTCCCACAAGAGGGTGGCTCCGCGGTCCCGGGTCCAGCGATAGATCCGCCCGTTATCGCCCGTCCCGAAATAGACGCGCCCCTTTGAATCCCGCGCGACACACCAGATGTAGGACGCGCCCTCGAGATGGGTCGCGACCGAATCCCACGCGGATCCGAGCGTGAGATAGCCTTCGCTCTCCACCGCGACCCCGGCGACCTTCTCGCCTTCGAGGAACGATTCGATATCGTCGACCTTCCAGAACGACGTCTTCACGGCCGCGGCGTCCGGGGTCCGTGCGACGAGACCCACGAGCACCACCGCCCCGATCAGCCAAGCTCGGTGGCTCAGTGGAGCACTCCTTTCGATGGTAGGGGCCGGATCACCGCATCCGGTCCGGCACGACGTCTATTTTCGCGGTCTCGCATCCCCGCACCACCACTCCGGCGTCGACCGAGACTTCTTGAAGCGTGGCGCCCTTCGTCTCTCCCGTCCCCCCACCGCTCGCGCCGGCGAGCGCGCCGAGGAACGAAGGCGGCGCCTGCGAGATCTCGCCCCCTCTCGCGGTGGCGCCGTCCGCGACGCGGTACATCTGAACGTAGATCCGATCCAACCGGCGCTCGGTCTCGAGAAGACGGACGACGTCGTCAAATGTCTTGGGCTTGAACCGCTCCGGCGCGCGATTCTGCTCCCACCGGTCGCTCTCCTCGCCGTCGCAGACGCGGACCGTCAGCTCCCCTTCCGGCGTCTGGGGCGGAATCCGCATCCCCACCCGCCGGACCTCGGTCGCGCTCCCGCCGTGCCTCATGGTGATCTCCACCTGGACGGAATCTCCGGGAGCGGCGGTGGACGGACGGACGCGGACCTCCGTGATCCGGGACGCATCCAACCCGACTTCGGACTGAACGTGCACCTGCACGGAGTCGAGGATGCTCGGCTTCAGATGGTCGCTGAGGAGGACCGTCAGCGATTGCGCAATCTCCTCCCCGACGCCCTGGACCGGCGATTGCGTCAGAAGCGCGTTCGCCTTCCGGACGCGGACCTTGCCGCCGTTCATGGCGAACGTCACGTCGTATCGGATGGTCGCGAAGCCCGCATCGTTGAGCGCTTCGGAAATGGAGTTCACCACGGCGGACGCGACCAGGTTCGGCGTGAGGAGCCGGCTCCGGGCCACTTCAAAGTGGTAGGACTTGTTCCGTTTGCCGGTCCCCTGAATGGAAACGGAAACGGGGATCATCGAGGGCGTGGCGCCGATCTCGCCCGCGACGCCCACGCTTCGGTCGGCGAGGAGCGTTCCGCACGGAGTGGTCGGCGAGCCCACCTTGCTCGAGATCTGCTGGCTCGCGAACACCGTGTGGATCGTGGCCGCGGTGAGCGGGAACCGAACCCAACCCATGGCTGAAAACGGGTGTCCGAAGGCGAGGACCTTGTCCCCGTCCCGATACGTGAGGGTTCCGATGGCCGCGGCGGACCAATCCCCCCGCACCAGCTCCACGCCGACCGCGGAGCCCGGTACAAGCTTGTCGCACGAGATTCCCGGCACCGAGCCTCCGCCCGGTCCCGCGACGAAACCCCGCTCTTCAAGCCACGGCGTTAGGAAGCGCATGGCATCGGCGCCAAAGCCGGAGAAGACGATGGGGGTGGCGATGGGACGGGCGCTGCCCGCCCCCGGCGAGCGCCGGAGCGGACCCGTCGGATGGGCGAGCGCCGGAGCGGACCCGTCGGATGAAGAAGGCTCCGCCCACGGTCCGGGCGACCCGTCGTCGAGCGAGCCCACCCGCTCCTCGGTGTCCTCGGACGGGACCGTGCCGGGAGGCGGGAGGAGTTCCAGCATCTCCCCGATCGGGGTGATGCCCGCGACCGGATCCTTGGAGAAGGACCACGTGTAGGCGATCGCGCCGAGAAGCCGCCCGTTGATGTAGACCGGGCTTCCGCTCATACCGGCGATGATTCCGGTTCTCTCTAGATAGTCCCCTTGGGCGCGAGCCAGGACGAGCGTCGTGCCGGGCTGTTGATTCTTCAGCACCCCGAGGATCGAGACCGTGAACGTATCGATCCGCGTTCCCTCGAACACGCTCAGGCCCACGCCGACCATGCCGGCGCGGACGGAGTCGACCGGGAAGGAACGAGGAACGGCTGACGGCGCTGCCTGGACGCGGGTCGCCCCGAGGCAAAGCAGCGTTGCGAGGAGGATGGACGCGCGGGTTACCCGGAAGGAATGGGTCATCGGTCGCGCAGAAGCATAGGGGGCGCGGGGTTTTCCGTCAACGAGCCTCGCCCGATCGCGCTTTGGCGCGAAGCCTGGCCAGCTCGTTCAGGGCGTCGAGCGGCGTCATCGCCTCCACGTCGAGCGCCGCGATTTCGCCGAGAAGCACACTGCGCTCGTCGCGCGTCACGCCGTCGCGGTCCGCCGCACCCTGGGCCGCCGCTGCGTTCCGGGCGTCCACCCCCGCGCTCGCCTCGCCGGCCAGGCCGCCCATCGCCAGCCGCGGATGCTCCGCTTCGAGGCGCGCCAGGATCTCCCGCGCCCGGCCCAGAACGTCCGCCGGAACGCCGGCGAGCTGCGCCACGTGAATTCCGTACGAGCGGTCCGCCCGCCCCGGAACGATCTGGTGCAGGAACACGATCTCGCCGCGTTGCTCCGCGACCCGGACCGTCCGGTTCCGAACGCGGGGCAGGCTCTCCTCCAGCTCGGTCAGCTCGTGGTAGTGCGTGGCGAACAGCGTGCGCGGCTTCCGGCGGGCCCCGTTGTGGAGCGCTTCGGTCACCGCCCACGCGAGGCTCAGGCCGTCGTACGTGCTCGTGCCCCGCCCGATCTCGTCCAGGAGGACCAGGCTCGAGTCGGTCGCATGGCGCAAGATTGCGGCCGTCTCGCGCATCTCGACGAAGAACGTGGAGGCGCCGCGCGCGATCTCGTCGGAGGCGCCCACCCTCGTGAAGATCCGGTCCACGCAGCCGACCGTCGCGGATTCGCACGGAACGTAGGATCCGCACTGGGCGAGGTACACGCAGAGGCCCACCTGTCGAAGGAACGTGGACTTTCCGCCCATGTTGGGGCCGGTGATGATCCACACCTGTTCCGTATCTCCGTCCAGCTCACAGTCGTTGGGCACGAAGGTTCCAGGCTCGATCGCCCGCTCCACCATCGGATGTCGCGACCGCTTGAGGCGGAGGGTCCTGCCCTCGGCCACCTCCGGGCAAACCCAGCGCTCGCGCGCCGCCACGTCGCCCAGCGCCATGTGGACGTCCATCGCCGCGACCACGCGCGCCGCGGCGTGGAGGGGGCCCATTTCCGCGAGCGCGGCCTCGCGCAGGCGCTGGAAATGCGACGCCTCCATGCGGTGACTCTCCACGCTGCCCGTCTCGATCCGGTCTTCCATGCGCTTCAACTCGGGCGTGACGAACCGCTCGGCTCCCGCCAGGGTCTGGCGGCGGATGTAGTCGTCCGGCACGCGCGCGAGCTGGGATCGCGTCACCTCGATGACGTATCCAAACACCCGGTTGTAGATCACCCTCAGATTCGAGATCCCCGTCCGTTCCTTCTCGCGCGATTCCAGCTCGAGCACGGTCCGCTGGACGTCGGAGGTATCCCTTCGAAGCGCGTCCAGCGCCTGGTCGAAGCCCTCGCGGATGATCCCGCCCTGCGTCGCGGAAAGGGGCGGCTGCTCGACGAGGGCCGATTCGAGGCGATCGCAAAGCGCGGACAGATCAGGTAGTGCCTGACGCCAGGCGGCGAGCGCCGGGTGGGGCCTCGCCTCCAGCGTGAGGCGGATCGCGGGAAGACGGCGGAGCGCGTCCCGGAGCGAGCCGAGATCGCGCGGGCTCGCGCGGCCCGATCCCAGGAGACCCAGCGCGCGTTCCATGTCGGGGAGACGGTGGAGGCGGTCCCGCGCCTCCGCTCGAAGACTTCCCGATGCGGCCATGGCCTCGGTGCGCTCGAGCCGCGCGCGGATCACCCCCGGATCGCTGGTCGGGGACCGGAGCAGCGATCGAAGGGCCCGCGCGCCCATCGCGGTCTCGGTCCGGTCGAGGAGATGAAGCAGCGTTCCCTCCGGACCGGCCGTGGATTCGAAGATCTCGAGATTCCGCAGCGTCACCTCATCCACGACAAGCGGCGCGCCGTCGCGGAGCGGACGCAGGTCTTGAAGCTGCGGGAGGTCGGATTTCTTCAGGGCCTGCAGGTAGTCGAGCAGCGCCCCGGCGGCGCCGTAGCCCTCGCGCTGGATCTCGAGGCCAAACGATTCGAGCGACTTCACCCGGAACCGGCGCTCCAGCGCCTCGCGCCCGCTTCGAGCGTCGAACCGGACCGGATCCCACTCCGTGACCGTGGCGCCCGCGAACGCGCCGGCGGCATTTTGGATCGCATCCGGCGGCGCCCCGCCGTTCGACACACGGTTCCTCGATCCCGCGACCAAGACCTCGCGGGCCGGAAACTCCAGCGCCAAGGCCGCGATCCGGTCGGGCGCGACCTCCCCCGCCCGAAATTCACCCGTCGAGACCTCGGCCACCGCCACGCCCCACGCCGCCGGCCCCTCGTTCAGCGCGACGATGTAGTTGCTCTCGCTTGTGTCGAGGAGCCCCAGGCGCGTCACCGTTCCCGGCGTCACCACCTCGATCACGCGCCGCTCGACAATTCCCTTCGCGCCCTCGACCGGCTCCATCTGCTCGGCGATCGCGACGGAGTAGCCGCGCTCCACGAGGCGCTTCAGATAGCCTTCCACCGAGTGGTGCGGAACGCCGGCAAGCGGGAGCGGGTCCTTCTTCTTGTCGCGGGAGGTGAGCGCGATCCCCAGCACCTGGGACGCGACGAGGGCGTCGTCTCCAAACGTCTCGTAGAAGTCGCCCATCCGGAAGAGCAGGATGCTGCCCGGATGCTCGGCCTTGAGCCGCCGGTACTGATCGAGCATCGGGGTGGATTCCACGGCGGACCCGCCTACCGCGGAACGATGGTGTAGGAGAATCCTCGCTCGCGCCGCAGGCGCTCGCCGAGCGCGCGGGCCTCTTCCCTCGATGAGAACGCCCCGGCGCGAACCCGGAAGACGGGTGGAACTTCCGTTCCCTGCCGCACCGTCACGTCCCCAACCCCCGCGGCCTTCAGGTCGCGGGCCAGCGCGTCCGCGAGATCGCGGCGGCTGAACGCGCCCACCTGAACCGCGAAGCCGCCTCCGAGCGGGAACGGCGTCACCGGCGCCGCGCCGACCCGGATGCCCCGGTCGCGCGCCCGGGTGGCTTCGTACGAGTGCGGGTAGCGGACCATCACCTGGCGGAACACGCCCGCCGCGTCGCCCGTGCGCCCCACCATCTCCATGCAGAGGGCCATCGCGTAGAGCGCCTGCGGCGCGTAGTCGCCCTTTGGATGGCGCTCGAGCAGATCTCGGAGTGCGTCGATCGATTCGGCGGGCTTGTTCGCGCGGAGCGCGGCCTGCGACACCGCGAAATCGTACGCCTCCTCCTCCGGCGATCCGGTCAGCTCGGCCTTCGCGGAACGCAGGAACTGAAGCGCGCCCGCGGCGTCTCCCCGCGCCAGCTGGGCCAGCCCGCGCTGGACGATCGCCCGGCGTCCGATGAAGTCCTTTTCCACGCCGGGCGAGAACACGCTCAGCACGTTCTCCGTCTCCGCGTACTCGCCCCGCGCGTACCGCGCGCTGCCGAGTGCTAAGGCGGCCTCACGGCGGTGCCGCCCCTTGGGAATGTCTCTCAAGTAGCTCTCCAGGGCGGCGACGTGCGCGTTGCCGTCCTCGGTCAGCATCGCCTTGAGATAGGCGTAGTCGTCGGGATTGGAACGGGGCGCCGCATTGACTCCGTCCATGAGGTCGCGCGCGTCCTCGACGCGGCCCTGTGCCAGGGCCTCGGTCGCCTGGGTGAGGCGCCGCTCCTCCGGGGAAACACGCTTGTCCGGCACGGGCGGCTTCGGTGCCGGCTTCGCCGCGGGGCGTTGGCCCAGCGCGACGGCGGCCGCGAGAGCGATGACGGTTACCAGAACCACGGCCAGGACCGCGGGAAGGCGTCGTTTCATGACCTTCGGGACCAGCTGAAGCACTGGGGACAGCGGGACCAGTATTCCTCGCTCTGCTCGCCGCACGACGTGCACTGGTAGACCTCGCCGGTGCCCATCCCGCGCAGGAGCGCCTCCATCTCATCCAGCGCCCGCGGAAGGTCGCCGCGGCGGCGATGGAGGTCCGCGGTGAGGAGCCGCGCCGGGACGGACTCGGGCTCGATCTCCAGGGCTTCGTTCAGGACCCGGCCCGCGTCGGTCAGCTCACCCTTCTTGAGATGCACGCGCGCCAGCGCGAGGTGGATCCGGGCGTCCCTGGGATTTCGGGCCAGCATCTCCTCGTAGGCCAGGCCCACCTCGCCGAACCGCCCGTTCTCGAAGTACGAAGCCTCGAGCCGCTCGAGGACGAGATGCGAGAACGCCGGGTGCGCTTCCGCGAGCGCCTTCCACAATACTCCGGCGCGCTCGGCATGATTGGACTCGTAGTAGATGTCGCCCAGGCGGAGGAGCGCGGCCGGCTCGTCGTGCCGGAGTTTCAGCGCCGACTGAAACTGGCGCTTCGCGTCGTCGATCCTGCCGTCGCGGAGGTAGATCTCCCCGATCGCCGCGCGGTAGCGCGCCAGCCCTTCGCCGTTTCGCTCGCCAAAGGACTTCGCGATCTCGGCCCGCGTCTCGTACGCCTTCTCCCAGTCGCGCGCGGCCTCATGCGCGCGGAGGAGAAGCCGGAGCGCCCCTTCGCGCTTCCGGTCCAGCTCGTAGAGCTCGGTCGCCTCGTCGACCGCCTCGGCGGGCCTTCCCGCGGCGATGAGGTCGTAGACCAGGCCCTCGCGGATCGCGCGGTTCTGGCTCTGCGTCTGGCCGGCCCGCACCAGGAGCTCCCGGTGGATGTGAAGCGCCCGCGGCACCTCGCCCTGCTCGCGGAGCAGGTTGGCCAGGTGGATGTACGCGTCGATGTTGTCGCTGTCGAGGCGCACGCTCTCGGCGAACGCCTGGAGCGCTTCCTCCCGGTGGCCCGCGAGCAGCGCGCTCAGGCCCAGCTGGTACGGGGTCTCCGGCTTTTCCGGCTCGCCCGCCGCCTCACGCGAGAGCACCCACGCCGCGTACCCGACCACGGCGAGGAGGCCCCCGACCAAGGCGACGGTGAGGAAGTCGTTCACGACCTCCGGGCCTCGCTCCCCAGGTTGAGATCGTCGAGCGGCATGTTGCGAAGCTGGTTCAGCTCGCGCTTCAGATCCTGGTTCTCGCGGTTCACCCGGCTCATGGCCGAGCGGGTCTTGAGCTGCTGGAAGAGCGTGAGGAGGAACGCGCTGGACATGCCGACGAGAAACGCGACGAACACGACCAGGACAAGCGGCGACTGGGGATAGCTGCGTTCGGCGAGATGAAGATTGGAGACCGTCTCGTTTCGGTTCTCGAATCCGAACCAACCCGCGACGGCGAAGATGAGGAGCCAACCAGCGTTCTTGAGCAACCACATGGGGCATCCCCTCCGTGAACGCGGGACGTCGTGGAGCGGCCGGGCGTGAGGATAGCCAACCGACCCCGGTCGATCAACGCTTCCGTCCAAAGAAAAACCCGAGGGGCGATGGTCCGCCCCTCGGGCATGAGAGTACTCGGTTTCGTTCCGGCGTCTATGCGGGCAATCCCGCGTCGCCCGCCTCTTCCACCACTTCCACCACGGGAGCCCCAGGCTCCTCGACGGCGGAGGGCACCGGCTTGTACCGCTCCTGGAACGCCGCCTGTGCCGCGGCATCCTGATCGGTGAGCCACGCCTTGACGCTGAGAATGATGCGGTGCGCCTGCGTGTCGACGCGCGTCACCTTGAGCTCCAGCACGTCGTCCGCCTTGAAGCTGTCGGACGGCTTCTTGAGTCCTTCGATGCCGAGCTGCGACAGCGGGATGAATCCTTCGAGACCGTCCTCCAGATCGACGATCACGCCGCGATCCAGCAGCCGGACCACCTTCCCCTTCACGATCATGTCGGGGAGATAGCGCTCGGCCAGGGTCGGCCACGGATCCTCGCTCACCTGCTTCAGGCCGAGCGAAATCCGGCGCGCGTCCTTGTCGATGGAGAGCACCACCACGTCGACCTTGTCCCCCTTCTTGAGCACCTCGCTGGGATGAACCACCCGGCGGGTCCAGGACATGTCGCTGATGTGGACGAGCCCGTCGATTCCTTCCTCGATCTCCACGAAGGCGCCGAAGTTGGTCAGGTTGCGGACCTTTCCGCTGAGCCGCGTGCCGATCGGGAACCGATCGTCCAGCGTGAGCCACGGATCGGGCTCGATCTGCTTGAGACCGAGGGAGATCTTCTCGTTCTCCTTGTCGATCTTGAGGATCATCGCCTCGATCTGATCTCCGATGGCGACGACCTTGGACGGATGCCGGACGTGCCGCGTCCAGGACATCTCGGAGATGTGGATCAGTCCTTCGATGCCCTTCTCCAGCTCCACGAAGGCGCCGTAGTCGGTGATCGAGACCACCTTGCCCTTCGCCCGCTGTCCCACCTGGTAGCGCTTCTCGACGTCCTCCCAGGGGTACGGGGTGAGCTGCTTCATGCCGAGGGAGATCCGCTCCTTCTCGGGATCGAAGGAGAGCACCTTCACCTTGACCTTGTCCCCGATCGAGACCAGCTCGGAGGGATGGCTCATGCGGCCCCACGACATGTCGGTGATGTGAAGGAGGCCGTCGATGCCGCCCAGGTCGACGAACGCGCCGAAGTCGGTGATGTTCTTCACCACTCCCTCGCGGATCTGATCCTTGGCCAGCTCCTGGATGATCTCGTTCTTCTGCTTGGCGCGGTGCTCCTCGAGGACCGCCCGGCGCGAGACCACGATGTTCCGGCGCCGCTTGTTCAGCTTGATGATCTTGAACTCGATCAGCTGATTGATGAGCGAGTCGACGTTCTGCACCTGGCGCAGGGCGATCTGGGAGCCGGGCAGGAACGCCTCGACGCCGAAGAGATCGACCACGACGCCGCCCTTGATCTTCCGCATCAGCCTGCCTTCGACCAGCTCGCCGTTGTCGGCCGCGGTCTTGACGCGGTCCCAGACCTTGACGAAGTCGGCCCGCTGCTTCGAGAGCACGACCAGGCCGTCCTGGTTCTCCGTCTTCTCGAGGAAGACCTCGATCTCGTCTCCCACCTTGACGCCTTCCAGGTCGGGGAACTCCTCGACCGGAATGACGCCTTCGGATTTGAATCCGACGTCGACCGTGACTTCCTTATCGTCGATCTTGAGCACCCGCCCCCGAACGATCTCGCCCTCTTCCAGATCCTTGAGCGAGTCTTCGTAGAGCTGGAGCCACTGCGCCATCGAGCTGGCGGTTTCGTCGTCCGGGTCGAGCTCGCCGACCCCGACCGCTACGCCGCCCTGCTCCTCGCTTCCGTCATCGTTGACCAGCCGCGTGACGGCCTTCCGCCGCCGCGGCTTCACTTCGACGTCGGAGTCCTCCGCCGCGTCGTCCTTCAGGTCCACTTCCTCGTCATGCCTTCGAACCATTCGGTTGTGTGTCCCCCTGTTTCTATGAAATTCGGCCTCTCGGGCCGTTGGTGCCTGCGTTATGCGCCCTTCGCCTGGGGCTCCACCAGCGAGATCCGGTCCACCACCTCGGCAATCACGTCGTCGGGCGTCGACGCGCCGGCCGACACGCCGATCACCCGAAGCCCCGCGAACCAGGCCTCGTCGATCTCGTTCGCGGCCTCGATCTGATGGACCCTGGGATTCACGCGACGGCAAACCTCGGCGAGCTGCGCCGTGTTCGCGCTCTGGCGCCCGCCGACGATCACCATCGCGTCGACGTCGGGCGCCAGCTCGACCGCCGTCTTCTGCATCGACGTGGTCGCGCCGCACAGGGTGTTGAACACCCGCACTTCCTTCCCCCGCTTGAGGAGCGCGCCCACGATCTCCTGCACGTGGCCGATCGAGTGGGTGGTCTGGAACACCACGCCCATCCGCGGGATGAACTTGAGACCCTCGGCCTCCGCGACCGTGTTGATGACGATCGCCTTGTCCTGGGTGTAGGACACCACCCCGATCACCTCGGGGTGGAGCTTGTCGCCGATCATCACGACCTTGTAGTTCTCGTCGATGAGCTTGGCCGCGTACTGCTGCGCTTTGGTCACGAAGGGGCACGTGGTGTCGACCACCTTGAGGCCGCGCTCCGCCGCGTTCTGGATCACGCTGGGACCCACGCCGTGCGACCGGATGATCACCGTCGAATCGCGGTCGATCTCATCCATCTCCTTCACCACCTCCAGCCCGCGTTGGCGGAACGCGTCCACGACCTGGGGGTTATGAATGAGCGGGCCGAGCGCCGTCACCTTGCCGGGAGCCTGATCGATGGCATCGTTCGCCATCTTGATCGCGCGCTTCACCCCGAAGCAGAAGCCGGCGTTGTCGGCGACAATCACTTCCATCGGCGAATCTCCCTCCTCACGGTTTCTTGGTCCCGCCCGGGATCGCCTCGATCGCGCTCATCACGCGCTTCGCGAACGCGTCCCCAATCTCGCGGCTCTGCACCGCTCCCAGGGGAGGCATCAAGGGCGCCCCAAAGCTCAGTCGAATTTCAACCTGCCGCAGCATGGAGCGGCGGATCTGGTTGGATCCTGTGATGCGGGCGGGCACGACCGGGGTGCGGGACACCGCCGCCAGATGAGAGATTCCGGCTCGAGGCGGCAGAAGGTTCCCGCTCTTGCTGCGCGTGCCCTCCGGAAAGATGAGGACCGCGCCCCCGCGATCCAAAACCCCTTCGGCACCACGCAACGCCGACCGTGCCTGGGGTCCCCGCTGGATCGGGATGCAATTATAGGCGGTTAGCATCGCTCCGAAAACCCTATTCTTGAAGAGCTCCGCCTTGGCCAGGTAGTGCAGGTTCCGGTTCACCCACGCCCCGATCAGGGGCGGGTCCCAGAAGGAGATGTGGTTGCTGGCCAGGATGATCGGCCCCTTTCGCGGGATATGCTCCCTCCCCTCGACCCGGTAGCGAAGGAACAGCCGGGCGAAGTTGACCACCACCTCCCGGCTCAGGGCATGAAAGATCGTCATCCGGCCTTCCCCCGAGCGGGCCAGCTCCGCCCAGTGGGACGCGAGTTCGATCTGCTCCTCCAGGGTGAGGTCGGTGGTGTCCATCGGGTACGCGTCGGACGCTGGGACCATGGGACTGATCTCCCGGGCGCTGTCGCGGCGGTCCCGCTCCCGAATCGCCTCCTCGATGGAGGCCAGATCGGCCGCCTCGCCCCTGCCCTTTAGCTCCTCAAGCCGCCTTTGGGCACGGGCTTCCACCGAAGCAGTGAGAAAGATCTTGAGGTCCGCCCTCGGGAATACCACCGTCCCGATGTCCCGCCCTTCCATGACGATTCCGGGGGGCGCGGCCAGGGAGCGCTGGATCCGGACGAGGCGCTCCCGGAGCCCGGGGTGGACCGCCACAATCGACGCCGCGTTCCCCGCCTCGGCGGTCCGGATGTGCTCTTCGACCTCGCGACCGTCGATCGTGAAGCCGCCCGGACCGGCCTCAATCTGAGACGTCGTCGACCAGCTTGAGAAGGGCGGACTCCGAGTCGAGCGGCACGCCCCGGGTCGCCGCCCACCATCCGACGGCCCGGTACATGGCGCCCGAATCGACATGCCGGAGACCGAGGCGCTCCGCGACGCCGCGAGCCGTGGCGCTCTTCCCCGCGCCCGCGGGTCCGTCGATGGCGACCACGAACGGCTTCAACGCGTGACCCGGCGGAGACGAGGGAGGAACTCGGGATCGGAAACACTCGCCGATTCCGCGCCGAGCACGGTGACGCCGCGCTGGGCGCGAAGGCCCGCCACCAGGAACGACATGGCGATCCGGTGATCGCCGAGCGCCTCGACGGCGCCGCCCGCCAGGGAGGCGCGCCCTTCGATGGTCCACCCGTCGTCGTGGGATTCAACGTTCGCCCCGATGGCGCGAAGACCCTCGGCGACGGCCGCGATTCGGTCCGACTCCTTCACGCGGAGCTCCGCGGCGCCGCGAATCTCGCTTTCCCCGGGCGTGAACGCCGCGAGCACCGCGAGCAGAGGCAGCTCATCGATCAGAGCTCCCGCCTGCCCGCCGCTCACTCGAAAGGGCTTCAGGGTCGAGGCGCGAACGCGGAGGTCCGCGACCGGTTCTCCGTTCAGGGCCCGCTCCTCGCCCACCTCGATCCTCGCTCCCGAACGAATCAGCAAATCGAGGAACGCGCGACGCGTGGGATTCACGCCCACGCCGGTAATGGTGAGATCCGATTTCGGAACCAGCGTCGCCGCGGCCAGCAGAAACGCGGCCGCGGACGCGTCGCCCGGAACCTCGATCGTAGTGCCGCGGAGTTTCGCCGGGCCGTCGACGCTCGCGCGAAGCCCGTCGCGCGCGACCGGCGCGCCGAAGAGCGGGAGCATCCGCTCGGTGTGGTCCCGGGTTGGCTCGGACTCCTCGACGACCGACCTGCCCTCCGCCTGGATCGCGGCGAGGAGGACCGCGCTCTTCACCTGGGCGCTCGCGACCGGGGTGCGGACGGGAGCGCCGCGAAGGCGGCCACCGCGCACGGCGACCGGAGGGTATTGGTCCCCGCCCCGCGCGGAAATGTCCGCGCCGAGCGCGCGCAGCGGCTCGATCACGCGCGCGACGGGGCGGCGGCGAAGCGACCGATCCCCCGTGAGGACGGAGAAGAAGGGCTGCCCCGAGAGGAGCCCCATGGAAAGTCTCAACGCCGTTCCGGAGTTCCGCGCGTCCAGAACCGCGTCGCTCTCGCGGAGCGTTCCGCCTTCGATGGTCCACGTTCCGGCGCCGGCCTTGCGAATCCGAGCGCCCAGCGCGCGCGCGATGCCGAGCGCGGCGCGGGCGTCGGCCCCGTCATTTCCGCCGCGAACCGTCGTGGCGCCCGGCGCCAGCGCGCCGAGCAGAATGGCTCTTTGTGTGATGGATTTGTCGCCCGGCACCGTGCAAACGCCCCTGAGGGGCCGGGACGGCCGGACCGTGGCGCGGGTCACAAGATTCGGCGCAGGCCCTCGACGAGCCGCTCGTTCTCGTCTCGCAATCCAATGCTGATGCGGGCGTATTCGACGGAGAGTCCAAACGAGAGCATCGGCCGGATGATGACTCCCTGGCGCTCGAGCGAGCGGGCGGCATCGACGGCCGATCCCGGGAACCTGGCCAGCACGAAATTGGCCCACGTCGGAGCGAGCTGGATCCCCAGCTTGGGAAGCTCCTGCTTGAAGTACGCAACTCCCTCGACGTTCGCGGCGCGACTGCGAATCACCTGATCGGGATCGCCGAGGGAGGCCTTCGCCGCGGCCTGGGCCAAGCTCGTCACGTTGTACGGAAGGCGCACCCGATGGACCATGGCGGCCAGGTCCGGCGGGAAGAAGCCGTAGCCGACGCGGAGACCGGCCAGGGCGTAGATCTTCGAAAACGTGCGCGTCACCGCCACGCGGTGGCCGCGCCGCAGATATTCGAGGCCGTCCGGGTAGTCGGGATCGGTCACGTACTCAAAGTACGCTTCGTCCAGGATCGTGAGCACGCGCTCGGGGACATGGCGGAAGTACTCGTCCAGAATCCTCCGCCCGACCATGGTCCCGGTGGGATTGTCCGGATTCGAGATGTAGACGATCTTGGTCCGGTCGGTGATCGCGCCAAGCATCGCCATGGGGTCGTGGAAGAGCGACCGGCCCGGAACCTTCACCAGCGTCCCTCCCGCGACCCGAACCGCGATCGCGAACATGATGAACGAGGGATCCGACATGATCGCCTCGTCCCCCGCCCCGAGATGGATGCGGCAGAGGACGTCGATCAGGTCGTTCGATCCGGAGCCGATGGCGATCGATTCGACCGGTACCTTCCAGTGCGAGGCGAGCGCCTGGCTCAGGTAGTACGAGCTGGCGTCGGGATAGCGATGAACGCCGTGGGCGGCCGCCTGGATCGCCGCGACGGCGAACGGCGAGGGACCAAGCGGGTTTTCGTTCGAGGCCAGTCTGGCCGCGCCGGCGATGCCAAGCTCCCGCTCCAGTTCCTCGATCGGCTTTCCGGGAACATAGGGCTGCAGCGAGCGGATTTCTGGACGAATCGACTCCACCGTCGAGAGCGTCACCCCGTCAATCTCCGTGGCCATGCGGGAATTCGGCGCAGTCTAGCATCCGGAGCCCGTCGCCGGAAACGCTTCCGCGCGCAGCGCCTCGATCTCCGCCGGGCGGAGTGGGCGAACCGCGCCCAGCTGGAGCGTCGCCAGGTGAATCGGGCCGAACTGGACTCGAAGGAGTCGGGTGACGTGCAACCCCGCGGCGCGCGCGAGAAGTTTCACCTCGCGCTTCTTCCCTTCGGCCAGCTCGATCATGAGAATCCCCAGCCCGCGCTCGGCACCCTCGTGGACCACCCGAAGCGGCGCCACGCGCTCCCCTTCGATGCGTGCGCCCGCCGTGAGCGTCTTGAGCGAGGTGGGCGTCGGAATCGGCCGGACCCAGACCCGATACTTCCGGACCAGGGCGCTTCGTGGGTGGAGCAACGACTCGGAGAGGGTGCCGTCGTCGGTCAGTAGAATGAGCCCCTCGGAGTCCATGTCGAGGCGGCCGACCGCGTGGAGGCCCCGCGCCCGCGAGCCCAGCGCGTCGAAGACGGTCGTGCGGCCGCCCTGGGAGCGCCGGCTCACGAGGAGGCCGCGCGGCTTGTGATACGCGAGATATCGGTGGGCCTTGGGAAGCGTGACGGACTTGCCGTCCAGCGTGACCTTGTCGGTTTCCGGCTCGACCGCAATGCCGATCGACTCCGGAGGCGCTCCGTTGACGCGGACGCGTCCGTTCTGAATCCAGCCGTCCGCCTCGCGGCGCGATCCGCCGGCCGCGCGCGCCAGGAACAGATTAAGTCGCACCCTCTAGCTCGATCTCCGCTTGGACGGCGTCGCCTTCCTGCGCGTCCAGGGCGCGCTCCCGATCCTCCAGGACGTTGCCCAGCTCCTTCAGCTCCGGAAGATCCGCAAGCTCGTTGATCCCCATGTAGGAGAGAAACTCCGGCGCCGTGGTGTAGAGGAGCGGACGGCCCACGCCCTTCGACCGGCCCTTGATCAGGACCAGATTCCGCTCCAGGAGCGTGTGGAGCGATCCGCCCGAATCCACGCCGCGGATCGAGTCGATTTCCACCTTCGTGATCGGTTGCTTGTACGCCACGATCGCGAGGGTCTCGAGGCCCGCGCGCGAGAGGCGCACCTTCCGCCTCGAGCGAAGCATCCGCTCGATCCACGGCGAGCAATCCTTCCGCGAGAGAATCTGGTAGCCGCCCGCGATCTCGGCGACCACCACGCCCCGCTCGCTCGAATCGAAGTCGCGGCCCAGCTCGCGGACAATCTCCGCCACCTCGGCCGGACTGGGGCCGTCCAGCACTTCCACGAGGGTCGAGAGACCGACCGGCGAGTCGCTGGCGAACAAGAGCGCTTCCACGATCTGCTTCTGGCTCGGCATCAGGCGTTCTCCTCCTCCACGGCGACCGGCTCGGGATCCGCGTCCCCTTCGGAAAGCATTTCCCCCTCGGGAACCGCGTCCCCAAGCCAGCGGATCCAGATCGGTCCAAACAGCGCTTCCTGGGCCGCCGCGATGCTCCCGCGCTTCAGGAGCTCGAGCAGGCCGAGAAACGCGGTGATCTTCTCGATTCGGGTGACAAAGCGCTCCAGCAATTCCTCGAACAGAAGCCGCGGGCTTGCGAGGAGCTGCCCGCGCATGAGGCCCATCGCCTCTTCCAGCGTCATCGGCTCCGCCATGACCGTGTGAACGTACGGCGGGGCCTGGCGCGCGAGGACGGTCTTCAGCGCGTCCAAAAGCCGGAAGATGCTCACGGGGAGAAGCTCGCTCGACTCCGGATCCTCGAGCTGGGCCGGCGCGCCGCGCTCGAACAGGAGCCGCCGCTCGCTCTCCAGCCGCCCCAGGTCCTGGGCGGCCTCCTTGAACCGGCTGTATTCGAGGAGCTGGCGAACCAGGCTCTGCCGCGGATCCTCTTCCTCCACCTCGGTGATCGCCGGAGGCAGCAGCATCCGCGCCTTGATCCGCATGAGCGTCGCCGCCATCACGAGGAACTCCCCCGCCACCTCGAGATCCAGCTCGCGCATCAGCTCGAGAGTTTCCAGATACTGGCGAGTGATCTTGGCGATGGGGATGTCCGTGATCTCGAGCTGATTCTCCTGGATCAAGTGGAGGAGCAGATCGAGCGGGCCATCGAACACGGGGATGTGGACCCGGATCGGCGAGTGGCCTTCGGTCCTGGCCTCGCTTGAGGCCGCGGCCTCCAAGCTTGCCGTCTCGGGGCTTGCCGTCTCGCGGTTCGCCGTCTCGCGGCTTGCCGTCTCGGGCGCTTCGGTCGTCGGATCGCTCACGGCAGCTTCATCGCCTCCCGAACCTCACGCATCGTCTCCTGCGCGATCGCGCGCGCCTTCTCTTCGCCGTGGCGGAGCGCCTCCCGGACTCGCTCGGGCTTCGCCTCCAGCTCCCTACGGCGCTCGCGAAACGGCGCCAGCTGGTCGGCGAGAATCCGCGCGAGGTCCTTCTTGTCCGCCACGCAGCCCAGCTTTCCGCCGCGGCAGAGCACGTCGATCTCGGGCGCCCCGGCCGCGTTGAAGGCCCGATGATACGCGAAGACGACGCATCCGTCCGGATCTCCCGGATCGGTGAGGCGGATTTTCTTCGGGTCGGTGTAGGCGGTCTTGATCTTGGCCTCGATCTCCGCGGGGGAATCCGAGAGGAGCACGGTGTTCCCCATCGACTTGCTCATCCGCTTCCCGTCCAGGCCCGGCACCCGCGCAAAGCGGGTCAGCTTGGCGTCCGGAACCGGAAAGACCTCGCCGTAGAGGGCGTTGAACTTGCGGGCGATCTCCCGGGTCAGCTCGACGTGCGGGCACCTGATCTTCGCCAACCGGAACCAGGTTCGCCTTGTAGAGGAGAATGTCCGCGGCCTGGAGCACCGGGTAGCCCAGGTGCCCGTAGCTCATCGTCTGCTCCAGGTCCAGGTCGCGGACCTGCTCCTTGACGGTCGGGTTCCGCTCCAGGCGCGCCGTGGTGATCAGCATGGAGAAGAGCAGGTGAAGCTCCGCGTGCTCCTTGACCCGGGATTGGATGAACACCGGGCTCCGCTCCGGATCGATCCCCGCGGCGAGCCAATCCGTCACCATCTCGATCGTGTTGGGCTGGATCTGGTCGACGTGCTCGGTAGTCCGTCGTGAGCGCGTGCCAGTCGGCGACCATGTGGAAATTCTCGGACGTGTCCTGAAGCGCGACCCAGTTCTGAAGCGCTCCAAGATAGTTCCCCAGATGAAGCCTTCCCGTCGGCCTCATGCCGCTCAGAATTCGAGGCTTCTTGGCCGCCGCGCTCACAGGATCCCTCCGGTAAACAGGCTCCCCACCGTGTGGACAAACGGGCCCACGATCATTCCGATCACGCTGAAACCCGAGACCGAGCCGATCAGGATCAGCCCCAGCAGCACGAACGGACCGTAGCGCTCGTAGGACTGATACCGCGCCGCGGCGATCGGATTCAAGAGGCCCGTGAGCACCTTGGAGCCGTCGAGCGGAAAGATGGGGATCATGTTGAAGGCGGCCAGGAGCAGGTTGAGCTGGACGCTCCACAGGACCATCCGGACCAGCGCCGTCTCCACGTGGGTCGTGAACTCGTGCCCGGACGCGTCGAGCGCGCGGACGACGAGTCCCGAAGAGGAAGGCCAGGATCACGTTCGAGATCGGCCCGGCGATCGCGATCCGCATCATGTCGCGCCGCGGGTGTTTGAGATACCGAACGTCCACCGGCACCGGCTTGGCCCACCCGATATGCGGAGGGAAAACGAAAAGGAGGGTGCCGAGCGGGTCCAGGTGGACCAGCGGATTCAGCGTGAGCCGCCCCTGAAGCTTGGCCGTCGGATCGCCCAGGCGAAGCGCGACGAGACCGTGGCACACCTCGTGGACCGTGAGCGCGAAGAGGAGTGGAGGGAACAGCAGAACCAGCGTGACCGGATCACTCACGGCGCGGCTTCCGTCCCTGGGGGCCGCCCGAGGCCCGCGCTAAGGTCGGGAGCCATTCCTCGAGGGGACGAGCGTGACCTCGCAGGCGTGCGTGAACCAGCGCGCGGCGGCGTCACGAACGTCTTCCGGTTTCAAAGCAAGCAACCGTGTCTCGAACGTCTTCGGGAAATCGAGGGGCAACCCCTGGGTCTCGTAGCGCGACAGGTCGCGCGCGCGGACGACCGGGTTGCTTTGATCGTTGAAGAAACCGTTCTGGACCCGGCGAAGATGGACGGTCCAGTCCCCCGGGCCCATGGGGTAGGTCGCGAGCTGGTGGAACACGGCCGCCACGGTGTCCCGCGCCGCCTTCCATTTTTCCGGCGTCGCGCCCAGGTAGACCGCGATGGACGAGCGCTTGGGATAGGGCGGATAGAGGACGCCCACGTCGGTCGCCAGGCGCCGCTCCGGAAGCCAGTACGTGATCGGCGAGCGGTCGCCCGACCGAATGTAGGAGTCGATCATGAGAAAGGCCGGATAGTCGGGGTCGTCGAATCCGGGAGCCGGGTATCCGTACACGAGCGATTGCGCCACGTAGGGCCGGTCCTCGGTGACCAGCGTGTCCGAGGTGAGCGGGATCGGATCGCCCATCACCGGCGTGGGCGGCGCGCCCGGCGGCGCTTCCGCGAACACCCGCTCCAACTCCGCCATCACCTTCTTGCCGTCGAAATTTCCGACGAAGCACACGGTGATGTTCCCGCCGACGAAGAACTTCCTGTACAAGGCGATCATGTCGCCACGGCGGCACTCGGAAATGGAGTGAAGCAATCCGTACGGCGGGCGTTCGAACGGGCTGCCGCGGTACATCGTGCGCAAGAAGATCGAGTACGTGCCCCCGATCGCATCCTCCATGTTGTCCGAGGTCCGGCCCAGGAAGTACGTGCGCCCGCCCTGGAAGGAGGAGTCCGGGAACGTGGGATGAAGGGTGATCTCGGCGAGGACGTCGATCGCCTTGCCCAGCCGTTCGCGGGTCGTCATGAGCGAGATCTGGCCCATGTCACTCCCCGCGCCCGACTTCAGCGCGACCTCGGCGGCCATCAACTCGAGCTGGAGTTGGGACGGATCGTACTTGCGCGTGCCCGCGGTCAACGAGCGCATGAGGATCTGACTGATCCCCGACTCGTCATCCTTCTCGTACCGCTGCCCCATCTTCAGGCCGACGACACCGGCAATCCGGTCGCTGGTGCGCTGCTCCTGCACCAGAAGGCGCACGCCGTTCTTCAGAACCTTCCGCTGCACCGGCTGGCCGGGGTCGTAGATCGGGACCCGGGGCTTGGCTGGGGCCGTGGGAACGGCCCGATCCTGGGCCGTAACGTGGCTGGGACTAACCAGCGCCAGCAGGGCCAAAAGGGTCGCGGAGAGTGCCGAAAGTCGTTTGGGGCTAAGGAGATTGCTATGGCGGGGCATCGAAAAAAGGCTACCAGTTTGGGCCCGGGCCGTCAATCGGAACCCCCTCGATTCCGCGTCAAGTCCTGTGCCCGTACCGCCGATGAATTTATTGAGGCCGGGGGCCTCATCGAAAGAAGGCGATATGAACCACCGCACCGGGGGAACCGGGCGCCTCGCCCGGACCAGAAACGCAATCATGCTTGCCGCGGTCTTGACGCTGGTCGACCTGGCGCCCTCACCGAGCCACGCCCTGGCCGAGCCCGCCTGGATCTCCACAAGATGCTCCCCGAGTTCACCCGAATCTGCGCCGATCTCGCGCGGGCCCGCGAAGAGCTGCGGCTGGGCGCGCTGAGCGAGGATTCGTTCGCGTCCCGCGTGCTGGATCTCTTCGTCTGCGCGGACAGTCTCCAAGTGCTGATCCAGTCGGCCGACCCGTCGGCGCGCCGCTTCGGCGGACCGCTCTTCGCGATGGAACGCGGGCTCCGATACCTGATCGATTCGCTGCGCGACAACTACGTGGGGATCGTGGCGCGGAACGGGGTCAGCTTTGTGGCCGCCGACCAGGCGCTCCAGGCCGCCGTGGCGTGGAAGAGCGGCGTGGGTATGGGCAGCGTGGTACGGCAGCGTGGATAAGGTGGCCGCGTTACAGCCGTAGGGAATGTGGAGCTGGCGGGGGTCGAACCCGCTACCTCTTGACTGCCAGTCAAGCGCTCTCCCAGTTGAGCTACAGCCCCGTCGATTCCGTGAGCCGGTGATTCTACCCGGCCATCTCGAAGCCGGTCAACGGTCTTGCCCTGCCCTTTGCCCGCGATCGAGGGCTTGACCCTGCCTGCCCTGACGGCGAGACTGCCTTGATGGCTCCCGATATTGAGACACAGCCCTTCGCGCGGGCGCCGCTACCACTTCAGCGGCGTCGGCGGAAGCGGGATGACGCCGCTCGCGATTCTCGCCGCGTCGCTCGGCGCCGAGGTCTCCGGCTCCGACCGGAACTTCGATCGCGGTCTCGCCCTCCCCTCGTTTGACGCGCTTCGCAAGGCGGGCGTCCGTCTGTTGCCGCAGGACGGAAGCGGAGTCACCCCCGAGCTTCGCGCGTTCATCCACTCGACCGCGGTGGAAACCGCGAACCCGGACTTCAAGCGCGCGGTGGAGCTCGGTGTCACGCGCATCCGCCGCGGTTCGTTCCTGGCGGGCATCGCCGGCAACCGGCGCTCGATCGCGATCGCGGGGACGAGCGGCAAATCGACGGTGACCGCGATGATCGCGCACATCCTCGTTCAGGCGGGGTTGGATCCATCGTTCCTGGGCGGTGGCGCCGCCGTGGCTCTCGACGGCGCGCTCGACCCGGGGAGCATCCGCGCCGGCCGCTCCGAGTGGTTCGTGGTGGAGACCGACGAAAGCGACGGAAGCGTAGCCGAGTTCGCCCCCGCTATCGCCGTGCTCACTAACCTGAGCCGCGATCACAAGGAGATCGACGAGACCGCCCGGGCCTTCGAGTCGCTCCTGGGCCAGACGCGCGAGCGCGCGGTGATCCACGTGGGCGATCCGGAGCTGGAGCACGTCCGGTGTCCGGCCGCTCTGGCGCGGTTGGGCGTCGCGGTGGAAGGCGCGAAGACCTGGGCGCACGCGGATCTCCTCGCGAGCGGAGTCCAGCTCGCGAGCGATTCGGTTCGCTTCGAGGTGGACGGCGTTCCCGTCTCGGTCCCGTTCCCGGGCTCGCTCACCGTTGAGAACGCGCTCTTCTCGATTGGAGCGGCGGTGGCCGCGGGAGTTACCGTGGAAGACTCCGCCAAGGCCATGGCCACCTTCCGCGGCGTCCGCCGCCGGCTGGAGCGGATCGGCGCGCACGGTGGGATCGACGTCTTCGACGACTTCGGCCACAACCCGGTCAAGATCGCGGCGGCGCTGGAGGCGCTTCGCCCCAAAGGCGCGCTCTGGGTCTACTACCAGCCCCACGGCTACGGACCCACCCGCTTCTTCCGCGACCAGCTTGTCGCGACCTTCCGTGATGGGCTCCGCCCGACCGACCGTCTTCTCCTCGCGCCGATCTACGACGCCGGGGGAACCGCCGATCGTTCGATTCAGTCGGAGGATCTGGTGAAGGAGTTGAGGGCGGCCGGCGTGAACGCGAGGGTCGGCACCACCCGCGAGACCTCGGCCGAAGCGATCGCGCTCGGCACGCACCCCGGCGATCGCGCGGTGGTCATGGGCGCCCGCGACGACACCCTGCCCGAATTTGCCCGCACGGTACTCGCGGCAATCGAGGAACGATCTGGGTTGCCTACGCCTGCCAGCCGACCCGCTCGCTGACCGCGGTTACCCCACCAGCTCGCTGATCATCTTTCCCTGCAGGAACAGGCCCAGGTAGTCGCGGCCGCCAGCCTTGGAGTCCGTCCCGCTCATGTTGAAGCCGCCGAACGGGTGGATTCCGACGAGCGCGCCGGTGCACTTGCGGTTGATGTAGAGGTTCCCGACATGGAGCCGGCGCTTGGCCTCGGCCACCTTCGCGCGGTCGCGCGAGTAGTAGGCGCCCGTTAGCCCGTAGATCGTGCCGTTGGCGATCGCGATCTCTTCCTCGAACGACGCGGCCGGAATCACCGCGAGGACCGGCCCGAAGATTTCCTCCTGGGCGATCCGTGCGTTCGGCTTCACGTCGGCAACGACGGTGGGCTTGAGGAAATATCCGGGGCCCGAGTGCTTCCCGCCGCCGGCCACGACGCGGCCCTCCTTCGCGCCCACTTCCATGTAGCCCAGGATCGTCTTCTCCGCCCGCGCGCTCACGACCGGCCCCAGGAAATTCTCCTTCTTCTCCGTGGGCCCAACCGTCATGGCGTTGGTCTTGGCGGCCAGCTTCTGGACGAATTCGTCGTAGAGGCTCTTATGGATAATGGCGCGGGAGCAGGCCGAGCACTTCTGGCCCTGGAATCCGAACGCGCCGGCGTAGACCCCGTTCACCGCGGTGTCCACGTCCACGCCTTCGTCGATGATCGTGAAGTCCTTGCCGCCCATCTCGAGAATCGCGCGCTTGATCCAGATCTGCCCCTTCTGGACCTTGGCCGCCTTCTCGCTGATCCCGATCCCGACCTCCATCGAGCCCGTGAACGCGACGAAGCGAACCTGGGGATGCTCCACCAACGCGTCGCCCATCATCCCGCCCGGACCGCTCAGGAAGTTCACGACGCCGGGCGGCACGCCCGCCTCCTCCAGCACCTCGAAGACCTTCCACGCCGTGAGCGGCGAGTCGCTGCTCGGCTTCAAGATCGCGGTGTTTCCCGTGACGACGGTGGCCGCCGTCATTCCCATCGCAATCGCGCAGGGGAAATTCCAGGGCGGGATCACCGCGCCCACGCCGAGCGGAATGTAGACGAGCTGGTTGTTCTCGCCCGGGTACGGCGTGATCGGCTGGCGGTCGCCGTAGCGGATCATCTCCCGCGCGTAGAACTCGCAGAAGTCGATCGCTTCGGCGGTGTCGCCGTCGGCCTCGGGCCAGCTCTTCCCCACCTCGAGCACCATGGTGGCGCTGATCTCGTGGCGGCGCCGGCGAAGAATCCCCGCGGCCCGGAGCAGCACGTTGGCCCGCTCCTCGGCGGAAACCCAGCGCCAGGACTCAAACGCCTTCGCCGCGGCCTCGACCGCCTGGTTCACATGCTCGACCGTTGCCTTGGAGAAGTTGCCCACGCACTCCGACGGGTTCGCCGGGTTCGCGCTCTGAAAGGTGTCCGAGGTCTGGATCCGCTTCCCGCCGATGACCAGCGGGTAATTCTGGCCCAAGCGGGACCGGACCTCCTGGAGCGCCTGCTTCATCCCGGCTTCCTGCTCGGGACGCGAGTAATCGAGCATCGTCGTGCTCGTGTATTCCTGAAGCATCGACTTCTCCTTGTGGGAACGAGACGAGAGTTGACTATAATGCGCGCAACAATGATATCCGCTTACCTGATCGCTGTCATCCCGGCGCTCCTCCTGCCCTGGGCGCTCCTCCCGCTGAAGAATCAGGTCCTGTTCGCACTCCTGCCCGTGGTCCCCGCGGCGATCGTCTACGCGCGGGAGATCCGGTACGGACAGACCCGCGCCGCGATCGGGATCGCACTTCTCTGGGCGCTCGCGTTCACCGTCTCGACCATCACGGCCGCGGCCGTCTTCCCGGCCGCCGCCGCGCAAACCATCTGGCACTCGAGCGATTTCCGCGAGGAGATGCTCCGCTGGATCGCGACGGGCCAAGGCGCCGAGGGCAGCATCCGGATCTTCCTGCCGCGTGTGGCGGTCGAGTACGTGCTGGTGCTTACCCTCTCGGCCCTGTCCCTGGGCGCTGCCGGTCTCCTGCTGGGCGGGCTCCTGCTCGGCTACATGAACGGCTACGTCGGCTGGGTCGTTTCCCACGCCGATCCCAACACCGCTCCCATCCTGACGGCCGCCACCGCGTGGCCCCCGTGGTCGGTCTGCCGCGTGATCTCCTTCGTCCTGGCGGGCACCGCGGCGGCGCTCTGGGGCTATCCGAGAATTTTCGCGCGGGACGCGGAGCGCGTTCCCACGCGGGGGATCCTGATCGCTTCCGTGAGCCTTCTTCTCCTCGACATCGGTCTCAAGTGGTGGCTTGCGCCCATCTGGCGAGACCTCCTGCGCGGCCTCCTCGGCGCCAGCGCGGGCATCGAGGCCGGCGGAACGGGCTAGCGAGGGCGCTCTCGCCTCCGAGCGCCGCTCGCGTTCCTCGTGCCACACGCCCCCGGGGCATGAATCATGCAGCCCTCCCGAGCGGGACGGGTCGTCCCCCATTCGCCATAAACAGCTTAGGAGCCGGCATTGCGTTTCGCGGCGGGAAATCCGTTGCGGGTCGCAAGCCGAACGTTGCCTATGGACAAGCACGAGAAGGGCATCGAGAAGAACCCGGACCGGGTGGACAGGCCTCTCCCCGACTGGGACGGGCGTTACAGCGGAAGCCAGAAGCGACTACCCAAGGTGGTTCAGAAGCTGGTTTTGGGCCGTACCCTCTCCGCCGAGGAAAAGGCCGAGCTCCTCTGGCGATTCTACGAGATCGACCAGGGCGCCCGCGTCCGCGCGGCCCGCGACCGGAGGGTGGTCGCGCTCCTCCTGCTCGTGATCGTGGTCGCCTATGTCGCCGTCTTTCAGCGGGGTTGGGTCGCCGCCGGCGTCATGGCCTGGCTCAGCCCGCCCCCATCCGGATAGCCCCGAACCCCGGCCGGACCCCGCTCCCACACCCACGAAACCCCAGAGCCCCGCTAGCGGTATAATCCCCAGGAGGGATGGTTTCGCATCGAACCTGGGAGGTCCACCGGATGTCACCCAAGAGCACCAAGGCCAAACCTAAGAAGCCGGCCACGGCGAGCACGGCGCGCGAGTCCACGCTCAAGGAATGGACCAAGGCGATCGTGTTCAGCGTGGTCTTCGTCGTGACCTTTCGCGCGATGGTCGCGCAGGCCTATCAGATTCCGACCGGCTCCATGGAAGAGACGCTCATGGTCGGGGACTACCTCTTCATCAACAAGATGATCTACGGGTCGGAGATCGACCTCTCGGTAGCCGGCCATCGGCTCCTCTACTATCGCTTCCCCGCGTTCCGAAATCCCGCGCGCGGCGACATCATCGTGTTCCGCTACCCGGAGAACCCAAAGCAGGACTTCATCAAGCGCTGCGTGGCGGTGGCCGGTCAAACGGTGATGATCAAGAACAAGGTTCTCTACATCGACGGCGTGGCGCAGAAGGAGCCCTACGTCCAGCACATCGATCCGCGCACGATCCCGGCGGAGATGAACCAACGGGACTTCTTTGGCCCCTTCACCGTGCCCAAGGGATACATCTTCATGATGGGCGACAATCGGGACAACAGCCACGACAGCCGCTTCTGGGGCCCGCTCCCCGTGGGCCTCATCCGCGGCCAGGCGTTCGTGCGCTATTTCTCGTGGGACGGCGAGCACCACTCCATCCGATTCAACCGAATGTTCCAGGGGATCAGCTAACGGTCGTTTCCGCGCTATAATGCGGACCGTGGCATCCCCCGAACCTCAACTGATCGGAACGGACCCTCTCCCACTACCGCATTCTCGAGCCGCTCGGCGCGGGCGGCATGGGCGAGGTCTATCGCGCGCACGACCTGCACCTCGACCGCGACGTGGCGGTGAAGGTCATCCTGCCCGGACGGTTCACCGACCCCACCGCGCGCGAGCGCTTTCGCCGCGAGGCGCACGTCCTGTCCCGGCTTTCGCATCCGGGCGTGGCCACGATCTTCGACTTCGACACCCAGGACGACGTGGACTTCCTGGTCATGGAGTACGTCCCGGGCGGCACGCTTCAATCGCGGCTGCAAGGAAGGCCCGCTGCGGCGTTGCCGACGTCGTCCGGATCGGAGCCGAGATCGGCGACGCGCTGGACGACGCCCACAAGCGCGGCTTCATCCACCGCGACCTGAAACCCGGGAACATCGTGCTCACCGCGGCGGGGACGCCGAAGATCCTCGATTTCGGGCTCGCTGGGCTTTTGAACGCCGAGCACACGCTGACCCAGCCGACCCAGCCGGGCCCCATTCAGGGATCCCTTCCCTACATGGCTCCCGAGCAGCTTCGCGGCGACGCCGACGATTCCCGCACCGACATCTACGCCTTCGGCACGGTCCTCTACGAGATGGCGACCGGGCCGCCGTCCGTTCGAGCGCGAGCGCCCCGAGGCGCTGATGTTCGAGATCCTGCACGGCACGCCGGAGCCGATTCGATCCCTGCGACCCGAGATCCCGGATGACCTGGACCACCTCGTCGAGACGTGCCTGAGCAAGGACGCCGCGGGGCGGCCTCAATCCGCGGGCGAGGTGAGCCGTCGCCTGCGAAGCGTTGGGAGCGGCGGCGGAAGCGGCAGCGCTTCGGGCGGATCGCGCGACGTCATCCGATCGCTCGCCGTGCTTCCCTTCGACAACGTGTCGCGCGACCCGGCGCAGGAGTACTTCGCGGACGGCATGACCGAAGCACTGATCTCGGAGCTGGCGCGCCTCAAGGCGCTGCGCGTGATCTCGCGCACGTCGGCGATGAAATACAAGGGCGTCCCAGAAATCGCTCCCCGAGATCGCCCGCGAGCTGGGAGTGGACGCGATCCTCGAAGGCTCCGCGCTTCTCGTCGGCAAGCGTGTCCGGGTCACGGTGCAGCTGGTCTCGGCGCGAAGGGACGAGACGATCTGGACGGATCGCTACGACGGCGAGATCGAAGACGTTTTGGATATGCAGAACCGGGTGGCCGAGACCGTGGCCAAGGAGATTGCGATTCAAGTCACGCCGAGCGAGGCGTCGCATCTGGCGAAGCGCCGGCCTGTGAATCCGGAGGCGCACGTCGAGTACCTGAAGGGCCGGCACGTCGCCGAGGGATCGTCCCCGCAGGCAATCGAGCTGGCCCTCCGCCACTACCGTCGCGCGCTGGAGCTGGACCCGAACTACGCGCCCGCCTGGGCTGGGGCGGCGAATTGCCATTTGACGCGAGCCGGGCGAGGTATGGCCCCGCCGGCCGAAGCGAACGCGGAAGCCCGCCAGGCGGCGATGAAGGCCCTGGAGCTGGACGACTCTCTCGCGGAAGCGCACAACGCGCTCGGGGGGGTGGCGCTGAACGAGATGCGGTTTGACGACGCCGTCCGATCCTTGCGCCGTGCGGCGGAATTGAATCCCGGTCTAACGAGCCCATACACGACCCTGGGGCGGATCTACAACTGCTTGGAGCGACACCAAGAGGCCGAGGAGGCAATGCTCAAAGGGCTCAGCCTCGACCCTTTGTCGATGATCATCCACACCAGCGTCGGCGATGCTTACTACTACGCGCGCAAGTACGAGCGCTCACTCCCCTACTACCAGAAGGCGATCGAGCTGGATCCCAGGTTCGACGGCGCGCACACGGACCTCGCCCGCTCGTTAGAGGCGCTCGGGCGGTTTGACGAGGCGCTGCAGCAGTACGAAGAGGGTCGAAGGCTAAGCGGCGGCGTGGCCGGCCCTTCATTTGGCCTCGGGCACTTGGCGGCGAGCAGAGGCGACACGGCTGAGGCAAGGCGCATTCTGGAGGAGCTCATCGCGGCCCGGTCCCGCCGCGTGGTGTCAGCCTGGGGCATCGCGGCGCTCCACGCGAGTCTCGGGGACGTGGACGAAGCATTTCAGTGGCTCGAAACCGCGGTGAAGGAACAAGCCTCGGGACTCATCTTCCTGCGCGCCCACCCCAGGCTCGATCCGATCCGCGGGGATTCGAGGTATCCCGTCATGGTCCGCCGTGTGGGCCTGGATACCCTGTGAGGAGGGCCGCCCCATGACGACCTCATCCAAGAGCCGGAACTACGGGTTGGCTCAGAGCGTCCTGTTCTGCCTGTTCGCCGTGGCGGTCATCTTCGGGCCCGGCCCCCTGCTCTTCGGACCAGGGGCGGCGCGGCTCGTTGGCAACGTGCTCTGCGGCGCCGGGCTCGCGCTCATGCTGATCGGCGTTTTCGCCCTACGCGAGGTGATCCAGGTCGCTCCCGAGCCGCGCGAGGGAGGCCGCCTGGTGACGACGGGCCTCTATCGGTGGTTTCGCCACCCCATCTACACAGGAATTGTCGTTGTCGCGGTGGGCATGTTTCTACGCCGGCCGACGGCTCTCGTCGCCGTGGCGGCGGCCGTCACGATTGGGTTCCTGGTCGTGAAAACCCGCTACGAGGAGAGCCTGCTTCAGGAGCGGTACCCGGACTACGCGGAGTACAAGAAGCGCGCCTGGGGCATCATTCCCTGGGCGACGTGATTCACCCCGCCCTTGCCTTACCCGCCCGCCAGCGGTGAAGGGTGGCAGCCCAGAGCGGATACGACGCCCCGACGGCAAACGCTAGGATCGCAGTTCCCACGTCAACCCGCCCCGATTGCAACAGCCGCACGTAGCCGTAGACGCTGAGCGGCACGTAGAGCAACAGGCCCGTGACCATGCCCGGCGAATAGCTCCGCGTCTTCACGGCGCCCACAACATGCCAGATGGCGTTTCCAAAGAGCAGCGCCATCACGATGAGCCACAGGGCGACTCCGGCCGGCTTGGTCCGGAGCACCCACACGTCGTAGCACACGAGGAGGAGCAGCCCGTTGACGATCAAGTGGAGCCGCGGCGTGATGCTCGCGCTGATGGTGGGCCGGTAGCGCCGGTCCCAGTCGGCAAAACCGCCCGGGCAGACGAACTCCTCGAAGATGTGAAGGGCCGCCGCGCAGAGCGGCGCCAAGAACAGCGCGTTCATCGTCGTCAGCATCGCATTCTCCACGCCTGGTTGTACTGGGAGCCGATTCCGCTAGGATACGCTTCTTGTCGGCGTCATGTTCCGCCAGAGTCTGGGAGGGTCGCGACCCGTGAGAGCCAAGACGCTGATCATGATCTTGATGAGTGTCGGATCTATCCTAGGAAGCTGGCTCCCCGCTCTCTGGGGCGCCAGCTGGATGTCCCTCACCTCCGTGCTCCTCGGAGGCGTCGGCGGGGTGCTGGGCATATGGGCGGGGTACAAGATTTCGAAGATGTGAGCTGTTCCAGGGAATCACCTACAACTTCCGTCTACCCTTCGGTCACCCCGCCGGCGCATTGAGCCGGCCTCCCTGCAGCCGATACCTTACTCCGGTTCGGGAGGCCGGGCCTGGTCCCGGCCTCCACCCTAATTACCCGGTGGAGTCCCAGTGGCCTACTGGCTTCCGATAGCGGCTTCGACGTTCGCGCCCCAAATCGACCGCTTGATCCTGTTCATCACGGTAGTCGTGGGCGTTTGGTTCGTCGCCGCCGAGGCCGTGCTCTTCTATTTGATCTTCAAGTACCGCCGCCGCAAGGGCCGCGGAGCCGAATACGTCGCCGGATCCAAACGCGCCCAAATGGCGTGGGTGCTCGTGCCCTGCGTGGCCATCCTTTGCTTCGACCTGGCGATCGACTCCGCGAGCGGCCGCGTCTGGGACTTCGTCAAACAGACCCATCCTCGCGCCGACCTCACCATCCGGGTGCAGGCGCGCCAGTGGGCCTGGATCATGACGCATCCGGGGTCCGATGGCCTGCTCGACACGGCCGATGACATCGTCTCGCTCAACGAGATCCACGTCCCCGCCAACGCGGTCATTCGATTCGAGCTGAAATCGAATGACACCCTCCACTCGCTTTGGATTCCGGAGTTCCGGCTGAAGCAGGACGCGGTCCCGGGTCGAACAATTCAAGGTTGGTTTGAGGCAACCCGGCCGGGCCAATATCCGGTGCTCTGCGCCCAGCTGTGCGGTACCGCCCATGCGCTCATGAAGGGGATGGTCTTCGTGAATTCTCCCGCCGACTACCAGAGCTGGCTCACCGCGCAGGCGCACCCCAAGGAGACCAAGGGTTCATGAGCCAAGACGTCCACGCGAGCCACGACCCCCATGCCGTGCCGCAGGGCTTCCTCAGGCACTACGTCTTCTCGACCGATCACAAGATGATCGCCAAGCAGTACCTGTTCACCGGTCTCGCCATGGCCGTCATCGGCGGGCTCCTCGCCCAGATCATGCGGGCCCAGCTCGCCTTCCCCGGCCACACGATCCCCGGGGTGGGAGCCCTCGACGCCGCGCGCTACAACACGCTCGTGACCATGCACGGCACGATCATGATCTTTTGGGTTGCGATGCCTCTTCTCCTGGGCGCGTTCGGAAATCTTCTGATTCCGCTCATGGTCGGCACGCGGGACATGGCATTTCCGCGCCTCAACATGCTGTCCTACTGGACCTTCTTTCTTTCCACCGTGGTTTTGATCGCATCGTTCTTCGTGCCTGGCGGGGCGTCGCCCGTCGGGTGGACGGCGTACCCGCCGCTCTCGGCCAATCCAGCCTATTCCGGCAACGTCTGGGGCGTGAATCTCTGGATCCTGGCGGTGGCCCTTGAGCTGGTCGCGTTTCTCATGGGCGGAATCAACTACATAACCACTTCGATCAACCTCCGCGCCCGCGGCATGAAGATGTCTGACCTGCCGCTGATCGTGTGGATGCAGGTGGCCGCCTCGATCATCTTTCTATTCTCGGTCGGGCCATTGATCGCCGGGGCCATCATGCTCCTGCTCGACCGCACGGCGGGGACCGGCTTCTACAACCCCGCGGCAGGAGGTGATCCGCTTCTCTTCCAGCATCTCTTTTGGTTCTTTGGACACCCGGAGGTCTACGTGATCCTCCTTCCCGGGCTCGGGATCGTCGCGGAGATCCTCCCGGTCTTCTGCCGTAAGCCCGTCTTCGGATACAAGATGATCGTCTGGTCGACCATCGCGACGGGTGTGCTGTCGTTCGTGGTGTGGGCCCATCATCAGTTCGTGAGCGGAATCGATCCAAGGCTGGCGGCTCCGTTCAGCCTCACGACCATCCTCATCTCGGTTCCGGTGGCGATCACGCTCTTCTCGTACGTCGCCACGCTCTGGAAGGGATCCATCGAGTTCACGACGTCGATGCTCTTCGCCCTCGGAATGCTCGCCGTGTTCCTGATTGGAGGCGTGACGGGAATCCTGAACGGCGCCGCCGGTGCGGACATCTACATCCACGACACCTATTACGTTGTGGCGCACTTCCACTACGCCCTCATCCCGCCGGTCTTCTTCTCACTCTTCGCGGGTATCTACTTCTGGTATCCAAAGTTCTTCGGCCGAATGATGAACGAGACCCTCGGGAAGATCCATTTCTGGGGCACATCGATCTTCGTGAACCTGACCTTCATGCCCATGTTCGTGCTCGGCCTGAAGGGCTACCCGCGCCGCACGTACGACCCCGCCCAGTTCGCGCACCTCGGCGACATGACCGCGATGCAGCTCATGGCCACGGTGGGCACGGCCGGGTTGCTCCTGTCCCAGGTTCCGTTCGTCATCAATTTCTTCGGGAGCCTGATCTGGGGACGCAAGGCGGAGGCCAATCCCTGGCATGCGAACACATTGGAATGGCTGGCGCCCTCGCCTCCTCCGCACGGGAACTGGGGCGCGACGCTTCCGGTCGTTTATCGAGGGCCCTATGAGTACAGCGTCCCCGGCCGGACCGAGGATTGGTTCCCACAGCACGTCGCTCCCGAGCAGGCGCCGTAAGGAGGAACGAGTGGCTACCCTAACGCTGGCTGCCGCATCGGCGAACGACGAACCTCAGCCTCCACACGCGACGACCGTCCCCACCGGGCGGCTCGGGATTTGGTGGTTCCTTGCCTCCGAGATCGTGATCTTTGGGGGTCTGGTCACGATTTACGTTCTGTTCCGGCTGCGGCATCCGGAGTGGAGCTCGCAGGCGGCGCACACCATGACGTTCGCCGGCGCGGCCAATACCTTCATCCTCCTCACAAGCAGCCTCACGATGGTCCTGGCCCACGAAGCGGAAGAACGCGGCAATCACCGGCTGGCGGCCGCCGCGATGCTACAGACCGTCTTTGCGGGCGGTGCGTTTCTGGTCATCAAGGCGTTTGAGTACTCCCATGAGATCGCCGAGGGCTTCACGCCGGTGGCCGGGCTCTTCTGGTCCTTCTACTACGTCATGACCGGGCTTCATGCGCTTCACGTTGTTGGCGGGCTGGTCGCGATCCTGGTTGTTCGGCGGTCGCTGATTCAAGGCCGCCACGGGCGGCGCGTCGAGCTGGTCGGGATCTACTGGCACTTCGTCGACGTCGTTTGGATATTTCTCTTCCCGCTGCTCTACCTGTCGTCGTGAGTGAGACCGCCGATGAAGGGCCGTCGCGGCCGCGGGGAAGGCCGACACGTCGATTACGTGGCGATCTGGAAGATCCTGGTCGCGGCCCTCATCGTCTCGTTGCTCCTCGCCCACTGGAAGATGCCGCGGTTTGGCGCGGCCCTCATCTTCACCGTCGCGATCGTGAAGGCGGTTCTGGTCGCGGCGTATTACATGCACCTCAAGTTCGAGCCGCGGTTCGTCGTGCTCGTGGTGATCTGTGCGCTTCTCTGCCTTGTGATCCTCTTCGCCGGCCTCTCCCTGGACATCATCCACGTCTATGGCAAGTAGCCTGGTCGCGGCGATCCGATCGGATTCCCCGCCGGTCCAACGCTCCGTCCCGGCGCCGAGCTACAGAGCGGTGTGGTGGGCATGGTGTTGTTCCTCTTCACCGAAACCATGTTCTTCGCCGGTCTCATCAGTGCGTTCATTGTTCTCCGGGGCGAGGCGGCGGTCTGGCCCCCTCCCGGACAGCCGCGACTCCCCGTCGCAACCACGGGCGCGACGACGCTCGCTCTTCTCGCGAGCGGCTTCACGACGATCGCGGCGTGGCGCGCCGTCGCGCGAAATGCCGCTGAGGTGCCGCGGTGGATCGGCCTGTCCGTCGGCCTCGGCTTCCTGTTCTTGGCCGTTCAGGGCTTTGAATGGGCTCGCCTCCTCGAGTTCGGCCTCACCACACGCTCCGGCATGTACGGGGCCACGTTTTACGCGATCATCGGGATCCATGCGGCGCACGTGGTTGCGGCATTGGTCTTCCTGCTGGTGGTCTGGCTCGGACGAGTCGGACGCCCGCCACTCCAGAGCGCGACGGCGGCGTTCGCCTTGCCTCGATGTTCTGGCTCTTCGTGGTCGCCGTCTGGCCTCTTCTCTACGCGCTGCTCTACGAACCGTGGCGGCGGTGAGGTGGATGCGGCGCGCGCGCCGCGGATGCCAGCCCCGGTCGCCGGGCCGCTTCTCTGCATCGGTCGCGGCGCGCGGAGTTGCTATCGCCTGTCCCTTCTGCGCCTCCGGAGCCGTAGGCACGGGCAGCCACTATCTCGTCGCAACGATTGTCATGCTTGCTCTTCCCCTCGGCCTCATCGGCGGATTCGCACTCTGGGTGAGACGCTCGGTCAGGCCGGCTGACCCGCTGAGGGCACCGACCCTCCCATCCCGGGCGACCCTTCGTGATGCAACGGTAGGCTGGGCCCCCAGATTTAAGCGGAGCACCAACATACGAATCCCGAACGGCCGGGACCCGACCGATATATGAAGCATGCGCCAGGGTCCGGAACACATTCCCGTCGTCGTCGAGGATTCCTACGAGGAAATCGCCCGCCAGGTCGCCCAGCGCATCGCTGAGCTGATCCGGGGCCGTGCCGGGCAGAGGGTCGTCCTGGGCCTCGCGACCGGCTCCACCCCCGTCGGCATCTACCGCGAGCTGATCCGGCTCCATCGCGAGGAAGGCTCTCGACTTCTCCAACGTCGTGACCTTCAACCTCGACGAGTACTACCCGATGGCCCCCGAGAGCCTCCACAGCTACCACCGCTTCATCTGGGAGAACTTCTTCGAGCACGTCAACGTTCGCCGCGAGAACGTGCACATCCCGCGCGGAGACATTCCCCGGGACCAGGTCGAGGCGCACTGCCGCCAGTACGAGCGGGCCATCGCGGACGCCGGCGGCATCGACTTCGAGATCCTCGGCATCGGCCAGACCGGACACATCGGCTTCAACGAGCCCGGCTCGGACGCGCACTCGCGCACCCGTCTCGTGACCCTCGACACGGTCACGCGACGCAGCGCCGCCGCGGACTTCTTCGGCACCGAGAACGTGCCCCACGAGGCCATCACGATGGGCGTGGGGACGATCCTCGAAGCGAGGGAGATCGCGCTGGTCGCGACCGGCGAGCACAAGGCCGCCATCTTGAAGCGCGCGGTCGAGGGCGAGATCGACCGCTCCGTGGCGGCCACGTTCTTGCAGGGGCACCCGAACGCCACGGTCTACCTGGACGCCGCGGCCGCCGCCGAGCTCACCCGGAAGAAGACGCCCTGGGTGCTGGGCGGGATGCGCTGGACCCCTACGCTTGAGATCGAGGCCGTGGTGTGGCTGAGCCTCGCGACCGGCAAGCCGATTTCCAAGCTGGACGAGCTCGACTATCGCTATCACGAACTTTCCGGCCTCCTGCCCCGCCACCGATCGGTGCAGGAGCTGAACGCCTCGGTTTTCGGAACCCTCGCCGCCAAGATCCGGGATCGGAGCGAGCTACCCCAGGGCAAGCGCATCATCGTCTTCTCACCGCATCCGGATGACGACGTGATCTCGGCGGGAGGGGTCCTTCGCAAGCTCCGCGAGAATCACAACGAAATCCTCGTCGCGTATCAGACGTCCGGAAACATCGCCGTGTTCGATCACGAGGTCCGCCGCTATCTCGATTTCCTGCGCCGGACGGCGCACGACTTCGACTACGGCAACGAGCACCTCGACCCCGCTCCTCCGCGAGGTGGAGGGCTTCCTGGCCGGGAAGCAGCCGGGGCAAGTGGACAGCGAGGCGGTCCTCATGCTGAAGCAGCGGATTCGCGAGGTCGAGGCGATCTCCGCGATCCAGGTTCTGGGCCTGCGGCCGGACCAGGCCCGCTTCCTCAACATGCCCTTCTACCAGACCGGCATCGCGAGGAAGCGCCCGATTGGAGATCGCGACGTGGAGCTGGTCGTCGAGCTGCTCGACGAGTTCAAGCCCGATATCATCCTGGTCGCCGGCGATCTGTCCGACCCGCACGGAACCCATCGGATGTGCAAGGAGGCGATCGATCGAGCCCTTGCGCGATACTGCGGGAAGGGCCCCGGAGATTTGGTACTACCGCGGCGCGTGGCAGGAGTGGTCGGTCGCCGAGGCCGACATGCTCATCCCGCTGTCCGAGGACGAGCTTCGAGTCAAGATCAGCGCCATCTTCAAGCACCAGAGCCAGAAGGATCGCGCCCCCTTCCCCGGCGTGGACGATCGCGAGTTCTGGCAGCGCGTCGAGGAACGAAACCGAGGCACGGCCGAGGTGGTGAGCCAGCTCGGACTTTCCAAGTCGTACGCGATGGAAGCGCTGGTGGTGCGGGGTGGCGCTTCGGTGGACCCGGCGGGCCGCTCTCCGCGATCATCCCCCTCCAAATCCTCCGCAGGCTTACACTCCCGCTAAGGCGTCTAGCTGGTCCACCGGTAGTCCAAGGAGGGTTTCCCATGTCCGTCGCACGCGTAACCGAGATCATTTCATCGTCCACGAAGAGTTTCGACGATGCCGTCCGCATGGGCATCGACCGCGCCAACCAGACCCTCGAGAACGTAAAGGGCGCGTGGATCCAGGATCAGAAGCTCAAGATCGAAGGCGGCAAGATCGTGGAATACCGCGTCAACATGAAGGTGACGTTTGTGTTGAAGGGGTAGGTGCGCATCCCTAACCGATGGGGGGCTGCGTCGCTACATCCCGGCTCGGACATCAGAGCTGATGACAGGAGAAACCGCCATGCGACCGAGTCTGAACTCACCGATCCGCTTCATCCTGCAGTTCTCCCTGCTCTGCGTGCTATTCGCGGGCTGCTCTTCAACCTCTACAACGAACGCCAATGTCGACGTTGTGGCGAAGGCATCCGACACGCCCGACCACTTCAAAGTCGGCGCCTGGGACCTGCCCACGGCCAAGGAGCCTAAGAGTGGCGAAGGGTGCCGCAATCCGATGGTCGATCCGCGCGATGGGACGCGGCTCTCGCTCATTCGCTCTGCGAACGGTCACGGGGATTATGAGGTTCCGGCAGGCCGCTATGGCGTAGGCGAAGGACAGCTCCTGCGGCTCGAGTGCGCCACGGGCAACGTGATCGGGGTCGTGGCCCGGTAGGGGGGAACCGGTCGGGAAAGTCCCGGAGCACCGGGAGCTCGAGTACAAGCAGGCCCTCCCGCGAAACAGCGACCGCGGCGGGCAGCGCCGGCGGCCAGGGAGCAGTGGTTCCGGAGGGCCCTCCGTGGTAGAATCGCGCCCTGTTGTACGCACGACCTCTGCTTTCGGGGAGGAATTCCCCGTGTTTGTTCCAGCCACGCTTCGAGGTCCCGCACCACGCTTTTCCGCTAGTCGGATTCGCGAACGGCAAGGTATTACCCTGAATCCAATTCCCTACCGCGAAGGGTCTCTGTCCATTCATCGGAGGGTGCCATCATGAGGCGGCTATTCACGGCGCTCCTAGCATTCGTCGCGGTTGCCGGGCTCGCGCGAGCGGCGAATGCCCAGTACATGTACCTCGACTCGAACGGAAACGGGATCCATGACACCGGAGACCGACTGAACCCGAACGGCACCCCGACGACGGTCGACTCTGTACGTTCGTACGAACCAGAACCGCGACGGATCGACGGCCGTGTGCGACACGGGCGACGGACCGCTGTCGATCAATGTGTACATGATCAACCTCATGGCCGTCGGCGGGGTCGTGACGTATTCGGGGTTCATCAATCGACAACCCACCATGACGACCACCACCGGTGAGTTGAACCCGGACGGTATCCGGTACAAGAACTTCTGGGGAGGGTCGACACAACTTCCACCTGGCCAATATCGCTTGTGCACGCTGACGATAACGGGAATGACCGGCACCCCACGAATCGACATCGTGGACCTCGTGAGTGGGAGCGTGGACTACACCGGGTTTGGCACCTCTTGCAGCGGTCTCGAATTTGACAACAACTACCGACTCGACGGACCCAATACCCAGGCGCTCGGGGCCCCCGGGGACTTCACGGATTGGGACGGGCTGGGGGCCGCGGTCTCGAACCAACCGCCCGTGCTCGTGGCCATCGGGAACAAGACGGTCGACGAGCTCTCGACCTTGACATTCACAGCCACCGCGTTCGATCCAAACCCCGCTGCCATCCTCACGTTCACGCTGGATGCCGGAGCGCCCGCCGGCGCTTCGATCAACCCGACTAGCGGCGACTTCAGTTGGACCCCGACGGAGGCGCAGGGCCCGGGGACGTTCCCGATCACGATGCGGGTCACGAACAACGCGTCCCCACCCCTCAGCGACTCGAAAACATTTACGGGTACCGTACGCGAGGTGAACGCGGCGCCGGTCCTCAGCCCGATAGGAAACAAGATCGCCTGCGGCCCGGGCACAACGCTTACGTTTACGGTGACCGCCACCGACGCCGACATTCCCGCGAACAACCTTACCTTCTCCCTCGATCCCGGCGCACCGGCGGGGGCCACGATCGTCTCCTCGACGGGCGTCTTCAGCTGGACACCGTCGGCCTTCGGGACCTTCCCCGTAACGATTCGGGTAACGGACAACGGCACGCCACCCTTGAGCGACTTCGAGGCAATCTTGATCACCGTGACCGCCGGGGCGAACCAACCGCCGATCCTAGGGATGATCGGGAACAGGACCGTGGACGAGCTTGCGCCGCTGGCCTTCACCGCGACCGCGACGGATGCCGTCGGCCCCTGTCAGGGCGACATTCTCACCTTCTCGTTGGATGCCGGCGCGCCGGCCGGCGCCGCGATCAATGGATCCACAGGCGCCTTTATCTGGACACCGACGGAGGCGCAGGGTCCCGGAAACTATCCGATCACCGTTCGGATTACGGATAGCGGCGTCCCGCAGCTCGAGCGACTTCGAAACGATCATGGTGACGGTGAATGAGGTGAACGCGGCGCCGGTTCTCGCCGCGATCGGCGGCAAGACCGTTCACCGTGGGCTCGCTCCTTGCCTTCACCGCGACCGCGACGGACGCCGACCTCCCGCCGAACACGCTGTGCTTCACACTCGACGCGGGTCAACCGCCCGGGGCCACGATGAGTTGCGGGACGGGCGCGTTCACGTGGACCCCGTCGCCGGGGCAAGAAGGCATCCATGCGATCACCGTGCGGAGTCACCGATAACGGAGTCCCGCCGTTGAGCGACTCCGAAACCATCACGGTCGAGGTGTTGCCGGGGTCCCAGCGCACCAACGGCCGATGCCGGTGGCCCGTACACGGGATTCGCGGGCGCCCCACTCACCTTCAACGGATCCGGATCCTCGGATCCGGACGGCGACGCACTGACGTACGCCTGGGATTTCGGCGACGGCCATGCCGGAACCGGCGCCACGCCGGTCCATACGTACTCGGCACCGGGGACCTACAATGTGACCCTCCGTGTCACGGATCCGGGCGGGCTGTATGGCGACGATGTCACCACCGCGTCGATCCAGACGTCCCTGCCCGCCAACGTGTTCTTCCTGAGAGACTTCAACTACGTCCTCCCGCAGATCCTCGGGGCCTACATCCGCCTCGAGCCGATCGCAAACAACTTCCAGGTCACGGACGTCGTCACGTCCTCGATCACGCTCTCGTACAACGGCGTCACTGTTCCGGCCCGGTGCAAGACGATCTCGGGCGGCGACACGAACCATAACGGCCAGTCGGAGCTTCGCGTCTGCTTCACGCAGAAGGACATGAAGACCCTGTTCGCGAGCGTCGGGAACGGAACCACCACGGTGACGGCGACGATGGCGGCCGACCTCTCGAACGGCGGCAAGATCAACGGCGACGTCTCGATCCGCGTCGTCAAGTTCGGCTTCCTCGACGCCGGCCAGCTCTCCTCCGTCTCCCCGAACCCGCTCAATCCGCAGGCCAAGCTCATGTTCGTGACCACGGCTCCGGGCGAGGCCTCGGTGCAGGTCTTCGACGTGCGGGGACGGATGGTTCGCAATCTGATGCAGCGGCAGTACCTCACCCCGGGCGTCCACGAGGTGACGATCGACGGCCGGAACGAGCAGGGGAACCGGCTCTCGTCCGGCACGTACTTCTACCGCATTCAGTCCGGGGAGGGGCCGATCAAGGGATCGTTCCAGGTGCTCAAGTAGGAGTCGTCGGGACTGGGGTGTGGTCAGCGGACGGGGCCGACGCGGATGAACCGCGGAGGCCCTTGTTTCATGGTGCCGGAGGTCGGAATCAAACCGACACGGGGTCCTGCCGCAGTCCAAGCGAGGGCCTAGGATTCTTTGCCCGGATCTTCGTCCCCGGACAGGTCCCCCGCCACCGGGCGCGACTGCCAGTTGAAGCGGACCGCGATGACGCGAAAGAGAAAGAACGCGCCGATCGCGAGCAGGGCCGCCTCGGTCGGGTGCATAAGATCCTGGCCCCGAAGCCAAAGGAACAATCCGCAGACCGAGAGCAGCATCAGCGATGTGAATTGGCCCGGCCGAAGCAGCGTGGGCACGTCGCGGACGACCACGTCGCGCAGGAGTCCGCCGCCCAATCCGTTCACGACCCCGACAAACACGACGCCCGCGGCCGCAATCCCCCGTTCCTCCGCGAGCTGCATCCCGATCACCGCCAAGGCCGGAATCCCGAGAGCGTCGATCACGTCGACGAGTTTGCTCACGGTGCGACCCTTGAGCTTCCCCGTGAGAAGTCGGGTGAACAGAGCCACGACCACCGTGGTCCCCGCGATGAGCGGAAGGTAGACCGGATTGGTCAGGAAGGACGGGACCCGCAGGAGAAAGGCATCGCGCATGAGCCCGCCGCCCGTCGCGGACAGGAGCGCGATGACGAACACGCCCGTGATGTCGAAGCGCTTCCGGATGCCGACCACCGCGCCGCTCACCGCCCAAGCCACGGTGGCCGCGTAGTCGAAAAGCGGTGGGATCTGAAAGTCGGCTGGCGTCACCGGGCCCTCCGAGAGGGTCTGGACCGGCGCCCGCAGGGCCCGGGGAAACTTGGTGCCGGAGGTCGGAATCGAACCGACACGACCTTGCGGTCACGGGATTTTGAGTCCCGCGCGTCTGCCAATTTCACCACTCCGGCACCTAAATCTTTGATTGCTGCCATGATAGCAGACCCCCGCCCGGGGGGCTTCACACTCGATGGCTACGATTCCAATTGACAACACCCCATCACTTTAGGCATAATAGTTATTGCAATTTGGTAAACATCCCCCCCACCGCGGAACTTTTCGCCCATTCAAGCGTCTAAGTGGTTAGTCGAGGGTGTGAAGTTCCCTGTATCTCACGTTTCCTAGGTGGCTTGACCCGGCGTTCGCCGGTGGGTTTCACACAGCCTCAACAGGTTGCTTAGGTACGGTCTTCACGGGGAACTTCCATAAACGTCGGGTGGCAGGACTTAGGTCCCGCCACCCGATCTGTTTTTGGGCTCCAAAGGGCACCCGTCGATCGCTGGGCCGCCCTGGCCGACGGGCCCCGCCGGTAGCCCCGTCCAGCCGCGCGACCACCGACCCCACCGCCCCCTACGTCGGCAGCCCCTTCAGCACCACGAGGGTCAGGTCGTCGTCCTGGACCCCGGACGTCCGATAGGCCCGGACCGTCTCCCAGATCCCCCGGACGATGGTGGCCGCGGTCTCGTCCTTCCTGGCCCGGATCACGTCCTGGAGCCGGGACTCCCCGAACAGCTCCCCGGCCGAGTTCATGGCCTCCGTGACCCCGTCCGTGTAGAGGACCAGCACGTCGTTCGACCCGATCTCCGCCTGGCGCTCCTTGAACGTCGCAGCTTCGAACGTGCCCAAGAGCGGCCCGGTGGCGTCCAGGGTCTCAAAGCGATCGGTGCCGCCCCGGTAGAGCATCGCCGGGTTGTGCCCCGCGTTCACGTACGTGAACCGCCGGTTCTCGATGTCGAGCACCCCGTAGATCGCGGTCACGAACCGGTCGGGCTCCACGCTCTCCCATAGCAACTTGTTCACCTTGGTGAGCACGGTGCGAATCGCGTAGTTGTTCCGGATCTCGGCAATGAGCGACGCCCGGAACGACGCCATGATGAGCGCCGCCGCAATTCCCTTCCCGGACACGTCGCCGATCACGATACCCAGGTGCTGGTCGGCGATCCGGATGTAGTCGTAGTAGTCGCCGCCAACCAGATCCGACGAGTAGTTCGCGCCCGCGATGTCGAAGTGTCTCAACTCCGGATTCCGGTCCGGCAAGAACGTCCGCTGGATCCGCTGGCCGATCACCACCTCGCCCTCGAGGCGCCGCTTCTCGAGCACCTCCTCGTGGAGCTGGGTGCGCTCGATGGCCACCGCCGCCTGGGCGGCGAACGCGGTGAGAAGCTCCATGTCCTCTTCCTCGTAGGCGTCCTGCTCGTCCGACTCGAGGTTGAAGGCGCCGATGACCTCGCTCCCGATCCGGATGGGCGCGACCATCTCGCTCCGCGTCGAGTCCCGCGCGTTCATGTAACGCGGGTCGGTCGTGACGTCGGAGACGATGACGCCCTGCCCGGTCTTCACGCACCAGCCGATCAGGCCCTTCCCCACCTTCAGCCGCACGGCTTCGTCCCGCGCCGGGTCGTAGCCGCGGATCGTCTGGCGCATGATCCACTGCGTCTGCTTGTCGACAAGGTAGATGCCCGCGGCGTCGTAGCGGACGACCTGAAACACAAGGTCGAGAATCTGCTCGAGGAGCCGCTCGGTCTCGAGGCTGGCCGAGATCTTGGTTCCCAGTTCCAAGAGCAGCTGGTTCTGCACCTTCTCGCGCGTGGCCTCGGAATAGACCCGCGCGTTGCCGAGGGCGATCGCGAGCTGGATCGAAAGCTCGCCGAAGAACAGGAGTTCCTCTTCCGGCGGCGGCTCCCGGTCCAGCTTGTGGAGGACCGCGACGCCCAGCGGCTCGCCGCCGCGGCGAAGAGGCATGGTCAGCACGCCGCGGAGAAGCGAGAGCGGGCGCCCGCCCCACTCGGCCGCAACGAAGAGCGACTCGGGGAGTTCCGCGTGGTACCGGGGCACTTCCTCGGTGGCGGCGTGACCCGCGAGTCCCTCGCCCATGCGGAGCCGCGGACGGCGGCCCACGACGGGCGTGTTGCACAGGGTCCAGGGATAGAGGATCTGGCGCTTGGGGTCGATGGCCCAGAGCGAGAACTCGGAGAAGGAGCCCGCGCCGATGAAGAGGTCGCGCGCCCTCCGCGCCAGGGCGTCCCGCTTGAGGAGCGCCAGCTCCCGCGAGGCGCGCACCAGGAACCGAAGCCGCTCTTCCTCAGTGCGCGCGACGGCGCGGACGATCGTTTCTTCGCTCATCGCCTCCGCCGCCGCGTCCGTGCAGCGCGGATGTCTTGGAGCTCGTCGAGGAACGCCCGAAGCTCCTTCGGGCCGAGATGGTCGGCCCTCCAGAGCGCGCGGAAGATCCGCTCGCCCTTTCCTACGTAACCGGGATTGTGCTCCAGCGTGCGCGCGAAGACCCGGCGCCGCTCGGCGCGCGACATCGCGGGCAGGCCCCTTCGATTGAGCCTCCCGTCGATCCACACGTTCCAAAGCTCGTTCAAGGCTTCACGGTCCCGGTCGGGGTGGCCCGAGAGATCCACCCCGGACTCATGATCGTCTTTCAAGTGGCAGAGCTCGTGGAGGCACGCCTCGGCAAAGCTACGCCTGGAGAATTGCCGCGGGAAGAGCGGCGGCGCTCCGGGGCGCCGTGACCACGTCCGCCGCCACGAGCGGCGGCGCGCCGGGGTGACGAAATTCCCGAGCGCAAACCAGAGCCTCGCGGCTCGATGATCGTGCGTGTTCCATTCGATGTAGGCGTGATCGTCCCGGTTCGCCATGTCCACATAGACCTGTAAATCGTGGATCACGCCCGAGAGCCCAAGCTCGCGGACCGAATCGGCGAGCACCGGCTCCGCCTCCCGGCGGAGCGCGAAGTCGGGCGGCTGCCAGCGGACGTGGAGTTCGGATTCGCCGGGCAACGCGCGCGCCTCCCGCCCTCCCGGCAACGCGCGCGGCCCCCGCCTCGGCGGGGCTCGGTACGCCGCATCAGTCGGTGACCGCCTTGATCACGAAGTAATTGAGCGCGGCCAGGCCGATCAGGATCGCGATCGGATGGACGCCGAAGACTCCCGTGCGCGGTTTCGGCGCGGCCGCCGCGGGAGGCGGAGCGGCACGCGCCCCTCCCACCGCGGGTCCGGCCGCGCTGTTGGTCGGCGTAGTCGTGGGCAGGCTCAGCGTGTCGAACGGGGCTTCGGCCGCCGGTTTCGCGCCGTAGGCCGGGATGAAGCCGCCGGTGGTATCGGGGAGCGCGCCCGCATTGGTTGTGTCGGCGGGTGCGCCCGCGTGGGTCGTGTCCGCGGGTGCGCCCGTATTCGGAGCGGACTGCGCTCCAGCGCCGGGCTGCTCGCTGGGCGGCGGCTCACTGGCGGCGGCTCACTGGGCGTAGGCTCGCTCGGCTCCGGTCCCACCTCAGGCCCGGGGCCGAGCTCGTCGCCTTGCTCGGGCGGAGTGGCCGAGGAGTCGGGCGGGCTTCCGGGATCCTGTGCGGACGCCGCCGGCGCGTGCCGCGCCACCAACGACGTCATCACCGCGCATGCGAGGGCGCAGGCGGCGAGCAGGCACACGGATCGTAGGATCCGCCGCATCGACTTCACCCTCCCTGTAATCGTCGACCCTGGCGACGGACGTCGCCTCGTTGGGATTCTAGTAGAGGCTGCCCCCGCGCGGGCTGAAAGATTCTGCGCGGCGTAGGTAGACGTCGAATTGGTCCGGATTCAGCAGAACTCCGTCGCGGAAACGGAGCGGCACGTCCATCTGTCCGTAATACCACCACTCCTCGGTGTGCCCCACCGGCGTGAGAAGCAGCCGGCCGGTCGGATAGCTGAGCGCGTCGAACACCTGCCGCATGTCGCCCGGAAGATGGTCGGCCCAGTACTGCATGCGAATGCTGTGGAGAAGGAGCTTCTCCTGGTGCCGCACGTTGCCCGACCACCACTGGGCGGAACGGAGGTAGTAGACGCTGTCCGCGTCCATGAACAGGATCTGCGTGGGACCGACGACGGTGGGCCCGTCGGCGGCGGAGCCCGGGAGCGGCAGGGCGAGCACGGCCAGGGCCAGCGTGGCGAAAGCGCACAGGAGCGGAGCACGAAGTCGAAGCATGGCGCGAGGTACCTCCGGGAACGGCGATGGCCCCGGCCGAACGACTGTCGGGAGGCCTTCGAATGACCCTAATTATAGCTGATTTTGGGGGCTTGAAAAAGGGGCGAAACGTTCTAGAGGCGGTAGAGGATCCGCCCGCAATTCTCGCAATTCTCGATGTTTGCCTCATTGGAGATTCGGGAGGCAGTGGAGGTTGGCAGGCCTATCTTGCAGCCCTGGCAGATGCTCCGATCCACCGCGACCACCACCCTCGAAAAGCGGCGGCTCATACGCTCGTAGGTCTGGAGGAGCCGCGCGTCGATCCGGCTGGCCAGCTCGGCCCGCGCCCGCTCCACCTTGTGAACGTTCCCGAAGTCGAACCCAAGCCGGGCCTCCTCGGTCGAGTGCTCCGGATCCTTTGCCTCCCGGAGCATCCAATCGAGGTCCTGGAGCCTCACCAGGGCCTTCAGCTGCTCACTCGGCGGCATGAACCAGGATCTCCTGGACGGTGGCGAAGTCGGGGGCCTCGAGGAGCTTCTGGCGGGTTTTCGCCAGGCGCACCCCGCGGACAATTTCGGCGAGCAGCTGGAGGTAGACCGGGTCGCTGTCCGAGGGAGGTGCCACGGTCAGAAAGATGAGATGGGCCGGCCCCTCGTCGGCCGAGTCGAAGTCGACCCCGCGAACGGAGCGACCAAAGACCACCGCCCGCTCGTAAATGAGGGTCGAGCGGGCGTGCGGCACCGCGACCCCCTTCCCGATTCCCGTGCTTCCCATCCCCTCCCGCTGCAGTAACAGATCGAGGACGGTGCCCGGGTCTTTGGTAACGCCGGTCAGCACGAGGGCCTGAACCAATTCCTCAAGGACCGCCGGCTTCTTCTTTGAATGAAGCGAAGGTATGAAAAGGCTGGGCCTCAAAAAGCTTTCGATCAGGGTGGAGTCTTTTGTAGCGGCGCTGCTCGCAGGCATCATTCAAGTGGCTCGATTCAGCACTTCGAGGAAAAGCGGCATCCTTGCCCGATACCACGACATTACAGAGGCATTTCGCGCAGGGCAAGGCTCTTGTTCCGCACGCAGGGCCCCCAAGGCATCAGGTGCAAGGTAAACAAGCTTTTCCAACATACAGTAAAAGTGGCAGTTACAGGCTCAATATTTTGGCCCCATTGAACCTTTCCCGGCACGCCCCTTGCGGCCATTGGCTTCCCGCACTCGAGCTAGGGAGGTCTGAACCATGGCAATGTCCAAGGAACGTCGTCAAAGGCAGCAGGCGGTGGTGGGAGCGATCGGACGGGAGCACTTCCTCACCGGGGTCCGGATGATGTACGCGTGCCGGTACGGGGATGCCCTGCATCATTTTCAGGAGGCCATTCTCCTGGAGCCCACATCCCACGGCTATCTGAGCTACCAAGGTGTCGCGCTGGCTCACGTCGAGCGGAAGTACTCGGACGCGGAGCGGCTTTGCCGCCGGGCAATCGAATCCGAGTACCACCGTCCCGAGCACTACTTCAACCTCGGCGAGGTCCACCTGCTGGCGGGACGGCGGGCCGAGGCGGTCAAGTGTTACAACCAGGCCCTTTCGTGGAACCCGTCATTCGAGGCGGCCCTCGATGCCCTGCGCAAGCTGGGGATTCGTAAGCCACCGGTGGTCCCGATGCTGCCCCGGAACCATCCGGTCAACGTCATGCTCGGAAAGGCGCTCCGGGGAAAGAAGCAGCGGAATCCGATCCCCGCGTAGCGGGGACCGACCCGCTGACTCCGGTGTCGCCCCACCTGGGGGCTCCGCCACTCAGTAGTTCGTCTTCCAGTCGATGAGGCCGCGGGAGCGCGCGACGCCCTCGCACCACCGAAACCACAGCATCGCGACCACCGCGATCCCGACGGTGGAAAGGCAGAGGACGATCCAGAGGCCGGCGTCCGACGTTCCGAGGAGCGGCGCCGCGTACGACTTCCCCGTGACCAGGCGCCGGATCAGCTCGAGCCAGTAGGTGAACGGAAGCACGAGCGAGATGCTCTGGATCCACTTCGGGAGAATCTGGATCGGGAACACAGCACCGCTCAACAGGTAGAAGAGCCCGCTCAGGCCCTCGTTGAGATTGATGCTGTGCCGGGCCACGATGAGTGACGCGCCCGCCAGGATGATTCCCAGCCACGCGACCGAGATCAACCCCACCGCGGTTGCGAGGACGAGCCCGCCCCAGTTGGTGGTTGCCCCTCCGATCGGTAGCCCCAGCACGAACCTGTCCGAACAAGAGCGCGACCACGACACCGAGCGTCGCGGTCGCCATCTTGGTCGCGCCGCGGCCGAGCAGATACGGGAGCAGGTGGAGCGGCGCCACGTAGATGTACTTCAACGTCTCGTAGTCCTCCCGATCGCGGAACACCGCCCACGAGATCCCGATCAGGACCTCGGTCACGTAGAGGAAGAACGTGTTCCCGAGGAAGAGAAAGAGGAAGGCCTCGGCCGTCGCGTGTCCCTGGGACACCACGCGCACCATGAAGAACAGGATCAGCGTGGTGGAGAGCGGCTTCGCGATGGCGAAGACGACGAAGAGAAACGGATCCGCCCAGTTCGCCTCGACCTGCCATCCCAGCCACGCCGACGCGCGGAGCACTTCCCAGAGCCGCTTCACCCGCCCCTCAGCGTGAGCCGCCCTTCGCGCTTTCCCAGATTCTCCATGGTCGCGAGCGCCCGCTGGGCCAGGAAGAGAAACAGGATCAAGAGCGCGACTTGAATGGGCGGGATCCACACGAGCGGAATGAGCCCGTGCGCGGCTTCGCCGTAGAAGATCTGGCGGATCCCGTCGAGGCCCAGCGTGATCGGAAGGAGCGCCGCGATCCCCGCGGCGACGGACCCCATGGCGCGCACCGGAAAGTAGAAGCCCGAGAAGAGGTAGATCGGCTCCTGGAAGAGCGTCGCCGTGTACCACGCCTCCCTTCCCCAGAGGAGAAAGAGGCTGCTCAGGATCATCCCCAGGCTGTAGACCGCGCCCAGCGTGAGCAGGAACAGGCCGAACGCGGGCAGCGCGCGGTCGAGCGGGAGCGGCACGTGGAACAGTAAGGTGCCCGACGCTAGAATCACGATGGCCCGGCTCGTCGTCATCGCCATGCCGCCGAGCGCCATCCCGAGCAGGATCGACATCCGCGACACCGGCGTGATGAGGTAGAGCTGAAGCTGCCCCTGCTCCTTCTCCCAGAAGAACTGGCTCGCCATGCTCCAGAGCACGTTGTTCCAGTAGGCGATCATGGCTCCGCCGAGCACCACGAACGCCTCGTAGATCGGCGGCGCCTTGAGCCCCCGGTAGACGAGGACGAAGGCCGACATCGCGAGGATCGGAAAGATCGTCTCCCCCACCACCCACGACTTCTCGCGCCACGACGCCACCACGCGGACCCGCGCCCTGGCGCCGATGGCGCCCAGGTTCATCCGCACGATCTCGCCCCAGGTCATCGATCCGATCACGCGGGCTCCATCTCGGGCGCCGGCTCGTCCTCCAGCCCGTGTCCCACCATGTGGACGAAGACGGTCTCCAGCGTGGGCTCCGACTTGGTCAGGTGGAGCACCTGGACTTCGAGCGACTTGAGGCGGCCGAGCACCTCCCCGATGACCTGATCTTCCACCACGACGATCCGGAGCTGGATCGCGCCCGTCGCGGGGTGCGCGTGGTGGGAGAGCGACTTGATTCCGCTGATCTCGCGGAGGGAATCGAGGCTCGCTCCGCCCGTGCCCACCTGGAGCTCGAAGACCGGCTCGGTCGGGATGGCCCGCTTCAGCACGTGCGGCGTGTCGAGGGCGAGGATCCTTCCGTGGTCGATGATCGCGACCCGGCCGCAGAGCTCGTCCGCTTCCACCATGTAGTGCGTGGTGAGGAGCACCGACCGGTGCGGCCGCTCCCGGACCCACCGCGCGATGAACGCGCGCACGGCGCGCGACGCCTCGACGTCGAGCCCCAGCGTCGGCTCGTCCAGGAAGATGATCTCGGGGTCGCTCATGAACCCGCGCGCGAAGTTGAGCTTCTGCTTCATCCCCGTGGAGAGGCTCGAGAGGCGCGTATCGGCCTTCTCCTCCAGGCCGGTCATCGCCATCAGCTCGTCCGCCCGGCGGCGCGCCTCCGGACCGGGCACGCCGTAGAAGCGCGCGAAGAGATGGAGCGTCTCCCGGACGGTGAGGATCCCGTAGCCGGAGGAGTCGCCGCCCGAGACCATGTTGATCCGGCGTCGCACTTGAAGCGGGTCGCTCACGACGTCGTAGCCCGCCACGTTCGCGCGGCCGCTGGTCGGGAGAAGCAGCGTGGTGAGGATCTTGATGAGGGTGGTCTTCCCGGCGCCGTTCGGGCCGAGGAGCCCGAAGCACTCGCCGCGCTCCACGCGGAGGTCGAGGCCCTGGAGCGCGAGCACGTCCCGCTCGCGGCGGCGCCCGCGGAACGTCCGCGTGAGGCTCGACACCTCGACGGCGGGAGCCATGGTGGTGGATCCGGTCACTTGCCGAGGAGCCGCTTGAGCGCGTCGCGTCCCTTTTGGATGGGATCGGCCGCCGCGGTGGAGTCGGTCCGCGTGCTGTCGTGGCGTCCTCCCTCGGCCAGGCCGCGCGCAATCTCCTGGGCCAGGTTGCCAACGGCCGTATCGAGCGTCTTGCCGCCCTTGATCGAGAACTTGGGAGCCATCGCCGTACCCGTCACCTTGATGTTGATCGGAAGCCGGCCGTCCTTGTCGCGCGCGTACCGCGCGAACTCGCCGAACGCCGTGCTGCCCTTGATCCGCTCGGGCGCCAGCCGAAGAAGCATGTCGAGGTTGAGCGACTGGTCGAGCCCCATCGAGCCTGCCACTTCGAAGAGATCCTTCCCAACGTCGCCCTTCACCTTGTCGAGGAGGAGACGTCCGCGATCGATCCGGAGCGAGTGGGTGATCGTCTTGAACACGAGATCGCCCGCCGCGGAGCCGGTCGAGCCCAGGCCCAGCGCGTTGCGAAGCCCCATGATGGTGGGGGTCTCCATGATCTTTCCATCCTCCAGCGTGCCCGTCAGCGAGCCGCGGAGCGAATCGCCCACCTCCTGGCCCGGCATGCCCGGGCCGGTGAGGTCGACCATTCCACTCGCGAAGCCGGTCAGCGGAACGTTGAACGGGATCAGACCGCCGGCGAGATCCTGCACCGGCGCGCGCTTCACGTTCATGCTCAGCGCGTAGGATGGTTTCGAGATCAGGTCCCGCAGCGTGAGGTCTCCCCCGATCGTGCCGGTTCCGATGCGGCCGGTGATCGGAGATGCCGTGAGGGTTCCGTCGGCGTACTTCACCGGCACCACCACGTCGCGCACGGTCGTCTTCCCGGAGTGAAGCTCGCCGATCGTGATGATGCCGTCGAACGCGCGAAGCGGAATGGGCAGCGGGGCCGCGGGCGGCGCGCTGGACGGCGGGGTCGCCTTGCCCTTGGCCGCCGGCGGCGGAGCCCACTCCTCGGCGACGAGCTTGTCGAGCGATGCGCGAAACGCTCCCGTGCCGAGCGGTTTCCCGGGCAGGACGGTTCCGGTGAGCGACGCGGTCGTCGATCCGACCGTCGCCACGAACGAGCGGACCGAGACGACGTGCTCGTCGCCCCGAACGTCGAAGTTCATCGCGCGGATCGGCTTCATGAGGCCAGGAATGTCGCCGGCCACCCCCTCTCCCGTCGCCGTCCACCCCACCGAGGGAAGCGCGGGCGGCTGGGACGTGAACACGGCGCGGCACGCGAGCGTCCCCTCGCGGAACGTTGGTCCTTGTGGAATCAGCCCGTTGAGTCTCGACGCGAGCGCGCGCACGTTCACCGTGCCGCTCGTCGCACCGCCGGGAGCCATGGATCCGCCCGCGGTGAGCGAAACCTCCAGGCCCTGATCCGCGGCCTCGACGTGCGACGTGAAGGTTCGGTCCGGCTTCGTCGTCCAGACCGCGACCGCCTGGGCGAGCGAGAACGTGTTCGCGCCCGAGGTCACGGAGATCGGCTTCAGCGTGACGCTCCCGGTCTGGACCGGCGCCGACGCGGGGCCCGTGATCCGGACGAGCCAGGACGCGGTCGTGGACCACGAGACGGGCCACGCGGACGCGAGCGAACTGAAGGCCGGATCGGTGGAGCGGATCGCCTGCGGCGCCCCCTTCACCTCCAGCGCCAGCTCCGGGCCGCTTGCGGCGGTGCTTCCGCTCGGAGTGCCTGCGGCGCCGGCAGCGGCGGCGGGCGAAAACAGAATTTCACCGGACAGCGTGCTCTCGAGCGGGCCCAGGTCCACCGACCCGCGGTCGACCACAAGCTTCCTTCCGCTCTCGTCCGCCTTCGCCGAGGCGTCCAGCTTGAGCGGGGACGGCAGGAGAAGGCTCTTGTCGTTCGCCGAGGGTTTCCAGAAGAGGCTTTCCGCGCGCGCGGTCAGGCTGGCCGCCTGCGGATGGTCGACGGTCCCCACGAGCTCGGCCCGCCCCGAAAGCCGGCGGATGTCGATCCCGCCGCCCACGAGGTCGCGGGTGCGGATGTCGATGTCGTCGAGATCGAGCCGGGGCAGGAGGAGCGCCATCGCGGCGGGCGGCGTCTTGGGAGGCGGAACCGCCGCGCGGATGGATTCGGGAAGGGCCGGCCGCTCCGTGAGCGCGATCCCCGCCCCGTTCACGCTGGCCGCGGAGATCTCCACGCGCCGCGAGAGGAGCGGAAGGAGCTGAAAGCTGACGAAGAGGTCGCGAACCCGGGCTTCGACCTGGGGCTCGCCCATCCCCTCCGCGGGCATCCGGACGTAGAGCCCTTGGATCCGAACGCCGAGTGCCAGCCACTTGAGCCCGGGATCGAGGCGGTCCCAGCGCACCGTCGCTCCCGCGACGTTCCCGGCCAGTCGCCTCGCCTCTTGATCGATCCAGTCCTTGGGCATGAGGAACCACGCGGCCGCGACGAGCAACGCCAGAGCCGCGATCGCGATTCCGATTACGGAGAGAGCGACTCGAAGGAGGCGCGGCACCTAGGCGCCCGTCCCGGCGCCGCCGTAGAACTCGCGGATCGCCGAGGCGACGCGCTCGATCTGCTCCTCGGTGATGCCTGGGAACATCGGAAGCGAGAGCACCTCGCCGGCAAGACGCTCGGAGATCGGGAAGTCTCCCTTCCGATATCCGAAGGGCGCGAAGCAGGGCTGCAGATGCAGAGGGATGGGATAGTAGACGCGCGTCGCGATGCCGCGCTCGCGGAGATGCGCCTGGAGCCGGTCGCGCTCCGGCACGCGGATCGTGAACTGGTGGTACGTGTGCTTCGCGCCGGGCGGCTCGGGCGGCAGCGTGACGGGTGCGCCCTTCAGGGCCTCGCGATAGCGGGTCGCCGTCTGGCGGCGCATCTCGATCCACCTTCCAAGGTGGCGCAGCTTGGTGCGGAGGAACGCGGCCTGGAGCGCGTCCAAGCGGGCGTTCTGGCCGAGCACGGTGTGCTGGTAGTTCCCCGCGTCTCCCTGCGCCCGGAACAGACGGATGCGCGCGGCGAGATCGGCCTGCGTGGTGAGGAACGCTCCCGCGTCCCCCAGCGCGCCCAGGTTCTTGGTCGGGAAAAAGCTGAGGGTCGCGCCCGCCGTTTCCGTGCCCACGGCGCGGTTCCGATCCGTGGCGCCGATGGCCTGGGCCGCGTCCTCGATCACGGGGATGTTCTTGCGGCGGCCGAGAGCGACGATCGGCTCGAGGTCGCACGCGAGCCCGTAGAGGTGGACCGGGAGGATCGCGCGCGTCGCGGGCCCGATCTTGGATTCGGTGGAAGCCGGATCGAGGCCGAGCCGCACGGGCTCGACGTCCGCGAACACCGGCGTCGCCCCCGCGGCCGTCACCGCGCTCGCCGAGGCGAAGTAGGTGAACGCCGGAACGATCACCTCGTGCCCCTGCCCGATGTCCAGCGCCTGGAGCGCGATCGTGATGGCGGACGTTCCCGAGGAAAGCCCCACCGCGTGCGGCACGCCGCAGGCGGCGGCCAGCTCCCGCTCGAAGGCGTCGTGCTCGGCGCCCAGGATGAACTGCCCGGAGCGGAGAACCCGCTCGAAGTCGCGCTTCAGCTCCTCTTCGAGCTCGCGGTGCGCGAGGCTCAAGTCGAGGAGCGGGACCGGAGTTTCCGCGGCGATGGGCTTCACGGCAAAGCCACCTTGGCGCGCGCCATCACGACCGGCTCGTGCCTGGTGAGGTCCACCTTCTTCGCGACGAGCGCGTCGCGGTAGGCGGGCAGCAGGAAGTGATACGTCAAGATTGCCTCCGCAGACTTGGCGCCGGCCGGGATCGCCGCCCACTCGACCTTGGCGGCGTCGGCCGGGATCTCGTTGCTGCGCGCGACCGACGCGGCCAGCCATTTGGGAACGGGCGACTTTCCTTTCGCGTCCGCGAACTCGGTGTCGTAGGTCTGGACCAGGGCGCGGCTCAACTCCGCGCCGGCCGCGTTGGCGTAGGACACCTCGAGCGTGATCGCGCGCATCGAAGCGCCGCCGCCGGGCAGCGAGTGGCCGCCACGGCGATTGGTCACCGTGAGCTTCAGCTTTCCACCTTCGATCGCCGCGGCCAGCGTCGCGGTGGAATCCAGGACGCCGGGCGTGTGCGCGCCCAGGAAGTGATGCGCCCACATCTTGTCGCGGCTCGCCTTTGCCGTGATCGCTATCTTTCCGGGGCCCGGCGGCATGTGGCAGTCCTGGCACTGCGTGCCGGCTGCCGCCGCCTTGGATCCCTTCCAGCTCGGGTGCGTGCCCTCGAACGTGAGCGTGCCCTTATCGTCAGCGTACCAGTGGCACGAGGCGCAGAACTCCCCCTGGCTGAAGAGCGGGTTGAACGCGGACGAGTGCGTGTTGCCGGCGTCCGAGTCGTTGTAGGGTCCCTGCATCTTGTTGGGATCCGACGGATCCCAGGTGTACGACGCGGGCTTCGGCGACACGTCCACGGCGGTGACGTTGTGGCAGAAGTTGCACGTCACGCCTTCCTGGTTGATGTCGCCCTCGACATTCGCGTCGCCGGTAACCGAGGCGAGCGGCGCGTGGCACGAAATGCAGTTGGCCTGAATCGACGGCCCGAGCGCCGCCTTGGCGTCCGCCAGGAACGCCTGGAAGACGGGATTGGTCCAGGATCGAGCCATGGACGAAGCCTGCCACTGCTTCGCGATATCGCTGTGACAGGACGAGCAGAAGCGGGAGCTTCGAGGATCGGCCGCCTCGGCCCGTGTAGCGAGCGTGGTCCCCAGCGCGGCCAATGCCAGCGCGGAGCCGAGCGAGCCGCGATCGCGCCGCCAACACGGCTCCACCGCCGACGGACCCTCCGGACCGCTTTGCGCCGCGGGCGTCCAGGTATCCGCCGCCCGGATTTCCTCGAGGAGCGCTTCGCGCTTCGCGTAGAGCCGCTTGAGCGGCCGGCCGGCCGCTTTGAGAGCGCGTACGCCGTGAGAATGGGCAGCGCGATGGTGCTGTCGACGTAGGCCACGACGGCGTCGGGCAGCCGGTCGGGATCGAGCTCTTCCCCCAAGCCGACGGCCTTCGCCGGAGTGGCGCCCGGAGAGCCGCCCGTGTCGACCCGCGCGTCGGTGACCTGGAGGAAGTAGTCGTGCCCGCCTCCGCGAGCCCGAGCACTTCCTGGATCTGCGGCTCCGTCTGGAGCGCGAAGTTCTTGGGCGAGCCGCCGCCCAGGATCAGGATCGCGCTCTTGCCGCCCGACTTCTTCGCGCCATAGACGATCGCCGCGGTCTCGTTCACGTCCCGGAACACGTCCCACTGGATCGCGGCTCGCCGTCGAGCCATAGCGCGGCCGCGTTCATGCCGATCGAGCTGTCGCCCGGCGACGACGTGTAGATCGGGCACGTCGAGCGCGTGGGCCGGGGCCAGGAGCGATGTTTCGTCTGTCCCAGCGCCTTCTCGCGCTCCAGCACGTAGCGCCCCGACCCGGTGATGGAACTCCGCGCGTGCCCATCGGCTTCCGGAATTCGGGTGCTGGCGCATCACCTCGCGGAAGAAGGCGTCGGTCGAGAGCAGCACGTCGTAGTCGAAGAAGATGTCGTAGATCCGGACGATACCCTGCTCGCGGAGCACGACGTCGTCCACGTTGGAGCCGGCCCTGGTGCATGGTGAGGCCGATCCCAAAGTGCGTGTCGTGGTAGAGATTGGCGCCGGTCGAGATGATCCAGTCCACGAAGCCGTGCTTGAGGAGCGGGATCAGGCACGAGCGCCCGAGGCCCGCCGGCGTCAGAGCGCCGCTCAGCGTCAGTCCCACCGTGACGTCCGGCTCCAGCATCTTCTCGACGAGGAGGCGGCACGCTTCGCGCAGTCGCGCGCCGTTGTACGCGAGGAACGCCTGTCGACGAGCTGGTCGACCGTGATCCCCGGAACGACAGGGTCCGGGGCGATCTTCGCCCCCTTGGAAACCTTGGGCTTCGAGGAAGCCATCAGGCCCTCCCGTAGATGGGAATCAAGGCGCCGGACACGGATTGCGTGCCGGCCCCGGCGAGAAACGGAAAGGACCGCCGCGATGTCCGCG